>NZ_CP193627.1:4800000-7897500 GCF_052936295.1 Saccharothrix sp. DSM 118769 | reverse complement strand
TAGCGAAATTCCTTGTCGGGTAAGTTCCGACCTGCACGAATGGCGTAACGACTTCTCGACTGTCTCAACCACAGGCCCGGCGAAATTGCACTACGAGTAAAGATGCTCGTTACGCGCGGCAGGACGGAAAGACCCCGGGACCTTTACTATAGCTTGGTATTGGTGTTCGGTTCGGCTTGTGTAGGATAGGTGGGAGACTGTGAAGCGCTGACGCCAGTCAGTGTGGAGTCATCGTTGAAATACCACTCTGGTCGTACTGGATGTCTAACCTCGGTCCGTGATCCGGATCAGGGACAGTGCCTGGTGGGTAGTTTAACTGGGGCGGTTGCCTCCCAAAGAGTAACGGAGGCGCTCAAAGGTTCCCTCAGCCTGGTTGGCAATCAGGTGTCGAGTGCAAGTGCACAAGGGGGCTTGACTGTGAGACCGACAGGTCGAGCAGGGACGAAAGTCGGAACTAGTGATCCGGCCATGGCTTGTGGAAGCGTGGTCGCTCAACGGATAAAAGGTACCCCGGGGATAACAGGCTGATCTTGCCCAAGAGTCCATATCGACGGCATGGTTTGGCACCTCGATGTCGGCTCGTCGCATCCTGGGGCTGGAGTAGGTCCCAAGGGTTGGGCTGTTCGCCCATTAAAGCGGTACGCGAGCTGGGTTTAGAACGTCGTGAGACAGTTCGGTCCCTATCCGCCGCGCGCGTAGGATACTTGCGGAAGGCTGTCCCTAGTACGAGAGGACCGGGACGGACGGACCTCTGGTGTGCCAGTTGTCCTGCCAAGGGCATTGCTGGTTGGCTACGTTCGGAAGGGATAACCGCTGAAAGCATCTAAGCGGGAAGCTCGTTCCTAGATGAGGTATCCCACCCTTCGTGGGTTAAGGCCCCCAAGAGACCATTGGGTTGATAGGCCGGAGATGGAAGGTCGGTAACGGCTGGAGTTGACCGGTACTAATAGGCCGAGGACTTGCTCACAAACATGCTACGCATCCACTGTGCGGTTCTGAAAGAACCGAACCGGACCATCGCCCCATGTGTGTGGGTGTGGTGCCTACGGGTTGGTAATTTCATAGTGTTTCGGTGGTCATTGCGGTTGGGGAACACCCGGTCCCATTCCGAACCCGGTAGTTAAGCCTTCCAGCGCCGATGGTACTGCACTCGTGAGGGTGTGGGAGAGTAGGACGCCGCCGAACATTCTTCCCCGAAAGGGCTTGCGGTGGGGGCACAGTCAGATGTGCTTCTAACCGCAAGCCCTTTCGGCGTGTCCACAGTAGGAGGAGTTAGTGTCCAGGTTCGGGGATCGACCCGGCGACCGTCAGCGTGGCCAGGGAGACCGACCGCGCCGATCCGACGATGGTGGCCGTTCCCAGGGAAGTGGCAAGCCGAGCACCGGTGACCGTGACGCTCGTGGGGGCGAGCGTTCCAGCGGTTTCCAGCGTCGGGACGACCGGCCGCGCTACGACAAGCCTCGTGGTGGCGAACGACGGGATGACCGCGGCGGGTTCCGCCGCGATGACAGCAGGGGCGAGCGCCCCCGCTTCGACAAGGACAAGCCGCGCGACGATCGCGGTGGTTACCAGCGCCGGGATGACGACCGAGGCGGCTACCGCCGTGACTCGGCCGACCGGCCGCACACGGATCGGCCGCGTACCGACCGGCCGCACAGCGACCGGCCGCGTACCGATCGCGGTAGCGACGACCGCGGCGGTTACCAGCGACGCGACGACCGCTCCGGTGACCGGGGCGGGTTCCGGCGCGATGACAACAGGGGCGAGCGCCCCCGCTACGACAAGCCGCGCGACGACCGCGGTGGCTACCAGTCCCGCGACAACCGCGGTGGCTACCAGTCCCGTGATGACCGTGGCGGTTACCAGCGCCGGGATGACCGGCCGGGTGGCTTCAAGCGTGACGACCGCTCCGGTGGTGGCGAGCGCCGCGAGTTCCGGCCGCGTGACGACCGCTCCGGGCCGCGCGACGACCGTTCCGGGTCTCGTGGGGACGACCGCGGCGGTTACCAGCGGCGTGATGACCGCGGTGGCGAGCGTTCCGGTGATCGCGGTGGTTACCAGCGTCGGGACGACCGGCCCGGTGGCTTCAGGCGTGACGACCGCTCCGGCGGTGGCGAGCGGCGCGAGTTCCGGCCGCGCGACGACCGGCCTGGTGGTGGGTTCAAGCGTGACGACCGGCCTGGCGGCGGGTTCAAGCGCGATGACCGGCCTGGCGGCTTCAAGCGTGACGACCGGGGCAGTGACCGTGGTGGCTACCAGCGTCGGGACGACCGGTCGGACGACCGCGGCGGGTTCCGCCGTGACGACCGGTCGAGCGACCGCGGTGGCTACCAGCGCCGGGATGACCGTCCGAGTGGGGACCGGGGCGGTTACCCGCGCCGGGACGACCGCTCCACCGACCGGTCCACCGAGCGTTCTGGTGACCGCTCCGGTGATCGTGGTGGTTACCAGCGTCGGGACGACCGGCCCGGTGGCTTCAGGCGTGATGACCGCTCCGGCGGTGGCGAGCGGCGCGAGTTCCGGCCGCGCGACGACCGGCCTGGTGGCGGGTTCAAGCGTGACGACCGGCCTGGCGGCTTCAAGCGTGACGACCGCGGCAGCGACCGCGGCACTGACCGGGGGAGCGACCGGGGCGGTTACCCGCGTCGGGACGACCGGCGTCCGTACGACAAGCCGCGTGACGACCGGCGGGACGATCGGCGTGACGACCGCCGCGATGACCGGCGTGACGATCGTCGGGACGAGCGCAGCCGTGATCGCGCCGCGCGGTTCCAGGACCGGCTCACCCAGACCGACGAGCAGGGCTCCGAGGCGACCGCCGCCGACGTCGAGGCCACCCGGGGCGAGGCTCCCGAGGTCGGGAACGTCGAGCCCGTGGCCACCGAGGTCGCCGAGGTCACCGAGAAGTCGGTGACGGGCGAGGCGGACGAGACCGACGAGGCTGTCGAGGACGAGCCCCGTGGTGAGGGTGCGGAGGATGCGGAGGCCACCGGCGCCGCCGACCCCGACGTCGATGCCGACGCTGAGGATGGCGCTGACGCTGAGAATGGCGTTGACGCTGACGGTGCCGAGGAGTCGCAGGACCGGGTGTTCACCCGTTCCCGCACGCCCGAGCTGCCGCAGGACGCGGACATCTCCGTGCTCGACCCCGAGGTGAAGCAGGAGCTGCGCGGCCTGCCCAAGGGCCTGGCCGAGATCGTGGGACGGCACCTCGCCGCCGCCGGTCTGCTGATCGACAGCGAGCCGGAGCAGGCGTTGGAGCACGCCCGGTACGCGCGGTCGAAGGCGGCTCGGGTGGCGGTGGTGCGCGAGGCGGCCGGGTTGACCGCCTACCACGCCGGCGAGTGGGCCGAGGCGCTGTCGGAGCTGCGGGCGGCGCGGCGCATGTCGCGCGGTGCCGGGCACATCGCGGTCATGGCCGACTGCGAGCGGGCGCTGGGGCGTCCCGAGCGGGCGATCGACCTGGCCCAGGAGGCCCAGGGGCTGCCGCTGTCGGCGGAGGAGGCGGTGGAGCTGCGGATCGTGGCCGCCGGCGCCCGGCGCGACATGGGGCAGCTGGACGCGGCCGTGGTGGCGCTGCAGGGCGACGACCTGGACGAGAAGAAGCGCTTCCCGTGGAGCGCGCGCCTGTTCTACGCCTACGCGGACAACCTGGAGGCGGCCGGGCGCAACGAGGAGGCCGTCAAGTGGTTCCTCAACGCCGCGCAGGCCGACGACGACAACGAGACGGACGCCGCCGAGCGCGCGTTCGACCTCAGCCCGCAGGACTGAACGCAGGACTGAACAACGCAGAACTGGAAACAGGACTGGACGCAGGGGTGAACGCGATCCCGCAGCACTGACGACGCGGGAGCGAAGTCACACCCGGAGGCCCGGCACCGATAGGTGCCGGGCCTCCACACTTGTGGCACCTGTGGTGACCGAACGGATGGAGGCGCCCGTGCTGCTGGCCCGCTACGACGCTCTGCTGCTGGACCTCGACGGCACCGTGTACCGGGGGCGCGAGGTCGTGCCCGGCGCGGTGGAGGCGGTGGCCGCGGCACGGGAGCACGGCTCCGCGATCCGGTTCGTCACCAACAACGCGTCCCGGTCGCCCGAGGACGTCGCCGAGCACCTGAACGAGTTGGGTTTCCGCACGAACGTGGACGAGGTGAGCACGAGCGCCCAGGCGGGCGCGGCGATGCTGCTGGACCTCGTGCCGCAGGGCGAGCGGGTGCTGGTCCTCGGCACGGACGCGCTGGCCGAGCAGGTGCGGGTGCGCGGCTTCGAGCCCACCCGGGACGCGGCGGGCGCGGCGGCGGTCGTGCAGGGCCTGTCGCAGGACCTGGGGTGGCGCGAACTCGCCGAGGCGTGCGTGGCGGTCCGGGCGGGCGCGAAGTGGGTGGCCTGCAACGTGGACGCGACGCTGCCCACCGAACGCGGCCTGCTGCCCGGCAACGGGGCGCTGGTCGCGGCCCTGCGCACGGCCACCGGCGTCGAACCGCTGGTGGCGGGCAAGCCCGCGACGCCGCTGCTGGAGCAGGCGGCGAAGTCGGCCGGCGCGCAGCGCCCGCTGGTGGTGGGCGACCGGCTGGACACCGACATCGCGGGCGCGGTGAACGCGGGCATGGACTCGCTGCTGGTGCTCACCGGCGTGTCCACCGAAGCGGAGGCGAAGGCACTGCCCGAGGACCGCCGCCCGACGCACGTCGCGGCCGACCTGTCGATCCTGCATCGGCTACCGTGAAACCGTGAGCTTCGAGGTTCCCCTCCCCGGCCCGCCGCGCGACCCCGTGGCCGGGATCGACGACGCCCTGGCGGGCCTCGACGGGCTGGAGCAGTTGGACGTGGTCGAGCACGTGGCCCGCTTCGACGACGCGCACACGGCGCTGACCGTCGCGTTGTCCAGCATCGACAAGGTCTGAGCCGGTGCCGCGCAGGGCTCGGCTCGACGCCGAACTGGTCCGCCGCGGACTGGCCAGGTCCCGGGAGCACGCGAGCCAGCTCGTCGCCGAGGGCAAGGTGACCGTCCAGGGCACCGTGGCCACGAAACCGGCGACCGCCGTGGGGCTGGACACCGCGCTGCTGGTGCGCGACAACGACGACCCGAACTACGCCTCGCGGGGCGCGCACAAGCTCGTCGGCGCGCTGGAGGCGTTCCCGGGGGTCGCCGTCGCGGGCAGGCGCTGCCTGGACGCGGGCGCGTCGACCGGCGGGTTCACCGACGTGCTGCTGCGCGCGGGAGCCCGGCAGGTCGTGGCGGCCGACGTCGGGCGGGGCCTGCTGGACTGGCGGCTCCGGACGGACGACCGGGTCGTGGTCAAGGACCGGACGAACGTGCGGGCGTTGACGCCGGAGGACATCGGCGGTCCCGTTGAACTGGTGGTGGCCGATCTCTCGTTCATCTCGTTGAGGCTCGTGCTCCCGGCGCTCGCCGGGTGCCTCGACGAGGGGGGCGACCTGCTGCCGATGGTGAAACCGCAGTTCGAGGTCGGCAAGGAACGCCTGGGGTCGGGCGGTGTGGTGCGGGACCCGGGGTTGCGCGCCGAGGCGGTGCTGGACGTCGTGGCGTCCGCGGCCGGTCTCGGGCTGCGCCTGCACGGGGTCACCGCGAGCCCGCTGCCGGGGCCGTCGGGCAACGTCGAGTTCTTCGCCTGGCTGCGCCGGGGCGACCCCCTGGACGAGGACACCGCCGCCGCGCTCGTGCGCGCGGCCGTGACGGAAGGTCCCCAGTGAGGACCCCAACGGAGGGGAACGGCATGGCCCGGGAGATCCTGCTGGTCGTGCACACCGGCCGGCGGAGCAACGTCCTGGTCGCCCAGGAGGTCGCGTCCCGCTTCTCGGCGGGCGGCGTGAGGCTGCGGGTGCTGGAGGACGAGGCGCCCGAGCTGGACCCGTCCTGCTACGCCGAGGTCGTGGTGGCCGACGAGAAGTCCGCCGAGGGCGCCGAGCTGGTGTTCGTGCTGGGCGGTGACGGCACGCTGCTGCGGGCGGCGGAGCTGGCGCGCGCGGCCGGGGTGCCGGTGCTGGGCGTGAACCTGGGGCGGGTCGGGTTCCTCGCGGAGGCCGACTCGGACGCGCTGTACGAGGCGATCCGGCACGTCGTGGACCGCGACTACGAGGTCGAGGAGCGGATGACGCTCGACGTGACCGCGTTCGCCGGCGACGAGGTGCTGGGCACGACGTGGGCGCTGAACGAGGCCAGCGTGGAGAAGTCCACGCGGGAGCGCATCCTGGACGTGGTGGTCGAGGTGGACGGGCGGCCGGTGTCGGCGTTCGGCTGCGACGGCGTGCTGGTGGCGACCCCGACCGGGTCGACGGCGTACGCGTTCTCGGCGGGCGGGCCGGTGGTGTGGCCGGACGTGCAGGCGCTGCTGGTGGTGCCGAGCAACGCGCACGCGCTGTTCGCCCGGCCGTTCGTGGTGTCGCCGTCGTCGGTGGTGGCGCTGGAGGTGGACCCGGAGAGCTACCCGGCGGTGCTGACCGCGGACGGCCGCCGCACGATCGACCTGCCGCCGGGCGCGCGGGTCGAGGTGGTGGAGGGCAGCACCCCGTTGCGGCTGATCAAGCTGCGGCAGGGGCCGTTCACGGACCGGCTGGTGGAGAAGTTCGAACTGCCGGTGCAGGGGTGGCGCGGACCGTCCGCCCCGTAGCGCCACCGGGCGGGTGACCGGCGGAGATCAACAGCGGGACACCCGCCCCCGAGCACGCGGTCCGTCGGTATCGCCCAGTAGTGTTCGAGTCGTGCTGGCCGAGATGCGCATCCAGGGCCTCGGTGTGATCGACGAGGCCACCCTTGAGCTCGACCCCGGTTTCACCGTGGTGACGGGCGAGACCGGCGCGGGCAAGACGATGGTCGTCACCGGCCTCCACCTGCTGGGTGGCGGCCGGGCGGAGGCGTCGCGCGTGCGCAACGGTGCGGAGAAGGCGGTGGTCGAAGGCCGCTTCCAGGCCCCCGCGGGCAGCCCGGCGGCGAAGGTCGCCGAGGAGGTCGGCGGCGAGCCCGACGACGACGGCAGCGTGATCGCCGTGCGCACGGTGGGCGCCGACGGCCGGTCCCGCGCCCACCTGGGCGGGCGGTCCGTGCCGGTGGGCGTGCTGTCCGAGCTGGCCGAGCAGCTGCTGGCCGTGCACGGGCAGAACGACCAGCTGCGGCTGCTGCGGCCCGCCGAGCAGCGGGCGGTGCTCGACCGGTTCGCCGGTGACGAGGTCGCCGAACCGCTGCGCGCCTACCGGAAGATCCGCGACGAGTGGCTGCGCGTGGCGACCGAGCTGACCGAGCGCACCGAGCGGGCGCGGGAGCTGGCCCGCGAGTCCGAGCTGCTCAGGCACGGCCTGGCCGAGATCAACGCGGTCGACCCGAAGCCGGGCGAGGACCAGGAGCTGGTCGACGAGGCGCGCCGGTTGGCCGACGCCGACCAGCTGCGCGAGGCCGCGTCGGGCGCGCAGTACGCCGTCGCCGGGTCCCCGGACGGCGACCCGGACGTGCCCGGCGCGCTGGGCCTGATCGGCGAGGCGCGCCGGCGGCTGGTCGCCTCGGACGACCCGAAGCTGCGCGACCTGGAGCCCCGGCTGGTGGAGGCGGAGACGCTGCTCGCCGACGTGGGCGCGGAGATCAACTCGTACCTGGAGCACCTGGACGCGGACCCGGCGCGGCTGGAGCAGGTGCTCGCCCGCCAGTCCGAGCTGAAGTCGCTGACCCGCAAGTACGCGGCGGACGTCGACGGCGTCATCGCGTGGGCGCAGGACGCGTCGTCGCGGCTGGCCGGGCTGGACACCTCCGACGAGGCGCTGGCGGCGCTGGCCGCGCGGCGCGACGAGCTGGCCGGTGAGCTGGCGGTGTACGCGCGGCAGGTGACGGTGGCCCGCACGGGCGCGGCCGAGGAGCTGGGCAAGGCGGTGTCCGACGAGCTGACCGGCCTGGCGATGCCGCACGCCACCGTCGAGGTCGCGGTGCGGCCCCGGGTGGCGGAGAAGGGCGACGCGCAAGCCGTGGAGGTCGACGGCAGGCTGCTGCACGCCGGCGCCTCGGGCGTGGACGACGTGGAGCTGAGGCTGATCGCGCACCCCGGCGCGCCCGCGCTGCCCGTGCACAAGGGCGCGTCGGGCGGTGAGCTGTCCCGGGTGATGCTGGCGCTGGAGGTGGTGCTGTCGCACTCCGACCCGGTGCCGACGCTGGTGTTCGACGAGGTCGACGCGGGTGTCGGCGGTCGGGCGGCGGTCGAGGTCGGCCGCAGGCTGGCCAGGCTGGCGCGCAGCCACCAGGTGATCGTGGTGACGCACCTGCCGCAGGTGGCGGCGTTCGCCGACCGGCACCTGGTGGTCGACAAGACCGCGGACGGCATCCTCACGCGTTCCGGCGTGCGGCGGCTCGACGAGGCGCAGCGGGTGGTGGAGCTGGCCCGGATGCTGGCGGGCATGGACTCCACCGACACCGGCCGCGCGCACGCCGAGGAGCTGCTGGCGGCGGCGAAGGCCGACAAGGACAGCGCGCCGGTGGTGCGCCGCAAGGGACGCGGCAGGTGAGCCGACGCCCCTGGGGCGCCGTGCTGCTCGTGGTGGCCGCCGTCGCGGCGGTGGCGGGGACGTTCCTGCCGCTGTTCTGGGAGGGCAGCGCCGCGGACCCGGACCTGGGCTTCGTCACGACCGCGTGGCGGACCACGACCGGCGCGGCCGAGGTGGACGTGGAGCTGATGCTGGGCGTCCGCGCCACCCGCTACGGCGTGCCGATCACGGTGGCCGCGGCGGTGCTGCTGGTGGCGGCGGGCGGCTCCCTGCTGCCCGGCCGCCGCGCCCCGGTGGCGACGTACGCGGCGGTGGCCGGCGCGGCCCTGCTGGCGGGCGCGGTCTGGACGACGGGCATGGGCGTGGCGGCGGCGGTGGAGCCGAGCGCGCACAACTTCGAGGGCTACGCCCAGGAGGTCCGCGAGGGCACCTGGCTGCTGGTCCTGTCCGCGGTGGTCGCCGCGGCGGGCGCGACCCTGGTGCACACCCGCCGCCCCGCCACCCCGCACCCCACCCCCGCGCAGCACCCCACCGCACCTCACCGCCCCACCTCCCACGTCACGACCACTGCCGCCATGACCACCACGGACGACGCGGACGACGACACCCGCCCCCACGACATCCCGCCGGAGGCGATCGTGGTGGCGCACCTCCCGGAGTCCGACTACCGCCCCCCGGCGGAACACCCCCGACCTCCTTCCGGCCGCGGTCTGCCCCGGTAGCGGTGCCCGCACCCGCACCCGTGTCCGCACCCGTGTCCGCATCCGTGTCCGCATCCGCAGTGGTGCCCACACCCGTTCGGAGGGGTGCGCGGACGCCCCCGGGCCGCTTTGCTGGTGAGAGCGGTGCCACCGACCGCACCGACTGCACCGACGGGTGACCGGCGAGGAGACCCCACCATGACCCGACGCGGCACCGCGGTCGTCGCCCTGTGCGCGGGGGCGCTGCTGACCGTCCTCGGCTCGCTGTTCCCGCTGTACGGGGTGATGAACCGGTTCACCGCCGCCGGCGGCCTCGGCCCCGACCAGGAACCCGTCATGTACGCCTGGACCGCCTGGGAGCCGGTCCTCGGCCCCACGTCCGAGGTGAGCGCCGGGGAGGGCGGGTTCCGCATCCCGGTCTACGGCTACGCGTTCGTCGTGGCCGCCGCGCTCGTCGCGCTCGGCGCGGTGCTCCAGCTCCGGCGACCGCTGTCCGCCGCGATCGGCCGGGTCGTCGCCGTGCTCGGCCTCGGGCTGCTCCTCGGCACGCTGTGGGCGGCGCTGGAGACCACGTCGAAGCTGTTCGGCACGGCCGACGGGGCGGGCGACGCGTCGGGGAGCGGGCCGGTGGACCCCGAGTTCGTCGGCTCCGGCACGTGGCTGATCGCCGTCGCGGCCGCGGCGGTGCTCGCGGGGGTCGTGCTGGCGCACGACTGGCCGTCGAACGCGGCGGTGGCCGGCGACCCGACCGCCGGCCCGCTGGACGACGACGTCGACACCCCGCCGTTCGGCATCCCGCTGCCCGTGATCGAGGTGCGCCCGGTCAACCGGGACGAGGTCGACGACCGGCGTCACCCGACCGGGGGTAATTCGTCCACTGTGGAGCTATAACGCCGTTGACCAGCCCCGACCACTCGGCGTGTTGCCCGCCGAACGGCCCGGGACGTGGTCACCATCGGGGGCATGAAGCTCTCCGGGTTGCTCCACCGCACGCACCACGAACTGCCGGGCGCCACCGGAGTCGCGCGGGTCGACCGACGCACGGGCGACCTGCTGCGCCGGCTGGTCCCCGGTGACGTCGCGGTGCTCGACCACGTCGACATCGACCGCCGCACCGCCGAGGCCCTCGTCGCCGCCGGGGTGGCCGGCGTGGTCAACGCCTCGCCGTCGATCTCCGGCCGGTTCCCCAACCTCGGCCCGGAGCTGCTGGTCGAGGCCGGCGTGCCGCTGATCGACGGCGTCGGCACCGCCGTGCTGCGGGACGTGGGGGACGGCACGCGGCTGCGGCTGCACGAGGGCGGCGTGTTCGTCGGCGAGAAGGAGGTGGCGCGCGGCGTCGAGCAGACCGCCGAGTCCGTCGCCGACGCCATGGTCGAGGCCAAGGCGGGCATGGCGGCCCAGCTGGAGGCGTTCTCCGCGAACACCATCGAGTTCCTGCGCCGCGAACGGGCGCTGATCCTCGACGGGGTGGGCGTGCCCGAGCTGTTCGTGCCGATCCGCGACCGCCAGGTGCTGGTCGTGTGCGGCGGTCCCCGGCACGCCGAGGAGCTGCGCGCACTGCGCAAGTACGTCCGCGAGCACCGGCCCGTCCTGTTCGGCGTCGAGGCGGGCGCGGACACGCTGCACACCGCCGGGTTCACGCCGGACGTCGTCGTCGGCGACCCCGGCGGCATCGGCACCGAGACGCTGAGGGCGGCCTCGGAGGTGGTGGTGCCCGCGCAGACCGACGGCCACGCGCCCGGCCTGGAGCGCATCCAGGACCTGGGCATCGGCGCGGTGACGTTCCCCGCGTCCGGCAACGCCGAGGACCTGGCGCTGCTGCTGGCCGAGTCGCACGGCGCGAGCCTCGTCGTCACGGTCGGCCTGCGGGCCGGCCTGCGCGAGTTCCTCGACCGCGGCAACTCCGGGTCGAACCCGTCGACGTTCCTCACCCGGCTCAAGCTCGGCGACAAGCTCGTCGACGGCCACGCCGTGGCCGCCCTGCACCGCAGCCGGGTGTCGCTGGGCGCGATCGTCCTGCTGGTGCTGGCCGCGGTGGTCGCGATGGCCGCCGCGCTGTTCGTGTCCGGGGTCGGGCAGGTCTACGTCGACGTCGTGGTCGACGCGTTCCGGTCCGTCGTCGAGTGGGTGAAGGGGTTGTCCGCGTGATCTCGCTGCGCTACCACATCGTCTCCGTCACCGCGGTGTTCCTGGCGCTGGCCGTGGGCGTCGTGCTCGGCTCGACCGCGATCAGCGGGCGGCTGCTGTCGGGGCTGACCGACGACAACAGCCAGCTGGGCCGCGAGGTCGCGTCGTTGCAGGAGCAGCGCAACGCGCTGGACGCCCGGCTCACCGAGGCCGACCGGTTCGCCGGCTCGATCGGCCCGCTGGCGGTGAAGGACCAGCTCGCCGGCCGCAGCGTGGTGCTGGTGACCACCGCCGACGCCCGCCCCAACGACCGCGACGCGCTCGCCGAGCTGCTGCGCGCGGCCGGCGCGACCGTGACCGGGGAGCTCCAGCTCACCGAGGCGTTCGCCGACCCGGACAAGGCCGACCAGCTGCTGGGCATGGTCGCCCGCCTCCAGCCCGCCGGCACCAAGCTGCCCACCGGCTCGGACCCGGGCACGCGCGCCGGCGGCCTGCTGGGCTCGGTGCTGCTGGTCAACAAGGACGACAACCGGCAGCAGGCCACGGACGACGAGGTCGCGGCGGCCCTGGGCGGCCTGTCGGGCGCCGGGTTCGTCAAGCCGGGGCAGGGCATGCGCCCCGCGCAGCTGGCCGTGGTGCTGACCGGCGGTTCGGTCGGGGGCGACTCGGCGGGCGACCGCGCGGCGGTGGTCGCCAGGTTCGCCACCCAGCTGGACCGCTCGGGCGCGGGCGCCGTGCTGGCCGGCGGGCGGGGCTCGGCGGACGGGACGGGTCCGGTGGGCGTGGTGCGCGCGGACACGGCGGCGACGTCCGTGCTGTCGACGGTGGACAACCTGGACCTGGCCGCGGGTCGGGTGGTGACGGTCCTGGCGCTGCGCGAACAGCTGGACGGCAAATCCGGCCGCTACGGGGCGGCGGGCAACGCCGAGAGCCCCGCGCCGGGCGCCTCCGGCTGACGACGCCGACCTCCAACCCGATTTGTGGTACTACTTCATTGTGAAGGACGTACATAAATCGACCCTGGCCGTTGACGACGAGGACTTCCTGTACGACTCGGGCGTGCGCGCCTCGATGACCACGTTCACCGGCGGCGACGACACCCTCGCCCTGGAGGCCGCGGCGGCGATCCGCTCCGCGGCCCAGGCCGTGGACAAGCTGCGGTCGCGCGGCGCGGGCGGGCGGGGGCTCAGCGCGGGCGCGCTCGACGTCCTCGCCCGGCTGTCCACCGCACCCGACGACGGCCTCAGCGTCGGCGAGCTGGCGCAGGCCGCCGGCGTCACCTCGCGCAACGTCACGGGCCTCGTGGACACCCTGGAGCGCGACGCGCTCGTGCGCCGCGTCCCGGACCCGGACGACCGCCGCTCGGTCCGCGTGCAGGCCACCGACGCCGGTCGCGAGTGGCTGACCGCGTTCCGCGAACCGACCGCCCGCGCCATGGCGGCGGTGTTCGCCGGCTTCACCGACGAGGACCTGGCTCGGACCCGCCACCTGTGCCTGCGGCTGGTCGAGAACGCGCAGCGGGTCGAACGCCACCTCGAAGGCCGGTGAACAGCACCTCCGCTACCACGCACCCACGTACTCACGCACCCACCACCGGCCCGTCGAGCATCGACGCACGTCCCTCCCCCGGGGCCTGCCCGTCCGGCGAGGACGCCCTTCATCCCTCAGTCCTCGATCTTCCCGCCACGCTCTTGGGCCAGACGAGTGATGGCCCGCCGCACCCACCAGCGCGCTGGGTGACCGGCGGCGTGTTAGCGTTAGGGCCCGTGGACAGGGCTGTCAGCCCTGCGTAAATCTTGACCACGGGAGCCTCCTTGGTGCAGCAGGCACGTACGACCAAGCACGTTTTCGTCACCGGAGGCGTCGCCTCCTCCCTCGGCAAGGGTCTCACCGCGTCGAGCCTCGGTCAGCTGCTCACCTCCCGCGGTCTGCGGGTCACCATGCAGAAGCTCGACCCGTACCTCAACGTCGACCCGGGCACGATGAACCCCTTCCAGCACGGTGAGGTGTTCGTCACCGACGACGGGGCCGAGACCGACCTGGACATCGGCCACTACGAGCGGTTCCTGGCGCGCGACCTGTCCGGCGACGCGAACGTGACCACCGGTCAGGTGTACTCCGAGGTCATCGCCAAGGAGCGGCGCGGCGAGTACCTGGGCGACACCGTCCAGGTCATCCCGCACATCACCGACGAGATCAAGCGGCGCATCCGCGCCATGGCCGAGCCGGGCCCCGACGGCGTCACGCCCGACGTGGTGATCACCGAGGTGGGCGGCACGGTCGGCGACATCGAGTCGCTGCCGTTCCTGGAGGCCGCCCGCCAGGTGCGCCACGACGTCGGCCGCGACAACGTGTTCTTCCTGCACGTCTCGCTCGTGCCCTACCTCGCGCCGTCCGGCGAGCTGAAGACCAAGCCGACGCAGCACTCGGTGGCCGCGCTGCGCAACATCGGCATCCAGCCCGACGCCATCGTGTGCCGGGCCGACCGGGAGATCCCGGACGCGCTCAAGCGCAAGATCGCCCTCATGTGCGACGTGGACACCGACGCCGTCGTGGCCGCGGTGGACGCGCCGTCGATCTACGACATCCCCAAGGTGCTGCACGGCGAGGGCCTCGACGCCTACGTGGTGCGCCGCCTCGACCTGCCGTTCCGCGACGTCGACTGGACGGTGTGGGGCGACCTGCTCGACCGCGTCCACAACCCGTCCGAGACGGTCCGCGTCGGCCTGGTCGGCAAGTACGTCGACCTGCCCGACGCCTACCTGTCGGTGACCGAGGCGCTGCGCGCGGGCGGGTTCGCGCACCGCGCCAAGGTCGAGGTGGTGTGGGTGCCGTCCGACGAGTGCCGGACGCCGTCGGGCGCCTCGCACGCGCTGGCCGGGCTCGACGCGATCCTGATCCCCGGCGGGTTCGGGGTGCGCGGCATCGAGGGCAAGATCGGTGCCATCACGCACGCCCGCACCCGCGGCGTCCCGCTGCTCGGCCTGTGCCTGGGTCTCCAGTGCCTGGTCATCGAGGCGGCGCGCAACCTCGCGGGCATCGAGGACGCCAACTCGTCCGAGTTCGAGGACACCGGGGCGCCGGTCATCAGCACCATGGCCGACCAGGAGGACGTGGTCGCCGGCGAGCGCGACATGGGCGGCACCATGCGCCTGGGCGCCTACCCGGCGAAGCTCGTGCCCGGGTCGCAGGTGGCCCTCGCGTACGGGTCGACCGAGGTCTCCGAGCGGCACCGCCACCGCTACGAGGTCAACAACGCCTACCGCGAGCGGCTGGCGGAGGCGGGCCTGGTGTTCTCCGGCACCTCGCCCGACGGGCGGCTGGTGGAGTTCGTCGAGCTGCCCGCCGACGTGCACCCGTTCTTCGTGGCCACCCAGGCGCACCCCGAGCTGAAGTCCCGGCCGACCCGCCCGCACCCGCTGTTCGCGGCGTTCGTGAAGGCCGCCCTGGGCTACCGGCTCGCGGACCGGCTGCCGCTGACCTCCTCGTCCCCCGAGCCGGTCGAGGCGGTGGTCGCGCAGTGACCCGGCACGAGTTCTCGACCGTCTCGTCGCGTGACGTGCACGTGGGCCGCGTGGTCGCGCTGCGCGTGGACGAGGTCGCCATGCCCGGCGGCGGCACGGCCAAGCGCGAGGTGGTCGAGCACCTCGGTGCCGTGGCCGTTGTCGCGCTGGACGAGGACGGCGGCGTCACGCTCATCCACCAGTACCGGCACCCGATCGGGCGGCGGCTGTGGGAGCTGCCCGCCGGCCTGCTCGACGCGGGCAGCGAGCCGCCCCTGGACGCCGCCGCGCGCGAGCTGGCCGAGGAGGTCGGGCTGGCGGCGGCCGAGTGGGTGACGCTGGTGGACGTCGCCGTGTCGCCGGGCTTCACCGACGAGGTGGTGCGCGTCTACCTGGCCCGCGGCCTGTCGACCGTGGACCGCGACGTGCAGGGCGAGGAGGAGGCCGACCTGGAGGCGCGGACCTTCCCGCTCGACGAGGCGGTGGCCATGGCGCTGGCCGGGGACATCGTCAACGGGCCCGCGGTGGCCGGGCTGCTGGCCGCGCACGCGGTGGTGAGCGGCGGCGCGTCGGGGCGTCCGGCCGACGCGCCGTTCCGCGACCGGCCGACGCGGTTCGCCCGTCGTTCGGAGGGGTGAAGCCCGGTCCTTGCGGGAGGGCTGAGTCAAGAACTGAGGCTCGGTCCTCGCGGGAAGGGCTGAGGCGAGGTCCGTGCTGGGAGGGGCGTCCTGCGGGGCGCCCCTCCCGCACATAATGGGCGGGTGCGGAGTCCCTGGGCGGTGGTCGCGGCGGCGGTGGCCGGGTGCGGCGTGCTGCTGTTCGTCGACCCGAACCAGCCCGGGTCGCTGCTCCCGCCCTGCCCGCTGTACGCGTTGACCGGCATCCAGTGCCCCGCCTGCGGGTCCACGCGGATGGTGCACGCGCTGCTGCACGGCGACGTCGTCGCAGCCTGGCAGTTCAACGCGGTGATGCTCGTCGCCGGGCTGCCGCTGCTGGCGTGGCTGTGGCTGCGCTGGTTCCGCGCCGACCGCGCCGGGCGGCCCGTTCCGCCGCTGTCGCGGAAGGTCGGGGTGCCGGTGGTGGTCGTCGCAGTTTTGTGGGCGGTGGGGCGCAACCTGGCTTTCTAGTCGCGCCAGTCGCGCCAGTCGCTTCAGTCGCGCAGCTTGCGGCCCTGGCTGTCGGTGCCGCCGTTGACCAGCAGGACGATGCCGTCGACCAGCGACCAGATGCCGCAGCCGCCGCAGGTCAGCAGCTGTGCCACGCCGATCGCCGTGTCACCCGTGTAGAACCGGCCGATGCCGAACGGCAGCAGGAGCTGGAGCACGCCCGCCGCGACGCGCGACTTGTCCGACAGCGGCTGCCCGGTCAGCGGGTCGACGCCGTACGGGGCGTTCGGGCTGTAACCGGGCGGGTAGTAGCCGGGGGGCGGGTGGCCCGCGGTGGAGTAGGGCTGGCCGTACGGTGCCCCGTAGCCGGGCTGCTGGTACCCCGGCTGCTGGTAACCGGGCTGCTGGTACCCGGAGGTCGGCGGCAGGTACGAGGGCGGCGGCGGCAGGAACACCGGGTGCGGGTGCGGCAGGTCCTGGAACAGCGCGGCCAGCTCCTGGGCCGTCTGCGCGCCCGAGGCGTACCCGACGCGCTGCTCGTACTCGCCGATCTCCAGGCGACCGGCCGCGAAGTGGTCGTTCAGCGCGCTGATCGCTTCCTCGCGCTGCTGGTCGCCGATGCGCACCGAGTGGGGTTCCGACACGCGGCAAACGCTAACAGCCCATGTCCGCCCCGGGAGCCGGAACCCGCTGGTCCGCCGCTTCGACGGCTCCTCGGTCCGCTCCTCGGTTAGACCTCGCTGGTCGCACAGGCCAGACTGCGGGACGTGGTGTCGGAAGCAGCGGAAGAGCCGAAAGCGGACGAGCCGAAAGCGGGCAAGCCGAGAGCGGGTGGGCCGGGAGCCGTCGTCGGCGCGTTCCTCGACCACCTGGCCGTCGAACGCGGCACGGCCCGCAACACGCTCGACTCCTACCGCCGCGACCTGCGCCGCTACACCGCGCACCTGGCCGAGCACGGCATCGACGACCTCGACGCCGTCACCGGGACGGCGGTCGGGGAGTTCCTGGCCTCGCTGCGCGAGTCCGGGCTGGCCGCGTCCTCCGCCGCCCGCACCCTGGTCGCCGTGCGCGGCCTGCACCGGTTCGCCCACCTGGAGGGGATCACCGCGCACGACCCGGCGCGCGAGGTCCGCCCGCCGCAACCGCCCAAGCGGCTGCCGAAGGCGCTGCCCGTGGACGACGTGCTCCGGCTGCTCGACACCCCCGGCGACCGGCCCGCCGACCTGCGCGACCGGGCGCTGCTGGAGCTGCTGTACTCGACCGGCGCGCGGATCTCCGAGGTCGTCGGCCTGGACGTGGACGACGTGGACGCCGAGGAGCGGACCGTGCTGCTGGACGGCAAGGGCGGCAAGCAGCGGATCGTGCCCGTGGGGCGGCCCGCGCTGGCCGCGCTGGAGGCGTACCTGGTCCGGGCCCGGCCGGTGCTGGCCAAGCGCGCCAACCCGGCGGTGTTCCTCAACGCCCGCGGTGGGCGGCTGTCGCGGCAGACCGCGTGGGCCGTGCTCAAGAAGGCCGCCGAGCGCGCCGGTGTCCAGGCCGAGGTGTCGCCGCACACGTTGAGGCACTCGTTCGCCACGCACCTGCTGGAGGGCGGCGCGGACGTGCGCGTCGTGCAGGAGCTGCTGGGCCACGCGTCCGTCACGACGACCCAGGTGTACACGCTGGTCACGGTCACGACCTTGCGCGAGGTCTACGCGACGGCCCATCCTCGCGCTGTGGGGGGAACGTGAACGCGTCGCGGGTACCGTCGTGGGCGCACTTCGCGTACGCCCGGACACGCTGACCGAAGAGCCGACAGAAGCCCACGAAGCCGACAGAAGCCGAACGAGCCGGAGGTGCCGAC
This sequence comes from Saccharothrix sp. DSM 118769, assembly GCF_052936295.1. Taxonomy (NCBI): domain Bacteria; kingdom Bacillati; phylum Actinomycetota; class Actinomycetes; order Pseudonocardiales; family Pseudonocardiaceae; genus Saccharothrix; species Saccharothrix sp. DSM 118769. The sequence continues at coordinate 7,879,736 of NZ_CP193627.1, read as the reverse complement.
CAGGTGCCGAACTTGGACGAGCCAGAACCCACCGACATCGAGCTGAGCGCGGTGCTGCACGCCTTGAGCGACCCCACGCGGCTGGCCGTGGTGCGGCAGATCGAAGCCGACGGGGAACGCCTCTGCGGCGCCCTCATGGTGGAGGTCGCCAAGTCCACCCTGTCGCAGCACCTGCGGGTGCTCCGGGAGGCCGGCATCACCCGGACCAGGGCCTGCGGCAACCAGCGGTGGGTGTCGCTGCGTCGGGACGACCTGGACCAGCTGTTCCCCGGCCTGCTCGACGTGGTGCTGAGGGCTGCCGACCGGGGCTCGGCCGATCGGGGCTCGACCGAGCGCACTCCGACCGATCGCGCTTCAACCGATCACACCCCTGCCGACCGGACCGGCGCGTTGAGGTGACCCCTCCGCGCTACGGCGAGGCGCGTTGCTGGTGGGCCTGCACGCGCCTAGGCTGCGCCCAGGCAGAGGACTAAGGATCGGGAAGGCGATGTCGACACCGGAGCACGCCGGCGGACCGTGGGGGGCACCGGCCCCGCCACCGCCGCCATCGTCCGGTGTGCCGCGAGCATCGGTCGAACTGAGCCTCGCCCCGCACGCCGCGCCGCCCGACGAGGACGCCACCGAGCAGGTCGCCGGCGAGATGGGCCCGACGGGCCGCCCGCTGCGCTTCGTGCCCGACCCGCCGCTGGTGGCCCGGCACGGCCCGGCGCGCATCCTCGCGGTCTGCAACCAGAAGGGCGGGGTCGGCAAGACCACGTCCACCATCAACCTCGGCGCGTCGCTCGCCGAGTACGGCCGCCGCGTGCTGCTGGTCGACTTCGACCCCCAGGGCGCGCTGTCGGTCGGGCTCGGGGTGCACCCGCACCAGCTCGACCAGACGATCTACAACGTGATAATGGAACGCGACGTCGGCGTGGGCGACGTGATCATGCGCACCCCGGTCGAGGGCATGGACCTGCTGCCCAGCAACATCGACCTGTCCGCCGCGGAGATCCAGTTGGTGTCCGAGGTGGGCCGGGAGCACACGCTCGTGCGCACCCTGCGGCCGGTGATCGAGCACTACGACTACGTGCTGGTCGACTGCCAGCCGTCGCTGGGCCTGCTCACGGTCAACGCCCTCGCGGCGGCCGACGGCGTCCTCATCCCGCTGGAGTGCGAGTTCTTCAGCCTGCGCGGGGTCGCGCTGCTGATAGACACCATCGAGAAGGTCAGGGAGCGGTTGAACCCGAAGCTGGAGATCACCGGCATCCTCGCCACCATGTACGACCCGCGCACCCTGCACTCCCGCGAGGTGATGGCGCGCGTGGTCGAGGCGTTCGGCGACGTCGTGTTCGACACGGTGATCAACCGCACCGTCCGGTTCCCGGAGACGACCGTCGCCGGTGAGCCCATCACCCGCTGGGCACCGCGCTCGGCGGGGGCCAAGGCGTACCGCGCGTTGGCGCGCGAGGTGATCGCCCGGTGACCCGACGCCCATCGCTGCCGGGCGCGTCCGAGCTGTTCCGCCTCACCGGTTCCACGCCCGACCTGCCCTCCCAGGAGACCGGTGGGGCCAACAACAGCGGCGGTGGCGGCGGTCGGCGCGGGACCGGGCGCGAGAAGCACTCCACGAAGATCACGGTGTACGTGTCCGACGAGGAGCTGCTGGCGCTGGAGCACGCCCGGTTGGAGCTGCGCGGCGAGCACGGGTTGGCGGTCGACCGGGGTCGGGTGGTGCGCGAGGCCATCGCGATCGTCCTGGACGACCTCGAAGGGCACGGCGAGGACTCGCTGCTGGTGCGCAGGTTGCGCGAGCGGTGAGCGGGGACGCGCCTCCCGCCGAGCAGGTCACGCCACCTGACGACGGTCGCTTCAAGGTCAAGCTGACGAACTTCGAGGGTCCGTTCGACCTGCTGCTCCAGCTCATCTCGCAGCACACGCTGGACGTGACCGAGGTGGCGCTGCACCAGGTCACCGACGACTTCATCGTCCACATCCGGGCGCTGGGCGACCAGTGGGACCTCGACGAGACGACCGAGTTCCTGGTCATCGCGGCGACCCTGCTCGACCTCAAGGCGGCCCGCCTGCTGCCCGCCGGCGACGTGGAGGACGAGGAGGACCTGGCCCTGCTGGAGGCCCGTGACCTGCTGTTCGCCCGACTGCTCCAGTACCGGGCGTACAAGCAGGTGGCGGCCCTGTTCGCGGAGCTGGAGCAGGGTGCCCACCGGCGTTACCCCAGGTCGGTGGCGCTGGAGCAGCGGTACGAGGGGCTGCTGCCCGAGGTGATGCTGGGCGTCGACGCGCGGCGGTTCTCCGAGATCGCCGCCGTCGCGTTCCGCCCCAAGCCGCCGCCCACCGTGTCCACGGCCCACGTGCACCAGCACCGGGTGTCGGTCCGCGAGCACGCGAACCTGCTGCGCGAGCGGCTCATCGAGCTGGGCACGACGACGTTCGCCGAGCTGATCGCCGGGTGCACCGAGACCATGGAGGTCGTGGCCCGGTTCCTGGCGCTGCTGGAGCTGTACCGGGAGAAGGCACTGGCGTTCGAGCAGCCCGACCCCCTGGGTGAGCTGCGCATCACGTGGGTGGGCACCGAGGAGCAGGCTCAGGTGGCCGGTGGCGACGACGAGGAGGAGTACGGGTGAGCGAGACCGACCTGGCCGCCCCTGTTGTTGACGAGGAGGTCGGCGGCCTGCCGGACCTGACGGGTGACGTCGAGTTCGAGGGTGCCCTGGAGTCCGTGCTGCTCGTCGTGGACAGCCCGATCGCCGAAGAGCAGCTCGCCGGCGTGTTCGAGCAGCCCGTGAAGCGGGTCACCGCGGCGCTGCACCGGATGGCCGCCCGCTACACCGAACAGGGCAGCGGTATCGACCTGCGTAGAATCGGCGACGGCTGGCGGTTCTACACGCGGGACCGCTTCGCGCCATTCGTGGAGAAGCTGCTGCTCGACGGGCAGCGCGCCAAGCTCACCCGGGCCGCCCTGGAGACGCTCGCGGTCATCGCCTACCGGCAGCCCGTGACCAGGGCCCGGATCGCGGCGGTGCGCGGGGTCAACGTCGACGGCGTCATCCGCACGCTCGTCGCGCGCGGCCTGATCGCCGAGACGGGCACGGACTCCGACACGGGTGGCATCCTTTACCGCACGACCGAACTGTTCCTGGAGCGGTTGGGCCTGTCGTCGTTGGGCGACCTGCCGCCGATCGCTCCCCTGCTGCCCGAAGTGGATGCGATCGACGATGTCTGACCAAGCGCCCGGTTCCTCGGCTCACCCCGAGGGGATTCGGCTCCAGAAGGTGCTCGCCAAGGCGGGCATCGCCTCGCGGCGGGTCGCCGAGGAGCTGATCGAGCTCGGCCGCGTCCAGGTCGACGGCGAGGTCGTGCGCGAGCAGGGCCGCCGGATCGACCCGGAGACGGCCGTCGTCCACGTCGACGGCGTGCGCGTCGTGCTCAAGGAAGACGTGATCACGCTCGTGCTGAACAAGCCGCGCGGTGTCCTGTCGACCATGCACGACGACGCGCACCGGCCGTGCGTCGGCGACTACCTGGCCAACCGCAAGGAGCGCCTGTTCCACGTCGGCCGGCTGGACGCCGACACCGAGGGTCTGCTGCTGCTGACCAACGACGGCGACCTCGCGCACCGGCTCATGCACCCCTCGTACGGGGTGTCGAAGACCTACCTGGCCGAGGTGCCCGGACCCATCCCCAGGGACCTCGGGCGCACCCTGCGCGCCGGGATCGAGCTGGAGGACGGGCCGATCAAGGTCGACTCGTTCAAGCTGATCTCCGCCATGCCGGGGAAGGCGCTGGTGGAGGTGGTCCTGCACGAGGGGCGCAAGCACATCGTGCGCCGGTTGCTGGAGCACGTCGGGCACCCGGTGGAGCACCTGGTGCGCACCGCTGTGGGCGAGGTCCGGTTGGGGAACCAGCGGCCCGGGTCCATGCGGGTGCTGAACCGGCAGGAAGTCGGGTCGCTCTACAAGGCCGTCGGGCTGTAGGGGCTTCGGGAAGATCAAGGGCGTCCTCGCCGGACGGGCAGGCCCCCAGGGGGAGACCACGAGGCACTCGGTGTGTCGATGCTCGACACGCTGCTGGTGGGTGCGTGGTGGGTCTGTGTCGGGTCGGCGTCCGGTGGTCGCCTCCCCCGCGGCCACCGGACGCCCCTTCCCCGACGCCGCGGTCCCCCCGTTCCCCCCGGTGCCGCGGCGGAGCCCCCCTGCTCCGGTGCCCATCCTGCGTCAGTCGGGTTGTTCAGTGTCAGGACGTGGACGCTGAACAGCGTCTTCTGAACAATCGCTCCGGTCGAAGGGGGACCGGCGATGGCACGACGGGAGAGTCCGCTCCGCGAGGACTCGGGGGAGTTGGCGGAGTTCGCGGGGGCGCTGCGCAGGCTCCGGGTGACGGGTGGCGGTCTCACGTACCGCGAGTTGGGGCGCCGGGCGCACTACTCGGCGGCGGCCCTGTCGGAGGCCGCCAACGGGCGCAAGTTGCCCAGCCTGGCCGTGACGTTGGCCTACGTGCGGGCGTGCGGTGGGGACGCCGGCGAGTGGGAGGAGCGGTGGCGGGCGCTGGCTTCCCGGGCCGAGGCGCCGGCGCCGGTGGGTGCCGCGCCCTACGCGGGGTTGCGGGCGTTCCAGACGGGGGACGCCGACCGCTTCTTCGGGCGTGACCGGCTCGTCGACGAGCTGCTGGAGCTGGTCGACGAGCGGCGGTTCACCGGGGTGTTCGGCGCGTCGGGGGCGGGGAAGTCGTCGGTGCTGCGGGCCGGGGTGGTGGCCCGCTCGACGCGGCCCGCCGTGGTGCTCACGCCCGGTCCCCGGCCGATCGAGGAGCTGGCCGTGCAGGTGGCGGCGTTCACCGGGAAGTCCGCGACCGCGCTGGCCGCCGAGTTCGCCGCGTTCCCGGAGAACCCTCACCTGCGGGTCCGGCAGGCCCTCGTCGGTTCCGAGCACGACCTGCTGCTGGTGGTCGACCAGTTCGAGGAGGTCTTCACGCTGTGCCGGGACGCCCGGAAGCGGGACCTGTTCATCACCGCCCTGGTCGTCGCCGCCACCGCGCCCACCAGCCGCACGCGGGTGGTGCTGGGGGTGCGCGCCGACTTCCTCGGGCACTGCGGCAGCCACCCGGCGCTGGTGGAGGCGTTGCGCGGGGGCCAGGTGCTGGTGGGGCCGATGTCCACCGACGAGCTGCGGGACGCGATCGTGCAGCCCGCGGTCGCGGTGGGGGCGAAGGTGGAGAGCGCGCTGGTCGCCCGCCTGGTCGCGGACGCGGCCGGGTTGCCCGCGGTGCTGCCGCTGGTGTCGCACGCGCTGCTGGAGACGTGGCACCGCCGGCGCGGGGTGGCGTTGACGTTGGCCTCCTACGAGGAGGTCGGCGGGCTGGAGCACTCCATCGCGCGCAGCGCGGAGGCCGTCTACCAGGCGTTGCCGGAGGCGGACCGGGAGGTCGCGAAGCGGGTGTTCCTGCGGCTCATCGCGGTGGGGGAGGGGACGGAGGACACGAAGCGCCGGGTGCCGCGCGACGAGGTCGACCACCCCGGGGTGCTGTCCGCGCTGGCCGACGCCCGGCTGGTGGTCCTGGACAGCGGCACGGTGGAGCTGGCGCACGAGGCGCTGATCCACCGCTGGCCCCGGCTGCGGGACTGGATCGTGGAGGACCGGGCGGGGCTGCGGGTGCAGCGGCTGCTCGCCGGGGCGGTGCGGGAGTGGGAGGCGGTCGACCGGGACCCGGGCGCGCTGTACCGGGGGACGCGGCTGGCGCTCGCGCGGGAGTGGGCGGCGGGCAACGGGGCGTCGCTGACGGCCGCCGAGGTGCGGTTCCTCGCCGCGAGCGCCGCCGCGGAGGACGCGTCGCGCGCGGTGGAGCACCGGCGCACGCAGCGGTTGCGGCAGGCGGTGGGGCTGGTGTCGGTGCTGCTGCTGATCACCCTGGGCGCCCTGGGCTACGCGATCCAGGCGGAGCGGCGGGCGACGGACGCCCGCGTCGCCGTGCTGGCCCGGCAGGTCGTCGGCGAGGCGGACGCGCTGCGGGACGCCGACCCGGCGCTCGCCCTCCAGCTCGTGCTGGCCGCGCACCGGACGTCGCCGTCGGCGGAGACGCGGGACGCCCTGCACAACGCGTTCACCGAGCCCTTCTCCGCGGCGGTGCCGTCGGAGGGGGAGGTGGCGGTCAGCCCGGTTGACGCGCGGCTGGGCACGCTCGACCCCGACGCGCCCGGCGGCCCCGTGCTGTGGGACCTGACCGACCCCGCGCGCCCGGTGCGGGCCGGGACGTTCGAGGGGCACCGGGGGCGGGTGCTGTCGCTGGCGTTCGGACCGGACGGGCGGATCGCCGTCACCGGCGGCGAGGACGCGACGCTGCGGCTGTGGGACGTCACCGCGAGCGGTGGTCCGGAGCAGGTGGCGGAGCTGCCGAGCCCGGTCGGGACGCCGTCGCGGCTCGTGTTCAGCCCGGATGGCGAGTGGTTCGCCGTGGGGCGGCAGGACGGGTACCCGCTGCTGTTCCGGGCCGGTGACGAGCCGGGGCGCGGGCCGTGGCTGGCGGACGGATCGGCGCAGACGACGGGGGCCGCGGTGTTCGTCGACGGCGGCACGCTGGTCGCGGCGGGCGGGCCGGGGGGCGAGATCCAGGTGTGGGACGTGGCGGACCCTGGCGTGCGGCGCGTGCACACCGCCCACGGCGACTCGGTCCTGGCGGTGGCGGCCCTGCCCTCGCGGGCGCTGGTGGCCACGGCGGGCGCGGACCGCGTCGTGCGGCTGTGGGACTTCGCCGACCGGGCGCGACCGCGCGTGGTCTCGACGATCCAGGCGGGCGACGTGCCGCTGTCGGTGGCGTTCAGCCCGGACGGGCGCACGCTCGCCGTGGGCACGGCGGGCCGCGCGGTCGGCGTGTGGGACGTGACCGACGCGGCGGGCCCCGTGGCGCTGACCACGATCGGCGGGCAGCTCGGCGGGGTCGGGCAGGTGGGGTTCACCGCGGACGGCGCGACCCTGGTCGTCGGCGGGGACCGGGTGGCGCGGCTGGTGTCGTTGCGCGACCTGCCGCAAGCGTCACCGGCGGCGATCGCGTCGATCGCGCTCGACCGGGGGCGCCGCACGGCGGCGACGGTGGACGAGCGGGGCGTGCTGCGGCTGGCGGGGGTCGACGACTGGCGCGGGTTCGGCGGTGGCCGCGTGCTCGCCGCCCACCCGGAGCCGGTGGGCTCGGCGGTGCTCAGCCCGGACGGCCGGGTGCTCGTCACCGCGGGGGTCGGGGGGCCGGTGCGGGTGTGGCGGCTGCGCGACGACGGCGAGCCCGAACTGGCCGGCGAGGCGGGTGTCGGGTCGGCGGTGGCCTACGACCCGCGCGGCCGGTACTTCGCGGTCGGCTCCGCCGGTGGCGGCACCTACTTGTGGGACCCCGTGTCGATGCTCCGCACGGCGTCGTTCTCGGGCCGCTCCGGCCGGGACGACCCGGTGGACGCGCTCGCCTTCGACGCCTCCGGCGACCGGCTCCTGGTGTCCAAAGAGGACTGGCCGGCCGAGGTGTGGGACGTGGCGGGCGGGCAGCCGGAGCAGGTCGGCGAGGGTCCGGTGTTCGGGGCGCGGGTCGTGTCCGTCGGGTTCACCCCGGCCGAGGACCTCGTCGCGGTGCTCGACGACGGCACGGCGTCGTGGTGGGAGGCCGACCGGCCGGCCCGCTCCGCGGCGCCCCTGCGGCTCGTCGGCGGCGGGGCGACCGGGTTCGCGCTGGGGGAGCGGGGCCTCGCGGTCACCGGGACCGACGGCGGGGTGCGGCTGTTCGAGTGGGGCGCGGGCGGCTCGCCGACCCAGGTGACCGTGCTCGCCGGGCACGAGCAGCCGGTGACGGCGGCGGTGTTCGGCGCGGACGGGCGCTCGCTCGTCAGCGCCGGTGGGCGGGTCGTCCGATCGTGGGGGATCGACCTGGCGGAGGTGGAGCGGCGGATCTGCGCCGTGGCCCACCCGCGGATCACCGAGGCGCGGTGGCGCGAGCACTTCCAGGACCTCGACCACAGACCGCCCTGCGGCGGTCCCTGACGCGAATCGCAAGATCACATCGTGAAGTTTTCCCGCCACTCATTGTGGCGAACCGATTCACTCTCTAGATTGAGCCGGGTTGGCTGGGGTTGATCAACTGGGAAGAGGCGTTGCGCGTGCGTGCGCTCACCCGAGGACTGCTCGGTGTGGCCGGGTTCCTCGTCGTCTGGGAGCTGTTCGGCCGGTCGAGGCTGGTTCCCCCGGAGTACCTTCCGCCGCCGTCGGTAGTAGCGGTGGAACTCGTGGAGTTGTTGGGTGATGAGTCCTTCCTGCGGGACGTCCTCGCGACGGTCCTCGCGCTCCTCATCGCCGTGGCGCTGTCGGTCGGCATAGCCGTCCCGCTCGGGCTGGTGCTGGGCTCCGTCCCCTCGGTGCGCCACGCCACCCGCGCGGTGGTCGAGTTCCTGCGGCCGATCCCGTCGGTCGCGCTGATCCCGCTGGCGATCGTGCTGCTGGGGATCGGGCCGGAGACCAAGATCTCCCTCGCCGTGTACGCGGCGATCTGGCCCATCCTGTTCAACACGATCTACGCGCTCGACGAGCTGGACCCCCTGCTCGTGGAGACGGCCAGGGTGTTCGGCTCCGGCCGGGTCCGGGTGCTGTTCTCCGTGGCGCTGCCCAGCGCCCTGCCGTTCGTCCTGACGGGCATCCGGCTCGCCGCCACCACCGGCCTGGTGGTGCTGGTGAGCGTGGAGCTGCTCGCGGGCGGGTCCGGGGGCCTGGGCGAGTTCATCATGAACGCCCGCAGCGGCGCGGGCCGGATGGACCTGGTCCTCGCCGGGACCGTGGTCGCGGGTGTGATCGGCTACCTCGTCAACGAGGGGCTGGAGCGGGCGCAGCGCCGCTGGGTCGGCTGGAGCGCGGTCGGAGGTCGGTCGTGAACCGGTTCGTGCAGCGCTGGGGCGTGTTCGTGGGCCTCGTCGTGGTCTGGGAGCTCGCCACCTGGTACGCGGACGACCCGTTCTTCCCGCGTCCCACGGTCATCGCGGAGTCCATGTGGGAGCTGTGGCTCTCCGGCACGGCGGACACGCTGTTCCTCACCGACACGGTGTTCGAGCACGTGCTGCCGAGCATCGGGCGGCTCCTGGCCGGGTGGGCGATGGCCGCCGTCATCGGCATCTCGCTCGGCGTCGCCCTGGGCCGGTCGGACCGGGGCATGCAGTACGCGGGTCCCCTGCTGACGTTCATGCGCTCGATCCCGCCGCCGGCGCTGGTGCCGGTGTTCCTGCTCGTGTTCAGCGTCGGCACCCAGATGCAGCTCGCCACGATCGTCTTCGGCGTGCTGTGGCCGATCCTGCTCAACAGCATCGACGGCGCCCGCTCCGTCGACGCGACGAAGTTCGAAACCTCGGCGGTGTTCCGCATCCCCAAGCCCCAGTGGGTCCTCGGCGTGGTCCTGCCCTCCGCGGCGCCGAAGATCTTCGCCGGGCTGCGGGTTTCCCTGTCGCTGTCCTTGGTGCTCATGGTGGTGTCCGAACTGGTCGGCACCGACAACGGGATCGGGTCGCAACTCCTCGTCGCACAGCGGGAGTTCGACTTCCCCGACATGTGGGCCGGGATCATCCTCCTGGGTGTCCTCGGCTACGCCCTCAACACCGTGCTCCTCGCGTTCGAGCGCAAGGCCCTTGCGTGGCAACCGAAGCAGGAGCGCACCCCCGCGACGGTGGAGGAAAAAGTATGACCGCGATGCTCGAAGTGGCCGACCTCGGCCACACCTACCAGGCCAAGGACGGCGCGCACACCGCGATCGCCGGCCTCACGTTCACCGTCGGCGCAGGCGAGCTGGTCTGCGTCGTCGGCCCGTCCGGCTGCGGCAAGTCCACGCTGCTGCGCACCATCTCGGGCCTGATCCGCCCCACCAAGGGCGACATCAGCCTGCACGGCAACCAGGTCAAGGGCGTGCCCGACGACCTCGCCGTGGTGTTCCAGGACTACAGCCGCTCGCTGTTCCCGTGGCTGACGGTGCAGAAGAACGTGGAGTTCCCGCTGCGCCGCACCCTCGGCCGGGCCGAGCGCAAGGCCCGCGCGGCCGAGGCCCTGGAGTGGGTCGGCCTGTCCGGCGCCCAGCGCAAGTACCCGTGGCAGCTGTCCGGCGGCATGCAGCAGCGCGTGGCCATCGCCCGCGCCCTGGCCTACCGGCCGGCCCTGCTGCTGATGGACGAGCCGTTCGCCTCGGTGGACGCGCAGACCCGGTTCGAGCTGGAGGACCTGCTGCTCAAGGTCCGCACCGAGCACGACACCACGGTCCTCGTGGTGACGCACGACATCGACGAGAGCGTCTACCTGGGCGACCGCATCCTGGTGCTGTCGACCTCGCCCGCGTCGGTGGTGGCGGACCTCAAGGTCGACCTGCCCGCGCAGCGCGACCAGATCACCACCCGCGAGTCCGACGAGTTCGTCGCCCTGCGGGCGGAGGTGGCGCGCCTGCTGAACGTCGGCAAGACCTCGCGGGTGATCCGCTCGCGCCGCACCGCCGACGACGGGCAGGCCGCCAGGTGGGCCGAGGCGGAGCGGGCCGAGGCGTCGCGCGTCGAGGCCGAGGAGCGCGCTACGACGTGAAAAGTCTTCGCGTAGCGTAGGGACACACAGCGGCGGGCGATCCGCGGCGCACAGGGCCTCTCAGAGGCCGCGCCGGGGGTCGCCCGTTGTCGTGCGCGGCTTTCCCGCGCGGTTCGGCGGTCATTTCCGGCCGAGCCGGCGGAGGTATTTCGACGGAGGTCGTTCACAACGATTCGACATCATTCGGTTTGGCCGGCCGACGGCCCGGCGATCACGCAGGGTGGTTTGTGCGTGGGGTTCCACCCATTGTTTCGTGCATGACGACCCGCGGTGCGCGCCCGCGCCGGGTGGGCGCGGGGCGGTCGCTTCCGCCGGAACGGCGAAAATAGGCGACGAATACATCCGGCGCGGGTCGGCGCCGGGCGGGCGAAATAACAGCCGGGGCGACGGGGAAACGGTCGCGAAATAGTTTTCGCGATCCTCCCGCACTCCGGTCGGTGACTCTTCCCGGTGTGCTCCCGGAGAACGGGCGGTGCTATCGCCGCCGGGTTTTCCGGAATCGTGCGGCGACGCTGCCGCTAATCGACGGTCGTTCTTCTCAGGGCCCCACGTAGTTTTGCGCGAAGTACCCCGCGGAGGACCTGGAGCCGATCAGGTGCTCCAGCCGGGCCTGCCCCAAACGGCTCAGGAACGGCTCCGGCGAGCGGTGGATCATGAAGACCATCCACTGGGAGAACTCCTGCGCACGCCAGACCCTGCGCAGGCACACCTCGGAGTACGAACGGAGGCCGCTGTCGTCCCCCGTTCGGTGGTAGGAGGCGATGGCGCCCGCCAGCACCTCGGCGTCGTGCAGGGCGAGGTTCATCCCCTTGGCGCCCACCGGCGTGATGATGTGCGCGGCGTCCCCCAGCAGGTAGAGGTTGCCGTGGTTCATCGGTTCCACCACGTGGCTGCGCATGTCCAGGATGCGCTTCTCGACGATGGGGCCCTCGGTCAGCTTCCAGTCGGAGTCCTTGAGCGCCAACCGCTTGTGCAGCTCCGCCCACACCCGCTCGTCCGGCCAGTTGTCCACGGTGTCGTCCACCGGGACCTGGAGGTAGTAGCGCGAAACGGTGGAACTGCGGAGCATGTGCCCCGCGAATCCGTCCGGGTGAAGCGCGTAAATCACCTTGTGGGTGGACGGCGGGGCCTCGGCCAGGACGCTCAGCCACTCGATGCCGTGCTGGTGGCTGAACTCCTGGACCGCCCCGGCCGGGATGCTCCGCCTGCTCACGCCGTGGAACCCGTCCGCGCCGGCGATGAACGAGCAGTCGAGCCGCTCCCGCGTCCCGTCGGCGTTCGTCCAGGTCAGGGACGGTTCCGGGCTCTCGACGTCGTGCAGTTCGACGTCCCGGACCGACCAGCGGACCTCGCCGCCGCGCTCGTCCGCGTAATGCCGGACGAGGTCCCGCACGACTTCCTGCTGCGGGTAGATGTAGTGCGTCTGGCCGTCGTACAGGGTGGAGTAGTCCACCTCGTGCGCATGCCCGTTCACGCGGAATTCGCAGGCGCCGTGCCGATCGGCCTCTCGGAGCAACCGGTCGGCCAGCCCGTGCTCGGTCAACATCTGCACCGCGCGGTGCTCCAGGACCCCGGCGCGGGGCCTGGCCTCGATGTACTCGCGGGTGCCTTTTTCCAGCACAACGCAGGGAATTCCCGCCTCGTGCAGGAGGTTCCCCAAGGTCAATCCCGCCGGGCCCGCGCCGACGATGCCCACGGCACGCCGGTTGCTCTGTACGGCCCATTCCGGGTCAAGATCACTCACTGCACTCCCCAACCTCTGGACAGCCTGTGCAAAGATGCTCACCGAAGGTAGTGGATCAGCCTTCGAGTGTCGGTCGACCGGGTCATGCCGAACCGCTCAGATCACTTTGAGTGGTTCAACGACGTCCCCGTCGATCGTGCATCCTGCCCCCGCAAAGTCGTCACTCCAACAGGAGATGCCCCCCATGACTCGAAGAGTCGGCCTCTCGGCTCGAAGGATCTTCGGTGTTCTGTCCGCCGTCACCCTGCTCGCCTCCGTGTCCGCCTGTGGCGCGCTCGGCGGCAGCAGCGGCAGCGAGGACAAGCCCACCGAGGCCGCAGCTCCGGGCAAGGTCGAGAAGGCCAAGATCACCCTTGGCCTGATCCCCGTCCTCGACGTCGCGTCCGTCCACGTCGCGATCCAGAAGCGCTACTTCCAGGATGAGGGCCTGGAGGTCGAGGTCAAGACCATCCAGGGTGGCGCCGCGGCCATCCCGGGCCTGATCGACGGCTCGCTGGACATCACCTTCGGCAACTGGGTCTCGTTCTTCCTCGCCGAGTCCAAGGGCGCCGCGAAGGGCGTCGACGGCCTCAAGCTGGTCAGCGACGGCTACCAGGCCAAGCCCGAGATGTTCCTGATCCTGTCCAAGTCGGACTCGGCCGTGAAGTCCCCCAAGGACCTCGAGGGCAAGACGATCGCGATCAACACCTTCAAGAACATCGCCGAGCTGACCGCGAAGGCCACGTTGGAAGCCAACAACGTGGACGTGTCCAAGGTGACGTTCAAGGAGTTCCCGTTCCCCGACATGGAGGCCGCGGTGCAGAACGGCACCGTCGACGCCGCCTTCATGGTGGAGCCCTTCATCAGCAAGGCGCAGCGGGTCAGCGGCCAGATCACCGTGCTCGACGCGGCGTCCGGCCCCACGGACGGCATCCCGATCGCGGGCTACGGCACGACCGGCAAGTTCGCCAAGGAGAACCCCAACACGGTGAAGGCGTTCCAGCGCGCCATGGCCAAGGGCCAGCGCGACGCCGCCGACCGCCCCACGGTCGAGCCGCTGCTGGTGGAGTACGCCAAGGTGGACAAGGAAACCGCTGGTCTGGTCCACTTCGGTGAGTACCCGACGACGCTCGACGCCACCCGGTTGCAGCGGGTCTCGAACCTGATGCGAACCTACGGGCTGCTCGAGAAGGACTTCGACGTCAAGCCGATGCTGGTCAGCTCAGAGGGCTGACCCCCGCGGGGGGAGCCCGGTCGTCGGGCTCCCCCTCGGGTGTTCCCCGTTCGGGTCCGAGGCGTGAAATAGCTGTGAACACCGGTTAGCGATCGTTTAGCGCGTCCCGCCGTGGCCGCGCGACAATGGTTGATTTGCCAACTACCGGACACCTCGTCCGTTCGGCGGTATGACTCCGGGCTTTTTTCCACCAAGATCGCCCGGGTTTGCAGAGAAGTGTTGTTTCATCACTGGCTGGGGGGCTGGGGAGTGTGCTGACGGTGCGCGGTCACGACGACCACGCCTCCGGGAGAGATCCGGAGCGGATTCAACTCGACACGGGTGCCGCGGAGAGCGGGCCACCCGACTCGGGTCCCAGCACGGGCGCGGTTCCCGCCGCCGACCGGGGTGTGTCCCGGTGGCGCCTGCGGAACTGGCGCCTGCGCAGCAAGCTCGCCGTGGTGCTCCTGGTACCCGCGCTGAGCACGCTGACCCTCGCGGGGCTGCGGCTGAACACACAGCTCGACGACGTCGAGCTGTTCGGCAAGGTCCAGCGGGAGCTCCAGCTGTCCGCACAGGCCGCCGCGGTCTCCGACGCGCTCCAGCTGGAGCGCGACGCCGCGGTGTGGTTCGTGGCGGGCGGGCGCGGCGAAGGCGCCGGGGAGTACGTCACGCGTTCCGGCAAGGTCGACAGCGAGGTCGGTCGCTTCCGCGAGGTGCAGGCGACGACCAGCGGCGTCGACCCCGCGGTGGACCAGGCGTACGACAAGGCGCTGCAGTCCCTCGACGGCCTGCTCGCCCTGCGCAACACGGTGTCCAACAGCAGGTACCCCGACATCTCGGTCCACACCGCGTACAACCAGGTGCTGGCCACGCTGGCGCAGGTGCACCGCGCGACGTCGAGCAGCCTCAGCGACGGGACGCTGACACCGCTCGCGGGCGCCAACTTCGCGCTGTACAGCGCGAAGGAGCAGCTGTCGCAGCAGAACTCGATCATGCTGTCCGCCGCGCAGCGCGGCGAGTTCGCGCCCGGCCAGCTCAACGCGCTGCGCGCCGCGCAGTCCCGGTTGGACGCCGCGCTGTCGGACTTCGCGAGCGTCGCGAGCCAGGACAACCGCCAGCTGCTGTCGGACACCGTGTCCGGCCCCGCGGTGGACGGTCGCAACCGGCTCGTGCAGCTCTCGCAGGTGCAGCAGAGCGAGTCCGACGAGGTCGCGATCAACGACGCGGAGGTCATGCGCGTCGGCGAGGAGACCGCGGCGCTGCTGCGCACCGTCACCCGCGACATCGAGGGCCAGGCCGACCGGGCCGCGATCGAGGCGACCGAGACGGCCCGCGCGGCCGCCTGGCGCGACGCGGCGCTGGTCGCCGTCGCCCTGGTCATCGCGTTCGCCCTCATGGCCTTCGTCGCCCGCTCGATGCTGACGCCGCTGCGCGTCCTGCGCCGCACGGCGCTCGACGTGGCCCGCAACCGCCTGCCCGACGCGATCAAGCGCATCCGGACGCACCGCGACCCGGAACGCGCCGCGGAGGAGGCGCTGGTGCCGGTGCCGATCCACACCACCGAAGAGGTCGGCCAGGTGGCCCGCGCGTTCGACGCCGTGCAGCGCGAGGCCGTCCGCCTCGCCGTCGAGCAGGTGGCGCTGCGCGCGAACGTCAACGACATGTTCATCAACCTCTCGCGGCGCTCGCAGGCGCTCGTCGAGCGGCAGATCACCGTGATCGACCGGCTGGAGCAGGACGAGCAGGACCCCGACCAGCTGGCCAGCCTCTTCGAGCTGGACCACCTGGCGACCCAGATGCGCCGCAACAGCGAGAACCTGCTGGTGCTCTCCGGCACCACGGTCAACCGCCGCGTCACCCGGCCCGTGCCGATCTCCGAGGTGCTCGGCGCCGCGGTGTCCGAGGTCGAGAAGTACGCCCGCATCCAGATCGCGCCCGCGCCCGAGATGCGCGTGCAGGGCCGCGTGGTCAACGACCTCGCGCACCTCATCGCCGAGCTGCTCGACAACGCGACCGCGTTCTCCAAGCCCACCACCAAGGTCACGGTGCGGGCGATCGAGACCCGCCGCGGCGAGGTGTCCATCCGCATCCACGACCGCGGCGTCGGCATGCAGGAGCAGGACATCGTCGAGGCCAACACCAAGCTCGCCGACCCGCCCGAGGTCGACGTGTCGGTGGCCCGCGAGATGGGCCTGTACGTGGTCGGCCAGCTGGCCAAGCGCCACGAGATCCGGGTCACGCTGAGCAACAACGACGACATAGAGGGTGGGGTCACGGCCCAGGTCGTCCTCCCGGTCGGCCTGCTGCACCGGGGACCCGAACCCATCGCCGCGAAGCCCGCGCCGCTGGCACTGCCCGCGCGCCAGGCCAACCCGGACGTCGAGACCAGCGGTGTCGGCGTGCTCGCCGGCGTGCCCAAGTGGACGCCGGACGCCGCACCCGACGGGTACGCCCCGCCGGACGCGACGCCCGCGCCGTTCCCGGTGGTGCAGACGCACACCGCCGAACCCAACGGCTTCTTCGAGGTGGAGCGGACGCCCACGTCCGACCTGTTCACCGCGACGGTCACCGAGACGGTCCCGCCGCCCGGCGAGGGCGTGCCCGACTACTCCTACCCGCCCGGTGCGCCCCGGTCCGCCTCCGCGCCCCCGCCCCCGCCGCCGGTGATCGAGGAGGACGACGCCTCGACCCAGCGCCTGCCGATCTACGAGGACGTCCTGTCGCGCTGGTTCCAGGGCGGCGAGGCCGCCGACGCGCCCGTGCACGTCCAGGGCGACCTCAACGGCGGCCACAGCGGTGGCCGCGACGGCGGTCACGACGGCGGGCACGCCGCGCCGCCGGAGACCGCGGCCGAGAAGACGATGTTCGCCGACCGGGTGGACCTGGTCGGCGACGGGGACGGCGGCGCGTCGGAGAGGACCGTCTACGCCCAGCGCGTGGACCCGGCCGACGTCGACCGCGCCCCCGCGCCCATCGCCAAGCCCGTCCCGCCCGCCCCGAAGGGCTCCACGCCCGCGGGTCTGCCCAAGCGCGAGCCCGCGCCGTCGGCGATCCCCACGTCGGGCACCCCGGGCTGGGGCGCGGCGGACGACGGGTGGTCGACGGCCACCAACACCCTGAAGGCTCCCGTGGACGACACCACCACCGCGGGTCTGCCCAAGCGCGTCCCCAAGGCGCGTTTGGTGCCCGGATCGCTCACCGCGCCCTCCCCCCGGGCATCGTCCCCGGCGGCCCAGCCGTCGGCGAACGGCTCCGCGTCCACCGGTGTGGCGACCGCGCTGTCGCGCCGGTCCGCGGACCGGTTGCGGCAGCGCTTCGCGACCTACCAGCGAGGTGTGCAGCTGGGTCGCGAGTCCGGCGACGAAGCCGGGATGCCCTGGGAGGGCTTGTCGTTCGGCAACGCAGACAACAAGGAGCAGAAGTGACCTCCGCAGCCGAAGAACTGGACAACTTCAGTTGGCTGGTCGACGACTTCGTCAGCCGGGTCGCGGGCGTGGCGCACGCCATCGTCGTCTCGGCGGACGGCCTGTTGCTCGCGTCCTCGGACCGCCTCCCGGTCGACCGCGCCGAGCAGCTCGCGGCCGTCTCGTCGGGGCTGGTCAGCCTGAACCTCGGGGCCGCGCGCTGCTTCGAGGCCGGTGACGTCAAGCAGACCGTCGTGGAGATGGAACGGGGCTACCTGTTCCTCATGTCCATCAGCGACGGGTCCTGCCTGGCCGTGCTGGCCGCCCCCAACTGCGACATCGGCCTCATCGGCTACGCCATGACGCGACTGGTCGAACGGGTCGGCATCCAGCTGACCCCGGAGATCCGGTCGCAGCTCCACGTCGCGATGCGCAACTGAGCCCCACCCGGCGATCGTCCTACTACTAGGGAAAGCAGAGCAACATGAGCGGTCGCGCTCCCGGGCAGCCGGGGTCACCCCCGGCGGCGAGCCTGTCCGTCACGTCGACCAAGATCGTGGTGGCGGGCGGGTTCGGTGTCGGCAAGACGACCTTCGTCGGCTCGGTGTCGGAGATCGTGCCGCTGACCACCGAGGCGGTGATGACCGAGGCCAGCGTCGGCGTGGACGACCTGTCGAGCACGCCGAACAAGATGACCACCACGGTGGCCATGGACTTCGGCCGCGTCTCGCTCGACAGCGACCTGATCCTCTACCTGTTCGGCACCCCCGGCCAGCACCGCTTCTGGTTCATGTGGGACGACCTGGTGCGGGGCGCCATCGGCGCGGTCGTGCTGGTCGACACCCGCAGGCTGTCCGACGCGTTCGCCTCGATCGACTTCTTCGAGGACCGCGAACTGCCGTACGTGGTGGGCGTGAACTGCTTCGACGGCCTGCTGCACCACCGCATCGAGGACATCCGGGAGGCGCTGACGATCGACCAGTCGGTGCCGATCGTCCCCTGCGACGCGCGCAACCGGCAGTCCACGAAGCAGACGCTGATCACGCTGGTGCAGCACGCCATGCGGCAGCCGACGTTCGCCTGACCGGACCCGGCCGACGGGCCGCGAGCGGAAAACCGCTCGCGGCCCGTCGCGCTGTCGGGGCACACTCGGCCGGGTGACGGAGGACCCCGCGAGGACTGCCGCCCTGTACGACGCCGTCAACGGGTGGGACGCGTCCGACGACTTCTACCTCGACCTGGTGCTCGCAGCCGACGCCGTGCTGGACGTCGGCTGCGGCACCGGCGCGCTGCTGCACGCCGCCCGCGTCGCCGGGCACGCCGGCCGCCTCGTGGGGCTGGACCCCGACCCCGACTCCCTGGCCCTGGCCCGCCGGTACGACGGCGTGGAGTGGCTCGCGGGCGACCTGCGCACGACCGCGTTCGACGGTGGCTTCGACCTCGTCGTGATGACGGGGCACGTGTTCCAGTTCTTCCTCACCGACGACGAGGTGCGCGCGCAGTTCGCCGCGGTCCACCGGGCGCTGCGGCCGGGCGGGCGGTTCGCGTTCGAGACGCGGGACCCGGGCGCGCGGGCGTGGGAGCGGTGGACGCCCGAGAACGGCGTCGACGTCACCGGCGAGAACGGCGAGCGGGTGCGCGTCGAGCACCGGGTGGCGAGCGTGGCGGACGGGCTCGTGCGGTTCAGCGAGACGCACAGCAGCCCGGACTGGGCCGAGGACGTCGTGGACTGGGCCACGCTCCGGTTCACCACCGCCGAGCAGGTGGACGCGCTGCTCGGCGGAGCCGGGTTCGAGGTGGCCGAGCGCCACGGCTGGTGGGACCGCACGCCGCCGACCGCGACCAGCCGGGAGATCATCACCGTCGCCCGGCGCCCCTAGCCGCACGCGGTCGCGGCTGTGTGGTCGCGGGTTACACGGTCACCCACTCGGTGACCACGGTCGTGCCGTCGATCTCGCACCGCAACCGCACCGGTCCCGCGGGCGGCGGGCCGAGCAGGAACATGCCCACCTCGTCCAGCTCCGCCTCCTCGACCGGCCCGGTCGCCGTCAGCAGCACCACCCGACCCGGCCGCGCGGGCAGCACCTGGCCGGCGACACCCACCTCGGTCACCTCGACCTGCACCGACACGCCCACCGCGTCGAACACGAGCTGCCGCGCCGTCTGCGCCGCCCGCGCCCGGGTCGCCAGCTCGCCGTCCAGCACCGAGTCGTAGCTGGTCAGCGCGATCAGCTCGGCGTCGACCGTCCGCCAGCTCCACGCCGCGCGCGCCGCCTCCCGGATGTGCTCGGGCACGTCCGCCTGCTCGTCGAGCGCCGCCTTCAGGTCGCGCAGCAGCGCGTCATCGCTTTCCCACCCCGGATCGACCATCGACACCGACCACACCTCCTCCACCCGGTCTCGGGCTGAACAGCCGGTACACCGCGGGTGTCTTCCGCAGCTTGTCCAGGCACCTGATGCGGGTGGGCCCGATGCTGCCCACCGGCATCGCCAACTCCTCGCTGACCGCCGCGTAGCTCGGCGGCGGGTCCGCCATCAGCTTCGCCAGCAGCACGCGGCACTGCTCGGGCAGGGCGCGGAAGCCGTCGCGCAGCGCCTGGAGCCGCTGCGACGCCTCCATCTCCTCGTCCAGGTCCGCGACCGCGTCCACCGGGCTCGCCGGCTCGTCCTCGGACAGCGGGTCGTACGGCTGGAGGCGCTGCTGCACCCGCAGCACGCGCAGGCACTCGTTGCGGGTGGTCGTGGCGATCCAGCCGGGCAGGGCGTCGGCCTCCCGCAACCGGCCGATCTGCTCCACCAGGCGCAACCACACCGTCTGGTTGACGTCCGCGGCGTCCGCCGGTCTCAGCCGGTGCCGGTAGATCACCGACAGCACCAGTGGCGTGTACCGGTCGATGATCTCGTGCCAGGCGTGCTGGTCCCCGTCCGCTGCGGCGCCCACCAGCGCGCCGATCGGCCCTGCAGGGGTCACGTCCCCTCCTCCTGTCCAGGGGGTGCCGCGCCTGCGCCCCGGCGTGCGCCGGGACGGGCCCGCGCCGGGTCCGGGACATCGGATTCATCGCTGCCACGTACTACGGAGCAACCATGCCGTCTCCAGATACGACTAGTCCACGAAGACACCGTATCCGGGGAAGAACTCGGCCTTCCCGACGAGCAGCTCGTCGCGGGCGGCGGCGGCCGACACCCCCCGGGTCGTCATCGTCTCGGCGATGCGGCCCGCCACGTGCGGCGCGGCGAACGAGGTGCCCAGCCAGTAGGCGAACCGGTCGTAGACCTCCGCGGGCAGGCCCGACAGCACCCAGCGGCCCTTGAGGAACGTGCTGGTCCGGTTCCCGACCGCGCACGCGTCCACCCAGTGGCCGTGGTTGGAGTAGCACGCGGGCGAGCGCGAGCCGTCACGCTCCTGGGCGACCCCGGCGACCGCCGTGACCCCGCCCAGCGCGGCGGGCCAGCTCGGCCTGGTCGTGCCCTGGTTGCCGGCCGACGCCACCACCACGACGTCGGCGGGCAGCTGCGCGAGCGCCCGGCGCACCGGCTCGGAGGCCACGTCGTCCTGCGTGAAGCACCCCATCGAGATGTTGACGACGTGCACCCGCTCGTCGAACGACGCCACCGCCCGGGCGAAGTCCTCCTCGGTGCCCAGGCCCGACGGGTCCAGCGCCCGCTCCGGGTCGATCCGCACGCCCGGCGCGGCCTGCCGCACCACGCCCGCCACGAACGTGCCGTGCCCGCCCTCCGGGGCGAACACGTCGTCGTGCGCGTAGGCGGCGTCCACCTCGTCGGCGCGGGGCGTGAACGCGCCCTTGAGCCACAGCGGGTGGTCGACGCCCGCGTTCGCGGAGATGCCCGTGTCGACGACGCCGACGGTGACGCCCTTGCCGCGGCCCAGCGCGGTCTTGTCCGGGTCCGCCAGCGGCGCGGCCACCTGGGGCGGCACGCCGGGGTGCCCGTGCATGTTGCCGCCGTGGCCGACCAGCACGTGGTGCGGCTGGACGAACGGAGTCCGCTCACCGGGCCACTGCTGGGGGTCGCGCAACAGGCGCACGATCGCCGGGATGTCGTCGGAATTGCGCGGCAGGACCAACCGGCTCATACCGGCGAAATCACGTCCGCGTTCGGTGACGATGTTGTTCTGCGCCAGTTTCCGGACGACCCGGTCGAGGTCCTGGGGAATGGTCAACAGCTCACGGGCGACGAACAGGAACTCGCGTCCGCGCTCGGCGTGCAGCCGGAAATCCTGGTGTTCCCTGATCGACAGGTCGAAAGCCTGGCCGTAAAGCTCCGCACGATTCGATGGTTGGGACACCACGGCCTCACAGCAGCGTCGACGGAGGTGCGAGCTTGATCAAGCTACCACAGGGGACTTGGTAATAAGGTGGGTTCCGTGGGAGGGGAATCCGCCGCAGCGGCACTGGAGGCCCGGCAGCGGGACCCGCGCGCGGCGATCGGGATGGGCCGTTCGGCGCTGCGGGCCGCGCGCCTTTCCGGCGACGCCGAGGAGGAGTCGACCGCCGAACGCGCCATCGGCCTGTCCCTGCGCGAACTGCACGACTTCGAGGGGGCGCTGCGGCACCTGCGCCGCGCGGTCCGCGTCGCCGAGGGCGCGGGTTCCGCCCGGCTCGCCGCGCTGGCCCGGGTGAGCCTCGCGTTCGTGCTGTCCAACACCGGCCGCCACGCCCAGGCGCTGCGCGCGGTCAACGAGGCACTGGACGTCCTCGACGGCCCCGACGCCGACATCGCCCGGATGCAGCGCGGCCTCGTGCTGCACTACCTGTGCCGCTACGACGAGGCGCAGCGCGAGTACAACGCGGCCATCGACGCCGCCCGCCGCACCGGCGACCGGCTCGGCGAGGCCCGCGCCCGCAACAACCGCGGCCTGCTGCGCGCCTACACCGGCGGCCTCAAGGCGGCCGACGAGGACTTCGACCGCGCCGCCGCGCTCTACCGGTCGCTCGACCTGGAGCTGGCCGTGGCCGACGTGCGGTGGAACGCCGGGATCTCCGCCACCCGGGCGGGTGACGTGCCGCGCGCCCTGACGATGTTCGCCGAGGCCGAGCGCGAGTACCGGCGGCTGGCCGTGCCCCGGCCCGCGCTGCTGATCAACCGGCTGGAGCTGCTGGTGTCCGTGCCGCTGCTGGAGGAGGCCCGCGCGGCGGCCGACCGGGCGCTCGGCGAACTCGGCGGCGACCTCGTGCTGGCCCGCTCCGAGGCCCTGTTCTACCGGGCCCGCGTCGCCCTGCTGGAGGGCGACCTGGAGCGCGCCGTGGAGATGGCCGCCGCCGCGCGCGGGGGCTTCCGGCGCGAGCGCCGCGAGGTGTGGGAGGCGGGCGCCCGGCACGTCGAGCTGCGCGCCGCCTACCTCAGCGGGCAGCGCACCCGCGGCCTGGTGACCGCGCTCGTGCGCGTCGCCTCCCGGCTCGACGCGTTCGGCTGGCGGATGGCCGGGCTGGAGGCCCGGGTCGACGCCGCGCTCGTCGCCCGCGACCTCGGCGACCGCCGCCGGGCCGTGGCCGAGCTGACCACCGCGGGCGCGGCCCGGCGCGGCGGCACGGCGGCGCACCGCGTGCAGGGCTGGTACGCCGAGGCGCTGCGCCGCGACCTGCTCGGCAACGCCCGGGGCGCGCAGATCGCGCTGCGCCGCGGCCTCGCGCTGCTCGACGAGTACCGCGTGTCGCTCGGCGCGGTCGAGCTGCGCGCCTCCAGCGGCGCGCAGGGCAAGGCGCTCGCGTTCGAGGGGCTGCGCACGGCCGTCGCCGGCGGCCACGCCGGGCGGGTGCTGTCGTGGGCTGAGGCGTGGCGCGCGGGCGCCATGCGGATGACCCCCGCCCGCCCGCCGGAGGACTCCGGGCTCGCCGACGCCCTCGCCGAGCTGCGCGCGATCACCGCCGACCTGGAGACCGCGCTGCTGGCCGGCAAACCGTCCGCCGCGCTGCGCCAGCGCCAGGTGCGCGGCGAGCAGCGCGTCCGCGACCTGACCCGGCAGACCAGCGGCGGCGGAGCCGTGTTCAAACCGCCCGCCGTGCGCGACCTCGCCCAGGCGCTGGGGGAGCGGGCGCTCGTCGAGTACGTCGACCACGACGGCGACCTGCTGGCCGTCGTCGTCGCCGGGGGCCGCGCCTCGCTGCACCGGCTCGGCCCGCTCGACGGCGCGCTGCGCGAGGTGCGGCTGCTGCGGTTCGCCCTGCACCGGCTCGTCACCCTGCCCGACCACCTCGACAAGACCGCCGTGCGCGGCGGCGCCGACCACACCGCCCGGCTGCTCGACACCCGCCTGCTCGCGCCGCTGCGCCGCCGCCTCGACGACCGGCCCCTCGTGCTCGCGCCCACCGGCCTCCTCGGCGGCCTGCCCTGGTCGGCGCTCCCCGGCTGCCGGGGGCGGTCCGTCACCGTCGTGCCCTCGGCGACCGTGTGGCTGCGCGCGGCGCTGTCGTCGGCGGCCCCGCACGACCGGGCCGTGCTCGCCGCCGGCCCCCGGCTGCCCGCCGCACCCACCGAGATCGCCGCCATCGCGCCGCTCGCCGGCGAGGCCACCGTGCTGGTGGGCGCGGACGCGACGGTCGACGCGGTCGCCGCGGCCATGGACGGCGCGCCCCTGGCGCACGTCGCCGCGCACGGCTCGTTCCGCGCCGACAACCCCCTGTTCTCCGCCCTGGAGCTGGCCGACGGGCCGCTCACCGTCCACGACCTGGAACGCCTCCGCCACCCGCCCGCGCTCGTCGTGCTGTCGGCGTGCGACTCGGGCCTGTCGGCCGTGCGGCCGGGCGACGAGCTGATGGGCTTCACCGCGGCCCTGCTCGGGCTGGGCACCCGCACCCTCGTGGCCCCGGTCGTGCCCGTGCCGGCCGAGGTCACCACCCCGCTGATGGTCGACCTGCACCGCAGGCTCGGCAAGGGCGACCCGCCGGCGGTGGCCCTGGCCGGCGCGCAGGACGCGCACCGCGACACCGGTCACGCCGCCTACGCGGCGGGCGCCGGGTTCCTCTGCTTCGGCGCCTAGCGCGCGCCGGGGGCTTCCCGCGTAGGTTGGGGCCGTGGCTGTGGACGCGCACGAGATGCTGGCCGTGGCGGTGGCGGAAGCCCGCGCCGGGCTGGACGAGGGCGGTATCCCCATCGGCGCGGCGCTCTTCACCACGACGGGTGAACTGCTCGGCCGCGGGCACAACCGGCGGGTGCAGGACGGCGACGCCTCCACGCACGCCGAGACGGCCGCGTTCCGCGCCGCCGGCCGCCGGGCGTCCTACCGGGACACCGTCATGGTCACCACGCTGTCGCCCTGCTGGTACTGCTCCGGGCTCGTCCGCCAGTTCGGCATCCCCCACGTGGTGATCGGCGAGGCCCGAACGTTCCACGGCGGTCACGACTGGCTCGCCGCGAACGGGGTGCGCATCACCCTGCTGGACGACCCGGCGTGCGCGGGGATGATGGCGGACTTCATCGCCGCCCGTCCCGAGCTGTGGTTCGAGGACATCGGGCAGGGTTAACGGAGCGCGCCGCGCGCGGACACAATCCCGTCACGGGGCCGCGCAAACATCAGCGGGCATGGAACGTTGGCACGTCGAAGGCTCGCTGGTGCTGACCGAGGGCGCGGTCGCCGTGGAGGTGCCCGCCAGCTGGGGCGCCGAGGTCAGCCACCAACTCCGCTCCGCAGGGCCGCTCGGCCCGATCCTCGCGATCCCCGGCCCGCGCCTGCGCTGGCTCTTCCTCGCGAGACCCGACCCCGAACCGGCGCCGGGCCACGTGCTGCCGCCGGACGTGCGCTGCTGGCGCGGCCCGCGCAGCATCCCCGCCGTCGAGTCCCGCTGGGTGGTCGCACCGGAAGGCGCACTGCCCCCCGAGGGGGCCGTGCGCTGCGCCATCAGGACGGTCCGCCGCGCCCTGTGACGGGACGCGGGTGGTGCCCCGGGACACCGTCCCGGGGCACCACCCGGAGCACCGCGCCACAAAGGGGCGCCGCTCCCTCGCGGGAGCCGCGCCCTCCGTGTCCACGTCGCCCCGGAAACCGCCCTAGAAGCGGGCCAACGCCTCCTCGACCGAGCCGACCACGGTGAACACCGCGTCCAACCCGGTCGCCTGGATCGGCCGCACGGTCGCCCTGGTCGTGGCGACGAGCACCAGCGAGACTCCCAACGAGTCCGCCCGCTGGTTGCCCACCACCAGCGACTCCAACCCCGCCGAACCGAGGAACCGGACGCCGCCGAGGTCCACCACCACTCCTCGGGCGTTCTCGACCAGGTGCTCCTTCAGCGGTCGGGCCAGCTCGTCGGCGCTGCTCGTGTCCAACTCGCCGGACACGTGCAGCACCACAACGCCGTCCGCCGGCCTCTCGACCCGCACGGAAGCGAGCGTCGCCGCGGGATCTGGCACGCCGGTTCTCCTCTCACTCACCCGCCGCCGGTGCGGCGCGTACTTCACGGTAATACTCAACGGCCGTCGTCGACCGTCGCGGCCAGGACCAGGTCCACGAGTTCACGGGCGTCCGGTGACGCACCGAACGCGCGGCGTTGCCGCGCGGCACCGCTCCCGTGAGCGCGCAACCACTCCAGGTGATCCTCGACCAGTGACCGCGCACCCGCGTCACCGAGGGCAGTGTCACACCACCGCACCAACTCGGCCAGCAGGTCCCGGGCGGGCAGCAGCCTGCCGTCGCGCGGGTCGACGGCCAACCCGTCCACCCCGTCGCGCGACGCGCGCCAGTAAGCGGCCTTCAGCAGCAGGTCGTCCACCCGCTCCGCGTCGGCCGACTCGGCCGCGGTCCGGGCGAACGCCCTGATCAGCTCGGCGAGCACCACCGCCTCGCGGGCCGTCATCGGCACGTCGGTGACCCGGACCTCGACCGTCGGGTGCTGCTCGGACGGCCGGACGTCCCAGTAGACCATCCCCGTGTCGAGCAGCACCTCGGTCGCCTCCAGCGAGGCGACCAGCGCCTCGTACTCGGCGGCCGACCCCAGGTGCGGCGGCGGGCCGCTGATCGGCCAGCGCGACCACACGATCGAGCGCCAGCTCGCGTACCCGGTGTCCTCGGCCTGCTCGATCGGCGAGTTGGCGCTCAGCGCCAGCAGCGTCGGCAGCCACGGGCGCAGCGCGTTGCCCACCCGGATCGCCGTGTCCGCGTCCGGCACGCCCACGTGGACGTGCATCCCGCACACCCCGGAGCCGCCGATCATCTTGCGGTGCGAGTACTCCATCAACCGGTAGCGCGGGTCGTCCGTGCCCGGCGGGGGCCCGGCCGTGCCGATCGGGGGCACCGACGAGGCCATCAACCGGCACCCCGCGGCGTGCGCGGCCTTGGCCAGGTGGGTGCGGCCCAGCAGCACCTGCTCGAAGAGCTGCTCGGTGGTGTCGCACACCGGCGTCGCGACCTCGATCTGGAACGGCGTCAGCTCCCGCTGCACGTCCAACCGCGCCCCGGCGTGCTGCGCCACGGACTCGGCCAGCGGCACCGGTCGGCGCGATTCGGGGTCCACGAGCAGGAACTCCTGCTCGACCCCCACGGTCCACGGCGGTGTCATGACGGTCCACATACCCAATCGGGCGGGAATTCAACCCTCGTGTTTCGGGCCGTGACCGCCGGGAACACGCGCCGGGTGAGACCGCGCCTGGTGAGACTCCGCCGCAGCGACCCGTCGGCCCCGGGCTGGCGCCGCCGCCCGCGCGGCCGGGGGTTCAGCTACACCGATGCCGAGGGCAACCCCGTCGACGCGGAGTCCCGCGAGCGGATCGAGGCCCTCGTCATCCCGCCCGCCTGGCGCGACGTGTGGGTGTGCCCCCACCCGAACGGCCACATCCAGGCCGTCGGCACCGACGCGGCGGGGCGTCGCCAGTACCTCTACCACGAGCGCTGGCGGCAGGACCGCGACGAGGAGAAGCACGACCGGGTGCTGGCGCTGGCGCCCGCGCTGCCCGCGTTCCGGCAGGAGGTGCGGCAGGCGCTGGACGGCCGCGGCCGGACCCGCGAACGGGTGCTGGCGGTGGCGCTGGCCGTGCTCGACCAGGGCGTGTTCCGGGTCGGCGGCGAGACGTACGCCACGGACAACGGCACGCACGGCGTGGCGACGCTGCTGTGCTCGCACGTGTCGGTGCGGGGGAGGGTCGTCGACTTCTGCTACCCGGCGAAGGGCGGCATCCAGTTCACCACCGCCGTCGAGGACGCGGCGCTGGCGAAGGCGGTGCGGGCGCTGCTGCGCGGGCGGGAGGGGTCCGAGGAGCGGCTGCTGGTCGACGCGAACGGGTGGCAGGTCGGGTCGGACGACGTGAACCAGCGGTTCAAGGAGATGGTCGGGACGGAGTTCTCCGTCAAGGACATGAGGACGTGGCACGCGACCGTGCTGGCGGCGGCGGCGTTCGCCCGGGAGGGCAGGCCGGAGTCGCAGCGCGGGCGCAAGCGGGTGGAGGCGGCGGTCGCGCGGGAGGTGTCGGAGCACCTCGGCAACACGCCGGCCGTGGCGCGGAAGTCGTACATCGACCCGAGGGTCGTGCGGGCGTTCCACGACGGCGTGGTCATCCGGCCGCGGTCGGCGGAGCGCGAGGAGGTGGAGCGCGCCGTGCTGCGGCTGTTGAGGAAGAAGCGGTAGGGTCGGCGGGCTGTGAGTTTCAGGGCTGTGAGCGCGGGGCCTGAGTTTCAGGGCTGTGAGTTGCGGGGCTGTGAGCTGCGGTTACGGGCGGTGTGGGGACACGATCGGGTGATCATCGGCCCGAACATGTACGAAAACGCCGTTACCGTCATCGGTTGGAACATGAGGAAACCGGCCGACCACACCACCGTCGAACCACACGACCCGCGCAAGCCCCGCGGACCCCGCCGGAGCCGGCACCCCTGGCCCCGCCGCAGTCCCCGCAGCCGCCGAACCCGCTGACGACGACCCGCTGACGACGACCCGCCCGCCCCCCGCCCGGCTCGGGTGCCGGGGTGGTGGGAGCGGGCGGTGCGCGCGTGGTGCGTGGCGGTGGTGCGTGGTGCGCGGCGGTGGCGCGTGGCGGTGGGTAGGTAGCGGTGGTGCTCGCGGGGCCGGGCTGCTAGGAGCCCGACCGCCGCGCCGGGCTACTCGGAGAGCAGCGCCCCGACGTCCTCGTGCAGGCGGATCGCACCCCCGACCACCACGATCTCGGCCCCGGCGGCGATGGCCCGCAGCGGGAGGACCTCGTCGGCCCGGCCGCCGTCGACCTCGCGCGAGCCCACGAGGGTGTCGGTGACCAGCAGGGTCGAGACGCGGCCCGTGTCCAGGGCCCCGACCACGGCGTCCAGGCCGTGCACGGCCCGGCCGGTCAGGCGGCTCGACTCGTCGCGGAAGCGCTCGACCACCGCCCGTCGCGCGTCCTGGTTGGCGCGGCCCGCCAGGTGGAGGACCGCCTGGTCGGCCTGGCCCTCCATCTCGACCACCAGGTGGTGGTAGCGGGTGGGGAGGGCGACCCTCAGCGAGCGCCTGCCCGACAGCGGGCCGGCCAGGACGAGCAGCTGCGCGTCCAGGCGGTCGACCAGGGCGGTCGCCTCCTGGGTCACGTCGGCCACCTCGGTGGCGTCCAGGAAGCGGTCCGGGCGGCGGGCGCCGACCGAGGCCACCGCCACCGGTCGGCCGGTGGCGTCGACGCCGCGCAGGTCCGCGCCGTGCTCGTCCACCTGCACCACCACGTGCGGCAGCAGGGGTTCGGACAGGTCGATCAACGGCAGCACGTACGGCAGCCGGCCGGAGCGGGCGGTGTAGCCGGTGGGCGGGACCGGCACGTACCGGTCGACCAGCACCCGGCCGCCGCCGACCACCAGACCGCGACCGGCCAGGCCGCGCGGCGTCTCGCCGGACGTGATCGCGTTGTGCGCCAAGGCGACCAGGTACGCGTCGGCCCCCTGTGCCTGGAGCTGGTCGCGCATCGCCCGCCAGCGCAGGTCCACGTGCTCACCGACGTCCAGGAACACCGACACGAACGGCCCCTCGACGCCGATGACGCTGTTCAGGCTTTCCGTGTGCATCTGACCCTCCTGGCTTGTGGTCACCCAGGAGGTACCCCCAAGTTGCGCAGGGCAACCACTGCGACACCATCGCTCACACGCAGGTGTCGCAGTTCAGGACACGGAGGTGGGTACCTCCGCGGATGTGTGACGTCGTGGTGCGGGGGCGCGGCGGCGGGGCCAGGGGAGAAGCGGGAGAAGGGACGCTAAGGGCTGATCTTGTGCGCGCGGGCGGCTCGGCGGGCCTGCTGCTCGCACCACGCGCAGCTCTCCGCCACGGCCACCGCGGCGAAACCCACCAGCAGGTGCACGGCGTTGCCCGCGAACCCCGCGTCCACCGCCCCGCCGTCCTGCCCCACCCCGAACGCGAACACCACCAGGAACACCACGCCCAGCAGCGCCCCGATCGGCCGCACCGCCCTCGTGCTCGGCGCGCCCACCCCGACCAGCGCGCCGGTCGCCAGGTGCAGCACGCCGAGCGGCACGCGGCCGGTCAGCAGGTCGAACACGCCCCACAGGACGAGGAGCACGCCCAGGGTCAGGGCGGCGCGTTGGGGCCAGGCGAGGGTCAGCAGGCGAGCCACCACGGTGACCACCCCTTCCGGTGACGCCCCTCAGCGCTGCCGGGGCCCGCTAATCATCGAGCAAATCGCGCAGGCGGGCCAGCGATCGGCTCAACAACCGCGAGACGTGCATCTGCGAGACCCCGACGGAGTCGGCGATCTGGCTCTGCGTCATGTTCTGGAAGAACCGCAGCACGACGATCCGCCGCTCCCGCTTCGGCAGCCCCCGCAGCATCGGGTCGAGCGCGTGCTGGAGCTCGACGACCTCCAGCGCCGGGTCGTCGGACACCAGGCCCTCGGTGGTGGTCAGCTCGTCGTGCTCGTCGAGCGACAGCAGGTGGTACGCGGAGGTCGCGTGCAGCCCCTCGTACACCTCGTCCAGCTCGATCCCCAGGTGCCGGGCGACCTCGCTGGGCGTGGGGGTGCGGCCGACCCGGCGGGCCAGCTCGACCCGCGCGCCGTCGATGGCGGCGCACAGCTCCTTGAGCCGCCGCGGCACGCGCACCGCCCACCCCTGGTCGCGCAGGTACCGCCGCACCTCGCCGGTGATGGTGGGCACGGCGAACGCGAGGAAGTCGATGCCGCGCGTGACGTCGAACCGATCCACGGCGTTGATCAGCCCGACGGCCGCGACCTGGCGGAGGTCCTCCACCGACTCGCCGCGCTCGGCGAAGCGGTCGGCTATGTGCTCCGCCAACGGGAGGTGCTCGGTGACGAGCCGGTCGCGCACCTCCTGGTGCCTGCTCCCATCGGTCTTCGCCAACTCCTGGAACATCGGCTGGTAGTCCACCGCGTTCATGCCCGGCACCTCAACTCGACCAACAACCTGCCGTCCCCGTCCACCCAGGTGGCCACCGCGTCGGTCACGGAGCTGACGACCCGCCAGTACAACGAGTGGTGATCGGGAACGGTGACGGCCGATGACCGGACCTCTGCGTGAAACCGAACGGAATCACCGTCGCGGACGAACCGGCACCACAGCTCCGCGTGCGCCTGCGCCCGTGCGATGAGCGCCGTGCACGCCTCGTCGACGGCGATCACCAGGTCGATGGCCAGCGACGGCGTCGACCGGGCCATCGCGCCCGCGACGGCGCGCACGGTCGAGAGGTAGGCCGGCTTCGCCGCCATCCTGAGCTCCACGTCCGAGCCGTTCATGATGGCGAGCGCTCCCTCCCGACCCCCCGGGTCCGTCGCCGGGGGCATACCCGGCGACCAGGTGGGCTACACCCGTCCACACAGGACTGAGCAACAGAATCGAGAAAGCCGAACAGGCCGCGGTCGGGTTCATCACGGTTTGCGAACGGTGGTAGTTAACGCTGTGATCGGGGCCATACTGGCCGCCTCCCCGTCATCCCACGGAGGCATGCCACGGAGGCGCCGGTGCTCGAGGCGAACAACCTTGAGGTGGTCTACGACGACGTGATGCTGGTGCTCCGCGGCGTGAGCCTGCGGGTCCCGGAAGGGCGGATCGTCGCCCTCCTGGGCGCCAACGGCGCGGGCAAGACCACCCTGCTGCGGGCGCTGTCCGGCCTGCTCGACGTGCACGACGGCAAGGTCACCAGGGGCGAGGTCACGCTGGACGGCACGCCGATCCACCGGGCGCCGCCCGCGCGGATCGCGTCCCTGGGCGTGAAGCAGGCGCTGGAGGGCAGGCGCATCCTGGCCGAGCTGACCGTGGAGGAGAACCTCCGCGTCGGCGGGCACAGCAGACCGCGCGCGGTCAAGCGGAACCTGGAGCGCATGTACGCGCTGTTCCCCCGGTTGCGGGAGCGGCGCAAGCAGAGCGCGGGCTACCTGTCCGGCGGCGAGCAGCAGATGCTGTCGATCGGCCGGGCGCTCATGTCCGAGCCGCGCTACCTGCTGCTGGACGAGCCCAGCCTGGGCCTCGCCCCGCTCATGGTGCAGCAGATCCGCGACCTCATCGTGAAGATCAACGACGACGGCACGACCGTGCTGCTGGTCGAGCAGAACGCCACCATGGCGCTGTCCATCGCCGACCACGGCTACGTGCTGGAGACCGGCAGGGTCGTGATGGACAAGCCCGCCGCCGCGCTGCTGGCCGACGAGGACGTGCGCGAGTTCTACCTGGGCCTGCGCGCCGAGGGCGCGGTGCGGTCGTTCCGCGACGTGAAGCACTACAAGCGGCGGAAGCGGTGGTTGTCGTGAACCCCGTCCTGGAGATGACCGACGTGACGCTCGCGTTCGACGGCGTCACGGCCGTCGACGGCGTGTCGTTCCACGTCGACGCGGGCGAGCTGTTCGCGATCATCGGCCCGAACGGCGCGGGCAAGACGTCGATCTTCAACGTGCTGTCGGGCGTGTACCGGCCGGGGTCCGGCTCGGTGCGGTTCGAGGGCCGCGAGGTGCTCGGCACCCGGCCGCACCGGATCGCCGCGCTGGGCATCGCCCGGACGTTCCAGAACATCGAGCTGTTCGCCCACCTGACCGTGGTCGACAACCTCATGCTCGGCCGGCACAACCACATGCGCTACGGCGCGCTCGCCGCGTTCGCCTGGGTCGGCCGGGCCCGGCGCGAGGAGCTGGCGAACCGGGCCGCGGTGGAGCGGGTCGTCGACTTCCTCGAACTGGAGCAGTGGCGGCGGTTACCCGTCGGCCTGCTGCCCTACGGCGTGCAGAAGCGCGTCGAGCTGGGCCGGGCGCTGGCGATGGAGCCGAAGGTGCTGCTGCTCGACGAGCCCGTGGCGGGCATGAACGTCGAGGAGACCGAGGACATGGCCCGCTTCGTCAACGACGTCCGCGACGAGCTGGGCATCGCGATGGTCATGGTCGAGCACGACATGGGCCTGGTCATGGACCTCGCCGACCGGGTCATGGTGCTCGACTTCGGCAAGCCCATCCGCACCGGCACGCCCGCCGAGGTGCAGCGGGACCCGGACGTGGTGCGCGCCTACCTGGGCGAGGCGCACCGGAGCGCGGGAGGTGCGGCGTGACCGCGCCCACGACGGTCGTCACCCGCGTGCGCGACCGCGCGCACACCCACCCGGACGCGGTCGCGCTGCGCGCCAAGGACTTCGGCATCTGGCAGGAGGTCACCTGGTCGGCCTACTGGGAGCGGGTGGAGCTGGTCGGGCACGCCCTGCTGGCGCTCGGCGTCGACCCCGGCGACCGGGTCGCGGTCCACGCCGAGAACCGGCGCGAGTGGCTGTACGCCGACCTCGGCGCGGTCGCCGTGCGCGCGGTGACCGTCGGCCTGTACCCGACCAACCCGGCGAGCGAGGTCGCCTACCTGCTGTCGCACTCCGGCGCGCGGGTGCTGATCGCCGAGGACCAGGAGCAGGTCGACAAGGCGTTGGCCGTGCTCGACGCGCTGCCCGACCTGGAGCGCATCGTCTACCTGGAGCCGCGCGGCGTCCGGGGGCACTACGACAACCCGCTGCTGCTGCCCTGGGACGACTTCCTGGCCCTCGGCGCGGCGCACCGCGAGGAGCACCCGGACGCGGTGGACCGGCGGATGCGCCAGGTGGAGCAGGACGACGTCACGACGTTGATCTACACCTCCGGCACCACCGGGCCGCCCAAGGGCGCGATGCTGACCGTCGCCAACGTCGAGTTCGCGGTGAAGACCCTGGTCGAGGGCGGCGGGTTCACCTCGCCGCCGCCGTCGCCGCGCGACCTCACGCTGTCCTACCTGCCGCTGTGCCACGTCGCCGAGCGCATCTTCACCACCTGGTTCAGCGCCTCGGCCGGCATCCAGGTGCACTTCGCCGAGTCCATCGAGACGGTGCAGGCGAACCTGCGCGAGGTGCAGCCGACGATCCTGTTCGCGGTGCCCCGCATCTGGGAGAAGGTGCTGGCGTCGATCACGATCAGCGCGGCGAGCGCCACCCGGCTCAAGCGGGTCACGACCCGGTTCTGGCTGGGCGTGGCCGGCCGGCTCGGTGACGCGCTGGTCCGCAACGGCGGCCGGCACACGGCGGCGACGCGCGCGTGGTACGCCGTCGGCTGGGTCTTCTGCTACCGGGCGCTCAAGACGCGCATCGGGATGCGGCACGTCCGCTACGCCGCGTCCGGCGCCGCCCCCATCTCGCCGGAGGTGCTGCGGTTCTTCATGGGCATCGGCGTGCCGGTGCACGAGGTGTACGGGATGACCGAGAACAGCGCGATCGCCACCGGCAACCGGCCCGGCCGGGTCAAGGTCGGCACGGTCGGCGAACCGCAGCCCGGCGTGGAGCTGCGCATCGCCGACGACGGCGAGATCCAGACCCGGCACCCCGGCGTGTTCGCGGGCTACTGGCGCGACGAGGACGCCACCCGCCGCGCCACGACCGACGACGGCTGGCTGCGCACCGGCGACGTCGGCGAGTGGGTCGACGGCACGCACGTGCGCATCACCGACCGCATGAAGGACATCATCATCACCGCCGGCGGCAAGAACGTCGCCCCCTCCGAGGTCGAGAACGCGCTCAAGACCTCGCCGTACGTCAAGGAGGCGATCGTGCTCGGCGACCAGCGCCCGTACCTCGTGGCGCTCATCGGCATCGAGCACGACACCGTCGGCCACTGGGCCAGGCAGCGCAAGCTCGCCTACACCACCTACCGCGACCTCGCGGAGAAGGACGAGGTGCGGGAGTTGGTGCGGGGGATCGTGCTGGAGGTCAACGAGCGGTTCGCGTCCGTCGAGCAGGTCAAGAAGTTCCGGGTGCTGCCCAAGGAGCTCGACCACGAGGACGGCGAGCTGACCGCGACGCAGAAGGTGAAGCGGTCGGCGCTGGCCAAGGTCTACGGCGACCTCGTGGAGGACATGTACCTCGGCGGGACGGGCGCGGGCCGCACCGACGCGGGCCGCACCGACGCGGCGGGGCGCGCCGACGCAGGGGGGCGCTCGTGAGCGAGTTCCTCCAGTCCCTGGTCCGGGGCCTGGGCACGGGGTCGATCTACGCCCTGCTGGCCGTCGGGTTCGTGATCATCTACAAGTCGACGCGGGTGATCAGCTTCGCCCAGCCCGCGTTCATGCTCGCGGGCGCCGTGCTGGTCAGCTACCTGTCGGCGGACCTCGGGTTCTTCGTGGCCGTGCCGCTCGCCGCGCTGCTCATCGCCGTGCTGGCGCTGGGCGTGGAGCGGACCGTGCTGCGGCCCATGATCGGCAAGCCGGTGTTCGTGGTCGCCATCATCACCATCGGCGTGGACGTGGTGGTGCGCGTGGTCACCAACGCGTTCATCGGGCTCGACGTGCGCCAGGTCGGCGACCCGTGGGGCCTGGACACGGTGACGCTGCTCGGCGTGGACGTCCAGCAGCGGTACCTGGTGATGTTCGGGACCACCGTCCTCGTGGTGGGCGTGCTGTTCGCGTTCTTCCGCTTCTCCCGGGTCGGGCTGGCCATGCGCGCCGTCGCCCACGACCAGGAGGTCGCGCTGGCGCAGGGCATCTCGGTCGGGTCCGTGTTCGCCCTGTCCTGGGCCATCGCGGGCGGCCTGGCGGCGCTGGCCGGGGTGTTCGTCGCCACCGGCGCGGGCGTCGACCAGCAGCTGTGGATCGTGGCGCTCAAGGCCCTGCCCGCGATCATCCTCGGCGGCCTCGACTCGCTGGGCGGCGCGGTGGTCGGCGGGCTGGCCGTCGGCGTCGTCGAATCGCTCGTCGGCACCTACCAGGACGGCGCCGCGCCGTGGCTGGGACCGAACTT
Source organism: Saccharothrix sp. DSM 118769 (assembly GCF_052936295.1). Taxonomy (NCBI): domain Bacteria; kingdom Bacillati; phylum Actinomycetota; class Actinomycetes; order Pseudonocardiales; family Pseudonocardiaceae; genus Saccharothrix; species Saccharothrix sp. DSM 118769. The sequence goes on along the minus strand of NZ_CP193627.1, from coordinate 7,844,676 downwards.
CGCGCTGGTCGCGCCGTACGTGCTGATGCTGGTCGTGCTGCTGGTGAAGCCCTACGGGCTGTTCGGCAGCCGGGAGGTGGAGCGCCTGTGAAGGGTCGTCCGGAGCTCTACACGTCCTACGCGCAGGACACCGCGTTCCTCAACACCCGGCCCAAGCGGGCGTGGACGGGGGCGCTGGTGGCGTTCGCGCTGCTCGTGCCGTTCCTGATCACCGACGACCTGCTGATGCTGCTCGCCACCGGGTTCGTCGCGGCCATCGGGGCGATCGGGCTCAACATCGTCACCGGCTACGCCGGGCAGGTGTCGCTGGGGCACGCGTTCTTCCTCGCCATCGGCGCCTACACCGGCGCGGCGCTGTCCGGCGACCCCGACGGGCGGGTCCTCGGGTTCGGCGTCACGTCGCTGCCCGTGTGGCTGCTGGCGTCCGGGTTGGTGGCGGGGCTCGCCGGGCTGGTCGTGGCGCCGCTGGCGGTGCGGCTGCGCGGGCTGTACCTGGCGATCGTCACGCTCGGGCTGGTGTTCCTCGGCGAGCACGTGTTCCGCGAGTGGACGTCGCTGACCGGCGGGCCGGGCGTGGGGCGGCCGGCGGCGGTGCCCGAGCTGTTCGGGGTGCGGCTGGACCGGCCCTCGGAGTTCTTCACCGGGCCGCAGCAGCTGTACCTGCTGATGTTCGTCCTCCTGGTGGTCTTCGCCGTGCTCGCCCGCAACCTGGTGCGGTCGCGGATCGGGCGGGCGTTCGCCGCGGTGCGCGACCGGGACCTCGCGGCGGCCGTCATCGGCGTCGACCTGTCCCGCTACAAGGCGCTGGCGTTCGCCGTGTCCTCCTTCTACGCCGGCGTGGCGGGCTCGCTGCTGTTCGTGGTCAACGGGTTCTTCGACCCCGGCTCGTTCGGCCTGCTGCTGTCCGTGCAGTACATCGCCATGGTGCTGATCGGCGGCGCGGGCACCATCTCGGGCGCGATCATGGGCGCCCTGTTCATCACGCTGCTGCCGCGCGTCACCCGGGAGCTGCCCGCGGTGCTGCCGTTCATCAGCTCCGACGCGACCGGCGCGGTCACCGTGTTCCAGGTCGAGGCGGTCCTCTACGGGCTGCTGATCGTGGTGTTCCTGATCGTCGAGCCGCGGGGCCTGTTCGGCATCTGGGTGCGCGTCCGCAACTACTGGCGCACCTGGCCTTTCTCGTACTGACCTCGTGTTGAAGGGTGGAGATGGGATGGCAAGGCACAGAGCGGTGCTCTCGCTGGTGTCGGTGGTGGCGCTGGCCGCCGTGGCCTGCCGCGGCGGCGACGGGGGAGAGGCCGTCGAGGGCAAGGGCGGCATCAAGGTCGACTTCGGGGTGACGTCCGAACCCTGCGAGGACACGGGCCACCCCGACCGCGGCTGCATCTACCTCGGCACGATCTCCGACCTCACCGAAGGGCCGTTCAAGACCCTGGCCGTGCCGATCACCGAGTCGCAGAAGGCGTTCTGGAAGCGCGTCAACGACCAGGGCGGCATCGGCGGCTACGACGTGGACGTCACCACCCACGTGGCGGACAACAAGTACAACCCGCAGATCCAGAACCAGGTGTACCAGGAGATGAAGGGCAAGATCCTGGCCATCACCCAGACCCTCGGCTCGCCGACGACCGCCGCGATCCTGCCCGACCTGGAGAACGCGCAGATGGTGAGCGTGCCCGCGTCGTGGACGTCGCTGTGGGGCCACGAGGAGGTCGTGCTGGAGTCCGGCGCGAACTACTGCGTGGAGTCGATGAACGCCGTCGACTACGCCGTCGACGAGCTGGGCGCGAAGAAGGTCATGGCCGTGCACCTGCCCGGCGACTACGGCGACGACGCCGCGGCGGGTGTGGAGATCGCCGCTGAGAAGCGAGGCGTGCAGTTCGCCGACGCGGTCACCCAGACCGGCCAGGACAACCAGGGCGGCGCGATCGACGCCGTGCTGGCCAACCAGCCGGACGTGGTCGTCCTGACCACCGGGCCGACCGACGCGGCCGTGATCATCGGCCAGACCGCGGCCCGCGGCTTCAAGGGGAAGTTCATCGGCACCTCGCCCACCTGGAACATGGGCCTGATGCAGAGCCCCGCCGCGCCCGCCATCAAGGCCCTGTACCTCCAGTCCGCGCCGTGGAAGTCCTGGGCCACCGACACCCCGGGCCACCGGGCGCTGCGCGAGGCGCTGCCGTCGGTCACCCCGAACGACGGCTACACCGCGGGCTGGGTCTGGGCCTACCCGCTGAAGGCGGCGCTGCAGAAGGCCGCCGAGAACAAGGACCTGACCCGCGCGGGCGTGCTGAACGCCGTGCGGCAGCTCGACTCCGTCGACTACGAGGGCATGCTGCCGCAGGGCGCGGGCAAGTTCACCGGCACGCCGGACGAGTCGACGTTCCGGCAGACGCTGATCTACAAGCCGGACGAGCAGGCGGCCACCGGCGTCGGCCTGGTCGAGGACTTCTTCACCGGCCCCACCGCGGAGGGCTTCACCTTCGACAAGCCCTGCTACCAGTAGTCCCCGCGTCGCCCGACCGGCCCGGCGTCACCCCGACGCCGGGCCGGCGCGCGTCAGCGACGGGTCCGCCCACACGCCGATGCGCTCCGGTCCCGGGCAGCCGCCGCCGTCGGCCGCGGTCGGTTCCACGCCGATGGTCAGCCGGCTCGCCCCGGTGACGACGACGTCCACCCGCTGCGGGGTCATGCCGACGTCCGGGACCTCGCCCACCCGCCGGCCGTCGGCCAGCACGTAGAAGTCGAGCGCCTTGGTGACCGGTGAGTCGTCCGAGATGGCGACCCGCGCGGTCAGTCGTTCGTATTCACCGCCGATCGCGAACTCCAATTGCGCCGAGGAGCACCACGCGCCGGTCGCGGAAATGGACTTTCGGTGCTCCACCCCGCTCACCCGCGCCGTCGCGACCTTCCACGGGCTTTCCGCGTACGCCTCGTCGATGGACGTGCTGCCGACGGGCGTCAGGTCGGCCAACCAGGTGGTGCCCGGCCCGGCGACGGGGTCCGGGACCGGCTCGGACGACGCGGTCACCGGCTCCACGACCGGGGGCGGCGGGAGTGCTGCCTGCGGGGACGGCGGGAAGAGGTCCCACCGGCCGATCACCACCCCCACCACCAGGACCGCCACCCCGGCGGCGGCCAGCCCCACCACCGTGCCGGTCCTGCGCGGGCGTGCTGTCCGTGAGTCCTGACCGTCCACGGGAACAATCCCTTTCAGGCGAAATACGTGAATGGTGTTCGCGCCAGTGCGACGTGGTCCAGGTGCGCGTCGCGGCACCATAGCACCGCACCATTCAAGATCGGCACGGATCGCCGCGAATTCGGCATTTCGCAATTACCGCATTATTGCGGCGCGCGTTCTGCCCTTCCGGGCAGTCGGCGCTGCCCGCAGGATCGCCGGCCCGCCGGTGCCGCGACCGGGGGCCTCCCGGTCATCGTGGGAGCGTGATCCACGAGGTCGACGAGGCGCTGCGGCGCATGGTGCGCGACGAGGCGTTGCGCGGCACGGACGTCGAGGTGGCGTTCGAGGCGCCCACCAAGGACTGGGCCGCGCGCCGCAACGCGCCCACCGTCAACGTCTACCTCTACGACATCCGCGAGGACCTGCGCCGGCGCCAGCGCGGCCTGCTCAACGAGTACGAGGCCGGTCAGGTCGTGTCCCGCCGCGCGCCGCCCCGGCACATCAAGCTGTCCTACCTGGTGACGGCGTGGACGCAGCGGTCCGAGGACGAGCACCGGCTGCTGTCGGAGCTGCTGTTCTCCTTCCTCGGGCACGAGGCGGTGCCCGCCGGGCTGCTCACCGGGTCGCTGCGGGACCTCGGGCTGCCCGTGCCGCTGACCGTGGCCCTGCCGCCGCCGGAGGACCGGGCGTTCGCCGACGTGTGGACCGCGCTGGGCGGCGAGCTGAAACCGTCGCTGGACGTCGTGGTCGCCGCACCCGTGGACGCGGGCCGCGTCGTCGCCGCCGGCCCGGCCGTCGAGGCGGGCGTCCGGCTCGCCGTGGGCGGCGACACCGTCGCCCACCGGCCGTCGATGCTGCGCAGGCGCGCGTGAACACCGACAGCCTGCCCCACCTGTTCGCCCGGCTCGCCGTGCTGGAGCGGCGCATCCGGGACGCCGTCGCCGCGCGCCGCGACACCGACCCCAACCCCGACGACCCGTTCCGCGGGCTGTACCTGTCCGACGAGGCGATCGACGCGCTGCTGGCGACCCGCCGCGAGCCGTTCGTGCCGTTCCAGGCGACGGCGGCGTCCGGCCGGCTGGGGCGGCTCGCCGACACCGCCGGGCTCACCGGCCTCGACGTGGAGCTGCTGCTGGTGGCGCTCGCGCCGGACGTGGACAGCCGGTTCGAGCAGTTCTACGGCTACCTCAACGACGACGTGACGCGCCGCCGCGCGACCGCGGGCCTGGCGCTGCGGCTGTGCGGGCTGCCCGAGGCGTCGGCGGCCGGCCGGGCGCGGCTCGACCCGTCGTCGCCGCTGCCCGCCGCCGGGCTGCTCGCCGTCGAGGACCGGGACCGGCCGTTCCTGTCCCGGTCGCTGCGCGTGCCCGACCGGGTGGTGAACCACCTGCTCGGCGACGACCGGTCGGACACGGCGCTCGCGGGCGTCGCGAAGGTCGTGGAGGAGGTCGACGGCAGCGTGGACGTCGGCCCGCTCGTGCGGGCGTTCCGCGCCCACGTTCGCCTCGCCTACCTGAGGGAACGACCGGGTGGCGGTGCGCGGGAGACGGCCGCGGCGGCGTTGCGGCACGCCGGGTTCGCCGTGCTGGAGGTCGACGCGACCCGGCTGCGCGCCGAACCCGACCGGCCGGCGCTGACCGCCGCCGTGCTGCGGGAGGCCGTGCTGCGCCGCGCGGGCGTCGTGCTCGGGCCCGTGGAGGACGAGGCACCGCCCGCCGACCTGGCGCACCCCGCCGTGCCGCTGGTCGTGTTCGGTCCCGGCGCGTGGGACCCGCGCTGGAACGCCGACCCGCCGCTGCTGCACGACGCCGCGCCGCTGCCCGTCGCCGTCCGCGCCGACCTGTGGCGGGCCCGCCTCGCCGGCCGCCTCGCGCCCGGTGTCGACCCGGCCGCCGCCACCGCCCACTTCGTGCTCGGCCCCGGCCAGATCGACCGCGCCGCCCGCGCCGCCTCGGTGTCCGCGCTGGTCGACGGCGGTGTCGTCACCACCGACCACCTGCGCGCGGGCGCCCGCAGCCAGAACGCGGCCGGCCTCCAGCGCCTGGCCCGGCGCATCGAGCCCGCCGTCGGCTGGGACGACCTCGTGCTGCCCGCGCCCGTGGTGGGCCTGCTGGGCGAGCTGGCGGCCCGCGCCCGGCACCGCGACCGGGTCCTCGACGAGTGGCGGATGCGGCCGGGCGGCGGGCGCGGGCGCGGCGTCACCGGCCTGTTCGCGGGCGACTCCGGCACCGGCAAGACGATGTCCGCCGAGGTCGTCGCCGCCTCCCTCGGCCTGGACCTCTACACGGTGAACCTGGCGACCGTCGTCGACAAGTACGTCGGCGAGACGGAGAAGAACCTGGAGCGGATCTTCACCGAGGCGTCCGGGGTGAACGGCGTGCTGCTGTTCGACGAGGCCGACGCGATCTTCGGCAAGCGGTCCGAGGTGCGCGACGCCCACGACCGGTACGCCAACATCGAGAGCGCCTACCTGCTCCAGCGGATGGAGACCTTCGACGGGATCGCCGTGCTGGCCACGAACCTGCGCGCGAACCTCGACGAGGCGTTCACCCGCAGGCTGGACGTGGTGGTGGACTTCCCGCTGCCCGACGAACCGCTGCGGCGGCTGCTGTGGGACCGCTGCCTCGGCGCGTCCGCGCCGCGCGCCGAGGTCGACCTGGGCTTCCTCGCCGCCGCGTTCGAGCTGGCCGGCGGGCACATCCGGTCGGCCGCGGTGACCGCCGCGTACCTGGCCGCCGAGTCCGGGCGGCCGGTGGGCATGGCCGAGGTGGTCGGCGCGGTGGCCCGCGAGTACCGCAAGCTCGGCCGGCTCGTCGGCGAGCGCGAGTTCGGCCGCTACCTGGGGATGGCGGCGGAGGGGGCGACCAGGTGAGCGTCACGCGCGGGCACCGCGCCCGCGAGGGCGTCGAGTTCCGCCGCCGCCGGCGCCGTCAGCGCCGCCGACGCGCGCGCCGGCGAGGCCCGCCGCACCGTCCGCTACCGGGGCTGCCGTGAGCTGCGCGTCCGGGCGGCGAGCGCTGCCCCCGCGGTCCTGTCCGGGGCCGCGCGGGAGGGGCACGATGGGAGCGGTACCCCCGAGGGGAGGCGACATGCACGGCCACGAGCACGAGCTGTCCGGCGAGGGCGCGTCCCGCCCCCGGGGCGACCGCGCCGAGCGCGACGACCACGACCTGATGGGCCGCGCCGCCGCGGCCGGGCGACCGGACGTGCTGGGGCCGGCCGGGATGCTGGGCCTCCAGCGGGTCGTCGGCAACGCGGGCGCCGCCACCGTGGTCGACGAGTCGCCCGTGCACGCCGTGGTGAACTCCGCCGGCGCGCCCCTCGACACCGGCGTGCGCGAGGACATGGAGACCCGGTTCGGCCACGACTTCGGCGACGTCCGCGTGCACACCGACGGCGCGGCGCACGACTCCGCGAAGTCCGTCAACGCCCAGGCCTACACGGTCGGCTCGGACATCGTGTTCCAGCGCGACCGCTACGACCCCGGCTCCCCCGAGGGGCAGCACGTGCTCGCGCACGAGCTGACCCACGTCGTGCAGCAGCGCGGCGGACCCGTGGACGGCACCGACGCGGGCGGCGGCGTGCGGATCAGCGACCCGTCCGACCGCTTCGAGCGCGAGGCGAGCGCCACCGCCGACCGCGTCATGGCCGACCGCGCCGCGGCCGAGCCCGCGCCCGCCCCCGCGCCGGCGGCGCAGCGGGTCACCGAGCCCGTCCTCCAACGGGACGAGGCCCCGGAGGAGGAAGGGGAGCAGGCGGCGGCGCAGACCTGCGTCGCGCCGCCGTCCGTGCAACGGGACGAGGACGAGGCCGAACCCGAGTAGACCCCGCCCCCGCCCCCCGCCCCCCGCCCCCGACCCACGACGCCGGCCACGCCCACGCGGCGCGGTCGGCGTCGCGCTGTCCCCGCGCCCGCGCCCGTGCCCGTGTCCGTGCTGTGCCCGGTCGTGGTGGTCGCGGGCCTGCCGGCTGCACGTTCGGGCAGCGATCGGCACACCCCCACACAGCCGGGCGACCGTTCCGGGCACCGCCGGACCGCGAGCACCATCGTCACCACGGCCGATCCGGTCCGGTTCCCGCACGACAGCACTTGGGAGGCAACGGATGCCCACCTATCTCTCGCCGGGGGTGTACGTCGAGGAGGTGGAGGCCGGCGCCCGGCCCATCGAGGGCGTGGGCACCGCCGTCGCCGCCTTCGTCGGGTTCGCCGCCCGAGGCCCGTTCAACACGCCGACGCTCGTGTCCAACTGGGCCCGGTACACGCAGGTGTTCGGCGACTTCGTCGAGGACTGCTACCTGGCGCAGTCGGTGTACGGCTACTTCCTCAACGGCGGCACCAACTGCTACGTCGTCCGCATCGGCGGGGAGAGGACGAGCGCGAACGGCGCGCCGCCCGGGGGCGCGCAGGCCGCGCTCGGCGCGTACCGGGTGACGCCGAAGAAGGAGCTGGGCGCGGCCGAGATCACCGTCGAGGTCGCCGACCCCACCGGCGAGAACCCGCCCGACGACCGGTTCACGCTGCTGGTCAAGCAGAACGGCAAGGTCGTCGAGACGCACAACGTGACCACCAAGCGCACCAAGGAGAACGTCGTCACCGTCGTGCAGGAGAAGTCGAACCTGATCACGGTCGAGGAGACGCAGTCCACCGCCCCCGCCCGGCCCGACAAGGGCAGCGTGACGCTGGAGGAACCGCCGGCCGCCGCGCCCGTGCCGCGCAGGATCGCCGCCGACGACTACGTGGGCGACGTCGCCGACCGCACCGGGTTCGGCGGCCTGGAAGCCGTCGAGGAGATCACCGTGGTCGCGGTGCCCGACCTGATGTCGAGCTACCAGCGCGGCGCGATCACGCTGGAGTCGGTCAAGGCCGTGCAGCTCGCGGTGATCGCCCACTGCGAGCTGATGGGCAACCGCCTCGCCCTGCTCGACCCGCCGCCCGGCCTGACCCCGCGGCAGGTCAAGGACTGGCGCCTCGACGACGCGGGCTACGACTCCAAGTACGCCGCCCTGTACTACCCGTGGGTCAAGGTCTTCGACCCGGCGAGCGACGACCACCTGCACATCCCGCCCAGCGGGCACGTGGCGGGCGTGTGGGCGCGCACCGACGGCACGCGCGGCGTGCACAAGGCCCCCGCCAACGAGGTCGTCCGCGGCGCGGTGGCGCTGGAAACCCAGCTGACCAAGGCCGAGCAGGAGCTGCTCAACCCGATCGGCGTCAACTGCGTGCGCTCGTTCCCCGGCCGCGGCATCCGCGTGTGGGGCGCGCGCACCCTGTCGTCCGACCCGGCGTGGCGCTACCTGAACGTGCGGCGGCTGTTCAACTACCTGGAGGAGTCCATCCTCACCGGCACCCAGTGGGTCGTGTTCGAACCGAACGACGACGCCCTGTGGGCCCGCATCCGGCGCACCATCAGCGCGTTCCTGGTCACCGAGTGGCGCAAGGGCGCCCTGTTCGGGCTCACCCCGGACGAGGCGTTCTACGTCAAGTGCGACCGGGAGACCAACCCGGCCGAGTCGATCGACCTCGGCCAGGTCGTCTGCGAGGTGGGCATCGCACCGGTGAAGCCCGCCGAGTTCGTGATCTTCCGCCTGGCGCAGGTCTCCGGCGGCACCAGCCTGGTCAACGAGTAAAGGCGGTTCGTGATGGCACTTCCCGACCTCGACACGTCCGTCGGCCACTCGTTCGGCCTCGAAGTCGACGGCGTCGCGATCAAGCAGATCAACGAGGTGTCCGGCCTCAAGATGGAGCAGGACGTCATCGAGCTCAAGCAGAACACCGCGGACGGCAAGTACGTCATCAAGAAGCTCCCCGGCCGGCCGAAGGCGGGCGAGGTCACCCTCACCCGCGGCCTCACCGGCGACAACAGCTTCGAGAAGTGGGTGAAGGACGCGCACTTCGGGAAGATGGCCAGCGCCCGCAAGGGCGGCGCGATCATCGTCTACGACTACGAGGGCCAGGCGATCAAGCGGTACAAGCTGACCAACGCGTGGCCCAAGTCGCTGGAGATCGGGTCGCTGAAGGCGGGCGACACCAGCGTGCTCACCGAGAAGCTCGTCGTCACCTACGAGATGATGGAAGTCGAGTAGACGCCGTGCGCAGGGTGATGGCTCCCGGTCCCGGTCCCGGTCCTGTTCCCGTTGGCGCCGCACCGCCGCCCCCCTCCCCGGTGGAGGCGATGCGGACGGAGTTCGCGTTCGAGCTGCCGCGCGGGTACGTGGACGACGCGGGCGTCGTGCACCGGTCGGGCGTGATGCGCCTGGCCACCGCGCGGGACGAGCTGGTGCCGCTGCGCGACGACCGGGTGCGCGAGAACGCGGCGTACCTGACCGTCGTGCTGCTGGCGCGGGTGGTCGTGCGCATCGGGTCGGTGACCGACGTGCACGCGGGCGTCGTGGAGAACCTGTTCGCCTCGGACCTCGCGTTCCTCCAGGACGTGTACCGGCGGGTCAACAGCGAAGGCCACACCCGTGCCGCGGTGGCCTGCCCCGAGTGCGGGCACGGGTTCGGCGTGGACGTCGCGGGTGGTCGCCTGGGGGGATCGTGACGTACGCGGCAGACCGGCTGCACGAGGAGGTCGCGTACGTGGCGTACCACTTCCACTGGTCGTGGGACTCGATCCTCGACCTCGAACACCCCGACCGGTTGCGGTACGTGGCCGAGATCGCCCGTATCAACACGAGGATCAGCCAAGGGCGGTGAGGGCTCATGTGGCCGTGGCGAAGGACTCCGGTTCCCCCGGCGCCGCCGGTTCGGCCGGTTTCGCCGGTGCTCCCGGTGCACCGGGCGGAGTGGCGTGCGCTGCCGCCGATCCAGCGCGTGCTGCCGGAGCACCCGTTGGTGAACCCGGTGGAGCGGTTCACGTCGTCGCTGACGTCGTGGCACTCCCCGTCCTACCTGGCGCCGCTCGTCCACCGGGTGTCGGCGGACGAACCGTCGGGCGTGATCGGCGGACTGGTGCAACGCGTGGTCGAGGACCGCGCGGTCCCGTCGGCGGACATGCCCCTGGCCCGCCGACAGGCGACAAAGCCGAAGCGCTCGCTGTCACGATTGTTCAGAGCAGGAATCGTTCAACAATCCCCACCCTCCTCGCCCCCCGACCGCCTCACCCCCGAGAACCCCACCGAAGACACCGCCGCGCCGGACACCATTCCCGCCGCGCCGGACACCATTCCCGCCGCGCCGGACACCATTCCCGCCGCGCCGGACACCATTCCCGTCGCGCCGGACATCACCCCCGCCGCTCGGATGAGTTCCGCCGGCGTTCCGAAGAATCCGTCGACTCTCCCGGTCAGCAGACTGGCCGACCCTCCCGCCGCACTTCCCGGCGCATCGGCCGAAAGCACAGCGGACACTCCCGTTCCCACGCCTGCGCCGACCGAAGTGTCGAGCGGGCACCCAGTCACCGTGCCGCCTCCCACTCCTGCCGAACCCCGGGTTGAGGCACCTCCCGAGGTGAGCGGATCGGTGGAGGAGGTCGCACCGAAACCCCTTGCCGCTGCCGGGCGTCCGACCGGCCTGGGTGCTCCGATCGTGCCGTCGAGGGCGCGTGGCGAGGTGACCGGTACGGCGGTCGGCAATCCGGCTTCGGTTTCAGCGGTCCAACGGCACGTCAAGGAAACCAGTGCCGCGCGGCCCGCGACCCGCGATCTCCCGCCGGTCGATCAGCCCCCAGTGCGCGGAGAAGCTCCAAGCGAAATGACCGCGAGTGAACAGCCTGTGGGGGAGAGGACTGCAAGCGAGGAGGTGGAGGAGGAAATGGCTGTGGGTGAAATGGCGACTGTGGGTGAAATGGCGATGGGCGTGGTGCAGCGACACATCGACCTCACCTTGGACTCCGGTTCCAGCTCCGGCCTCGCCTCCGACGACAGCCCCAACCCCACTCCCGACCTCGCTCCCAGCCCCACTTCCAGCCCCAGCCCCACTTCCAGCCCCAGCCCCACTTCCAGCTCCAGCCTCGCCTCCAGTGCCGGCTCCAGAACTGGTTCCGGCCTTGCCTCCGATCCTGGCCCCAGCCTGAGCCCCGCCTCCGGCCCCAGCCCTGCCTCTAGCCCCAGCCTCACTCTCAGCCCTGCGCCTGCGCCTAGCCTCGATCTCAGTCCCAGCCCCGGTCTCAACTCCGGGCTCGGTTCCGGCTTCGCCCCCGACCCCGACCCCGACCCTGGCTCCGGCTCTGTTCCCAGCCCCGGTCTTGGCTCTGCCCCTAGCCTCGGGCTCGGTTCCGGTCTCATTTCCGGCTCCGGTCTCAGCCTCAGTCGTAGCTTCGACTCTGGCTCTGGGGTTAGCCCCAGCCCCAGCCCCAGCCCCGGTTCTGGTTCTGGTTCTGGTTCTGGTTCCAGCCTCGACTCTCACTCCGGCCCTGGCCTCAGTTCTGGTTCTGGCTTTCTGCCTGGTGCCGGCCCCGGCTCCGGTCCCAGCCCTGGGCTCACCCTTGGCCGTAGCACCGGTCCTGGCTTCGAGCCCGACCGCGGTTCGTCGGGCATTGACCTGGGAGCGGCCACCAGCGCTGGTCCCCGGCGGGTGAGTGGGTTGGGGCACCCCGTGGTCCGGGCTGTTCCCCAGGTGGTCGAACCTCGGCCTGTCGGGGAGGCCGTGGCCGTGGCCGGGGTCGTGCAGCGCGTGGTCGACGTGGTGTCGCCTGTGGTCGCCCGGGTGGACGAGTCGTCGGAGCCGACACCGGCTCCGGCTCCGACGCCAGCACAGACACAGACACAGACACAAGCACCGGCTCCCGTGCCGGAGGCGGCAGGCGTCGGGCACGAGGAACTGCTGAAGAAGCTCTACGACCCGCTCGTGCGGCGGCTCAAGGCCGAGTTGTGGATGGACCGCGAACGACGCGGCCTCGTGACGGACAGGTGGCGGTGAGATGGCCGGGGTGGAAGAGGCGGTTGCCGTGTGCTTCGTCGTGCGCATCGACGACGAGAACCTCGGCTCCTTCGACAGCTGCGACGGGCTCGGCGTCGAGTTCACGCTCGAACAGCGCGAGGAGGGCGGCAACAACGGCATGGTGTGGCAGTTGCCCACGCGCATCAAGTACTCCAACGTGAAGCTGTCCCGCCCCGTCACCAAGGACAGCGACAAGGTCATCCGCTGGATCGCGGGCATGGCGGCCGGCATCGCGCGCAAGACCGCGGTCATCGAGGCGCGCACCCTCGAAGGCACGGTCATCGCCAGCTGGGCGCTGTCCGGCGTGGTGCCGGTGCGGTGGAGCGGGCCGCAGCTGTCGGCCGACTCGCCGAAGGTCGCCACCGAGACCATCGAACTCGCCCACCACGGCTTCCTGAGCACGGCGAGGTGACCCGGTGGCCTCCCCGATCACCTTCACGTCCGCCGGCTCCGCGCGGGCGACCAGCTACGCCGCCCCGACGAACCTCCAGAAGGCCCAGCTGAGCGTCCACCGACCGCCCAAGGCGGGCGGCGCGGCCAAGCCCGGCGACCTCATGCACGAGATCACCTTCCAGTTCAACCCGAAGGAGCTGTCGCTCAGCAAGAACGCCAAGTGGGAGCGCACGCCCCAGCCGAACGTGCCCAAGTCCGGCACGCCGGAGTTCAAGGGCTCCGACCCGTGCAAGCTCACCCTGGAGGTCTTCCTCGACGCCACCGAGAAGATGGACGACGGCGTCGTGACGAAGGTCGAGAAGCTGTTCGAGTGCTGCGTGCCCACCGAGGAGAGCCGCCGGCACGGCAAGGGCTCGCCCCCGTGGGTGGTCTTCAAGTGGGGCGGCATGACCGGGTTCCCGGCGTTCGTCGCGAGCGTCAGCGCCAAGTACACCCTGTTCACGCCCGCGGGCGTGCCGGTGCGGGCCACGTGCACGGTGAACCTGGAGGAGATCTCCGGCGAGCAGGGCGGCCAGAACCCGACGTCGGGCGCGCTCGCCGCCCGCGACTCGCACGTGCTGGTCTCCGGCGACACGCTCCAGTCCGTGGCCTACAAGGCGTACGGCAACGCCGAGCTGTGGCGGGAGATCGCCGAGGCCAACGACATCGACGACCCGATGCGGCTGCGGCCCGGCACGCGGCTGCTGGTGCCCGCCCTGGAGGAGGTCCGCGGTGCCCAATGAGACCTTCGCGAACTCGCTCGTCGTCGAGGTCGGCGGCGGCCCGCTGCCCGAGGACGTCAAGGGCCTGCTCACGCACGCCTACGTCGACGACAGCCGCAACCTGCCGGACGTGTTCGTGCTGCGCTTCCGCGACCCCGGGCACGTCGTGCTGGGCAAGGCGGGTTTCACGGTCGGCGCGAAGGTCGTGCTGAAGGTGCAGAGCTCCGACCCGGGCGCGCCGACACCGCTGTTCACCGGCGAGGTCACCGCGGTCGGCGTCGAGTTCGACGCGCACGGCACGTTCACCGAGGTCCGCGGCTACGACCTGGCGCACCGGCTGTTCCGGGGGCGCCGGGTCGTCTCCTACCCGAACATGACGGTGGCCGACGTCGTCCGCAAGGTCGCGCAGCGGGCGAACATCCCGGTGGGGCAGGTCGACGACGTCAAGGGCTTCGGCCGGCCGCACACCCAGCTCAGCCAGGACGGGGTGAGCGACTGGGAGTTCCTGGCGCGCCTCGCCGCGCTGGTCGGCGCGCAGATCGCGGTGCCGGACGGGAAGCTGGAGTTCCAGCTGCCGGAGAAGCCCGCCGGCGCGCCCGGGAAGAACGCCAAGGCCAAGCAGAACCCGCTGGTGCTGGAGATGCACCGCACGCTGCTGTCGCTGCGCGCCGCCGTCACCGCCGCCGAGCAGGTCCCCGAGGTGGAGGTCCGCGGCTGGGACGCGGAGAACAAGGAGGCGGTCGTGGCGACCAGGCCGCCGGTCGCGCTGGGCACCGAGGTCACCGGTGTCGACCCGGTGGCGCTGGGCGGGAGGTTCGGCGCGCCGCGGTTCCTGGCAAACGGCCCGCACCGCACGCAGGCCGAGGCGAACGCCGTGGCGCAGGGCCTGGCCACGCAGCTCGGCGGGGCGTGCGCGGAGCTGGCGGGCGTGGCGCGCGGCAACCCCGCGCTGCGGGCCGGCACGGCGGTGGCGCTGACCAACATCGGCGAGCCGTTCTCCGGCAAGTACACGCTGACCAGCACCCGGCACCTGTTCGCCGAGCAGGTCGGCTACCAGACGGAGTTCACCGTGTCCGGCCGCCAGGAGCGGTCGCTCTACGGGCTCGCCAACGGCGGCCCGACCGGCGCGCCCGCGCGCGGCCTGGTGCCCGCCGTGGTCAGCGACGTGCGCGACCCGGCGAGGACCGGCCGCGTGAAGGTGACGTTCCCGTGGCTGTCGCCGGACTTCACCAGCGGCTGGGCGCGGACCGTGCACGGCGGCGCGGGCAACGGCTACGGGGAGCTGGTGCTCCCCGAGGTCGGCGACGAGGTGCTGGTGGGCTTCGAGCACGGCGACTTCGACGCGCCGTACGTGCTCGGCGGCCTCTACAACGGCAAGGACGCGCCGCCGACGCTGACGAAGGAGCCGGTGGACGGCAACAGCGGCCGGGTCGTCACCCGCGCGTTCGTCTCCCGCGAGCACCACAAGGTCGAGTTCGTGGAGGACGAGGGCATCGTCGTCTCCAGCGGCGACGGCAGGTTCGTCGTCAAGCTCGACCAGAAGAACCAGGTCATCGAGGTGACCAGCGGCAAGGCCGTGGTGATCAGGGCGCAGGACGGCGTCACGATCGACTCCGGCGCGGGCCCGCTGGAGCTCAAGGGCCAGAGGATCACCGCGACGGCGCGGACCGACGTGGCCATCGAGGCGGGCGCGCGGCTCACGGCGTCCGGTCAGGCCGGGGTGAAGGTCGAGGGCGCCACCGTGTCGGTCGCGGGCCAGGGCCAGGCGGAGCTGACCGCGAGCGGTCCGGTGACCGTGCGCGGCGCGCTCGTGCGGATCAACTGACGGATCGACAGGCGGATCGACCCGCGGACCAACGGAGGAGAGGTGCGACGTGCCACCAGCGGCGAGGGTCGGCGACCCGACCGGGCACCCCGGCGTGCTCGCGCCGCCGGGCGTGCCGACCGTGCTCATCGGCGGCGTGCCGGCGGCGACCGTCGGCGGCCTGCACACCTGCTCGTTCCCCGGACTGCCACCGCACCCGCCGACGCCCGTCCTGCCGCCGGGCTGCCCGACGGTGCTGATCGGCGGCCGACCCGCGGCCCGGGTGGGCGACCTGGCGGCCTGCGGCGCGCCGGTCGTCCTGGGCTTCCCGACCGTCCTGATCGGAGGGTGACGGTGGACTTCATCGGTCGCGGCCTGGCGTTCCCCGTGCACACCGACGCCACCGGTTCCGTCGCGCTGGTCGGCGGTGAGCGCGAGATCGTGGAGAGCATCCGGCTGATCCTGGCCACCGCGCCGGGCGAGCGCCCGATGCGGCCGGAGTTCGGCTGCGCCATCCACGACCTGGTGTTCGCGCCCGCCGACGCCGCCACCGCCGGGCGCATCGCCTACGAGGTGCGGCTGTCGCTGGAGCGCTGGGAGCCCCGCATCACGCTCGCCGACGTGTCCGTCGGCTTCGACGAGGTCGACCGCGGCACCCTGCTCATCGACATCCGGTACGCGCTGCGCGGCACGAACGACCCGCGCAACCTGGTGTTCCCCTTCTACGTCATCCCGCCGCACGAGGCCGACGAGGAGGGCGCCTGATGTCGCTGCCCACGCCGAACCTGGACGACCGCCGCTTCCAGGACCTCGTGGACGAGGCCAAGCGCCGCGTCCAGCAGCACTGTCCCGAGTGGACGGACCACAACGTGTCCGACCCCGGCGTGACCATGATCGAGGCGTTCGCGCACATGGTCGACGAGCTGCTCTACCGGCTCAACCGCGTGCCCGACCTGCACTACCTGCGCTTCCTCGACCTCATCGGGGTGAAGCTGTTCCCGCCCACGGCGGCGCGCGGCGACGTCACGTTCTGGCTGTCCGCCTCGCGCGAGGTGCCCGTCGTGGTGCCCGCCGGCGCACAGGTCGCCACCGAGCGCAGCGAGGTCGAGGACCCGGTCGTGTTCACCGTCGACCGCGAGCTGGCGATCGTGCCGTGCTCCCTCGCGCACCTGGTCACGGCGGTCGCCGGCCTCGACGTCCCGCCCGCCGACCGCACCGACGAGCTGCGCGACGGCAAGCAGCCCGAGGTGTTCGCCGACCCGCCCGCCACCGGCGACGCGGTGCTGTTCGGGCTGTCCGACGCCGTGCCGGGGTGCGCGGTGCTGCTGCGCGTCGAGGCGCACGCCGAGGGCCGCGGCGTCGACCCGCGCGACCCGCCGTGGTCGTGGGAGGCGTGGAACGGCACCGGCTGGAGCCCGTGCGAGGTCGACCGCGACACCACCGGCGGTTTCAACCAGCCCGGCGACGTGGTGCTGCACGTCCCGCACGCGCACGCCGCGTCCGTCATCGCCCGGCACCGCGCCGGCTGGCTGCGCTGCCGCGCCGTCGAACCGGCGCCCGACCGGCCGTTCTACCAGCGCCCGCCGCGCCTGGTGTCGGTCGAGGCGTCCACCATCGGCGGCACCACCGGGGCCACCCACGCCGACGTCGTGCGCGACGAGACCGTCGGCGTGTCCGAGGGCGTGCCCGGCCAGCGGTTCCCGCTCGCCCGCACCCCCGTCGTGGTCGACGACGACGCGCTCGTCGTGGAGGTCGCCACGCCCGACGGCTGGGAGCGCTGGACCGAGGTGCGGTCGTTCGCCGAGTCCGGCCCCGAGGACCGGCACGTCGTGCTCGACCGGGTCGGCGGCGAGGTCGTCTTCGGCCCCGCCGTGCGGCAGCCGGGCGGCGGGGTGCGCCGGTACGGGGCCGTGCCCGCGAAGTCGGCCGCGATCCGCGTCCCCGGGTACCGCACCGGCGGCGGGCTGCGCGGCAACGTCGCGCGCGGGCTGCTCCAGGTCCAGCGCGACCCCGTGCCGTTCGTCAGCACGGTCGCCAACCGCAGGCCCATGTCCGGCGGCGTGGCGGGGGAGGGCGTGCGCGACGCGGCCCTGCGCGGCCCCCTGCTGCTGCGCACCCGCGACCGCGCGGTGACCGCCGAGGACTACGAGCTGCTGACCCGCGAGGCCGCGCCCGAGATCGCCCGCGTGCGGTGCGTGCCCGCCGGGCCGTCGTCGACGGCGGTGCGGGTGCTGGTCGTGCCCGCCGTCGGGGTGAACGAGGAGGCGGACTTCGCCGCGCTCCAGCCCGGCGCGGACGTGCGCGGGCGCATCGAGCGGTTCCTGGAGCAGCGGCGCTGCGTCGGCGCGCGGGTGTCCGTCGAACCGCCCTTCTACCAGGGCGTCACGGTGGTGGCTCGGCTCGGGGCCAGGGCCGGGACGCCGGAGGACGTGCTGCGGGCGCGGGCCGTGCAGGCGCTGTACGACTACTTCAACCCGGTCAGCGGCGGCCCCGAGGGCGGCGGGTGGCCGTTCGGGCGGCCCGTGCAGTCCGGCGAGGTGTTCGCCGTGCTCCAGCGGTTGACCGGCGTCGAGCTGGTCGAGGAGATCAAGCTGTTCGGCGCGAACCCGGTGACGGGGGAGCGCGGCACCGCGGTGGCCAGGCTGGAGCTGCCGCCCAACGGCCTCGCGTTCTCCTACGGGCACCAGGTGCGGGTGGCGCGGTGACCGCCCCGGCCGCGACCCCGCACCCGCTGGCCGACCGGCTGCCCGCGGTGTACCTGGAGGACCTGTTCACGCAGCGGTTCCTGGCCGCGCTCGACGAGGTGCTCGCGCCGGTGTTCACGACCCTCGACGGGTTCGCGTGCCACCTCGACCCGAGGGTGGCCCCCGAGGACTTCCTCGACTGGCTCGCGCACTGGGTGGCGCTGGACGTCGGCGAGGGCTGGTCGGTGCTCCAGCGGCGGGTGCTGGTGGCGCGGGCCGTGGAGCTGCACCGGTGGCGCGGCACGCGGCGCGGGCTGGCCGAGCGGGTGTCGCTGCTGACCGGCGGGCAGGTGGAGGTGCGCGACAGCGGTGGCGTGACCTCGACCGACCGGCCGGGGCAGCCGGTGGCGGAGAACCCGGCGGGGGTGCACGTCAGGGTGCGCGTGCCACGACCGGGCGCGGTGGACCGGACCCGGCTGTTCGCGGCCATCGCCTCGGCGGTGCCCGCGCACGTCGCGGTGGAGCTGGAGGTGGTGGGGGCATGATCGTGTGCGCGCAGTGCGGCGAGGGCAACGCGCCGGGCTCGGAGTTCTGCGGGGCCTGCGGGACGTACCTGGAGTGGGAACGCGCCCCCGCGCCGCAGCCCGTGCCGGACCGGCCGGTGCCGGGCCGGGACCCGCGTCCTCCACCACCCGCGAACCCGGACCCCGGCTTCGCCCCACCCACGTCCCCAGGACCCGGTTGTCCATCACCGGACCGGTCGGGGCCGGGCTTCGCGCCACTCACGCCCCAGGGGCCCGGTTGTCCATCACCGGACCGATCGGGTCCGGGTTTCCCACCACTCACACCCCACAGCCCCGGTTATCCATCACCAGACCAGTCGGGTCCCGGCTTCCCGCCACCCGGCGCCCCCGCGGCGGCCCCGCCTCCCCGGCAGCCGGGAGCCGTGCAGCCCACCGAGGCGACCCAGGGCGGCGGCCCGCACCGGCCCCGGCTCACCGAGCGCCGCCGACCGCAGCCCGGCGACCTGGTCTGCGGCCAGTGCGGCGAGGCCAACGCGCCCACCCGCAGGTTCTGCTCCCGCTGCGGCTCGGACCTCGTCGAGTCCCGGGCGGTGGCGGAGAAGTGGTGGCGCCGCCTGCTGCCGCGACGCGCCCCCGCCAAGGCCGGCACCCGGCACCGCCGCCGCACCGGCGCGGCCCGCCGCGGTATCGGGCGGGCGCTGCGCTGGTCGTTCCTCGTGGCGCTGCTCGGCGCGGTCGGCGCGTACGGGCTCGTGCCCGCCGTCCGCGGCGAGGTCAACGCCTGGGCCGCCGCGCGGGTGAAGCAGGTGCGGGGCATCACCGACCTGACCCCGGTCCGCCCCACCGCCGTCACGGCCACCGCCGAGTCGCCGGACCACCCGCCGCTGCTGGCCGCCGACAACGCGAAGAACACGTTCTGGCTCGCCCCGGTCGAACCGGTCCCGCCCGCGCTGGTGCTGGACTTCGGCCGCGAGGTGGACCTGCGGGAGGCGATCGTGCGGGTGGGCGACCCGGACGACTTCCAGGCCGCGCACCGCCCCCGGACGCTGCACCTCGTCTACTCGACCGGGAAGACGTTCGACATCGCCGTCGCCGACACCCCCGACGAGCAGAAGGTCGGGATCGGGAACAGCGCCGGGGCGGTCAAGGTCGAGGTGCACGTGGTGGAGCTGCACCGCTCGCTGCGCGGCGACCAGGTCGCGCTCGCCGAGATCGAGTTCTTCGCGACGGGATGACGTGATGAGACACGTGGCGACGGCCGCCGTCCTGCTGGCCGGGCTCCTGCTGACCGACCAGCCCCGCGCGGCGCGGGCCCAGGACGACCCGCTCGCCCCCTACCGCGTGGGCGTCTCGCGCGGCTACCCGGGCGACATCTGGAGCACGGACCCGAACGGCGGCGACGCGCGCCGGGCCACCGCCACCGCCGACCCCGACGACTCGGAGCCCGCGTACTCGCCCGATGGCACGCTGCTCGCCCGCACCGCGGCCGACGACGACGGCCGGACGCGCGTGGTCGTCTCGAACGCCGACGGCACGGACCCGCGCCCGCTCAGCGACCGCGCCGAGCGGCAGCCGTCGTGGTCCCCGGACGGCACGGTGCTCGCGGTCACCGACGACGAGGGCGTCGCCCTCGTCCGGGTGGCCGACGGCGCGGTGCTCGGCCGCGTCCCGGGCGCGCCGCACCTGGGTGCGGAGGACCGCGACCCGGCGTGGTCGCCCGCCGGCGACGCGGTCGCGTTCACCCGCGACTCCCTCGACCCGCGCACCCCGCGCGTCACGCCGTTCACCGTCGGGGCGTCCACGCCCACCGGTTTCACCACAACGGCCACCGTGCGCACACCGATCGTGCCGACGAAACCCGAGATCGTGTTCCTGCTCGACACGACCGAGTCGATGGGGTCCACGATCGAGAACGTCCGCGCGGACCTGCGGGCGGTGCTGGACGACATCGCCGAGACCGAGACCGGGGCCCGCTTCGGCCTGGCGACCTTCCAGGACAACCTGCCGGACGACCGCCGCTTCGAGCTGCTGAGCGACCTGGGCGACGCGGCGGCGGTGCAGCGGGCACTCTGGGACCTGGTGTTCGAACCCGGGCACGGCGGCGACCCGCCCGAGGACTGGTTCAACGCGCTGCACGAGCTGTCCCGGGGCGTGGGCGAGGACGGCGAGTACGAGGTGTTCGACACCCCCGGGACGAGCCGGATAGTCGTGCTGGTGGGCGACGCGAGCAGCCACGAGTGCGTGCCGACCCCGGTCCCGTCCGGCGAACCCCGCCTGCGCGCCGCGCCGCCGCCGGTGGCGGAACCGGCCGAGTGCCGCGGCTACTGGCAGCGGAGGACGGTCCTGGAGGACCTGACCAGCCGGGCGGGCGACCCCGAACCGCGCGGCGTGCGCGTCGTCGGCGTCCCCGTGATCACCGGGAACGCCGAGGGCCTGGACCGCCTCGGCCAGGCCGCCGAGATCACCGGCCGGACCGGCGGGGCGCTGGTCGAGGCGGGCGCCCCGCCGGACCGGGTCGTCGCGGCCATCCGGCGGGGCATCGCGCAGGTCCCGGTGGCCGTGCGGCCCGTCGCCGAGTGCCCGGAGGGCGTCTCGGTGTCCTTCGAGCCGCGCGAGGCCGTCGCCGCCGGCGACACCGACGTCACGTTCACCGAGACCGTGCGGTTCACCGATCCCGGCCCCGGCCGGTCGCGGGACGCCGCCCTCGGCGACGCCCGCTGCACGGTCCGGTTCCTGTTCGACGGCCGCGAACCCGACCGGCCGCACGAGCAGCACCTGGACGTCACCCGCGCCGACGGCCCCACGGTGGTCGTGGCCGCGAACGCCGCCCCGAGCCCGACCGGAGCGCCCGTGCCGGTCGCCTTCACCGCCACCGCGGCCGACGCGGCGGGCACAGCGCTCACCCCGCGCTGCGACGCGGTGCCCGGCGCCCTGTTCCCGGTCGGCCTGACCACCGTCACCTGCGCCGCCACCGACGCCGCCGGCCGCACGGCCACCGCCCGCACGCTGCTCACCGTCTACTCCCCGGACGACGACGAGTCCCGCCGGGGCGTGTGGCTCGCCCGGCTCGCGGGCACGGCGGTGCGCGGCCAGGTCGAGCTGTCCCGCCTGTTCGCCGAGGGCTGCGCGGGGTACGAGGACCAGCCCGACTGGTCGCCCGACGGCAACCGGCTCGTCTACCGGCACGAGGGCGGGCTGTGCGTGGCGGACGCGTCCGGCGCGAACGCCGCGCGCGTCGCCGACGACGCGAACGCCCCCGCGTGGTCGCCGGACGGCGCGCGGATCGCGTTCCACCGCTACGAGGGCGGCGAAGGACCGGGGCGCGTGTGGACGATCGCGCCGAGCGGCGGCGACGAGGTCGAACTGGTCTCCTTCGGCGACGACGGCGTCCGCCAACCCGCCTTCCAGCGCCTGCCCGACCTGCGGCTGACCGGGACGGCCGCGCCCGCGGACGTGGTGTTCGGCGGCACGACGACGGTGCGCCTGCGGGTGGTCAACGCGGGCCTGGCCGCGCGGGAGGCCGACCTGGCGCTCACCGCGCCCGCCGGGCTGCGCGTCGACGCCACCGCCACCACCTCCGGCTCCTGCACGCCGACCGGCTGCGCGCTGGGCCGGCTCGCGCCCGGCGCGGGCGCCGAGGTGACCGTCACCCTCACCGGTGTCGCGGCGGGCGGGCAGGTGCTCACCGCCGCCGTGCCGCCGGACGTCAACCCGGCCGACAACCGGGTGGACGTGCCGGTGACCGTGGCCGAGGAGGTCCGGCCGCCGGACAACCCCGGGTCGCTGTCGCTGGCCGTGGCCGCCGCGCCGGCGGAGGGCTTCGTCGGCGGTGACGACGTGGTGCTGTCCTACCGGGTGCGCAACGGCTCGCCCGCGCCGATGACCGACGTCGCCGTGGTCACCGCCCTGCCGCCGCAGCTGCTGCCCGCCACCTCGCCGTGCGCGGCGACGTGCCCGATCGGCGTGCTCGCCCCCGGCCAGGAGGCCGAGGTGCGGGTCGTGCTGCCCGCGAGGGCCGCCGCGGACACGACGGCGGGCGGGTCGGTGGTGGGCACCGGCCCGGACAGCGACGCGGCCGACAACACGGCGGTGGCGCGCGTCCTGGTGCGGCAGCCCGAGGTGGCCGTCGAACCGGGCGTCGGCCCCACCGGGTCCGTGCCGCGCGCCACCGGCAGGGGCTTCCCCGCCGGGGCCACCGTGGCGCTGACCTGGACGCTCGGCATCTCCGAGTCCCCGGGCACCGTCCCGGTCGGCGGCGACGGGACGTTCGACGCGCAGTTCCCGGTGTTCCACAACGACCTCATCGGCCCCCGGCGGCTGGAGGCGACCGCGACCGCCGGCCCCCGGTTCGGCCCGGTCCGGTCGGCGGAGTTCCTGGTCGTGCCCAGGACCCTGCAACCACCCGACTTCGCGTCCCGCGAGTGACCGCCGCCCGACGACCACCGCCGCCTGACGCCCGACGACCGCCGCCACCCGCCACCCGACGACCGCCGCCACCCGGACGACCGGGCCGCTGCCCGCAGGGGCAGCACCCGCCGCACCGCCACCCACCCCCGGGCCGGTGCCCGAACCGACCAGACCACCGGAGGATCGACCCATGGGCGCAACCGCGACGCTGTCCGCCACCGGCCTGACCGTGGCGCCCGGCGAAGACGTCACCTGCACGGTGGTCGTGCGCAACACCGGTGACCTGGTCGACGAGTTCACCGTGGACGTGGTCGGCGACGCGGCGGGGTGGGTCGCCGCGGAACCGGCCTCGGTGAGCCTCGTCCCCCGCGCGTCCGCCTCGGTCGTCGTGCGGTTCGCGCCGCCGCGCACGGCCGAGGTGGCCGCGGGGCCGGTGCCGTTCGGCATCCGGGTCGCCTCCCGCGAGGACCCGTACGGGTCGGTCGTCGAGGAGGGCGTGGTCGAGGTCGGCGGGTTCACCGACCTGACCGCCGAACTCGTGCCCACCAAGGTCGAGGCGGGCTCGCGCGGCCGGTTCGAGCTGGCCGTCGACAACGTCGGCAACCACCCGCTCGCGGTGCGGCTGCACGCGGCCGACCCGGACGGCGAGCTGGAGTTCCGGTTCGAGCGCGGCGACGTGCACCTCGCGCCCGGCACGGCGGCGTTCGTCAAGTTCGTCGTGAAGCCGCGCGACACGTTCCTGCGCGGGCCGTCCCGAACCCGGCCGTTCCGGGTGGACGTCGTGCCCAGCACGGGGGAGGCGCTCACCGCCAACGGCACGTTCGTGCAGCGGCAGCTGATGCCCCGGTGGCTGCTGCCCGCGCTCCTCGCGCTCCTGGCGCTCGCCGCCGTCCTGGTCGCCCTGTGGTTCACCGTGCTCAAACCCGCCGTGAAGTCCGCCGCGCGGGAGGCCGCGACCCAGCAGGCCGGCGAGGTGAAGGCCGTCGCCGAGCAGGCGCAGGCCGGCGCCGGCGAGGCGCGGGAGGAGGCCCGGCAGGCCAACGCGCGGGCCGCCGAGGCCATGCAGGAGGTCGGGCTCGACCCGGAGGCCGCGCCCGGCTCGCCGCCCACCTCCAAGGCGCCGCCCGCCGCGGGCGAGCTGCCCGGCGAGCCCACCGATTTCCGGGTCGCCGCCGACGCGGCCGTCGTGGCGAACCCCGCCCTGTTCGCCGACTTCACGTTCACCCCGCCGGAGGACAAGGCGCTGCTGGTGTCCGACATCGTGCTCCAGAACCCGCGCGGCGACACGGGCACCGTGCGCGTGCTGCGGGAGGCGGGCGGGGAGCGCAGCGTGCTGCTGGAGGTCGGCCTGGCCAACTTCCGCGACCTCGACCGGCACTACGTGGAGCCGTTGAGCTTCAAGAAGGGCGAGAAGGTCGTCGTGCAGGTGAGCTGCCAGAACCCGGCCGGGAAGGGGAACTGCACACCGTCGGTGTCCTTCTCCGGCCGGGCGCTGTGAACGCCCCGGGCGCTGTGACCGATGCGCCGGGCGCTGCGGACGACGCCCCCGGGTCGGCCTCGCTCAGATCAGCCCCTCGCGCAGGGCGAACGCCACCGCGTGCGCCCGGTTGCGGAGCTGGAACCGGTTGGTGACGTCGTGCAGGATCGACTTGACCGTGCGCTGGGAGTAGCACAGCTTCTCGGCGATCTCCCGGGTCTCGAAGCCGTCGGCGATCAGCCGCAGCACCTCCGTCTCCCGGTCGGACATGCCCGCCATGCTCCAGCCGTTCGGGTTGAGCACGTTGCGCTGCAACCGCGACACCCGGTCCAGCAGCCTGCCCAGCAGGTCGGGCGGCAGCGTGCCCTGGCCGGCCGCGGTCGCCCGCACCAGGCGCACCAGCGTGTCGGGCGTCGCGTCGGACCGGCGCACCACCGCGGACACGCCGCTGCTGACCACGTTCAGCAGCTCCGGGTCGGCGATGTCGCCCGCCACCAGCACGATGCCCGCGCTGCCCGGCGCCTGGAGCCTGCGCAGCAGCTGCTGCGCCTCGCCGTCCATGCGCTCCAGGACGACCAGCGCCACCGGCGCGTCCTCGCCCGGCTCCACCAGCCGGACCTCCGGGCGCGACCGCAGCGCCGCGGTCACCCCCGCCCTCGTGATCGAGTCCGCCGCGTGCAGGACCACCGCGATCTGCTCACCGCTCATGTCGTGCTCCCCGCCTCGTGCCCCCGATGGGCCTGCGGCAATCGTCGCGACCCGACGTGTCCCGGCACTATGGGCCGGGTGTCCCGATGTGTCCCGACCCGTCGCCCAGACCGGCCTGCCTGGCCCGGGACACGGCCTGGGCGCGGTCGGCGACGTGCAGCTTGCGCAGGATGTTCGACACGTGGTTGCGCACCGTCTTCGGGCTGAGCACCAGCAGCCGGGCGATGGCCGCGTTGCCCGTGCCGCCGGCCATGAGCCGCAGCACCTCCCGCTCCCGCGAGGTCAGCTCCGGGAACGCCTCGGCCCGCTCGGCCGGCGCGCTGCCGAAGTAGGCGAGCAGCCGCACCGCGATGGCCGGGCTGAAGATCGCCTCGCCCTCGCCGACGGCCCGCACCGCCCGCACGATCTGCTGCGGCCTCGACCCCTTGAGCAGGTAGCCCAGCGCGCCCGCGCGCATCGCGGCGAACACCGACTCGTCGTCGTCGAACATGGTCAGCACCAGCACCCGCACCCCGGCGTCGTGCGCCACGATCCGCCGCGTCGCCTCCACCCCGCCCAGGTCGGGCATGTTCAGGTCCATCACCACGACGTCCGGGCACAGCGCCGCGGCCATCGACACCGCCACCACGCCGCCGGGCGCCTCGCCGACCAGCTCCAGGCCGGGCGCGCCGGCGAGCGCGGTGGCCAGGCCGTAGCGGAACAGCGGGTGGTCGTCCACCACGAGCGCCCGCAGCGGCGGCACGCCCGCTCACGCCCCGCCCGCGGCCGGCAGGTCCGCGCAGACCCGGGTGCCGCCGGCGTCGACGTGCTCCACGCGCCACGTGCCGCCGACCTCGCGCGCCCGCTCGTCCATCGACCGCAGGCCCACGCCGTCGTCCCGCCCCGCCGCCGGGCACCCCGGGCCGAGGTTCCCGACGCCGTCGTCGACGATCTCGACGTGCAGCCCGCCGGCGAACCACAGCCGCACCGCGCAGTGCCGCGCGCCCGCGTGCCGCACCACGTTCGTCACCGCCTCGCACACGATCCGGTAGGCCGCGACCTGCACCGCCACCGGCAGCTCCGGCAGCCCGTCGCAGTGCACGTCCACCCGCACCGGCTGCCGGTCGGTCAGCGTCGCCACGTGCGCCCGCACCGCGTCCGCCAGGCCGAGCCGGGCCACCGCCGCCGGGCACGCGCCCGCGGCCAGCCTGCGGATCTCGTCCACCGCCGTGTGGACCTCCTCCTCCAGCCGGGCCAGCAGCCGGCCGGCCGAGGCCGGGTCGTTCGGCGCGAGGTGCCGCGCGGCGCGCAGCCCCAGCGCGACGGCGGCCAGCGCCGGCCCCAGCCCGTCGTGGAGGTCGCGCAGGAGCCGGCGCCGCGCCTCGTCGGCGGCGTCGGCGGGAACGGTGAACTCGCGGCGCATGCCCCCTCCCCACTGGGTGAGCGCTCGTGTCGCCTCGCTAGGGGAGTCGTCGGCGTGCGACGCGCCGTTTCACGACCTGCCGAGGTTCCCACTTACGAGGGAATGAGCAGTGCTTCGGTGACGGATAGACGTATTTGCGCGTCCACTCGGCCCTCCATATGGATATCCGAGACGCTGGAGGGTGGCATGGCGGGGCACACCGGCGGCCGAGCGGTGCTGCAAGTGCACCCGACCAGGCTGTGCAACCTGCGCTGCCTGCACTGCTACTCCAGCTCGGGCCCGGACGTCGCCGAGTCCGTGCCCATCGGCGTCCTCGCCCGGGTCGTGCGCGACGCCGCCGGGTTCGGCTACGACGTGCTCAACGTGTCGGGCGGCGAACCGTTCCTCTACCCGGAGCTGCCCGCCCTGCTGCGGGCCGCGCGGGACGCCGGGATGCGCACGACGGTCACCACGAACGGGGTGGCGCTGACGCAGCGCCGCATCGGGCTGGTGCGCGGCCTCGTGGACCTCGTCGCGGTGTCCCTCGACGGCGACCGCGCCACGCACGACCGCATCCGCGACCAGGGCGGCGCGTTCGAGAAGGCGCTGGCCGGCATCCGCAGGCTCACCGAGGCGGGCATCCCGGTCGGCGTGATCACCACCCTCACCCAGGGCAACGCCACCCAGCTCGGCGACGTGGCGCTCGCCGCCTCCGGGTCCGGCGCGCTGCTGCTCCAGGTGCACCCGCTCGAACCGGAGGGCGCGGCCAACCGCCTGATGGCCGGGGAGCGCCCCGACGCCGTCGAGCTGGCCTACGCGGCGGTCGAGCTGGGCCGCATCGCCGAGGAGCACGGCATGGCCGTGCAGCTCGACGCCGTGCCGCGCACGATGCTGGCCCGCCGCCCGGAGGCGTTCATGGCCGTCCCGGTCGAGGACGGGCAGCCGCTCGGCTCCTGGCTCACGCCGCTGGTGGTCGAGGCCAACGGCGCGGCCGTGCCGGTGTCCTACGGCTTCGACCGCCGCTACGCGCTGGGCAACGTGCAGGACCGCTCGCTGGCCGACCTGGTGGGCGACTGGGACCCCGCCCCGTTCCTGGCCCTGTGCCGCGCCACGTGGCAGCGCCTGGTGGACGGCCGCACCGGGCCGCTCGTGCCGTGGTACGGCCACCTGGTGCGCGCCTCCCGGGTGCGCCGCTCCGCCACCGCCGGCCGCTGACCGCCCCCGCCCGTCCCCTCCCGCCCGTCCCCGCTTGCTCCCTCCCGCCCGCTCCCGTTCCCTCCCTTCACACACCGACTCACCGCGCGAGGAACTCGTCCACCCCCAGCGCGTTGATCACCCGGTCGGGCGTCACCCCGCACTCCTCGGCCCGCTCGCACCCGAACGACAGCCAGTCGAGCTGACCGGGCGCGTGGGCGTCGCTGTCGATCGCGAACGAGCACCCCATCGCCACCGCCAGCCGCAGCAGCCTGCCCGGCGGGTCGCGGCGCTCCGGGCGCGAGTTGACCTCCACCGCCGTGCCGGCCTCGGCGCACGCGTCGAACACCGCCTCCGGGTCGAACTCCGACTCGGGCCGCCCCTTGCCGGTGACCAGCCGCCCGGTGCAGTGGCCCAGCACGTCGACGTGCGGGTTGGACACCGCCTCGACCATCCGCCGGGTCATCTCGGGCCCGGGCATCCGCAGCTTCGAGTGGACGCTCGCGACCACCACGTCCAGCTCCGCCAACAGGTCCTCGTGCTGGTCGAGCGAGCCGTCGTCGAGGACGTCCACCTCGATCCCGGTCAGCACCCGGAACGGGGCCAGCTCCTCGTTCAGCGCCGCCACCACGTCCAGCTGCCGGCGCAACCGGTCGACCGACAACCCGTTCGCGACGGTGAGGCGCGGCGAGTGGTCGGTGAGCGCCACCCACTCGTGGCCGAGGTCGCGGGCCGCCTCCGCCATCTCCCGGACCGGGCTGCCGCCGTCCGACCAGTCGGAGTGGGTGTGGCAGTCGCCCTTGAGCGCCTCGCGCAGCTCCCGCCCGCCGACGACCGGTTCCCGCACCCGCGCCAGGTAGGACGGTTCCCGCCCGGCCAGGGCGTCGGTGATCACCCCGGCGGTGGACTTGCCGATGCCCGGCAGGTCGGTGAGCGTCCCGTCCCCGGCGCGCCGCTCCAGCTCGCCGTCGGCGAGCCCCGCCACGACGTCCGCGGCCCGGCGGAACGCCCTGACCCGGTACGTGGGTTCGCCCGCGCGCTCCAGCTGGAACGCCACCTGCCGCAATGCCCAGAGGGGGTCCACCCGTCCTGTTCTACCGCGCCCGCGCGCGGTCCGCGAACCGCGCGCGGGCGCGGTGGACCGATGACCCGGTGGTCGGGTGGCCCATGACCGGGTGGTCGGGCGACCTGCTCTCGACTTGGCACCGTTGCCCTCGCGGACCTTGCGACCGCCGGGCCGCCCGCCCCAGGATGTCCGCCATGTCCCCACGTGCCGGCACGGTCGGGTCGCGGCGCAGGCCCAGCAAGGGCGACCTCACCTCCCAGGCGAT
The DNA here is from genome assembly GCF_052936295.1 of Saccharothrix sp. DSM 118769. Taxonomy (NCBI): domain Bacteria; kingdom Bacillati; phylum Actinomycetota; class Actinomycetes; order Pseudonocardiales; family Pseudonocardiaceae; genus Saccharothrix; species Saccharothrix sp. DSM 118769. The sequence goes on along the minus strand of NZ_CP193627.1, from coordinate 7,815,950 downwards.
CCTGGACACCGCCGAGCGGTTGTTGCAGACGCGTTCGCTGGACGACATCGCGGTCGACGAGCTCGCCTCGGGCGCGGGCATCTCCCGGTCGACGTTCTACTTCCACTTCGCGTCGCGCGAAGCCGTGCTGCACGCGCTGTCCGGCGCGGTCCTCGACGCCGTCTACGAGTCGGCGTCGTCCTGGCTGCGGCGCGGCAGCGAACCGCCGGAGGACTCGATCCGCCGGGCGCTGGGCGCGAGCCTCGCCCTGTGGCGCAGGCACGGGCCGGTGCTGCGGGCCGCCGTCCGCGCCCGGGACACGGACCCGTCGATGCGCGAGTTCTGGGCCGGGGTGGCGAGGCGGTTCATCGACTCCACCGCGGGGCAGATCGACATCGAGCGGGCCGCCGGCGCCGCGCCGCCCGGCCCGGACGCCCGCGCGCTGGCCACGATCCTGGTGCAGATGAACGAGCAGGCGTTCCTGACGCGCTCGCGGTCCCGCCGTTCGGCGGCGAAGGACCGGGAGCTGGTCGACACCCTCACCTGCGTGTGGCTGAGGTCGGTGTACGGCATGACCCAGTAGCCACTCCCGCCTCACCCGTCCCCGGTCTCACCCGTCCCCGCCCCCCACCAGGTCGGTCAACCGGTCGAGCGAGGCGTCCATCGCCACCGCCGCCCGGCGACGGCCGAACGCGCTGAGCAGCACACCCCGCAACGCCGACACCGGCACCTGGAGCAACCGCAGGCGCACCACCGTGCCGCCGTCCCCGGTGGGCGCCAGCTCCACCCGGAACTCGGTGCGCAGGGCCAAGCGCGGCGCGGGCCGCCCGTCGAGGCGCTCCGCGACGTGCCGCCACGCGATGACCGCCGGCCGCCGGAACTCCACGACCTCCTGGTCGACCTCGGACGCGCGGCCGTCCCACCGGCCGTGCAGCGTGCGCCGCTCGCCGCGCCCCGCGCCGGACGTGACGTCCACGCGCTCGCAGCCCGCGAGCCAGGCCGCCGCCCCCGCCGCCCGCGACACCACCTGCCACACCCGCTCAGGCGACGCCGCCACCCGCCTCCAGCGCACGACCTCGATCACCGAGCCATGCTAACCACCCCGAGAGTCCAACCCCCAGGCCCCGAGAGTCCAACGTCCAGGTCGCGAGAGTCCAACGTCCAGGCCCGGTGAGTTCTACGCTCAGGACCCCGTGAGCCCGGCGTCCGCGTCCTGAACGCAGAACTCAGGGGTCCTGAGCGTTGGACTCTCGGGTCCTGGGCGTTGGACTCTCGAGGTCTGAGCGTTGGACTCTCGGGGGCGGGGTCAGCGGTACCAGGGGCCGTTGGGGGCCTGGCGGTGGCCCAGCGCGCGGTAGGTGGCGTCCACAAGGGACTGTCCGCGCTCGTTGACCCCGACGCCCGGCCCCATCCGCGTCATCACGTACCCGAACGACATGCGCGCCGCCGGCGACGCGAAACCGAGCGACCCGCCCATGCCCGAGTGGCCGAACGCGTCCTCCGCCAGCACCACGCCCCGGTCGGCCGGCGGCAGGTGGCGGTTGCCGACCGACTTCATGAACCCCAGCGAGAACCGGGTGGGCGTCAGCAGCATCTCGTCGAACCCGGCGGACTCCACGGCCGACATGACCGCGACCTGCCCCTCGTCGACCAGCCGCACGCCGTTGTACTCGCCGCCCAGCGCCAGCGGCCGGTACATCTGCGCCAACCCCCGTGCGTTGGCCATCCCGCCCACGGACCCGTACTCCGCGGCGTGCGCCTCACGCGTGCCGGACGCCGCCGCGTACCCGCCGTCGTTGGTCAGCAGCAACGCCTGCACCGACGCCGGCTCGGCCATCGCCCGCCGGTACAGGCTCGCGACCGGCGACCCCGGCACCGGCGGCAGGGTCGGCGCGACGAGCGGTTCCAGGTCCTCCGGCAGCCTGAGCCAGAAGTCCAGCGCCAGCGGCCCGGACACCTCCTTCTCGAAGAACTCGGCCAGCCCCGTCCCGCTGACCCGCCGCACGACCTCGCCGACCAGGTGCCCGAACGTCAGCGCGTGGTAGCCGTGCCGCGTGCCCGGCTCCCAGAACGGCTCCTGCCGGGCCAGCGCGCCCGCCGTCGCCGCCCAGTCGAACATCAGGCCCGGCGGGGCGGGCTCGCGCAGCGCGGCCAACCCCGCCCGGTGCGACAGCAGGTCCCGCACGAGCGTCGTCGCCCCCGCCACAGTGCCGCCCGACCCCGCGCCGCCGAACTCCGGCCAGTAGCGGGTCACCGGCGCGTCCAGGTCCAGCTCGCCGCGCGAGGCCAGCACGTGCGCGCACAGCGCGGTCGCGCCCTTGGTGCACGACCACACGTGCGTGATGGTGTCCTCGCGCCACGGCCGCCCGCCCGCGTCACCGCCCCACAGGTCGACGACGGTCTCCCCGTCGACCGTCACGTGCACGCCCGCGCCCTCCTCACCCCGGTGCGCGAAGTTGGCCTCGAACTCGGCGCGGACCTCGGCGAAATCGTCGTGGCAGGTGCCCTGGACCGTCATCGACCCTCCCGGTGCGGCGGTGGTGGGAGTCCATGCCACCACCGTGAGCCATGACACGTGAGTAGGGATTCCTCAGTCGGTAGGGTGAAACGTCCCCAACGACGGGAGGCCGCCCCTTGTCCTCCTCAGGTCGCGCGTTCTTCGGCAGGGAGCGCGAGCTGGCGACCGTCGCCGACGCGGTGGCCCGGGTGCCCGCGGCGGGCGTGGTCGCCGTCGTCGTGTCGGGGGAGCCGGGGATCGGCAAGTCGAGCCTGCTGGCGCAGGCGCGCGCCGGGCTGCGCGACCGGGGCTGCGCGGTGCTGGCCGCCGAGTCCGACGACGTGAGCAGGCGCATCCCGTACGCCGCGGTCGCCACCGCCCTGCGGTCGTGCCCCGGCACGGCGGGGGAGGCCGAGGCGCTGGTCCCGGCGGGCGTGCCGGACGCGGGCTGGTTCGGCCGGGCGTGCGAGCGGGTCGCCCGCGCCCTCACCGCGCTCGCCGCCGACCGGCCCGCCGCGCTCGTCCTCGACGACCTCGACCGCGCCGACGACGACTCGCTGGCGATGCTCGCCGTCGTGCTGCGCCGGGTCACCGCCGCGCCGCTGGTGCTGCTGGCCGCGACCCGCTCGCACCACGTCAACGGCGGCGTGGACGAGCTGCTGGACCGGCTGGAGCGGCACGCCGAGGTGGTGCGGCTGGAGCTGGCCCCGCTCGGCGGCGGCGAGGTGGCGCGGATCGTGGAGTCGGTGCTGGGCGCGCCGGTGGACGACGGCCTGGCGCACGAGGTGTGCCGGCGGGCCGACGGCAACCCGTTCTTCGCGGAGGAGATCGCCCGGTCGCTGCGCGAGCTGGACCTGGTGGAGGTCACCGGTGACCGCGCGCGGCTGACCGTGTCGCCGACCGCGATCCGGCTCACCCGGCGCGAGGCGGTGCTGCGCCGGGTCGCCCCGCTGGACCGCGACACGCGTGCGGTGGCACGGGCCGTGTCGGTGTTCCGGCGGGTGCGGCTGGACCGGATCGGGCTGCTCGCGCGGGTCGCGTCGCTGCCCGAGGACAGCGTGGTGGCCGCGTTCGACGAGCTGCTGCGCGCCCGCATCGTCGTGCGCGACGCCGACCGCGGCTACCGGTTCTCGCACGCCCTGGTCGGCGAGGCGCTGTACCAGGAGATCGGGCCCGCGCAGCGCCGCCACCTGCACAGCCTCGTCAGCGCCCGGCTGCTGGAGGACCTCGACCGCGGCCTGTCGACCGACGAGCTGGAACTCGCCTGGCACCTGGCCGAGTCCGCGCCGCCCGGCGACCTGCGCGCGGTGCGGGTCATGGCGCGGGCCGCCGACGCCAACCGCGCGACCGCGCCGGAGACGGCGGCGGCGCTGTGCGCGCGGGCGCTGGAGCTGCTGCCGGTGGCCGCGCCGGAACGCGGCGCGCTGCTCGCCTCCCAGTGCCGGGCGCTGGCCCACGCGTCCCGCCCGGCCGCCGCCGTCGCACCCGGCCTGGCCGCGCTGGAGGCCCTGCCGCCCGGCCCCGAGCGGTCGCGGTGCGCGGTCGTCGTGCTCAGCAGCCTGTTCCTGGTCGGCAGGCTGGACGAGGCGCTGCGGCTGGCCGACGCCGAGCTGGCCGCCGGCGACGCGCCCGCCGCGCTGCACGCCCAGCGCGCGTTGCTGCTGGTCTTCACCGGGCGGCACGCCGACGCGCTCGCCGAGGCCGAGCGCACCGAGGCCATGCCGGTCACCTCCGCCGCCGAGGGCGTCGTGGTGTTCGACCGGCTGGTCGTGATCACGTCGATGCTGTTCCGGCACGACAAGACCGTCGAGTACGCCAACCGCGCGCTGCGCGCCGCCGACCAGCCGGCGCTGGAGCTGCAGGCGCTGGCGGTGGGCGCGTCGACCGGGGCGCTCGCCGGGCTGGTGCACGACGCGTCGTGGCGGCTGCGGCGGGCCGAGGAGCTGCGCGAGCGCGCGGGCGGGCACGCGTTCCGCGGCGAGCTGGAGATGGCGGGCGTGGCGCTGGACTGGTTCGGCGGCGAGTGGGACGCCTGCCTCGAACGCCTCGGGCGGGCCGCCGCCGAGCTGGAGGCCCGGCAGGAGCTGATGATGCTGCACGGCCTGCGCGCCATCGAGCTGGAGGTGCGCACGTGGCGCGGCGAGCTGGACGTGGCCGCCCGGCTGGCCCGGCTCGACCCGCCGACCAGCCCGAACATGGCGCGGCTGCACGCGTTGGCGATGTCCGGCTACCTGGCCGCGCGCGGTGACGCGGAAGGCGCCCGCACGACGCTCGTGGAGGCCGTGGCGCCCGACGGCGCGTCCGCGTACAGCTGCGTGCTGCTGGCCAGGCTGGTCGAGCTGGACCTGGCGCACGACCGGGTCGACGGGGCCCGCGAGGTCCTGGCGCGCCTGCGGGTCGTGTCGGCGGACCGGGTGTCACCGTGGACCCGCACCGCCGTGCGCCGGGTGGCGGGGCTGGTCGAGCGCGACCCGGACGTGCTGCGGGACGCGGTGCGCGAGGCGGAGGCGGGCGGCCTGGTGTTCGAACGCGCCCGCGCCCAGCTGGCCCTCGGCTCGCTGACCCCCGCCGTGCCCGACCTCCTCGACGCGCACGCCGTCTTCACCCGCCTGGGCGCGCACGGCCTGCGCCGCCAGGCCGGTGCCCGCCTGCGCGACCTCGGTGCCAAGGTGCCGCGCGCCCGCGCCAAGCCCCCCGGCCTCCTCACCGAGGCCGAGGCCAACGTGGCGCGCCTCGTGCAGCAGGGCATGCGCAACCGCGACATCGCCGCGGCCCTGCACTACAGCCCGCGCACCATCGAGGTCTACCTCTCCCGCGTCTACGCGAAGCTCAACGTCAGCTCCCGCCTGGAACTGGCCCGAGCCCTGGACGCCCGCCCCTCCTGACCCGCGAGAGTCCAACCTCCAGGTCCCGAGAGTCCAACCTCCAGGCCCCCTGAGTTCTACGTCCAGGACCTCCGCGGGCCCGGTATCCGCGTCCTGAACGCAGAACTCAGAGGGCCTGAGCGTTGGACTCTCGGGACCTGGGCGTTGGACTCTCGGCTTAGTTGTCGTGGAGTCACGACTAACTCGCGGGTAACCGGGGCGTGTTGCCTGGGCACGTGGAGGTCGTCGAGGTCGCGGGTCGGCGGGCGCTGGCGCTCGGCGGCGTCGCGCACCCGCTGCCCGCCGGCCTCGGTGACGAGGCCGCGCTCGACCTGGCCCGGCACGGCCTCACCGCGTGGCACCTGCTGCGCACGTGCGCCCACCTGCGGCGCGGCGAGGCGGTGCTGGTGCACGACGCGGGCGGCCCGGTCGGCGTCCTGGTCGTGCAGCTCGCGGTGAGCTTCGGCGCGGGCCGGGTGGTCGCCACCGCGCCCACCCAGGCGCAGCGGCGGCTCGCGGTGCGGCTCGGCGCGGACGTCGCGGTCGACCCCGCCGGGCCGGACCTGACCGGGCGGCTGCTCGCCGACGGCCCGGTGGACGTCGTGGTCGGCGGCCCGGTGGAGGACGCGCTGGCCGTGCTGGCGCCGTTCGGCCGCCTGGTCGGGCACGGCGAACCGCTCGCGGTGGACCCGGTGCGGCTCGGGTCGCGCGCCGTCGCGGGCTTCCGGCTCGACGACTGCCTGGCCCGGCCGGGGATGGTGGCCGCCGCGCTGAGCGAGCTGACCGGGCTGACCTCGGCGGGACGGCTGCGGCCGTGCGCGGGCCGCCGGGACGGCCACCCGAACGGCCACCCGAACGGCCACCTGAACGACCGCCCGAACGACTAGCCACAACGGACCGGCGGGAACGGGCCGGCGAGGAACGGACCGGCGAGGAACGACGGGGGAGAAGGCATGCGCACCGCTCACACCACCTGCCCGCTGTGCGAGGCGACGTGCGGGTTGGAGCTGACGCTCGACGGCGACCGGATCACGGCCGTGCGCGGCGACCGGCAGGACACCTTCAGCCGCGGTTTCCTGTGCCCGAAGGGCGCGTCCCTGGGCGCGCTGGACGCCGACCCCGACCGGCTGCGCACCCCGCTGATCAGGACGGGCGGCGAGCTGCGGCCGGCGTCGTGGCGCGAGGCGTTCACCTACGTCGACAGCCGGCTCACCTCGACCACCGCCGAGCACGGCCGCGACGCCGTCGCCCTCTACCTGGGCAACCCGACCGTGCACTCGCTCGCCGGCGCGCTGCACGCGCCCGCCCTGCGCAAGGCACTGGGCACCCGCAACGTGTTCACCGCGTCCACCGTCGACCAGATGCCGAAGCACGTCGCGTGCGGCCTGCTGTTCGGCGGCCCCTACACGATCCCGGTGCCGGACATCGACCGCACGGACTTCCTGCTGCTGCTCGGCACGGACCCGTTCTCCTCCAACGGCAGCCTGTGGACGGTGCCCGACGCGCCGGGCAGGCTGCGGGCGCTGCGGGCGCGCGGCGGGGCGTTCACGGTGGTCGACCCGCGCCGCAGCCGCACCGCCGCCGCGGCCGACCAGCACGTGCCGATCCGCCCCGGCGCCGACGTGTTCCTGTTGTTCGCCCTGGTCAACGAATTGTTCACGGCCGACCTCGTCGACCTGGGCGACCTCGCCGGGCACGTGGTCGGCGTGGACGGCGTCCGCGCGCTGGCCCGCCCCTTCACGCCGGCGGCGGTGGCCGCGCGGTGCGGCGTCGAGGCCCACGTCATCCGCGACCTGGCGCACCGGCTCGCCGCCGCGCCGAGGGCCGCCGTGCACGGCCGGATCGGCACCACCACCGTCGAGTTCGGCACGGTCGCCAGCTGGCTGGTCGACGTCCTCAACGTCCTCACCGGCAACCTGGACCGGCCCGGCGGCGCGATGTTCCCGCTGCCCGCGCACGCCCGCCGCGGCACGGGCACCGGCAGGGGGTTCACCACCGGCCGGTGGCGCAGCCGGGTGCGGGACCTGCCGGAGGTGGCGGGCGAACTCCCCGTCGCCACGCTCGCCGACGAGATCGAGACCCCCGGGCCGGGCCAGGTGCGGGCGCTGATCACGGTGGCGGGCAACCCCGCGCTGTCCGCGCCGAACTCCGACCGCCTCGACGCGGCCCTCGCGAGCCTGGACCTCGTCGTGTCGGTCGACCCGTACCTCAACGAGACGACCCGGCACGCGCACGTCGTCCTGCCCCCACCGCCGCCGAGCCAACGCGCGCACTACGACCTGGTGTTCTCCGCGCACGCCGTGCGCAACGTCGCGAAGTACTCGCGCCCCGCCGCGCCCCTCGCCGACGGCGCGCTCGACGAGGGCGACATCCTGCTGCGGCTCACCGCCATCGCCGCCGGCCTCGGCCCGGACGCCGACCTGCACGCGCTCGTCGGCACGTCCCCGTCCGACGAGCTGACCCGCGACGAGCAGCTCCTCGACGCCCGCCTGCGCGGGGGCGCGCACGCCCTGTCGGTGGAGGCCCTGCTCGACCACCCGCACGGCCTCGACCTCGGCCCCCTCACCGCCCGCCTGCCGGAGGTCCTGCGCACGCCCTCCGGCCGGGTCGAGCTGTGCCCGGGGCCGATCGCGGACGACGTGCCGCGCGTCCTGGCCGCCCTCACCGCGCCCCGCGACGGCCTGGTCCTCGTCGGCCGCCGCCACCTGCGGACCAACAACTCGTGGCTGCACAACGTGCCCGCCCTGGTGAAGGGCCGGCTGTGCACGCTGCTGGTCAACCCGGACGACGCGCGGCGGCTCGGCCTGGTCGACGGCGGCACGGCCCGCGTCGCGTCGCGCGTCGGCGAGGTCGAGGCGACCGTGGAGGTCAGCGCCGACCTGACCGCGGGCGTGGTGAGCCTGCCGCACGGCTGGGGCCACGACCGGCCGGGCACCCGCCTCGCCACGGCCTCGGCGCACCCCGGCGTGAACGTCAACCGGCTCACCGACGACCACGCCCTGGACCCGCTGTCCGGCACCGCCGTGCTCAACGGCGTCCCCGTGCACGTCAGCCCCGCCTGAAGCCACTCGCCGAAGCCCGCACCAGACCGCCCAGCACAGCACCGCCCAGCACCGCACAGCTCAGTGAGGAGCACCGCCATGACCGCACCCGCGGCGCGCGTCGTCGCCGACCTGCCCTTCGTCGCCGCCCACCGGCACGACGACCGCGTGGCGTGGCGCCACCAGCGCGACGGCGCGTGGCACGACGTCACGTTCACCGAGGTCGCCGAGGAGGTGCTGGAGCTGGCGTCGGGGCTCGTGCACCTGGGCGTCGCGCCGGGGGACCGGGTGTGCGTGCTGGCGCAGACCCGCGCCGAGTGGCTGGCGGTCGAGCTGGCGGTGCTCGCGGCGGGCGGCGTCGTGGTGCCGATCTACCCGTCCAGCGCGCCCGAGGAGTGCGCCTGGATCGTCTCCGACTCCGGCGCGGCGCTGCTGATCGCCGAGGACGCCGCCCAGCTGGCCAAGGTCGAGTCGGTGCGCGACGACGTGCCCGGCCTGCGCGACGTGCTGGTGATCGAGGGCGGCGGCCTCGACGACCTGCGCTCGCACGGCCGCACGTCCCCGCTGCCGGGCGAGCTGGACGACCGCCGCGCCGCGCTCCGGCCGGACGACCCGACGCTGATCATCTACACCTCGGGCACCACCGGCCCGCCCAAGGGCTGCGTGCTGACCAACCGCAACTGGCTCACGATGTGCCGGCTCACCGAGGAGCTGTCCTACACGCTGGCCGAGGACGTGGTGTACCTGTTCCTGCCGCTGGCGCACGTGTTCGCGCAGATCGTGGCGCTGTCCGCGCTCTACACGGGCAGCACGCTCGCGTTCTTCGGCGGCGACCCGGCCAAGGTGGTGCCGGAGCTGGCGCAGGTGCGGCCCACGTTCCTGCCGTCCGTGCCGCGGATCTTCGAGAAGATCCACGCGGTCGCCACCGCGGGCGTCCCGGAGGACCAGCTGCGCCAGGCCGTGCGGGTGGGCCTCGCCGTCCGCGCGCTCCAGGCCGCCGGGCAGCCGCTGCCGCCCGACCTGGCCGCCGCGTTCGAGCGGGTCGACCCGGTGTTCGCCCGCGTCCGCGCCGTGTTCGGCGGGCGGCTGCGCCAGGCCCTGTCCGGCGCCGCGCCCATCTCGGTGGAGGTGCTGGAGTTCTTCACCGCCGCCGGCGTGCCCGTCCTGGAGGGCTACGGCATGAGCGAGTCCACCGGCGTGGGCACCGTCAACACCCTCGCCCACCACCGCCTCGGCTCGGTCGGCACCTTCGGCGTGGCCGGCCTGGAGCTCAAGGTCGCCGCCGACGGCGAGATCCTCATGCGGGGCCCGCACGTCTTCGCCGGCTACTGGAACAACCCGGCCGCCACCGCCGAGGTCCTCACCGACGGCTGGCTGCACACCGGCGACCTGGGCGAGGTCGACGAGGACGGCTTCGTGACCATCACCGGCCGCAAGAAGGACATCATCATCACCGCGGGCGGCAAGAACATCGCGCCCGCCAACGTGGAGAACCAGCTCCGCCAGTCCCGCTGGGTCTCGCACGCCGTCGTCTACGGCGACACCAAGCCCTACCTCGTCGCCCTGCTCACCCTCGACGAGGACGAGATCGTCCCGTGGGCCCGCGACCGGGGCCTGCCCACCGACCTGCCGACCCTGGCGCGGACCCCCGAGGTGCGCGCCCTCCTCCAGGGCGTCGTGGACGAGGCCAACGCGCACTTCGCGACCGTCTCCCAGGTCAAGCGCTTCACCGTGCTCGACCGCGACCTGTCCCAGGAGCAGGGCGAGCTGACGCCCACGCTGAAGGTCAAGCGCAAGGTCGTGCACACCGCGCACGGCCCGCGCTACGAGGGCCTCTACCGCCCCTGACGGCACGCGCGCGGAAGGACCGCGCGGAAGGACCGCGGAAAAACACCGCCGGCCGGTGAACCGGACGGGCCGCGGGGCCGTGTGCAGGGTGTCCCGCCGCACCAGGGAGGGCCCGCCGCCCATGCACCGCACCCGCCGCAACCCGTCGCCGCTCGGAGCACGTCCCGGGCAGCACTAGCCGAACGAGAGACCATGCACGATCCCATCCTGGACCGCGCGCTGCGCCGGGTCCGCACCGAGCGGGTGCGCGACCACCGGCGCCGCGGCGGTGCCGTCGCGGCGGCGAGCACGGTGCTCGCCGCCGCCGTGCTCGCCGGCGGCGTCTACCTGGGGCAGCACAGCGTGCCCGGGGAACGGGTCCTGCTCGCCACCGCGGCGGGCGGGGTCCGGATGACCGCCACCGTCACGCCCGCCGACGGCCGGCTGCGGCTGCGCGCCGTCGTGGACGGCGCGGCCCCGGGCGAGAGGTGCACGCTGGTCGTCACCGACACCGACGGCCGCCGCTACGTCGCGGGCGGCTGGGTGGCGTCGCGGGGCGAGGACACGTCCCTGGCCGGCGCGGTCATGGTCGACCCCGGCGAGCTGGCCGCCGTCAGCGTGGTCACCGCCGACGGCCGCACCCTCGTGACCGCCACCGCGGGCTGACCACCGGCCGTCTCACCTCGTCGCCCGGACCACCACCTCTCAGCCGAACCCCAATATGCTGTCCCCGTGAGGTGGCTGTCACTGCTCGTGGTCCTCGTGCTGGTGGCGGGCTGCTCGGACGACCGCACCGTGGCCATCGACGACGTCCCGGTCGCGCACGAGTCGGTGCCGACCACGCAGGACGCCTCCACCGGCACGTTCACCGTCGACTGCGGGCGCAACGAGGAGCGCCACCTCAACGCCGACAACGTGGTCAGCGCGCCCGGCCAACCGTTCGGCGCGCACCACACCCACGAGTACGTCGGCAACCTCACCACCGACGCGCACTCCACCGACGAGTCGCTCGCCGCGGGCGCCACCACGTGCGCGTCGGGGGACCGGTCCACCTACTACTGGCCGGTGCTGCGGCTCACCGACACCGCCGGCCACGACGCCCACGCGCCCGGCGGCGGCGCGCACGGCAACACCGGCGCGGTCGTGCCCCCGGCGGACGTGACCATCACGTTCACCGGCAGCCCGGTCAGCGGGGTGGTGGGCATGCCGCCGTTCCTGCGCGCCATCACCGGCGACCCCGCGGCGCTCACCAGCGGCCGCACCAACGCGCGGTGGAGCTGCACCGGATTCGAGGACCGCCGCACCGACCGCTACCCCCGGTGCGCCCCCGGCAGCCGGGTGCTGCGCACCTTCGACTTCCCCAGCTGCTGGGACGGCCGCAACACCGACAGCCCCAGCCACCGGGCGCACCTGGACTTCGCCGCCCCGAACGGGGTGTGCCGGGCGGGCACCTTCCCGGTGCCCAGGCTGCGGGTCCGCGTCGCCTACGACGTGCCCGCCGGCCGCCCGTTCGCGATCGACAGCTTCCCCGAGCAGGCCCGCGACCCGCGCACCGACCACGCCATGTTCGTCAACGCCATGCCGGAGGCCCTGATGGCCCGCGTCGTGACCTGCCTCAACACCGGCGGGACCTGCTCGTAGAAAAACCCACGCCACGGTGAACCGAACCCGCCCGGGATGCGTGTCCGTGACGACGGGGACGACGAGAGGAGTGGGTGGATGGCGGCTCTGTGGTCCCGGAAACGGGAGGCCGCGGCCGACGAGGCGTTGATCAGGTCCCTCTACGAGGAGCACGGCCGGGCGCTGCTCGCGTACGCGACGCGCCTGACGGGGGACCGGGCGGCGGCCGAGGACGTCGTCCAGGAAACCCTCGTGCGCGCGTGGCGGCACCCGGACGCCCTGGTGAACGGCAAGGGCTCGGTCCGCGGGTGGCTGCTCACCGTGGCGCGCAACATCGTCACCGACCGGATCAGGGCGAGGGCGGCCCGACCCCAGGAGGTGGCCGAGTCGCCGACGGCGCAACCCGTCGAACGCGACCACGCCGACTCGGTGGTGGACTCGATGGTGGTGCTCGAAGCGCTCGACCGGCTGTCGTCCGACCACCGCGACGTGCTGATGGAGATCTACTTCCGCGGCCGCAGCGTGACCGAGGCGGCCGAGGCGCTCGGCGTACCGCCCGGAACGGTGAAATCGAGATCGCACTACGCCTTGAGAGCACTGAGGGAGACGTTCGTCGGACACAAGGTCGCGCTGAAGGGGGTGGCCGGATGACCACGAACCACGATCAGCAACTGCTCGGCGCCTACGTGCTGGGGGTGCTCGACGAGCGGGAGGTGCGTGCGGTGGACGACCACGTGGCGTCCTGCGCCTCGTGCCGCGCCGAGCTGGACGAGTTGCGCGCGATGGAGGGCGCCCTGGGCGACCTGCCGCCCGAGGCCCTGCTCGACGGGCCGCCCGAGGGCGGTGACCTGCTGCTCCAGCGGACGCTGAGGCAGGTGCGGGCCGAACGCGGCGGCCAGGTGCGCAACCGCCGGGTCGGCGTCGGCCTGGCGGCGGCGGCCGTGGCCGCGGTCGTGCTCGGCGGCGGTTTCGCGGTCGGCCGGGGCACCGCGCCCGACCCGGGCGGGGTGGCGCAGACCAGCCAGCCGCCCGCGCCGCCGACGGGCACCAAGCTCGGCTCGGCGACCGACCCGGAAACCGGGGCGCGGATGACCGTGCAGGTCAAACCGGCCGCCGGGTGGGTGCGGGTGAACGCGTCCGTCGCGGGCATCGCGCAGGACGAGAAGTGCAAGCTGTTCGTCGTCTCCAAGGACGGCAGCAGGCAGGAGGCCGGCAGCTGGCTGGTCTCGTCGGCGGGGGAGAAGGACGGGACGAACCTCGACGGTTCGGCGTTGATCGCCCCCGAGGACGTGGTGGCCGTCGAGGTGCGCAACTTCGACGGCGAGCAGATCGTCACCGTGCCGGTCTAGGCCCCGACCGCGGAAGGCCCCCGTCCCGCCGCCGCGGCACGGGGGCCTTCCGCGTCACGGCACCAGCACGACCTTGCCGGTGGTGGCGCGACCCTCCAGCGCGGCGTGCGCCCCCGCCGCGTCGCGCAGCGGGAACACCGTCGTCAGCGGCGTCAGCCGGCCCTCGGCGAGCGCCGCCAGCGACCGCTCCTCCAGCCCGCGCAGCGACGTGCCCCGCACCATCCGCGGCCCCACCGCCACCGTCGCCGTGATGCCCAGGCGGTACAGGTCGCCGGTGTCGAGGCGCGTCGGCTCGCCCGCCGACCACCCGAACAGCACGACCCGGCCGCCCACGCCCAGCAGCTCCAGCGCGGCCCGCCCCGCCGCGCCGCCCACCCCGTCGAGCACGAGGCTCACCTCGCCGACGTCCCCCGCCCAGCCGGGCCGCGTGTAGTCGACGGCCAGGTCCGCGCCCAGCCGCTCCACCAAGTCCAGCTTCGCGGTGCTCGCCGCGCCCACGACCCGTGCGCCGACCGCCTTGGCCGCCTGGACGAACAACGCGCCCAGCCCGCCCGCCGCCGACGTCACCAGCACCACGTCGTCGGCCGTCGGCTCGGCGATGCGCAGCACCCCGACCGCGGTGCGGCCCGTGCCGATCATGGCGACCGCGTGCTCGTCGGGCACGTGGTCGGGCAGCGCGTGCAGCGCGGACGCGTCCGCCACCGCCACCTCCGCGTACCCGCCGCTCGCCCGGCCGAGGTGCGCGACGACCCGTTTGCCCAGCCAGTGGCCCCCCACGCCGTCGCCGAGCGCCGTGACGACGCCCGCGACCTCCCGGCCCGGCGTCGTGGGCAGCTCCGGCAGCGGGAACGGCCCGCCGGACGCGCCGGAGCGGATCGTCGTGTCCAGCAGGTGCACCCCGGCCGCGGCGACCGCGACCCGCACCTGGCCGGCGGCGGGCTCCGGGTCCGGCACCTCCTCCCAGCGCAGGGTCCCTGCCGGTCCGAACTCGTGCTGGCGGATGGCGTGCATGGTCGTTCCCCCGGGTGCCGGTGCTGCTCCGTCGTGGACGGCCGCCACGCTAGGAGTTCGAGTTACGTCGAGGTCAAGCGATCTTCGGCGGACCCCGTCGCGGAACCCGTCGCGGACCTGGTCGCCGACGCATTTACCGACCGTTATTCCTTTGACCGGAACCACTTCGCCACGAGATAGTGGAAGCACACCGCAGCGGTGTTCCGGCACAAAGCGAGGGGACCTTCCGTGAGCAACACGAACGCCGACTGGAACGGCTCGGCCACGCGCACCTCCCGCCCCTGACCTGGGCTTGGGTCTGATCCGACGGCGATGTTCGGCGCTGGTCCGCCGACGCCCGGATCTATTGGCGAAACCTATTGCCCCATTTGTCGCGGTGATCGCCGGATGAATTCCGCGCGCCGCGGCGGCCCGATCCTCACGGGGTGGATCGGGTCGGTGGAACCCCGGCGCGGCGGGGTGGTCGACCCCTGTCGGGAACGGGGGCGGGTCCGCGTGCCCGCCCCCACCTCCGCGCCGTGCGCCACAACGGCCTGTTTGTCACCCGGTCGGGTCGGGTAGTCGGTGGGCGTCCGGAGCCCGAGAGACGGGCTCGTGGTCCTCGTTTGGAGGGCGTGATGACCCACTCGACCGTCGGCCGCGTCAAGGTCGCGGGTCTCCAGCCCGCCCAGGTGCTGGCTGGTCTCCTCGGCCTGGTCTTCCTCGCGTTCGGTGTCGTGGGCTTCCTGCGCACCGGCTTCGGCGACTTCGCGGGCGACCAGCACGCCATGGTGCTCGGCTTCGCGGTGAACCCGCTGCACAACGTGATCCACCTGGCGTTCGGCGTGCTCGGCCTGCTCATGGCCACCGGGTCCGGCCTGGCCCGCCTCTACGGCTGGATCGTCTTCCTCGCCTACGGCGCCGTGCTCCTGTGGGGCCTGGCGCTCGCGGGCGTCTTCGCGGGCAACCCGGTCTCCGGCCTCGGCAACCCGCTGGCGCTCAACACCAACGACAACTGGCTGCACCTCGGCCTCACCCTCGCCGGCCTGCTGATCGCGTTCGTGCCGGCCCGGCGCAAGATCGTCGTGCCGGAGGAGACGGTGGAGCCCGTCGAGGAGCGCCACGTCGACCGGGACGAGAGCATCCGCGACCCGGAGACGCGGGAACTGCCCACGCAGCGCGTGGACACCCACCGCCCCACGGGCGACCAGCCGCACGACACCCGGCCGCACGACACCCGTCCCCACGACAACCGGGTCGAGTCCGCCGACCCGACCGTGTCGGCCCGACCGGTCCACCCGATCGACCCCGCCGTCGCCGAGCAGCAGAGGGCGCGGCACTTCCGCTGACACCTCTTCACCGACGCTCCCACCACCGGCGCGGGCACGGTCCTCCCCAGGACCGTGCCCGCGCCGCGTCGTCCCCCGGCCCCTCCCGGGGCCCCGGCGTCAGACCGCCCCGGCGAGCCGCCCCAGCTGGTCGTCGTCCAGCTCCAGGTCCAGCGCCCCCAGCGACTCCTCCAGCTGCGCCACCGAACTCGCGCCCACCAGCGGCACCACCCCCCGGTGCAGCACCCACGCCAGCACCACCTGGTTGACCGTCGCCCCCAGCTCCCCGGCCACCTCCCGCAGCACCGCCAACCCCCGCGCCGTGCCCGGGTGGTCGTACGCCTCACCCAGCGGCTTGTCCCGGTAGGCCCCCGACAGCAGCGCCGAGTACGCCACCAGCGCCACGTCCCCCTCGTGCGCCGCGTAGTCGAACAGCTCGTCGGTCATGTGCACGTGCCCCGACTCCGGCAGCCGCACCCCCGGCCGCGGCCGCAGGTAGCTGAACCGCTGCTGCACCGCCACGTACACCGGCAGGCCGTTCGCCCGCGCCACCGCCCGCGCCCGCTCCAACCGCCACGTGGCGTGGTTGCTCGCCCCGACCTCCCGCACCCGGCCCGCCTCGACCAGCGACGCGAACCCGCCCAACGTGTCCTCCAGCGGCACCGCGCGGTCCTCGACGTGGCTGTAGTAGAGGTCGATCCGGTCCGTGCCCAACCGCTTCAGGCTCGCCTCCGCCGCCGATCGCACCACGTCACCGGCCAGGCCCTCCGCGTTCTCCAACCCCGTGCCGGGCGTCCGCGGCCGCGCGCCCACCTTCGTCGCCACCACCACCTCGTCCCGGTTGCCGCGCGCCGCCAACCAGCGGCCCACCACCTCCTCGCTCTCGTCCCCCGTGCCGCCGTCCCAGAACACGTAGTTGTTCGCCGTGTCCAGGAACGTCCCGCCCGCCTCGACGAAGCGGTCCATGATCGCGAACGACGTCCCCTCGTCCACGTACTTCCCGAACGGCAGCGTGCCCAGGCTCAGGGCGCTGACCTCAAGGGAACCGATGCGCGTCTTCCTCATGCCCACCAGCCTGCGTGCTGGAGCGCGCTCCAGGTCAAGCCCCGGCCTGGCATGCTGGGCGGTGATGTCCGCATTCGCGAAGTGGGCGCCCGCCGCGCTGGCCCTCGTCCTGGTGACCGGCCCCGGCGTCTGGCGCTGGAGCCGCCACACCATCACCATCGCGCACGAGGCCGGGCACGCCCTCGTCGCCGTCCTCACCGGCCGCAGGCTGGAGGGCATCAAGCTCAACCCCGACACCTCCGGCGTCACCGTCTCCCGCGGCCGGCCCACCGGCGTCGCCGTCGTCCTCATGTACTTCGCCGGGTACGTCACCCCGTCCCTGCTCGGCCTCGGCGCCGCCGGCCTCGTCCTCGCCGACCAGGTCAGGCCGCTGCTGTGGGCGACCGTCGTGCTGCTCGCCGCCATGCTGGTGATGATCCGCAACGCGTTCGGCGTGCTGTCCGTCGTCGTCACCGGCGCCGTCGTGTTCGCCGTCTCCTGGTACGCCACCGCCGAGTGGCAGGCCGCGTTCGCGCTGTTCGTCACCTGGTTCCTGCTGCTCGGCGGCGTCCGCCCGGTGGGGGAGCTGCAACGCCGCCGCGCCCGGGGCCGCGCGCCCCAGTCCGACGCCGACCAGCTCGCCCGCGTCACCGGCGTCCCCGGCCTCGTCTGGGTGCTGCTGTTCGCCGCCGTCACCATCGGCGCGCTCGTCCTCGGCGGCCGGCTGCTCCTCCCGCTGGACCTCTGACCCCGACACCCGGCACGACGCCCGCCGGGGCTCCCGACACGGTCGTGGGACATCGTCGAGCAGGCCGCGAACACCGAGGTTCAGCCGCACTTTCGCGGGTAACCGGGGCCCATGGTGAGCGTGGGTTACTTCCTCTCGTGCGAGGAGTTCGGTCCGCGCGAACTCGTCCAGCAGGCCCGGTGGGCCGAGCAGGCGGGCTTCGAGCGGCTCTGGATCTCCGACCACTACCACCCCTGGAACTCCGAGCAGGGGAACAGCCCGTTCGTGTGGTCCGTGATCGGTGCGCTGTCCGAGGCGACGACGCTCCCGATCACCACCGCCGTCACGTGCCCCACCGTGCGCCTGCACCCGGCCGTGGTCGCCCAGGCCGCCGCGACCGCCGCCGTCCAGTGCCGGGGCGGGTTCACGCTCGGCGTCGGCACGGGGGAGGCGTTGAACGAGCACATCCTCGGCGGGCCGTGGCCGTCCGCGCCCGAACGCCTGGAGATGCTCGAAGAGGCCGTCGAGGTCATGCGCGCCCTGTGGACCGGCGAGTCCGTCACCCACCGCGGACGCCACTACACGGTCGAGAACGCCCGCCTCTACACCCGACCCGAATCACCCGTACCGGTCTACGTCTCCGCCTTCGGCCCCCACGCCGCCCGCGTGGCCGGCCGCATCGGCGACGGCTTCTGCTCCACCATGCCCGACGACTCGTTGGTGTCGGAGTTCCGCTCGTCCGGGGGAGGCGACAAACCGGCCCAGGCCGGCTTCAAGGTCTGCCACGCCCCGACCGCCGAAGCGGGCGCCAAGACCGCCTACCGGTTGTGGCCCAACGAGCAGCTGCCCGGTGAACTCGCCCAGCTGCTGCCCACGCCCGAGCACTTCGAGCAGGCGTCGACCCTGGTCACCGAGGAGATGGTCGCCTCGGCCCTGCCCACCGGCCCCGACGTCCAGCCGTACGTGGACACCGTGCGCAAGTACGCCGAGGCCGGCTACGACGAGCTGTACGTGGCGCAGATCGGCCCGGACCAGGAGAGCTTCTTCGAGTTCTGGTCCACCGAAGTGGCCCCGGCCCTCTAGCCGTCCCGTCCTCACCGCCGACCGTTCCCGTCCTCACCGCGTCCGAACTCACCTGATCCGATGGGGCAGGACACGTTTGCCCTCCCCGGAACAGCGGGTAAGCCGTGATCAAGCACCAGAACACCGCAAGGGGGTCCATACCGATGACCAGCACCGCGCGCCTGCCGAAGCCCGTCACCGACGTCTGGGACTGGCAGAAGGAAGGACTGTGCCGCGGCAGCGACAGCGCAGTCTTCTTCCACCCGGACAACGAGCGCGGCTCCGCCCGAGCCGCCCGCGAGGACAGGGCCAAGCAGCTCTGCGCCCACTGCCCGGTCCTCCTGAAGTGCCGCGAGCACGCCCTGGCGGTCCAGGAGCCCTACGGCGTCTGGGGCGGCATGGGCGAGGACGAGCGCCGCCGCATCATCGCCGCCGCCCGCCGCCGAACCGCCGCCTGACCGGGGGCCACCTGACCGCGGGCCGCCGAACCGCGGGCCGCCGAACCGCCGCCTGACCGAGGGGCGACGGCCCCGGAGCACCGCAGACCCCCGAGCACCCCAGCCCCTTCGGCCCACACCCCCAACACCCCCGCGCGGCACGTCCGGGCTCCCGGCTCACCAGAGCCCCCCAGGCTCCACCCCGAGCCACCACGCCCGACCCCACCGCCGGCCCGACCCCGGTGGCCCCGGCAGCAGCAGTCGACCGTCCAGGCAGCGCCGAGCCACCTCCCGGGCGCACCAGGCCCAGGCCAGGCCCGTCCGTCGCACCCCCTCGCGGCGGACAGGCCCACCGCCTCCACACCCCGGGTGCCCCGTCCGATCCCACCGCCGGTCAGCGCAGCCCGGCCACGTGGGTCTCCTTCTTCCCCGCACCGCGAGCCCGCACCCGCATTCGCGGGTCCACAGGCGTCTCCACCCGGCCTCGGGTCCTCGCGAACCACGCACCACGCACCGCACACCGCCTGCGCGGCGGCCGGTTCCGCGCGTCCGGCACGCCCACGTCCGGCGCTCGGGCCAGGCGACCGGGCCGGGGACCGAGGTGGCGGGACCTCCGGCGGCTCGGCTCGGCGGCTCGGCGTCGGCCGCCGGCTCGGCTCAGCTCGGCCCAGCCGGCGGTTCGGCTCAGCGGCTCGACCGGCGCTTCCGGCTGGGTCGGGGGGTGGTCGCTCGGGGTCTCCTCATGTTCAACCGATGAGCGAGAAGCCGTTTACGTACACTTTCCCGCCCATCTTCACCCAATCGTGTCGGCCCAAGCGCTGACCACCGCGGACAAAGCCACTGCGGACAAGGCCACTGCGGCCGACCGGACAGTAGCGCCACAACGCGGAGGCCGCCCGACGAAAGTCCTGTCGGGCGGCCTCCGCGAAGGGCCGGGGAAGTGCGAGAGCCCTACTCCGTCAAACCGTCCCGCAGCTGCCGCAGCGTCTTCGCCAACAACCGCGACACGTGCATCTGCGAAATCCCGACCTTCTGCGCGATCTGCGTCTGCGTCATGTTCCCGAAGAACCGCATGACCACGATCTTGCGCTCCCGCTCCGGCAGCTTCTCCAGCAACGGGTGCAACGCCTCCCGCTGCTCGATCGCCTCCAGCTCCGGGTCCTCCTCGCCGAGGGTGCTCCCCAGCGAGATGGAGCTGTCGTCGGCCACGAGCAGGTCGTCCAGCGACGCCGAGTGGTACGCGTTGCCGGCCGCCAGGCCCTCGTGGATCTCCTCGCGGCTGAGCTGGAGGTGCTGCGCCAGCTCGCTCGGCGTCGGCGCGCGCCCCAGCTCCTGGGACAGCCTCGCCGACCCCGCGTTGATCGCCAGGTGCAGCTCCTTGAGCCGCCGCGGCATGCGGACCGACCAGCTGGAGTCCCGGAAGTACTTCCGGACCTCGCCCATGATCGTCGGCACCGCGAACGACAGGAAGTCGCTCCCGCGCTCCGGGTCGAACCGGTCGACCGCGTTGATCAGGCCGACGGTGGCCACCTGCACCAGGTCGTCGTAGGGCTCGCCCCGGTGGCCGAACCTGCGGGCGATGTGCTTGGCCACCGGCAGGTGCTCGGTCACCAGTTCGTCGCGCAGCCGCTCCCTCGCCGGGTCGTCGGCGGGCGTCGCGGCGAGCCGGACGAACAGCGGAGCGAGGTGGTCGTAGTCACCCTGGGTGCTCGACCGGGTCTTGCCCTCGTCCGGCGCCGTCACGCATCCACCGTCCCCAGCGACCGCTTGACCAGGTCGATGTGCACCTCGTACGCGTCGGCCTGCGGCGCGACCCACGTGGTCACGGAGTCGACCAGCGCGCTGAGGACGCGCCAGCCGAAGCTGTCCCGGTCCGGCGGGGTCGACCTCTGCGAACCCACCTTCGTGGAGACCTGCACGGAACCGTCGACCACGACGAACTGGGCGATCAGCACCGCCCCCGGCGTGGCCAGCGAGATGAGGGTGGAGCACGCCTCGTCCACCGCCAGCTTCAGGTCCTCGATGGAGTCCAGGTCGAAGTCCTGGCGCATGGCGATGTCGGCGGCCACCGCCCGGACGATCGACAACTGCGTAGGCTCAGCCGCCATCCGCAGCTCAACCCCGGCCAGGGCGCTTTCCGACTCGCCGCTCTGCGGCTCAGTGTGCGACACGCTCACCTCGTCGTCCGTTCTGTCTCGTTGTGGTGCTGACGCTATCGATACCCGAACTGATCGTCGCTCACACGTGTAGCGGACACGCGGGCAGGGAAGACTGACAGGTGCAACGGGGAGGGCCTTTGACGGATCAACTCGCGGACCACCACTGGGGAGTGGAGTTCCCGGCGCAGCCGGGCCGGCTCGCGGCGGTCCGTGCCGGCCTCGACGGCTGGCTCGCCGCCTCCGGCCTCACCGAGGACGACCGGTACGACCTGCTCATCGCGGTGAACGAGGCCGCCAGCAACGCCGTGGAGCACGCCTACCCGCACGGTGACGACGGGGTCGTGCACATCGACGCCGACGCGCGGCCTGACGGCAGCGTACGCGTCGTGGTCACGGACTACGGCACGTGGCGCGTGCCGCCCGCCGCCCTCACCACGCGCGGCCGGGGACTGCTGCTGATGCACGAGAACGTCGACGACGTGCTGATCGACCGCCAACCGACCGGCACGACCGTGACCCTCGTCCTCGCCGCCCGGCGCACCCCGCGCGGCACGTTCACCTCGGCCCCGCGCGAACCGGTGGTCGTCACCGAGCGCGAGGGCTGGGTGGAGGTGGTGGTGCGGGGGGACGTGCCCGCCCAGTTCGCGCCCGCCGTGCGTCGCCGCATCCTGGCCGCCGCGCGCGGCGGCACCGTGCCCGTGGTCGTGGACCTGCGCGACCTGGGCCGGCGCGCCGAGGGCCTGATCCGCAGCCTGCGCCCGGTCGCCGAGGCCGCCGCGGCGGCGGGCAACCGGGTGGTCGTGCGCGCGCCCGAAGACGGCCACGCCCGCCGCGCTCTCATCGCGGCGGGCGTGGACCAGGTGGTGGACGTCGTGCCGCACCCCTAGGTCTTGCGGGTCTTCCGGGTCGCGGGGGCTCGTCACCGGGGTTCGTCGGCCCCCAGCGCCTGCTCGACCGACTCGAACACGCTGAACACCTCGCCCAGGCCGGTGGCGGCCAGCGGGCGGGTCACGGCGCGCGCGACGGCGACGACGCGGAACGCCGCGCCCCTGCGCTTGCCCTGCTGCGCCGCCTCGACCAGGACCGCCAGGCCGGCGGAACCCAGGAAGCTCACCCGGGACAGGTCGAGCACCAGCGCGGTGCTGGTGTCGAGGTGCCGCAGCACCTCCGCGCGCAGCTGCGGCGCGGTGAGCATGTCGATCTCCCCGCTCACGCCGACCACGGTGGCACCGCCGCCGGCCGGCCGGACGGTGAGCCCGACCTGCCCGGCGCGCGGGCTGCTGGACGCGGCGGACTCGGCTCCGCTCGTCGCCACGACGTTCGGGTCCTGAACCGTCACGAGGGTCTCCTTCTTCACCTGGAACAGCTGGGTGGGAGCCCGGGGGCGCTCCGCGCGCAGGGCGGAAGAGCAGCGTGACGCTCACGTCAGCGGGCCGGACTCCCCGGCGCGGCTGTTGGCTCAACCGCTGCGCCACCACCGTACGGAGCCCGCACGGACACCACAAGCGCGCAGGCAGCGGCTTATCGGCACCAGTGTAGTGCGCATTCCGGTGTGCGGTGGGTGACGGACGGTGAACGGTTTGGCGGTGGACCCGCCGGCTACACCTCGGGGGAAGGGTTCAGCGCAACTCGGCGACCCGAACCGCCCGGTGGGCGAGACACCACCGGAACCGGCTGCCGGTCGCGCCGCCGTCGCGCAGAATCCCGGTGACGGGGATAACACCGCGAGAGTCGCGGACGACAACCCCGGTGGAGGGAATTCACATGAGCACCAGCACGGAAACCGAGTCCGAGCCCGCCAAGCAGAGGGCGGCGCGCGCCGGTTCGCACGGCGCGGGACCGCTGCCCACCGCCCCGTGCAGCGTGGTCTGGAGCAAGGGCCACGCCTACGTGCTCGAAGGTTTCCGGGCCCGCTGGGTGGGCGTCGACGACCGCGGCCGCCCCCAGGCGCTCAGCGGCGACGAGCTCCAGCGCCGCGGCTGGACCCGCACCCGCCACCGCTGACGGCGGTCCCCCGCCGCCCCGCGGCCGGGCGGTCACCCGCCCGCCCCGCGGCCGGGCGGTCACCCGCCCGCCCCGTGACCGGGCGGTCAGCCGGGGGAGTGACGTCCGCGCACGTTCGTCGGCACCGGGGTCCGCGCCGGCACTAGAGTCCACGCCGTGCCGCGTGACCCCGCCGACCGGCTGCTGACCATCCCCAACGCGCTCAGCGTGCTGCGGCTGCTCGGCGTGCCCCTCTTCCTCTACCTCCTGCTCGGCCCCCGCGCCGACGGCTGGGCGGTCGTCGTCCTCGTCGCCGCGGGCCTGTCGGACTGGCTCGACGGCAAGATCGCGCGCTGGCTGGACCAGACCAGCAGGCTCGGCACGCTCCTCGACCCCGCCGCCGACCGCCTCTACATCCTCGCCACGCTCGTCGCGTTCGTCGTCCGCGACATCGTGCCGTGGTGGCTCGTCGTGCTCCTGGTGGGCCGCGAGGTCGTCGTCGGCGCCTGCCTGCCCGTGCTGCGCGCCCGCGGCTACGGGCCGTTCGACGTCAACTACCTGGGCAAGGCGGCCACGTTCAACCTGCTCTACGCGTTCCCCGTGCTGCTGCTCGCCCAGGGCACGTCCACGGCCGCCCGGATCGCCCTGCCCATCGCCATCGCGTTCATGGCGTGGGGCGGCGCCCTGTACCTGTGGTCGGGGGCCCTGTACGTCTACCAGTTCACCCTCGCGCTGCGCCGACGGCCGGGGGTCGCGCCGGTCTGAACGCGACGTGGGAAGATCCGGCACCGAAGATCCACCGTCTTGAAGGAGCGCGCCGCGGTGATTCCCGAGGAGCTCAAGTACACCGAGGAACATGAGTGGGTGCTGCGCACCGGTGACGACACCGTGCGCGTCGGCATCACCGACTACGCCCAGGAGCAGCTCGGCGACGTCGTGTTCGTGCAGCTCCCCGAGCTCGGCGAACAGGTCGGCGCGGGCCAGACCCTCGGCGAGGTCGAGTCGACCAAGAGCGTGTCGGACATCTACGCGCCGCTGGCCGGCGAGGTCATCACGCGCAACGACTCCCTGGACCAGCAGCCCGACCTGGTGAACTCCGACCCGTACGGCGAGGGGTGGATGGTGGAGCTCCGCCTGGAGGACCCGGCGGCGGTCGACGACCTGCTCGACGCGTCCGCCTACCAGGAGCTGGCGGCATCGGAGTGACGTCGATCTTCCGGCGGCTCTTCGGTCGGTGGGGGAGCCGCTCCTCAGACACGGGTTCGGGCACGGTAGGTTCTAACGAACTCGACGCTTCCAGCAGCAGGAGGAGAGCTCAGGTGAGCACGAACGACGGGCCAGGCGTTCCGCCGGAGCAGTCCCCGGAGCGGACCTCCGTTTTCCGGGCCGACTTCCTCGCCGAGGTCGAGGGCGCCGAAGCGCCCGCCCAGGAGCCGGCCGTCGCCGGCGTCGACGCGCTGCCCGCCGGGTCCGCCCTGCTGGTGGTCAAGCGCGGCCCGAACGCGGGTTCCAGGTTCCTGCTGGACCGCGACACGACGAGCGCCGGTCGGCACCCCGACAGCGACATCTTCCTCGACGACGTGACGGTGTCCCGCCGGCACGCCGAGTTCCGCCGCGAGGGCGGCGAGTTCGTGGTGATCGACGTGGGCAGCCTCAACGGCACCTACGTCAACCGCGAGCCCGTCGACCAGGCCGTCCTGGCCAACGGCGACGAGGTGCAGATCGGCAAGTTCCGCCTGGTGTTCCTGACCGGTCCGGGCGCCGGGGGCCAGGGGGCCTGACGATGGGGGTCCGGTGACGGCCGGGCGGCCACGCGGGGGGTTGGGCATCGGAGCCGTGCTGGCGCTGCTCCGAGCCGACTTCCCCGACGTCACCATCTCCAAGATCCGCTTCCTGGAGGCGGAGGGGTTGGTCCGCCCGGCGCGCACCGCCTCGGGGTACCGGCAGTTCGGTTCGGCCGACGTCGAGCGGCTGCGGTACGTCCTGACCGCCCAGCGCGACCGCTACCTGCCGCTGAAGGTGATCAGGGAGCAGTTGGACGCCGCCGACGCCGCCGCCGCGAACGGGGGCCCGCACCGCGGTGCCGCGGCCCCCGACCACCGGTTCACCCGCGACGAGCTGCTCGCGCGCACCGGCGTCGCCCCCGACGTGCTGGCCGACCTGGAGCAGCACGGCCTGGTCACGCCGACCGCCGGCGGCCACTACGACGCCGACGCGGCGCAGATCGCCTCGACCGTGCGCGCCCTGGCCGACCACGGCCTGGACGCGCGCCGGCTGCGCCCGTTCCGGAGCGCGGCGGACGTCGTCGTGACCGCCGCGCAGCAGGGCCGTGCCGACGAAGTCACCGCGCTTTCGGTAACGCTGCACACACTCCTCGTGAAGACCGGATTGCGGGACGTCGCAGGTGGCCGTGTTTCGTCGAGGTGAACGCGTGTCCGCATCGTGATGCGAAGCGGTCGGGCCGTTGCGCACGGAGCCCGCTTGGCGGGTAGCGTCGAATCCGTACGTGGGGCATTCTCGTTGGTAGCGGGGACGCCAGAATTTCAGCGCGCTGAGGGAGGCGAGACCCGATGAGCGAGATGCGCGTCGTCGGTGTGCGGGTGGAACTGCCCGCCAACCAGCCGATCCTGTTGCTGCGCGAAACCGAGGGTGAGCGGTACCTGCCGATCTGGATCGGATCGGTCGAGGCCACGGCGATCGCGCTGGAGCAGCAGGGTGTCCGGCCTGCCCGGCCGTTGACGCACGACCTGCTCAAGGACGTCATCGGCGCCCTCGGTCGGCAGCTCGAACAGGTTCGGATCACCGACCTCCAGGAAGGCACCTACTTCGCCGAGCTGGTGTTCGACGGTGACGTGCGCGTCTCCGCCCGGCCCAGCGACTCGGTGGCGCTCGCGCTGCGGATCGGCGTGCCGATCCACGCGGAGGAGTCCGTGCTCGCGGAGGCCGGGTTGATCATCCCGGACGAGCAGGAGGACGAGGTCGAGAAGTTCCGGGAGTTCCTGGACTCGATCTCGCCCGAGGACTTCCGGGGCGCGGACACCTAGGTCGACCCGTCGCGCGGGCCGCTCCGGCGGTTCTGGCGCGCGGAGCGGTGGAGCTGCCGGACGGCCGCGGTGACGTCCGGTTTCGCGTTTCCGGGGCGTTCTCCCGGTGCCGCGGGCGGCGCGGTCGCCGTGCCGGTGGCGTGACCGGTCGAATGCCCGTCGCCGGTGGGCGGGGGAACGCGGTCGCGGTGCCGTGGGAATCGTCGAACAACCGCTCGGAACGCTTCGCAGGGGTCCCCGCCGAGGGGACCCCTGCTTTGATTTTGCCGGCTGTCACCGACGCCGCGCGATGACCGATCCGCTGCCTGTGGACAACTGCTTCGCCGGTGTCGGGCACGGCTTGGTGGTGCCCGGTTCGGCGGTGGTGGCCGGTTCGGCGGTGGCGCCTGGTTCGGCGGTGGTGGCCGTGACCGCGTTGGCCGCAGCCGTGGTGGTGCTCATCCGGTCTTGGTGCTGTCCGGGGCGCCCGCACCGAGCCGCACCGCGCCGCGCCGCCGGCACGGCACCGGGTTCCGCGCTCACCGCCGCCCCCGCGACCGGCTGTCCGCGTTTACCCCACCGGTGACACCTGCGAGGGGCCGCGCCGCCGGCCCCGCGCCGGGACGGGCCCCTCGCAGGCGTGTGCGGTGAGTTGTGGATCAACCCTCCGTGCCACCCCCTGGTGTCACACCTTCGGATTACACAACGTCAGCGTTCTTCAGCTAAACGATCACTAAACGTCACCCAAATGGCTTACGACGAGGGTATCTCTCAACCTCAACCTCAGCTTGAGACAAGACACGCTCAGCGCGTCGCGTTGACCTGCCCCCTAGGCGGTCTTACCGTCGAGCTCAGGTGAATTGCCACGGTGTGATTCGGGCACCGGGGCGGCTTCACGTTGGTCGCCGGTCGTCGTGACCGGACCGAGGGGAGGCAGGCGTGGTCGAGGAAGCGCCCATCCGGGCGGGAACCGGAGAACAGGGTGAACTGTTCCCGGACTCCTCGCTGCCGGACGAACTCGTCGGGTACCGCGGCCCCGCCGCGTGCCAGATCGCGGGAATCACCTACCGCCAGCTCGACTACTGGGCACGCACGGAGCTGGTCAACCCGACCATAAGGAGTGCGCACGGCTCCGGCAGCCAGCGGCTCTACTCGTTCAAGGACATCCTCGTCCTGAAGGTCGTCAAAAGGCTCCTGGACACCGGCGTCTCGCTCCAGAACATCCGGGTCGCGGTCGACCACCTGCGCCGCCGCGGCGTGCAGGACCTGGCCCGGATCACGTTGTTCAGCGACGGCACCACGGTCTACGAGTGCACCTCGCCCGAGGAGGTCGTCGACCTGCTCCAGGGCGGTCAGGGCGTGTTCGGCATCGCGGTCAGCGGCGCCATGCGGGAGATCAGCGGCACGATCCACGAGTTCCCCGCCGAACGGGCCGACGGCGCCGAGGTCGTGGGGCCGTCCGACGACGAGCTGTCCCGCCGCCGCCGCACCCGCGCCATCGGCTGAGCCCCCCCGCGCACCCGGACCGCCGACCGCGGGCGACCGGCGGTCGACAACCGACGACGACTCGGCCCGCGGCGGGCCCACGGGTAGCGGTGCGCGGGTACCCACCTCCGCGGCGGGCAAACCGGTGAGATCCACGTCGCGCCGGCGGTACCGGCGGCACCCCCGCCGGGTACGATTCGCGAGCAGTCGCTTTATCCCGTGCGGGAGAGTCCGAGCCAGTCTCGGCGCCGAAGGAGCAAATCCTCCCCGGAACCTCTCAGGCGCAAGGACCGCGCGGGTGAGACGCCTCTGGAAAGCGGGTCGGGCAACCGACCCCGCCGACGGTGCAAGCCCGGTCGAGCAGTCCGGGTGAAGCTCTCAGGCGCCCGGCGCCGGGCAGAAGACAGAGGGGGAGGGCAACGGCCGGAGTGTGCCCGTAGCCCTGGAGGCGCCTTTATGACGCAGGACCGCATCCCCCTCGCCGCTCTCGAGCACGGCACCCCGTTCGCCGACCGGCACGTGGGCCCGCGGCCCGCCGAGCTGGCCCGCATCCTCGACGTCATCGGCGTCGGCTCCCTGGAGGAACTGGCGCAGCGCGCCGTGCCCGACTCGATCCGCGAGCGCGACCTGGTGCTGGACCTGCCCGCGCCCGCCACCGAGACCGAGGCGCTGGCCGAGCTGCGCGCGCTGGCCTCCCGCAACCGGCCGATGACGCAGATGATCGGCCTCGGCTACTACGGCACGACCACCCCGCCGGTGATCCGCCGCAACGTGCTGGAGAGCCCCGCCTGGTACACCGCGTACACGCCGTACCAGCCCGAGATCTCCCAGGGCCGCCTCGAAGCCCTCCTCAACTTCCAGACGGTGGTCGGCGACCTCACCGGCCTGCCGCTGGCCAACGCGTCCATGCTGGACGAGTCCACCGCCGCCGCCGAGGGCATGACGCTCGTGCGCCGGGCGGGCAGGTCCAAGTCCGCCAGGTTCGTCGTGGACGCCGACACGCTGCCGCAGACCCTCGCCGTCATCGAGACCCGCGCCGAGCCGCTGGGCATCGAGGTCGTCGTCGCCGACCTGTCGCAGGGCCTGGAGGGCCTCGGCCTGGGCGGCGACTTCTTCGGCGTGCTGCTGTCCTACCCCGGCGCGTCCGGCGTGGTCCGCGACCACGAGGCCCTGATCGCCGAGGTGCACAAGGCGGGCGCGCAGGCCGTCGTCGCCGCCGACCTGCTGGCGCTGACGCTGCTGCGCCCGCCCGGCGAGATCGGCGCGGACGTCGTCGTCGGCACCACCCAGCGCTTCGGCGTGCCCGTCGGGTTCGGCGGGCCGCACGCCGGCTACATGGCCGTCCGGCAGGGCCTGGAGCGGCAGCTGCCCGGCCGGCTCGTCGGCGTGTCCGTCGACGCGGACGGCTCGCTCGCCTACCGCCTCGCGCTCCAGACCCGCGAGCAGCACATCCGCCGCGAGAAGGCCACCAGCAACATCTGCACCGCGCAGGTCCTGCTGGCCGTCATGGCCTCCATGTACGCCGTCTACCACGGCCCCGAGGGCCTGAAGGCCATCGCGACCCGCGCGCACCGGATGGCCACGGTGCTCGCCGCCGGGCTGTGCGAGGCGGGCGTCGAGGTCGTGCACGGCGAGTTCTTCGACACCGTCCGGGCGCGCGTGGAGGGCCGGGCGGCCGAGGTCGTCGCCGCCGCCCGCGAGCTGGGCGTCAACCTGTGGCGGGTCGACGAGGACGTCGTGTCGATCGCGTGCGACGAGACCACCACCCGCGAGCACCTGCACCTGGTGTGGCGGGCGTTCGGCGTGACCGTCCCCGACGTGGACGCCCTGGACGCCGACACCGCCGACGGCATCCCCGCCGACCTGCGCCGCACCACCGACTACCTGACCCACCCGGTGTTCCACTCGCACCGCTCGGAGACCGCGCTGCTGCGCTACCTGCGGTCGCTGTCGGACAAGGACGTCGCGCTCGACCGCAGCATGATCCCGCTCGGGTCGTGCACGATGAAGCTCAACGCCACGGCCGAGATGGAACCCGTCACCTGGCCCGAGTTCGCCGAGCTGCACCCGTTCGCGCCCGTCGAGGACGCCGCCGGCCTGCTCTCCATCGTCTCCGACCTGGAGCGGTGGCTGGCCGAGGTCACCGGGTACGACGCGGTGTCGCTCCAGCCGAACGCGGGCAGCCAGGGCGAGTTCGCGGGCCTGCTCGCGATCCGCGCCTACCACCGCGCGAACGGGAACGCGCACCGCGACGTGTGCCTCATCCCGTCCAGCGCGCACGGCACCAACGCCGCGTCCGCCGTCATGGCCGGGATGCGCGTCGTGGTCGTGAAGTGCGACGAGCGCGGCAACGTGGACCTCGACCACCTGAGGTCGACGGTCGAGGCGCACCGCGACGACCTCGCCGCCATCATGATCACCTACCCGTCGACGCACGGCGTGTACGAGGACACCGTGCGCGAGGTGTGCGGGCTGGTGCACGACGCGGGCGGCCAGGTGTACGTCGACGGCGCGAACCTCAACGCGCTCATCGGCCTCGCCCAGTACGGCAAGTTCGGGTCGGACGTGTCGCACCTGAACCTGCACAAGACGTTCTGCATCCCGCACGGCGGCGGCGGTCCCGGCGTCGGCCCGATCGGCGTGCGCTCGCACCTCGCGCCGTTCCTGCCGAACCACCCGCTCCAGCCCACCGCGGGCCCGGCGACCGGCGTGGGGCCGATCAGCGGCGCCCCGTGGGGCTCGGCGTCGATCCTGCCCATCTCGTGGGCCTACGTGCGGATGATGGGCGGCGACGGCCTGCGCCGCGCGACCCTGACCGCCGTGGCCGCCGCGAACTACGTGGCGCGTCGCCTGGACGAGCACTTCCCGGTGCTCTACACCGGCGAGGGCGGCTTCGTGGCCCACGAGTGCATCCTCGACCTGCGGCCCATCACGAAGGCGACCGGCGTGACCGTGGACGACGTGGCCAAGCGCCTCGCCGACTACGGCCTGCACGCGCCGACCATGTCGTTCCCGGTCGCCGGCACCCTCATGGTCGAGCCGACCGAGAGCGAGGACCTGGCCGAGATCGACCGGTTCATCGACGCCATGATCGCGATCAGGCACGAGATCGACCGCGTCGGCTCGGGCGAGTGGCCGGTCGACGACAACCCGCTGCGCAACGCGCCCCACACCGCCGCCTCCATCGCCGCGGAGTGGGACCACCCGTACAGCCGGGAGACCGCCGTGTTCCCCGCGGGCAGCGCCGCGCCGAAGACCTGGCCCCCGGTGCGCCGCATCGACGGCGCCAAGGGCGACCGCAACCTGGTCTGCTCCTGCCCGCCGGTCTCCGCCTACGGCGGCTGACCCGGGTCCCTTCTCCGGGTGGGGGGATCGGACCGAACCCCCGATCCCCCCACCCGCCCCCTGCCGGCGCCTTTCCCCCCTGCCGGCACTTACCGTTCTACCGCCTCGCGCGTTGTCCGGCTTCGGGCGGCGCCGACGCACGACAAACGCCGGACAACGGCCGTCGGGTCGGGTCGCGCGGGCCGCGCGGCCGGAAGACGATGACGGACCCATGGCGTCTTGCTACGGTTTCACGTGCGAGGAAGTCCTCGCACGTGAAGGAGCACGATGACGGGTCCGACCGGTGACGAGCCGGTCGAGGCGCTGGCAGCGCCCGCCACCCCGACCACCGACCCGGAGCGCCCGCGATGACCCCCGACACCCTGACCTGGCCGGCCGCCGTGCTCGCCCTCGGCGTGCTGTCCCTCGCCCTGGTCCTCGTGCTGTTCCTGCTCAACAGCCTCATCGAGGTGCGCAAGGCGAAGATCGGCGCGGACCGGGCCGACGACCTGCGCCGGCTCGTGCACCGCTACGAGCAACTGGCCGAGGGCACCCTCGACGCGCAGCAGCGCGCCGCGGCGGACCTCGCCGACCTGCGCGCCCGCACCGCGTCCGTCGAGAACACCGCCGGAACCGCGGAGTGACCGCGGAGGCCGTCGTGCGGGACAGGTCCGGTGCGCGCGGTCGGGTGGCGGGCGGGTGCTCGACGGTCAGGTGGTGGACAGGAGCTGGCCCAGGGCGGCGTCGACGGTGCGGCCGTCCTCCACCACCGACAGGGTGCCGCCGGTCGAACGGGCCAGTTCGCCCAGCGGGCCGCGCTCGGGGTCCGGGCCGATCGCGATGACGCTCACCGACACGTCCTTGCCCGGCTGCTTCGCGGCGGCCAGCCGGCCGGTCAGCTCGTCGAACGACAGCCCGCCGTCGTTCGCGCCGTCCGTGATGACCACGATCCGGTTGAGCTTGCCCGCCTCGTGGTCGCGCACCCGCTGCTCGTAGAGCGCCAGCAGGCTCGTGTACAGCTGCGTCGCGCTCTGCGGCCGCAAGCGGGCCACGCCGTCCAGCAGCGCCTGCCGCTGACCGGCGACCGCGCCGGTGGGCACCAGCTCCCGGTACGGCTTGTCGCCGTCGAGCCCGGCGGAGAACTCCCACAGCCCGAGCGACCCCGACACCGACCGGGTGACCTGCCCGGACAGCGCCTGCCTGACCCAGTCCACCCGGCTGCGGCCGTCGCCGCCGGGTTCCTCCATCGACTTGGACGTGTCCACCAGCACGGTGACGACCTGGCCGTCGTCGGCGGTCGCCCACGCGGCCGAGATCTGCTGGGTGGTGCCGGCGTCGGCGGGGGTGAGCGCCTCGGTGACCGCCGCCCACCGCACGCCCGGCGACGGCTTGGGCCGCTCGGTCGTGGACCCCACCCGCAGGCCGGCCCGCGCCAGGGTGGCCTGCTGCGCGTCCTCGTGCAGGAACTCGCGGAACGCCTGCGCCGCGCGCACCTGCGCCTCGCCGACCCAGTCGCCCGCCAGCGGCACGAACGGGAAGTCCGCCACCGGCGTCGGACCGCCCGCGGCCACCCCGTACAGCGGCTTCAACGGCGCCGCGCCGTTGTCCTTGCCCGTGTTGTGCCGGTACAGGTCCACCTCGAACACCGGCACCGCGCTGTACCCGACCGCGTTCACGGCCTGCTCGTCGGCCAGCAGGTTCAGCGCCTCCCACGTGCCCGCGGGCGTCTCGGCGGGCGTGGACGAGGCCAACCGGCTCATCGTCGACCTCACCGGGTCCAGCGCCAGCATCTCCGTGGTGACCGGGCCCTTGCCGTCCGGGCTCGCGCCCGCCAGCGCCGACTGCACCGCCATCGCGGTGGCCGCGTTGGTCGCCGGGTCGGGCATGGCCACCGAGAACCGGCCCCACTCGGGCTTGCCGAACCGGCCCCAGCCGTCGGCGGCGCCGGCCAGGTCGGGCAGGTCGGTCCACCGGAACGCGGGACCGGACTGGAGCGCCTGCGCGGCGTCCTCGTGCAGCGCCAGCAGCACCGGGCTCGTCGCGATCGACTCGGGCGCGGCGCCGAGCAGCGCGGCGTCCTGCGCGCCCAGGCGGTCGGCCCACAGCGTCGAGTCGGTGACCCACGCGTGCGGGCGCTCGCCCAGCTCCGCCGCGTCCCAGCCCTGGGTGAGGCCCTCCAGCACGACCTCGGAGTCGATCGACTGCACCTCGGTGCGGATGCAGTGGTCGTAGACGACGGGCCGCTGGGCGCTCCACGCCTCGGCGACCTGCTTGACCGCCTCGGCGACGTTCGGCGTGGCGGCGACCCGCAGCAGCGCCTCGCCCTCGTTGCAGTCGCCCGCCTGGGCCGCGGCGCGGCGCTCCACGACACCGCCGACCCAGGTGTAGCCGAGCCACCCGAGCACCACCAGGGCCACCAGGCCGACGATCGCGACCGGCCACGTGGCTATGCCGCGCCGAACCTTGGTCCGCAGCGCGCGGTGTCGAGACATCGTCATCCCTCTCAGCATCCGACCACAGCTGGCGAATCCCGACCGGCGTCACGCTAACAGGTGATATCCCCGGCGCGGGTGAAGTGACGGCCCGTCATCTGCCGGTGACGGGCTCGGGCAGCGGGGCACCGGTCGGCGCGGCGACCAGCACGTCCGTCAGCCCGATCAGCGCCGCCCTGAGCGGCGCCGCCTCCTCCGCGAACGCCGCCTGCCGCCGCGCGTACTCGGCGCGGCCCTCGGCCGTCTCGATCGCCACCGGCTCGTAGCCCAGCCCCGACAGGTCGTACGGGCTGGCCCGCATGTCCAGCTCGCGCACCCGCGCGGCCAGCGCGAAGCAGTCCGCGACCAGCTCCGACGGGGTCGCCGGGTCGAGCTTGTAGGCCCACTTGAACAGGTCCATGTTCGCGTGCAGGCAGCCCGGCTGCTCCAGCTCCGGCTGGGACTCGCGGGTCGGCTGGAGCGCGTTGAGGGGCCGCGCGGCGGGCGTGAAGAAGCGGAACGCGTCGAAGTGGCCGCACTGCACGCGCTGCGACTCCACCACCCGGTCGGTGCCCTCGCCGCCCAGGCGCAGCGGCCACGCGTTGTGCCGCACCTCGTCGGGCCGCTGCCGGTACACCATCGCCCACTCGTGCAAGCCGAAGCAGCCCAGCCGGGGCGCGCGGGACGCCGTCGCGGTCAGCAGGCGGCGGGCGAAGGCGATCGTGGCCGCCCGCTCCCGCGCGAACGCCGCCACGTCCAGCTCCACGCCGTCACCGGTCTCCCGGTACACCGGCCACCGCAGGTAGGCGCGCGCCGCGCCGCCCTCCAGGACCACGCCGGGACCGGGGTGCCAGCGCTCCAGCCGGGACGGGCGGTGCGAGTAGTACGACCAGAGGAAGTCGAGGACCGGGTGCTTGCGCCCCTCGGCCCGGCGCTCGTGGTGCGGGACCGTCCAGCGCCGGACGCGGGCCGCGTGCGCGTCGCGGCGCGCGGTCCACTCGGCCTCGGACAGGACTTCCCCCACCCCTCCAGGGTACTTGCCCCGTCAGGGTGCCCGGCCCTGGACCAGCGCCAGGCCGAGGCCGGTGCGCAGCGAGACGACCTCGCGGCCCTCCCGGCGGCTCACCGCGAGACCCGCCGCCCGCAGCACCCCCAGGTGCTGCGACACCGCGCCCGCCGTCACGCCCAGCCGGGCCGCCAGCTCGGTGACCGTCAGGGGGCTCTCCAGCTCGCACAGCAGCCGCGCCCGGGTCGCGCCGAGCAGCCTGCCCAGCGCGTCGCGCGCCGGCGCGGCCCGCTCCCACAGCGAGCCGAAGCCGTGCGCCGGGTAGCACAGCGCCAGCCGCACCGGGCTGTCCCGCAGGTAGGCGTGCGGCCAGGTGAACGCCGACGGCACCAGCACCAGGTCGCGCTCGCCGATCGCCACCGCGCTGCCGTGGACGGTGAGCACCGGGTTGCGGAACGACACCTCCGGGTGGAGCTCGGCCAGCACGGTCGGGCCGCCCGCCTCGACCAGCCGCCTGCCGCGCCGCTCCACGTCACCCTGGAGCACGCCCTCCAGCCGCGGCCACACCGGCGCGATGATCGCGTCGTGCACCTCCCGCACCCGGCGCTGCACGGCGGGCAGCGCACCCGGTTCGAGCACCCTCGGGTCGTCGGCCACGGCCGCCGCGATCCGCTCCGGCGTGGCCCTGGCGAGCGCGTCGACCTCCACGTCGATGCCCACCGAGCGCACGCCCGGAGTGGGGATCAGGAACTCCGGCACGACCGGCCGGGTCACCAGGGAGCGGAGCAGCGAGGGGTCCTCGCCGAGCCGCGCCAGCTCCCCGCCCGCCCACTCCGACCAGCGCCGGTGCACCGGGAACGCGCCGGGCGCGGCCAGCACGCGCAGCGCGGCGACCGTCTCCCACAGGGGGGAGACGGCGAAGCGGAGGGCCATGGGTTCACTCCACGCTAAAACGTCGGTCCGCGCCAGTGTGCGTTGGCAGGGTGGGCCCCATGACCAGGGGGTGGGTGCGGCTCCAGGCCGCGGCGGTGTCCGGATCGGTGGCCGAGGGGCTGATGCTGACGGCGTTGCCGCTCGTCGCGGTGACCATCACGACCGACCCGCGGGAGGTGTCGCTCGTCAACGTCGTGGGCCAGTCGCCGTGGCTGCTGTTCTCGCTGTTCGCGGGGGTGCTGATCGACCGGGTGCGGCGCAGCTCGGTGCTCGCGGCG
Source organism: Saccharothrix sp. DSM 118769 (assembly GCF_052936295.1). Lineage (NCBI taxonomy): Bacteria > Bacillati > Actinomycetota > Actinomycetes > Pseudonocardiales > Pseudonocardiaceae > Saccharothrix > Saccharothrix sp. DSM 118769. The sequence goes on along the minus strand of NZ_CP193627.1, from coordinate 7,780,523 downwards.
GCGTACGCGGTGCAGGCGTGCGCGGCGCTCGTGCTCGCGGTGGCGGGCCTGGCGGGGTGGTTGGGCCTGCCGCTGCTGCTGGCCGTGGCGTTCGTGGTGACCTCCGCGCAGGTGCTGGGCGACGGCGCGTCCGGCGCGCTCGTGCCCGAGGTCGTGCCCGCCGGCCGGCTGGCGGCGGCCAACACCCGGCTGATCCTCATCGACCGGGGCGTGGTGCAGTTCGTCGTGCCGCCCGCCGCCGGCCTGCTCGTCGGGGTGGCGCTGGGCGCGCCCGCGTGGGTCGCCCTCGCGGCGGCGCTCGTCGCGCTGGCCGTGGTCGTGCTCGGGCTGCGGTCCGCGCCGGCGACGCCGTCCGGGCACCACCCGGTGCGGGACATCGCCGAGGGGCTGCGGTACCTCGTCCGCACGCGGCTGCTGCTGGCGATCACCGTGTCCGTGGCGCTCGGGTCGTTCGCGGCGAGCGCGGAGACGTCGATGTTCGTGCTGTACGCCTACCAGGTGCTGGACGTCGGCGCGGTCGGCTACGGCGTGCTGCTGACGTGCACCGCCGTCGGGTGGGTGGCGTCGTCGTTCGTGGTGAGCCGGGTGGTCGACCGGCTGGGGTACGCGTGGTCGATGCGGCTCGCGCAGCTCGGCATGGTGGTGTCCACCGCGCTGATCGCGCTGCTGCCGCCGTGGGCGTGGGCGATCGGCGTCGTGCTGTTCGGGCAGTCGGCGGTCGTGATGGTGTGGAACGTGTGCTCCCAGTCGAGCCGCCAGCACTTCACCCCGCCCGGCCTGCTGGGGCGCGTCCTGACCAGCCACCGGGCGCTGGCGTGGGGCCTGACCCCGCTGGGCGCGCTGGCCGGCGGCCTGGTCGCGTCGGGCTCCGGGCTGCGCGCCGTGTGGCTGATGGGGGCGGTCGTGCAGGTCGCCGCCCTGGTCACGGCGTGGCTCGGCCTCTCACCGCGCGCGTTCCGCGAGGCGGAGCGGGTGGCGGCGGCGCGGCGGGCGGAGCCGGTCGGCACCACCGGGGGGTGAGGCCGCCGGCGGGGACGGGGCGGCTCAGACCGGGGGCACGAGGCCGGGGAACTTGCGGGCGCCGTTGCAGTGCGGGCACTCCCGGCCGTTGTCCACGGTGCGCGGGGCGCCGCCGATGACGGCCGTCGTCGGGTTGGCGATGAAGCCGGCGCCGCCGCAGAGGTGGCAGATGGTGCGCGCGTCCGAGGTGACGCCGAACAGGTCGTCCTCGTCCTCTTCGTCCTCTTCGTCGAACTCGTCCGACTCCTCCGGCTCGAAGTCGTCCTCTTCCTCGTCATGCGGCTCCACGCGTCCACCGTAGTGGGGCCGCGCCGGGCGCACCGGGTCCACCCCGGCCCGCCGGGCGGGTGTGAGCGGATGTTGACCGGTGTGTGAGGACCCCTGCGGTAGGCATGAGACCCAAGCCGACTAGGGGGAACGAGAAGTGGACAGGGTGAACGCAGCACTGCACCGCCGGCGGCCCGCGGGCCTGGTCGAGGGGCGCATCCTCACCACACCGGTGGGTCTCGCGTTCCCGCGGGACGTCACGTTCGAGTCGTGGGAGCAGGCCGGGCAGCGGATCTCCCGGATCGCCAGCTCGTCCGCGTGGTACCTGGGGGACTGGCTCGTCTTCGGGCAGGACAAGTACACCGACCGCTACCGCAGGGCGGTGGAGGCGGTCGGCCTCGACTACCAGACGCTGCGCAACTACGCGTGGATCGCGCGCAAGTTCGACGCGTCCCGGCGACGGCCCGGCCTGCCGTTCCAGCACCACGCCGAGGTGGCCGCGCTGCCGCCCGCCGAGCAGGACCGCTGGCTGGACCGCGCGGAGCGCGAGCAGTGGTCGCGCACCGCGCTGCGCCGGGCGCTGCGGGAGGCGCGCGACCCGAGCGGCCGGACCTACCGGGCCGTGATGCCGCGGGTGACGGCGGCCAGTGACGCGGTGGACCGGTGGCGGCGGGCCGCGGTGGCCGCGAACGCCGACTTCGAGGCGTGGATCGTGGCCGCGCTGGACCGCGCCGCCGCCCGGGAGCTGGAGCTGACGAGCGTCCCCGACCTGGGTGCGCCGGACCTGGGCGGACCGGACCTCGACTCGTCGGACCGCGCTGCTTCGGACCGCGCCGCCCTGGACCGTGCCGCCCTGGATCGGGCGGCTTCCGACCGGCCTGCCCTGGACCGGGGGGTTTCCGACCGGCCCGCCCTGGAGCGGGCCGTCCTGGACCGGGCCGTCCTGAACCGGGTGGCTCCGGAGCGGGCCGTGCCGGAGCAGGCCGTTGCGGAGCGGGCCATCGCGGAGCGGGCCGTGCCGGAGCAGGTCGTCGCGGAGGGTGCCGTCCTGGTCAGGGGGCTGCCGGCGGTGCGGCCGGCGTCGTGACGCGGTGACCCGCGCGGCGGGCGAGGGGGAACCCGCGCCCGCCGCGCGGGTCAGACCTCGCGCCGCACGTGGGTGCCGTCGCGGACCGTGCCGACGTACTCCTCGACCAGGTCCTCCAGCGCGACCACGCCGCTCGCCGCGCCGTCGGCCGACACGGCCTGGGCCAGGTGGCTCTGCGCCCGCCGCAGCACGGCGACCGCCTCGTCCAGCCGGGCGTCCACCCGCACCCGCGGCAGGCCGCGCACGCGACCGGCGGGCACCCGCGTCGCCGGGTCGGCGTCCGACAGGTCCAGCACGTCCTTGACGTGCAGGTACCCGATCAGCCGGCCGTCGGAGGCCACCGGGAACCGGGAGAAGCCGGTGGCCGACACCGCGGCCTCCAGCTCGCCGATGGTCGGCCGCGCCGACACCGACGTGACCCGGTCCAGCGGCACCAGCACGTCGGCGACGGTCCGCTCCGCCGAGGACAGCGCCTGCGCCAGCCGCCGGTGCTCGGAGTCCTCCAGCAGGCCCTCCTGGCGCGACTGCCCGATCAGCAGGGCCAGCTCGTCGCGCGTGTACGCGGACTCCAGCTCGTCCTTCGGGGTCACGCCGACCAGCTTGAGGACCGCCGTCGACACCACGGTGAACCCGCGCAGCAGCGGCGCCACCATCCGGCAGAACCAGTAGTGCGCGGGCACCAGCAGCAGCGCGGTCCGCTCGGGGCCCGCGATGGCCAGGTTCTTCGGCACCATCTCGCCCAGCACCGTGTGCAGGGCGACCACGATGATCAGCGCCAGCGCGAACGCCACGCCGTGCCGCACCGCGTCGGGCACGCCCAGGCCGTGGAACGGTCCCTCCAGCAGGGCCGCCACGGCGGGCTCGCCCAGGGCGCCCAGGCCCAGCGAGCACAGCGTGATGCCGAGCTGCGCGCCCGCGATGAGCAGCGGCAGCTCCCGGCCCGCCTTGATGACCGTGCGGGCGCGGGTGCTGCCGGCCTCGGCCAGCGGCTCCAGCCGGTCGCGGCGGGCGGTGATGATGGCGAACTCGGCGCCGACGAAGAACGCGTTGCCCGCGAGCAGGGCGAACAGGGCGAGGATGCTCACCGCGTCACCCCCGACCGGTGCCGGTCCGGTCGCCCGGGCACGATGCGGTCGGCCGACGCCTGCTCGACCGTCGCCTGCTCGGGCACGGCGTGGTCGGACCCGGCGCGGTCGGACCCGGCGCGGTCGGACCCGGCGTCCGCGTCCTGAGCCGGGTCGGGGTGGGCGGGGTCGGACCTGGTCACGCGCAGCTCGGCGACCCGGTGCCGGTCCATCTCCACCACGGTGATGCGCCAGTCGTCCACCCGGATCTCCTCGCCGGCGACCGGGATGCGGCCCAGGCGCGCCAGCACCAGGCCCGCGACGGTCTCGTAGTCGCCCTCCGGCATCCGGAACCCGGTGGCCTCGGCGACCTCGTCGTCGCGCAGCAGGCCGGACAGGAGCCAGCTGTCCGGGCCCAGGGCCCGCACCGGCGAGGTCTCGCGGCGGTCGTGCTCGTCGCGCACGTCGCCGACGATCTCCTCGACCAGGTCCTCCAGCGTGACCATGCCCGCCGTGCCGCCGTACTCGTCGACGACCAGCGCCGTCTGCAGGCCCGAGGCCCGCAGCCGGTCCAGCAGGGCGTCGCCCTCCAGCGTGGCGGGCACCGTCTGCACCGGCCTGGTCAGCGCGGACAGCGGCGTCGTGGCCCGCTGCGCGCGGGGCACCCCGAACACCTGCTTGACGTGCACCATGCCGCGCACCTCGTCCAGGTCGCCGTTGTGCACCGGGAACCGGGAGAACCCGGTCTCGCGCGCCTTGGCGACCAGGTCGAGCACGGTGGCGTCGGCGCGCAGCGACTCCACCCGCACGCGCGGGGTCATCAGCTCCTCCGCCGTGCGGTCGCCGAACCGCAGCGAGCGGTCCAGCAGGGTCGCGGTGCCCTCGTCGATCGTGCCGTGCTCGGCGCTGGAGCGGACCAGCGCGCCCAGCTCCTGCGGGGAGCGCGCGGAGGCCAGCTCCTCGGCCGGCTCCACGCCGAGGCGTCTGACCAGCCAGTTCGCCGAGCCGTTGAGCGCGGTGATCAGCCAGCGGAACACCGCCGAGAAGCGGGCCTGCACGCCGGCGACGGCGCGCGCGGTCTCCAGGGGCTTCGCGATGGCGAGGTTCTTCGGCACCAGCTCGCCGAACACCATCGACAGGGCCGTGGCCAGGGCCAGCGCCAGGACCAGCGAGACCGGCGACGCCACCGCGGCCGGCACGCCCAGCCCGGTGAGGGCGGGCGAGATCAGCTCGGCGATGGCGGGCTCGGCGATGTACCCGGTGATCAGCGTGGTGATGGTGATGGCCAGCTGCGAGCCGGAGAGCTGGAACGACAGCGACCGGTGCGCCTTCTCCACCGTTCTCGCCTTCGCGTCGCCGACGGTGGCGACGTGGGACTCGACGGTGCTGCGCTCCAGGGCGGTCAGGGAGAACTCGGCGGCGACCGCGATGAACGTGCCGATGGTGAGCACCACCACGGCGACGAGGCCGAGAACGCTGAGCAGGATGGTCATCGGTCACCCCGACGGGTGACCGGGTGGGGCTGACAGCCGGGTATCGGACCCGGCTCGGTACTACAGCCCGGTGACTGCGCGTCGCGCACGGAAGGGATCACTCCTCGTGAGGGGTGGTCGAACGGGTGTCCAGTTTAGAGAGTAACCGCCGGTCAGCGCAGTCCGGTACCGCTCGGTGACGAAGTACTCGCCCGGAGGACCACCTCACCGGCCACGCGCACGGTCCGCGGCTGCCCCGCCACACCGTCCAGGACCAGGTGCGCGGCGCGTTCGCCCATCTCCTCCAGGGGCAGCCGCACGGTGCTCAGCGCGGGCACCAGGTCGCGCAGCGTGGGGATGTCGTCGAACCCGGCCACCGACACCTCGTCGGGCACCCGCAGGCCGCGTTCGCGCAGCGCCGCCATCGCCCCCATCGCCATCACGTCGTTCACGGCGAACACGCAGGTCGCCCCGGTGCGGGCGGCGAGCAGGTCGCCCACCGCCGCGTACCCGCCGTCCCGGGTGAACCCGCTGGTGAAGACGTGGTCGTCGGGCAGCTCCACGCCCGCGTCGGCGAGGCCCGCCCGGAACCCGGCGACCCGGTCGCGCGCGGCGAGCAGGCCGGGCGGCCCGCCGAGCACCGCGAACCGCCGGTGGCCGAGCGCGGCCAGCTCCCGGGCCAGCGCCCGCGCGCCCGACCGGTTCGCGGGCACCACGGTGTCCGCGCCGAGCTTCGCCTGCGAGACGCACGCCACCCGGCCGCCCTGCTCGGTGAACGCGGCGATCTCCTCGGCCAGGCGCGTCGAGGCCGCCCGGTCGGTGGTGCGGCTGCCCGCGATGACCACGGCCCGCGCCCGGTGCGCGCGCAGCGTGTTGACCAGCTCGACCTCGCGGTTCGGGTCGCGGCCGGTGGTGCCCAGCACCACGACCAGCCCGGCGGACTCGGCGACCCGGGTCACGCCCGCCGCGATGCTGGAGAAGTACGGGTCGGCGATGTCGTGCACGACGAGGCCGACGAGGACGCTGGAGTTGCGGGCCAGCGCCTGCGCCGAGGCGTTGGGCAGGTAGCCGAGCCCGCGGGCGGTGCCCAGCACGCGCTCGCGCAGCTCCTCGCTGACCTGCCGGGTGCTGCCGTTGAGCACCCGTGAGGCGGTCGCGAGCGACACGCCCGCGTGCTTCGCCACCTCCTGGAGCGTGACCTGCCGCGACGCCAACGCCGACCCCTTCCGCCTCCTGGTCCGGCGAGACTAGCCCGCGAGGAGGTTGACGACGCCGACGAGCCGACCGTAGCGTGTCGGTACCTGCTTGGAAAGCGCTTTCCAGCTACCTATCGGGAGTGTTGCGCATGGCTGTGCGGACGATCGGCATCGCGTTGAACGGCGTCACCGGGCGCATGGGCTACCGGCAGCACCTGGTGCGGTCGGTCCTGGCGCTGCGCGAGCGGGGCGGCGTGCGGGTCGGCGACGACGTGCTGGTGCCCGAGCCGCTGCTGGTCGGCCGCAACGCCGACAAGCTCAAGGAGATCGCGCAGCGCCACGACCTGCCGCGCTGGACGACCGACCTGGACGCCGCGCTCGGCGACCCCGACGTGGCCGTGTACTTCGACGCCCAGGTGACGTCCGCGCACGTCCCGGCGCTGTCGGCGGCCATCGCGGCGGGCAAGCACGTCTACAGCGAGAAGCCCGTCGCGGCCACCCCCGAGGAGGTCGCCGACCTGGCGCGGCTGGCGGACGCGGCGGGCGTGCGGCACGGCGTGGTCGCCGACAAGCTGTACCTGCCGGGCATCCGCAAGCTGCGCCGGCTCGTGGACGGCGGGTTCTTCGGCCGCGTGCTGTCGGTGCGCGGCGAGTTCGGCTACTGGGTGTTCGAGGGCGACTGGCAGAGCGCGCAGCGGCCGTCGTGGAACTACCGGGCCGAGGACGGCGGCGGCATCGTCGTCGACATGTTCTGCCACTGGAGCTACCTGCTGGAGGGCGTCTTCGGGCGGAAGGTGGAGGCGGTGACCGCGCGGGCCGTCACGCACGTGCCGACCCGGTGGGACGAGCGCGGCGAGGCGTACGAGGCGACCGCGGACGACGCCGCCTACGCGATCTTCGAGCTGGCCGGCGGCCTGGTGGCGCAGGTCAACTCCTCGTGGGCGACCCGCGTGCACCGCGACGAGCTGGTCGAGTTCCAGGTGGACGGCACGCTGGGCAGCGCCGTGGCCGGGCTGCGCGGGTGCGTGGCGCAGCCGCGGGCGGTCACGCCGAAGCCGGTGTGGGACCCGGACGTGCCGTCCTCGACCGACTTCCGGTCGCAGTGGCAGGAGGTGCCGGACAACGAGGTCTTCGAGAACGGCTTCCTCGTGCAGTGGGAGGAGTTCCTGCGGCACGTGGACGGCGGCGCGCCGTTCGGGCACGACTTCTGGTCGGGCGTGCGGGGCGTGCGGCTGGCCGCCCTGGGGCTGGAGTCCTCGCGCACCGGCCGCCGGGTCGAGGTGCCCGCGTGACGGCCGTGCGGCTGCCGGCGGCGGACGGGACGTTCCGCCGGCACCGGTTGGGCGACCCCCGCACGTGGGATGTCGGGCCGTTCACCTCACGCGTCGCGTTCGCCGCCGCGCACGTGGTGGCCGACCCGTTCGGCGGCAACGCGCCGGGCGCGCCCGCCCGCCTCGACTGGGACGCCACGCTGGCGCACCGCGAGCACCTGTGGGCGCACGGGTTCGGCGTGGCCGAGGCCATGGACACCGCGCAGCGCGGCGCGGGCCTGGACTGGCCCACCGCGCTGGAGCTGATCAGGCGCTCCGCGTCGATCGCCGGGGGGCGGCTGGTCGCCGGCGTGGGCACCGACCACGGCACCGCCGACCCGCTCACCGCCTACCGCGAGCAGCTGGCCGACGTCGTCGAGGCGGGCGCGCAGCCCGTCCTGATGTGCAGCCGCGCCCTCGCCGCCGCCGCGCGCGGCCCCGAGGACTACCTGAAGGTGTACTCCGCGCTGCTGGAGGAGGTCGACCGGCCGGTGGTCCTGCACTGGCTGGGCACCGCGTTCGACCCGGCGCTGGAGGGCTACTGGGGCTCGTCGGACCTCGACGAGGCCACCGGGCACTTCCTCGACCTGGTCCGCGCCCACCCGGACAAGGTGGACGGCGTCAAGGTGTCGCTGCTCGACGCCGGTCGCGAGGTGGGGCTGCGGCGTGCGCTGCCCGCCGGCGTGCGCTGCTACACCGGCGACGACTTCGACTACCCCGACCTGATCGCGGGCGACGAGGTCGGGCACAGCGACGCGCTCCTCGGCGTCTTCGACGCGATCGCGCCCGCCGCGTCCACCGCGCTGCGCCTGCTCGACGCGGGCGACGTCGCCGGGTACCACGAGGTGCTGGCGCCGACCGCCGCGCTGTCGCGGCACGTGTTCGGCGCGCCCACGTTCCACTACAAGACGGGCCTGGTGTTCCTGGCGTGGCTGCGTGGGCTCCAGGACGCCTTCGCGATGGTCGGCGGGATGCAGTCCGCGCGCGACGTCGTCCACCTCGGGGAGGTGCTGCGGCTGGCCGACCTGGCGGGGCTGCTGCCCGACCCGGAGCTGGCCGCGGCGCGGTGGGGCCGGCTGCTGGGCGTGCTGACGTGAGGCTGTCGCTGAACCAGGCCACCGTGAAGCGGGCGTCCGTGCCCGAGGTGGTGGAGGTGTGCGCGCGGCACGGCATCGGGGGCGTGGGGCTGTGGCGGGAGCCGGTGGCGGAGTTCGGGCCGGCCCGGACGGCGGCGCTGGTGCGCTCGGCGGGGCTGACCGTGTCCTCGCTGTGCCGGGGAGGGTTCTTCACCGGCCACGACCAGCGGCTGGACGACAACCGGCGGGCGATCGACGAGGCGGCGGCGCTGGGCGCGCGGTGCCTGGTGCTGGTGCCGGGCGGCGTGCCGGACCGCGACCTGGTCGCCGCGCGCGGGCGGGTGGCGTCGGCCCTGGCGGTCCTGGCCCCCTACGCGGCCTCCGCCGGGGTGCGGTTGGCCGTCGAGCCGATGCACCCGGTGTTCTGCGCCGACCGGGGCGTCGTGTCGACCCTGGCGCAGGCGGTGGAGCTGGCCGCCCCGCACCCGCCGGAGGTCGTCGGCGTGGTGGTGGACGCCCTGCACGTGTGGTGGGACCCGGCGCTGGCGGCCTCGGTGGCGTCGGCGGCCCCGCGGATCGCGTCCTACCAGGTGTGCGACTGGGTCACCCCGCTGCCCGCCGACGTGCTGCTCGGGCGCGGGCTGCCCGGTGACGGGCACATCGACCTGGTGGGCCTGACCGGGCTGGTGGCGGCGGCCGGGTACGACGGCTTCGTCGAGGTGGAGGTGTTCAACGAGGAGGTGTGGGCGCGCCCCGCGGACGCCGTGGCGGCGGACCTGGTGCGCCGGCACGCGACGGGGTGGGAGCCGGTCGTGGACGGCGGCCACGACCGGCTTCCCGTCTCCCCCTGAGGGGTGTGGCACGACCCGCCGTGCCCGCTGTCGGCTCCCCTCCGACTCGCGGGTGCGGCTGGTCGATCCCCTCGTGTTCCCCCCGTAGGAGAAGAGCGGGGTGCCGGGCCGTGGATACGCGCGGTCCCGGACTTCTTTTCACGGGGGTGCGCCGGCCCGCGGGAACGGCCCGGCGCGGGTGGTCAGGCGCCGATCCAGGGGAGGTGGCGGCGGGCGCGGTAGGTGCGGGTGGCGTTCGTGGTGATGCGCAGCACCGAGTCGTACATGCTGCGGCCCAGGGCGGCCCTCGCGCGCAGCGCCGGGTGGGTGGCGCCGTAGTTGTCCGCGTTCACCGCCTGGTTGCCGCGGAACGCGCCCGAGGCGAACAGGGCGTAGGTGACGATCGCCCTGCCGCTCGCGTCGAACACGACGCCCGCCTCGTTGCGGCCGTCCTCGAACCAGCCCGCCTTGGTCGCCACGTTCAGCCGCTCCTGCGAGGACAGCTCCAGCCGGACGCCGTCGGTGAACGCCGTCAGCGACCGGAGGACGTTCAGCAGGTACGCCGTCGAGCCGGCGGACAGCAGCTCGCCGTTCACCAGCTTCTGGAGCAGCGTGAACGTCTCGCGCGGCGTGGTGGTGCCGAGGAAGAAGCGGTTCGGGTTGGCGACCGGCACGACCCGCGTGTGGACGAACCCCTTGCCGCGCAGGATCTCGTTCAGCTCCAGCGCGGGCACGACCAGGCCGCACAGGCGCACGCACGTGTTGTCCGAGACCGTCAGCAGCGTCGACAGGACGTGCCCCAGCGTGACCGAGCTGGGGTAGGCGCCGTCCAGGGCGAAGATGCCGTCGGTGTCCTGGATGACGATCTCCGCCGGCACCTCGACCCGCTGGTCGAGCCGCAGCAGGCCCCGGTCGACCTTGTCGAGCACCGCCACGGCCACCGCGACCTTGTTCACGCTGTACGCCTCGACGACGCGGTCCGCGTGGTCCTGCACGGCGGGCCTGACCACGCAGTCCGGGTCGGCCACGCCGATGTACGACGACCACGTGCCGCCGGCGAGCAGGGTCGCCACGCCGTACTTGACCGCGATCTTGCGCCGCGCCAGCTCGGCCGTCGTCGGGATCAGGGCGTCCCACTCCGCCTCGGTCTGCTCCGCCTGCGCGGAAGCGGTCCCCGCCGTGCCCAGCACGGCGGTCGCCGCCGCCGCCGAACCCAGCCCCAGCGCGAACCTGCGGTTGATGTCCATGTGCCCCCAATCAGTGGATACGTCAGCTAAGACGCCACCGGTGATCAGAACGTTGCTCGCGCACCGGAGGGTGATCGAACCAGTACGCTGCGCCGTGTGGGCGAAGAGGTGTTCCTCGTGACGGGGGCGAGCCGCGGCATCGGCGCGGCGACCGCCCGACTGGCCTCGGCGCGCGGCTACCGGGTGGTGCTGGCCTCGCGGGACGCGTCGTCGACCGCCCGGCTGGCCGCCGAGCTGGGCGGACCGGACCGGGCGTGGTCGGCGACGTGCGACGTGACCCGGTACGAGCAGGTCGCCGGGCTCGTCGACCGGGTGGAGGAGGCGTGGGGCCGGCTCGACGTGGTGTTCGCCAACGCCGGCACGAGCATCGTCACCTCGTTCACCACGGAGGGGGGCGCGCCGCCCGCCGAGTGGAGCGGGATGGTGCTGACCAACGTGTGCGGGCCCGCGTTCACCGCCCGCGCCGCGATGCCCGCGCTCGTCCGGCACGGCGGTCACCTCGTGCTGACCGGGTCGGCGGCCGGGCGCGGCGTGCGGCCGGGGAACCTCTACTCGGCGACGAAGTGGGCCGTGACGGGGTTGGCGCAGGCCATCCGCGCCGAGTGCGTCGGCACGGGGGTGCGCGTCACGCTCGTGCAGCCCGGCCTCACCGACACGGGCGGTATCCCGGCGTCGCGGGCGGGCGACCCGAAGCTGGAGCCGGCCGACGTGGCGCGCGCCGTGCTGTACGCGGTGGAGCAGCCGCCGACGGTGGACGTCAACGAGATCCTGGTGCGCCCGGTGGGGCAGGACCCGTACAAGTGACCCGGCCGGGCCGCGGACCCGCGACGCCGGTGCCTTGAAATGAAGAAACGCACCACCGGCCGCCGTGGCGTGGGCTGAAGATCAGCGGCCGGTGGTGCGCGGTGCGCCCGGTGGTGGGTGTGGCCCACCACCGGGCGCGGGGTCAGCCCTTGGTGCAGGACTGGCCGTTCACCCGGAAGTCGGTCGGTTCACCCGAGCCGGTCCCGGAGGAGTTGAAGCCGATGCCGGCCGAGCCGCCGCTGCCGACGTTGCCGTTCCACGGCATGTTCGTCGCCGTCGCGGCCTGACCGGACTGGGACCAGGTCGCCGACCAGCCCTGCGTGATCTTCTGGGTGCCGGGCATGGTGAACTCCAGCTTCCACGACGTCCACGCCTGGCCACCGGTGTTGGTGACGGTCAGGTTGGCCGACATGCCGCCGTTCCACGACGACGCGCGCCACGTGACCTTGCACGCGCCCGCGACCACGTCCGGCTTGGTCCGCACCACCACGTTCGTCGACTTCGACGTCAGGTTCGCGCCGTTCTTCGCCGACACGTACAGGGTGTAGGCGGTGTCCGGGCGCAGGCCGGTGATCGTCGCCGACGGCGAGGTCGTGGTGGCCAGCACGCGCAGCGCGTCACCCTCCACCGACACGACCTGGTACTCGCGCACGCCGCTCTCGGCGTCCGACGACGGCGTCCAGGTCAGCTTGAAGCCCGCGGTGGTGATGTCGGACGCCGCCGGGGCGCCCGGGGCCGACGGGGGCGTGGTGTCGACCGGGGGAGCGGTGGTGACCTTCTCCGCCGCCCAGTTGGCGACCCACGCGAACGCCGAGTTCCAGTTCACCGTGACCTCGTTGACCGAGTACGCCTCGATGTGGTCGACGAAGCACTTCTGCGGCTTGCAGCCCTGGAGCAGGCGCGCGGCGATCGGGTCCTGCAACGCGCTGTTCGGGCCGCCCGAGAGCGCGCCGGGGGGCGCGATCGGCAGGGTCGGGTCGAGCTGGTTCGCCCAGTGCCGGTGGTGCACGTTGCGCACCGCCTGCTCGCCGTAGCCCGTGACGTAGGAGTACGACAGCGGGTTGCGGCCCAGCAGGTAGTGCAGGCCCTGGAACACGCCCTCGCGGTACTTGGCCGCGCCGGTGAAGTCGTGCGCCAGCGCCAGCACCGAGATGTTGTTGGTCACCAGGCCGTTGGAGCCCCAGTCGTAGCCCTCGACCGGCTGGTACGGGGCCGGGTAGCCCTGGGTCGCCATCCGGGTCAGGTGGGCGTCGGCGACGGAGGCGAACTTCGCCTTGATCGCCGTCACGTCCGCCGCCGGCAGGCCGTTGGGCACCAGGGCGAGCGTGATGTCGCCGAGCGGGCCGGTGGAGCCCCAGTCGAAGCCCCGGGTGTCCAGCGACGCGCCCTTGTAGTGCGTCGACGACGTGAGGTCGCTCCGGTACGACGCCTCACCGGTGGTGGTGAACAGCTCCGCCGCGGCCCAGTAGAACTCGTCGGTGACGACCGGGTCGCTGTACGAGCCGCCGCCGGTGCCGTCGTTCGGGTCGGCGATCTTGTTCGGGTTGGCCTTGGCCGCCGCGTACGCCTTCACGGCCGCCGCCTGCGCCTTGGCCGAGAACGCCGGGTCGATCGTCTTCCACAGGCGGGCGGCCTGCGCGGCCACCGCGGCCGTGTTCAGCGTCGCGGCCGTGCTGGTCGCGGACAGCCGCCGGGCCTGCGGGTCCTGGTGCGGCAGCAGCGGGAGGCCGGTCCAGTTCACGTCGTGGATCTTGTGGTGCACCATGCCGTCGGGCGCCTGCATCTTGAGCAGGAACTCGACCTCCCAGCGCGCCTCGTCCAGGACGTCCGGGACGCCGTTGGCGCTCTCCGGGATCGACAGCTTGCCGTCGCCCAGCGCCGCGGCGTCGCCGATCAGCTTCGCCCGCTCGTAGGTGTTGAGCACCTGCCACGCCGAGATGCCGCCGTTGACGACGTACTTGCCGTGGTCGCCCGCGTCGTACCAGCCGCCGCGCACGTCGAGCGTGTAACCGCAGTCCAGGCCGGTCAGGCAGGGCACGTTGTCGTCGCCCTGGTTCGGGGCGACGTTGAGGTGCCCGGCGGGGCGCGCGTACTCGTCCCCGACGTACCGCGCCTCGATCTCGATGCCGCTGCGGTTGTGGTAGAAGTACGCCAGCGAGTCGGTGCGCAGCTTCTTGACCTGGTCGGTGCCGATGTCGAACGGGAAGCTCGTCTCCGTCCCGACGGTCAGCGTGTAGCCGGTGCCGGCGGTGTCGTAGGACGAGAAGTCGATCAGGTGCGTCCGGTCGCCGGACTCCGCGTCCAGGCCCTTCGGCGTGGTCTGACCGGTGGCCACGGTCGCGCCGGCCGCGTTCTTCAGCACCCACGTCTGCGCCGCGGTCGCGTCGGACGTCAGGGTCGCCTGCTTGGGCAGGCCCGGCACGTAGGCGACCTGGTCGACGTTGATCTTCTTCGCCGGCACGGACGGGTCGCCGCCCGGCGGCTTCACCCCGCCGACCAGGGAGACGTTGTCCACGCAGACCGTGTTGGCCGCCGCCTGCCCGCCGAGCTGGAACGTCGCCTGGCCGTTGCCGGCGTCGGGGAAGTCCAGCTCCGAGGTGAAGGTGAAGCTGAACGTCTGCTTGGTGGTCGTCAGCTGCACGGTGTGCGAGGCGACGCCGCGGTAGGGGCTGACGCCCTCGCCGAGGTTCGCCGTGATCGGCTGCGGGGTGGTGGCGCGGGCGTCGAACGTCATCGTGTACGACTGGCCCGCCTCGAACGGCACGCCGTTCTGGCCGATCAGGGCGTCCCACGGGTTGGCGGTGCCACCGGGGACGGCCGCGCACAGCTCGCCGTTGACGAGCCGGTTGGTGACGCCGCTGCCGGCCCACCACGGGTCGGCGGTGCCGCTGCTGAACGTGCCGTTGATCAGCCGCTCGTAATCGGCCGCGTGGGCCGTTCCGGCGGCCAGCGCGCCGCTCACCGCCACGAGGGCGAGGGATGCGGTGGCCCGACGGCGCCACCGGGGGGAGGGAAGCGATCTCATGGACAGGGTCTCCTCCGTCTGCTCTGACGGTTGACGACGCTTCTGGGAGCGCTCCCTGGGAGCGCTCCCAGAGACTCTAGGGTGATCGTGCGCACATTCACAAGGCTGAATTCCACCTCCAGTCAACCCGTGGTCACGGGCTGTGAACGTGCACAGGGTGCGAAGCGATCAGCGCGGGGCGGTGTACCCCCTGGTCACGATGCGGTCGGCCATCGCGGCGTAGGCGGCCGGGTCGTCCGGCGCCCACGTGGCCAGGCCGTCCACGTAGCGGTTGAGCATGCAGAACGCGGCGGCGATCAGGACGGTGTCGTGCACCTCCCGGTCGGTCGCGCCGTGCTCGCGGGCCCGGGCGACCAGCTCGTCGGTGACCGCGCGCCCGCTCTCGGCCACGGCGGTCGCGACGTCCAGCAGCGCCGACAGCTTCGGCGACGGCTCGTGCCCCTCGGGCAGCTGCGCGGCGGCGAACGCGGCGTGCGAGGAGGCGCAGTAGGTGCACGAGTTCAGCTCCGAGACGCGCGCGGCGATCAGCTCCCGCTCGCCCCGGCCCAGCTCGCTCGGGCCGCGCAGCAGCACCTCGACCAGCTCGCTCAGCGGGCGACCGGTCTCGGGTCGGTAGGCCATGAGCCCGGCGATACCGGGCAGCGGGTTGTCCAGCTCGATGTGCGGCATGCGCACAGTGTCGTGATCACCGGGCCGGCGGGCGAGCGGTGGGCGGGCTGTGCGGTGGGCCGGTCGCCGAGCGTGACCCGGCCGCGCCGTCGCGTCGATTCACCCGTACGGCCCGCCGGCCGCGCCCCCGGGTGGCCGACAACTACCGGTAGTCGTCCGCGTGGAGGGAACGTGACCAAGAGGCCCGCCGTCGTCGTCGGCGCGGTCGTGCTGGCCGCGCTCGGCGCGTTCGCGGCGCTGGGCGTCCTGCTCGCGCCCGGTCCGCCGTCGACCGACGCCCGCGCGCTGGCGGGCACCGCGCTGGTCGCCGCCCGCGACACCCCGCAGCCCGGGGCCGACCCGGACGCCGTTGCCGACGCGGTGTCCCGGGTGCTGCCCGAGGGCACGCGGGCGGTCGTCGTCCGGCCCGGCCGCGCCAACGAGGCACCGACCCGGTCCGGTACCCACCGGGTCGCGGTGGTGGTCGGCGAGGTGGACCGGGCGGCGGTGGCGCTGCTCGTCGCCAACGGCGGCGTCGTCGGTTCCGCGACCACCCCGGACGGCTGGTGGGCGGCGGTGTCCGCGCCCGCGTCCGTCGCCGCGCCCGTCGGGCCGGCGCTGGCGCTGCTGGTGGCCGCCGCCCTGCTCGGCGCGGCGGCCGGCGAGGTGTCCCGGACCAGGCCCGCCGCCCCGGCGCGGCAGGGGGACGTGCTGGTGCGCGGGGTCGTCGGCCTGCTGCCGCACGTGTCCGAGGAGGCGGCGTGGCGGGCCCGCGACGTGCTGGCGGCGAGCGGCGTGCGGCCGGTGGTGCCCGACGGGCGCGCGGTCGACGCCCGGCGGCACCGGGTGGTGTCCACCGAGGTCACCGACGACCCGCGGCGGGTGGGCACGGTGGCCCGCACGCTGTGGCCCGGGTACGCGGAGGGGGAGCGGGTGGTGGTGCCGGCGGAGGTCGTCGCCTACGTGGGGCCGGGGGAAGGGGGCGAGGGGGGCGGCGGGGTCGGGCGGGCTCGGCGGCGTTGAGGGCGGCCGGTGGGGGGAGCTGTGGCGGCGGCCGGCGTGGGCGGCGGTGAGGGGAGCGGTGTGGGCGAGCGGTGTGGGCGGCCGGTGAGGGGAGTGGCGGGGGGTGAGGGGCGGCGTCAGTGGCCGGCGGCGCGGGCGTACTCGGCGGGCGTGATGCCGTAGCAGCGGCGGAACCAGCGGGTCAGGTGGGCCTGGTCGGCGAAACCCGCCGCGGCGGCGGCGTCGGCCGGGCGGGTGCCCCCGGAGAGGAGGCGGCGCGCCTCGCGCAGGCGGCGCTGGCGCTGGTGGTCGCTGGGGGACAGGCCGTACCGGGCGCGGTAGGCGCGGTAGAGCGCGAAGCGGCTCAGGCCCGTCACCCCCACCAGGTCCGCCGGGGTGAGGTCGTCGGAGAAGTGCGCCTCCACGAGGTCGCGGGCCGCGGTCGGGTCGCCGTGCGCGGCGGTCGGCGCGGGCAGCGGGCCGGCGTGCGCCGCCATCGCCCGGACCGTGCGCACCAGTTGCTCGTCGCGGGCCAGCGCACCCTCCCGGAGCGAGGCGTGCAGGTCGCGCAGGGCGTCGGCGAGGGCGGGGGAGTGCACCACCGGGTCGCGGAACAGCGGCAGCGCCGGCACCAGCTCCGCGACCAGCTCCGGTCCGATGTGGACGATCCGGTAGGTGAAGCCGTCCTCGGCGGCGGTGTGGCCGTCGTGCGCCTCGTCGGGGTTGAACGCGAGGACCATGCCCGCCGCGCTGGTGTGCGTGCCGCCCCGGCAGCGGAACTCCTGCGCGCCCTGCTCGGTCACCCCGAAGGAGTAGGCGTCGTGGCTGTGCCGGTGGTAGCGGTGCGACGTGAAGTGGGCGTGCATCGCCTCCAACGGCCGGTCGGCCGCCCGCCAGTAGCGCGTCCACTGCACCGGACCATTGAACAGCACGCACACCGCCGTGAGCGCGCTCTCACAGAAAGGTGCAGCTCAACCCCTAACTACAACGAGAAAGGCGAGTCGCACTCTTGACTGGTGTAGACCATTTCCGGTTGAGTTGCCCTCGTCACGTCCGATGGGCGCATCCAACGGGAAAGAGTGATCACGTGTCGAGAATCCGCGTAGTGGCGGCGATCGCCGCTGTCGTGGTCGGGGCGGCACTGACGGTCGTCGCGGCCAACTCCGCCGCCTCCGCCGCGGCGTGCGCGTCCGCCTGGAGCTCCTCAGCCGTCTACAACGGCGGCACGACGGCTTCCTACGCCAACAAGAACTGGCGAGCCCAGTGGTGGACCCAGAACGAGACCCCCGGCACCGCCGCGGTCTGGGTCGACCAGGGCACGTGCGGCGGCGGCACCACGCCCCCGCCGGTCGGCTGCGACCACCCGAACTGGGTGCCGGGCCAGTTCTACGCCGCGGGCAGCATCGTCAAGTACACCAACGGCCTCTACTACGTCGCCGAGCACGACAACCCGGGCTACGACCCGGTCATCAGCACCTGGTACTGGGAGCCGTACACCTGCGGGACGAACCCGCCGACCACCACGACCAACCCGCCGACCACCACGACCAACCCGCCGGCGACCGGTGGCTTCGTGGTGAGCGAGACCCAGTTCAACCAGATGTTCCCGAGCCGGAACCCCTTCTACACCTACGCCGGCCTCACCGCGGCGCTGAACGCGTACCCGGGCTTCGCGAAGACCGGCAGCGACACGGTCCGCAAGCAGGAGGCGGCGGCCTTCCTGGCCAACGCCAACCACGAGACCGGCGGCCTGGTGCACGTCGTCGAGCAGAACCAGGCGAACTACCCGCACTACTGCGACGCGGGTCAGCCCTACGGGTGCCCCGCCGGCCAGGCGGCCTACTACGGCCGCGGTCCCATCCAGCTCAGCTGGAACTTCAACTACAAGGCGGCGGGCGACGCGCTCGGCCTCCCGCTGCTGACCAACCCGTGGCTCGTGCAGAACGACGCCTCGGTCGCCTGGAAGACCGCCCTCTGGTACTGGAACACGCAGAACGGTCCGGGCACCATGACGCCGCACGACGCGATGGTCAACCAGCGCGGCTTCGGCGAGACGATCCGCAGCATCAACGGGTCGCTGGAGTGCGGCGGGCGCAACCCGGCGCAGGTCCAGAGCCGGGTCGACGCCTACAACCGGTTCGTCGGCGTCCTCGGCGTGCCGGCGGGCGGCAACCTGTACTGCTGAGACCGGTGCCGGTGGGCGACGACCTGCATCGCCCACCGGTGCGCACGGGGAGGGGGCCGCGAGTCAGGACGCGGCCCCCTTTCCCGTTCCCGGGAGGTTCCGTCCCCGGGGTTCCGGTTCCCCCGTTCACGGTCGGGGACGCGCGCGGTTGGGCCACCCGGTTCACGACCTTGACCCGGATGACGTTCCCGATTATGGTCTAGACCACGTCGCGTTACGTCACTTCGTGTTCGCACGGCGTGACGTTGCGCGTGATCCGGCCGCCGCGGATTTGGAACCCTGCCTTGGGGACCCTCACCTCGGGTCCCCTCCGAAGGAGCTGGACACATGAACCTCAAGCGCAAGCTCGCGGCGGTGCTCGCCGGCGTGGGCATCGCACCGTTCATCGTCGTGGTGTCAGCGGGAACGGCAAGCGCGCACGGCTACATCTCCTCGCCGCCCAGTCGGCAGGCGATGTGCGCGCAGGGCCGCGTCGCGGACTGCGGCCCCGTCGTCTACGAGCCGCAGAGCGTGGAGGGCCCGAAGGGGCAGCGCAACTGCCACGCGGGGATCAGCCAGTTCGCCCCGCTGAGCGACGACAACAAGGCGTGGCCGACCACCTCGGTCGGCGGCACGGTGGCGTTCAACTGGACGCTCACCGCCCGCCACTCCACCAGCACGTGGGAGTACTACGTCGGCGGCACCCGCATCGCCGAGTTCAACGACGGCGGCAAGCAGCCCGGCGCCACCGTCACGCACAACGTGAGCCTCGGCGGTCGCACCGGCCGGGTCAAGCTGCTGGCCATCTGGAACATCGCCGACACGCCCATGGCGTTCTACTCCTGCGTCGACCTCCAGGTCGGCGGTGGCGGCACCCCGCCGACCACCACGACGACGACCCCGCCGCCGGCGACCACCACGACCACCCGGCCGCCGACGACCACGACGCAGCCCCCGGCGGGCGGCACGTGGGCGCCGAACACCGCGTACGCGGTCGGCGCGCAGGTGACCTACGGCGGTGCGGCCTACCGCTGCGTCCAGCCCCACACGTCCCTCGTGGGCTGGGAACCGCCGAACACCGCGGCGCTGTGGCAGAAGCTGTAGCCGCCCGGTGACACCGGCCCGTCCGCGCCTCCCTGTCACGGCGCGGGCGGGCCTCCCCGTCCCTGAAGAGGAGGACGACCCCGTGCGACGCCTCGCGGCCCTGCTGGCCGGAATGGTGGTCCTCACCGCGTGCGGCGGCGGTGGTTCGGCACCCGAACCCGCGGCCCCCGCGACCACCGCGGTGCAGACGAACGAGTTCAACGAGACCGACGTGATGTTCCTCCAGATGTCCGTGCCGCACCACCGCACCGGGCTGGAGATCGTGAGGATGGCCAAGGACCGCGAGGTGCGGCCCGAGGTCAGGACGCTCGCCGCGGCCATCGAGGTCACCCAGCTGTCCGAAGTGGACTCCATGTCCCAGTGGCTCGTGGACTGGGGCCGGCCGGAGGAGGCCGGTGACGACCCGCAGCTGCACGCAGGCCACGGCGGCGACCACTCGACGAGCCCCGAGGCCGTCGCCGAACTGGCGGCCACGCCGTCGGGCGAGTTCGAGAAGGCGTTCCTGAACCTGCTCATCGGCCACCAGCACAACGCGGTGGCGATGGCGAAGCTGGAGAAGGAGGGCGGCGCCAACCCGCAGGCCAAGGACCTCGCCGACCGGATCTTCGAGTCCCGCACCGCGCAGATCGCGCAGATGCTCGGCTACCTGGACTAGCGGTCCGGGCGCTGAAGGGCTGCGCTGGAAGGCTGCGCTGGAAGGAAAGGCTGCGCGCTAGAGGGCCAGCTCCAGCCGGCTGGTGAAGCGGCGGTGCTCGCCGGTCACCGGGTCGGTGAACTCCAGCACCTTCGCCAGCAGCTGGAGCGGGTCGCGGAAGTCGTCCAGCGGCTTCTCCCGCAGCACCGGGTAGAAGTCGTCGTTGCGGATCGGCACGCCCAGCGACGCCATGTGCAGGCGCAGCTGGTGCGTGCGGCCCGTGGTGGGCAGCAGGCGGTACCGCGCCCAGCCGTCCCGGTGCCCGACCAGCTCCACGCGCGTCTCCGCGTTCGGCGGACCGGGCACCTCCTGCGCCGTGATCACGCCCTTGACCTTCACGATGCGGCTCGTCACCGTGCGCGGCAGCTCCAGCGCGGGGTCGTGCGGCGCGACGGCCTCGTACTCCTTGCGCACCACGCGGTCCTTGAACATCGTCTGGTACTTCCCGCGCAGCGCGGGGTCCACGACGAACATCACCAGCCCCGCCGTGACGCGGTCCAGCCGGTGCGCCGGGCTCAGCCGCGGCAGGCCCAGGCCCGTCCGCAGCCGCACCAGCGCCGTCTCCACCACGTGGCTGCCGCGCGGGATGGTGGCCAGGAAGTGCGGCTTGTCCACCACCAGGATCGCGTCGTCGCGGTGCACGACCCCGATCTCGAACGGCACCGGCACCTCGTCCGGCAGGTCGCGGTGGAACCACACCGACGAGCCGGGCACGTAGGCGGCGTCCGGCGGCAGCGGGCCGTGCAGGTCGTGGACCATCCCGTCGGCGAGCATGGCGTCGATGCGCTCGGGCGCCACCCGGGGCAGCCGCTCGACCAGGTGGTCGCGCACCGTCGCCCACGTGCCGTCCGGCGGCAGCCGCAGGCGCGCCGGGTCGAGGCCGTGGCGCTGCTCCAGCAGCGCCGGCCGCTGCTTGCGCCTCACCGGCCGTGCCCCGTCGTCCCGTGCCCCGTCGTGCCGTGCCCCGTCGCCACGGACCTCGTCGCCCCGGGTCCCGTCCTCGTCCGCCTCATCGGGCGGGGAGCTTACGCCGCGCCGGTGAACCGCGGCTGGTAGCCCAGGGCGGTGAACATGCCGGTCAGCATCTTGCGGGTGTTCTCGTCGGCCCGCCCGGTGAGGCCGGACTCGCGGGCCGCGTCGGCGATCTTCTGCTCGGCGGCCACGTAGAACTGCTGCTGGTCCTGGGTCTCCACGAGCGAGGCGAGCCGGTCGAACAGGCCGCGCTCCTGGGCGAAGACGTAGCAGCGGTCCTGCGCCAGGTTCGGCTTGTCCAGGGTCGCGCCGGGCAGCGACAGCTCCACCGTCTTCTTCTCCGCGTCGACATCGAGCGCGTCCTCGGCGAGACCGGAGAAGTCGACGTAGGCGTTGACCGTGCCGGCCGCGACGAACAGGGTGCGCTGACCCGCGAGGGCCGCGGGGACGTAGCGGACGTCCTTCTCGATGTCGAGCACGACCTGGAAGTCACCCGCCGCCGCGTGGTACTGGCTCAGGTCGCGCAACGACCGGAGGAGCGCCGGCCCGCTGCGGTCCACCGTGTCGGTGCCGAACCGGGGCACGACGACCAGGGCCCCGACCAGGACCAGGACCCCGACCACCGCCGCCACCGCCGCACCGATGCGCCACTTCATGGCCGGGGCATACCCAATCGGGTTACCAGGGAACCCGCTCGCCGTCGCGGAAGAAACCCCCGGTGGGGCCGTCGTCGGGCAGGGTCGCGGCCCACACCACGCCCGCCGCGCCGTCCGCGACCGGCCGCCCGCCCGCGCCGCCCATGTCGGTCGCGACCCAGCCGGGGCACACCGCGTTGACCCGGAAGTCGGGCAGTTCGGCGGCCAACATCAAGGTCAGGGCGTTGAGGGCGGCCTTGGACGTGCCGTACGCGGGGGTGCCGCCGCCCATCGTCGCGAGGGAGCCCGCCCCGCTGGAGACGTTCACGACCCGGGCGTGGTCGCTCAGCCGCAGCAGGGGCAGCAGTGCGAGGGTCGTGCGCCACGGCCCGTAGAAGTTCGTCTCCACGGCCTCCCGCACGATCGCCAGGTCGGCGGAGGACGCCCGCTGCCAGGAGTCGTAGTGCACGGCCGCGTTGTTCACCAGCACGTCGACGCGGCCGTGCCGCCGGGTCAGGTGCGCGGCCAGGTCGGCCGCCGACGCGTCGTCGGTCACGTCGAGCGGGTGGTGGTCCACGCCGAGCGCCCGCGCGGCGGACGCCGCCTTCGCCGGGTCGCGGGCGGTCAGCACCACCTCGTGCCCCCGGGCGGCCAGTTGGCGGCACACCTCCAGGCCGATGCCCCGGTTCCCGCCCGTCACGACCGCCAGCGCCATGCCGACCCCCTTCGTCCTCGTCATTCTCCGTCACCGCGCTCACGCGAACGTGCAAACGGGGGTCACACGCACGTGACGTGTGCGGGGGCGGTCGGCGGGAACCCGGCGGTGGTCGGCGTGCGTGCGCCGCCCCGTGGAGGAACCCATGACCGTCATCGACGCCGTGCGCAGCGACCTCGACTCGGTCCGCGCCGACGTGGACTCCGTGATCGTCGACTTCCTGGCCGAGCAGGCGCGCCTCGCGCCCGACCCCTGCCTGCCACCGCTGGTGGAGGTGCTGTCCGAGTTCGTCACCGGTGGCAAGCGCTTGCGGCCGTTGTTCTGCCACAGCGGGTTCCTCGCGGCGGGCGGCTCGCCCGGCGACCCGGCGCTGCTGCGGACGGCCGCCGCGCTGGAGCTGTTCCACACCTTCGCGCTGATCCACGACGACGTCATGGACCACTCGGCGCTGCGCCGGGGCCGGCCGACCGTGCACCGGCTGCTCGCCGAGCGGTTCGGCGACGCCCGCGGTGCGCGCCGGTTCGGCACCAGTTCGGCGATCCTGCTCGGCGACCTGTGCCACTCCTGGTCCGACGAGCTGCTGCGCCGCGCCGAGGACGCCGCCGGGCCGCAGCCCGCCGTGCGGGAGCTGCTGCACACCATGCGCACCGAGCTGGTCGCCGGGCAGTACCTCGACCTGGTGGGGGCGGCGCGGCCGAACGCCGACCCGGTGCGCGCGGCGTGGCGGGTGGTCCGCCTCAAGACCGCCCGGTACACCGTGGAGCTACCGCTGCGCATCGGCGCCGCGCTGGCTGGCGGGGACCCGGCGCTGGCGCGGGCCTGCGGCGCGTACGGCCGGCCGGTGGGGGAGGCGTTCCAGCTGCGCGACGACCTGCTCGGCGTGTTCGGCGACCCGCTGGTCACCGGGAAGCCCGCCCTGGACGACCTGCGCGACGGCAAGCCGACCGTGCTGATGGCGCTGGCGTGGCAGCAGGCCACGCCCGGTCAGCGGGACGTCATCTCGGCCCTGCACGGCGACCCCGACCTGGACCACGAGCGGGCCGAGCTGCTGCGCGACGTGGTCCGGGCGACCGGCGCGGCCGAGCGGGCCGAGCAGCTGATCTCGGTGCGCGTCGACCGGGCGCTGAGCGCGCTGCGGACCGCCGCGATGGACCAGGCCGCGAAGCCGCTGCTGGCCGAGCTGGTGGGGCGGGCCACCCGGCGGCGGCGCTGAGGGGCCGCGCCGGGGCGCACCCCCGGCGCGGCCCCCGTGCGGCCTACGGAGCCTCCCGCAGCGGCCAGACCTCGACCACGCCGTGCGCCACCGCGCACGGCGCCTTCGACGCGAGCCGGACCGCCTCCTCCAGCGTGGCCGCCTCGATGACCGCGAACCCGGCGACCGGGAGGGCCGAGGACAGGAAGGGCCCGCTCTCCGCGGTCGTGCCGGCGCCGTCGTGGTTGCGCACCCGCACGGGCGTGCCCGCGATCCCCATGACCGCCCCCGTCGCGCCCAGGCGGGCGTCGTGCGCGTGCGCCTCGTCGAGCACCGCCGCGTCGGTGCGGTCGTAGCCCTCCTGGTCCCCGTACCCGATGGTCACGAACTTCGGCATGGCCGTCTCCCTCCGGTGCGCCGCCCGCTCGACCTCGTCGTGCGGGGGCGCCTGCGACCATCCTGCCGTGCCCGTCACCGCTGAAGACCTGTGCGCGTTCCTGCTCGACCTCGACGCCCCCGACCGCCTCGCGCGCCCCCTCCTCCTGGACCCGGGTGTCGTGCGGGCCGGGGTCGAACGGCTGTCCGGGGCACTGGGGGCGGCGTTCGGCCGCCGGTGCGCCGTCGAACACCTGCCGGAGGGGGGCGAGCACCGCGGCAGCATCACCGTCCCGGGCGAGGCGACCTCGGCCGGCGCGCCGATCGTCCTCGTGGTCGGCCGGTACGGCCTCGCCGCGGCGCTCGCGCCCAACCACCGGCACCCCGACGGCTCCCCCGCCACCCTGCTCGACGACGACGACTTCGCCCGCGCGAAGGAGGCCGTCTTCGCGGCCGGGTT
The DNA here is from genome assembly GCF_052936295.1 of Saccharothrix sp. DSM 118769. Classification (NCBI taxonomy): domain Bacteria; kingdom Bacillati; phylum Actinomycetota; class Actinomycetes; order Pseudonocardiales; family Pseudonocardiaceae; genus Saccharothrix; species Saccharothrix sp. DSM 118769. The sequence goes on along the minus strand of NZ_CP193627.1, from coordinate 7,756,164 downwards.
CGGGCTCACCTCGCCGGTGTCCGCGCTGACCCCCCGGCGGGCGGACCGCCCCTACCCCCGCCTGTTCTCGGCCCGCACGGCGGGGGAACTGGTCCGGCAGGTCCGGGGCCTGCCGACCGACGGGGGCCCGACGACCGGGTTGCGCGAGTGGCTGTGCGCGGCGTTGGACGTGCCCGCGGACGGGCCGGGCGAGCGGCCGGCGTCGCTGGACGTGCTCACGCCCGGACAGCTCCTCGCCGAGGTCGAGCGCACCAGGCTGTGCGTGGCCGCCCTGGCCACGCCCGAGCGCTCGGACGAACGCCGCTGGCTGGTCATCGACGACACGATCGTGGACGGCCGCACCACCTGGGCCACCTTCGCGTTCCGCAACGAGTTCGGCGGGGGGTTGAAGGAGGCCGTGCTCGCGGTCCACGACCGCGCGGAGACCCTGCGCCGCACGCGACCGCACGGTCACCTCGCCGGCAGGGGCCTGGACGCGGCGTCGTGAACGGCGGCGCGCAGGGGTCCCCGCACCGCTGATCCGGGGTCTGGTGCGAATTTCTACCAAGTGGTAGAAAACTGTGGGAGCGCTTCCACACCCACTGCCGCCACCGTCGACGTCAGGAGCCCGGGGATGGGCAACACCTCCGTTCAGCTGTACTCGGTGCGCGACGCGTTCGCCGCCGACCCGCACGACACCCTCCGGCGGCTCGCCGCCATCGGCTTCACCCGGGTGGAGCCCTACGGCGTGCTGGAGAACGTCGCCGTCCTGCGCACCGCGCTCCCGGAGCACGGGCTCACCGCGCCCACCGCGCACGCGCGGCTCATCGGGGCCGACCAGCACGCCGTGTTCGCCGCGGCGGTCGAGCTGGGCACCGAGGTCGTCGTCGACCCGCACGTCGAGGCCGGGAAGTGGGAGGACCCGGCGGACGTCGCCGCCACCGCCGACGCGCTCAACGCCGCCGCGGCGGTCGCGGCGGAGCACGGCGTGCGCGTCGGCTACCACAACCACTGGTGGGAGCTGGCCTCGCGGATCGACGGCCGCAGCGCCTTCGAGCTGCTGGCCGACCTGCTCGACCCGGCCGTGGTGCTGGAGGTCGACACCTACTGGGCCACCGCGGGCGGCGAGCACGCGCCGGACCTGCTGCGCCGCCTGGGGGCCCGCGTGCACGCGCTGCACGTCAAGGACGGCGGCCTCGCGCGGGACGCCTCCGGCCAGGTGCCCGCCGGACGGGGCGGCGTGCCGGTGGCCGAGGTGCTGGCCGCCGCGCCGGACGCGCTGCGCGTGGTCGAGTTCGACGCCTACGACGGCGACCTGTTCGAGGGCATCGCGGCCAGCTACGCCTACCTCGCCGAGGTCGACCGGTGACCGCGCCGGTCGGGGTGGGCGTGATCGGCGCCGGCGTCATCAGCGCCACCTACCTGGAGAACCTGACGGGCTTCCCGGACCTGCGGGTCCTCGCGGTCGCCGACCTCGACCCCGCGCGGGCCGCGGCGCGGGCGGCCGAGCACGGCGTCCCGCGCTCGGGGACGCCCGACGAGCTGCTGGCCGACCCGGAGGTCGAGCTGGTGGTCAACCTGACCACGCCCGCCGCGCACGTCCCCGTCGGGCTCGCCGCGCTGGACGCGGGCAAGCACGTGTGGGTGGAGAAGCCGCTCGCGCTGGACCGCGCGTCCGGCCGCGCGCTGCTCGACCGCGCCCGGGAACGCGGCCTGCGCGTGGCGTGCGCCCCGGACACCGTGCTCGGCGCGGGTTTCCAGACGGCGCGGCGCGCGGTGGACGCGGGCCGCATCGGCGAACCGCGCACCGCCCTGGCCCTCTTCCAGGTGCCCGGCCCGGAGAGCTGGCACCCCGCCCCGGAGTTCCTGTTCCAGGCGGGCGGCGGGCCGCTGCTCGACATGGGGCCGTACTACCTGACGGCGCTGGTCCAGCTGCTCGGCCCGGTCCGGCGCGTCACCGCCACCGGCGGCCGGGCCCGCGACACCAGGGTCATCGGCTCCGGCCCCCGGGCGGGCAGCGAGTTCGCGGTGACCGTGCCGACCACGGTCACCGCCCTGGTCGAGTTCCGCCGGGGCGGGTCCGCGCAGCTCGTGCTCAGCTTCGACTCGGCGCTGTCCCGCACCGGCTTCATCGAGGTCTCCGGCACGGGGGGCACCGCCGTGCTGCCCGACCCGAACCGCTTCGACGGGTCCACCGCGCTGCACCTGGCCGGGGCGGGGGACGCCGGTCCCGAGGAGCTCGCCGCCGTCGGGCACACCGCGTCGCGCGGCACGGGCGCGCTGGAGCTGGCCCGCGCGATCCGGGCGGGCGTGCCGGAACGCGCCTCCGGCGAGCTGGCCCACCACGTGCTCGACGCGATGCTCTCGATCGAGGAGTCGATCGGCCGGGGGCGGTGGGTGGACGTGGCGAGCACCGCGGAGGTGCCGCCCGCGCTGCCCGCCGACTGGGACCCGTTCAGCCCGGTCGGTCCAGCGGGACGGTGAGCAGCGCCCGCAGGTAGAAGCGCAGCGAGCCGACGAGGTCCACCTCGTCCGGCGTGGTCAGCCACTGCACCTGGAGGCCGTCCATCAGCGCGATGAACGCCAGCGCGGCCTGCCGCGGGTCGATCCCGTCCCGCAGCTCGCCGCGCTCGGCCAACGCCCGGAACGAGTCGAGCACGCCCTCGCGGGCCATCCGGTAGTGGTCGACGAAGTAGGAGTGCGCGGGGTGGTCGGGCGCCACGGCCTCGGCCGCCAGCCGCGAGTACAGGTCGACGATGCCGGGGTGGCGGGTGTTGTGCTCGGCCAGCGCCAGGAAGTGCCGCAGCACGTCGAGGCCGGGCGGCGCCTCCAGCCGCTCGCGCTCGGCGTCCTCGGTGTCCCGCCGCTCCAGGACGGCCGCGAGCAGCGCCTCCTTGGTGGGGAAGTAGTACAGCAGCCCGGCGTGCGTGATCCCCGCGCGCTTGGCGATCTCGCGCAGCGACGAGCCGTGGTACCCGGCCTCGCCGTACACCGCGACGGCCGCCGTGATGATGTCCTCACGGCGGATGCGGCCCTTCAGGTAACCGCCCATCACGGGCCCGCCGCTGGTCGTCGCACCGGCCCATCATCCACGACGGCCCGGTCGGGGCGTCGCGCCCGGAGGCTTTTCCGCCCCTGACGCTGGGTGGTCACCGGTACTCGACTTTCGTCCATTCGTGCAGGACTTTCGTCAAAAACACGCGAAAGTCTTGCGCACTTCAGTCTAACGCAAACAGAATTGCCCTCACGTCCGACTCTGTGAGCTGGACCACAAGCCTCACCGTCCGCGAAGCCCAGCGATGTGCGAACGAGGAGAAAGCGGTGCGAGGTAAGCGAAGCACGCCCACGAGGCCCCCCACGCGCCCGGCCGCCCTGGCGACGGTCGCGGCGCTGGCGGCGATGACCCTGGTCGCGACCCCCTCGGCCGCGCACCCCGACGCCGCGCACCCCGACGGCGAGCACCTCCTCGTCTTCTCCAAGACGGCGGGCTTCCGCCACGGCTCGATCCCGGCCGGGATCGCCGCCGTCACCGAGCTGGGCGCGGCCGGCGGGTTCACCGTCGAGGCGACCGAGGACGCGGGCGCGTTCACCGACGCCAACCTCGCCCGGTTCGACGCGGTCGTCTGGCTCTCCACCACCGGCGACGTGCTCGACGAGGCCCAGCAGCAGGCGTTCGAGCGGTTCGTGGAGGGCGGTGGCGGGTACGCGGGCGTGCACGCCGCCGCCGACACCGAGTACTCCTGGCCCTGGTACGGCGAGCTGGTCGGCTCCTACTTCAGGTCGCACCCGCCCGTCCAGCGGGCCGAGGTGGAGGTCGAGGACCACGACCACCCGTCCACGGCCCACCTGCCGGAGACCTGGACGCGCACCGACGAGTGGTACAGCTACCGGTCCAACCCGCGCACGGCCGTCAAGGTCCTGGCCGCGCTGGACGAGACCAGCTACGCGCCCACCGACCCGTCCGGCGACCACCCGATCTCCTGGTGCCACACGCCCGGCGAGGGCCGGTCCTGGTACACCGGCATGGGCCACACGGAGGAGTCCTACGCCGACCCCGCGTTCCGGCAGCACCTGCTCGGCGGCCTGCGGTACGCGCTGGGCACGGCCCCGGCGGACTGCGAGCCCGGCGACGAGCCGCCCGGACCGCCGACCGACGCCGACTTCGACCAGATCACCCTCGCGCTCGGCGAGGAGGAGACCGGCGAGCCGATCGCGCTGGCCGTCCTGCCCGACCGCCGCGTCCTGCACACCTCGCGCGACGGCCGGGTGTGGCTGACCACGCCCGAGGCGTCCACGACCCTCGCCGGGCGGGTCCCGGTCTACAACCACGACGAGGACGGCCTCCAGGGCGTCGCGATCGATCCGGGTTTCGCCACCAACGGGTGGGTCTACCTGTACTACGCGCCGGTCCTGGACACCCCCGCCGGCGACGCGCCGGAGAACGGGACCGAGGCCGACTTCGCGCCGTTCCGGGGCCACAACCAGCTCTCCCGCTTCAGGCTCGGCGCGGACGGCGTGCTCGACCCGGCCAGTGAGCAGCAGGTCCTGCGGGTGCCCGCCGACCGCGGCCTGTGCTGCCACGCGGGCGGCGAGATCGACTTCGACGCGCAGGGCAACCTGTACCTGTCGACCGGCGACGACACCAACCCGTTCGCCTCCGACGGCTACACGCCGATCGACGAGCGGGCCACCCGCAACCCGGCGTTCGACGCCCAGCGCTCCAGCGCCAACACGAACGACCTGCGCGGCAAGGTGCTGCGGATCAAGGTCGCCGACGACGGCACCTACACCGTGCCCGAGGGCAACCTGTTCGCGCCCGGCACGGACAGGACCCGGCCCGAGATCTACGCCATGGGCTTCCGCAACCCGTTCCGGTTCGCCGTCGACAAGGCCACCGGCTGGCTGCACCTGGGCGACTACGGCCCCGACGCCGGGTCGGCGGACCCGGCCCGCGGCCCCGGCGGCAGCGTCGAGTTCAACCTGGTCAAGGGACCCGGCAACTACGGCTGGCCCTACTGCGTCGGGAACGACGTCCCGTACGTCGACCACGACTTCGCCACCGGCGCGTCCGGCGGGGCGTTCTCCTGCGACGCGCCGAAGAACACCAGCCCGCGCAACACCGGCCTGGTGGACCTGCCGCCCGTGCAACCCGCGTGGATCCCCTACGACGGCGGCTCGGTGCCCGAGTTCGGCACCGGCGGCGAGTCGCCGATGGGCGGCCCCACCTACCACCACGACCCGGACCTGGACGTGCAGACGAAGTTCCCCGAGCACTTCGACGGCAAGACCTTCGCCTACGAGTGGGACCGCGGCTGGATCAAGACCGTCGACGTCGGCGAGGGCGGCGAGCGCGGCGCGATCACCCCGTTCTTCGACTCGATGACGCTGACCAGGCCGATGAACCTGGAGTTCGGCCCGGACGGCTCGCTCTACGTGCTGGACTACGGCAGCGGCTACTTCGGCGGCGCGCCCGACTCGGCGGTCTACCGGATCGACCACACCCGCGGCCACCACACGCCCGCGGTGAAGCTGGCGGCCGACAGGACCTCCGGCCCGGCGCCGCTGACCGTGCGGTTCGACCCGGCGGGCACCGCCGACGAGGACGGCGGCGCGCTCGCGTACGCGTGGGACTTCGACGGCGACGGCACCACCGACTCCACCACCGCCGGGCCCGTCACGCACACCTACACCACCATCGGCCGGTACACCGCGAAGCTGTCGGTGACCGACCCGACCGGGCTGGTCGGCGCGGCGAGCGCGGTGGTCGACGTCGGCAACACCGCGCCCGTCGTGGTGCTGGACGCGCCCGCCGACGGCCGGGTGTTCTCCTTCGGCGACCAGGTGCCGTTCAAGGTCACCGTCACCGACCCCGAGGACGGGCGGGTCGACTGCGCCAAGGTCGTCGTGGAATACGTCCTGGGCCACGACAGCCACGGCCACCCGCTGTCCCGCGCCACCGGCTGCGAGGGCGTCATCGCCACCCCGTCCGACGGCGGGCACGGCGTGGACGCCAACGTCTTCGGCGTCGTCAACGCCTCCTACACCGACACCGGGGCACCGGGCGCGCCCGCGCTGACCGGCGAGGACGAGGCGGTCCTGCAACCGAGGCACAAGCAGGCCGAGTTCTTCAGCACCATGCGCGGCGTCCAGGTCGTCGAGGCGGGCACCGCCGAGGGCGACAAGCGCGTCGGCTACGTCGACGACGGCGACTGGATCGCGTTCGACCCGGTGCACCTCGGCGGCGTCACGGGCATCGGCTACCGGGTGTCCTCCGGCGGCAACGGCGGCACGATCGAGGTGCGCGCCGACTCGCCCACCGGCGCCCTCGTGCAGTCCGTCGCCGTGCCGAGCACCGGCGGGTGGGACACCTACGTCGACATCGCGCCCTCCGCGATCACCGACCCCGGCGGCACGCACCCCCTGTACCTGGTCTTCAAGGGCAGCGGCAGCCTGTTCGACGTGGACGCGGTCCACTTCGCGGCCGACCCGCCGGCCCCGGCCCCCGAGCACACCCGGCCCACCCCGGCCGAGTCGCACAGCGCCCAGCGCGGCACGTCGGTGGTCCGCGACGCCGCGGCCCAGGGCGGCGCGCAGGTCGGCGACGTCCACGACGGCGACTGGATCGCGTTCGACGCGGTGTCCCTGGCGGGCGTGACCGGCATCGGCTACCGGGTCGCCTCGGGCTCCGCCGGCGGCCGGATCGAGGTCCGCTCCGGCGCGCTGAACGGCCCGCTGGTGCAGACCGCCACCGTCCCCGGCACCGGCGGGTGGCGGAACTACGCGGACCTCGCGCCCGCGGCGATCACCGACCCCGGCGGCACGAAGCGGCTGTACTTCCGCTTCGAGGGCGGGCGCGGCGCGCTGTTCGACGTCGACACCATCCGCCTGCGCGGCCCCGGCACCGCGCTCACCGTCGACGTGCCCGCCGAGTCGCTGGGTGGGCAGCAGGGCGTCGTCGTCCACGACCGGACCACCGCCCAGGGCGGCAAGCGGGTCGGCGACGTCCACGACGGCGACTGGGTGTCCTACCCCGGCGTCGACCTCGGGCGGACCGCCGCCCTCGGCTACCGGGTGTCCTCCGGCGGCATCGGCGGCACGCTGGAGGCCCGCGCCGACTCGCCCACCGGGCCCCTGGTGCACGAGCCGGTGACCGTCCCGTCCACCGGCGGCTGGGACACCTACCTCGACCTCGGGCCGAAGGTGGTGACCGAGGGCGGCGTGCGGACGCTGCACCTGGTGTTCAGGGGCGGCGCGGCGGGCGCGCTGTTCGACGTCGACACCGTGCGGCACGTGCGCCACAAGCCGATCACCTCGCCCTGCGCACGGCCCGAACGCGGCTACCGCGCCCTCTACGACGGCAACGGCCTCGCCGGCTGGCGGCAGGCCGGACCGGGCCGGTTCGTCGAGGAGGAGGACTGCTCCGTGCGCAGCGAGGGCGGCATGGGCCTGCTCTGGTTCGGCGAGGAGTTCGGCTCCTACCGGCTGCGGTTCGACTGGAAGGTCGCGGGCGACGACAACTCCGGCCTGTTCGTCGGCTTCCCCGACCCCGGCACCGACCCGTGGGTCGCCGTGGACCGGGGCTACGAGATCCAGGTCGACGCCACCGACGCGCCCGACCGCACCACCGGGGCGGTCTACTCGTTCCAGTCGGCCGACATCCCGGCCCGCGACCGGGCGCTCAAGCCGCCCGGCGAGTGGAACGCCTACGAGATCGCGGTGCGCGGGCAGCGCATCGAGGTCTTCCTCAACGGGGTGAAGATCAACGACTTCACCAGCACGGACCCCGCGCGCGACCTCGCGCGGGGGCACATCGGCCTCCAGAACCACGGCGACGGCGACGACGTGTGGTTCCGCGACATCCGGATCAAGGAGCTGTGAGTGCGACGGACCGGTCTGTGGTTGATCGGCGCGCGCGGATCGGTGGCGACCACGGCGGTGTGCGGGCTCCTGGGCCTGCGCGCCGGCCTGGTGCCGCCGACCGGCAGCGTCACCGCCCTGCTCGACGCCGACCTGCCCGACGGGGCGCTGCCCCCGTGGGACTCGCTGGTGGTCGGCGGGCACGACGTGGTGTCCACCCCGCTCGCGAAGCGGGCCGAGCACCTGGCGCGGGCGGGCGTCGTCCCGGCCGACCTGCTCGGGCCCGTCGCGGCGGGCCTCGCCGAGGTGCAGGCCGAACTGCGGGACGTGCCGCAGGGGCCGCAGGTCGAGGTGGCCGCGCGGCTCGTCGCCGACCTGGCGTCGTTCCGCGCACGGCACTCGCTCGACCGGGTCGTGGTGGTCAACGTGGCCTCCACCGAACCGCCCGCGCCGCCGCGCCCCGAGCACGCCGACCTGGCCGCCCTGGAGCGCGCCCTGTCGGCCGGGCGGGACGTCCTGCCGCCCAGCTCCCTGGCCGCCTACGCGGCGTTCAAGGCGGGCTGCTCGTTCGTGGACTTCACCCCCTCCACCGGGGTGGCGCTGCCCGCGCTGGACGAGCTGGCCGCCGTCGTCGGCGTCCCCTACGCGGGGCGCGACGGCAAGACGGGGGAGACCCTGGTGCGCACGGTGCTCGCGCCGATGTTCACCGCGCGGGCGCTGCACGTGCTGTCGTGGGCGGGCACCAACCTGCTCGGCGGCGGCGACGGGGCCACCCTGGAGGACCCCGAGCACGCGTCCAGCAAGCTGCGCACCAAGGCGTCCGGGCTCGCCGCGCTGCTCGGGCACCCGGTCGTCGCGCCGCTGCACATCGACAACGTGCCCGACCTGGGCGAGCGCAAGACCTCGTGGGACCACGTGTCGTTCGAGGGGTTCCTGGGCGCGCGCATGTCGTTGCAGTTCACCTGGTCCGGCCTGGACTCGTCGCTGGCCGCGCCGCTGGTGCTCGACCTGGCCCGGCTGCTCGCCGCGGCGCACCGCGCCGGCCGGGTGGGCGTGCAGGACGCGCTGGGGTTCTTCTTCAAGGACCCGCTCGGCTCGACCGAGCACGGGTTCGCCGAGCAGACCCGCCGGCTGGTCGAGTGGGTGGGCGAGCTGTGAACCCCTACCTGCGGCTGGTCCGCGCGCCGGCGGCGCTGACCGTGCTCGGTGACGCGGTGGCGGGGGCCGGCGGCGTCCTGCGCGGTCGCCGGCTCCTGCTGCCGCTGTCCTCGGTCGCCCTGTACTGGGCGGGCATGGCGCTCAACGACTGGGCCGACCGGTCGGTGGACGCCGTCGAGCGCCCGGAGCGGCCCATCCCGTCCGGGCAGGTGCCGCCGGGGGCCGCGCTGGCCGTCGCGGGCGGCCTCACCGCCATCGGCCTGGGCCTGGCGGCCTGCGCCGGCGGTCGCCGGTCGCTGGCCACCGCGGGCGCGCTGGCGGGCGCGGTCTGGGCCTACGACACGGTGCTGAAGGACACCGCCCTCGGCCCGGTCGCCGTGGCCGCGTGCCGAGGGCTGGACGTGCTGCTGGGCGCCGCGCCGGGCGCCCGCCGGGCCGCCCTGCCCGCCGCCGGCGCGCTGGCCGCGCACACCCTGGGCGTGACGGTGCTGTCGCGCGGCGAGGTGCACGGCACGTCGCCGTCGGTGGCGCGGGCGGCGCTGGTCGGGACCTGCGCGACGGCGGTGGCGGTCGCCGCGCGCGGTCCCCGGTCGGCGGTCGGCGCACTCGGGTACGCGGCGTTCGTGGGCCGCGCGCAGCTCGCCGCGCTGGAGGACCCCTCCGCCCGGCGGGTGCGGGCGGCGACCGTCGCCGGCATCCACGGCATGGTGCCCCTCCAGGCCGCGCTGGCCGCCCGGGGCCCGCTGCGGTCGGCGCTGGCCGTGGCGTGCGCGCTGCCGCTCGCGCGGCGGTTCGGCCGGAAGGTGGGGCCGACGTGACGTTCCGGCTCGGCTACGGCACCAACGGGTTCGCCAACCACCGGCTCGACGACGCCCTCGCGGTCATCGCCGACCTCGGCTACCGGGGCGTGGCGCTGACGCTGGACCACCACCACCTCGACCCGTACGCCGACGACCTCCCCGCCCGGGTGGACGCGGTGGCCCGGCGGCTGGCCGAGCTGGACCTCGCCGTCGTGGTCGAGACCGGCGCGCGCTACCTCCTCGACGCCCACCGCAAGCACCACCCGACCCTGGTGTCCGAGGGGCAGGACCGGCGGGTCGACTTCCTCGGCCGGGCGATCCTCGTCGCCCGCGACCTCGGCGCGCACTGCGTGTCGTTCTGGGCCGGCGTCGCCGCCGAACCGGAGGGCGCGTGGGACCGGCTGCGCGCCGGCACCGCGCGGGTGGTCGACCTCGCCGACCGCGCCGGGGTGCGGCTGGGCCTGGAGCCCGAACCCGGGCACGTCGTCGAACGGCTCGACCAGGCGCTGGCCCTGCGCGCCGAGCTGGGCGACCCCGCGCCGCTGGGCGTCACCCTCGACGTGGGGCACTGCGTGGCCGTCGAACCCGAGGACGCCGCCGCGTGCGTCCGCCGGACCGGCGACCTGCTGGTCAACGTGCAGCTGGACGACATGCTGCCGGGCGTCCACGAGCACCTGGAGTTCGGCGAGGGCGAGCTGGACCTGCGCGCGACCCTCGCCGCGCTGGTCGACACCGGCTACCGGGGCCTGGCCGCCGTCGAGCTGCCCCGGCACAGCCACGCCGCGCCGCAGGTGGCCCGCCGGGCGCTCGCCGCCCTCACCGCCGCCACCGCCGCGCCCGTCACGGCCGCGCCCACCGCCGTGTCCGCCCCCGCGCCCACCGCCGGGTCCGCCGCCGGGTCCGATCGGCCGGCCGCGCCCGATCGGCCTGCCGGGTCCGATTGGCCTGCCGCGCCCGACCGGCCGGCCGCGGTCGACTGGGTGACCGGGGCCGAACGCCGCGTCCGCGCCGACCCCACCGCCATCCGCGTCCTCTTCCCCACCGTCGGCCGCGAGGTCGGGCGCGGACCGCTGCGGGACGACGACCCCGGCGGCCTGGTGCACGGCACGGTGGACGACGCCGCCCGCGCCCGGCTCGTCGCCGCCCTGCCCGACGCGTCCGAGCTGCCCGCCCTCTACCGGTACGGCGACGACGCCGAGCGGCGGGGCGTGCTGCGGGCCCTCACCCCGGACACCGACCCGGACGTGGGCCTGCCGATCGTGCGGGACGCGCTGCGCGCCAACGACACCCGCCTCGTCGCCGCCGCGCTGGGACCGTTCGCCGCCCGTCACCTCGACCCGCACACCTGGCGGCACGGGGTGCTGAAGTGCCTGTTCACCGGCATCCCGCTGGCCGCCGTGCACGGCCTGCGGGACCGGACCGACGACGAGCTGCTGCGCATGACCGCCGACTACGCCGCCGAACGCGAGGCCGCCGGCCGGGACGTGCCCGCCGACGCGCTGCGCCTGCTGGGGAGGACGCCGTGAGGATCTTCGACCCGCACGTCCACATGACCTCGCGCACCACGGACGACTACGAGTCCATGGCCGCGGTGGGCGTCACCGCGCTGGTGGAACCCGCGTTCTGGCTCGGCCAGCCGCGCACGTCCGCCGCGTCGTTCGTGGACTACTTCGACTCCCTCATCGGGTGGGAGAGGTTCCGGGCCGCCCAGTTCGGCATCCGGCACCACTGCGCGCTCGCGCTGAACCCCAAGGAGGCCAACGACCCCCGGTGCGCCGAGGTGCTCGACCTGCTGCCCCGCTACCTGGCCAAGGACGGCGTGGTGGCGGTCGGCGAGGTCGGGTACGACTCGATGACGCCGGAGGAGGACGACGCGTTCGCCCGGCAGCTCGAACTGGCCGTCGCGCACGGCCTGCCCGCCCTCGTGCACACCCCGCACCGCGACAAGCTCGCCGGCACGCTGCGCACGCTGGACGTGGTGCGCGAGTCCGGCCTCCCGCCGGAACGCGTGGTCGTCGACCACCTCAACGAGGTGACCGTGCGCGCGGTGAAGGACTCCGGGTGCTGGGCGGGTTTCTCCATCTACCCGGACACCAAGATGGACGAGGAGCGCATGGTGGCCATCCTCCGCGAGCACGGCACCGAGCGGGTGCTGGTCAACTCGGCCGCCGACTGGGGCCGCTCCGACCCGCTCAAGACCTACCGCACCGGGCAGGCGATGCTCGCGGCCGGGTTCGCGCGGTCCGACGTGGACAGGGTGCTGTGGCACAACCCGGTCGAGTTCTACGGGCAGAGCGGGCGGCTGGTGCTCGACGAGCCGGACGCGCCGCAGACGTTCGCGGGCAACTCGATCCTGCGCGGGACCCCGTCCGGGGGCGGTGGCTCGTGACCCTCTCCTACTGCACCAACGTCCACCCCGCCGAGGACCTGCCCGGCGTGCTCGCCCAGCTCGACCGGTACGCCGTGCCGGTGCGCGACCGCGTCGGCGGGGAGCTGGGCCTGGGTCTGTGGCTGTCCGCGCCGGTCGCGAAGGCCCTCGCCGAGGACCCCGCCCGGCGGGCCGGGCTGCGCACCGCGCTCGACGCGCGCGGCCTCGTCGTGCGCACCCTCAACGCCTTCCCCTACGGCGGGTTCCACCGGGACGTGGTCAAGCACGCCGTCTACCACCCGGACTGGACGACCACCGAGCGCCTGGACTACACGCTCGACTGCGCGACCGTGCTGGCGGACCTCCTCCCGGAGGGCGGCGAGGGCAGCATCTCCACCCTGCCGCTGGCGTGGCGGCACCCGTGGTCCGACGTCGAGCACGCCCGCGCGCTCGACGTGCTGGGCGAGGCGGCGGCGGCGCTGCGCCGGCTGGCCGGCGGCACCGGCCGCACCGTCCGGCTGGCCGTCGAACCCGAACCCGGCTGCGTGGTGGACACCGTCGCGGACGCCGTGCGGCTCCTGGCGGGCCGCGTCGACCCCGAGCACGTCGGGATCTGCCTCGACACGTGCCACCTCGCCGTGTCGTTCGCCGACCCGGCCGAGGCGGTGCGGTCCATCGCCGACGCGGGCCTGCGGGTGGTGAAGGTGCAGGCGTCGGCGGCGCTGGAGCTGCCCGACCCGGTCGACGCGCCCGCCGCGCTCGGCGCGTTCGCCGAACCCCGCTACCTGCACCAGGTCCGGGCGCTGGTGGACGGGCGCGTGCACCGGGCGGACGACCTGCCCGAGGCGTTCGCGGAGCTGCCGACCGGCGGGCCGTGGCGCGTGCACTTCCACGTGCCGCTGCACGCCGAGCCGCCCGCGCCGCTGCGCGCCACCACCGACGTGCTCAAGGGGGCGCTCCGGGCGGTCCGGGAGGTCGGCCACACCCCGGACGTCGAGGTGGAGACCTACACCTGGTCCGTCCTGCCCGACCCCGCCGCCGACGGCCACCCGGACGGGGACCCCACCGACGGGGACCCCACCGGCGGGGACCTCGCCGACCGGCGGTTGGTCGAGGGGATCGCGGCCGAGCTGCGCTGGGCCACCGCCGAACTGCCGCTGGAGGTGCACCCGTGACGACCCCGCTGGTCGTGCTCGACGTGGTGGGCATGACGCCCGCCCTGCTGCCGCACATGCCGAACCTGCGGGCGCTCGGCGAACGGGGGTTCCGCGCCGAGCTGGGCACCGTGCTGCCCGCCGTGACCTGCTCGGTCCAGTCGACCTTCCTCACCGGGCTCACCCCCGCCGAGCACGGCGTGGTCGGCAACGGCTGGTACTTCCGCGAGCTGGGCGAGGTCTTCCTGTGGCGGCAGCACAACCGCCTCGTGCGCGGCGAGAAGGTGTGGGAGACCGCGCGCCGGCTCGACCCGAACCACACCACGGCCAACGTCTGCTGGTGGTACGCCATGGGCGCGACCACCGACGTCACCGTCACCCCGCGCCCCGTCTACCACGCGGACGGCCGCAAGTCGCCCGACGCGTACGTGCGGCCGGCGGACCTGCGCGACCGGCTGGTCGAGGAGCTGGGCGAGTTCCCGCTGTTCCAGTACTGGGGGCCGACCGCCTCGATCGCCTCCAGCGAGTGGATCGCGGGCGCGGCGCGGCGGGTGCTCGCCACCCACCGGCCGGACCTGCTGCTGGTGTACGTGCCGCACCTGGACTACGACCTCCAGCGGTACGGGCCGGACTCGCCCGAGGCGGTGCGGGCCGCCCGCGACGTGGACCGCGCCGTGGAGCCGCTGCTGCGCGACGCGCACGCCGCCGGCGCCACCGTCGTCGCCCTGTCCGAGTACGGCATCACGGCGGCCAGGCGGCCGGTCGACGTGAACCGGGCGCTGCGCCGCGCCGGGCTGCTCCAGGTGCACGCCCAGGCCGGGATGGAGTACCTGGACCCGTGGACGTCGAGGGCTTTCGCGGTGGCCGACCACCAGGTCGCGCACGTCTACGTGGCCGACCCCTCGGACGTGGCGAAGACCCGCGCCGTGCTGGAGGGGCTGGAGGGCGTGGACACCGTCCTGGACCGCGCCGCCCAGGGCGCGGTCGGGCTGGACCACGAGCGGTCCGGCGAGCTGGTGGCGGTCGCCGAGCCGGACGCCTGGTTCACCTACTACTACTGGCTGGACGACGAGCGCGCGCCGGACTTCGCGCGGGGCGTGGAGATCCACCGCAAACCCGGCTACGACCCGGCGGAGCTGTTCTTCGACCCCGCCGACCGGCTCGCCAAGGCCAAGGCGGGCGCGAACCTCGTGCGCAAGAAGCTCGGCCTGCGCTACGCCATGAAGACCGTGCCGCTGGACCCCTCGGTGGTGCGCGGCACGCACGGCCGGCTGCCCGACGACCCCGCCGACGGCCCGGTGCTGCTGTGCTCGGCCCCCACCCCGCCCGCCGTCGTCGAGCGCACCGGGCGGCTGCCCGCGACCGCCGTCCGCGACCTCCTGCTGACCCTGCAAGGGCTGTCACCCCGATGACGAGGAGTCCCCTGTGCCCACCCGCCGCGCGTTCCTGAGCACCGCCCTGGCGACCGGAGCCGTCGCCGCCCTGCCGGCCGGCGCCTCGGCGTCGCCCCACCACCCGCACCGCCGGGTGCCGCGCCGGTCGATCAGCATCCAGCTCTACACCCTGCGCGGCATCATGGGCGACGACCCGGAGCCCGTGCTGTCCGCGCTCGCCGACATCGGCTACCGCCGCGTGGAGCTGGCCGGCACCTACGGGCGCACCGCCGCCGAGTTCGCCCGCGTCCTGCGCCGCACCGGCCTGCGCGCCACGTCCTGCCACGTGGGCATCGACGGCGACCTCGACCAGGTGATCGCCGACGCCCGCACCCTCGGCAACACCTACGTGGTCGTCCCGTGGGTGAACCACGCGACCCTGGCCGGGTGGCGGGCGTTCGCCACCCGGCTGGAGGCGGCGGGGGAGGAGCTGCGCCGCGCGGGCCTGGCCCTGGGCTACCACAACCACGCCCACGAGTTCGCCGCCGTCGAGGGCGTGCGGCCGTTCGACGTGATCACCTCGGGCACGTCGCGCCGCAACGTGCACCTCGAACTGGACCTGTACTGGGCGGTGACCGGCGGCGTGGACCCGGTCGCGCTGTACCGCGAGCACTTCCCGAGGGTCCGCCAGTTCCACGTGAAGGACCGCGCGCCCGACGGCTCGTTCGCCGACCCGGGCGAGGGCACGATCGACTTCGCCCGCATCTTCCGCTCGACGCGGGTCGCCGAGTACATCGTGGAGAACGACCAGCCCGCCGACGCCCTGGCCACCGCCCGGACCGGCTACGAGTACCTGACCGACCTGCGGTTCTGACCGGTCACCCCCCGACCGCCCGCGCCTCAGCGACCCGGAGGAGCACCGCTCGTGAGGACAGCACGCAGGACGTTCGCCCTGTTCGCGGCCCTGGTCGCGACGACCGCCCTGGGTACCGCGCCCACCTCCGCCGCCGGGAAGCCCGTGACCGACCTGGACCGGATGCTCGCCCGGCAACCGCTCGTCCGCACCGCCGACACCATCCAGGCCGAGGTCCTGCGCGGCGGTCACGCCGGGTTCGCGGGCCTCGTCCTGGAGGACGACCACGTCGCGCTGTGGTGGAAGGGCGAGGTGCCCGCCGCCGTGCGCGCCGCCGCGGCCCGGGGCGAGGCGCCGGTGGAGTTCGAGGCCGCCGCCCACTCCGACGCCGAGCTGCGCGAGGCCGCCAAGGTCCTCGACGCTCGCCGCGGACCCGCCGTGCACGCCGTCAAGGTCCCCGCGGACGGCAGCGGGCTCGTCCTCGGCGCCACCTCCGAGGCCGCCGCGCTCGGTCTCGACGCGGCCGTGGACGTGCCGGTGCGCACCGTCGTCGAGGAACCGCTGGCACCCGTGTCCCGGCAGGACGACAGCCCGCCGTGGAAGGGCGGCGCGACCATCGTGCTCGGCGGCGCGGCCTGCACGTCCGGGTTCTCCGTCCGCAACGGCGACAACGCCCGCTTCCTGCTCACCGCGGGCCACTGCGGCAACCCCGGCGTCCGCGTCACCGACCCCACCGGCGAGTACATCGGCACGGCCGGCGCCGAGCACCCCGACCACGACATCATGCTGGTGCCCACGGGCAACGTGGTGAACCAGCAGTACGTCGGCGGCGGCGACAGCAACTCCGTCGAGGTCGTGCGCGGCTGGGGCGACGTCTACACCGGCGAGTACCTGTGCCAGTCCGGCGTCACCAGCGCGCGGGAGACCGGCAACCCCGTGTGCGGCATCGAAGTCCTGTTCTTCTACGCCGACCGCGAGGACCTCGTGGAGGGCGAGCAGGTGAACGGGCAGCAGTCGGCCCGGCCGGGCGACAGCGGCGGACCGGTGTACGGGCCGTCGTCGGCGGGCGGCGTGATCGCCAAGGGCACCGTGACCCGTGCGGCGGGCGCGCGGATCGGGTTCCAGGACTTCCGGACCGCCACGCGCGACTTCGGCGTCTACATCCCCCTGTAACCCGCTGTCCCGCCGCGGCCCACGTCCCTAGATCGCGCTGTAGCCGCTCGGGGGTCGGGCGGCGTCCCCCTCCTGCCGCCCGACCCACCCGCGGTCCTGGTGCCAGCGCAGCACGTTGCCCCGCTCGGTCACCAGGCGTGCCTCGAAGGGCGCCGCCGGGTCGAGGTCCACCTCCACCCGTGCCACGGCGACACCCGCCAACTTCAGGTTCGCGACGACCGCGTCGAGGTACCGGGTCACGTCCACCGCACTGCGCGAACTCACGAGAAGCATTCGGATCGACACCCTTTCGCCGCCTGTACCCATGTTTCGGCACGGCGCGGGCCGTTCCGCAGGGACCAAAGTCCCGAATACCGGGGGACCTCGGACCCGTGCCCGATAGCGTGCGTGCCGTGACCGCGGACCTCAGTGCAGTCGAAGCGGGCGTGGCGGAGCTGGACGCCGTGCTCGAACCCATCGCGAAGCGCCCGGTGGACGTCAACGACCCGGACTGGGTGGAGAAGATGAGCGCCGCGCCCGCCCCGCTGGACGAGGCGGGCGTGCGGGCGGAGGCGGAGGCGTTGCTCGCCGAGGTGCTGGACCGCTACGCGGCCGACCCGGCGTCCCGCCCGGCCCTGCGGGCGCTGTTCGCCCGGTGCACGTCGTTCCGCTGGGCGGTGAACCGGGTGTTCCCGGCGACGACCGAGGGCGTGCGCTCGTCGTTGCTCCTGCTGTCGCTGCGCGACCTGGGGGCGGACACGAGGGACGAGGTGCTGGCCCTCCAGTCCATCGTCACGGCGGCCCACGACGCGGGCGTGCCGATCACCCCGCTGCTCCGCGAGGTGGCCGCCATGTCCGCCGACACCGACCACCACGGCATGGGCTCGACCCGGGCCCTCCTGGAAGCCGCCGCCACCACCTGACCCGCGAGTCATGCCTTCCCGACCCGCGAGTCATGCGCTCGCGACCCCTGTGTCCGGCGTTCGTGCCTAACGGTGTGAGCCGTGAACGCAGAACTCAGGGGTCCTGAGCGTTGGACTCTCGGGTCGTGAGCGCATGACTCGCGGGTCGTGAGCGTTGGACTCGCGGGTCAGTAGGTGGGCCAGGGGCCCAGGGGCGGGAGGGGTGCGGTGAGTGGGCGCTCGGGGGTACGGCCGGCCAGCCAGGCGGCCAGGTCGCGCGACGCGGCGGCGACGCGGGTGCCCCCGCCCCACGTGCGGCCGGTGTCGGTGGCGTGCAGCGAGAAGCCCTCCGGCAGCCGGGCGCGCAGGACGTCGACGACGTGGCAGGAGAACTCCGCGCCCCACTCGGCGGGGCGTACGCCCAGGTCGAGGTCGACCAGGTGGATCCACACCTCGCGCCACCGGGTGAACACCGCCGGGGCCAGGGACGGGTCGGGCCAGTCGACGGCGGCCCAGGCCCGTTCCAAGCGGGTCGCGTGCTCGGCGGTGGCGGCGCGGTGCTCCGCCGCCGAACGGGACGCGGTGGCCCCGATGACCGCGTCGCGCTCACCCGGCCCCCACATCGGCACGACCTCGCCGCGCAGCGCGTGCTCGACCACCTGGGCACGGGCCCGCGCGGCGTCCGCGAGGTGCGCCAGCACGTGGCCGCGCGTCCAGCCCGGCAGGAGCGACGGGCCGGCCACCTGCGCGTCGGTCAGGTCGTCGACGACGTGGACGAGACGCCGGTGCGCCTCGGCGACGCCGGTCAGCGGGGGAGTCACACCCCCGACGGTAGCGACGCGGTCAGCCGTTCGTGGTGGGTTGACGCGGCCGGGGGCGGGTAACAGGACGCCATGGGCGAGGTGGACGAGCGGAACGGGTTGCGGCCGGCCGAGGGCAGGCGGCCGGAGGGCGTGGACGACACGACGGTCGAGGCGGTCGGCAGGCTGACCGAGGCGCTGGAGACCACCGAACGGGCGCGCGGGCACCTGTTCTCGTTCCACCAGCTCACCGGCACCGCCGACATCCAGGCCCAGGAGGCCGTGCGGCTGCTGCGCGAGGCGGGGCACGACGACCTGGCCGACCGGCTGGACGCCGAGCTGGTCGGCCGCAACGTGGTGCACGGCCGGTGGACGTTCCAGCTGGTCGAGGACTACGACGACGGCTACTACCGCGCGTTCCGCGACCGGGAGCGCGAGGTGCGGGAGCGGCTGCTCGGCGGCGCGCGGCACGTGTACGAGGCCGAGATGAAGCAGCGCAACACCACGACGGGGCTGCCGGGGCACGAGCTGAACCCCTGACCCCGCCCGGTCCGGCGCAGATCAGGTCCGCGCCGCCGAGGTCCGCGCCGCCGGGGGGTGCGCCGCCGGAGGTCGGGCCGCCGGGGGGCGGGTCGCCTGAGGTGGCGCGTCGCGGTCGCGGTCCAGCAGCCGGCGGGTGCGCAGCGCGATCTCCAGCGCGAGCCGCTCGTCGGGGTCGGCGAGCCGGTCGCCCAGCAGCTCCTCCAGCTGGTGCATCCGGTAGCGGACGGTCTGCGGGTGCACGTCGAGCCGGGTGGCGATCTCGCCGATGCCGCCGCGCGTCTCCAGCCACGCCAGCAGCGTCGTCTCCAGCCGTTCCCGCTGCTTCACGGTCAGCCCGGCGAACGCGGCGAGCGCCCGTTCGCCGAGCCTGCCCACCAGGAACTCGTCGGCCAGCAGCGCCAGTGTGGCCAGGTGCTCGTCGCACGAGGTGAGCGGCACGGCGGGCAGCACGCCCCGCCGCACGAGCCCGAGGGCGCGCCGGGCGACCGCGAGCGACCGCCGCGCGTCGGCGAGCGGGACGGTGGGCCCCACGGCGCCGCGCCGGCCGCGCAGGTCCAGTTCCGGCCCGCCGCGCGGGTTCGCGACCACCAGGCACGGCGCAGGGCTCTCCAGGTCCACGAGCACGTCCCGGCCGAGCGATACCGGCGGCAGGCGGTGCTGGTCCTCCCGGTACTCCAGGGCGACCGCGGCGACCCGCTCGGGCAGCGGCCAGTCGGCCGTGCCGGCGAGGTCCGCCACCGCCCGGGGCGACGCGGGCCGGTCGGCGAGCACCAGTTCGAGCAGCTGCCGCCGCCGGCGCTCCAGCGCGCCGCCGGCGTTGGCCTGGGCCTCGGCGAAGCCCTCGACGGCGACCCGGCACAGCTCGTCGACCCACGCGAAGACCGCGTCGGCGAGGGCGAACAGGGTGTCGGTCGGCACGCCCAGGTCGCGGCCGTGCCGGCTCAGGTGCCGCCACACCACGCGCGCGCCGACCCGCACCGCGGTCTGCAACGAGTCCGTGGTGCGGCCTTCGAGGAACTCGATGCGCCCGCTGCGGCGCAGCACGTCCTCCCAGTCGCCCCCGTCCGCGTCGGGGTCGGTGATCCGGTCGAAGCACTTCACGATCGCCATCTCAACCGCGCCCACGAGGACCTCGCGGAACTTGCCCTCCAGCGGTTGCGCGTAGGCGGGCACCACCCGGCGGATCTCGCGCACCGCGTCCCGCACCATGACGCCGGACAGGGGCGCCATCTTCTCGGCCAGTTCGGTCGGGACCGCGGACCAGAGCCGCAGCGCCGCGCTGTGCCCGGTCGTCCGGGGGTGCCCGGCCGTCCGGGGGTCCTCGGTCGTCCGGGGGTCCGCGCTCCTCGGGAACGCCCGCTGCCGCACCAACCCGCCGTTCGGTGGGATCGCCATGCTGCCGCCTCCGCCGGGCGGAGCGCCACCTTGGGGCTCCGCCCGGCTGACGATAAATTCAGCCGGGACGGCGTGTCAAATATTCTTCGCGCCACCCTGATGTCATTCACTCTTTCGAGTGATGACAAAGTTGTAGCGGGATCACAACTCCGGTTTTCGGAACACGCATACACGTGACAAGACAATGCGCTGACCTGCTGTGACGTTACCAGGCAATGCGTTGGGCATTACCCGTTCGCGCCGCGCACGACTTTGGTGGGTTCCTCCCCGGAGTGCGCCGGGAATGCGCCGACCTGACCGGGTTCGGCGGGGCCGTCCGGTCCGGACCGGAAAAACCCCGGCATTCGCCCGACGGCGCACCGCGCATTGTGCCCCGGGCTACTCCTCGTCCTTCTCCTCGCCGCGGCGGCGCATCCAGGTGAAGCCGGGGATGCCGATGATCGCCTGGCGCAGGTCGTTGGTCACCTCCAGCAGCTGGTGGATGTCCGGGCCGACGCGGTCGAGCGTGGACAGGATGGGCAGCACGTCGTCGATCAGGTGCCGGGTCAGCACCGGCAGCCGGTCCACCAGCTCGACGGCGGCGTCCACCTCCTGCGGCGACAGCTCGTCGACGAACCGCTGCGCCAGCGGGTGCGCCTTCTGCGCGAGCGGCGCGTAGTCGTCCACCAGCTCCCGCGACGTGCGCGCGATGCGGCCCACGTCAGTGGTCACGGCCTCGGCCGCGGCCGTGACCGCACGCGCCCGCCCGATCAGCGACTCCGTCTCGTCCACCACCCGTTCGGTGCGCGAGACCAGGTCGTCGGCCCGGCGCACCACGGACTCGGCCGCGCCCAGCAGGTCGAGCACGCGGCCGGGCACGGACACAGCGGTCTCCACGGTGGTCCTCGCCAGGGAGAACAGGGCGCGCGGGGTCAGCTCCATGCCACCACTCTGCCGTACCGGGACGGACCGGACCGCGCGGCGAACCTCGTCCGAAGTCGTCCAGGCCAATTGCAGTGATCCGCGCCACCACCTCGACACCCCTGGAACCGTGCGGGAACGGCGCTGCGGTGACCAGCGCTTCGGCGCGAGCACGAACACCGTCGCGCTGACGACCGGGGAGACCCTAGGCGAGCGCCAGGTCCACGCCCGCCTCCACGTGCAGGCGGGTCGAGTCCACCAGCGGCACGGTCGCGTCCGAGGCGTCCACGAGCAGGGTGATCTCCGTGCAGCCGAGGACCACGGCCTCCGCGCCGCGCTCCACCAGGCGCGCCATCACCTCCCGGTACGCGGCGCGCGAGGCGGGCTCCACCCGGTTGCGCGTCAGCTCCTCGTAGATGACGTCGTGCACGAGCGTGCGGTCCGGCTCGTCGGGCACGACCACCTCGATGCCGTGCCCGCGCATCCGGTCGCGGTAGAAGTCCTGCTCCATGGTGAACCGGGTGCCGAGCAGGCCGACCTTCCGGTACCCCGCGAGGCGCCGCGCGGTGGCGTCCACGATGTGCACGAACGGCACGTCGATCGCGTCCGTGATCGCGTCGGCCACCTTGTGCATGGTGTTCGTGCACAGCAGCACCAGGTCGGCGCCCGCGCCCTCCAGCCGCCGCGCCGCGTCGGCCAGCAGCTCGCCCGACCGCTCCCACCGCCCGGTCCGCTGGAGCTCCTCGACCTCCGCGAAGTCGACCGTCAGCAGCAGGCTCGGCGCGCAGTGGTGGCCGCCCAGCCGACGCCGCGTCTCCTCGTTGAGCAGCCGGTAGTACTCGGCCGACGACTCCCAGCTCATGCCGCCGATCAACCCGATGGTCCGCATGGCGCGATCCTGCCCTGTCACCCCGTCCGGAGCAGCGGATTTTCCCGGCGACGACGCGCCCCGCCCACCCGCCGGGCACGCCTAGCTCGCGCTGGTGGCGGCCTCCTCCCGCTGCCCGGTCTCCTCCCGCTGCCCGGTCTCCTCCCGCTGCCCGGTCTCCTCCCGCCGCCCGGCCGGTTCGGTCCCCTCGTCGGCGAACTGCGTCCGGTACAGCTCCTCGTAGCGCCCGCCGGCGGCGAGCAGCTCGGCGTGCGTGCCGCGCTCCACCACCCGGCCCGACTCGACCACCAGGATCAGGTCGGCCGCCCGGACCGTCGACAGCCGGTGCGCGATCACCACCGCGGTCCGCCCCTCCAGCGCCTCGCCCAGCGCGGCCTGCACGGCGGCCTCCGACGTGGAGTCCAGGTGCGCGGTCGCCTCGTCCAGCACCACCACGCGCGGCCTGGCCAGCAGCAGCCGGGCGATCGTCAACCGCTGCCGCTCGCCACCGGACAGCCGGTAGCCGCGTTCGCCGACCACCGTGTCCAGCCCGTCGGGCAGCGACGCCACCAGGTCCGCCAACCGGGACCGCCGCAGCACGTCCCACAGCTCGTCGTCCTCCGCGTCCGGCCGCGCGAACAGCAGGTTCGACCGGATCGACTCGTGGAACAGGTGACCGTCCTGCGTCACCACGCCCAGCGCGTCGCGCACCGAAGCCTGGGTCAGCTCGCGGACGTCCACCCCGGACAGCCGCACCGCGCCCGAGTCCACGTCGTACAGCCGGGGCAGCAGCGAGGCGATCGTGGACTTGCCCGCACCCGACGACCCCACCAGCGCCACCACCTGACCCGGTTCGGCGCGGAACGACACGCCGTGCAGCACCTCCTCGCCGCCGCGGCCGTCGAGCACCGCGACCTCCTCCAGCGAGGCCAGCGACACCTTGTCCGCCGCCGGGTAGGCGAACCGGACGTCGTCGAACTCGACCGCCACCGGCCCGTCCGGCACCGGCCGCGCGTCGGGCGCCTCGCGGACCAGCGGCTCCAGGTCCAGCACCTCGAAGACCCGCTCGAAGCTCACCAGCGCGCTCATCACCTCGACCCGGGCACTGGCCAGCGCGGTCAGCGGCGCGTACAGCCTGGTCAGCAGCAGCGCCAGCGCCACCACCGCGCCGGGGTCGAGCTGCCCGCGCAGCGCGTAGAACCCGCCCAGCCCGTACACCAGGGCCAGCGCCAGCGCCGACACCAGCGTCAACGCGGTCAGGAACACCGTCTGCACCATCGCCGAGCGCACCCCGATGTCGCGCACCCGGCGCGCCCGCGCGGCGAACTCGGCCGACTCGCGCGCCGGCCGGCCGAACAGCTTCACCAGCGTCGCGCCCGGCGCGGAGAACCGCTCGGTCATCTGCGTGCTCATCATCGCGTTGTGGTCGGCGGCCTCGCGCTCCAGCCGCGCCAGGCGCGACCCCATCCGCCGCGCGGGGACGACGAACACCGGCAGCAGCACCAGCGCGAGCAGCGTGATCTGCCAGGACAGGCTGACCATCACCACCAGCGTGAGCGCCAGCGTCACCACGTTGCCCGCCACGCTCGACAGGGTGTCGCTGAACGCCCGCTGCGCGCCGATCACGTCGTTGTTGAGCCTGCTGACCAGCGCGCCGGTGCGGGTGCGGGTGAAGAACGCGACGGGCATCCGCTGCACGTGGTCGTACACCGTGGTCCGCAGGTCGAGGATGAGGCCCTCGCCGAGGCTCGCCGACAGCCACCGCGTCACCAGGCCCAACCCGGCCTCGGCGACCGCGATGGCCGCGATGACCCCCGCCAGCGCCAGCACCACCTCCGGCGCCGAGCCGTTGACGATCGCGTTCACCACCCGGCCCGCGAGCACCGGCGTGACCACCGCCAGCACCGCGCCCACCACGCTCAGCGCCAGGTAGCGGAACAGCCGGGCGCGGTGCGGTCGGGCGAAGTCCCGTATTCGCCGCAGCGTGGCCGCCGAGAACGGCCGCTTCTCGTCCTGCGCGTTCGCGACGTGGTAGAGCGACATCCAGGCGGTGGTCTCCATGTCCATGACGGGGACCGTAGGACCTGGAGCGGACTGGAGGTCAACCGTTTCCGGGAATGCCCGGCGGCCCCCCGGCGTTGAGCGGGAGAAGACCGCACGTGGAACATCAGGGGAGGCACGACGTGGCGCAGGACCCGGAGGAGCTGTTCGAGGTCGACTCCGACGTCCCGGACCTGAGCGGAGCGGTGCTGCTGCACCACTTCGACGGTTTCATGGACGCCGGGTCGGCCGGTTCGACGCTCGTGGAGCACCTGCTCGAGGCGCACGAGCACCGGGTCGTCGCCCGGTTCGACGTCGACGACCTGATCGACTACCGCGCGCGGCGGCCGACGATGACCTACGCCACCGACCGGTGGGAGGACTACGCCGCGCCCGAGCTGGTCGTGCACCTGCTGCACGACGCGGTCGGCACGCCGTTCCTGCTGATGACCGGCCCGGAGCCGGACCGTCGCTGGGAGGCGGTCGTGGCCGCGGTGCGGTCGCTGGTCGAGCGGTGGGGCGTGCGGCTGGCGGTGGGCTTCCACGGCATCCCGATGGGCGTCCCGCACACCCGCAAGCTGTCCGTGATCTCGCACGCCACCAGGCCGGACCTGGTCGGTGAGAAGTCGCCGTTCAACCGGGTGCAGGTGCCGGGCAACCTGTCGGCGCTGCTGGAGCTGCGCCTCGGGCAGGCCGGGCTCGACGCCATGGGCTTCGCCGCCTACGTGCCGCACTACCTCGCGCAGGGCGCCTACCCGGCCGCCGCGCTCGGGCTGCTCCAGGCCGTGACGAAGGCGACGGGCCTGGTGGTCCAGGCGGCCGAGCTGAACGAGGCCGCGCGGCGCACCGACGCCGAGATCGCGCGCCAGGTGTCCGAGTCGGCCGAGGTGGCGCAGGTCGTGGAGGCGTTGGAGCGGCAGTACGACGCGTTCGCCGAGGCGTCCGAGAAGGCGGAGAACCTGCTGATCGGCGAGGACGAGGAGCTGCCCAGCGCGGACGAGCTGGGAGCCGAGTTCGAGCGCTTCCTGGCCGAACAACAACGCGACTGACCCGAGAGTCCAACGCTCAGGTCCCGAGAGTCCAACCTCCAGGCCCTCTGAGTTCTTCATTCAGGCATACCGGCCGGTCGGTCCGAATGAAGAACTCAGAGGGCCTGGGCGTTGGACTCTCGGGGCCTGGAGGTTGGACTCTCGGGGAGGGTGGTGGCGAGGAGGCGGTAGGAGGTCAGGAGGGCTTCGCGGTCGTGGGTGCTGGTGGTGACCAGGACCTCGTCGGCCCCGGTGCGCCCCACCAGGGCGGTCAGGGACTCGGCGACCTCGGGCGGGGTGCCGTGCACGTGGCCTCGGAGCGCCTGCTCGAAGTAGGCGCGCTCACGGGCGGTCATCCGGGTGGACAGGACGTCGTCCGGCGCGACCAGGGGCGGGAACTCGCCGCGGGTGCGCGACGACGCCATCGCCCACGCCTCCGGCAGCAGCAGCCGCCACGCCTCCTCGGCGGTCCCGGCCACGGCGACGGTGGCGGAGACGACCACGTACGGCTCGGCCGCCCAGGGTGACGGGGTGAAGCCGTCGCGGTAGGCGTCGATCGACCGGAGCATGGCCTCCTCGCCCCGGAACGCGCCGATCACCAGCGGCACGCCTTGGGCCGCCGCGACGAGCGCGCCGGCACCGGTGGCCAGCACGAACGGCGACGCGGGCAGGCCGTGCGCCGGGTAGCCGCGCACCGCCCGGTCGCCGAGGAAGTAGCCGAGCAGCTCCGCGAGCCGCGGCCCGAACTCCTCCGCGTCCTCCCGGTCGTGCCCGAGGGCCTTGCGGACGGCGTCGATGAACCCCACCGAACGCCCCAGCCCCATGTCGATGCGCCCCGGGAACAGCGATTCGAGCACGCCGAACTGCTCGGCCACCACCAGCGGCTGGTGGTTGGGCAGCATCACGCCGCCCGTGCCCACCCGGATGCGGGAGGTGGCGGCGGCGACCGCGGCGGCCAGCACGGTGGGCGCCGACCCGGCCACGCCCGGCACGCCGTGGTGCTCGGACACCCAGAACCGGTGGTAGCCCAGCTCCTCGACCTGCCGGGCGAACGCGACCGTGTCGCGCAGGGCCTCGGCGTGGGTGTGCCCGGCGCGCACCCGCGAGCGGTCCAGCACCGAGAGCTTCACACCCCGTGCAACGGCCCCGCCGCCGGGCGAATTCCGCGGGGGGCTCAGAGGCGGGTGGTGTCCACCGGCACGTCCAGCCGGACCTTGGCGTAGGTCTCGAAGTGCCGCCGCGACACCATCGCGTGCTGCGCGGCCACGTGGGCGTCGCGCAGGCAGCGCTGGAGGGGCGAGTCCTCGAACACGGAGCTGCCGCCGCCCGCGCCGAACGCGAGCCGGGTCACCTCGGTGGCCTCCGCCGCCGCGTGCGAGCACGCCAGGCGCAGCCGGGCGCGGTTCCCGGTGCCCGCCGGCACGCCCGCCACCGCGTCGGCCCACCGGGCGTCGACCTCGGCCCGCAGGAACGCCCGCGCCGCGGACAGCCGCGCCTCGGCGGTGGCCAGGTCGAGCTGCGCGCCGGTCTCGGTGGCCAGCACGGAGGTGGCGTACTGCCGGGTCTTGACGCGGGCCAGCGCCTCGACCTCCTCGACGGCCCGCGCGGCGATGCCGAGGGCCACGGTCGCGACGCCCACGGCCAGGAAGGCGAGGAACGGGAACCGCGCGAGCGGCGCGTCCACGGACGACGCGGCGGGCCAGACCTGCCGGCGGGCGGGCACGAAGGCGTCGGCGACCTCCCACTCGTGGGAGGAGGTGGCCCGCAGGCCCGCGGCGTGCCAGGTGTCGTGCACGGTGACGTCGGCGGCCGGGAAGACCGCCAGGCGCGGTCCGGCCTCGGTCACCACGCCGCCCACGACCCAGTCGCACAGCGGCACGGCGCTGCCCCAGCCCCACCGGCCGGTGACGCGGTGGCCGCCGTCGACGGCGACGGCCCGGCCGAGCGGTGCCGCGGTGCCCGCGACGACCGATCCCGGGGGCCCGAAGACCTCCTCGGCCGTCTCGGGCGGGAGGTACCAGGCGAGCGACGAGGTGGCGCTGGTCGTCATGGCGGTCCAGCCGGCCGAGCCGTCGGCCCGGGCCAGCTCCTCCAGCTCGGCCACCCAGGTGGGCAGGTCGAGCCCGCGCCCGCCGAGGGAGGCGGGCGCGAGCATCCGCGTCGCGCCCGCCTCGACCATCGCCGTCACGACCGCCGGGGAGAGTCGCCGGTCGCGTTCGGACTTGGCCGCCTCGGCCCTGATCAGTGGGTGCACCCGCTGATCATGCCGCAACGTTCCACTTCTGGTTGGCGGCCCCGGTGCAGGTCCAGATCTGCAACCTGGTCCCGTTGGCGGAGCTGCTGTTCTGCGCGTCCAGGCACTTGTTCGCCTGGATGTTCACGATGTCGTTCGCGCCGCTGACGGCCCACCGCTGCGCGCCGGAGCCGTTGCAGTCCCACAGCTGCACGAGCGTGCCGTCGGCGGTGCCGCCGGACGCCGCGTCGAGGCACTTGCCCAGGGCGCGGATCGTGTCGCCCTGGCGGGTCCACTGCTGGGCGTTGGTGCCGTTGCAGTCGTAGAGCTGCACGGGGGTGCCGTTGGCGGTGTTCGCCCCGGCCACGTCCACGCACTTGCCGCCGATGCCGGTGATCCGGTTGCCGCCCGCGGGCGGGTTGCCGTCGAGCGTCGACACGCGGACGTAGTCGATCAGGAACTGCTGCGGGAACGTGGTGCTCGCGTCCGGGTAGCCCGGCCACTCGCCGCCGACCGCGAGGTTCAGGATGATGAAGAACGGCTTGTTGAACACCCACTGGTTGCCGCCGACGTCGGCGGGCGTGCGGCGCTGGTAGACGGTGCCGTCCACGGACCACGCGATGCCCTGCGGCGTCCACTCGACCGCGAAGGTGTGGAAGCCGTCGGCGAAGTTCGGGCCGTTGAACGGCGCGCCGATGCCGCCCGCGCCCGAGTAGCCGGGGCCGTGGATGGTGCCGTACACGGTGTCGAGGTCGTGGCCCAGGAACTCCATGATGTCGATCTCACCGCTGCCGGGCCACGGGTTGCCGGAGTTGATGTCCTGGCCGAGCATCCAGAACGCGGGCCAGATCCCCTTGCCGCGCGGCATCTTCATCCGCGCCTCCACCTTGCCGTAGGTGGTGGTGAACTTGCCCGCGGTGTTGATCCGCGCGGAGGTGTACTCGCAGCGGCCGTACCAGCACTGGTAGTTGCCCGGGTTCTCCTTGCGGGCGGTGATCACCAGGTTGCCCGCGCCGTCCATCGCCGCGTTGCTCGCGGAGTTGGTGTACCACTGGTTCTCGCGGTTGTTGCCGTTGTTGTTGCCGGTCTCGGTGTTCCACTTGGAACCGTCGACCCGCGTGCCGGCGGCGCCGTTGAACTCCTCGGCGAACGTCACCGCCATCGTCCCCACGCCGGGGTCGGCGGCGGGTGACGGCGCGGCCCCCACCTGCGAGGCCGGTACCGCGAGCGCGCTGAAGGCGAGCGCGACCGCACTCACCACCACTCGTGTCCTCATCGACACTCCCTTCACTTTGGCGGCGGCCAGGTCGGAACTTACTGCATCACCTTTAATCAAGTCACGATGAAAGTGCGGGCGCTTTACTGTCGGTCATGCCGGGACACCCACCGGCCCGACGAGGAGGTCGACACCCCATGGCCAAGCTGCGCAGCTACGTGTCCGGACGCTGGCACACCCCGGACGCCGACGGCGCACCGCTGCACGACGCCGTGACCGGCGAGGAGATCACCCGCATCTCGTCCGCCGGCATCGACATGGCGGCGGCCCTGGACCACGGCAGGCGCGTCGGCGGCCCCGCGCTGCGCGAGCTGACGTTCCACCAGCGCGCCGCCCTGCTCAAGGCGCTGGCCTCGCACCTGCGCGAGCACCGCGACGAGCTGTACGCCCTGTCCGCCCGCACCGGCGCCACGAGGACGGACTCGCTGGTCGACGTCGACGGCGGCATCGGCGTGCTGTTCGGCTACGCGAGCAAGGGCAAGCGCGAGCTGCCCAACGACAGGGTCTACGTCGACGGCGCGGTGGAGCCCCTCAGTCGCGGCGGCACGTTCGTCGGCCAGCACGTCGCCACCCCGCTGCGCGGTGTCGCGGTGCAGGTCAACGCCTTCAACTTCCCCGTCTGGGGGCCGCTGGAGAAGTTCGCCCCGGCGTTCCTCGCGGGCGTCCCGTCGCTGGTCAAGCCCGCCTCGCAGACCGCGTACGTCACGGAGAAGCTGGTCGAGCTGGTGATCGCCTCCGGGCTGCTCCCGGAGGGCTCCCTCCAGCTCGTCTCGGGCGGCGCGGGCGACCTGCTCGACCACCTCACCCCGCAGGACCTGGTCGGGTTCACCGGCTCCGCGTCCACCGCCCAGCTGCTGCGCACCCACCCCGCGGTGATCCGCCACGGCGTGCGCTTCAACGCCGAGGCCGACTCGCTGAACTGCTCGATCCTCGGCCCGGACGCGGTCGAGGGCACGCCCGAGTTCGACCTGTTCGTCAAGCAGCTCGTCACCGAGATGACGGTCAAGGCCGGCCAGAAGTGCACCGCGATCCGGCGCGCCCTGGTCCCCTCGAACCTGCTGGACGCCGTCGCCGGGGCGGCGAGCGCCCGCCTGGCGAAGGTCGTCGTCGGCAACCCCGCCAACGAGACCGTGCGGATGGGCGCGCTGGCCGGGCTGGAGCAGCGCGAGGAGGTCCGGCGCTCGCTCAAGGCGCTGCTGGAGGTCGGCGAGGTCGTCTTCGGCTCGCCCGACCGGGTGGACGTGGTGGACGCCGACCCCGAGCGCGGCGCGTTCCTGTCGCCGGTGCTGCTCAAGGCCGACCCCGACCACGCCCAGCCGCACGAGGTCGAGGCGTTCGGCCCCGTCTCCACGCTGATGGCCTACGACGGCGTCGAGCACGCCGTGGAGCTGGCCGCGCGCGGCTCGGGCAGCCTCGTCGGCTCCGTCGTCACCCACGACCTCGACTTCGCGCGCGAGGTCGTGCTGGGCGTGGCCCCGTGGCACGGCCGCGTCCTGGTGCTCGACCGCGACGACGCGAAGGAGTCCACCGGCCACGGCTCGCCGCTCCCGGCGCTCGTCCACGGCGGCCCCGGCCGCGCGGGCGGCGGCGAGGAGATGGGCGGCATCCGCGGCGTGCTGCACCACATGCAGCGCACCGCCGTGCAGGGCAGCCCCCGCGTGCTCGGCGCCGTCACCGGCCGGTGGGTCGCGGGCGCGCCGCGCACCGAGTCCGACGTGCACCCGTTCCGCAAGTCGCTGCGCGAGCTGAAGGTCGGCGACTCCGTCGTCGCCGGGCCGCGCACCGTGACGCTGGAGGACGTCGAGCACTTCGCCGAGTTCACCGGCGACACGTTCTACGCGCACACCGACGAGGAGGCCGCGGCGGCGAACCCGTTCTTCGGCGGCCGGGTCGCGCACGGCTACCTCGTGGTGTCGTTCGCGGCGGGCCTGTTCGTCTCGCCCGAGCCGGGACCCGTGCTGGCCAACTACGGCCTGGAGAACCTGCGGTTCCTCACGCCCGTGTTCCCCGGCGACGAGCTGACCGTGACGCTGACCGCGAAGCAGGTCACGCCCCGCGAGGACCAGGACTACGGCGAGGTGCGCTGGGACGCCGACGTGGTCAACCAGAAGGGCGAGTCGGTCGCCAGGTACGACGTGCTCACGCTGGTGGCCAAGCGGTAGGAAACCCGCGGGGCGTCCCGGGAACACCGGGACGCCCCCTCGGGTTGCGGCAGAGGAACGATCTTCACGACCCGAGGGAGCACGTCGATGACCAAGACCGTCACGCTGGGTGGGGACCTGACCGTCGGCCGGTTGGGGTACGGGGCCATGCGCTTAGCGGGAGAGGGGATCTGGGGCCCGCCCGCCGACCGCGACGGCGCGATCGCCCTGCTGCGCCGGGTCGTGGACCTGGGTGTCACGTTCATCGACACCGCGGACTCCTACGGCCCGCACGTCAACGAGGAGCTGATCCGCGAGGCGCTCCACCCGTACCCGGAGGACCTCGTCATCGCCACCAAGGGCGGCCTGCTGCGGCCGTCCCCGGAGGAGTGGGTGCCGCTGGGCAGGCCCGCCTACCTGCGGCAGGCCGTCGAGACCAGCCTGGTGCGGCTCGGCGTCGAGCGCATCGACCTCTACCAGCTGCACCGCCTCGACCACGAGGTGCCGCTGGAGGACCAGGTGGGCGTGCTGCGCGCCCTCCAGGAGGAGGGCAAGATCCGGCACATCGGGCTGTCCGAGGTGGACGTCGACCAGCTGACCGCCGCACGGGCCGTCGCGCCCATCGCGAGCGTGCAGAACCTCTACAACCTCACCACCCGCGGCCACGAGGCCGTGCTGGAGGAGGCCACCGCGCAGGGCATCGCGTTCATCCCGTGGTTCCCGGTGGCCACCGGTGACCTGGCCCGCCCCGGCGGCGTGCTCGACTCGGCCGCGCGGGAGCACGGCGCCACGCCCGCCCAGCTCGCCCTCGCGTGGCTGCTGCGCCGGTCGCCCGTCGTGCTGCCCATCCCCGGCACGTCCTCGATCGCGCACCTGGAGGAGAACGTGGCCGCGGCCGACGTCGAGCTCACCGACCAGGAGTTCGAGAAGCTCTCCGCCCTGGCCTGACCCCGTCGCTCACGCCGGGTCGGGCAACCGCCGCCCGACCCGGCGCCGCAGCTCCTCCGGCAGGTCGTCGCCGGCCGCCAGGAGGTCCGGCAGCAGCTCCGGGTGCAGCGTGATCGCCCGGAACGCGGTCCGCACCGTCACCCCGTGGTCGGGCCGGTGCACCACCACGACCTCGTCACCCGCCGTGACCGTCCCTGGTTCGACCACCCGCAGGTAGGCGCCCGGCGCGGCCCGCCGCGTGAACGCCTTCACCCACCCGCGCTCCTCCAGCACGCCCGCGAACGTCCGGCACGGCACGCGCGGGCTCGTCACCGCCAGCACCAGGTCGCCGACGCGCCACCGCTCGCCGAGGAGCGCGCCGGACACGTCCAGGCCGACCGTGGTCAGGTTCTCGCCGAACAGGCCCGGCGCGAGGTCGCGGCCCAGCTCCGCCGACCACCCGTCGAGGTCCTCGCGCGCGTAGGCGTACACCGCCCGGTCGTCGCCGCCGTGGTGGCGCAGGTCGGAGATGTGGTCGCCGGCCAGGCCGCTGCCGCCGACCCCCTCCGGGCCCGGCGCGCGGACCTCGACGGGCGTGCGCACGGGGCGCTTCACGATCCCGGTGTGACCGAGGTCCGCCTGCGCGAACTCGACCCGGGAACCGACGTTGACGGAGAGCACGTGGGGCATGTGCCCGACGGTAGTGCAGGCACTTCCGGGGTTCCGGACCCCGGTCCGGCCCGGTGGTGGAAGATGGCGGTGGATCACCACCGGTTGGAGGCACATGCGCAGGTCCGTGGTCACGTCGGTGTCCGTGCTCGTGCTGGCCCTGGCCGCCGGGTGCGCGGAACCCCGGGGCCTGCCGGCGCCCACCCTCGGCCCGGCCGTCGAGGACAGCGCGGCGTTCGTCTCCGGCGTCGCCGCGCGCGCCGCCGAGCAGCGCTCCGTGCGGTTCGCCGCCGAGAGCGCCGTGGCGGGCCGCGAGGTCCGCCTCGCCGGCGACCTGCTGCGCTCGCCCGAGGGACGGCTGGTGTCGCTGCGCGAGGACGCCACCGACGTCGTCGTGCTGGCCGACGCCGGCTACAGCCGCACCTCCGGCGGGGCGTGGACCAGGCACGACCCGGGCGAGCACGTCCCCGTGCGGGCGGACACCACCATCGCCCGCCTGCCCGACGAGGTCGACCCGGCGGCGGTGCTGCGGTCGCTGACCGGCGCGCTGGTCGTGGAGCGGGCCGACGAGGTCCTGGACGGCGCCCCGGCGCGCCGCTACACGATGCTCGTCGACCTGCGGCTCCAGGCGGACCGGACGGTCGACGCCACGCGCCGGGCGCAGCTCCTCGCCGCCGACGAGTCCGGCTTCACCGCGACCGCCAGCGTGTGGGTCGGTCCCGGCGACCTGCCCGTGCGGGTCGAGCAGGTGCTCAGGACGCTGGAGGACACCACGTTCCAGCGCGTCGAGCACCGGTTCTCCGACTGGAACGCCGACATCCGCGTCACCGCGCCGTGAACCGCCGGCGGACCCCGGTCCGCCGGCGGCCCCCCGTCAGAGCAGCCGCACGGCGCGCTTGACGTCCGTGCGCAGCGCCGGGCGGCCGTCCACCTCGCTGTCCGGGTTCGGCGCGACGCCGCCGGCCGCGACGCGGTCCAGGGTGGCCAGGCCCGCCTCGGTGACCCGGCCGAAGACGGTGTAGTTCGGCCGCAGCACCGAGTCGGCGGTGACCAGGAAGAACTGGCTGCCGTTGGTGTCCGGGCCCGCGTTGGCCATCGCGAGCACGCCGCGCGGGTAGGTGCGGCGCTCACCGGTCGGGTCGTTCGGCGCGGGCGGCAGCGTGGTGGGCAGCTCGTCCTCGTAGCGGTAGCCCGGGCCGCCCTCGCCGGTACCGGACGGGTCGCCGCACTGGAGCACCTTCAGCGTCGGGTAGGCGGTCAGCCGGTGGCACGTCGTGCGGTCGTAGAAGTCGTGCCGCACCAGGTGCAGGAAGCTCTGCACGGTGCACGGGGCCTGCGCCGGGTCGAGCACCAGCGGCACCGGGCCCTGGTTCGTCGCGAGCAGCACGACGGGCCGGCCGCGGTCGGGGGTGCGGCGCGGGTCCGGCGGCAGGGGCACCGGGCGCGCGGCCGGCTCGTCCGGGGTCGCCGTGTAGCCGCACGGGCCGGGCGTGGTGCCGGGCGCCGTGCCCGGCGGCGAGGCCGCGGCCGTGCCGCCGGTGAGGAGGGTGCCGAGCAGGAGCGCTGCCGCCAGGGGAGTCTTCACGGGACCCAGGTCTAGCGCAGCGGGCGGGCGGCTACCAGGGCCGGTCGGCGGGTCCCAGGGACGCCGCGAAGGAGCTGAGCGACTCGCGGTCCGGCTGGGCGGTCTTCGTGATCAGGCTCGCCACGTGCTTCTCCACCGTGCGCGGCGAGATGTGCAGCCTGGTCGCGATGGCCTTGTTGCCCAGCCGGCCCGCCAGCAGTTCGAGCACCTCGAACTCGCGCACCGTCACGCCCACCGCGCGCAGCACCGGCGGCACCCGGTCGGTGCCGGTGCGGCGCTGCGGCACCGAGGCGCCCACCTGCCGCAGCAGCCCCCGGCAGGCGCTGGCCACCGCCGCCTGACCCGCCTGGTGGAAGTACTCCTCGGCCGTCCGCAGCCACGACACCGGCTCGCCCCAGCCGTCGGCCACCGCGCCCTCGGCGACCAGGCGCAGGCCCAGGTGCCGGGCCAGCGGGAACACCGACGACGCCTCCCGGGCCGCGCGCACCGCCTGCGCCGCCTCCGCCTCGCGCCCCGCCCGGCCCAGCAGCACGGCCAGCGCGAACTGCGCGAACACCCGGTTCCACCGCATCGAGGCCGCGGCCGACCGGGTCACCGCGCGGTACCCGTCCAGGTCCAGCTCACCGGACAGCGCGTCCAGCAGCAGCCGCACGCCGTGCCGGCCCGACAGGTGGTACACGGTCGGCGTCTCCGCCTCGTGCGCGATCGCCCGCGCCAGGTCCTGCCCGGCCGTCGCGCGGTCCTCCTCCAGCAGCGCGCACAGCGCCCGCGCCAGCCCGAAGCACAGCGGGCGCTCCTGCGAGCCGATCCCGCCCAGCCGGTCGAACGCCTCGATCGCGGCGTCCATCTCGGCCCGCCTGCCCCGGTGCGCCGCCGCGGTCGCCTGCGCCATCAGCACGTACAGCGTCAGGTGGTCGAGCCGGAGCCGCCGGGTGTCCGCGGCGGTCCTCCCCAGCCGGTCGGACGCCTCCTCGTACCGCCCGCGCAGCACGGTGTCCAGCCCGAGGATCGCGTCCACGTTGTACGCCGCGCTGATCGCGCCGACCCGCAGCGACTCCTCGCGCGCCCCGACCAGCCCGGCCGACGACCCGTCCGCCAGCCACTCCAGCCCGGCCTGCCGGATCAGCGCGTGCACCCGCTGGATGGTCAGCCCGTGCTCCTCGGCCAGCTGTTGCGCGCGGCGGAAGCACTCGGCGGCCTCGCCCAGGTCCCGCTCCCGCGCCAGCACGCCCAGCAGCTGCCACGTCTCGCAGCCCACCGCGGGCAGCGGCACGCGCTTGGCCGCGTCGGCGGCGCGGCGGGCCAGGAACTCGGCCGACGCCATCCGGTCCGGCACGTCCAGGTACAGCACCAGGAGGGCCTCCACGGCGTCGAGCAGCGCGGTGTGCTCGTCGTCGGCGTCCGACCCCAGCAGCGCCCGCGCGGCGGCCACGTGCGTGCTGCTGTCGGTCCACCGGCCCGCGGTGTTGGCGACCTGCGCGAGCTTGGTGTGCAGCTCGGCCCGCCGCACCCGGCCCAGCCCGGCGGCGCTCAGCTCGTTCAGGGCGTCCACCAGCGCGAACGCCCGCTCGAACTGGCCCGCCTCGCCGAGCGCGGGCAGCAGCGAGTCGAGCACGTCGGCGCGGATCTCCACGTCCACCTGGCTGGCGAGCAGCCGGTGCGCGTGGTCCAGCAGTCGCACCGCCGACCCGGCCGCCCCGTCGGCCAGCGCCCGCCGGCCCGCCTCGGCCAGCAGCACGCCCGCCTCCGCCGTCTGCCCCGCGTCCAGGCGCAGCGACGCCACGAGCGGGCACCACTCGCCGGGCAGGCCCGGGTGCAGCTCCTCGACGGCGTCCGCGGTGCGGCGGCACAGCTCGGCCCGCTGCGGCGGCGGCAGCTGCGCGAGCAGCGCCTCGGCGGTCAGCGGGTGCCGGAACGCGTACCAGTCGGGCACCGGCTCGTCCGGCGTCACGAGCTGCGCGGCCACGCCCGCGTGCAGGTGGGGCAGCAGCTGCCGGTCGTCCAGCCCGGTCACCCGCCGCAGCACCGGCAGCGGGAAGCGGTGCCCCAGCACGGCGGCGGCGGACAGCAGCTCGCGGCCCTGCGGCCCCAGCCGGTCGGTGCGGTGCGCGATCGAGCGGACCAGCGCGGACGGCACGCCGATGCGCAGCTCGCCCAGCACCTGCCAGCCGGCCGGGCCGCGCACCAGCAGCCCGCCGCCGACCAGGCCGTGCAGCATCTCCTCGACCACGAACGGGTTCCCCGCGCTGTCCGCCCACAGCCGTTCGACGACCTCGGCGGGCACCTCGTGGTCCTCGGCCTCCAGGCACAGCGCCGCCACCCGGCGCACCTGCGGTTCGGTCAACCGGCGCAGCTCCAGCAGCACGCCGGCCTCCCGCTGCGCGGCCAGCCGGACCACGTCGAGCGTCGGTCCGGGGTCGGCGCGGGTGGTGACCACCAGCGCGGCGGGCACCTGGTCGAGGTTGTCCACCAGGTAGTCCACGACGGCCAGCGTCTCGGCGTCCGCGTCGTGCAGGTCCTCCAGCACCACCAGGCACGGCCGGGTCCGGCCGACCAGGGCCAGCAGCCGCAGCACGGCCTCGGCGAGCACCACCACGGAGTGCGCCGGCCGCTGCTCCTCCCCGCCCCACTCGGGCACCAGCCGGCCGAGCGCCGGCTGGTAGGGGCCGAGTTCGCGCAGGTCCGGGCCGTCGCCCGCGCGCAGCAGAGACATCAGCGCCTCGGCCAGCGGCCGGAACGGGACGATCGGCCCGATCGTGCTGCCGCGCCCGCGCAGCACCCGCATCCCGCGGTCGAACGCGGCACCGGCGGCGTAGCGCGCCAGCCGGGTCTTGCCGATGCCCGGCTCCCCGACGAGGAACACGGCGTGGCCGCGGTGGGCGCCGGCGTCGGCCAGCACCCGTTCGAGCAGGCGGAGTTCTTCGTCGCGGCCGACGACGACCGGCGCGCGGGTGTGCATGTCCCGACCTTAGTCAAGCCGAACGACCGCACGCCAAACTGCCCGCACCCCCAGTGTGGGCGGGCAGTCCGGCGTGCCGGCGCGGCCTAGCCGGTCAGCAGGGCATCCCGGGCGCGCTCACGGTGAACGAGCCCGAGGTCACGGCGATCGCCGAGCAGGCGCCCACGGCCAGCGTCAGGCCGGCCAGGGCGCGGGCGCGCCCACCCGCCCTGGTCCGGCGGGACAGCGCCATCTCGCCGGCGGGGTGCTCGTCGCCCTGGTCCTCGTTCCAGGCCGTGCCCTCGGCGTGGTCGGCGTTGCTCATGGGTGGTTCTCCTTGTGGGGATGGGTGTTCTGCGAGGGGGCGAGCAGGAGCACGGACGGCACCTGCTCGGGGAAACCGAGGCGGAGCAGGCCGTAGCCGATCCCGGACAAACCGGTGAGCAGCCCGGCCGACGGCACACCGCCCGGCGTCCCGCACCGCGGCCCATACTGCTCCAGGGCGCCGAGGACCAGACCGGCGCGTCGGGTCCGCATCGCCGCGGCCAGGTCGTGGCCCTGCTCGGCGAGCACCGTCAGCGACTCGATCACGCCCAGCTCGCCGTGGCACAGGCTCAGGTCGCGCAGGGGCTCGTGCACCGCCAGGGCGTTCAGGCAGCGGTCGAGGTGCAGGGTGTGCGTGTCGACGGGCTGGCCGGGGTGCGCGGCGTGCGCGAGCACCGCGCCGGACAGGCCCGAGCACCAGCTGTGGTCGGCCTCGGTCACGTCGAACAGCCGCTGGCGCAGCGCGTGGTCGGCGCGCAGGCTCGCCCGCCCGGCCACGCCGCAGCGCTGGTCGCCGGTGGCCCGCGCGTACCGCAGCAGCGCCCAGCCGACCCCGGCCCGGCCGCGGGCGAAGCCGTCGCCGCCGGGCGCCGCGGCGAGCAGCCGGTCGGCGTAGGCGCGGGCCAGCGGCACCGCCTCCGCGAGACCGCTCTCCGCCCGCACGGACAGCATCGCGGCCAACCCGCCCGCCCAGCCCTCGACCAGGTTCGCCGGGTCCTCGCCGATGCGCTCGGCGGTCGCCGCCGCGACCAGCGCGGTGCGCACCCAGTCGGTGATGGCCGGGTCGTCGAGGAGGTTCGCGAGCCGCGCCAGGGCGTAGCAGACGCCGCCCAGGCCGTGCATCCCGCCGCTGCCGACGGCGACGGCCAGCTCGGCGTCCTCGGCGAACGCGGACAGCAGCCCGGGGACCGGGACGAGCGCGTCGCGGGCGAACTCGGTGTAGCGCGACGCGCCGGTCAGCCGGCCCAGCTGGGCCAGGAACAGGGCGACGCCGGTGTAGCCGTTGGACAGTCCCGCGCCCATGGCGGACACCGCCCAGTGCCGGTCGTCCACCAGCTCCAGGCCCACCCAGTTGACCCGGCCCTCGGCGGCGGCGGCCTGCGCCAGCACCTGGTCGGCGATGCCGCACGCGGCCACCAGCAGCCGCTGCGGGTCGGGGACGCCCGGCTCGACCGGCGCGGGCAGGCCCGGCCCGGTGCGGTGCTCCACGGGCAGCGGCCGACTGGCCAGGGCGGCGCTGATCAGCCACTGCTGCTCGTGCCGGTCCACCTCGTCCAGCGCCGCGACCTTCGCCGCGGCGGCGTCCAGGGCGGACCCCGGCAGCAGGCCGGGCAGCCGCTGCCCGGTCGAGGTCCACACGTCGCGGCTGCCCGGCCGGGTCGTGAACAGCGGCACGTCGCCCGCCCACAGGTCCGACACCTCGTGCGGCACGAGGGCGCGCAGCACGCCCAGGTCGGCGGAGTCGTCCCACAGCAGGTCGAGCGCCTCGTCGCGGGCGTCGGCGCCGCGCAGCGCGTCGGGGTGGGTCGACTCGTCCAGCA
Source organism: Saccharothrix sp. DSM 118769 (assembly GCF_052936295.1). NCBI lineage: Bacteria > Bacillati > Actinomycetota > Actinomycetes > Pseudonocardiales > Pseudonocardiaceae > Saccharothrix > Saccharothrix sp. DSM 118769. The sequence continues at coordinate 7,717,360 of NZ_CP193627.1, read as the reverse complement.
GCGTCGCGTACAGCTGGGTCATCCGCGGCACGAACCGCACCGGCAGGTCGGCGAACCGGGCCAGCAGGCCCCCGTCGCCGAGCAGTTCCGCGCGGTGGTCGCCGAGCGCGTCGTAGCCGACCCGGAACCCGGCCAGCAGCGCGCCCCGGTAGTCGGCGGGCTCGGCGTCGGCGCCGTCCACCACGGGCCGGTTGTGCGCGGTCGGCGCGGCACCCGGCCTGCGGACCAGGCGCATCCGGTCGGTGCCCGGGTTCAGCCAGGCCACGCCGTCCGCCGCGTACCGCTCCCGGTCGCCGCCCGTGCCGCCGACGTCCAGCGCGCCGTGCTCGCCGAGCAGCACGCTGGGCAGCACGGCCGTGCGGTGCACCGAGCGGGTCAGCGCCCGCACCGCCGGGTCCGCGGACACGTCGGGGGTCGGGTGGAACAGCGTCTCGACGTCCACCAGCACCGGCTGGTCGCCCGCCGCGACCAGGTTCTCGTAGTGCATGTCGGTGCCGTCCACGGCGTACAGCAGGGCGATCAGCGCGCCCAGCCGGTGGTAGAACCGCCCGACCCCGGTCACGTCGGCGCACGGCCCGTGCTCGACGAACTTCAGCCAGCCGTGCGTGGGCCGGGGCAGCGCGCGGGGCAGCCGCAGCCCCAGGTCGGTGTGCCCGTCGAACCACGCGAGCAGGTCGCCGAACGCGACGTGCAGCGCGACCGGCCGCGGCTTGTAGACGACCCGGCGGCCGTCGGCGAACGTCAGCACGGCCACCGAGCGGCCCCGCGCGTGCAGGTCGCCCCGACCGGTGTCGACGTGCGCGACGGGGCCGGGGTCGCGGCCGTCGAGCAGGGTGCGGACGACGTCGCGGCGGTCCCGGGCGAACCGGTCGAGCAGCTCGACGTGCGCCTCCACCGCGTGCAGGCACGCCTGGCCGAGCAGCCGGGCCAGCACCGGGTACTTGGCGAACAGGGCGCGCAGGTCGACGTTGCGCACGAAGTCGGCGAACCGGGCCTGCGGGGTGTCGCCGGACAGCCGCCCGGCGAGCCGTTCGAGGTTCAGCTCCAGCACCAGCGCGCGGGCGGCGACCCGGGCGAGCCGCGCGCCCAGGTCGCGGGCGAAGGCGTCGTCGAGCCGCGGGTCGCGGCGGACCGCCTCGCGCACCAGCGGGCGCAGCGCGAACGCGAACGCCTCGTCCCAGCCGCCGCCGGGGAAGTCTGCACGGGCCGCGGTCGCGGTGGCGCGTTCCACGAACGCGGCCCATGAGGGCCGTCCACGGGGGACGACCAGTTCCTGGGTGCTCTCGCGGACGCCGCTGAGCCACCAGGCGGCGGGCCGGTCCACGGCGGAGGAGAACACGCGGACCAAGTTGTCATGCACGAAGCCATCGCACATGGGGGTGCCGCCCCCAGATTCACGGGGTCACCAGGGGGGCGGACCGCACCAATGCGGAAAGGCGTCGTCGCAGGTCACCCGTACCGGGGAGGGGCCCGCCGACCGGCGGGCACGGGGCGTGCCCGGTCCCGTGCGCTGCGCTACCGGGAGCAGTTCTCCGCCTGCTCGCCCGCGTCCACGAACTCGTCGGGCAGCGAGACGACGTCCAGCTTCTCCATGCCCTCGTTCATCACGGCCACCGCCTCCGTCAGGTCCTGCATGACGGAGGAGAACACGTCGGCGGTCAGTTCGGGCGCGCCGTCCACGGTCGACTTCGCGGACACGAACTTGTCCCGCGCCCGGCCCAGCGGCTCGCTGATGACCTCGACGGCGGTGTCGGCGGCGGGCTGCGGGGCGGGCGTCAGCTCGTCCAGGTCGTGCAGCGCGACCTCCAGCACGTCCACCACCCGGCCCAGGGAGTCGGCCAGGCCCTTCTTCAGCTGCGCCGGGTCGCCCTCCGGCTGCGGGAACTGCACGCCGCCCGAGGCGATCATGTAGTTCGCCACACCGCAGTAGTTGTTCATCCACCGGACCAGCTCGGGCCCGGGGGTCGGGGCGGTGGTCGAGGGCTCGGCCACCGGCACCGCCCTGCCCGCCACCGGGGAACCGCACCCGGTCAGACCGACACCCACCAGCGCCACCGCCACCACCCACCGCTTCACAGGGGATTTCTACCCCACGGATCACTCGATGGTGGGACGAAGCAGGACAACCGGTCGACGCCTCGGCACGATTGGCCACCGATGGGCGTCTCACTGGAGTTCTCCGACGGGATCGCGGTGGTCCGGTCGCGTGACCCGCTGGACACCGCGCTGCCCCACCTGCGCGCCCTGGTGCCCGCGGTCGTCACCGCGCGGGCGGTGGTGCTGTTCGTCGGGTGCCGGCTGCGCGCGCCCGACCTCCGGCGGCTCGTGCGCAGCTCGGCGGCGGAGCGCGAGGCGCTCTCCTCCTCCCTGCGCGCGCTGTGCGAGGCGGTCGCCCGGCTGCCCCCGCCGGTCGTGGCGGCCATCGACGGCAGCGCGCTCGGCGAGGCGGCCGACCTCGCGATGGCGTGCGACCACCGCGTGCTGGCCTCGGACGGCGGGTTCGGCCGGGTGAGCGGCTACTGGGCGAGCGGCGACCCGATGGGCGGCGCCCCGGCGGGCGGCGACCCGGCGGGCGGTGGCCCGATGGGCGGTGGCCCGGCGGGCGGCGACGGGGTGGGTGGCGATCTGGTGAGCGCCGGCCGGGTGGGCGCCGGCCGGGTGGGCGCCGGCCGGGTGCTGGTGGCGCGCCGGGTGACCGCCGCCGAGGCGTTGCGCACCGGCCTCGTGGACCGGGTCGTGCCCGCGGGCGCGGTGCTGGGGGCGGCCATCGAACTCGCAAACGAATGCAAACCAGCGCAAGTAAGGCGTAAATCCTGCCGTATAGTTGCTCCATGACGCAACGGCGGTTGGCCGAAGTGGCCGCGAAGGTCGGCGTGAGCGAGGCGACGGTCAGTCGCGTGCTCAACGGCAAGCCCGGCGTGTCCGACGCGACGCGGTCCGCGGTGCTGACCGCCCTTGACGTGCTCGGCTACGAACGACCCACCCAGCTCCGCGGCGAACGGGCCCGCCTGGTCGGCCTCGTGCTGCCGGAGCTCCAGAACCCGATCTTCCCCGCGTTCGCCGACGTGGTCGGCAACGCCCTGGCGCAGCGCGGCTTCACGCCGGTGCTGTGCACCCGCACCGCGGGCGGCGTGACCGAGGCGGACTACCTGGAGCTGCTGTTCGAGCAGCACGTCTCGGGCGTGGTGTTCGCGGGCGGCCAGTACGCGCAGGCCGACGCCTCGCACGAGCACTACCGCCAGATGACGCGGCGCAGGCTGCCCGCCGTGCTGGTCAACGCCGCCATAGAGGACCTGGGCTTCCCGCGCGTGTCGTGCGACGACGCGGTGGCCGTCGAGCAGGCGTTCGGGCACCTGGTCGCGCTCGGGCACACGCGGATCGGCGCGGTGCTCGGCCCGACCGACCACATGCCGTCGCGGCGCAAGCTCACCGCGCTCACCGGGTGCGCGAAGGCCGCGGGCGTGGAGCTGTTCGAGGAGCACGCGATGTTCTCCCTGGAGGGCGGGCAGGCCGCGGCGACCCGGCTGCTCCACCGCGGCGTCACGGCGGTCCTCTGCGCCTCCGACCCGCTGGCCCTGGGCGCGGTGCGCGCGGTGCGCCGCCAGGGGCTGAACGTGCCGCGCGACGTCTCCGTGGTCGGCTACGACGACTCACCGCTCATGACCTGCACCGAACCGCCGCTGACCACGGTCCGCCAGCCGATCGAGGCGATGGGCCGCGCGGCCGTCGAGCTGCTGGCCAACCAGATCGCGGGCACCCCCGGGCCGGACGAGGAGCTCCTCTTCGAGCCGGAGCTGGTGGTCCGCTCCTCCACCGCCCCCGCGCCCCGCTAGGAAAGCGCCCCGAACCCAGGGCCCGGCGAAAGCCGGGCCCTTTTCGTGCTGCGCTCAGGGGCGTAGCTTACGAGATGATGTCGTGACTTTGCGAAATTAAGTAGACATCTTGCGGAGACATGTTGGCCGGACCTACCGTGTGCGCCACACCACACCCGAGGGAGAGGGTCCGCCCCCATGAACTCATCCAGCCTTCGCAGAGCGGCGGGGCTGCTGCTCGCGGGCAGCCTGGGCCTGACCGCCGTCGCGTGCTCGTCGGGCGGCGGGGAGACCTCCGCCGGCGGCAAGGTCACGATCACGGTCAACGGCCAGCCGCCGCAGACGCAGGCGTTCGAACGCAAGATCTTCGACGAGGACGTGGCCGAGTTCGAGGCCGCCAACCCCGACATCGACATCGAGCCCCGCGAGGGGTTCATGGACCCCAAGACGTTCTCCGCGAAGCTCGCGGGCGGCCAGCTGGAGGACGTGTTCTACGCGTACTTCACCGACCCGGCGAACCTCATCGCCCGCCGCCAGGCCGCCGACATCACCGAGTACGTCAAGGACGTCCCGCACTACGACGCGATCCGCCCCGAGCTGCGCGAGGTGTTCGGCAAGGACGGCAAGGTCTACGGCGTCCCCACCGCGAACTACTCGATGGGCCTGCTCTACAACCGCGCCCTGTTCAGCCGGGCGGGCCTCGACCCCGACCGCCCGCCGACCACGTGGGACGAGGTCCGCGAGGCCGCCAGGAAGATCACCGCCCTCGGCGGCGACGAGGTCGGCTTCGCCGAGTACTCCAAGAACAACCAGGGCGGCTGGCACTTCACCGCCCGGATGTACTCGGTCGGCGGGCGGATCGCGAAGCAGGACGGCGACAAGTGGGTCGCCGACTTCAACGACGACAAGGGCAAGGCCGTCCTCCAGCACCTCAAGGACATGCGCTGGACCGACAACACCATGGGCGAGAAGCAGCTCCTGGTCATCGAGGACGTCCAGCAGATGATGGGCTCCGGCCGGCTCGGCATGTACCTGGCCGCGCCGGACAACGTGCCCACCCTGGTCAACCAGTTCAAGGGCGACTACGCGGACTACGGCCTGGCCGGCATCCCCGACGGCGAGGGCACGCTGATCGGCGGCGAGGGCTACATGGTCAACCCCGAGGCGTCGCCGGAGAAGATCAAGGCCGGCCTGAAGTGGGTCTCCTGGAAGTTCCTCAACCCGGACCGCTTCGAGAAGAACCTCCAGCGCTACAAGGACCAGGGCCAGCCCGTCGGCCTGCCCGTGCCGCCCGTGTCCGACGTCTGGACCGGTGACATCGCGGCCAAGCAGACCGAGCTGAAGGAGAAGCTGGCGACCGTGCCGGTGGCGAACTTCAAGTCCTACGTGGACGCCACGCCCGCCGGGCGGATCGAGCCGCCGAACGCCCAGCAGGTCTACGCGATCCTCGACAACGTCATGCAGGCCGTGCTCACCGACCGCGACGCCGACATCGCCCAGCTGCTGTCGGACGCGGAGGCCAAGGTGAACCCCGTCCTCGCGCAGGTCAAGTGATGCGCCGCCGCGTCGCGGAGAACCTGACCGCGTACGGGTTCCTGTCCGCCGCGCTGATCTGCTTCGCGGTGTTCTCCTGGTACCCGATCGCGCGCGGGGCCGTGCTGGGCTTCCAGCAGGTCGACTTCGTCACCGACCCCGTCTGGGTGGGCTGGGAGAACTTCGAACGACTCTTCGCCGACCCCCTGTTCGCCACGGCGTGGCGCAACACCCTGCTGTTCACCGCGCTCGCGCTGGTGTTCGGCTTCGCGGTGCCGTTCCTGCTCGCGGTCGTGCTCAACGAGCTGCGGCACTTCAAGGCGTACTTCCGCCTGGTCGTGTACCTGCCGGTGATGCTGCCGCCGGTCGTGGCGGCGCTGATCTGGAAGTGGATGTACGACCCCGGCCCGGGCCTGCTCAACACCGCGCTGCGCGGGCTCGGGCTGGAGGGCGCGGCGTGGCTGGACAGCGCCGACACGTCCATGGTGTCCCTGGTCCTCGTGTCCACCTGGGCGAACCTCGGCACCGCCACGCTGATCTACCTCGCCGCCCTCCAGGGCATCCCCGGCGACCTGTACGAGGCCGCCGAGCTGGACGGCGCGGGCGTGTGGCGCAGGCTGTGGCACGTCACCGTGCCGCAGACCCGGTTCGTGCTGCTGGTCCTGGTGCTGCTGCAGGTCGTGGCGACCATGCAGGTGTTCACCGAGCCGTACGTGATGACCGGCGGCGGACCGGAGGACTCCACGGTCACCGTGCTCCTGCTGCTGTACCGCTACGCCTTCTACTACAACGACTTCGGCACCGCGAGTGCCCTGAGCCTGTTGCTGCTGCTGGTGCTCGGCGCGTTCACCGCCCTGTACCTGCGCGTGACGCGGAAGGCGGACGCGTGAGGACGCTCATCGCGCCGGGGCGGTCGCGCGCCGGCTACACCGCTGCGCTCGTCGTCACCACCGTCGTGCTGACGGTCGTCTTCGTGGTGCCGCTGGTCTGGGTCGTGGTCTCGGCGATGAAGCCCGCCGTCGAGCTGGCCCGCGTGCCGCCGACGGTCCTGCCCGAGACGTGGGTGCCCGGCACGTACGCCGAGGCGTGGGGCCTGATGGACCTGGGCAAGTACTTCTGGAACACCATCGTCGTCGCGGTCGGCGTGTGGGCGGTGCAGCTGGCCGTGGACGTGCCCGCGGCCTACGCGCTGTCGCGGCTGCGGCCCGTGCTGGGCGGCGGCATCCTCGGCGCGATGCTGGTGACGCTCATGATGCCCGCGTCGGTGCTGCTGGTCCCGACCTACCTGACGATCGCCGACCTGGGCCTGCTCAACAACCCGCTGGCGCTGTGGTTGCTGGGCGCGGCCAACGCCTTCACCGTGTTCCTGCTCAAGCGGTTCTTCGACCAGCTCCCGGTGGAGGTGCTGGAGGCGGCGAGGATCGACGGCGCGGGGCAGCTGACCATGCTGTGGCGCATCGTGCTCCCGCTGTCCCGGCCCATCCTGGCGGTGGTGTCCATCTTCGCGGTCGTGGCCGCGTGGAAGGACTTCATCTGGCCGCTGCTGGTGTTCTCCGACCCCGCCCGGCAGACGCTCAGCGTCGCGCTGCAGCGCTTCGCCCCCGACACACCGGTCAACCTGCTGCTGGCGGGCCTCGTGCTCTCCAGCGTGCCGATGATCGGCCTGTTCCTGGTGTTCCAGCGCCACGTGCTCGCGGGTCTCACCGCGGGCAGCGTCAAGGGCTGAGCACATTCACCGAGGGAGGAAACCCACATGAACTGGTGGCGCGGTGCGGCCATCTACCAGGTGTACCCGCGCAGCTTCGCCGACGGCAACGGGGACGGGATCGGGGACCTCGCGGGTCTGCGCCAGAAGCTCCCCTACCTCGCCGAGCTGGGCGTGGACGCGATCTGGCTCAGCCCCTGGTACCCGTCGCCGCTGGCCGACGGCGGCTACGACGTCGCCGACTACCGCGACATCGAGCCGCAGTTCGGCACCCTCGTGGAGGCGGAGAAGCTGATCGGCGAGGCCCACGCGGTGGGCATCAGGATCATCATCGACATCGTCCCCAACCACTGCTCCGACCAGCACCCCTGGTTCCGGGAGGCGCTGGGGGGCACGGGCCGTGACCGGTTCTGGTTCCACGACGGCGACGAGCCGCCCAACGACTGGCAGTCCCGCTTCGGCGGTCCCGCGTGGAGCCGCACGCCGGACGGCGGGAGCTGGTACCTGCACCTCTACGCGGCCGAGCAGCCCGACCTGAACTGGACCAACCCGGAGGTGCGGGCCGAGTTCGAGTCGATCCTGCGGTTCTGGCTGGACCGGGGCGTCGACGGGTTCCGCATCGACGTCGCCGACGGCCTGGTCAAGGACTTCTCCCGGCCGAACGCCGAGACGCCGTACTCCGACCAGGACGGCGTGCACGAGATCTACCGCTCGTGGCGCCGGGTGCTCGACGAGTACCCCGACGAGCGGGTGTTCGTCGGCGAGATGTGGCTGCCCGACCCCGAGCGGTTCGCCCTCTACCTGCGGCCCGACGAGCTGCACTCGGCGTTCAACTTCGACTTCCTGTGCTGCCCGTGGGAGCCGGGGGAGCTGCGCCGGGTCATCGACGCCACGCTCGCCGCGCACGCCCCGGTCGGCGCGCCGCCCACCTGGGTGCTGTCCAACCACGACGTGACGCGGCACGTGTCGCGGATGGGCCGCGAGGACTCGTCGTTCGACTTCGGCCGCCGCCAGCACCTCACCCCGACGGACCTGGAGCTGGGCACGAGGCGGGCGCGGGCGGCGATCATGCTGACCACCTCGCTGCCCGGCTGCGTGTACGTCTACCAGGGCGAGGAGCTGGGGCTGGAGGAGGTCGACGACCTGCCCGACGAGCTGCGCGAGGACCCGGTGTGGGTGCGCTCCGGCCACACCGACCGGGGCCGCGACGGCTGCCGCGTGCCGATCCCGTGGGGCGACGGGGGCCCGTCGTGGCTGCCGAGGCCGGAGCGCTGGGGGTCGCTGTCGGTGGCCGCGCAGACCGGCGACCCCGGCTCGATGCTGGCGCACTACCGCGCGGTGCTGGGGCTGCGGCGCGAGCTGGACGCCCTGGGCGACGGCCCGATGGAGTGGCTGGACCTGGGGCCGGACGTGGTCGCGTTCCGCCGCGGCGACGACTTCGCGTGCGTGCTCAACCTGTCCGCCGGGCCGGTCGCACTGCCCGAGCACGACGGCGTGCTGCTCACCAGCGGTCCCCTGGCGGACGGGGGCCTGCTGCCCACCGACACCGCCGCCTGGCTGCGCCCGTCCCGCTAGCCCGTCCCGCTAGCCCGTCCCGCCGATCCGTCCCGTTGGTCCGCCGTCGTCCGGGGCTCCCGGACGACGGAGCCCCGGTCACCCCCCGCGGAAGGGGTGACCGGGGCTCCGGTGCTTCAGCCGCCGATCAGGTCGTTCAGCTGTTCGCCGCGCGCCGGCGCAGGAAGAACAGCAGGCCGGCGCCACCGCCGAGCAGCACGACGCCGATGGTCAGCGGCACGAAGACGCTCGCGCCCGTGCTGGCCAGCTCGTCCTCGTCGGCCACCGGCACGACCGCGACCGTGGTGGTCGTGGTGGTCGGCGCGGCCTCGGTCGTGGTCGCCGTGGTGGTCTCCGGCGTGGTCTCGACCGTGGTGGTCGTCGTGGGGAGGACCTCGGTGGTCGTGGTGGTCGTCGTGGTGGTGGTCGTGGTGGTGGTCGTCGGCACCTGCTCGACGCACGCCTCGGTCACCAGCACCGGGTCGGTCTTGTAGTCGTACTGGGTGCCCTTGTTGCCGTCGTACGCGTCGACCTCGGCGAGGATCGTGTGCTTCGCGTCGCCCTTGGCGACGGTGTACTTCTCCTTGAGCTGCACGCCGAACTCGACGGTCTTGAAGTGCTGCCCGTCGACCGTGATCTTGAGGTAGTTCGTCTTGCTGTCGGTCTTCGCCGCGTACTGGGTCAGGTCGACGTGGAGGACGGACTGGCCGTCCACGCACTCCGCGCTGAACTTCTTGTTGTGGGCCGACGCCGGCAGGGCGGTGAGGAGGGCGGTCGTGACGACGGCCGCGGCGACACCGAGGACAGCGCCGACTCTGGCGAGCTGCATTGATTGCTCCTGAGGGGAGGGCTGAGGAGAACGCGGTCACCCTATACGGGGACAGATAACGACCCGACTGGGGTATTGGTAACTACTGAACGTTTATATCGACCGTCTTCGAATCCCTTGTGGGCGGTTTCTGAGCCGTCGCCTGAGGACGATCAGCACCGCCGGGCCGCCGAGCAGCAGCAGGGCGCCGAGCGCGAGGGGGAGGACCACGTCCGCGCGGGTGACCGGCGGGCCGCTCTCCGCCGAAGCGGGCACCACGACCGCTTCCGGCCTGGTGGTGGGCCAGGTGAAGACGGGCGTGGTGGTGGTCGTCGTGGTCGTCTCCACTGTGGTCGACGCGGGCGTCGGCGGTGGCGGTGCGGGCGCCGGCGCGGGTGGCGGCTCGGGGGCCACCGCCGCCCCGGTGCCGGCCGGGGGAGGGGGCGGTGGCGCGCACACCGGGACCCGGTGCTCCCGGGTGAACGACCACCCCCTCGACCAGCGCGGGTCGTCCCACGCCCGGACCGTCACCCGGAACGCGTGCGGCGTCCGCCCGGTCCGGCTGAAGGACCTCCGGAACGCCTCGCGGAACTCCGAGTCCTCGATGGACCGGTCGTTGTCGACCACCTCGACGGTGTTGGCGCGCCGGCCGTCGTAGCCGCCCAGCCCGACGGTGAGCACCGCCCGGCCGTCGATGCAGCCCGCCTTGACCGCCGGGGTGTGCGCCCCGGCCGGCGCGGCGGTGAGCAGGCACGCGGCGACGACCGCCGCGACGCCCAGGGGTGCCCGGACGGCCCGTGCGAACTGCATGGCTGCTCCTGTGGACGGCGCGGCGGGGGTGTGACGCGGCGAGGGTGTGCAGGGGGGCGCACACCCCTGTACGGACGGCGGCCGTCCCGCGTTCACCTCGACCGCTGGTCGGTTCGGGTGACGGGGCGGTTTTGTCAACCACCCGTCGCCGCGGCTCAGCAGGTGGGCTTCCTTGTTCGGGCGTCGGCGAAGTGGCTACTTTCCTGCCGCCGCACAAACCGATCGCCGTCCGGGAGGCGCACCCGGCGCGAGCGGCTCACCCTCCCCGAAGGAACCCACCATGAGCGTGTCCGCACGTCCGCGCCCGCGCGCAGCCGACACCGACCCCCCACCGCCGGTGATCGTCCCGGCCCGTCACCCGTGGCGCTGGGTCGGCATCGCCGTCGTGCTCGTCCTCGCCGCCCAGTTCGTGCACGGCCTGGTCACCAACCCCGGTTGGGACTGGGCCACGTTCGCCCGGTTCGTCACCGCGAAGTCCATCCTCGACGCGGTCGTGGTGACCCTGGAGCTCACCCTCTACGGCACCGCGATCGGGTTCGCCCTCGGCATCGCGCTGGCCCTCATGAGGCTGTCCCGCAGCCGGTTCCTGGAGGCGGTGAGCTGGACCTACACCTGGGTGTTCCGGTCCGTGCCGCTCATCGTGCAGCTGCTGTTCTGGTTCAACATCTCCTACCTGTACGAGGAGCTGCGCTTCGGCGTCCCGTTCGGGCCGACGTTCTTCGGGGTCGACACGAAGGACCTGATCAGCCCCATGGGCGCGGCCGTGCTGGGGCTCGCGCTGCACCAGGCGGCCTACGCGGCGGAGATCGTCCGCTCCGGCGTCATCTCGGTCGACCACGGCCAGCTGGAGGCCGCCGCCGCGCTGGGCATCCCCCGGGCGCGCCAGTTCCGCCGGATCATCCTGCCGCAGGCCATGCGGTCGATCCTGCCGAACGCGACCAACGAGGTGATCAGCCTGTTCAAGGGCACCTCGGTGGTGTCCGTGGTGGCCATCGGCGAGCTGTTCTACCAGGTGCAGGTCATCTACGGCCGCAACGCCCGCGTCGTCGCCCTGCTCATGGTCGCCACCGCCTGGTACATCGCGCTGACCACCGTGCTGTCCATCGTCCAGCACTACGTCGAGAAGCACTACGCCAAGGGCGCGACCAGGCACGAGGAGGGGTGGAAGTGGGCGAGGTGATGGTCGAGCTGCGGGGCGTCCACAAGAGCTTCGGCGACAACCACGTGCTGCGCGGCGTGGACCTGGAGGTCCGGGCCGGCGAGGTCGTCGTGGTGCTCGGGCCGTCCGGGTCGGGCAAGTCGACGCTGCTGCGCGCGATCAACCACCTGGAGAAGGTCGACCGCGGCCTGGTGAGCGTCGACGGCGACCCCATCGGCTACCGGCGGCGCGGGAACAAGCTGCACGAGCTGCGGGAGCGCGACGTGCTCAGGCAGCGCACGCACATCGGCTTCGTGTTCCAGAACTTCAACCTGTTCCCGCACCTGACCGTGCTGGAGAACGTCGTCGAGGCGCCCGTGTCGGCGCTGCGGGAACCGGTGGCCGAGGTGCGCGAGAGGGCGCGCCGGCTGCTGGCGCGGGTCGGCCTCGCGGACAAGGAGGCCGCCTACCCGAGGCACCTGTCCGGCGGTCAGCAGCAGCGCGTGGCCATCGCGCGGGCGCTCGCGCTGGAGCCGAAGGTGCTGCTGTTCGACGAACCGACGTCCGCGCTCGACCCGGAGCTGGTCGGCGAGGTCCTCGACGTCGTCAAGGACCTCGCGCGCACCGGCACCACCATGGTCGTCGTCACCCACGAGGTCGGCTTCGCCCGCGAGGTCGCCGACACCGTGGTCTTCCTGGACCGCGGCGTCGTCGTCGAGCAGGGCCCGCCCGCCGAGGTCCTCGACGCACCCGCCCACCCGCGCACCCGCGCGTTCCTGTCCACCGTGCTCTGAGCCCACCGCGTTCCGAGGAGTGATCCCGTTGTCCCTCAAGAAGACCATCGCCCTGGTGGCCGTCGCCGCCCTGTCCCTGGCGGCGTGCTCGGACGCCGACGGCGCCGCCGCGGAGGACCAGGTCGTGTCCGGTGGCCGGGTGATCAACCTGAGCCCCGAGCAGAACCGGGTCACCGCCGCGAAGGTCGACGCCATCGCGGCCAAGGTGCCCGAGGAGTTCCGCTCGGGCGGCCGGCTCGTCGTCGGCGGCTCGGCCGGCACCGCCCCGCCGCTGCGCTTCTACGCCACCGACGACAAGACACCCATCGGCGTGGAGACCGACATCGCGGTGCTCATCGCCGGCGTCCTCGGCCTGGAGGCCCGGCTGGAGGTCTCGTCCTGGGAGAACCTGTTCGTCGGCCTGGACAGCGGCCAGTACCCGCTGGGCATCTCCAACATCACCGTCACCGAGGCGCGCAAGGAGAAGTACGACTTCGCCACGTACCGCCTGGACACCCTCGCGTTCGAGGCGAAGAAGGGCGGGACGTGGAAGGTCGCGGGGCCGGAGGACGTGGCGGGCAAGGTCATCGCCGTCACCTCCGGCACCAACCAGGAGAAGATCCTGGTCGACTGGAGCAACGCCAACCAGGCCAAGGGGCTGCCGGCGACCGACATCAAGTACTTCCAGAACTCGGCCGACTACTACCTGGCCCTGGAGTCCGGCCGCATCGACGCCTACCTGGGCCCGAACCCCACGTCGGCGTACCACGTGGCGACCTCCGGCAAGACCGAGGTGATCGGCACCTTCTCCGGCGGCGGCGAGGTGGTCGGCAAGATCGCCGTGACGACGAAGAAGGGCAGCGGCCTCGTGGAACCGGTGGCGGAGGCCCTCGACCACCTGATCGCATCCGGCAAGTACGCCGAGGTCCTCGACCGGTGGGGGCTGGCGGACGAGGCGGTCGAGAAGTCCGAGATCAACCCGGTGGGACTGCCGAAGTCCTGACCGACCTACGCGGGCGGCACCCAGGGGTGGGCCTCGGACATGAGGCCCACCATGCCCGACACCAGGCGGAGTTGGTCCACGTCGCGGATGTCGGCCTCCACCAGCCTCGGCGAGCAGATCACCACGGCGACGGCCTGCGCGCGCGACAGGGCCACGTTCAACCGGTTGCGCGACAGCAGGAAGTCCAGCCCGCGCGGCAGGTCCACGGCGGCGGAGGAGGTCATCGTGGTGATCACCACCGGCGCCTCCTGGCCCTGGAAGCGGTCCACGGTGCCCACCCGGACGTGCTCGTAGCCGTGCTTCTCCAGCTCGCGCCGCACCAACCGGACCTGGAGGTTGTACGGGGCCACCACCAGCACGTCGGAGTCGTCGAGGGCGCGCGCGCCCGCACCGTCCGTCCACATGCGACCCATGAGCGAGCGCACCACGTCCACGACCGCGGCGGCCTCCTCCACCGAACCGGTGGTGTTGTTCGAGTGCCGCACCGAGTGGAGGTACACACCGCTGTCCACACCGGCGATGCCGCGCGACGCCGTGCTCTCGTGCGCGCGCAGCAGACCGGCGTACGACAGGTTCGACACCGGCTCGCACACCGCCGGGTGCATCCGGCGCGTCTGGTCCAGGAAGTAGCCCAGCGACGGCGGCACCACGTCGGCGTCGCCGATCAGGTGGCCGAGCGCGGACGCCTCCGCGCCCGCCGGGTGCGTCCCCTGCACGACCTGGGGCAGCTGCTGCGGGTCGCCGAGCAGCACGAGGTTGCGCGCGCACGTGGACACGGCCAGCGCGTCGGCCAGCGCGAACTGGCCCGCCTCGTCGACGATCAGCACGTCGAACGGCTGCTCGCGCAGCGCCGCGTTCGCGAAGGTCCACGACGTGCCGCCGACGAGGTGGCCGCCGCCCTGGTCGTCGCGCCAGCGCACCAGCGCCGGGTTGTCGCGCGGCTGCTCCCAGGCGCAGTCGCGGGCCGGCGCGCCCTTGGCCCGCTTCGCGGTCGGGATCGGCACGCCCAGCTCGCGCCCGGCGGCCAGGGCCGCGGACAGCACGTTCTCCACCGCCTTGTGGCTGGTCGACGTCACGCCGACGCTGCGCCCGCCGCGGATCAGGTGGGCGATCAGCCGTCCCGCCAGGTACGTCTTGCCCGCGCCCGGCGGCCCCTGCACGGCCAGCGTCGAGCCGTCGAGGGCGTCCACGGCGGCGATCACGTCCGCGATCAGGTCGTCGGAGCGGGGCAGCGCGCCCGTGCGCAGGCGCGGCGGGGTGCGGCGGACCAGGTCGATCCCGGGGTGCGGCGGCAGCTCGGGCAGCCCGTCCACGACCGCGGCGGCCAGGTCGTGGACCGCCTCGTCCTTCGGGGTCGGGCGGACCGGGCTGCCCGGCAGCACGGCCACCGGCACCGCGCCGTCGACCGAGTCCGGCCCGGCGCTCTCCAGCAGCACGACGTCCTCGGCCGACTCGGCCACCACCACGGCGTCGCGGGTCGTGTTGGGCGTGCCGGGGTAGAGCAGGCGCACCTGGTCGCCGGCCGCGAACGGGTGCGGCCGGTCCGGGTCGCAGGCCACCGTGACCTGGCGCTTCGCCTTGCGCACCCGCCCCGACGGCATCGCCCAGTCCTCGGCGCGCACGCTCGTCCCCACGGCGCACGAGGTGTCGGCCTCCAGCTCCGGCAGGGGCGCGGCGAGCTGCCGGAAGAAGTCCCACCACGCCGGGTTGGTCTCGCGGCGGTGGTAGCCGACGGCGGCGGCCAGCAGCGCGCGGGCCCGCTCGTCGTCGGTGAAGTCGGCCGGGTTGTCCGGCAGCCCCTCGATCAGCGGGTCCACCACGGCGGCCAGCCGCTCGGCGCGCTCGGCGCGGCGCTGGGCCGCGATCTCGTCCTCGACCTCCTGGGTGAACGACGGCTCGGGCACGTGCGGCTCGATCCCCGCCTCGGCCCGCACCTCCAGCAGGAACCGGTACAGCCGCAGAGTCGAGACGCAGTCGTCGGTGTTGTAGTCGGCGATGCCGGTCAGGACGTCCTCGGCGCGCGCCGGGTCGACGTCGCGCAGGGACAGGAACTCCTCGTACGCCTCGATGCTGGACACCGCGTTCTTCACCTCGCCCGTGCGGGCGCCGGGCATGTAGAGCGGCTCCAGGTACTTGATCGAGTACGACCGCTGCGACACCCGCAGCGCCTTGCGCACCACCGAGTACAGGTCCACCAGCGCGCCCGAGCGCAGCAGGTGGTCGACGGCGTCCTCACGGGTGCCGTGCAGGGCGGCGAGCCTCTTGAGGGCGTTCACCTCGTAGGGCGCGTAGTGGTAGACGTGCGCGCCGGGGTGCGCCTCCAGGACGGCGGTCGCGTGGTCGACGAACCGCTCGAACGCCCGCTTCTCCTGCGGCCGGGTGTGCGCCCAGAACGGGGTGAACGCGGCGTCCGCGTCGACCACGCCGAACAGGTACTCCAGGCCCTCGCCGTCGAGCGCGAACGGGTCGCCCTCCATGTCGAAGAACAGGTCGCCGGGGCTCGGCTCGGGCAGCGCGGCCAGCGCCTCGGGCGCCACGACCTCGTAGGCGACCTTGCCGACCGGGTCGTCCTCGGTGCGCGAGTCGTCCTGGATGACCTGCAACGCGGCCTGCGCGCGCAGGCCGGCGAACGTGGCGGCCGACATCGTGGCCGGCTTCTCCAGCCGGGTGGCGTTGGCCAGCGCGTCGATCGTGCCCAGGCCCGCCGCGACGAGCTTGCGCCGCTGGTCGGAGCGGATGCCCGCGACCAGCGACAGGTCGCGCGCCCGCTCGCGGCCGGTGGCGCAGTGCCGGGCGAAGCGGCACGTCGCGCACGCCGGGCGCTCGTCGTCCCACAGGCGGGCGGGCAGCGCGGCCGGTCGCGCCAGGCGGGCCGTCAGCCGGTCCCGGAGGTCGCGCACCAGCGGCAGGAAGTCGCCGACCCGGAACGCTCTGGTCGTGCCGTCGCCGAGCAGCAGGTGCATCGAGGGCCCCGCCCGGTGGCCCAGGGCGTCGGCGTACGCGGTGAGCTGCACGACGGCGGCCGGCGTGGCGTGCCGGGCGAGCTTCGCGTCGTGCGGCTCGTAGCCGTGCGGTCCGGCGACCAGGAAGTCGGCGCGCCCATGGAAGCCGTCGGCGTAGAAGACGCCCTGGTAGACGACGGGTGCGCCGGCGTCGAGGGCCCGCGCGGTCAGCGCCGCGGCCTCGGTCAGCGCCGCGTGGGTCGGCGCGGGCTGCGGGATCTCCACCACGTCGTGCTCCGCGCGGAACCGCTCCAGCACGGCCTGCTCGTGCGCCAGCCCGTGCCGCGCGGCCAGCAGGCCCTGCCGCTGGTCGGGGGCGGGCGCGCCGGGCACGCCGAGGGCCAGGGCGTGCGAGAGGGTGCTGCGGTGCCCGCACTCCAGCAGGTCCACCAGGTCCGACGGGGAGTGCACCAGGTGGCCGTCGGCGGTGAGCATGGCGGCGAGTATCTCCGCCGGACGGGTGAACTCGGTGGATCACGTCCGGCGCGTCGTCAGGTTGTGTGCACGGCCTCTGCGTGCACGGCCTCTGCGTGCACGGCCTCTGCGTGCGCGGCCTCCCAGCGCGCCCGGTGCCTGCGCGCCTCCTCCCGGGCCGCGGCCAGCACCGGCGCGGGCAGCGGCTCGGCGGCCCAGGCGCGCAGGACCTCGGCCACGACCTCGGTGAACCGGGTGCCGGTGGGCGTCAGCTTGCCGCCGGCCAGCAGCGTCTCGGCGCCGACCAGGGCCGCCGAGCGCCAGCGCGCGTACTCGGCCTGCGCCGCCGCACCCGGCCGGTCCCGCCAGAACCCGGCCACGGCCAGGTGCGCGTACGTGCCGTGCAGCAGGCCGACGGCGGGGCGCGGGTCCTCCCGCCACGGCGCGTAGAACCGGGCGTCGCGGTCCGGCACGACCAGCGGGAACAGGTCCATCAGGGCGCCGAGCTTGCTGTGCTGCGCCTCGTGCGCCAGGGTCACCGCCGCCGTCTCGGCGTCCGGGGGCAGGGACAGGAACACGCAGCCGAACGCGTCGGCCGGGGTCGCGCTGCTGGTCCCGCCCGGCGAGGACGGCACGGGCGTCAGCACCGTCACCACCTCGGCGACCTCGGCGGCCAGGGCCGGGTGGTCGCGGGACAGCAGCTCCCATGCGCCGGTCACGCGGTCGTGCCACCGGGCCGCGTCGGGCGCGGGGTCGGCGGTCAGCCCGGCGGGCACGCCGCCGCCCGCCCACGGGTCGAGCTGGGGGGTGAACGCGCCGCTCCCCACCACGGGCAGCGGTTCGTGCGCCAGCCCCGGCCCGACCACCACGCCCAGCGACGGCAGCGACACCACGTCCGCCGGCGGCAGCGGGAGGTCCGCGGGCAGCCCCGCGCGCACCGCCGCGGCCACCGCGGCGAACGCCAGCTCGGCGGGCGCGGCGGGTTCGCCGCGGTCGAGGGCCACGGCGGTGCGGGTCGCCCACGCGCCCACGGAGGGGTGGTCGAGCACCCGCTCCACGGCGGCGGGGGCCACGCGCCCCACCTCGCGCAGCAGCTCGTAGGCGGGCCGCGCGTCCGGGTGCGCGGCGATGGCGCGGACCATCAGCAGGGTCCGACTGCGCCGCGCCCGCCGCAACGCCCGCACCGCCACCCCACCGCCGCCCCTGGCCAGCGCGGTGAAGTCGGCGCTGGAGAGGCGGAACGGCGCGACCGTCACGCCGGCCCCGACCGTCACGCCGGCCCCGACCGTCATGCCAGCACCGCCAGGTCCGCCGCCACCCGCGACCGCACGTGCCCGATCAGCGCGGCCAGGTCCGGGCAGTAGACCGACGGCCGGTCGAAGCCCGCCCCCGCCCGGTACCGGTGCGCGCGCAGGCCCCCGCCGCACACCCGCACCACCGGGCACCGGCGGCACGTCGCGGACAGCCCGGCCAGCCCCGCGCGCCCGGCCCGCACGTCCGGCAGGTCCAGCGCCGCGTCGAACGGGTCGCGCGCCACGTGCAGCCCGGTCGCGGCGGCGTCGGGGGAGGAGGACGCGAGGATGTCGGACGTCTCCACGGTCCCGTCCGTCTCCACCACCAGCTGACCGGACGGGCTCAGCCCGATCCCCTCCACGCCGGAACCGCCGCCGAGCAGCGCGGCCAGCAGCTCGTCGAACACCCTGACCCGCGTGCGCGGCTTCTCGTACCAGTGGTCGAAAAGCGTCGACAACCACTTCGCATAAGGCGTTCCCGGCGCGTCCGGCGCACGGTCGGGAGGCGGCGCGGACCAGTTGCCGTGCGGCAGGAGGAAATCGAGCACGGGCGGTGCGAACGCCATCAGCGACTCGTAGGTGCGCACGGGATCGTTGCGCACGTCGACGACGCACAACACCCCCGCGTACACCTCGGGGAACTCGCGCAGCAGTTCCAGCGCCGACCGCACCGCGGCCCAGCTGCCCGTGCCGTCCGGCCGCACGCGGTGCCGGTCGTGCGCCTCCGGCGAGCCGTCCACGCTCACCCCGACGCGCACGCCCAGGTCCGCGAACAGCGAGCAGAAAGCGCGGTCCAGCAGCGTCCCGTTCGTCTGCGCGGTGAACCGCACCTCGGCGGGCACGACCTCGCGGAACTCCGCGACCAGCGAGGAGATCGCCCGCCTCCCGGCCAGCAGCGGCTCGCCGCCGTGCAGCACGACGTCCACCGACGCCAGGCCGTGCGCGCGCACGTGCTCGGCGACCCGGGCCGCGGCGTGCCGGACGACGACGGGCGACATCGCGCGCGGCCGGTCGCGCCACCTCTGGTCGGCCAGTTCGTAGACGTAGCAGTAATCGCACGCCAGGTTGCACCTCCCGTGCACCTTCAGCACGAACTGGCGGAACGGCAGC
Organism: Saccharothrix sp. DSM 118769; assembly: GCF_052936295.1. Lineage (NCBI taxonomy): Bacteria > Bacillati > Actinomycetota > Actinomycetes > Pseudonocardiales > Pseudonocardiaceae > Saccharothrix > Saccharothrix sp. DSM 118769. Next base: position 7,698,406 of record NZ_CP193627.1, on the reverse strand, counting down.
GCGGCCATCAACCCCCCGATTCCCGGCACCCCCACGAGCAATCAAACACAGGCCGCCCGGTCCTGCCTCCGCCAATCGGTGGATTCAGGGCGACCACCGTTGCCGTTCACTACCATGGGAACCGCGGTGCCGACGCTGGACCCGCAGCACTGCGGTGAGGGGGTACGCCGGAAATGGATGGGGAACCCGTTCTGGAGTCCGAACTGCTGGACGTCACGGGCATCGACCTCGCGCGGTTGGCCGAACTGCCCGACACCGCGCTGCGCGCCGCGCTGCACCGCATCCTCGCGGAGAACGCCGAGCTGCCGAACCGGTACGCGGCCTTCGAGAGCGCCCTGTGAGCACGACCCGCCCCGTGAGCACGACCCGCCCCGTGAGCACCCCTCGCGTCGCGGGCACGCCCCGCGCCGCGGTCGCGGCCGTTCGGGTGAACCGCGGCTGACCCGCGGGCGCGGCGCCCGCGTTACCGGTATCCCCAGGTCTTCCTCCCGCCCGCCCGTGGAGCAGTAGATGAGCAGTCCCCGCACCACCCCGGCCCACACCGGGGTCACCGCCTTCCTCTCGGCGACCGGCGGCACCGGGCGCACGAGCGCGGTGGCGAACCTGGCCTGGGTGCTGGCCACCGCCGGGCAGAAGGTCCTGGTCGTGGACTGGGGCTCGGAGGTGCCGCGGGTCCGCGAGTACCTGGAGCCGTTCCTGGTGGCCCGCACCGCGCTGCCGGACGCGCTGGGCCGCGGCCTGCTCGCCGCCTACCGCGCCGACCCGCTGCGCGACGAGGACCCGTTACCCGGCGTGGAGCGGTTCGCGCCGCCCGCGGGTGAGCAGCCCGCGGGCTGCATCGACGTGGTGGCGCCGATGCCGACCGACTCGGCGGGCCGCCCGCGGCCCGAGCAGCGGCACGGCGACGCGGGCGCGATCGCCGAACTGCGCGCCCGGCTGATCGAGTCCGACTACGACCAGGTGCTGATCGACGCGCCCACCGGCGCGGGCGACGAGTCGCTGACCCTGATCGCGACGCTGTGCGAGCTGGCCGCCGTCTGCTTCCGGCCCCGCCCGCGCGCCATCGCCGACGCCGCCGACCTGGCCGCGCGGCTGCGCAAGCGGGCCCCGATCCGGATCGACCTGGTGCCGGTGGCGACCCTGTTCGACGACGCGGACGAGCTGTCCCGCGCCCGCCGCATCCGCTCCGCCATCCACGCCGCGTTCGCCGAGCTGCTGGCCGGCCAGGCGAAGCGGGTGCCCGACGGCGGCACGGTGGAGATCCCGTACCGGCCGTTCGACGCGTTCGACCCGCTGCTCGCCATCCTGGTCGAGGAGCCCAGCGGCGGCGGTGGCCTGGAGACCCAGTACGGCAGGCTCGCCGCGGCGGTGACCGCCGGCGAGGTGACCGGCGTGGCGCCGGTGCCGCCGGTGCTGCGCGCCCGCTACCGGCGGGTGTTCGGCCTGACCTCGACCACCGAGCCCGACCGGGTGGTCCTGGTGCACGCGCCCCGTGACCGCCCCTGGGCCGACTGGGTGCGCGGCCAGCTCGAACGGGCCGGCGCGCAGGTGCGCCGGCCCGGGGACGCGGCGGGCTGGTTCGCCGACGACGTGCCGCCGGGCGTGGTGGTGCTGTCCTCGTCGCACCTCGGGCCGGTGGCGCTGCCCGACCGGCCGCTGACCGTACTGCGGCTGCTGCTGGACGAGGACGAACCGGCCGGCCGCGGCGCGCTGTCCGTGCACGAGCACACCCCCGAGGCGCTGGGCGCGCTGCTGCTGAGCCACTTCGGCCTGATCGACCGGCCCGGCACCGTGCACGACGCGGTCATGCGGGTACCCGGCGCCGTCCCGGCGGTGTTCGACCTGCCGCCCCGCCACCCCGCGTTCGTCGGGCGCGACGAGGACCTGGAGGAGCTGCGCGACCGGTTCACCGAGGCGGGCGACGAGCGGGTCGTGGTGACCGTCAACGGCGTGCCGGGCGTCGGCAAGAGCGAACTGGCCCTGGAGTACGCCTACCGGTTCGCCTCGGACTACTCGGCGGTGTGGTGGTTCGCCGCGCACGACCGGCAGTCCGTGCTGGGCGGCCTCGCCGACCTGGCCTCCCGGCTGCACCAGCCCGGGTCGACCGACTACGGCACGCTCGCCGCGCTCGACCGCCTCGCCGGCGACCCGGCCTACGCCCGGTTCCTGCTGGTCTACGACAACGCCGACGACCTCGACCTGATCGCCGACCTGCTGCCCGGCGGCGCGACCGGCCACGTGCTCGTCACCTCGGGCCCCGCGCCCGGCCCGGCGGTCGGGCTGGTGCCCATGCGCGCCGACGACAGCGCGCGGCTGCTGCTGGACCGGGTGCCCGGCCTGGTCCCGGCCGACGCGCACCGCGTCGCCGACGCCGTCGAGCACCTGCCGCTGTCGCTGGACCTGGTCTCGTCGTGGCTCGGCGAGGTCACGCGGACCGAGCTGGGCGCGGGCTCGCGGGACGCCGACGCCGCCGCCTGGGCCGTGCGCACCCTGTTCGAGCACCTCGACCGGTCCGACGAGAGCGGTGTGGCGCGGGTGGTCGACCTGGCGGTCGGCTCGCTGCGCGACAGCGCCACCGGTCGGCTCGCGGTGCTGGTCGCGCAGCTGTGCGCGTTCCTCTCGCCCGAGGGCGCGGACCTGGGGCTGGTGCGCTCGCCCGCGTTCCTCGGCAGGCTGGTCGCCGCGGGCGGGGTGGACGCGGAGCCGGTGGAGCTGGACGCGGGCGAGATCGACCGGGTCCTGTGGCGCGGCGCGCGGTACGGGCTGTTCCGCGTCGACTGGGGCGACCAGTACTCGCTGCGGCTGCACCGCGTGGTGCAGCGGGTGCTGCGCGGGCGGATGGACCCCGAGGAGCGCGCGACGCGGCAAGCCGACGTGCTCGCCGCGCTGGCCGCCCTGGCGCCGACCGAGGTGGAGGACCGGTCGCCGACCCGGGCCGCCCGGTTCGCCGAGCTCCAGAAGCACGTCTACCCGTCCGGCGCGCTGGACAGCACCGACCCGAAGGTGCGCCGCTGGCTCGTCAACCAGGTCCGCTTCCTCTACACCGACGGCGGCACGGGCGTGCGGCGGGCCGCCCTGGAACCCGGCCACCGGCTGCTCGACTCGTGGACCGAGCGGTTCGGCCCGGCCGACCCGCTGCGCAACCGGCTCGCCGCGCAGCTCGCCAACGTGCACCGCGTCCTGGGCGAGCCCACCCGCGCGCTGCGGCTGGACGACCTGGCGCTGGCCCAGCAGCGGCGCGCCCTCGACCTGACCCACCCGCAGCCGCTGATCACCGCCCGCGGCCGGGGCGGCGACCTGCGCGGCCTCGGGCTGTTCGCCGAGGCGCTGGCCGAGGACCAGGCCACCTGGGACGGCCTGCGCGCCGTGCTCGGCGACGACCACCCGGACACCCGCCGCGCCGCCAACAACCTCGCCACCTCGACGTTCCTGTCCGGCGACGCGGCCGGCGCGCTGCTCCTGGAGGAGGACAACTACCGGCGGCGCAAGCGGCTGTTCGGGCCCGGCGACGCGCGCACGTGGACCACGCTGTCCCGGATCGGCGTCTACCAGCGCGAGCTGGGGCGCTACCCGGAGGCGCTGGAGTCCCTGCTCACCGCCTCGCAGCAGTTGCAGAACCTGCGGCCGGAGCTGAACCAGACCCAGGTCGGCGTGCGCTGGGACTACGCCATCGCGCTGCGGCTCGCGGGCCGCGCCAGGGCGGCCAAGGAGCGCACCGGCAAGGCGCTGCGCGACTACCGCGAGGTCCTCGGCCCCCACCACCCCTACACGCTCGGGTGCGCGCTGAGCTTCGCCGCCGACCACCGCCGCGTCGGCGGCGACCCGGAGCTGGCCGTCGAACTGGCCCGCACCGCGCTCGACGGCTTCCGGCGGCACGTCGAGCTGCCCGAGCACCACCCGTTCACCGCGCTGTGCGAGCTGGGGCTCGGCCTCGCGCTGCGCGCCACCGGCGACGCGCCCGGCGCGGTCGAGCACGTGGCCGGCGCCGCGGCGACCCTGCGCGAGCGGCTCGGCGACACCCACCCGTGGACGCTCGCCGCCGCCGTCGACGAGGCCCGCGTGCTCGCCTCGGCGGGCGAGGCCGACCGGGCGGCCGAACTGGTCGCCGAGGCGCACACCGACTGCCTGGAGTTCCTCGGGCCGGACCACCCGCACACCGCCGTGGCGGCGCACAACCTGCGGCTGGCCGCGCAGCCGACCGACCAGGACTGGCGGGAGTGCGATGTCGACGTCCCGCACACGTGAGGCCGGCGCACCCCGCGCACCCCGGCCGGCAGGAGGGAGCAGCGTGGAGCTGTACGAGGAGGAGGCCGAGCACCTCGGCCCCGAGTTCGACACGACCCGGCACGCCTGCCGCGCGGCGGTCCTCCGCAGCCCGGCGCTGCACTACCTCGCGCACTACAGCAGCGGCGTGTTCGACTTCGGCGTCGACGTCCTCGGCGACCCGGCCCCCGCGCCCGACGCGCTGCCCGGCGGCACCCGCCGCGAGGAGCTCAAGCGGCTCGGCAGGCACCTGGCGTTCCAGGTCACGAGCCTGGACCGGGCGTTGCAGGAGGTGCGCACCGGCCGGCTCATCCGCACCGTGCTGCACACCGAGGAGGGCGCGCTGTTCTGCGACGCCGTCGTGCCCGGCGAGCACGTCGTCGGCCTGGTCCTCGACCACGCGGGCGCCGGGCCGCTGTTCGGCCACCCCGCCGTGGACGAGGCCGACCGCGCCGTCGCGGACCTCGCCACCCGGCTGCGCGCGGACCTCAGCCTCGGCTCCCTCAACCCCGGCGGCTGGGCCACCGCGGACGACGTGGCGCCGCTCGCCGAGGAGGACGAGGACGCCGAACCGCACGTCACCGTCGGCAACGGGCCGCTGACCGCGTGCGTGGAGGCGGTGCGGGCCCGCGACCTGCACCTGGTCGCGCACGTCGTGGCGGGCGAGGTCCGCACCATGGTCGACTGCCTGGGCGACCCGTCCCTCGCGCCGTTCTTCACCCAGGTCGGCGTGGAGGCGCGGCGGCGGTTCTACCACGGGTTCGCGCAGGAGCTGGGCACCCTGACGACCAAGCTCAACCGGGCGGTGAGCCCCGTCGTCGGCGGGCTGCTGCTGCGGTTCGTGCTCGACGTCGAGATGGGCGGGGTCTTCCACTACCGGCTCGGCCCCGGCGAGCACCTGGTCGGGGTCACCCTCGACCAGGCGAGGCTGAGCGGCGCCGACGACCGCATGTCCGCGCTCGCCGTCGAACTCACTCCATCCGGTCCTTGAACGCCCCCTGATCCCTCTTTATCGTGTCGATATGACGCCCGCGGTCCGTTCGGCGGCACTCCTGGCCGCTCTCGGTGCGGGCTGGCTCGTCGCGGAATCGTTCGCACTCCGTGAAGTCGACCGGTCACCGGTGTACGCGTTCTTCATCACCGCACTTCTCGGGTTCGGCCTGTACGCGAGCACCAGTGGAATAGTCATCGCGGAATTCCGCCGGCAGTTCCGCACGGTCGTCGTCGCGGTGACGCTGGGCGTGCTCGCCAAAGTCGCGTTGATATTCGGCGCGGTGTACTTCGTGTTCCGGCAACCGGAGCACCTGGTGCTCGCCGTGGCGGTCGCGCAGATCGACCCGCTGTCGGTGGCCGCCGTGCGGGCCAAGTCGCGGATGTCCGACTCGGCCAAGGCGCTGCTGGCCGCGTGGGCGTCGTTCGACGACCCGATTACCGTGCTGCTGACCGTGTACCTCACGGCGTACGCGCTGCGCGGCGGCGCGGTCGGCGGCGTCGGCCCGTTCGCGGCGGACCTCGTGCTCAACCTCGCCCTGGCGGGCGTCGCGTTCATGCTGTGGACGCTCGTGCGCCGCCGCGTGGAGGCAGCCGAGGTCGGTCGCCGGGCGGTCCGGTACGCGGTGCGCGCGGTGATGGTCGTGGCGGTGCTCGCGATCGGGTTCGTGGCGGTGCAGCAGTCGCTGCTGCTGGCGCTGGCGCTGCTCGGCCTGTTCTTCCGGCCGAACCTCGGGCGCTGGGTCGACGGCCTGGCCGAGGCGGGCATGTTCGCCGCGACCGCCGCCGTCGGGCTGGTGCTGGCGGGCGAGTTCGCTTGGGGCCTGGCCCTGGTCGGCGTGGTGCTCGGCGCGGCGGCGTTCGGCGCGCAGGCGCTGGTCGCGGTCGTGCTGACGGTCCCGGCGCGGTGGCGCGGCGACCGGACGAGGCTCGCGCTGGGGCAGCAGAACGGGTTGACCGCGATCATCCTGGCGCTGCTGCTGGAACCGGCGTTCCCGGGCGCCATCGCCGTCGTCGCGCCCGCCGTGGTGGTGGTGAACCTGCTGCACGCCGCGTCGAACGGCCTCTACGACCGCTTCCGGCCGCCGGTGGGGGAACCCGTGCGCGAGCCCGCCGCACCCGCACCGGCACCCGCGACGCGTCCCGCCGTGCCGCGCCCGGTCGCACCGCGCGCGGCCGTGCCGCGTCCCGCGCCCGTCGTCCAGCGGGTCGAACCCACCCCCTGAGCGGTCACCTCACAGGTGCGGCGCCCGCAGCACCGCCCGGCGCACCCGGGGGCTGAGGTTGCGCAACGCGTCGTGCACCCGCGTGCGGCGCGTGCCCTGGTTGACCTCGGTCACGACGCCGCCGGTCCGCCCCGACCACGGCGGCAGGTCGAACAGCGGGTTCAGCGCGAACAGCGGCAGGAACTCGGCGATGTCGTCGTAGATCCCGCACAGCGCCTCCAGCCGGTCCTCGGCGTCGTCGTCGCCGGACGCCTGGTACCACTGCGCCACCGCCGCCCGGAACGCGTGCACGGCGCGCTGCGTGAACACGGCCTGCGCCGCGGCCCGGGTGAACTCCGGGGTCCGCAGCCGCCGGTGCACCGCCTCCTGCGTCCCGGCCGGCGCGAAGTCGAACGCCTCCTGGAACATCGCGTCGACCTGGGTCAGCTCCTCCAGCGCGTCCAGCGCGTCCCGGAACAGCCGCTCCACCTCGCCGGGCAGCCTGCCCGGGGTCGCGCGCTCCGCCGAGCCGGCGCCGGTGAGCAGCGCGAGCTGCCGCTGGATCGCCCCGAGCTGCCGGTCCGACGAGGTGCGCACGCCGTCCACGTGCTCGGCCAGCTGCTCGATGAACCCGTAGATGCTCGACTGCTGCCGGTTGAGCTGGTCCATCCGCTGCCGCAGCGCCGACATCGGGTCGCCGCCGGCGGCCGTCCGCCTGCCCGTCGCGCCCACCAGCGCCTTGAAGTCCTCGGCGAACGTCCGCTCGACGTACACCAGGGGCTCGTGGCCGAGCAGCTCGTGCAGCTGGATCGCCACGCCGTCCGCCACCACCCCGTTGACCAGCAGCACCAGCTCGGCGTCCGGCTCGGCCTCGCGGACCGCGGAGATCCGCCGCATCACGGTCGCCACGTCCGCGTTGTCCAGCAGCGACCGCGTCACGACCACCGCGCACCCGCCCTCGCGGTCGGGGAAGGTGACCCAGAAGTCGACCAGCGAGTCCTCGCCCGCGCCGAGCAGGTGCCGGCGCAGGTAGTCGAGGCCGTTGGCGTCGAGCAGCCGCCGCACCACGCCGTCCACGTCGTCGGAGCTGAGCGAGCCGAACAGCTCCCGCGCCGCCTGCCGCACCATCTCCTCGGTGACCTGGACACCCGGGTCGCCGGTGGCGCGGGCCAGGTCGTCGGCCATCCGGAACACCCGGTGGCACAGCCGGATCACGTTGCGGGCGTTGCCGCGCGCGATGTCGCGCAGGTAGCGGGCCGTGTCCACGGTGAACGGGGCCAGCTGCCGGGTGCCGAACACCGGTTCCTGCGCCAGCGTGATGAACTCGCGCACCTCGCCCTGGCTCAGCCCGGACATCACCACGGTGAACGGGATGCGCTGGCGCACCGCGGGCGGCAGCACGGACAGGAAGTCCGGCAGCCCGCACAGCACCAGGCACGCCCCGGCCCGGGCGAACACCTGGAGCATGGTCTGGAACGCGGCCATCGTGCGCTTCCGCGGCCTGCTGTCCGCGGAGAAGATCTTGTCCAGCTCGTCGACCGCCAGCACGAACCGCCGCTGCCTGCCGCCGAACAGCAGGGCGAACACGCCCATCGCCTCCAGCGCGGCGACCTCGGTGTCGATCGGCGTGGTGATGCCGCGCTCGACCAGCACCTGGTCCGGCGCGCCGCCCAGCAGCCACGACCACACCGAGTGCTCGAAACCGGGGCGCAGCAGCAGGGTGAGCGCGGTGCCGAAGCCCTTGTCGTCGGTGACCTCGCGCAGCGTGTCCTGGACCTTGCGCAGCAGCGCGCTCTCCATCAGCCCCAGGCGCTCCACGACCTCCTGCGGCTCCAGCTGCCTGCTGCCGAGCCACTCCAGCGTGTCGCTGGTCAGCCCGGTGGACTGGAGGGCGTCCGCGACGATGTCCGCGTAGTACTCGCTGACCTGGGCGCGCACCCCCGCGCGGCCCAGCTTCTGCATGAACCGGCGGTACAGCTCGATGAAGCTCTCCGCGGTCGCGTCCAGGTAGAGCGCGTGGGTCGGGTCGGCCAGGGCCTCCCGGGCGTGCCGGACCAGCCGGACCGCCAGGTGGGTCTTGCCCGTGCCGTAGTCGCCCAGGACGGCGAGCACGGTGCCGGAGCGGTCGCGCGCCCCCCGGTCCGGCCGGTCCTCCAGGTAGGACGTCAGGTGCGCGAGGGCCTGCCGCGCGGCGTCGGTCGTGATCGCCACGTCGACCGCCTCGGGGTCGGCGTCGAAGTCGGTGATCCTGGCGACCGCCATCGGCGAGAAGGGGTTCTTCCGCGGGGGCGGGAGTTCGCTGCTGCCGCTCATGGCCCAATCCCCAGTCCGTTCCGGGACTTCGAGTTGAAGAACGCCCTGATGTCCTCGACGGAGACCAGGTCATCTTCGGTGTAGCTTAGCCCCGAGTCGAGTTTGTGCTCGTAGGTGCCGTGCAAAAATCTCTGGAGCATCGCGACCGATTGGCACAGGTTCGCCACGAATGTGATCGCGTCATCGCTCATCCGCGGATAAATTCCCACGTCCGCGTGACGTGACAGCCGGTCCTCGGTGAATCGCCGGGCGTCACCGGGGGCGAGCGGCCCGACGTGGAGCACGATCGGCGGGACCCACGTCTCCAGCTGCCGCACGACGTCCGCCACCTCGTCCGGCCCGAAGAACGCGGACTCGGTCAGGAACAGGACCTTGGGGCTGCGCAGCACGCGGGCGTACCGGATGACCTCGTCCACCAGCTCGTTGGGGCTGGGCAGCAGCAGGACGAGCGCGGTGTCCTCGCGCAGCGACCGGCCCAGGCGCGGGAACACCCGGCGCGGCACGTCCCGGTCGGCGGCCAGCCGCCCCTCCGCGCCGGGCCGCAGCGCCTCGTGGTCCACCAGCAGGTCGAACAGCTGGTCGCACACCTCGACGGTGCGCTGGTCGATGGACAGCTCCTGGTCGGTCGGCAGGCACCCGGTCAGGTCGGCGACCACGCCGCGCAACCCCTGGTCGGCCAACCGGGTCACCACCCAGTCCGCGCACCGGTTGACCAGTGCCGTCTTGCCGCAGCCCGACTCGCCCGTGACGAGCACCAGCCGGCCGTCCTCCAGCAGGCCGGTCAGGTCGCCCATCCCCTGCCGGAACTCGCGGAAGGCGTCCTCCGTGCCGTCGACGGGCACGTAGTAGTCGCGGTGCGCCCGGCGCTCCCAGGGGCGCAGCGGGCGCATCGGCGTGCCCTCCCAGCCCGGCAGCGGGAACGGGTTCACGGGGCGGGGGGCGGTCACCACGACCGGACCCCGCGCGGCTCGCCCTCCATGCCCACCCCCGTCGCCCCGCGGCGGCCCGTCGAAAGCTCCACCTTACCGACGCAGAGTCGCACGGACAGCGACACCGCGGGACGCGGTTACCCGAACGGCCCACCGCCGTTGCTACTGTCGGGAGTGGACGGACTGACGGTCACCAGGGTGCGGGTTCGTAGTCCTTCAGGAAGCACCCGTGCAGGTCCTCGCCCAGCTCACCGCGCACGATCGGGTCGTAGACCCGGGCCGCGCCGTCGACCAGGTCGAGCGGCGCGTGGAAGCCCTCGGCGGCCAGCCGCAGCTTGGTCGGGTGCGGGCGCTCGTCGGTGATCCAGCCGGTGTCGACGGCGGTCATCAGGATGCCGTCGGTGGTCAGCATCTCCTCCGCGCTGGTGCGCGTCAGCATGTTCAGCGCGGCCTTGGCCATGTTCGTGTGCGGGTGCCCCGGCCCCTTGTAGGCGCGGCTGAACTGGCCCTCCATCGCCGAGACGTTCACCACGTACTTGCGCCGCGCGGGGGAGGCGGCCATCGCCGGGCGCAGCCGGGAGATCAGGATGAACGGCGCGGTGCTGTTGCACAGCTGCACCTCCAGCAGCTCCACCGGGTCGACCTCCTCGACCCGCTGCACCCAGCTGTTGACCGCCGCCACGTCCGGCACCAGGCCACCCGCGTCGATCTCCTTCGACCCGGCGGTCAGCGCGAGCGCCGTCACCGCCGGGATGGTGTCGGTGAGCGACCCGGCGAGCGCCACCGGGTGCGCGTCGGTGGTGTGGCCGAACGTGACCAGCTCCGGCAGCGGACCGCTCGGCAGGGGTCCCGCCTCGGCCGCGACCAGCGGCGCGTAGGCGTCCGCCGAGCGGCGCACGGTCTGCGCGGCGTTGTTGATCAGGATGTCCAGCGGCCCGGCGGCGGCCACCGAGTCGGCCAGCCGCACCACCTGGCTCGGGTCGCGCAGGTCGATGCCCACCACGCGCAGCCGGTGCAGCCAGTCGGCGCTGTCCGGCATCGAGGCGAACCGGCGCACCGCGTCGTGCGGGAACCGGGTGGTGATCGTGGTGTGCGCGCCGTCGCGCAGCAGCCGCAGGGCGATGTACATGCCGATCTTGGCGCGCCCACCGGTGAGCAGGGCCCGCTTGCCGGTCAGGTCCGCGCCCTGGTCGCGCTTGGCCCGGTTCAGGTCCGCGCACGTCGGGCACAGCTGGTGGTAGAAGGCGTCGACCTCGGTGTACCGGCGCTTGCACGTGTAGCAGGACCGGGCGCGCAGCAGCGTGCCCGCCTTCGAGCCCGGGTCGGGCTCGCGCAGCAGCACGCCGCGCGTCTCGTCGTCGATGCGCGACGGCGAACCGGTCGCGGTCGCCTCGATGACGGCGCGGTCGGACGCGGTGACGGCGGCGCGCCGGTCGGCCTTGCGGCGTTTGCGGAGGTTCTTCCAGATGCCGGCGGTGGCCCTGCGGACGGCGACCGCGTCGGGGTGCTCGGTTTCCAGATCATCCACCTGGGCGAGCACCTTCAGGGCGATCTCCAGCTCAGCGGGGTCAATCGACACGGAAAGAGAGTCTACCTGCCGAAAAAACACCCCTGGACGGGTGAAATTCGGGTAAGGCACCGCTAGGGTCCCCCGCATGCCTACAGCGGGTGATGGTCCGCGGGTGAAGCGGATGGCCCATCCCGACGCGAACGTCCGGGCCAGGGCCCTGGGACTTCCCCGCGGCAGACCGGTCCTCGCGGTGCTCGGCTCGACCGCGCCCCTGGACACCGGGCTCGCCGCGGCCGTCCTGCCGGTCCTGCGCGCCGTCCTCGCCGACGCGGCCAGGTCGGACGCGGTCGTGGTCACGTCCGGCGCGGACCTCGGCGTCACGCACCTGGTCGGCCTGGCCGCCGAGTCCCTGGAGGGGCGCTGGCCGAGGCTGGTGGGCGTCGCCCCGTCCGGCCGGGTGGCCGCCGAGGACGCCGAGCCCGGCGAGGGCGAGGCCCGCCTCAACGCCAACCACGACACGGCCGTGCTGGTGCCCGGCTCGCAGTGGGGCGAGGAGGTGCCCGCCCTGTTCCGCGTGGTCGACGCGGTGGCCGGGACGAAGCGCGCGGTGCTCGCGCTGCTGGTCGGCGGCGGTGCGGTGGCCCGCGCCGCGCTGGTCGACCACCTGGGCCGCGACCGGCCGCTGCTGGTGCTCGCCGGCACCGGTGGCCTGGCCGACGAGGTCGCGTTCGGCGGGCTGGGGGAGGACGACGACCTCGCCGTGCTGGTGCGCAGCGGCCGGGTGGCGGTCGTGCACCTCGACGAGGGCGCGGACAAGGTGGTCGCGGTGCTGCGGCGGGTGCTGGCCGACCGGCCGGGCGCGACGCTGCACGCCCCCGTGCCGCCGCCCCCGGTGTGGCCGGCGCTGCGGTTCCGGGAGCCCGAGCCGCACCCCGTGGTCGACCCGGGGTACGTGCTCGACTACCCGCTGCTCGCCGACGCGATCCACGAGGCGAACCAGCTGGTGGCGCCCGCGCTGCACGAGTGCGAGGTGGCCGCCCTGCGGGCGCGGGAGCGCGCCAGGCTGCTGGTCGTGCTGGCCATCGGCGCGGGGTTCGCCACCACGGTGTTCGCCGCGCTCCAGGTGTGGCTGAGCGCCGAGCCGTGGCCGGGCGTGCTGCTGGCCGCGTCGGGCGCGGTGGCCGCCGTCCTCGCGGTGGTCGCGCGCAACGGGGAGGACCCCGACGTGCGGGCGAGGGCCGAGCGGTTGAGGGCGCTGTACTTCGACCACCTGGCCGCGCCGCCCGCCGTCGACGAGGAGGAGCGCGCCGAGCGCTCCCGCGAACTCGCGACCGCCGTGGCGCGGTACCGACACGAACCGGTGAGCCAGGCATGAGCGACGAGACCCAGGACGACACCCGCGACGACCGCGCCGCCCGCACCCGCCGCCTGGCGGGGGAGGCGCGGGCCGGCGACCCGAGCCCGGAGCCCGCCCCCGCCCCCGAGCCCACGCCGGCCCGGTCGAGGGCGTCGCGGGCGAAGACCACCCGCGCCGCCGCGAAGCCGCCCGCCCCCGCCCCCGTCGAGCAGGCCGCTCCCGCCACCGTCGACCCGACCGCGCAGATCGCCCCCGCGCAGGTCACCTCGCCGGCGGAGGTCCAGGTGACGGCGACCAGGCCGTCACCGAGGCCGCGCACCACCTCCGAACCGCAGCCCACCCGCGCGACCGCCCCCGCCGCGGAGCCCGCCACCCGGCCCGCGTCCCGGCCCCCCGCGTCCCCACCGCCCGCGTCCTCACCGCCCGCGTCCCCGCCGCCCTCGCCCGCCCCCGCGCGCACCCCGGCCCCCGTGCTCGGCCACGTGGCGACCGGACCGATCTCCGCCGACGACCACCGCGAGCAGTTCGTCCGCGCCTACCTGCGGCACCGGGTGGGGGAGCGGCTGGCCGGGTTCGAGCAGGCCCGCGCCCGCTACACCTCGGCCCGGCGGTGGACGACGGCCGGCGCGGTGCTGCTCTACACGGCCGCCGCCGCGCTGGGCGCGGTCGCGGTGGCGGACGCGCCGAGGCGCGAGCTGTGGGCGTTCCTCGCCGCGGTCGCGGCGGCCGGCGCGACGGCGGTGGCGGTGTACGAGGCCGCGTTCTCGTTCCGCGCGCTGTCCCGGCGCTCGGCGAACGGCGTGGCGCTGCTCCACCTGCTCCAGGCCCACGGCGCGCCCGAGGGGGAGGACGGCGTCACCGCGTTCCGCACCGAGGTGGAGAGCGTGCTGCGGCATTCCGAGTGAGAAACCCCGCTCCGGCCGTCCGGCGGAACCACCGTCCGCGAAGATCCGTCAGAATCGCGGCACTGTTGGTGAACCGTCAACGCGACCTGGGGGGCGGGGTGGAGTTCCGGATCCTCGGACCGGTGGAGGTGCGCACGCCCGGTGCGGCACCGCGGGCGCTGCGCCGCAAACCCGGTCAGGTCCTCGCCGTGCTGGCCGCGCGGTGCGGGAAACCGGTGCCCGTCGACCGGCTGCTCGACCTCGTGTGGGGCGACGACCCGCCGCCGCGCGCCCGCAAGTCCCTCCAGGTGCACGTCTCGGCGTTGCGCGCCGAGGGCGTGCCGGTGCGCCACCAGGACGCGGGCTACCTGCTGGCCGCCGACCCCGACCAGGTCGACGCCCTGCGGTTCCGGGCGCTCGCCGCGCGGGCGGCGGACGTGCCCGACCTCGCCGAACGGCGTGCCGCGTACGCCCGGGCGCTCGACCTGTGGCGCGGCACCCCGCTGGCCGGCGCGGAGTCCGAACCGCTGCGCGCCTGGCTGTGCGCGCCGCTGGAGGCGCACCACCTGGCCGTGCAGGAGACGGCCATCGGCCTCGACCTGGTGCTGGGCCGCAACGGCGAGGCGGTCGACGCGCTCACCCCGCTGGTGGCCGAGCACCCGTTCGCCGAGAACCTCCGCTACCAGCTGATGACCGCGCTGCTGGCGTGCGGCAGGCGCACGGAGGCCCTCGCGGTGTTCCAGGACGTGCGCCGGACCCTGGCCGACGAGCTGGGCGTCCACCCGAACACGCGGCTGCGCGCCCTCTACCGCGATGCGCTGGGCGTTTAGGCGGGTTTTTACCGCACGCCGTTAGCTTCCGCCGAGACCGGAAGGGGAAAGACCATGCGCCTTGCCCGCGCCCTCGCCGCCCTCGTCCTGGCCTTCGCCGGGATGACCCTGTCCGCGGCGGTGGCCACCGCCGACGTGCAGGCGGCCGTCACGAAGCTCACCCACGCCGACGCCGCGAGCCGCTTCAGCGCGGCCGGCATCACGTGGTCGTCCAGCGGTGGTTGCAGCGACCGCAACAACCCGACCTGCACCAGCTTCTCGCAGATCAACCTCACCACCGTGCAGGGCGGCATCACGCTCAAGCGCGCCAGCGGCTGCGCCCTGCGCATCACCGGCGGCACGGAGACCGGCCACGCCAGCGGCACCTACAGCCACTGGAACGGCTACAAGCTCGACTTCGCCCTGTCCACCTGCATCAGCAACTACGTCCGCGGCACCTTCACGTCCATCGGCGGCAACAAGTGGCGGTCCGGGTCCGGGAACATCTACTTCCTGGAGTCGAACCACTGGGACGTGACCTACTACAACTGCGGCGGCTGCTGACCCCGCGACCGGCTAGCTGGCCGCCACGGTCAACCCGGTGGCGGCCAGCATCGCCGCGCGCCCGTGCCCCCGCAGCCGCTCGTGGTGGGCGCGCAGCAGTGCCGCGTGGACGTCCTCGACGTACTCGGCGGCCTCGCAGTCCCTGTTCCACACCAATGTGACGCGCCGGTGAACGGGGTTGCCCGCGATCGGTTTCAGCACCACGCCGGGCAGGTCGTGGCCGGTGGGGAAGAATCCCGCCACGGTGTGCGCGGAACGCACCAGTTCCGCCGCCGACGCGGGGTCGACGCCGAAATGCGCGCAGCGCGGCGTGAATCCGGCGGCCTCGCAGGCCAGGTGGAGGTTCAACCGCCCGCCGCCGTAGTTCTCGTCGGACACGGCCCATTCCTCATCGGCCAGTTCGGACAGCCGAATCTCATTTCGCCCGGACAACCGGTGGCCCGCCGGAATTCCGACCACCATGTGTTCCGTGGTGACCGTGCGGAAGTGGACCTCTTCGGGAATCCGAAGTGGACTTTGGGGGAACTCGGTGACCAGCGCCAGGTCGAGCTTGCCGGCGCGCACCAGTTCGAGCACGGCGTCACCGCTGCGCTCGATGTGCGTGGTCTGCGGGTGCGTCGGCAGCAGCGCCCGGACGACGCCGACCAGCAGCGGTGTCGGCGACCCGGCCACCCCGCCGAGCCGGATGCCGGCGCCGCCGCTCTCCGCGGCCAGCTTGCGCGCCGTGACCAGCAGGTCGTCGAACCGCTCGACCAGGTCGCGGGCCCGCAGCACGACGTGCCGGCCCAGCTCGGTCAGCTCGACGCCGTCGGTGCGGCGCAGGAACAGCGGGCCGCCGAAACCGCGTTCGATCCGGCGCAGCTGGGCCGTCAGGCCCGCCTGCGCGATTTTCAGCAGCGAGGCGGCACGGCTGATGCTGCCCGCTTCCGCCACGGTCAGCACGACGTGGAGGTGCCTCAGCTCCATGTGCACTGCGGCAGCCTAGGGCAATGCGGACAGGACAAACACCGACCGCGCGTGTACCGGGGGATGACGCTCTGTTGTTGCGTTGCGCGGGCCGTTGCTCCAACAGGTGCATAACTGAGGAGTTATCGCCACCTCACACCTCCCGCCGTGCTCGCCCGTTCCACCACCCTGCTGATGGCTATCACCAATCTGGGGAGGTGTGAGCGACATGAGGAAAGCGTTGCGTCTGCGACGCCTTTCCCGACCGCGCGACGACAGGTACCTCTTCGTGCCGTTGGACCACAGCGTTTCCGACGGTCCGGTGGTGTCGCGCGACCGGTGGCGCGACCTGATCGACTCCGTGGTGGTCGGCGGCGCCGACGCCATCATCGTCCACAAAGGACGGGTACGCACGATCGACCCCGACGTGCTGGGCGGCTGCGCGCTCGTCGTCCACCTGAGCGCGGGCACCGCGCACATGGCCGACATCAACGCCAAGGTGCTCGTCGGCGAGGTCGACGAGGCGTTGCGGCTGGGCGCCGACGCGGTCAGCGTGCACGTCAACATCGGCTCCGACACCGAGGCGCGGCAGCTCGCCGACCTCGGCGCGGTCGCCGCCGCGTGCGAGAACTGGAACGTCCCGCTGATCGCGATGGCCTACCCGCGCGGGCCGCGCATCGGCGACCCGAACGATCCGGCGCTGCTCGCGCACGTCGTGAACATCGCGGTCGACCTCGGTGCCGACATCGTCAAGACCAACCTCGCCCACCCGTCCGAGCGGATGGCCGAGGTCGTCGCCAGCAGCCCGATCCCGGTGCTGGTGGCGGGCGGTCCCGCGACCGGCGGCAGCCTCGTCGACCACGCCCGCACCGCGATGGCCGTGGGGTGCGCGGGCCTGGCCGTCGGCCGCCGCGTGTTCACCTCGCCGGCGCCGGTGTCCCTGGTCGCCGAACTGGCGTCGATCGTCCACGAGGAGACCGAGGCGGACCTCGTCCGCGCCATGACGGGGGCCGCGGCCTCCTCCTGACCCCCGCCGTCGGCCGGACCCGCGAACCCCCCCTTCCGCGGGTCCGGCCGACGCGCGGGCCCCACCCACCTGGAGAAGCGTTGAAGTTCGCCTGGATCGACCTCAGAAGCGTCCCCGAAGCGCAGCGCGAGGCCGTCGTCGACGCCGCCGTGCACGCCCGCCTGGCCGGCGTCGTCTCCGACGACCCGGCGCTGCTCGACACCCTCCCGCCGACGATCACCCGCGTGCTGGTCGCCGACGAGCCGGTGGAGAGCCCGCACCTGGTCACCGTCGTGGTGCACGACCGGGACCAGCTCGACCGGCTCACCGCCGACTCGGCGTTCGTGCAGGTCAGCGACGACCGCACGCTGCAGCTGGCGTGCGCGGCGGCCGTGCGGCTCGGGCACGCGGTGGTCGGGTTCACCGACCCGACGAAGATCCCGCTGGAGATCGTCATCGCCGCCGCCGACGGCGCGCCCGGCAAGCTCGTCACCGTCGTCGCCGACCTGGAGGAGGCCGCGATCGTCCTGGACGTGCTGGAGCACGGCTCCGACGGCGTCCTGATGGCCCCGCGCGACGCGACCGACGTGTTCAAGCTGGCCAGGCTGCTGGAGGCGACCACCCCGCCGCTGGAGCTGACCACCCTCACCGTCGAGGGCATCGCCCACAACGGGCTCGGCGACCGGGTGTGCGTCGACACCGCCTCGCACTTCCAGGAGGACGAGGGCATCCTCGTCGGCTCCTTCTCGTCCGGTTTCATCCTGTGCTGCTCGGAGACCCACCCGCTGCCGTACATGCCGACCCGGCCGTTCCGGGTCAACGCCGGCGCGCTGCACTCGTACGTGCTCGGGCCGGACAACCGCACCAACTACCTGTCCGAGCTGCGCTCCGGCAGCACGGTGCTCGCGGTCAACTCCGAGGGCCGCACCCGCAAGCTCACCGTCGGCCGGGCCAAGCTGGAGTCCCGCCCGATCCTGACCATCACCGCCCACTCGCCCGAGGGCGTGGAGGTCAGCCTCACCGTGCAGGACGACTGGCACGTGCGCGTGCTCGGGCCCGGCGGGAAGGTCCGCAACGTCACCGAGCTGCAACGGGGCGACGAGCTGCTCGGCTACATCGCGACCGAGCAGCGGCACGTGGGCATCCCCATCGGCGAGTTCTGCAAGGAGACCTGACCCGCCCCGCCCCGCCCCCGCCGTCCCTCCCCCTTCGCCCCGCTCCCGCCGGGCCCGGGGGTGCTCGGCGGAGCGGGGTGATCGCCCGTGTGGCAGGGTGGGCGCGTGGAACAAGTCGTTCTCCTGGACGAGTCCGGAGCCGGGATCGGTGTCGCCGACAAGGTCTCCGTGCACCACGCGTCCACCCCCCTGCACCTGGCGTTCTCCTCCTACCTGTTCGACCCCGCCGGCCGGCTGCTGCTGACCAGGCGGGCGCTGCACAAGAAGACCTGGCCGGGGGTGTGGACGAACTCGTGCTGCGGCCACCCGGCGCCGGGGGAGCCGATGCTGCCCGCCGTGACGCGGCGGCTGTCCGACGAGCTGGGCCTGACCGGCGTCACCCTCGACCTGGTCCTCCCCGCCTTCCGCTACCGGGCGGAGATGGAGAACGGCGTCGTCGAGAACGAGATGTGCCCCGTCTTCCGCGGCCTCCTCACCGGCGAGCCGAGCCCGAACCCCGACGAGGTCGACGCCGTCGAGTGGGTGCCGTGGGCCGAGTTCGCCCCGGCCGTCCTCGCGGGCGCGCGTCCGGTGTCCCCGTGGTGCGTCCTCCAGGTCAAGGCGCTCCAGGCCCTCGGCCCGGACCCCCTGACCTGGCCGATCGCCACCCCGGCCACCCTCCCGCCCGCCGCCACCCTCACCTGACCGCACCCCCAACGCACAACTCACCCGTCACCAACGCATGACTCACCGGTCATGAGCGCATGACTCACCCGCCACCAACGCATGACTCGCCCGCGAGTCATGCGCTCGCGACCCGCGAGTCCGACGCTCGCGACCCGCGAGTCATGCGTTCACGACGCGAGAGTCCAACGCTCAGGACGCGAGAGTCCAACGCTCAGGGTCGGTGAGTTCTGCGCTCAGGACGCGTGGGTTCTGCGTTCGGGGGCCTGGGGTTGTGGGTGTGGTGGGCGAGAGAGCGCTCTCTCGGGGGCTGTTCCGGTACGACCGGAACTGGCCACTTTCCTTGACTGATACAGGGGACCGGCTTACGTTCCGCTGTGAGAGCGCTCTCCGAAACCCACTCGTAACGTCTACGAAAGGGGAGTCGTGATCCCCACCATTCGCCGATGGCGTCGTATGGTCACAGCGCTCGCCGTCGCGGCAACCGCCGCGTCGGTGGTGACCTTCGTCGCCTCACCTGCATCGGCGGCGCCGGAACTGCTGTCCCAGGGCAGGCCCGTGACCGCCTCCTCCGTCGAGAACGGCGGTACACCGGTCCAGGCCGCGGTCGACGGCAACGCCGGCACCCGCTGGTCCAGCGTCGCCGCCGACCCCCAGTGGATCGCCGTCGACCTGGGCTCCGCCAAGCCGATCAACCAGGTCGTCCTGAACTGGGAGGCCGCCTACGCGCGGGCCTTCCAGCTCCAGACCTCCGGTGACGGCGCGAACTGGACCACGGTCGTCAACGCCGGCGGCACGGCGGGCGTCCAGACGCTCACCGTGAACGCCAACGCCCGCTACGTCCGCCTCTACACCACCCAGCGCGCCACGCAGTACGGCGTGTCGCTGTGGGAGTTCCAGGTGTTCGGCGACGTCGCGCCCTCGGGTCCGATCGTGCGGGTGTCGGAGTTCTTCGCCGACTGCCCGTTCACGCACCGGCTGCCCGACGACCCGATCGTGGTGCCGAACCTGCCGGGTGCCTCGCACATGCACAGCTTCTTCGGCAACCGCACCACGAACGCCCACTCGACCGTCCAGTCGCTGCTGGCCGGCACGAGCAACTGCAACCCGTCCGTCGACCTGTCGTCGTACTGGGTGCCGACCCTGTACGCCAACGGCCAGGCCGTGGAGCCCACCGGCACCACGTTCTACTACCTGGGCGAGGGCGTGCGGGACGACGTGATCGCCCGCATCCAGCCGTTCCCGCTGGGCCTGCGGATCGTCGCCGGCAACGCCAAGGCCACCGCGCCGGACGCCACCACGATCTCCCGGTGGTCGTGCCTGCACGCGGGCCACGTGGGCGCGTCGAAGGACTTCGTCAACTGCCCGGCGGGCACGATGCTGGAGTCGTACCTCGACTTCCCGCAGTGCTGGAACGGGCGCGACCTGGACTCGGCCGACCACAAGAGCCACATGTCGTACCCGGTCAACGGCACCTGCCCGTCGACGCACCCCGTGCCGGTCCCGAAGCTCCGCCAGGTGCTGAGGTACCCGGTCAGCGGTGACCCCGCGCAGTTCAGGCTCTCGTCCGGCGCGGGCTTCACCATGCACGGCGACTTCTTCAACGCGTGGCCGGAGGCCGAGCTGGCCCGCCGGGTGCGCGACTGCATCAACCCGATCATCAAGTGCGGTGCGGACGGTCGACCGTGAAGCGTCTGATCACGTCGTTCGCCCTGATCGGCGCGTTGGTCGTGCCCGTCACCGCGAACCCCGCCGCCTCGGCGGCGGAGTGCGGCACGGCCAACGCGGCGCTCAACGCGCCGGTCACCGCCTCCTCGGTGGAGACCGGCAGCCCGTTCACGGCCGCCTCGGCGGTGGACGGGAACGCGGGCACGCGCTGGTCCAGCGCGTTCGGCGACCCGCAGTGGCTGCGGGTCGACCTGGGCGCGAGCCGCGAGGTCTGCGGCGCGACGCTGAACTGGGAGGCCGCCTACGCGACGGCGTTCCAGGTCCAGACGTCCGCCGACGGCGCCTCGTGGACCACGGTCTACCAGACCACGACCGGCACGGGTGGCGTGCAGGACCTCACCTTCACCGGCACGGGCAGGTACGTCCGCCTCCACACCACGGCCCGCGCCACGCAGTACGGCGTGTCGCTGTGGGAGTTCGCGGTCCGCACGGGCACCGGCACCGGCAACCCGCCGGGCGGGTCCGAGCAGCTGCTGTCGTACAACAAGCCCGCGACCGCCTCGTCGTTCCAGGACGACGGCGCGTGCCCGGGCTGCACCCCGGCCAAGGCGTTGGACTTCAACCCGGCCACGCGGTGGGCGACCAACGCCACCACCGGCTGGGTGGACCCGGGCTGGATCGCCGTCGACCTGGGCGCGACCGCGCAGATCAGCAAGGTCGTGCTCCAGTGGGACCCGGCGTTCGCCACCGGGTTCGAGATCCAGACCTCGGCCAACGGGACCACGTGGACGACGATCCACGCGGTCGCGAACGGCACCGGGTTCAAGCAGACGTTCACCGTCTCGGGCACGGGTCGCCACGTGCGGGTGAACCTGACCAAGCGCAGCGGCCAGTACGGCTACTCGCTGTGGGAGTTCCAGGTCTACGGCACCGGCGGCAGCCCCACCCCGCCGCCGGCGCAGGCACCGGACCCGGGCACCCCGCTGCGGCTCGTGTGGAGCGACGAGTTCAACGCACCGGCGGGCACGAAGCCGGATGCGGGCAAGTGGCGCCCGGAGGTCGGCACCGGCCAGAACGCGGAGCTCCAGTACTACACGAACAACAACAACGCGTTCACCGACGGCGCGGGCAACATGGTGCTGGAGGCCAGGCGGGAGGTCACGCCGGGCTCGGCGTGCCCGGTCGACCCGGTCAGCGGCAGCGGCACGTGCCAGTACACCTCGGCGCGCATCATCACCGAGGGCAAGGCGTCGTGGACCTACGGGCGCATCGAGGCCAACATCAAGGTCTCGGGCACGAAGGGCCTCTGGCCCGCGTTCTGGATGCTCGGCAACGACATCTTCCAGGGCACCCCGTGGCCCGCGAGCGGCGAGATCGACATCATGGAGCACCTGGGGCGCGAACCGAACACCGCGTACCAGACGATCCACGGCCCGGCGTACTTCGGCGGCGGCGGGATCGGCAACATGAGGGACATCGGCCAGGACTACCGCAACGCGTTCCACCTGTTCCGGGTCGACTGGAACAGCCGGGGCATCACGTTCAGCATCGACGGCGTGACCGTCCTCACCATCGACAAGGCGACGGTGGAGGCGACCCGCGGCCCGTGGGTGTTCGACAAGCCCTTCTTCATCCTGCTCAACAACGCGGTGGGCGGTGACTGGCCCGGTCCCCCGGACGCCACCACCACCTTCCCGCAGCGCATGCTGGTCGACTACGTCCGCGTCTACCAGTGACGGTGTGGTGCGGTCCCGCCTCGGCGGGGCCGCACCTCCCGGTATAAAGACTGGCGTGGACCGCAGACCAGTCACGTTGGAAGAGGTCGCGCGGGTCGCTGGGGTTTCCCGGGCCACGGTGTCCCGGGTCGTCAACGGGGTCGCCACGGTGGACCGTGAACTGCGCCAGGTCGTCGAGAAAGCCATCTCCACGACCGGCTACACGCCCAACCGCGCGGCGCGTTCGCTCGTCACCCGACGGGCGGGCGCGGTCGGGCTCGTCCTCCCGGACGAGGGCCGCACCCTGCACGACCCGTACTTCGGCCGGGTGGTCAGCGGCGTCATGCCGGTGATCCGGCCGCTGGGCGTGCAGCTGGTGCTCACCACCACCGACCCCGGCGGCCACCAGGAGGTGGTCGACGACGTCCGGCAGCGCAGGCTGGACGGCGTGATCCTGATCCACACGCACGGCGCGGACCCGCTGCCGCGCCTGCTGACCGAGGCGAACCTGCCGGTCGTGCTGGCCGCCCGTCCCGTCCGGCCGATGTCGATCACGTTCGTCGACGTCGACCAGGCCGCGGGCGCGGCGATGGCCGTGGACCACCTGGTGGACCGCGGCTGCCGCCGGGTGGCGACCATCACCGGTCCGCTGGACGCGCCCGCCGGCCAGGACCGGCTGCGCGGGTTCCACGAGGCGGTGGCCCGGCACGGCCTGCCCCAGCCGGTGGTCGCCGAGGGCGACTTCTCCCGCGAGGGCGGGGCCGCGGCGGCCCGGCGGCTCGCCGGCGAGGAGTTCGACGGCCTGTTCGTCGCCTCCGACCTGATGGCGACCGGCGCGCTGCCGGTGCTGCGCAACCTCGGGCTGCGGGTGCCCGAGGACGTGCGGGTCGTCGGCTTCGACGACAGCAGTCCCGCGGTCGAGAGCGACCCGCCCCTGACCACGGTGCGGCAACCCGTGGAGGACATGGCGGCCGAGATGGCCCGGTTGCTCGTCGAGCGCGTCGAGCGGCCGGACCGCCCGAACGCCTCCGTCGTGTTCGCCCCGACCCTCGTGGTCCGCCGGTCGAGCTAGCCCGTCCACGCGCTCACCGTCCCCAGGAGTGCCCGTGCGCCGGTTGTTCGTCCTGTCGTCCCTGGTCATCGCGCTGGTCGCCTGTTCGTCGACGCCACCGCCCGCCCCGTCGGAGCCGGTGCCCCCGCCCGCGCCGGCCACGTCGTCGAGCGCCGCCGGCGGGCTCAGCGCCACCGACACGGCCTACGCGCAGCTCGCCGTCCCGCAGGTCGAGACCGCCCTGCCGCTGCTCGACCTGGTCGTGGCGCGGTCGGGCGACCCGGAGCTGACCGCGCTGGCCGCCGAGGTCGGCCGGGGGCACCGCGCGGAGCTGGAGCGGCTGCGCGGCGTGCTGGCCGCGGCGGGCGTCGCGCACCTCGACGAGCACCGGGGGCACGACATGCCGGGCATGGTCACCGAGGGCGAGGTCGAGGCGGCCGGGCGGCTGACCGGCGCGGACTTCGACGCGCAGGCCCGCGTGCTGCTGCGCGCCCACTTCGAGGAGTCGGCGTCCGTGGCCAGGGCCGAGCTGGCCGCGGGGACCGACGCCGGGCTGCTCGCGCTGACCCGGGAGGCGGAGGAGTCGCGCCGGGGCTACCTGGCGAAGCTGTCGAGTTCCTGAACGGCGGAACACCGGGCCGTCACCGTCCGTTATGCCCGGTGTGCTGACCGACGTCCCCACCCGTTCCCCGGCCCGCGCCCTCGCCCTCTCCGGCGCGGGCGCCGTCGTGCTGACCGTCGTCCTCGTGGGCGGGCTCGACCTGGTCCGGCTCTCCGAGTCGACCTACCACCTGCGCCGCACGATCAGCGAGTACGCCCTGGGCCCCCACCGCTGGGTGTTCGACACGGGCGTGGTGCTGCTCGTCCTCGGGTCGCTGGCGATCCTCGCGGTGCTGGTCCGGCGCGGGATGAGCCGGTGGAACTCGGTCGGCGCGATCGCGTTCGCCGCGTGGTCCGTCGGCCTCACCCTGGTGGTGATCTTCCCCAAGAACAACTGGGCGATCGGTCCGAGCGTGAGCGGCAGCATCCACCGCTTCGGCAGCATGACGGCGTTCATCAGCCTGCCGATCGCGGCGCTGCTGCTCTCCCGCCCGTGGGTGCGCGACGCCGTGTGGGGCGCGCACGCCCGGTGGGTGTTCCGGTTCGGCGTGCTGTCCGCCCTGGCGTTCACCCCGCTGCTGTACGCGATCCTGGTGAACGCCGTCGTCGGCACGTCGTGGTGGCGCGTGTTCCCCCTCGGCTACATCGAGCGCGTGCTGGTGCTCACCGAGGTGGTCGCCGTGTTCGTCGTGGGGGTCTGGGCGTGCGCGGTGTCCTCCCGCCCACGCCCGAGCCCGGCCGGTCAACCGGAGTACAGCCCGTCCAGCACGTCCGCGTAGCGCTTCTCGATCTCCTTGCGCCGCATCTTCAGGCTCGCGGTGAGCGTGCCGTCCTCGACGCTGAAGTCCCGCGGCAGCACGGCGAACCTCTTGATCGTCTCGTGCCGGGCGAGCTTGGCGTTGGCCGCCTCGACGGCCCTGCCCACCTCGGCGTCCGCGTCCAGGTCGGCGGGCGCGGTGTCGGCGTCGACGGTGACCAGCGCGACGCAGTAGTTGCGCTGGTCGCCGTGCACCAGCACGTTGCCGATGTACGGGCTGCCCGCCTTCACCAGGCCCTCCACGGCCTGCGGCGCGACGTACTTGCCGCCGGAGGTCTTGATCAGCTCCTTCTTGCGGTCGGTGATCCGCAGCCGGCCGTCCGCGTCCAGCTCGCCGATGTCGCCGGTGTGCAGCCAGCCGTCCACCAGGGCCTTGTCGGTCTCCTCGGGCAGGTTGCGGTAGCCGCGCATGACGCCGCGCCCGCCGATCAGCACCTCGCCGTCCTCCGCGATCCGCACGCCGGTGCCGGCCAGCGGCGGGCCGACCGTGCCCAGCGCGTTGTGGCCGGGCCGGTTCACGAAGCTCGCCGCCGACGACTCGGTGAGGCCGTAGCCCTCCAGGATCGTGATGCCCGCGCGGTCGAAGAACTCGCCGACCGGGCGGGACAGCGGCGCGGAGCCCGACACGAAGTACTTGATCCGGCCGCCGACGCGTTCGCGCAGCTTGCCGAACACCAGCCGGTCGGCGATCGCGCGGCGGACCTTCCACTCGGGGTGCTCGGCGACCCGCAGCGCCCAGTCGAACAGCTTCTCCTTGACCCCGCCGGCCTCGCGCACGGAAGCGACCACCCGTTGGTGGATCTTCTCGAAGATGCGCGGCGCGGCGGCCACCACGGTGGGGCGCAGCTCGGCCAGGTTCGCCGCGATCCGGTCCACGTCGCCGTCCACGGCGGTCGGCGCGCCGGTCGCGATCATGCCCACCTGGAGCACCTTGCCGAACGCGTGGGACATCGGCAGCCACAGGAAGTGCAGCTCGTCCAGGCCGAGGACGCCCAGCTCGTCGATGGCCTCGGCGGTGTGCAGCCAGTTGTCGTGGGTCAGCTCCACGCCCTTCGGCGTGCCCGTGGTGCCGGAGGTGTAGATCAGCGTGGCCAGCCGGTCGGGGGTCAGCTCGTCGACCATGGCGTCGTAGTCGCCCCCGGCGGGCTCCGGCGCCCAGTCGGTGGCGACGACCCGCGCGTCCACGTCCTGCGCGAGGCCGGGGTCGGCGACCACGAGCGCGCTGCCGGAGTCGCGGACGATGTGCTCGACGTCCTTCGGCGTGCTGCTGGGGTAGATCGTCGTCGTCACGCCGCCCGCCGCGAGCACCGCCAGGTCGGTGATGATCCAGTCGACGCTGGTGGCCGCCATGATCGCCACGCGGGCCTCGTCGCGCACGCCCAGCTCCCGGAACCCCAGCGCCTTGACGCGGACCCGTTCGGCGACCTCCGCCCACGTCAGCGACGTCCAGGTCCCGCCGGCGCGGAAGCGCAGCGCCTCGCGGTCCGGGGTCGCGCGCACCCGCTCGCGCAGCAGGTCGGGGATCGAACGGGCCACGGTGACCTCCTCTGGAGCGACGCTCTAGAGCGGTACTCTAGCCCCTGTGAGATCGACTAGTCAGCGGGCCGTGCTGGACGCGGCGCTCGACCTGGTCGCCGAGGGCGGGCTGGACGCGGTCACGATCAGCGCGCTGACCGCGCGCTCGGGCGTGTCGAACGGCAGCGTCTACCACCACTTCGGCAGCCGGTCGGGCCTGTTCGCCGTGCTGTACCGGGAGAGCTTCGAGCACTGCGTGACCGCGCTGCTGCCCGCGCTGGAGGTCGACGACCCGGAGCGGGCCGTGCGCGCGCTCGTGGCCCGCTACCTCGACTGGGTCGGCGCGAACACCGGCCGCGCCCGGTTCCTCTACGCCGCGCCGCAGACCGCCGACCCGGTCGTGAAGGCGTCGGTGTTCCAACCGGTCGCCGCCTGGTTCGCCGCCCGCGCCGGCGCGGGCGAGGTGCGCGCCTACCCGTCGTGGGCGCTGGACCCCGTGGTGATGGGTCCGGCCCACGAGTGCGCCCGCCGGCACCTGGCCTACGGGTTCGACCTGGGTGCCTGCGCCGAACTGGTCGCCGATGCGGTCTGGGGGGCGGTCGCGCCCGTAGGGTGATCCGCATGGCCACTTGGGGCGACCTAGCCGCGTACGTCCACGACACGTACGACGTGATCTCCGAGAACGAGGACGAGATCCGCATCCTGTTCAACTTCGAGCAGTTCGACGAGGACGACGAGCGGACCCAGGTGATCATCCTGGTGCGCGAGGTCCTCGACAAGCTGCACGAGTGGGTGCAGATCGCGTCCCCGATCGGGCTGGCGTCGAAGGTGGACCTGCACGCGTTCCTCACCGAGGTGGGCAACTCGACCATCGCGTGCGGCGCGGCGGTCATGGGCGACCACGTCGTGCTGCGGCACTCGCTGCCCCTGGTGGACCTCGACATCCACGAGTTCACCGACCCGCTGAGCCTGCTGGCCGGCACGGCCGACCGCCTGGAGGAAACGTTCTTCGGCGGCGACGACTACTAGTGCTAGGTTAGGGTGTCCTAATCCCTGCGGAAGGCACCTCTGCCGTGTCCGGCTACGAGACCATGACCGTGCAGGTGCGAGCCGGGTTGGGGGAGCGGCGCCTCGTCGACGCCGTGCGCTCCCTCGTCGACCGCCACCGCGAACTCCGGGACGTCGTCCCCGCCGCGTGCGTTCGCCGGGTCGTGCTGCCGTCCGCGCTCGTCCCGGCGGCGGCCTCCTCGGCCTCCTCGGCCTCGGCGCTCGCGCCGCCCGCCGGCGTCCCGCTGCGGGTGATCTGGTTCGACGGCGGCGCCGAGGGCCGCATCCTGCTGGTCGTGCGCCGCGACGTGCTCGCCGCGCTCCCGTGGCGCGTGCTGCTGCCCGGCCTGGCCTCCGCCTGGAAGGCGAACCCGGAACGCGCCCTCCTGCGCGCGAGCTGATCCCTTCCGCGCGAGCGGGGCCCTTCCCGTGTGAGCCGGCCCCCTCCCGCGTGAGCCGGCCCCTCGCCGCGCCCGTCCGACCCGGTCCACTCCCGTCCCCGCCCGTGTTGACAGCGGGCGCGCGGGGTGTTGTGATCCACGCAACAGTTAGGAAAGTTTCCTAACTGACCCGCCGCCGCCGTGTTCACCCCCGTCCCCGTCCCCGTGGGAGGCACCCCGTGGCACCCCGTTCGCGATGGCTGGCCGCAGCCGTCGCGGTATCCCTGCTCGCCGTCCCCGCACCCGGCCTCGCCGGCGCCGCGGCCGACCCCGCCGCTCCGGCAGGGGCTGTTCCGGCAGGGGCCGCCCCGGTCGAGGCCGGGCCGGTCGCGCAGGCCGTCGTCCAGCACCAGGCCGAGAGCGCCTCGGTCGCCGACGGCGTCGTCGAGTCCAACCACGCCGGCTACACCGGCAGCGGGTTCGTCAACTACGCCAACGCGGTCGGCTCGTACGTCGACTTCACCGTGACCGCCGCGACCGCCGGCCCGGCGACCCTGACCTTCCGGTACGCCAACGGCACCACCACCGACCGGCCCATGACCGTCGCGGTCAACGGCACGGCCGCCGCCACCGGCCTCTCGTTCGCCGCCACCGGCGCGTGGAGCACGTGGGCCACCAGGACGACGACCGTGACGCTCGCGGCGGGCGCGAACCGCGTCCGCGCCACCGCGACCACCGCCGCCGGCGGCCCCAACCTGGACCGCCTCGACGTGCAGACCGGCAGCGCCCAGGCCGGCCGCCCCGCCGACGTCAACGGGCAGCTGCGGGTGTGCGGCACCAAGCTGTGCAACCGGTACGGCAAGCCGGTGCAGCTGCGCGGCATGTCCACGCACGGCATCCAGTGGTACTCGCAGTGCGTGAAGGGCGCGTCCCTCGACGCCCTCGCGAACGACTGGGGCGCGGACGTCCTGCGCATCTCGATGTACGTGCAGGAGGGCGGGTACGAGACCGACCCGCGCAGGTTCACCGACCTGGTGCACGGCTACGTCGAGGAGGCCACGAAGCGCGGCCTGTACGCCCTCGTGGACTGGCACCAGCTCGACCCGGGCGACCCGAACGCCAACATCGCCCTGGCGCGCACGTTCTTCACCGAGGTCGCCTCGCGGCACCGGGACAAGACCAACATCATCTACGACATCGCGAACGAGCCGAACAACGTCTCGTGGGCGGGCATCAAGTCCTACGCGGAGCAGATGATCCCGGTCATCCGGGCGCAGGACCCGGACGGCGTCGTGTTCGTCGGCACCCACGGCTGGGGTTCGCTGGGCATCTCCGACGGGCGCAGCGAGCAGGACATCGTCTCGAACCCGATCAACGCCACGAACTTCATGTACACGTTCCACTTCTACGCGGCCTCGCACCAGGACGAGTACTTCGACGCCCTGTCCCGCGCGGCGGCGCGGCTGCCGATCTTCGTGACCGAGTTCGGCACCCAGACCTACACCGGCGACGGCGGCAACGACTTCGCCTACAGCCAGAAGTACCTGGACTTCCTGGCCGCCAACAAGATCGGCTGGACGAACTGGAACTTCTCCGACGACTTCCGCTCGGGGGCCGTCTTCAAGGAGGGCACCTGCGCCGGCTCGACGTTCGCCGGCACGGGCGTCCTCAAGCCCGCCGGCGCGTGGGTCCGCGAGCGGATGCGCACCCCGGACGACTTCCCGACGAGCTGACGACCCGACGAGCCGCCGGGGGCGGGTCCGCGCTCACGGGCGTCGACCCGCCCCCGGCGGTCGGGCGGCAGGCCCTCGGCGCACGACGACGCCGGCTACCGGTGGGTCCTCTGACCGGTCAGCTCACCGGCCAGGTGTGCACCGGTTCGTTCGAGTGCATCAGGTCCCGGTACGTCCGCAGCATCCGGCGCAGCGCCTCGTGCCGGTCCAGCGCGGTGTGGTCGTAGTGCCGGTGGAACGCCCGCGCCTGCCACGTCGCGCCGTTGACGCCGGTCAGGCACCGCTGCTCGACCACGCCCAGCAGCCGGTCCCGGTCGGCGGCCTCGACCTTCAGCTTCGCCAGGCCCTCGTGGGCCAGCGGCAGCAGGCGCCGGAGCACCAGCTCCGCCACCGGCACCGTGCCGAGCCCCGGCCAGTAGACCTGCGCGTCGATGCCGTGCCGCGCGCCCGCCAGGAAGTTGTCCTCGGCCGCGCTGAACGACATCTGCGACCACAGCGGCCGCTCCTCCTCGGACAGCACCCGCACCAGGCCGTAGTAGAACGCCGCGTTGGCCAGCGTGTCGACGACCGTCGGCCCGGCGGGCATCGTGCGGTTCTCCACGCGCAGGTGCGGCTTGTCGCGCACCACGTCGTACACCGGCCGGTTCCAGCGGTAGACGGTGCCGTTGTGCAGGCGCAGCTCGGCGAGCGACGGCGTGTCGCCGCGCTCCAGCACCTGCACCGGGTCCTCCTCGTCGCAGATCGGCAGCAGCGCCGGGAAGTACCGCACGTTCTCCTCGAACAGGTCGAAGATCGACGTGATCCACCGCTCGCCGAACCACACCCGCGGCCGGACGCCCTGCTCCTTCAGCTCGTCGCTGCGGGTGTCCGTGGCCTGCTGGAACAGCGCGATCCGGGTCTCCCGCCACAGCTCCTTGCCCAGCAGGAACGGCGAGTTCGCGCCCACCGCCACCTGCACGCCCGCGATGGCCTGCGCCGCGTTCCAGTACGGCGCGAACGAGTCCGGCGACACCTGGAGGTGGAACTGCGCGGACGTGCACGCGCCCTCCGGCACGATCGAGTCGGCCGTCATCTGGAGCCGCTCGACGCCGTCGATCGAGATGTGCAGGTCCTCGCCGCGCGCCGCCAGCACCTGCTCGTTGAGCAGCGCGTACCGCGGGTTGCCCGACAGCGCGTCCGCGGCCAGGTGCTTGGCCTGCAACGTCGGCAGGATGCCGATCATCACCATGTGCGAGCCGGTGGCCGACGACTTGTGCTCGGCCTCGTTGAGCGAGTCCCGCACGACGGTCTCGAACTCGGTGATCCCGCCCGCGGTGAGCTGCCGCGGCGCGACGTTGATCTCCAGGTTCCACTGGCCCAGCTCGGTGACGAAGTCCGCGTCGGCGATGGCCTCCAGGGCCTCCGCGTTGCGCATCGCCGGGTCGCCCGCGTCGTCCACCAGGTTCAGCTCGATCTCCAGCCCCGTCATGGGCCGGTCGAACTCGAACCGCGACTCGCGCAGCATCCGGGCGAACACGTCCAGGCACCGGCGCACCTTCGTGCGGTACCGCGTGCGGTCCTCGCGGGTGAACTCGTGCCGCCCGACCTCGTCGCCCATGCCTGCCCCTCGCCGGTGATCAGCGCGCGGGTACCGCGATCGCGGTCACCACAAACCCCTCCCGGGCCAGCCACCGCCCGGTGAACCCGTCCAGGGTGGTCCCGTCCACCACCGGGGGCTCGATCAGGACGCGCGCGCTGAACGTGCCGTCGTCCGGGTTGATGGTCACCTCGGCGTCCTCGAACCCCAGCCACGCCCGCGTCAGCGGGAACCACGCCTTGTAGACGGTCTCCTTCGCGCTGAACAGCAGCCGGTCCCAGGCGACCTTGTCGCCCGCCGCGCGCAGCCCGGGCATCCTGGCCAGCTCGCCGGGCACGGCGATGGCCTCCAGGACGCCGTCGGGCGTCGGCTCGTTCGGCTCGGCGTCGATGCCGATGGTCCACACCTCGTCGGTGCGCCCCACGGCCGCCGCCCGGTAGCCCTTGCAGTGGGTGATGCTGCCGACCACGCCCGCGGGCCACGTCGGCTCGCGCCTCGGGCCGGGCAGCAGCGGCACGGGGGGGAACCCGAGGCCCGCGAGCGCCGTGCGCGCGCAGTGCCGGCCGGTGGCGAACTCCTTGCGCCTCTTGTCCACGGCCTTGGCGACGTGCTCCTCCTCCTCGGGGAACAGCACCACCCCGTCGGGGTCGCCGAAGAAGTCCACCGCCGAGACCGGCGGGAGCAGCAGGTCGGTGATCACCGGGCGTCCCCTTCGCGCAGCACGTCCAGCAGCGGCGCGGCGGTCCAGCCGCGCGGCTGCCACTCGCGGGGGTAGCCCAGCGAGACCTCGTCGAAGCGCACGCCGTCCTTGCGGATCGTGCGCGGGATGTGCAGGTGGCCGTACACCGCGACCGCCGCCCGGAACCGCACGTGCCAGTCGGCCGTCTTCTCGGTCCCGCACCACAACGCGAATTCGGGGTACCGCAGCACGAACGTGGGATCGCGCACGAGGGGCCAGTGGTTGATCAGCACCGTCCGCAGCGACGGGTCGACCGCCTCCAGCCGCCGCTCGGTCTCCTCCACGCGCGCCGCGCACCACGCCTCGCGGCTCGGGTACGGGTCGGGGTGCAGGAAGTACTCGTCGGTGCAGATGATCCCGGCCTCCTGCGCCACGGCCAGCGCGGACGCCTTGTCGGAGGTCCCGGCGGGCCGGAACGTGTAGTCGTACAGGGTGAACAGCGGGGCCACCGCCACCGGGCCGCCCGCGCCCTCGAACACCGCGAACTCGTCCTCGGGCGTGCGCACGCCGATGCTGCGGCACAGCTCCACCAGCTGCTTGTAGCGCACTTCGCCGCGCGCCTGCACCGGGTCGTCCTTGGTGGTCCACAGCTCGTGGTTGCCGGGGGACCAGACCACCTCGGCGAACCGCCCGCGCAGCGTGCTCAGCACCCACTCGACGTCGTCGAAGCGTTCACCCACGTCACCGGCCACGATCAGCCAGTCGGCGGGGGAGTGCGGTCGAAGCGCATCGACGAACTTGCGGTTCTGCTCGTACGTCACGTGCAGGTCGCTGGTGGCGAGGAGGCGTGGCGGGGTGGTCACCCCCCGAGCGTATCCCCGGCGACCGGCATCGGGGAGTGACCGCTCATCCGCTCGTCGCGCTGGTAACGCCGTTCGGCGGAGCACTGGTGGCCGCGTGACGCTCGACCGCCCCGTTCGGCGCGCGTTCCCTTACCAGTGAGCGTCCGACTTCCTAGCGTGATGGGCATCACGACAGTCCTGGGCGGAGGACCTGATGAGCAACCAAGTACGACCTGTGCAACCGTTCGGGCGAACGGTGGGCGCCGAGATCGCCCGCCAGGTGCAGCACCACCAGCACCCGGCGGTCGCGCCCCGGAGGACCGACGACGCCGCCCTGGCGATGTTGCTGCGCGCCCGCCAGCGCGGTGACGCCCAGCGGCAGGAGCCGTGGGTCCGCCGGGCGCCGGAAGCGCCTCCCCGTCCGCCGCACGCGGACGTGATCGAGCAGTTGGCGGTGCGCCTCGTGCCGCCGGCCCTGTGGGCCGCGGTCGAACCGCTCATCCCACCCGCCAAGGTCCGCCGCCAGGGCGGTGGCCGCGGCCGGGTGTCGGACCGGGCGATCTTCACCGCGATCGTGTTCGTCCTGACCAGCGGCTGTGCCTGGCGGCACCTGCCCGCGACGTTCGGCGTCACCGTGCCGACGGTGCACCGGCGGTTCCAGGAGTGGACCGAGGCGGGCCTGTGGCTGCGCCTGCGCCGGGTGGTCGCGGAGGGCGCGTCCGACGACGCGGAGTGGCTGCGGCTGGTCCTGGAGGCCGCGGAGCGCCGGGGCGCCCGCGCGGCCGGTTAGGGAAAGACGGACCACGAGCGGGCGTCCCAGTCGCTGAACCGGGGCGCCCGCTCGCCCGTGTTCCCCCCAGGAGGTGTCCCACCATGACCGACCTGTCCCGAAGAGACCTCGCCCTGCTCCGCGCCACCGCCGCCGACCGCGTGGAGCTGACCGGCAGCGCCGAACCCGACGCCCGGGTCGACGCCCTGCCGTTCAGCGACCCCTGCACCGCCCGCGCCCTGGTCCGCGCGGGCCTGCTCGAACCGACCACCCGCGTGGCCGTGTCCGAGTGGAGCCGCGCCCGCCTGACCGCCGCCGGCCGCGCCGCCCTCACCCCCGGCCCGCTCGCGGCGGCTTAGTCCCGCGGCGGCGGGACCAGCCTTCCGCACGCCCCACCCCGCGCACCTCCGGTCGCCGCTCCGGACGAGAGCCCCGTGCCGGAAGGCGGACCGAAGCCGTGTCAGGCGTGCACGCCCGCCGAGTACTTCGGCACCCGCACGCTGATCTTCGTCCCCATCCCCTGCGCGGTCTCCACGACGAGACCGTAGTCGTCGCCGTAGCAGCGCCTCAGCCGTTCGTCGATGTTGCCCAGACCTATACCCGCCGTCGCGCCGACCTGACCCGCCAAAGTGCGGCGCAGCGCGTCGGGGTCCATGCCGATGCCGTCGTCCTCAATGGTGATGTGCGCCTCCTGGCCCGCGTCGGCGGCGAGGATCGTGATGTGGCCCGGCCCGACCTTGCCCTCCATGCCGTGCCGGACCGCGTTCTCCACCAGCGGTTGCAGGCAGAGGAACGGGACGGTCACCGGGAGGACCTCCGGCGCGATCTGCAACGTCACCTTCAGGCGCTCGCCGAACCTCGCCCGCTCCAGGGCCAGGTACTGGTCGATCGACTTCAGCTCCTCCGACAGCGTGGTGAAGTCGCCCGCCCGGCGGAACGAGTAGCGGGTGAAGTCGGCGAAGTCGAGCAGCAGGGTCCGCGCCCGCTCGGGGTCGGTCCGCACGTAGGACGCGATGGCGGACAGCGAGTTGTAGATGAAGTGCGGGGAGATCTGGGCGCGCAGCGCGCGCACCTCGGCCTCCACCAACCGCGTCCGCGACCGGTCCAGCTCGGCCAGCTCCAGCTGGCCCGACGCCCACCGCGCCACCTCGTTCGTCGCCCGCACGAGCCCCGCCGACGCCTCCCGGCTGTACGCCGCCAGCACGCCCACCACCCGGCCCTCCACGGTGAGCGGCGCCAGCACCGCCGTGTGCACGGGGCAGTCGGCGGTCGTGCAGGTGATGTCGAACGCCCGCGTGCGGCCGGTGCCGAACACGTCCTCCGCCAGCCGCATCACCTCGGCCGCGTGGTGCCCGCCGCCGCCCTCCCAGGCCACGACCTCCGTCTCGTCGGTCAGCGCCAGCGCGGGCGTGCCGAGCAGCGTGCGCAGGTGCCGGGCCGACTTCTTCGCCGCCTCCGGCACGAGCCCGGCGCGCAGCGGCGGCGCCGCCGACCACGCCGTGTGCAGCGTCTCGAACGTGATCCGCTGCTCGTTGGTGAGGAAGTCGTTGCGGGACAACGACGTGCGCCACAGCGTGATCACCACGGCGAGCCCGGCGAGCAGTATCGCGCCCACCGTCCACACCGCGGTCACAACCGGTCCTGACTGCGCAGTCCCAGGTTCTCCGGCGCGTGCAACCGCACCATCACGTGGTTCACCCCCGGCGGCACCCTGCGCGGCGTCAGCAGCGACACCGCGAACATCACGACGAACCCGAGCGGCACGGTCCACGCCGCGGGCCGGGCCAGGAACACGTGGTACCACGCGTCGGCGCCGCGCGAGCTGATCGTCACCAGACCGGCCACCAGGGCGGGCACCCCGCCCGCGAGCATCCCGGCCACCGCGCCCGCCGTGGAGATGCGGGTGCTCCAGATGCCCAGCACGAGCAGCGGGCACAGCGACGACGCGGCCACCGCGAACGCCAGGCCCACCATGTCCGCCACCGGCACCTTGCCCACCAGCCACGTCATGCCCAGCGGCACGACCACCGCCAGCACCGTCGACACCCGGAACCCGCGCACCGACCGCAGCCGCAGCACGTCCCGGCTCAGCACGCCCGCCAGCGACACCATCAGGCCCGACGAGGTGGACAGGAACGCCGCGAACGCGCCACCGGCCACCAGCGCGCCCAGCAGCTGCCCGCCCAGCCCCTCGACGACCCGGCCGGGCAGCGCCAGCACCACCGCGTCCGTGTCGCCGGTCATCAGCAGCTCCGGCGTGTAGAGCCGGCCGAGCGCGCCGTAGATCGGCGGCATCAGGTAGAACAGGCCGAGCATGCCCAGCACGATCAGCGTCGTCCGCCGCGCCGCCCGCCCATTGGGGTTGGTGTAGAAGCGCACGATCACGTGCGGCAGGCCCATCGTGCCCAGGAAGGTGGCGATGATCAGCGAGTACACCGCGTACAGCGGGAACCGCTCGCCGCCGCGCATCGGCAGCGCCCACACCTCGTTGGTGCTCGTCGGGATCGACCGCACGTGCGGCACCGCCGAGCCCTGGGAGAACGTCAGCCGCGTCCCGGCGTCGGCGGTGTGGTCGCCCACGGACAGCGCGCCGCCGCCGTCGACCCGCTGCCCGTCGACCACCCCCGTGCCGCTGAACGGCGTCGTCTCCGAGACGTGGAACGCGGTGCCGGTGTCGAACGACACCGTCGTGCGCTCCGGGAACTCGGGGAACTCCGGCCCGGCCAGCTCCTTCGCGCCCTGCGCGTGCCAGGCCATCACCAGGAACACCACGGGCACCGCGATGGCGGTCAGCTTGAGCCAGTACTGGAACGCCTGCACGAACGTGATGCTGCGCATCCCGCCGGAGATGACGTTGGACGTCACCACGACCGCCACCACCAGCGCGCCCACCCAGTCCGGCGCGCCCGTCACGTAGTTCAGCGTCAGGCCCGCGCCCTGGAGCTGCGGCAGCAGGTACAGCCACCCGATGCCCAGCGCGAACATCGAGGCCACCGCGCGCACCGCGGGCGAGGCGAACCTGGCCTCGGCGAAGTCGGGCAGCGTGTACGCGCCGCTGCGGCGCAGGGGCGCCGCGACCAGCGCCAGCAGCACCAGGTAGCCGGCGGTGTAGCCGACCGGGAACCACAGCATGTCCGGACCGTGCGCGAAGATCAGCCCGGCGATGCCCACGAACGACGCCGCCGACAGGTACTCGCCGCCGATCGCCGAGGCGTTCCACCACGGCGACACCGTCCGCGAGGCGACGAAGAAGTCCGACGTGGTGCGCGAGATCCGCAGCCCGTAGGTGCCGACCGTGACCGTGCCGATCGCCACGACCAGGACGGCGATGATGCCGTAGGTGCTGCTCACGAACGTTCCACCAGCTCCGCGAACTCGCGCTCGCCGCGCTCGGCCTGCCGGATGTAGAACCAGCCGGCCAGCACGAACACCGGGAACACCAGCACGCCGAGCAGCAGCCACGGCAGGGGCAGGCCGAACAGGCGCTGCGCGGCGATCGACGGCGCCAGCGCGAACACCAGCGGCAGGGCCGCCACGCTGCCGCACACCACCGCGCACAGCAGCAGCCCGAGCCGCCGCTGGGTGCGGATCAGCGACCTCATGTAGACCGCGCCCAGCTCGCTCTGCTCGTCGATCTCCCGCGACGCCGGGTACGGGCGGGGCGCGCGCGGCGCGCGCGTGCGGGGGCTCGTCACCACCACCCGCTGCTTCGGCGGCGCCGGCTCCGGCTTCGGCGGTTCCGGCCGCCGGGGGGTCGGCCTCGGCGGGGTCGGCTTCGGCGGGGTCGGGCCGGTCACAGCGGCTGCCGGTTGCGGCGCACCAGCAGCTGCCGCAGGTGCCGGGCGTGCCGCCGGCTCACCGGCAGCACCGCGCCCCCGATGTTCACGCTCAGGTGGCCGTCCTCCAGGCGCAGCTCGTCGATGTGCCCGAGCGACACCAGGTGGCTGCGGTGGATGCGCACGAACCCGGCGGACCGCCAGCGCTCCTCCAGCCCGTTGAGGGCGGCGCGGACCAGCCCGCTGCCGGTCGCGGTGTGCAGGCGGGCGTAGTC
The DNA here is from genome assembly GCF_052936295.1 of Saccharothrix sp. DSM 118769. NCBI lineage: Bacteria > Bacillati > Actinomycetota > Actinomycetes > Pseudonocardiales > Pseudonocardiaceae > Saccharothrix > Saccharothrix sp. DSM 118769. Next base: position 7,661,350 of record NZ_CP193627.1, on the reverse strand, counting down.
GCCGTGCGCCTCCACGTACCGGATGTCGGCGAGCCGGATGAACCGCGTGATGCCGCCGAGTTCGACGGGGATGACCTCGTCACCCACGTCCGGCGCTTTTTCCGCGGGCGCGACCGGCGCCGGCTCCGGTGATTTGGAATCGAGCACCTCGTGCACGATCCGGTGAACGGATTCGGCCAACCGTTCGGGTCGGACCGGTTTGAGGAGGTAGTCGAGCGCTTTCAGCTCGAACGCCTCCACCGCCGGTTCCTGGTGCGCGGTGACGAACACGATGGGCGGCGGCTGCGCGAACCGCGACAGCACGCGCGCCAGGTCCAGCCCGTCCAGGCCCGGCATCCGGATGTCGAGGAACACCGCGTCCACCGGCTGCCCGGCGTCCATGGCCCGGTGCAGCGTGCGCAGCGCCTTCGTCGCGTCGCCCACCGCCTCCACGTGCGCCACCCGCGGGTCGGAGCGCAGCAGGTAGACCAGGTCGTCCAGGGCGGGGGCCTCGTCGTCGACCGCGAGCACCCGCAGCGTCCGTTCGAGCGCCCCCCGGCGCTCCGGGCCCTCGCAGAGGGGGCAGGGGAGTCCTGAGGTCATGGAGTTCCAATGCGGTGGTCGGGCGTCGTCGATCAGACCAGTGGACGCCCATCCTCACCCCTGGGGGTGGTCAGGGGCAATGACCGCCGCGCCGCCTGCGCGTCACCCAGGGTCATCTCCAGCTCCAGGGACGCCTCCTCGGCCCGCCGGGCGGCCAGCGACACCGACGCGGCGGCGGCGCTGCCCACGAACCGGCGGGTGGGCTCCTGCAACCGGCGCACCGCGTCGGACCACTCGTCGGCCATCCGCGCCAGTTCGGTGAGCACCGACACCAGTTCGTCGGGACCCCGGGGCACCCCTTCCGCGATCCGCGCCAGGGCGACGTGCGGATCGGTCGTCATGAGATCCCCCAAACACGCTCAAGAAGCATCGAAACCCGATGTTCCCGCCGGTGGTGGGGCGGGTCAACGGCTCGTGGCAGTGGTCTCAGTTGGTCCCGCACACCGAAACACCGCGGAAACGCACGTCACGTCAACTCGGCGATCGCCTCGGCGGTCGTGCGCTCGACGAGGCCGAAACCGCCGCGCGCGGCGAGGTCGTGGCCGATCCGGGCGTGGCGGAGGGCCTCGGCGCGGCGGCCCTCCGCGACCAGGGCGCGCACCAGGTGGGCGTGCGAGCGGACCACGCCGTAGCGGTACTCGCAGGAGTCGGCCAGCTCCAGCGCGCGCAGGTGCGCGGCCACGGCGCGGGCCGGTTTGCCCAGGTGGCGCAGGACCAGGCCGAGGGAGTTGTGCACCTCGGACTCGATGCGCGGGCTGCCGCCCAGCTCCTGGACGAGCGCGAGGGCGCGCTGGGCGGTGCGCAGGGCCTCCGGGTGCTCGCCGGCCAGGCAGAGGGCGGCGGCGAGGTGCGCCATGCCCTCGGCGCGGGCGTGCCGGGCGCCCGTGCGGAACCAGGCGGAGAGGGCGCCGCGCAGCAGGTCGACGGCGCCCCGGTGGTCGCCCGTCGCCGTGCGGCACCGGGCCAGCAGGGCCGCGCAGGTGGCCTCCACGTTCGCCCCGTTCGCGGCCCGCGCCAGGGCCAGGCCCCGGGTCAGCAGCCCGGCCGCGCCCTCCGGGTCGCCCCGCACCAGGCTCACCGCGCCCCGGCCCGCCAGCACGCCGATCCGGACGTGCGGGCCCGCCCAGTCCTCGCCGGTCAGCGACTCCATCCGGTCGAACGCGGCGGTCGCCGCCGCGAAGTCGCCCAGCTCCACGTTCACCACGCCGTCCAGGCCGGTGTGCAGCCACACCAGGCGGCCCACCGGCCGGGCCTCCGCCAGGTAGCGCTGCGCCACCCGCAGGTTGCCGAGGTTGCGGTGCTCGGCGGCCAGCCACACCAGCATCGACGTCTCCGCGTCGTGGTCGCCCGCCGCGCGCGCCGCGCCGAGGGCCGCGTCGATGGCGTGCAGGAACTCCACGTGGTGCCCGTGCGACCCGAAGTACCCGCTGACCGCGTCGATGAGCTGCCACGACAGCTCGCGCGGCCCGTGCTCGGCGCAGTGCTCGGTCGCCGCCAGCACGCTCGCCCGCTCCGCCGTGAGCCACGCCCGCGCCACCTCGGGGTTCATCCGCGGCGGCCCGGACACGCCCAGCTCCGGGTACAGCACGTCGCCGACCTCGACCGCGGTGCGCAGGTACCAGTCGAACAGCCGCCGCCGCGCCGCGCCCAGGTCCTCGCAGGCCGCCTCGGCCCGGTCGGCGGCGTAGTCGTGCAGCAGGTCGTGCACCGCGAACCGGTCCGCGCCGACCCGCTGCACGAGGTGCGCCGACGCCAGGTCCTCCAGCAGCCTGCGCGCCACCGCCTCGGGCGCGTCCAGCAGCGCCGCCGCGCCGAACACGCTGAAGTCCGGCCCCGGCAGCAGCCCGGTCAGCCGGAACAGCCGCGCCGCGTCGGGCGTCAGCGCCCGGTAGGACAGGTCGAACGCCCGCCGCACGGCCGCCGTGTCGTCGTTGTCCACGGCCAGCGCCGTCAGCCGGTCGCCGCCGCGCAGGTCGTCCACGTAGGCCGCGACGTCCAGGTGCGGGGCGCCGACGAGGTTGCCCAGCGCTATCCGCAGCGCCAGCGGCAGGTAGCCGCACAGCCGGGCCAGCTCGCCGATCGCGTCGAACTGCGCCACCGCCGCCTCCGGCCCGAGCGAGCGGGCCAGCAGCTTCCACGCCTCGTCGCCGCGCAGCACGTCCAGCCGCACGGTCGTCGCCCGCAGCGGCCGGCGCAGCTCGTTGCGGCTGGTCACCAGCACCGAGCAGCCGGGGTCGCCGGGCAGCAGCGGCAGCACCTGCTCGACGGACGCGGCGTTGTCCAGGGTGATCAGCACCCGCCGGCCGCGCAGCCGCGCCCGGTAGTTGCGGACCAGCTCCTCCTCGCCCACCGGGATGTGGTCGGACCGCACGCCCATGGCCCGCAGGAACCGCGCGAGCACCGCGGACGTCGTCAGCGGCGGCGACGTCGAGTACCCGCGCAGGTTCGCGTACAGCTGCCCGTCCGGGTACCGGTCGCGCACCGCGTGCCCCACGGAGATCGCGAACGCCGTCTTGCCCACGCCCGGTAGCCCGCACACCACCACGGTCGCCGCGGCCCGCGTCAGCAGCCCCTTCACCCGGGTCATCTCCGCGGTGCGGCCCACGAAGTTGCCGACCGGCGCGGGCAGCTGCGACACCGGCGCCCACGTGCCCGCCGCGGGCCGGTGCAGCGCCGGGTCACCGGTGAGGATCGCGTGGTGCACCGCGCGCAGCGAGTCGCTCGGGTCCACGCCCAGCTCGCGCGCCAGCGCCGTCGACGCCTGCCGGTAGGCGTCCAGCGCGTCGGCCTGCCGGTCGACCCGGTACAGCGCCACCATCAGCTGCGACCAGAACCGCTCCCGCAGCGGGTGCTGCGCGGTGAGCCTGCGCAGGTCGGGGATCACCTCGTCGCACCGGCCCAGTCGCAGCTTCACGTCCACCAGCTCGGAGGTCACCCGCAGCCGCTGCTCGGCCAGGTTCGGCGCCTCCGCCTCGTGCAGCGCCCCGGACGGCACGTCGGCCAGCGGCGCGCCCCGCCAGCAGCCCAGCGCGTCCTCGTACGCCGTGCACGACGCGGTGAGGTCACCCGCCGCCGCCAGCTCCGCGCCCCGCGCGGACCACTCCTCGAAGCGGTGCAGGTCCAACGCGCCGGGCGGCAGGTCGATGCGGTAGCCGGTGGGCGTGGTGCGGATCAGCTGCGGGTCGCCGAGCGCGCGCCGCAGCCGCATCACGTACACCGGCAGGGTCTGCCCCGCCCGGTCCGGCGGCGACTCGCCCCACACCCGGCGGATCAGGTCGCCCGCGGGCACGGACCGGTTCGCGCCCAGCAGCAGGGTGGCCAGGACGATCCGGTGCTTGGCGGCGGTGATCGGGACCGGGCGGCCGTCGCGGCGGACCAGGAGCGGTCCCAGCACGCCGAACTCGTCCCGCGACAGCGTCACCCGCCTCCGTCCACACCGACCGACCCTGGGACATGCTGGTGCTCCCGCCCGTACCGGAGTACCACCGGATGGCCCCCTACAGCCTTCCCACCTCGGTGATGTGGAGGACGGCCGTGCCGACCTCGTCGGACTCGGTCAGGTCCACCTCGGCGCTGAAACCCCAGTCGTGGTCCTTCGCCGGGTCGTCGAAGACCTGCCGCACCAGCCAGCGCTCCGGCTCGACGGTGATCAGCAGCATCGCCGGGCCGCGCGCGTCGGGACCGAGGCCGATGTCCTCGTGCTCCTCGAAGTACGGGTCCAGCGCGTCCTGCCACTCCTCGGCGGTCCAGCCCGAGTCGCCGTCGAGCTGGCCCAGCTCGTAGTAGTTGCGGCGCGCGGCCAGCTCCACCCGCCGGAACAGGGCGTTGCGCACCAGCACCCGGAACGCCCGCAGGTTGCGCGTGACGCCGGGCGGCACGTCGTCCTGCACCGTCTTCTCGGGGTCGTCGTCCGGGTTCCGGAGCTTCTCCCACTCGTCGAGCAGGCTGGAGTCCACCTGGCGCACGAGTTCGCCGAGCCACTCCTGGAGGTCGCTCAGCTCCTCGGTCTTCGCGTCCTCGGGCACGGTCTGCCGCAGCGCCTTGAAGGCGTCGGCCAGGTACCGCAGCACCAGGCCCTCGGACCGCGCGAGCTGGTAGTACGACACGTACTCGGCGAACGTCATGGCCCGCTCGAACATGTCGCGCACCACCGACTTGGGCGACAGGTGGTGGTCGGCGACCCACGGGTGGCCGCGCCGGTAGGTGGTGAACGCGGCCTCCAGCAGCTCCTGGAGGGGCTTCGGGTACGTCACCTCCTCCAGCAGCTCCATCCGCTGGTCGTACTCGATGCCCTCGGACTTCATCGCCCCGATGGCCTCGCCGCGCGCCTTGTGCTCCTGCGCCGACAGCACCTGGCGCGGGTCGTCCAGGGTGGACTCCACGACCGAGAGCACGTCGAGCGCGTACGACGGCGACTCCTTGTCCAGCAGCTCGACCGCGGCCAGCGCGAACGGCGACAGCGGCTGGTTGAGCGCGAAGTTCACCTGGAGGTCCACGGTCAGGCGGATGTCGTCGCCCTGCCGCTCCACCACGCCCGCCGCCAGCAGCCCCCGGTACATCTGGATGGCGCGCAGGACGTGACGGCGCTGCGCGGGCCGGTCCTCGTGGTTGTCCTCCAGCAGGTGGCGCATCGCGGCGAACGCGTTGCCCTGCCGGCCGATGACGTTGAGCAGCATCGCGTGGCTGACCTGGAAGCTCGACGTCAGCGGCTCCGGCTCGGCGTTCTTGAGCCGCTCGAACGTCTGGTCGCTCCACGACACGAAGCCCTCGGGCGCCTTCTTGCGCACCACCTTGCGCCGCTTCTTCGGGTCGTCGCCCGCCTTGGCCAGCGCCTTCTCGTTCTCCACCACGTGGTCGGGGGCCTGCACCACGACCGTGCCCACGGTGTCGTAGCCGGCGCGGCCCGCGCGACCCGCGATCTGGTGGAACTCGCGCGCCTTGAGGTGCCGGGTGCGCTGCCCGTCGTACTTCGACAGCGCGGTGAACACCACCGTGCGGATCGGCACGTTGATGCCCACGCCGAGCGTGTCCGTGCCGCAGATGACCTTGAGCAGGCCCGCCTGGGCCAGCTGCTCCACCAGCCGCCGGTACTTCGGCAGCATGCCCGCGTGGTGCACGCCGATGCCGTGCCGCACCAGCCGCGACAGCGTCTTGCCGAAGCCGGACGTGAAGCGGAACCGGCCGATCATCGCCGCGATCGCGTCCTTCTCGGCGCGGGTGGCGACGTTGACGCTCATCAGCGACTGCGCGCGTTCGAGGGCGGACGCCTGGGTGAAGTGCACGACGTAGACCGGGGCCTCGCGGCCGTGCAGCAGCTCCTCGATCGTCTCGTGCAGCGGCGTGGTGACGTACTGGAAGTTCAGCGGCACCGGGCGCTCGGCGGAGCGGACCGTCGTCGTCGTGCGGCCCGTGCGCCGGGTCAGGTCCTTCTCGAAGAACGAGACGTCGCCCAGCGTCGCCGACATCAGCAGGAACTGCGCCTGCGGCAGCTCGATCAGCGGCACCTGCCACGCCCAGCCCCGGTCGGGCTCGGAGTAGAAGTGGAACTCGTCCATCACGACCTGGCCGACGTCGGCCGCCGTGCCGTCGCGCAGCGCGATGTTGGCCAGGATCTCGGCCGTGCAGCAGATGATCGGCGCGGTCTCGTTGACGCTCGCGTCGCCGGTCATCATGCCGACGTTCTCCGCGCCGAACGTGTCGATGAGCGCGAAGAACTTCTCGGAGACCAGGGCCTTGATGGGCGCGGTGTAGAACGTCCGCTTGCCCTCGGCCAGCGCGGCGAAGTGCGCGCCGGTGGCCACCAGCGACTTGCCCGAGCCGGTGGGGGTGCTGAGGATGACGTTCGAGCCGGAGACGATCTCGATGAGCGCCTCCTGCTGCGCCGGGTACAGCGACAGCCCCCGGTCGGACGCCCACTCGGCGAACGCGTCGTAGAGGAGGTCGGGCTCGGGGGTCGGCGGCAGCCGGTCGGTGAGAGTCATCGCAGGCAGAGCATAGTGGCAACCCGCGGCGAGGGGCGCCCGCGTGATCGTCCCCGGCGGGCCGCCGTCCGGTGGCCGGTGGCCGGGCCACCGGACGGACGACCCGTCGGGCCGGCACGACGCGGTGCACCACCGGTCGGCCTGCCGTCGCCGGATCAGCGCCTTCACCTCTTCGAGTGAACCGGTCCCGGGGGCGGGTGGACGCGGATCGACATCGGGACCGCGGCGGGCGTGGCGGTGCGCGTGATCACCTGCACTTCTTTTGTTGTTGCACTGAGCTGGCCAGAGCAGCGGACCGGCAACTAGCGTGGAGCCGTGACCGAACCCGTGGCGATGCACATGAGCGACGGCCTGCTCAACGCGCCGACGTCGCTGCTGTTCGTGGCGGTCGCCGCGGCGGGGGTGGCCGTGGCGCTGGCGAAGGCGCGCGGCGACCTCGACGACCGGACCGCGCCGATGGCCGGCCTCGTGGCGGCCTTCGTGTTCGCCACCCAGATGCTGAACTTCCCGGTGCTGCCGGGCGTGAGCGGTCACCTGCTGGGCGGCGCGCTGGCCGCCATCCTGGTCGGGCCGTGGGTCGGCGCGCTGTGCGTGACGATCGTGCTGGTCGTGCAGTCGCTGTTCTTCGCCGACGGCGGCGTGACGGCGCTGGGCGCGAACATCACCAACATGGCGTTGATCGGCACCGCCGTCGGCTACCTGACCGCGGTGGCGCTGCGCGGGCTCGCCCGGCGCGGCAGGGGCGGTCTGGCGGCGGTCGCGTTCGTGTCCGCCCTGGTCAACACGGTGCTCGCGTCGGCGGGCTTCGTCCTGGAGTACGCGATCGGCGGGCAGGGCGGGGTCGCGCTCGGCACGGTGGCGGTCGCGGTGCTCGGCGTGCACGTGCTCATCGGCGTCGGCGAGGGCCTGATCACGGCGGTCACCGTGACCGCGGTCGCGGCGGTCCGCCCCGACCTCGTGCACCTGCTGCGCGGGGCACGACAGGAGCTGGAGCTGAAGTGAAGCGCTTCTTCCTCGGGTTCGCCGTCGTCAGCCTGCTGCTGGCGGGGGTCGTCTCGTACTTCGCGAGCGCGGACCCGGACGGGCTGGACCACGTCACCGAGGAGCACGGCATCGCCGAGCACGCCGCCGACCACCCGCTGGGCGGCGGACCGCTCGCGGACTACGCGCTGGGCGGCGACGACCGGTTCACCGGCCTGGCCGGCGTGGTCGGCGTGGTGGTCACGCTCGCCGTCGCGGGCGGCCTGTTCTGGCTGCTGCGCAAGCGGTCGACCACGAGGTGAGCGCCGGGCACCACGGGTTCCTGCACCGGCCGGGCGACTCGCCGGTGCACCGCCTCCCGCCGCAGGTCAAGATCGTCGCGACGGTCGTGGGCGTGCTGTGCGTGGTGGCCACGCCCCGCGACGCGCACTGGGCGTTCGGCGCGTACCTGCTCGCCCTCGGCGCGGTGTGGGCGGTGGCCCGGGTCCCGGTCGGCTGGTTCGCCGTCCGCTCGGTGATCGAGCTGCCGTTCGTGCTGCTCGCGCTGGTGCTGCCGTTCACCGGCCCGGGGGAGCGGGTGGACGTGCTGGGCCTGCCGGTGTCGGTGGAGGGCGCGCTGGCCGGGTGGAACATCCTGGCCAAGGGCACGCTCGGCCTGCTGACCTCGCTCACCCTGGCCGCGACGACCGCGCCGCACGACCTGCTGCTCGGCCTGCAACGGCTGCGGATGCCGTCGGTGCTGGTCACGATCGCCACGCTGATGCTGCGCTACGCCGAGGTCGTGGTGGGCGAGGCGAAGCGGATGCGGGTGGCGCGCGTCTCGCGCGGCGACGACCCGAGGTTCCTGTGGCAGCTCGGCGCGACCGCGCGCGGCGTGGGCAGCCTGTTCATCCGGTCCTACGAACGCGGTGAGAGGGTGCACCTGGCGATGGTGTCGCGCGGCTGGACGGGCCGGATGCCCGACAGGAGCGGCGCGGGCGGGGGGAGCGCGGTGGTCGCGGCGTCGGGTCCCGCCCTCGTGGTCGACCGGCTCGCCTACGCCTACCCCGACGGCCACCAGGCCCTCTTCGGCATCGACCTGGTCGTCCAGCGGGGCGAGCGGGTCGCCGTCCTCGGCCCCAACGGCGCCGGCAAGACGACGTTCGCGCTGCACCTCAACGGGGTGCTCGGCGGCGGCTCCGGCCGGGTCGAGGTCGCCGGGCTGCCGGTGGAGAAGGCGAACCTGCGGGAGGTCCGCCGCCGCGTCGGCGTCGTCTTCCAGGACCCCGACGACCAGCTGTTCCTGCCCACCGTCCGGCAGGACGTGGCGTTCGGCCCGGCGAACTTCGGGCTGCGCGGCGAGGAGCTGGACGCCCGCGTGCGGCAGGCGCTGGAGGCGGTGGGCATGGAGGGGTTCGCCGACCGGTCGCCGCTGCACCTGTCCGGCGGTCAGCGGCGGCGGGTCGCGCTGGCCACCGTGCTGGCCTGCGACCCGGAGGTGCTGGTGCTCGACGAGCCCTCGGCGAACCTGGAACCGGTGGCCCGCCGAGAGCTGGCCGAGGTGCTGCTGCGGTTGGACCGCACCATGCTGATGGTCACCCACGACCTGCCCTACGCGGTGCAGCTGTGCCCGCGCAGCGTCCTGGTGGACGGCGGCGTCGTGGTGGCCGACGGGCCGACCCGGGAGCTCCTGGCCGACGCCGAGCTGCTCGCCCGGCACCGGTTGGAGCTCCCGTTCGGCTTCCGGCTCGACTAGGGACTGGTGCAGGTGACCGTCGGCAGCGAGTTCGTGCCGGTGTAACCGGCCGTGAAGCCGAACTTCACCGACGACTCGGGCGCCACCGACCTGTTCCAGTCTACGTTCTTCACGACCACCTCGGACCCGGAACCGGACCGCACGCCGTTCCAGACGCTGTTGACCGTCTGCCCGTTGGCGTAGGTCCACCTCGCGGTCCAGCCGTTGTAGGCGCTCGTGCTGTGGTTCATGATCTCGACCTCGCCCTGGAAGCCGCCCGACCACGCGCTGGTGATCTTGTAGATCGCCATGCAGTGCGCGTCACCCGGCGGGTTCGTCGTGGTGGTCGTCGGGGTCGTGGTGGTGGTCGACGTGGGCGTCGTCGTCGTGGTGCTGGTCGTGGTGGTGGTGGTCGTCGTCGTGGTGCCGCCGCCCCCGTTGCCGACGCCGGTCTCCTGGCCGTTGCCGCCGTCGAACACGACGTCGGAGCAGTTGTAGAACGTCTCCTGGCTGTCCGAGCGGGTCCACACCGAGTAGATGATGTGGCGGCCCGACTTGCCGGACGGCAGGTTCGCGTTCCAGTAGTACTGGCCGTCCACGGTGCCCACCGACCCGCGCGCGGGCGGGTTGGTCACGCTGTGGAAGGGCGTGCTCTCCAGGTCGTCCCAGGACAGCGCCCGGGTCGGGCTCCAGCTGTCCTTGGTGACGTACAGGTGGAAGGTGCCCGGGTGGGCGGCCCACATGTTGTAGGACCAGCCGAAGTTCGCGCCCGCGGTCAGGTGCGTCACCGGGTAGTCGTTGCGCGCGATGTCGAACCCGGAGAACGTCGGGTTGCCGCCGCTGCACAGCTTGCCGTCCGGGATGAAGCCGCGCGTGCGGCCGCCACCGTCGGAGCGCAGCACGCCGAACCAGTTGTAGAGGGCGTTGGTGCCGCCCGCGGACACCGCGGCGGAACACGCCGGGTTCTGCGGGGCGATGTTGCCCTGCGGGCTCAGGCCGTCCTTCCAGCACAGGAAGGTCCGGCTGCCCGGCTTCATCATGGCGCCGTGCGCGTTCGCCGCCGTCGGGCTGACCACGTTCACGAGCACCGCGACCAGCAGGCCGGCCACACCGGCCGCGGCCAGCGAGATCCATCGTCGGGCCGTCACGTCGTTCACCTCCTCGTTGAGGTTCTGGGAACGCTCCCAGGAAACGTGCCGACTCTAACGGCGTCCGATGCGCTGTGTGAATCTTCAGCTACCCAGTGCGACCGTATGGCCGCACCGGGTCCGTCGTACGGACCTGCCCCGCTACACCCGGACGCGGGTACGCCGGCGGGAAGGGCCGCCGGACCGCCGGGGACGCGTCACGCCGTGCGGGTGGCCGGGCGGGGCCGGGTGGTGCGGCGTCGCGTGCCCGGACCGGCGCAGGACGCGGTGCGCCAGGGCGGCGCGGCGCTCGGCCGGCGCGCCCAGCACGGTCGCGGCGAACACCGACACGAGCAGCGTGACCGTGCCCGCGAGCACCAGCGTCTCCGGCGCGCCGACCCGCTCGCACAGCCACCCCAGCAGCGGCGCGCCCACCGCGCCCGCCGCCGCGCCGACCGAGGAGTTCACCGCGAGCAGCCGGCCGCGCATCCCCTCCGCGGTGTCGAGCTGCACGCGCGTGCTCATCGTGGTGTCGATGACGACCGCGCCCGCCGCGATCGGCAGCAGCACGAGCGCGAACCCGAGCGTGCCGGGGACCAGCCCGCTCACCACCTGGAGCAGGCTCGTCGCGCACGCCACGACCAGCAGCAGCCGCACGGTCAGCACCCGCCGGGCCGCCGCCGCGAGCCCGCCCAGCACCGTGCCGACCGCGAACACCGTCGACAGCAGCCCGTAGGACGCCGCGTCGGGGCTCATCGCGGCCATCGTGACCTGGTAGTTGCGGCCCAGGCTGGACAGCGCGAACCCGAGCGCGAACAGCAGGAGCAGCCGACCGCTGCCCAGCACGTACCGCAGGCCCGCGCCCACGCCCACCCGGTCGGGCGGACTGGCGGCCAGCGGGTGCAGCTCCGCGCCCCGCACGGTCGCCACGGCCACGATCACGGCCGCGAAGCTCAACGCGTTGAGCAGGAACAACGCCGGCGCGCCGAGGGCGGCGGCGAGCACCGCGGCGGTGCTCATGCCCAGGATGCGGCCGGTGGAGCTGAGCACCGAGCCCAGCGCGACCGCGTTGCCCAGGTCCTCCCGGGGCACGACCTGCGCGCCGAACCGGCCCAGCGCGGGCCCGTCGAACACCGTGACCAGCCCGGCCGCGGCGGTCAGCGCGAACACCAGCGGCATCGCCGCGCCCGCCGCCACCACCGCGGCCAGCAGCACGGCCAGCACGGCGTGCAGCGCCTGGCAGGCCAGGACGACCCGGCGGACGGGCAGGCGATCGGCCAGCGACCCCGCCCACGGGCCGAGCAGGACCGAGGGCAGCGCCCCCAGCAGGACGGAGAAGCCGACGGAGGTCGCCGAGCCGGTGCGTTCGAGCACCACCCAGTTGAGGCCGATCACCTGCATCCACGAGCCGGTCACCGAGATCAGGTCGGCGAACGCCCAGCGGCGGTAATTGCGGCCGCGCAACGCGCGGAACATCGGAAAAGGGCTCCTAGTGGTGAACAGGGGCCTCATCCGTGCCCACGCTGAACGGCGGCAAGACTATGCGTCGCTCAAACGTGTTTTCGCTGGTTGATCAGGTGAAAAGGCTCACGTAACGCGGTCGGCGGCCAGCGCGGCCAACCGGTCGAGGGCCTGCCCCAGGTACTCGTCGGTCAGCTCGTGCGCCTCGCCGCCGACCGCCTCCGGGTGCTCGCCGCGCACGTCGAGGTGCAGCACGACGCGGCTCGCGCCCGGACCGTCCTCGTCGACCTGGAGCCACCCCGAGTAGCCCTCGCCGTCCAGGTCGCCCCACTCCAGCCTGCGCTGCCCGGCGTCGGCGGTGAAGTAGCCCTCGGCCTCGTCGATGTCGTCGCCGATCGACACCCGCCCGGTGACCCGCTCCGGCCCGCTCGGCTCCACCTGGAGCCCGTCGGGCAGCCAGGCGTCCATCGAGCCGACGTCCCGCGCGATGTCGTACACCGCGCCCGCGTCGACCGGAATCCTCTGCTCGCGCTCGAACTCAGCCATGCCGGACCGGTACCCGCGGTCCGGGCCGACTACACCGCGGCGGGGCGCGCGGACCCGATCGTGGCCAGCTCCGCGCGGGCCCGGTGCGGCGCGACCGGCCGCATGCCCGCGTCCGCGCAGCGGCGCACCACGTCACCGTGCTCGCCCAGCAGCCGCAGGCCCCGGCGCAGCAGGAACGGCACCGGCTTGCGCGCCTCGACCACGTCCCGGGCGAACCGGCGCGCGAACGTGACCAGGGCGTTCGGCGCGAGCACGATCGCGTCGGCCAGCACGCCCGCGTCGCGGCAGCCCGCCACCAGCCGGTCGGCGAACAGCCCCTCGGCGATGAACGTGCCGGGCGCGGTCACGGTGTGGCAGCCCACCCGGCCGTTGTCGCCGATCGAGTACACCGGGGCCTCGACCGAGCCGGTGGTGGCCAGCTCGACCACGGCGGCCAGCGCGGCGTCGGTGTGCCAGGAGCCCTCGGCGTCCCAGTCGGCGCGGCCCGCGGCGTCGCGCGGCAGCAGCGGGTCGTCGCCGTCGCGGTAGAAGTCGTCCAGGCGCAGCACGGGCCACCCCAGCAGGGCGGCGAGGTGGGACTTCCCGGAGCCGGAAGGGCCGGCGAGCAGCACGGCCCGCGCGTGAACGGAAGGTGACGGCACGGGGCACGATTTTCGCACACGCTTGTCCGTCCGTGCACCGGCGCTGCTCCCGCTGTGCACCCGGTCTGGTCACCCGCGCCCCCGACGACCACGATGTGCGCATGGTCAGGGTGCGCGGTGTCGAGGACGCCAAGCGGTTGCGCGAGGAACTGCGCGACGAGCGCGGGCACGAAATCATCGGGTCGGCGGAGGTCCGGCGGCCCACCGGTGCGGGTGCGGCGCGGATCACGGCGGAGGCGGGTGACCGCATCGAGTTGGACTTCGACCGGCTGGAGGAGGCCCGCGCCCGACTCGACCAGCTCCAGGACGTGCTGGTCGAGCAGTTGCGGCAGGCCCAGGACCTCGGCGAGCCCATCGGCGACGGCAAGGGCCCGGTCGCGCTGCACATGCGGCGGGCGTTCCGGGAGCGCGGCGGCGCGGTCGGCGGCGGTGTGCAGGTGGCGCTGAAGTCCTACCTGGACGAGCTGATCGCGCTGCGCGACGCCCTGGGGCAGGTCGGCGCGACCCACCGCGCCGAGGACGCGATGATCGCCGAGGCCATGAGGCGGCAGGGGTGAACAAGCGCGGCGCGCGCCGGGTGCGCCAGGTCAAGGCCAACCGGCGGCTGAAGAACTTCGGCAAGATCAACTGGAAGGTGTACGAGCACCGCCAGATGTGGGACATGGTCATGTCGGCCGAGGTGCCGCTGATGGCCACCCGCACGGCGCAGTGGCAGGTGCTCGCCTCCGCGGTGGACAGCGCCACGAACGAGGTGCAGCACATCGTGCGGCAGCTCGCGGAGTCCTGGCGCGGCCCGTCGGCGGGTGCGGCGGCCGAGTCGGTGAACCGGCTCACGTCGTGGGCGACGGACGCGTCCGAGCGCGCCTACCGCGTCGGCAACGGCCTCGACACGTACACGTCGGCGCTGGTCGAGGCCCGCGCGCGGATGCCGGAACCGGTGCACCCGACCGCGGAGCGCTGGTTCCGCGAGGGCCGCGACGTGTCCGTGCTGGACGGTCCGCAGGGCGCGTACATGGTGGACCAGCTCCTCGACGACCACCTGCCGTCCAAGCGGCAGCAGCAGGACGCGCACGCCGAGGCGGTGCGCGTGATGACCGGCTTCGAGGACGCCAGCCGGGGTGTGCACGACCGGCTGCCGGAGTTCGAGGGCGCCCCCGCCACCACGACCATCACGCCGGACCACCGGCCGCTCCCGGTGGGGCCGACCCTCTTGCCGCCACCGCTCCCCGTGCCGCCGCCGTGGGTGCGGCCCCCGTCCGTGCCCGGTCCCCCGGCGGGGGAGGACCCGGCGGTCACGCCGTTCCCGCCCGGGACGCGGCCGGCGGACACCACCTCGGTCGCCTCGGCCGGCGGCCTGCCGGGCCCGGGCGGCTTCGGCCCCGGCACGGGCCTCGCGCCGGGCTACCACGGCCCCGGCGGCACGGCCGGCTACGGCGGCCACGCGGGCGGTCCCGGCTCCGGCGGCTTCGGCCCCGGCGCGGGCGGCTTCGGCCCGACCGGTCCCGGTGGCGGCGGCGCGCCCGGCTTCGGCCCCGGCGGCTCGTCCGGTGTGCTGGGCGCGGTCCCCGGCGGCGCGGCGGCGCGCGGCGGCGTCGGCCCGGTGGGGGGCGCGGGCGGACCGCAGGGCTTCGGCATGTACCCGCCGATGGCCCCCGGCGCCCGCGAGGAGGACGGCGAGCACCGCAACCGCTACGACAACGGCCTCGACCTGCTCGACGACCTGCCGCCCGCCTTCCCGCCGGTGCTGGGCGAATGAGCGACGGCTTCCCCGCCGACCGGTCCGGCGACGGCTTTTCCGCCGCCGACCGGCCCGGTGCCGCCGCGTCCGCCGCCGGCCTCCCCGGTGGCGGTGGCGGTGGGTTCTCGGCGGACCCCGCCGCCCTGGCGGCCTTCGCCGGCCGGCTCGACGAGGCCGCGGACGAGGTGCGCGCCGCCGCGGCGCTGCTCGCCGAGCCCGTCGGCGACCTCGGCCCCGAAGGTGTGACCGAAGCCGTCGAGCACCTCGTCGCGGAGTGGTCACGGGTGCTGTCGGGCCTCGACCTCGCGGCGGACGCGGACGAGGTGCGCGCGGCCGGCGAGACCTACCGCCGGGCCGATGAGCTGCGCCATGACTGACTACGCCGGGCTCGGCTTCGACCCCGTCCCCGGCAGCGCGGGCGCCGTCGCGGCGGCCTCCGAACGCTGCTCGGCGGCGTTCGCGGTGCCCGACGGACCACCCGGGCAGTGGCAGGGTGCGGCGGCGGACGGGTTCAGGACGCGGTTGGAGGCGGTGGTGTCGGAGTTGACGGCGGTGCGGCGCGCGATGAGGGCGGCGGCCGAGGTCCTCGACGGCTGGGCCACCACGCTGCTCGGCAACCAGCGGCGCGCCGAGGAGCTGGACCGGCGCGCGCTGCGGCTGCGCCGGGCGCTGGCCGAGGCCGCCGACGAGCTGGACCAGACCGGCGCCCTGGCCCGCTTCACCCCCGCGCACGCCGAGGCGCACGCCCGCGCCACCGCCCGGCACGACGAGCTGCGCGGCCTGCTGGACGAGGTCCTCGACGAGGCGCGCCTGCTGGAGCGGGACCACCGCGCCGAGGCGCGCCGGGTCGCCCAGCGGCTGCGCGCCGAGGAACCGTCCACGCTGGTCGCCGATACCCTCACCGGGTTCTCGGCGTTCACCGCGGAGCTGGCGTCGGTGCTGCTCGGCCCACCTCGACCGGCGTCCGGCAGGGGCGCGGCGGCGGCGTTCCGGGCGGGCCTGGGGTGAGACTCGCACCCGTGCCGGGGGTGACCCCGGTGCCGCTGGGCACGCCCGAACGCACCGCGGCCGAGCTGCTGACCGTCCTGCGCCGCGTCAAGGGCACGCTCGACCCCGGCCTGGAGGTCTCCGCGACGCAGGCCGCCGAGATGGCGCACCGGCACGGCGCGGGCCTGCTGGCCGTGGTCGAGCACCCGGACGCGGACCCGGCGCTGCTGGTCGCGGCCGTGGTGCCGGTCGACCGGCCCGCCGACCCCGTCGAGCTGGGCACGCACCTCGACGGTCCGGAGATCCGCGACGTGACCCGGGGCGAGACGGCGACCGGCTACCCGGTGGTGATCGTGGAGCGCATCCCGGCGACCGGGCCGGGCGCGCAGCTCCAGGTCGTGGTGACCGACCCGGACCACCCGCGCGTCGCGGTGTTCACGCTGCACTCGCCGACCGGGCGCGGCTGGCTCGACGTGGCGGGCCTCGCGGGCCGGTTCGTCTCCGGGGTCGAGTTCGCCCCGCCCGCCGTCACCGCGCCCGGTACTCGCTCGGCGTCGACCCCACGACCTGGCGGAACGTCCGGGAGAAGTGCGCCGCGCTGACGAACCCGCAGTCCCGGGCGATCTCGCCGATGCCCCTGCCCGCCTTCGCCGGGTCGGCCAGCAGCGCCTTCGCCCGGTCGATCCGCAGTCCCCGGATGCGCTCCGACACGCCCTGCCCGTCGTCGAACAGCTGGTAGAGCCGCCGCCGGGAGATGAACAGCGCCTCGGCGACCCGGTCCGCGCCCAGCTCCGGGTCGGCCAGGTGCTCCCGGATGTACTCCAGCGCCTCGCGGCGGCGCGCGGCCAGCGCGTCCACCCGGTCCAGCTCGGCGCGCAGGGCGCTGCGCAGCACCAGCTCGGCCAGCCCCACGAGGTGGTGGGCCAGGCCGTGCGGGTCGAGCACGTGCGCGGCGGCCAGCACGTGCGCCACCGCGCCGGAGAACACCGAGCGCAGCGCCGGGTCCACCGGCACCGGCTGGAACATCAGCGGCTTCAGCTCGCCGAACCCGACCGTCAGCCGCGCCTCGGCCACGGTCAGCATCACCACGCCCGCCGGCAGCACGTGCAGCGAGCAGTCGGGGAACCGGAGCTGCGCGCCCCGCGCCCCGTCCCGGACGCCGGCGGGCACCGCGCAGCGCAGCAGCAGCTGGATGTGCTCGGGTGTCGTCGCGCCCCCGGTGAGCGCCGCTTTCGCGGCGGCGGCGCCGGAGGCGCGGACGGTCAGCACCCCACCGGCGACGTCCACGTGCGGCAGCCTAACCACCGGTTGTGCCCAACCCGCCGCGCGAACGCGGCCGGGCCACTACCTTCTGGCAGCATGGCGCGACGTTCGACCACCGCGGTGGTGCTGTCCCACCTGGAGTTCGACCTGCTGTGGGAGGACTTCGGCGAGGGCGACCCGCCGTACCCGCTGGAGGTGCCCTCGCACGGCGGGACCGAGGACGAGCGCGACGAGCTGGGCGCGGCCGTGCTGCGCACCCTCACCGAGGCGGGCCTGGCCGACGGCGACGACGTCTCGCCCGAGCTGGAGGACCTGTTCGGCCTGCTGGCGCACGGGTCGCCGAGCATCGACGCCCTCGTGTTCCGCCCGACGCCGTGGCGCGTGCTGGCGACCACCCGGGGTGCGCGCGGCGTGCTGGCCGTGCTCAACGACAGCGAGGTGGCCCTGGAACCCGTCGCCGACCCGGTGGCCGCCGTCCTCAGGGTCGTGGGCGACGCCGCGCCCGGCCCCGGCGACCCGGTCTCCCTGCCGCGCCCGGCGTTCTCCGCCGCGGTGGACGCCTACGCCACGCAGGGGCACGCGGCCCTCGAACGCACCCTCGCCCGAGCGGGCGTCACCGGCCGCGCGACCCGGGCGATCACCACCCTGGTCGACGCGCCCCGGGTCGCCACCGGCCAGCTCGCCGCCACCGGTCGCACCGGCCGTTCCCCGGTCCTGAGCTGGACCGACACCGCCGCCGGCCGCTACGCGCTGACCACCGAGCGCTCGGGCGCCGAGCAGTGGGTCCGGATCTCCCCGGCCGACACCGCCTGGCTGACCCGCCACCTGGCCGGCCTGGTCGACGCGGTGCGCTGAGGCGACGGCCCGACCGGCGGGGTGACGGCCCGGTGCGCTGGGACGACGGTCCGGTGCGTAGGGGTGACGGCCCGGCGCGGGGGCGGCCGTCCACTAGCATCTGCGCATCTGCCGGGGAGGTGCCGCGTGACGGGGGAGCAGGAGTCGCCGACGGGGTTCGCCCGCCGGCTGGACCGCCTCTTCCGCGCCGTGCACCCGGCGGGCCGCGAGCACACCTACGAGGAGGTCGCCGCGGCCATCCGCGCCGACGGCGTCACGATCTCCCACACCTACGTGTGGCAGCTGCGCAAGGGGCTGCGGGACAACCCGACCAAGCGGCACATGGAGGGGCTCGCCAAGTTCTTCGGCGTGCCCACGTCCTACTTCCTGGACGAGGACACGTCGGACGTGGACGCCCAGCTCGAACTGCTGGTCGCCCTGCGCGACAACTCGGTCCGCGCGGTGGCGCTGCGGGCGGCGGGCCTGTCCGAGGTCAGCCTCAGGGCGATCATGGGCATGGTCGAGCACGCCCGGTCGATCGAGGGGCTGCCGCCGGTGGACGACGAGGGCGGCCCGGGCTGAGGGCCGCGCGGGGGGACCGGGCGAGGCGGCGCCGGCTGCGCCGCGACTGCCGGGCGAGGCTCGCCGGCGTCGCGGTGCCGCGCCCCTTCACGGTGGAGGCGCTGTGCGCCGAGGTGGCTCGCCTGCGGGGGCGCGCCCTGCACCTGCACCCGCTGCCGTTCGCCGCCGCGCCCGGCGTGCCGTGCGGCCTGTGGGTCGCCACCCGCGACGCCGACCACGTCTTCCACGCCCGCGGCGCGAGCGCGCTGCACCAGCGCAACACCATCCTGCACGAGATCGGCCACGTGCTCTGCGACCACGGCCTGGAGGGCGGTCCCGCCGGCCTGCTGACCGACCTGGACCCCGAGGTGGTGCGGCGCGTCCTGGGCCGCACCACCTACTCCACGCCGCAGGAGGAGGAAGCGGAGATGGTGGCCGCGCTGCTGCTGGAGCGGGCGGGGTGGTCGACCGCGGACGACCGGCCGCCCGGTGTCCTCGGCCACCTGTCCGACGTGTTCGTCCACGGGAACCGCTGATCCCCGGTGGTCTTCGTCGAGATCGCCGTGCCGGGCGTGCTGTGGCTGCTCGCCGTGCTCCGCCTGCCGTGGCTGCGCGGCCCGGCGCGGCACCGGGCGACCGCCCGGCTGTTCCTGGCGCTGGCCCTGGCGGGCACCCTGGTGGACCGGACCGCGCGCCGGGTCGTGGACTCGGCGGCGGGCGTGCCCGACCTGGCGATCCTGCTCGGGCACCTGTCCGCCCTGGTGGCCCTGCACGCCGCGGTGCGGCTCACCTCGGAGGGCACGCGGTCCACGCGGCCCGCCGGCGCGGCGCTGCTCGTGGCGGCGGTGTGCATGACGGGGTTGTTCACCGCGCTGCCCCGGCGGCACGACCGGCCGGACTTCGGCCTGTGGCACGCAGGCGACCCGCGCGTGATCGCCTACCAGGGCCTGTTCCAGGCGTGCCTGGCCGTCGGCCTGCTCGCGACCGCACTGTTCCTGGCGCCGAGGTGGCGGGCGGCGCCGCGCGGCCCGCTGCGCACGGCGCTGCTGCTGCTGTGGGGCGGTGCGGCCGTCGGCCTGGTCTACGTGGCCGGCCGCCTCTGGTACGTCGTCACGCACGGCCTGGGCGTCCGGACGCCGATCTCCGGCCCGGTCTACGGCGCGGTCATGTCGCTGCTGCTCGGCGTGGCGCTGCTGAGCGCGGCGGCGGCCGGCCTGGTGCGGTTCGGCCTGCGCCTCCACCGGCACCGCGCCCACCGCGCGCTGCGTCCGCTGTGGGAGCGCCTCACGGCCGCCGTCCCCGGCGCGGTCCTCGAACGGCCGCCGCACCGGCTGGTCGAGCTGCTCCCGTCCGGGTCGACGGACCTGCGGCTCTACCGGCGGGTCGTGGAGATCCGCGACGCGCAGCTGGAGCTGATCGGCCGCGTCCCGGCCGACCTCCGCGCCGCCGCTCGCGCGGTGTCGGGGGACGGGCGCGCGCTGGACGCCTGCCTGCTGCGGATCGCGCTGTCGCCGGACCTCGTCGCCGTGCCGCCGGGGGAGAACCCCGGCGCGTCGGCGTGGCAGGCGGACGCGGGGCTCGACGCCGAGGTCCGCGACCTGCTGGCGCTGGCCCGGCTGTTCGACGACCCCGGTGTCGTCGCGGCGGCCGGAGCGGTCGTGGCCGGTGCCGCGGTGGCCGATGCCGGGTGACCGACGCCGGGGTGGCCGACGCCGGGTGACCGACGCCGGGATGGCGCGCCGGGACGACTGACGCCCCGGCGCGCACCCCCCGCTAGAAGAGGTCCGACTCGTGCACGTACCCGGTGAGGTTCTTGTGGACGTTGTCGTGGTCGAGCACCAGCGCCCACCACGTGTTCTCGAAGAACCGGCTCTCCAGGTACGCGAGGTCGTGCCCGGCCTGCATGACGCCGTAGCCGCACTGCATCAGCGGGCAGCTGTGCGCCCACAGGTCGTAGGCGGGCCGGTTCGGCCCCCGGCCGACGGTGTCGCACGAGTTCGAGACGTCGTAGAGGTTCAGGGCGTTCGCGTCCACGAAGCCGGCGATCGGCACCGAGGAGTTGAACGGGTGGGTGGCGACCACCATGTTCCACCAGATGCCCTAGTTGGAGGTGGAGCAGTGGACGCCGACCTGCTGACCCGCCGGGATGGAGTGGTAGCCGCAGCTCAGGGTGGCGCACTGGCGCACC
Organism: Saccharothrix sp. DSM 118769; assembly: GCF_052936295.1. NCBI lineage: Bacteria > Bacillati > Actinomycetota > Actinomycetes > Pseudonocardiales > Pseudonocardiaceae > Saccharothrix > Saccharothrix sp. DSM 118769. The sequence goes on along the minus strand of NZ_CP193627.1, from coordinate 7,640,746 downwards.
CACGTGGTCGTCAGGGTGGTGGCCCAGAAGAGCGGGCCGTCCATGGCGGCCGACGCGGACGCCGGGGCGCCGGGCGCCGGGGCCGGGACGCCGGAGGAGGGGGCCGGGGCGGCGGTGGCCCCGGCCGTGGGCGCGAGGACGAGCGCCAGTGCCGCCGCCAGGGCGCCCGTCAACAACCTGAACCTGCGCATCAGCCGTTCCTCCGAGGAAGCGCGGCGCCGGGGGGCCCAACGCCGAGTTGATGTGAACTGGAGACTCGTAAATCTGAGTTGATACGAGTCCACATCGTGTCGGCGCGGTCCCGCCGCCGTCAACGCGCTTGTCCCGCCGGGCGGGCACGGCCACCCGCGCCGGCTACCTCCCCGGCAGGCCCTCCGGCAGGCCCTCCGGCACGACCTCGGCGACCAGGGCGGCGCCCTCCGCCAGCGCCCTCCCCGCGGCCTCGGCGGCCAGGCGCTCCACGGTGCCCGCCAGCTCACCGGGCCGCACGGCCAGCGCGTGCCGCTCGAAGGTCAGGCCGACGAGCTTGCCGTGCAGGTCGACCACCACCGCCACGCCGTCCGCCGCCGCCTCGCCGCGCACCGCGTCCAACCGCTCGCTCAACCCCACGTCACACCCGCCACGTCTCGGGAGTCGTGTCCTCGACCGACTCGACCATGCGCTCCTGCACCGACATCCCCAGCGCGGACAGGTCGCCCAGCGCCCGCTGCGCCCGGGCGTTCGCCCGCGCGGTCGCGGTGTCGACCAGCGCCAGGACCGCCCCGGCCAACGCGGTGGGCCCGAGCCGCAGCGACCGGGCGTCGAGGGTCAGGCCGCGCAGGCCGCCGCCCGGCCCCACCTCGACCGCGATGCCGGTGTCCGGGTCGTGCGCGTTCGCCGTGATCACGGGTGCACCCCTCCGTAGAACGTGGCCGAGCTGAGCCGGTGCGTGTTGCGGCGCACCGCGTCACCGGAGTTGCCCTCGATCAGCGTCACCGTGCCGCCGGAGACCTTCTCCACGATCCCGATGTGCTTGCTGGTCGCCGGGCTCGACGGCCCCGAGCCGAACAGCAGCACGTCACCGGGCTTCACGGCGCTCAGCGACGTGTACGCCTTGCCGTTGCGCTGCCCCCAGCGGAACACGTCGCCGGTGAACGGCAGCACCGGGATGTCCACGCCCGCCTTGCGCCACATGGACGTGGCGAACGACGAGCACCACGCGGCCGTCGGGCCGTACGGGTTGCGGTTGCTGCCGGGCGGGCTCTCGCGCGTGCCCAGCTCGCGCCGGGCGGCCGAGACGATGGTGCGCGCCTTGCCCTTGCCCCGGGCGTTCGACGGCCGGGTGCGGCCACCGGCGCCGCCCCGGGTCCGCTCGGCCCGGCCGTCGGCGACCCCGTCGTGCTCGACGTCCTTCTCCAGCGCCCGCAGCTTCCGCGCCGCGTCCTTCAGCTCGCCGCGCACGTGCCGCACGGCCGCCGCGGTCTCCTTGGTGTACGCGGGCTCCAGGTCCGCCGCCCGGCCGACGGCCTTGAGCAGCGCGGCCTGCGTGCCCACCTTCAGACCCGTGTCCAGGATGCCGGTGGCCTTGTCCAGGTACTCGTCCACGGCCCGCCGCGCCCGCGCGTGCCCCATGGTCAGCGCGCTCGTGACGCCCGCGACGATCCTCTCCGCGTCCCGCGCGGCCTCGGCGGTGGTCCGCAGCTGCCTGCCGAGCCTTGCCGAGCGCCGCTCGAACCCCTCGGAGTTGTCGCCCCGCCAGTGCTCCAGCACGGTCCTGGTGGCCTTGTCCTGCTCCTCGACCTGGTCGGTGAGCCCGGCCGCGGTCCGGTTCAGCGCGTACTGCGCCTTCACCGCGTCCTCGGCCTTGCCCGCCAACGAGTTCCGGTGCCCGATCATGCTCCCGGCGAAGTGCCGGGCCATCGCGCGCGCGTCCATCACCCCTCGCCCCCGCCCGTGAGCCCGCCGCGGAACGAGCGCGCGACGTCGTCCTCCTGCTCCCGGTAGGCCCGCGCCGAGCGCCGGGCCGACGTGGCCAGCGCGTCGGTGTTGTGCGCGACCGCCTTGACCTGCTTGCGCAGCGCCGCGCCGAAGTCGTCCAGCGCGTCCGCGAACCCCGACTGCTTCCCGATCCGCCCGAAGCTGTCGTCGGCGATCTCCCGGACCTCCCGCACGTGCCGCCTGCCGAGCGCGGTCAGGTCGTCGGCGGAGTTCCCCGTGCGGCGGGCGTAGTCGCGCAGCACGCCCAGGTCGACGGAGAACCCGCCGCCCTCGCGCCCACCACGGCCACCGCCACCACCACCGCCGCCGCGCCCGCCACCGCCGGACCCGCCACTGCCGGACCCGCCGCCGCGCTTCAGCGCCTCCACGCCGCGCCGCGCCTCGTCCAGGTGCTTCTTGTACGCGCCGTTGGTGTACGTGCTCCACGGCGTCCAGTCGCGACCGTCACCGGAGATCCTGTTGGCGGCCCGCGCGTTCTCCGCCGGGTCGAACAGCTCGCGGTTCGCGTCCAGGCCGAACTCGCGCCGCCGCGCCGGGCCGAGCGCGCCCAGCATGTTGACCTGCCACAGGCCGTAGGAGTTGTCCGGCGGCGTGGCGTTGTGCGCGCGGGGGTCGCCACCGGACTCGGCCAGCGCGACCGCCACGGCGATCGTGAGGTCCTGGCCGCGGAACCCCGCGTCGTGGGCGTGCCGGGCTATCCGCTCCGGGCTCAACGTGCTCATGGCGCCCACCCTGCACCCGCCGCCACCTGCGGCGGAACCGCCGTTGCACACGTGGACAGCGGCAGTGCACAGGACGGCTACAGTCGAACGCGTGGACGAGGGGCTGTACGACGAGGGCTTGTTCGGCGCGACCGACGAGGAGCGCGCGGAGCGCATCGCCGCCAACGCGCCGCTGGCCGTGCGGATGCGCCCGCGCACCCTCGACGAGGTCGTCGGCCAGGACCACCTGCTCGGGCCGGGCGCGCCGCTGCGGCGGCTCGTGGAGGGCTCGTCACCGGCGTCCGTGATGCTCTACGGCCCGCCCGGCACCGGCAAGACGACGCTGGCCACGCTCGTGTCGCAGGCCACCGGCCGCCGGTTCGCCGCGCTGTCGGCGCTGTCGGCGGGCGTGAAGGAGGTGCGCGCGGTCATCGACGAGGCGCGCCGCCGCCTGGTGCGCTCCGGCGAGTCGACCGTGCTGTTCATCGACGAGGTGCACCGGTTCTCCAAGACCCAGCAGGACGCGCTGCTCGGCGCGGTCGAGGACCGGATCGTGCTGCTGGTCGCGGCGACCACGGAGAACCCGTTCTTCTCGGTCGTCTCACCGCTGCTGTCGCGGTCGCTGGTGCTCCAGCTGCGGCCGTTGACCGACGACGCGGTCCGGGTGCTGGTCCGGCGCGCGATCGAGGACGAACGCGGCCTGAACGGCGCCATCACCGTCGAACCCGAGGCCGAGGACCACCTGGTCCGGCTGGCCGGCGGCGACGCCCGGCGCGCGTTGACCGCCCTGGAGGCCGCCGCCGACGCCGTCGACGGGGGCGGTGTCCTCACGTTGGCCACCCTGGAGGCCACGGTCGACCGGGCGGCCGTGCGCTACGACCGGCAGGGCGACCAGCACTACGACGTGACCAGCGCGTTCATCAAGTCGATCCGCGGGTCGGACGTGGACGCGGCGCTGCACTACCTGGCCCGGATGATCGAGGCGGGGGAGGACCCGAGGTTCATCGCCCGGCGGCTCGTGATCCACGCCAGCGAGGACGTCGGCATGGCCGACCCGACCGCGCTGCCGGTGTGCGTGGCCGCCGCGCAGGCCGTGCAGCTGATCGGGCTGCCGGAGTGCGCGCTGAACCTGGCGCAGGCCACCGTCCACCTGGCGACCGCGCCCAAGTCGAACGCGGTGACCACGGCGATCGGCGCCGCCATGGCCGACGTCCGCAAGGGCGCGGTCGGCTCGGTGCCCGCGCACCTGCGGGACGGCCACTACGCGGGCGCGGCGAAGCTCGGCAACGCCCAGGGCTACCGCTACCCGCACGACGTGCCCGAGGGCGTGCTGACGCAGCAGTACCCGCCGGACGACCTCGTCGGCCGCGACTACTACGAGCCGACCGGCCGGGGCAACGAACGGGTGCTCGCCGAACGCGTGCCGAGGCTGCGCCGCGTCGTGCGGGGGCAGGAGCGGTAAACCCGTTTCCGGAACAATCGGCTCTCTGCCACGGTGTGGTCGTGACGGAAGTACCGCTGAACGGCCACGCCCTGCTCGACTTCAACTCCCCGCTCTCCGACGCCAAGGCGTACGGCCTGATCGGCGGCCTGCGCCTGGCCCCCGGGCAGTTGGTCGTGGACTACGGCTGCGGCTGGGCGGAGCTGCTGCTCAGGGCGGTCGAGCACCAGCCGGGCGTCCTCGGCATCGGTGTCGACAGCGACGAGCACGCCATCGCCCGGGGCCGCGCGAACGTCGAGTCCCGCGGCCTGGCCGACCGCGTCACCCTGGCCCTGGCCGACGTGACGGCCTTCGACACCGACCCGGCGGACGTGGCCGTCTCCATCGGCTCCTCGCACGCGTGGGGTGACGCGAAGGCCACCCTGGAGGCCGTGCACGCCCGCCTGAAGCCCGGCGGCACCCTCCTGCTGGGCGACGGCTTCTGGGAGCGCGAACCCAACGCGACCGCCCGCGAGATCTTCGGCGACGCGGTGCCCACCTCCCTGCCGGGCCTGGTCGACCTGGCTCTGACCAGCGGCTACCGCCTCCTGAACCTCACCACCGCCACCCTCGACGAGTGGGACGACTTCGAGTCCCGCTGGTGCGCCTCCCGCGAGCACTGGCTGCTGGCCAACCCCGACCACCCGGAGGCCGCCGCCGTCCGCGAGGTGGTCGACGACCACCGCGAGGGCTGGCTCAAGGGCTACCGCGCCACCCTCGGCTTCGCCTACCTCACCCTGGCCCGCCCCTAGGGCCCTCCGCCTGCCCGCCCGGCCGGGGATACCGGGCGGGCACCCACCCCCCCCGAGAGTCCAACGCTCAGGTCTCGAGAGTCCAACGCTCAGGACCCCTGAGTTCTCCGTTCCGCATACCGACCGGTCGGCCCGAACGAAGAACTCACCGGGCCTGAGCGTTGGACTCTCGAGGCCCGGGCGTTGGACTCTCGCGGGGTCAGGGGGTGTCGGGTGGGGGGATGGAGGGGGCGGTGTGGAGGGGGTTGGGGAGGGTGCCGGTCTTCGGGACCGGGGGGCGGGCGGTCAGGTCCCGGTAGCCCAGGGTGATGCGGTAGCTGTTGAGCGGGAAGCGGAGGAACTCCGGGGCGGTCAGGGAGCCCGCGTCCATGCGGTCCGCCAGGTCCGGGAAGCGGGCGCGGTAGGCGTCGACCTCGCCGCGGACCATGCCCCAGAAGGTGCCGGGCGGCAGGTCGAGCAGGGTGGACAGGGGGCGGAACACGCCGACCAGCAGGGCGTCCACGACGTACTGGCGCAGCACCGGCCACGGTTTGCGCGGCAGCACCGGGTCGTCGGTGTCCGGGTCCAGGCCGCGGGCCGGCACGCGGTCGACTGACACGTTCACGTCGTCCACCAGGTCCAGGATCGCCACGCGGACGGGCAGGTGGGACTCGTCCGTGATCACCACGACGTTCTCCCCGTGCGGGTTGAACGTGATCCCGTACGTGTAGAGGAAGTGCACCAACGGGCGGAACAACGCCCGCAGCAGGGCCGCGAACCAGGCCGCGGGATCACCCGAACCGATGAACTCGCGCACCAGCGGCTGGCCGGAGCGGTCCACGTGCAGCAGCGCCGCCAACGACCACGAGCGCTCACCGGGGCGCAGCGCCACCGGCGAGCGCCAGATGCAGCCCAGCGTCTCCAGCCACTGGTACGGCACCGCGCCCGCCCGCGACAGCCGCGGGTGCCGCACGGTCACCGACGCCACCTCGCCGAGCAGCGCCGTGCCCCACGACCGGATCAGCTCGTCGGACTCCCACAGGCCGGTCAGCCACTCCGTGACGACCGGCGCGGCCAGCGTGCAGTGCGGCGGGATGCCCCGGTACACCGAGGTGTTCAGCACCCGCAGCGGCAGCTTCACCTGGTAGCGGTCGGGCGAGTCCACGTTGGACAGCGTCCGGATCGCCTGCGTCGGCAGGTACCGGTCCGGCGCCTCGCCCAGCTCCACGATCCGCCCGGTCGCCAGCTCCGGCGCCCACAGCGTGCGCACGACGTGGTCGAGCTGCCACGGGTGCACGGGCAGCCACGCGTACGCCGCCGGGTCCGCCCCGGCCCCCCGCAGCACGTCGGTGAACCGCTCCACCACCTCCGGCCCCAGCTCGTGCGCCCGCACGGCCGCCTCCGACAGCGACGACGTGCCCCGGAACTCGGCCAGCCCCCGGTGCACGGCCAGCCACGGCACCCGCAGCGGCGTGCGCGACTCGGGCGCGTACCGGGCGACGTCGTCCGCCGAGAACCCGACCCGCCCCTTGTTCGCGATCAGCCACGGGTGCCCGGTCAGGTGCCCGTCCAGCTCCGCGTGCGGCAGGGCGACCAGCTCGGGGACCGGGCGGGCGGTCGCCGCCAGCGCCACGTCGGCGGTCAGCGTCGCGGTCACCTCGGCGAGGAACCCGGCGGTGGTGGCCGGGTCCACCCCCAGCGACCGGAACGCGTCCACCACGAACCGCTGCACGTCGTCGCACGGCTCGACCACGTCGTCGCCGAGGATGCCCGCCGCGCCCCGCCGCACCGACCCGGGCTCCACGACCCAGCCGCCGAACGCGGTCCGCGTCGCCGAGAACGCGTACACCGCGTCGTCGAACCGCAGCTCGTAGCCGGGTTCGGGCTCCAGCAGGCCCTCGAAGCACAGCTCGCCGATGGTCTTGGCGAGCAACGCGGCCGAGCACTCGCGCCACAGGTCAGTCAACGTCGTCCCCCGGTGCGGTGAAACTGGTGTAGGCGGTGTGCTCGGGCAGCGGGTACACCTCGCGGCCGGTCACCGCGTTGAGGATCGTGGCGTTGCGCACCGCCCCGATGCCCAGGTCGGGCGCCGCGACGCCGTGGCTGTGCAGGTCGGCGTTGGCCACGAACACCCGGCCGGTGACCGACGGGTCCAGCGCGATCGAGTGGTCCAGCGCCACCACGTACCGGCCGGCGTCGTCCCGGCGCACGAGCGGCTCCAGCGGCGCGAGGAACGGGGTCGCCGCCTGCCGGTACCCGGTCGCGGCCACCACCAGGTCGGTGACGTGCGTGAACGTCCGCCCGGTGTCGCGGTGCGCGCACGTCAGCTCCACGCCGGACGCCGTCACCCGCGACGACACCACGGCCACCCCGGGCCGCAGCTCCACGGGCGCCAGGCCGCGCTCCCACTCCCGCCGGTACAGCAGGTCGTGCAGCTCCTCGATGGTCTCCGAGGAGATCGCCCGGTAGTGGCGCCACTGCTCGGCGCGCACCGCGTCCCGCCGCTCCCGCGGCAGCGAGTGGAAGTGCCGCACGTACGCCGGCGTGGTCATCTCCAGCACCAGCTTGGTGTAGTCGAGCGGCGCGAACACCGGGGTGCGGGTCAGCCACGTCACGGCGGGCCCGCCGGTGGACAGGTTGCGCCGCAGCAGGTCCAGCACGACCTCCGCCCCGGACTGCCCGGACCCGACCACGGTCACCCGCGCCGCGCCCACGTCCCGGTGCAGGTACTCGGAGGTGTGCACGACGTCCACCCCGTCCAGCGCGGCCGGCACGTGCGGCTCCGTGCCCACGCCCAGCACCAGGTGCCGGGCTTCGAGGGAGAAGCTCTCGCCGGACGCCGGAGACCCGGACGCCGGAGACCCGGACGCCGGAGACCCGGACGCCGCGGACCCGGACACCACGAACCGGTCGTCCTCCCACCGCACCGAGGTCACCGGGTGCGAGAACCGCACGGGCAGCCGCGACGCCGCCCACCGCAGGTAGTCCTCGTACTCCCGGCGCGTCGGGTGGAACCTCTCCCGCACGTAGAACGGGTAGAGCCGGTCGGCGTCGCGCAGGTACTCCAGGAACGACAGCGGGTGCGTCGGCGCGACCATCGTCACCAGGTCGGCCAGGAAGCTGACCTGCAGCACCGCGTCGTCGAACATCATCCCGGAGTGCCAGCGCAGCTCCGGCCGCGCCTCCAGCACCACCACGTCCACGTCGTCCACCGTCGACGCGAGCGCCGCCAGCCCCAGGTTGAACGGCCCGCAGCCGATCGCGAGCACGTCCACCGACTCGCGGGCGGTCACCGCGTGCGCACCATCAGCAGGGCCACCTTGTCCGGCAGCAGCACCTCGCCGACCGGCGCGAACCCGCCCGCGGTGAACGAGCTGATCGCCCGCCGGTTGCGCACGTCGGGCTCCAGCACCACCCGCGTGCACCGCGGGTCGGCGGCGAACAGCGCGTCGGCCAGCACCGGCAGCAGCGACCGCACGAGACCCCGGTCGGTCATCGCCAGGTCCCCGACGGCGAGGTGCACGCCGAGGTCGTGCGGCCGGGCCGGGTACGCGGTCGCGACGACGTCCCGCGCCGCCCGGTACACCTCCACGTACAGCAGCGGGTCGTCGTCGCGGCCGACCAGCAGCGGCAGCGAGTGCACGCCGGCCAGCTGCCCGCGCAGCTCGGCGTCCCACCGCTCGCGGGGCCACGCCTGGTGCCAGAACGCGACCACGTGCGGCGCCTGCATCCAGCGGTGCACGAGGTTGAGGTCCCGGTCGGGGTCCACGGCCCGCGCGCGCCACCCGTCGGCGAGCACCGGCAGCGGGGGACCGGGCACCCCGGACAGGTCGTCGGTCGGCCGGTAGGCGTCGAGGTGGGTCACCGGGCGCACCTGCCCTCCCGCAGCGGGTTGGGGGCGTCGAAGTACACCGACTGGGCGTCCAGCGGCGCGAGCACCTCGTCGATGCCCCGGAGCCTGGTCATCAGGTTCGCCTTGCACGGCAGCGAGTCCGCCGTCAGCCACCGCCGCGCCAGCCGGTCGCCGTCGGGGCCGGCCTCGGCGAGCGCGGGCAGCGCCGACTCCAACCGGGACGCCACCACGGCCAGCAGGGCGCGCTCGTCGGCCAGCCCCTCCACACCCAGGCAGCCGACCACGGCCAGCGCCTGGTTGCGCAGCAGGTAGTAGGTGAGCCGGTCGTCCACGACCGCGTCGTCCACCACGGCCAGCGCGGAGGACGCGACGCCCAGCCGCTCCAGCACGTCCGGCAGGCGCGAGGACGCCAGGTAGTAGCCCTGGTTGTCCCGGTACCGGCCGCCGACGACGCGTCCGGCCGGGTCGAGCCGCACCAGCGTGTTCTGCTGGTGCGCCTCCAGCCCGATGCCGGTCTCGGCGTAGAGCCGCAGCATCGGCACCAGCACGTGGTCGGTGTAGGAGGCGACCCACTCGGCGGCGTCGAGCCGCATCACCAGCTCGCCCAGCAGGCTGCGCCCGATGCCCGGCCGGGGCGCGACGAGACCGGCGAGGCAGCGCGAGTCGCCGATGCCGTCGGGCACCTCGCGCACCGCCACGTCCAGGCCGGTGACCTCGCCGCCCTCGTCGACCGCGAGCCACGACGGGTCGCGCACGACCGAGAACTCCGGGTGCGCCTTCTCCGTGCCGGCCGCGTACCCGGACTCCAGCAGCAGGTGGACCTCCGACCCGCGGCGCAGCTCGGTGGACGTCGACTCGCGCCGCGAGTTGGTGATCCGCAGGCCCAGCGACAGCTTCAGCATCACCGGCGCGCCCGTGCGGTACACCGTGCGCAGGCTCGACGTGGGCGACCAGGCGGGCCCGAACTCGCCCAGCGGCTCCAGCAGGCCCCGCGACACCAGCGAGGCGGTGCGCGGCCGGCGCAGCAGGTCGTGCGCCTGCCACGGGTGCGCGGGCACCAGCACACGACCCGGTTCGGGGGCGCGGCCGGCGAGCGCCGACATCAACGACGGCGCGTCCGGCCCGGCGACCGAGCCGTGCGACACGACTTCCTCGGCCGCGGCGAACCAGAACAGCGGGAACGAGCCGCGCAGCTCCGGCGCGAACCGGGCGTTGTCGGCCTCCGACAGCCCGTCGCGGCTCTTGGGCGCGGGGTGGTGCAGGTGGCCCAGCATGAGGCGCTGCTCGGCGTCGAGGAACCGGTCGGCGGGACCGACCGGCGTGCGCCTGCGGTGCGCCACGAACCCGGCCACCCGGCGCACGGACTCGGCGGTGCGCTCCACCAGGTCGGCGACCTCGCCACCGGCCCCGTCGCCCGCCAGCTCGGCGGCGACCAGCGCGACCGCCACCACCGGGTCGGCGGGGCGGCCCGCGAGCGTCACCGGGCCGAACCGGTGCCACCCGGTCGCCGAGCGGTACCGGACGTCGGCCTCCAGCGGCACGCCCAGCGCCTCGATCCGCACCCGGTCGCCCACCGGCACGCCCCGCTCGCGCACCCAGCAGCGCAGCAGGGCCTCCAGGTGGGCGTGCTCGGCGGTCGACCGCGGGTCGTCGCCCTCCAGCGGGTCAGGTCTCATGCCACTCCCTCCAACAGCCGTTCGGCGGCGGAGCCGGCCTCGCGGACCAGCGCCAGCAGCGCCGCCAGGTCCGCCTCCCGGGCGTTCGGGTTGAGCAGGGTGAACTTCAGGCAGGTCGCCTTGTCGACCTCGGTGCGGCCGATCAGCGCCTGGCCCGAGCGCAGCAGCCGCCGGCGCAGCCGCGCGTTCACCTCGTCCGACCGCGACTCGTCCGCCGGTCGGTAGCGGAACACCACGGTGGTCAGCGTCGCCCCGCCGACCAGCTCGAACGCCGGGTCGGCGGCGATCAGCGCGGCGGCGTGGCGGGCCAGCTCGTGGCAGCGGTCCACCAGCGCGCCCAGGCCGGTGCGCCCCAGCGCGAGCAGCGTGGCGGCGACCTTCACCGCGTCGGGGCGGCGCGTGGTCTGCAACGTGCGGCCCAGCGTGCCGTCGTAGCCCTCGGCGCGGTCGTCCTCGGGGTTGAGGTAGGCCACGGACCGCTCCAGCGCGTCGAACGACGCCGCCGACCGCACCAGCAGCAGGCTCGCCGCGGCGGGCTGCCAGCCGATCTTGTGCAGGTCGGCGGTGACCGAGTCGGCCAGCGCCAGGCCGTCGACGAGCCCGGCGAGCTTCGCGGAGAACACCGCGCCGAAGCCGTAGGCGGCGTCCACGTGCAGCCACGCGCCGTGCTCGCGCGCCACCTCGGCCACCTCGTGCAGCGGGTCGACGGAGCCGAAGTCCGTGGTGCCCGCGGTGGCGACCACGGCGACCGGCGTGCCGCCCGAGCGCAGCTGCGAGGCCAGCGCGTCGGGGCGCATCCGCCGGTTCGAGTCCACCGCCACCTGCCGCACGGCCCGCTCGCCGATGCCCAGGGCCGCGCAGGCCCGCTGCACGGAGAAGTGCGCCGCCTCGGAGCAGAGCACCACCGGGTCGGGCAGGGCGGCCACGCCGTCGGAGCGCACGTCCACGCCGATCCGGGCGGCGGCGGCGTCCCGGGCCAGGAGCAGCGCGGTCAGGTTGGACAGCGTGCCGCCGGGGGTGAACACGCCGTCCGCGCCCGCCCCGAACCCGGCCAGCCGGGCCAGCGCCGCCACGACCCACCGCTCGACGGCGATGGCGCCGGGCCCGGAGTCGTAGGTGTCGAGCGAGGCGTTGCCCGCGGCGGCCAGCGCGTCGGCCGCGACGGCCACGGCCAGCGGCGGCGGTTGCAGGTGGGCGGCGGCGAACGGGTGGGTGAGGTCCACGCCGTGCTCGACCAGCACCTCGGTGATCACGGCCAGCGCCGCGTCGGCGCCCAGGCCGTGCTCGGGCAGGTCGCCGAGGCGGGCCGCCGCGGCGGCGAGCACGTCGTCGGGGCGGCCGGGCGGGATCGGTCGTCCGGAGGGACTGGCGGCGAACACGGCACCTCCGACGATTGGCTAAGGCTAGCCTTACCTCATCTACTCGGCGTGGTGTGTGTCAAGCGCTCCGACGGACATGACGATCACTCCGGTGTCACGCTAGCCGCCGGGCGCACGATCGAATCGACCGCCAAATGGGGGGTCTTGGCCGGCCGTCCCACCCCGTGGCACGACGTGCGGGCGATCTCGTTCGGACCCCCCGGACCGCGCGCGGTAGCCTTGGCCCCCACCCGAGTCTTGTCAGAGCCACCAGGAGGGCCCGTGTCGCCAGGGCAGATCGCCGCGCTGGTCGCCGCCGGCGCGTTCGTGCTGCTTGTGCTGCTGCTGGCGATCCCGTTGATCAAGCTGGGCCGGACGCTGGACGAGGCCACGATCGCCATCCGCAAGGCCCACCAGAACAGCGACCCGATCTTCACCGGCGCGAACACGACGATCACGCACGTCAACACGCAGCTGGAGCGGGTGGACGGGATCACCGCCAACGCCCGCGCGGTCACCGGGAACGTCTCCGCGCTCACCTCGCTGTTCACCGCCACCCTCGGCGGCCCGCTGGTCAAGGCCGCCGCGCTGTCCTACGGCGTGAGCAAGGCCGTCCGCGCCCGCCGCGCCGCCAAGGAAGTCCCCGGCAAGCACCTCCGGCGCAGGGGCGGGCGATGAAGCGGATCTTCTGGTTCGGCCTCGGCATCGCCGCCGGCGTCTTCGCCACCCGCAAGGCCGGGCAGGCCGCGCACGCCGCCACGCCCGCCGGCATCGGCGAGAACGTCGGCCAGGGGCTGCGCGAGCTGGCGGGCGCCCTCGGGTCCTTCGGCGCCGACGTGCGCGCCGGCATGTCCGAGCGCGAGCAGGAGCTGCACGACACCGTGGAGCGGCAGACGGGCCACACCACCGGTCGGCGAGCGCGCAGGGCGAACGACTGAACGAGGGTCGTTCGCCTCGCCACGCCCACCCACCACGCACTTCGTAAGGAAAGCCCGTGCAGACCCACGAGATCGTCAAGCGCTTCCGCGAGCACTTCGAGAACGCCGGCCACACCGTGGTCCCCAGCGCGTCGCTGCTGCTCGACGACCCCAACCTGCTGTTCGTCAACGCCGGCATGGTGCCGTTCAAGCCGTACTTCCTCGGCGAGGCCCCGCCGCCGTACGAGCGCGCCACCAGCGTCCAGAAGTGCGTGCGCACCCCCGACATCGACGAGGTCGGCAAGACCACCCGCCACCTCACGTTCTTCCAGATGGCGGGCAACTTCAGCTTCGGCGACTACTTCAAGGAAGACGCCATCCGGCTGGCCTGGGAGCTGGTCACCGGGTCCCAGGACGACGGCGGCTACGGGTTCGACCCGGAGCGCCTGTGGGTGACCGTCTACCTCGACGACGACGAGGCCGCCGAGCTGTGGCAGAAGGTCGCCGGCCTGCCGCCGGAGCGCATCCAGCGCCGCGGCGTCGAGGACAACTACTGGTCGATGGGCGTGCCCGGCCCGTGCGGCCCCTGCTCGGAGATCTACTACGACCGCGGCCCCGAGTACGGCGCCGAGGGCGGCCCGGTCGTCGACGAGGACCGGTACCTGGAGATCTGGAACCTCGTCTTCATGCAGAACGAGCGGGGTGCGGGCGGGGCCAAGAAGGACTACCCGATCCTCGGCGAGCTGCCCGCCAAGAACATCGACACCGGCATGGGCGTCGAGCGGGTGGCGTTCCTGCTCCAGGGCGTCGACAACGTCTACGAGACCGACCTCGTGCGCGCCGTCATCACCGCCGCCGAGGAGCTGTCCGGCCGCCGCTACGGCGACAACGAGGTCGACGACGTGCGCTTCCGCGTCATCGCCGACCACGCCCGCTCCGGCGTGCTGCTCGTCGGCGACGGCGTCACCCCCGGCAACGAGGCCCGCGGCTACGTCCTGCGCCGCCTGCTGCGCCGCATCATCCGCTCCTCGCGCCTGCTCGGCGTCACCGAACCCGTGCTCAACCGGTTCGCCGCCGTCGTCCGCGACACCATGGGCCCGACCTACCCCGAGCTGGTCAGCGGCTTCGCCCGCATCGAGCAGGTGCTCAAGGCCGAGGAGGAGACCTTCCTCCGCACGCTCGACGCCGGCTCGCGGATCTTCGAGACCGCCGCCGGCGCGGTGAAGGCCGAGGGCCGCGCCACCCTGCCCGGCGACAAGGCGTTCCAGCTGCACGACACCTACGGCTTCCCCATCGACCTCACCCTGGAGATGGCCGCCGAGGCGGGCCTCACCGTGGACGAGGCCGGCTTCCGCAAGCTGATGGCCGAGCAGCGCGCCCGCGCCAAGGCCGACGCCGCCGGCAAGAAGACCGGCCACGGCGACCAGACCGTGTACCGCGAGCTGCTGGAGCTCGGCGCCACCGAGTTCACCGGCTACTCCGAGCTGGCCAGCGAGGCCACCGTGCGCGGCATCGTCAGCGGCGGCAAGCGCGTGCGCACGGCGAAGGAGGGCGACATCGTCGAGGTCGTCCTCGACCGCACCCCCCTCTACGCCGAGTCCGGCGGCCAGGAGAGCGACGCGGGCACCATCGTCACCGGCGGCGCCGAGCTGGAGGTCGTCGACGTCCAGAAGGTCGCCCGCAAGCTGTGGGTGCACCAGGTGCGCGTGGTCAGCGGCGAGATCGCCGAGGGCGAGCACGTCGAGGCCCGCGTCGACCCCGAGTGGCGCGTCGGCGCCCGCCAGGGCCACTCCGGCACGCACGTCGTGCACGCCGCCCTGCGCCAGGTGCTCGGCCCGTCCGCCCTCCAGAGCGGCTCCTACAACAAGCCCGGCTACCTGCGGCTCGACTTCGCCTGGACCGGCGGCCTGTCCGACGCCACGCGCAGCGAGATCGAGGAGGTCTCCAACCTCGCGGTCCGCAAGGACCTGCCGGTGCAGGTCGTCTACACCGACATGGGCGGCGCCCAGGAGATGGGCGCGGTCGCCCTGTTCGGCGAGACCTACGACGAGACGGTGCGCGTCGTCGAGATCGGCGGCCCCTGGTCGCGCGAGCTGTGCGGTGGCACGCACGTCGAGCACTCGTCCCAGATCGGCCCGATCACGGTCATCGGCGAGTCGTCCGTCGGCTCCGGCGTGCGCCGGCTGGAGGCGTACGTCGGCATCGAGGCGTTCCAGTACCTGGCCCGCGAGCGGGCCCTCGTGCAGAACGTCGCCACGCTGCTGAAGGTGCCCGACGCCGAGGTGCCCGCCCGGGTCGAGGCCCTGGTCGAGCGCCTGCGCGCGGCCGAGAAGGAGCTGGAGAAGGTCCGCGCCGCCCAGTTGCTGTCCTCCGCCGGGTCCCTGGCCGAGCAGGCCCTGGACGTGCGCGGGCTGTCCCTCGTCGCGCTGGCCCTGCCCGAGGGCACGACCGCCGCCGACGTGCGGTCGCTGGCCGGCGAGGTGCGCAACCGGCTCGGCGCCAAGCCCGGCGTCGTCGGCCTGTTCGCCCCGGACGGCGACAAGGTCAGCTTCGTGGTGGCCACCACGGCCGCCGCCCGCGACCTGGGCCTCGCCGCCGGCAAGCTGGTGCCCGCGTTCGCCCCGGCCGTCGGCGGTCGCGGCGGCGGCAAGCCGGACCTGGCCCAGGGCGGCGGCACGAACCCGGCCGGCGTGCAGGAGGCCGTGGCCGCCCTGCGGGCCGAGGTGGATCGCGCCCTTGAGCAGCGGTGACCGCGCCGGCGTCGACGACCCCGGCCTCGGGCGGAGGCTGGGCGTCGACGTCGGAGCGGTGCGGGTCGGGGTCGCCCTGAGCGATCCCGGGGCCTTCCTGGCGACGCCCCTGGTTACCCTGTCCCGTGACGAGAAGGCCGGTCGGGACCTCAGCGACCTGGTCGGCCTCGTCGCCGAGCACGACGTGGTCGAGGTCGTGGTCGGGCTGCCCCGCACGCTCGCGGGCAGGCACGGGCCGGCGGCGGAGAAGGCGGCGGCGTACGCTGCGGCGTTGGCCGAGCGCGTCGCCCCGGTGCCGGTGCGGCTCACCGACGAGCGGCTGACCACCGTCACGGCGAGCCGGGTGCTCGCCGAACGCGGTGTGCGAGGCAAGAAGCAACGTGCTGTCGTGGACCAGGCTGCCGCGGTCGAGATCCTGCAGTCCTGGCTGGACGCACGAGCGCGACACGTGGCCCGTTCCGCCGACGAGGGACGAGCCCCCGGAGCTAAGGACGGCTCGTGAACGACGACCTCGGGTTGTTCGCCGATCCCGACGCGCGCGCTGACGAGCGGACGCGCGGCAAGAAGAGCGCCGCCGCCGCGGCGGCCCGCCGGGCCAGGGCCAAGCGCAAGCGCACGATCCTCTGGGTCGTCGTGGCGCTGGTGCTCGCGGGCGGCGCCGGTGGCGCCTACTACGGCTACCGGGTGCTGAGCGGCATCGGCTCCTACGAGGACTACAGCGGCACCGGCGAGGCCGACGTGGTGGTCGAGGTCAAGGACGGCGACTTCGTGTCCTCGATCGCCACCACCCTCCAGGAGCAGGGCGTCGTGGCGAGCGCGCGGGCGTTCACCGAGGCGGGCGCGCAGGACGACCGGCTCACCGCCATCCAGCCCGGCTTCTACCTGATGAAGACCAAGATGTCGGGGGCCGCCGCGGTCAGCCGCATGGTCGACTCGACGTCGAAGATCACGCCGCTGGAGGTCAAGGGCGGCAACGTCCTGCACGACCTCACCGCGCCGGACGGCTCCACCACCAAGGGCATCCTCTCGATGCTGTCCGACGCCTCGTGCGTCGAGCTGGACGGCACCAAGAAGTGCGTGCCGGTGGAGCAGTTGCGCGACGTCGCCGACAACGCCGACCCGCAGGCCCTGGGCATCCCCGACTGGGCGATCCCGGCGGTCAACGCCGCGCCCCGGGAGAACCGCCTCGAAGGGCTCATCGTCCCCGGCCTGTACCACCTCGACCCGGGCGCGAGCGCCGCCGACCTGCTGCGCGCCGTCATCACCACGTCGCTGGGCCGCCTCCAGAGCTACGGCATCCCCTCCGGCTCGGGCGCGACCGGCTTCAAGCCCTACGAGGTGCTGGTCGTCGCGTCGCTGGTCGAGAAGGAGGGCAAGACCAAGGACTTCGGCAAGATCGCCCGGGTCGTCTACAACCGGCTCGCCAAGGGGCAGATCCTCGAACTCGACTCCACGGTCAACTACAAGCTCGACCGGCCCATCATCACCACCAGCGACGAGGACCGCGCGCGGTCCGGGCCGTACAACACCTACAGCGCCGACACGAAGGGCCTGCCGCCCACGCCGATCGGGTCGCCGGGCATGGAGGCGGTGAAGGCCGCCATCAACCCCGAGGCGGGGGAGTGGCTGTTCTTCGTCAAGTGCGAGACGGACGGCACGACGTGCTTCAACGTCACGTTCGACGAGCACGACGCCGCGGTGTCCGAGGCCAGGCGGAAGGGCGTCTTCTGACGTGACCCGCCGTGCGGCGGTCATCGGCTCGCCGGTGGCCCACTCGCTGTCGCCCGTGCTGCACAACGCCGCGTTCGCCGCGCTCGGCCTCGACTGGGCGTACACGCGCGTCGAGTGCGTCGCCGACGAGGTGCCCGCCCTGGTCGGGGGTTTGCCGGCGGAGTGGGTCGGCCTGTCCGTGACCATGCCGAACAAGCGCGCCGCGCTGGCCGCCGCGACGTCCGCGACGTCCCGCGCGACCCTCGTGGGCGCCGCGAACACCCTGGTCCGCGCCGAGGACGGCTGGCGCGCCGACTGCACCGACGTGGACGGCGTGCTGGGCGCGCTGAGCGCGGCGTGCGGCTTCACCTCCGGCACGCGCGCCGTGCTGCTCGGTGCGGGCGGCACGGCGACGGCCGCGCTGGTCGCCCTCGCCTCGGTGGGCGTGCGCGCGGTGACCCTCGTCGTGCGGTCGGTGTCGCGGGCGGCCGAGGCCGAGTCCTGCGCGTCCCGCCTCGGCGTGGCGCTGGAGGTCGTGACCTGGGACGACGCCGACTTCGCCGCCCTGGCCGCCGCCTCGGACGTGCTGATCAGCACCGTGCCGCCGGACGCGACGGAGCCGATCGCGCCCGCGCTGGCCGAGTCGCCGTGCGTCCTGGACGTCATCTACCACCCCTGGCCGACGCCGCTGTCGTACGAGGTGGAGAAGCACGGCCGCACCCTGGCCACCGGGCTGGACATGCTGCTGCACCAGGCGTTCGGCCAGTGCGAGCAGTTCACCGGCCACCCCGCGCCGCGCGAGGAGATGCGCCGCGCGCTGCGCGAGGCGACCGGCGGCATCCTCCCCCTGCCCCTCTAGGGGGAGCCCCGGTCGGCCCGGGCGCGTTCCGGGTCGCTCACCTCGGCGGAGACCCGGCCCGCCCGGGGCAGCTCGCGCAACCGCCGCTGCCGGAACGCCTCGGCCGGCACGAGGAGCACCGCCTGCCGCAGGTCGGCCGGCAGCGGTGCGACCAGCTCCGGCCGCAGGTCCGGCCCGGTGGGCTCGGCGACCGAGTCGGTGTCGTCCGACCAGCGCCGAGGTGCCCACAGCGCCATCAGCCCACACGGCCATCTGCCCACACTGCCGTCACGCTCACGCCGCCGTCCCCCGCACGCGCCGCGGGGCCCTGCTCGCGCGAGGTGCGAGCAGGGCCCCGTGACGGGTGGGTGGGATCAGCCCCCGTCGTGGTCCGTGGCGATGATCCCCGCGATGGCCTCCAGCGCGGCGTCCGCGCCGTCGCCCTCCGCGGTGAGCACGACCTCGTCGCCGTGCATCGCGCCGAGCGTCATCAGGCCCAGCACGCTCGCCGCCTCGACCGGCTGGCCGTCGTCCTTGCGGATGGTGACCGTGACCGGCTGCTCCTTCGCCGCCTTGGCCAGCAGTGCCGCCGGGCGCGCGTGCAGCCCGACCTTGCTCGCCACCGTGACCCGTCGCTCAGGCATTCCCGTGTTCTCCGTCGTGCTCGTCGTTCGGGGTGCGGTCGCGGCGGGGCCGTTCGCCCGCCGCCCCGGCGGTCGCCGGCTCGACCGCGCTCTGGTCGGCCTCCGGGTCCTCGTCGGCGTCGCGGCCCGGCGTCTTCAGGTTCCACTTGGTGATGACGAAGCGGAACAGGAAGTAGTAGATCGCCGCGTAGATCACGCCCAGCACGAGGATCAGCAGCGGCTTGGTCGCGATGTTGAAGTTCAGCAGGTAGTCGATCGCGCCCGCGGAGAACCCGAAGCCGTCGTGGATGCCCAGCGCGTTGCTGACGGCCAGCGAGGTGCCGGTGAGGAACGCGTGGATCAGGTACAGCGGCCACGCCACGAACATGAACGCGAACTCCAGCGGCTCCGTGACGCCCGTGATGAACGCGGTCAGGGCCGCCGAGCCCATGATGCCGGCGATGATCTTCTTCTGGCCCGGCCGGGCGGTGTGCACGATGGCCAGCGCCGCCGCCGGGAGGGCGAACATGAAGATCGGGAAGAAGCCGGTCTGGAACGTGCCGGCGGTCGGGTCCCCGGCGAGGAAGCGGGGGATGTCGCCGGTCTTGCCCTCGAACTCGCCGAACTGGAACCACAGCACGTTGTTGACGATGTGGTGCAGGCCGAGCGGGATCAGCAGCCGGTTGACGAAGCCGTAGAGGCCCGCGCCGATGATCGTGCTCCCGGTGATCGCCTCGCCGACGTTCTCCAGGCCCGCCGCGAAGACCGGGTACACCAGGCCCATCAGCACGCCGATGACGACCACGACGCCCGCGACCAGGATCGGCACGAACCGCCGCCCGCCGAAGAACGCCAGGTACGGGGGCAGCTTGATGCGGTGGTACTTCTGCCACAGCACGGCGGTGAGCAGACCCACGACGATGCCGCCGAGGACCTTGTAGTCGATCAGGTTCGCCTTGGCGGCCGGGTCGTCCGGCTGGTCGAGGACCAGCGGCGACATCGCCTTGAACACCCCCTGGAGCACGACGTAGCCGACCACCGCGGCCAGACCGGTGGAGCCGTCGCCGCGCCGGGCGAAACCGACCGCGATGCCGACCGCGAACAGCAGCGGCAGGTTGGCGAACAGCGCGTCACCCGCGTTGCCGATGACCGCCGCGACCTTGTTCCAGCCGAGGCCGTCCTCGCCCAGCATGTCGGCCTGGCCGAGTCGCAGCAGGAGAGCGGCCGCGGGCAGCACGGCGATCGGCAGCATGAGGCTGCGACCGAAGCGCTGCAAAGCGGCCAGTCCCTTGATCTCACGACCGCCGGTCGCCTGGGGGGCGCTGGCGCTCATGGGGTACCTCCCTCGTGGGAACGGTGCGGTCCGGACTCCGGGTCGGTCCGGTCCAATTGCATGGTCACCTGGTAGAGATCGCCCCGGTACCAGGACGTCATGTCCTCGACGGGCGTGCCCCGGGAACCGGCCACCCTGCGGAAGACGAGCAGCGGGGAGCCCGTGCGGACGCCCAGCAGCTTCGCGGTCTCGGGGTCCGCGCCCTCGGCCCACACCGTCTGGCCGGCGTGGTCGAGCCGGACCCCGTAGGCGTCGGCGATCAACGCGTAGAGCGAGGTCGTCAGGTCGTGGGTGGGCAGCCCCGGCACGACCCGGGGGCTGTACCAGCCGCGTTCGACGGCCAGCGGCACGCCGTCGGCGCGGCGCAGGCGGACGAGCCGGTACGCGGGCTCGCCCTGGTCGAGGCCCAGGGCGGCGGACGCCGCCGCCGGCGGTTCCCCCTCGCCGCACGACAGCACCTCGGTCGCCGGGCTCAGCCCGCGCTTGTGCATGTCGTCGGTGAAGGACTCCAGGTGCGGCCGCACGTCCACGCGGCGGCGGGCGGTGAACGTGCCGCGCCCCTTCGCCCTGGTCAGCAGGCCCTCGGCGACGAGCTGCCCGACGGCGGCGCGGACCGTGATGCGGGACACCCGGTACCGCTGGGCCAGGTCGCGCTCGGACGGGATCGGCGAGCCGGGCGGCAGTTCCCGCTCCGCCGCGCGCCGCAGGATGTCGCGGAGCTGGGCGTGCTTGGGCTTCGGCCCGTCGACGATCTCCGTGCGGTCCACTCACCCTCCCCCGGCGCTCGCGGGTCAGGACCGAGATTGGTACTTTCCGGTCTAGACCAGTTGGTGCGGGGAGGATGCTCCGCGCGCCGACCGGGTGTCAACCGCCGTTACGGGACCGTGCCCGAGCGGTGGCACCCTCAGGGCCGGATGCCCTCGGGGCAGGTGTCGAGAGAGGACTTGAAGTGGCGGACGACAAGGCTGAGAAGATCCTCGCCGCGCTCGGCGGCGCGGACAACATCGTGGAGATCGAGCCCTGCATCACGCGCCTGCGCTGTGAGCTGGAGGACGGTTCCCTGGTGGACGAGAAGGCGCTGAAGGGCCTGGGCGCGCACGGCGTGATGCGGTCCGGCAACGTCGTCCAGGTCGTCGTGGGCCCGGAGGCGGACACGATCGCCAGCGATATCGAGGACCTGCTGTGACGCTGCGCGTGACGAGCCCGGTCAGCGGGCGCGCGGTGCCGCTGAGCGAGGTGCCCGACCCGGTGTTCTCCCAGGCCATGGTCGGACCGGGCGTCGCGGTCGAGCCCGACCGGGTGCGCGCGGACGTGGTGTCCCCGGTGGACGGCGTGGTCGTGACGCTGCACCCGCACGCGTTCGTCGTGGCGACGGACGGGGGCGCCGCGGTGCTGGTGCACCTGGGCATCGACACGGTGAAGCGCAAGGGCGAGGGCTTCACGCTGCACGTGGTCAAGGGCGAGACCGTGCGGGCCGGTCAGCCCGTCGTCACCTGGGACCCGGCCGAGGTCGAGGCCGCCGGGTTCGCCCCGATCTGCCCGGTCATCGCGCTCGACGCGGCGGCCGAGGTGCTCCGGGACCAGGCGGGCGGTCCGGTGACGGCCGGCGACCACCTGTTCTCCTGGCCGCGCTGAGCCGGGGTCCCGGTCGCGTCGGGGTCCTCGCGGGACCGGTGCGGGTGAATGGTCCATTCACCCGCACCTCTCCTTGAACCGCCACCGCACCCCGCGCACGCTGGACCCATGACCCCGACCACGCCCGGTTCCCGTGTTTCCGCACCACATGACCGTTTCCTCCGCCCCGCCCGGCGGGCGACGGAGGTCCACCGGCCCGCCTGCGCCGCGCTCACGGTCGCGCTCTGGTGGCCGACCGCGCTCCTGGTGCCGCCCCGGTGGCTGCCCGTCGCCCTGCTCGTGGCCTGGCTGGGCGTGCTGCTGTCCATGCTGGACTTCCGCCACCGCCGCCTGCCCGACGCCGTGACGCTGCCCGCGTACCCGCTGCTCGGCCTCGCCCTGTGGTGGGCGGGCGCCGACCCGGGGCGCGTCCTGGCGGGCGCGGCGGTGTTCTTCGCCTTCCACCTGGCCGTGCGGCTGCTCGCGCCGTCCGCGATGGGCGGCGGCGACGTGAAGCTGGCGGGCGCGCTGGGCGCGGTGCTCGCGCCGGTGTCGTGGTGGGCGCTGCCCGCGGCGCTCGTGCTGTCCTGCGCCGTCACCCTGGCCCTGGCGCCGTGGTTCCGCACCGGCGGCGTCCCCCACGGCCCGGGACTGCTGACCGCGACGTGGCTGGTGGTGGTGTCAGCCGCCTGACGCCGCCGAGGAAGCCGAGCGGCATCCCGGGCGCGTTCACGACGGGTTGCCGCGGGAGCGGCTGGTCGGTGCTGCGCGTGCTCAGCGGCGGCCGGGATGCCGCAGGCGAGCAGCGTGCCCGCCAGGTCGGCGAGCAGGTCGCCGCGGTGGACTTCAGCTCGCCGGTCGGCGCGCCGCGGGGCGCGGTCGCGATCTGATCGTCCACCTGTCGGGACGCGGCCACCGTCGCTGACCTGCGCACACCCCCGCACCCCCGCTGTGGAAGGATTCACGCGTGCTGCGCTGGATCACCGCTGGTGAGTCTCACGGGCCCGCTCTCGTCGCCGTGCTGGAAGGCATGGTCGCCGGGGTCGAGGTCACCACTGCCGACCTGACCGCTCAACTGGAGCGCCGCCGACTGGGGTTCGGGCGGAGCCCCCGCATGGGGTTCGAGGCCGACGAGGTGGAGATCCTCGGCGGTGTCCGCCACGGCCTCACCCAGGGCGGTCCGATCGCGGTCCGGATCGGCAACACCGAGTGGCCGAAGTGGCAGAAGGTGATGTCCGCCGACCCCGTCGACCCGTCCGAGCTGAAGCCCACCGGCCGCAACGAGGCGCTGACCAGGCCCCGGCCCGGCCACGCCGACCTGCCCGGCATGCAGAAGTTCGGCTTCGACGAGGCGCGTCCCGTGCTGGAGCGCGCCAGCGCCCGCGAGACGGCGGCCCGCACCGCGCTGGGCACCGTCGCCCGCCACTTCCTCAAGCAGGTGTTCGACGTGGACGTGATCAGCCACGTCGTGTCGATCGGCGGGGCGAGGACGCCCGAGGACGCCGCCGTGCCCGGTCCCGGCGACCTGGCCGCGGTCGACGCGAGCCCGGTCCGCGCGTTCGACCGGCGGGGCACGGACGCGATGGTCGCCGAGGTCGAGGCGGTCAAGGAGGCCGGCGACACGGTCGGCGGCGTCATCGAGGTCATCTCCTACGGCCTGCCGCCGGGCCTCGGCTCGCACGTGCACTGGGACCGCCGCCTCGACGCGCGGCTCGCGGGCGCGCTGATGGGCGTGCAGGCGATGAAGGGCGTGGAGGTCGGCGACGGGTTCACCACCGCCCAGCGGTGGGGCAGCCAGGCGCACGACGAGATCGACCGCGGCACCGGCCCGAAGGGCGTCACCCGGCGCTCCAACCGGGCGGGCGGCCTGGAGGGCGGCATCACCAACGGCGAGCCGCTGCGCGTGCGCGTCGCCATGAAGCCGATCTCGACCGTGCCGCGCGCCCTGTCCACGGTGGACGTCCGCACGGGGGAGCCCGCCGTGGCCATCCACCAGCGCTCGGACGTGTGCGCCGTGCCGCGCGCGGGCGTGGTGCTGGAGTCGGTGGTGGCGCTGGTGCTCGCCGAGGCGGCGCTGGAGAAGTTCGGCGGCGACTCGATCGCCGAGACCAAGCGCAACGTCGCCTCCTACCTGGAGGCCCTCGAAGCCCGGTGGGCGGGGCTGTGAGCCCGAGGTTCGTCGTCCTCGGCCCGCCCGGAGCGGGCAAGACGACGGTGGGGCCGCTGCTCGCCGAACGCCTCGGCGTGGCCTTCCGGGACACCGACGACGACGTCGTCGCCACCGCGGGCAAGCCGATCTCCGACATCTTCACCACCGACGGCGAACCCGCGTTCCGGGCGCTGGAGGAGCGGGCCGTCGCGGACGGGCTGGCGGACCACGACGGCGTGCTCGCCCTCGGCGGCGGCGCGGTGCTGTCCGCGGCCACCCGGGAACGCCTCGCCGGGCACACCGTCGTGTTCCTCAACGTCGGCACGGCCGAGGGCGTGCGGCGGACCGGCCTGTCCACCGCCCGGCCGCTGCTGGCCGGGGTGAGCCCGCGGTCGACGTTCAAGGCCCTGCTCGAAGCGCGGCTGCCGCTGTACCGGGAGGTGGCCACGATCGAGGTGCTCACCGACGACCTGGACCCGGCGGGTGTGGTCGACGCCGTGCTCGCCCGGGTCACCTGAACCCGGGCCTGCCGAACCCGGGCCGGCCGAACCGGTGCCGCGAGCGGTCGTGGTCGAATGGTGAGCGACGAAGGGGAGTGGTGATGGGCGAGCCGGTGCGCATCCGCGTGGCCGCGGAACGACCGTACGACGTGGTGGTGGGGCGAGGTCTGCTCGGCGACCTGGTCGAGACCCTGCGGGGCACGGCGAAGGCGGCGATCGTCCACACGCCCACGCTCGCGGAGACCGCCGAGGCGGTCCGCGAGGAGTTGGCGGCAGCGGGCGTCGAGGCGCACCGCGTGGAGGTGCCCGACGCGGAGGACGGCAAGGACCTGCGGGTCGCCGGCTACTGCTGGGACGTGTTCGGGCGCATCGGCCTGGGCCGCGCGGACACCGTCATCGGCCTCGGCGGCGGCGCGGTGACCGACCTCGCCGGGTTCGTCGCCTCCACGTGGATGCGCGGCGTGCGCCTCGTGCACGTGCCGACGACGCTGCTCGGCATGGTCGACGCCGCGATCGGCGGCAAGACCGGCATCAACACCGACGCGGGCAAGAACCTCGTCGGCACGTTCTACGAGCCCACCGCCGTGCTGGTCGACCTGGCCACGCTGGAGACGCTGCCCCGCAACGAGCTGGTCGCGGGCATGGCCGAGGTGGTCAAGGGCGGGTTCATCGCGGACCCGGCGATCCTCGACCTGATCGAGGCCGACCCGGCCGCCGCGCTCGACCCGGCGGGCGACGTCATCGAGGAGCTGGTCCGCCGCAAGATCCAGGTCAAGGCCGACGTGGTGTCCACCGACCTGCGCGAGTCCGACCTGCGCGAGATCCTCAACTACGGCCACACCCTCGGTCACGCCATCGAGCGCCGCGAGCGCTACCGCTGGCGGCACGGCGCCGCGGTCAGCGTCGGCCTGGTGTTCGCCGCCGAGCTGGCCCGCCTGGCCGGCCGGCTGGACGACGCCACCGCCGACCGCCACCGGTCGGTCCTGTCCTCGCTGGGCCTGCCCACGAGCTACGACCCGGACGCCCTGGGGCAGCTCATGGAGGGGATGCGCAGCGACAAGAAGAACCGCGCGGGCGTGCTGCGCTTCGTCGTGCTCGACGGCCTGGCCAAGCCCGGTCGCCTGGAGGGCCCGGACCCGTCGCTGATCGCCGCCGCGTACTCCGCCGTCGCGTCCGAGGGGCGCAAGCCGGGCGGGAGCGTGCTGCTGTGAAGGTCCTGGTGCTCAACGGGCCCAACCTCGGTCGCCTGGGCACGCGCGAGCCGGACGTCTACGGCCGCACCACCTACGCCGACCTCGTGGCGCTGTGCGAGGCGACGGGGCGCGAGCTGGGCGTCGAGGTCGAGGTCCGGCAGACCGACTTCGAGGGCGAGATGCTCGGCTGGCTGCACCGGGCCGCCGACGAGGCCCTGCCGGTGGTGCTCAACCCGGCGGCGTGGACGCACTACTCGGTGGCGGTGCGCGACGCGTGCTCCCAGCTCACCGCGCCGCTGGTCGAGGTGCACATCTCGAACGTGCACAAGCGCGAGGAGTTCCGCCGGCACAGCTACATCTCCGAGGTCGCCGAGGGCGTCATCGCCGGCCTGGGCATCGGCGGCTACGCGCTGGCCATCCGCCACCTGGCCGCCAAGGGGTGAGCGCGGGCGAGGTGCCGGCGGGCGCGCTGCACCACGTCGAGCTGTGGGTGCCCGACCGGGCCGGGGTCGACCGCCTGGTCGCCGAGTCGGTCGACCACGGGTGGTCGCCGCTGTTCGCCGACGCTTACCCCCACGCGGGTGGACCCGACCACTACGCGGGCTACCTGGAGAACACGGACGGTTTCGAGGTCGAGCTGGTGGCCACGGACCGGTGACACCCGTACGCAGTACGGGCTCTCTACACTGAACCGGAGCCGGGTGCCGCGCGTCTTCCCCGGTACACGCCCCCGTGCCAGAAGTGGAGACCCGCCCCGCATGCGCAGTCCCGTCGTGGGAGCGAGGCTGTTCGGCTCCGCGCTCGTCGTCGCGCTGCTGGTCGCCTGCGCGCCGAGCGCCGCCGACCCCGCGCCGGTCACCTCCGCCACCAGCGAGGACGCGCCGGTCGGCACGACCGCGGCGGCGCCCGAGGCCGACCCGACCCCGGTCGCGCTCGCCACCGACCGCGGCAGGCAGGGCCCCGGCGTGGTCGCCTCCGGCGGCGACTCGCCCTACAACTACGGCCCGACGGTCATGCTCGACGGCGGCCGGCACCGCATGTGGTGGTGCGGCCAGCTCCTGGCCGCCGCCCCCGCGGGCGACGACGTCCTCTACGCCGAGGGCCCGTCCGCGGACGGCCCGTTCGGCGCGCCCGGCGGCGGCCCCGCCACCCCCGTGCTCTCGGGCAGCGTCGGCGGCTTCGACGGCGTGCACACGTGCGACCCGTCCGTGATCAAGGTCGCCGGCACCTACTACCTCTACTACACCGGCGCGGCCGGCGACCACGCGCACGGCAACGCCATCGGCGTCGCCACCAGCACCGACGGCCTCACGTGGACCCGCGCCGCGGGCGGCGCCCCGATCCTGAGCCCGTCCTACGACAACACGCGCGAGAACACCTACGGCGCGGGCCAGCCCTCGGCGCTGTGGCTGGACGGCTGGTTCTACCTGATGTTCACCGACACCACCGGCGCCGCCGCCGGGTGGAACGGCGCGGGCCAGTTCGTGCTGCGGTCCAAGGACCCGGTGTTCGCCTCGGGCGTGCAGGCGCTGGGCGAGAAGGGCTTCACCCCCGTCGCGGGCACCCGCGAGCCGCGCACCCGGTCCGTCGTGGACGCGTTCAGCGCCGACCTCGTGTACGTCGACGCGCTGCGGGCGTTCGCCATCGCCCACGAGACCGAGCACGGCACCACCCTGACCTTCTGGGACCGCGGGTTCACCACCAACCCGCACCCGCCGGTGCTCGTCCCCGGCCCGTGGCGCGAGGGCCCCGGCCTGGTCCGCACCACGATCGGCCACGTGCCGGTCGTGCCCGAGGACCCGTGCGGGCGCATCCCGTTCGACCTGGTGCGCGCCACCGCGATCGACGGCCGCTCCGCCGCGCCGACCGACCTCGCCCACTTCGGCCTCGACCTCGCGAACGCGCCCGGCTGCGCCACGAAGGACGCGGCCCGGGTGCTGGAGGGGTTCGCCGTGCCGTCCCCGGAGAACACCGTCGACCTGGTGCTGGGCGGCAAGGTGGTGCGCGTCGAGCGGCGCTCGGTGACGGACCGGCTCGCCACCCGCGTGCTGGACCGCCGCCCGGCGGTGGTGGACGAGCTGGAGGTCGTCGCGCGCATCCCGGCGGGCGTGGAGGCGCTGCGCGCGCCGGACGGCCGCGTCGGGCTGCTGCTGGCCGACGACCGGCTGTGGGTCGTCCGCGCGGCCGAGGTCGCGGCGCTCAACTCCTCGCCGGTCACCGACGTCTCGCAGACCGCCTGGGACGCCCACGAGAAGGTCAACGACCCGAAGCGCTAGCCCGCCCTCCGCCGGCGGAGGGGTCCCGCGGTCAAGAGGCTTCGCGGGGCTGCGGCAGCGCGCCGCCGAGGGCCGCGCCGACCGCCGCGACCGCCATCACCAGCAGCGCGGTGAACGCCGCGCCCCCGGTCAGCGCCGGCCCGAGCGCTTCCAGCCCCGTCCGGTCCACCCACGACCGGCCCACCACGCCGACCAGCCCCGCCAGCGGCCCGGCGACCAGCCCGGCGAAGAACCACGCCATGCCCCGCCCCTCCAGCCCGCGCCACGCGTCGAGCGCGGCCCACAGCAGACCGGCCGCGACGAGCAGGCCGAGCGCGATGTACCGCACCGAGGGCGCCGCGCCGGGGCTGTGCACGGCGATCGCCGAGGTGCCGACCTGCACCCCGCCGTGGAACAACCCCGTCCAGGACCCCCGGGTCAGCCACACGCGCATGGGCCCAGCGTAGGCCGACCCGTTCGGCCCATCGAGCGGTCCGGTGGAGCGCCGCCGGTGGCCCTAGGCTGCGGGTCGTGCCCCACACCACCCGCCGGGCCGCGCTGCGCGCCGCGCTCCGGGAGCGCGAGCTGGACGCGCTGCTGGTGACCAGCCTGCCCAACGTCCGCTACCTGACCGGCTTCACCGGGTCGAACGCCGCGCTGCTGGTGCGCGCCGACCCCGACGAGGACGCGGTGTTCTGCACCGACGGCCGCTACCGCACCCAGGCCGCGGCGCAGGTCCCGGACCTGGAGCGGGTCGTCGACCGGTCCTGCGGCACGGCCCTGCTCACGCGGGTCCGGGGCGCGGACCGGATCGGGTTCGAGAGCCACCGCGTCACCGTCGACGACCTCGACGCGCTGACCGACGCCCTGGCCGGCGCGGCGGGCGACGCCCGGCTGGTGCGGGCGTCCGGCCTGGTCGAGGAGCTGCGGCTGGTCAAGGACGACACCGAGGTCGAGGCGCTGCGGATGGCGTGCGCCGCCGCCGACCGGGCGCTGGCCGGGCTGGTCGAGCACGGCGGCCTGCGGCCCGGCCGCACCGAGCGGGAGATCGCGCGCGAGCTGGAGGGCCGCATGCTCGACCACGGCGCGGCCGGTCCCTCGTTCGAGTCGATCGTGGCGGCGGGAGCGAACTCGGCCGTGCCGCACCACCGGCCGACCGACGCCCCGGTCAGGGCGGGCGACCTGGTCAAGCTCGACTTCGGCGCGCTCGTCGACGGCTACCACTCCGACATGACGCGCACCCTCGTCGTCGGCCGGGCCGCGGACTGGCAGCGGGAGCTGTACGAGCTGGTGGCGGCCTCGCAGGCGGCCGGCCGGGCGGCGCTGGCGGTCGGCGCGCGGCCGGCCGACGTGGACGCGGCGGCGCGCGGCGTGGTCGAGCGCGCGGGGTACGGCGAGCAGTTCCCGCACGGCCTCGGCCACGGCGTCGGCCTGGAGATCCACGAGGCTCCAGCGCTGTCGAAGGCGGGTGACGGTACACTTCTGCCCGGTATGGCGGTCACCGTCGAGCCCGGTGTGTACCTGGCCGGGAGGGGTGGTGTCCGCATCGAGGACACGCTCGTGGTGCGCGCAGGCGCCCCGGAGCTCCTCACCCTGACCACGAAAGAGCTCGTGGTCGTCTGATGTCGGATCGCCGGTCCCGCCGGCGCTCGCCCTCACCTACGCAACAGGAGAGCCCACCACCGTGGCCACCACCAACGACCTGAAGAACGGCCTGGTGCTGAACCTCGACGGCCAGCTCTGGACCGTCACCGCGTTCCAGCACGTCAAGCCGGGCAAGGGTGGCGCCTTCGTGCGCACCACGCTGAAGCACGTCCTCACCGGCAAGGTCGTGGACAAGACCTTCAACGCGGGCACCAAGGTCGACACGGCGACCGTGGACAAGCGCGGCATGACCTACCTGTACAAGGACGGCACCGACTTCGTCTTCATGGACGGCGACACGTTCGACCAGATGAGCGTCCCGGCCGAGACGGTCGGCGACGCCGCGAACTACATGCTGGAGAACCAGGAGGCCGTCGTCGCCGTGCACGAGGGCGTCGCGCTCTACGTCGAGCTGCCCACCTCGGTCGAGCTGGTCATCCAGCACACCGACCCGGGCCTCCAGGGCGACCGCTCCACCGGCGGCACCAAGCCCGCCACGCTGGAGACGGGCGCGGAGATCCAGGTCCCGCTGTTCGTCACCACCGGCGAGAAGATCAAGGTCGACACGCGCGACGGCCGGTACCTGGGCCGCGTGAACGGCTGATATGGGCGCACGCAGCAAGGCGCGGAAACGCGCCGTCGACGTCCTCTTCGAGGCGGACCTGCGGGGCATCGACGCGGTGACCCTGGTCTCCGAGCGCGTCGGCTCGACCGACGTCCCCCCGGTGAACGACTACACGGTCAGCCTCGTGGAGGGCGTCACCGCGCACCGCGCGCGGATCGACGACCTGATCTCCGAGCACGCCGAGGGCTGGACCCTCCAGCGGATGCCCGCGGTCGACCGCGCGGTGCTGCGGCTGGGCCTCTACGAGCTGCTGTGGGCGGCCGACGTCCCCGACGCGGTGGCGATCGACGAGGCGGTGGAGCTGGCCAAGGGCCTGTCCACGGACGACTCGCCGCGGTTCGTCAACGGCGTGCTGGGCCGGATCGCGGTCATCGCCGACCAGCTCCGCGCGGTCCTCTAGCGCGGCTCCCCGGCACCGCCCCCGGCGGGCACCGCCGGCACCCGGACACGGGAGAACGGCCCGACCGCTCCGAACAGGGTCGGGCCGTTCTCGCGCGCCTTCAGTCCTCCTTGGCCGGGCGGGCCTCGGGAGGCAGCACGCCCCAGTCGATGAGCTGCTCGGTCAGCTCGCCCGGCGTCATGTCGTAGATGATGGCGAGGGACCGCAGGTCCTCGGTCCGGATCGACAGCACCTTGCCGTTGTAGTCACCGCGCTGGCTCTGGATGGTGGCCGCGTACCGCGCGAGCGGCCCGACCTTCTCCGCCGGCAGCTGTTGCAGCCGTTCCAGGTTGATGACGATCTTCGTGGCGGGCTCCGCCCCGGACGGCACCCGCCCCTCGGGCAGCAGTTCGGCCACCGGCACCCCGTAGAAGTCGGCCAGTTCGGCCAGCTTCTGCACGGTGACGGCGCGGTCGCCGCGCTCGTACGAGCCGACGACCACGGCCTTCCAGCGACCGCCGGACTTCTGCTCGACGCCGTGCAAAGACAAGCCCTGCTGCTGGCGGATCGCGCGGAGCTTTGCCCCCAGCGCCTTGGCGTAGTCGCCCATGTGGCGGTTCTCCGTTCATTCGCCCCGTCAGCCGGTAGGGGACTGCCGCGGGGAGGCTTAGATCAATACGCAGAGTAATGATTGCTCTCCGTGGTCACCAGGTCAAGCTGATCTCGTCGGTCCAGGTGGGGGAGACCACGCGGACCACCCGGAAGATTGACCGCCCGAGCCTGATACGGTGCTGGTCAGCCCGGTCGCAGCCGGGTGTCCGACGTCCTTTAAGGACCCGTCCAGCGAGGCGGGGAAGGAGGTCCAACCGTGGCGCCACGTCAACGTGGCGCGACGGACCCGGCCGGGGAGCGCGAGCTTCTCTCGGCCGGCGACGTCGCGCGCACCGTCGCCCGAATGGCCCATCAGATCATCGAGAAGACCGCTCTCGATGCACCCAGCGCACCCGAAGTAGTCCTGATGGGGATTCCGAGTCGGGGTGCCCCCCTGGCCCGCAGGCTTGCGGTGCGGATCGCCGAGTTCAGCGGTATCGAGGTGCCGACCGGGACCCTGGACGTGACCCTCTACCGGGACGACCTGCGCCGCGGCCCCACCCGGCCGCTGGAGGCGACGAAGCTGCCCGAGGGCGGTGTCGACGACCGCCTCGTGGTCCTCGTCGACGACGTGCTGTTCTCCGGCCGCACGATCCGCGCCGCGCTCGACGCCCTGCGCGACCACGGCCGCCCGCGCGCCGTCCAGCTGGCCGTCCTGGTCGACCGGGGCCACCGCGAGCTGCCCATCCGCGCGGACTACGTGGGCAAGAACGTGCCCACCGCGCGCACCGAGGAGGTCCACGTGCTGCTGGAGGAGTTCGACCAGCGCGACGGGGTGGTGCTGAGGTGAAGCACCTGCTCACCACCGAGGGCATCGACCCGGCCCAGGCGACCGCGATCCTGGACACGGCGGCGAACCTCAAGCAGTCCCTCGAAGGCCGTGAGGTGCGCAAACTCCCCACGTTGCGCGGACGCACGGTCATCACGATGTTCTACGAGAACTCGACCCGCACCCGCGTGAGCTTCGAGATCGCGGGCAAGTGGATGAGCGCGGACGTGGTGAACGTCTCGTCGTCCGGGTCGAGCGTGTCCAAGGGCGAGTCCCTGCGCGACACGGCGCTCACCCTGGCCGCCGCCGGCGCGGACTGCGTCGTCGTGCGGCACCCGGCCTCGGGCGCGGCGCACCGCCTGGCGGGCTGGCTGCGCGAGGCGGGCACGTCCGTGGTCAACGCCGGCGACGGCATGCACGAGCACCCCACCCAGGCCCTGCTCGACGCCGCCACGCTGCGGGAACGCCTCGGCGACCTGCGCGACAAGCGGGTGGCGATCGTGGGTGACGTGCTGCACAGCCGGGTCGCCCGGTCCAACGTGCACCTGCTCACCGCGCTGGGCGCGGAGGTGACGCTGGTCGCACCGCCGACGCTGCTGCCCACCGGCGTGCGGAACTGGCCGGTGCACGTGTCGCACGAGCTGGACGCCGAGCTGCCCGGCCAGGACGCCGTCATGCTGCTGCGCGTCCAGGCCGAGCGGATGCACGGCGGGTTCTTCCCGTCGGCCCGCGAGTACTCGATCGCCTACGGCCTGAACGACAACCGGCTCAAGCTGCTGCCCGAGCACGCCGTGGTGCTGCACCCCGGTCCGATGCTGCGCGGCATGGAGATCGCCTCGTCGGTCGCCGACTCGCCGCGCGCCGCCATCACCGACCAGGTGCGCAACGGCGTCCACGTGCGCATGGCCGTCCTCTACCACCTGCTTGCCCACGAGGAGGAGACCCCGTGAGTCCCTTGATCATCAGGGGAGTACGACCGTACGGCGAGGGCGACCCGGTCGACGTGCTGGTCCGCGACGGCGTCATCGCCGCGATCGGCGAGGTCACCGAGGAGGGCGATGAGCTGGACGGCGCGGGCGCGGTCCTGCTGCCCGGCTTCGTCGACCTGCACACCCACCTGCGCGAACCCGGCCGCGAGGACACCGAGACCATCGCCAGCGGCTCGGCCGCGGCGGCCCTCGGCGGCTACACGGCGGTGTTCGCCATGGCCAACACGAACCCGGTCGCCGACAACGCCGTGGTCGTCGAGCACGTCGCCCGCCGCGGCCGCGAGGTCGGCCTGGTCGACGTGCACCCGGTCGGCGCGGTCACCGTGGGCCTGGCCGGCGAGAAGCTCGCCGAGCTGGGCACGATGGCCAAGGCCGGCGTGCGGGTGTTCTCCGACGACGGCCACTGCGTGCACGACCCGCTGCTCATGCGCCGCGCCCTGGAGTACAGCAAGGCGCTGGACGTGGTCGTCGCGCAGCACGCCGAGGAGCCCCGGCTCACCGTCGGCGCGCAGGCCCACGAGGGGGAGCGGGCGTCCCGCCTGGGCCTGCAGGGCTGGCCCGCCGCCGCCGAGGAGGCGGTCGTGGCCCGCGACTGCCTGCTCGCGAAGCAGGTCGGCGCCCGGCTGCACGTGTGCCACGTGTCCACCGCGGGCACCGCGGACGTGCTGGCCTGGGCCAAGGCCCGCGGCACGGAGGTGTCCGCCGAGGTCACCCCGCACCACCTGCTGCTCACCGACGAGCGCCTGGCCACCTACGACCCGGTGAACAAGGTCAACCCGCCGCTGCGCACGAGCGACGACGCGGAGGCCCTGCGCCGGGCGCTGGCCGACGGCGTCATCGACTGCGTGGCCACCGACCACGCGCCGCACGCCGTCCAGGACAAGGACTGCGAGTGGTCCGCCGCCCGACCCGGCATGCTCGGCCTCCAGACCGCGCTGTCGGTCGTGGTGGAGACCATGGTGAACACCGGCCTGCTGGACTGGCGCGGTGTGGCGCGGGTGATGAGCGAACGGCCCGCCGCCATCGCGGGCCTGCCCGACCAGGGTCGCCCGATCGAGGTGGGCGAGCCCGCGAACCTGACCCTCGTCGACCCGGGCGCCACGTGGGTGGTGCGCGGTGCGGAGTTCGCCAGCGTCGCCGCGAACACCCCCTTCGAGGGCATGGAGCTGCCCGGCCGGGTCGTCGCGACCGTGCTGCGCGGGCGCGTGACCGCGACCGGCGGGAGGGTCCCCGCATGAGCCGCGTGCTGCTGTCCCTGGCCGTGCTGGCGATCTTCCTGCTCTGCCTCTACGGCATGTGGCGCGGCTGGCAGGGCCGCAAGCGCAGGCAGGAGGGCGTGCTGGCGGAGTTCCCGCAGCCGCCCGCCGACCCCGGCGCCACCGTGCTGGAGACGACCGGCGTGTACGTCGGCACGACGATCGGCGACGACTGGCAGGACCGGGTCGTCGTCGGCGACGTCGGCCACCGCGCCGACGCGACGCTGAAGCTCACCGACCGGGGCGTGCTGGTGGACCGCGAGGGCGCGAGCCCGCTGTGGATCCCCTCGGCCCGGGTCGAGGGCGCCCGGACCGCACGCGGTCTGGCGGGCAAGGTGATGACGGCGGACGGCCTCCTGGTCGTGCGCTGGAAGCTCGGGGACCAGGTGTTCGACACCGGGTTCCGGGGCGACGACAAGGACGTGTACGAGCAGTGGGTGCAGGCGCTGGGAGGCAAGCGATGACGAACGCGGCACTGGTGCTGGAAGACGGCCGCGTGTTCCGCGGCGAGGGCTACGGCGCCACCGGCGCCAGCCTCGGCGAGGTGGTGTTCTCCACCGGCATGACCGGGTACCAGGAGACCCTGACGGACCCCTCCTACCACCGTCAGATCGTGGTGCAGACCGCACCGCAGATCGGCAACACCGGCTGGAACGACGAGGACGACGAGTCCGGCCGCATCTGGGTCGCCGGGTACGTGGTGCGCGATCCGGCGCGCGTGCCGTCGAACTGGCGTTCGCGCCGGGGCCTGGACGAGGAGCTGGCCCGGCAGGGGATCGTCGGCATCGCCGGCATCGACACCCGGATGCTCACCCGCCACCTGCGCGAGCGGGGCGCGATGCGCGCCGGCGTGTTCTCCGGCGACGAGCTGGGCACCGACGCGGAGATGCTGGAGCGCGTCCGCACCGCGCCCGGCATGAAGGGCGCGGACCTCGCGGGCGACGTGACCACGCCCGAGACCTACGTCGTGGAGGCCGTCGGCGAGCGCCGGTTCACCGTGGCCGCCCTCGACCTGGGCATCAAGTCCAACACGCCGCGGATGATGGCCGCCCGCGGCATCGAGGTGCACGTCCTGCCCCTGACCTCCACCATCGACGACATCGCCGCGCTGGCCCCGGACGGGGTGTTCCTGTCCAACGGTCCCGGCGACCCGGCCACCCAGGCGCACGCCGTCGAGCTGACCCGCGCCGTGCTGGAGCGCCGTACGCCGCTGTTCGGCATCTGCTTCGGCAACCAGATCCTCGGCCGCGCCCTGGGCCGCGAGACCTACAAGATGCGCTACGGGCACCGCGGCCTCAACATCCCCGTCATCGACGTGGCGACCGGCAAGGTGGCCATCACGTCCCAGAACCACGGGTTCGCGCTGGAGGGCGAGCCGGGGGAGGAGTTCTCCTCCGACTTCGGCCGCGTCCAGCTCAGCCACTTCTGCCCGAACGACGGCACCGTGGAGGGCGTGCGCGCGCTCGACGTGCCCGCGTTCAGCGTGCAGTACCACCCGGAGGCGGCGGCCGGCCCCCACGACGCCGCCCCGCTGTTCGACGAGTTCTGCAACCTCATGGCCGGCAACGCCGGTGGACAGACGACGAGCGAGGGCCGCTGACATGCCGAAGAGGACTGATCTCAAGCACGTTCTGGTCATCGGCTCCGGCCCGATCGTCATCGGGCAGGCCTGCGAGTTCGACTACTCCGGCACCCAGGCGTGCCGCGTGCTGCGCGAGGAGGGCCTGCGGGTCTCCCTGGTGAACTCCAACCCGGCGACGATCATGACCGACCCGGAGTTCGCCGACGCCACCTACGTCGAGCCCATCACCCCGGAGTTCGTCGAGAAGGTCATCGCCGCCGAGCGGCCCGACGCCATCCTCGCCACCCTGGGCGGCCAGACCGCCCTGAACACCGCCATCGCCCTGCACGAGCGGGGCGTGCTGGAGAAGTTCGACGTCGAGCTGATCGGCGCGGACATCGACGCCATCCAGCGCGGCGAGGACCGGCAGGTCTTCAAGGACCTGGTGCGCCGGATCGGCGCCGAGGTGCCGCGCAGCGCCGTCTGCAGGAGCATGGAGGAGGTCCGCGAGACCGTCGCCGACCTGGGCCTGCCGGTCGTCATCCGGCCCTCGTTCACCATGGGCGGCCTCGGCTCGGGCATGGCGCACACCCCCGAGGAGCTGGAGCGGCTCGCCGCCGGCGGTCTCGCCGAGTCCCCGGTCACCGAGGTGCTGATCGAGGAGAGCGTGCTCGGCTGGAAGGAGTACGAGCTGGAGCTGATGCGCGACCGCAACGACAACGTGGTCGTCGTCTGCTCCATCGAGAACATCGACCCGATGGGCGTGCACACCGGCGACTCGGTGACCGTGGCCCCGGCGATGACGCTCACCGACCGCGAGTACCAGCACATGCGCGACGTCGGCATCGCGGTCATCCGCGAGGTCGGCGTGGACACCGGCGGCTGCAACATCCAGTTCGCGATCAACCCCGAGAACGGCCGCATGGTCGTCATCGAGATGAACCCGCGCGTGTCCCGCTCGTCCGCGCTGGCGTCGAAGGCCACCGGCTTCCCGATCGCCAAGATCGCCGCGAAGCTCGCCATCGGCTACACGCTCGACGAGATCCGCAACGACATCACCGGCGAGACGCCCGCGTCCTTCGAACCGACGCTGGACTACGTCGTGGTGAAGGTGCCGCGGTTCGCGTTCGAGAAGTTCCCCGGCGCCGACCGCACCCTCACCACGACCATGAAGTCCGTCGGCGAGGCCATGTCGATCGGCCGCAGCTTCATCGAGGCCCTCGGCAAGGCGTTGCGGTCCATGGAGACCAAGGCCGCCGGCTTCTGGACCACGCCCGACCCGGACGAGACGCTGGAGTCCACCCTGGACGCCCTGCGCGCGGGCCACGACGGGCGCCTCTACACCGTCGACCGCGCCCTGCGGCTCGGCGCCACCGTCGAGCAGGTGCACGCGGCGTCGGGCATCGACCCGTGGTTCGTCGAGCAGATGGCGTGGCTGGTGGAGCTGCGCCGCGAGATCGAGACCGCGCCCGTGCTCGACCAGCACCTGCTGCGCAAGGCCAAGCGCGCCGGCCTGTCCGACCGCCAGCTGGCCGCCCTGCGCGACGAGCTGGCCGGCGAGGACGGCGTGCGGGCGCTGCGCCACCGGCTCGGCGTGCGCCCGGTCTACAAGACCGTCGACACCTGCGCCGCCGAGTTCGCCGCGAAGACCCCGTACCACTACTCGGCCTACGAGCTGGACCCCGACGCCGAGACCGAGGTCACCGCGCAGCCCGACAAGCCCAAGGTGCTCATCCTGGGCTCCGGCCCGAACCGCATCGGCCAGGGCATCGAGTTCGACTACTCGTGCGTGCACGCGGCCATGGCGCTGCGCGCCGCCGGGTACGAGACCGTGATGGTCAACTGCAACCCGGAGACCGTCTCCACCGACTACGACACCTCGGACCGGCTCTACTTCGAGCCGCTGACCTTCGAGGACGTGCTGGAGGTCGTGCACTCCGAGCAGCGGTCCGGCACCGTCGCGGGCGTCATCGTGCAGCTCGGCGGCCAGACGCCGCTGGGCCTCGCGCAGCGCCTCGCGGACGCGGGCGTGCCCATCGTGGGCACCCCGCCGCACGCCATCCA
This sequence comes from Saccharothrix sp. DSM 118769, assembly GCF_052936295.1. Classification (NCBI taxonomy): domain Bacteria; kingdom Bacillati; phylum Actinomycetota; class Actinomycetes; order Pseudonocardiales; family Pseudonocardiaceae; genus Saccharothrix; species Saccharothrix sp. DSM 118769. The sequence goes on along the minus strand of NZ_CP193627.1, from coordinate 7,603,150 downwards.
CCTCGCCGAGGACCGCGGCGCGTTCGGCCAGGTGCTGACCGACGCGGGCCTGCCCGCCCCGAAGTACGGCACGGCCACCTCGTTCGCCCAGGCCAAGGCCATCGCCGACGAGATCGGCTACCCGGTGCTGGTGCGGCCGTCGTACGTGCTCGGCGGCCGCGGCATGGAGATCGTCTACGACGAGGAGTCGCTGCACGGCTACATCGACCGCGCGACCGAGGTCAGCCCGGAGCACCCGGTGCTGGTCGACCGGTTCCTCGACGACGCCATCGAGATCGACGTGGACGCCCTCTTCGACGGCGAGGAGGTGTTCATCGGCGGTGTGATGGAGCACATCGAGGAGGCCGGCGTGCACTCCGGCGACTCGGCGTGCACGCTGCCCCCGATCACCCTCGGGGACACCGACATCGACAACGTGCGCCGCTCCACCCTCGCCATCGCGCGGGGCATCGGCGTGCGCGGCCTGCTCAACGTCCAGTACGCCCTCAAGGACGACGTGCTCTACGTCCTGGAGGCCAACCCGCGCGCCTCGCGCACCGTGCCGTTCGTGTCGAAGGCGACCGCGGTGCCGCTGGCCAAGGCCGCCGCCCGGATCATGCTCGGGACCACCGTCGCGGAGCTGCGCGCCGAGGGCCTGCTGCCGGCCACCGGCGACGGCGCCAAGCTGCCCCCGCACGCCCCGGTCGCGGTCAAGGAGGCCGTCCTGCCGTTCCACCGGTTCCGCACGCCGGAGGGCAAGGGCGTGGACTCGCTGCTCGGCCCGGAGATGAAGTCGACCGGCGAGGTCATGGGCATCGACGTGTCGTTCGGCATGGCGTTCGCCAAGTCCCAGACCGCCTCCTACGGCTCCCTGCCCACCTCGGGCCGGGTGTTCGTGTCGGTCGCCAACCGGGACAAGCGGGCCATGATCTTCCCCGTGAAGAGGCTCTCCGACCTGGGCTTCGAGGTGCTGGCGACGTCGGGCACGGCCGAGGTGCTCCGGCGCAACGGCATCCCGTGCACGGTCGTCCGCAAGCACTTCGAGGGCGCCGGGAACGTGGTGGAGGCGATCCTCGACGGCACCGTCGACCTGGTCATCAACACCCCGTACGGCAACGCCGGGCCGCGCGTGGACGGCTACGAGATCCGCACCGCGGCGGTGGCCAAGGACATCCCGTGCGTGACGACCATCCAGGGCGCGGCGGCGGCCGTGCACGGCATCGAGGCCGCGATCCGCGGTGACATCGGCGTGCGGCCCCTCCAGGCCCTCCAGGCGGCCCTGCGGGGTGGCGAGTGAGGTTCGGGGCGCGGCTGGGGGCGGCGGTCGCGGAGCACGGGCCGCTGTGCGTCGGCATCGACCCGCACCCCGGCCTGCTGGAGTCCTGGGGGCTGCCCCGGGACGCCTCCGGGCTGGAGCGGTTCGCGCTGACGTGCGTGGAGGCGTTCGCGGGCCGCGTGGCGCTCGTCAAGCCGCAGTCGGCCTTCTTCGAGGCGCACGGTTCACGCGGCGTCGCCGTCCTGGAAAGGGTCATTTCGGACCTCCGGGACAGCGGCACGCTCGTGCTGGTCGACGCGAAGCGCGGTGACATCGGTTCGACGATGGCCGCCTACGCCGCCGCCTACCTCACCGAGGGCTCGCCGCTGGCCGGCGACGCCGTCACCGTGTCGCCGTACCTCGGGTTCGGGTCGCTCGACCCGGCCCTCGACACGGCCGTCGCGAACGGGCGCGGAATATTCGCGCTCGCGTTGACTTCCAATCCGGAAGGGCCCTCCGTGCAGCGCGCGATGGGCCCCGACGGGCGCTCCGTCGCGCAGGCCGTCGTGGACGCGGCGGCCCGCGCGAACGCCGGCGCCGACCCGCTCGGCGATGTCGGCCTGGTGATCGGCGCGACCGTGGGCGATCACCGCCTGGACCTCTCTGACCTGCACGGATACGTTCTCGCGCCGGGCTTCGGGGCGCAGGGGGCGACCGTGGCGGACCTGCGTTCGGTGTTCGGCCCGGAGCTGTCCGGAGTGCTCCCGACGTCCTCCCGGGACGTGCTCGGGCACGGTCCCGGGACCGCAACTCTGCGGTCTGCGGTGGACGCCGTGAAGCGGTCTCTGGAGATGTGATCACGATCAAATCGCGACGCGGTTCACGTGGTCCGCTCACCAGCGCAAACGGTGCCTGGTACGGTCCTGCCCACCGGCAGGTCGGACCACCACCGAGCGCATACCACACAGGTCGTGCGCAAGGCGTTACCGGTGGCGGTGGTTGACCTGTTGGGGGGTGTTGGTACTACTACCACCCGCCGCTCCGCACTGGCGCTGAAGGATTCACCTGACTGGGACCCACGTTGTACCCAGGCAATTGCGCTCGGTACGGTCGCGGCACCGATCCAGAATTGAAATTCCCACACCACGGAGGAAATCGTGGCCCTTCCCCAGCTTACCGAGGAGCAGCGGGCCGCAGCGCTGGAGAAGGCTGCTGCCGCTCGTCGCGCTCGCGCTGAGCTCAAGGAGCGCCTCAAGCGTGGCGGCACGACCCTGACGGACGTGCTGAAGGCCGCCGAGAGCGACGAGGTCCTTGGCAAGATGAAGGTGTCCGCGCTGCTCGAGGCGCTTCCGGGCGTCGGCAAGGTGCGTGCGCAGCAGATCATGGAGCGCCTTGAGATCGCTCCGTCCCGTCGGTTGCGCGGCCTGGGTGAGCGGCAGCGCAAGGCGCTGCTCACCGAGTTCAGCGGCGAGTGAGTGATGGCACCGGGGCGGGGTCGGGCGCACGCGCCCGGCCCCGCCTCACCGTCCTCTCCGGGCCCTCCGGCGTCGGCAAGTCCAGCGTGCTGGCCGAGCTGCGCCGCATGGGGCCCGACATCCACTTCAGCGTCTCGGTGACCACCCGGAAGCCGAGGCCGGGCGAGGTCGACGGGGTCCACTACCACTTCGTGGACCTGCCCGAGTTCCGCAAGATGGTCGGGAACGGCGAGCTCCTGGAGCACGCCGAGTTCGCCGGCAACTGCTACGGCACCCCCCGCACCCCCGTCGAGCGCGCGCTGGCGTCCGGCAAGCCGTCCCTGCTGGAGATCGAGCTGCAGGGCGCGCGCCAGGTCAGGGCCGCCATGCCGGAGGCCCAGCTGGTCATGCTGGCCCCGCCCTCCTGGGAGGACCTGGTGGGCCGGCTGACCGGCCGCGGCACCGAGGACCCCGCCGTGGTGGCCCGCCGGCTGGAGATCGCCAAGGAAGAACTGGCGGCCGAACCGGAGTTCGACGAGGTCGTGGTGAACGCCGACGTGCGGTCGGCCGCCACGAGCTTGCTAAACTTGGTGGTCGGCCCGGTGCCCGGCGCGTGAGCGACCGCGCGTCGAGCGGCACGGGACGACCCAGGAGGGATGCCTCCCCCCGACACGCACCACCTGAGACACACCAACCGCAGGAGCGTTGACGAGTGACCACGCACACCGAGCTGGGCCCGCTGTCGGGTTCCCCGGAGGGCATCACCAACCCGCCGATCGACGACCTGCTCGAGCAGGTCAGCTCGAAGTACGCGCTGGTGATCTACGCGGCCAAGCGGGCGCGGCAGATCAACGACTACTACGCCCAGCTCGGCGAGGGCCTGCTGGAGTACGTCGGCCCGCTGGTCGAGCCGGGCCCGCGCGAGAAGCCGCTGTCCATCGCGCTCCGGGAGATCCACGCGGGCCTCCTCGAGCACACCGAAGGCGAGTGACCGGGAACGCAGGTGCCCCCGACCGACCCAGGGTGATCCTCGGGGTGGGCGGGGGCATCGCCGCGTACAAGGCGTGCGAGGTGCTGCGCCGGCTCACCGAGTCCGGCCACTCCGTGCGCGTCGTGCCCACCGACGGGGCGCTGAAGTTCGTCGGGGCCGCCACGTTCGAGGCGCTCTCCGGGCAGCCCGTGCAGGCGGGCGTGTTCGAGGACGTGCCCTCCGTGCCGCACGTGAAGCTGGGGCAGACCGCCGACCTGGTCGTCGTCGCCCCCGCCACGGCCAACCTCCTCGCCAAGGCCGCCCACGGCCTCGCCGACGACCTGCTCACCAACACGCTGCTCACCGCGCGCTGCCCCGTGCTGCTGGTCCCCGCCATGCACACCGAGATGTGGGAGCACCCGGCCACGCGGGCCAACGTGGCGCTGCTGCGCTCGCGCGGCGTCGTCGTCGCCGAACCCGCCAGCGGCCGGCTCACCGGCAAGGACACCGGCAAGGGCCGGCTGCCCGAACCCGCCGAGATCGTCGACCTGGCCCGGTTGCTGCTGGCGCGCCCCGACGCGCTGCCGCGCGACCTGGAGGGCCTGCACGTCGCCGTGTCCGCCGGCGGCACCCGCGAGGCGCTCGACCCCGTCCGCTACCTGGGCAACCGCTCGTCCGGCCGGCAGGGCTGGGCGCTCGCCCGCGTGGCCGCCCAGCGCGGCGCGCGCGTCACCCTCGTCGCCGCCCACACCGCCGACCTCGTCACGCCCGCCGGCGTCGACCTGGTCCGCGTCGGCTCCGCCGCCGAGCTGCGCTCGGCGATGCACACCGCCGCCGAGACCGCCGACGTGCTCGTGATGGCCGCGGCCGTGGCCGACTTCCGGCCCGTCGCCCTCGCCGAGCACAAGATCAAGAAGTCCGACCGGGACCCCGACCCCGTGGCGCTCACCCGCAACCCCGACATCCTCGCCGAACTCGTCGCCGCCCGCCGCCCCGGCCAGGTCGTCGTCGGGTTCGCCGCCGAGACCGGCGACGCCACGACGGGCGTCCTGGAGTACGGGCGGGCGAAGCTGAAGCGGAAGGGCTGCGACTGGCTCGTGGTCAACGCCGTCGGCGACGGCCGGGCGTTCGAGGTCGAGGACAACGCCGGGTGGCTGCTGTCCGCCGGCGGCGCCGAGACCCCTATCCCGCACGGCTCCAAGGCGCAACTCGCGTCCGCTGTGTGGGATGTCATCGGGCGACCCGAAGAACTTTGAGCCGTCCTCCGACGAACGCTCAGTAAGCTTGACTAGCTTGGGGCCATACCCGAGATCCGTACAGTTAGGGAGTGCCGTGGGCCAGCACAGCAGCAGGCTGTTCACCAGTGAGTCGGTGACCGAGGGGCACCCCGACAAGATCAGCGACGCGATCAGCGACTCGATCCTGGACGCCCTGCTGTCGAAGGACCCCCGTTCGCGCGTGGCCGTGGAGACGCTGGTCACGACGGGTCAGGTGCACGTCGCGGGCGAGGTGACGACCGAGGCGTACGCGGACATCCCGTCGATCGTGCGGGAGAAGATCGTCGAGATCGGCTACGACTCGTCGGCGAAGGGCTTCGACGGTTACTCCTGCGGGGTGAACGTCGCGATCGGGTCCCAGTCCCCGGACATCGCCCAGGGTGTGGACACCGCCTACGAGGAGCGCCTCGGCGACGCCTCCGACGACATCGACAAGCAGGGCGCGGGCGACCAGGGCCTGATGTTCGGCTACGCGTGCACCGACACGCCCGAGCTGATGCCGCTGCCGATCGCGCTGGCGCACCGGCTGTCGCGGCGGCTGTCCGCGGTGCGCAAGGACGGCACCGTGCCGTACCTGCGACCGGACGGCAAGACGCAGGTGACGATCGAGTACGCGGGCGACCAGCCGGTGCGGTTGGACACGGTGGTGGTCTCCACCCAGCACGCGGACGGCATCGACCTGGAGAAGCTGCTCGGGGTGGACGTGCGCGAGCACGTGGTGGCCCCGGAGATCGCCTCGCTGGGCCTGGACACCTCGAACGTGCGGCTGCTGGTGAACCCGACGGGCCGGTTCGTCATCGGCGGTCCGATGGGCGACGCGGGCCTGACCGGCCGCAAGATCATCGTGGACACCTACGGCGGCATGGCGCGGCACGGCGGTGGCGCGTTCTCGGGCAAGGACCCGTCGAAGGTGGACCGCTCGGCGGCGTACGCGATGCGCTGGGTGGCGAAGAACGCGGTGGCGGCGGGCCTGGCGACGCGCATCGAGGTGCAGGTGGCGTACGCGATCGGCAAGGCGGCCCCGGTGGGCCTGTTCGTGGAGACCTTCGGCACCGAGACGGTCGACCCGCTCAAGATCCAGCAGGCGATCACCGAGGTCTTCGACCTGCGCCCGGCCGCGATCATCCGCGACCTGGACCTGCTGCGCCCGATCTACGCCCCGACCGCCGCCTACGGCCACTTCGGCCGCACCGACGTCGACCTCCCCTGGGAGAACACCGACCGCGCGGACGCCCTCCGCGCCGCCGCCGGCGCCTGACCACCCGCGAGTCCGACGCTCACGACCCGCGAGTCCAACGCTCACGACCCGCGAGTCATGCGCTCATGACCGGTGTGTCATGCGCTCGCGACCCACGAGTTCGACATCCGGCTCCACGCCTCCACGGCGCTGAAGCTGACGCAGGGGTCCCCTCCCGGGGGACCCCTGCTGTCATTTTCCTCCCAAGCACCGACAAATCCGGCCGCCCACCATCGCCTGGCACACCGCAGCACGGCGCCCTGCCGTCCCCGCCCGCGTCGTCACGAACGCCGCCTGCGCGAGGACGTCCACCCCTGTGATCACCCGATCGTGATCTTGCAGTAATCGAACACAGGTTCGATACTGGTTCCATGACCCTCACACCACAGCACCAAGCCCTCCGTCCCTCCGCCGGCTCCCCGCATCGCCGCCCCGACAGCGTGCGGGACGGGCCCGACGTGCCCACCCGGGTCGACAACCGCCACACCGGTCTCTGGTAGACCTCCACTCGTGGCGGCGGGTAAGGCGAGCGCAAGGCGCGGGGAGCGGGTCCCCGCCGCCTCGCTGCCGGTTGCCCGCGTGTCCGTCGACGTGCCGTTGGCGCACCTCGACCGGCCGTTCGATTACCAGGTGTCCACCGAGCAGGACGCGGACGCGGTGCCGGGCTGCCGGGTGCGCGTGCGGTTCGCCGGGCAGTTGGTCGACGGCTACCTGCTGGAACGGGTCGAATCCTCGGAGTACGGGCGCAAGCTCACGTTCCTTGACAAGATCATATCGCCTGAGCCGGTGCTCTCGCCCGAGGTGGCGGAGCTGGCGCGCGCCGTGGCCGACCGGTACGCGGGCTCGTTGATCGACGTGCTGCGGATGGCCGTCCCGCCCCGGCACGCCCGGGTCGAGGCGAGGCCGTCGGGTGAGCCCGCGCCCGTGCCCGAGGCCCCGCCGGACACGGGGTGGGCGCGGTACCCGTTCGGGTCGAACCTGCTCGACGCCCTGCGGTCCGGCCGTGCCGCGCGAGCGGTGTGGCAGGCGCTGCCCGCCGAGGACTGGCCCGCCCGGCTGGCCGAGGCGGCGGCGTCCGTGGCGAGCACGGGGAGGGGCGCGCTGGTCGTCGTGCCCGACCACCGCGACCTGGCGAGGCTGCACGCGGCGTGCGCGGCGCTGGTCGGCGAGGCCGGCGTGGTGGCGCTGTCCGCCGACCTCGGGCCGTCCGAGCGGTACAAGCGGTGGCTGGCCGTGCGGCGGGGCGTGGTGCGGATCGTGCTGGGCACGCGCGGGGCGTCGTTCGCGCCCGTGCACGACCTCGGTCTGGTCGCGGTGTGGGACGACGGCGACGACCTGCACGTCGAACCCAGGATGCCTTACCCGAACGTCCGGGACGTGCTGGTGCAGCGCTCCCACCTGACGGGGGCGTCGCTGCTGGTCGGCGGGTTCGCGCGGACCGCCGAGGCGCAGCTGCTGGTGGACAGCGGCTGGGCGCACGAGGTGGTGGCGGCCCGCGAGACGCTGCGTGCCGCGGCCCCGCGGGTGGCCGCGGTCGGCGACAACGACTGGCAGGAGGTGAAGGACCCGGCGGCGCGCTCGGCGCGGCTGCCGTCCATCGCCTTCGACGCGGCCCGGGCGGCCCTCGCGGCCGACACCCCGGTCCTGATCCAGGTCCCGCGGCGGGGGTACGTGCCGGCCCTGGCGTGCGGGCAGTGCCGGGCGCCGGCCCGCTGCCGCCGCTGCGCCGGCCCCCTGGCCCTCCCGGGCGGCACCCAGGACGGGGTGCCGAGGCCCGCTTACTGCCGCTGGTGCGGTGCCACCGAGGCCGCGTTCCGCTGCCCGGCCTGCGGCTCCCGACGCCTCCGGGGGCAGATCATCGGTGCCCGCCGCACGGCGGAGGAACTGGGCCGGGCGTTCAGCGGCGTCCCGGTCCGCACCTCGGGCGGGGACGAGGTGCTGTCCGCCATCCCCAGAGGGTCGTCCCTGGTCGTCTCGACCCCCGGCGCCGAACCGGTGGCCGAGGGCGGCTACGGCGCGGCCCTCCTCCTCGACGGCTGGGCGCTGCTCACCCGGGCCGACCTGAGGGCCTCCGAGGAGGCGCTGCGCCGCTGGATGACCGCCGCCGCCCTGGTCCACGAGGCGGGCAGGGTGGTCGTCATCGCCGACTCGTCCCTCGCGCCGGTCCAGGCCCTGGTCCGCTGGGACCCGGTCTGGCACGCCCGCCAGGAACTGGCGGCCCGGGTGGAACTGGGCTTCCCCCCGGCGGTCCGCATGGCCACCGTCGACGGCACCCCGGAAGCCCTGGCCGGCCTCCTCGGAGAACTCCGCCTCCCCGACTCGGGCGAGATCCTCGGCCCCGTCCCCCTGGCCGACGACCGGGAACGAGCCCTGGTCAGGGTCCCGAGGGCCGAAGGCCGAGCCCTGGCGGCCACCCTGAGCGAAATCCAGGCCATCCGCAGCGCCCGAAAAGAACCGGAAGCCGTCCGGGTGAAACTGGACCCCCTGGAAGTCCTCTGACCGGGCACGGCGCGGGCAAGGGTCGATCTTGACAGCAATCACTCGGTGCCAAATACTCGGTTCCGAGTGATTGGAGGCGAGTCGATGGCTGCACGGGAACGACGTCCGGCGTCCAACCCACTGGGGTTGGCGGTGCTGGGCTTGTTGTTGGAGGCGCCGATGCACCCGCACGCCATGGTCGCCACACTGCGGGAACGCGGGATGGACCGGGCTTTCAAGGTGACCACCGGCTCCCTGTACGACGTGGTCCGGGCGCTGGAACGGGCCGAGTGGATCGAGGCGCGCGAGACCGTCCGGGTCGGCGCACGACCGGAACGGACCGTCTACCAGCACACCGAGGTGGGGCGTCGGGAGTTCGTGCGCTGGGTCGACGAGCTGATCCGCGTCCCGGCGGACGAGTACCCGAAGTTCCTGGCGGCGGTCAGCTACCTCGGCGCGCTCGGGCCGGACGGTGCCCTGGAGGCGCTGCGGGAGCGGGCCGAACGGACGCGGGCGTCGCTGGCGGACGTCCGGCGCGGGCACCGGGAGGTGCTGGAGGCCGGTGAGGTGCCGCGCCTGTTCGTGGTCGAGGCCGAGTACGCGGTGCGGATGCTGGAGGCCGAGTTGGGCTGGCTCGACGAGATCACCGACGACATCGCGGCCGGGCGGCTGGCCTGGCCGGAGGCGGTGACCGGGTGGGTCGGCGGCGACGGCGGGGCCGGGTGAGCCCGGCGGTCCGGGGCACGCCGACCGGGGGACGTCGGCACGGAGGACGTCGGCACGGGGAACATCGACGCGCGGGACGGGGCACGCGGTGACGGTGCTGGTGGTCGGGGCGGGCCCGGCCGGGTTGATGCTGGCGGCGGAGCTGGCGTTGGCCGGGGTCGAGGTGGAGGTGGTGGACCGGTTGCCGCGGCGGTCACCGTTCTGCCGGGGCTTCACGCTCAACGCCCGCAGCCTGGAGCTGCTGGACCGGCGCGGTGTGGTCGACCGCTTCCTCGCGGAGGGGCCGACGGTGCCGTACGGGATGTTCGCCGATCCCCGCCGGCCCCTGGACCTGAGCACGATGGACACCGATCACCCCTACGTGCTCGGCATCGCGCAGACCCGGGTCGAGGAACTCCTGGAGGAGTGGCTGGCCGAGCTGGGCGTGCCGGTGTCGTGGGGCCACGAGGTGACCGGCCTCGACCAGGAAGGTGACGGGGTCGACGTGACCACCCGGGTCGGCGACGGCCACGAGCGCAGGCGGGTCGGCCACCTCGTCGGGTGCGACGGCAGCCGCAGCGTCGTGCGGAAACTCGCCGGGATCGGCTTTCCGGGCATCGCGGCCGCCGCGTTCAGCCTGCTCGCGGACGTGGAACTGGCGGACCCGGACGCCCTGCCGTTCGGGGTGACGGCCGGTGAGCGGGGCGCGGTGTTCGTGATCCCGCGGCCCGGCTACGTGCGGATCGTGCTGGACGAGCCGGTCCCGCCCGCCGACCGCGACGGGCCGGTGGAGCCGGCCTACTTCCAGCGGGTGCTGGACGAGACGCTCGGCCGGTCGGTGGAACTCCGCGATCCGCGCTGGCTCACCCGGTTCTCCGACGCGGCCAGGCAAGCGGACCGCTACGTCGCGGGCCGGGTCGTCCTCGCCGGGGACGCCGCGCACATCCACCCGCCGGCGGGCGCGGTGGGGGTGAACGTGGCGTTGGCGGACGCGGTCAACCTGGGCTGGAAGCTGGCCGCCACCGCGCTCGGCCATGCGCCGGCCGGGCTGCTGGAGAGCTACCACCGGGAGCGGCACGAGGTCGGGCTCCGCCTGCTGCGGACCACGCGGGCGCAGTCGATCCTCGGCCGGTCCCGTCCCGACCTCGACCCGGTCCGGGACCTGTTCGGCGAGCTCGCCGCCCTGCCGGCGGTCGGCACGCACCTGGCCGAACTCGTCGCGGGGGTGGACACCCGGTACGGGCCCCGGGTTCCCGGAGAACACCCGTGGACGGGCAGGCTCACGCCGAACCTGGCGCTGGTGGTCGGCGGGGAGCGCACCAGCGTCGCGGAACTGCTCCGGCCCGCGCGTCCGGTGCTCCTCCGACCCGGTGACCGCTTCCTGCCGGTCGGCGCGGGCAACGAGGTCGGCGCGGCCGGCGGGATCGACGTCCACGACGCCCGGTGTCCCGAGCACCCCGACCTCGAAGGTCTGCTGATCCGTCCCGACGGGCACACCGCCTGGGTCTCCACGACGACCGATCCGCAGCCCGACGCCACCCTCCTCACCGCGTGGAGCACCTGGTTCGGCACCGGGGCCCTCTCGGGGGCGTGAAGGGCGGTGTGGCGCGTGGCGGTCGGTGGGACCATGAGGGACATGGGGGACCTGAGCTGGGCGGAGGAGACGGCGGTGATCGTGCCGGTGCCCGCCGCCGACCCGGTGGTCGGGCGGTACCGGCGGCGGTTGGACCGCTCGGCCGGGTGGGGTGTGCCGGCGCACGTCACCGTGCTCTACCCGTTCGTGCCGCCGCACCGCGTCGACGAGCTGGGTGTGCTCGACGCGCTCGGCGAGGTGGTGGCGGGTGCCCCGGCCTTCGGGTGCGCGTTCCGGCGGACCGAGTGGTTCGGGGAGGACGTGCTCTGGCTGGCGCCCGAGCCCGCCGCGCCGTTCCGGGCGTTGACCGAGGCGGTGTGGCGGCGGTTCCCCGACTGGCCGCCGTTCGGCGGGGCGTTCGCCGAGACGATCCCGCACCTCACCGTGGGCACCACCGAGGTCGGCGACCCGGCGGGGCTGCGGGACGCCGAGCGCGAGTTGGCCGGGGTGCTGCCCCTGCGGACGCGGATCGGTCAGGTCCGGCTGATCGCGGGCAGCGCCCGCGCCGACTCGTGGCGGACGGTCGCGGAGTGGGACTTGCTACCTCGGACGGTGCACAGTCCGCCCGGGGTGGAGTAGAAGGGAACGATGCTCCGGTCGACTGCTGTCAGCGTCCTCGCATCCCTCCTCCTCGTCCCGCTCGTCACCAGCCCCGCCCAGGCCGCGCGGGACGCGCCGCGCCTGCCCGAGGCGGTGGGCAGCGGCGGGGTGGTGGCCAGCGTCGACCCCGACGCCTCGCAGATCGGGGTCGACGTGCTCCGGCGCGGCGGCAACGCGGTGGACGCCGCCGTGGCCGTGGCGGCCGCGCTGGGGGTCACCGACCCGTTCTCGGCGGGCATGGGCGGTGGTGGGTTCCTCGTCCACTACGACGCCCGCACCAAGCGCGTGTCCACCCTGGACGGTCGGGAGACGGCGCCCGCGTCGGCCGACGCGGAGCTGTTCGTGGAGGGCGGGGCCGCGATCCCGTTCACCGAGGCGGTGACCAGCGGGTTGTCGGTCGGCGTGCCGGGGACCCCCCGGCTGTGGCAGCGGGCGCTCCAGCGGTGGGGCAGCCTGTCCCTGGACCGGGCGCTGAAGCCCGCGGAGGACCTGGCGCGGCGCGGGTTCACCGTGGACGCCACGTTCAACCGGCAGGTCACGGACAACGCGGCGCGGTTCGGGGACTTCACGTCGACCCGCGCGCTGTACCTGCCGGGCGGCGCGCCGCCCGCGGTCGGCACCACCTTCCGCAACCCGGACCTCGCCGACACCTACCGCGAGCTGCGGGAGGACGGTGTCGACGCGCTGTACCGGGGCGCGGTCGGACGTGACCTGGTCGCGGCCGTGCGGCAGCCCCCGGTCGTGCCCGGCGCGACCCGCGTGGTGCGGCCCGGCGACCTCACCGCCGCCGACCTGAGCCGCTACGACACCCCGCGGCGCGAGCCCAGCCAGGTGCGCTACCGCGGCCTGGACGTGTTCGGCATGGCGCCGCCGTCCTCCGGCGGCACGACGGTCGGCGAGGCCCTCAACATCCTGGAGACCACCGACCTGCGGGCCGAGTCGCCCGCGCAGTACCTGCACCGCTTCCTGGAGGCCAGCCGCCTGTCCTTCGCCGACCGCAACCGCTGGGTGGGCGACCCGGCCTTCGCCGACGTGCCGACCCGGGAGCTGCTCTCGCAGCGGTTCGCCGACAGCCGGGCGTGCCTGATCGACCCGGCCAAGGCGCTGACCAGCCCCGTCGCCCCCGGTGACCCGCGCAACCCGGCGCCGTGCGCGACCAGCGGCGAGCCGGCCGCGACCCCCTACGAGGGCACGGACACCACGCACCTGACGGTCGCCGACCGGTGGGGCAACGTCGTCGCGTTCACGCTGACCATCGAGCAGGAGGGCGGCAGCGGCATCGTGGTGCCCGGTCGCGGGTTCCTGCTGAACAACGAGCTGACCGACTTCTCCTTCACCCCGGTCACGCCCGGTGTGCCCGACCCGAACCTGCCCGGCCCCGGCAAGCGGCCGCGCTCGTCGATGTCGCCGACGATCGTCCTCGACCACGGCAAGCCGGTCCTGGCGCTCGGGTCGCCGGGCGGCGCGAGCATCATCACCACCGTCCTCCAGGTCCTGACCCAGCGCCTGGACCGCGGGCAGACGTTGGTGCAGGCCATCGCCGCGCCGCGCGCCTCGCAGCGCAACGCCGCGAGCACCCAGGCGGAAGCCGCCTTCCTGGCCGGTCCCGAGGCGCAGGCGCTGCGCGACCTGGGCCACCGCTTCACCTCGACGGGCGAGATCGGCTCGGTCACGGCCGTGGAGCGCCTCCCCGACGGCCGCTGGCGCGCCGCCGCCGAACCGACCAGGCGGGGCGGCGGGGCGGCCCGCGCGGTCCGGCCCTCGCGCGGCTGACCCGGCGGTTCCCGGTGCGCCCGTCGGAGGCGCACCGGGAACGGGGTCGGCCGACCGGGTCGAACACGACGGCTCTCGCCACGTCCCGCGCGGCCGGCCGGAACCGCCGAGGGGGGTGCGCACGAACCTCATCCCGGGGGATGAGGTCGGGTCGGTACTCCGAGCGGACGCACGCGCACACCCGGAGGGGAGACCCTGGGAGCACGAACGAGACGAGGAGCCGGCGATGACCACCATCCCGATGACGACCGCCCCGATGACGACCGCGCAGAGGACCCCGGTGATCCCGGTGGGGGCGCGCCGTGCGGCCGCGAGCACCGCCGGGACGGCCCGACCGGGGGCCTTCGCCGCCAGGGCCGTGACCACCGGGACCGTGACCACCGGGGCCGTGACCGCCGGAGCCACCGGGGCCGTGACCGCCGGGGCCGTGGCGGTGGCCCGCTTCGCCGGCCACTTCGCGGTCGCCCTGCTCGGTGTGACCTTCCTCGGCCGTGACCTGGAACACTGACGCCGCTTTCGTAGACTGGGCCACCGAGGCCCAGTGCGAGGAGAGCGCGTGACCGTCCAACCGATCCGGCTGTTCGGCGACCCGGTGCTGCGCACGCCCGCCGTCGAGGTCACCGACTTCGACGCCGAGCTGCGCAAGCTGGTCAAGGACCTGTGGGACACGATGAGCGACGCCGGCGGCGCCGGGCTCGCCGCGCCGCAGTTGGGCGTGGGGCTGCGCGTGTTCACCTACCACTGCGACGGGTTCGCCGGTCACCTGGTCAACCCGACGTTCGACGTGGTCGGCGACGAGTTCCAGGACGGCCCGGAGGGCTGCCTGTCCATCCCCGGCATGTCGTGGGACTGCCGCCGCCACCGGCAGGTCGTGGCCCGCGGCTGGAACATGCACGGCGAGCCGGTCGAGGTCGAGGGCACGGACCTGCTGGCGCGGTGCGTCCAGCACGAGACCGACCACCTCGACGGCGTGCTGTTCCTGGACCGCCTGGACGACGCGACCCGCAAGGAGGCCATGCGGGCCATCCGGCAGCAGTCGTGGTTCGACGGCGGCGTGCCGGTGCTGAAGCAGTCGCCGCACCCCTTGTTCGGCGGGGCGAGCTAGCCCGGGGACGCTCTCCTAGACTTGTCGTCTGCCCCGACGCTAGGAGAGTGCGTGTTCGTCCAAGCCAGTCCGCGGTACCGCCGGAGCCACCTGTCGTCCGGAGGGGCCTGACATGCGCCTGGTCTTCGCGGGCACGCCCGAACCGGCGCTGCCGTCGCTGCGCGCCCTCCTCGGTTCCGACCGGCACGAGGTGGTGGCCGTGGTGACCCGCCCCGACGCCCCGGCCGGTCGGGGGCGCCGGGTCGAGCGGTCGCCCGTCGCGGCCCTGGCCGACGAGCACGGCATCGAGGTGCTGACGCCGCCCAAGGCCGGTGACCCGGCGTTCCTGGCGCGGCTGCGCGAGCTGGCGCCCGACCTGTGCCCGGTGGTCGCCTACGGGGCGCTGCTGCCCGAGTCCGCGCTGTCCATCCCCACCCACGGGTGGGTGAACCTGCACTTCTCGGTGCTGCCCGCGTGGCGCGGCGCGGCGCCCGTGCAGGCGGCTGTGCGGCACGGGGACGACATCACCGGCGCGACGACGTTCCGGATCGTGAAGGCGCTGGACGCGGGCCCCGTGTTCGGCGTGCTCACCGAGCGGGTGCGCGAGCGCGACACGGCCGGTGACCTGCTCGGCAGGCTCGCCGAGTCGGGGGCCAAGCTCTTGCTGTCCACTGTGGACGGCATCGGGGACGGTACGCTGCGTGCCGTCGACCAGCCCGAGGAGGGCGTGAGCTACGCCCCGAAGGTGACCGTGGACGACGCCAGGCTGGACTTCTCCACGCCCGCCGCGGCGTTGGACCGGGTGGCCCGCGCGGTCACCCCGGACCCCGGCGCGTGGGCGGGGTTCCGCGGCGAACGGCTCAAGCTCGGACCGGTGACCCCGGTCGCGGCGGACGACCCGCTCGCGCCCGGCGAGATCCGGGTGGAGCGCAAGCGCGTGCTGGTCGGCACGGCCACCGAACCGGTGGCGTTGGGCGAGGTGCAGGCACAGGGCAAGAAGCGGATGGCGGCCACCGACTGGGCGCGCGGCGTCCGCGTCGAGGCGGGGGAGCGGATCTCATGACCCAGCGTTCATCACGGCCCTCGCGGCCCAACCGGCCCCACCCGCCGCGTCGGCGCACCGGGCCGGAGCGCCCCCCGGTGGAGGACCCGGCCCGCCAGGCCGCGCTCGACACGCTGCGCGCGGTGCGCCAGCGCGACTCCTACGCCAACCTCGTGCTGCCCGGCCTGCTGCGCGACCGCCGGATCACCGGGCGGGACGCGGCGCTGGCCACCGAGCTGACCTACGGCTCGCTGCGCGCCCAGGGCCTGCTGGACGCGGTGCTGACCAGCTGCTCCGACCGTCCGCTGTCCGAAGTGGACGGCGCGGTGCTGGACGCGCTGCGGCTCGGTGCCTACCAGCTGCTGCGCACCCGCATCCCGGCGCACGCGGCGGTCGCCTCGACCGTCGACCTGGTGCGCGCGGCGATGGGGTCCGGCGCGGCCGGGTTCGCCAACGCCGTGCTGCGGCGCGTCACCGCCCAGGACGAGCAGGGCTGGGTCGACGAGGTCGCGCCCGACGAGGAGACCGACCCGATCGGCTACCAGGCGATGGCCAACGCCCACCCGAGGTGGATCGCGCAGGCGTTCGCCGAGGCGCTGGGCAGCCGCGGCGAGCCGCTGCGGGACGCCCTGGTCGCCGACGACACCAGGCCCGCCGTGCACCTGGCGGCGCGGCCGGGCCAGTGCAGCGCGGACGAGCTGGCCGCGATGACCGGCGGCGACGTGGCCCCGTACTCGCCGTACGGGGTGCACCTGGAGCCGGGGTCGGGCGACCCGGGCGACCTCGACGCGGTGCGCGAGCGGCTCGCGACCGTGCAGGACGAGGGCAGCCAGCTGTGCGCGCTGGCGCTGACGAGGGTCCCGCTGGAGGGACCCGACGAGCGGTGGCTGGACCTGTGCGCGGGGCCGGGCGGCAAGGCCGTGGTGCTGGCCTCGCTGGCGGTGCTGACGGGCGCGTCGCTGGAGGCGGTGGAGAAGGCGCCGCACCGCGCGGACCTGATCCGCAAGGCCGCGGGCGACCTGCCGATCACCGTGCACGTCGGGGACGGTCGCGAGTCGGGCCTGCCGGCGGGGTCGTTCGACCGGGTGCTGGTGGACGCGCCGTGCACGGGCCTGGGCGCGCTGCGCCGGCGGCCGGAGGCGCGGTGGCGGCGGCAGCCGTCCGACGTCGCGCCGCTGGCCCGCCTCCAGCGCGAGCTGCTCGCGGCGGCGCTGGAGCTGGTGCGCCCCGGCGGGGTCGTGGCCTACGTGGTGTGCTCGCCGCACCTGTCGGAGACGGTCGGGGTGGTCGCGGACGTGGCCCGGCGGACCGGCGCGGAACGGCTGGACACGCGGGAGTTCTTCCCGGACGTGCCCGACCTCGGCGACGGGCCGCAGGTGCAGCTGTGGCCGCACCTGCACGGCACGGACGCCATGTTCTGCGCCGTGCTGCGCCGCCCCGCGTGACGGTGGACCCGGTGGCGGGCGACCCGGTGGCAGGCGACCCGGCACGCGGCAACCCGGTGGGCGGCGCGCCGGTCCTCGGGCTGGTCGTGTCGGCGGCGGGCGGGGTGGAGACGTGGCTGGTGGACGGGCTCGCCCGGCCGCTGGCCGAACGCGGGTGGCGGTTGGCGATCACCTTGACGCCGACCGTCGCCCGGTGGCTCGAACCCCGCCTGGCCGACCTCCGGGCCACGACCGACCTGCCGGTGCGCTGGACGTCGCGCCTGCCGACGGAGCCCAAGCCGCACCCGGTGCCCGACGCGTTCGCGTTCGCCCCGGCCACGGCGAACTCGCTGGCCAAGCTCGCCCTGGGCATCGGCGACAACCAGGCGCTGACCGTGCTGTGCGAGGGACTGGGCCGGGGCACGCCGGTGGTGGCGCTGCCGCAGCTGTCGCCGGACCAGGCGGGCCACCCGGCGCACCGGGGTCACCTGACCGCGCTGCGGTCCGCGGGGGTGGTGCTCGTCGCCGACCCGGCGGCGGTGCTCGCCGAGCTCGACCGGATCGGGGGCTTCGCACCGCCGAAGCACCGCTGACGCCCGCACCGGGTGAATTGACAGTCGGTCGAGGTGCGTAGCAGGCTTGATCGTGTCGAAATTGTACGGCCGGGATCGTGAGTGGGCTTCGGTTCTCCGCTTCCTGTCCGCACCCGGTGGCCTGCTGGCCGTCGACGGTCCGCCGTGCTCCGGCAAGACGCTCCTGCTGCACGAGGCGGTCCGCGCCGCCCGCGACCGCGGCTTCTCCGTCGTCCTGGTCCCCGGCGAGCACCTGGCGGGTTCGGCCGACGTGGCCCGCGCCCTGGAGCGCGTCGAGGTCGACCGGGGCGCGCGCCCGCTGATCGCCGTCGACCAGGCGCACCGCGACCCGGCCGCCGTCCTGGCCCTGTTACCCCGTGTGCGGGAGCGCCGGGTGACCGTGCTGCTCGCGCTGTCCGGCGCGTTCGCGGGCGCCGAGGCGCAGCGGGCGCTGGCCGCCGCCGGCGAGGTGCTGCCGCTCGGCCCGGTCGCCGACGACGTGGTGGCGGCGCTGGTGCGGGACCTGCTCGACGCCGTGCCCACCGCCGAGCTGGCCGCGTTCGCCGCGAGCGCGGGCGGCAACCCGCGCCTGGTCACCGAGCTGGTCACCGGGCTGCGCGAGGAGGGGCAGCTGGAGGTCCGCGACGGCGTGGCCCGGCTGCACGGCGGCTGGCTGCCGCAGCGGGTCGGGGCCCTGGTGCGCGGCCAGGTCGACGCGTTGTCGGCCAAGGCCACCCAGCTGCTGCGGGTCGCCGCCGTGGTCGGCAGGTCGTTCCCGCTCACGGATGTGGCCACGATGATGGGCGAGACCACGGGCGCGCTGCTGCTCGCCGTGGACGAGGTGCTCGCGTCGGGCCTGGTGGCGTGCGTCGACGAACGGCTGGAGTTCACCTCCGAGCTGGTGTGGCGCGCGGTGGTGGAGTCGATGCCCGCGTCGGTGCTGCACGCCCTGCGGCACGACGCGTCGGTGCTGCGGACGGCGCTGCGGGACGCGTCGTGCGCCGAGGCGCGGACCCCCGACCGGGACCGGCACGCCGGGGGCCGACCGGCCGGTGGGCGGTCGACTGGGGACCAGCCAACCGGGGACCAATCGGCCGGGCATCAATCGGCCGGGCATCAATCGGCCGGGCATCAACCGGCCGAGGGCCAAGCAGCCGGGGACCGGGTGACCGAGGGCCAAGCAGCCGGGGACCGGGCGGCCGTGGGTCGGGCGGTCGGGGACCGGGCAGCCGGGGATCAACCTGCCGGAGGCCAAATGCCCGGGGGCCAACCGGTCGGGAACTGGTCGGCCGGGGACTGGTCGGCCGGGCAGCGACCGGCCTGGAGCGGGGTGACCGGGCAGCGATCGACCTGGGACGGGGCGGCAGGGGAACGGTCCGCCGGGGAGCGGTCCACCGGGGAGCGGTCCACCGGGGAGCGGCTGGTCGAGGGAGCCGACCGGGGCGCGGCTGCCGTGCGCGGCGTCCGCGCGCTCGCCGCGGGCGGCAAGCTCGGCTCCGCCATCGCGCTGGCCCGCGACAGCCTCGCCGGGCCGGTGCGCGCGGGCGCGTCGGCCGAGTTGCACGCGGTGCTGGCGGGCATCCTGCTCGCCGACGGCCGCCCGGCCGACGCGGCGACCGAGATGGAGCACGTGCTGGCCACCGCCGGCGTCCCGGAACCGCTGCGCAAGCTCGCCGCGGCGGGCAGGCTGCTGTCGCTGTACTTCGCCACCGGCAGCCGGTCCGGCGCCCACGCGCTGTCCGTGCTGACCGCCCGCGACCGGGAACCCAGCGACGCGGACGTGGTGATGGCCGCGACCGTCCACTCGTGCCTGGAGTGGAGCGCCGGGAACCTCGCCGAGGGCGTCTACTGGGGCCGCGAGTCGACCCGCTGGGAGGTGGACCGGCCCACCGCGTGGTGGCAGTCGCAGTCGGCGGTGTCGTTCGCGCTGAAGCTGGCCGCGCTCGGCGACTTCGACGACGCGGAGCGGCTGGTGCGCGGCGACCCGGCGCGCGGCGACCGGCCGGCCGACGACGCCCCGGCGGAGGACGGCGACGACACCCACGACGCCGCGGAGGGCGACGACCCCGACGGCCCGCCGGACGCCCTCCCGGACGGCCGCCCCGACGACGAGGCGGTGACCAGCGGCGCGCCCGCGGCCCGCACCATCGCGCGGGCCAGGGTGCTGACCCAGGCGGGCAGGCTCGCGCAGGCGCGGGCCGCCGCGCGGGCGGGTCTGGCGGCGGCGCGCGACCGGGGGCTGCGGCTGCTGGTGCCGCTCGCCTCGACCGTGCTCGCGACGGTCGCGGTGCACCGCGGCGAGGTCGCGGTGGCGGCCGAGCACGTGCGCCGCTACCGGGGCGACCTCGCGGCGGGCGAGGCGGTGCTGCACTCCGGCCAGTACGACTGGGTGGAGCTGCTGGTCTCGCACGCGCAGGGCGGGCCGGGACGGGCCGCCGTACTGGCCAGGCGGCGGGTGTCCGACCGGGACGCGGCGCGGCGGATGCTCATCGAGGAGCCGGGCGCGGCGGCGTGGCTGGTGCGGCTCGCGCTGACCGTGGGCGACAGCGGCCTGGCGGGCGACGTGGTGTCGGTGGCGGAGGAGCTGGCCGCGAACAACCCGGGGTTCGCCGCGGTGTCGGTGGCCGCCGGGCACGCCCGCGCCCTGTTCGACCGGGACGTCGACGAGCTGCTGGAGGTCGCCGACCGGCACCGCCACCCGTGGGCGCGGGCCAACGCCAACGAGGACCTGGCCGCGCTGCTGGACGAGGGCGGTCGCGCGGACCGGGCCGCCGCCCACACCGCGGTCGCCCTGGGGGTCTTCGAGCGGATGGGCGCGGACGGCGAGGTGCAGCGGTTGCGGCGCGGCGGGGGCCGCGCGGAGGAGGGCGGCGACGGGGTCGCCGAGTGGCGGCGGCTGTCCGAGCCGGAGCGCGACATCGCCCGGCTCGTCGGCGCGGGCCTGACCAACCGGCAGGTCGCCCGGCAGCTCTACCTGTCCCCGCACACGGTGAACTACCACCTGCGGGGGATCTTCAAGAAGCTCGGCATCAGCTCGCGGGTCGAGCTGGCCCGGCTCGCGCACGAGCAGGAGATCTCCGTGGTCTGACCGGCACCACCCGCGCCGGCCCGATCAGGCGCCGAGCGCGTCCGACACCGGGCCGCCCAGCAGGAACCGCACCTCGTCGGCCACCCGGCGCACGTCGGAGGGCGCCACCACCGCGCAGTGCACGCCGTGCGCCGCGACCTCCACGGCCAGGCACTCGGTGTAGGCGATGGCCGCCGCCCGCGACGCCGCGTAGGCGGCGATCCCCGAGCGCGGCACGGCGACGACGTGCGCGGGCACCGTCACGATCGTGCCGCGACCGCGCACGACCATGCGCGCGGCCACCGCGCGGGAGGCGTTGAACACCCCGTCCACGTTGACCGCGAAGCTGCGCGCCCAGTCCTCGTCGGTGATCGACAGCACCGGTCCGGGCCGCAGCGCGCCCGCCACCGCCACCAGCGCGTCGATCGCGCCGAACTCGCGCTCCACCTGGTCGACCAGCGCGTCGACGGCCGCGCTCGACGCGACGTCCAGTTGTCGCCCGGCGACCCGCAGGCCCTCGGCGCTCAGCCGTTCGACGAGGTCCGCGAGCCGCGCCCCGTCGCTGTCCACGGCCGTCACCAGCTCGCCCTGCCGGGCCAGCGCCTCGACGACCTCACCGCCCAGCGGCGAGGACGCGCCCGTCACCAGCGCGACCCGGCGGCGCGATTCGGCGTTCATCCCCAGTGCTCCCCAGTCCCAGGCTCCCCAGCCCCAGCTCCCCGCTCGAACGTAATCGCCACCACACCCGTTGGGGAACTACCCGCGTGAGTAGTCGGAGAACACCTGGTGGGAGGGGGCGTTCACACGATCGAGTAGTGGGATGGGCCCGCCTCCCGCGCGGCGGGGCGGGCGCGGAAGCCTAGACTCACCAGCCGTGGTCCACCAGCCGATGATCGCCCCGAGCATCCTGTCCGCCGACTTCGCCCGACTCGCCGACGAGGCGGCCGCCGTGGCGGGCGCGGACTGGCTGCACGTGGACGTCATGGACGCGCACTTCGTGCCGAACCTGACCATCGGCCTGCCCGTGGTGAAGTCGCTGCGCGGGGCCACCGACCTGCCGCTCGACTGCCACCTCATGATCGAGGACCCGGACCGCTGGGCCGTCGGCTACGCCGAGGCGGGCGCGTACAACGTGACCGTGCACGTGGAGGCCGCGGCCGACCCGGTGCGGCTGGCGAAGGACCTGCGCTCGGCGGGCGCGAAGGCCGGGCTGTCGCTCAAGCCGGGCACGCCGCTGGAGCCCCACCTGGACGTGCTCAAGCACTACGACACGCTGCTGGTGATGTCCGTCGAGCCCGGCTTCGGCGGGCAGAGCTTCATGCCCGAGGTGCTGGACAAGGTCCGCACGGCGCGCCGCCTGGTCGACACCGGCCACCTGACGCTGGTGGTGGAGATCGACGGCGGCATCAACGCCGACACGATCGAGCAAGCCGCCGAGGCGGGTGTGGACTGCTTCGTGGCCGGGTCGGCCGTGTACGACGGCGCGGACCCCGGCGCGGCCCTGGAGAAGCTGCGCGCGCAGGCGGCCCGCGCCCGGTGAGCGACCGCCCGGTGGACCGCCACCCGATGGACCGCAACCCGGCGGACGTCCGCCCGGTGGACCTCGGCGAGGCGATGGCGCGGGCGGTCGCGGCGAGCGAGCGGGTCCGCGGCACGACCAGCCCCAACCCGCCCGTCGGCTGCGTGCTGCTCGACGCCGCGGGCCGGGTCGTCGGCGAGGGCGCCACGCGACCGCCCGGCCAGGCGCACGCCGAGGTCGTCGCCCTCGCGCGGGCAGGCGGGCGGGCCCGCGGCGGCACGGCCGTCGTGACGCTGGAGCCGTGCGCCCACCAGGGCCGCACCCCGCCGTGCACGACGGCCCTGCTCGACGCCGGGGTGGCCCGGGTCGTGCACGCCGTGGCCGACCCCAACCCGCGGGCCGCCGGTGGCGCGGACGTGCTGCGCGCCGCCGGCGTCGAGGTCGTCGGGGGCCTGCTGGCGGAGGAGGTGGCGCGCGGTCCGCTGCGCGCCTGGCTGCACTTCGCCCGCACCGGCCGCCCGCACGTGACCTGGAAGTACGCCGCCACCCTGGACGGCCGGGTCGCGGCCGCCGACGGCACCAGCCGCTGGATCAGCTCCCCGGAGTCCCGCGCCGAGGTGCACGAGCTGCGCACGAGGGTCGACGCGATCGTGGTCGGCACCGGCACCGTGCGCGCCGATGACCCGAGGTTGACCGCGCGCGGACCGGGTGGCGGGCAGTATGGGGGACGCCAACCGCTGCGGGTCGTCGTCGGGACCAGCGACCTGCCGCCGGGGGCCCGGGTCCTGGACGACGAGGCGGAGACCGTGCACCTGCGCACGCACGACCCCGACGTGGTGCTCGCCGAACTGGCGGCCCGCGGCGTGGTCGACGTGCTGCTGGAGGGCGGTCCCACGCTGGCGGGCGCGTTCGCGGGGGCGGGGCGCGTGGACCGCGTGCTCGCCTACCTCGCGCCCAAGTTCCTCGGGGACGGGCCGCCCGCACTGCGGGACGCCGGGGTGTCGACCGTCACCGACGCCCTGGGTTTGGTCGTGGAGCAGGTCAGTATGTGCGGACCGGACGTGCGGGTCTCCGCAGTGGCGTCCGGCGTCGCGCGCTAGAGGAGGAACGGTGTTCACCGGGATCGTCGAGGAGTTGGGTGAGGTCGTCGCCGTCGCCGACCTGCCGGACGCGGCCCGCGTCACCATCGCGGGTCCGCTGGTGACCAGTGACGCGAAGCACGGCGACTCGATCGCGGTGAACGGCGTGTGCCTCACCGTGGTCGATGTCGAGGGCGGCGCGTTCACCGCCGACGTGATGCGCGAGACGCTCACCCGCAGCAGCCTGGCCAAGGTCGCCGAGGGCGACAAGGTCAACCTGGAGCGCGCCGCGGCCCTCGGGCAGCGGCTGGGCGGCCACATCGTGCAGGGCCACGTGGACGGCACGGGCACCGTGCTGGCGAGGGAGAAGGCCGAGCACTGGGAGCTGGTCCACATCGGACTGCCGCCGGGGCTCGCCCGCTACGTGGTGGAGAAGGGCTCGATCACCGTGGACGGCGTGTCGCTGACCGTCGTGTCCGTCTCGGAGACGGAGTTCTCGGTCAGCCTGATCCCCACCACGCTGGAGCTGACCACCCTCGGCCGGCGCTCGCCGGGCGACCACGTCAACCTGGAGGTGGACGTGGTCGCCAAGTACGTCGAGCGGCTCGCCCTGCCCCACCTGCGCGCCGAGGAGGCCCGGTGAAGGACTTCGCCGACATCGAGCGGGCGATCGCGGACATCGCCGCCGGCAGGGCGGTCGTCGTGGTCGACGACGAGGACCGCGAGAACGAGGGCGACCTGGTCTTCGCCGCCGAGAAGGCGACGCCGGAGCTGGTCGCGTTCACCATGACCGAGTGCCGCGGCCTGCTGTGCACGCCGATGGAGCCGGACGCGCTGGACCGGCTCGGCATCGGGCTCATGGTGTCGCAGAACACCGAGCGCATGGGCACCGCGTTCACCGTGTCCGTGGACGCGCGCGAGGGCGTGACCACCGGCATCTCCGCCGCCGACCGCGCCCGCACGATCCGGTTGCTGGCAGACCCGGCGGCGACCGCGCACGACGTCGTGCGGCCGGGGCACGTGTTCCCGCTGCGCGCGAAGGAGGGCGGCGTGCTGCGCCGCGCCGGGCACACCGAGGCCGCGGTCGACCTGGCCCGCCTGGCCGGCCTGGCGCCCGCCGGCGCGATCTGCGAGATCGCCAACGCCGACGGCACGATGGCCCGCCGCCCGGACCTGGAGCTGTTCGCGCAGAAGCACGACCTGGTGCTGATCACGATCGCGGACCTCATCGCATACCGGCGGCGCACCGAGACCCAGGTGGAGCGGGTCGCCGAGGCCCGCATCCCGACCGCGCACGGCACGTTCACCGCGGTCGGCTTCGACAGCAAGCTCGACGGCATCGAGCACGTCGCGTTCGTCTGCGGCGACATCGGCGACGGCGAGGACGTGCTGGTCAGGGTGCACTCCGAGTGCCTGACCGGCGACATCTTCGGCTCGCTGCGCTGCGACTGCGGCCCGCAGCTGGACGCGGCGCTGGAGGCGGTCTCGGCGCAGGGGCGCGGCGTCGTGCTCTACATGCGCGGGCACGAGGGCCGCGGCATCGGCCTGATCCACAAGCTCCAGGCGTACCAGTTGCAGGACGGCGGCGCGGACACCGTGGACGCCAACCTCGCGCAGGGCCTGCCCGCCGACGCCCGCGACTACGGCACCGGCGCGCAGATCCTGTGCCAGCTGGGCGTGAAGTCGATGCGGCTGCTGACGAACAACCCGGCCAAGCGCGTCGGCCTGGAGGGCTACGGCCTGACCGTGCTCGACCGGGTGCCGCTGCCGATCTCGCCGAACCCGGAGAACCTGCGCTACCTGCGCACCAAGCGCGACCGGATGGGCCACGAGCTGCACCAGCTGGAGCAGTACGAGGCGCTGAGCCAGGGCGGCGCGGTCGTGTCCACCACGGAAGGAGCGGAATGAGCGGCGAAGGTCGGCCCGAGGCCGACGTCCCGGACGCGACGGGCCTGACGCTGGCCGTCGTGGCCACGCGCTGGCACGCGAAGATCACCGACAACCTGGTGGCCCGCGCACTGGAGGCCGCGGCGAAGGCGGGCGTGGCCCAGCCGACCGTGGCGCGCGTCGCGGGCGCCGTGGAGCTGCCGGTGGTGGTCCAGCAGCTGGCCCGCACGCACGACGCCGTCGTGGCGCTGGGCGTGGTCGTCCGCGGTGGCACCCCGCACTTCGAGTACGTGTGCGACGCGGTGACGGCGGGCCTGACGCGGGTCGCGCTGGACGAGTCGACGCCCGTCGGCAACGGCGTGCTCACCACGAACGACGAGGAGCAGGCCCTGGCCCGCGCCGGGTTCCCGGACTCGGTGGAGGACAAGGGCTTCGAGGCGTGCGCGGCGGCGCTGGACGCGGCGCTCGTGCTGCGCGGGCTGCGGGCGGGGTCGTGAGCACCGCCGTGGCCGTCGAGTTCCGCCCGAAGAAGATCCGGGTCGTCGCGGGGACGTGCGCGGTGTTCCTGGTGGCCGCGTTCACCGCGGTCGGCCTGCTGCTCGGGGACACGCCCACCGGCGTGATCTTCCGGACCTCCGACCAGGTGGCGATGATCTGCCTGGGCGTGCTGCTGGCCTGCGGCGCGCTGCTGCTCACCCGGCCGCGGGTGCGGGCGGACGCCGACGGCGTCGAGGTCCGCAACGTGGTCACCGCGCACCGCTACGCGTGGTCCGACGTGCTGCACGTGTCCTTCCCGGACGGCGCGTCGTGGGCCCGGCTGGAGCTGCCCGACGACGAGTACGTGTCGGTCATGGCGGTGCAGGCGGTGGACCGCGAGCACGCCGTGGCGGCCGTGCGGGCGCTGCGCGAGCTGCACCGGGCGGTCAACCCGTAGCACCACCACCCCTGGTCGGCGTGGTGCCGTTGGCGGATGCCGTGTCCGCCAACGGCACCTTGCCCGGCACACGACGTCTGCCTACGTTCGGGTGATCCACGAACCAGGGGGGCGCACGTGCGCAGAAGATCACTCATCACCGGTGCCGCCGCGGCGGCGGGCGCGGCGGTGCTGGGCCTGAACCCGGCGGCCCGCGCGCAGCGGCCCGGCGCCGCGGACCTGCCCGACCTGGGCCTCGGGGACCTGCCCGTCGTGGGGCGCGTGCGGGCGCGCCGGGCGATGGAGCACCTGCGCGTGCTCAGCGACCGGATGGGGCTGCGCATCGGCGGCACCGAGTCCGAGCACCGCGCCCGCGACCACCTCGCCGCCGTGCTGCGCGACCTGCGCTACCAGGTGACGCTCCAGCCGTTCGCGGTGCCCGACAAGTACCTGTCCACCCTCGTCGTCAACGGCGACACGTGGAACGCGGCGGCGTCCCGCTTCGGCGCGCTCGGCGTCACCGCGACCGGCCCGGTGCGCGAGCTGGACCCGGCCGCGCCGCTGCCCGAGGACCTGGCCGGCGCGGTCGTGCTGCTGGTCAACGTGCCCACCGGGTCGACCGCCGTGCTCGACGCGGTGCGCCGGGGCGCGGCGGCCGTGCTGGTCGGCCGCGTGTCGGTGCCGCCCGCGGGCAAGACCGGCGCGTTCTCGCCGGCGCTGACCGAGAACGTCGCCGTGCCGGTGCTCGGCGTCGCCCAGGTGCACGTGGAGCGGCTGCGCGCCGCCGGCCCCGTCGCGGTCACCGTCGCCACCACCCATCACACCGGCCTGACCTCGTACAACGTGATCGCCGAGCGGCCCGCGACGTTCCCCGGCCGCGACCGCGGCGTGGTCATGGTGACCGCGCACTACGACACCGTGCCCGGCTCGCCCGGCGCGAACGACGACGGCAGCGGCACCGTGCTCGCGCTCGAACTGGCCCGGGTGCTGCGCCACCTGCCGACGCGGCGGGCGCTGCGGTTCGCCCTGTGGGGCTCGGAGGAGCAGGGCCTGCTCGGGTCCCGGCACTACGTGGGCCAACTGCCCGAGGCCGAGTCGGCGCGCATCGCGGGCGTGTTCCAGAACGACATGGTCGCCACCAGCCACGGCCCCGCCACCGCCTACTGGCTGCTGTCGGTGGACGGCGGCGACAACGCCACCACCGCGCAGGTCGCCGCCGCGGCGGCCCGCCTCGGCTACGGCAGCCGCGTGCACGGGCCGGTGGCGCGCGGCAGCAGCGACCACGTGCCGTTCCACGAGAAGGGGATCGCGGCGGCGAACTTCAGCTGGCGCGGCGAGGGCGGCCCGCACGAGCTGGAACCGCTCTACCACACGCCCGAGGACACGATCGCGCAGAACGTGAGCCCCGAACGCCTCCAGGTGTCGCTGGAGCTGATCGGCGCCGCCGCCTACCGCCTGGCCTGCGCGCGGCCCTGACCCCGGCGACGGAGCCCGCCCGCCCGGCGGGCGGAAGGCTGTGCCCCCGGCGCGGTCGGGATTAGGGTTCCCGCCGCCCGCCGCCGTGGCGGTCGCACGACCGGGGGGACCGACCTTGCCGCGCTCCGCACCGCACGCGCACCCGTCCCGGCGGCCGGGAGCCGCCCTCGCCACCGTCCGCGGCAGGGCCGCCTTCGCCAGGACCGCTTTCGCCAGGGCGGCTCTGGCCGGGGTGGTCCTGGCCGGCGCGGTCCTGGCGGCGACGCCCGCCGGCGCGGCCCCGGCGCGGGACTTCGCCGACGCCGCGAACAACCGCGGCCTCGGCGTGGACGGCGCGGTGGCCGCCGACCTCGACGGCGCCGGCAACTCGCTGTCCGCGACCGCGCTGGCGGCGGCGGGGCTCGCGCCCGGCGCGCGGGTCACCCACGGCCGGGCCACCTTCACCCTGCCCGCACCGCACCCGGTGACCGGCGACGACAACGTGGTGGCGCTCGGCCAGACCATCGCCCTGCCCGCCGAGCACCGGGTGCGGGCCACGGCCATCGGCCTGCTCGCGGTCAGCACGTGCGGCGCGACCGGGCCGGTCACGATGACCGCCACCTACACCGACGGCACCACGTCGAACCCGTGGCTGCCCGCCGTGCCGGACTGGGCGGACGGCGACGCGGACGGGTCCGCCGCCGTGCTCCTGCCCCACCGGCTCGCCGGCACCGCGCCGGACCCGGGCGTGCGGCCCGCGGTGCACGCCGTGTTCGGGCCCACCGACCCGACGAAGACCCTGCTGTCGGTGACGCTGCCCCGCACGAGCCCGTCGTCGTCCACGACGTGCGGGCTGCACGTGCTGGCGATCGCCCCGGCCCCGGTGGCCACCGGTTGGCTCGGCGCGTGGGCGGCCGTCCCGGACCGCACCGACGACCTGAGCACCCCCGGTGGGCAGACGCTGCGCTTCGTCGTGCGGCCCGGCCGGGAGGGCGCGGACCTGCGGCTCAAGCTGTCCAACACCACCGCGCGGGTGCCGGCGACCATCACCGGGGTCACGGTCGGCGCGCAGTCCGGTTCCGGCGCGGCGTCGCTCGCCGCGCCGACGCCCGTGCTGTTCGGCGGCACGCCCGGCGTGGTGATCCCCGCCGGGGGCGACGCGTTCAGCGACCCGGTCGCCTTCCCGTCCACCGCGGGCGGCAGCGGGAACCTGGTGGTCAGCCTCGCGCTGCCCGCCTCGGCACCGCAGGCGGCGAGGGGCGAGGCCACCAACGGCCTGTCGTTCGCCGCACCCGGCGACGTGGCGGGCGACGCCGGCGGCGCGCCGTTCACCCCCACCGGGCAGGTGCACCACCTGTCGGGCGTCGAGGTGAGCACCACCGACCCGGGCGAGGGCACCGTGGCCGTGCTGGGCGACCGGCCGTTCAGCCGCGCCGCGCGCCACCCCGCGTTCTCGCCGCGGTTCGCCGACCTGCTCGGCCCGGCGCTTGGCCACCGGCTGCCGGGCAGCGTCGTCCAGGTCGGCTACGCGCCCAGCGGCCTCGCGGCGCGGGCGGCGCACCGCTACGCGCTCGGCCAGCCGAACCCGCGCGCCGTCCTCGTCACCCCGGGCGCCCTGGAACCGGGCGAGACGGCGTCGGACGCCCGCCGGCGGCTGACGGGCCTGATCGACGCGAACGTCCCGAACGGCCTGCGCCGCTACCACCGCACCGACGGCGCGCCGATGCGGGTCGTGCTCGCGACGGTCCCGCCGACGGGCCTGGACCCGGCGGACCCGGTGGAGGTCCAGCGCGCGCACCTCAACGACACGCTCCGCACCGACTACGGGGACTTCGGCGCGGACGGGGTCGTCGACCTCGACGCCGCCGTCCGGGACCCGGCCGCGCCGCACCTGCCGCGGACCGACCTCGTCGCGCCGGACGGCCTGCCGCTGGAGGCGTACGACCAGTGCCTGGCGCAGGCCGTCGTGGACGCCGTCGACGGCTTCCCGCCGCTGGAGCTGTGACCGGGACCGGCCGGGGTCGTCCTGCCGGGCGGGACCTGCCGGGTCGGGACCTGCCGGGGCGGGGGCTAGTCGCCGGCCGCCCGCAGGAGCCGCGCGGCGTGGGCCCGGAGGTGCCCGCGCAGCTCCTCCGGGCCCTCCACCTCGAAGTCCACGCCGATCATGGCCATCCACGGGACCAGCTCCTCCAGCGACGGCGTGCCGACCGTCAACCGGGTCCGCTCGTCGTCGATGCGCTCCAGGTGCACCGACGTCATCGACGTCCGCGCCGCCACCACCTCGTACGGCGCGTGCATCACGAACCGCGCCTCGTGCTGGTAGGGCGCCACGGACAGCTGCCGCGACACGTACGACGCCAGGTCCTCGGCGGGTGGCTCGCGCGGCGTGAACCGGGCGCCGAGCGCCGGCTCCCCCTCGATCCGGTCGACCCGGAACGTGCGCCAGTCCTCCTTGTCCACGTCCCATGCCACCAGGTACCAGCGCCGCCCGGTGTGGGCGAGGCCCAGCGGCTCGACGTGCCGCCTCGTGCCGCCGTCGCGCCCCGCGTAGGGGAACCGCAGCCGCTGGTGGTCGCGGCACGCGCCGGCGATGGCGGTGAGCGTGCCGGCGTCCACCCGCGCCACGGTCGGCGTGAGCGCGACCGTGTGCCGCCCGAGCGCGTTCACCCGCCGGCGCAGCCGCGAGGGCAGCACCTGCTCCAGCTTCGCCAGCGCCCGCACCGAGGTCTCCTCGATGCCCGCGACGGTCCCGTTCGCGGCGGTCCGCAACCCCACCGCCACCGCCACCGCCTCGTCGTCGTCCAGCAGCAGCGGCGGCAGCTCGGCGCCCGCGCCCAGCTGGTAGCCGCCCGACACGCCGGGCGCCGCGTTGACCGGGTAGCCGAGGGTGCGCAGCTTGCCCACGTCCCGCCGCACGGTCCGCACGTCCACGCCCAACCTCGCCGCCAGGTCGGGCCCGGTCCAGTCGCGGCGGACCTGGAGCAGCGAGAGCAGCTTCAGCAGACGAGCGGAGGTCTCCAGCACGCCACCGAGTCTGCCGGCCACCGCGGACGAGAACGGTCCTCGATCACCCCCGGGCCGCTCCCCCCGGCCACACGACCACCACCGGCACGCCCGACGCGCGCGCCGTCTCCACCACGTCCGCCGTGCCGCCGCGCCCGTCCGGCGGCTGCCCGTCCCACACCGCGACCAGCAGCTCCACCGACGCGAGCATCCGCTCGTTGGCCATCACGTACGCGTGCCGCCCGGACAGCTCGTTGGGCAGCACGCTCACCACGTGCGCCCGCGCCAGCAGCTCGTCGTAGGCGGCGCGCTTCTCCGGCTTGAGCCGGTCGCGGTAGTCGGTCGCGGGCAGCACGACCTCGACCCGCCCGCCCATGTCCAGCACGACGCGCGCGAACAGCTGGTCCGCGCCGGGCGCCAGGCAGGTCACCCCCACCAGGGATGACCCGCCCGCCGCCTCGGCCTCCAACGCCGCGCGGATGCCCGCGACCACGGCGTCGACGCAGTCGGGCACCAGTTTGCTGTGCCCGGTGATCCCCACCCGCATCACTAGGCCGTCCGCAGTCCCCGGATCGCCTCGCGCGCGTCGCGCACGGCGGGCAGGTCGCGGTGCCGCTCCGCCTCCTTGGCGAAGTCCTGGAGCTTGCGCACCACCCGCCCGGACGCGAGGCCCGCCGCGGTCGGCACCACCTGCTGGATCAACCCGCACGCCTCCTCGGGCTCACCCGCCACCATCATCGTGCGGGCCAGCCCGATGACGTCGAACGCCCGGTTGCGCACCCGGGCCGGGTCGCGCAGGTCCAGCGCCCGCCTGATGTGCTGCTCGGCGTGCGGCGCCTGCTTCGGGTCGTGACCCGCCAGGTCCCGCATCCGGGCGCCGATCACGCCCTCCAGCTCCGCCTCGTCGAAGCTGTCGAGCCACCACGGCTCCGAACCGTCCCTGCGCTGGGCGAAGCTGTCCTGCGCCTGCCCGACCGCCCGGTGGAACTCCCGCACCCGACCCATCTGCGCGTAGGCCCACGCCTCGCGGGTCAGCAGGAGCGCCTGCAACGTCGGGGTCGCCGTGCGCCGGGTCCCGTACTGACCCAGCTGCACCAGCTCCAGGCCGTCCTCCGGGCGGCCCAGGTCGAACATCTGCCTCGCCATCGCCGCCAGGCACAGCGCGGCGAACGGGTCGTTGCGCCCGGCCTTGGCCATGCGCACGCCCAGCACGTAGTACCGCTGCGCCGCGTCGTGCATGCCCGCGTCCCACGACATGCTCGCCGCGACCTTGGACAGCTCCGCGCCGATGAAGAAGGCCCGCTCCGTGGTCGGGCCCGCCGGCGCGCGCGACAGCCGCTCGGCCAGTTCCTCCAACTGCCCGAGCACCGCCTTGCGCGCCAGCCCGTACCCGCCTCGCCCGCCCCACCCGCGCAGCCCGTCGGCGACGCGCTGCAGCGCCGCCAGCTCCTCCTCGCTGATCGCCGCGCTGGACGACCACTTGGAGAGGGGCTGCAAGGGGTGGAGCCACTTCTGCAACGGCTCGACCAGTGCGGGTCCCATTGCCACCGCGGCAGCTCCGGTGAGCGCCGCTCGTCTGCTGATCGCCAAGTCGTTCCTCGCCGTCTCCTCGACCGATCTGGCAATGCTCGACGCGTCCCACGCCGCGGCGAGCACATCGGGCGGGGCACCACGGTCGGGGCCCGCCTGGCTTGGGATTCCGACGCGGTCGAACCACAGCCGGTCGCCGGGGACGCCGAGCACCCGCGCGAAGTGGCGCAGGCGGTCGATCCGGTCGATCGGGTTCTCACCGGTCTCGTACCGCGACAGCTGTGCTTGGGAGATCCCCAGCCAGGACGCCATGCGGTCCTGGGTGACGCGGCTGACGTGCTGGGGGTGGTGCCGGTAGGCGGCGAGGAGGCCGCCCATGTCCCGGTCGGCGAACGCGGCGGCCATGACCTCGTGGTCCCAGAAGTCCCCCGGGACCTCGGGTGGCCCGTAGAGCTCCGTGCGCGCGGTGCGCCGGCACCGCTGGCAGAGGCGGTCGGTGTTGTCGGCGGCGATCAACGCCCCGCACGACGGGCATGCGCGCCTGGTGCTGGTACCGCTTCGGGCTTTCCGGTCCATGGCTCTCGCTCCCGTCACTGAGCGTGCACACAAGTGTATAGAGATGTGATCGCGAGTCCATGCATCCCGTGCATAAGACGCGGTAGGCCCCCCGAACGGACCCCTGTGACGCCGCGTGCCGGATGAGGGGCATCCAGCCGGTGCATGGGTCCCACCCGACGCGGGTGTGGTGACCGGCGGCGATCCGCCCGACCCTGCGTGTGTGCCGGTGCCCGGCAGACCCCGCGGTCCGCGCACACCACCACGACCCGCTCCACCCGCTCCACCCGACCGGGAGGAACACCCACGATGAGCGTCACCGCCGCCACCACCGCAGAACCCGGCCCGCGCTCCGGGCCCCGCGACCGCGCGCACCAGCAGGCACTGGGTGAGGCCATCGCGGGCTACCGGCTGCTGGGCTGGAAGGTCTCCGTCACCGAGCAGGGCGTGTTCCTGCCCCTGGGACCCGCCACCACCGCGCTGGCCATGCCCGCCCGCATCGGGTCGAGGGTCCTCGCCGACCTCAAGGCCCGCATGCTCGCGGGACCCGTCACCGTCATCCCCGGCCCGCGGGAGCACTGGATCTTCCTCGCCGAACTGGTCGCCCTGCTGCCCACGCACCTCAAGGCACCCGCCGAGGTCCAGTTCGTCCGCTCGCCGCAGCGCATCGCCCTGCCGCCCACCATGACCCGCTACGGGTCGCTGAGGTGGGCGAACCCGCCGTCGCACTCGCGGCACTGGTTCCCGCCGTTCACCGCGGTCCTCGCCCTCGCCCGCACGGCGGTCGCCCAGGACCGCTGACCACAGGACCGCCGACCACAGGACCGCCGACCACCGGTCCGGCGCCGCGGGTCCCCACCGGGCCCGCGGCGCCGGCTCGACCGGATGGGTGAGGATGGGGGTGTGGACCGACGGACGCTGCTGTGCGGACTGCTCGCCCTGACCGCCTGCGGCACCGGGGGAGCGGCCCGCCGACCCGGCGTCGGCTCCGCCCGACCGGGTGACCGCGTCGCCGCGCTCGCCGACGTGCCGGTGGGCTCCGGCGCCCTCGTCGAGGTCGGCGCGGACGGCCTGCTGCTGCTGGTCAGGCCCTCCGAGGAGGAGGTCCGCGCGTTCGACCCGGCGTGCCCGCACCAGGGGACGACGGTCAACCCGCCCACCGCGGGCGTCGTCACCTGCCCGACGCACCGCAGCGCGTTCGACCCGTCGACCGGCGCCGTGCTGTCCGGCCCGTCGCCGAGAGGGCTGACCGAGGTCGCGGTGGTCGTGTCCGGCGGGAACGTGTTGCTTTCCTGAAGAAGACCCGGCCGGCACCGGGTGGTTGAACCCCGCTTCACGTGGTGTCGTGTTGCCTGTGTGATCCGAACGACCACCCACCACGTTGCGGAGGACCTGTGAGTTCCGCAGACCAAGCAGGGCTGTCCCGTCGCTCGATGCTGTGCGGCGTGCTGGTCGCGCTGGCCGTGCCCGGCGGGCTCGCCGCGTGCTCCGGCGGCGACCCGACCCCGGCCGGCGGTGCCACCCCCGGGGCCGGCACCACGGGCGGCGCGGGCACGCCGACCGGCGGCGCCCAGGGCGGCGCGGCGAGCATCATCGCCCTGGCCGACGTGCCCGACGGCGGCGGCGCCATCGCCGGCAACCCGGCCACCAGCAAACCGCTCGTCCTCGTCCGCACCGGCGACGTGGTCACCGCCTACGACGCCACCTGCCCCCACCAGGGCACCGCCGTCGCGCCGCCGGAGGGCGGCGTGATGACCTGCCCCGCCCACGGCAGCCAGTTCAAGGCGTCCGACGGCACCGTGGTCAAGGGCCCGTCGACCAAGGGCCTCACCCCGGTGCCCGTCACCGTCCGGGACGGCCAGGTCGTGCTCGCCTGACCCCGGCGGGGCGGCCCGCCCGCCGGGCCGCCCCGCCGCCACCCACCCCGGTGACGCCTAGCAGACGCGCTGACCTGCGCCGGGCGTGGCCGACCGATCCGCTGTCGGTGTCCGCACGTAGGCTTGTCGCGTGGCCGATCCGTCGACCTATCGCCCCGCGACAGGCACCATCCCCGAAGCCCCCGGCGTCTACAAGTTCCGCGACGCCAGTGGCCGGGTGGTCTACGTCGGCAAGGCCAAGAACCTCCGCCAGCGGCTGAACTCCTACTTCGCCGACATCACGGGCCTGCACCCGCGCACCCGGCAGATGGTCACGACCGCGGCGGGCGTCGAGTGGACCGTCGTCGGCACCGAGGTCGAGGCGCTCCAGCTGGAGTACAACTGGATCAAGGAGTTCGACCCGCGGTTCAACGTCCGCTACCGCGACGACAAGTCCTACCCGGTGCTCGCGGTGACCCTGAACGAGGAGTTCCCCCGCCTGCACGTCTACCGCGGCCCGCGCAGGAAGGGCGTCCGCTACTTCGGCCCCTACGCCCACGCGTGGGCCATCCGCGAGACCCTCGACCTGCTGCTGCGCGTCTTCCCGGCCCGCACCTGCTCCGCCGGCGTGTTCAAGCGGCACGCCCAGATCGGCCGGCCCTGCCTGCTCGGCTACATCGACAAGTGCTCCGCGCCGTGCGTCGGCCGGGTCGACGCCGCCGAGCACCGCGACATCGTCGACGGCTTCTGCGACTTCCTCGCCGGCCGGACCGACTCCATGGTCAAGCGGCTCGAACGCGAGATGACCGCCGCCGCCGAGGAGCTGGAGTTCGAGAAGGCCGCCCGGCTGCGCGACGACCAGGCCGCCCTCAAGCGGGCCCTGGAGAAGCAGGCCGTCGTCCTCGGCGACGGCACGGACGCCGACGTCGTCGCCTTCGCGCAGGACGACCTGGAGGTGTCCGTGCAGGTGTTCCACGTGCGCGGCGGCCGGGTGCGCGGCCAGCGCGGCTGGGTCGTCGACAAGGTCGACGAGACCGGCACCGCGGGCCTGGTCGACCAGTTCGTCACCCAGTTCTACGGCACCCAGGCCGAGTCGGCGCGGGCGGAGTCCGCCCGGACCGGCGGCGCGGAGGGGGCCCCGGTGCCGCGCGAGGTGCTCGTGCCGGAGCTGCCGGAGGACGCGCCCGCCGTGGAGCGGTGGCTCACGGACCTGCGCGGCGCGAAGGTGGTGCTGCGCATCCCGCAGCGCGGCGACAAGCGGGCCCTCATGGAGACCGTGGAGCGCAACGCCAAGGAGGCGTTCCAGCAGCACAAGCTGCGCCGCGCGGGCGACCTCACGGCCCGTTCCGCCGCCCTCCAGGAGCTCCAGGAGGCGCTCGGCCTGGACACCGCGCCGCTGCGCATCGAGTGCACCGACATCAGCCACGTGCAGGGCACCGACGTGGTGGCCTCGCTCGTCGTGTTCGAGGACGGCCTGGCCCGCAAGTCCGAGTACCGCCGGTTCGCGATCCGCGAGGCCGCGGCGGAGGGCGACGTCGCCTCCATCGCCGAGGTGGTGCGCCGCCGCTTCCAGGCCTACCTGAAGGAGACCGCGTCCGGCGGCCCCAACCCCGGCATCGACCCGGAGACCGGCAAGCCCCGCAGGTTCGCCTACGCGCCGAACCTGCTCGTCGTCGACGGCGCCGGACCGCAGGCGCAGGCCGCGTCCGACGTGCTCGCCGAGCTGGGCATCACCGACGTGGCCGTCGTCGGCCTGGCCAAGCGGCTGGAGGAGGTGTGGGTGCCCGGCGACCCCGACCCGGTCATCCTGCCCCGCACCAGCGAGGCCCTCTACCTGCTGCAACGGGTGCGCGACGAGGCGCACCGGTTCGCCGTCGCCTACCACCGGCAGAAGCGGTCCAAGCGGATGACGGTCTCCGCGCTGGACGACGTGCCGGGACTGGGCCAGACCCGCCGGGCCGCGCTGCTCAAGCACTTCGGCTCGGTCAAGAAGCTCGGCGAGGCGAGCGTCGAGGAGATCAGCGCGGTGCCCGGAGTGGGCCGGCGCACCGCGGAGGCCGTGCACGGGACCCTGAACCGGGGGGCGCCCGACCCGGCCACCCCCGCCGGGGGCGCACCGGGCACGGCGGGTACCGAAGACGTCGGCGCGGCCGACCTTCAGAGGGAGCACACGTGAACGCACCGGCCGGCGAGAAGTCCGGCATCGAGGTAGCGGTGGTGACCGGCCTGTCGGGAGCGGGCCGCAGCACCGCCGCGAAGTGCCTGGAGGACCTGGGCTGGTTCGTGGTGGACAACCTGCCGCCCGAGCTGATCTCGACCATGGTGGAGCTGGGCGCGCAGGCCAGGGGGGCCATCACCAGGGTCGCCGTCGTGATGGACGTGCGCAGCCGCGCGTTCACCGAGGACCTCGCGGCGGTGATCAAGGACCTCGACGCCCGCGGCTACAAGCCGAAGGTGCTGTTCCTGGAGGCCACCGACGACGTGCTGATCCGCCGGTTCGAGTCGGTGC
This sequence comes from Saccharothrix sp. DSM 118769, assembly GCF_052936295.1. Lineage (NCBI taxonomy): Bacteria > Bacillati > Actinomycetota > Actinomycetes > Pseudonocardiales > Pseudonocardiaceae > Saccharothrix > Saccharothrix sp. DSM 118769. Next base: position 7,566,294 of record NZ_CP193627.1, on the reverse strand, counting down.
GCCGCGGCCACCCGCTCCAGGCCGACGGGCGCCTCGCCGACGGCATCGAGGCCGAGCGCGTCCTGCTCACGCCGCTGCGCGAGGAGGCCGACCTGGTGCTCGACACCTCGGCCCTGTCCGTGCACCAGCTGCGCGCCAAGATCGAGGACACCTTCGGCACCGAGTCGGCGACCCGCACCCGCGTCACGGTGCTGTCGTTCGGCTACAAGTACGGCCTGCCGATGGACGCCGACCTCGTCATGGACGTCCGGTTCCTGCCCAACCCGTTCTGGATCCCCGAGCTGCGCGAGCAGACCGGCCTGGACGGCGACGTGCGCAACTACGTGCTCACCCAGGAGGGCGCGGACGAGTTCCTCGACCGCTACCACGAGCTGCTGCGGCTCATCGGCGCCGGCTACCGGCGCGAGGGCAAGCGGTACCTGACGCTGGCGGTGGGCTGCACGGGCGGCAAGCACCGCAGCGTCGCCATCTCCGAGGAGCTGGCCGGCCGGCTGGCCGCCGAGGACGGCATGGCCGTCAAGGTCGTGCACCGGGACCTGGGACGCGAGTGAGCCCGAGAGCGGTAGCGCTGGGCGGTGGGCACGGGCTGCACGTCACGCTCACCGCGCTGCGCCGGGTGACCGACGACGTGACGGCCGTGGTGACGGTCGCCGACGACGGCGGTTCCTCGGGGCGGCTGCGCCGGGAGCTGGGCCTGCTGCCGCCCGGCGACCTGCGCAAGGCCATGGTGGCGCTGGCCTCCGACGACGAGGCGGGCGCGCTGTGGTCGGCCCTGTTCCAGCACCGGTTCGGCGGCACCGGCGCGCTCGCCGGGCACGCCGTGGGCAACCTCGTGCTGGCCGGCCTGCTGGAGCGGCTGGGCGACCCGGTCGCCGTGCTGCGCGAGGCGGGGCGGCTGCTCGGCGTGCGCGGGCGCGTGCTGCCGATGTGCACCGAGCCGCTGGAGATCGAGGCGGACGTCACCGGCCTGGACGAGGACGCCGACGTGCCGCGCCGCATCCGCGGCCAGGTCGCCATCGCCACCACCCCCGGCCGCGTGCAGCGCATCCGCCTGCACGGGCCGGGCGGCCCGGGGGAGGCCCCGCGCGGCTGCCCGGACGCCGTCGAGGCCGTGCTCGGCGCGGACGTCGTGCTGCTCGGCCCCGGCTCGTGGTTCACCAGCGTGCTGCCGCACCTGCTCGTGCCGGAGCTGCACGACGCGCTCGTCCGGACCTCGGCGCGCAAGGTCGTCGTCCTCAACCTCGTCCCCCAACCGGGCGAAACAGCGGGCTTTTCCCCGGAGCTGCACCTGGACGTGCTCAGCGAGCACGCCCCGCGGCTGCGGGTGGACGCGGTGATCGCCGACGCGGGCGCGGTGCCCGTGCCGGACCGGCTGCGCCGCGCCGCCGCAGCTCTGGGGGCCGAGGCGCACCTCGCGCCGATCGCCCTGGACGGCGCGCCGGACCGCCACGACCCGGCCGCGCTGGCGTCCAGCATCAGGCGGGCGTTGCACGGCCCCGCTGACGGGGCCGCGGGGGCGTCGAGTACAACGCTGTCGGACGACAGCGAGACCAGGGGAGGCGAGGCACCGTGGCGATGACGTCTGCGGTCAAGGACGAGCTGAGCAGGCTGGCCGTCTCCAAGACCTGCTGCCGGCGCGCGGAGGTCGCGTCGCTGCTGCGCTTCGCGGGCGGCCTGCACATCGTGGGCGGCCGGGTCGTCGTGGAGGCGGAGCTCGACCTGGGCTCCACGGCGCGCCGGCTGCGCCGGGAGATCCACGAGCTGTACGGGCACCAGTCCGACGTGTTCACCATCACCTCCAGCGGCCTGCGCAAGGGCACCCGGTTCGTGGTGCGCGTGGTCAAGGACGGCGAGGGCCTGGCCCGCCAGACGGGCCTGCTGGACCCGCGCGGCCGGCCGGTGCGCGGCCTGCCCGCCCCCGTCGTGTCCGGCGGGGTGTGCGACGCCGAGGCGGCGTGGCGCGGCGCGTTCCTGGCGCACGGCTCGCTCACCGAACCCGGCCGCTCCTCCTCGATGGAGGTGACCTGCCCGGGGCCGGAGGCGGCGCTGGCGCTGGTCGGCGCGGCCCGGCGGATGGGCATCGGCTCGAAGTCGCGCGAGGTGCGCGGCGCGGAGCGCGTGGTGATAAGGGACGGCGACGCGATCGGCGCGATGCTGACCCGCCTGGGCGCGCACGACAGCGTGCTGGCCTGGGAGGAGCGCCGGATGCGCCGCGAGGTGCGCGCCACGGCGAACCGGCTGGCGAACTTCGACGACGCGAACCTGCGCCGCTCGGCCCGCGCCGCCGTCGCCGCCGCCGCCCGCGTGCAGCGCGCGCTGGAGATCCTCGGCGCCGAGGCGCCCGACCACCTGGCCGCGGCGGGCGCGCTGCGGCTGGCGCACCGGCAGGCGTCGCTGGAGGAGCTGGGCCAGCTGTCGGACCCGCAGATGACCAAGGACGCGGTCGCGGGCCGCATCCGGCGCCTGCTCGCCATGGCCGACAAGCGCGCCAAGGAGCTGGGCATGCCGGACACCGAGTCGGCGGTCACCGCGGACATGCTCGAAGCCGAGGTCTGACCACCGGAACACCGAAAACCGCTGGTGGGAGCCCGGTCGACGTGCGTAGCGCGCGGGCGTGGGCGACGAGGCGGCGGGGACCGGCGGCACCGCGCCGCGCGATTTCCACGACGGGGTCGCGGAGCGCTACCACCTGCTCCACGCCGACTGGGACGCCTCGGTCGACCGGCAGGGCGCCGCGCTCGACGGGGTGCTCCGCCGCGCGCTCGGCCCCGCCGCGCTCGGCCACCGCGTCGTCGCCACCGACCTCAGCCCGGTCGCCGCGGCCCGCGAGGCGCGCGCCCGCGGCCTGCGGCTGACCGCCGCCGCGGCCGACGTGCGGTCCCTGCCGGTGCGGGCGGGGGACTTCGACGCCGTGGTGTGCGCGGACAACTCGCTGCCGCACCTGCTGACCGCCGACGACGTGCGCGCCGCCCTGGCGTCGATGCGCCGCGCGCTCGCGCCCGGCGGGCTGCTGGTCGTCACCACCCGCCCCTACGACGACCTGCTCGCGACCCGACCGACCGCCACCCCCGTGCGGTCCTCGACCGGTCCGGCCGGCCGCGCGATGAGCTCCCAGCTGTGGCACTGGGACGACGACGGCGAGCACTACGACCTGGAGCTGTTCCAGCTCGCCCCCGGGGCGGGACGTGGACCGCCGACTCCGGGTTCACCGACACCGCCTGGCGCGAACCGGCCGACACCGGTTTCTTCCAGCCGCTCCTCACCGCGCGCAACCCCGCGTCGACCGGGTGACGGCCCGACCCGCCGGGTGGCCGAACGCGCCACAGGTTGTTACTCAGAGGTAACAAGCTTGTCAAGCTGGATTTTCTTGTTCGATAAAGAGATCCTGGTGGTGCGAGTGACCAGGGCCGCAACGTGGCGGCTAGGCTGACTCCGGCTGCCTGGTCAGCCCAATGACTGCACGCCCCTGGTGTTTTCCGCCAGTCGAGTATCGAGGAGACTCACCGTGACGGTTCGCGTAGGTGTCAATGGTTTCGGCCGCATCGGTCGCAACTTCTGGCGCGCCGTTCAGGCCAGCGGGCACGACATCGAGATCGTCGCCTTCAACGACCTCGGTGACGTCAACACGATGGCCCACCTCCTGAAGTACGACTCCATCCTCGGCCGCCTCGACGGCGACGTCACCGTCACCGACGAGGGCATCGCCGTCGACGGCAAGGTCATCAAGGCCCTCGCCGAGCGCGACCCGGGCAAGCTGCCCTGGAAGGACCTGGGCGTCGACGTCGTCGTCGAGTCCACCGGCTTCTTCACCGACGCCTCGGCCGCGCGCAAGCACGTCGACGAGGGCGGCGCCAAGAAGGTCATCATCTCCGCGCCGGCCAAGGGTGAGGACCTCACCGTGGTGCTGGGCGCGAACGACGACCAGTACGACGGCTCGCAGACCGTCATCTCCAACGCCTCGTGCACCACGAACTGCCTGGCCCCGCTGGCCAAGGTGCTGCACGACACCTTCACCATCGAGCGTGGCCTCATGACCACGATCCACGCCTACACCCAGGACCAGAACCTCCAGGACGCGCCGCACAAGGACCTGCGCCGCGCCCGTGCCGCCGCGCTGAACATCGTGCCCACCAGCACCGGTGCCGCGAAGGCCATCGGCCTGGTCCTGCCCGAGCTCAAGGGCAAGCTCGACGGCTACGCCCTGCGCGTGCCCGTGCCCACCGGCTCCGCCACCGACCTCACCGTCACCGTGGGTCGCGAGACCACCGTCGACGAGGTCAACGCCGCCTACAAGGCCGCCGCGGACGGTCCCCTCAAGGGCTACCTGCGCTACAACACCGACCCGATCGTGTCGGCCGACATCGTCACCGACCCCGCGTCCTGCATCTACGACGCGCCGCTCACCAAGGTCATCGGCAACCAGATCAAGGTCGTCGGCTGGTACGACAACGAGTGGGGCTACTCCAACCGCCTCGCCGACCTCGTCAACCTCGTCGCCTCCAAGCTCTGAGCCAGGGACGGACCACACCGCTGTGAAGACTCTCGACGACCTGCTCGGCGAGGGTGTCTCGGGTCGGCGCGTCCTCGTGCGCGCCGACCTGAACGTCCCCCTCGACGGCGACCGCATCACCGACGACGGCCGCGTCCGCGCGTCGGTGCCGACGATCAAGGCGCTCGTGGACGCGGGCGCCCGCGTCCTGGTCGCCGCCCACCTGGGCCGCCCCAAGGGCGAACCCGACCCGAAGTTCTCCCTCGCGCCCGTCGCGGCCCGCCTCGGCGAACTGCTCGGCTCCCCGGTCGAGATCGGCACGGGGACCGCCGGCGACGGCACCGTCGTGCTGCTGGAGAACATCCGCTTCGACCCGCGCGAGACCAGCAAGGACGACGCCGAGCGCGCCGCCCTCGCCGACGAGCTGGCCGCCAAGGCCGACGCGTTCGTCTCCGACGGCTTCGGCGTCGTGCACCGCAAGCAGGCGTCCGTCTACGACGTGGCGAAGAAGCTGCCCCACTACGCGGGCCGCCTCGTGCTCGCCGAGGTCGAGGTGCTGCACAAGCTCACCGAGGACCTCCAGCGGCCCTACGTCGTCGCCCTCGGCGGCTCCAAGGTGTCCGACAAGCTCGGCGTCATCAAGAACCTGCTCACCAAGGTCGACCGGCTGCTCATCGGCGGCGGCATGGCCTACACCTTCCTCAAGGCCCAGGGCCACGAGGTCGGCGGCTCCCTCCTCCAGGAGGACCAGGTCGAGCAGGTCCGCGGCTTCCTGGAGCAGGCCCGGGAGCGCGGCGTCGAGCTGGTGCTCCCCGTCGACGTCCTCGCCGCGGTCGACTTCGCGCCGGACGCCGAGCACGACGTCGTCGCCACCGACGCGATCCCCGCCGACCGGCAGGGCCTCGACATCGGCCCCGCCACGCGCGAGCTGTTCGCCTCGAAGCTGGCCGACGCCAAGACCGTCTTCTGGAACGGCCCCATGGGCGTGTTCGAGTTCGAGGCGTTCTCCGGCGGTACCCGCGCCGTCGCCGAGGCCCTCGTCAAGAGCGACGCGTTCACCGTCGTCGGCGGTGGCGACTCCGCCGCGGCCGTGCGCGCCCTCGGCCTCCCCGAGGACGGCTTCTCCCACATCTCCACCGGCGGCGGCGCCTCCCTGGAGTTCCTCGAGGGCAAGGAACTGCCCGGCGTTTCCGTGTTGGAGGACTGACCGATGGCACAGCGCCAGCCCCTCATCGCGGGCAACTGGAAGATGAACCTCAACCACCTCGAGGCGATCGGCCTCGTGCAGAAGATCGCCTTCTCCCTCCCGGAGAAGTACTTCGCCAAGGTCGAGGTGGCCGTCCTCCCGCCGTTCGTCGACATCCGGTCCATCCAGACCCTCGTCGACGGCGACAAGCTGCTGCTCAAGTACGGCGCGCAGGACCTGTCGCCGCACGACTCCGGCGCCTACACCGGTGACGTGTCCGGCCCCATGCTCGCCAAGCTCGGCTGCTCCTACGTCACCGTGGGCCACTCCGAGCGCCGCGAGTACCACGGCGAGGACGACGCGACCGTCAACAAGAAGGTCAAGGCGGCGCTCAAGCACGGCGTCACCCCGATCTTCTGCCTCGGCGAGCGGGTCGACGTCCGCGAGGCCGGCGAGCACGTGCCGCACTGCACCACCCAGCTCGTCGAGGGGCTCAAGGGCCTCACCGCCGAGCAGGTCGCCCAGGTCGTGATCGCCTACGAGCCCGTGTGGGCCATCGGCACCGGCAAGGTCGCCTCGTCCGCCGACGCGCAGGAGGTGTGCGCGGCCCTGCGGGCCAAGCTCGCCGAGCTGCACGGCGAGGACGTCGCTTCGGCCGTTCGGGTGCTTTACGGCGGCTCGGTCAAGTCCGGCAACATCGCCGAGCTGATCGCCCAGAAGGACGTCGACGGTGCTCTCGTCGGCGGGGCCAGCCTGGACGCGGACGAGTTCGCCAAGCTGTGCGCGCTCGCCGCGGGCGGCCCACTACCCTGACCCCGTAGAAGCATCCCCACCGAGGTGGTCCACGGTCGGCAGTTGACCGGGTACTCTGTGGCGTCACCTGCCTGACAGCGAGGAAGATATGGTCCTGTTCCTGCAGATCCTGTTGATCGTCTCCAGCTTGCTGCTCATCCTGCTGGTGCTGCTGCACCGCGGGCGCGGCGGCGGTCTGTCCTCGCTGTTCGGCGGCGGTATGCAGTCGAGCCTGTCCGGTTCCAGCGTCGTGGAGAAGAACCTCGACCGCCTGACGTTGTTCGTCGGCGCGATCTGGGTCATCGCCATCGTCGGCATCGGTCTGCTCAACAAGCTCTGAACCCGTACGACTCAGAGCTGACAGACACAGGGAAACCACGTGGTGGGGGTGTGAGGGTCGATGGCTGGTGGTAACGCGATTCGCGGTACCCGCGTCGGCGCAGGCCCGATGGGCGAATCGGAGCGCGGCGAGTCCGCGCCCCGACGTCGGGTGTCGTACTGGTGCGCGAACGCGCACGAGTCTCGGCCGTCGTTCGCGGTCGAAGCGGAGATCCCCGAGAACTGGGACTGCCCCCGGTGCGGACTTCCGGCGGGGCGCGACGAGCAGGCACCTCCTGCTCCGCCGCGCAACGAGCCGTACAAGACGCACCTGGCGTACGTGAAGGAGCGGCGCTCCGACGCGGACGGCGAGGCGATCCTGGAGGAGGCGCTCACCAAGCTGCGCAAGCAGCGCGAGGAGCCCTAGTCGCTCGGAAGAACCACGCGGAGGCCCCGTCGACCACCCGGTCGGGCGGGGCCTTCGCGTTGTCCGGAGCCGGCGCGTCAGGTCGACCGGGGGTGGGGGTGCAGGGGGAAGGTGACCCGGACCCGGTAACCGCCGCCCGGCGTGTGCTCCGCCTCGAACCGCCCGCTCAGCAGCGCGGCGCGTTCCCGCAGGCCCACCAGGCCGTGACCGCCGCCGGGCAGGGTGCCGCCGTCCTGGGTGCCGCCGTCCTGGGTGCGACGGCCCGGGGCGCTGTTCTCCACCTCCACCCGCAGGTGGTCGTCCGAGGCGGTCACGAGGATGGTCGTGGGGGCGCTCGCCGCGTGCTTGCGGACGTTGGTCAGCGCCTCCTGGACCGTGCGGTAGACCGCCCCCGAGACGGGCGCGGGCAGGCCCTCCACCGACCCCTGGACGGTGAGCGTCGCCGGGATGCCCGCGGCGGCGACCAGGGCCGGCAGGTCCTCGACCCCGGACCGCGGCGAGTCGTCGCCGTCGGTCGTGCGCAGGACGCTCACCAGGTGCCGCAGCTCGTCGAGGGTGCGGGTGCTCAGGTTCCGGATGACGCCCGCCACCTGCTGCGCGTTCGGGTCGTCCGCCGCCACCCGCAGCGCGCCCGCCTGCATCGCGATCAGGCTCACCTGGTGCGACACCACGTCGTGCATCTCCCGGGCCAGCCGGGCGCGTTCGTCGGCCCGCACGGCGTGCGCGTGCAGCACCCGCTCCCGCTCCCGGCTGGCCGCCAGGTCGGCGATGCGCGCGGACAGCTCCTCGCGGGCGTGGGCGAGCAGCCCGATGGCCACCGGCATGCCGGCGACCAGGCACCCGTAGATCGCGTCGTGGACGTGCGTCGCCCACTCCAGCGCGAGGAACTCGTCGACCGGCCACAGGAAGAACCGGCTGAACCACACCAGGCCGGCCGCGACGAGGGTCTGCACCGCCAGCAGCCTGCGCCGCGCCAGCGTGCCGAGCGCGATCATCGCCGCCAGCTGCGCCCACCCGGCCAGGAACCCCGGCACGGTCAGCAGCACCACCAGGAACGGGAACCGCCGGCGCAGCACCAGCGCCACCACGGACAGGACCGACAGCACGTAGTTGTACGGCTCGGCCTCGGGCACCACGCGCAGCCACACGTCGAGCGCCGCCACCACCAGGGCCGCGACGTCGAACGCCCGCCGCCGGTGCCGGTCGAGGAGGTCGCGCAGGGCGGCCGGGCCCCACCGGGCGGCGTGCGGCGCCCGTTCGGCCGGGGCACCGCCGACCCGCCCGCCCGGCAGCCTCCCGACCGCGTTGCCGGCCAGGAGCGGCCCTCCCGCGTCGGCTACCCGCCGGTCCTCACCGTACTGCGCCGTCATCGCGCTTGGCATGACCCGCCCTTCCCGATCACGACCCCGATTCCCACCCCGACCCTCACTCTTCGAGACACCCCGGTCACGCGGACGGGACGCGGTGCGGGTGACAAAGTTGCGAGCGCGAACGTCCGATTACCGGACGGGGGAGCGCCGACCCGCTGCGGGCGCGGGTGCGTGGAGGACGTGGGCGCGGGCACGAGGTGAGTATCCGTCATGCTCGGCAGGCGGGGGCGGTGCCGCCACACCTCGGGACGACGCTGCCACCACACCCCGGGACGACGCTGCCGCCGCGTCCCGGGAGGGGCGCGGCGGCAGCTGGGGAGTGCGTCGGGTCAGGCGAGTTCGGCGGCGGCGGCCCCGTCGAGCAGCCACAGGGTCCGGGAACGGCCCGTGGCGCCCGCAGCGGGCAGGTCGGTCTCGGCCGCACCGCCCAGGCCGGCGGCGACGGCCCCGGCCTTCGCCGCGCCCGTCGTCATCAGCCACACCTCGCGGGACGCGCGGATCGTCGGCAGGGTGAGGCTCACCCTGGTCGGCGGCGGCTTCGGGCAGTCGCGGACCGCCACGACGGTCAGCTCGCGCTCGCGCACGGCGGGCGAGTCGGGGAAGACCGAGGCCACGTGCCCCTCCTCGCCGACGCCGAGCAGGCACACGTCGAACTCCGGCGCGGAGCCCAGCTCCTCGGCGTACGCGGCGGCGGCGGCCTCCGGGTCGTCGCCGAACCGGCCGTCCGACGGCTCCACCACGTGCACCCGGTCGGCCGGCACCGGGATGTGGTCGAGCAGCGCCTCGCGCGCCTGGGTCTCGTTGCGCTCCGGGTGCCCGGCGGGCAGGAACCGCTCGTCGCCCCACCACAGGTCGACGCGGCCCCAGTCCACCGCGTCGCGGGCGGGCGAGGAGCGCACCCGGTCCAGCACCGCGATGCCGGTCCGGCCGCCGGTCAGCACGAGCGACGCCGTGCCGCGCGCCGCCTGGGCGTCGACCAGGGCGGTCAGCAGGCGGGCGGCCGTGGCGGCGGCCAGCAGGTCGCCGTCACGGTGCACCAGCACCTCGGGCCGGGTCACGAGCCGGCCTTCGCCTTCGACGCCTTGTCCCGGGGCTTGCCCGACTTGGCGGCCTTGGCGTCGGCCGCGCCGTCGGTCTTCGCCTTCGGGGACGCGGCCTTCGGTGCCGCGACCTTGGCGGGAGCGGCCTTGGGAGACGCCGCCTTGGGGGACACGGCCTTGGCCGCCGCCTTCGCCGCCGCCTTCACGGGCGCGGCCTTCGCCGACGGGCCGGACGAGGACGCGGCGGGGGCCGGGGTCCCGTCGGACGCCGGGCCGGACGTCGCCGCACCGGACGCCTGCGCGGGGGTGGCCGACGTGCCGGAGGTCGCCTGGCCGGAGGTCGCCGAACCGGAGGTCGCCGGACCGGAGACCGCGGGCGCGGCGGCGGGCTTGCGGGTCGCCGTCGCCGGCTTCGCCGCGGTACGGCCGCGCACGACCTTGCCCAGCGCCTTCAGCGCCGTCTCGTACACCTCGTCGGGGTCGAGCCGGCGCAGCTCCTCCGCCAGGCAGTCCCGCACCTGGCGGCGCTGCAGCGCCACCCGCCGCTCCGGCTGGCCGGGCTGCGACAGCGTGCCGACCTTGCCGTCCGGGCGCGACAGCTCCACGACCCCCGACCGGCGCTCCAGCCGCACGTCCACGATGCCCTCGCCGCGCGCGGCCTTGGTCCGCTTCACCGGCAGCTTCAGGTACGCCGCCAGCCACGCGGCCAGCAGGTCGGTCGACGGCGAGTCGCTCTCCCCGCTCACCTCGGCCTCGGTGACCTTCTCGTACGGCGGCAGGTCGAACGCCGACGCGATCATGGCCCGCCACAGCGTCAGCCGCGTCCAGGCCAGGTCCGTGTCGCCGGGCGCGTACGACGCGCGCCGCTGCTCCAGCGCCTTGATCGGGTTCTTCTCGGCCGCCGCGTCGGTGATGCGGCGCTGCGCGAGCTGCCCGATCGGGTCCTCCGCGGGCACGGCCGGCGCCTCGTTCGGCCACCACGCCACGACCGGGGTGTCCGGCAGCAGCAGCGGCACGACGCACGAGGCGCCCTCGTTGGCCAGCTCGCCGTACAGGCGCAGCACGATCACCTCGGACGCGCCCGCGTCACCGCCGACGCGGATCTGCGCGTCCAGCCGCGGCGCGGCCTTGCGGGCGCCGCGGGCCACCACGATCACCCGGCACGGGTGCTCGCGGCTGGCGTCGTTCGCCGCGTCCACGGCGCCCTCGGTCTTCGCGCCGTCGTCGGTCACGATGACCAGCGTCAGCACCCGGCCGAGGGTGACCGCGCCACCCTCCTCGCGCAGCTGCACGAGCTTGCTGTTGACCTGCGACGTGGTCGTCGAGGGCAGGTCGATGATCACGGCCGCCTCCAGTTCCTGCCGGTCCGCGCCAGCATCTCGTCCGCCGACACCGGGCCCCAGGTCCCCGCCTTGTACTTCTCGGGCGCGCCGTGGCGGCCCCAGTGCTCGATGACCGGGTCGAGGATCTCCCAGGACAGCTCGACCTCGTCGTTCTTCGGGAACAGCGACGGCTCGCCGAGCAGCACGTCCAGCAGCAGCCGCTCGTACGCCTCGGGCGAGGACTCGGTGAACGCGTGGCCGTAGCCGAAGTCCATCGTGACGTCGCGGACCTCCATGCTGTTGCCGGGCACCTTCGACCCGAACCGCATGGTCACGCCCTCGTCCGGCTGCACCCGCACGACCAGGGCGTTCTGCCCCAGCTCCTCCGTCGCCGTGTCGTCGAACGGCAGGTGCGGCGCGCGCTTGAACACCACGGCCACCTCGGTGACGCGGCGGCCCAGGCGCTTGCCGGTGCGCAGGTAGAACGGCACGCCCGCCCAGCGGCGGGTGTTCACCTCGCAGGTGATGGCCGCGTAGGTCTCGGTGACCGAGTCCTTCGCGAAGCCGCCCTCCTCCAGCAGGCCGGGCACCTTCTGGCCGCCCTGCCAGCCGCCGGTGTACTGGCCGCGCGCGGTGGTCTCCTCGAACGGCCCGGTCGCCCGGGTCGCCGACAGCACCTTGACCTTCTCGGCGCGCAGGTCGCTCGGCCGGAACGACACCGGCTCCTCCATCGCGGTCAGCGCGAGGAGCTGGAGCAGGTGGTTCTGGATGACGTCCCGCGCGGCGCCGATGCCGTCGTAGTAGCCCGCGCGACCGCCCAGGCCGATGTCCTCGGCCATGGTGATCTGCACGTGGTCGACGTAGTTCGCGTTCCAGATGGGTTCGTACAGCTGGTTCGCGAAGCGCAGCGCCAGGATGTTCTGCACCGTCTCCTTGCCGAGGTAGTGGTCGATGCGGAACACCGACTCCTCGGGGAAGACGTCGTTCACGGTCTTGTTCAGCTGCTTCGCGCTGGCCAGGTCGTGGCCGAACGGCTTCTCGATGACGACCCGGCGCCACTGGCCGGGGCTGTCGGTCGGCGGCGTGGCCAGGCCCGCCCGCTTGAGCTGGTTGACGACCGTGGTGAACGCGCTGGGCGGCACCGACAGGTAGAACGCGTGGTTGCCGCCCGTGCCGCGCTCGCGGTCGAGGTCGGCCAGCGTCGTGGCCAGGGTGTCGAACGCCGCGTCGTCGTCGAACGTGCCCTGGACGAAGCGGATGCCCTCGACGAGCTGGTCCCAGACCTCCTGCCGGAACGGCGTGCGCGCGTGCTCCTTGACGGCGCTGTGCACGACCTGCATGAAGTCCTGGTCGGCCCAGTCGCGGCGGGCGAAGCCGACGAGCGCGAAGCCCGGCGGCAGCAGGCCGCGGTTGGCCAGGTCGTAGATGGCGGGCATCAGCTTCTTGCGCGACAGGTCACCCGTCACGCCGAAGATCACCAGGCCGCTGGGGCCGGCGATGCGCGGGAGCCTCTTGTCCCGCGCGTCGCGCAACGGGTTGCGCTTCGTCGGAGCGCTCACGAACCGTCCTCCTGGATTGCCTCGACGAGCTGCGCGAGCCCGGCGACGCGGTCGGTCAGGTGCAGCCGCAGCACCGGGCGCCCCCGTCCGGCCAGGACCTGGCCGTCGCCGAGGGCCTGCGCCAGTTGCAGCGTGCTGAGGTCGTAGGGCCGGCCCGGCACGTCGAGGTGCGCCTCGGACGCGCCGGTCAGCTGGAGGAACACGCCGTTCTGGTGACCGCCCTTGTGGTACTGGCCGGTCGAGTGCAGGAACCGCGGTCCCCACCCGAAGGTGGTCTGGAGGTGTGAACGCTGGGCCAACTCCGGGCGGACGAGGGCGAACGATGCGTCGTCGATCCGGTCGAGGTAGGCCTGCACGGACAGGTAGCCGTGCGACGGCGCGGCGGCCACCAGCGCCTTCAGCGCGTCCGCGACGGTCTTCACGTCCGAGGACAGCCAGCCCTCGCTCGGGTAGACCTCGATCGGGCCGTCGATGAACGCGGGCGTCGCCGACGACGCGGCGGGCGAGTCGAGCAGCGAGCGCGCCGCCTTCTTCGCCGCCTCCACGTCGGGCTGGTCGAACGGGTTGATCTCCAGCACGCGGCCCACCAGCGCGGTCGCGTACTCCCACACCAGGAACTGCGCGCCCAGCGCGCCCTCGACGGACAGCGTGGACGAGCCGGTGGCCGGTCCGATCGCGACGGTCGTGGCGTCCGAGGCCGCGTCGACGAACCCGGGCGCGCCCGGACCCTCGACGACGACCGGCAGCAGGCCCGTGCCGTTCTTGCCGGTGGACTCGGCGATCAGCTGCTCGGCCCAGTCGCCGAAGCCGGCGATGCCGGAGCCGGTGTCGGCGAACACGACCTTCTCCGCGCCGTGGGCGTGCGCGACGGCGAACGTCGCGGCCAGCACCACGGCCGGGTTGTCGGCCGAGTCGGCCGACACCAGCGGCGCGGCGGCGGCGGCCTCGTCCAGCAGGGCGCCGACGTCCGCGCCGGCCAGGCCCGAGGGGACCAGGCCGAACGCGGTCAGCGCCGAGTAGCGGCCGCCCACGTTCGGGTCGGCCAGGAACACCCTCCGGTAGCCGGCCTCGCGCGAGGCCGCCTCCAGCGGCGAACCCGGGTCGGTCACCACGACGATCCGGGACGCGGCGTCGACGCCCGCGTCGGTGAACGCCTGCTCGAAGATGCGCCGGTGGCTGTCGGTCTCGACGGTGCCGCCCGACTTGGACGACACCACCAGCACGGTCCGCTCCAGGTCGCCGGCGAGCGCCTCGGCGACCTGGCCCGGGTCCGTGGTGTCGAGGACGACCAGCGGCACGCCCGCGGTGCCGGTGATCACCTCGGGCGCCAGCGACGAGCCGCCCATGCCGGCGAGGACCACGCGGTCCACGCCCTCGGCGAGCAGCTCGTCGCGCAGCGCGGTGATCTCCGCGACCAGCGGGCGCGACGTCTCGTGCAACGTCGTCCACGCGAGGCGGATCGACGCCTCGGGTTCCGCGTCGGGCCCCCACAGCGTGGCGTCCCCGGCGGCGAGCTTGCTCGGCGCCGAGTCCCGGAGCAGGTCGCCGATGACGGTGTCGACCTGCTCCTGGTTCGGTGTGCGGACGATCTCCACGGAGATCACCTGGCTCATGTTGTCCTCGTCCTCAGCCCTTGGCCTGGTCCAGCTGTCCGGTCACCGTGTCGAGCAGCTCGGCCCACGACTTCTCGAACTTGTCGACGCCCTCGGTCTCCAGCGCGACGAACACGTCGTCGAGGTCGATGCCGACCTCGACCAGCTCGTCGAAGACCTGCTGCGCCTGCGCCGCCCGCCCGGTCACGGTGTCGCCCTCGATCTTGCCGTGGTCGGCGACCGCGTGCAGCGTCTTCTCGGGCATCGTGTTGACCGTGTTCGCCACGACCAGCTGGTCGACGTAGCGGGTGTCGGAGTAGTTCGGGTCCTTCACGCCGGTGGACGCCCACAGTGGACGCTGGGCGCGGGCGCCGTCGGCCGCCAGGGCCTCCCACCGCTCGCCCGCGAACGTCTCCTGGTAGGCGGCGTGGGCGAGCACGGCGTTGGCGATGGCGGCCTTGCCGCGCAGCTCCTTCGCCTTCGGGCTGTCGATCGCGTCGAGGCGCTTGTCGATCTCGGTGTCCACCCGGGACACGAAGAACGACGCCACCGAGTGAATCGTGCGCAGGTCGTGGCCGTTGGCCTTGGCCTGCTCCAGGCCGGCGACGAACGCCTCCATCACCTTGCGGTAGCGCTCGACGGAGAAGATCAGCGTCACGTTGACGCTCACGCCCTCGGCGAGCGTGCGGGTGATCGCGGGCAGGCCCTCGACCGTGCCGGGGATCTTCACCATCAGGTTCGGCCGGTCGACGGTCTTCCACAGGTCGAGCGCCTCGGCGGCGGTGCGCTCGCTGTCCTTGGCCAGCCGGGGGTCCACCTCGATGGACACCCGGCCGTCGACGCCGTCGGTGGCGTTGTAGATGTCGCGGAACAGGTCGCACGCGTTGCGCACGTCGGTCGTGGTGACCTCGCGCACGGTGGCGTGGACGTCCGCGCCCCGGGCGGCCAGCTCGCGGACCTGCTCGTCGTAGGCCGCGCCGTTGGACAGCGCGGTGGCGAAGATCGTCGGGTTCGTGGTCACGCCGACCACGTTCTTCCCGGCGATCAGCTCGGCCAGGTTGCCGGTGGTCAGTCGCTCGCGGGACAGGTCGTCCAGCCAGATCGACACACCCGCGTCGCTGAGCTGCGCCAGCGGATTGCTGCTCATCTCGTCAACTCCCCTGAAGTCTCTACTTGGTCCGGGACAGCGACCGGCGCGCCGCGGCGACGACGTTCTCGGTCGTGAAGCCGAACTCGCGGAACAGCGTCTGGTAGTCGGCGGAGGCGCCGAAGTGCTCGATCGACACGATCTCGCCCGCGTCGCCCGCGAACCGGTGCCACGGCTGGGCGATGCCCGCCTCGACGACGACGCGCGCCTTGACCGAGGACGGCAGCACGCTCTCGCGGTAGGACTCGTCCTGCGCGTCGAACCACTCGACGCTGGGCATGGACACCACGCGGGTCGCGACGCCCTCGGCCTCGAACACCCCGCGCGCCTCGACGGCGATCTGGAGCTCCGAGCCGGTGGCGATCAGGATCAGCTCCGGCTCGCCCTCGCCGGCCAGCACGTAGCCGCCGCGCGCCACGCCCTCGACGGCCTTCTCCTTGGTGCCCTCCAGCACCGGCAGGTTCTGCCGGGTCAGGGCGATGCCCTTCGGGCCCTCGGGGTTCTCGATCGTGGCGCGCCACGCGGCGGCCGTCTCGTTCGCGTCACCGGGGCGCAGCACGGTCAGGCCCGGGATGGCGCGCAGCGCGGCCAGGTGCTCGACCGGCTGGTGGGTGGGGCCGTCCTCGCCGAGGCCGATGGAGTCGTGCGTCCACACGTAGACGACCGGGGACTTCATCAGCGCGGCCAGCCGGACCGCCGGGCGCATGTAGTCGCTGAACACCAGGAACGTGCCGCCGTACGGGCGGGTCGGGCCGTGCAGCGCGATGCCGTTGAGGATCGAGCCCATGGCGTGCTCGCGGACGCCGAAGTGCAGCGTGCGGCCGTACGGGTTGGCGTTCCACATCTTGGTGGAGATGCCCTCGGGGCCGAACGAGTCGACGCCCTTCATGGTGGTGTTGTTCGACTCCGCCAGGTCGGCCGAGCCGCCCCACAGCTCCGGCAGCACGTCCTTGAGCGAGTTGAGCACCTCGCCGGACGCCTTGCGCGTCGCCACGCCCTTGGGGTCCGGGTCCCACGACGGCAGCGCGTCGGTCCAGCCCTCGGGCAGGCCCCGGCCGATCAGGCGGTCCAGCAGCGCCTTGCGCTCCGGGTTCTTCTCGGCCCACGCGTCGAACGACTTCTGCCACTCGGCCTTGGCCTGCTCGCCGCGCTTGATCACCGCGCGGGTGTGCTCGATGACCTCGTCGGAGACCTCGAAGGTCTGCTCCGGGTCGAAGCCGAGGATGCGCTTGACCTCGGCGACCTCGTCCGCGCCGAGGGCCGCGCCGTGCGCCGCGCCGGTGTTCTGCTTGTTCGGCGACGGGAAGCCGATGATCGTGCGCAGCAGGATGAACGACGGGCGCTCGGTCTCCGCCTTGGCGTTCTCCAGCGCCTGGAGGATGCCCGCGACGTTCTCGCCGCCCTCGACGACCTGCACGTGCCAGCCGTACGCCTCGTAGCGCTTCGCGGTGTCCTCGGACAGCGCGATCGTGGTGTCGTCCTCGATGGAGATCTTGTTGTCGTCGTAGATCACCGTGAGGTTGCCCAGCTTCTGCGTGCCCGCCAGGGACGACGCCTCGCTGGTCACGCCCTCCTCGATGTCGCCGTCGGAGGCGATCACGAAGATGTCGTGGTCGAACGGGCTCTCGCCGACCGGGGCGTCCGGGTCGAACAGGCCGCGCTCGCGGCGGGCGCCCATCGCCATGCCGACCGCGGAGGCCAGGCCCTGGCCCAGCGGGCCGGTGGTGATCTCCACGCCGGGCGTGTGGCGGTGCTCGGGGTGGCCGGGGGTCCGCGAACCCCACGTGCGCAGTGCCTTGAGGTCGTCCAGCTCCAGGCCGTAGCCGTTGAGGTAGAGCTGGACGTAGAGGGTCAGGCTGGAGTGACCCGCGCTGAGCACGAACCGGTCGCGGCCGATCCAGTCGGCGTCGGCGGGGTCGTGCCGCATCACGCGCTGGAACAGCGTGTACGCCAGCGGGGCGAGGCTCATGGCGGTGCCGGGGTGGCCGTTGCCGACCTTCTGCACGGCGTCCGCGGCCAGCACCCGCGCGGTGTCCACGGCGCGGCGGTCGAGGTCGGTCCAGTCGTCGGGCAGGCGGGCTTCGGTCAACCGGGCGATGTCATCGGTGACGGACACTGACTTCCAGCTCCAAACTCACTAAGCGGCGGTTGACGGCTGGCGGTGAACTCAATCGTGTCCGTCAGGCCCGATCCGCGGTTCCCAAGGTCCACCGGCCAGCCTAGTCCGGACAGCGGACGCACGTGCTACTCACGCTCTGTGGGTGTACGCACAGGCGTAGCCGGTGTGTACAGGGACTACCCGAACGGGCTCCCCGTGCAACGCGCGGTTACGATCTGCTCATTCCCCACCGGACTTGACGAGGAGCGCGCTGTCATGAGTGCCGTCACCGAGGCCCCGGCGCGGTCGCCCCGACAGGTCGTCGGTGCGTACGTGGCGCTGACCAAGCCCCGGGTGATCGAACTGCTGCTGATCACCACCATCCCGGCGATGCTGCTCGCCGCGCGCGGACTGCCGCCGCTGTGGCTGATCGCGTGCACCCTGGCGGGCGGCACCCTCGCGGCGGGGTCGGCCAACGCGCTCAACTGCTACGTGGACGCCGACATCGACTCGGTGATGAAGCGCACCAGCGCCCGCCCGCTGGCGAAGGACTCGATCCCGCCGCGCAACGCGCTGGTGTTCGGCATCGTGCTCGGCGTCGTGTCGTTCGGGTTCCTGTGGCTGACGACGAACCTGATCTCCGCGGTGTTCGCGGTGGCCACGATCCTGTTCTACATCTTCGTCTACACCCTGGTCCTCAAGCGCCGCACCTCGCAGAACATCATCTGGGGCGGCATGGCCGGCTGCATGCCGGTGATCATCGGCTGGTCGTCGGTGACCGGCACCGTGGCGTGGCCCGCGCTGGTGATGTTCGGCGTGATCTTCTTCTGGACGCCCCCGCACACGTGGGCGCTCGCGATGAAGTTCAAGGAGGACTACGCGCGGGCGGGCGTGCCGATGCTGCCGGTGGTGGCGACGGCGCAGCAGGTGACCCGGCAGATCGTCATCTACTCGTGGATCACGGTCGCCTGCACCCTGCTGCTGGCCCCGGTGACGTCGTGGGTCTACCTGGCGGTCGCCGCCGCCTCGGGCGTGTGGTTCGCGGTGTTCGCGCACCGCCTGCACGGCGTCGTGCGCCGCGGCGGGTCGACGAACACCATGAAGTTCTTCCACATGTCGAACCTGTACCTGATGCTCGTGTTCTGCGGCCTGGCCGTGGACGCGGTGATCGGCCTGCCGGTCCTCGGCTGGCCCTTCTGATCCTCCCGATCACACCGACGAGGTAACCGCGCCGGCCCTGGTCACGCTCGGTGTTCGCCCGCTTGACCCACTTTCCGCATAATTGCGGATAGCTAGCGTGTGGACATGCCCGAGCAGGAGAAGGAGCCGGTCGCGTTCCGGCGGGGGACCGTCGACCGGTGGCAGGTGTACGGCGGTGTCGCCGGCGTGCTGAGCCTGCTGCTCACGGTGCTCGGCGGCCTCGCAGACCTGGTGCAGCCGGCCTTGGTCGCCGCCGTCGCCGCCACGCTCGCCGGTGTCGTGCTCCTCTTCCGCTGGGGCCGGGACCCCGGACCGCTCCGGTTCGTGCTGCCCGTCCTGCTCGCGGTCGGCGGCGCGGTGGCCTCCGGCGTGCTCGTCCGCCCCGGCCCGCCGGCCGCGGTCGGGGCCGGCACGACCACGCCGGGCACCGGTTCGACCACCACGTCCGCCGCCGGCCGGGGCTCCGGTGAGTTCCGCGTCCAGCAGGGGGTCATCCTGCGCCGGGGACAGGCCGTCGACCTGGACGCGCGCGACGCCGACAACGCGGGCATCGTCCACGCCCCGACCTCCGACACCGACCTGGAGCACCGGGACGGCCTGCGCGCCCGGGACCTGGCCCCGGTCGCCGGGCGCCCCGGCCTCCACGCCTGTGCCGCGGTCCCCTCGCTCACCACCCACGTCCCGGCGGACCGGGTGGGGGAGGGGACCGCGTTCTGCGTGAGGACGTCCGGCGGCCGGTGGGCGCGGGTCCTCGTGACGTCCGCCGCGGCGGACGCCGTCGAGTTCGACCTGGTCGTCTGGGACTGACCTCTCAGGACACGGCCGTGAGCAGGTCGTTGACCGTCGGGTCGTCCAGCGACTCCACGATGCACGACCACAGCTCCAGGTTGGCCGTCGCCCACCGCGAGTAGGTCGCCGCCGCCTCCGGGTCGTAGAAGTAGTACCCGGCGTCGTGCTTCCCGCGCTGCTCGCCGACGATCTTGTGCGCCAGTTCGCGCAGCGTGATGCCGTTCTCCTCCAGGTACCTGGGCGCCAGCACCACCGGCGTCACCGGCAGCGCCTTGAACAGGGTGTCCGCGTCGGACAGCGCCTGCGCCTCGGGCGAGATGTCGCGGTGGCGGGTGCGCATCTCGGCCTCCTCGACCACCGCGTCGACCCGCGCCGCGACCGCGTCCGGGACGCCCGCGCGGGCCAGGATGTCCATCCTCAGGCTGCGCCCGTCCACGGGCAGCGAGTTGCGCCGGACCATGTAGTTCACGTCGTGCACGAGGGCGGCCACCTCGACCAGCGCGGTGTCGGAACCGTTGCGCCGGGCGAAGTGGACCGCCTTGTCCCGGACGAAGCTGACGTGGTGCCAGCCGTGGAACTGGAGGCGGGCGGCGAGGTCGTGGCACAGGCGCCACACCTCCCGCTCCACCTCGGTGATCGACCGCGTCGAGAGCGTCGCCCCGCAGGTCGTCGCCGTGCCGGTCGCCGCCGCGCCGGCCGCCGTGGTGGTGTTCGTCATGGCAGTGCTCATCGGGCCCTCCCGTGTCGGGTGGGGCCGATGGTAAGCGCGCGCGAACGGCCGCGACGGGGTCTAAAGACTCCTCGTGAGCACCTCCAACCTCGACTCGACCGGCACGTGGCGGTGGCTCGTGCGGGTGTCCGGGTCGTAGCTGAGGCTCCACGGGCGCACCGCGCGGGACTTCACCAGGAACGTCAGGGTGTCGTCGGCGGCCTTCGGGATGCGGTGGAACTCGTGCGCGAGCATCGTGCCCGAGTTGCCCTCCACCGCCTCGGCGCTGCGCAGCAGGGTGGTGGACAGGATCGCCAGGTCGTCGTCGTCCACCTCGGCCGTGAAGCGCTCGTGCAGGTAGGAGCCCTGCACGATGGTGGTGCAGAAGTGGTAGCGGTGGTTGTGGATCGAGTCCGCGTAGCCCTGCCGCCAGTCGCACTGCGGCTTGTACTCGTGCAGCCAGAACGTGAAGGGCTCGGCGGGCTCGTCGCGCAGGCACCACGCGAAGTGGGTCGTGGTCTCGCGCGATCTGGCCACCACGCGCATCTCGTCCTGCGGCGAGAGGGCGCGCAGGTGCTCGCGCAGCCCCTCCCGCAGCCCGGGCCGGTCCGCCCACTCCCGGAAACGCCTCTCGACGTGTCCCCAGTGGTCGACGACAGGGGGGTCGGCCACGGAGATGAGCGTGGCGAGCTCCGCGAGGGCGGAGAACCCGGTTGACTCGGTCGGCACGACTTATCAGCTCCCCAACTGAGCGAAGGCGGAGAATTCTTTGCGGAACCGGTGGAACTTCTCCTCCAGTTCCCGGAACCCGTCCTCGGTGAGGGGTGTCCCGGTGATCTTCTCGAACAGGGCGAGGAAGTCGGACCGGTTGGTGCCGGGCGTGATGACGATGTGGAGCCCCGCCTTGGAATTGCTGATGCGCAGGAACTCGGTGCGTTCCATCCCGTAGATGAACGACCCCTCGGTGAACCGCAACGTACGCGGGTAGAGACGTACCACACCCGCGCTGGTGTTGCTGTACAGCGTGAGCCAGGCGCTGTCGTCGAACAGCTCCAGCCGGTCGAGCGGCGGGTCGGACACGATCGTCAGGTCGATGCGCGAGCACCGGCCGCGGGCGAGGAACAGGCCCACCAGGCCGACGTGGATCTGCTCGCGCAGCCGCGCCACGATCGTGTCGTAGTCGCCGTCCGCGCCCTCGTGCCGCAGCAGGTAGCGGGCGCGCCCGCTGATCGCGTCGCCGTCCCGGGGATCGGCCAGGACGGCCTTGAGCTCGCACTCCGTCTGCGACAGCAGCAGCCGGCAGGCCGCGTAGCGACCCGCGAAGCCGCGGAACACGTACAGCCGGGTCCGCTCCAGGTCCTGCATCATGACCTGGTTGAACACCGGGTCGGGCTTCGCCGTCGGCTCGAACACGTGGCTGGGGAAGAACTCGCGGTCGAGCGCGCGGTACTCGCTGGTCAGCTCGCGCAGCGCCCGCCGGCTCTCCTCGACGACCGGCGCCACGAGGGCGCGCTGCGTCGCGGAACTGGTGATGAGCGTCTGCCCGAACCCGACCACCGCGGACACCATCGTGCCGGTGCCCAGCGCGGTGACGAGCGTCCTCGCCATTCCTTGATCCACTGCGCTGGAAATGGTCAAGCAGATGCCGGAGATCACGACGAGGATCAGCAGGAGCAAACCCGTTCGGGTCCAGAACAATTCCTGCAACAGGTTGCTGCGGACGCCCCGCGGCTCCGCGGACACGATGTCACCTCCTTGGCCTCCACCTGAACGGACGAATGCTCTCGGTATCCGATCAAGTGCGCGCAGTTACTGTACGCGCGCGTACGCAACGACGGAAGCGGTAATTAGTGGCACATTTGCGGATAATTTCGGAGATCGACGACAGCGCACCGTGACCGGCGTTGGGCCTGCTGGTGGGGTCTGCGGTGTGGCGTCCGGGGCCGACCCATAACATCGGCAACCATGCGTACTGTCGGCCGTACGGCCCTGGCCATCGTCTCCCTGTTGTCCGCCGGTCTGGCGCTGACCGCGTGCACCGCGAGCGACCGCCCGTCCACCCAGACCAACACCCCGAGCGCCACGGCCCAGCAGCAGGCCGAACCGACCGGGCAGACCGGCACGAGCGAGGCCGAGTTGGCCGAGCCCAGCGGCCCGCCGTGCGAGGTGTCGCAGTACGGGGTGACCGGCGCGCCCGGCGAGAAGCCGACCATCACCGTCCCCACCGGCTGCACCCCGCAGGACGGCCTGGTCGTCTCGGACGTCACCGAGGGCACCGGCGCGGAGATCAAGCAGGGCTCCACCGCCTCCCTGCACTACGTGCTGGCGACGTTCCGCGACCAGCGCACGCGTGAGGCGTCGTGGGACGGCGGCCAGCCGTTCGAGCTGACCAACATCGGGCAGGCCAGCGTCATCAAGGGCTGGAACGAGGGCCTCATCGGCCTGAAGGAGGGCGGGCGCCGCCTGCTCGTCGTCCCCTCCGACAAGGGCTACCCCAACGGCCAGGGCGACATCCAGCCCGGCGAGACGCTGATCTTCGTCGTGGACGCCGTCAAGGTCGAGGGCTGACCCCACCGGACGCGGAGGGGGCCCGGCGGCGCACCGCCGGGCCCCCTCCCGCACGTGCTCAGGGGACGAGCAGCAGCTTGCCCGTCGTGCGCCGGCCCTCCAGGTCCTCGTGCGCCCTGCGCGCCTCGGCCAGCGGGTAGCGCCCGCCGACCCGCACCCGCAGCGAGCCGTCCGCGACGGCGGCGAACAGCTCGCCCGCCCGCCACTCCAGCTCCTCGCGCGTCGCCACGTGCGCGCCCAGCGACGGCCGGGTCAGGAACACCGAGCCCGCCTGGTTGAGCCGCTGCGGGTCGAACGGCGGCACCGCGCCGCTGGACCCGCCGAACAGCGCCAGCACGCCGCGCGGCCGCAGGCTCGCCAGGCTGCCGTCGAACGTCGTCTTCCCCACGCCGTCGTACACCGCGGCCACGCCGACCCCGCCGGTCAGCTCCCGCACCACCGGCGCGAAGTCCGCGACCTCGTCGTAGCGGATCACCTCGTCGGCCCCGGCCCCGCGGGCCAGCGCCTCCTTCTCCGCCGTGGACACCGTGCCGATCACCCGCGCGCCGCGCGCCTTGGCCAGCTGCACCAGCAGCAGCCCCACCCCGCCCGCGGCGGCGTGCACGAGCACCGAGTCGCCCCGCTGGACGGGGTAGGTGGACGCGACCAGGTAGTGCGCGGTGAGCCCCTGCAGCAGCAGCGCGCCCGCCGTGTCGTCGTCCACCGCGTCGGGCACCGGCACCGCTTGCGCGGCGGGCACGACGACCTGCTCGGCGTAGCTGCCCGGGGCCTGCGCCCACGCCACCCGGTCGCCCACCGCGAAGCCCGCCACGTCCGCGCCGACCGCGCTCACCCGGCCGGCGCCCTCCAGGCCGACGCCGAACGGCAGCGCCAGCGGGTAGCGGCCCTCGCGGTGGTAGCAGTCGATGAAGTTCACCCCGGCGGCGGCCACGTCCACCAGCAGCTCGCCCGCGCCGGGCGACCTCGGCTCCACGTCGGCGAACTCCAGCGCGTCCGGTCCACCGGTCGCGCGCACCACCACAGCCTTGGGCATAACCGCTCCTCCGTGCGTGTCCTGATCCGTCACCCGCCGAGCGCGACCCGGCGGGCCAGTCCCAGCGGCAGCGCGCCGGAACCGGCCAACGTGTCGTGGAAGTCCCGCAGCGAGCCCGTGTATTCCCCGCGGATGCGGTCGATCTCCAGCGCTCCCGTCAGGTAGGACGGCGCCTGCGTCGGCCACGCGCAGTACCGCTCCACCTCGCCCGCCGCCGTGCCGGGCGTGAGCGACGCCTTCGTCGTCATGAAGTGCTCGGCCTCCTCGACGCCCATGTCGCCGCAGTGCAGCGCGGTGTCCACGACCATCCGCGCCGCCCGGAACAGCCGCGCCTCGACGTGCGCCAGCTCCTTCTCCCGGGTGGTGAAGTAGCCGTGCTCGCGCAGCAGCTTCTCCGCGTACAGCGCCCAGCCCTCGGAGAAGTACGGCGTGCGGAACACCTTGCGCACCGGCCGGTCCTGCGCGGCCAGCCACGACAGGTGCCAGTGGTGGCCGGGGTACGCCTCGTGCACCGCGATCGACACCATCTGCGCCCGCGAGTTCGTGCGCAGCCGCTGCGCGGTCTGCTCGGCGGTGAACCCGTCCGGCGGGAACGGCACGAAGAAGTGCCCCGTCCGCAGGTCGGTCAGCGGCGGCGGCGACATGTACGAGGCGACCGCCAGCACCGGGCGCTGGAACGTCGGCGACGGCACCACCCGGCACTCCTCGCCGTCGGGCAGCGTCACCAGTTCGTGCTCCACCAGGAACTCGCGCGCCCGCCGCGTCTCCGCCTCGTACTCGGCGCGCATGTCCTCCGGCGTCGGCGGGTGGTCGTCCTGGAGGGACAGCATCACCGCGTGCCAGTCGTCCCGGCCCGCCAGCTCCTTCATCTCGGCGTCCAGCTCCGCGTACGCCGCCTTGCCGCGCTCGTGCAGCTCGGCCGCGCCGTAGCCCAGCACCTCCTGGTCGAGCAGCAGCCGCGAGTACAGCTCCTCGCCCATCCGCCAGTCGCCGCCCGCCCGGGTCGCGAACCCGTCGAGGAACGCGGCCAGCTCGTCGAACGCGACCGCGGCCGGTTCGGCGGCCTCGGCCAGCTCGGCCCGCAGCGCCGGGTCGGACACCTCCGCGGGCAGCGTCCGGGTCAGGAACGCGCGGCCGGTCTTGGCCTGCGCGGCGCCCCGCCGCACGATCTTCGCCGACGCCAGCGCCGGGTCCAGGTTGGCGCGGCACGCCGCCAGCACCGCGGGCACCTCGGCCAGCCGCTTCACCACGCTCGCCACCAGCTCCGGCTCCGGCCGCAACCGGTTGAGGAACGCCGCGAACAGCGGGTAGAGCACCGCGCCGGTGTACGCCGACGGGTCGCGCCGCCACGAGGGCCACGCCGCCTTCGCCCGCACGCCGCGCAGCACCGAGACCACCAGGTCCCGGTCCACCGAGCCCTCCAGGTCGTCCGTCCGCACGGCGGTGAACCGGTCGAGCCACGTGCCCGCCTCGCGCTCGTAGCCGTCGAGCGCGGCGGCGCTGAAGTCGCCGAGGGTGTGGTCGTGCGCGAGGGAGCCGAGCATCGCGGCGGTGCCCGGGTTGCGGTCGAAGTGCCAGGTCAGGAACTGCGCGACCAGCTGGTCGAGGCTTGTGGTTTCGCTCACGAGCACGCAAGTTACCCGCAGGTCGGGCGGTTCGGGCGGTGGCGCGGTGGCCGTTCGGCTTTGCCCGTTGACGTTCACCCCACGGCCCGGTGAGGCCGCTCACGGCACGCGAGTTACCGACAGGTTCTAGGCTGGGCGGGTGGCTGAGGACAACGCTGAGGGCAACGCGGGCGAGCGCCGGGTCGACCCGAAGAAGATCGACCGCGCGGTGAAGACCGCGTCCGCGTTCGTGGCCGCGCACGGCAAGCCCGCGCGCGCCGTGGTGGAGAACGTCGGGCGCGCCGGGGCGCGGGTCGTGCTGGTCGGCGCCGACGGCGCGATGGGCGACGTGGTGCTGCCGGACGTGGCGTCGGCGGAGGCCGTCGTCGAGGCGGTGGCCGACCTGGAGTCGCACGAGTGGGACCGCGAGACCACCGCCGCGGTGAAGATCGGTCCGGCGCACCGGCGGAAGATGGCCGGTCGGTGAAGGTCCTCTTCGCCACCTGCGCCGCCCTGCCCGCGGGCGACGGCGACGACGACGCGCTGCTCGGCGCGCTGGCCGACGTGGGCGTGCGCGCCGAGTGGGCGCGGTGGGGCGCGCCGCTCGACGCCGACCTCGTCGTGCTGCGGTCCACCTGGGACTACCCGGAGCGGCTGACCGGGTTCCTGGAGTGGTGCGACGCGCAGCCCGCGCTGGCGAACCCGGCGCACGTGGTGCGGTGGAACGTCGACAAGGCGTACCTGGTGGACCTGGCGAAGGCGGGAGTGCCGGTCGTGCCGACCGCGTTGGCCGAGCCCGGGTTCACCGACTGGCCGGACGGCGAGTTCGTCGTGAAGCCGACCGTCGGCGCCGGTTCGCGGGGAGCCCTGCGCGTCGCGGCGGGCGACCACGCGGCGGCGGCGAGCCACCTGGCGTCGCTGGGCGGCCCGGCGCTCGTGCAGCCGTACCAGTCCCGGGTGGACTCGATCGGCGAGACGGCGATGGTGTTCCTCGGCGGCCAGTACTCGCACGCGTTCACCAAGGGCGCGATGCTCACTCCCGACGCCCAGTACGACGAGACCGGCCTGTACCTCCTGGAACGCCTGTCCGGCGCCACCCCGAGCGCGGCCCAGCGCCGGGTGGCGGAGGACGTCCTGGACGCGGCGGCGTCCCTGCTGGCCCTGCCCCGCCACGAGCTGCTCTACGCCCGCGTGGACCTCGTGCCGGGCGAGGACGGCTCACCGGTCCTCATGGAACTGGAACTGGTCGAACCCTCCCTTGGCTTCCGCCAGACCGACGCCACCGCCCCGCTCCGCTTCGCCTCCGCGGTCCGCACCGCCCTGTCCCGCCACTGACCCGAGAGTCCAACGCCCAGACCCCGAGAGTCCAACGCCCAGACCCCGAGAGTCCAACCTCCGGGCCCGGTGAGTTCTGCGTTCAGGACCAACGGCGTTAGCCCCGAACGCAGAACTCAGGGGTCCTGAGCGTTGGACTCTCGCGACCCGGGCGTTGGACTCTCGCGACCTGGAGGTTGGACTCTCGCGACCTGGGGGTTGGACTCTCGGGGTTACTTGAGGCCCGAGCCGATGCCGGTCAGGGAGCGGACCTCCATCTCGGCCTGCTTGACGGGGTCCGCCTCCTCCTTGGACAGCACCGTGCCCAGGTAGCCGCACAGGAACGAGAACGGGATCGAGACCAGGCCCGGGTTGCCCAGCGGGAACAGGGCGAAGTCCACGTCCGGGAAGATCGACGTCCGCGCGCCCGACACGGCGGGGGAGAAGGCGATCAGCACGATGCACGAGCCGAGCCCGCCGTACACCGCCCACAGGGTGCCCGGGGTGTTGAAGCGCTTCCAGAACATCGTGTAGATGATCGTCGACAGGTTCGCCGACGCGGCCAGCGCGAACGCCAGCGCCACCAGGAACGCGACGTTCTGGCCGTTGGCCGCGATACCGCCGGCGATCGCGAGCAGCCCCACGACCACCGCGGTCAGCCGGGCGACGCGCACCTCCGAGCGCGGGTCGGCCTGGCCGTGCTTGATCACGTTGGCGTACACGTCGTGCGCGAACGACGCCGACGCCGTCAGCGTCAGCCCCGCCACCACCGCCAGGATCGTCGCGAACGCCACCGCGCTGACGACGCCCAGCAGCACCGCGCCGCCGACCTCGTAGGCCAGCAGCGGCGCGGCGGAGTTCTCGCCGCCCGGCGCGGACCGGATCTCCTCGGTGCCCACCAGCGCCAGCGCGCCGAAGCCGATGACCAGCGTGCACAGGTAGAAGATCGCCATCATCCACGTCGCCCACACCACCGAGCGGCGCGCCTCGCGGGCGTTCGGCACGGTGTAGAAGCGCATCAGCACGTGCGGCAGCGACGCGGTGCCCAGGACGAGCGCCAGCGCCAGGGACAGGAAGTCCAGCCGGCTCACCGTGCTGCCGCCGTAGCGGGCGCCGGGTTCCAGCACCTCCGGCCCGAGCGGGGTGTTGCGCGACGCCGTCTCCAGGATCGCCGACAGGCTGAACCCGAACTTGCCGAGCAGGAACACCGTCATCAGGGTCACGCACAGGATCAGGAAGACGGCCTTGATGATCTGCACCCACGTGGTGCCCTTCATGCCGCCCAGCAGCACGTACAGCACCATGACGACGCCCACCACGGCGATGATGACCGCCTGGCCGCCCTTGGTGTGCACGTCGAGCAGCAGCGCCATCAGCGCGCCCGCGCCCGCCATCTGCGCGATCATGTAGAACAGCGAGATCACCAGGGTCACGTTCGCCGCCGCCGCGCGCACGGGCCGCTGCCGCATCCGGAACGCCAGCACGTCGCCAAGGGTGAACCGGCCGGTGTTGCGCAGCCGCTCC
This sequence comes from Saccharothrix sp. DSM 118769, assembly GCF_052936295.1. NCBI lineage: Bacteria > Bacillati > Actinomycetota > Actinomycetes > Pseudonocardiales > Pseudonocardiaceae > Saccharothrix > Saccharothrix sp. DSM 118769. The sequence goes on along the minus strand of NZ_CP193627.1, from coordinate 7,538,213 downwards.
GCGATGATCATCAGGCCCACCAGCCAGGACACGACCCAGCCGATCGAGTACAGGAACCCGTCGTAGCCGTTGACCGCGATGCTGCCGGAGATGCCGAGGAACGACGCGGCGGACAGGAAGTCGCCGGACAGCGCGATGCCGTTCTGCGGCCCGGTGAAGCTCGACCCGGCGGCGTAGTAGTCCGCCGCCGTCGAGTTGCGGCTGCCCGCCCGGTACACGATGAACAGGGTGATCAGCACGAAGACGCCGAAGACGCCCAGGTTGATCGCGGTGTTGCCGCCCATCAGGCGCGGTCCTCCGTGGTGAGCGAGCGGACCGCGGCCACCCTCGGGTCCAGCGTGCGCCGCGCGTAGCGGGAGTAGGACAGGGTGAGCGCGATCGTGGTGACGAACTGGAGCAGGCCGAACAGCAGGCCCACGTTGAGCACCCCGAGCACCGGCGTGCCCATGAAGTCCGGCGCCCACGCCGACAGCGACACGTAACCGAGGTACCAGAGCAGGAATCCGCACGTCGCGGGCAGAACGAAGATCATCGTCCGCCGGCGCAACTCGCGGAAATCGGCGCTGTCCTGGAGCGCGACGAAGTCGGGCTTCCCGTCGTCGTCGATCAACAACGCCGGCGGGGGCTCCTCGAAAGTGGCGAAGCCGCGTCCGCCGCGGGCCTGTCTCGAATCCGCCGGGGGCAGGATCGCCTTCGTCATCAATCCTCCACGGGAATTGTGCGCGCGGTGCGACGGGGGTGCTCCGGCGTCCGGAGAGCGCTCAGCGTAACCACGCCGGGCCGCCAGTCAACGCCCCCGGCGACCTGGACAGCTCGTCCGGACGGAGTCGACAGGCGGCCCCCGCTTGCGTCGTTAACCGGAAAACTTCCACCGTCACGCTGCGCCGATCGGATGAGGACCGACCGCAAGGTCGTTGTCCCCCGCCTGCCGAACACCTACTATCGCGCAGCAACATCCACCCGTTCGCGGCGAAAAGGTTGCGGCGTCGTTCAACTTTGAAACAACTACGGACTTTCCGGGGCTTGTCTGGTGACTGGCGACAACAACGCGCGCGGGCAGTGGTGGAGAGCCGTCGCGGACTGGCGGAATTGGCGCCTCCCGGTCAAGCTCGCCGCCGTCCTGGCGGTGCCGGTCCTCGTCGCCGTCGGCGCGGGCCTCGTGCAGATCCGCGGCTACGTGACGAGGGCGGACAACTACTCGTCGATGCAGCGCCTGGTCACCCTGCGCGCCGGCCTCGACCCGCTGATCGAGGGCGTGCAGGCCGAACGCGCGCTCGCCGCCCAGCGCCCCGACGACGGCGGCGTGGACGAGCGGCGCTACCGCGACCTGACCCGCGCCACCGACACCGCCGCCGCGGGCGTGAAGAACCTGATGGGCCGCACCCCGACGCTCGGCGAGGTCACCGCCGCCCGGTTCCGCGACGTCGTCGTGCAGCTCGACGGCCTGCCCCAGCTGCGCGACCGGGTGATCGCGGGCAGCGTCGACCTCTCCGGCGGCATCGGCGGCTACACCGTCGTGCTGCGCGCCCTGCTCGACTTCGACCAGGCCATGGTCGGCGACTTCGGCGACCCGGCCCTGTCCGGCACGGCCACCGCCCTGCACAACCTCGCCATGGCGGGCGAGCAGGTGTCCTGGCAGCAGGCCACCATCCTCGCCGGCATCAGCCGCGGCGCCCTCCTCGACACCGAGCGCACCTCGCTGGAGCAGTCCTGGACCCGCCAGCAGGACAAGCTGGCCGACTTCTCCGCCGTCGCCACCCCCGAGCAGCAGGCCGACTACCGCGCCGCCGTCTCCGGCCCCGACGTCGACACCCGCAACCGGCTCCTCCAGGACGTGCGCGCCAACCCGGCCGCCGTGCGCGGCGGCGTCGACGTCGACCGGTGGAACAGCGGCTCGGAGGGCACGACCAAGCAGCTCGGCGTCGTGATGCGCGGCCTGGAGGCCCGGCTCGACACCACCGCGTCCCGCCTCCAGGACGCCACGTCCGACCTCGCGGGCGCGGCCTCGGTGATCCTGCTCGCGTCCCTGTTCGCCGCCGCGGCCATCGGGTTCGTCGTCGGCAGCTACCTGCTGCGCTCGCTGCGCGCCCTGCGCACCGCCGCCCTGGACGTGGCCGAGCACCGCCTGCCCGCGCTGGTCGCGCAGCTGCGCGAGGACGCCGCCCACGACATCGCCGTCGAACCCGTGCCCGTGCACACCCGCGAGGAGCTGGGCCAGCTGGCGCGCGCGTTCGACGCCGTGCACCGGCAGGCGGTCAGCTCCGCGGCCGAGCAGGCCGACCTGCGCACCGGCATGCGCAACGCGTTCATCAACCTGTCCCGCCGCAGCCAGGGCCTCGTGGAGCGGCAGCTCAAGCTCATGGAGGAGCTGGAGCGCCAGGAGGAGAACCCCGAGCAGCTGGCGAACCTGTTCAAGCTGGACAACCTCGCCACCCGGATGCGCCGCAACAACGAGAACCTGATGGTGCTCTCCGGCAGCGACGTGGCCCGCCGCTTCACCCGCCCGGTGCCGCTGGGCGACGTGCTGCGCGCCGCCGCGTCCGAGATCGAGCAGTACCAGCGGGTCGTCGTGCAGACCACGCCGTCGGTCGAGGTCGTCGGCTACGCCGCGGGCGACCTGGTCCGGCTGGTCGCCGAGCTGCTGGACAACGCGACCACGTTCTCGCCGCCGCGCACGCAGGTCGTGGTGGGCGGCCGGGCGCGGCCGGGCGGCGGCGTGCTGGTCGACGTGCTCGACCAGGGCGTCGGCATGTCCGAGGAGGACCTGGCGCAGGCCAACCGCCGCGTCGAGCTGGCCGCCGGGGACGAGTCCGGCGAGCTGCCGGTGTCCCGCCAGCTCGGCCTGTACGTGGTGGGCCGGCTCGCCGGGCGGCACGGCGTCGAGGTCGTGCTGCGCGAGCAGGGCGACGGCCTGCGCGCCGTCGTGGCGCTGCCCGCCGAGCTGGTCCGCGCGGTGCCCGCGGCGCCCGCGCGCCCGGTGCCCGCCCAGGTCGGCGGCCCCGTGGCGCAGCGGCTCGCGCGACCCGGCGGGCCGCACTCCGGGCCCCAGCCCGCGGTCGAGCGGGTGGTCGCCGGACCGAGGCCCGCCCCCGGCGCGCACCGGGTGGCGCCGCACGCAGGGCCGCCCGACGGCGTCGCGGTGGACCTGCCGTCGCGCCCGGCCCCGGCCCCGTCGCCGCGCCCCGCGCGCCCGCCCGCCTCGCCGCCGAAGGAGGACGGCTGGGCGCCGTTCCGCGGCACCACCACACCCGACGCGCCGACCCCGACCGCGGGCGAGGGCCCCGGCCGCACCGGGTCGGTCTGGTTCGGCGGCACCAGGGTGCCGCCGAGCCCCGCGGAACCCGCGCGGCACCGTGCCGCGGACACCCACGAGCGCGGGGAGGCGCCCGTGAACGACAACCCGTCGGAGCTGCCGAAGAGGCGGCCCCGCACCAACCTGATGTCGGAACGGCCGGGTGCACCCGATGCGGTGGCACCCGTACGGAGGGACCCGCAGGCGACACGCGGCTTCCTCGCCAGCTACCAGACCGGCGTCCGGCAAGGTGAGCGGCAATCCGGTGAGAACCGAGCTGGGCAGGAGAGTGGATGAGCACGCAGAAGTCGCGGCAGGTCGACCAGTTCGGCTGGCTGGTGGGCAACTTCGCCGAGCGCGTGCCGGGGGTGGCCCACGCCGTGGTGATCTCGGTGGACGGCCTGCTGCTCACCGCGTCGAACGGGCTGCCGAACGACCGGGCCGACCAGTTGGCCGCCATCGCGGCCGGGGTGGCGAGCCTCACCGAGTCGGCGGCGCGCTGCTTCGACGGCGGCGGTGTGCTGCGCTCGGTGATCGAGATGCAGTACGGGATCATGCTGCTGGTGTCGATCCGGGACGGCTCGTGCCTCGCGGTGCTGGCCGCGCCGGACGCGGACGTCGGCCAGGTCGCCTACGAGATGACGGTCGTCGTCGAGCAGGTCGGCCAGCTCCTCACCCCCGAGCTGCGCGCCCAGCTCCACGGCGCGAAGCGGATGATGGCCCGCCCTTCCGCGTGAGGTGGTCATGAGCGACCAGGAGCCACCGAACGAGCAGTCGTTCGCCGACCTGCTCAACGGCTTCAGCTTCGACGCGCGCCGGCGGCGACCGGACAAGCCGAAGCCCGAGGAGCCGTCGACCGGGGAGACCAGGCCGCACCGACCGGTGTTCGACGACGGGGACGACGACGTCGACTACCCCCGCGAGGAGGCGGCGTCGATCGTCCGCGCCTACTCGTGGACCGGCGGTCGCACCACGTCGTCGTACCAGCTGGAGCTGGAGACGCTGGTGTCCGCGGTCGACTGGGAGTTCCCGGGCGGCATGAAGGCCGAGCACCACGAGGTGATCTCGCTGGTGGCCAGGCCGCGGTCGGTGGCGGAGGTGGCCGCGCTGCTGCGGCTGCCGCTGGGGGTGGCGAAGGTCCTGCTCGGCGACATGGCCGAGCGGGGCCTGATCGACGTGCACGGGAACGGGGCCGGCGACGGCGAGGAGCCCGACCTGGGCCTGATGGAACGGGTGCTCGCGGGCCTGCGCCGGCTCTGACGGCGCCCCGCCGGGGCGCCCGCCTTTGCGCACTGATCGACATGCGACCTACTATGACTTCAGTGTCGACCGAAGAACGAGGTCGGCCGGAGCTGAGGGGGACGCATGAGCGTCGGACGGGAAACCCGGCTGTCGGCGTGGATCGAGCGGTTCGCGGCGCACTTCGAGAAGGAGGGCATCCCGCTGATCGGCGGGCGCATCCTCGGCTACCTGCTGGTGTGCCAGCCGACCGAGCGGACCGCCGCCGAGCTGTCGCAGGAGCTGGAGGCGAGCAGCGGTTCGATCAGCACGAACATGAAGTTCCTGGTCAACGCCGGTCTGGTGACGAAGCGCACCCGGCGCGGCCGGCAGGCGTCGCAGTACCGCATCAACGAGAAGCGGTGGGCGGACCTGGTGCAGACCAAGCTGGACGCGCTGGTGAGCGTGCGGGAGCTGACCGAGGCGGGGATGCGGCTGATGAGCGGCGACCCGGAGCGGGCGGTGCGGCTCCGGGCCGTGGACGACCTCTACGCGTGGCTGGCGACCGAGCTGCCCGCGGTCTGGGAGCGCAGGCCGTCGTCGACGAAGTGAGCCCGTTCGCGGGTGGAGGTCCACAGGGCGGCGGTGGCGACGACCACCGCGCCCGCGCCCAGCACGTGCAGTGAGACGAGGACCTCGGGCACGCCGGTCCAGTACTGGACCATGCCGAGCACGCCCTGGGAGAGCACGACGGCGACGAGCACCCAGTAGGGGCGGCGGGGCACGGGGTGGCCGCGCAGGGCGAAGCCGAGTGCGACGAGCATGCCGAGGAAGAGGAACAGCAGGTCGGCGTGCAGTTGGGCGAGGGTGTCGACGGGTGCGTCGAGGCGCGGGGTGTTCGCGTCGCCCGCGTGGGGGCCGGCGGCGGTGACGAAGGTGCCGGCGAGGAGCAGGAGGCCGAGGACGGCGGCCTGCACGACCTGGAGCGCCATCAGGGGCCGGGGCACGAGGGGGCGGGCGGGTGCGTCGCCCTCGCCGAGGGCGGCGACGAGCAGCACGGCGAACCAGACGAGCACCATCGAGATCAGGAAGTGGACGCTGACGGTCCACCAGAGCAGGCCGGTGAGCACGGTGAGGCCGCCGACGACGGCCTGGAGGACGACGCCGCCGAACTGGACGAGCGCGAGCTTCACGACGCGGGCGCGGCGGGGGCGGTCGAACCAGGCGGCGAGGACGCAGAGGGCGGCGATGACGCCGACGACGCCGGTGAGGGTGCGGTTGCCGAACTCGACCCACTGGTGCAGGGAGGCGACCTCGGGGTGTTCGACGGGCACCATGCTGCCCTCGAAGCACTGGGGCCAGGTGGGGCAGCCGAGGCCCGACCCGGTCACGCGCACGATCGAGCCGGTGACCGCGATACCGCCCTGGGCGATGACCACGGCGATGGCGAAGGTGCGCTGGAACGTGCTGAGGAAGCGGGTGAACCAGGGTGGGGCGGACACGTCCCGATGGTAGGTACCGGTTCCTGAGAGCGGCCGGCCGGGGTCAGTCGACCCTGGTGGTGCGGGTGGCGAGGGCGCCGGCGGCGAGGCCCCAGGCGAGCAGGACGGCGACGGGGCGCAGGCCGGGCGCGCGGCCGTCGACGGCGGTGGTGTGGAGGGCTTCGGCGAGCGCGGCGGACGGGAGCAGGTCGACGACGGTGGCGAGGGGGCCGGGGAGGGTGTCGACGCCGAGGGCGACACCGCCGATGAGGAGCAGGACGAACCAGGCGATGTTGGCGAGGGCGAGGACGATCTCGGCGCGGAGGGCGCCGCCGAGGAGGACGCCGAGGGCGCCGAAGGACAGGGTGCCGAGGACGAGGAGCAGGGCGGTCCACAGCAGGCCGGTGGGGCCGGGGAGGTCCCAGCCGAGGAGCAGGGCGACGGCGGTGATGATGGCGGCCTGCACGGCGACGACGGCGAGGGCGGCGGTGACGCGCCCGGCGACGAGGAGCCAGCGGGGCAGGGCGGTGGCGGCGAGGCGCTTGAGGACGCCGTAGCGGCGGTCGAAGCCGAGTGCGATGGCCTGGCCGGTGAACGCCGAGGAGATGACGGCGAGGGCGAGGACGCGGGCGGTGGAGGTGGCGACGCGCGGGTCGGGTGCGGGGATGGCGGTCATGAGGCTCATGGCGACGAGCAGCGCGACGGGGATGAGGACGGTGAGCAGTACCTGTTCGCCGTTGCGCAGGGTGAGCCGGGTCTCGGTGCGGGCCTGGGCGAGGAGCATGCGGCCGAGGTGCCCGCGGCCGGGTGCGGGGGTGAAGGTGCCGGGGGTGAAGCGGGGGTGTGTCACGAGCGCAGCTCCCTGCCGGTCAGCTCCAGGAACACGTCTTCGAGGCTCCGCTTGGCCACGGTCAGCTCCTCGGCGAGGACGCCCTGCTGGGCGCACCAGGAGGTGACGGTGGAGACGACCTGGGGGGTGATGCGGCCCTCGACGAGGTAGGAGCCGCGGTTGGCCTCGCGCACCTTCATGCCCTCGGGGAGGGCGTCGCGCAGCAGGGTGAGTTCGAGGCCGGGGCGGGCGCGGAAGCGCAGCTGCTGGTCGTCGGCGTGGTGGGCGGTGAGCTGGGTGGGGCTGCCCTGGGCGACGACGCGGCCGTCGTCGACGATGACGACGTGGTCGGCGAGGGCTTCGGCCTCGTCCATGAGGTGGGTGGTGAGCAGGACGCTGACGCCGTCGTCGCGCAGGGCGCCGACGAGTTCCCAGACGAGGTGGCGGGCCTGGGGGTCCATGCCGGCGGTGGGTTCGTCGAGGAAGACGAGTTCGGGGCGGCCGACGAGGGCGCAGGCGAGGGAGAGGCGTTGCTGCTGGCCGCCGGAGAGCCGCTTGTAGGGGGTGCGGAGGGCGGTGCCGGTGAGGCCGAGGACGTCGAGCAGCCAGGCGGGGTCGAGGGGGTCGGCGGCGCAGGTGGCGACGAGGCGGAGCAGTTCGTCGGCGCGGATGCCGGGGTAGCCGCCGCCGCCCTGGGGCATGACGCCGATGCGGGGGCGGAGGCGGTCGCCGTCGCGGGCGGGGTCGAGGCCGAGGACGCGGACGGTGCCGGCGTCGGCTCTGCGGAAGCCCTCGCACACCTCGACGGTGGTGGTCTTGCCGGCTCCGTTGGGGCCGAGCAGGGCGAGGACGGTGCCGGTGTCGAGGGTGAGGTCGAGCCCGTTCACGGCGGGGGTGGAGCCGTAGCGCTTGACCAGCCCCGACACTTCCACGGCAGGGCGTTGGGGGTGCGGGCTCACGACGGGGAAGCCTAGGGCGTCGGCGGGCGGGTGCCGGTGGTGGGGTGCCGGTGGTGGGGTCAGCCCCACCGGGGTTCTCCGGGTGGCTTCAGGGTTTCCTCGGGGGTGTTCCGGATATTCCGGTGGCTGTTCCGCCACGAGGATTTTCCCGTGGCGCGTATTCGGGGGGACGTTCGGCCGGCGGTGGTGCCGCCGGCGGTGGTGGGGCTCGTGCTGTCGTTGTTCCCGGTGGGCTACTTGCACGTGTCGTCGGTGGGCGAGTTGAGCCCGATCACGCACACGGTCAGCGATTACGTCTTCGTGGACGACGGCGCGGGGTTGCTGGCGGTGACGGCGTTGTCGTTGGCGGCGTCGTCGGCGGCGTTGCTGGTGGCGCTGGTGCGGTCGGGTTTGCCCAGGTGGGGGCCGGTGGCGGTGTTGTTGGGGCTGTGGTCGGCGGGGTTGGCGGTGGCGGTGGTGTTCCCGACGGACCCGGTGGGGGAGCCGACGTCGTTCGCGGGGGCGGTGCACCGGTACGCGGGGGCGGTGATGTTCGCGGCGCTGCCGGCGGCGGGGTGGTTGGTTTCCCGGACGTTCATCGGGAGTGTGGTTCTGCGTCGTTTTTCGGTGGCCGCGGGTATTGCCTCGGTCGTATTCATGTTGAGCCACGCGGCGGTGTTGTTCCCGGGTTCCGGTGCGGTGGTCCTCGGTCTTTTCGAGCGGGTCCTGTTCGCGTTGTTGTACTGCGTGCTGTTCGTCCTGGCGGTCGCGGCGGCGCGGCGGGGGGTGGCGTCGTGACGGGTGTGGCGGTGGGGCTCGCGGTGGTGGGGGCGGTGTTCTTCGCCGTCGCGGCCCGGTTGCAGCACGACGCGGTGCGGGCGGGCGGGGGCGCGCCGCGGGTGGCGGACCTGCTGCGCCGGCCGCGGTGGCTGGTGGGGCTGGTGCTGCTGGTGGTGGGCGCGGGGGTGCACGCGGTGGCGTTGGGGATGGCGCCGTTGAGCGTGGTGCAGCCGGTGGGCGTGGTCGCGATCGGGGTGACGGCGCTGCTGGACGGTCGGTGGCGGGAGTTGCCGGCGGTGCTGGTGACGACGTTCGGCGTGGGGGCGTTCGTGTTCCTGGCGGCGGGCAGCGCGTCGGCGACCGCGGTGGCCCCGGAGGCGGAGGCGCGTGCCGCGCTGGTGGCGCTGGGGCTGGTCGTGGTCCCGGGCCTGGTGGGGGTGCTGTCGGCGGGTCCGGTGGCGCGGTCCCTCGGGTTCGGGGTGGCGGGTGGTGTCGCCTACGGCTTCGTGTCGGTGTTGATGCGGGCGGTGTCGCAGGACGTCCAGCGCGGTGGCGCGTCGTGGGGCACCGCGTTGTCGGTGGCGGGTATCGCCGTCTCGCTCGTGGTGGGCGGCTGGTTCGTCCAGCACGCCTACGCCGGCGGTCCGCCCCACGTGGCGGTCGCCTGCCTCACCGCGGTGGACCCGCTCGTGGCCGTGGGCCTGGGCGCGGTCGTGCTCGGTGAGGCGTCCCGGACCAGTGGCGCGGTCGCCCTGGCCCAGGTGTCGTGCGCCCTCGTCGCCGTCGGCGGCGTGGTGGCGCTGGCCCGCACGTCCGGTGCGGGCACCACTCGTGCAGTCGTCAGATCGGAGAAGACAGTGAACGACGGACGCGCCACGCGGATCGTGATCGCCGCCGAGACGTTCCCGCCGGACGTGAACGGGGCGGCCCGTTTCGCGCACCGCCTGGCGACGGGCCTGGCGGGTCGGGGCCACGACGTGCACGTGGTGTGCGTGTCGCCGTCGGGCGAGGCGCGCTCGGAGCGCGTCGACGGCATCACCGTGCACCGGTTGAGGTCGCACCGCACGCCGTTCCACCGGACGTTCCGGGTCGGGCTGCCGTGGGAGGTGAGACGTGACGTGGGGGTGCTGCTGGCGGCGTTGAGGCCGGACCTGGTGCACGTGCAGGCGCACTTCGTGGTGGGGCGGCAGGTGCTGCGGCAGGCGGCGGCGCTGGGTGTGCCGACGGTGGCGACGAACCACTTCATGCCGGAGAACCTGTTCGGCCACGCCCGGGTGCCGGCGTGGTTGCGGGGGGTGGCGTCGCGGTGGGCGTGGCGCGACCTGGGGCGGGTGTACGGGGTGGCGGACGTGGTGACGGCGCCGACGCCGAGGGCCGTGGAGCTGTTGCACGACAGCGGGTTCCCGGCGCGGGCGGTGCCGGTGTCGTGCGGTGTGGACATCGAGCGCTACCGGGGGCGGCGGGTGGCGGGCGGGGACCGGCCGACGGTGTTGTTCGTGGGTCGGCTGGACGAGGAGAAGCGGGTCGACGAGCTGCTGCGCGCGGCGGCGCTGGTGCCGGGCCTGCGGGTGGACCTGGTGGGTGACGGTTCGTGCCGGGCGGAGTGGGAGCTGCTGGCCCGCGACCTGGGCATCGCGGACCGGGTGCGCTTCCGGGGGTTCGTGCCGGAGGAGGAGCTGCTGGACGCCTACGCGGCGGCGGACGTGTTCTGCATGCCGGGGGTGGCGGAGCTGCAGAGCCTGGCGACGATGGAGGCGATGGCGGCGGGCAAGCCGGTGGTGGCGGCGGACGCGATGGCGTTGCCGCACCTGTGCCGGCCGGGGCGCAACGGGTGGTTGTTCACGCCGGGTGACGTGCGCGGCCTGGCGGACCGGTTGCACGCGGTGACGTCGGACCCGGCGGGTGCGGCGCGGATGGGTGCGGCGTCGGGTGAGCTGATCGCGGCGCACGCGATCGGGGCGACGCTGGACGCGTTCGAGGCGCTGTACGCGCGGGCGGCGGGCGTGCCGCCGGTGGCGCGGGAGGCGCTGGCGGCGTGACGCGCGGGCGCGCGGCCGGCGAGCGGGGTCACCCCCGGGCGGCCTTGAGCGCGCGCAGGTCGTCGCCGAGCGCCTCGGGTCCGGGCATGGGGGCGGTGCGCCACCCGCGCAGCTTGACGATGTCCTCCAGGGAGATCGACGCCGGGTCGCGCAGGGAGGCGATGCGCGACCGGACGGCGGCGGCCACCTCGTCGTCACCCAGCCTCACCGCGGCCTCGCGCAGGCGGCGCAGGCGGGCGACGGCGGCGCGCGGGTCGCGGGTGCCCGCCTCCTCCACCCAGCCGGCCAGCAGGCGGCGGCCGACGTCGCGGGACAGGGCGGGCCGGTCGTCGAACGCCCACGTGCCCAGCAGTTCCACCAGGACGAGCACGCGGTCGGCGTCGGGGGAGCGGAACTGCGCCCACGGCTCCACCGGGCCGGAGAGGCGGTGCTCGCCGTTGAGCCGCACGACGACCCGTTCGGCGCCGGGAGTGTGGTGGGGCACGGCGGTGGCGAGGGCGGTGAACAGGGGGGTGCGTTCCTCGACGTCGGCGACGAGGGTGAGGGTGCCGTCCCGCAGGGTGGAGCCCAGCACGGTCCAGCCCCACAGCCGCAGCGCGAAGTCGGCGGTGCGGGTGTCGTCCAGGCCGAGCACGGACAGCGCGCGCGGGTCGGCCAGGTCGACGCCCTCGGCGGCGGCGGTCACCAGCAGCGCCAGGTGCGCCTCCTCGCTGGGCGGGGACCCGGCGAGCGCGGTCCGCGCGCCCGGGTCGTGGACGACGGCCCTGAGCCGGGGGCCGTTCGCGCGCAGGACGTCGGCGACGGCGCCGGTGAACCCGGGGCCGGACCGCTCGCACCCGGCGAGCAGCAGCGACCACAGGCGCACGCCGTCGCCCGTGCCGCGCACGTCCACGCCGAACGCGTCGCGCACCACCGACCGCCCGTACACGTCGAGCGTCCTGGGGTCGGAGGTGCCTGCCGTCCGCTCGGCCACCGCGAGAACCGTCACGGTCGAGGATTCTCCCCGACCTCAGTCCACGTCCACGCCGGTGGTCGACAGGCGGGCCGCGCGCTGCGCCACGCGCCGCCCGGTGGCGTTGAGCACGGGCCTGCCCGAGCCGGCGTCCAGCTCGGTCAGGAACTTGAACAGCATCCCGTGGCCCTCCAGGCGCTTGAGCAGCGCGTCGGCGACCTCGTCGGGGTCGAAGTCCACGACGGACATCTGCTCCACCAGGGACGTGGCGATGGTGCGGCGCGCCCGCAGCGGCACCCACCAGGTGGTGACCAGCAGCAGCACGAGGCCGAACGCGAGCGCGGTGCCCAGGACCGCCTCCCAGCCGGGGAAGCGCAGCGCGAACACCTGCACGGCGGCGGCCACGACCAGCAGCGCGGCCCCGTACACGGCGGCCCACCCGGCGGTGGCCGACGCGGGCGGTTCGGCGGCCTCGGTCTCCCAGCGGCCCTCGACCTGCCGCCACCGCCGTAGGGAGCTGCCCAGCGCGTAGGAGGTGACGGCGCCGAACACGACGGCCACGCCCGTGCCGGCGACCACCGCGGCGGGCGGCAGGTCGTAGACCCGGTAGCGCACGAACGCCCACACGCCCACCACGATCACCGCCGCGACCAGCACCCGCAGCAGCAGCCGCGGCTTGAGCCTGATCTTCGCGAGCACGGCCAGCGGCGTGCCGACGGGCGCGGGCAGGCTGCCGATGACCAGCAGCGCGACGACGACCAGCAGCACGCCGCCCACGGCGACCATGCCGGTGGTGGCCTGTGCCGCGGCCTTCCCGTCGGCCATCTCGTCGCGCACCCGGTCGATGGCGACGGTGACCAGCGGTATCACCGGTGACAGCAGCACCAGGCCGTGCAGCAGGGTGCCGGAGCGCAGCGCGGCGTAGCCGAACGCGGCCAGCAGCGTGCCCGAGCCCAGCGCCGCCGCCGGGCCCACCGCCCACGGCGGCAGCAGGTCGAACAGGGCCAGCACGAGCAGCGCGCCGCCCAGGGCGAACCCGAGCAGCCCGAGGAACTGGGCGAGCTGCCCGCCGCGGGTCAGCCCGGTGATCGTCCAGTACGGCAGCAGCGCCGCCCCGCGCAACGTCCTGGTCAGCGGTTTCGCCGTGCCCAGGCCCGAGTTCTCGCTGTCGGCGACGGTGATGGCCACGGCCGCCGCGGTCGCCGCGGTGCGGATCACCTGGTCGCTGCTCGCCTCCTGGACGAGCGGTTCGCGCCCGATGCCGGCCCGGTCGAACGCGGCCAGCGCCCGCACGCCGACCTCGACGCGCTCGGCGTCGGTGCGGGCGGGCAGCTTCGCCAGCAGCGCCGCCTGCTCCTCCAGGAACAGCTCGCCGCGCGAGCGCCGGTCCGCGCCCTCGTGCCGGTCGGCGAGGATCGCGGCGCGCAGCGCGGGCAGCTCCTCGCAGGCGATGCGGGTGTGCAGCGACCACGCGGCCAGCTCGGCGAGCGCCGCGCACGTCGGCGGGTGGTCGCCCTCCGGGTCGGCGTACAGGGCGGCCAGCTCGGCCTCCGCCCGCCGCGCGTACGGCACCAGCTCGTCGGGCAGCGGGTCGCCGAACAGCTCGCGCACCAGCTCGGCGACCCGCCGCGCGGCGCGCTCCGCGGGCTCGCCCTCCCCGCCGGCGAGCCGGTCGGCGCGCAGCAGCCGCTTCGGGTCGAACAGGACCCGGCACAGCATGGTGGCGCCGTCCATGCGGCCCCAGATCCAGTCGTTGACCCGCCACGAGCGCTTGAGGAACCCGGAGAACCGGCCCATCGACGCGCCGCCCGCCTTGTCGTCGGCGGTGAGGCTGTACTCGGCGAACGCGTTGCGCGTCTGGAGGCTGATCTGCACCAGCTCCACGGCCTGGTCGAGGCCGCCGGGGCTGTCGTCGGCCAGGCACGTGGTGGCGACCTCCAGCGCCAGCGCCCGCGACAGCGGCAGCGCGTCGCCCGCCAGGCCGGCCCCGGTCTCCGCGGGGGTGGCCGGGTCGGTGAGCAGCCGGTGCCACGACCGCAGCCCGCCGACGCGCAGCCCGTCGTCGTCGAACCGGGAGAGGGTCTCGCGGGCCTCGCCGAGGACGCGCGCGATCCGGTCGACCTGCTCGCGCACCCGCTGCCCGACGCCGTCGGGTTCGCGCAGCATCTTCTCCGCGAACCGCGCGACCCGCCGCTCCCAGTACCCCTGGTCCAGCTCCTCGGTGGTGTCGGTGGTCCAGTGCGCGTCGAGCTCGGCGCGGGCGGCGCGCAGCCGTGCCCGCACGTCGTAGAGGTCGGTGCGGGCGAGCGCGAGCCGCCCGGCGTCGGGCATCACCCACACCAGGCGCTTGAGCAGGTCCATCGCGGCGGAGGCGAGCCGGTCGGCCATCGTGATGCCCCACGGCCAGCCGTGCCCGGGCAGCGCGGCGGGCTGGGGCGCGTCGGGCACGTAGGGCAGGCCGTCGTGCCGGTCGTGGTACCGCCGCTGCGCGGCCTCGGCCGCGGCCCGCACCCGTTCGAACGTCCAGCCCGCGGCGTTCGTGCCGGGCACCTCGAACTGCCGGGTGGTCACGTCGCGCGCCGCGTGCCGGATGCGCACGTCCTCGTAGTGGTCGTGCAGGGTCCCGGCGAGCGCGTAGAGCTTGTCCACCACCGAGCCGCCCGCGGCCAGCCGGTCGAGCAGGGCGTTGCGCCCGCCGCGCCGCGACGCCGCGTCGCGGTTGTGCTGCTCGATGCGGTCGACGTAGGTGCGGCCGCTCTGGCTGGTCAGCGCGCCGAGCAGCTTCGCGCCGGTGGCGACGGTGCTGGGCAGCGCGCCGTCCACGGGCGCCACCGGCTCCACCACGGCCTCGGGCGCGTGCGGGAACACCAGCAGCATCACCCGCCGCACGGGCCCCTCGGCGGGCATCCGGTCGATGGCCTCCAGCGCCTCCCGGGTGGGGGTGTTGACCAGCACGCCGCCGTCCACGGCGTAGCGCGACCGGTTGTCCGCGCCGTTGGACCAGGACGCGACGCCGTCCATGTTCGGCCTGGCCCCGTCGGGCGCGCCGGGCGCGACCGGGACGAACGACGGTTCGAACGCGAACGGGAACGACGCGGAGGAGCGGGCGGCCAGCGCCAGGCGGCTGACCAGGCCGGGCAGGTCGTCGGCGGTGAAGTCGTCCCGGTCGCCCGCGCCGGGGTCGCGGCGGAACGAGAAGCTGCCCTGGTGCGTGGACTGCACCATGGTCTGCCCCAGGTCGTCGTGGGTGACCGTGGGCACGCCCGCCAGCAGCGTCGTGGTGATCCGCAGGTCCACCGGCCGCTCGTCGCGCGGGGTGGGCTCGAAGTCGGCGGTCAGGCGCTCCAGCGCCTCCCGCAGCCGCGGCAGGAAGAACTCGTCGCCGCGCAGCAGCGACACCGGCTGCCCCCGGAACGGGGTGCGCAGCAGCTGCTCCATGCGGCCCTGCTCGGCCCACAGGTCCCGCAGCCTCTCCACCCGCGCGTTGGCGTTGACCTGCGACAACGCCAGGGCGGCGCCGTTGATGCCGCCCGCCGACGTGCCGGTGATGACATCGGCGCGCGCGGTGCTGCACACCATGTCGAGCAACGCCGACCAGGGACCGTCGCCCCTGGTCAGGCGGTCGAGTTCGAGCACCACCCCGCCCATCCAGACGGCGAGGCTCACCCCGCCGTTGAGCACCACGGCGAACCGGATCTGCTCCTGCGGCACGTCGGACATCGCGCGTTCCTCCCCCGAGGCGACGATCTTCCCGCTACCCCTACCTCGCCCGAACGGGCCGGTGGGTTACACCGACCCGGGCAGCGGGTCCCGCCTGATCAGCGGGAACACCTGCTTGCGGGCCACGAACAGGCACACCGCGAACGCGATCAGGGCGCCCGCCACGGCCTGCGGCACGGTGTAGGCGCGGCCGTCGAACGCCGAGCCCGTGGGCGGCAGGATCACCGCGATCACCGCGCTGGCCGTGGTCGCGAACACCCGGAAGCGGCGCGCCAGCACGGCCGTGGCCAGCGGCAACGCCGCCCACAGCACGTACCAGGGCTGGAGCACGGGCCCCAGCACGAGCACCGCGCCCAGGCCCGCGCCCAGGCCGTTGACGGCCTTGATGCGGCCCCGGAACGCCTTCCACAGCAGCGTCGCCGCGAGCACGACCGACACGCCCTGGGTGACCAGCCGCATCAGCGCGATCATCGACTCGGTGTGGTTGCCCAGCCCCAGCAGCAGGCCCAGCCCACCGCCCGTGAAGCCCATCGCGGTGGGCGGCGACATCCAGCTCTTGACCGTGCTCGCCGTGTTCAGCGTCTGCACCCAGCCGAACCCGAGGCCGGTGCCGACGCACGTGCCGACCATCACCACGCCCGAGATGAGCAGCAGCAGCAGCGCCGCCTTGACCAGGTCGGTGAACCGGCCGCCGAGCCGCCTGGCGATCATCACGCCCAGGAAGCCCAGCGCCAGCGCGGCCGGGATCTTCACCGCCGCGCCCATCGTGATCATGGTCGCGCCGAGCACGATCCACAGCAGCTCGTCGCGGGTCACCGGCACGCCCGGGGTGGTCGGCATCCGGCGCAGCGCCAGCTCCATGCCGACCAGCATCAACCCGATCGCCAGGCCCTCGTTGTGCACGCCCACGACCAGGTGGAACAGCACCAGCGGGTTCGCCGCGCCCAGCCACAGCGCGCTCACCGGCGGCACGCCGAAGCGCCGGGCGAGCCGGGGCAGCGCCCACACGATCATCGCCAGGCCCAGCAGCACCAGCAGCCGGTGCAGGAAGATCCCCGGCAGGACGCCGTCCCCGGTCACCATCGAGATGACCCGGCCGGCCGCCAGGAACAGCGGCCCGTACGGGGCGGGCGTCTCGCGCCAGATGTTCGGCACGTTCACGGTGAGCGGGTGGTCCACGCCCAGCGCCGTGGCCGGCCCCAGCTCGTAGGGGTCCTGCCCGTTGGCCGCGATCTGCGACTGCGCCAGGTAGCTGTAGACGTCCCGGCTGAACATGGGCAGCACGAACACCAGCGGCGTGATCCACATCAGCAGGGTGCGGTCGAGCTGGCTGCGGGTCATCAGCCGCGGCCGGCCCGGCCGGGCGAACCGGCCCAGCCACAGCCACGCCGACACGATCAGGAAGATGCCCGTCCACACCACGGCCATCGAGGCGCTGTTCATCCGGGGGAACAGGCCCAGCACGGGCGTGCCCGGCAGGGGGCTGAACACCGGCGCGGCGCCCGCGCCCAGCGACCCGACCGCCATCAGCAGGGCGCCCACGGTGCCCCACCGGCGGATGATGTCGAGCTGCCGCCGCTCGGGGGCGTCGAGGGGCGCGGCCTCGCCGATCGCGCTCCGGTTCGCCATCACCACTCCGCCCGCCGCCACGCCCGAAGGGTAGCGACCGCCCCCGGCGCGTGAGTCGGGTCACCCGATCCGGGGCGATCTTTGCGAGCGCCGACGAAATAAGCAACACTGGTGTTGTGAAAAACGTCGGGACCGACTCCACCGGCGTGCCCGCGGGGCACGACGGCCGGACCCGGCACGCCGTCGCCCGGCTCCTGCTGGAGCAGGGCCCGGTCGCCGCGGCCTCGGTCGCGGACCGGCTGGGCCTGAGCCCCACGGCGGTGCGGCGGCACATCGACGCCCTGGTGGCGGACGGTGAGGCGACCGGCAGGGAGGCGCCCCGGCGCACCCAGCGCGGCCGGGGTCGCCCGGCCAAGCTGTTCCTGCTGACCGAGCAGGGGCGGGCCCGCTTCGGGCACGCCTACGACGACCTCGCCGTCGCCGCGCTGCGGTTCCTCGCCGAACAGGGCGGGGAGGAGGCGGTACGGGCCTTCGCGCAGCGCCGCGTCAGCGCGTTCGTGGACCAGCACCGGGCGGCCATCGTGGCCCAGCCCGACGCGGCCGACCGGGCCAAGGCCCTCGCGGCCGCGCTCACCCGGGAGGGCTACGCTGCCTCGGCGCGGCACGTGGGAGCGGGTGAGCAGCTCTGCCAGCACCTGTGCCCGGTCGCGCACGTCGCCGCCGAGTTCCCGCAGCTGTGCGAGACCGAGACGGCGGCGTTCGCCGACCTGCTCGGCACGCACGTCCAGCGCCTGGCCACCATCGCCCGCGGCGATGCCGTGTGCACGACGCACATCCCGAACACACCCAGGACCGCCTCGGTTGACGCCGACGGCCCGAACCGGGTCGGCGACGCCGACGCACGGACTTCAGATGGAGGGGAGCCCGCATGACTGCCGCTGCCGAGCAGCGCACCACCACAGCCCCGCTCAGCCAGGAGGAGACCCTGGCGAGCATCGGCAACTACGAGTTCGGCTGGGCCGACTCGGACGCCGCCGGCGCGAGCGCCCGCCGAGGTCTGAACGAGGACGTCGTCCGCGACATCTCGGCGAAGAAGAGCGAGCCCGAGTGGATGCTCGACTTCCGCCTCAAGGCGCTGCGCCTGTTCGACCGCAAGCCGATGCCCACGTGGGGCTCCGACCTGTCGGGCATCGACTTCGAGAACATCAAGTACTTCGTCCGGTCGACCGAGAAGCAGGCGGCGACCTGGGACGACCTGCCCGACGACATCAAGAACACCTACGACAAGCTGGGCATCCCGGAGGCCGAGAAGCAGCGCCTCGTCTCCGGTGTCGCCGCCCAGTACGAGTCCGAGGTCGTCTACCACAAGATCCGCGAGGACCTCGAGGAGCAGGGTGTCATCTTCCTCGACACCGACACCGCCCTCAAGGAGCACCCGGAGCTGTTCAAGGAGTACTTCGGCTCCGTCATCCCCTCGGGTGACAACAAGTTCTCCGCGCTGAACTCCGCGGTCTGGTCCGGCGGCTCGTTCATCTACGTGCCGAAGGGTGTCCACGTCGACATCCCGCTCCAGGCGTACTTCCGGATCAACACCGAGAACATGGGCCAGTTCGAGCGGACCCTGATCATCGTCGACGAGGGTGCCTACGTGCACTACGTCGAGGGCTGCACCGCGCCGATCTACTCGTCGGACTCGCTGCACTCCGCCGTCGTCGAGATCATCGTCAAGAAGGGTGGTCGCTGCCGCTACACGACCATCCAGAACTGGTCGAACAACGTCTACAACCTGGTCACCAAGCGCGCCAAGGCCGAAGAGGGCGCGACCATGGAGTGGATCGACGGCAACATCGGCTCCAAGGTCACCATGAAGTACCCGGCCGTGTTCCTCATGGGCGAGCACGCCAAGGGCGAGGTCCTCTCGATCGCGTTCGCGGGCGAGGGCCAGCACCAGGACGCCGGCGCGAAGATGGTCCACATGGCGCCGCACACGTCGTCCACGATCGTGTCGAAGTCGGTGGCGCGCGGCGGCGGCCGCACCTCCTACCGCGGCCTCGTGCAGGTCAACAAGCGGGCGCACCACTCGAAGTCCACGGTCAAGTGCGACGCGCTGCTGGTGGACAACATCAGCCGCTCCGACACCTACCCCTACGTCGACGTCCGCGAGGACGACGTGTCGATGGGCCACGAGGCCACCGTCTCGAAGGTGTCCGAGGACCAGCTGTTCTACCTG
Organism: Saccharothrix sp. DSM 118769; assembly: GCF_052936295.1. Taxonomy (NCBI): domain Bacteria; kingdom Bacillati; phylum Actinomycetota; class Actinomycetes; order Pseudonocardiales; family Pseudonocardiaceae; genus Saccharothrix; species Saccharothrix sp. DSM 118769. The sequence goes on along the minus strand of NZ_CP193627.1, from coordinate 7,519,165 downwards.
ATGTCCCGCGGTCTCAACGAGGACGAGGCCATGGCCATGATCGTGCGCGGGTTCGTCGAGCCCATCGCGCGCGAGCTGCCCATGGAGTACGCGCTCGAGCTGAACCGCCTGATCGAGCTTCAGATGGAAGGGGCCGTCGGCTGACATGGCCGTCACCACCGAAGACCAGCAGCACGGCCTGACGGCCCACTCGCACGGCGCGGGTGCCCCCATCTCCTCGCGCGCGGACCACTTCGCGTCGTTCGACGTGGACGCGTTCGAGGTGCCGGGGGGCCGCGAGGAGATCTGGCGCTTCACCCCCATGAAGCGGCTGGCCGGCCTGCACGACGGCGCGCCCGCCACCGGCACGGCCACCGTCGAGGTGACCGCGGCGGAGGGCGTCACCGTCGACCGGGCCGCCCGCGGCGACCAGCGCCTCGGCGTGGCCGGCACCCCCGGCGACCGCGTCGCCGCCCAGGCGTGGAACTCCTTCACCGAGGCCACCGTGATCACCCTCCCCGGTGACGCGAAGTCCGGGCCCACCACCGTCACGGTGACCGGCGCGGGCGAGGGCCGGGTCGCCTACGGCCACCTCCAGGTGCACGCCCGGCCGTTCGCCGAGGGCGTCGTCGTCCTCGACCACCGCGGCTCCGGCGCGTACGCCGACAACGTCGAGTTCGTCGTCGACGACGGCGCGCACCTCACCGTCGTCGCCATCCAGGACTGGGCCGACGACGCGGTGCACGTCTCCGCGCACCACGCCAAGCTGGGCCGCGACGCCTCGTTCAAGCACACCGTCATCACCCTCGGCGGCGACCTCGTCCGGCTCACCCCGGTGGTCACCTACACCGGGCGCGGCGGCGACGCCGAGCTGCTCGGCCTGTACTTCGCCGACGCGGGCCAGCACCTGGAGCACCGCACCTTCGTCGACCACGCGGTGTCCAACTGCCGCAGCAACGTGGTCTACAAGGGCGCGCTCCAGGGCGAGGGCGCGCACACCGTGTGGATCGGCGACGTCCTGATCCGCGCCGCGGCCGAGGGCACCGAGACCTTCGAGCTCAACCGCAACCTGGTGCTCACCGACGGCGCCCGCGCCGACTCGGTGCCCAACCTGGAGATCGAGACCGGCGAGATCGAGGGCGCGGGCCACGCCAGCGCCACCGGCCGGTTCGACGACGAGCAGCTGTTCTACCTCCAGGCCCGCGGCATCCCCGAGGAGCAGGCCCGCCGCCTCGTCGTGCGCGGCTTCTTCCACGAGATCCTGCTCAAGATCACCGTCCCCGAGGTGCGCGCGCGCCTCGAAGCCGCCATCGAGGCGGAACTGGAAGCGGTGGGGGCCTGATGCTCCGGGTGTGCTCCGTCACCGACCTCGACGACCGCAAGCCGGTCGCGTTCGAGGTCGGCGACGAGGCCACCCCCGTACTGCTCGTCCGCGACGGCGACACCGTGCACGCGCTGCGCGACCTCTGCACCCACGCCGAGGTCGCGCTCAGCGAGGGCGAGGTCACGCGCAAGGGCGTGGAGTGCTGGCTGCACGGGTCGTGCTTCGACCTGCGCACCGGCCGCCCGTCCTCGCCGCCCGCCACCGAGCCGGTCGACGTGTTCGCCGTCGAGCTCCGCGGCGACGACGTGTACGTCGACGTCGCCACCACCACGAACTGACTTTCGCCCGCCACACCAGGAGAACTGAGCACCAATGGCCACTCTGGAGATCAAGGACCTGCACGTCTCGGTCAACACCGAGGAAGGCGCCAAGGAGATCCTCAAGGGCGTCGACCTGACCATCAAGGCGGGCGAGACCCACGCGATCATGGGTCCGAACGGCTCCGGCAAGTCGACCCTGTCCTACGCCGTCGCCGGCCACCCCAAGTACGACGTCACCTCCGGCACCGTGCTGCTGGACGGCGAGGACGTGCTCGGCATGACCGTCGACGAGCGCGCCCGCGCGGGCCTGTTCCTCGCCATGCAGTACCCGGTCGAGGTCCCCGGCGTGTCGATGACGAACTTCCTGCGCACCGCCGCCACCGCCGTCCGCGGCGAGGCCCCCAACCTGCGCCACTGGGTCAAGGAGGTCAAGGGCGCGATGTCCGACCTGGACATCGACCCGTCCTTCGGCGAGCGCTCCGTCAACGAGGGCTTCTCCGGCGGCGAGAAGAAGCGCCACGAGATCCTCCAGCTGGGCCTGCTCAAGCCGAAGATCGCGATCCTCGACGAGACCGACTCCGGCCTCGACGTCGACGCGCTGCGCGTCGTGTCCGAGGGCGTCAACCGCTACAAGGCGGGCGGCGAGGTCGGCGTCATGCTGATCACGCACTACACGCGCATCCTCAAGTACATCTCGCCCGACTTCGTCCACGTGTTCGCCAACGGCCGCATCGCCGAGTCCGGCGGCCCCGAGCTGGCGGACAAGCTGGAGGCCGAGGGTTACGTGAAGTACATCGGGAAGCAGGAAGCCGCCAGCATCGGCTGACGTTGCACCTGTCGTGACCAACGTTCTGAGAGGAGGCGTCGGAGCAGTGACCACCACCCCCACCGCAGCCGGGACCGCCACCGCGGCCCCACTGGACGCCGCTGCCGTCCGGGCCGACTTCCCGATCCTGGGCCGCACCGTGCGTGAGGGCAAGCGGCTGGTCTACCTGGACTCCGGCGCCACCTCGCAACGCCCGAGGCAGGTCCTCGACGCGGAGCGCGCCTTCCTGGAGACCGCCAACGCCGCCGTGCACCGCGGCGCGCACCAGCTCGCCGAGGAGGCCACCGACGCCTACGAGGGCGCGCGGCAGAAGATCGCCGACTTCGTGGGCGCCTCGTACGGCGAAGTCGTGTTCACCAAGAACGCGACCGAGGGCGTCAACCTCGTCGCGTACGCGATGGGCAACGCCGCCACCGCCGGCCCCGAGGCGGAGCGCTTCCGCGTCGGCCCCGGCGACGAGATCGTAGTCACCGAGATGGAGCACCACGCCAACCTCGTGCCGTGGCAGCAGCTCGCCGCCCGCACCGGCGCCACGCTGCGCTGGTTCGGCGTCACCGACGAGGGCAGGCTCGACCTGTCCGACATCGACACCCTGGTCAACGACCGCACCAAGGTCGTGGCGTTCACCCACCAGTCGAACGTGCTGGGCACGGTCAACCCGGTGGCGACGCTGGTCGGGGCCGCCCGCCGCGTCGGCGCGCTGACCGTGCTCGACGCGTGCCAGTCCGTCCCGCACGGCCCGGTCGACCTCCACGCCCTCGGCGTGGACTTCGCGGTGTTCAGCGGCCACAAGATGCTCGGCCCGACCGGCATCGGCGTCCTCTACGGCCGCCGCGAGCTGCTGGAGGCGCTGCCGCCGTTCCTCACCGGCGGGTCGATGATCGAGATGGTCCACATGGCGAAGTCCACCTTCGCCCCGCCGCCGGCGCGCTTCGAGGCCGGCGTGCCCATGACGTCCCAGGCGGTCGCCCTCGGCGCGGCCGTGGACTACCTGGACGAGATCGGCATGGACCGCGTCGCCGCGCACGAGCACCGGCTGACCGAGGCCGCCCTGCGCGGCCTCTCCGCCATCCCCGGCGTGCGGGTCGTCGGACCCCTCGACACGACCGACCGCGGCGGCGCGGTGTCGTTCGTCGTCGACGGCGTCCACGCCCACGACGCGGGCCAGGTCCTCGACAGCCTCGGCGTCGCCGTCCGCGTCGGCCACCACTGCGCGTGGCCGCTGCACCGCCGGATGGACGCCGCGGCGACCGTCCGCGCCAGCTTCTACCTCTACAACACGCTCGACGAGGTGGACACCCTGGTGGACGCCGTGCGCGAGGCGCAGAAGTTCTTCGGGGTGGCGTGATGCAGCTCCAGCAGATGTACCAGGAGATCATCCTGGACCACTACAAGAACCCCCACGGCCGCGGCCTGCGCGACCCGTTCGACGCCGAGTCCCACCAGATCAACCCGACGTGCGGCGACGAGGTCACGCTGCGCGTGCGGCTGGACGGCGGCACGGTCGCCGACGTGTCCTACGACGGCCAGGGCTGCTCCATCAGCCAGGCGTCCACGTCGGTGATGACGGACCTGGTGGTCGGCAAGCCGGTCGACGAGGCGTTCGCGAAGCTCGACGCGTTCGTCGAGCTGATGCAGGGCCGAGGCCAGGTCGAACCGGACGAGGACGTCCTGGAGGACGGCATCGCGTTCGCGGGCGTGGCGAAGTACCCGGCGCGCGTCAAGTGCGCGCTGCTGGGCTGGATGGCTTTCAAGGACGCCGTGGCGCGCAGCGAGGGAGCGAACCCATGAGCAGCACCGAAGAGGACGTCGTGCGCGGCGTGGAGGGCATGCCCGAACCGCCCGCGCCGAAGGCCGACGTGGCCGCGCTGGACGACGTCGAGGAGGCCATGCGCGACGTGGTCGACCCCGAACTGGGCATCAACGTCGTCGACCTCGGCCTGGTCTACGACATCCGGGTCGACGACGACAACGTGGCCCTGATCGACATGACCCTGACCTCCGCGGCGTGCCCGCTGACGGACGTCATCGAGGACCAGACCCGGTCCGCCCTCGTCGGCGGCGGGGGCGGGAGCGGCGGGATCGTCAGCGACTTCCGCATCAACTGGGTCTGGATGCCGCCGTGGGGCCCGGAGAAGATCACCGACGACGGGCGCGAGCAGCTGCGCGCCCTCGGCTTCACCGTCTGACCCGTTCCCACCACCGAACCCGCCGTGCCGCCTACCGCGCGCGGCGGGTTCGGCGCGTCCGGCGGGCCTGCCCGCTGCGACTCGCCTGCTCCGGCTCGCCTGCTCCGGCCCGAGTGCTGCGGCCCGAGTGCTGCGGCTCGCGTGCTGCGCAGGGGTCCCCGCCCAGGGGACCCCTGTTCTTCATCTTGCCGGCGACCACCGACAAAACCGGGCGCGAAAGCGCTTGCGGTGGACCAGGATGGCCTCGTGCCCTACCTCGCCCCGCCCACCCTCCCCGCCGGCGCCCTGCGCGACCGCGACCAACCCCGCCTCGACGTCGACGACCGGCTGGTGCTGCGCCCGTGGCACGAGGGCGACGCCGCCGCCGTGACCGAGGCGTTCGACTGCCCCGACATCCGGCGCTGGCACCTGCGCCGCATGAACAGCCCCGAGGAGGCCCGCGCCTGGACCCGGGGCTGGAGCACCAGGTGGAACGTCGAGACCGACGCCTCCTGGGCCGTCGCCGACCGGCGCACCGACGAACCGCTCGGCCAGGTCGGCCTGCGCACCGTCTCCCTGCACGAGGGCGTCGCCCAGCTCTCCTACTGGGTGCTGCCCGCGCACCGCGGTCGCGCGGTCGCCGTCCGGGCGACGAGGACCGTCGAGCGGTGGGTGTTCGACGACCTCGGCCTGCGCCGGCTGTTCCTCCAGCACTCCACCGCCAACGCCCCGTCGTGCCGGGTCGCCGCCAAGCTCGGCTTCGCCCTCGAAGGCACCCTGCGGGCGGCCCTCGTGCACCTCGACGGCCCGCACGACCTGCACTGCCACGCCAAGCTGAGCACCGACCCCCGCTGACACCGACCCCCGCTGACACCGACCCCCGCTGACACCGACCCCCGCTGACACCGAGCCCACGGCCACCGCCCTCCCCGGGCGGCCCCGCTCAGGTCTGCCCCACCAGGAACGACACCACGTCGGCCGGCTCACCGCGCCGCGCGAACGCCCGCCGCTGCCGCACCGCCCCCGTCCCGTCCGCCAGCAGCCGCTCCACCCCGTCCACCACCAGGTCCTCGTCACCGGCCGCCCGCAGCGCGGGCCGCACCCAGCCCACCAGCTCCCGCACCAGGTCCGCCGCCGCCACCAACCGCCCGCTGCGCGGATCGACGCCCGCGCCGCCCAGCCCGTCGCGCGCCGCCCGCCACAGCGCGCCCCGCAGCACCACGTCCGACACCGGGAACGCGGGCGCGCCCGCGACCGCCATCGCCGCGACCGCCCGCACCAGCGCCGCGACCAGCACCGCCTCGTCCACCGTGGCCGCCACGTCGCACACCCGCAGCTCCACCGTCGGGTGCTTCGCCGACAGCCGCACGTCCCAGTAGACCATCGCCTCGTCCAGCGCCGCCCCCGACTCCAGCAGCGCCCGCGTGCCCGACCGGTAGTCCTCCACCGACGAGAACCACGGCGGCGCGCCCGCCGACGGCCACGGCCCCCACATCAGGTACCGCCAGCTCGCGTACCCGGTGTCCCGGCCGTCCCAGAACGGCGAGTTCGCGGACACCGCCAGCAGCACCGGCAGCCACTGCCGCAGGTGGTTGCAGATCAGCAGCCCCGTCGCCGGGTCCGGGATGCCGATGTGCACGTGGCACCCGCAGATCGTCAGCCCGTCCACCAGCGACCCGAACTCCGCCGCGATCGTCCGGTACCGCGCGCCCTCGGTCAGCGGCGGCGGCCGGCTCTCGCGCAGCACCGGCGTGCCCGTCGCCACGATCCGCGCGCCGTGCCGGGCGGCCAGCACCCCCAGCTCCCGCCGCGCCGCCACGAGCTGCTCGCGCACCTCCGCCATGGTCAGGCACACCGCCGTGGCGCTCTCCACCTGGAACGCCGTCATCTCCGGCTGGAGGTCCAGCCCGCCGTCCGCCCCGCCCAGCACCGCCCCCGCGATCGGCCGCAGCGCCCCCGTGACCGGGTCGACCAGCAGGAACTCCTCCTCCACGCCCACCGTCAGCGGCAGGTCGGACACGGGGCGCGGGAGCGTCAGGGCGGTCGCCTCGCTCACCGGGACCTCCTTGCGCTGGGTGACCACCCTGGATGCTATGAGTGATCAGCACTGGTGCACAGGCAGCGATGCGGTGAACTTCCGCGACCTCGGCGACCGGCACGGCGGTCACGGCGGTCACGGTGGTGGCGGCGGTCAGCCCACCGCCAGGTGCGGCCCGCCGCGCAGCACGTCCACGTGGTCGCTCCCCGGCCGGCCCAGCACCCAGCTGGTGCCGCGCAGCGACTTCGCGTGCTCCTTCAGCGGCGCCAGCAGCCGCGACACCTCGCGGTAGGAGCCCACCGACCCCGCCGCGCAGATCAGCGTGGCCAGCGACAGCGTCACCGGGTGGCCCTCCGCGTCGAACGGCGCGTCCAGCACCGCCGCCGAGAACGGCACGATCTCGTCCAACCCCGCCACCACCAGGAAGTCGTCCCCGCCCACGTGCCCGACGTGCACGCCCGGGAACGCCGCCGCACCCTCCGTCAACGCCCGCCCCAGCGCCCGGATCAGGTCGTCGCCCGCCGCGAACCCCACCGAGTCGTTCACCCGCTTGAACGCGTCCACGTCCAGCCACCCCACGGCGAACAGGTCACCGCCCAGCACGCGCCGGTCCACCTCGCGCGCGAACGAGTCGGTGCCCGGCAGCCGCGTCAGCGGGTTCAGCGCCGCCGCCCGCTCCACCTTCAGCTCCGCGATGCCCCGCACCACGTCCGCCACCCGCACCACGCCCAGGCACCGGTCGTCGCCGTCCACGACCACCAGGTCGTCGTTCGTGCGCTCCCGGTGGGTGTGCGCCACCACGTCCAGCAGCTCCAGCGCGCTCGACTCCGCGCCGATCACCTTCGGCCGGTCCGCCAGCCGCGCCGCCTCCCGCTTCGCGTGCAGGGCGTGGCCGAACGGCCCCGTCACCGCCAGCAGGAACCGGTTGCGGTCCACCGTCCAGCGCGGCCGGTCCTCCTCGTCGACCAGCACCACGCCGGTCACCGTCGGCCGGCTGCCCAGGACCTCCAGCACCTCCTCCGACGTCGCCGACTCCGGCAGCGTCGTCGCCGGGTGCAGGAAGTCCGTCACCCGCGGCCCCGACCCGCGCCGCACCTGCCCCGTCATCGTCTTCGTCGTCGACTCGGGGTCGTTGACCTCGCTCAGCACGGCCGCGATCGTCGCGTCCACCCGCGGCCGGCGCTGCGCGGTCGCCAGCAGGTTGCCCTGCGCCAGCCGCACGCCCAGCCTGCGCAGCGCCGCCAGCTGCGCCTCCGTCTCCACGCCCTCCGCCACGATCAGCGACCCCGTGTGCTCGCACAGGTGCTGCAACGCCTGGACCAGCGCGAACCTCGCCGGGTCCGAGGGCAGCGCCACCACCACCTCGCGGTCGAGCTTGAGCACCTCCGGCTGCACCTCGGTCAGCAGCGACAGCGGCGAGTCGCCCTCGCCCACCCCGTCCAGGCCCAGCCGGAACCCGTCCTCGCGCAACCGCCGCAACCCCCGCACCAGCAGCCGGCGCGGCGCCCGCGAGTACGGCACCCCGACCTCCAGCACCAGGTCGGACGGGGCGCGGTCCACCTCGCGCAGCACCGCGTACAGCGGCGCCAGCAGCTCCGGCTTGTCCGCGATCGTCATCGCCAGCAGGTTCACGTGCAGCGGCACGCCGAGCCCGTGCTCGGCGGCGTGGCGGACCGCGCGGCACGCGAGCGCCACGTCGGTGTTCGCCAGGTACCCCGCGCGGAAAGCCGCTCGGAGCAGGTCCTGCACGCTGCCGTCGTGCGGCCGGGCCAGTGCCTCGACCGCGACGACACCCCCGGTGTTGAGGTTGAACAGCGGCTGGAAGGCGAACCGTACGTCATCCAGCAAGGCGGGCACCCCCGGATCGTGCCCGTTCCGCCACCACAAGACGAGGGCGTTAACCCGGTGTTCCCCAACTTTTGGCCGATCGCACAGGAAATGCCATTCGACCGCGCATCGACCACGACGCGTCGTGGAACAACCGCAACATCGCCGAAAGCGTCCCCCGCAGGTCACCGTGCCCGCCGAGGTATGCGCGTTGGTGGTTGTCGGGCAAAAGGAAGAACTGGTGGAAGAATTCCGGCACCTCGTCGGGCCGCATCGCCAACAACGACGTGAGACCGCGCGACCACATCGCGTGGACGACCCGTTCGGCGGTCGACCGCACCACCGGGCGACCCGCCGCCAGCGCCGCCGCCACCACCGGCGCCCGCCGCAGCGCCGCCGCCACGCTGTAGCCCGTCGCCGGGTGGATCAACCCCGACGCCGCCCCGAACGCCCCGTCGCGCGGCCGGCCGTCCAACGGGATGTGCACCCGCTCCTCGTCCTCCGGCACCGCGATGCCGTGCACCGCCAACCGCGCGTGCAACCGCAGCCGCAGCTCCGCCAGCGGCAACCCCGGCCGCCGCGCCAACGACGTCTCCTCCAGCAGCACCCGCGTCGCCGACACCGGGATCGCGTACAGGAACGTCGGGTCCGCCGTCGTCGCCGCCGGCGGCTTCCGCCAGTCCATGATCACCGCTTCGTCGACGCCCACGAACGGCCGCGCCACCTCCGCCGGCACCACCACGCCCACCGCCGTCTGCGCCGCGCCCGAACCACCCGCAGCGCCCGACGCGTCCACCACGCGCCCCCGCAGCACCCGGCCGTCCGCCAACCGCACCGACGACGCCGACCGCTGCACCACCCGGCCCGCCACCACGTCCACCACGGCCGGCAGCTCCCACAGCCGCTCGTTGTCCAGCACCGCGTACCGGCGACCCACCGCGTGCTCCGCCGTCGTCACCACCCGCGACCGCGACGCCTCCACCGCCACCGGCGCGCCCGGCGGCAACTCGTCCGCCCAGGCCGCGTACGTCGCCCGGAACCTCCGCTCCGGGTTCGGGTCCACCAGGGCCGTCCCCAGCCCGCGCGCGGCGCACGCCCGCGCCAGCGCACGCCCGGCCGGACCGCCACCCACCACGACCACGTCCACGCTCAAAGCCCCTCCGGCCGCCGCGGTGGCAGCAGGTCGCCCAACGGGGTCGGCCGGTACCTCGACACGACCTCCGACAACTGCTCCACCGTCCGCTCGATCGCCGCCTGTGCCGCGTTCCGCTCCGCGATCACCGTCGACAGCAGCAGCGCCGTCAGCACCGCCGTCCCGTTATAAGCCTGGAGACCCACCATCCGCACGAGGAGATCCACACCCGCGAACGGACCGCTACCCGCCGCCGCGCCCCGCGCCGCCATCGTCGCGGCGATCAACGCGCACGGCGCCGTGCCCAGGTGCTGGAAGCGCAGCGCCGCCCAGATCAGGAACGGGAACACCAGGTACATCAGGCGCACGTCGCGCGACGTCGCGAACAGCATCACCGCCGTCAGGCTGCCCACCAGCGCTGCGGCCTCCACCCACCGCCTCGGCGACGGCCGCCGCCACCGCAGGGTCCGCAGCGCCAGCACCATGGGCACGAACACCAGGACGCCCAGCGCGTCACCCGTCCACCACACCGCCCACGTCGACCAGAAGCGACCGCCGTCCACCACACCGTTGAGCAGCAGGGCCGTCGACCCGACCGTCGAGCTGACCAGCATCCCCGCGAGCGCCCCGAGCAGGACGAGCGCCAACGCGTCCCGCGTCCGGTCCAGTTCGAGGCGGAAACCCGCGCGCCGCAGCAGCAGGCAGGCCACCACCGGACCCAGCGTGTTGCCGGCGCAGATCGCCACCGTCACCGGGAGGTCGCCCAGCGACGCGTTCACCGCGAACGCCCCCAGCGTCACGCCGGGCCACAACCGCAGCCCGCCCACCAGCAGCGCCAGCACCGCCACGCCCGTCGGCGGCCACAACGGCGTCACCTGGTCGTTCACCAGCGCCTGGAGCAGACCGAGGCGCGCGCCCAGGTAGTAGCAGGCCGCGACGAGGAGCACGAGCACGACGTAGGAGCCCCACGGGCGGGCGCGAGGGGAGAGGAGCACCGGCACAGCATCCCCCTATCGGGGGAGCGGCACCACGTCTAGCTGCGAAAACACCCGGACGGCCCCCCCGATTTCACTATCGGCCCGCCCTCGTGTAAGTTTCTCTCTGCCAGCGCGGAACGGGCCGGGACAGACCGGAACGGAGCGCGGCGAAACCCCCGGAGCAAGAACAAGCGGCACAGTGTGCCGCCTCGGGCGCGGGGGAGTAGGATAAAAACTGAATGCGAAGCGGGTTGTGACGCGGAGCGAAGAAGCCGAAACGGCCGATTTGACACCGCGAAAACGAACGAGCTAAGCTTCAGACACAAGCGAAACACCGGAAACACAAAGCCCCGGAATGAACCGCGGTAAGACGCGGGACACGATGGTGAGCGTGTGTTCTTTGAGAACTCAACAGCGTGCCGAATAGCCAGTAAATTTATGATCCTCGTCAAGAGGATTCCTTTGAGATTGTTACTGGACAACTGACATTACTTGTCAGTGTTGTTCGGAGCGATCGAACTCATTCCTTATTGGAGAGTTTGATCCTGGCTCAGGACGAACGCTGGCGGCGTGCTTAACACATGCAAGTCGAGCGGTAAGGCCCTTCGGGGTACACGAGCGGCGAACGGGTGAGTAACACGTGGGTAACCTGCCCTGTACTCCGGGATAAGCCTGGGAAACTAGGTCTAATACCGGATACGACCTGCCACTGCATGGTGGTGGGTGGAAAGTTCCGGCGGTATGGGATGGACCCGCGGCCTATCAGCTTGTTGGTGGGGTAATGGCCTACCAAGGCGACGACGGGTAGCCGGCCTGAGAGGGTGACCGGCCACACTGGGACTGAGACACGGCCCAGACTCCTACGGGAGGCAGCAGTGGGGAATATTGCACAATGGGCGAAAGCCTGATGCAGCGACGCCGCGTGAGGGATGACGGCCTTCGGGTTGTAAACCTCTTTCAGCGGGGACGAAGGGCAACTGACGGTACCCGCAGAAGAAGCACCGGCTAACTACGTGCCAGCAGCCGCGGTAATACGTAGGGTGCGAGCGTTGTCCGGAATTATTGGGCGTAAAGAGCTCGTAGGCGGTTTGTTGCGTCGGCTGTGAAAACTTCACGCTTAACGTGGAGCCTGCAGTCGATACGGGCAGACTTGAGTTCGGCAGGGGAGACTGGAATTCCTGGTGTAGCGGTGAAATGCGCAGATATCAGGAGGAACACCGGTGGCGAAGGCGGGTCTCTGGGCCGATACTGACGCTGAGGAGCGAAAGCGTGGGGAGCGAACAGGATTAGATACCCTGGTAGTCCACGCCGTAAACGGTGGGTGCTAGGTGTGGGGGACTTCCACGTCCTCCGTGCCGCAGCTAACGCATTAAGCACCCCGCCTGGGGAGTACGGCCGCAAGGCTAAAACTCAAAGGAATTGACGGGGGCCCGCACAAGCGGCGGAGCATGTGGATTAATTCGATGCAACGCGAAGAACCTTACCTGGGCTTGACATGCACTGGAAACCAGTAGAGATATTGGCCCCCTTGTGGCCGGTGTACAGGTGGTGCATGGCTGTCGTCAGCTCGTGTCGTGAGATGTTGGGTTAAGTCCCGCAACGAGCGCAACCCTCGTTCCATGTTGCCAGCGCGTTATGGCGGGGACTCATGGGAGACTGCCGGGGTCAACTCGGAGGAAGGTGGGGATGACGTCAAGTCATCATGCCCCTTATGTCCAGGGCTTCACACATGCTACAATGGCCGGTACAGAGGGCTGCGAAGCCGTGAGGTGGAGCGAATCCCACAAAGCCGGTCTCAGTTCGGATCGGGGTCTGCAACTCGACCCCGTGAAGTCGGAGTCGCTAGTAATCGCAGATCAGCAACGCTGCGGTGAATACGTTCCCGGGCCTTGTACACACCGCCCGTCACGTCACGAAAGTCGGTAACACCCGAAGCCCGTGGCCCAACCCGCAAGGGGGGGAGCGGTCGAAGGTGGGACTGGCGATTGGGACGAAGTCGTAACAAGGTAGCCGTACCGGAAGGTGCGGCTGGATCACCTCCTTTCTAAGGAGCATCTGCACCGCGGTCTTCGGACCAAGGTGGAGGCCACGCCGACGGCGAATGATCGTCGGGTGGAGCTCATATATGTGGATGCTGGCTAATGCAAGACTTCGGGTTGCTCGGTGAGTTAGTACTGTCCGCAAGGGCGTGGAAGGGTCACCGAGGGGTTCAGAGTTTCTTGTTCGGTACGCTGTTGGGTCCTGAGAGAACACGCGAGTGTTTTCCTCAGCGAGAAACGACAGGGCTCCGCCCGTCTCCGAACCGCCAGGGTGAACTTGGCAGGCGTTGACAGTGTGGCGGGGTGTCTGGTTGTTCTTTGAGAACTGCACAGTGGATGCGAGCATCTTTGTGGCAAGTTATTAAGGGCATACGGTGGATGCCTTGGCACCAGGAGCCGATGAAGGACGTAGGAGACTGCGAAAAGCCTTGGGGAGCTGTCAACCGAGCTGAGATCCAAGGGTGTCCGAATGGGGAAACCCGGCCCCAGTCATGTGGGGTCACCCATACCTGAACACATAGGGTATGTGGAGGGAACGCGGGGAAGTGAAACATCTCAGTACCCGCAGGAAGAGAAAACAACCGTGATTCCGTGAGTAGTGGCGAGCGAAAGCGGATTAGGCTAAACCGTACTCGTGTGATACCCGGCAGGGGTTGCGTGTGCGGGGTCGTGGGACCTGTTGGTCGATTCTGCCGGATCGACGGAGAGTCATAAAATACTGTGGTTAGCGGAACGTGTCTGGAAAGCGCGGCCGTAGAGGGTGAAAGTCCCGTACGTGAAAACCCGGTATCTCTCTTGACGGTGTTCCCAAGTAGCAGCGTACTCGTGAAATTCGCTGTGAATCTGGCGGGACCACCCGCTAAGCCTGAATACTACCTGGTGACCGATAGCGGACTAGTACCGTGAGGGAAAGGTGAAAAGTACCCCGGGAGGGGAGTGAAATAGTACCTGAAACCGTGTGCCTACAATCCGTCGGAGCCTTTAGGGGTGACGGCGTGCCTTTTGAAGAATGAGCCTGCGAGTTAGTGCTGCGTGGCGAGGTTAACCCGTGTGGGGTAGCCGTAGCGAAAGCGAGTCCGAATAGGGCGTTCATAGTCGCGTGGTCTAGACCCGAAGCGGAGTGATCTAGCCATGGCCAGGGTGAAGCGTGGGTAAGACCGCGTGGAGGCCCGAACCCACCAGGGTTGAAAACCTGGGGGATGAGCTGTGGTTAGGGGTGAAAGGCCAATCAAACTCCGTGATAGCTGGTTCTCCCCGAAATGCATTTAGGTGCAGCGTCGTGTGTTTCGTGCCGGAGGTAGAGCACTGGATGGTCTAGGGGGCCCACAAGCTTACCGAAATCAACCAAACTCCGAATGCCGGTACGTGAGAGCGCGGCAGTGAGACTGCGGGGGATAAGCTTCGTAGTCGAGAGGGAAACAGCCCAGAACGCCGGCTAAGGCCCCTAAGTGTGTGCTAAGTGGGAAAGGATGTGGGGTCGCCCAGACAACCAGGAGGTTGGCTTAGAAGCAGCCACCCTTTAAAGAGTGCGTAATAGCTCACTGGTCAAGTGGTCCTGCGCCGACAATGTAGCGGGGCTCAAGCACACCGCCGAAGCCGTGTCATTCAGAACTAGTGTCTGGATGGGTAGGGGAGCGTCGTTCAGCCATTGAAGCGCCGGAGTGATCCAGGTGTGGAGGCTGGACGAGTGAGAATGCAGGCATGAGTAGCGAAAGCAGAGTGAGAAACTCTGCCGCCGGATGACCAAGGGTTCCTGGGCCAGGCTAATCCGCCCAGGGTAAGTCGGGACCTAAGGCGAGGCCGACAGGCGTAGTCGATGGACAACGGGTTGATATTCCCGTACCCGTGTGAACGCGCCCATGGCGAGGCTTGTGATACTAACCGCCCGAAGCCCGGGTCTGATTCTTCGGATGAGGACCCGACGTGGAGCGCGGGACCTGAACTTGTAGTAGTCAAGCGATGGGGTGACGCAGGAGGGTAGCTCCGCCAGTGAGTGGTAGTACTGGTGTAAGCGTGTAGGCCGTAGCATAGGCAAATCCGTGCTGCATATAGGCTGAGACGTGATGCATAGCCGATTGAGGCGAAGTAGAGTGATCCCATGCTGCCGAGAAAAGCCTCTAGTGAGTGTTCATGCGGCCCGTACCCCAAACCGACACAGGTGGTCAGGTAGAGAATACCGAGGCGATCGGGCGAACTGTGGTTAAGGAACTCGGCAAAATGCCCCCGTAACTTCGGGAGAAGGGGGGCCGAGGGATTTGAAGCCCCTTGCGGGCTAGGATTTTTCGGCCGCAGAGACCAGCGAGAAGCGACTGTTTACTAAAAACACAGGTCCGTGCGAAGTCGCAAGACGATGTATACGGACTGACGCCTGCCCGGTGCTGGAACGTTAAGGGGACCGGTTAGCTCTTCGGGGCGAAGCTGAGAACTTAAGCGCCAGTAAACGGCGGTGGTAACTATAACCATCCTAAGGTAGCGAAATTCCTTGTCGGGTAAGTTCCGACCTGCACGAATGGCGTAACGACTTCTCGACTGTCTCAACCACAGGCCCGGCGAAATTGCACTACGAGTAAAGATGCTCGTTACGCGCGGCAGGACGGAAAGACCCCGGGACCTTTACTATAGCTTGGTATTGGTGTTCGGTTCGGCTTGTGTAGGATAGGTGGGAGACTGTGAAGCGCTGACGCCAGTCAGTGTGGAGTCATCGTTGAAATACCACTCTGGTCGTACTGGATGTCTAACCTCGGTCCGTGATCCGGATCAGGGACAGTGCCTGGTGGGTAGTTTAACTGGGGCGGTTGCCTCCCAAAGAGTAACGGAGGCGCTCAAAGGTTCCCTCAGCCTGGTTGGCAATCAGGTGTCGAGTGCAAGTGCACAAGGGGGCTTGACTGTGAGACCGACAGGTCGAGCAGGGACGAAAGTCGGAACTAGTGATCCGGCCATGGCTTGTGGAAGCGTGGTCGCTCAACGGATAAAAGGTACCCCGGGGATAACAGGCTGATCTTGCCCAAGAGTCCATATCGACGGCATGGTTTGGCACCTCGATGTCGGCTCGTCGCATCCTGGGGCTGGAGTAGGTCCCAAGGGTTGGGCTGTTCGCCCATTAAAGCGGTACGCGAGCTGGGTTTAGAACGTCGTGAGACAGTTCGGTCCCTATCCGCCGCGCGCGTAGGATACTTGCGGAAGGCTGTCCCTAGTACGAGAGGACCGGGACGGACGGACCTCTGGTGTGCCAGTTGTCCTGCCAAGGGCATTGCTGGTTGGCTACGTTCGGAAGGGATAACCGCTGAAAGCATCTAAGCGGGAAGCTCGTTCCTAGATGAGGTATCCCACCCTTCGTGGGTTAAGGCCCCCAAGAGACCATTGGGTTGATAGGCCGGAGATGGAAGGTCGGTAACGGCTGGAGTTGACCGGTACTAATAGGCCGAGGACTTGCTCACAAAAATGCTACGCATCCACTGTGCGGTTCTGAAAGAACCGAACCGGACCATCATGCCCGATCTGGGTGTGGTGCCTACGGGTTGGTAATTTCATAGTGTTTCGGTGGTCATTGCGGTTGGGGAACACCCGGTCCCATTCCGAACCCGGTAGTTAAGCCTTCCAGCGCCGATGGTACTGCACTCGTGAGGGTGTGGGAGAGTAGGACGCCGCCGAACATTCTTTCCCTCAGGGGCACTCGTCATCGAGTGCCCCTGAGGGCTTTCTGGGTTATTTTCTCCCCATGCACGAGGAGAACGTCGACCCGCGGACCGCGCGCCGGTCCGGTGGGGACACCGCCGTCCAGGCCGACCTGGCCGCCAGTCCGTTCCGCGTCGACCGGGACCGGGTCGCGAGTTCGCCGTTCTTCGCCCGCCTGGGCGGTGTGACGCAGGTCGTCAGCTCGACCGGTTCCGGTCTTCTGGTGCACAACCGGCTCACGCACAGCTTGAAGGTCGCGCAGGCGGCGCGCGCCATCGCCGAGCGGCTCAACGCCCGCCCGGACGTGACGAACCTCCTCGACAAGCTCGGCGGGTGCGACCCGGACGTGGTGGAGGCGGCGTCGTTGGCGCACGACCTCGGCCACCCGCCCTTCGGGCACCTGGGCGAGCAGGTGCTGGACCGCCTCGCCCGGCACCGGTTCGGCCTGTCGGACGGGTTCGAGGGCAACGCCCAGTCGTTCCGCATCGTCACGACCACGGACGTGCGCGGCCCGGCGGCGGTGGGGTTGGACCTCACCGTGGCGGTGCGGGCGGCGATGCTCAAGTACCCGTGGACGCGCCTGTCGCACCCCCACCCGCACCCCAAGGACCTGTCGGAGCCGCCGAGGGGCGCGGCCGAGCCGTCCGACGCGCCGGGTACGGGATCGGCGAAGTTCTCCGCGTACGTGACGGAGATGGAGGACGTGCGGCAGTCCCGCGCGTTCTACTCGGGTCGGCTGGAGTCGTGGCAGCAGACGGTCGAGGCGTCCGTGATGGACACCGCCGACGACATCGCCTACGCGATCCACGACCTGGAGGACTTCTACCGCGTCGGCGTGCTCCAGCACGCGACGGTCGCGGCGGAGCTGGGCACGTGGCTCGACGAGGCGGTGGACCTGGCCGGGTTGAGCGCCGCGGAGCTGGCCGCGCAGGAGCGCCGTCCCGGCCGGTCGCTGGAGGCGCTGCGCCGCCGCCTGCACGCCAAGGACTCGTGGGCGGTGGACGACGAGGTGTTCGCGCGGGCGGTGTCGAAGGTGCGGGCGGAACTGGTGGACGGTCTGCTGGCGGTGCCGTTCGACGGGTCGGTGGAGGCCGAGCAGGCGGTGGCCGGGTTCTCGGCGCGCTGGACGCGGCGGCTGGTGGACTCGGTCGGGGTGGTGGAGGAGCCGACGACGCGGTCCGGGCACGTGGTGCTGGCCGTGCCGCAGTGGCACGAGGTGCAGGTGCTGAAGTTCGTGCACCGCAGGTTCGTGCTGCTCCGCCCGGACCTGGCGCTGCACCAGCGCGGTCAGGCGAGGTTGCTGACGGCGCTGGTCGAGGCCCTGGAGCAGTGGGTGACCGACCGGCACGAGGCGAACCGGTTGCCGCGCCGGCTGCACGACCTGGTGGAGCTGGCCGGCGACGAGTACGCGGCGCTGGCCAGGACGGACCCGTCGGCGTTGGTGGGCGCGACCGGTGACGCACCGTCCGGTCCGGACGCGGTGCGCGCGCTGGCGCGGGGGCGCGCGGTGGTCGACTTCATCGCCTCGTTGACCGACAACCAGGCCGCGGCGCTCCTCGACGCACTGTCCGGACGAACCGGTCAACTGTGGACAGATGCTTTTGTACTGTGAAATGTGATGGGTCCTAACACCTGGGAAGTAGGCCGAACGGTGGCAGACGGTACTTGGGCGTGCGCAATACGTTGACCCCTCGATCGGAGTCATCCGATCGGTGGCCGCGTGCGTCGGGGGCACGCTCAACGTGGGGAAGACGCCTGTGCGCTCACCGATACGCCGGTCTCGAAGAAACGCCCTGATCGCAGCCGGTGCCGCCGTCCTGCTGACACTGGGGGTCGTTTCACCCGCCTCGGCCGACCCGCCGAAGGCGTCGAAGGGGGTCGACGAGCGGACCGCCGCTCAGATCGCGACCCTCCAGGAGATCAAGAAGTCCCTGTCCGCCTCGGAGTCCAAGGTGGACAGCGCGCTCGTCGTCGAGCAGCGCCGCCGTGCCGGTGCGGGCACGCTCAGCAGGCTCCCGGCCCTCCAGACCGGGGTGAAGGTCCAGGACGGCAACCAGGTCCTGGTGGACATCAGGGCCGAGAAGGTCACCGACGACCTCGTCCACGCCGTCCGCTCCGCGGGTGGCGGCGTCCGCTCGGTCTCCACCGAGGGCAGGACGATCCGGGCCCAGTTGCCCCTCAACTCCCTCGCCAAGCTCTCCGCCCGCGGCGACGTGCGCCGGGTGGAAGCCGCGGTCGAGGCCAAGACGTTCCACGTGAAGGACCCGAAGTCGGTCGAGAAGGCCCCCTCCAAGGAGGACAAGGCCCAGGACATCGAGACCAAGACCCGGGAGGCGCTGGCGTCGCCGCGCATCGCGGCCGTCACCAACCAGGGTGACCGCGCGCACGCGGCGGACACGGCGCGTGACGAGTTCCGCGTCACGGGCACCGGCGTGAAGCTGTGCGCCCTGTCCGACGGCGTCGACACGCTGGCCCTGTCGCAGGCGGCGGGCGAGCTGCCGGCCGTCGAGGTGCTGCCGGGCCAGGAGGGCTCCGGCGACGAGGGCACGGCGATGCTGGAGATCCTCCACGACATCGCGCCGAACGCGAGCCTGGGCTTCGCCACCGCGTTCAACGGTGACGCGAGCTTCGCCGACAACATCCGCGCCCTGCGCTTCACGCTGGGCTGCGACGTCATCGTCGACGACGTGCTGTACTTCAACGAGTCGCCGTTCCAGGACGGCGTCATCGCCCGCGCGGTGGACGCGGTCGCCGCGGACGGCGCGCTGTTCTTCTCCTCCGCCGGCAATGAGGGCAACGTCGCGGACGGCACCTCGGGCCACTGGGAGGGCCAGTTCGTCGACTCGGGCGTCGGGGTGGGCAAGTTCGCCGGCACCGCGCACGACTTCAACCCGGCCCCGTCGGCCAAGCAGGTGTTCAACCCGCTGTCGGAGAGCTCCGGCAACGTGCCGGTGACGCTGTTCTGGGCGGACCCGCTGGCGTCGTCGTTCAACGACTACGACCTGTACCTGGCGAACGCGCAGGGCAACGTGGTGGCGTTCAGCCAGGGCGTGCAGGACGGCACGCAGGACCCGTACGAGCGGCTGAACACGCCCGCGTCGGCGGCCGGCCTGCGGTTGGCCGTGGTCAAGTTCCGCGGTGAGGACAAGTACCTGTCGCTGACCGCGCTCGGCGGTCGCTTCAAGGACTCCTCGGACGGGCTGAAGAAGTTCGCGACGCCCGGTGTGACCCGCGGCCACTCGGCGGCCAAGGGCGCGGTCAGCGTGGCGGCGGCCCCGGCGGCCGACCCGCTGCCGTTCGACCTGGAGCCGGGTGACCCGGCCAACCCGCGCGGCCCGTACCCGGGTGCGTTCGACGGCACGCAGAAGCCGGAGCGGTTCACCTCGGACGGTCCCCGTCGCGTGTTCTTCGCGCCCGACGGCAGCCCGGCCGAGGAGGTCCGGCAGAAGCCCGACCTGACCGCGGCGGACGGCGTCTCGACCACCGCGCCGGGCTTCGACCCGTTCTTCGGCACGTCGGCGGCGGCCCCGAACGCGGCGGGCATCGCGGGCCTGATCCTGTCCGGCAACCCCGGGCTGGCGCCGGCCGAGGTGCGCCAGGCGCTCACCGCGACCGCGATCGACCTGGTGGAAGCCGGTGTGGACAACCGCACCGGTGCCGGTGTCGTCCGCGCCGACCTGGCGCTGGCCTACACGGGTGCCTCGCCGCAGCCGCTGGCGAGGGCCCAGAAGCCGTCGGTGGTGAACGACGCGGACGGGAGCCAGTACCTGAAGCCGGGCACGACCGCCACGGTGACGGTGCCGGTGACCAACGTCGGTGACGGCACGGCCGCGTCGACCAGCCTCGTGCTGACCACGCCCTCGGCGGGCGTGGTGATCGCGCCGCGGTCGAAGTACTACGGCAACGTCGAGGTCGGCCAGACGGTGACCAACGCGTTCAAGGTGACCGTGCCGGCGTCGCAGCCGGTGGGTTCGGCGATCAAGCTGGACGCCAGGGTGACGTACGCGGGCTCGACCTCGCCGACCTCGTCGAGCTTCACGCTCAACGTGGGCGAGCCGTCGCGCGAGACGAAGACGTTCGCCTACGCCGGCCCGGTGGTGGCCATCCCGGACAACGACGCCACCGGTGTGTCGGTGCAGATCCCGGTCAGCGGTGTCGGGCGGGGCGCGAAGATCGCGTTCTCGGTCGACGGCGCGACGTGCACCCCGAACACCGACGGTTCGACGACGGTGGGCATCGACCACACGTTCGTGGGTGACCTGGTCGGCACGCTGACCTCGCCCGCGGGCAAGACCGCGACGGTGTTCCAGCGCAACGGCGGCACGGGGTCGAACCTGTGCCAGGTCGTGTTCGACGACTCCGCTGAGCGGGCCTTCTCGTCGGTGACCAGCGCGAACGCGCCGTTCACCGGGACGTGGCGGCCCGGCACGTCGCTGAACGCCCTGCTCGCCGACCCGGTCGACGGCACGTGGGTGTTCAAGGCCGTGGACACGGCGGCGGCCGACCGCGGCTCGATCCGCTCGGTCTCGCTGAAGCTGAACGGCTACGTGTGATGACGAGATGACGAAAGGGCCCCCGGGAGCACGCTCCCGGGGGCCCTTTTTACATCCGTTACTTCGGCCACTCCCAGCGGATGCCGAACACGCCGGGCCCGAAGCCGAGCGCCACGGCGTGCACTCCGCCCGCGTTGTCGAGGGCGAGGTTGCGGCGCCGGGACGGGGTGTCGTCACCGGCGGGCACGCTGAACTGCTGGCAGCGGGCGGGCAGGTTGGACGGGTCGAAGCGGACCTCGATGACGTACTCGCGCACCGGCAGCCGGAACTTGCGCGCGAACGTGTTGTTGCCCGCCGGGTAGTGGCCCTCGGCGAACAGCAGCTCGTACTCCATGATGATGGTCTCGCCCCTGGTCAGGGGCCGGTCGAACATCATCTCGGCGACCATGATGTTGGCGTCGGCGTCCTCGGCGACCCGGCCCAGGTGGCAGTTGCGCAGGTTGACGACCTCCGGCAGCACGTTGGCCTGCTCGGTCTCGAACACCAGGGCCCAGCGGTCCGGGCCGTCCTGCTCGGCGCGCAGGATCTGGCGCACCCACACCGACCGCTGGCCGCCGTCCGCGGCGATCTCGATGCGGTCGTGCTGGCTGATCCGGCCCAGCTTGACGTCGGAGGTCGTGTCGACCTGGGCGAGCAGGTTGGCGACCCGCTCGCGGCGCGCCCACAGGGCGTCGATCGGCATCATCGTCGTCGGTCGGGACCGTCGGCCGCGCGGGCGAGGTGGCCCGAGCAGCGCGGACAGGCCCGCCTGCGGCACGCCGAGGACCGTCTCCAGGTGCCGCAGCGCCTCCAGGGACTCCGGTCGCTCGGGTCGACGGCGGCCGGACTGCCAGTAGCTCAGCGTCGCGACGCTGATGGTGACCCCTCGCAGGGCGAGCCGGTGCTGGATGCGGTCGAGGCTCAGCCTGCTCGCCTTGATAGCGGCCCTCAACGCCTCGGGGAAGGGCCCCGTGGTGAGAAGCTGCGCAAGACTGCCGTGGCCCGTCGAGTCCAGTTCGTCGACGGACAGGTTCGGTCGACCGGCAGCGTTGGTCATTGTGACTCCCCGCTGTCATGAGATCACGCCCCAGTGACCCTACCCGCCAAAGCAGGTCGTTGATGCCTTCCGGGTGGAGTCATTGATTGGGCCGTACGGGTTACGAGTTCACTGGGGTGGGCATCGTTCTGTCAAGTGGTGAATCCCCGTGCTCCATCCTTTGTAAACCCGTCGGTAACGTTGTGCAACGCCGGTGCCGGGATGTGGCGCGGATCGCCCCGGGCCTGGTAGACGCGGGTGATCGCCCGCGCGCGCCCCGGCGGGCTCGGGTCGTTGGCGGCGGGCGATCCGGTGGGCCTACTGTGTGCCCGGTGACCGCCGCCCAGGACCTCGTACCCCTTCCGGAGGACCCCCTGGCGGAGGTGGTCGCCGCGGTGCTCGGCGCCGGGCAGCACGCGGTGCTCGACCTGCTCGACGTCGTGCGGCACCTCGGCGGGGAGCCGGTGGACGTGGTCCGCGCGGGTGACGACCTCCTGCCCCGGTTGGCCCACGAGAACGCGTTGGCCCAGGCGCTGCTGCTGGCCAGGCAGGCGCTGCGGCCCGGCGGGTTGTTCGTCGCCGCGGTCCCCGAGCTCGACCGGCTCAGCCGGATGCGGCCCACCGCGCCCCCGCCCAGGGTCAGCGGGCGCGGCCCGGACCGCCAGGTCACCGTGCAGCTGTGGGACTGGGCGCCGGACGGCGAGTCCTACTCCCTGGAGGTCGTGCGGCTCGTGCGCGGACCGGACACGTGGGAGGTGGCGAACAGCGTGGCCACCCGGCACCGGGTGCTCTCGCCCGAGCAGATCTCGGCGTCGCTGCTGGACGCGGGCTTCGGGGCCGTGCAGCGGCTCTCGCCCGCCGAGTGCGGGCACCCGCTACCCGTGTGGGTGGCGGTCGCGCCCGGGTGAGCCGGGTCCGCCCGGTCGCGGGCGGGGGGCGTGCGGTCGAGGTCGAGCCCGAGCGGCTGGACGGCTGGTTCACGCGCTTCGCCGCGCGCCACGGGGGTGTGGCGGCGACCTCGGTGACGGCGTCGGAGGTCGTCGTGACCGCGGTGGACGGCACGTCGGCCGCGGTGGCCGCCGTCTTCGGCGGGTTCGGTCCGCCGGGTGTGTTCGACGGCCTGGTGCTGGACGCGCTGCTGGCGTCCGCGCAGGCGTCGCGGCTGGTGGGGCTGCTGCTGGTGCGGCTCGGCGGGCACAGCGTCGGCGTGGCCCGGGACGGCGAGGTGCTGGTGTCGGCCACGGACAGCCGGCAGGTGCACGGCCGCAACAAGGCGGGCGGGTGGTCGCAGCAGCGGTTCGCGCGCCGCCGCGAGGGGCAGGCGCGGGTGGCGCTGCACGCCGCCGCCGACGACGCGGCCCGCGTGCTGGTGCCGCGCGTGGACGAGTTGGACGCCGTCGTGCTCGGCGGTGACCGGCAGGCGCTGGAGGCGCTGCGCGCCGACCGGCGGCTGGTCGGGGTGTTCGCCAAGGCGTCGCCGCGGGTGCTGGACGTGTCCGAACCCCGGCGGGCCGTGCTGGACGAGGCCGCGGTGCGCGCCCGTTCGGTCGAGGTCGTGGTCCGGGAACTTTCCCCGAACTCGTGACAACCCCCGCGCACCCCGACCGCATTCATAAGGGTGAGGGGGGCCGACCGGCGGTGCCCCGCACACCCCGAGGAGCAGTTGTGCTGCGCAAACGACTCGTGCTGGCGGCAGGGGCCGTCGTGGTCGGCGGTCTGGCGATCGCGGTGCCCGCGCTGGCCTCCGGCGGCGGTGACGAGGCGCCCGCCGTCCCGACGACCACCAGGCCGTCGCCCACGTCGCTGCCGCCCACGTCGCTGCTGCCCACGACACCGCCACCCGCGACGACGCCCGCGCCGACGTCGATCGAGGTGACCCCCGGGCCGACCACCGTCGCACCCACCAGGCCCTCGCCGACGTCGATCGAGGTGACCCCGAGGCCGACCACCGCGCCGCCGACGACGCCCGCGCCCACGTCCGTCGAGGTGACCCCGAGGCCGACGGCGACCACGAGGCCCGAACCGACGGTCAGCATCACCCCGGGTCCCCGGCCGACGCCGACCACGCACCCGGTCAGGCCCACCTCCGTGGTGCCCTCCGGGGGCTGATCGCGTGAGCTGGGACGCGGAGTTCACCCACCACTTCGACCGGTGCGCCGACTCGATGCGCTTCACCGCGTTCTTGTTGTGCGGCAACCACCACGAGGCCGAAGACCTGGTGCAGTCCGCGTTCCTCAAGCTCTACCTGGCGGGGCCGGGGATGGCGCACCGCGAAGGGCTCGACGCCTACCTCCGGCAGATCGTGGTGCGCACCTTCCTCGCCGAACGCCGCCGCGTGCGGTGGAAACGGGAGAAGCTCACCGACGCGCTGCCGGAGGTGCCGGCGGCGGGAGCGCTGAGCGAGGACAGGCTCGTGGTGTGGCAGGCGCTCGCCGCCGTGCCCGCCAAGCAGCGCGCGGCGCTCGTGCTGCGGTACTGGCACGACCTGGGCGTGGAGGAGACGGCCGCGGCCCTCGGGTGCTCGGTCGGCACGGTGAAGAGCAACACCAACCGCGGGCTCAAGGCGCTGCGGCAGAGGCTGGGCCGGGAGTTCGGCGAGTTGTGGGAGGAGGTGTCGCGCGGTGCTTGAGGACGAGTTGAAGAAGGTGTTCGAGGAGCTGAACGTCCACCCCCTGCCGCGCACGTTCGGTGCCGTGGACGTCGTCCACCACGGGACGCGCGTGAGGCGCCGCCGTCGCGGCTACGCCGTGGCGGCGACCGGCACCGGCACCGCCGCGCTCGTCGTGGTGGCGGTCACGTTCGCGCTCAACCAGAGCCCCAGGCCGGCCGACACCCCCCCAGGGGGTCCACCCCACCCCACCACCCACTCGACCACGACGGCCCCGAGCCCGACGACGTCCGCCGCCACCCCCACCGGTGCCCCGTCCCCGACGGACGCCCTGCCGCCGACCACCGCCCGGGTGGCGCCGACCCCACCCGGCGCCACCACCGGCCGCCCCGCCCCGAACGCCTCGACGGTCCCCGTCTTCCCCACCGCGTACCCGCCCGCCACCACCCGCACCACCGGACCGCCGAGCATCACCAGCACCGCCGCCCTCCCCACCACCGTCGGCAACTGACCGCCCGGGCCGCACGCGAACGGCGGGACCCGCGACCGGAGTCGCAAGCCCCGCCGCGAGATCGCCCCGGGTCGCCCGCCCGGAGGGCTAGAGGCTGCCGGTGGCGAGCAGTCCGCCGTCGACGCGGACCGTCTCCCCGGTGATCCACTCCGCCGCGTCCGAGGCCAGGAACGCGACCAGCCGGGCCACGTCCTCCGGCGTCCCGAGCCGCTTCATCGGGTAACCGGCCGCCGCCTCCTCCTCGCGCCCGGTGTAGAGCGCTTCGGCGAACCGCGTCTTGACCACCGCCGGCGCCACCGCGTTCACCCGCACCTTCGGCCCCAGCTGCCACGCCAGTTCCTCCGTCAACCTGATCAGCGCGGCCTTGCTCGCCCCGTACGCCGCGATCGCGCCCGTCGACCTCAGGCCGCCCACCGACGCGATGTTCACGACCGCCCCGCCGTTCTCCTGCATCCACGCCTTCCAGGCGAGCTGCACGAACCCGAGCGCCGCGACCACGTTGACGTCGAAGATCTTGCGCACCGCGTCGAGGTCGGCGTCCATCAGCGCCCCGAACACGGGGTTGATGCCGGTGTTGTTGACGAGCACGTCCAACCGGCCGAAGCGCGCCACGACCGCGTCCACGGCCTCCGCCCGGTTCTCGGCGCTGCCCGCGTTGCCCGGCACCGCCAGCACGCGGTCCGGCGACACCCCCGTCGCCGACACCAGCGCCTCCGCCGCCGAGGCCAGCGCCTCCGCCTTGCGCCCGGTGATCGCGACCGACGCGCCGCGCGCCAGCAGCTCCGCCGCGATCCCGTGCCCGATGCCCCGGCTGGCGCCCGTGACCAGGGCCGCCCTGCCCGTGAAGTCCGAAGTCATGCGGGCAATCTATGCCGGTGGACACACGTGGTTAACCAGGTGGCGCACACCCCGTAGACTGGTGGTGTGGTCGTCTTGATCGAGTAGGTCCGCGCGAGCTGCGCCGTCGACCCCGCCTGACCACCACACCCCGGAGTATGACCTTGATCACCGCAACCGATATCGAGTTGCGCGCGGGTTCGCGCATCCTGCTCTCCGACGCCACGCTGCGCGTGCAGCCCGGCGACCGCATCGGCCTCGTCGGCCGCAACGGCGCGGGCAAGACCACGTCGCTGCGCGTCCTCGCGGGCGAGGGCCAGCCGTACGCGGGCGAGGTGCGCCGCACCGGCGACCTCGGCTACCTGCCGCAGGACCCGCGCGAGGGCGACCTGTCGGTCATCGCCAAGGACCGCGTCCTCTCCGCCCGCGGCCTGGACCAGCTCCTCCGCGACATGGAGAAGATGCAGTCCGCCATGGCCGAGCTGGTGGACGACGACGAGCTCCAGGCCGCGGTCCGCAAGTACGGGCGACTGGAGGAGCGGTTCGCCGCCCTCGGCGGGTACGCGGCCGAGAGCGAGGCGGCCCGCATCTGCTCCAACCTCGGTCTCGCCGACCGCGTGCTGGCCCAGCCGCTGCGCACCCTGTCCGGCGGTCAGCGCCGCCGCGTCGAGCTGGCGCGCATCCTGTTCGCCGCCTCCGAGGCGGGCGTCGGCGCGAAGTCCAGCACGATCCTGCTCATCGACGAGCCCACCAACCACCTCGACGCCGACTCGATCGCGTGGCTGCGCGGGTTCCTCAAGAGCCACGACGGCGGTTTGGTCGTGATCAGCCACGACGTCGAGCTGCTCGACGACGTCGTCAACAAGGTGTGGTTCCTCGACGCCACGCGCGGCGAGGTCGACATCTACAACATGGGCTGGAAGAAGTACCTCGAAGCCCGCGCCGCCGACGAGAAGCGCCGCCGCCGCGAGCGCGCCAACGCCGAGAAGAAGGCCGGCGCCCTGATGGCGCAGGCCGACAAGATGCGCGCGAAGGCCACCAAGGCCGTCGCCGCGCAGAACATGGCGCGCCGTGCCGAGAAGCTGCTGTCCGGCCTGGAGGAGACCCGCCAGGCCGACAAGGTCGCCAAGATCCGCTTCCCGCAGCCGGCCCCGTGCGGCCGGACCCCGCTGACCGCCGAGGGGCTGAGCAAGTCCTACGGTTCGCTGGAGGTGTTCACCGGCGTCGACCTGGCCATCGACCGGGGGTCGCGCGTGGTGATCCTCGGCCTCAACGGCGCGGGCAAGACGACCCTGCTGCGGCTGATCGGCTCCATGGAGACGCCCGACGCGGGCGAGGTCGTCCCCGGTCACGGCCTCAAGCTCGGCTACTTCGCCCAGGAGCACGAGACCCTCGACCACGAGGCGTCGGTGTGGGCGAACATCCGGCACGCCGCCCCCGACGTGCAGGAACAGCAGTTGAGGTCGCTGCTCGGCACGTTCCTGTTCAGCGGCGAGCAGCTGGACCAGCCCGCGGGCACCCTGTCCGGTGGCGAGAAGACCCGCCTGGCGCTCGCCGGCCTGGTCTCCAGCGCGGCGAACGTGCTGCTGCTCGACGAGCCGACGAACAACCTCGACCCGGCCAGCCGCGAGCAGGTGCTCGACGCGCTCCGCCGCTACGAGGGGGCCGTCGTGCTCGTCACCCACGACCCGGGTGCCGTCGAGGCC
Organism: Saccharothrix sp. DSM 118769; assembly: GCF_052936295.1. Taxonomy (NCBI): domain Bacteria; kingdom Bacillati; phylum Actinomycetota; class Actinomycetes; order Pseudonocardiales; family Pseudonocardiaceae; genus Saccharothrix; species Saccharothrix sp. DSM 118769. The sequence goes on along the minus strand of NZ_CP193627.1, from coordinate 7,491,630 downwards.
CTTGAGCCCGAGCGGGTGATCCTTCTCCCCGACGGCACGGAGGATCACTGGTCCGCGGAGTACCTGGAACTCGTGCAGTTGGCCTGAGCCAAGGGTTTTCGCGTTCTACACCTCAAAGTGAGCTTTGATCGGCTGTGTGTTACCGCACGACCGCTCGCAGATCATTTCGCTTGATCACCTGGCGTTCTTGCTCGTCGTGTTCGATCATTGCGACGACAGGGGCTTACGAAGGCCCGACCTGCTGTCTACGGAAGGCGGGACAAGGTGGCTGACCTGAAGAAGGGCGCCCGGATCACCGGCGCCACGCGGGACAAGCTGGCCGCTGACCTGAAGAAGAAGTACGAAAAGGGCGCGAGCATCCGGGCGTTGGCCGAGTCCACCGGGCGCTCCTACGGCTTCGTGCACCGGGTGCTCAGCGAATCCGGTGTGCAGCTGCGCGGTCGCGGTGGCGCCACCCGCACGAAGAAGAAGTAAGCTACCCTCCGGTAACCCATGGCGCCGAGGAGAGACGGCGCCTGACGAAACCCGGAGGTCCACCCATGTCGGCACCGACCGCCATCGACGCCGACCTGCTGGAACGCGGAGGCGTGCGGCTCGTCGTGGACGGGGCGCGCGCGACGATCACGCTCGACCGTCCCGATGTGCTCAACGCACAGACGCCCTCCACGTGGGTGGCGTTGCGGACGATCGGGGAGCAGCTGGGCCCGGACGTCCGCCTCGTGGTCGTCCGGGGTTCCGGTCGCGCCTTCTCCGCAGGACTCGACCGGCGCATGTTCACCGGCGAACCGGTCGACGGCGAACCGGGCCTGGCGGAGATCACGCGCCGGGGTCCGGAAGAAGGCGCTGCCCTGATCGCCGAGTTCCAGCGCGGCTTCTCCTGGCTGCGCGACCCGTCGAGGGTGACGATCGCCGCGGTGCACGGACACGCCATCGGCGCCGGGTTCCAACTGGCCCTGGCGTGCGACTTCCGCGTCGTCGCGGACGACGTCCAGTTCTGCATGGCCGAAACCGGCCTCGGCCTGGTCCCCGACCTGGGCGGCACCCTGCCGCTGGTCCGCCTGGTCGGCTACTCCCGTGCCGCCGAGATCTGCCTGACCGGCCGCCGGGTGGGTGGCGAGGAAGCCCACCGCATCGGCCTGGCGAACACCGTAGTGCCGCAGGCGGACCTGGACCGTGCGGTGGACGACCTGGCCACCGCCGTCCTCCGCCCCCTGCCGGGAGCGACGAGCGAGACCCTGGCCCTCCTGGCCGCAGCCGCCGACGGGGCGACGGAAGAAGCCCAGCTGGCCGCCGAGCGCACCGCGCAACTCCGGCGCCTGGCCGAGTTGGCAGCCCTGGTCAACGGCCAATAACTGCTGGTGGGGGGTGGGCGGCGGACACGATCGGGTGATCATCGGGCCGAACATGTACGTAAACGGGCTTTCGCCCATCGGTTGAGAGATATCGACGCCGAAACGACCCAGGCCCGCCCCATCCCCACCCACCTCCTCGATCACCCCACACCCGCCCCACCGCCACCTGCCCCACCGCCGCCTGCCGCTATCCGCCACCGCCCAAGCCACCCGGCCCGCCCCGGACCGCCGCCCACCCCGGACCCGGACCGCCACCCGGCCACCAGATCCGGACCGCCGCGCCCGCCCCGGACCGCCACCCGGCCGCCTGCTCCGGATGCCGCATCCGCCCCGGACGCCGCACCTGCCCCGGACCGCTGCCCGGCCGCCCGCCCCGGACGCCGCACCTGCCCCGGACCGCTGCCCGGCCGCCCGCCCCGGACGCCGCACCTGCCCCGGACCGCTGCCCGGCCGCCCGCCCCGGACGCCGCATCTGCCCCGGACCGCCGCCTGCCCCGCACCGGCATGCGCCTCATCGAGCCCGGCCCGCCGACCTGAGCCCGCTGCCCCCGCGCGCTCCAGCCGCTCCAGCCGCCCATCGCGACGGGTAGTCGCGCATGCGACGGGTAGCCGCGCATGCGACGGGTAGCCGCGCATCGCTCGCGCGGCGCACGTGGCCCAGTGGCGCACGTCCGCCGCCCACCGCCCGCTTGCCTGCGTGGACCGATCGCGCGAACCCGCCGGGGATCGTGCGCGGAACGGCTGGCCAGGCGGGGGATCGCGTGGTCGGGGCTGGTCAGGTGGCACAGCCCGAGGGCTGCGGGCTCCGGGGACGGGGGAGGGGTGGGACTCCGGTGGCCGACTCCGGTGGCCGGCTCCGGCGTTGGGGAAGGGGTGGGGGGCGCGGGGCGTTTGTGTCTGGCGTGGACGGTTCCTGGGGATTGATGCGCAGCGCCATGCGGGCGTCGGGGGCACCTCGCGGGGTGCGGCGGGGCACGGTGCGGCGGGTGTGGGGGTTCGCGCGGCCCCACCGGGGGCGGTTGGTGGTGTTCCTGCTGCTCACGGTCGTGTCGGCGGTGCTCGCGGTCAGCACGCCGGTGTTGGCGGGGCGCGTGGTGGACGCCGTCGTCGGCGGTTGGGACGTGTCGGTGGTCGTGTGGCTCGCCGTGGTGATCGCGGGGGTCGCGGTGGTCGACGCGGGGCTCGGGCTGGTCGAGCGGTGGCAGTCGGTGCGGATCGGGGAGGGGTTGATCTTCGACCTGCGCCGCGCCGTGTTCGAGCACGTGCAGCGGATGCCGGTGGCGTTCTTCACCCGCACCCGCACCGGGGCGCTGGTGTCCCGGCTGAACAACGACGTGATCGGCGCGCAGCGGGCGTTCACGTCGACGCTGTCCGGCGTCGTCACCAACGTCATCCAGCTCGGCCTGTCGCTCGTCGTGATGTTCACCCTGTCGTGGCAGGTCACGGCCCTCGCCCTGCTCCTCCTGCCGGTCTTCGTGCTCCCCGCCCGCCGGATGGGCACCCGGATGGCCGACCTCCAGCGCGAGGCCGCCACGCTGAACGCGGGCATGACGACGCAGATGACCGAGCGCTTCTCCGCGCCGGGCGCGACGCTGGTCAAGCTGTTCGGCCGCCCGGACGCCGAGGCGCGCGAGTTCGGCGACCGCGCGGCCCGCGTGCGCGACATCGGCGTGCGCACCGCGATGGCCACCCGGTGGTTCCTCACCGGCCTGACCCTGGTCTCGGCCCTCGCCCAGGCCCTCGTCTACGGCCTCGGCGGCTACCTCGCCCTCACCGGCCACCTGGCGGCGGGCACGGTCGTGTCGCTCGCCCTGCTGCTGACCCGCCTCTACACCCCGCTGACCGCGCTGGCCAACGCCCGCGTCGACATCATGACGGCGCTGGTGTCGTTCGAGCGCGTCTTCGAGGTCCTCGACCTCGAACCGATGATCAAGGACGACCCGGCGGCGCGCGACCTGCCGCCCGGGCCGGTGGGGGTCGAGTTCGACGACGTGCGCTTCGCCTACCCGGCGGCCGACAAGGTCTCGCTCGCCTCGCTCGAATCAGTGGCCACACTGGACTCCCGGGGCGGCGAGGAGGTGTTGCGCGGCATCGGTTTCACCGTCGAGCCCGGACAGCTCGTCGCGCTCGTCGGCTCGTCGGGCGCCGGGAAGTCCACGATCGCCTCGCTCGTCCCGCGCCTCTACGACGTCGACTCCGGCGCGGTCCGCCTGTCCGGTGTGGACGTTCGCGAGCTGAGGGCCGACAGCGTCCGGGCCGCGGTCGGCGTCGTCACGCAGGACGGGCACCTCTTCCACGACACGATCCGCGCCAACCTCCTCTACCCGCGTCCCGACGCGACGGACGACGAGCTGCGCGACGCGCTGCGCCGGGCCCACCTGGACGCGCTCGTCGCCTCGTTGCCGGACGGCCTCGACACGGTCGTCGGCGAACGCGGCTACCGGTTGTCCGGCGGCGAGCGCCAGCGCCTGACGATCGCCCGCCTCCTGCTGGCCCGCCCGCGCGTGGTCATCCTGGACGAGGCGACCGCGCACCTCGACTCGCGCTCCGAGGCGGAGGTGCAGGCCGCGCTCGCCGAGGCGCTGCGCGGCCGGACCGCCCTGGTGATCGCGCACCGCCTGTCCACGATCCGTGCCGCCGACCAGATCCTCGTCGTCGAGGCCGGTCGGGTCGTCGAACGCGGCACGCACGCCGAGCTGCTGGCCGCCGACGGCCGCTACGCCGAGCTGTACCGGACCCAGTTCGACGAGGGCGGGCGGGAGGGTCAGAGCCCGCCGAGGAACGTCGCCGTCGCGCCGACCGCCACCTTCGACGAGCCGCCGTCCACCACCAGCACGGAGAACGCCAGGTCGCCCCGGTAGCCCATGAACCAGCCGTGCGACCGCGAGCCGTCGCCGAACTGGGCGGTGCCGGTCTTGCCGCGCACCCCGCCGAAGCGGGCCAGTTCCCGCGCGGTGCCGCCGGTGACGACCTCGGACATCATCGCCCGCAGCGCGGTCACCACCCCGCCGGGCAGGGCGGGCGGTCGCTGCCCCTCGGTGGGGACCTCGCGGATGAGGCCGGGCAGCGGCGTGCGGCCCTGGGCGACGGTCGCCGCGGCCAGCGCCATGCCGAACGGCGTGGTCAGCACCTCGCCCTGGCCGATGCCGGCCTCCACGCGGGCGGCGGTCGACGCGGCGGCGGGGACCTTGCCGGTGTTCGTGGTGACGCCCGCGACGGTGAAGTCCGACGCCAGCCCGAAGTAGCCGGCGGCGGTGGGCAGCGCGTCGGCGGGCAGGTCGGCCGCGAGCTTGCCGAAGCTGGTGTTGCAGGACGCGGCGAACGCGCGGCGCATCGGTACGGTGCCCAGTTCGAACGAGTCCTCGTTGGTGATGCGCCGGGTGCCGATGGTGGCCGCGCCGGGGCAGTCCAGCGGTGTGTCGGCGTTCGCGGTGCCGGCGGTCAGCGCGGCGGTGGCGGTCACGACCTTGAACGTCGACCCGGGCTCGAAGAAGTTCTGGAGCGCGATGGGTCCCTGCCCGTCGGCGACCGCGTTCTGCGCCACGGCCAGCAGCTCGCCGGTCGACGGCTGCATGGCCACCAGCACGGCCGCCTGCCCGACGCCGTCCACGGCGGCCTGCGCGGCGCCCTGCACGGCTGGGTCCAGCGTCACCGTCACCGATTTCGCGACCTGCGGTTCCTGCCGGTGCAGCACGGCGACCGGCGCGCCCGCGGCGTCGACCGCGGCGACCTGCGCGCCGGGTGTGCCGGTGAGCGGGCCGACGGCCTGGCGGACCGACCGCATGACGACGGGCGCGAAGCCCTCGGGCACCGGTGCGCCGTTGCGGTCGAGCAGCGCGCCGTCGCCGGGCAGCGCCGTGTACGCGAGCCCCTGCCCCTCGGCCAACCGCGGGTGCAGCAGGGCCGGTGACCACGCGATCCGCCACCGGTCGTCGGCCAGCCGCAGCTCCACGCGCGTGCGGTAGGTGAACGGCGCGCCGCCGGGCAGCGTCCACGTCAGGTCCGCGTCGACCGCGGTGCTCGTCCCGCCGGCGGGCACGGCGGGTGCCGGGCCGAGCCGCACGCGCAGCTCGCTGCCCGCCATGCCCTGCCCGGTCCTCGCGATGGCCGCGCTCGCGGCGTCGGGCGCGTCGGTGAGCGCCGCCGCCCCCGCCGCCTGCCCGGAGGCCACGGCGTTCGCGAACCGCTGCGCCACCTCACCGGGGCCCACCCTGGCCTGCGCCGTCGTTCCCGTCGCCCCCGGTGCCGGTCCGGCCGCCGGTTCGCCGCCCGACGTCAGCAGCAGCGCGCCCACCACGACCACCGCGACGGCCGCCGTGCCCCCGCCCGCCAACACCCAGCGCTTCGTCCTCGTGTTCATGTCGAACCCCCCTGTCGAGCCGGAGGTTAACCGGTTCGCGTGGAGGAATCGTGAACGTTCCGCGCGGGCTCAGCCCAGCTGCGGCACCCGGGTCTGGTACTTGCGCAGCAGGTCGGCGTTGGCCTGGTCGCCGCCCTCGACGTTGGCGCTGCGCCACAGCGGCAGGGGCACGCCCGCTTCGGCGGCCTTGTCGAACAGCCGCACCATGAGCAGGTTCCACAGGAACGTGGTGGCCAGCGTCGAGACCGCCGCGGTCACCGGGTCCGCCGCCGGGTAGGTCGCGTCGCCGGGCGGCACCATGTTGTCCAGCACCACGGTCGCGTTCTCGGCCAGCGTCGTGCCCGCCCGGCGGGGCGCCAGCGCGCTCGCCGCGACCGACGTCACCGCGACCACCGGGCACCCGGCGTCGGCGGCGAGCCCGGCCAGCTCCACGGGGTAGGGGTTCACGCCGGAGGTGGAGAACACGAACAGCACGTCGTGCGCGGCCGGGGGCGTCTCGCGCAGCACCTCGGCGGCGAGGCCCGAGCGGCGCTCGGCGGACGTGCTGCTCACCGCGCCGTGCATCGGCAGCAGCTCCGGGTGGTAGACGGGGCGCACGCACGCCAGCCCGCCGGCCCGGTAGAACGTCTCGGCGACCGCGGCCAGCGAGTGGCCCGCGCCCGCCGCCAGCACCATGCCGTCCGCGCGCACGGTGGCCAGCACCAGCTCGGCCACGTCGTCCAGGGCCGCCGCGTTCTGCTTCTCCACCCTGGTCAGGTGGGTGCGCACGACGTCCCCGTAGTCGGACCCGGTCACGGTCTCGGTCGCCATGCGTCGCCTCCAGTGGTCTACACCAACTTCGTCGGTCGCCAGTCCTACCCGATCGTCCCACCACACGCCAGGGGCCCGGGGCACGCCGACGGCCCCGGTGTTCGGCGGACACCGGGGCCGGGCGGTCGCGCGACCGGGACTAGGGGCGCAGGTAGCGCGGTTCGACCTGGGGCAGCGGCTTCTCCGGCAGGCCCTCGTGCGCCTTGGTCATGAAGTCGAACCAGGTGCGCGCGGGCAGCGTGCCGCCGTAGATGTCGCCCTCCTCGCACAGCCGGGGCGGGCCGCCGTTGACGCAGATGCCGCGCGGCGTGACGCCGTCGTTGAAGACCTGCACGGCGCCCGCGTAGTCCGGGGTCGCGCCGATGAACGCCGCCGACTTGTACTCCTCGGTGGTGCCGGTCTTGCCCAGCGCCGGCCTGGTCCAGTTGTAGAGCTTCGCCGCCGCGGCGGCCGTGCCCCGGTCCTGGTCGTCCTCGGACAGGCCCACGGCCAGGGCGTTGGCCAACCCCTCGGGCACGGCCTGCTCGCAGGGCGGCTCGTCGACCGGGACCTTCTTGCCGTAGCGGTCGGTCACCTCCACGATCGGCGTCGGCCGGCACCACCGGCCGCCCGAGACGATGGTCGCGGCGACGTTCGCCAGCTCCAGGGTGTTCGTCGGCGCCGGGCCCAGCGTGAACGAGGCGTTGCCCGCCGACTCGTAGAACTCCGCCTGCGAGACGCGCAGGTCCTGCCGCTCCGCGCCCTGGTCCGGTGCCACGCCCGCGATGTTGGTGGACAGCGTCTCGCGCATCCCCAACCGCCTGGCCATGTCGATCACCGCGCCCAGGCCGACCTTCTCCTCCAGGATCACGAACCCGGTGTTCGGGGACGTCGCCAGCGCCTGCTTCAGCGTCATCCGCGGCGGGTAGGAGCTGTCGTGGTTGGACAGGCAGTACCAGAACGTGGCCTGCTCGCCGGTCGACGGGCAGGACGCCGCGCCGCCCCGGAACACCCGCGACACGTGGCTGTTCGGCGTGTCGATCACCGTCTCGATGCCCATGCCCTTGTCGAGCGCCGCCGCCGCCGTGAACACCTTGTAGACCGACCCGGCGCCGAACTTGTTCTCGACCGCGCTCGGCAGGTCGAACTGGGTCTGGAACTCCTCCTTCTTCAGCCCGTAGTCGCGGTTCGCGACCAGCGCCACGACCTCGTGCCGGTCCCGGCCGGGCCGCACGACCGCCGCGGTGTTCGCGATGCCCGGCGTCGTCTTCGGCACCTGCGCCTCGGCGGCCTGCTTCGCCTGCTGCGTCAACGACCGGTCCAGCGTCGTGCGCACGGTGTAGCCGCCGACCTTCAGCTCCTCCAGGTCGAAGCCGTTGGTGGTCAGGTAGTTCACCACGTACGAGCAGAAGAACCCGACCTCCGGGCCCGAGCCGACGCAGCCGGTGGGCAGCGGGCGCACCGGGTTCGCCAGGCCCAGCGGCGCGCGCTTGGCGACCTCGGCCTGCTCGCGGGACAGCTTCGCGTTGTCCACCATCAGGTCGATGATCGTGTTGCGCCGTTCCAGCGCCTTGTCCGGGCGGGCCTCCGGGTCGAGGAACGTCGGGCTGTTGACCATGCCCGCGAGCATCGCGGCCTGCGGCACGGTCAGCTTGTCGGGCGTCGTCTCGAAGTACGCCTGCGACGCCGCCGCGATGCCGTAGATGGTGCCGCCGAACGGCACCACGTCCAGGTAGCGGGTGAGGATCTCGTCCTTGGTCAGCTCCGCTTCCACGTGCATCGCGATCCGCGCCTCGCGCAGCTTGCGCGTGATCGTCTGCTCCTGCGCCTCGGCCTGGCCGCCCTTGTCCTGCCGCTCCAGCACGTGCACCAGGTAGTTCTTCACGTACTGCTGGGTGATCGAGGACGCGCCCTGGGTGACCTCGCCCTCCGACTGGTTGCGCATCGCGGCCCGGACGGTGGCCAGCCAGTCGACGCCGGCGTGCTCGTAGAACCGGCGGTCCTCGGCCGAGACGAGGGCGTCCTTCATCACCTGCGCCACCCGGTCGGACGGGGTCAGCACCCGGTACTGGTCGTAGATGTAGGCGAACGGCACGCCGTCCTTGTCGGTCACCGTCGTCATCAGCGGCGGCGGCTCGTCGAGCAGCCGGACCGAGGTGGCGGCGACCCGGTCGCTGACGCGGTTGGACGCGAGGCCCGCGCCGCCCACGACCGGCAGCGCCACGCCGGCGACCAGCAGGCCCGCCACGAAGCAGAGACCGACGAGCTTGGCGATGCTGTCCGCGGTGCGCATGGCCGGGGGATCGGCCCGGGTCCGGGGGGCGAAAACCGGCTCGGAACGGGTTCACCGCAATCAGCGACAGGTCCCGAAGGGGGATCATCACCCGTTGGTGGAGAACATTACGCCGCGTCGGACCGGGGGGTGAGGGGGACGGCCGCGGGGACGTCCGCCGGGACGTCCGCCGTGACACGCGCCGGGACGTCCGCGGAGAAACCGGTGGAAACGCCGGCGGGCACTTCCGGGGGTACCGGCGCGGGCGCGTCGCACCGGACCCCGGTCCGCTCGGAGGCGGCGCTCGCCAGGTCGGCCGCGTGGCGCATCGCGGCCGAGTGCAGCGCGGTCAGCGACAGCGCGTCCGCCTCCGCGCCCGGGTCGCGGTCGCCGCTCGCCAACCGCCGCTCCGCCGTCGCGTAGACGACGCTCTCGGTGGCCGCGCTGAGCCGCCGCGCCAGGAACGCCACCGCCCTCATCAGGCGCTCCGCCTGCTCCTCGGTGATCGGCACGACGCGCGGCGGGTCGTCGTCGCCCAGCGCGACGCCGAGGTCGGCCCGGCACGCCAGCGCCCGGTCCCACACGCCGGCCGCCTCGTGCAGCGACTCGATGAACGGCTCCCAGTCGACTCGGCTCATGGCACTCACCTCTCGTGCGTTGTGCATCCGATGAGTGCCCACAAACGGGGAGAGGAACACCAATGTTCACCGTCACGTGGAATTGACCATCGCGACTGGTCACCACCCGTGCACCAGAAATACTGAAGTTGTCATTCGGACGGGTGGCAAAACGGTTTTCGCGTTGCAGCACAACCGGCCGGTGGTAGCCGGGACCGAGCACCACGGCACGCCGAGTCGACGCGCCGCGGGGGAGAAGTCCGCGTCCCGAGGAGGAACGTCCGATGCACAGCAACAGGTGGGTGACCGCGATCGTGCTGGCCTGCCTCACGGCGGTCGGCCTCGTGGGGGAGCAGGCCGCAGCCGACCGCACCCCGGTGGAGCAGCGGGCCCCCGCGAGAGCGGAGGCCGCGCAGGACCACGCCGCCGGTTCGCAGATCGCGCTGCACGAGGGCGTGGTGGCCGGCGTGACGGCGTTGACGACCACCGGCCCGACCGTGGCCGGCATGGACGTCAGCAGCCACCAGGGCGACGTGGACTGGGACCACTGGTGGGCCCAGGGCAAGCGGTTCGCCTACGTCAAGGCCACCGAGGGCACCGGGTACCGCAACCCGTACTACGACCAGCAGTTCCACGGGTCGCACCGGGTCGGGATGCTGCGCGGCGCCTACCACTTCGCGCTGCCCGACCGGTCCGACGGCGTCGCCCAGGCGAACTACTTCGTCGACAACGGCGGCGGCTGGGCGGCGGACGGCACGACCCTGCCCGGCGCCCTCGACGTCGAGTACAACCCCTACGGCGACGACACGTGCTACGGCCTCGCGCCGGACGCCATGGTCACCTGGATCAAGCAGTTCACCGAGACCTACCGGGCGCGCACCGGGCGCGCGCCGATGATCTACACCTCCACGCTGTGGTGGGACCGGTGCACCGGCCGCTCCGCCGACTTCAGCCTCAGCCCCGTGTGGGTGGCCAGGTACGCGGACAGCGTCGGCCCGCTGCCCCACCCGTGGATGGCGCACTCCATCTGGCAGCACACGTCCACCCCGATCGACCAGAACCTGTTCAACGGCACGCCGGACGACCTCCTGGCACTGGCCAGGGGTTGACCCGCGGTCTCGGCGGAAGGGCAGCACGCCATGCACATCGACGAGTTCCCCGCGGGCACGTCCTTCCGCACCCGGTGGCGCGGCTACGACCCGGCCGAGGTGGACGCCGAGCTGGAGCGGCTGCGCCGGGAGCTGGAGGTGCTGCGGCTCGACCGGGACGCCGCCTGCGCCACCGTCGACGACCTGACCCGCGAGCTGGAGGACGCCCGCAGCGAGCTGGGCGAGTACCGGGTGCTGCACGCCGGGTACGCCAAGGACAACGCGGTGTCCGGGTGCATCCGCTACCTGATGCACGTGGCGCGGCAGAAGGCCGACGCGTTCGAGACCGACGCGCGGGAGCGCAGCGAGCAGATGCTCCAGCGCGCCGAGGAGGTGGCCCGGCGGCAGGTGGTGCTGCTCGACCAGACCGAGCAGGAGACGCAGCGCCGCCTCGCCGAGGCCGAGCGGAAGGCCCGGGCCATCGTGCGGGCCGCCACCGCCGAGGCGCAGGCGCTGCTGGCCGGTGCCGGGGGACCCGACCGGCCCGACCGGTGGACGCCGGACACCGCGCCCGCCACCGCGGGCCCGCCCCCGGACCTCCCGCCGGACCTGCCGCCGGACCTGCCGGGGCCCCGCGTCACCTCGGGTCCGCTGCCGGTGGTGCGCCCGGAGGAGTGACCGGCAGGTCCTCGGGGCGGTCCACGTCCGCGCCGTCCGCGACGTCGCCGCACGGCACGTCGAGGGCGCGGTGCGCGCGCAGGTAGCCGCGGGCGCCCTCGTCGCCCGTCGCCGACGCCGCCGCGCCCGCCCAGTGGTCGGCCCCGAGCAGCACGGGGTGGCCGGGCGCGCCGCCGTAGGAGGCGCGCGCCAGCGCCGAGCGCGACGCGAGCGCCACGAGGCGCGCGACGGCCGCCGCGGTGACGCCGGGCGTGTCCACCGGCAGCACGACGACCGCGTCCACCGCGGCGAGCGCGCCCACCCCGGGGACACCGCCCACCGCGCCCGCCCCGGCGAGCGCGGCCAGGCCCGCCCGCAGCGACGAGCCCATGCCGGTGGCCCAGTCCGGGTTGTGCACGACCGCGCGGCGCGCCAACGACGCCCGCTCCCGCACCTCGGGGGCGGACGCGCCGAGCACCACGACCACGGGGTCGCACCCGGCCCCGTCGAGCACCGCGCAGGTCCGGTCGACCCACGTCACGCCGCCCGACGTCACCAGCGCCTTGGGCCCGCCGAACCTGCGCCCGGCGCCCGCGGCCAGCACCAACCCCGCGACCCGCACGGGGTCACACTAAGGCCTGGTGCCCCTTGAGCTCGGTGCGGCTGGCCACGGCCAGCTTGCGGTAGACCCTGGTCAGGTGCTGCTCCACCGTGCTCACGGTGATGTGCAACCGCATCGCGATCGCCCGGTTGCTGTGGCCACACGCGGCGAGGGTCGCGACCCTGCGCTCCGAGTAGGTCAACTCCGTCATACCAAGGAACACGGCCGGCACACCGCCAGTGGTTCAAATCAGGGGGAGAGATGCTCCAACAGGAGTGCCGCCAGGACCTCCGGGACCTGCTCCGGCACCCAGTGCGACACGTCCTCCAGCATCTCGAACCGGTACGGCCCCGTCACCCAGTCGCCGGTCGCCAGGGCCGCCGTCGAGCCGAACGCCACGTCCTCCGTGCTCCACACGTACATCGTGGGCACCGACACCTTCCCCGCCCGCCCGCCGGGCCGCCCGGCGCGGTACCAGTTGAGGGCCGCGGTCAGCGCGCCCGGCTCGGACAGCCGCCGCACGTACTCGTCGACCCGGCTCGGCGGCACCCGCCACTCGAAGACCTGCCGCAGCGCCGCCGCGCCGTCCGCGAGCATCCGCTTCTCGGTGTTCGAGTTGCGCCAGTCGGTCATGTAGCCCGACCGCAGGTGCTGGTCCTCGTCGGTGCGCAGCGCCTCGGCGAACGCCCCGGGGTGCGGCGTCGACACCACGGCCAGCTTCCGCAGCCGCTCCGGGTGGCCCTCCGCCACCCACCACGCCACCGCGCCGCCCCAGTCGTGCCCCACCAGGTCGAACGACGACCAGCCGAGCGCGTCGGCCACCGCCAGCACGTCGCCGACCAGCGCCTCGACGCCGTAGTCGGCGGCCCGCGCCGGTCGCACGCCCGGCGAGTAGCCGCGCTGGTCGAACGCCACCGCCCGGAACCCCTCGCGGCCCAGCACCGCCACCTGGTGCTCCCACTCGACGGCCGCCTCCGGGAAGCCGTGCAGGAACAGCACCGGGCGGCCGTCCCCCGGGCCCGCGGCGATCGCGTCGAACACGCCCTCGTCGGTCTCCACACCCAGCTGTTCGATCACTGTGCTCGCAGTCCCCTCGGTCAACCGGTCGGCGGGTCGTGGCGACCATCCTCCCGCGCGGGACCGACGGCCCCGGAGGCGACGTCCCGGCGCGGGCGGCCCGCCGGGCGCGGCACGGCGCTGCTCCGAAGCGGGTCCCCCGGTGGGCCACCCGGTGGCGAGGGGGTGCGGCAGGTGAGGGAACGGCGACCACCATTGGGCCGAACGGCTCATATCCCCCCTCGGACGGGTGCTGTTCCCGCCATGCGGACCACGATCGTGGTCAGCTTTGGCGGATTTCGTATCAGGAGTGCCCGTTCGTGCTCCTCATCAGTGAGCCGGGGTGGGCCGGAGGGCATGCGAGCGTGGAGGAGGTCGCCGGATGGTGCAGCACGCATCCGTGCGAGCTGACGTCGAGGTCGGAATCGGCGCCCGCGCGCCCGGCCGTCCCGGGGTGAGGCTGGTGGCCGGCGGTGGGTCCGACCGGGTCACGGCCCAGTGGCTCGCCGAGGCCGAGCTGTCCGAACTGGTGGACGAGGCCCTCTCGGGCGACCCGCGCGCGGTCGGGCAGCTCCTGGCCCGCGTCCAGCCGCTCGTGCTGCGCTACTGCCGGGCGCGCGTCGGCTCCCGCGAGCGCACCCTCGTCTCCGCCGAGGACATCGCCCAGGAGGTCTGCCTGGCCGTCGTGTCCGCCCTCGGCAAGTACAAGTACGAGCCCGGCTCGTTCCTGGCGTTCGTCTACGGCATCGCCGCGCACAAGGTCGCCGACGCCCGAAGACGGGCGGTCCGCAGCCGCTCCGAGGTCGTGCCCGAGCTGCCCGACACCCCCACCACGGAGGACGGGCCCGAGCAGCGGGCCATGAACGGCGAGATGATCGGCCACATCACGCAGCTGCTCCGGAAGCTGCCCGACCGGCAGCGGGAGATCCTCGTGCTGCGGGTCGCGGTGGGGCTGTCCGCCGAGGAGACCGCGGCGGCCGTGGGCTCCACGCCCGGCGCCGTGCGGGTCGCCCAGCACCGCGCCCTGGCCCGCATGCGCGAGATGTTCGCCGCTGTCGACGGCTGAGCGCGCCTGGCATCGTGTGGGCATGGCACCGCCGTCGCCACCACCGACCCCCGAGTTCGACGTGCTGCTGTCCGGGACGGTGTTCCTGGACATCATCTTCACCGGCCTGCCCCGGCCGCCCGCACCGGGCACGGAGGTGTGGGCCGAGGGCCTGGGCTCGTGCCCGGGCGGCATCGCCAACCTCGCCGTGGCGCTGAGCAGGCTCCAGCTGCGCACGGCGCTGTCCGCCGCGTTCGGCGAGGACGCCTACGGCGACTTCTGCTGGGAGGTCCTCGCCGAGCAGGAGGGCGTCGACCTGAGCTACTGCCGCCGGTTCTACGGCTGGCACTCGCCGGTCACCGTGTCCATGGCGATGGACCGCGACCGGTCCATGGTCACCCACGGGCACCGGCCGCCGGTGGGCGCCGACGAGCTGCTCGACCCGCCGCCGCTCACCCGCGCCGCGTTCGTGCACGTCGGGGCCGACGACGAGCGGTGGGTGGCGGCGGCCAGGGAGCGGGGCGCGCTGCTGTTCGCCGACATCGGCTGGGACCGCACCGAGGTGTGGGCGCCCGAGCTGCTGCGGCGGCTCGACGGCTACGACGTGTTCCTGCCCAACCACGTGGAGGCGCAGCGCTACACCAGGAGCGACACGCCGGAGCGGGCCGCGGCGTCGCTGGCCGAGCACGTGCCCGTGGTGGTGGTGACCCGCGGCGGCGGGGGAGCGGTGGCGGTCGACTCCGCCACCGGCGAGCGGGTCGACGTGCCGGGGCTCAACGTGGCGGCGCTTGACTCCACCGGCGCCGGGGACGTGTTCGGCGCCGGGTTCGTGCTCGGCACGCTCGCCGGGTGGCCGCTGGAGCACCGGGTGCGGTTCGCGAACCTGTGCGCCGCGCTGTCGGTCCAGCACTTCGGCGGCTCGCTGTCCGCGCCGGGGTGGGGCGACATCGCGACGTGGTGGCGGACGGTGTCGCGGCGGGGCGACCCCGAGCTGCGCCCGTACGGGTTCCTGGAGGACGTGCTGCCGCACGGCGCGGGCGCGGAGGTGCGGCGGGCGAGCGCGACGATCAGGCTCCGCTCGACGTGATCACCCGATCGTGATCTTGAATTCCTCGAACACCCGTTCGACACTGGAGGTGTTCGACGGCCCCCGTCGCTCGTGAGGTCGGTCACCCCGTCGTGGCTGGGCGGCTCGTCCGTCCGGCCGAGCGGGGTTTCGCACCGGCCACGATCGGGCAGGAGTAACTTCGACGACTGTCGTCGGAGATCTCCCCTCGTGATTTTCCCGCCCGCCCGCGAGCAACCTGCGGTGGTCGCCGTGCGACTTAGTCAATGGGGGGTATCCCCGCGGGCTTCGAAAGGGGTTGCAGGTTCAGTGTTCGCCGCGCGCGCGACAGGTCTGGTGAAGTTGGTGGGGTTGTGCCTGATGGCGGGTGTGCTCGTCGCGGCGCTGCTCTTCCCCGTCGTGGGCGGCCTCGGGTTGGCCTCCAACCGGGCGGCCGACACCGTCGACCAGACCTCGGCCGAGTTGACCGAGGCCGAGCTGCCGCTCGTGTCCACCGTGCTGGACATGAACGGCCAGCCCATCGCGTACCTGTACGACCAGTACCGCATCCCCGTGCCGTCCGAGGGCATCGCCGACACGATGAAGGCCGCGATCATCGCGATCGAGGACAAGCGGTTCTTCGACCACAAGGGCGTCGACTGGCAGGGCATCGCCCGTGCCGCGGCCAAGGCCGGCGTGGAGGGTGAGACGTCCCAGGGCGCCTCGACGCTGACCCAGCAGTACGTGAAGAACTACCTCGCGTTCGTCGTCGGCAAGGGCTCCGACGAGGCGTACGAGAAGGCGACCGAGGCGACGATCGGCCGCAAGATCAGCGAGGCGCGCATCGCCACGCAGCTCGAGCAGAAGATGACGAAGGACGAGATCCTCACCGCGTACCTCAACGTCGTCCCGTTCGGCAACGGCACGTACGGCGTCGGCGCGGCGGCCCGCACGTACTTCGACACCACGCCCGACAAGCTGACCGTGCCGCAGGCCGCGATGCTCGCCGGCCTGGTCAACGAGCCGAGCCGGCTCAACCCGGGCGCCGACCCCGACCCCGCGATCAAGCGGCGCAACACCGTGATCGACAAGATGCGGGAGAACGGCGCGTTCGGCACGGACGAGAAGGTCGCCAAGGAGAAGGCCGACGAGGCCAAGGCCGCGGACATCGGCGTCGTGCCCGACCTGAAGCTGCTGCCCAACGGCTGCGTCGGCGCGGGCGACGGCCCGGTCTACGGCTTCTTCTGCCGCTACCTGGTCGACTACCTCGACCGCTCGGGCCTGCCGGTCGACGAGATCCTGCGCGGCGGCTACACGATCCACAGCACCATGGACCCGATCGCGACGCGCGCCGCCAAGGAGGCCGCCGAGTCGCAGGTGCCCAAGACCCAGCCGGGCGTGGCCAACGCCATGGCGGTCGTGCAGCCGGGCGGCGACAAGCACCGCGTGCGGGCGCTGGCCGCCAACCGCGACTTCGGCAACAACGCCGAGGCCGGGCAGAGCGCGTACTCCATCCCGGCCGAGGTGACGAAGTTCGGCGCGGGCTCGATCTACAAGGTGTTCACCGCCGCGTCCGCGCTGGAGCGGGGCGTGACCGGCATCGACCGGCAGATCGACGTGCCGGAGACCTACACGTCCCGGGTCTACAAGGACGGCAACAAGGGCTACACGGTCAAGAACGCCGCCAAGTACCCGGAGAAGATGAGCCTGACCCAGGCACTGGCGACGTCGCCGAACACCGGGTTCATCATCCTGGAGGAGAAGGCCGGCCTGAACAACGTCGTCGACATGGCCTACCGGCTCGGCCTGCGCGACTCGATGCAGGGCGTGAACAACGCGGGCGACCCGCTGAAGGCGGACGGCTCCAACGGCCCGTCGCAGGGCGACGTCTACAAGCGCGACAACAGCGGTTCGTTCACCCTGGGCGCCGGTCCGACCAGCATCCTGGAGCTGTCGAACGTCGCGGCGACGATCATGAGCGGCGGCACGTGGTGCCCGCCGACCCCGGTGGAGAAGGTCACCGACCGCAACGGGCAGCCGGTGCAGCTGAAGGAAGCCGGCTGCGAGCAGGCCGTGGCGCCCGAGGTGGCGAACGCCCTGGCCAACGGCATGAGCGCGGACACGAAGCCCGGCGGCACGGCCGCCGCCGCCGCGACCGGCTGGGACCGCCCGATGATCGGCAAGACGGGCACGACCGAGAACCACTGGTCGGTGGCGTTCATCGGCGCGACCCCGCAGTACGCCGGCGCGGTCATGACCTTCACCGACGGCGTGGCGCCCCAGGTCATCTGCAACGGCGCGCCGCCCCGCCTGTGCGGCACGAAC
This sequence comes from Saccharothrix sp. DSM 118769, assembly GCF_052936295.1. Lineage (NCBI taxonomy): Bacteria > Bacillati > Actinomycetota > Actinomycetes > Pseudonocardiales > Pseudonocardiaceae > Saccharothrix > Saccharothrix sp. DSM 118769. The sequence goes on along the minus strand of NZ_CP193627.1, from coordinate 7,474,423 downwards.
GACGCCGGCGGCGTCTTCGGCGGCCAGGTGGCGGCGCCGACCTGGTTCCGGGCGATGCGCGTGGTCCACGAGGGCAAGGCGATCGAGCAGCTCCCGCCGGTGGACCCCCGCTACCGGTAGTCGGAACAGCACCGGACAGGGCCCGCGCCGCTCCCGGCGCGGGCCCTGCCGCGTTCCCGGGGCCGGTCGTGCCGACACCGGCCGCCGCACCCGTCCCGACCTGCGCGAACGTCGTCCGGGACGCCCCTCGTCCGGGGTGTGCCCGACCACGGCGGGTCACCGGTCCCGCCACGCGCGCGGCGACCCGTGCTACGCGGTGCCCTACCTGCACTTCTCGGTTCCCGACGCGACCTTCGATAACGGCACTATGCGAAACCAGCGCGTATCTGAACACGCTGAGTGATAAACGGTGGGGTATCTCACCATCCAGGCGCAGGAGTTGCGCGAAAGCTTGCCTCCATCGGTCACGGCCGGTTACGTTCCCTGCCGCATGTCACGGTTCGGTCACCAAAGGGACACGGCGTCGCTCCCCGAAAGCGGCTCCGCCCGGTTCCCCCGCCAGGCGTCCCGACCGGGCTCCCCGATGCAGGAAGGCACAACCTTGGCACGGCACTCCCAGGCCAGTGGTCGCCGCGCGTTCGCCGCGCCCCCGAGGACCACCGGTCGACCCGGAACCCACCGCGTGAGCTGCGACCGGTTCCCCGTGAGCGGTCGCGTGGCGGCCACCGTCGTCGCGGTCGGCACCCTGACCACCGGCATCGGCGCGGCCACCGGCCTCGGCTCCGACGACACCCGGTTCATCCCCCTCGGCGCCGGGTCCGACGTGGCCGCCGCCCTGGCGCACAGCGCCGCCCCGCGGGCCACCGAGATCCGGACGGTGCACGCCGTCGAGCCCGGCCTGGAGACCGCGAAGCTCATGCGGTCCGAGGCGCTGTACGCGCGGCAGCACGTGGACCAGGCCATCCGGCAGGCGTCCGACGGCTACACCGCGCGCCAGGCCGACCTGAAGCGCCAGCAGGACGAGCAGGCCGCGAAGGACGCCCAGGCGGCGAAGGACGCGGAGGACGTGCGGCTCGCCGCCGAGGCCGCCGCCGTCGCGGCGCGGCCGAAGGCCGTCAAGCCCGCCGAGGGCTCGTTCACGTCCGGGTTCGGCGCGCGCTGGGGCGACACCCACTACGGCGTGGACATCGCCAACTCCATCGGCACCCCGATCCTCTCCGTCGAGGACGGCGTGGTCGTGGAGGCGGGCCCGGCCTCCGGGTTCGGCCTGTGGGTGCGCGTCCGGCACGGCGACGGCACCATCACGATCTACGGGCACGTCAACGAGATCCTCGTGGCCCAGGGCGCGCAGGTGAAGGCCGGTCAGCAGATCGCCACCATGGGCAACCGCGGCCAGTCGACCGGGCCGCACCTGCACTTCGAGGTGTGGGTCGGCGGCGCGCAGAAGATCGACCCCGTCGGCTGGCTCGGCGAGCGCGGCATCACCCTCTGACCCCTCACCCCCCCGTCCCGGAGCGGACCCGTCGGCGTCCCCGGCGGGTCCGCTCCGGCATACCGACTGGTCGGTACCTGGGGTACGGTGGCCCGGAGCTGAGGAGGCGAACAGTGGGCCGTTGGGGAATCACGCTGCCGTTGACCGGGGTGCCCGTGCTCGACCACCGGGAGTTGGTCGCCGAACTGGCCGGCCTCGGCTACACCGACGTGTGGTCGGCCGAGACCGCCGGCACGGACGCGTTCACGCCGCTGGCCCTGGCCGCGCAGTGGGCGCCGGACCTCCGGCTGGGCACGGCCATCGCCCCCGTCTACACGCGCGGCCCCGCGACGCTGGCCATGACGGCGGCCACGCTCGCCGAGGTGTCCGGCGGCCGGTTCGTGCTGGGCATCGGGTCGTCCTCGCCCGCCATCGTGCAGCGGTGGAACGGCGTCGAGTTCAGCGAGCCGTTCAAGCGCACCCGGGACACGCTGCGCTTCCTCAAGGCCGCGCTCGCCGGCGAGAAGGTCACGCGGGAGTACGACACGTTCGCCGTCCGCGGCTTCCGGCTGGAGCGCGCGCCCGAGCGGCCCGTGCCGATCATGCTGGCGGCGCTGCGGCCGGGCATGCTGCGGCTGGCCGGGCGCGAGGCCGACGGCGCCATCACCAACTGGCTCGGCGCGGACGACGTGCCCAGGGTGCGCGAGGAGCTGGGCGAGGGCGAGCTGGCCGCGCGGATCTTCGTGTGCCCGACCGAGGACGCCGACGCGGCCCGCGCGCTGGGGCGGATGCTGATCAGCACCTACCTCACCGTGCCCGCCTACGCGGCGTTCCACGAGTGGCTGGGGCGCGGCGAGGCGCTGCGGCCCATGAACGAGGCGTGGGCGGCGGGCGACCGGCGCGGCGCGGGCGCGCTCGTCCCCGACGAGGTGGTCGACCAGCTGATCGTGCACGGCGGCGTCGACGAGTGCCGGGCGCACGTGGCGCGGTACCGGGCCAACGGGGTGGACACGCCGGTCATCGCGCTGCTGCCCACCGGCGCCGACCAGCTCGACCTGGTGCGCGCCCTGGCACCGGGGGCCTGACCGGTGGCGCGGGGCACCAGGGCCACCCCGGAGCGGATCGTCGCCGCGGCGGTGCGGCTGTTCGCGGCCAAGGGGTTCGACGCGACGACCGTGCAGGAGGTGGTGGAGGCCGCGTCGGTCACCAAGGGCGCGCTCTACCACTACTTCGGGTCGAAGGACGACCTGCTGCTCGCCATCTACCGCTCCCTCATCGGCCGGCAGATGGCCGAGCTGGACTCGATCGTCGCCGCCGGGCTGGACGCGGGCACCACCGTGCGGCACATCCTGGTCAGCCTCGTCGAGACGACGGCGGAGAGCGTGGACGAGACCGCCGTGTTCGTGCGCGAGATGCACCGCCTCGACGCGGAGCGGGTGGCCGAGTTCCGCGCCGAGCGGCGGCGCTACCACGAGACGTTCCGCGACGTGGTGCGGCGGGGCCAGCGCGACGGCGTGTTCGGCGACCGCGTCCCCGCCGACACCGCCGTGCTGATCGCCCTCGGCGTGGTGAACCAGCTGCCGACCTGGTACCGGCCGGACGGCCCGAAGTCGCCCACCGAACTGGGCGTCGAGATCGCGGACTTCGTGCTGGCCGGCCTGCGGCCCTAGGCGCTGCGGGGTCGGGCCCGGGGCTCGGGCTCCTGGGCTCGGGCTCCTGGGTCAGCGAGCGGCGCGCTCCCGGAGGACGGCGAGCGCCTTGTCGGCGTGGGCGTTCATGGCGAACTCCGACTTGATCACCTCGACCACGACCCGGTCGGTGTCGATCACGAACGTGTGCCGCTTCACCGGCAGCGGTCCGAAGCGGCGCTTCACGCCGAACGCCGCCGCCACCTCGCCGTCGGCGTCCGAGAGCAGCGGGTAGTCGAAGTCGTTCAGCGTCGCGAACCGCTTCTGCCGGTCCACCGCGTCCGGGCTGATCCCGACCCGCCGCGCGCCGACCTCGGCGAACTCGGCGGCCAGGTCGCGGAAGTGGCAGCTCTCCGCCGTGCAGCCGGACGTCATCGCGGCCGGGTAGAAGAACAGCACCACCGGACCGCCGGCCAGCAGCGACGACAGGGAGCGCGGCGTGCCGTCCTGGTCGGGCAGGGTGAAGTCGGGGGCGACGTCTCCTGGCTTCGTCACGAACGTCCTTCCACCGGTGGGCCGATCACGTCGCGGGGTTCGCGCCGGGTCCACCGTACGGTTCTCGCTAGGCTCGTACCAGGCCGGGAGGTGGAAGTTGACGAGCATGTCCGACGTGGCGCGGGCCGCCGGGGTGTCCGCCGCGACGGTGTCGCGGGCGCTGCGCGGCGAGCCCGGCGTGTCCGAGGCCACCCGCCGGTACGTCACCGAGGTCGCCAAGCGCATGCGGTACGCGATCGCCCGGGACGCCTCCAGCCTCGCGGGCGGCAGGCGGTACGCGATCGCCGTGCTCACCGGGGACGTGGCGCGCGGCGACCTGCTGGCCGGGGCCGAGGGCGCGCTGCGGCAGGCCGGGTACGACGTGCTGCTGTACGGGCTGCGCGACGCGGCGGCGCGGACCAGGTTCTTCGAGGACGAGCTGCTGCCGCTGGCCCGGCGGGTCGACGGCGTGCTCGCGCTGAGCGTGGGCCTCACCGGGGCCGAGGACGCCGCGCTGGCCGCGCTCGACGTGCCGGTGGTCGCGGTCCGCGCCGACGACCCGCGCGAGGCGCTGGGCCTCGCCGCCCGCCACCTGGCGCGGCTCGGGCACCGCGACGTGGCGCTGGTGCTCGGCGAGGACGTCGACGAGCACCACGAGGCCGCCCTGGTCGCCGAGGGCCTCCGGGTGCGTCCCGAGTGGACGCTGTGGTCGTCGCCGACAGTCGCGGCCGGCGAGCAGGTGGTCGAGGTGCTCTTCGACGGCGAGCACCTGCCCACGGCGGTGATCAGCGCGAGCGGCGAGGTGGCGCTGGGCGCCCTGCTGCGGCTGCGCCGCGACGGCCGGGCCGTGCCGGGCGACGTGTCGGTGGTCAGCCTGGAGGGCGTCGACCTGACCCGGGCCATGGGCATCACCGCCGTCGAGGGCTCCTGGCGCGAGCGCGGCGAGCACGCCGTGCGCGTCCTCCTGGCCACCCTGCGGGGCGAGGACGCGGAGCACGAGCGGCCCGGCGCCCGACTGGTCGCACGGGATTCCTCCGGACCGCTGGTTTGACGACCGCGCGTCCGGGTCATTAACCACCGAGAACTTCCTGCAACCATCGGGTGACCAGGCCCTACCGGCCTGGCCGCGCACCGGCAGAGGAGACCAAGCTGTCCAGCGTGGACGACGAGCTCGCGGCACTGGCCGAGGCACACGGCGTGGCCACCCACTACGAGGACGCCGGGCAGCGCCGCGCGGACGTCGACGCCGACGTCGTGGTGGCCGTCCTCGCCCAACTCGACGTGGACGCCTCCACACCCGAGGCGGTCCGGCGCGCGCTCGCCGCGCCGAAGCCGCCGCCCCGGACGGTGGTGCTCACCGAGGGCGAGGTGCTGGGGGGGACCGGCGCGGTCGACCTGGAGGACGGCGGCGCGGTCGAGCTGCCCGCCGCCCTGCCCGTCGGCTACCACCGGCAGGGCGACCGCACGGTGATCGTCGCCCCCGCGAAGCTCGACCCGGTGCCCCGCGCGTGGGGCTGGATGCTCCAGCTGTACGCGGCGCGCTCGGCCGACTCGTGGGGCATGGGCGACTTCGCCGACCTCGCCACCCTGGCCCGGCGCAGCGCCGAGGAGCTGGGCGCGGGCGTGCTGCTGGTCAACCCGGTGCAGGCGGTCAGCCCGACCACGCCGGTCGAGCGCTCCCCGTACTCGCCGGCCAGCCGCCGCTACGCCAACCCGCTCTACCTGCGGGTGTCGGACGTCCCGGCGTACCGCGCGGCCCCGCCGGAGCTGCGCGCCGAGATCGACGCCCTCAACCCGGGCAACGACACCGAGCTGATCGACTACGACGCGGTGTGGACCGCCAAGGCCCGCGCCCTGGAGCTGCTCTGGCCGCTGGTCGAGCACCGGACGCCCGAGGGCGAGCTGGAGGGCTTCGCCCGGTTCTGCGCGCTGGCCGAGGTGCACGGCCCGGACTGGCGCGAGTGGCCCGAGGAGCAGCGCGACCCCGCCACCGCGACCCCCGACCCGGAGCGGGTGGCGTTCCACGCCTGGCTCCAGGAGCTGTGCGAGCAGCAGCTCGCCGCCGCCCGCCGGGCCGCGCGCGACGCGGGCATGGCGGTCGGCGTCGTGCACGACCTGCCGGTGGGCGTGCACCCCGGCGGCGCGGACACGTGGGCGGTGCGCGACGCGTTCGCCGCCGACGTCACGGTCGGCGCGCCGCCCGACGCGTTCAGCCAGCTCGGCCAGGACTGGAACCTGCCGCCGTGGCGGCCCGACCGGCTCGCCGAGCAGGGCTACGAGCCGTTCCGCCAGGTGGTGCGCAGCGTGCTGCGGCACGCCGACGGCATCCGCATCGACCACGTGGCCGGCCTGTGGCGGCTGTGGTGGATCCCCCCGGGCGAGCCGCCCACCCGCGGCACGTACGTGCACTACGACGCGGACGCGATGCTCGCCGTGCTCAAGGTCGAGGCGAGCCGGGCGAACGCGGTCGTGGTGGGCGAGGACCTGGGCACGGTCGAGCCGAAGGTCACCGAGGCGCTGCACCGCGACGGGATGCTCAGCTCGGCCGTGCTGTGGTTCCAGCGCGAGTGGGAGCTGCCCGACCACCCGCTGATCCCGCCGGAGAAGTGGACCGCGTCGGCCATGGCGAGCATCTCCACCCACGACCTGCCCACGGCCGCCGGTTTCCTGGCCGCGGAACACGTTCGGGTGCGGGCCGAACTGGGGCAGTTTGAAGGCCCCGTCGACGGGGAATACGAGGCAGCCGCGCGCGAGCGCGCGGAGTTGGTCGAACTGCTCAAGCAAGAGGGTGTGCCTGCCGATGACCTGGTTACCGCGTTCCACGCCCTGCTCGCGAAGGCCCGTTCCGTGCTCGTGCTGACATCGCCCCAGGACGCACTGGGTGAGACCCGCCAGCCCAACCTGCCCGGCACCACGGACCAGTACCCCAACTGGCGCATCCCGCTCCCGGTCGCGCTGGACGGCCTGTTCGACGACCCTGGAGTGCGCCGGGTCGCGGCGGCCCTCGCGGGCGGACGCGGCCGATGATCCGCAACACGTGCGTCACCGCGGGCCCCCCACCTGCGGAGTATCGTCCAGAAGTCACCCGTGCAGTGGTTGGAGGTGGCGTTCACCCGTGAACACCGAGTTGGTGGCCCGCACCGGGCTGGTGCCCGAGTTGCCCGAGCAGATGATCCCGTCGGCGGCCCCCGCGGACGCGCTCGAAGTGGCCGTCGAACGCGTCCTGGCGGCTGTCCGCCCGTCCACCCTCGCCGACCCCCGGTCCGGCGCGCACCACGCCGAGGAGTCCCTGCGGGACGCCCTGCGGCGGACCCACGCGGGTTCCGACGAAGCCCTGTCGCAGGCCGTGGCCTGCGCCGAGGCCGCCGCGGAGCACCTGCGCTACCTGGAGCTCCAGGAGGCCAGGCTGCTGCTCGTCGCGGCCCGCGGGCAGCTCGTCAGGTCGCACGCCGGCCGACCGTGACCTAGAACGGTAGGGGTCGGAACGTCTCAGCTCGTCCGGAGGAAAATCCCTGTGCGGCCCTGGCCCGGTACTCCCTACCCGCTCGGCGCGACGTACGACGGCGTCGGCACGAACTTCACCCTCTTCTCGGAGGTCGCGGACTACGTCGAGCTGTGCCTGTTCGACGACGACGGGACCGAGACGCGCGTGCGGTTGCCGGAGGTGGACGGCTTCGTCCACCACGGCTACCTCCTCGGCGTCGGCCCGGGTCAGCGCTACGGCTACCGCGTGCACGGGCCGTACGACCCGGACCGCGGCCTGCGCTGCAACCCGAACAAGCTGCTCATCGACCCGTACGCCAAGGCGATCACGGGCGAGGTGCACTGGCACGAGTCGCTGTTCGGCTACCCGTTCGGGGACCCCGACCAGCGCAACGACGAGGACTCGGCGGGCCACGTGCCGCTGTCGGTCGTGGTCAACCCGTTCTTCGACTGGGCGAACGACCGCCCGCCGAACACCCCGTACAACGAGACCGTCATCTACGAGGCCCACGTCAAGGGCCTGACCATGCAGCACCCGGAGATCCCCGAGCGGTTGCGGGGCACCTACGCGGGCCTGGCGCACCCGGTGGTGATCGACCACCTCAAGGGCCTGGGCGTGACGGCGATCGAGCTGATGCCCGTGCACCAGTTCGTCACCGACCACGGCCTGAGCGAGAAGGGCCTGCGCAACTACTGGGGCTACAACACCATCGGCTTCTTCGCCCCGCACGAGGACTACGCGGCGCTGAGGGACAACGCGGGCCAGGTGCAGGAGTTCAAGGGCATGGTCCGCGCCCTGCACGAGGCCGGCATCGAGGTCATCCTCGACGTGGTCTACAACCACACCGCCGAGGGCAACCACCTGGGGCCGACGCTGTCCATGCGCGGCATCGACAACCAGGCGTACTACCGGCTGGTCGAGGACGACCAGAAGTTCTACATGGACTACACCGGCACCGGGAACTCGCTGAACGTGCGCAGCCCGCACACGCTCCAGCTGATCATGGACTCGCTGCGGTACTGGGTGACCGAGATGCGGGTCGACGGGTTCCGCTTCGACCTCGCCGCCACCCTGGCCCGCGAGTTCTACGACGTGGACCGGCTGTCCACGTTCTTCGACCTCGTGCAGCAGGACCCGGTGGTCAGCCAGGTCAAGCTCATCGCGGAGCCGTGGGACGTCGGGCCCGGCGGCTACCAGGTCGGCAACTTCCCGCCGCTGTGGACCGAGTGGAACGGCAAGTACCGCGACACGGTGCGCGACTTCTGGCGCGGCGAGCCGGCCACGCTCGGCGAGTTCGCCTCCCGCATCACCGGTTCGTCGGACCTCTACAAGGACGACGGGCGGCGGCCGTACGCGTCGGTCAACTTCGTCACCGCGCACGACGGCTTCACCCTCAACGACCTGGTCTCGTACAACGACAAGCACAACGAGGCCAACGGCGAGGACGGCCGCGACGGCGCCGACGACAACCGGTCGTGGAACTGCGGCGTCGAAGGGCCCACCGACGACCCCGAGGTCAACGAGCTGCGGGCCCGCCAGCAGCGGAACATGCTGGCCACGCTGCTGCTGTCGCAGGGCGTGCCGATGCTGCTGCACGGCGACGAGATGGGTCGCACGCAGCAGGGCAACAACAACGCCTACTGCCAGGACACCGAGCTGTCCTGGGTGGACTGGACGCTGTCCGAGAAGAACCGCGACCTGGTCGACTTCACCGCGGCGCTCACCGAGTTCCGCAAGCAGCACCCCGTGCTGCGCCGCCGCCGGTTCTTCGCGGGCAAGCCCATCCGCAAGGGCGACGAGCTGCGCGATATCGCCTGGTTCACACCTTCGGGTGAAGAAATGCAGGAGCAGAACTGGGATGACGGGTTCGGCAAGTGCATCGTCGTGTTCCTCAACGGCGAGGGCATCCCGGACCTGGACCAGCGCGGCATGCGGGTGCTCGACGACTCGTTCCTGGTGGCGTTCAACGCCCACCACGAGGACATCGACGTGACCCTGCCGGAGGAGGGCTACGGCGTGCAGTGGACGCCCGTGGTCGACACCGCCACCGGCGCGGTGACCAGCCCCGACCAGGGTGAACCGGTGCAGGCGGGCGGCACGCTCGCGCTGCGCGCCCGGTCCCTGGTCGTGCTCCAGCGGACGGGTCAGGAATGAGCGGGCAGGGGACGCCGCCGTCCGCCACCTACCGCCTCCAGTTCACGCCGGACTTCACCTTCGCCGACGCGGAGGCCGTCGTCGACTACCTCGACGCGCTGGGCGCGGGCGCGCTGTACGCGTCGCCGCTGCTGGAGGCCGTGCCGGGCTCCACGCACGGCTACGACGTGACCGACCCGACGAAGGCCCGCGAGGACTTCGGCGGCGAGGCCGGGCGGGTCGCGCTGAGCAAGGCCGTCCGGCGCGCCGGCCTCGGGTTCGTGCTGGACATCGTGCCCAACCACATGGCCGTGGACGACGGGCAGGTCAACCCGTGGTGGCAGGACGTCCTGCGGCACGGGCGGGACTCGGTGTACGCGAAGTACTTCGACGTGGACTGGGGTTCGGGGCCGCTCAAGCTGCCGTTCGCCGGCGACGAGGGCTCCGAGGAGCACCACGAGCACTACGACCTGGTGTTCTGGCGGCGCGGCAACACCGAGCTGAACTACCGCCGGTTCTTCGACATCACCACGCTCGCCGCGGTCCGCGTCGAGGACCCCGAGGTGTTCGACGCCACCCACGACGAGGTGCTGCGCTGGGTGGCGGCGGGCGAGGTCACCGGCCTGCGCGTGGACCACCCGGACGGCCTGGCCGACCCCGGCGGGTACGTGCGGCGGCTCAGGGAGCGCTCGGGCGGCGCGTGGCTGGTCGTGGAGAAGATCCTCGGCGCCGACGAGCCGCTGCCCGCGAGCTGGCCCGCGGACGGCACCACCGGCTACGACGCGCTGCGCGAGGTGTGCGGGCTGTTCGTCGACCCCGCCGGCGAGGCCGGGTTCACCGCGCTGGCCGAGGAGCTGGGCGTGCCCGTGGACTTCCACGCCGTGGAGCGCGAGTCCCGCGAGCTGGTGGCGCGCACGATCCTGCGCGCCGAGGTGCGGCGGATCGCGGCGCTGGTCGACCACCCGGACCGGGACGCCGCCGAGCGCGCCGTCGCCGAGGTCATGGTCGGCTTCCCGGTCTACCGCTCCTACCTGCCCGAGGGGCTCGACGCGTGGGAGGCGGCGATCGCCTCGGCCACGTCGCCCGCGGCCCGCGCCCTGGACGAGCAGGTCCGCGCCGACCCGGGCGGCGAGCTGGCCACCCGGCTCCAGCAGACCTCCGGCATGGTCGTGGCCAAGGGCACCGAGGACACCGCGTTCTACCGGTACACCCGGTTCGTCGCGCTCAACGAGGTCGGCGGCGCGCCCGACCGGTTCGGCGTGCCCGTCGAGGAGTTCCACCGCAGGCAGGCGGCGCGCGAGGCGTCCCACCCGCACGCCATGACGACGCTGTCGACGCACGACACCAAGCGGTCCGAGGACGTGCGGGCCCGGCTCGCGGTGCTCGCCGAGATCCCCGGCGAGTTCGCCGACCACGTGCGCCGGTGGACCGCCGCGCACCCGATCGACGAGCCGTCGCTCAACGCGCTGGCCTGGCAGTCCCTGGTCGGCGCGTGGCCCACCACCGCCGACCGGATGCGCGCCTACCTGGACAAGGCCGCCAAGGAGTCGAAGGTCCGCACCACGTGGACCGACCACGACGAGGAGTTCGAGGCCGCCGTCGCCGCGTGGCCCGACGAGGTGCTGGACGGGCCGGTGGCCGCCGAGGTCGCCTCGTTCGTCGACCGGGTCGTGGCGCCGGGCTGGTCCAACGCGCTCGGCCAGAAGCTCGTGCAGCTCACCGCGCCGGGCGTGCCCGACGTCTACCAGGGCACCGAGCTGTGGGACCTGTCGCTGGTCGACCCGGACAACCGGCGGCCCGTCGACTACGAGGTGCGGCGGCGGCTGCTGGCCCGCCTCGACGGGGGCTGGCTGCCCGACGTCGACGACTCCGGCGCGGCCAAGCTGCACGTCGTGCGCCACGCGCTGCGGCTGCGGCGGGAACGGCCGGAGCTGTTCCGCGGCTACCGGCCGCTGCCCGCCTCCGGACCGGCCGCGGCGCACGCGGTCGCGTTCGAGCGGACCGGCGTGGTCGCGGTCGCCACCCGCCTGCCCCTGGGCCTGGCCGACGCGGGCGGCTGGGGCGGCACCGCGCTGCCGCTGCCGCCGGGGGAGTGGACCGACGTGCTCACCTCCCGGTCCGGCCTGTCGGGCGCCCCCCGGCTGGCCGACCTGCTGGACCGCTACCCGGTGGCCCTGCTCGTGCGAGGAGACCAGTGACTTTCTCGGTGTGGGCGCCGTCGCGCGACCGCGTCCAGGTCCGCGTCGACGGCCGCGACCACGAGATGACCGCGGGCGCGGGCGGGTGGTGGCACGCCGACGTCCCCGGCGCGGACGCGCCCGGCACGGACTACGCGTTCGTGCTGGACGGCTCCGGCGAGGCGCTGCCCGACCCGCGCTCGGCGTGGCAGCCCGGGGGCGTGCACGGCCCGTCCCGCGTCTACGACCACTCGGCGTTCGCCTGGACCGACGGCGCGTGGACCGGGCGCGCCCTGCCCGGCGCGGTCGTCTACGAGCTGCACGTCGGCACGTTCACGCCCGGCGGCACGTTCGACGCGGCCGTCGAGCGGCTCGACCACCTCGTGGACCTCGGCGTCACGCACGTCGAGGTGATGCCGGTCAACTCGTTCGACGGCACCGCGGGCTGGGGCTACGACGGCGTGCTGTGGGGCGCGGTGCACGAGCCCTACGGCGGGCCCGACGGGTTCAAGCGGTTCGTCGACGCCTGCCACGCGCGGGGCCTCGCCGTGCTGCTCGACGTGGTCTACAACCACCTCGGGCCGTCCGGGGCCTACCTCGACCGGTTCGGGCCGTACTTCGCGGGCAGCAACGACTGGGGCCCCGGCCTCAACCTCGACGGCTCCGGCGCCGACGAGGTGCGCCGGTACGTGGTCGACAACGCGCTGGGCTGGCTGCGCGACTTCCACGTCGACGGGCTGCGGCTGGACGCCGTGCACGCCCTCGTGGACCGCAGCGCGGTGCACCTGCTCGAACAGCTGGCCGTCGAGGTCGACGCGCTGTCGGCGGGCCTCGGCAGGCCGCTGACGCTGATCGCGGAGTCCGACCTCAACGACGCCCGCCTGGTCACCGCGCGCGAGGCCGGCGGGTACGGGCTGCACGCCCAGTGGGCCGACGACCTGCACCACGCGCTGCACGTGGCGCTCAGCGGCGACACCTCCGGCTACTACCCCGACTTCGCGGGGAAGCTGGCGACGACGCTGCGCGGGACGTTCCTGCACGCGGGCACGTGGTCGTCGTTCCGGGGCCGCCGGCACGGCCGCCCGGTCGACCCGAGGCTGCCCGGCTACCGCTTCCTGGCCTACCTGCAGAACCACGACCAGGTCGGCAACCGCGCCACCGGCGACCGGCTGTCCGCGACCGTGCCGTGGCGGCGGCTCGCGGTGGGCGCGGCGATCGTGCTCACCTCGCCGTACACGCCGATGATCTTCATGGGCGAGGAGTGGGCGGCGAGCACGCCGTGGCAGTTCTTCGCCTCGTTCCCCGACCCGGAGCTGGCCGAGGCCGTGCGCACCGGGCGGCGGCGCGAGTTCGGCCGGCACGGGTGGGGCGAGTCCGAGGTGCCCGACCCGATGGACCCGGAGACGGTGCGCCGGTCCACCCTGGAGTGGGACGAGGTGGCCGAGCCCGGCCACCGGGAGCTGCACGGCGCGTACCGGGAGCTGATCCGCCTGCGCCGGGCGCGGCCCGAGCTGGCCGACCCGGGCCTCGACCGGTTCGCGGTGCGCGAGGAGGGCTCGGTGCTGGTGCTGCACCGGGGCGACCTCCGGGTCGCGGCCAACCTGGGTCCGGACACCGCGGTGAACCTCGACGTCGAGCCGGGGGAGCTGCTGCTGGCCTCCGAGGGCGTGAAGGTGGTCGGACGGGCGGTGCACCTGCCCGCCGACTCCTTCGCCGTCATCTCTCCTCGGGCAGCCAGCCGACCTCGGTGAGCTTCTCCGCCAGCAGCTGGCCGGCCAGGGTCACCTGGTCGGCCAGCTGTCTTCGCACCTCGGCCTGCTCGTCACCGGAGTCCTGCGCCGCCGCGTAGGCGTCGTAGGCGGCGACGAGCTGCCGCGCCGCGTGCACCACGTCCACCCCCGGCCACTCGGACGCGGCGACCCGCCCGTTGGTCTCGGCCGAGTGGTGCACCGCGCGCACAGCCTGGCGCGGCCCCAGTTCGACGGACAGGTCGAGCAGCTTCAGGGCGATCGTGTGCAGCTTGACGTTGTGGTGCTGCGACATGCGCACGAGCAGTTGGAAGCCCTCCTGGGGCGTGCAGCCCTGGACGGCGGAGATCAGGCCCGTGGCCTGACCGATCACCGTGCGCGTCTGCACGGCTTTGCGCAGCCCCACCACCTCGGCCTCGAGGCTGGCGATCCGCGCGGTCAGCGAATCGTCTCGGCCGTTGTCCCCGACCACGGTCGGGCTCCTCTCTCGCACGTCGGTACCGGTAGCCAGGCCAGCAGTGCGAGAGTCGTGGACACGCGGGTGCCAACACCGGCAAGCCCACAGCTCTCGCTGACCCTCGTGCCCTCGCGGGCTCCCGGGGTGGCTTGCGGCTGGCTTTTCAACCGCGTAGACGATCACCGTAGTAGAGGGAGGGTGGCCCGCTGCAACTGGACTGCCCCCTCCGTGGCGAGCCGACCACGCCACGCAGCCTTGGGTAAGGCTCCGACCTGCGGCGATGCCGTGAGGTCAGGTGCGGGTCGCCGGCCGTGCGCGACGGGCGCCGGGTTTCCCGCCGGGTGCGGCGGGTACCCCGTTCGTGAGAACGGATGTCGAGCGAAGGGACACGGCCCATGGGTGCCGACGAGAAGTTCGACAACAAGGCCGAGGAGCTCAAGGGGAGGGCCAAGGCCGCGGTGGGCGACGCCACCGACAACGAGCAGTGGCAGGCCGAGGGCCGCGCCGAGCAGGCCAAGGGCTCCCTCAAGCAGGCGGCGGAGAAGGTCAAGGACGCGTTCCGCGGCAATGGCAAGTAGGAACTCCACGAGCGCCGCCGAGTTCGTGCCGGAAGGCGCGGACCTGGCGGCGCTCCGCCGTGCGGCGGCCTCCTGCGAGGGCTGCCACCTGCACGCGCCCGCCACGCGGACCGTGTTCGGCACGGGACCCGAGGACGCGCGCCTCGTGCTGGTCGGCGAGCAGCCCGGCGACGTCGAGGACCGCGAGGGCGAACCGTTCGTGGGCCCCGCCGGTCGCCTGCTCGACAAGGCGCTGGCCGAGACCGGCCTGGACCGCGAGGGCGCCTACCTGACCAACGCGGTCAAGCACTTCAAGTTCGAGGAGCGCGGCAAGCGGCGCATCCACAAGTCGCCCGCGCGGGGCGAGGTCGTGGCCTGCCTGCCGTGGCTGGAGGCCGAGCTGGCGCGGATCGGGCCCGACCTGGTCGTGTGCCTCGGCGCGACGGCGGCCAAGGCCGTCCTGGGCCCCTCCGCGAAGGTGACCGAGCTGCGCGGCACGCTCCAGCACGTCGGCGAGCAGGCGGTGATCGCGACCATCCACCCGTCGGCGATCCTGCGCGCCCCCGACCGGGACGAGGCGTACCGGGGTTTCGTGGCGGACCTGCGCGTCGTGCACGACCACCTGTACGCGTCATCCTGATCCCCGTTCGTGTGACGCAACTGCCACGAACGAGCTAAAACGTGAAACGGCCCCCTGACCGCTTCCCCACGCCGAGCGCGGGGCCGAGCTGGACTGGGCTCGGGGTCACGGGGGCCGGGTGGCTGCCTGGGATTCGCCCAGACCACCTTGGGAAAGGCCGGTCCTAGCGGACAGCCACCTCACGACGAGTCCTGTAGCTATGCAACTTCGGACCACCTCCTTCCTCGTGTACCTCGAACTTATGCGAGGTGCGCGGTGGCGTGCAACGGAAAATCCTGTCTCGTGCGCCACGGTCCCCGGAGCCCCGTCAGCGGGGCCGGTGGTGGTGCGGCGGGGTGCCGGGCCGCGCCGCCGCGACGGCGCGACCCGGACCCGCGGTCAGCCCGCGTTCACGTCGACGCAGGAGTAGAACGCGTTGGACGTGTCGCTGATGTTCCAGATGGCGAGCACCGTCTGGCGACCCGACGAGGGCAGCGTCACCGTGTGCGACACGGTGGCCGGCGGCTGCTGGTTGTTGCCGCTGAAGTTGCCCACCCGCTGGCCGTTCACGTAGTACTCGTAGTTGGCCGTGGCGTGCCGCGCGGTGAAGGTCCAGTTGAACGTGACGGTCCGGCCGGTCGAGGCGACCTTCCAGCCCTTGTTGTTGTCGTTCAGCTCGGCGAACCGGGCGACGCCGCCGTTGCAGCTGCGCAGGCCCTTCGGGCCCTCCACGCTCTGCGGCTCCCACTTGATGTCACCGCACGGGACCAGGTTCCGGGCGCACTGCGCCTGGCGGCTCGCGGGCGACGAGATGTAGCCGTGCGCGAACGCGGGCGCGCTCGGCAGCGCGACGGTCACGAGCGGGGCGGCCAGCACGCCCGCCGCTACCGCGGCGATCCTTCGACGGAGTGGCATGTCAGGGACTCCTCTTGTCGGATTTGGCGAAGACGCTCGGGCGAACGCCAACCCGTGAGGTGCGCTGGGTGGTCGAGCGTGACGTTCACCCAAACGCGGCGGCAGGTCTAGACCATACTCTCTGTGATTGCCCGGTGACAACCGTTAAGAGGTCCAGACCTGTCGCCGGTGTCCCGTCCACCCGGACCTCGCGGTCTCCGGACCCGGCTCCGGGACGTGGGGCGCGGGAAGAGGCGCCGATGACGGGGCTGACCGCTGCGGAGGTCGGGTTCCTCCAGGATCACGAGGACGAGCAACCTCGGACGTGGCGATCCTGGACCGGGGCGCTCGCGAGAAGCGACCGCGGCTGATCGGGCCGGGCGCTCCCGGTCCGTCCTCCGGTGGGTGAAGTTCCCGCGCGCCCGAAAACGGGTGGGGGCCGGGGCACGAGGGGGAGCAGCCCTGCCACCCCGCCGTGCGGGACACCCGGTCACCCCGCCGGGCGGGACAGCCGGTCAGCCCGCCGGGCGGGTCCGGGACGCGCGCCACATCGTGTGCTCGCGGCTCACCGCGTCCTCCGCGTCCGCGACCTCCGCCGCCCAGCTCGCCTCGTCCTCCACCAGCTCCAGCCTGCCGCGCACGATCGCCAGCTCGTTCGCCGCGAACGTGTAGGCGCGCGCCAGCGTGGACAGCTGCCGCAGGCTGATCCACGCCGTGCCCGCCGCGATCACCGCCGCCACCACGCCCGCCAGGTCGAACGTCACCGCGCCGACCGCCTTGGCCAGCGCCGCGCAGATGCCGAACACCTCGATCCCCAGCAGCCCGGCCCGCCACCACCCGGCCAGCCGCTCGTTGCGCGCCGCCTTCGCCGTGTACCAGTCCTGCTGGTCGACGATCCGCGCCTTCAGGTAGGCCGCCTTGCGCTCGGCCAGCGGCGCGGCGCGCAGCGCCCTCATCGCCGGCGTCACCGCGGGCCGCCGGGACGGCCGGATGCTCGTCGGCGGCGCGTCCTCCAGCAGCTGGTGCACCTGCCGGATGAACCGGCGCTCGTCCGCCTGCGCGTCCAGGGGGCCCAGCCGGTCGAACGGCCTGCCGCCCGCGCTGTACTTCCAGGCCAGGCTCTTCGCGGACTCGGCCAGCGCCCGGCCGTCGTACCAGCGGTCCTCCGGGCGCGCGGCCTTCAGGTTCAGCTCGGTCACGGTCACCGCGGCCAGCGCGACGGCCGTGCCGATCGCCGCCACGTCCACCCGGCCGACCAGCAGCGGCACCGCGCCCGTCGCGGCGGCCAGCACGGCCAGCAGCAGCCGTAATCGCACGGTGCGGACGTACCGCCGCTGGCCGTCCACCGAGGCCGTGTCGGCCGCCTCGAACAAGCCGGGCAGGTCCTCGTCCCCCAAGCCCCTCGCGGTCATCCAGTACCTCCCGGTCGGACCGTGAACACCCCTTCGACGTGCGCGCGCAGCTCCTCCGCGCCCAGCACCGTGGTCAGCGGCGACCCGGCGACGCTCGCCGAGCGCTCGTCCGCGCCGCCCGCGATGGCGTCCGCCGTGCGCCCCGTGCCGCGCAGCACCACCAGGGGCCGGTCGCGCAGCAGGCTCTGCTCGGCGTCGTCGAACGCGACGGCCCCGCCGTTGGCGAGCACCGTCAACGACGGCCGCGGCCCCGCCACCACGTCGGCCACCTCGGCCAGCCACGCCGCCTCGTCACCCCAGCCCGAGCCGGGCACGAGCACCCGGTGCGTGTGGTTCGGCTCGGTCACGGCCTCCCCGGCCAGCGCCTCGACGATCACCCCGACCAACGGGAACCGCCCCCGCCCGGCCGCCCGAGCCCGACCGACGGCGCGCATCACGCCCACGTCCGTGCCGCCGTCCACCACCACCGCGCGGTGCTCCTCCAGCAGCGGCACGAGGTCGCGCAGCACCCGCTCCAGCAGGTCCACGTCGTCGGTGGGCATGCCGTCGGCGCCGCCGACCAGCACCAGCACCGGACGTCCCGCCGGCAGCCCCGCGCCGGCCAGCCCGGCCCTCGACGTGACCCGAACCGTCTCCATGATCGGCGACCGTACCCGCGCGCGGGGCCCGGTGTCCGTGCTCCGGCGGAAGGCGGCGCGGTGGTGCACGTGAGCACGCCCGTGCATTGCGCCGGGGCGCGCATCGCGTTCCCCGCGGCGGAATGGACCTGATGGCCGTGGGGGGAATATCCGCCTGGCCGCTGCCGAACGCGTACGCGTTCGGGCATGATGGATTCGGGCGGGCACCAGGAGGCGGTCGACATGGCGGTGGAAACACCAGAAGAACTGTCCTCGGAGTTGTTGGACCTGACCTCGACGTCGTTGTCCGAGATGAGATCACTGCACGACCCCGCGCTGGACCGGGCGATTCACCGGACGCTGGACCGCTTCCGCCGGGGCCGAGCGGGTGATTCCGTGCAGCAGCAGTCGCAGGGGAACCTGCTCCCGGTACCGGTGTGAGGTCGACCCGACTGAGCGGCCACCGGCTGCCGGGTTTCGTGTTCGAGGAGATCTGCGCCGGTTCGGTCTCGGCGGCCGGAATGGCAATTTTGCGGAAAACGCAGTACAGCGTCCGCAGGTTGCGGTTGCGCGCGTTGCTCGACGCCGCTCCCGCCGTCGAGGACCGCCTGGGACCGTTCGCCGACCTCGATTCCTCGTGGGTGCTGCTGGCGCGGGCGGAGGAGGTCGCGCCGGACGCCGTCGAGGACGTGCTGATGCACCCGTCGGTCGGGGTGTGGCTCAGCCGCGCCCTGCGCCAGGCGCTGGGCACGGTCGCCGACGCCACGCCGCTGTGGTCGGAGGTGGGGTGGTTCCACTCCGTCGTCGCCGCCGCGGCCGTTCGGGCCGGGCTCGCGTGCGAACTCGTCGTGCCCGTCGTGCACGGGGCGGTGACCCTGCCGTCGCTGGGGGCGTACGTGCTGCCGAACCGCTTCCCGGTGGGGCACGCGACGCTGCGCTCCGCGGCCGGGGGCGTGGAGGTCGAGGTGGCGGGCCGGCCCGCGCCGGTGCGCCGGGAACCGGTCAAGCGCCACCGGGCCACCGCGCGCGGCCGGGCGGTCGAGGTGGTGGTGGACGACCTCGACCCGTACCGCGAGTTCACGAGCCCGGTGCCGCCGGACCCGCTGGACGAGGTCGAGTGGGCCGAGTGGCGCAAGCTGCTCGGCGAGGCGTGGGACCTGCTGACCGCGCAGCACCCCGAGGCGGCGGAGGAGCTGTCCGCGGGGCTGTCGGCGGTGGTCCCGCTCCCCGCCGGCCGGGACGTCTTCGCCGCCTCCTCGGCCGCGGCGTTCGGCGCCGTCGCCATGTCGCCGAAGCGGTCCGCGACGGAGTTCGGCGAAGCGCTCGTGCACGAGCTCCAGCACTCCAAGGTCAACGCCCTGCTCGACCTCGTGCGCCTGCACGAGGAGGACGCGTGGCCGAGGTTCTACGCGCCGTGGCGGGACGACCCGCGGCCCGTGGACGGCCTCCTGCACGGCGTCTACGCGTTCGTCAGCGTCGTCGAGTTCTGGCACGTGCAGCGCGGCCGGGCACCCGCGTCACCGACCCGCCGGGCCGAGTTCGGCCTCGCCCTGCGCGCCCACCAGGTCGGTGCGGCGATCGCCGGGCTGCGCGGTGCGGTCGAGCTCACCGACCTGGGCCGGCGGTTCGTCGCCGCGGTCTCCGTGCGCCTGGCGGCGTGCGAACCGGGCGACCTGCCGCCGGACCTGGTGGCGGCCGTCGCCGACCTCACCGCCGAGCACGCCACGACCTGGCGCCTGCGGCACGTGCGCCCGGACGGCGACGAGGTCGAGGACGCCGTCGACGCCTGGCTGGGACGACGGCCGGCGCGCGGCGCGGCCGGCCGCGGCGAGGTCGTGCCCTCGACCGCCTCCGGCGACTCGCTGCTCGCGGCGCTGCTCAGGCTGCGCGCGCTCGACCCGGACGAGTACGACCGCCTGCGGCCGGGGGGCGGGCCGGAGTTCGCCCACCTGCGCGGTGACCGCGCGGCGGCGGTCGACGGGTGGGGCGCGCGGCTCGACGCGGCACCGCACGACGTCGCGGCCTGGGCCGGCCTGGGCCTCTCCCTCGGTTCCCCGACCCTGCGCCGCGCCCCGGAACTCGTCCGGGCCGTCCACCGGGGCGTGGCGGCGCGCACGGGCGCACCGCCACCGCCGGTGGACCTGGTGGGCTGGTTCGACCGGGCCACCAGGTGACCGGTGGGTCAGAACTGCATCGTGTCCGCGTCGCAGTTGGCCCGCACGTACTGGGTGGCCGCGACCGTCGCCGGGTGCTCGTCGCCGAGGACCTTGCGGAACGACGTGACCGTGCGGGCGTGCAGCACCGCCGACTCGTTCTCCTCGCCCAGCTCGGCCAGGTCGATCGCCAGGTTCAGCGCCACCGCCAGGGTCGACGGGTGCTCGGCGCCCAGGACGCGGGTCGACCGCTCCAGCGTGTCCTCGTCCATCTTCCTGGCACCGGCGTGGTCGCCGGTCGCGGCCAGGTCGCTGGCCAGGTTCGTGGCCGCCACGAGGGTGAAGGGGTGGTCGGTGTCGAACACCCCGGCCAGCTTGGCGTGCACGTCGCGGTCGAGGTCGAGCGCCTCGCCGACCTCACCGAGCAGGCGCAGCGTCACGGCCAGGTTCATCCCGGCGACGAGGGTGAACGGGTGGCTCTCGCCCATGACCCGCTTGAAGCGCTCGTAGCTCCGCGTCGCCTGGGTCAGCGCGCCGTCCAGGTCGTCCAGGTGCCGCAGGTCCATGGCGAGGTTCATCCGCGCCGTGATCGTGTCCTCGTGGTCTTCGCCGTGCCGGCGCCGGTACCGGACCATGCAGTCCTCGGAGAGCGCCTTCGCCCGTTCGTGCTCACCCGCTTTCCGCAGGGCGACCGACAGGCTGCGGTTCGCGCCGATGACCCGCGGGTGGTCGTCCCCGAACAGCTCGCGCTGGACCACCAGCGCCTCGTCCTGGAGCTTCGCCGCGTCGACGTAGCGCCCCAGTTCGCGCATGTCCATGTAGACGCTGTTGCGGCTGGCCAGGGTGAGGGAGTGGTCCTGCCCGAGGACCTGGGCCCGGCGGCCCAGGGTCAGCTCGTCGATCTCCAGCGCCCGCGCGTAGTCGCCCATGAGGCGGAACGAGCTGGCCAGGTTGTTGGCGTAGGTCAACGTGGTGGGGTCGTCCACGCCGAGGATGCGCACCGCGCGGTCGTAGACCTGTTGGCGCATGTCCAGTTCCTCGGCGAAGTAGCCCTGCGCGCGCCGGTCGAGGGCGATGGTGTCGAGCATGTTCAGCATGCTCTCGTGGTCGTCGCCGACCACCTCGCGGAACAGCTGGTGCGTGCGCTCGTTGAGCTGCTGGGCCTCGGTGAGGCGCCCCAGCCTGCGCAGGGAGATGCCGTAGCGCCGGGTGATCTCCAGCGTGTCGAACTCCCGCTCGCCCAACGACTCGCGCCAGGACTCCATGGCCTGCGACGCCAGTTCCCGCGCGCCGTCGAAGTCGCCCGCGTTGAGCAGGTAGCGGACGAGGTTGGTGACCAGGCCGCGCACCCAGCGGTCGGGGCAGTCGACCGCGCGCGACACGATCGCGTGCGGCAGGAGTTCGGCGTAGCGCGGCCAGTTCGCGGTCGAGTCCGGGTCGACGGGGTCGCCGTTGACCAGCAGCACGTGCACGGCGTGCCGCATCTCGTCCTGCCCGGTCTCGTCGAGCTGGTTCTTGAGCACGGTCTGCACCAACCGGTGCAGTTGCAGGGCGTTGGCGCGGTGGTCGATCTTCGCGAGGCTGTACCGGCTGATCTCGCGCACGGCCCGGCTGAGCTTGATCGGGTCGCGCAGCGCGTCGCCGAGCGACTCGGGCACCGGTGCGTCGCGCACGCCGCGGAAGAGCTGCTGCGAGATGGGCTCCGGGCCGAAGAACGCGCACACCTGGAGCAGTTCCAGGGCGGCGCGGTGGTCGTGCTTGAGGCGGTTGAGCGGGACGTTCCACGCCGCCGCCACCGGGAGCTGGTCCTCGCTGGAGGTGCCCGACTCCAGCAGCTCGGTGCGGTTCTGGGACAGCAGCTCCAGGTACTCCGACACCTGCATGCCGGTCTGCGCGCGCCACGCGGCGGCCTGCTCCACGGCCAACGGGAGGTCGCCCAGGGCCTCGGCGAGGGCGTCCGCCTCGGCGTCGTCCAGGTCGCCGCCCCGGCGGTGCAGGAGTTCGACGCTCTCCTCGCGGGTGAACAGGTCCACCTCGACCGGTCGGGCGAACCCGGCCCAGTCGGAGTTGCGGGACGTGACGATGATGTGGCCGTTGCCGGCGGGGAAGTAGCGCCGGACGTCCTGCGGGCGGTCCGCGTTGTCGAAGACCAGCATCCACCTGCCGAACGGCTGGCCCAGGCGCAGCGCCTCCATCACGGCGGGCACCGCGGTGTCCGCGGCCCCGGACGCGGCGACACCGAGCCGGTTGGCCAGCTCCACGAAGTTCGCCTTGATCTGGGCGTCCCGCTCCGCGGAGATCCACCACACGACGTCGTACTCGCCGGCGTGCCGGTGGATGTACTCGACGACGGTCTGGGACTTGCCGACGCCGCCCATGCCGTGCAGCGCCTCCGGCAGCACCGCGGTCGGGCCCGCCTCGCTCAGCCGCAACCGCAGTTGTTCGAGCAGCTCGCCGCGACCGACGAAGTCGGGGTTGCGCAGCGGGACGTGACCCCACACCTGCGGCTGTGTGCCGCCGGGCAGCCGATCGCCGGTGAACGACGACGTTCCGGGAGAGGTCATGTCTTCTCCTTCGAACGGCTGCGACCCAGCCGTGTGGGCGGGCTGGGTTTTCGTACTGGTCAAGTGGTGCTCCGCACTGGATGGGGGGTGGTCGTCCGCGTCGCCGGCCGAGCGCCGGCGGTCCAGTCCGATCGCGGCGGCGATGCGCCGCGACCTGCGGGAGTACGGCCCGGAGAGCGCGCGGAACACCGCTTCCTGGACCTTGAGGTAGGGGAGGTTCTCCGCCGACGGGGCGAGGGCCTCGGTCGAGTCGGGCTCGTCGAGCGCGAGGCGGTAGTTGCGCAGGGCCTCGTTGCCGTCGCCGGCGTACTGGTCGAGCACGCGGGCGACGCGGGCGGTGTCGGAGCGGCGCGAGGTGGACAGCAGCTCCTCGCGCACGCCGGCGTCGAAGTCGTAGGCGACGGCGTCGGTGTCGCCGTCCACGCCGGGCAGGCGCGTCATCAGGCCGCCGAGCATGACCTCGGCCATCGCGGACAGGTCGGAGCCCGGCAGCAGCACGCGCTGCACCAGGCCCATGAGCCGCGGGTTCAGCGGGGTGGCGGCGAGGAGGCCGGCGAGGTGGAAGCCGTCGACGGAGGCGTAGGTGCGGAAGCGCAGTACGCGTTCGGCGGCGGGGAGCGGTTCCTCGGCCTCGGGTTCGGGGGCGGGTTCGGTGCGGGGCACGACGAGGGCCGCCGTGGTCTCGACCCACTCGGCGCCGGGGGCCGTCATCAGCCTGGCCCACTGGGTCATCCACTCGGCGGACAGGCCGAGGACGGGCACGGGGGTGGCCGGGGTGTCCGCGCCGGCGACGCGCAGCCGGTGGTTCGGCGCGCCGGGCGCGGGCGCGGACAGCTTCATGCGGCGGGTGGGCAGGCCGCCCCAGGACCAGAGGCGCTGCGCGAGGGTCTGCACCACGGCCACGGGCACGTGCCGGCCCCAGTGGTGCAGGACGTGGCCGACCGCGCCGCTGTGCCAGGCGCGGCCGACGGTGTCGGTCAGCACCAGGACGATGCGGTTCCCCGCGGGGTCGACGAGGTAGGGCCAGGCGTGGGTGGTGCCGCCCTCGGAGCACAGCGTGACGTGCTCGGGGTCGGGGCCGGTGGAGTCGAGCTCGTAGGTGCGCACGTCGCGGAAGCCCTGGCGTTCGAGCAGGTCGCGGAACTCGTGCACGGTCTGCCGCCAGATCTCGGCGGCGACGGTGGTGTCCACGACGAGGGCGACCTCGAAGCGCCGCCACGGGGCGTCGCGCCACTCGGGCAGCCAGAGGTGGTCCTGGGCGGCGCGCACGGCGGTGGCTTCCTCGTCGAGGACCCGCACGCGGGGGGAGGTGCGGCGGCGGGTCAGCGGGCGCAGGGCGCGGCTGATCCCGCGGCGTTCGGCCAGGGCCGGGACGGTGGGCCAGGCGGAGACGGCGCTGACCGCGCCGTCGAGGGTGATGACCGGGTCGGCGCGGGCCATCGTGGTCGGCGTGGGCGTCCAGCGCTGCAGGCCGGTGCGGTCGGGGTCGGGTCCGGGCGCGGCGGCGACCGGTTCGCGGGCGGGCGGTTCGCCGGGGTCCTCGGGCGGTTCGAGCGGCCCGGTGGTCGGCTCGTCGGGGCGGTCCGGCGGTGACGGGACCGGTCGTGCGTCGTGCGTCGGGGGTCGTGGCGGCGCGGGGGTGGTGCGGGCGAGCCACAGCGAGTCGCGGACCTCGCGCAGGGTGAGGTCCGCGGTGCGCAGCTCCTCGACGCGGCCGTCGGTGGCGTCGAGGTGCTGGAGCAGCACCTCGCGCACCGGTGTCCCGTCGCGCGGTCCGGTCATCCGGCCTCCGCCGACAGGGGGTGCCAGATGGCCTTGAGCAGTTCGGTCCACTCCTCGTCCTGCTGGTAGGCGCCGGAGGTCGCGAGGTGCACGGCGTTGAGGAGCTGGTCGGCGGACACGGTGCCGACGTCGTCGCGGTGGTGCAGGAAGTCGCCGATGAGCCGGCCGAGGTCCACGCCGTGGGCGTCGCCGAAGTGCACGGCGACCATCTGGCCGAGCTGTTCGCGGCCGGGCTGCGTGACGTGCAGCCGCAGGCAGCGGCGCAGGAAGGCGGGCGGGAACTCGCGCTCGCCGTTGCTGGTGATGATCACGACGGGGAACTCGCGGCAGCGGACCAGCCCGTGGTGCACGGTGGCGGTGTGGCCGCGGTCGGCGGTGAGCACCTCCACCTCGGCCTCGTGCTTGGCGTGGCGGACGAGTTCCGGGATCTCGTACTCGCCCTCCTCGAAGACGTTGAGCAGGTCGTTCGGGAGGTCGATGTCGCCCTTGTCCAGCTCGTCGATCAGCAGCACGCGCGGCAGGTCGTGCGGCAGCAGCGCGGTGCCCAGCGCGCCGAGGTGGACGTAGTCGCCGATGCCGGAGTCCGGGTCGCCCGAGCCCACCGCCTGCACGCGGCCGATGGCGTCGTAGAGGTACAGGCCGTCCTTGAGCGTGGTCCTGCTGGTCACCGCCCAGCGCAGCACCGGGCCCAACCCCAGCTCCCGGGCGACCAGGTAGGCCAGGGAGGACTTGCCGGTGCCCGGCGCGCCGGTCACGAGCAGGGGCCGGCGCAGGCGGATCGCGGCGTTGACCATCGCCACCTCGTCGGGCTGCGGCGTGCGGGGGACGCTGCGCACGGCGCCGACGCGGCGGTCGCCCTCGCCGCCGTCGTCGTCGGGCCGCGAGGCGGTGCCCGTGCCGGTGAACGTGCGCCACGGCGGCGGTGGGGGCAGGTCGGTGACCGGGGTCCGCGCGACCTCGCCCGTGCCGCGGTAGACGGGACCCCCGACGTGTGCCTGGCTCATACCGCAACCCCCTCCGGGGGCCCCGGGCTGCTGGGCACGACGAGCCGCCGGGGGTCGTCGTAGAGCACCGTCAGCGCCTGGCCGACGTGGCGCCGCGCGGGGCCTTCCGCGTACGCCGTGGTCCGGGCCAACCGGACCCGTTCGAGCAGGTGGTCCTCGTCCTGGTCGTGCAGCAGCGACTCGACCAGGTCGGCGAACTCGGCCGAACCGCAGTCGTCGCGGTGCCACAGGATCAGCGGCACCCCCGCCTTGACCCCGACCGCCACCTCGTCGCGCCCGGTCGCCCCGGTGCGCGGCGGCGCGGACAGCACCAGCGACACCAACCCGCGTTCCCGGTTGAACCGCGTCTGCAACGCGCGCAGCCCCGCTTCGGCGCCCGACTGCGCCCGGCACGTCGCGGCCCGGTCGAGGGTCCGCGCCCCCGCCAGTTGGCGGGCCAGCTCGTCCCAGCGCTGCCGCCACTCCCGGTGGTAGCGCCGCGTCGTCATCCGCTCCAGGCTGCGCACCACCACCGGGTAGCGGCAGCCCATCGGCTGGGCCAGGAAGGGGTCGTTCTCCCACGGCCACTGGTCCACGTCGAGGTTGAGGTTCTCGTAGTCCAGGACGAACTCGATCCGGATGTCCGGGCCGTACTGCGCCCAGTCGTCCTCGACCTTCTCGACCAGCGCGGCGACGGCCTGCTTGACCCTGTCCAGCGTGCCGACGACGTCCTCGCCGTGCAGCGGTGACCACTCCTGCGGCTCGCCGAGCTGCCGCCAGTGCGACACCCGGTAGCGGTCGCCGGTCGGGCCCTCGCGGCCTATCCGCACCACCAGGTACGCGGGCGCGCCGACGGGAGGGGTGAGCGGTTCGGCGACGTCCGGTCGCAGGCCCCGGCGGATCAGGAGCAGTTCGTCGAGCCGGTCCATCCGCTCGGCCTGCGCCTCGTTCCAGCGGTGCAGCTCGATGGCGAGTTCGGTGCGCACCTTCGCCGCGAGGTGTTCGACGAAGACCAATGGCCTCGGTATTCCATCCGGGCGGGCATTGAGCGTTTCCAGAACGCGGAAGACCTCGAAATAGGTGGTGGGTCCGAACAGGCCGGGCGCGGTCGGGCCGGCGACCGCGCGGTAGATGTCGGCTATGTCGGGCACGACGACCCCGGAGAGCAACGTGAACAACCTCGCCCGTTCAGAGGTCGGGAACAGGTCCAGCGGGGTGAGTTCGGCGATGATCCGGCGCAATTCGGTCATCGCGTGCGAATCGGCCTCGAACTTCGTCACGACCCGCACGAGGGCGGCCAGCCGTTCGGGGCTCTGCTGGCACACCTCGGCCAGGCTGAACAGGTGCCCGGTGGCCGTCGGGTGCTCCTCGACCAGCAGCGTCTCCCGCAGTTCTGCGGACACCATGCGGATGACGAGATTGCGGCTGGCGCGGTCGGCCAGCACGGGAACGCGACTCAGCGCGTCGACCAGGGGAATGAGCAGGCCCCGGCCGCCGTTGTCGTCCGCGTGGACCATCGGTGGTCCCCCGTTCGAGCGTTCTGTGCGCAGGTCGGCCCCCTGTCAGCATGGCCCCGGTTCGCGCTCCACGTTAGGGTTTTCGGCTTACCTCGTGCAGTCGTAACACCGGTTGCCCGAAGCGCGCGTCAACACCGTGTTCGTTCGATACATATGCATCCCATATGCGCCCATATGCGTCACGAGATGGGAATAACCTAGTGGAGATGTCCAATCGACCCGTGCTCGTGCGGAAACCGTTGTGACGGAACGTCGCCGCTGGTCCGGTCGAGCCTCCGGACGTGACAGCGGGGGATGAGCGGTTCGGGTGACAGTCGGGCGCGGGTGACCGTCCGTCACGGCCGCGCGCTTTTATTGGGTGACACAGATCACAGGGTTCGTGGTACGGCACAGCGAAAACCGCTCCGCCGATCGCGTGACCCGATCGGCGGAGCGGCGGGGTGACCGGTCGGTCAGAGCTCCAGGCCGGTCAGCACCAGGACGCGCTGCTCGGTCAGGTCGTCCATCGCCGCGCGCACGCCCTCGCGGCCGGTGCCCGACTCCTTCACGCCGCCGTACGGCATCTGGTCCGCCCGGAACGACGGCACGTCGCCCACGATCACGCCGCCCACGGCCAAGCGCGCGGAGGCGCGGAAGGCCAGGCGGACGTCGTGGGTGAACACACCGGCCTGGAGGCCGAAGCGGGAGGCGTTGACGCGGTCGAACGCCTCGTCGACGTCGGCCACCCGCTCCAGCAAGACCACCGGGCCGAAGACCTCCTCGTCCACGACGCGGCAGCCCGCGGGCACGTCGGCGAGCACGGTGGGGGCGTAGGAGGCCCCGTCGCGGGTGCCGCCGGTGAGCACGCGCGCGCCGGCCGCCACCGCCTCGGCCACCCAGGACTCCACCCGCTCGGCCGCCGCCTCGGTGATCAGCGGGCCGACGTCGGTGGACGGGTCGGTGGGCGCGCCGGTGCCCAGCCGCCGCACGTGCGCCACCACGGCCTCCTCCAGCGCCCCGTACACGTCGGCGTGCGCGTACACCCGCTGCACGGAGATGCACGACTGCCCGCCCTGGTACATCGAGAACGACGCGATCCGCGACGCGGCGAAGTCGAGGTCGTCCCAGTCCGGGCAGACGACCGCCGCCGCGTTGCCGCCCAGCTCCAGCACGACGTGCTTGCGCGGCACGCGGTCGAGGATCGAGTAGCCGACCGGGCCCGAGCCGGTGAACGACACCACAGGCAGGCGCGGGTCCTCGGCGAGGCGGCCCGCGTCCTCGTTGCGCAGCGGCAGCACCGACCACGAGCCCGCCGGCAGGTCGGTCTCCGCCAGCAGCGACCCCAGCAGCAGGGCCACCAGGGGGGTCGTGGGCGCGGGCTTCACGACGATCGGCGCGCCCACGGCGAGGGCGGGCGCGACCTTGTGCGCCACCAGGTTCAGCGGGAAGTTGAACGGCGCGATGCCCAGCACCGGCCCGCGCGGTGCGCGCCGGACCAGCGCCAGCCTGCCGTTCGCCGCCGGGTCGGTGTCGAGCCGCTGCAGCTCGCCGGAGAACCGCCGCGCCTCCTCCGCCGCCCACCGGAACGTCGACACCGCCCGCGCCACCTCGACGCGCGACCACTTCACCGGCTTGCCGGACTCGGCGGTGATCAGCGACGCCACCTCGTCCGCCCGCTCGGCCAGCCGCCGCGACACGTGGTCCAGCGCGGCGGCGCGCGCGTGCGCGGGCAAGGCGGCGAACCCGCCCGCCGCGGCGTGCGCGGCGGCCACGGCCCGCTCCACGTCCGCCGCCGACGCGTTCGACGTCACGCCCGCGAGGGCGCCGTCGTGCGGCGTGCGGACCTCGACCCGGTCCCCGCCCTCGGCGGGGGAACCGGCAACCCAGTACGGCGTCGTCACCGCTGCATCGCTCCTTCGATCACGTCCAGGCCCTCGGCCAGCAGGTCGTCCGGGATGGTCAACGGGGGCAGCAGGCGCAGCACGTTCCCGCGCGTGCCGCAGGTCAGCACGACGACGCCCGCCGCGTGGCAGTGCGCCGCGACCCGGGCGGCGTCCCGCGCGGTGCCCAGCTCCACCGCCAGCATCGCGCCCCGGCCGCGCGCCTCGACCACGCCCGGCAGGGCGCGCAGGCGGGGGAGGACCGCCGCCTCGACCCGGCGCGCGGCGGCGTTGAGGTCCAGCTCGCGCATGGTGTCGATCGCGCCCAGGGCGGCGGCGCAGGCGATCGGGTTGCCGCCGTAGGTGCCGCCGAGCCCGCCGACGTGCACCGCGTCCACCACCTCGGCGCGGCCCGTGACGGCGGACAGCGGCAGGCCGCCCGCGATGCCCTTCGCGGTGACCACCAGGTCCGGCACCACGCCCTCGTGGTCGCACGCGAACCACGAGCCGGTGCGGCAGAACCCGGTCTGGACCTCGTCGGCCACCAGCAGCACGCCGTGCTCGCGGCACCACGCGGCCAGCTCGCCCAGGAACCCCGGCGCGGGCACCACGAACCCGCCCTCGCCCTGGATCGGCTCGACCACCACGCACGCCACCTCGTCCGGCCGCTCCACCGCCGCGGCGGCCCGCCGCGCGGCCTCCGGACCGGACAGGCCGTCGTGCAGCGGGTAGGAGCCGGGCACCCGCTGGACGCCGGGCGCGAACGGCCCGAAGCCGTGCTTGTAGGGCATCTCCTTGGCGGTCAGCGCCATCGTCAGGTTCGTGCGGCCGTGGTAGGCGTGGTCGAACACCACGACCCCCGGCCGGCCGGTCGCGTGCCGGGCGATCTTGACCGCGTTCTCCACGGCCTCCGCGCCCGAGTTGAGCAGCACGGACCGCTTCTCGTGCGTGCCCGGCGTCAGCTCCGCCAGCCGCTCGCACACCTCCACGTACCCCTCGTAGGGCGTGACCATGAAGCACGTGTGCGTGAACCGGTCCACCTGCTCGTGCACGGCCGCCGCGACGCGCGGCGCGGGGTTGCCGACGCCGGTCACCGCGATGCCCGACGCCAGGTCGATCAACCGGTTGCCGTCCACGTCGACCAGCAGGCCCGGTTCGGCGTGGTCGACGAACACCGGCAGCGTCGACCCCACGCCGGCCGCCACGGCGCCCCTCCGGCGCTCGCCCAGCTCCCGGGAGCGCGGACCGGGGACCTCGGTGCGCAGTCTCGTCATGCCACCAGCATGATCCCGCCGGGCGGGTGCGGCCATTCGCCGTTGTGGCCAGTGGCGTGTACACAGTGTCCATGTCGTTGACGGTGGGCGAGCTGGCCCGCGAGGTCGGGTTGACCGTGCTGGTGGGCGCGGGGCTGGACCGCGAGGTCGCCTGGGTGCACAGCACCGAGCTGGCCGACCCGGCGCCGTTCCTGGAGGGCGGCGAGCTGCTGCTCACCACCGGCCTCGCGCCGGTGCCCGCCGACGAGTACGTGCGCGGGCTCGTCGCGGCGGGCGTGGTGGGCCTCGGCTTCGGCACCGGCCTGAGCCACGACGAGGTGCCCGCCGACCTGGTGCGCGCCGCGCGGGACGCCGGGCTGGCGCTGCTGGAGGTGCCGCGCGCCACGCCGTTCATCGCGATCACCAAGGCCGTCGCCCGGGCCGCCTGGGCGGCGGTCGCCCGGGTCAACGAGGCGCACCGCGTGCTGACCAGGGCGGCGGTCGCGCGGGGCCCCGCCGGGGTGGTCGAGGCGCTGGCCCGGCTCGTCGGCGGCGCGGTCGTGCTGCTCGACGCGCGCCGCGCGCCCGTGCACGTCGCGGGCGACCCGCCGGACCTGGGGGAGCTGCCGGGCCCGGGGGAGCCGCCTGGTGCGGGGAGCGCCACCTGGTGGGAGGGGGACCGCAAGGTCGGCGTGCAGGCCCTGGCCGGGCACGGGCACCTGGCCGTGGCCGCCCCGGTGCTGGACGCGGGCGTGGTCAACGTGGCCGCGTCGCTGCTCACCCTCGCGCTGGCCCGGTCGGCCGAGGTCGAGGCGGTGCGCCGGGAGCTGCGGTTCCGGCTGCTGCTGGCCGGGGCCGAGGTCGAGGGGCTGCCCGAACCGCCGTTCCGCGTCTTCGTGCTGCGCGGCGCGCCCGCCGACCCGCCGGGGTTCTGGGCCGAGGTGGACGGGCGCGTCGTCGTGCTGGCCCGCGAGCTGGACGTGCCGGCCGCCGCGTCGCGACCGGTCGGGCCGACCGAGGTGGCCCGCGGCTACCGGGAGGCGCTGCGGGCGCTGGAGGAGGGCGTCGACCGGTTCGAGGACGTGGCCGCGTCCGGCCTGCTCGGGCCCGGTGCCGGGGCCCACGCGCGGGAGCTGCTCGCGCCGCTGGACGACGTGCTGCGCGAGACGCTGCGGGTGTGGCTGTCGCACCACGGCCAGGCCGACCCCGCCGCCGCCCGGCTCGGCGTGCACCGGCACACCGTGCGCAACCGCGTGCGGCGCGCCGAGCAGCTGCTGGGCCGCTCGCTGGACGCCGCGGGGACCCGCGCCGAACTCTGGTTGGCGCTGCACGCCGCGCAGTAGGCACGCCGCGCAGTAGGGTGGGCGGGCACCGCCGCGACAGTCCCCGGAGGGGCCAC
This sequence comes from Saccharothrix sp. DSM 118769, assembly GCF_052936295.1. Taxonomy (NCBI): domain Bacteria; kingdom Bacillati; phylum Actinomycetota; class Actinomycetes; order Pseudonocardiales; family Pseudonocardiaceae; genus Saccharothrix; species Saccharothrix sp. DSM 118769. Next base: position 7,443,182 of record NZ_CP193627.1, on the reverse strand, counting down.
CGCGCCGGGGGCCGGGGTCGCCCGGGTGGGCGGAACCGGCGTTCGGTAACCCGAACAACGTCGTACGAACGGGTGGTTTGTACCCGCATTTGTACGGGTATCGGGGTCCCGAAGCGGTGAAGGCTGTGGCCAGTCGGAACGGTCGCCGGTAACTTCCGCCGTTCCGAGGACGCGTCGACGCGGTGGAGGTTCTACCGGATGTGGGACGGTGACCTGACCGGCGAGCTGGTCGACGGCAGGTACTCGCTGGGCCCCCTGTACGGCTCCGGCGGCATGGCCGAGGTGTACCGCGGCCGGGACACCCTGCTGGACCGCCGGGTCGCGGTCAAGTTCTTCCTGGGCCAGGCGGGCGACGAGGACCGCATCCGGCTCGACCGCGAGGCCCGGGTGCTCGGCGAGCTGAGCTGCCCCGGCCTGGTCGAGGTCTACGACACGGGCCTGCACCGCGGCCGGCCGTACTTCGTCATGCAGCCCGTCGAGGGCGGCACGCTGCGCCGCCGGATGCGCGACCCCCTGCCGCCCGCCGTCGTGGCGCACGTCGGCGCGCAGGTCGCGGGCGTCCTCGCCCACGTGCACGACCACGGCGTCGTGCACCGCGACGTGAAGCCGTCGAACATCCTGCTCGACCCGGCCGGGCGGCGCGCCTACCTAGCCGACTTCGGCCTCGCGCTCCAGGCCCAGGTGACCAGGGTGACCCGGTCCGGCGTGCTGGTCGGCACCGCCGGCTACCTCGCGCCCGAGCAGGTGCGCGGCGCGGACGTGTCGCCCGCCGCCGACGTCTACGCGCTCGGCCTCGTGCTGCTGGAGTGCCTGACGGGCCGCTCCGAGTACCCCGGCGGCGACACGGAGGCCGCGCTGGCCCGGTTGCACCGCTCGCCGCGCGTCCCGGCGAACCTGCCCGCCGAGTGGACGGCGGTGCTCGCCGCGATGACCGCCCCCGACCCGGCCGACCGGCCGTCGGCCGCCGAGTGCGAGCGGCTGCTCGCCCTCGCCGAGCGCGCCAGCGCGGACGTGCCGCCCCTGACCGGGCTCGTGGTCGCCGACGACCCGGTCGACGACCGGGAACCCCCGCGCGACCGCCCCGACCACCACGCGCGGGGCCTGCGCGGCAAGGTGCTGGTCGCGGGGTCGGTGGCCGCCGCGGCGGCGCTGGTCGTGCTGGCCGCGGTGAACCTCGCCGACCCGACCCGGCCCGCGGACGAGGTGGGCCGGCCCGGTGGCACGACGTCCACCACGGACGTGCGCCCGGTCGCCGCCGTGCCGCCGGCCACCACGGGGGCGGTCGCGCCGCAGGCCGCCGACCGGTCCGCGGTGACCGTCGTGCGCGAGGCGCCGGCCGGTCCGGGGGAGGAGGGGGCCGAGGAGGCGCGGGAGCCGGAGAAGACCGCCAACCCGAACCCCCCGGTGACGCCCCCCGACCAGGGCACCCCGCCCGAGCAGGGCACGAGCCAGGCCCCCGGCACCACCCAGGCCCGGACCCCGAACCCCGCGCCGGTCGTCGTCGTCCCGGAGCCGCCGGGCAGGGGGAAGGGCAACGACAACGGCCGGGAGTAGCGACCCCGGGGCGGTGGTCAGCGCAGGGCGGGTAGCAGCTCGCCCTTGGCGAAGTCCAGGAACTCCTGCTGGTGGTCGCCGCCGATCTGCACCAGCGCCAGGTCGGTGAACCCGGCCTCGCGGAACTTCGCCACCGCCTCGACGACCGGCTCCACGTCGGGACCGCACGGGATCTGCCCGGCCACGTCCTCGGGCCGCACGAACTGCGTCGCCCCGGCGAACCCGGCCGTGCCCGGCAGCTCGGCGTTGACCTTCCAGCCGCCCGCGAACCAGCGGAACTGGTCGTGCGCCCGCGCCACCGCCCGCTCCCGGTCGGGGTCCCAGCAGATCGGCAGCTGCCCGATCTTGCGCGACCCGCCGCTCTGGAAGACGTCCCACTCCTTGCTCAGCTCGGGGTCCGGCTCGGTGGCCACCATCGCGTCCGCCAGCGGCGCGAACGTGCGCACCGACTGCGGGCCGGACACCGCCACCGCGATCGGCACGCGCTGCTCCGGCAGGTCCCACAGCTTCGCCGAGTCCACCCGGAAGTGGTCACCCGAGTAGTTGACGTACCCGCCGTCGAAGAGCGTGGAGATGATCTCCACGGCCTCGCGCAGCAGCTCGTGCCGCACGTTCACCGGCGGCCAGCCGCGACCCACGACGTGCTCGTTGAGGTTCTCGCCCGCACCCAGCCCGAGGGTGAACCGGTTGCCCGACAGCAGCTGCACGGTCGCGGCCTTCTGGGCCACCACGGCCGGGTGGTAGCGCACCGTCGGGCAGGTCACGTACGTCATCAGCTCGACCCGGCTGGTGGCCTGGGTGACCGCGCCCAGCACGCTCCACGCGTACGGGGCGTGCCCCTGCTCGTCGAGCCACGGCGAGTAGTGGTCGCTCATCACCTCGAAGTCGAACCCGGCCTGCTCGGCGAGCGCGGCGTGCCGCACCAGGTCGCGGGGGCCGGCCTGCTCGGTCATGAGGGTGTAGCCGATCCGCACGCTTCCTCCTACGCCATGGGCAGGTCGGTCAGGTCCGCCCGCAACCGGTCGAGATCCTCGTAGACTGCCGACGCGCCGGCCTCGCGCAACTCGGCCTCGCCGAAACCACCCGTGCGGAGGGCCACCACCGGCAGCCCGGCCCGCCTGGCGGCCTCGCAGTCCCACACCGAGTCGCCGACGACCACGGCCCGCCCGTCGCCGTCGACCCGCTTCAGCGCCACCTCGATCAGGTCGGGCGCGGGCTTGCTCTCCTCGACGTCGTCGGAGGACGTGGACACCACGCCGGGCGCGTCGATCAGCTTCACGTAGTGGTCGACGTGCCGGCGCTTGCCCGAGCTGGCCAGCACGACGGTGAAGTCCTGCTCCAGGGCGGCGGCGACCAGGCGGTGCGCGCCCTCCAGCGGGCGGACCTCGGCCAGCATCGGCTCGAACGCGGCCTCCCACGCGCCGCGCAGGTCGTCACCGCGCTCGCGCTCCACGTGGTCGCCCGCGACGGCGGCGACCAGCTTGTCGCCGCCCATCCCGATGGCGCGGTGCAGGCGCCACGTCGGCACGGTGATGTCGAAGCGGCGGAACGCGCGGAACCAGGCCACCGCGTGGTGGTAGTTGGTGTCCACCAACGTCCCGTCGACGTCGAGGACGAGCGTGTTGGTCATGGGCGGGGGTTAACCCGGCCGGACCACGGGCAAACAGGTCAGCCGACCTCGTCCAGGAACTCCTCGACCAGCCTCGCCCACGCGGCGGGCGCCTCCACGGCGGGCGCGTGGCCGCTGTCCAGCTCGGCCCACCGGGCGCCCGGGATGAGGTCGGCCAGCCGGCGCGTGGTGCCGGGCGAGATCATCCGGTCGTGCTTGGTGCCGATGACCAGCGTCGGCACGTCCAGCGACGGCAGCTCGTCGGTCAGGTCCACGCTCTCCACCAGGGCCACCTGCTCGGCCGAGCCGGGCGGGACGGTCAGCGCGACCAGCTCCAGGAACCCGTCCAGCTGCTCGGCGGTCATCCGCCGCCGGGTGGGCTCGCCCACCGCGATCGACACGAGGAACCGGGCGAGCTCGGCCCGGTCGCCGCCCAGCAGGCGCCGCCACTCCGCCATCCGGGCCCGCGTCTCGTCGTCGATGCGGGCGAACCCGGCGGTGAGCACCAGGGCCGTCACCCGGTCGGGGTAGCGCCGGGCGACGCGCGCCGCCACCGCGCAGCCCATCGAGAACCCGACCACCGCGAACCGCTCCTCGCCGTCGGCGGCGGCGACGAGCCGGTCGGCCAGGTCGTCGAGGTCCAGCGGGCCGGCCGCGCGCGGTGTCGCCCCCGAGCCGGGGAAGTCCACCGCGTGGACCTTCCGCTTGCGCGACAGCGTCGGGATGAGCGGGCTGAAGTTCGCCCGGACGGTGCCACCGGCCCCGTGGGCGAGGAGGAGTGCGGGAGTCACCCGTTCGATTCTGCCGGGCGTCACCCGCACGGCGCCGCCACTTCCGCCCGAAGCACGCTCCGCAACCGGTCAAAACGGACATCCGGGGCCGGTTCGTGGTCAAGCACACACCGCGACCGCTTCGGCACGCCGACGGCGCGGCACCCGCCGGGCGTCAGGCCGGCGGGCCGACGTACACGCGGATGGCCGTGCCGTCGCCGTGCGCGTGCACCCGGACCAGGTCGCACAGCAGGTTCACCAGCATCACGCCGTAGCCGCCGGGCGTGCGCGCGCCCGGGTTGTGCCTGCCGACCATCGGGTTGTCCAGCCGGCCGGTGTCGCGGACCTCGCAGACCACCACGTCGTCCTCGCGCCACACCAGCAGCGTGCCCGTGCCGCCCGCGTGCACCACGCTGTTGGTGGTCAGCTCGTTGACCGCGAGCACCAGGTCCTCGACCTGGTCGGCGGACAGCCCGGTCGCGGTGGCGAACCCCGCGACCAGCCGGCGCGCGTCGGCCAGCGCGTCCAGGTCGAACCGGCAGGTGGTGGCGTCGGCGGGCGGCTCGGGCAGCGGCCGGTTGAACTCCTCGGCGGTGAGGAACGGCTCCCGGTAGCCCGTGCTCGGCCTGCGCCGCCCACCGTCCGCCACGACCGGGTGAGTGGTCTCGACGTCGCGCACGACGTGCGGGGCGAGGGCGGACGCGTCGTAGGGGCACAGCATCCACGCGGGGCGGTCCTCGAACGCGGTGTTGACCATGGCCTCGTGCTGCACGCACGCCGGGTACTCCAGCTCGGTGCGCTCCGGCCAGACCGCCTCGCCGACGATCCGCACCCGCGCCGCCGACGAGTTGTCGGCGAACGCCGCCAGCACACCGGGGATGATGCGGCCCGGGTTGCGGCCGGCCTGCCTCATGTCGAGGAACTCGACGTGGTCGGCCGCCGGCCCCAGCGCGCCGCGCAGCAGGGTGATGCCGCGCCGCGGCACCGCGACCAGCACCGGCTCGCCCGCGGCCAGGCCGTCGCGCACGAACGGCACCGCTCCCGCGAGGTACTGCTCGTCATCGCGGTAGAGCAACGCCTCGTGCACGAAATCGACCACGGGGGCAACCTCCGGGCGGTGGGGGTCAACCCCCTCAGTATCACCCCCCGTGGTCCGCGCGGAGCGGACGGTGCAGGCAAACCCGCGTGTCCGGGTCCAGGCCGCGCGCCGCCTCGGCCGCCACGACCGCGCGCAGCCCCGGCGACGGGTCCGTGACCTCGCGGAACCCGAGCCGCCGGTAGTAGGGCGCGTTCCACGGGACGTCCCGGAACGTGGTGAGGGTCAGGCCGGACAGCCCGCGCGCGGCGGCCCACCGCCCGACCTCGTCGAGCAGGGCCGCGCCGATGCCGCGCCGGGCGTGCGCGGGGTGGACGCTGACCTGCTCGACGTGCGCGGCGCCGTCCAGCTCCTCGGCGGCGATCCAGGCGACCGGGTGCGGGTCGACCGCGACCCACACGTGCAGGCGTTCCAGGGTGCTCAGCGGCATCGGGTCGTCGTCGGCGACCTCCGGCATGCCGTGGTCGCGGAACGGTTCGCCGGAGGCGCGTTCGACCTCGGGCAGGAGGGGCAGTTCGTCCGGTCGGGCGGGACGGGTGCGGGGCGTCACCCCGGGATGATCAGCCGGCGGTCAGGTTCTGCTCAACCTCGTCGGCCAGCGCCTCCAGGAAGCGTGCGGCGAACTGCTCGTCGGCGCAGTCGTCCACGCGCAGTTCGGCGACGCTGCCCGCCGCGCCCGCCAGCGACACCCGCAGCTCGCCCCGGCAGCCCTCGTCGGCCAACGGCTCCCACGTGAGCAGCAGCTGGTCGTAGTCGACGGCCAGCTGCACCTGCCGCTGGCCGTCGCCCTCACCGTCGCGCAGGATCAGCACGTCGTCCGTGCGGCCGACCACCTCGTGCGGGCCGGGCAGCCACGACGCCAGCCGCGAGGGATCGGCGGCGGCGTTGAAGACCAGGTCGGGCAGGGCGGGGATGTCCCGTCGGGCGTGGATGCTCACGGCCTCCCGGTTACCCCGTTCGGTCCGCCGCACACCGGGTAACCGGACGCCATGACGACCGCCGAAGAACCGGTAGACCCGGACGAACTGGCCGAAGAGGCGCCGATCGACCCCACGCCCCAGGAGGTCGACGAGTACCGCGAACTGATCGGCGACGAACCCACCCCCACCTGACCCGCGAGTCATGCGCTTATGACCCGCGAGTCATGCGTTCGCGACCCGCGAGTCATGCGCTTATGACCCTCGTGTCATGCACTCGGCGCCGGAACGCAGGTCGCGAGTGCATGACACAGGGGTCGCGAGCGCATGACTCGCGGGTCGCCGATGCATGACTCGCGGGTCGTCAGTGCATGACTCGCGGTTAGGAGGGGGCGCTGCCCGGTTCGGTCATGGTGCGCATCGTGCGGGCCTTGAGCGGGTCGGGGAGGGCGCGGCCCGCCGTCGCCTGGACCTTGTTGCGCAGCGAGCCCGCCACGACGTGGTCCTTGCCGGCCATCAGCGCGTCGAAGCCCTCGCGCGCGACCTCCGCCGGGTCGTCCTTCGGCCCGTTCGCGATCTTCGTGTCCTCCATGCCCGCGCGGCGGAAGAAGTCGGTGTCGGTCGGCCCCGGCATCAGCGCGGTGACCGTGACGCCGCTGTCCCGCAGCTCCTCGCGCAACGACTGCGAGAACGACGCCAGGAACGCCTTCGTCGCCGCGTACACGGAGTGGAACGGTCCGGGAGCCGTGGCCGCCACCGATGAGGTGAACAGCACCCGTCCGGTACCGCGGTCCACCATCGGCGGCACGAGCCGCTTGGCCAGGTGCACGGCCGAGTTGACGTTCAGCTCCACCACCCGCAGGTGCGCGCGCAGGTCGCTGTCGTCGACGAAGTCGCCGCCGATGCCGACGCCCGCGTTCACCGCCAGCGCGTCCACCGGCCGCCCCAGGTGCTCGACCACCGCCACCAGGTCCTCGTTGCCGCTGTACGAGGCCAGGTCGGCGCGCACGGCCTCGGTCCGCACCCCACCCGCCGACAGCTCGCGCGCCACGTCCTCCACCGCCGGGTCCTCCGCCGCCACGACGAGGTCGAAGCCCTCGGCGGCGAACACCCGCGCCAGCTCCAGGCCGATCCCCCGCGACGCGCCCGTCACGACCGCCAGCGGGCGGTTCTCCGATGTACTCATAGTCTTCCACTACCCACAGTCAAGTCACCCAATCAGGTTTCACCCGACCCACCAGTGGGCAACCCCCACTGCCCCTCTCATGCGAACGGCGGTGACGGATGTCCGGAAGACGGACCCAGGTCGGGGTGTTGGACGTCGGGTGCTTCAGCGCCCACCTCGTGGTGGTCGACGGTTCGCCGTCGAACCCGGTCCTCTCGCACAAGACCCGCCTGCGGCTCGACCGGCTCCTCGACCGGCACAACCGACTGATCCCCGAAGGCGTCGAACGGGTGGTGGCCGCCGTGCGCGCGGCCCGCCGCACCGCCGAGCGGGCGGGGGTGGTCGACGTGGTGCCGTTCGCGACCTCCGTCATCCGCGACGCCGGCAACTCCGCCGAGGTGATCGCCGAGGTCGCCCGCCGCACCGGCACGGTGCTGCGGGTGCTGCCCGGCCACGAGGAGGCGCGCCTGGCGTACGTGGCCGCGCGCCACTGGTTCGGGTGGGGCGCCGGCCCGCTGCTCGTGCTGGACGTCGGCGGCGGCACGGTCGAGGTCGCCGCGGGCGACGGCATCTCGCCGACGCTGACCCGCTCGCTCCCGCTGGGCGCCCGCACGCTGACCCGCAGCCTCGTCGTGGACCGCCGGCAGGTCCTGAACAAGGTGCGCGCCGCCCTGGACGACGTGGCGCGCGACGTGTCCTCCGCGGAGCACCGGGCGGTGGGCTGCTCGAAGGTGTTCCAGCAGCTGGCCCGCCTCACCGGCGCGCGCCCCCAGCACGAGGGGCCGTTCGTGCCGCGCTCGCTGCGCCTGGACGACCTGCGCCACTGGGTGCCGCGACTGGCCCGGATGCCCGCGCCGAAGCGCGCCCGCCTGCCCGGCATCTCACGGCACCGCGCCGAGCAGTCGGCGGCCGGGGCGCTGGTGGCCGAGGCGCTGATGGTGGCCACCGGCCACGACGTGGTGGAGATCTGCCCCTGGTCCACCAGGGAGGGGCTGCTGCTCGAACTGGGCGCGCAGGCCGATGACGAGTACTGCCGGGTGGCGTGAAGGGAACGGCGATGCTGGCGCTGTCGGTCGAGACTCACCGGACGGGGTGCGCGGTGGTCGTGGCGACCGGGGAGTTGGACCTGCCCGGCGCGCGCCGGGTCCTCGACAAGCTCGACCGCCTGGTGACGGAGGGGCGGGACCGGATCGTGCTCGACATGTCCGGTGTCGCGTTCTGCGGCGCGCAGGCGATGAGCGCTTTGGTGCGCACGCGGGCCAGGGCGCAGCGCGCGGGTGGCTGGCTGCGGTTGGCCGCCGTGCCGCCGCACGTCCGGCGGGTGTTCGAGCGCACCGACCTGGACCGGTTGTTCCCGCGTTACCCGGACGTGGGATCGGCGGCGACCGGCCGCGCCGTTTCACCGCCGCCCCGTCGGGTAGCCGAGCCGGGACCACCGTCCCAGGCGAGGTGACCCCGGGAGGACGAGCGCATGAGGACGAGCGCATGAGCACCACCACGCACGTTCCGCACCCGGTGCGCGGTGCGGCGATCGCGGTGTCGGCCGTGTTCCTGCTGGTGGGGCTGCTCGGGTTCGTCCCGGGCATCACCGCCCACCTGGACCGGATCGCGTTCGCCGGACCGGGTTCGGGCGCGCACCTGCTCGGCGTCTTCCACGTGTCCGTGCTGCACAACCTGGTGCACCTGCTGTTCGGCGCGGTCGGCCTGCTGCTGGCGCGGACCGTGCTCGGCGCGCGGGGCTACCTGATCGGCGGCGGCTCGGTGTACCTGGTGCTGTGGTTCTACGGCCTGGTCGTGGACAAGGGCAGCGCGGCGAACTTCGTCCCGCTCAACGACGCCGACGACTGGCTGCACCTCGGGCTGGGTGCGGGCATGGTCGCGCTCGGCCTCGCGCTCAAGGGCAGCCCGGTCGCGCGCAGCGCCTGAGCGGGAGCGCCTGAGCGGGAACCGACGAGCGGGAACGGACGAGCGGGAACCGACGAGCGGGAACCGACGAGCGGGAACCGACGAGCGGGAACCGACGAGCGGGAACCGACGAGCGGGAACGGACGAGGACCGGGGAACTACGGATGACGACCGGGGAACGCACGAGGGCCGGGGAAGCCGCGGCGGCCGGGGAACCGGTGACGGGCGGGCGGTGGGGCGTGGTCGCGTCCGCCTTCCGCGCCCTGGCGCGCGGGCGGGGCGCGCGGGCGTTCCACCCGCGCGGGCGCTGGTGCACGGCCACCGTGACCACCACGTTCGACCCGGCCCTGCCGCTGCCCGAGGGCGTCACCGAGGTGGTCGCGCGGCTGTCCAAGGGCGCCGGCACCCCCGGCGGGCTGCCCGACGTGCTGGGGGTGGCGTTCCGGCTGCCCGGACCGTGGGACGTGCTGCTGTCCACGTCGTTCGCCCGCGTCCTGCCCCGACCCACCCGCACCTGGTCGAGCGCCCGCTACGGCAGCATCACGCCGTTCCGCCGGCACGGCCGCGCGGTGTGGCTGGCCGCGGTGCCCGAGCCGGGGCAGGCCGGGTCGGCCGACCTGGACGAGCTGCCCGACGAGCTGCGGTTCACGCTGGAGGTGAGCGGCCCGTGGCGGCCCGTCGGCACGCTCGTCGTGCGGCCGTCGGACGTGGACGACCCGGAGCCGTTCGACCCGCTGCGCGCCCTGCCCGCCGGCGTCACCCTCGCGCCCGCCGTCCTCGCGCGCCTGCGCGACCGGGCCTACCGGGGCAGCCGGAGTGGCCGGAGTTCCCCGACCAGGTGACAGGTTTTCCCTGATCAGGTGACATGCCCGCGCGAATGGCCGGCCTCCGCGCGGGTAGACAACCGAGCATGACGAGGACCCGTCGCGACCCGCGCCCCCGCCCCCGGCCGACCCCGCCGGCGACGGGGACGCGGGGCTGACTTGCGCAGCCCCGCGCACGGCTCCCGGATCGTTCGGGGTCACCGGTCACCCGCAGGTGGTGCCACGTGGCCGCCGGTCTTCACCCTTCCCCCGCTGGGCGGCCGAGTGGAACGGAGAACCACCATGCGACGCGACCGCCCGACCCGGCGACGGGTCGTCACCGCCTGCCTGGCGACCGGGGCCCTGCTCCTCGCCTGGGCGGGCTCCGGCCACGGCGCCGCGCCCCCGGAGGGCACCGTCCTCGGCGTCGGCGGGCCCGGCGCCGTGGAGGGCAGCTACATCGTCGTGCTGCGCGACGACGCCGCCGTGGGCCAGCAGGTCCAGCTCCAGTCCGGGCAGCTCGCCGCCCGGTACGGCGGCCGGGTCGAGCTGACCTACAGCGCGACCGTCCGCGGGTTCTCGGTCACCATGGAGGAGGCGCAGGCACGCAGGCTCGCCGCCGACCCGGCGGTGGCCTACGTCGAGCAGGACGCCGTCGCCCGGGCCACCGGCACGCAGGACAACCCGACGTGGGGCCTCGACCGGGTCGACCAGGAGAAGCTGCCGCTGGACTCGAAGTACACCTACCCCGACACCGCGTCCACCGTGACGGCGTACGTCATCGACACCGGCATCCACAAGGCGCACTCGGACTTCGGCGGCCGGGCGTCCGACGGCCACGACTTCATCGACGACGACGAGGTCGCCCAGGACTGCAACGGCCACGGCACGCACGTGTCCGGCACCATCGGGTCGGCCACGTACGGCGTCGCCAAGGGCGTGAAGCTGGTCGGCGTGCGGGTCCTCGACTGCCAGGGTTCCGGCCAGTGGTCGCAGATCATCGGCGGCGTCGACTGGGTGGCGCGCAACGCCGCCAAGCCCGCGGTGGCCAACCTGAGCCTGGGCGGCGCCGCCAACTCCACCGTGGACAGCGCCGTCAAGCGGCTCGTCGCCTCGGGCGTGACCACCGCCGTGGCGTCGGGCAACGACAACCGCGACGCCTGCTCCACGTCCCCGGCGCGCACGGCCGAGGCGATCACGGTCAACGCCACCGACAGCTCGGACAACCGCTCGGCGTTCTCCAACTACGGTTCCTGCACGGACGTCTTCGCGCCCGGCACGAGCGTCACGTCGACGTGGAACAACGGCGGCACCAACTCCATCAGCGGCACGTCGATGGCGGCGCCGCACGTGGCGGGCGCGGCGGCCCTGTACCTGTCGGCCAACGCCACCGGCGCCGCGGCGACCCCGGACGCCGTGGCCAAGGCCCTGCTCGACAACGCCACCGCCGACGTGGTCGAGGCGCCGGGCTCCGGTTCGCCGAACAGGTTGCTGCACACGGGTTTCATCGGCGGCGACGACCCGGAGCCGCCCGCCTGCGAGGGCGGTTCGAACACCGAGGACGTGGCGATCCCGGACGCGGGCGAGGCCGTGACGTCCTCGATCACCGTGTCCGGCTGCGACGGTCGCGGCACGGCGTCCACGTCGGTCGAGGTCGACATCGCGCACCCGTACACGGCGGACCTGGCCGTCGACCTGGTCGCGCCGAGCGGCGCGGTGATCCCCCTGCGGGAGGCGGGCGGCCCCAACTCGTCCGACGGCATCCACCAGGAGTTCACCGTGGACACCTCGGCGGAGAACCGCGACGGCACCTGGAAGCTGCGGGTGAAGGACGTCCACACCTACGACACCGGCACCGTCGAGGGCTGGTCGATCACCTTCGGGAACACCGCCGGGGCCGCGGGCGGCTGACCGGCGCGCAAGCGTTCGCGCCCGGTGCCCGGTGCCTGACACCGGGCACCGGGCGTCAGGCTTGCTGCGGCAGCTGGTCGAGGCGGGCCAGTTCGCGCTCCACGCGCGCCGCCGGGACGACCCGCCCCTGGGCGCGGAACAGCTCGACGGCCTCCTCCCAGGCGGCCCGGGCGTCGTCGAGCCTGCCCAGGGAGACCAGCGGGTGGCCGATGCCCTCCAGGGCCTCCGCCGCGCCGTAGACGTGGTCGAGCTCGCGGAACAGGCCGAGGGCCTCCAGGTAGCGCTCCAGGGCCTGCTCGTGCCGACCGGCGCTCTGCGCGATGTAGGCGAGGCTGTCCAGGGAGGCGGCGATGCCGTTGCGGTCGCCGTGCTGCCGGTGCAGGGCCAGCGCCGCCTCGCAGTGCTCGGTGGCCCGGTCCGGCACGTCGAGCAGCGCGTAGTACCAGCCGACCATGTTCAGCGCGACCGCCTCGCGCGCCCGGTTGTCGCCCGCCCGCAGCACGTCGAGCGCCCGGAGGCTGTGCTCCAGGGCGCGCGGCACGTCGTCGTGCAGCTCCCACGCCCACGCCAGCGCGACGTGCGTGTGCGCCAGCAGGTACCCGTCGCCGGTCGCCGAGGCCAGCGCGACGGCCCGGTCCAGGTGGCGCATCGCCTCCTCGTGCCGCTGCACCTTGGCGCAGGAGAAGCCGACGTTGCGGAGCACCAGCACGCGGGTCGACGGGTCGGTGACGTGGTCGACCGCCACCAGGGCGCCCTGCCACAGCCGCAGGTTGTCGTGCAGGTGGCCGCGGCGCACGTGGAACGGCATCGTGAGCATCGCGAGCTGCCACACCGGCGCCCACCAGCCCCGCTCGGCGGCGGCGGCCTGCACGGCCAGCAGGCAGCCCTGCTCCGCCTCGAACCAGGCCACCGCGGTCAGGTCGTCCGGCAGCGGCAGCGGCCGGCAGCCCGGCACCGGCGGCGCGAGCTCCACGGGCGTCGCGGCGGGGTCGAGCACCCCGTAGCCGGTGTGCGAGGTCCGCACGTAGAAGTCCACGACGCGGCGCAGCGCGGCGTCCACGTCGGCCGCGTCGAGGTCGCGCCGCGCCGTCCCGGCGGCGTAGCGGCGCACCAGGTCGTGCATCCGGTACCGGCCGCGCGGGTCGCGGGAGAGCAGCGACGCCTGCTCCAGGTCGCGCAGCACGGCCCGCGCGCGGGCCGGCTCCAGGCCGGTCAGGTTCGCCGCGGCGTGCAGGTCCAGGTCCGGGCCGGGGGCCACGCCCAGCAGCCCGAACACGGTCGCCTGCTCGGCGGTCAGCGCCCGGTGCGACCAGGACAGCACGGCGGAGACGCCCACCGACGGGTCGTCGTCCAGCGCCTCCGGGCCCAGGTCGCGCAGCTCGGCCGCGAGCGCGCCCAGCCGGACGTCCGGCCTCATCCGCGCCCGGGCCGCGATCACGCTCAGCGCCAGCGGCAGGCCGCCGCACAGGCGGACCAGCTCGTCCACCGCGCCCGGTTCGGCGGTCACCCGCGCCCGGCCCAGCCGGGTGGCCAGCAGGTTCCGCGCCTCGTCGTCGGACAGCACGTCGAGCGCCACGTGCTCCGCGCCGTGCCCGGAGATCAGGCCGCTGAGCTGGTTGCGGCTCGTCACCAGCACCAGGCACGAGTCGGTGCCCGGCAGCAGCGGCGCGACCTGCGCGGTGTCCACCGCGTTGTCCAGCACGACCAGCAGCCGCCGGTCGGCCACCAGCGACCGGAACAGCGCGCCCTGCGCGTGCGGCGCGACCGGGACGCGGCCCGGCTCCACGCCCAGCGCGTCCAGGAACCCCCGGATCGCGACCGAGGGGTCCATCGGCCGCCGGTCCGGGCTGAACCCGCGCAGGTCCACGAACAGCTGGCCGTCCGGGAAGCGGTCGGCGTAGCGGTGCGCCCAGTGCAGCGCGAGCCACGTCTTGCCGATGCCGCCCGACCCGGCGATGGCCGAGATCACCACCGCCCGCGACGACCGGGCCAGGTTCTCGTCCAGCGCGGCCAGCTCGTCCTGCCTGCCCACGAACGACGTCGGCGCGCCCGGCAGCTGGCGCGGTGTCACCGCCGGCACGACGGGCGCGGGCGCCGGGGCGGGCGGGGCCGCGGGCCGGGGCGGCGAGGGCAGCAGCGAGGGGTCGGCGGTGAGGATGCGCCGGTGCAGCTCCCGCAGCTCCGGGCCGGGGTCCGCGCCCAGCTCGGCGACCAGCCGCGCGCGGAACCGCTGGTAGTGCTCCAGCGCGTCGGCGGCGCGCCGCCCCCGGTACAGGGCCAGCACGTACTGCCCGGCGACCCGCTCGTCCAGCGGGTGCTCGGCGGCCCGCAGCGACAGCTCCGCCACCAGCTGCTCGCCCTGCCCCAGCCGCAGCCGCACGTCGGTCAGGTCGCACTCGACGACGAACCGCTCCTGGTGCAGCCGGTCGCGCTCGGCGGCGGCCCACGCGCTGCCCAGCCCCGTCAACGCCTCGCCGCGCCACAGCTCCACCGCCGAGCCCAGCAGCTCGTGCACCCGCGCGTCGTCGCCGGCCGAGGTCGTCGCCCGGGTCCTCAGGTCGCGGAACCGGTGCAGGTCGACGGCGGTCCGCTCGGTGAGCAGCGCGTAGCCGCCGGACCGGCGCACGAGGCTCGCGGCCGGGCCGAGCGCCTGCCGCAGCCGCGACACGTAGCTCGACAGCGTGGCCTGCGCCCGCCGCGGCGGCTCGTCCCCCCAGACCCGCTCCACCAGCCGGTCCGCGGACACGACCTGGTTGACGTCGACGGCGAGCGCGGCCAGCACGCACCGCTGCCGCGCCGGACCGAGGTCGACCACCTGGTCGTCCACGCACGCCGCGACCTCGCCGAGCAGCCCGATCCCGACCGCCATACCACCCCCATGCGCCCCGGGCCCGCGCCCACCGGTACCCACCCCCACCTGCGCATTGCAGGAAGGTACAAGCAGTTCGCACGACAAGTCGTGCACAGTTCACGTCGAGGCGACCCGTCAGCGTGGGGGAGCGGGTCGCCTCGCTCAAGCCTTCCACAACCGCGCGTGCGGCCGACGGGCCGCCGACCGGGGACGTCCGACCTCCGGCCTCACTCGTTCGGGTGAGTCGGAGGTCTGCGGCGCGCGATCCGGGTAACCGCTGGTACGGGGTGTCCACGGGGGACGCGCCGGCGAGGAGGTTCCAGCGGACATGGGTATCGGTGACAAGTTCGACGAGCTGAAGGACAAGGCCAAGGACGCGCTGGGCCAGCACGGCGACAAGGCGGACCAGGGCGTCGACAAGGCCGGTCAGCTCATCGACGAGAAGACCGGTGGCCGGCACTCGGAGCACGTCCAGCAGGGCGCGGACAAGGCCAAGGAGGGCCTCGACCGCTTCGCCGAGGGTCGCTGACGCGCGGCCCGGTGACACCGCGCCGGCGGCACCATGCCGGTGGCACCGCGGAAGGGCCGCCCCCGTGCGGGGGCGGCCCTTCCGCGCGGGTCGGTGACCCGCGCTACCTCCTGGGACCTACGCCAGGCGGGACGCCAGCAGCTGCTTGCCCTGCTCGGCGCCCTTGCGGCTCTCGGCCTGCGCGCGGCGGAAGAAGGCCGCCAACTCGCTGTCGCCCGTCCGCTCGGCGTCGGCGATGTAGCCCTCCAGGCGCAGCGCGTTGCTCAGGCACGCCTCGACGAACCAGATGATGTTGTAGTCCTTGTCCTGGGTGCCGGTCACTTGACCGGCCTCACTGGTGGACACGTGACCTCCTCGGTGCTCGGTGTCACCACACCGGGTAACCCGCTGCCCGGCCGCGAAACCCCACCGGGGACCGTCAGGCCGACAGCTCCGCCCAGACGACCTTGCCCGTCGCGGTCGGCTCGGTGCCCCACGCGACGCTCAGCGCGGCCACGATGATCAGGCCCCGCCCCCGGGAGGAGTCGACCCGCACCGGCCGGGGGGTCGGCTGGTCGGGGGAGCGGTCGCCCACCTCGACGCGGAGGCCGTCCGCCGTCCGGGAGAGGGTCAGGTCCACCGGGCCGACCGCGTGGTCGACCGCGTTGGACACCAGTTCGGTCACCACCAGCGCCGCGTCCTCGGCCACGTCCACCGGCAGCTCCCAGGCCGTCGCGACGTCGGCGACCACCTGCCGCGCGTGCGCCGACGACGCCGCGGAGGCGGGCAGCGTCACGGCCACCGGCGCCGTTGGCTCGTTGCGCACATCCGCTCCCGTTGATCGGCCGTCACCGCATCGTCGCACATCCTCCTCCCCGATCACCTACTGGTCGGGTCGAGCGACGGCGTGCCGCGCGGTCGGTGGCGACGAGGGCCCGGTCGGGTGGCTAGGCTCGGGCCCCATGGAGTTGCAGGTGCGCAGTGAGGTGCGTGGCGGCTGGACGGTCGTCGCGGTGTCGGGTGAGCTCGACGCGGACAGCGTCCCGGTCCTGTCCGACCTGCTGGAGGAGAGCACCGCCGCCCGGGTGGTGGTCGACCTGAGCGGCGTGCCGTTCATGGACACCACGGGTCTGTCGCTGATGCTCGACTGGCACCGCCGCCTGGACGGCACGGGCGGGGAGTTCCGGATGGCGTCGTTGCAGCCCGCCGTGCACAAGCTGTTCCGCCTCACCGAGCTGACCGAGGTCATGCACATCCACGAGACCGTGGAGTCCGCCACCGCCTGACACCGGGCCCCGCCCGCTCAGTCCTGCTCCACCCCCAGGTAGAACGCGATCAGCCGCAGCAGGTGCTCGGTGTCCACGGGCTTGGTGACGTAGTCCGTGGCGCCCGAGGCCAGCGACTTCTCCCGGTCGCCCTTCATCGCCTTCGCGGTCACCGCGATGACCGGCAGGTCGGCGTAGCGGGACATGGCGCGGATCGCCGCCATGGTCGCGTTGCCGTCCAGCTCCGGCATCATGATGTCCATCAGCACCAGCGTGACGTCGTCGTACTGCTCCAGCGCGCGGACGCCGGTGATGCCGTTGTCGGCGTAGATGACCTGGAGCCCGTGCAGCTCCAGCACGCTGGTCAGGGCGAACACGTTGCGCAGGTCGTCGTCGACGATCAGCACCTTCTCGCCGTGGAAGCGCATCGGCGGCGGGGGCAGCTCGGACGGGGCGACCAGCGACTCGGGGGCCGGTTCGACCGGGGTCAGCAGCTCGGGCAGCTCCACCGGCTCGACCTCCGCCGGCGCCACGAGGCCCTGCTCGCCCAGCGGCAGGTACAGGGTGAACGTCGAGCCCACGCCCGGTTCGGAGCGGACGTCGAGCCTGCCCTCCAGCAGGGTCGCCAGCTCGCGGCTGATCGACAGGCCCAGGCCCGTGCCGCCGTACTTGCGCGAGGTCGTGCCGTCGGCCTGCTGGAACGCCTCGAAGATCACCGACAGCTTCTCCGCCGGGATGCCGATGCCGGTGTCCTGCACGTCGAACGCCACCGAGCCCTCGAACAACCGGATGCGCAGCTTGATCTCCCCCGCGTGGGTGAACTTCACCGCGTTGGACAGCAGGTTGCGCAGGATCTGCTGCACCCGGTGCTCGTCGGTGTGCAGCGTGCTCGGCACGTCCGGCTCGACGACGACCCCGAAGTCCAGGCCCTTCTCCGCGGCCAGCGGCGAGGTGAGCGCCTCCACGTAGGACACGACGTCGGACACCCGCATCGGGTCGGTCTGCACCTGCATGTGCCCGGCCTCGACCTTGGTCAGGTCCAGGATGTCGTCGATCAGCTGGAGCAGGTCGGTGCCGGAGGAGTGGATGGTGCGCGCGAACTCGACCTGCTTGGGGTTGAGGTTGCCGTCGAGGTTGTCGGCGAGCAGCTTGGCGAGGATCAGCAGGCTGTTCAACGGGGTGCGCAGCTCGTGGCTCATGTTGGCCATGAACTCCGACTTGTACTTCGACGCCGACGAGAGCTGCCGCGCCCGCGCCTCCAGCTCCACCGAGCCCGCCCGCAGCTCCTCGGTCAGGCGCTGCGACTCGGCCAGCAGGCTGTCCGTGCGGGCGTTGGCGAGCATCGTGTTCACGTTGACGCCGATGCTCTCCTTCAGCTGGTCCAGCAGGTCGAGGTGGACCTCGGTGAACTCGCCGAACGACCCCAGCTCGATCACGCCCAGCGTCTCGCCCTGGAACACGATCGGCAGGATCACCAGGTTCGACGGCGGCGCGGAGCCCAGGCCCGAGCCGACCTCCAGGTACCCCGGCGGCACGTCGGTGACCAGCACCGTCTTCTTCTCCACGGCGACCTGCCCGACCAGCGACTCGCCGCGCACGAACCGGGTGGGCCGCCCGCCCTGCGGCGACCAGCCGTAGGCGGCGGTCAGCTCCAGCACCTCGGACGTGCCGTTCACCAGGAAGAACGCGCCGTGCTGCGCGGACACCAGCGGGGTCAGCTCGCTCATCACCAGCGACGCCATCGCCTTGAGGTCGCGGTGGCCCTGCATCTGGCCGGACAGCCGGGCCAGGTTCGTCTTCAGCCAGTCCTGCTCCTGGTTGGCGCGGGTGGACGCCTTCAGGTTGCCGATCATCCGGTTGATGTTGTCCTTGAGGTCGGCGACCTCGCCGGACGCGTCCACGGTGATCTGCCGGGTCAGGTCGCCCGCCGTCACGGCGGTGGCGACGACGGCGATGGCGCGCACCTGGCGGGTGAGGTTGCCGGCCAGCTCGTTGACGTTCTCGGTGAGCCGCTTCCAGGTGCCGGAGACGCCCTCGACCTCGGCCTGCCCGCCGAGCTTGCCCTCCGTGCCGACCTCGCGGGCGACGCGGGTGACCTCGTCGGCGAACGACGAGAGCTGGTTGACCATGGTGTTGATGGTGGTCTTGAGCTCCAGGATCTCGCCGCGGGCGTCGACGTCGATCTTCTTGGACAGGTCGCCGAGCGCGACGGCGGTGGTGACCTGGGCGATGTTGCGCACCTGGTTGGTCAGGTTGTTCGCCATCGAGTTGACGTTGTCGGTGAGGTCCTTCCAGGTGCCCGCCACGTTCGGCACGCGCGCCTGGCCGCCCAGGATGCCCTCCGTGCCGACCTCGCGGGCCACCCGGGTGACCTCGTCGGCGAACGCGCGCAGCGTGTCCACCATGCCGTTGAGGGTGTCCGCGAGGGCGGCGACCTCGCCCTTGGCCTCGACGGTGATCTTCTGCGACAGGTCGCCGCGCGCCACCGCCGTGGCCACGTCGGCGATCGACCGCACCTGCGTGGACAGGTTGTCGGCCATGACGTTGACGTTGTCGGTGAGGCCCTTCCACGTGCCCGCGACGCCCGGCACGCGCGCCTGGCCGCCGAGGCGCCCGTCGGTGCCGACCTCGCGGGCCACGCGGGTGACCTCGTCGGCGAACGAGGAGAGCTGGTCGACCATCGTGTTGATGGTCGACTTGAGTTCGAGGATCTCGCCGCGCGCGTCCACGGTGATCTTCTGCGACAGGTCGCCGCGCGCGACGGCGGTGGTCACCTGGGCGATCGACCGGACCTGCGCGGTCAGGTTGTTCGCCATGAAGTTCACCGAGTCGGTGAGGTCGCGCCAGGTCCCGGCGACGCCGGGCACCTGGGCCTGGCCGCCGAGGCGCCCGTCGGTGCCGACCTCGCGGGCCACGCGGGTGACCTCGTCGGCGAACGAGGAGAGCTGGTCGACCATCGTGTTGATGGTGTCCTTCAGCTCCAGGATCTCGCCCCGGGCGTTGACGGTGATCTTCTGGGTCAGGTCGCCGCGCGCCACCGCGGTCGCCACCTGGGCGATGTTGCGGACCTGGTCGGTGAGGTTGCCCGCCATGAAGTTCACCGAGTCGGTGAGGTCGCGCCAGGTCCCGGCGACGCCGGGCACCTGGGCCTGGCCACCGAGCCGCCCGTCGCTGCCGACCTCGCGCGCCACGCGCGTCACCTCGGCCGCGAACGAGGAGAGCTGGTCCACCATCGTGTTGATCGTCGTCTTGAGCTGGAGGATCTCGCCGCGCGCGTCCACGTCGATCTTCTGCGACAGGTCGCCCTGCGCCACGGCGGTGGTGACCTGGGCGATGTTGCGGACCTGGTCGGTGAGGTTGCCCGCCATGAAGTTCACCGAGTCGGTGAGGTCGCGCCAGGTGCCGCCGACGCCGGGCACCTGGGCCTGGCCGCCGAGGCGTCCGTCCGTGCCGACCTCGCGGGCCACGCGGGTGACCTCGTCGGCGAACGAGGAGAGCTGGTCGACCATCGTGTTGATGGTCGACTTGAGCTGGAGGATCTCGCCGCGCGCGTCCACGGTGATCTTCTGGGTCAGGTCGCCCTGGGCCACCGCCGTCGCCACCTGGGCGATGTTGCGCACCTGGCTGGTCAGGTTGTTCGCCATCGAGTTCACGTTGTCGGTGAGGTCGCGCCAGGTGCCGGCGACCCCGGTGACCTGGGCCTGGCCGCCCAGGCGCCCGTCCGTGCCGACCTCGCGGGCCACGCGGGTGACCTCGTCGGCGAACGACGAGAGCTGGTCGACCATCGTGTTGACGGTCTCCTTCAGCTCCAGCATCTCGCCCGCCGCCGTCACGGTGATCTTCTGCGTCAGGTCGCCCTGCGCCACGGCCGTGGTGACCTGGGCGATCGACCGCACCTGCTTGGTCAGGTTGTCCGCCATGAAGTTCACCGAGTCGGTGAGGTCGCGCCAGGTGCCGCCGACGCCGGGCACCTGGGCCTGGCCGCCGAGCCGCCCCTCGGTGCCGACCTCGCGCGCCACGCGGGTCACCTCGCCCGCGAACGTGCGCAGCGTGTCCGTCATGGAGTTGAAGCTCTGCACCAGCGTGGCCACGTCGCCGCGCGCGTCGACCTCGATGTCCTGCGACAGGTCGCCCTCGGCGACCGCGGCGAGCACGCGGCTCAGCTCGGCGGTCGGCCGGGTCAGGTCGTCGATCAGGCCGTTCACCGCGTCGGCGGCCATCTCCCAGCCCACCGTGCCGGTGCTCGGCGCGAGCCGCTCGCCCAGCCTGCCCTCCTGGCCGACCGACTGGCGCACCCGCACCAGCTCGCCGACCAGCCACTGGTTGCGCTCCGCGATCTCGTTGAAGACCTCGGCCAGCTCTGCGCCCACGCCGTCCGCCTTGGGCACGACGAGGCGACGGCGGAAGTTGCCGTCCCTCATCTCCCGCATCGCGGTGAGCAGGCGGGCCAGGGTCACGTCCGTGTCGTCCTGGGCGGTCGTCACTCGAGCCTCCGATGTCAGCGGAACTGCGCCAAGCCTGCCACTGTTGGGGTCGGCTTGTCCGATAGGTTGGGTCGACCCGACACACAGGAGCCGTGATGGCCCAGGGCTACCGGCAAGGCGCCGACACGGGCCTCGACCTCGACGCGTGGCGCCGTCTCGTCGACGGCTTCCGCGAAGCCGTGGTCGTGCTCGACCGCGACGGCGTCGTCCGGCTGGTCAACCCCCTCGCGGCCGTCCTCTTCCCGGAGGCGCGGCCGGGCTCCGTGCTGTCCGCCCCCCACGGCCGCCGCCAGGACCTCGGCGACGGCTGGACGGCCTGGTACGAGAGGTCCGAGGACCACGTGGAGCGGGCCGTGCGGCGGCTGGCCGTGCTCACCGACCGGGCCGACGTGCTGCGCGCCGTCGTCGAGACGGCGCCCGCCGAGCGCACCGTCGTGGTGCTGCCGGGCCGCCGCGGCCGGCTGGAGTGGTGGCGGCGCACCCCCGCCGGCGACGTGGCGGTGGCCCGCACGGCACGGCAGGCCGTGGCGGGCGCGCCGGGCCTGGAGGCCGTCCTGGACGGTCTCGTCGAGCACGCCGACATCACCTGTTCGGATGACGGCCCGTGGGGCGGGTCGGGCGACGGCGTGGCCGTGCGGATGACCGGCGGCGGCGCCCTCCTGTGCTTCGGCCGGCGGGACCTGGAGCTGCTCAGGCGGTTCGCCGAACGCGCGTCGGCGGCGGTGGACGTGAGCACGCGGTTCGCCGACCGGGAGCGGACCGTCGAGGTGCTGCGGGCGAACCTGCTGCCCGCGCCGCTGCCGGACGTGCCGGGCGTCCGGCTGGCCGGGGTGTTCGAGCCCGCGCACCGGACCGCGATGATCGGCGGCGACTTCTACGACGTGCACCCGCGCGAGGACGGCAGCGCGGCGTTCGCGCTCGGCGACGTGGCGGGCAACGGCCTGGAGGCCGCCGTGCACAGCGGCCGGGTGCGGCAGAGCCTGCACACGCTGCTGCTCGTCGAGCAGCGGCCCGCGCAGCTGCTGCACCTGCTCAACGCGGCCCTGCGGGCGGCGGGCAGCCGGCTGTTCACCACCGTCGTGGTCGGCACGGTCGTCCCCGTGCAGGCGGGCGGCCTGCGGCTGAGCCTCGCCGCGGGCGGGCACCCCGCGCCCCTCGTGCTGCGCCGGGACGGGCGGGTCGAGGAGATCGCCGTGCACGGCGGGATCGTCGGCGTGCTGCCCGAGGTGCGGTTCCAGCAGACGACCGTGCTGCTCGCGCCGGGGGAGACGCTGCTGCTGTTCAGCGACGGCGTGACCGAGGCGCGCAAGGGCGACGACCGGCAGGAGCTGTTCGGCGACGCCCGGCTCAGGCGGGCGCTGGCCGACTGCGCGGGCCGCCCCGCCGCGGCCGTGGCCGAGCACCTGCGGCACGTGGTGTTCGGCTGGCTCGGCGCGGCGGAGCACGACGACCTGACGCTGCTGGTGCTCCAGGCCGAGGACTGAGCGCCACCCGCCGCACCCCCGTGCCACCGTCCACTCCGGACGCGTGCTCCCGGGACCCCCGTTGGCGGCGGTCGCGCGGGTCCCGGAGCAGGTCTTCCGGTGAGCGGAAGGACCCGTTGACCCCCGGTGGACCCGCTCAATAGCGTTCCGCGCACGTCGCCGCCGGTGGACCGGCGCCCGGCGCCCGGCACGACGACGAAGGAGAGCGCGGTGCCGACTCCGCACCACACCTACCGGCGGGACGCGCGGTCCCAGCCGCCGCTGGACTTCCCCGGGTACCGGTCGAACGTCCTGCGCACGCCGCACCGCCCGCTCGTGCTGCTGCCGCAGCGCCTGACCGAGGTCACCGGCCCGCTGCTCGGCGAGGGCCGCGTCGGCGCGCACGACAACGACCTCACCGCCGGGCACGGCGACGAGCCGCAGGGCCGGCGGATCATCGTGTCCGGCCGCGTCCTCGACGGCGACGGCCGGCCGGTCGCGGGCACCCTGCTGGAGGTGTGGCAGGCCAACGCCGCCGGCCGGTACCGGCACGACGGCGACCGCCACCCCGCGCCGCTGGACCCGAACTTCACCGGCGTCGGCCGCACGGTCACCGACGGGGAGGGCCGCTACTCGTTCACCACGATCCAGCCCGGCGCCTACCCGTGGCGCAACCACGACAACGCCTGGCGGCCCGCGCACATCCACTTCTCGCTGTTCGGCACCGCGTTCACCCAGCGGCTGATCACCCAGATGTACTTCCCGGGCGACCCGCTGTTCGAGCAGGACCCGATCTTCAACTCGGTGCGCGACCCGAGGGCCCGCGAGGCGATGGTGGCCCGCTTCGACCTCGGCACGACCGTGCCCGAGTGGGCGCTGGGCTACCGGTGGGACATCGTGCTGCGCGGCAAGAACCCCACCCCGCTGGAGGAGGAGGACGACGATGAGTGAGCTGTGGACGACGCCGTCGCAGACCGTCGGGCCGTTCTTCCGGCACGGCCTGGTGTGGGAGGACGGCCCGCACGTCGTGCCGGAGGGCACGCCGGGCGCGTTCTGGGTGACCGGCACGGTGTTCGACGGCGCGGGCGCGCCGGTGCCGGACGCGGTCGTGGAGACGTGGCAGGCGGACCCGGACGGCCGGTTCGACCACCCGGACGACCCGCGCGGGGCCGTGGCCCGCGCGGACTTCCGGGGGTTCGCCCGCAGCGCCACCGACCCCGACGGCCGCTTCGGCGTGTTCACCGTGAAGCCGGGACCGCTCCCGGCCGGGGACGGCCCGCCGGAGGCACCCCACCTCGACGTGTCGGTGTTCTGCCGGGGCATGCTGGTGCGGCTGGTCACCCGCACCTACTTCCCCGACGAGGAGGCCAACGCCGCCGACCCGGTGCTCACCTCGATCGACGACCCCGCCGCGCGGGACACGCTCATCGCCGCAAGCGTCCCCGGTGGCTACCGCTTCGACATCCACCTGCAAGGGGAGCATGAAACCGTTTTCTTCGACCTCTGACCACGGCGTCCGCTCCCTGTGGGGCCCGCTGTTCACCGACCCGGACGTGGAGGCGCAGGTCTGCGACCGGGCGTGGCTCAGGGCCATGCTGGACTTCGAGCGCGCCCTCGCCATCGTGCAGGCCAGGGCCGGCCTGGTGTCCGAGGAGGCGGCCCGGATGGTGGTCACCGCCATCGACGTCGGGCACTACGACCCGGTCGCCCTCGGCGAGGGCGCCCTGACCTCCGGCACGCCCGTGGTGCCGCTCGTCCGCGCGATCGGCGCGCACGTCACCACCGAGGGACGCGCCGCCGTGCACAACGGCGCGACCAGCCAGGACGTGATGGACACCGCGATGTCGCTGGTGGCGCACCGCGCCCTGGGGCCGCTGCTGTCCGGGCTGCGGGGCGTCGCCGACGAGTGCGCGCGGCTCGCGTCGCGGCACCGGGGCACCCTCATCGCCGGCCGCACCCTCACCCAGCACGCCCTGCCCACCACGTTCGGGCTCAAGTGCGCCGGGTGGCTCGTCGCGGTCGACGAGGCCGAGGCCGCGCTGGAACGGGTGCGCGCCACCCGCCTGGCCGTGCAGTTCGGCGGCGCGGCGGGCACGCTGGCCGCCGTGCAGGACCCGCGCGGCGACCTCACCGACCAGCTGGCCGCCGAGCTGGGCCTGGTCGCGCCGGTCGTGCCGTGGCACACCAACCGGACGCGGGTGGCCGAGCTGGCGTGCGCGCTGGGCGAGGTGTCCGGCGTGCTGGCCAAGATCGCGCTGGACGTCGTGCTGCTCGCGCAGACCGAGGTCGCCGAGGTGGCCGAGGGCGACGGCGGCACGTCGTCGGCCATGCCGCACAAGCACAACCCGGTGCGCGCCGTGCTGGTCACCGCCTGCACGCGGCGCGTGCCCGGCCTCGTCGCCACCGTGCTGTCCGCGATGGCGCAGGAGCACGAGCGGGCCGCGGGCGCCTGGCACAGCGAGTGGCACACCGTGTCGGAGCTGCTGAGGCTCGTCGGCGGCGCGGTGCGCGGCACCCGCGAGCTGCTGTCCGGGCTGCGCGTCGACCCGGAGCGGATGCGCCGCAACCTGGAGCTGACCGGCGGCCTGCTGATGGCCGAGAACGTGGCCGTGCGGCTGGCCGCCCGCATCGGCCGGTCCGAGGCGCAGGACCTGGTGGCCGAGGTGTGCCGCACCGCCGCCGCGGCCGGCCTGCCGCTGCGCGACGCGCTGCTCGCCGACCTGCGGATCGGCCTGTCGGAGAAGGAGGTCGACGACGCGCTCGACCCCGCCGGCTACGTCGGCAGCGCGGGTGAGTTCGTCGACCGCGCCCTCGCGGCGCACCGGGAGAGGGGACGACCGTGACGCTCCACCACGTGCTGAGCGGGCGACCGGACGGGCCGGTCGTCGTGCTCGGCCCCGCCCTGGGCACCACCACCGCCCTGTGGGAACCGCAGCTGCCCGCGCTGGAGGCCCGGTTCCGGGTGCTGCGCTACGACCACCGGGGCCACGGCGGCAGCCCGTCGCGCCCGGGGCCCTGCCGCGTCGACGACCTCGCCGAGGACGTCCTGGAGCTGCTCGACGCGCTCGACCTGCCCCGCGTGTCGTACTGCGGGGTGTCGCTGGGCGGCATGGTCGGCATGTGGCTCGCCGGGCACGCGCCGGAACGGGTCGAGCGGCTGGTGCTGTGCTGCACCGCGGCCGCGTTCACCTCCTCGCGGCCGTGGCTGGACCGGGCGGCGGTCGTGCGGGCGTCCGGCACCGCGTCCCTCGCGCCCGCCGTCGTGCGCCGCTGGTTCACCCCGGCGTTCCGCGCGGCGCGCCCGGACGTGGCGCCCGCGTTCGAGGCGGGGCTGGCCGCCGTGGACGACGAGGGCTACGCGGCCTGCTGCGAGGCGCTGGCGGCGCTGGACCTGAGGTCCGTGCTGCCCGCGATCGAGGCGCCCACCGCGGTCGTCGCGGGCGCGCACGACGAGGCCACGCCGCCGTCGTGCGGGCGGGCGATCGCCGACGCGGTGCCGGGCGCCTCCTTCCACGTCGTGGACGGGGCGCACCTGGCGAACGTGGAGGCGGCGGACGAGGTCGTGCGGGTCCTGGAGGCGCACCTGTGAGCCGGGAGGAAGGTGCGCGGGTGCGGCGGGAGGTGCTCGGCGACGAGCACGTGGACCGGGCGGAGGCGCGCACCGACGCGTTCACCGCCGACTTCCAGGACTTCATCACGCGCTACGCGTGGGGCGGGGTGTGGACCAGGCCGGGCCTGGAGCGGCGGGCCAGGTCGTGCGTCACGCTCGCGGTGCTGGCCGCGCTCGGGCACGAGCACGAGCTGGCGATGCACGTGCGGGCGGCGCTGCGCAACGGCCTCTCGCCGGACGAGATCGGCGAGGTGCTGCTCCAGGTCGGCGTGTACGCGGGCGTGCCCGCGGCCAACCGGGCGTTCGCGGTCGCCCAGCCGATCATCGCCGAGGTCCGGACCGGGCGCGGGGAAGACCAGCGCGGGGAAGACCAGCGCGGGGAAGACCAGCGCGGGGAGGACGGGCGCGGGGAGGACCAGCGCGAAGTGGGGTGACAGGTGGGGGCGGCGCACCGCGTGCGCCGCCCCCAGCACCGTTCCCGCGGTCAGCCGCGGGCTTCCTGCTTGACCTGCTGACCGGACTCACGGGCGTGCTGGCCGACCTCCTGGGCCGAGCCCTTGGCGTGCTCCGCGGTGGTCTGCGCCGCGTTCTGGGCGGTCTGCTTCACCTCGGCCGCGGCGTCGCCGACGGCGCTGCTCGCGTGCTCCTTGAGGGTCTGCGCGGACTCGGTGAGGGCTTCCTTCACCGGCTCCACCACGTCGCCGGCGCGCTCACCGAGCTGCCGCACGGCGTCCTGCTCGGCCCGGGTCGCCGGGATCATCGCGGCCACCAGGGCGCCCGCGCCGAACGCGATCAGGCCGGCCGCCAGCGGGTTGCCGCGCGCCTGGGCACGGGCCTGCTGCGGCGCGTTCTGCACGGCCTGCGACGCCTGCTGCGCCACGTCGGCCACGCCGTGCGCGGCCTGCTGCGCCTTGTCGCCCACGGTCGAGGCGACGGTCGAGGCGGTGCCCGACACGCGGTCGGTCGCCGCCGACGCGTGGTGCTGCACCGTCGTGGTGTCCGGCATGGTGCCCATGACCCGCTCCCTCAGGGTGGTGAGGCCGTCGCGGACCCGGTTGACCCGGCGCTGCGCGATGTTGCGCGGCCTCGTGTGGTCGACGATCCGGTTGGCGTCCGCGACCAGCTCGGCGCGCGTCCGGTCGATGTCCTGCCTTATTTGGTCGGGTGACGGGCCCATTCCGCGTCCTCCTTGAGGGTTTCGATGGTGCGCTCCGGCTTGGGCGACACGGTCTTGAGCTGCTTGCGGCCCGTGGAGTAGAGGGCGAACGCCCCGATGCCCCACAGGGCGCCCACGATCAGGGCGGCCCAGCCCAGCGGCATGACCGCGCCCAGGGCGAAGACGAGGGCGAAGCTCAGCAGGATCACGGTCATGTAGCCCGCGAACCCGGCCGCGCCCAGCATCCCGGCGGCCTTGCCCGCCTTGGACGCCTCCTGCCGGATCTCGGCCTTGGCCAGCTCCAGCTCCTGCCGCATCAGGCGCGACAGGTCCTCGGTCAGCTCACCCACCAGCTGCCCGAGCGACGCGGTGTCCTGCGGTTCCGGTCCGACGTCGGTGCGGGGGTAGGGCACCCCTGTCTCAGCGCTGGACATACGGCGTCCCCCCGGGTCGCACCGTGCCCGGGACCTGCGGCGCCAGCGAGCCGTGCTCCGGCTCGGGCGCGCCGAACTGCGGCGTCGCGGGCGTCACGGGGGTGGTGGGCGTCGCGGGCATCCCGGGCGCGACGGGCGGCTGCTGGGTGGCCCACTGGGGGGACTCCTGCCGCTGCTGCGGGTACCGGGGCTCCGGGGCGGCGTGCTGCGGGAGCTGCCCGCTCACGTGCTCACCACCGGCCTGGACGCCCCGCTGGGGCTCGTTCGAGGCGGCGCTCGCGCTCTTGGCGACCCGCGCGACCAGGAACCCGGCCACGGCGGCGCCGATCAGGAACGTGCCCGGCTTGCGGCGGGCGAAGTCCTGCGCGCCGTCCAGCAGGCCGCGCGCGCCCCGCTCGTCGAGGAACCGGGCCGCCTGCCGGCCGGTGTCGGCGACCTGGCGCAGCGCGCCCGCCGACATCGAGTCCGGGCCCGAGCCGTCCGCCATCGAGGTCAGCTCGTCGGCGATGCGGTTGATCTGCTGCGACACCCGCTGCGCCTGGTTGTCGGCCTCGCCGGCGATGCGCTGCCGCACGTCGTGCGCGACGTTCTTGGCCTGGGTCTTCGCCTCCTGGGCGACGTGGCCCGCCTGCTCGCGCGCGGTGGACGCCACCTCCCCGGCGGCCTGCCCGGCGTGCTGCGCCACGGCGGTGCCTTCCTCGCGGGCGGTCTCGCGGACCGCACCCGCCTGGTTCTCGGCCACGACTGACTCCTCACGGTCGGCGTGCTTCTCGCCATGGGAGCTACCCCCCTGAGCGCGGCCCAATCACCTTCTTCGTGACAGACACCGCCATTCGGGGGTCGCCCGACCGTGAAACTTGGCTTGGAATGAACCTTCGTCACGTTTTGTGGTCACCAGGTGGGACGAGCGCCCACCCCGCCGTCCACCACGAGGTCGTGCCCGGTGATCCACGACGCCATCGGCGAGGCGAGGAACACGCACGCGTCACCGACGTCCTCGGGCGTGCCCAGGCGCGTCAGCGGGGCCGCCGCCGTCCACCGCCGGACCCCGTCGGGCCACGCGTCCTCGATCCCGGGCCGCCCGACCAGTCCCGGGGAGACGGTGTTGACCCTGATCCCGCGCTCCCCGTACTCCAGCGCGGCCGACCGGGCATGCATGATCAACCCGGCT
The DNA here is from genome assembly GCF_052936295.1 of Saccharothrix sp. DSM 118769. Classification (NCBI taxonomy): domain Bacteria; kingdom Bacillati; phylum Actinomycetota; class Actinomycetes; order Pseudonocardiales; family Pseudonocardiaceae; genus Saccharothrix; species Saccharothrix sp. DSM 118769. The sequence goes on along the minus strand of NZ_CP193627.1, from coordinate 7,414,510 downwards.
TTCGACGCGCTGTAGTGCGCGTGCCCGCGCGCCGGGTGCGAGCCCTCGACGGAGGCGACGTGCGTGACCGACCCGCCCGCGCCCATCACCTCCACCGCCGCCTGGGTGCAGGAGAACGCGCTGGTCAGGTTCGCGTCCACGACCGAGCGCCACTCGTCGGCGGACATCCCGGCCAGCTCCCGCACCGGCTGCACGCCGGCGCAGTTGACCAGGGCGTCCAACCGCCCGCCCCACCCGAACGCCGCGCGCACCACCGCCCGGCACTCACCCTCGTCGCGCAGGTCGCCCCGGACGCCGAGCACCCCGCCGCCCACGTCCCCGCCGAGCCCGTGCACCACCACCGACGCGCCGGCCGCCGCGAACCGCCGCACCACCCCGCGCCCCACGTGCCCGCTGCCGCCCGTGACCAGGGCGACCATCCCGTCCAGCAGTCCCATGGGGGCGGACGGTAGCGCCGGGGCCGGCCCGGCGCGGGCGCCGGACCGCGTCAGACGACCCGGAGCGGGGTGCGCGGCCCGGCGGGCAGCTCGACCTCGACCGCGTCACCGGGGCGGACCTCGCCGCCGACCAGGACGACCGACATGACGCCCGCCCGGCGCACCGCGCCGCCGTTCCCGTCGCGGAACACGACCTGCTTGAGCAGGCCCTCGCGGAACGCCTCGATCTGCGGGCACGGGTTGCGCAGCCCGGTCACCTCGACCACCGCGTCCGGGCCCAGGCGCAGGCGCGTGCCCGTCGGCAGGCCGAGCAGGTCGACGCCCCGGGTGGTCACGTTCTCGCCGAGCTGCCCGGCGGCCACGTCGAAGCCCAGCCCGGTCAGCTCGTCGTGCAGCTCGGCGTGCATCAGGTGCACCTGGCGCAGGTTCGGCCGCGTCGGGTCGCGCCGCACGCGGGAGCGGTGCTTGACCGTGGTGCCGCTGTGCACGTCGCCCTCGACCCCGAGGCCGGCGACCAGGGTGACGGACCGCCGGTTGGGCTTCGTGAACGTGTACCCCCCGCTGCGGCTGACGGCCGTGACAGTCCCCACGCCCGCGACACCACCGACGGCGGGGCCGGTGACGAACCCTTGACGCTGCGTGCGGACAGCGGTTGACTTCGTCCCCGTAACCGGTTTCGGTACCGGTTCCGATCACCTCGACGAGGAGGGGCACCGTGCGGGTCACGATCGCCGAAGTCGCGCAGCGCGCACAGGTCAGCAAGGCGACGGTGTCCCGGGTCCTCAACGGCAAACCGGACGTGGACGCGGCCACCGCGGCGCGCGTGCGGCAGGTGATCGCGGACGTCGGGTACGTGCCCAGCGCGCGGGCCGTCGGGCTGGCGCGCGGCCGGGCCCGCACCGTCGGGATGCTCGTGCCGTCGCTGACCTGGCCGTGGACCGGCGAGGTCGTGCAGGGCGCGGTGGACGAGCTGGAGGCCGAGGGCTACGGCCTGCTGCTCTACACCGTCAACCGGGGCGCGGAGTCGCTGGCGCAGTTCGCGAGCCACGTGTCGGCCAAGGCGTTCGACGGGCTGCTGGTGATCGAGCCGCCGGACACGTTGAGCTACATCGAGACCCTGCACGACCAGGGCCTGCCGGTGGTGATGATCGACGACCGGGGCAGCCGGCCCGGGTTCCCGTCGGTGACCACCACCAACCGCGAGGGGGCGCGTGCGGCGGCGCTGCACCTCGTGGCGGCCGGGCGGCGGCACTGCGCGGTCGTGACGGGTCCCTCGAACTTCGGCTGCGTGCGGGAACGGCTCGACGGCTTCCTCGACGCGCTGGGCGACGCGGGCCACCACGTGGACCCGAGGCTGGTGGTGGAGGGCGACTTCTCCACCGACCGCGGCGCGGTGGCGGCGGAGAAGCTGATGGCGACGGGCCTGCCGTTCGACGCCGTGTTCGCGCACAACGACCTGTCGGCCCTCGGCGTGATCCGCGCCCTGAACGCGGCCGGCCGCACCGTGCCCGGCGACGTGGCGGTGGTGGGCTTCGACGACATACCCATCGCGGGCCACGCCGAGCTGACGACCGTCCGCCAGCCGATGAGGGAGATGGGCGAGGCCGCGGCGCGCCTCCTGCTGTCCCGCCTGGAGGGCGCCGCGCCGGCCGCCGAACCCGTGGTGCTGCCCACGGAGCTGGTCGCCCGCCGCTCCGGCTGAGCGTCACCGGCCGGGGGCGGCTCGGGGTTTCGCCGCCGGCCGACCACGGGTAAGGACCCCCGTGGAGGTGGGCCGTGGACGAGGAGACGCTCCGCGAGGTCATCGGCGTGCTGGTCCGCGTGATCGAGGCGGCGGGCGCCGGGATCATCGCGGTGGGCGCGCTGTGGGCGCTGGCCCGGATGGTCGTGGAGGGCGCGCGGCACCGCAACACGTCGGTGTTCACGCCGATCAGGCTGTCCCTGGGCAGGTTCCTGGTGCTGGGGCTGGAGTTCCAGCTGGCGGGCGACATCCTGCGCACGGCGGTGTCGCCGAGCTTCGAGGACATCGGTCAGCTCGCCGCCATCGCGGCCATCCGCACGGTGCTGAACTACTTCCTCAACAAGGAGATCGCCGAGGAGCAGGCGCAGGTCGGGGCCGCCGGCACCCGCGACGACGAGCCCGTGAGGCGTGGCGGGTCCGCGACGCGCGAGGACAGGCCCGGACCGCGTGACGACGGCCCCGGGCCGCGTGACGACGGCCCCGGGCCGCGTGACGACGGGCCCGGACCGCGTGACGACGGGTCCGCGGCGCACGACATCCCGCCGCCGCGCGCCTGACGCGGGTCAGGACCTCGCGCCCGACCAGGCCGCCCACAGCTCGGCGTAGCGCCCGCCCGCCGCGAGCAGCTCGTCGTGCGTCCCCGTCTCCACGACCCGGCCGGCCTCCAGCACGACCACCCGGTCCGCCGTCACCGCCTGGGTCAGGCGGTGCGCCACGAGCAGCGCCGTGCGGCCCTCCAGCGCGCGCTCCGCGGCGGCCTCCAGCTCCCGCGCGCCCGCGCTGCCCGCGTCCGCCGTCGCCTCGTCGAGGACCGCCACCGGCGGGTCGGCCAGGACGAGCCTCGCCAGCGCGAGCTGCTGCGCCCGCACCACGGTGAGCCGGTGCCCGCCCTCGCCGACGACGGTGGCCAGGCCGTCCGGCAGGGCGGTGGCCCAGCCGAGCGCGCCCACCCGCGCCAGGGCGTCGGCGATCTCGTCGTCACCGGCCGACGGCCGGGCCAGGCGCAGGTCGTCGACCAGCGGACCGGCGAACACGTGCACCTCCTGGGTGACCAGGGCGACCGAGCGGACCGCCGAACCGAGGTCGACGCCGCCGATCGCGACGACGCCGGTGGTGGGCTCGTGCACGCCCGCGACGATCTTGGCGAGCGTCGTCTTGCCCGCGCCCGACGCGCCGACCAGCGCCACCCGCTCCCCGGCGGCCAGCTCCAGGTCCACGTCCCGCAGCACGGGGTGGCCGGGCACGTAGGAGTGGCCGACCCCGGCCAGCTTCACCGCGCCGTCCGCCGGCCGCACCCGGCCCCCGGTCGGCGGCACGGCCTCGTCCGCGACGCCCACCAGCCGGGACAGCGACGCGGTCGCGGCCTGCGCGTCGTCGGCCAGCGCCAGCGCGGCGTTGACCGGGTTGAACAGGCCGTGCAGGTACAGGGCAGCGGCGGTGGCCGTGCCGACCGACGCGGAACCGTCGCCGACCAGCAGGAAACCGGTCACCAGCACCCCGGCGAGGCCGATGAACTCGGCCAGGTTGAGCCGCCCGAAGAACGACGTCAGCAGCCCGGTGCCGCGCAGCGCCAGGTCCACCGCCTCGCGCGACCGCGCGTCGACGCGGGCCACGTGCTCGTCGGTCAGCCCGAACGCCCGCACGGTCGCCGCACCGCCGATCGAGTCCAGCAGTTGCTGCTGCTGCGCGCCGACCGCGACCCGCTGCGCCGCGTACACCCGCACGGCCCGCCCGCCGTACCAGCGCACGGTGTGCACGTGGACCGGCAGCGCGAGCAGCACGGGGAGGAGGAACCGCCAGTCGAGCACGGCGATGCCGACGACGGTCAGCGCGATGGTCAGCGCCGACCGCGCCACGGTCGGCAGCGCGGTGCGCACCGCGTCGGCGACGACCTGCACGTCCCGGGTCACCCGCGAGGTCAGGTCGCCCGCGCCCGCCTCCTCGACCCGCTCCAGCGGCAGGTGCAGGGCGCGGTCGACGAACCGCTCGCGCAGGTCGGCCAGCGCGCCCTCGCCCAGCCGCGCGACCAGCGCCGTGCCGACCGCGGTCGACGCGCCCTGCACCGCGGCCACCAGGGCGAGCACCACGACGAGCGGGGTGATGTCGGTGGAGCCGGTGCCCACGACGTCCACGACCCGGCCGAGGACGGGCGCGGTGAGCAGGCCGACCGCGGTGCCCGCGAACAGCACCAGGAACGCCGCCCACGCCAGGCCGCGCCGGGGCCGCAGGAGTTCGCCGACCGCGGCCCGGGTGCGCCGGCCCGACGCGGTCGCCAGCAGGTCGCGCGCGGGGCCCCTCACCCGAGCACCACCGGGCGGTAGTCCTGGCGCGCCAGCAGGTCGGCGTGCGCGCCGGAGGCGACGACCTCGCCGCCCGCCAGGAACACCACCCGGTCGGCCGCGGCCAGCAGGGCGGGGCCGGTCGCCACCACGACCGTCGTGCGGCCCGCCCGGACCCGCCTGATCCCGTCGGCCAGCGCCACCTCGGTCACCGCGTCCACGGCGGTCGTCGGGTCGTGCACCACCAGCACCGGCGGGTCGGCGGCGAGCGCCCGCGCCAGCGCGACCCGCTGCCGCTGCCCGCCGGACAGCGACCGGCCGCGCTCGGACACCGGCGTGTCCAGGCCGTCGGGCAGGGCGCGCGCGACGTCGTCCACCCCGGCCGCCGCCACCGCCTCGGCCACGCGCCCGCCGCCGGCCGCGATGTTCTCCCGCACCGTCCCCTCGAACAGGTCGGCGTCGTGCGCGGCCACCAGCAGCGCCGACCGCAGCGCCGCACCGCCCAGCGAGGGCAGCGGGACGCCGTCCAGCGCCGCCGAGCCCGACACCGGGTCCACGTCGCGCGCCAGCACGGCCAGCAGCGACACCGCGTCCGCCGCGTCCCGCGCCACCACGCCGAGCAGCTCGCCCGGCTCGACCGACAGCGTGACGCCGCGCAGCGTCCCCGACACCACGTCGACCAGCTCGACCCGGCCGGCGACCCGGTCCGCGACCCGGTCGGGGGAGGCGGGGCCCGGCGGCACGGCCGGGGGAGCGGCGAGCACCTCGGCGACCCGGGCGGCCGACGCGCGGCCCTGGGCGAACAGCCCGTTGACCCACGAGAAGACCGCGAGCGGCCACAGCAGGAACTGGGCCAGGCCGACCGCGGCGACCAGCTCGCCCGCGGTGATGGCGCCGGACGCGGCCAGGCGACCGCCGACCAGGGCGACGACGGCCAGGAACACGCCGGTCATGGCGATCATCGAACCGTCGAGCCAGGCGCGGGACCGGGCGGCCCGGATCGCCGCCGCCGCGGACGACCGGCTCGTCACCCGGTACCGCCGGGCCGCGGCGGCCTCCGCGCCGATGCCCTTGAGGGCGCGCAGCCCGGCCACCAGGTCGGCGGCCACGCCGGAGGCCAGCGCGGCCCGGTCCTGCTCGGCGTCGCTGCGCCGTTCGAGCGGTTTGCCCAGCAGGTGCGCGCACAGCAGCAGCACGGGCGCGGCCACCAGGACCAGCAGGCCGAGCGCGACGGAGACCCGGAGCAGCGCGACCGCGCCCACCAGCAGCCCGACAACGGCGGCGACCGCGGTGGACAGCGCGAGGGTGACCTGCCCGACGCGCTGGGCGTCGCCGGTGGCGATGGCGGCTAGTTCGCCGGACAGCCGGCCGTGCCCGCCCCCGCCGTCCGGGGACAGCACGCGCGCGGCCAGGCGGGTGCGCACGTCGTGCGCGGCCAGGTTGGCGGCCCGCTCGCCGCACCGCAGGGAGAACCGGAAGCTCAGCGACAGCACGGCGAACACGACCGCGAGCACGCCGATCCACCACGCGAGCCGCCCGCCCGCGCCGGTGCGCACGGCCTCGTCGATCACCACGCCGATGAGCAGCGGCACCGCGGCCTCGCCCGCTTGGTGGGCCGCGCCGAGCACGGAGGCCAGGGTCACCGGTCTCCACTGGCCGACCACGGCTTCCCGGAGAACCGCATTCACCCCGATGCCCGCCTTCCGCGAAAGATCAGGTGAGGCTACCCTAACGCAAGGAGGAGGGCTGGATCACTCCCGCTGGGCGTCAACTTAGGTTAGGGTAACCAAAGTTCGATCTTCCCTGTTGTCGCACCGATGGGACAGCCATGCCACAGCCACCGGTCTTCGACGTCCTCGGCGTCGGCTTCGGGCCCTCCAACCTGGCCCTCGCCATCGCCATCACGGAGCACAACGCCGCCGCGGCGGCCGAAGACGTGGTGACCGCCCACTTCGTGGAGCGCCAGGCGACGTTCGGGTGGCACCGGGGGATGCTGATCGACGACGCCACCATGCAGGTGTCGTTCCTCAAGGACCTGGTGACGCTGCGCAACCCCAACAGCACCTTCACCTTCCTGAGCTACCTGCACGCCAAGGGCCGGCTGGTCGACTTCATCAACCACAAGAACATGTTCCCGCTGCGGGTGGAGTTCCACGACTACTTCGAGTGGGCCGCCGCGCGCGTCGACGACCTGGTGTCCTACGGGCACGACGTGGTCGAGGTGCGCCCCGTCGTCGAGGACGGCGTCACCACGCACTTCGACGTCGCCTCCCGCACCCCCTCGGGCGCGGTGGAGGTGCTGCGCGCCCGCAACCTGGTGCTGGCCACCGGCCTGACGGCCAGCCTGCCGGACGGCGTGCTGCCGTCCGACCGGGTCTGGCACAACCGCGACTTCCTGCACCGCGTGCGCTCGCTGACCGACCCGGAGCGGCTGGTCGTGGTCGGCGCCGGGCAGAGCGGGGCCGAGGTCACCGCGTTCCTGCACGAGCACTTCCCGAACGCCGAGGTGTGCGCGGTGTTCGCGCGCTACGGCTACAGCCCGGCCGACGACAGCCCGTTCGCCAACCGGATCTTCGACCCGGGCGCGGTGGACGACTACTTCGGCGCGCCCGACCACGTCAAGCGCCGGCTCATGGACTACCACGCCAACACCAACTACGCGGTCGTCGACAACGACCTGATCGCCGAGCTGTACCGCCGGGTCTACCGGGAGAAGGTGCTGGGCGCGCAACGCCTGCGGCTGCTCAACCTGTCCCGGGTGGCCGAGCTGGACGACGGCCGGGACGGGCTGCGCGTCACCGTCGAGTCGCTGTCCACCGGCGAGCGGGAGGTGCTCGACGCCGACGTGGTGGTCTACGCCACCGGCTACCGCGAGGCCGACCCCACCGCGCTGCTCGGCGACCTCGCGGCCCGCTGCGCCCGGGACGCGGGCGGCCGGCTCGTCGTCGGCCGCGACTACCGCCTGGACACCGACGACGACGTCCTCGCGGGCCTGTACCTCCAGGGCGGCACCGAGCACACGCACGGCATCTCCTCGTCGCTGCTGTCCAACACCTCCGTGCGGGTCGGCGAGATCCTCCAGTCGGTGCTCGACCGGAAAGGGCTGGTGGCGGGCGCGGCGCCGGTCCCCGCGCAGCCCCGGTACGCGGTGAGCGCCTCGCCCGTGAGCTAACGTCCCGGGGAGTTCGGCAGGTCGCCCGAACCGCACCGCCGTGCGTTCCGCCGCGCTCCTCGGAGGGGTCCCGATGTCCACCAGGTCCACGCTCGTCGCGGTTCTCTCGGCCGCCGCGCTGGCGCTCGCAGCCTGCGGGGGCGGTGACGACGAGGACGCCGCCGCGAGCACCACCGGCCCGCCCGCCCCCGCCGCGCGCGGCGCGTTCCCGGTGTCGGTCGAGCACAAGTACGGCACGACCGCGATCGGGGCGGCGCCGGAGAGGGTCGTCACGCTCGGCCTGTCCGACCAGGAACCCGTGCTGGCCCTGGGCGTCAAGCCGGTCGGCGTCGTGGACTGGTTCAAGGAGCGCCCCTACGGCAGCTGGCCGTGGACGGAGCCGCTGTGGGGCGGCACCCGGCCCGAGGTCGTCGGCGAGCGCGACGGGTACGACCTGGAGAAGGTCGCCTCGCTCGACCCCGACCTGATCGTCGCCGCGTACTCCGGCATGAGGCGGGAGCAGTACGACGCGCTGTCGGAGATCGCACCGGTCGTCGCCCAGCCCGCGGGGTTCCCGGACTACGGCGTGCCGTGGCGCGAGCAGACCCTGCACATCGGCCGCGCGCTGGGCAAGGAGGCGGCGGCGCGGGCGCTGGTCGACGGCGTCGAGGCGCGGTTCGCCGAGGTCCGGGCCGCGCACCCCGGGTGGGCGGGCAAGACGGTGGTCGTGGCCGACAGCTTCGCGCCCGGCGTGTACTCCGCGTTCGCGCCGACCGACCCGAAGACCGCCTTCCTGGCTGAGCTGGGCTTCACGCCCTCCGGCGGGGTCGGCGCGCTGGCGGACGACAACAACGTGGCCGAGCTGAGCGAGGACCGGCTCGGCCTGCTCGACGCCGACCGCCTGGTGTGGCTGATGTCCGACCGCTCCGCGTGGGACCGCGTCGAGTCCGCGCCCGCCTACCGGCGACTGGGCGTGGCGGCGGAGGGGCGCGACCTGTTCCTCACCTACACGGACCCGCCGATCGGCGCGGCCATGTCGTTCAACACCGTGCTGAGCGCGCCCTACGCCGTCGAGCAGGTGGTACCGCTGCTGGAGGCGATCGGGGACTAGCGACCCGCCCGCTCGGCCTTACTGCCCGCGCCCGTACCTGAGGGCGAGGCCGTCCAGCAGGGACGCCCAGCCCAGCTCGAACAGGTCGTCCAGCACGAGGTCGTACCCGACGTCGGCCAGGGTGGTCAGCACCCGGGCGAACGTCGGGTGCCCGCCGGTGTCCCGGATGGCGGTCAGCGCCGGCATCCGGGACTCGACCCACTCCTCGTGGTCGACCCCGGACTCGCCGCGCGCCTGCTGCTCGCGCTCCAGGTGCACCGCGATGCCCTGGACGTAGCTGAACAGCAGCACGTGCAGGTCGAACATCGCGTGCACGTCCAGGTCGAAGGTGTCGAGCGCGGCGAGCACGAACTCGGCGTGCACCATCAGGTTCGGCAGCGGCAGCGGGCGGGTGATCGGCCCGATCGAGGCGAGCCACGGGTGCCGCCGGTGCAGCGACCACAGCGTGCGGCCGGCCAGCTCCAGCCGGGCGCGCCAGTCGGCCGGCGGGTCGGCCGGGTAGCCGCGCTCGCCGTACGCGGCGTCGGCCATGAGCAGGACCAGCTCGTCCTTGCCCGTGACGTACCGGTAGGGCGTCATCGCCGCCACGCCGAGCCGGGCCGCGACGCCGCGCATGGACAGCGCGGCCAGCCCCTCGGCGTCGGCGATGGCGACGGCGGCGCGCACGACCCGGTCGGTGGTCAGCTCGCGCGCCGGCGCGGTGCGTGCCCGCGTCGCTCGTGCCTGTGCGGTGCGCGGGGGTGCGGCGGCCCGCGCCGGGCCCGCCACCACCGTGCCCGAGCGCGGTTCGGCCCGCACCACGCCCTGCCGCGCCAGCTCCGCCAGCGCCCTGGCGGCGGTGGCGGCGGCCACGCCGAACTCGGCCGCGACCTGCCGCGTCGACGGCACCCTCGCCCCCGGCGGCAGCCCGCCCGCCTCGATCCGCCGCCGCAGCTCGGCCGCGATCCCCGAGTACTTCACGCCATCCCCCTGTACTAGTGCAGAGCGTGGACTGTACTAGCCCAGTTTTGGCACGTCTTCGCAGCTGGTGCCACCGTGTGCGGCGTACGCGGCAACCGGTGCGGCGTACGTGGGCAGCAGGGGGAACACCATGCGGAACGTCCTGGTCTCCGGTGCGGGGATCGCGGGCACGGCCCTGGCGCACTGGCTGGGCCGGCGGGGCTTCCCGGTCACCGTGGTCGAACGCGCGCCGGGCGTGCGGCCGGGCGGGCAGGCGGTCGACGTGCGCGGTGTCGCGCTCGACGTGGTCGACCGGATGGGCCTGGGCGGGCAGGTCCGGGCCGCCCGCACCCGGATGCGCGGCATGTCCCTGGTCGACGGCACGGGTACCGAGCTGTTCCGCAGCGAGGAGGTCGCGTGGAGCAGCGGCCGGGTCGACAGCGAGGACGTCGAGCTGCTGCGCGAGGACCTGGTGACGCTGCTGATGGGCGCGACCACCGGCGCGGAGTACGTGTTCGGTGACCGGATCACCGCCCTGGAGCAGGACGAGCGCGGCGTGCGGGTGGAGTTCGCGCGCGGCGGGCCCCGCACGTTCGACCACGTGATCGGCGCGGACGGCGCGCACTCGGCCGTGCGGCGGCTCGCGTTCGGGCCGGAGGAGGACTTCACCCGGCACCTGGGGCAGTACCTGGCGATCTTCCCCGCGCCGAACGTGCTGGGCCTGGAGGACTGGCAGGTGTGGTTCCGCACCGAGCGGGCCGGCGGCGTGGTGTACCCGGTGCGCGGCAACAGCGAGCTGCGCGTGACGCTCGGGTTCGGCGCGGAGCGGCTCGACCACGACCACCGGGACGTGGCCGCGCAGAAGGCGCTGGTGGCGTCGAGGCTCGCGGGCGTCGGCTGGGAGGTGCCGAGGCTGCTGGGGCACATGGCCGACGCGGAGGCGTTCTACTTCGACGCCGTGGCGCAGGTCCACCTCGACCGGTGGAGCGCGGGCCGGGTCGCGCTGGTCGGCGACGCGGGCTACTGCGCGTCGGTGATGTCCGGGCAGGGCAGCGGCCTCGCCCTGGTCGGCGCGTACGTGCTGGCCGAGGAACTGGGCCGCGCCCCGCACGAGGAGGCGTTCGCCGCCTACGAGCGGCGCATGCGCCCGTTCGTCGCGCTCAACCAGGCGCTCGCGACGGAGAACCCCGACGGCCCTCCGTCCGAGGAGTCGGTGGAGAAGGCCAAGAACGCGCTGTCGCTCGACGCGGCGTGAACCGGTGGACGTTCCCCGGCGCGCCCTGGTTGCGTGCGGGGGCGTGGACCACGGTGAGTTCCGCGACCCGCGCCTCGCCGACGCCGACGCCGACCCCACCGCGCCCGCCGAGGTGTCGATCGTGCGGGAGGCGCGCGTGCTCCGCACCCGTCCCGCGCGAGTGGCGCTGCTCCTCGCGGCCCTCGTCAACGCCGCCACGTCCGCGACCTTCGCCTACCTGGCCGTCCTCGCCACCGAGGTCGCCCACGTGCCCGCCGGCGCGTTCGGGGGTCCCCTCCTGGCCGCCGCCGCGCACCGGGACGCGCCGTGGGTCAGCGCCGCCCTGGCCGCGGTGGGGGGCGGTCGTCCTGGTCATCACCCGGACCCGGTCGCGGCGGCCCGCCTCACGGGCGCGGTGACGCCGTTCCGCGCGCGGTCAACAGGAACGCGGGCGACGACCAGTAGTCGTGCAGCGGCTCGACCGCGACGTCGGTGAAGCCCGCCCGCGCCACCTGCTCCACCCACCGCGCCGCCGGCTGCTCCCAGGTCGAGCGCACCGCGCCCGGCAGCAGCTGGCCGGTCAGCACCGGCATCAGGAAGCCCTGCGCGACGAGGTCGCGGTCCTCGCCGTACTCGGCCAGGCCGCGCTCGTAGGTCTCCGCCAGGAACGCGCGGTGCTCGGGGCCCCCGTGCGGCACGTCCGGCACGTCGAACTCGACCAGCGCCAGCACGCCGGCGCGCGCCACCAGCTCGGCCAGCACGCCGTCCCGCTCCCCGTGCGGCACGGTGTGCAGCGCGAACGTCGACTGCACCACGTCGTACGCGGAGCCCGTCGTGGTCAGGAAGTCCTGCACCCGCCCTGGGAACGCGGTCACGCCGGGCAGCCGCAGGCCGTCGAGCAGCGCCCGCGACGGCTCCACCACGCTCACCCCGACCGGCGCGTGCGGCCGGGCCAGCGCGGGCCGCAAGGCCCGGCCGTCACCGCAGCCGACGTCCAGCAGGGTCGTGGGCCGCACGCGGTCGTACAGCGCGCCCAGCGCGTCCACGACCGCCTCGTACAGCGCGACGTTGCCGCCGCCGCCCGCGAACGCCTCGAACGCGGCGGGCCGGTCGTACACCGACCCGCCCGCCGCGCTGTCGAGGTGCTCGGCCAGGGCCCGGCCGAGCGGGGTGGCGGCGTCGCGCACCGCCTCCCGCGCCCGTGCCCGGTCACCGTCGGCCAGCGCGCCCAGCGCTTCCTCGATCGTCACCCCACAGTTCTACGCCGTGGCGCCGGTGACCGACGAGCCCGACTTGGTCACGTGGTAGGTCACCGTCGTGCCGCTCCAGTAGTGGAACGTCAGCGTCACCCGGGCCCCGTCGGTCACCTCGGCGAAGAACTCCGGCTTGAGCAGCGTCGTGCCCGCCGCGTAGTCCGGTGCGAAGGTGTAGTCGTACTCCTTGAACGACGTCCAGTTCTGCGGCCCGGCGTTGGAGCCGTCGGCGTACTTCGCCTCCATGGTGGCCAGCTTGTCGCCGCGGAACGCGGTCGGGATCGCGAACGCCGCCGTCGTGCCGGTCGCCGCCTGGAGCACCGGCGGGTCGTAGGTGACCAGGTCGACCCGCCACGGCACGCCGGCCGAGAAGCGCGCCGACAGCGTCGCGTTCACCCCGTACGCCCGCGACCCGAGCAGCCGGGTCAGCAGCGGCGCGGACAGCGTGAGCTGGTCGCCCGACACGGTGTAGTCCGTGCCGCGCACCAGGTCGGTGCCGCCGTGCCGCAGGCCGGTGAACGACGTCCCGTTGAGGTTCAGCGTGATCGTCTTCGCGCTCACCGCCGACGACTTCGGGTTGAACACCTGGTCGGTGGACGCCGTGCCGGACCGGGTCGTCCAGCTCGACTCGATCTGCGCGATCAGCTCCGGGTCGCTCCACCGGAACGAGGTGCGGCCGAGGTGCTGGCCGTTGTCCCACAGCATCGTGGTGATCTTGCGGGTCTTCGCGTGGTGGCCGAGGAACTCGAAGAACTTCAGCTTCTCGCCCTGCTCGATCGTGCCGGTGTGGCGGTCGAAGCCCAGCAGGCCGTACTCGCCCAGGACCACCGGGATGCCGCGTGCGGTGAACGTGGCGTGCACGCGGTCGAACGCGTCCGTCAGGTCCTTCTGCGCGGTGGCGTCGAAGCGGTACCCGCCCGCGATGTTCACGCTGAACGGCCAGTAGCCGTAGTAGTGGAACGTCGCGATCAGGTTGCGGTCGCCGAGTGCGCTGAACGTGGCGTTCAGGTTGTCCAGGTGCACCTGGTCGGCCGACGTGTGCAGCGACGGCAGGACCAGCAGGCGGGTGGTGTTGCCGCCGCCGGAGCCGCGCACGATCCGGTGGAACGAGGTGTTCAGCTCGTCGAGCAGCTGCGCGTTCTGCGCGTCGCCGGAGCTGCCGGTGAACTGCGGTTCGTTCACGCTCTCCAGGACGAGCTTGTCCGACGAGTCGCGGAACGCGCTCGCGAGCTGCGTCCACGTCGCGTTGTAGCGGGCCAGCACGTTCGCGCGGTCGCCCGGCATGGCCGAGATCCACTGCCACGAGTCGTGGTGGACGTTGAGCATCACGTAGAAGCCGTCCGCCAGCGCCCAGCCGACGACCTCCTTCACCCGGTCCAGGTAGGCCGGGTCGATCGCGTACGACGGCGCGCCGCCCTGGTGCTGGCCCCACGTGACCGGGATGCGGATGCTGTTGAAGCCCTGCGCGCGGACGTTGTCCAGCAGCGCCTCGGTGATCCTCGGGTTGCCCCACGAGGTCTCGTCGGCGCCGGTCGCGTCGAGCGAGTTGCCGAGGTTCCAGCCGGGCTGCATCGCCGCCACGGCCGCCACCGCGTCACCCGCCGGCGGGGTGGTCGTCGTGGTCGTGGTCGTGGTGGTCGTCGTCGGGTTGGTGCTCCCGGTGCACGTGGTGCCGTTGAGCGCGAACGACGAGGGCGCGGTGTTGCCGCCCGTCCACGTGCCGTTGAAGCCGAACGACACCTTGCCGTTGGTCGCGATCGAGCCGTTCCAGCTCGCGTTGGTCGCCGTGACCTGCGCGCCCGACGCGGTGACCGTCGCGCCCCACGCCTGGGTGACCGACTGGCCCGACGGGAACGCCCACGTCAGCCGCCACCCGGACACCGGGTCGCCGAGGTTGGTGACCTCGACGTTGGCGGAGAACCCGCCCTGCCACTGGCTCGGCACCGCGTACGCCACGCGGCAGCCGGGCGCCGCCTGGGCGTTGGTCGCGGCGACGACGCCGAAACCGGCCAGGACGGTGGCGACGGCGCTCGCCAGCAGTCCGACCCACCACCGCGCCATTCTTGAGTTGCCTCGCGGACCGGCCATTTCGCTCCTTTGCACAAATCGCCCGGCACGATGCTTCCCGTGAGGTGTCGGAAACGCAACCGTTTCGACAGCGGTAAATCGGCGGCGCAGGTCAGCGCGGTTGTCGTCGTGCGTTGTTCGACGGTCCCGCCTTTTCCGTTCGACGCCGTTCGACGGCGTTCGACACCCGCGCCGCCGATAACGCCCGCCCCGCCGCCGGCGTCACCAGCGCACGGGCAGCGCGGCCAACGTCCGCATGGCCGGCGACACCGTCCACCGCAGCTCCCCCTCCGGCACGGCCAGGCGCAGGCCCGGCGCGCGGTCCAGCAGGGCGGCCAGCGCGACCCGCAGCTCCACCCGCGCCAGGTGCGCGCCGATGCAGTGGTGCGTGCCGTGGCCGAACGCCAGGTGCCGACCGGTGCGGCCGGGCGCGAAGCCGTCGGGCTCGGCGAACCGGTCCCCGTCGCGGTTGGCCAGCGGCAGCGCCGCGGTGACCTCCTCGCCCGCCTGCACCAGCTCGCCGCCCAGCTCCACGTCCTCGACGGCGGTGCGCGCCATGCTCGTGGTGACCGAGGGGCTGTACCGCAGCGCCTCCTCCACGGCGGCGTCCAGCAGCGCCGGGTCCCGCCGCGCCGCGTCGAGCAGGTCCGGGCGGGACAGCAGGCACAGCGCGGTGTGCGCGATCTGCGCCGCGGACAGGGCGTGCCCGTCGAAGAACAGCGACGCGGCCAGCCCGGTCAGCTCCCCGGCGTCCAGCCGGCCGTCGCGGTGCGCCGCCACCAGGTCGGCGAGCAGCCCGGTCGGCGGGTGGTCGCGGTCGTGCAGCACGGCCGCGACCACCTCGTGCAGCACCAGCTCGGCGCGGTGGACCTCCTCGCGCGTGGCGCCCGGCTGGCCGAGCCGGTCGTTCGCGGCGCGGCGCACCCGCTCGCGGTGCGGTCCGGGCACGCCGAGCAGCTCGCACTGCGAGGCGAACGTCAGCGGCGCGCAGTAGTCGTGCAGCAGGTCCGCCGTCGAGCCCGCCCGCGCGAGGCCGTCCAGCAGCTCCCCGGCCACGCGCTCCGCGTACGGGCGCAGCAGCTCGGCCCGCCGCGCCGAGAACGCGCCGCCGAGCAGGGCGCGCACCTCCGTGTGCCTGGGCGGGTCGAACTCGGTGATCGACATCAGCGTCGCCGGCCCGCGCGGGTGCACCGCCTCCGCCGACCGCGCCCGGCTGAACCTGCGGTCCCGCAGGAGCTCCAGGCTCTCCCGGTACCCGGTGACCACCCAGCGGCGCCCGCCGCCGGCGGTCGTCACCGGGCACACCGGCCGGTCCGGGGCGAGCGGCACATCACCCACCAGGTGCCGCACCTCCCTGCCCTCCACGAAGTCCAGGCCGCCCAGCCCCGCGACGACGTCCACCACGCCACCTCCCGTCATCGTCGTGCCCCTGCCGGGGCGGTGGCCGGGGCGCGGGTCGTGGCGCGCAGGGCCAGCAGGCAGATGAGGACCGACCCGACCAGCAGCGCGCCGACCGCGACCCGCAGGTCGGCGTGCCCGGCGAGCCCACCCACGGCGGCCGGGCCGAGCAGCGGTCCCACGCCCGCGAGCGAGGCGGCCGAGCCGAGCGCCGCGCCCCGGTCCTCGTCGGACGCCCCGCGCCCGACGAGCCCGTAGGCGGTGGGCGCGGCGACCGAGACGGCGACGCCGACGAGCGCGGTCGCCGCCAGCCCCAGCTCGGGCGTCCGGGCGAGGGCGAGCAGCAGGACGCCGACGCCGGACAGCGCGCCGGAGGCCACCAGCAGCGCCCGGTCGCCGAACCGCGAGGACAGCCGGTGCCCGCTCAGCCGCCCCACCGCCATCGCGCCCGCGAACACGCCGGGTGCCGCGGCCGACAGGGTCACCGGGGCGCCCAGGACCTCCGCCAGGTACACCGC
Organism: Saccharothrix sp. DSM 118769; assembly: GCF_052936295.1. Taxonomy (NCBI): domain Bacteria; kingdom Bacillati; phylum Actinomycetota; class Actinomycetes; order Pseudonocardiales; family Pseudonocardiaceae; genus Saccharothrix; species Saccharothrix sp. DSM 118769. The sequence goes on along the minus strand of NZ_CP193627.1, from coordinate 7,398,382 downwards.
GCTCCACTGCTGCACGCCGCTCTCCACCAGCATCGCCACGCCCGCGAGCGCGCACAGCACCAGCACCGCGCGGTCCGGCCGCACCCGCGCGCGGCGACGCGGCCCGCCCCGCGCCAGGTGCTCGGGGACCAGTCCGCGCGCCACGACGACCGCGACCGCAGCCGCGAGGGCGGGCACGACGCCCACCACCGGGGCCGACGCCCCCGCCGCCCGCGCGACGCCCGCCACCGTGCCGCCGACCAGCAGCCCGACGCAGAACAGCGCGTGCGCCCGGTTCATCACGCGCGCCCCGGACCGGGCCTCGGCGTTCGCGGCCAGGGCCAGCACGACGACGTTGCACGCGCCGGAGCCGACCCCGAACAGCGCGACCCCGGCCACGAGCGCCGGCACCGACCAGGCCAGGAACGGCAGGCACGCGGTGAGCGCGAACAGCGCCGCCGAGGTCACCGCGACCGGCCGCCCGAACCGGTCGAGCAGCCTGCCCACGGCGGCCATCGCGGGCATCGCGGCCAGCGCGCCGACCAGGAGCGCCGCGCCGAGGTCCGCGTCACCGGCGCCGGTGACGCGCTTGATCTCCGGCAGCAGCGCCAGGTACGGGCCCCACAGCGCCCCGTACCCGGCGAACGCGGCGAGCACCGCACCCGCCCGCGGTGTCGTGCCGATATCGGTGATGAGGGCCATGACCGATCCCCCCGCCCCTTTCGGATTAATTTCCACCGCCCCCGGTGGAAAGCTTTCCGGTGCGCAGCACCCGGAAAAGCAGCGCTTTTCGGAAAGCTCTGGGACAGAACAACGGCGACCGTATCAGCGCACTCGCGGGAATGGTCCGCAGGAATTCGTCAAGTCCATCGGCGAAAGGAGTACGCGCTTCCGCGCCGGTGTTGAAGCCGCAGGTTGACGGCCTGTGCCCGGGTGGTCACCCGCCGGGTGCGGCGCGGACGCATCGTTTCCCGATGCATACTTCGTCCGATCCCGCGTTTCCACCGCGCGACGGCGGTGTTGCACTCGCCGCACCCGGTGCCGATAGTGATCACCATGGACCTCGCCGACCTGTACCGCGACCTGCACCAGCACCCCGAACTGGGGTTCGCCGAGACGCGCACGGCCGCGGTGGCGGCCCGGGAGCTGCGGGCCGCCGGGTTCGAGGTGACCGAGGGCGTCGGCGGCACCGGGGTGGTCGGGGTGCTGCGCAACGGCGACGGCCCCACCGCGCTGCTGCGGGCCGACATGGACGCGCTGCCGGTGGAGGAGAGGACCGGCCTGCCCTACGCCAGCGCGGTCGTGGTCGACGGCACGCCGGTGGCCCACGCGTGCGGCCACGACGTGCACGTGACGTGCCTGGTCGGCGCGGCCCGGGCGCTGGCCGCCGACCGCTCGTCGTGGTCGGGCACGGTGCTGGCGGTGTGCCAGCCCGCCGAGGAGGTGGGCGGCGGGGCCGAGGCGATGGTCGCCGACGGGCTGTTCGAGCGCTTCGGCCGGCCCGACGTCGTGCTGGGGCAGCACGTGGCGCCCATCCCGGCGGGCGTGCTCGGCCTGCGCCCCGGCCCGGCGTTCGCCGCCGCCGACAGCCTCCGGGTGACCCTGCGCGGCCGGGGCGGGCACGGCTCGCGCCCCGAGGCCGCGGTGGACCCGGTCGTGATGGCCGCGGCGGTCGTCCTGCGGTTGCAGACCATCGCGTCCCGCGAGACCGCCGCCACCGACACCGTCGTGGTCACCGTCGGCGCGGTCCGCGCGGGCACGGTCGCCAACGTCATCCCGGACGACGCGGAGCTGCTGCTGAGCGTCCGCACCTACGACCCGGACGTGCGGGCCCGCGCGCTGGCCGCCGTGGAGCGCATCGCCCGCGCGGAGGCCGACGCGTCCGGCGCGCCCGAACCGCCCGAGGTGGTCGTCGAGACGAGCTACCCGGCCGTGGTCAACGACCCGGACGCGGTCGAGCGGACCCGCGCGGCCCTCGCCTCGGTCGTGCCGGTCGTGGTGGACCCGGGCCCGGTCACCGGCAGCGAGGACGTGGGCGTCTTCGCCACCGCCGCCGGCGCGCCCCTGGTCTACTGGCTGCTGGGCGGCGCCGACCCGGCGGCGTTCGAGGGCGCCACGTCCGTCGACGACATCCGCGCCAGGGTGGCCGCCCAGCCGGCCAACCACTCGCCCCTGTTCGCCCCGGTGGTCAGCCCCACCCTCGACCTGGGCGCGGCGGCCCTGGCCGCCGCCGCCCGAGCCTGGCTGCCGGCGCGGGGCTGACCCCCGTGGACGCGGTGCGGCCCGGGGCGCGACATCCCGCGCCGCGTGCGCGCAGGGGGCCTGCGGTGACCTGCGCGCCGGGACAGCCTGCACCGGGACAGCCTGCGCCGGGGTGGCCCGCGCCGGCGTGACCTGCGCGTCGGGGTGGTCTACGCGCCGGCGTGACCGGTCGCCTCCGGGCGGGGGAGCAGCCAGCGGATCGCGCCGGTGACGCCGTGGCCCGCCAGGCGCACCGCGGTCGCCTCCGTCAGCGGCAGGAGCGGCAGGCGCAGCGGCAGCCGGCTCCACCACGGCAGGGACGCCGCCGCGGCGGCCGCGACGGCGGCGTACGGGAGGCGCGCCGGCACCGGCAGCGGCGGGGTGAGCAGCAGGAAGCGGGCGGCGTCGCGGGCCTCCCGCGTGCCGCGCAGCTCCGGGCGGAACGCGGCGAGCCGGGCGTCCAGGCCGGCCACCGTGGTCGGCGGGTCGGGCACGCCCAGGGCGCGCGCCACCCGCGCCGCGTCGGCCACGTAGCCGTCCTGCTCGGCGGGCGTCAGGCGGGTCGAGCCGTAGCGCCGGTGGCAGCGCAGGAAGCTGTCGACCTCGGCGGTGTGCACCCAGTCGAGCAGGTGCGGGTCGTCCGCCCGGTACGGCCTGCCGTCGGGCGCGGTGCCGCGCACGCGGCGGTGGATGCCGCGCACCCTGGCCACGGCCCGCTCGGCGTCGGCCGCGGGCCCGAACGTGGTCACCGCGAGGAACGCGCTGGTGCGCTGGAGCCGTCCCCACGGGTCCTGGCGGTAGTCCGAGTGGCCCGCCACCCCCGCCATCGCGAGCGGGTGCAGCGACTGGAGCAGCAGGGCGCGCAGGCCGCCGATGAACATGGCCGCGTCGCCGTGCACCCGGCGGATCGGGCTGTCCGGGGCGAACCAGCGCGGCCCCGGGCCCGAGTGGATGCGGTCGCGCACCCCCGGGCCGTCCGGACCGGCCACGCGGCTGAACACGGCCGCACCGAGGCGTTCGCGAAGCACGTCCACCGCGACCTCCTGACCCACGAACTCACCCACGAACGAGTGACTACTCACCAGTATGGGGTCAGTTGGGTCGCGGCGGCTGGTCCGACAGGGCGTCGAACGGGGTCACCAGGCCGTCGCGCACCACCCGTCGCGCGTCGGCCCACCGCACGGCGAGCTGCCCGACCGCCAGCGCCACGTACACGCCGGCCAGCACGGTGGTCACCACCGCGTTCACCTCGTCGGGCAGCACGAGCCCGGCCACGAACTGGCCCGTGAACAGCACGAACAACGTCGTCGCGCCGACCACCGTCAACCCCAGGTCGACCAGCACGCTCACCGCGAACAACGACTGCGCCGCCGTGATCAGCAGCTCCAGGCGCTGGTGCTGGTCGAGGGGCAGCCCCGACGTCGAGCCCGACGCGACGGCGAACGCGATCGGCAGCGTGCCGACCAGCAGCGTCCACTGGTTGACCTTGCTCGACAGCAGGGTGCCCAGCGAGTGCGACGCCTTGAGCCGCACCGCGTACAGGCACGCCACGATCAGCTCCGGCGACTCGCTCGCCAGCGGCGCGACCCACTGGACCAGCAGGAACTGGTCCACGCCGAGCTGCGCGCCGGTGTCGACCAGGTTGCTCGCGAAGTGCTCGGCGGACGCCAGGACCACCGCGCCGGCCACCGCGAACATCCCGATCACCCACCGCCGCCGGGGCCCGCGCGGCTTCCCGCCGACCCACGCCGACACGCCCAGCAGGTCCGGCTCCTCCACCGGGGCCTTCGCGAGCCGCCACACGTACCCGCCGAAGATCGACACGAACACCGCCGCGTCCACCAGCGTCAACGAGTCCCGCAGCGGCAGGGTCAGCGAGTACAGCGTGGCGAGCCCGAGGAACGCCACCTCCGCCGACATCACCGGCGCCAGCGCCACCCGCCCCGGCTGCGCGGACGGCGTCTCCCGGCGCGCCCGCAGCGCCGCGACGCTCGCCACCAGCACCACGAGCGGCCACCCGATGCCGACCAGGATGCGGTTCGCGCCGGTCATGTTCGCCAGCGCCAGCGAACACGGGTCCTCCCCGCCCGCGGGGGCCGCGCACGCGCCGTTCTCGGCGAACACCCGCCCCGCCTCGAACGTGAAGACCAGGTCCACCGCGTACTCGGGCAGCACGGCCACCATCGCCAGCACCGCGATGGCCAGCCCCGCGCTCACGTCGACCTGCGCCGCCTCCGCCGCCCACGACAGCACGAACGCCGCGCTCACGATCGCCACCCCGAACACCACCGCCGCCAGGGCGGGCGGCAACGACGGGTGCGGCCACCCCAGGTAGTCCGCCGCGCCCAGGTACGTCCCGGGCACCCCCACCCCGACCGCCACCCCGAGCCGCCGGGGGAACCCGGTCCGGGCATCCGTGCGCGCATCACCCATGCCGCGGGGGTTTCCCCGCCCGTGCGCCGCCAACCGACACCTGTTCGCGGCACGCGGCCGGGTCGGTCGGCCCTCCGGGCCGCGGGTCGGCACCCACGCGATGTGGTGATTTCTCCCGCAAATCCGACGTGGTGCGTGGGATCGGCTCGACCGCACCGGCATACAGGTGGGTGCAAGGACGGGGGCGTGACGAGATGGCGGTGGTGGCCGGTGACGCGCGGACTGCTCGACGCGGACGACGATGACGAGTCGGCCGCCAGGGCGCGTGCGGACGCCGAACTGTGCGACCTGCTCCGGCGGCAGGGGTTCCAGGGGCCTGCGTGGGACGGTTTCGTGGACGAGCTGATGGCCTACGGCGTGGACCGGGTCAGGATGCTGATCGCGACCGGGTACGTCGTGAGCGACCGGACGGCGACCCGGCCCGCGTACCTCGACGCCCTCCGGCGAAGGCCCTCCGACGTCGACGAACTCGTGGACGACGTCGTCCTGGCCGGGTTCGCGCTCTTCGTCGACAAGGGCCTCGTCGGCGGCGGGTGGGAGCCGGGTCGGGCGTCGTTGACCACGTACTTCATCGGGGCCTGCCGCCTGGTCTTCCCCTCCGCCCTGCGCACGTGGCTGCGGCGCGGAGCCCGGCACTCCGCCGAAGTCCCCGTCGAGGACGTGGCGGTGGTCCCGGTGCCGGGGTGGCACGAGGAGACCGACCACGTGCAACGGGTCGTCGACCGGCTCGCCGAGGTGTTGAGCCCGCTCGAGATGCGGTTGTTCGGGTTGGTCGGCGAGGGCTACGACCAAGCGGAGATCGCCGACATCACGAGCATGACCGTTCGCGCGGTCGAAGGACGACTGCGCCGTGCGCGGGCCAAGGCGCGCGACATCTTTCCGCAGTGGGGAGAGGAGGGGCGATGACCCCCGACAACAGGACGACCCCCGACGACGAGCGCGCCGGCGACGAGGGCGCCGACCACGAGCGACTGGCCCGACTCCTGCCGGGCGCGGTCGGTGGTGACCGGCGGGCCGTCGAACAACTCCTGGCGCACATACGTCCCCTCGTCACGCGTTACTGCCGAGCCCGGATCGGGCGCGCGGGCCGTTCGACCGCGCGCCCGGAGGACGTCGCCGACGAGACCTGCCGGGCGGTCCTCCGGGCACTCCCCTCCTACCGGGACCAGGGCAGGCCCTTCCTCGCTTTCGTGTACGGCATCGCCGCGCACAAGGTCGCCGACGCCGGGCGGGGCCGGGCGCGGGACGACGAGGAGGAGGACGAGCCGCAAACCGGGAGCGCCGAGGTCCGCCGGCTCCTGGGTGCCTCGTCGCTCGGGCGCCCGGCGGCCGTGGCCGCGCGGGAGCGGGGTGCCGGTCACCGGCTGGGTGCGGCCGCGGCGGTGGTCGTCGACGGTGTGCTGCGCGGTTCCGGGACGGCACGGCACCGCGCCCCGGCGGAGACGGGGGTGGCGGCCCGGGAAGACCCATGCCCGGCGGGGTGAACGGACCGTGTTGTTGGATGGTGCCGTGACGAGCTTCGCGATCGTCGGCTCCGGGTGGCGGGCCGAGTACTTCTGGCGCCTCGCCACCGCCCTCGGCGACCCGGTCTGCGCCGGGGTCGTGTCCCGGGCGCCCAAGGACCTGCCCGTGCCCGTGTTCACCTCGCTCGACGAGTGCCTGACCCGCGCGAAGCCCGACTTCGTCGTCACCGCGACGCCGTGGGGCGTCACGCCCGGGCTCGTCGTCGAGCTCGTGGAGCGCGGCGTGCCGGTGCTGGCCGAGACGCCGCCCGCCCCCGACCTCGACGGGCTGCGGCGGCTGTGGGCGGCGGTCGGGGGGAGCGGGCTCGTGCAGGTCGCCGAGCAGTACGCGCGGATGCCCGCGCACGCCGCCCGGCTGGCCCTGGTGCGGTCGGGCGTGATCGGCGACCCCACGCGGGTGGACGTGTCCTCGACGCACCAGTACCACGCGGTGTCGCTGATCCGGGCCTTCCTGGGCGCCGGGCGCGGGCCCGTCACCGTGCGGGCCACGCGGTCCACCGCGCCGCTGCTGGACCCGATCGACCGGTCCGGCTGGGTCGCCGAACCCCGGGTCGGCACCGCCACCACGACCATCGCGACGCTCGCGTTCGACGGCGGCGGGCTCGGCGTCTACGACTTCACCGACAACCAGTGGCACAACCAGCTGCTGACGCGCCGCCTGCTGGTCCGCGGCACGCGGGGCGAGGTCCGCGACCAGGAGGTCGTGCACCTGGCCGGCGACCGCACGATCGTGCGCACCCCGCTCGTGCGCCGCCAGACCGGTTACGACCTCGACCTGGACGGCTACGACACCGACCACATCACCCACGGCCCGACCGTCCTCTACCGCAACCCCTTCCAGGGGCACCGGTGGAACGACGAGGAGGTCGCGATCGCCACCCTGCTGCTCGACACCGCCCGCTGGGTCGAGGACGCCGGCGAGCCGCCGTACCCGCTGGCCGACGGCGTGCACGACCACCGCGTCGCGCTGGCCGTCGAGGAGGCCGCCGACCACGACCGCACCACCACCGTCACCGAGGAGCCCTGGTCCTGATGCCCCTTGCCTCGCACCCGCTCGACGACGCCACCGCGAACGCCCTGGTCTCCCTGGCCGGCGCGTCGTGGGAGCGCGACGACCTGGACGCCTCCTGGGTGGCCGCGGGCCTGCCGGCGACGCCCGTGGCGTGGCAGGTCCACGAGGAGGGCGACTACCGGCTCGTCGCGGGCGACCGGGCGTTCGCCGTCGGCGTGGAGCCCGACCCGGAGCGGGTGACCGCGTTCGCCGTCGCGTTCGCGGTGTTCCTGGAGGACGCCGAGGGCGAGGAGGGCTTCTTCGACCACTTCGGCGCGGGGTGGTCGGTCGACGGGGACGCGGACCGCGACGCGTTCGACGCGCTGTTCCGCGCCGGGGTCGAGCGGGTCGCCGCACGGCTGGGCGAGCCGCTCGTGACCGGCACGCACGACGAGGCGTGGCACCACGCGGCGTGGCGCGCGGGCGACTGCCTGCTGGTCGTCGCGCAGGGCGAGGACTTCGACTCCTACGGCGTGGCCGACGACGCGAAGCTGTGGCTGGTCCGGCACCCGGCGGACCGGCCGGTGCCGGAGGGCGACGCGCTCTACGCCCTCCTGTGCGGCGACGCCACCCCGGTCTGACGGGCGGCCGACGGAGTCCGGCTGACGGGGTCGGCTAACGGGTCAGCCACACCCGCCACAGGGCCGCCGGGTCGGACAGCGGGTCGCCGTGCACCAGGCTGAAGTGCGCGGGCCCGCCGACGACCAGCCTGCCCGCCGCCGGGTCGCCGAGCAGGTCGCCGCCGCGCCAGGTGAGCGCCGCCAGCGCCTCGTGCGGCGGCAGGCCGGCCCGGACGAGCGCCTCCGCTTCCCACGCGAGCTGGTTGGCGCGCAGCGAGCCGCCGCCGAAGTCGGACCCGCCCGCGACGGCCACCCCGGCCGCGTGCGCCAGCCGCACGCCCTCCTCGGCCGCCTCCAGCCGCGCGCCGATCGTCGCCCGCGACCCCGGCCCGGTGAACCGGTCCACTGTGGACGTGGAGGTGAACGTCAGCCACGAGTGCAGCACGCCCAGCGTGGACACCAGGGTCGTGCCGGCCGCGGCCATGGCCGCCGCCGCGTCGCGGTCGAGCTCGAACCCGTGCTCGACGCTGTCCACCCCGGCCGCCGCGCCGACCCGCGCGCCGTGCAGCGCGCCCGCGTGCGCCGCCACCTTCGCCCCGCGCCCGTGCGCCTCCCGGACCAGCGCGGACACCTCGTCCACGCTGAACGGCGGCGTGTCGCGGTCCGGGCCGTCCAGGTAGACCTTGACCAGGTCCGCGCCGTCGTCGAGCTGCACCCGCGCCGCGTCGAGCAGGTCCGCGCCGTGCGCGACCTCGACCGCCAGCCCGTGCGGCAGCGCGCCGGCGTGCGCGATCCACGTGCCCGCGGCGCGCAGGTACGGGCGGTCGGCGCGGCCCGCCCACTCGTCGCGCAGCCGCAGGCTCAGCGCCCGTTCGCCGCCCGTGGTCGGGTCCGGCCTGCGCGGGGCGCCGACGTCGCGCGCCCACCGGATGCCCGCGCGCACCATCAGCTCGCCGTTCTCCTCGGCCACGGCCAGCAGCTCGTCGGCCGCGTCGAACCCGCGCTGCACCCACTGCGCGCCGCCGGGCATGCTGAGGTGGGCGTGGGAGTCGACCATGCCGGGCACGAGCGTCGCGCCGGACGCGTCGACCACCCGTGCGCGGGCCGGCACCTCGGGCCGGTCGCCCTCCCACAGGCCGGTGACGACGCCGTGCTCCACGAGCAGCGACACCCCGCGCCGCACGGAGTCCGAGCGCCCGTCGGCCAGCGCCGCGCCCTCCAGCAGCACCGCGTCACCGTCGATCCGCGTCCCACCGACCACGGGTCACCTCCGCATCGTCCGCCGGGCGGACGAGTCTGCCCGCCCCAGCCGCAATGATCAGCCGGCGCCCACGTTCGCGCGAGAGTCCAACGCCCAGACCCCGAGAGTCCAACGCTCAAGACCCGAGAGTCCAACGCTCAGGTCTCGTGAGTCCAACGCTCGCGACCCCTGAGTTCTGCGTTCGAGCCGACCGGTCGTTATGCGGAACGGAGAACTCAGGGGTCCTGGACGTTGGACTCTCGGGACCTGGACGTTGGACTCTCGGGACCCGGGCGTTGGACTCTCGGGGCCTGGAGGTTGGACTCTCGGGGTCAGGGGAGCAGGACGAGCTTGCCCCGGGCGTGGCCCGCCTCGACGACGCGGTGCGCCTCGGCCGCCTCGGACAGGGGCAGGGTCGCCCCGACCTCGACGGTGAACGAACCGCGCGCCACCAGCTCGGCGACCTCCGCCAGGCGCGCCGGGTCGCGTTCCGCGGGACCGCCGCTGAACACCACGCCGTGCTGCCGGGCGGTCGGGTCGGCGATCGTCACGACCCGCTCCGCGGTGCCGCCGCGCAGCTCGACCGAGTCGGCCAGCGCGCCCCGCCCCGCCACGTCGAACACCGCGTCCACGCCGTCCGGCGCGAGCGCCCGCACCCGCTCCACCAGCCCGTCGCCGTACGTCGTGGGCACCGCGCCCAGCGCGGCCAGGTACTCCTGGTTGCCCGCGCCCGCCGTGCCGATGACGCGCACGCCCGCCGCCAGCGCGATCTGCACGGCCAGCGTGCCGACCGCGCCCGCCGCGCCGTGCACCAGCAGCGTCTCGCCCGACTTCACGCCGAGCAGCCGCAGCACCCGGTCGCTGGTCTCCACGGCCACCGGCAGCGCCGCCGCGGCCTCCCAGGACAGCTCCGCGGGCTTGTGCGCGAACGACGAGGCGAGCGCCAGCTCGGCGTACGCGCCGCCGTCGGCGAACCCGAACACCGCGTCGCCCACCGACACCCCGGTCACGTCGGGGCCGAGCGCGTCCACCTCGCCCGCCACCTCCAGGCCCAGCACGGCCGGCAGCCCGGGGATCGCGCCCCGCATCGCGCCCGACCGCACCTTGGCGTCGAACGGGTTCACGCCGATCGCCCGGACGCGCACCCGCACCTGGCCGGGGCCGGGTTCGGGGGTGTCCACCTCGGCCACGTGCAGCAGCTCGGGCCCGCCGAACTCGTCCAGCACAACGGCTTCCATCGTCACGTCTCCTCGTCCAGTGCGCCGGTCCGCGTCGACCGGGTGCGGTCCTCCTGTGGTCCGGCACCCACCGTACTCCGATATGTGGCCGGCCACATATTCGTTACACCCGCCACCTGTCCCGGCCGGGCGGCTCGGCCACCAGCGCGGTGCCGAACGCCTCCGCGATCGCGTCCACGTCCCACACCTCCCGCTCCAGCACAGGCTGCTTCGCCGCGTACTGGGCGACCAGGTGCAGCTTGCCCGGCAGGAACCGCACCAGGTGGCCGGTGACCGCCCCGGCGAGGTCGCTGAGCAGGTAGGTGACCAGCGGCGCCATCAGGTCCGGCGCCTGCTCCGGCGAGCTGATGGCGTCGCGGCGCGGGTCGAGGTCCATCATCGGCGTCCACGCCAGCGGCGCGACGCCGTTCACCCGCACCCCCCGCTCGGCCAACGCGCCCGCCCACGACAGCGTCAGCGACGCCACCGCGCCCTTGGACGCGGAGTAGGCCGCCGCGTCCGCGCGCCCCAGCATGGCGCCGGACACCACGTTCACGATCGACCCGCCGCGCATCACCCGCGCGGCCTCGGTGCCGCAGTACAGCGTGCCCAGCACGTTGACCTCGACGACGTGCCGCAGCACCGCCGGGTCGTCCTCCCAGGGCGGGGCGAAGTGCGTGACGCCCGCGTTGTTCACCAGCCCGTCCAGCCCGCCCCACGTGTCGACGCACAGCCGCACGAGCGCCGCCGCCTGCTCCGGGTCGGCCACCGAGCCGGTGTGCGCGACCGCCTCGCCGCCCGCCGCCCGGATCGCCGCGGCGACCTCCTCGGCGCCCGCGACGTCGTTGACCACGACCCGCGCGCCCCCGGCCGCCGCGTGCCGCGCGTACGCCTCGCCCAGGCCTCGGCCCGCGCCGGTCACCACCACGGCCTTGCCGTCGAGAATCCCCATGACGCGGAATCCTCGCGCACACGGGAGGGGCGTGCTAAAAAGAAGGGTTGTATTCGCCCGAAAGGGCGGAAAGCGCTCGACCAAGTATAACACGAGGAGCAAGCGTGACAACAGGGGAATTGTCCGCCGAACGACGCCGCATCGCTTTCCTGCACGACCGGCTCGACCGGGAGCGGGCCGCCGCGCGGGCCGGGCTGGACGCCGCGCTGCGCGACCCGCACGAACAGCGCTGGCACCGCGAGGTGACCGTCCGGACGCTGTCCGAGCAGCTCAGCCGCTTGAAGGCGGCGGAATCCGGCCTGTGCTTCGGGCGCCTCGACCACGAGGACGGCACGCGCACCTACGTCGGCCGGGTCGGGTTGTTCGACGAGGACGCGGACCGGGAACCGCTGCTCACGGATTGGCGCGCACCCGCCGCCCGACCGTTCTACACCGCGACCGCCGCCCACCCGGAAGGCGTGGTCCGACGCCGCCACTTCCACACCAGGGGGCGATTCCTGGAGGCTTTCCACGACGACGAGCTGCACACGACGTCCGCCGCGCTGCTGGCCGCCGTGACCGCGCCCCGCTCGGAGGTGATGCGCGACGTCGTCGCCACCATCCAGGCCGAGCAGGACGAGGTGATCCGCCTGCCGCACGAGGGCGTGCTGGTCGTCGAGGGCGGGCCGGGCACCGGCAAGACCGCGGTGGCCCTGCACCGCGTCGCCTACCTGCTCTACGCGCGGCGGGAACGCCTGTCGCGGCAGGGCGTGCTGGTCGTCGGCCCGAACGCGGGCTTCCTGCGCCACATCTCCCGGGTGCTGCCGTCGCTGGGCGAGACCGACGTGGTGTTCGCGACGCCCGGCGAGCTGTTCCCCGGCGTGCGGACCGAGCGGGAGGACACCCCGGCGCTCCAGGTGCTCAAGGGGGGCCTCGACGCGGTCGACCTGGTGCGGGAGGCGGTCGCGGACCGCGAGGAGCTGCCCGCCGAGCCGGTGCCGGTCGAGCTGGAGGACGTGGTGGTCGAGCTGACCGCGCCGATCGCCGCCGCCGCCCGCGACGCCGCCCGCGCGTCGGGCCTCAGGCACAACGAGGCCGGGCCGGTGTTCCACCGCGCCCTGGTCGACGGGCTGGTCGCGCCCGCGCTCGCCCTGATCGGCGAGGACTGGCCGGAGCTGGCCGACGACGTGCGGCGCGAGCTGGCCGGCCACCCCGACCTGCGCCGCGCCGCCGCCGCGCTGTGGCCGGTGCTCACGCCGCAGGAGCTGCTGGCCGACCTCTACGCGGGCCGCTGCGACGCGCTCGGACGACCGGAGCTGCGCCGCGACGACCCGACCGCGTGGACGGTGTCGGACGTGCCGCTGCTGGACGAGGCCGCCGAGCGGCTGGGCACCGACGGCCGCGCCGAGCGGGAGGCGGCCCGCGCCCGGCGGGCCGAGGTCGACTACGCGCGGGGCGTGCTGGAGGTGGTCGACACCGACGCGGAGATGTACGAGGAGGACCTGCGCGCGGTGGACCTGGTCGACGCCGAGTGGCTGGCCGACCGGCACACCGAGGTCGACCACCGGGTGCTCGCCGACCGCGCCGCCGCCGACCGCGAGTGGACCTACGGCCACGTGGTGGTCGACGAGGCGCAGGAGCTGTCCGAGATGGACTGGCGCGTGCTGGCCCGCCGCTGCCCGAACCGCTCCATGACGATCGTCGGCGACCTCGCGCAGCGCCAGGCCGAGGCGGGCGTCCGCGCGTGGGACCGCGTCCTCGACCGCTACGTCCCGGGCCGCTGGCGGTACCGCGGCCTGACGGTCAACTACCGCACCCCGGCGGAGATCGTGGCCTACGCCGCCCGCGCCCTGGCCGAGGTGGACCCGACCGCGACCGCCCCGACGCCGATCCGCTCCGGCGAACCCCCGCTGGAGGTCACCGGCGCCGACCCCGCGTCGTTCCGGCCGTCGACGGGCACGTTCGCGGTGATCGGGGTCGACGGCCCGCTCACGCCGCGCGCGGCCAAGGGCCTGGAGTTCGACGTGGTCGTCGTCCTCGACCCGGAGCGGATGTCGCCCGCCGAGCGCTACGTCGCCCTGACCAGGGCGACGCGACGCCTGGTCGTGGTCCGCGACCCGGCCGTCACGGGGTGATGCGCACCGAGTCGCTCACGCCACACCCACCGGCCAGCCGCCGATCAGGGGCGCGTGCGACACGGCCAGGTCCACCAGGTCCTGCCGCCGCTCCCGGGGCACGTTCGGCAGTTCGACCTTCAGCCGCGCCTCCACGTCGTACTTCTCGGCGCCCTCGTGGCGCAGGGTCACGCCGGCGGAGACGGTGCAGCCGGAGGTGTCGTCGCCGCCGGAGGACGCGATCAGCTCGATGCTCTGGTGCAGGCACGTGGCCAGCGCGGCGGCGTAGAGCTGCTCGGAGTTCCAGCCGCCGCCCGGGCCGCCCAGCTCCGGCGGGGCGGCCACGGGCAGGTCGGAGTCGTCCACGCGCACCGCGCCCGGCCCGGACACGGCGGTGGTGGAGTACAGGTTCGTCGCTGTCGTCACGGGCGGGGGAGTACCCCGCCCCGCGCGGAATCCACCGGACCGCCGTCATGCGAACGGCTGATGCGGGTCCTACCGTGATCACGGACCGGGCGCGGCTCCCGCGGCCGGTGCGGGCGAGAACGCGTGCGAGCGGAAGGTGGCGGGATGGCGAGGTTGGCGGTCGGCGCGGTGCCGGGGGCGTTCGACGAGGCGGCGCCGGGGTACGACCTGCTGGTCGGCGCGAACCCCGACTACCACCGGGAGCTGCGGCGCTCGGCGACCGCGCTGGGCGTGCGCGACGGCGGGCGCGGGCAGCGCTTCCTCGACCTGGGCTGCGGCACGGGCGCGTCCACGGCGGCCCTGCTGGCGGCGGCCCCGCACGCGGAGGTCGTCGCGGTGGACGCCTCGGCCGGGATGCTCGACCGGGCGCGGCGCAAGTCGTGGCCGGACACGGTGACGTTCGTGCACGCGCGCGCCGAGGACCTGGCCGTGCACGGGCCGTTCGACGGCGTGTTCGCCGCGTACCTGGTGCGCAACCTGGAGGACCCCGACCCGGTGCTCAAGAGCGTGCGGGACCTGCTCAAGCCGGGCGGGCGGTTCGTGGCGCACGAGTACTCGGTGCGCGATTCGTGGGCGGCGGCGGCGCTGTGGACGTTCGTCTGCTGGGCGGTGATCGTCCCGAGCGGGGCGCTGGTGACCCGGTCGCCGAAGCTCTACACCTACCTGTGGCGCAGCGTGCTGGACTTCGACGGCGCGTCCGCGCTGCGCGACCGCCTGCGGCGCACCGGGTTCACCGGCGTCCGCTCGCTGCCCGCCGCCGGGTGGCAGCGCGGCATCGTGCACACGTTCGTGGGTCGCGCCTGATGGGTCGCAGCCTGGTGGGTCGCAGTCCGGTGGGTCGCGGCCTGGTGGGGCGCGGCCTGACCGACCGCCGGCCGACCGACCACGGCCCGGCGGACCGCCGGGCCGTGCGCGTGCCCGGCCCGACCGGGCGGGCGTCGTGCGACGGGAAGCGGGTCGTGGTCGTCGGCGGCGGCATCGCGGGGCTGGCCGCGGCGACGGTCCTGGCCGAGCGCGGGGCGCGGGTCGTGCTGTGCGAACGGGAGCCGTACCTGGGCGGCCGGGTCGGCGGCTGGGAGACCACCCTGGCCGACGGCAGCCGCGCCACGATGACCCGCGGGTTCCACGCGTTCTTCCGGCAGTACTACAACCTGCGGTCGTTGCTGCGCCGCGTCGACCCTTCGGGTGACGCCCTGACGGGAATGCCCGACTACCCGCTGTGGCACGCCGGGGGGTACCGCGAGGGCTTCGCCGGCCTGCCGCGCACCGCGCCGTGGAACGCCCTGGGCTTCCTGCTGCGCAGCCCCACGTTCCGGCCGCGCGACCTGACCACCGTGGACGCCCGCGCCGCCCTGCCGCTGCTGGACGTCTCCGTGCCGCGCACCTACGACGAGCTGGACGACCTCGACGCGGCCACCTACCTGCGGCGCATCAGGTTTCCGGAGGCCGCGCACGCGCTGGCCTTCGAGGTCTTCTCGCGCAGCTTCTTCGCCCACCCGAGCCGCATGTCCGCCGCCGAGCTGGCGACCATGTTCCACATCTACTTCCTGGGCTCCGCCGAGGGCCTGCTGTTCGACGTGGCGGCCGACCCGTTCCCGCACGCCCTGTGGAACCCGCTGGGCCGCTACCTGGCCGAGCGCGGGGTCGACGTCCGCACCGGCACGCCCGTGCGCCGCGTCGAGCGGGGCTTCACCGTGCAGCTGGACGACGAGGTGCTGGACGCCGACGCCGTCGTGCTGGCTGCGGACGTGAACGGCCTGCGCGGGATCGTCGAGAACTCGGACCTGGGCACCCCGGAGTGGCGGGCGGGCGTGAAGGCGCTGGACACCGCCCCGCCGTTCCTGGTCTCCCGCTACTGGCTCGACCGCCCGGTCCGCCGCGACCGGCCGGGTTTCGTCGGCACCAGCGGCTACGACCTGCTGGACAACGTCTCCGTGCTGGACGCCTACGAGCACGAGGCCCGCGCGTGGGCGGCCCGCACCGGCGGCGCGGTGGTCGAGCTGCACGGCTACGCGGTCCCGGACGGCGTCACCGAGGACGAGGCCCGCGCCCGCCTGCTGGCGCAGCTGCACGAGGTCTACCCGGAGACGCGCGGGGCGGGGATCGTCGACGAGCGCCACGAGCTGCGCGCCGACTGCCCCCTGTTCCCGCCGGGCGGCTGGTCGACCCGCCCGACCGTGCGCACGCCGGAACCCGGCGTGGTGCTGGCGGGCGACCTGGTCCGCGTCGACCTGCCGGTCGCCCTGATGGAACGCGCGGCGACCACCGGTTTCGCCGCCGCCAACCACCTGCTGTCGGGGTGGGGCGCGGCGGGGACCGACCTGTGGAGCGTGCCGACGACGGGGCGAGGGCCGCTCCTGCGCACCCTGGCCCGCCGGTTCGGCCGCACCCCGACGACGAGCTGACCGGCAGGCCGACCAAACCCGATCCGGACCCCGACCACCTGCCGCGCCGCACCACGCCCCGACCGTCGAGCCTCAGCCGTCGAGCCCTGGCTGTCGAGCCCCGGCTGTCACGCCTCGGCCGGCACGCCCTGGCCGGCGACCAGCGATTCCCCCAGCGCCGTCAGGGAGTGCACGGTCCGGCGACCCAGGCGGGCCGAGCGGAGCAGGCCGGCGGCGCGCAGCACACCGGTGTGCCGGCTGATCGACGCCGCCGACGTGCCCACCCGGCGCGCCAGCTCGGTCGTGCCCGCCCCCGTCCGGGCGCACCGGAGCACCGCGCCGCGCGTGGGGCCGAGCAGCGCGTCCAGGCCGTCGCCGACCGCGGTCGGGCGCTCCTCCCGGGCCACCGGGTAGACGAGCGCCGGTGCCGGTTCGGCCCGGACCAGGGCGCGACCGCGGCAGAAGTACGACGGCACCAGCCGCAACCCGCGCCCGCCGAGGTGCAGCTCGCCGTCCGGCGCGCGGTCCACCACCAGCACCGGCGGTTCCCAGCGGGCGTGCGGGGCGAACCCGGACAGCAGGCCGTGCACCCCGCCGTCGAGCAGGTCGTGGGCGCGCCGGGCGCGGTCGGCGTCCACGCTCTCCCGCACCGCCGCCGCCCACGGCGCGACCAGCGCGGCGTGCAGGTCGCGCAGCGCGTCCGCCACCCTCATCAGGGCGTGCGGCTCGCCCCGGACCAGCGGCGTCGCCCAGTCCGGCAGCGGTCCGAAGCGGGCCAGGTCCGCCCGCACGCCGGCCGCCGGGGCGCGCCGCACCGCCTCCAGGCCCGCCGCCAACCCGGCGGCCGACTCCGGCGGCGTGAGCAGGGACGGGAACCGCGGCTCCCGCGCGGTCAGCAGGTGCAGCACCCGCACCGCCGGGCCGAGGCGGGACAGCGCACCGCGCACCGCCCGTTCCCACTCCCGGAACTCCGGCGACCGGTCCCGCAACCGGCACGCCGCCAGCGCCACCTCCCACAACGGGTCGGCCCCCGGTGCCACCGACGTGCGCGCCAAGTCGTCGTTGTCGAAGAAGATCCGCACCACGAAGTCCCCCCGGACGTTCCGCTACCCCGTTCTGCTTATCGGCCTGCGCCGGACGACGTTTCCGCTGTGCTGCAAAAGCCTGGCGCGGTACACCCGGCCGGGGGCAGGCTCATGCGTGTTCGACCACCGCACAAAAGGGGGAAGTCATGAGGACGATCGCGAAACTGGCCCTGGCCGCCGTCGCCGCCGCCATGCCCGTCGTGGCCCTGGGCGCGCCGGCGCAGGCGGAGCCGAAGGGCGCCGGTGACGTGGCGGCGCGGCACGCGCCCTGCGGCACCAACGGCCCGAACCTGGACAACCGGACGGCCTCGGGCGCCACGTCGGGGGCGCGCATCCGCACCGGCTCGGACGCCGGCTGCACCGCGCGGGGCTCCAGCCAGTCGTCGCACGTGCTGGACTACTACTGCTGGACCGTCGGCAACGACGGCTTCTCGTGGACGTACCTGCGCAACACCAACACCGGTGTGCTCGGGTGGACGCGCGACGACCTGCTGCCGATCAAGGACGGCGTGCGCGGCAGCAACGTGCACTGCGGGTTCTGACCGACCGCGCGACGGGCACCCCCCCGGTCCGGACCGAGGGGGTGCCCGTCGCGCGCGGCGCCACGCGCCCGTCCCTGCCTCACCTGGTCCGCGACCAATACACCGCCCCCTCCAGCAGCGCCGACAGGCCGACCAGGAAGTGCGGCAGGTCGTCCTTGTGCAGCCGCGCGGTCAGGTGGTCCGCGGTGACGGTGACCTGCTCGCGCTCGGTCGGCCGCGATCTCCGGTGCAGCCGCACCAGGTAGCCCACGACGAGCGCCTCGACGCCCGGCAGCAGGCTCTTGGGCAGGTGGTCGATGTTCCGGGGCAGGGTCAGTTCGACCACGACCCGACCCCGGTCCTTCGTGATGCCGAGGAGGCCGGGCAGCGCGTGGTCCGCCGCTAGTTCGGCCGAGACGGTCCGCTGTGCCATGAGCACAGACCGTGCCAGAACGACACGCCCGCAGGAACGCCCGCCGGTCGCTGGCACCCGTTCGGCAGAGCCCGCAACTCTGCGGAGTCGGCGAGGGTGCGCGGTCCGGGCGGCCCCTTCGGGTGAACCGCGGAACAATCGCTTGAAACGGGCGTAATAGAACGATAGGTTTGGTGTCGGAACTTGTGGTCGGCCCGCGAATGGTGTGCGGGTTCAGCGAACCCATCGCCCGAGTCCCCCCAGGTGTTGTGATCGGGCGATGGGCAGTACAGGACCTTATCCGTTGTCCTGCGGCACGAACGAGTGAATCCCGTTCTTTTCCCTTGCCCTTCTCGGGCCCTGTCTGGTCTGGTGTAGCACGCTCGTCGCAGTCTGTTCAGGGGTGGACGCGACTCGACGGGCCTCGCTGAACACCAACACAGGGGATGTGATCGTGGCGATCACGCTCGACGAAGGAAAAGCGACGTCAACCGTTCCTCTGCGGCGTCAACTCGCGCCGTTCCTGCTGCCGCTCTGCTTCACGACCTCCTACTTCCTCGGGGAAATCGACACCGGGGCGCCGGTCGACCTGGCCACGCCCGTGATCGGCCTGCTGTGGGCGGGGCAGTTGCTCGCCCAGGTGCTCGTCTGCCTCGTCCGGGGGCTCGTCCCGGGCTGGCGGGTCACCTTCAGCGTCACGGCCACCTTTGGCACCAAGCCCGGTAGCCCCGTCCGGCCGGTGCGCCGGGGCTGAGCCGACGCCGCGGACCGCCCGTCGTGAGCCGGCGACGGGCGGCCCGCGGCGGGAACCGGTGGGATCGAGCAGCGGGATCGAGCGGCGGAACCGGGCTCAGGACGGGAAGCGGCCGGTC
Organism: Saccharothrix sp. DSM 118769; assembly: GCF_052936295.1. Classification (NCBI taxonomy): domain Bacteria; kingdom Bacillati; phylum Actinomycetota; class Actinomycetes; order Pseudonocardiales; family Pseudonocardiaceae; genus Saccharothrix; species Saccharothrix sp. DSM 118769. The sequence goes on along the minus strand of NZ_CP193627.1, from coordinate 7,379,354 downwards.
GTGCGCAGGTCGTAGCGGCGCTCGGCGTAGGCCAGGTCGTCCTTCCACAGCCGGGCCGCCGCCCACTTCATCAGCGGGCGGATGGCCGGGGCCACCGGCAGGGCCTTGGTGAAGCCCGCGCGGTCGGAGTAGGCGATCGTGGCCTCGATGACGGCGGTGCGCGCCGACCCGTCCGGGGCCGGGGCGAGCGGGGTCGCGTGGGTCTCCACGACGCTGCCCGCGCCCTCGCCCTCCACGATGTGCATGACGATCGTGCGCGGCTCGGGGCAGGTGAACGCGGCGACCACGGGGACGCCGATGCGGCCCGCCAGCTTGAACGTCACCTCGACCAGGAAGCGGTCGTCCTCCTCGGTCGGCGTCTCCAGCACGGAGAGGTTCGCGAACGAGTAGGGGTGGAACCACGCGCCGTGCCACGGGTCGAGCCGGTTCGCGACGACGTCCTCGGGCTCGCACCGGCCGATCATGGTGGCCACCGCGTCCAGCGACCCGGCGGGCGGGCGCTCCGGCAGCACGGGCGCGTCCAGCGGCTCCTCACCGCCCACCTCGTCCAGCCGCACCCACACCAGCACGCCGTCGTCGTGCGCCGGGTAGGGGCTCCACGAGCCGAACTTGCGCGACCCCAGCGCCAACCCGTGCCACCGGCACACCAGCTCGCCCCGGTGCACGGCCCCGTCGCACAGCGGCGCGCCCAGGTGCGGGCACGAACCGGGTCCGGCCAGCACCGACGACCCCGACCGCCACGCCACCACCTCGCGCCCGGCGACCGTGCGGCCGAACGGCGCGTCGGCGCGCACCTCGCGGCTCGCCGCCAGCACGAACCAGTTGCCCGACGGGCGGGCGGTGGCGCGCTTCAGGGCCGCCTCGATCAGCGCGGGCTTCGCGTCCCGCCAGGTGGGTTCCTGCTCCGGCCACGGCTTGGCGGCGAAGCGGCGCAACGGGATGGGCATGGGGGTCTCCAAGTCAGGCCAGGACGGCACGGGCCAGGGCGGGCAGGGCGATGGCCAACCGCCTGCCGTTGGACACGGTGACCCGGCGGGACAGCACGTCGTAGTCGGCGCGCTCCACCAGGTCGAGGATGCGCCCGTACAGCCGGTACGCGGTGGCCACGCACGGCCGGGACGCGGGGGAGAGCATCGGGATGCCCGGCGCGGCGTCGCGGTACACCGCCCGCGTCCGCTCGACCTGGAACGCCAGCGCCCGCTTGATCCGCGGGTCGGTCCGGCCGGTGCGCCGCGCCCACAGCAGCAGCTCCCGGTCCACGCCGAACGACGCCAGCTCCTCGGTCGGCAGGTACACGCGGCCCCGGTCGAGGTCCTCGCCGACGTCGCGCAGGAAGTTCGTCAGCTGGAACGCCACGCCCAGCGCCGCCGCCGCCGGTTCGGCCTCCGCGCGCGGCACGGACGTGCCCAGCACCGGCAGCACCTGCAACCCGATCACCGCGGCCGACCCGTGCACGTACCGCCCCAGGTCGGCGTAGGTGTCGTAGGAGGTGACCGTGAGGTCCATCCGCATCGAGGTCATGAAGTCGTCGAACAGCGACCGGTCGATGTCGTAGCGGCGGGCGGTGTCCACCACGGCCGCGACCACCGGGTCGTCGCTGCCGCCCGCGGCCAGGCCGGCCGCCAACCTGTCCTCCACAATGGACAGCTGGGCGGCGCGCTCGGCGGGCGTGCGGCCGTCGTGCACCTCGTCCACGATGTCGTCCGCCCAGCGGGCGAAGCCGTACAGGGCGTGGATCGCCGGCCGCCGCTCGCGGGGCAGCAGGCGGGTCGCCAGGTAGTAGGTGCGGCCGTGCTCGGCGTTGAGCGCGCGGCAGCGCTGGTACGCCCGCCGCAGCTCCGGGTCCGTTATGGCGGCGGCGTCGAGTTCCCGATCGACCGACATGGCGTCCTTCCGCAGGGTTTCGCGACCACGCTAGGACCACCCGCCGCGCACCGCACAACGGGTGGTGCGCCGGGTCGTGTCGATCACGGCCGTGCGTCCCGTCGTGCAGGACGTTCAGCGTGCTGATTAGCTCGTTCGGTGAGCGCAGCCGTCGGAGGGGGCACGATGACGTTGGTATCCAGGGCACGTCCCGGCACGCGGCCGGCGTTCGACGACGGGCTCGTGCCCCGGCTGCACCGCGAACTGGAGGCGTTCTTCGACCGTACGCCCGACCTGGCGCCGGACCTCACCGAGGCGCTGGCCGAGCTGCTGCTGTCCGGCGGCAAGCGCGTGCGGCCGACGTTCGCGTGGTGGGGGTGGCGCGCCGCGGGCGGCCCGGCCGAGGGACCGGGGGCCGACGTGGCGGTGCGCGCGCTGGTCGCCCTGGAGCTGCTCCAGGGCTGCGCGCTGGTGCACGACGACGTGATGGACCGGTCGGCCACCCGGCGCGGCAGGCCCGCGACGCACGTGGCGTTCGCCGCGCGCCACCACCGGGGCCGGTGGGCGGGCGACTCCCGGCACTACGGCGACAGCGCCGCCGTCCTGGTCGGCGACCTGGCGCTGGCGTGGGCCGACGACGCGCTGGTCACCGCCGGGCTGGACGGCGCGGCGCTGGCGCGGGCGTGGACGCCGTGGCAGGCGATGCGCACCGAGATGATCGCCGGGCAGCACCTGGACCTGCTCGCGGGCGCGCGGCGCGAGGAGTCGCTGGAGAAGGCGCTGAACGTGGCCCGGTTCAAGACCGCCGCCTACACCGTCGAACGGCCGCTGCACCTGGGCGCGGCGATGGCCGGCGCGTCACCGCACCTGGTGGAGGCGCTGCGCTCCTACGGCCGGGACGTCGGCGTGGCCTACCAGCTGCGCGACGACCTGCTCGGCGTGTTCGGCGAACCCGAGGAGACCGGCAAACCGGTCGGCGACGACCTGCGCGAGGGCAAGCGGACCCCGCTGATGGCGCTCGCGCTCAACCTGGCCCGCGGCGCGGACCGACCCGACGCGGCACGCGTGCTGCGCGACTGCCTGGAGGGGCACGACGTGACCGACCGGACCGTGGCGGAGGTGCGCGCGCTGCTGTGGGAGCTGGGTGCGGTGGACGCGGTGGAGGAGCGGATCACCTCGCTCACCGGCCACGCGCTCCGGGCGCTCGACCAGGTCGTGCTGGACGCGCCGGTGCGCGCCGCGCTGACCGCCCTGGCGTCCACCGCGACCGACCGGAGGCGGTGACGTGGTGCGCGTCGTGCGTGGCCGCACCGATTCGGTGGTCGTGGTGGGCGCGGGCCTGGCCGGGTTGTCGGCGGCCCTGCACCTGCGCGGCGCGGGGCACGAGGTGACCGTCGTCGAACGGCTCGCCCACCCCGGCGGGCTGGCCGGGCGGCTGGACGTGGACGGCCACCGGATCGACACCGGGCCGACCGTCCTGACCATGCCGGAACTGGTGGACGAGGCGCTGGGCGCGGTCGGCGACCGGCTGGCCGACCGGCTCGAACTGCTGCCGCTGCACCCGGCCTACCGGGCGAGCTTCGCCGACGGCAGCGCGCTCGACGTGCACACCGGGGCCGAGGCGATGGAGGCCGCGGTGCGCGAGTTCGCCGGCGACCGCGAGGCCGCCGGGTACCGCGACCTGCGGGCGTGGCTGACCCGGCTGCACGAGGTGCAGCGCGACCGGTTCATCGGCGCGAACTTCGACACCCCGCTGGACCTGCTCGGGCGCGACCTGGCGGCGTTGGCGGCGCTCGGCGGCTTCGGCACGCTCGACCGGGCGGTGGGCCGGTTCCTGCGCGACCCGCGGCTGCGGCGGGTGTTCACCTTCCAGGCGCTGTACGCGGGGGTCGCGCCCGGCAGCGCGCTCGCGGCGTACGCGGTCATCGCCTACATGGACACCGTGGCGGGCGTGTGGTTCCCGCGCGGCGGGATGCGGGCCGTGCCGCGGGCGATGGCGGACGCGGCGGCGGACGCGGGCGTGGTGTTCCGGTACGGCACCGAGGTGACGCGGCTGGAGTTCGCCGGCGACCGGGCGCGGGCCGTGGTCACCGACGACGACCGCCTCCCGTGCGACGCGGTCGTGCTGGCCGCCGGACCCGCGCAGACGGCCCGGCTGCTGGGCGCGCGGGCGCGTCGCCGGCCGGTGCCGACGCGCTGGTCGCCGTCGGCGGTGGTGGTGCACCTGAGCGGGCCGCGCGGGCGGGACCACGCGCACCACACCATCTCGTTCGGCGACGCGTGGGAGGGCACGTTCGACGAGATCGTGGACCGGGGCGAGCTGATGAGCGACCCGTCGCTGCTGCTCACCACCCCGTCGACCACGGACCCGTCCCTCGCGCCCGACGGGCGGCACCTGCACTACCTGCTCGCGCCGTGCCCGAACCTCGACGCCGGGCCGTTCGACTGGGACCGGCTGGGCGAGGACTACGCCGACCGGGTCGTGGCGGAACTCGTCGACCGCAAGCTCCTCGACGACGACGTGACGCGGCTGTCGCTGACCACCCCGGACGACTGGGCGCGCTCCGGCCAGGCGGCGGGCACCCCGTTCTCGGCGGCGCACACGTTCGCCCAAACCGGGCCGTTCCGGTCGGGCAACCTGCCCTCGCGGCGCGGCAACGTGGTGCTGGCGGGCAGCGGCACCACGCCGGGCGTGGGCATCCCGCCGGTGCTGATCTCCGGCCGGCTGGCCGCCGAGCGCCTGCGCTCCTGACCGGGCCGCCCGGTCCCGCGGACCGGGCGGCCCGACCCGTCAGGCCGGCGTGGGCGGCTCGGGCGTCGGCGGGACCGGCGGTTCCGTGCCGGGCGCGGGTGCCGGGGTCGGGTGCGGGTCCGGCGGCGAGGGCGGCCGGGGCACCGGGTCCGGGGTCGGCGGCAGCGGGCGGTCGGGCGGTCGGGGCTGCGTCATGAGCACCTCCTGGGTGCGGGCTACCCGGGCGGGCCGGCGTTCAGACACCGGGACGACCACCGCGATCGCCGGGACTGCGGCAGGCGGGTGATCACCGCGTCCCCACCGGGTGACGAGGGGTACGGCGGCGGCCCGGGGACGGCTACCGTCGCACCCGCCGCGACCTGGGGAGGGGCACATGCGCGTGCCGGGTGCCGTGCTCGACCGCAGTCCGCTGCCCGCCCGGATGTGGCCCGACGGCGCGTCCGACGCCGTGCGGGTCGTCTACCAGGGGCTCGGCTACGACGGGACGGGGCGCCGGGTCAGCGGGTCGGTGTTCCTGCCGCGCCGCGACGCGCCGCCGGGCGGCTGGCCGGTCGTGGCCTACGCGCACGGCACCACGGGCCTGGCCGACCACTGCGCGCCGTCCGAGGCGGGCCTGAGCAGGCTGGAGCGCGAGCACGTCGGCCGCTGGCTGGTCGCCGGGTACGCGGTGGCCGCCACCGACTACGAGGGCCTCGCCACACCCGGCCCGCACCCGTACTTCAACGGCGAGGCGGTCGCCGACGACGTGGTGGACGCCGTGCGCGCGGCCCGCCGGCTCGACCCCCGGGTCGGCCGCACGTGGTTCGTCGCGGGCTTCTCCCAGGGCGGGCACGCGGCGCTGTTCACCGGCCTCATGGCCACCGGGTACGCCCCGGAGCTGGACTTCCGCGGCACGCTCGCCCTCGCCCCGCCGGTCCACCTGCCGCTGCTGGTCGACCTGGTCACCACCGACGGCACGCGCCCGCTGTCGGTGCTGCTGCCGTTCCTGCTGGCGGGCGTGCGCGCCTCGCACCCGGACTTCGACGCCCGCCCGCTGCTCACCGCCGCCGGCGGCCGGCTGCTCGACGTGGCGGCGTCGGCGAGCCTCGTCGACATGTTCCGCGCGGTCGCCCGCCTGACCAACGACGACGGCGGCACCACCGGCCTGCCCGCCCGGCCCGGCGTCGACCCGGTGCTGCGCGCGTGCCGCGTGCCGGTGTCGCGGATGGACCGGCCCGTCTACCTCACCGCGGGCACCGCCGACGAGGTCGTGCCGCTGGAGGTGGTCGAGCGGTTCGCCGCCGACCTGGCCCGCGCGGGCACCGTCCTGCGCTTCGACCGCCACGCGGGCGCGGCGCACGCCGACGTGCTGGCGGCGGGCCACGACGACCTCGTGGCGTGGACCGACGCCCTGCTGGAGCGACCGCCCGACCCCGTGCCCCGGTCCGGCCCGTTCGACGCGGACGGCGACGGCGTGCTCACCGCGGACGACTACGAGGTGTTCGCGCTGCGCCTGGTGCAGGCGTTCGGCGAACCGCCGGGCTCGCCGAAGGCGCTGGCCGTCCGGCACGGCTACCGGGCGCTGTGGCGCGGCGTCGCCGACCGCTCCGACACCGACCTCGACGGGCGGGTCAGCCGCGCCGAGTTCCTGCGCTGGCTCGACGACGGCCACCACGACGGCTTCGAGGACGCCGTGCGCCCGCTCGCCGAGGCCGTCCTCGCCCTGGCCGACACCGGGGACGGCACCGGGGACGGCACCACGACCACCGCCGAGCTGACCCGCCTGCTCACCGCGTGCGGCCTGTCCCCGGCCCGTGCGGCGGCCGTCCTGACCACCCTCGACGGCGACGGCGGCGGCACCGTGTCGACGGCGGAGGTGGTCGACGCGGTCCGGGACTTCTGCCTCGACCCCGTGCCGGGCAAACCGGGCGACTGGCTGTTCGGCCGCCGGTGACCGCCGCCGCGCACCGGGCTGAGCCCCGCGCGCACCGGGCCCAGCCCCGCGCGTACCGGGCTCAGCCCCGCGTGCCCACCGCCGCGCGCTCCTCGACGCGGTCCCCGCCGGGGCGCACCGGGACCGGGCGGGTGCCCGCGACGCGGTCGTGCCAGCCCAGCTGGTCGCGGCGGAACACCGGCACCGCGAACGTGCCGACGAACACCAGCGCGATGACGAACACGTCCAGGCCGAACTGCCACCACGTGTCCGAGAGGGGCGAGACGAAGACCGCGTAGGTGAACAGGCCCGTCACGCCGAGCAGTTCGCGCAGCACCACGCGCAGCGGGTTGGGCCACGAGCCGTCGGCGCCGCGCAGCCGGTGGCGGAGCAGCCACCCGCCGGGCGTCCAACCGCCGCTGACCGCGGGCAGCACCACCCGCAGCGCCACCGCGAGCGCCAGCGCCCACACCGGGTCGGGCGGCAGCAGGAACTTCGCCACCAGCACCACGGCGAACAGGTCGACCACCAGCGCGGCGACCCGGCGCGGCACGCTCACCGCGCCCGGCAGCGCCGCCGACTCCTCCGCGGCGGGCACGGTCGGCACGACGAGCGCGACCGGCGCGACCATCCAGCCGACCAGCGAGCCGGCCGTGTTGGAGATCAGGTCGTCGACGTCCGCGATCCGGTACGGGCACGGGAAGATGCCCATGTTCCCGGTGTACTGCACGACCTCCACGGCCAGGGACACGCCGAGGCCGATGGCGATCACCGCGAGCGGTCCGCGCCGGTAGGCCCGGCGCAGCACGATCCCCAGCGGCACGAACAGGGCCACGTTGAACGCCTGCTGGACGAACGCCTGCGACGTCACCATCGCCTGGATGCCCGAGCGCCCGGTGGCGGCCATGTTGTTGCGCATGTCGGTGACCCACTGGAACGGCGTCGTAGACAGCATCGTCTCGCCCCGGCACACCGTCGCCCGGTCCGGGAACGGCAGGAAGATCAGCGCCAGCGCCACCAGCCCGTAGGCCAGCAGGCCGTAGAGGACGAACGCGCGCCGCGGCTCGACCCGCCCGAAGCGCCAGTAGTGCAGCGCCGCCAGCGGCAGCAGGACCAGCGCGCCGACACCGACGAAGGTCAGGAAACCCGCGCGTGCGGGTTCCAGGTACGAGCTCAACATGTCCACCGCTCCGGCAGGGTCAACGCGAGGGCAGCGCGGGGTTCCGCGCAGGCGTACGAGACGAGGTGACCACTCCTTAACCACTCGCCGCCGTGCTCAAACCCGACGCCGCCGTTCGGACGCGCGCGCCGGCGTCCGCGCGCGTCAGCCCTTGAGGTCCGGCAGGACCTCCTCGCCGAACAACCGGATGGTGTCCAGCACCTCCTGGTGCGGCAGGCCGCCGATGTCGACCATCACCAGCTGGGCGTCCAGCCCGAGCAGCTCGGCCAGCGCGTTGAGCCGGTCGCTCACCTCGGTCGGGTCGCCGCACACCGCCGCGCCGTCCATCACCGCGTCCACGTCGACCGCCCCGTTCCCGCGCCACGGGTCGGCGAAGTGGGCGTAGGACGCCAGGTGCGGTCGCCACCGCTCGCGCGCCCGTGCCGCCGACGGCGCGACGAACACGTGGCTGGGCAGCGCGACCCGGCCCCGGCCGCCCATGGCGGCGCGGTAGCGCTCGACGACCGGGCGGTGCGTGCTCGGGTCGCGCAGGGTGCTCGGCAGCATCAGCGGCAGCCCCAGCTCCACCGCGAGGTCCGCGGACACCGCCGAACCGCTGCCGATCCACACCAGCGGGCGCGGCTGCTGCACGGGGCGCGGCGTCGTGGTGACGTCGACCAGCGGGCTGCGGTAGCGGCCCTGCCACGTCACGTGCGGTTCCTCCAGCAGCCGCAGCAGCAGCCTCAGGTTCTCGTCGAACCGCGCCCGCAGGTCGTCCTGGACGCCGAACGCCACGTCGGTGCGCTGCGACACCCCGCGTGCCACGATCAGCTCGGCGCGGCCCCGGGACAGCACGTCCAGCGTGGCCAGCTCCTCGGCGACGCGCACCGGGTCGTGGTGGGCGAGCAGCGTGACGCCGGTGGACAGCCGCAGCGTGGACGTGCGCGCCGCGATGGTGGCCAGCAGCAGCTCCGGCGCGGAGACGATGTAGCGGGTGAAGTGGTGCTCGCCGATCGCGACGCCGGTGAACCCGGCCTCCTCGGCCACCACGGCCTGCTCGACGATCGCGCGCAGCCGGTCGGCCTCGGTGACGACCCGCCCCGTGGCGGGGTCGGGCAGGTGGTCGCCCAGGATCAGCAGGTAGACGTCCATCCGGCAATCTTGCCCCGCCGGACCGCCGCGGGACCCGACCGCCCTCGACCGGTCCCCGGGCCGACCGAGGTTACCGGTAAGTAGTATCCGGGGATGGAGTGGACCGAGCCCGGCGCGTTCGAGGTCGCGCCCGGCGTGCACCGCATTCCCCTGCCCCTGCCGAACGACGGCCTGCGCACGGTCAACGTGTACGCGATCGACGACGGCGACGGCCTGGTCCTGATCGACTCCGGCTGGTCGCTCGACGAGGGCGAGCGCGCGCTCGTCGCGGCCCTGGACGGCCTCGGGCGCGGGCTGGAGGACGTGCGCCGGTTCCTCGTCACCCACCTGCACCGCGACCACTACACGATGGCGGTGAGCCTGCGCCGCCGCTTCGGCACCCGCGTCGCGCTCGGCGCGGGGGAGCAGCCGTCGATAGAGCGCATCCTGGCCCGCGCCCGCGACGGCCAGGTGGCGAGCCTGCGCGAGTGGGGCGCGCCGCACCTGGCCGAGGCGTGGCGCGCCGTGCTGGCCGCGACCGGCGAGGACGCGCTGCGCGACTACGAGGAGCCCGACGAGTGGCTGGGCGAGACCGAGGTGGGGCTGGCCAAGCGCGTGCTGCGGGTCGTGCCGACGCCCGGTCACACGCGCGGGCACGTGGTGTTCGTGGACGCGGCGTCGTCGCTGCTGTTCGCGGGCGACCACGTGCTGCCGCACATCACCCCGTCGATCGGGTTCGAACCGGCCAGGCCCGCCCTGCCGCTGGGGGACTACCTGGACTCGTTGCGCCTGATCCGCACCTACCCGGACCTGCGGCTGCTGCCCGCGCACGGTCCCGTGACGGAGTCGGCGCACGCCCGCGTGGACGAGTTGGTCGCGCACCACGAGGAGCGCCTGGAGGCCACCCTGGCCGCCGTGGGCACCGGCACCGGCACGGCCCACGAGACGGCGGCCAGGCTGGGCTGGACCCGACGTGCCCGCCGCTTCGCCGACCTGGACCTGTTCAACCAGGTCCTCGCCACCGGCGAGACCGCCGCCCACCTCGACGTCCTGGTCCGCCGCAACCTCCTGACCGCCACCCCTACCCCAGACGGCCCCACCACCTACACCCTCCCTTAACCGCGAGAGTCCAACGCCCAGGCCCCGAGAGTCCAACGCCCAGGTCGGGTGAGTCGTACGTTCGGGACCCTTGAGTTCTTTACTCGCGAGTAAAGAACTCAAGGGTCCTGAGCGTTGGACTCTCGGGGCCTGGAGGTTGGACTCTCGCGGTTAGGCAGGGTGCGGCGGGTGGCGTTCGGCAGGCGGGCGGCGACGCCGTCGGCCCAGGCGCGCAGGCGGGCGTCGCTGCTCGCGCTGTCCAGCACCAGCACCGGCACGTCGACCGCGCCCAGGTCCGGCGCGGTGCCGGTGGTCGTCAGGTCGTAGGCCGTGGTGTGCGCGACGGACTCCAGCACCGGCCACCCGGGTGAGCGCCGCGCGCCGGCCACCACCGCCTCCGGCACGCCGACGACGGTGTCCGCGTCTTCCTGGCCGCCTACGGGCCCCGGAACGCGGAGCGCCGAGGGCCGGCCGGGGACTAGCGGGGCAGCTTGACCACGGTGACGAAGAAGTCGTCGATCTGGCGGACGACCTCGATGAACCGGTCGAAGTCCACCGGCTTGGTGACGTAGGCGTTGGCGTGCAGGTTGTAGCTGCGCAGGATGTCCTCCTCCGCCTCCGACGTGGTCAGCACGACCACCGGGATCGTCCGCAGCGACTGGTCGGCCTTGATCTCGCCGAGCACCTCGCGGCCGTCCATCTTCGGCAGGTTCAGGTCGAGCAGGATCAGCCCCGGCCGCGGCGCGTCCTCGTACTGGCCCTCGCGGCGCAGGAACTCCAGCGCCTCCACGCCGTCGCGTACCACGTGCAGCTGGTTGCGGATCTTGTGGTGCTCGAACGCCTCCTGCGTCATCAGGGCGTCACCCGGGTCGTCCTCGACCAGCAGTACGTCGATCACGTTCAGCGGGCTGCTCATTGCTCGTCGTCCTCTACTGCCGGGAGGGTGAACTTGAAGGTCGTGCCGGACTCCTGCGCGGTGTCCAACCAGATCGTGCCACCGTGGTACTCGATGATCTTCCGGCACATCGCCAAGCCGATCCCGGTGCCCGGGTAGTCGTCCTTGTGGTGCAGGCGCTGGAAGATGACGAAGATCCGCTCAGCGTACTCGGCGTCGATCCCGATCCCGTGGTCGCTGACGGTGAACGTCCAGAACTCACCCGTCCGCTCCACGTCCACCCGCACCTGCGGCGGTTCCTCGCCGTGGAACTTCAGCGCGTTGCTGATCAGGTTGCCGAACACGCCGCCGAGCAGCGACGCCTCGCCGCGCACCGTCGGCAGCTCGCCCACCTCGATCGTGGCGTGCGTGCGCTCGATGACCTCGGAGTAGTTGTCCAGCACCTGCGCGACCAGCTCGTCGCAGTCGACCAGCACCTGCTCGCGGCTGATCCGCCCCACCCGGGAGAACGCCAGCAGGTCGTTGATCAGCACCTGCATCCGCTTCGCGCCGTCCACGGCGAACCGCAGGTACTGCTCGCCGCGGTCGTCGAGCTGCCCGGAGTAGCGTCGCTCCAGCAGCTGGCAGAACGACGCCACCTTGCGCAGCGGTTCCTGAAGGTCGTGCGAGGCGACGTAGGCGAACTGCTCCAGCTCGCCGTTCGACCGCTTCAGCTCGGCGAGGTCGTTCAGGATGCGCGACCGCATCGCCTCGACGTCCTGGCCGAGCATCACCGTCTCGCGCGGTCCGCCCACCTCGACGGTGTGCGTGTAGTCGCCGGACGACACCTGCCGCACGTCGCTCGCCAGGTCCCGCAGCGGCGCGATCAGGATGCGGTACAGCATCACCGCGACCCCGGTGATGATCAGCACCAGCAGCACGCCCAGCCCGACGACCAGGTACAGCACGTCGTCGGCGACGTCGTCGAGCTCGCCGCGGGCCTCGTCGGAGGCGGCGTTGAGCCTGTCGACCAGCTGGTCGACGGCGGTCCGGACCCGGTCGAACAGCTCCTTGCCGCGCTCCGGGTCGGCGAGCGCGGTCTGCGGGTTGCCGGACACGTAGACGAGGTTGACCAGCGGCTCGGCGTAGCTCTGCCGCCAGTCGGCCGCGAGCTGGTCGAGCTCGTCCAGCTCGCGCACCAGGTCCGGGCGCACCGGCCCCAGCAACCGGCGGGCGGTCGCGATGGCCTCGCCCTCGGCCCGCTGCCCGTCGGTGTAGGGGGTGAGGAAGTCGCGGTTGGCGGTGAGGACGTACCCGCGCACCCCGGTCTCCTGGTTGACCAGCGCGTTGTCCACCTGGAGCACCATGCGCCGGGAGGGGCCGATCTGGTCGAGCAGCAGCACGCGGGCGTCCGACAGGCCGGCCAGCGCGACCGCCAGACCGCCGATCGCGCCGGCGCAGACGATGATGAGGATCGACACGGCCGCCACGAGGAGACGGGCGGCGGGCCAGCGGGTGCGGTAGTCCACTTCAGTCCCGGTCCGAGATGAGCAGTACGGCCATGTCGTCGTCCAGTTCCCCGCCGTTGAGCTCCTTAACCCTCGCGATCAGGTCGTCCAGCATGGCCGACGGCTCCCGCGCCCAGTCCGGCCGCCCGCCGGTGATGTCGCCGATCAGCTCGATCAAGCGCTCGGAGCCCAACCGCTCCGGGTCGCCCAGCACCCGGCCCTCGACCAGGCCGTCGGTGTAGAGCAGCATCGTCCAGCCGGGCGGCAGCGGTACGTCCAGGCCGCTCCACGTGCTGTCCGGCAGCACGCCCAGCGGCAGGCCCGCCCGGTCCCGGGGCAGCTCGACCACGCGGTCGCCGACGAGCAGCATCGGTTCGGGGTGCCCGGCGAGGTACACGCGGGCCCAGCGGCGGTCGGGGGAGATCGTCACCATGCACGCCGTGGTGAACAGGCCCGGCTGGTGCCGCTCGTGCTCCAGGATCTCGTGCAGCGTGCGCAGCACCCGCGACGGCTCCTGGCCGGCCAGCACCAGCGCCCGCCACGCGATGCGCAGGAACACGCCCAGCGCCGCCTCGTCCGGTCCGTGGCCGCACACGTCGCCGATGAGGACCTGCAACGTGCCGTCGGGGGTGCGCACCGCGTCGAAGAAGTCGCCGCCGAGCAGCATCCGGCTGCCGCCGGGCCGGTAGCGGAACTTCACCTCCAGGTCCTCGCCGTGCAGGATCGGGGACGGCAGCAGGCCGCGTTCCAGGCGGGTCTTCTCCGCCGCCAGCAGCTGCTCGTCGCGCAGCTGCCGCTGCGTCTCCTCGGCCCGCTTGCGGCCGACCGCGTAGCGGATGCTGCGCGCCAGGCCCACGCCGTCGACCTGGCCCTTGACCAGGTAGTCCTCCGCGCCCGCGGCGACCGCCCTGGTGCCCTGGTGCTCGTCGTTCAGGCCGGTGAGGACGATGATGGCCACCGGCGCCGGGTGGCCGAGCAGGCGGGTCAGGCCGTCCAGGCCCGTCGTGTCGGGCAGGCCCAGGTCGAGCAGCACGCAGTCGGCGCTGCCCAGCAGCCTCTCGGCCTCGCGCAGGGTGCGCGCGCGGTGCAGCGAGACGTCCGCCTCGACCTCGTCCAGCAGCGCTTCGACCAGCACGGCGTCGCCCTCGTCGTCCTCGACGAGCAGCACGTTGATGCGGTCCACCGCGGTGCGCGGTGCGGGGAGCCCTGCCACGGGGGAGGAGATTAGTCGAACTCGATCAGCGCCGGGCGACGGCGGTGCACGGGGGTGCGGTGACCGGCGTCGGGGGCATGACCGAGGATCGCGCTGTGACGTTCTCCCGGATGGTGGCGCTGACCCCCCGCCTGCCGCGCCGAGGCAGGGGTTTCTGGTACTCCGTGGCCATCGACCTGCTGTGGCCGCTGGTGGTGCTGTTCGTCCGCATGGGCATGGCCGGCCGGGCGAACGTCCCCCGGCGGGGTGCCGTGCTGCTCGCGTCGAACCACCTGTCGAACGCGGACCCGGTGACGCTCACGGCGTTCGCGCTCGCCGCCGGCCGCGTGCCCCGCTACCTGGCGAAGGCGAGCCTGTGGAAGGTGCCCGTCCTCGGGTGGGTGATGTCGTCCGGGCGGCACATCCCGGTCGACCGCGGGTCGGCGCGCGCCGGGCGGGCCGTGGACGGCGCCCGCGCGTCCCTGGAGGCGGGGGAGTGCGTCATCGTCTACCCGGAGGGCACGTTCACCAGCGACCCGGACGGCTGGCCGATGCGCGGCAAGAACGGCGTGGCGCGGCTCGCGCTGGCCACCCGGACCCCGGTGCTGCCGGTGGCGCAGTGGGGCGTCCGCGAGCTGCTGCCGCCCGGGTCGTTCGTGCCCCGGCCGTGGCGGCGGGTGACGGTGGCCGCGGGGACCGAGGTGGACCTGTCGGACCTGTACGGGCTGGAGCCGACCAAGGCCGTGCTGGACGAGGCCACGGCGCGGATCATGGACGCCATCACGACCCTGCTCGTCGGCGTGCGGGACCTCCCACATCCTGGGAGGCGGTGACGGGGTGCGGTGGTGTCGCTAGCGTCCTGGCTCACTTCCCCTCCCACATCGTGGAGCGTGAGCGATGTCCGACCACCGCGTGAACGAGGACTGGCTGGCCGTGGGCGTGGGCCTGGCGCTGTTCGCCCTGGCCCTGCTCGGCGTCATCACCCCGGGGCTGGTGCCGTGATGGCCGCCGACGGGCGCGCGGCGCGGGAGAGCGCCGCCGGGACGAACGCCGCGGAGACGAACGCCGCCGGGGTGGACGCCGCCGGGACGAGTGCGGCCGAGCAGAGCGCCGCCGGGGTGGACGCCGCCGGGACGGACTCGGCCGGGGTGAACGCCGCCGGGGAGGGTGCCGGCAGGTCGCCGCTGCTGTTCGCGGCACTGGGCGTGCTGGTCGTGCTCGCCCTGTCGTGGGTGGCCCGGTGGCTGTCCACCGGCGTGCCGGAGTGGACCGAGGGCACCGGTGCCGAGGGGCTGGGCGCGGCGGTCGAGTTCCCGGTCTACGCGATCCTGCTGGGCCTGCTCGGCAACGCCGCGCTCGGCGCGCTCGGGTGGCGCGACCGGCTGGCCGGCGGGTTCCGCACCGAGTTCTTCATCAAGACGGGCCTGGTGCTGCTGGGCGCGTCGATCAACCTGGCCGTCATCGCGGGCGCGGCCGGGCCGGCGATCGTCCAGTCGGTGGTCCTGATCAGCGTCGTGTTCGGCTTCTCCTGGTGGCTGGGCGGGCGGCTCGGCCTGGAGGACAAGCTGCGGGCCCTGCTGTCCGCGGCGGTGGCGATCTGCGGCGTCAGCGCGGCCATCGCCGCGGCGGGCGCGGTGCAGGCCAAGCGCGAGCAGCTCGCCTACAGCGCGAGCCTGGTGATCGCGTTCGCGCTGCCGTCGATCTTCCTGCTGCCGCCGGCCGCGACCGCGCTCGGCCTGGACCCGCGCTCCACCGGGGCGTGGATCGGCGGCAACATCGACACCACCGCCGCCGTGACCGCGGCCGGCACCCTGGCGGGCGAGGAGTCGCTCCAGATCGCGACGATCGTCAAGGTGACCCAGAACGCGCTGCTCGGCGTGGTCGCGGTGGCGCTGACGGCCTACTTCGCGCTGAAGGTCGAGCGGTCCGCCGCGCCCTCGGGGTCGCGGGCGCGGCAGCTGTGGGACCGGTTCCCCAAGTTCGTCCTGGGGTTCCTGGCCACGTCGGTCATCGCCACGGCGTACCTGTCGGCGAACCCGGCGGGCAAGGCGCAGGTCGCCGTGGTGAACGACCTGCGCACGTGGTTCCTGATCCTCGCGTTCGTGTCCATCGGCCTGGAGTTCCGGGCGGGCGCGCTCAAGCAGGCCGGCTGGCGGCCGGTCGGCGTGTTCGCCGCCTCGACCGCGGTCAACGTGGTGGTGGCGCTAGGGCTCGCGGTGACCCTCTTCTGACGGCTCCGGCGGCGGGGTGCTCCGCCCGGAGCGCTCCCAGTTCAGGAACTGCCCGGCCGCGGTCGACAGGCTGGTGAGCAGCCACACGGCCACGCCCGCGTCGTCGGTCACGCCGATCAGCGGCAGCAGCTCGGGCAGCACGTCGATCGGCGACACCAGGTAGACGGCGGCGAACGCCCAGGTGGCGAGGGTGGTCGTCGGCAGCCCGTACGCCTTGCGCTCCCGCAGCAGCCGCGGGAGCGCCTTGGCGCGCTGCACCACGTTGCCGACGGGCCGCCGCTCGCCGTCGTGCTCCCACCGGCGCCGCCTGCGCAGCGCCCACGCCACGCCGGCCGCGACGCCGAGCACCAGCGCGACGGCGCCGACCGCGCCCGGCGGCAGGCCGAGCACGTCGGCGTCGCGCCACAGCAGCGTGCCGAGGCCGATCAGGGTCAGCACCACGGCGAGGGCGATCATGTCCCCATGCTAGTGGCGGTACGCCGCCCGTGCGGTCCGGGAAAACCCCTGAACGGACCATTGGGCCGTTCGGTCGCGACCGGGTTGCTCCGTCCTGTGTGGACGAACGACGGGACCCCGCGGCGCGTGGGGCGTCGCGGGGTCCCGGGTGTGGTGCGGGCGGGTCAGATGCCGCAGGACGGCGCGGACCAGAAGCGGCTGCTCCGGTGGTCCACGTGGGTGTGGTCGTTGTGGTCCGGGTAGCCCGGGCCCAGGATGCCGTTGAAGCCGTGGTTGCGGGCCTGCTGGGCCAGGCGGCACAGCGAGTGCGGACCCGAGCCCAGGTCCACGGCGTCACCGTAGAGGTGGCGGGAGTTCGACGCCCCGCCCGCCGCGTTGTTGCACGCCACGCTGCGGAAACCGCTGGTCACGCGGATCGCCTGGTCCCCCAGGGCGTGCCGCAGGGCCTGGAGCTTCCACATCGAGACGAGTGCGTTGGCCTTCGCCGTCGCGGCCGAGACGTTGCCCCCGGCCCAGGTGGAGTTGCAGTTGTTGAGCTCGGCGTACGAGAAGTTCACCGGCGTGCAGTCGTCGTCCTGCAGGGCGTAGATGCGCGAGTACGTCGCGCTGCCCGCCACGCCGTCCGCGCCCAGCCCGTAAGCCTGCTGGAAGCGGATGAGGGCGGACCGGGTGGCGGGGCCGAACTGGCCGTCCAGCCCGAGGACCGCGCCGGTGCCGGGGTAGCCCGACAGGCGGATCTGCAACTGGCGCACGTCCTCGCCGGACGCACCCTGGGACAGGGTCCGGTTCCACGTGTAGCAGCCGTCGGCTTGCGCCGAACCGCCACCACCGACCAGGAGCACGACGGCGACCAACGACAGCGACGCCAGGAAGGACAGGACACGTCGGAGCACAGGGACCTCCAGACCTCTCGACAATCAAGCGGAGGTCCGGAAGCCTGCCGGTAGTTGAAAACTTACGTCAATCTGTCTCCGATGTCTGAAAAATTCACACAAGAGGAATAGCTTGTGAACGCCGGGTGCCGACGCCCCCCCCGGCGGTCACCGCCTGCGCTCGCCGACCGCCGCCCACAGCAGGCCGGCGGAGGCCACGACGCACATGCCCGCCGCGGCGCTCCGCCACGCCGTCTGGTCCTCCACGGCCAGCACGCCGTTCCACAGCGCCACCGCCAGGAAGACCGTGGCCAGCCCGACCAGCACCCGCGCGCCCCGCGTCCTCATACCTGAACAGCGTTCACGCGAGGTCCGGCGTTACGCGACCACGTGGGTGCGCGGTCAGGCGGGCACGCTCCAGGCGGGCGACACCTCGTTGAACCCCGCCCAGTGCCGCACATCGAACCCGTCCGGCCCGGTCCGCCCGCCCAGCGCGATGCGCTTGTCGCGCACCGCCTCGACGGTCCGCGCCGCCTGCCGGTCGAGCAGGTCGTCGATCGCGTCGTCGTCCAGGCCCTCGATCTCGTCCCAGAACGTCATCACCCGGTTGACGTAGAGCGCCACCAGGTGGTCGCGCGCCTGCTCGAACCGCCCGGCCGACACCGCGGCCAGCGCGTCGGCCAGGACGTGCGGCCACTCCTCGGTGGTCACCCGCAGGCCCCACGGCGCGGCCGGCACCGAGCCCGCCGACGGGAACAGCGACCGCACGTCGCCCCGGTGCACGTCCAGGTAGCGGGCGACCGACTCGGACACCCGCGACACCACCGCCGGGTCCTGGGGCACCGCCGCGCCGTCCACCGCGGCCCGCGCCGACGCCTTCGCGACCACCTGCTCCCGCACCCCGTCGGTGCGCAGCACGACGTGGAACAGCGAGTCCAGCACCTGCTGCGGCAGCCGCAGGATCTTCGGGAACGGCGAGTTGTGCAGCTTGCGCCCCAGCGGCACCTCCACCACCCGCATCCGCTCGCGCAGCGCGTTGGCGGTCAGCCAGACGTCGATGCCGTACAGGTAGGCGCTGTCGGGGCGCGGCCACGTGCGGGCCCGTTCCAGGAACGCCCGGTTGAACGCGAACTCGCCCCCGATGGGCTGCTGCACGTGCACGCCGAACACGGCCGCCAGCAGCGGGCTGGCCAGGTGGTTGGTGGTGTTCGCCTCGAAGCGGTTGCGCCGGTACGCGGGCACGGCCAGCACCGGGTCGTCGCCCTCGACCGCGTCGGCCAGCGACGGGATCCACCGGGGTTCGGTGGACCGCACGTCCGCGTCGAGCAGCAGCAACCGGTCGGCGTCCAGCTCCAGCGCCCGGTCCATGATCGCGAACACGTTGGTGCCCTTGCCCGTGCCCTCGCCGCTGGAGCTGGCGACGACCTTGCGCGCTCTGAGGGGCGTCTCCGCGAAGCGCTGCACGGTGCCGTCGGTGCTGCCGTTCTCGGCGAGCACCACGACGTTGGTCCCCTCCGGGAACGCCGCGTGCAGGCCCGCGTCGGCGGCCTGCGCCACCGCGCCGACGGTGCGCGCCTCGTCGCGGGCCGGGAGCCCGACGACGGTGACTTGACTCCGGTTCGCCATGAGACCGAATGCTTGGTGGCCCGGGTTACGGGAACACGGCGACGGCGTAACAGATCGCAGGGTGTTTGCCGTGGACTCGGCGTCGGGAGGCCCCCGGCGGGGCGGTGACGTGCCCGTGGCGGACGGTGACGTGCTCGTGGTGGGGCCGGGGCGCGCGCGGAGGAGACGCGCGCCCCGGCCGGGGGTCCACCGGCCCGGGTGACACCCGGTGGTGGTGGGTCAACGCGGCCGGGCCCGCCGTCCGGTGCGGACGAGCGGGCGGACGTTGGACCTGGTGCGCACGACGGGCGCGTGCGTCGGGACCGGCAGCGGCTGGGACTCCTGCTGCTGCCGGGGCAGGTCGGTCGCGTGCTCCGGGGGCGGCTCGGGCCGGTCGCCGGGCTCCGGCCGCCCGGCGGGCCGCTCGAACCGGGTGGGCTCGACGACGTCGTGCCGCGACCGCTCGTAGGACCCGCGCTCGTAGCCGGCCTCCTCGTGGGAGCGGGTGTCGTAGCCCGCGGCGCCGGCGAACCGGGTGCCCTCCACCCGGGGCACCCCGACCTGCGGCACCCCGACCTGCGGTACCCCGACCTGCGGTACCCCGACCCGGGCCCCTTCGCGGCGGGCCACCTCCAGCAGCGCGCCCTCCATCCTGGCGGCCTCCAACCGGGCCGTCTCGTAGGCGTTGGCCACGGCCTCGTAGGACGGCGGAGGGGCGCCCGTGCCCGCCGGTCCCGTGCCGACCCGGTCCGACTCGTACCGCAGCCACTCGACCCGCGCCGGGGCCGGGTGACCGACCGCCGGCGGGGGCGGCGGAGCGGGAAGAGGCGGGGCGGGGAGCGGCGGCGGGGCGGGGAGCGGCGGGGGAGCAGGGGCCGGCGCGGGTTCCTCGAACCGCGCCGGCCTCTCCTCGTACCGACCGGGCAACGGCTCCCGCACCGGCTCGGCCAGTCGCTCGGGTGGCGCGAGGTGCTGCGGCGGCCGGCGCTGCGGACCCGCCGCCGCGACCCGGTTCTGCCGCCACAGCTCCGTCGACAGCTTGATCATCGCCGTGGGCGCGTCCAGCCCGACCATGCCGACCAGGCGCCCGTCGTCGACGAACCCGGTGATGGTCCGGTGGTCCTTCTGCGACCCGGCCAGCGTCGTGGTGTCCTTGCCCATCGCGGGCAGCCCGGACCCCTGGATGCGCATCCCGTACTGCTCGGTCCAGAAGCGGGGGACGGGGGTGAACGGCCGCGAGTTCTGCCTGCCCGCCAACAGGTTCTCCGCGGCCGCCCGCCCCATCTCCACCGCGTTGAGCCAGTGCTCGACCCGACGCGGTTGGCCTCCGAACCGGAGGTTGGGCCACCGCGCGACGTCACCCGCGGCCACGACGTCGGCCGCGCCGACCACGTGGCACGTGGGGTCGCACAGCACCCCGTCCTCCAGCACCAGACCCGACCCGCGCAGCCAGTGGATCGACGGGGACGCCCCCACCGCGATCACCACGACCGCGGCGAAGAACACCTGCCCGTCGGAGAGGTGGATCGCCACCCCGCCCGCCTGGCGCACCCAGTGCCGGATCTTCACGCCCATCGCCATCCGCACGCCCCGGACGCGGTGCGCCTCGGTGACGGTGTCGGCGATGTTCTTCCCGACCGCGCTGCCCAGCAGCGTGGACGACCTGCTGACGATGGCCACGTCGCGGCCCATCATCTTCACCGAGGCGGCCATCTCGCAGCCGATCAGGCCGCCGCCGATGACCACGACCAGCCCCTGCGTGGAGTTGATCGCCTGCTTGATCGCGATCGCGTCGTCCACCGTGCGCAGCACGTGGATGCGCGCGTCCTGGCGCGGCGCGCCCGCGAGGTGGCGCGGCTCGACACCGGTCGCGATGACCAGCCCGTCGTACTTCAGCTCCTCGCCGCCGGGCAGCCCCACGACGTGCCGGTCCGGCTCCAGGTGGGTGGCGGCCGTGCCCAGCCGCCACACCGCGTTCAGCTCGCGGCTGATCGTCAACCGCAGGTCGGAGGCCGTCAGCTCGCCGTTGATGGCCTCCTTGGACAGCGCCGGCCGGTGGTAGGGCAGGTGCCGCTCGGCGCTCACGATGACGATCTCGCCGCGGAAACCCAGCTCCCGCAGGCGTTCGCCCGCGCGCAGGCCGGCCAGGCCGCCGCCCGCGATGACCACGCGTTCCTCGTTCTTCACCGCACACGCTCCCGCAGTTCGATCGCGCGCATGGGGCAGGCGCGCGCGGCGGCTCGCGCCTTGGCGAACAGCTCCGGTGGGGGCCTGCGCTCGTAGCGCAGGCGCTCGTCGTCGAGGAGCTGGAACAGGCCGGGCGCCTCGGCCTGGCAGATCCCGTAGCGGTGGCAGCGCTCGTTGTCGACGCTGATGTCGAGCGCGCTGCCGCCCGCGCCGTCCGGTTCGGGTTCGAAGCCCGGCTCCGGCTCCAGCATGCCCAGCTTCACCAGCAGGTCCGGCGGCAGGAAGCGGGCGACGGCGATGGTGACCGTGGGGATGAGGATCGTGAGGCCGGCCAGCCACAGCACGGCGAGGTTGCCGTTGGCGACGGCGCCGAACCAGGAGTGGACCACGGTGAGCGTGACGGCCGCGTAGGCGACCTGGTGCAGCCGCAACCACTTGCGGTAGTAGACCTTCTTGCGCAGGCCCGCGGTGAACGCGATGGCCAGCATCAGCTCCAGGCCGACGACGCCCAGGGCGTGCCGCAGCAGGCCGCCGTCGACGAACGGCAGCACGAGCTTGACGTAGGAGAACGCGCCCAGCTTGAGCAGCGTGAACGCGAACGCGTGCAGGGAACCGAACGCCAGGGCCAGCGTCGCCAGCACCATGTGGCTGTTGCGCAGCCCCTGTCTGCCGGTGATCTTGTTGGCCCAGCCGGTCGCGATCAGGACGCCCCAGCACAGGGTGGCGCACATGAACGCGTAGGCCAGGCGCGCCGAGATCTGCGCGACGTGGCGCACCCCGGCGTCGTGGTCGCCGCCGGTCGCCTGGGCGATCAGCAGCGGAACCTGGGAGAACACGGGACGTTACCTCCGAGATGGCGGGAGAGAACTCGCAGGTGGTGGGAGGTCGGGCCGACCCGCCCGGACGGTCGCGCAGGAGTGGTCACGTCCGCCGGGCGGGTTCGGGTGTGGCAGCTCCCCGTGGGGGGAGTTCGCGCTGGTGCGGTCGCCGGGTCCGGCCACCACCTCCTCTCACTTGACGTTGCCGCGGGGCCTGAGCAGGCGCAGGAGCCCGATCGTCACCGCCACACCCACCAGGCAGATCAACAGGACGGTCAGGGGGGTCGGCCCGGTCCGCGCGGTCACCTGGGCGGCGCGCACCGGGTCGGCGTCCACCGGCTGCCCGGCGGCGTTGCGCGCGCCGGCGGCCACCGGTTTGGACAGTCCCTCCTCGGTGACCATGTTGGTGCTCTCCAACAGGGTCATGTGCTTGAGCACGATCTGGTTGCAGACCTGCGCGAACTGCCGGATGGCCTCGTTGCGGGTGTTCGCGCGCACCGTGCTGACGACCGGGAAGATCGCGCCGTGCGCGGCCCGCAGCCGGTTGGCGAACGAGTCGTCGAACGCCGCGCCGGTGCGCGAGCGCATCTCGGCCATCCAGGACTGCTGGTCGGCGTTGGCCTCGTCCGGCAGCTCGACGCCCATCTGCGACGCCAGGCGCACCACCCGTTCGTCGAGGAACCCGTGGTCGCTCATGAGCTGCGCGCCGACCTCCTTGACCCGGGTGCTGGCGGCGCGTTCCTGAGCCTCCTCGCCCATGGGCATCTCCCACAGGCCGGCGAGCCGCACCTTCACCAGCAGTTCCTTGTCCAGCGCGGTGATCGGGCCGAGCGGGGTCTGCTCCACCGGGCCCGCGTCGACCGGGTCGTCGGCGAGCGACACACCGGTGAACGCGGGCAGGAGCAGCAGGTGCAGGGCCAGCAGGACCGCCGCGATTCGCTTGGCTGACATCGGTTTCTCGTCCTGGGTTCGCCGTGGGGGAGTGGTCGCCGTCGGGGGGTTCCGGTCGCAACGGGGGCTAGTAGCCGTCGCCGGTGCCCGGCTGCGCGGGGGCGGCGCCGTCGTCGGCCTGCGCCTTCCGGCCCTCCGGCGTCACCGCGAACCACGTGCCACCCTTGCCCTGCCCGGTCAGGTCGCCGGCCTCCTTGTCACCCGCGTACCGGTACAGGGGCCACCCCGCGAGCGTCACCTGCTTCTTCCCGTCCGCGCGGGCCACCGAACCCACCAGCGTCGGGTCCACACCGGAGGTCATGGTGTGGTCGCTCACCAGCACCGGGGGCCACGTCTCCAGGCACGCGGCGTCGCAGTTGGACTTCGGCGGTTTCGCGGTGTCCCGGTCGAAGCGGTACAGGGCGAAACCGGCCGCGTCCGAGACGAACCAGCCCACCTGCCGCGACTCGGTCGCCGACAGCATCTGGTGCGGTTCCTTGCCGAAATCCGGGGTTTGCCGGAGAGTCGTCGTGCCGGAGTCGGCGCCCGCCGCGCCGCCCTGGCCGCCACCGGCGCTGACACCGGTCGCGCCACAGGCGCTGACCAGCATCAACGCCGCGGCTGCCGGAACCAGCAGCAACGCCTTTCGGGTACGTCGACCGCGCATCGTTGGTCCTTTCTCCTGCTGGCGGTTCCGCCGGGAGGACCAGGACCGGGGGTGTCGAGGTCCTCGTCATCGGAGCGGATACCGAGAAGTACGGACACGATGCGGACACGGTTCACGAACAAACCGACCACTTTTTTTGCCGCCAAACCCTCGACGCGGCCCGGGTCGGCGCGCTTGGATGCACGGCGTGGCGCGGCACAGACGCAGCACTTCCCCCCAAAGAGATCAGCCCTGGCCGGAACTGAGCCTGGAAGACGAGCTGATCCGCAGGCTCTACCAGGAGTTCGGCAGTGCGCTGCTCGGACACGCCATGAGGCTGACCGGCAGCGACCGGCAGTGGGCAGAGGACATCGTCCAGGAGACGCTCGTGCGGGCGTGGCGCAACGCCGAGAAGCTGGAGCGGGACCCGGTCCTGCTGCGCTCCTGGCTGTTCACCGTCGCCCGGCGACTGGTCATCGACGACCGTCGAAAGCGGAGCGTCCGACCGCAGGAGTCGGAGTTGACGCCGTCCGATGAGGCCCCGGTGCGGGACGAGGCGGACCGCACCCTGGCGGCGATAGTCGTGGCCGAAGCGATGAACGGACTGACGGAGGAGCACCGGGAGGCTATTCTCGAAACGTACTTGAGGGATCGCACTGTCGGGGAAGCCGCAGCGGTGCTCGGGGTACCGCCCGGCACGGTGAAGTCCAGGGTGTACTACGCGCTCCGCGCCCTGCGGCGTGCTTTGCAGGATCGGGGCTGACGCAGGTGAATTCGCCTACGGACCACATCGACGTGGCGGCTTACGTCCTCGGCATCCTCGACGAGGACGAGGTCGACGCCTTCGAGAACCACCTCGCCCAGTGCCGTCGATGTGCGCTCGACCTGCGCGATTTCGCCGAACTGCCCGACCTGATCGACGAGGCCGACGCCAACGGCATGCTGCGCGCCAACACGGGGGAGCGACCCGACGGCCGCTCGGTGCGCGCGATGATCGACGAGGTCTCGGAACAACGGGCGCGCAAGCGCCGCAACGCGGTGCTGCTGGCCGCCGCCGCCGCCGTGCTGCTCGTCGTGCTGACCGCGGTCGTCTCGGTGAGCGTCACCGCGCCGTCCGACTCGGTCGCCACCCCCACCGACTCGTCCCGGGTGCCCTCACCGTCCAACGCGGCGAAGGACGCCCCCGCACCCGACCCGGCGGGCACCCTCACCCGCACCGACCAGGCCACCGGGGTCTCCGCGAAGATCACCGCGCTCCCCGAGCAGTGGGGCACCTCCCTGGAGCTGGAGGTCAAGGGGGCCAAGGGCCCCACCCGCTGCGAGCTGGTCGCCAAGTCGCGGACCGGCGAGAGCATGGTCCTCGGCTCGTGGCTCGTCGGCTCGGCGAACGCCGACGCCCAGCCCGTGCGGCTCCAGGCCGCCGTTGGCCTGCGGTGGCACGACATCACCGAGTTCTCGGTGCGCGACACCGCGGGGGGCGCGACCCTGGTCCGCCTCCCCGTCTCCTGACCCACCCCTGCCACCCGAATTCCCCTGCTGTTCGAACCCCTGCTACCCGGACCCGCACGACCCGGACCCCGCACGACCCGGTCCCACGACCGGCCCCGCGGCGCGGCGGGTCCGCACCACCGTTCTAGACCCGGCGCACCGGCACGGCGTTGACTCCCGCACGGGAGGCGGCGCCGTGCCGTCGCGTGCACGAGGAGGTCGTGGTGCAGGTCGGATTCATCGGGCTGGGGATCATGGGGCAGCCGATGGCCCTCAACCTCGCCCGCGCCGGGACGCCGCTGGTGGTGTGGAACCGGTCGCCGCACCGGTGCGGGCCGCTGCGGGACGCCGGCGCGGACGTCGCGGGCTCGGTGGCCGAGGTGTTCGAGCGGGCCGGGGTGGTGATCCTCATGCTCGCCGGCGAGGCGGCCATCGACGACGCGCTGGGCCGGGGCGGTCCCGGGTTCGCGCGGCTCGTCGCCGGGCGCACCGTCGTGCACATGGGCACCACGTCACCGGGGTTCTCGCACGCCCTGGAGACCGACGTGCGCGCCGCGGGCGGCCACTACGTGGAGGCCCCGGTGTCCGGGTCGCGCGGCCCCGCCGAGGCCGGTGAGCTGATCGCCATGCTCGCGGGCGAGCCGGGGGCCGTCGCGCGGGTGCGGGAGGTCGTCGCGCCGATGTGCGCGCGGGTCGTCGAGTGCGGCGAGGCGCCGAAGGCGCTGGTGATGAAGCTGGCCGTCAACCTCTTCCTGATCACCATGACGACGGGGCTGGCCGAGGCGTTCCACTTCGCCGAGCGGCAGGGCCTGGACCTCGACGTGTTCACCGGCGTGCTGGACGAGGGCCCGATGGCGAGCCGGGTGTCGCGGGCCAAGACCGCGAAGCTCCTCGCCGGCGACCTCGACGCGCAGGCCGCGGCGCGGGACGTGCTGACGAACAACGAGCTGATCGCCGCCGCCGCCAGGTCGGCCCGGATCGCCTCGCCGCTGCTGGACGTGTGCCTGGAGCTGTTCACCCGCACCGTGGAGCAGGGGCGCGGCGCGGACGACATGGCCGCCGTCGTGCACGCGATCCGCGAGCGCTCAGATGCGGCGCAGGCCGGCCAGGACGCGTTCCATCAGGTCCAGTGACGGCCTGCCCTTCTCGTCGACCGCCTCCTCGGCGTGCACGTTGATCAGGCTCATGCCCGACATGTCCGCCAGCAGCACGCGGACCACGCCGAGCGGCAGCCGCAGCGTCGCCGCCACCTCCGCCACCGAGTGCGGCAGGCGGCACAGGTCGCTGATGATCCGGTGCTCCGCGGTCGACGTGAGGGCGTCGCGGCCGGCGCGCTCGTTGGTCGTCACGATCGCCTCGATGGCCAACGCCGTCGCGGCGTGCGTACGGCCGCCGGTCCTGGTGTAGGGGCGCACCCGGAGGGTCGACACACCAGCTCCTCAACGGTCGGTCGTTGATCACGGTCGCACGCGGTCAGGGTCGCTGACGACGGTAGACCCTAGGCGGCGATCAACGCTCCTGTCTCGGCTTTCCCGTCATGTGGGAGGAATACCGGGCCGTTTTGACGGTGCGTGCCGGGTTGTGCGCCGGGCGTTTCTGAACCCTTCCGCACGCGTCGGATGATCGGCCCGGTGGGCTGCTCCCGCATGCCGTTCCCGCCGGCTCGCCTGGGACGGTCGTCCCAGGCGTCCGTCGGGGGTTACCCGATGGGTGTCGGATTCGCGATCACGTTGACCTCGCAGAACACGTGGGGGATGTGTCCTGGTGATGAGCCCACCACCGAGCGGCTTGTGGCCGAACGCGACGCTAGTGACGGGTGGAGCGCTCCCACAACGGTTGTTGACCAAGGTTTGAGGTTGGCCGGGCGACGGTCACGCACCCCGTTCCAGCACGCCCTCCGCCTCCCGCACCGGACCGGCACCCGGCACCGGACCGGCACCCCGCACCGGACCGGCACCCCGCACCGCGTCCGCCCCCGGCGCCAAGGCCTCCTCCGCCGCTTGGGCCTCGCCCAGCTTCAGGGCCTCCTCCAGCAGCGCCTCGACGATCCCGGCCTCGGGCACCGTGCGCACCACCTCGCCGCGCACGAAGATCTGCCCCTTGCCGTTGCCCGACGACACGCCCAGGTCGGCCTCCCTGGCCTCGCCGGGACCGTTGACCACGCACCCCATCACCGCGACCCGCAGGGGCAGCGGGAAGCCCTCGAACGCGGCGGTGACCTCCTCGGCGAGCCGGTAGACGTCCACCTGGGCCCGGCCGCACGACGGGCACGACACGATCTCCAGCTTGCGCGGGCGCAGCCCCAGCGACGCCAGGATCTGCCCGCCGACCTTCACCTCCTCCACCGGCGGCGCGGACAGCGACACCCGGATCGTGTCCCCGATGCCCTCCGACAGCAGCACGCCGAACGCCACCGCCGACTTCACCGTGCCCTGCACCAGCGGCCCCGCCTCGGTCACGCCCAGGTGCAGCGGGTAGTCGCACGCCCGCGCCAGCTGCCGGTAGGCGTTCACCACGGTCATCGGGTCGTGGTGCTTGACCGAGATCTTGATGTCGGTGAACCCGTGCTCCTCGAACAGCGAGCACTCCCACAGCGCCGACTCGACCAGCGCCTCCGGCGTGGCGCCGCCGTGCTTCTCGTACAGCCGCGGGTCCAGCGAGCCCGCGTTCACCCCGATCCGGATCGGCACGCCCGCCGCGCCCGCCGCCCGCGCGATCTCGCCGACCCGGTCGTCGAACCGGCGGATGTTGCCCGGGTTGACCCGCACCGCCGCGCACCCGGCGTCGATGGCGGCGAACACGTACCTCGGCTGGAAGTGGATGTCGGCGACGACCGGGATCGGCGACTTGCGCGCGATGGCGGGCAGCGCGTCGGCGTCGTCCTGCGACGGCACGGCGACCCGCACGATCTCGCAGCCCGCCGCGGTCAGCTCGGCGATCTGCCGCAGCGTCGCCTCCACGTCGGCGGTCGGCGTCGTCGTCATCGACTGCACGCTCACCGGCGCGCCACCGCCCACCGCCACGCCGCCCACGTCGAGCCGGCGGGACAGCCGGCGCCTGCGGACGGGCGGTTCCAGGCGGAGGGTGGTCAACTGTGCTCCTTCAGTCGTTTCAGGACGGACGTGGCGATGCCCGCCGCGTCCAGGCCGTGCGCGCGCAGGATCTCCTCGCGCGAGCCGTGCGGGAGGAAGTTCGCGGGCAGCGCGAACGTGCCGACGCGGGTGGGCGCGCCGAGCACGGCCACCGCCTGCGCCAGCCGGCCGCCCAGCGCGCCGGTGGTCGTGGTGTCCTCCACGGCCAGCACCAGCCGGTGCGCGGCGGCGAGCTTGACCAGCTCCGGGTCCAGCGGCGCGATCCAGCGCGGGTCGACCACGGTCACCGGCACGCCGTGCCCGGCCAGCTCCTCGGCCGCCGCCAGGCACGGGCCCGCCATCGCGCCGACCGCGACCAGCAGGCCGACCGCGTCGGGTTCCTCGCGCAGCACGTCGCAGCGGCCCGTGCGGCGCAGCGCGGGGACGTCGCCAGCCGCCTTCGCCTTCGGGTAGCGGACCGCGGTCGGGCCGTCGTGCACGTCCACCGCCTCCCGCAGCGCCTCGCGCAGCCGCGCCGGGTCGCGGGGCGCCGCCAGCCGCAGGCCCGGCACGACCGGCAGCACGGAGGCGTCCCACATGCCGTGGTGGCTCGGCCCGTCCGGCCCGGTCACCCCGGCGCGGTCGAGCACGAACGTCACCGGCAGCCGGTGCAGCGCCACGTCCAGCAGCACCTGGTCGAACGCGCGGGACAGGAACGTCGAGTACACCGCGACCACCGGGTGCATCCCGCCCAGCGCCAGCCCCGCCGCCGAGGTCACCGCGTGCTGCTCGGCGATGCCCACGTCGAACACCCGCTCCGGGAAGCGGCCCGCGAACCCGTCCAGGCCCGTCGGGCCGCGCATGGCGGCGGTCACGCACACCACGTCCGCGCGGTCCTCGCCGATGCGGGTGATCTCGTCGGCGAACACGTCCGTCCACGTCGCGGCCGGTGCGGACCCGGCGGGCGACCCGGCGGGCGACACGGCGTGGAAGTGGTCGGCCAGGTCCTGCTCGGCGGGCCGGTGCCCCTCGCCCTTGCGGGTCAGGCAGTGCACCACGACCGGGCGGTCCAGCCGGGCACCCTGGCGCAGCGCGCGTTCCACGGCGGCCACGTCGTGCCCGTCGACCGGGCCGACGTAGGCCAGGCCCAGCTCCTCGAACAGCGACGGCCGCCGACCCCGGCGCAGGTCCGCCAGGTGCGCGGCCAGGCCCCCGGTCGTCGGCGCGTAGGAGCGGCCGTTGTCGTTGAGCAGCACCACGACCGGGTGCCGCGCGTCCGCGAGGTTGTTGAGCGCCTCCCACGCCATGCCGCCGGTCAGCGCGCCGTCGCCGACGAGCGCCACCACCCGGCGCGCGGAACCCCTGAGCCGCATCGCCTTCGCCAGCCCGTCCGCGTAGGACAGCGCGGTGGAGGCGTGCGAGTTCTCGATGACGTCGTGCGGCGACTCGGCCGCCGACGGGTAGCCCGACAGGCCGCCCGCGCGGCGCAGCGCCACGAACTCGGCGGCCCGCCCGGTGAGCACCTTGTGCACGTACGACTGGTGGCCGGTGTCGAACAGCAGCACGTCGTGCGGCGAGTCGAACACCCGGTGCAGGGCGATCGTCAGCTCCACCACGCCCAGGTTCGGGCCCAGGTGCCCGCCCGCGCGCGTCACGTGCTCGACCAGGTGGTCGCGGATCTCCTCCGCCAGGGCCGGCAGCGCCTCGGCGGGCAGCGCCCGCACGTCGGCCGGGCCCGTGATGCCGCCCAGGAGCGTCATCGCCGCCTCACCGCCGCCGGCAGCGTGAACTGGATGGTCTCCGAGGTGGTCTCGCGCACCCGCACGTCCCGCGCGCCCAGCGCCTCGACCACCTCGTCCACCAGGCGCGGCGGCGCGGAGGCGCCCGCGCTCAGGCCCACCACCCGCACGCCCTCCAGCCACGCCGGGTCGATGTCGGACACGTCGTCGATCAGGTGCGCGGGGGTGCCCGAGCGGCGGGCCAGCTCCACCAGCCGCACCGAGTTCGACGAGTTCGCCGAGCCCACCACGAGCACCAGGTCCGCGTCCCGCGCCACCTCGCGCACCGCCTCCTGCCGGTTCGTCGTGGCGTAGCAGATGTCGGCCGACGCCGGTCCCCGCAACGCCGGGAACCTGGCCCGCAGCGCGTCGAGCACCTCGGTCGTCTCGTCCACGGCGAGCGTGGTCTGCGTCAGGTACGACACCCGCGTCGGGTCCGGCACCTCCAGCGCCGCCACGTCCTCGACGGTCTCCACCAGCACCGTCCGGTCGGGCGCCTCGCCGAGCGTGCCCTCGACCTCCTCGTGCCCGGCGTGCCCGATGAGCACCACCGTGTCGCCGCGCGCGGCGTACCGCTTCGCCTCGGCGTGCACCTTCGTGACCAGCGGGCACGTCGCGTCGACCACGTCCAGGTTGCGGCGCGCGGCCTCCTCCCGCACCGCGGGCGACACCCCGTGCGCGGAGAACACCACCGTGGCGCCGTCCGGCACGGCGTCCAGCTCGTCGACGAACACCGCGCCGCGCGCCTCCAGCTCGGCCACCACGTGCGTGTTGTGCACGATCTGCTTGCGCACGTGCACCGGCCCGCCGCGCTGGTCGAGGAGTCGGTCGACGATGTCGACGGCCCGTTCGACCCCGGCGCAGAACGACCGCGGTGAGGCGAGCAGCACAACGGGAAGGGCCATGCGGACGCTCCTCGGGTAGACGCGACTGCGAACGCACGACCCGGGGGTCGCGAACGCATGACTCGCGGGTCGCGAACGCATGACTCGCGGGCGTCCCGCGAGTCCTGCGCTCATGACCGGTGTGTCATGCGCTCATGACCGGTGTGTCCTGCGCTCGGGCTCGGTGAGTCCTGCGTTGGGGGTGGGTGAGTCCCGCGTTCGGGGGGATGGTCAGTGGGTGCGCTGGGTGGCCAGGCGGGCCACTGCGTCCAGCTCGCGCGCCGCCCGGTCGGACGGCTGCGCGGCGCGCAGGTGCACGCGGGCCTGGGCGAGCAGGTCGTCGGCGCGCCCCTGGCTCCACGCCCGCGCGCCGCACACCTCCACCAGGTGGGCGGCACGGCCCAGGTCGGCGACGGTCAGCTGCCGGTTCGCGCGGTACAGCTCGTCCAGCTCGCGCGCGGCCGGGGTGCCGGAGGTGAGGGCGGCCACGACGGGCAGCGACTTCTTGCGGTTCTGGAGGTCCGAGTAGACCGGCTTGCCGGTCACCGCCGGGTCGCCCCAGATGCCCAGCAGGTCGTCGACGAACTGGAACGCCAGCCCCAGCTTCTCGCCGAACGACCGCAGGTGCCCCACCTGCTCGGCCGTGCCGCCGCCGTACAGCGCGCCCACCGCGCACGACGCGCCCAGCAGCGCCCCGGTCTTGCCCTCGGCCATCCGCACGCACTCCGCGAGCAGCACGTCACCGCGCTCCTCGAACGCCAGGTCGGCGCACTGCCCCTCCAGCAGCGCCTGCACCGCCGCGGACAGCACGCGGATCGCCTGCGGCGCCGCCGGGTGCCCGCTGCCCGCCAGCACGTCCAGCGCCGCGGTGAGCAGCGCGTCGCCGGCGAGGATCGCCGGGTTGATCCCGAACACGCTCCACGCGGTGGGCCGGTGCCGCCGCGTCACGTCGCCGTCCATCACGTCGTCGTGCAGCAGCGAGAAGTTGTGCACCAGCTCCGCCGCCACCGCGGCGGGCATCGCGTCGTCCGCCGAGCCGCCCACGGCCTGCGCGCCCAGCAGCGCCAGCGCGGGCCGGATCGCCTTGCCCGGGTCGGCGTCGGCGGACCTGCCGCGCTCGTCCCACCAGCCGAAGTGGTAGCCCGCGATCAGCCGCATCGACTCCGGCAGCCGCTCCACGGCGGCCCTCAGCGCCGGGTCCACCTCGGCACGGCTCCAGCTCAGCACCTCGCGCGCGGACCGCGCGGGGCTCACGTCCAGGTCGGTCATGGCCACAACTCCTGTTCTGGGGGACGGCCCGCGGCGCGGGCGGGGGAGGCAGGCGCCGCCGGCCGGGCGCGGTGGCCCGGCCGGCGGCGTCCCCGCACGCTACGGGCGGCCGATCTCCGCGTGCTCCAGCACGCCCAGCGCGTCCGGCACCAGCACGGCGACCGAGTAGTAGGCGCTGACCAGGTAGGAGACGATCGCCTTCTCGCTGATGCCCATGAACCGGGCGTTCAGGCTCGGCTGCACCTCGTCCGGGATGCCGGGCTGGTGCAGGCCGATCACGCCGTTGTCCTGCTCGCCCACCCGCATCGCGATGATCGAGCTGGTGTGGCGGTCGGAGATGGGGATCTTGTCCGACGGCAGGATCGGGATGCCCCGCCACGTCGTCACGCGCGTGCCGTCCACGTCGGTCGTGCCGGGGTAGAGGCCGCGCTTGTTGCACTCCCGGCCGAACGCCGCGATGGTGCGCGGGTGGGCCAGCATGAACGCGGTCTTGCGGCGGCGCGACACCAGTTCGTCCAGGTCGTCCGGGGTGGGCGGCCCGCCGCGGGTGTGGATGCGCTGCTTGAGGTCGACGTTGTGCAGCAGCCCGATGCGCCGGTTGTTGATCATCTCGTGCTCCTGCCGCTCGCGCAGGGCCTCGATGGTCAGCCGCAGCTGCTGCTCGGTCTGGTTCATCGGGTGGTTGTAGAGGTCGGAGACGCGGCTGTGCACGCGCAGCACGGTCTGGGCGACCTCCAGCTCGTACTCCCGGGGCGCCAGCTCGTAGTCCACGAACGTCGCCGGCAGGTCCGGTTCGCCGTCGTGGCCCGAGGCGATCTCGATGGCCGCCTCGCCGTGCTTGTTCTGCGGCTTGCCGCCGAGGCGCACGACCTCCGCGAGGTGCGCGCGCAGCGCGTCGCCGCGCCCGTTGAGCTGGAGCACCTGCCGCCGCGCGAGCACCAGGGCGATCACCGGGGTGACGGCCTTGACGGTGAAGTCCCACACCGCCTCGGCGCCCGCGAGCACCTCGTCGCCGAAGTGGTCGCCGCCGGCCATCGTGTCGAGCACGCTCTGGTCGCCGTACTCGCCGCGCCCGATCTTGTTGACCTTGCCGTGCGCGATGAGGAAGACCTCGTCGGCCGCCCGGCCCTCCTCGACGACGACGTCGCCGGGCTGGTACTCGCGCTGCTCGAACCGGTCGGCCAGCGCGGACAGCACCTCCTCGTCGTCGAAGTCGCGCAGCAGCGGCAGCTCGCGCAGCTCCTGCGGGATGACGCGGATGTCCGCGCCGGTGCTGGTGAACGTCACCCGCCCGTCGCCCAGCGAGTAGGTGAGGCGGCGGTTGACGCGGTAGGTGCCCGCCTGGGTGCTCACCCAGGGCAGCTTGCGCAGCAGCCAGCGGGGCGAGATGCCCTGCATCTGCGGCGTGGACTTGGTGGTGCTGGCCAGGTTGCGGGCGGCGGCGGTGCCCAGGCTCTGCCGCTGGTGCTCGGCCTCCTCGGGCACGAGGCCGGGGTCGATCACGGTCACGTCGGATGTCCGATCTCGTCAGGGGGAGGGAGGGGCGGTGCGGTTCAGTCCTCGCGGCCGATCTCGACGTGCTCCAGCACGCCCACGGCGTCCGGCACGAGGATCGCGGTCGAGTAGTAGGCGCTGACGAGGTAGGAGATGATCGCCTTCTCGCTGACGCCCATGAACCGCACGTTGAGGCCCGGCTGGTACTCGTCGGGCAGTCCGGTCTGGTGCAGGCCGATGACGCCCTGGTTCTCCTCGCCGGCGCGCAGCAGCATGATCGAGCTGGTGCGGGTCCTGGAGACCTCGATCTTGCTGCACGGCAGGATCGGCACACCGCGCCAGGCGGGCATGTGGTGGCCGTTGAGGTCGACGGTGGACGGGTAGATGCCGCGCTTGCTGCACTCGCGGCCGAACGCGGCGATGACCCGCGGGTGGGCCAGGAACGCGGTGGGCTCCTTCCACACGGTGCCGAGGAGCTCGTCCATGTCGTCGGGGGTGGGCGGGCCGCTGCGGGTGTGGATGCGCTGCTTGAGGTCGGCGCTGTGCAGCAGGCCGAAGTCGCGGTTGTTGACCATCTCGTACTCCTGGCGCTCGCGCAGCGCCTCGATGGTCAGCCGCAGCTGCTGCTCGACCTGGTCCATGGGGTGGTTGTAGAGGTCGGCGACGCGGCTGTGCACCCGCAGCACGGTCTGCGCGACGCTCAGCTCCAGCTCGCGCGGCGCCAGCTCGTAGTCGACGTAGGTGCCGGGCAGGTCGGGTTCGCCCTCGTGGCCCGAGGCGATGTCGATCTCGGCCTCGCCGTGGGCGTTCTGCCGGGCTCCCGCGCCGGCGGCGAAGGCGCGCTGGATGTGCGCGCGCAGCCCGCCCGCCTCGCCGTTGAGCCGCTCGAAGACGT
The DNA here is from genome assembly GCF_052936295.1 of Saccharothrix sp. DSM 118769. Lineage (NCBI taxonomy): Bacteria > Bacillati > Actinomycetota > Actinomycetes > Pseudonocardiales > Pseudonocardiaceae > Saccharothrix > Saccharothrix sp. DSM 118769. The sequence goes on along the minus strand of NZ_CP193627.1, from coordinate 7,345,241 downwards.
CCCAGGGCAGGGTGAGCGCGATGACCGGCGTGACGGCCTTGACGGTGAAGCCCCACTCGCCCTGGGGTCCGGCGAGGACCTGGTCGCCGAAGTAGTCGCCGTCGGCGTGCACGCCCAGCACGGTCTGGTCGCCGTACTCGCCGCGGCCGATCCGGTTGACCTTGCCGTGGGCGATCAGGAACAGCGCGTCCTGCGGGCGGCCCTCCTCCACGAGCACGTCGCCCGGCTGGTACTCGTGCTGCTCGAAGCGGGCGGCGAGGGCGGTGAGCGCGGCCACGTCGTCGAACTTCCGCAGCAGCGGCAGCTCGGTGAGCTCCTGCGGGACGACCCGGACGTCCGCGCCGGTGTTGGTGAACGTCAGCCTGCCGTCGCCGATGGCGTAGCTGAGCCTGCGGTTGACCCGGAAGGCGCCGCCCTTCGCCTCCACCCAGGGCAGGAGCTTCAGCAACCACCGCGAGGTGATCCCCTGCATCTGGGGCACGGACTTGGTCGTCGTCGCGAGGTTCCGCGCTGCCGCCGTGCCAAGGCTCAGCCGGGGTCGCTCGAGGTCCGCGTCCGAATCGGTCACAGTCACCACGTACACCGCCAATCGGATTTCCTTCATTGGGCCGGACTGACGGTAGTGAGCGCGAATGCAGTAGGGGAAGCGGCTGATGTGGGGACCCCCCGGAGGGGTATCAGGGGGTGTTTCGCGCACGTTCGGTGCATGTATTCCGCACAGCAAGTAATAATGGGTGAATCTGTCCGACAAATGGGAACTGATTCGCCCTGACGTGGAATGTTTGACTCGTTTGTCGTAACGTTCTCCACCCTGTGGTGGAGTTGACAGACCTGCTGGTGGCCGTGTCAGTGGTCATTTCGCACTTGTGCGGTCTGAAGTCCAGTCTTGTGCGTGTACCCCGATGGGGCGATCAAGGGCATTTTTCTCGGTGAAGATCGTCTCAGTGTTTTTTCGCTGAAGTCGAGAAGCGCTCATACGACGAGCACCGCGACCCCGGGTTCCCGGGATCGCGGTGCTCGAATCGGTGGAACGGGCGCGGAACCGGGTCGGGTACCGGTCCCGCGCCCGGGACCGGTACCCCTCCGGGGGCGGATCAGGTGCTGTGCGGGCAGGTGTCCCGGTACTCCGAGATCTGCGTGCTGCGGCCCGGCGCCGGGCACAGGAACTGCTCGTAGCGGGTGTCGTTGTCGATGAACCGCTTGAGCCACGCGATGCTGTACTTCGCGATGGTGGTGTTGGAGGTGTTGGGCGCGAAGTGGCTCGCGCCGTTCAGCTCCAGGTACGCCTTGTCGAGCGTGGACGGCAGCGACGTGTAGAACGGCTCGGAGTGCGACCCCACCGGCGCCACCGTGTCGTTCTCGGCGCCGACGACCAGGGTGGGCACCCGGACGCCGCCCCAGGACTTGTCGGTGTGCCACCCGGTGAGCGGGATCGCGGCCTGCAGGGCCGGCCGCTGCTCGGCGGCGCGCAGGGTGCCGCCGCCGCCCATGGAGTGACCCATCAGGCCCAGCCGCGAGGCGTCGATGCGACCGCGCACCGAGCTGCGCTGCGTCAGGTAGTCCAGCGCCGCCAGCAGCTGCGACGCCCGGCTGTCGGGCTGGTCGAGCGTGGTGTTGGTGTCGATGGTGAACACCACGAAGCCCTGGGAGGCGATGCGCGGGCCGAGCCAGGAGATCGTCGACTGCGTGCCGGTGAAGCCGGGGGAGATGGCGATGGCGCCGAACGTCCCCTCGGCCGTGCTGGTCGGGTAGTAGATCGTGCCGCCGCCGAAGCCGGTCACCGCCAGGGACGACACGGAGGTCTCGGAGGTGGAGAACGGCCCGCGGAGGGCCTCGATGCTGGAGTTGCTGGGCGCCGGACCGCGGCGGTACTCGGTCTCGGCCGCCTCGGCCGAGGGGGCGACCAACGCCAGGGCCAGCGCGGGGATCAGCGCGGGGATCAGGGTGCGGAGTTGCACGTCGGTGTACACCTCGCTTGGCAGGGAAACTGCGGACAGCGATGACCCTGCGCCACTCGGTGACCACCCCGCATCGGTGCAACCACCGGTCCACCCGAAAACTAACACTGGTAGAAAATTTGTCCCGGACCCCTTCCGCCGACGCCGGGGGGACGGCGAGACTGGCCGCATGCTGCGCGGACGCCACCGGCAGCGCGTCGCCGTCGACGCGTTGCTCGACCGTGCCCGAGCCGGTCGGGGCGGGGTCCTCGTGCTGTGCGGCGGGCCCGGGTCGGGCAAGTCGGCGATGCTCGACGACGCCCGCCGGCGGGCGGCCGGGCGCGGACCCCGGGACCGCGAGGTCCTCCTGTGCGTGGACGACGCCCACCTCCTCGACGACACCGCGTGGCTCGACGAGCTGGTCGCGGGCCTCGCCGACGAACCGGTCGCCCTGCTCGTCGCGACCGGCGGCGACCCGCGCGGCCTGCCCTGGGTGCGGCTCGACCCGCTCGACCACGCCGACAGCCTGCGCGTGCTGCGCGACCTGCGCCCCGGCCTGCCGCCCGGCCTCGCCGACGAGGTCGCCGACCTGGCCCGCGGCAACCCGCTCGCGCTGGTCGAGCTGACCCGCGCGCTCACCTCCGAGCAGATCGGCGGCACCGCGCCCCCGCCCGACGGGCTGCCCGCGGACAGCTCGCTGCGCGCCCGGTTCACCGCCCGCTTCCGGGCCCTGCCCGCGCAGGCCCGGTTCGCCGCGGCGCTGCGCGTCGTGGACGACGAGGTCGACGACGACACCCTGGCCCGGATGCCCGACCTGGACCTGGACGCCGTCGAGGACGCCCGCGCCCTGCTCGACGACGACCCCCTGGCCCGCGTCGCGCTGCGCGACGCCCTGCCGCTGCCGCTGCGGTTCGCCGCGCACGCCGCCCTGGCCGCGGCGCTGCCGCCCGGCCCGCGCCGCACCTGGCACGAGGCCGCCCGCGCGCCCGGCAACCGCGACGCGTTCGCCGACCGGCTCGCCGGGGCCGCCGGCCGCGCCCGCCGCTGCGGCGACTACCCGGCCGCCGCCCGCGACCACGACCGCGCGGCGACCCTGGCGGCCGAACCCGACACCCGCGCCCGCCACCTCGTCGCCGCCGCCACCGACCACTGGGCGCACGGCGCGCCCCGCCGCGCCCGCGTCGCCCTGCGCACCGCCGCCCGGCTCACCGACAGCGACGAGCTGCGCGCCCGCGCCGAGCTGGTCAAGGGCGGCATCGACCTGGGCCACGGCCTGCCCGACCTCGCCGTGCGCCGCCTGCTGCACGCCGCGGGCCAACTGGTGCACACCCACCGCGAGCTGGCCATCACCGCGCTGGGCTTCGCCGGCGAGGCCGCCAGCATCGCGGGCGACCACGCCCGGTACGCCGAGACCGCCGCGTTCGCCGCCCGGCTGCGCCTCCCCGACGAACCCGACCGCACCCGCGTCACCCTCGACCACCTCGCCGGCATGGCCGCCACGTTCGCCGGCCGGCACACCGAGGCGCTGCCCGCGCTGCGCTCCGCGGTGGAGCTGGCCGAACGCGTGCCGCACCCGCAGGCCAAGATCTGGGGCGGCCAGGCCGCCTACGCCCTCGGCGACGCGACCCGCGCGCACGAGCTGGCCACCAGCGCGGTGACCGCCGCCCACGAGCAGGGCCTGACCTCCCTCGTGCCGTGGGCGCTGGTCTACCGGGCGCTGTCCGCGCTGCTGCTCGACCAGCACGCGGTGGCGCTGTCGGCGGCGTTCGAGGGCGTGCACGCGGCCACCGCGATCGGCCAGCACAACGCCGTGGTCGACCACCTCACGATCCTCGCCCTGCTCGCCGCCCTGCGCGGGGACACCGACACCGCCGTGCACCGCGTCGAGGCCGCCGCCGAGCAGATCGCCCAGCGCGGCCTCGGGCGCTCCGGCACGTTCGGCGCGTGGGCGTCGGCGTGCGTCGACCTCGCCCTGGACCGCCCGGCCGACGCCCTCGACCGGCTGCGCCTGATGACGGCCGGCTCCGGCGGCGTGCACGCGGGCATCAAGGTCATGGCCGCCCCGCACGTGGTGGAGGCCGCCGTCGGCTGCGGACGCCGCTCCACCGCGGACCGCGCGCTGCGCCGCTACGAGAAGTGGGTGGGCGCCACGAACAGCCCGGCGCGGCTGGCCCTGTCGCACCGCTGCCGCGCCATGCTGGCCGACGACCCCGGCGCCGAGGAGCACTTCCGCGAGGCCATCCGGCTGCACCGGGCCAGCGGCACCGCCATGGAGCTGGCCAAGACCGAGCTGTTCTACGGGCACCGGCTGCGCCGCGGCCGCAAGCCCCGGGCCGCGCGGGACGTGCTGCGCGACGCCGTGAAGATCTTCCAGCGCTACGAGGCCGACCGCTGGGTCGCCCGCGCCCGGGCCGAGCTGCGCGCCGCCGGCGAGGCCGTCACCGCCCCCGCCGACGCGCCGCCCACCGGCGACCGGGTCGCCTCGCTCACCCCGCAGCAGGCGCAGATCGCCCGCCTGGTCGCCGAGGGCGCGACCAACCGGGAGGTCGCCGCGCGCCTGTTCCTGAGCCACCGCACCGTCGAGCACCACCTGCGCAACATCTTCGCCAGGCTCGAGGTGCGGTCCAGGGTCGAGCTGACCAGGATGCTCGACTGACGAGGAGGGGTTGCGTGCGCGAGCACTACCGGCACTGGCAGCGGATACCGACCCGGTGGCACGACAACGACGTGTACGGCCACGTCAACAACGTCGTGCACTACGCGTGGATGGACACCGTCATCAACACGTGGCTGATCACCACCGGCGGGCTGGACATCCACCGCGGACCGGCGATCGGGCTGTGCGTGGAGTCCCGCTGCAACTACCGGGCCTCCATCGCCTTCCCCGAGGCGGTCGACGCGGGCCTGCGCATCGGCCACCTCGGCCGCTCCAGCGTGCGCTGGGAGGTCGGCTTCTACCCGGAGGGGCGTGACGACGTGGTCGCCGAAGGGCACTTCGTGCACGTGTTCACCGACCGGGACACGCGCAAACCGATCGACGTACCGGCCGGGCTGCGCACCGCGATGGAGGGGCTGGTGGTCGCGTGAGGACCAGGGGCGCGGTGCTGACCGCCGTGGGCGGACCGCTGGAGGTGCTCGACCTGGAGCTGGACCCGCCCGGCCCCGGCGAGGTGCTGGTCAAGGTCGGCGCCACCGGGCTGTGCCACTCCGACCTGTCGGTGATCGACGGCTCGCGGATCAGGCCGCTGCCGATGGTCCTCGGCCACGAGGCCGCGGGCGAGGTCGTGGAGACCGGGCCGGGCGCGTCCGACTTCGCCGTCGGCGACCGGGTGGTGCTGTCGTTCGTGCCCGCCTGCGGCTCGTGCCGCCGCTGCGCGTCCGGCCGGCAGGCGCTGTGCGAACCGGGCGCGGCGGCCAACCGCGAGGGCACCCTGCTCGGCGGCGCCCGGCGGCTGCGGCTGCCCGACGGCACCCGCCCGCACCACCACCTGGGCGTGTCCGGGTTCGCCGAGTACGCCGTGGTGTCGGAGAAGTCCGCGACCCGCGTGCCCGACGACCTCGCGCCCGAGGTGGCCGCCCTGTTCGGGTGCGCCGTGCTCACCGGCGCGGGCGCGGCGTTCTACAGCGCCGCGGTGCGACCGGGCGACCGGGTCGCGGTCTTCGGGCTCGGCGGGGTCGGCCTCGCCGCCCTGCTCGCCGCCCGCGCGGCCGGGGCGTCGCGGATCGTCGCGGTGGACGTGGTGGAGCACAAGCGGGCGCTGGCCCGCAAGCTCGGGGCCACGCACGACGTGGCGGGCGGCGCGGACGCGGTGGCCGCGGTGCGCGACCTCACCGGTGGCGGCGCCGACAAGGTCATCGACACCACCGGCGTGGCGGCCGTGCTGGAGCAGGCCTACCTGGCCACCGCCCCGGGCGGCACCACGGTCACCGTCGGCCTGCCGCACCCCGACCGGACCGTGACGCTGCCCGCGCTGAGCCTGGTCGCCGAGGAGCGCACCCTCAAGGGCAGCTACCTCGGGTCGTGCGTGCCCCGGCGGGACGTGCCCCGGTTCGTCGAGCTGCACCGCACCGGGCAGCTGCCCGTGCACGAGCTGCTGTCGGGGACCCTCGCGCTGGACGACGTGAACGCCGGGTTCGCCCGTTTGGCGTCGGGGGATGCCGTCCGGCAGGTCGTCGTCCCGTGACCGGCCGGCCGGTACGGTTACCCGGATCGGGTGACGGCTAGGCAGGGGAGTGGTCCGCGGTGCGCAGACGGTCGATGCTCGCGGGTGTGGCGTCAGCGGTGGGCGGGGTGCTCGCGGGCGGGGGCTCGGCGAAAGCCTCCGGCCGCCTCGGCCTGCGCGACCACCGCCTGGTGAACCTCGCCCACGTCAACGACCCCGAGCGGACCAGCGTCTACCCCGGCGACCCGGAGTTCACCCTGTCCACGGTCACCACCGTGCCGGAGGACGGCTACTACCTCCAGTACGTGCGGCAGGGCGAGCACACCGGCACCCACTGGGGCGCGCCCGCGCACTTCAACGCCGACCAGCCGCACGCCGACGAGCTGGACACCGAGGACCTGTTCCTGCCCGCCGTGAAGGTCGACGTGCGGGAACGGGCCCGGCTCGACGCCGACTATGAGGTGAGCGTCGCCGACCTCCAGCGCTGGGAGAAGCACCACGGCCGCATCCCCCGCGAGGCGGCCGTGGTGCTGTGGACCGGCTGGGAGGACCGCTGGGGCACCGACGCGTTCTACAACCTCGACGCCGAGGGGCGGATGCACCAGCCGGGCTTCTCGCTGGCCGCCGTGGAGTGGCTGGTGGGGACCGGGCGGCTGGGCCGCCGCGGCGCGCTGGGCACCGACACGTTCAGCCCCGAGCCCGCGACCGACACCGACTACCGGGTGTCCAAGCTGCTCTACCGGGAGCACCGGATCAGCCTGGAGGTGCTGGCGAACCTCGCCGAGCTGCCCGAGCAGGGCGCGCACGTGCTGGCCGGCGGCGTGGTCAACCGGCGCGGCTCCGGTTCGCCGGCGAGCGTGTACGCGTTCGTGCCGAAGCGGTGAGCCGGGCCTGTTAGCTTCCGGTGGGTGCCCACCCACGAGGAGATCACCCGCCACCACGACCCCGACCCCGACGAGGACCCCTGGGTGCTGGGACCGCCCCCGCCCGAGGAGGTCCGCATCGTCCCCTACGACCCGGGCTGGCCCCGGTGCTATGAACGCCTCGTCGCCGACGTGCGCGCCGCGCTCGGCGACGCGGTCCTCGACGTCGAGCACGTCGGCTCGACGTCCGTGCCCGGCCTGGCCGCCAAGGACGTCGTCGACATCTCCCTCACCGTCGCCGACCCCCGCGACGAGCACGCGTACGTGCCCGCGCTGGAGCGCCTCGGCTACGTCCTCGTCATCCGCGAGCCGTCGTTCCACGAGCACCGCGCGCTGCGGCTGGCCGAACCCCGCGCCAACCTGCACGTGTACGGCCCGGACTGCCCGGAGGCGATCCGCGTGCGCATGTTCCGCGACTGGCTGCGCGCGCACCCCGAGGACCGCGAACGCTACGAGGCGGCCAAGCGCGCGGCCGTGCCCGGCGGCGGCCACGTGATGGACTACAACGCCCGCAAGCAGGACGTCATCCGCGAGATCTACGACCGCCTGTTCCGCGCCGCCGGGATGCTGTAGCCCCTCGGTCATGACGGTGCACGGTCAGGGCGGTGCGCGGTCAGGGCGGTGCGCGGAACAGGCCGTCGAGCAGCACGGGGATCGCGCGCCGGGCCGTGCCCGGGTCCGGCGCCGCGTCGACCGCGGCCTGGAGCATCGTGAACACGAGCGGCAGGTCGTCCAGCACGACGTCGCCCTTGAGGTGCCCCGCCGCCTGCGACCGGGCGAACGGGACCCGCAGCGCGTCGAGCAGGGCCCGGACCTGGCCGAGCTGGTCGGTCCGCGGCAGCCGGCGCAGCTCGTCCACCAGCGGGCGCACCGACACCTGGTGGACCAGCACCCCGCGCAGCAGCGACCGGAACGCCGCCGGGTCGTCCGCGCCCCGCCCCGCGGTCCGGCGCAGCACCGCCACCTGCTCCCGCGTCACCGCCAGCAGCAGCGCCCGGCGGTCGGAGAAGTGCCGGTACACCGTCGCCTGGCCCAACCCGGTCGCGTCGGCGAGCCGCCGCACCGACGGCACCGGCCTGCCCAGCGCCACCTCGTCCCAGGCCGCGCGCAGGATGGCCGCCCGGTTGCGGCGGGCGTCGCTGCGGTGCGGCGCTTGACGGAGGGGCACGTCGGCCATCCCGGCGGGCGAGCGGTGGATGTTACCCGGAAGTAATGAGAATAGCACCGTCTGTGATACCTCGGTTCGCCTTCGTAACGTCGGTGATCACGCGCCTTCACGCCTGGCGTCATCGAGGAAGGACTGGACGTGCGCAAACGTCTTCTCAGGGTCGTGTGTGCGGTGCTGCCCGCCGCCCTGGCGGTCGTGCTCACCACCTCCACCGCCTCCGCCGCGGCCCCCGTCGACTACGTCGCCCTCGGCGATTCCTACTCCTCCGGCACCGGTGCCCCGCCCTACACCGGCGGCACCTGCTTCCGCAGCCCCCGCGGCTACGCCCAGCTGTGGGCCGACACCCACGAGGTCTCGTCGTTCCGGTACGCCGCCTGCGGGGGTGCCACCACCGACAGCATGACCGACCAGTTCGCCTCCCTCGACGCCGGCACCGACCTGGTGTCCATCACCATCGGCGGCAACGACATCGGCTTCGCCTCCACCATGCTCACCTGCGTCACCGGCAGCGACAGCGCCTGCGTCAACGCCGTCGACGCCGGCATCTCCCAGGGCCGCACCGCGCTGCCCGCCAAGCTCGACCGCACCTACGCCACCATCCGCGCCCGCGCCCCCGGCGCCACCGTCGTCGTCCTCGGCTACCCGCGCCTCGTCGAACCCGCCGGCACCTGCCTGAGCACCACCAAGCGCACCGCCCTCAACAACGGCGCCGACGTCCTGCACGAGGTCATCTCCGCCCGCGCCACCGCCGCCGGCCTCCGCTACGTCGACGCCCGCGCGCGGTTCGCGGGCCACGGCGCCTGCGGCCGGTCGCCGTGGGTCAACTCGTTCTCCCTGCTGCGCCTCGTGGAGTCCTTCCACCCCAACGCCACCGGCTACGCCCAGGGCTACCTGCCGCTGCTCAACTCCGTGACCGGCTGACCCGCTGACCCGCTGACCTGCTGACCCGCTGACCGCCCGTCGTCCCGCGCCCGGCCGCCCTCCCCGGCGGTCGGGCGCTCCGCGGCGCTCCCCGGCGGTCGGGCGCGCTCACGGGTGGATGACCAGCCCGTGACCACCCTCGCGCTTCGCCTCGTACATCGCCTTGTCCGCGCACCGCAGCACCGACTGCGCCGTCGCCTCCGGGTCCTGCTCGGCGCAGATCACCACCCCCACCGACGCGCTGATCTCCCCGCCCAGCGCGTCCAGCACGCGGAACGCCACCTGCTCCGGCTCCTCCACGCCCTCCACCAGCACCCCGAACTCGTCACCACCCAACCGGGCGACCACGTCCGTGTCCCGCACGCACGACCGCAACCGCCGCGCCACCCGCTCCAGCAGCGCGTCGCCGTGCGCGTGACCCGACACGTCGTTGACCGACTTGAAGTCGTCCAGGTCCACGAACAACAACCCGAACGGCGAGCCCTCGCGCTGGTGCGCCGCCATCGCCTCGTCCAACCTGCGCTCGAACAGCGCCCGGTTCGCCAACCCCGTCAACGGGTCGTGGTGCGCCTGGTGCGACAGCGTGTGCTCCGACTCCCGCAGCAGCAGCACCAGCTCCGTGTTGTCCACCAGCGTCACCAGCTGCCGCAGGATCACCGCCACGAACACCGTGAACCCGCACGCGATCTCCACCGCGTCCAACGTCCCCAGCTCACCCCGCACCGTGCTGCGCAGCACCAGCACCGTGCACACCAGCAGCGGCACGTACGGCATCAGCAGGTACGCCCACTGCCACGACCGCCGCGTCCGGACCGGCCCGCCCACCGCCGCCGGCACCGGCGCCAGCGCGGCCAGGCCGATCAGCACCGGCCCCACCACGAACCCCGCGTTCGCCAGCGGCGGCACCTCCGGCGCCCGCACGCTCACCAGGTACGCGAACGCCAGGTCCGACACCGCCAGCCCGGTCAACCCCAGGCCCAGCAGTCGCAGCTGCGGGCGCAGCACCACCTTCCGGTCCGCGCTCAGCACCACCACGATCACCAGCAGCACCAGGTCCGTGATCGGGTAGGCGATCGCCACCAGGAACGCGGGCGCCGTCGGGTTGCCCGCCTCCACCAGCCTGCCCAGCGCGATCGCCCAGGCCAGCACGAACAGCGACCCCACCACGATCAGCCCGTCGAGCAGCAGCACCAGCCGCGCCGACCGCGAGCGCCGGTCCAGCAGCGCGTCCGGCGTCCCCGAACGGCGGAAACCGCCGATCACCAGCAGCGCGGCGAACGCGCACGGCACGATCCCCAGGTACCCGGCGTCCGCCACCGACGGCGACGGCACGGCCCGCTGCTCCACGAGCTGGAACCACGTCCACAGCGCCATGCCCACCGACCAGGAGAACGCGCCCAACCCCGTCGCGACCCGCCAGCTCCGGTCCGGACCGGACGTGCGCCGAGCCGTCCACCAGCAGCAACCGGTCGCGAACAGGCCCGCCGCGAGCTGGGACAGGTCGTCCAGCGCCACCTCGGCGTCCCCGCGCACGAGGTCCACGCTCGCAGCGGCGGACGCGACGGCGGCGAGCACCAGGACCACGGCCGCCGTGACGCCGAACCGCCTCGTCGCCAGCACGCGCCCCAGTGTGCCGCATTCCCGCTCCGCCGGCCCGGCCGTCCTGGAAGGATCGGCGTGTGGCAGAGCAGCAGGTCCCCGTGGCCGAGGACGTGGTGACGGAGCAGGACTACGAGCGCTTCGCGCGGCACCGGATCGCCGAGTCCGGCGGTGACGCCGACGCGTTCGGCCTCTCCTACAACGTGCTCCACCTGGCGTACATGATGATCACCGACTACGAGGCCCTCGTGCACCGCGAGCAGGGCTGGACCATGCCGGGCTTCCGGCTGATGTTCAAGCTCTGGATACTCGGCCCCACCCAGCCCGCCCGGCTGGCCGAGCTGTCCGGGACCACCCGGTCGGCCATGTCGAACCTGATCAACACGCTGGAGCGGGCCGGCCTGGTCGAGCGGACCAGGGACGGCCAGGACCGGCGCGTGGTGTTCGTGGCCCTGACCGACCAGGGGCGGGACGCGGTGTCGTCCACGTTCCCGGTGCAGAACGCCCGCGAGGCCCGCTGGTTCGAGGCGCTGGACCCGGCGGAGTGCGCGCAGATGGTGGAGCTGATCCGCCGCGTGGTGGCCTCCAGGCCGGGCTGACCGCCCTTCCCGCCGCCCTCTCCCCGCCCCGCCCCGCCTCGCGCCGCGCCCGTCGACGCGGGGCGGGGCCGCGCGCCCCATTTCCACCCGGCCGTCCTCCGAAGTGGAATTAGTGGTATTTTCAATTGATTCGTGCATGACGGTGCGCTGCCCGGCTCAGCCGACACGGGCATTCGTCGCCCCCGTCCGTTGAATTGCGAAAAATTGCGCACCGATGCCGAGGTCCGGTGTACTCGAACGGTGGAACAGCGCCGCGTCACCTCTGCGCTACATTCCTGTAACCGCCACCGCCGCAATGTTCGCCGTCACCACACCCCCGTCATCACCGCTTCCCGCCGCGTGCACGACCTCGCGGCAGAAAGGCCCCCCATGTTGACCGCAATGGCCGCGGTGGCGCTCGCGCTGTCCGCACTCACGCCGGCCGGAGAAATGGACACGTCGAGTCCGCCCCCCGATTACGTCGGGATCGAGGTGGTGACCGTCAACGGCTCCGGGTGCCCACCCGGCACCGCCGCGGTCGCCGCCTCCGCCGACCGCACCGCCTTCACCGTCACCTACAGCCAGTTCCTGGCCGAGGCCGGCGGCGGCTCGCAGCCCACCGACTTCCGCAAGAACTGCCAGCTCGTGCTGGAGGTCACCTACCCGCAGGGCTTCACGTTCGGCGTCGCCCAGGCCGACTACCGCGGGTTCGCGCACCTCAAGCACGGTGCCAGCGGCCTGGAGCAGGGCAACTACTACTTCACCGGCACCTCGCCCACCTCGCGCCGGAGCCACGCGTTCGCCGGGCCGTACAGCGACAACTGGCAGGCCACCGACACCACCGAGTGGGATGCCATCGTCTACGCCCCGTGCGGCGAGCGGCGACTGTTCAACGTGAACACCGAACTGCGCGTGCAAGCCGGTTCTTCGAGCGGTGTCAGTTTCATGGTGATGGATTCCACCGACAGCAGCGTCAGCACCGAGTACCACTTCTCCTGGAAGCGCTGCTGAGCCGTTCACCCTGAACGCCGCACCGCTTCGCGTCAGTTGACACCGCCGTTGTTCACACGTACCGGACCCGCTTCGGAAGGTGCCTCATGTTCAACTTCGCGGCAGCGGCCGCACTGGCGATGTCGGTGATCATATTCCCACCGGGCGGGGCGCCCAACACCACGCCGCCGCCCGAGTACATCACCATCGACGTGGTGACCGTGAACGGCTCCGGGTGCCCGCCCGGCAGCGCCGCGGTGGCCGTGTCCCCGGACAACAAGGCGTTCACGGTCACCTACAGCGAGTTCCTGGCGCAGGTGGGCGTCGGCGCCCTGCCCACCGATTTCCGGAAGAACTGCCAGCTCAACCTGAGGGTCAACGTCCCGCAGGGCTTCACCTACGGCATCGCCCAGGCCGACTACCGCGGGTTCGCCCACCTCGAACGCGGCGCCACCGGCCTGGAGCGGGCGAACTACTACTTCCAGGGCATGTCGCCGACGGCGTACAAGAGCCACCCGTACAGCGGCCCGCTCAGCGACGACTGGCAGGCGACGGACACCACCGAGATCGCCGCCATCGTCTACCACCCGTGCGGCGAGCAGCGGAACTTCAACATCAACACCGAGCTGCGGGTGGGCGCCGGTACCTCCGACCCGGCGACCACGACGAGCTTCATGTCGATGGACTCGACCGACGGCAGCTTCAACACCACCTACCACTTCGCGTGGAAGCCTTGCCCGTAACGAGGGCCGCAGTGGGACGCCCCGACCGCGCGACCGCGCGCGGTCGGGGTGGAAGCACGTACGCGGTACCGCCGCAGTAGCCCCAAGTCCGCCTGTCCCGCCGTTCCCGGATGGAACGCTGCACGCCGTCCGGAACGGCTCAGGCGGTCGGCTCGTTGGCGATCCCGAACGGCACGTGCACGCATGGGACCATGGACGCGGACTCCAGGTGGCTTTGCTGGTCGTCGAAGAAGATGTGCGGGCGCAGAACTGCCAAAACCTTGCGCTTCTCGATGCCGCCGAGGAAGAACGCGTCGTTGACGAGGAGCCCCCACTCCTTGATGCTCCGCAGGGCCCGTTCGTGCGAGGGGGCGTTGCGCGCGGTGACGATCGACACCCGCAGGCGCGTCCGATACTCGCGGTCCGAGGCCCTCACCTCTTCTTCACGGGCGCGGATCCGGTTGATCGCCTGGGAGAAGGCTTGAAGGGGGCCGGGGTTGTGGGCGGTTGCGACGTTGAGCCGTTCGTGCTCGTGGAAACTCTGGAGGTCGCCGTTCTTCATCACCCGCTCCGATTCGTCGTCGGCCAGGACGGAGTCGAAGTCGAACGCGATCCGAAGTTCTGAACCCTCGTCGTCGACGAAGGTCGACTTGAGGACGCGCCCGGCGGGAAGACCTGCGGAGTTCGCGGAGTGCACGTCTTCCTCATTTGCGGAGAGGAACAACGACATGTTGAGGGCTTCCACGAACTGGTGAGGTGATCTGCCCTGCTGGAAGATCGCCCTGGTGATCGGCAAGCCGTGGTGCTGGATCGAGCGCATCACCCGTAGTCCGGTGTCCGGGCTGTTCTTGGACAGCACGATCACCTCCACGAGGGGGTCTTCGTCGGCTGCGAGGTCGTTGAGCATCAGCAAGCGCTTGACGAAGGGGAACGCGACGCCCGGCTTGAGCGGCTTGTCCGCCCGCTGCTCCTGGTAATCGCGGTAGGCCGCGACCCCCTTCTTGCGGAAGACCCTGTCGGATTTCTTCAGGTCGAACAGTGCGCTGGACGCGATACCGATGACCAGGCGGTCGTTCAAGTCGTAGGTCATGGTCCACTCCACGGGTTCGTCGTTCGGGAAGCGGACACTACGTTCGGAAGAGTGATATGGACAGTCACCTGATCGGGTGAACCGCGCAACCTGGGACAACGTGGATCGCATTACTCATGTTGCCGAGAGAATTCGGAAACCAGCGGTACCGGGCCGAGCTGAACGAGGATCCGCTACGACCTCGGACCGGGCGCCGCAGCGCGGTGGGGAACCCCGCGTGCCCGGACCACGCTGTCCGGGCACGCGGGAAGGTGTCGCACCCGGACCACGCTGTGCGGGCGCGCACAGGGGATGCGCGCCGGACCACGCTGTCCGGCGCGCACGAAGGGCGCCCCCGGTGCCGGACCGCGCTGTCCGGCACCGGGGACGAAACTCAGACGAGCGGCCGGTCCGTCGGGTCGATCGGGCGCGGCAGGACCGACCGGCCGGTCAGGTAGGCGTCGACGCCCGCCGCGGCGGAGCGACCCTCGGCGATGGCCCACACGATGAGCGACTGGCCGCGGCCCATGTCGCCGGCCACGAAGACGCCGTCCACGGAGGTGGCGTACGCGTCGTCGCGGGCCACGTTGCCGCGCGGGTCGAGGGTGACGCCCAGGTCGGTCAGCAGGCCGTCCTTCTCCGGGCCGACGAAGCCCATGGCCAGGGTCACCAGCTGGGCCGGGATCTCGCGCTCGCTGCCCGGCACCGGCTCGAACCTGCCGCCCGCGGCCCGCACCTCGACGAGGCGCAGGGACTGCACGGCCCCGGACTCGTCACCGGTGAACTCCACCGTGGACACCGAGTACAGCCGCTCGCCGCCCTCCTCGTGGGCCGACGTCACCCGGTACAGCATCGGGTAGGTCGGCCACGGGTTGGCTTCGGCGCGCTGCTCCGGCGGCCTGGGCATGATCTCCAGCTGGGTGACCGACAGCGCGCCCTGGCGGTGGGCGGTGCCCACGCAGTCCGCGCCCGTGTCGCCGCCGCCGATGACGACCACGTGCTTGCCGGCCGCCGTGATGGGGGGTTCGGCCAGCAGGCCCGCCGCGACCCGGTTCGCGCCCGGCAGGTACTCCATCGCCTGGTGCACGCCGGACAGCGAACGGCCCGGCACGGGCAGGTCGCGCCACGCCGTCGCGCCGCCCGCCAGGACCACCGCGTCGTAGGACGCGCGCAGGTCCTCGACGGTGACGTCCACGCCCACGTCGACGCCCGTGCGGAACTCGGTGCCCTCGGCGCGCATCTGCTCCAGGCGCCGGTCGAGCCGCCACTTCTCCATCTTGAACTCGGGGATGCCGTAGCGCAGCAGCCCGCCGACGGCGTCGGCCCGCTCCAGCACGGTCACCGCGTGCCCGGCCCGCGTCAGCTGCTGCGCCGCCGCCAGCCCCGCCGGGCCGGAGCCGACGACGGCCACCGCGCGACCGGTCTTCGCGACGGGCGGCTGGGGCGTGACCCAGCCCTCGTCCCACGCCCGGTCGATGATGGAGATCTCGACGCGCTTGATGGTGACGGGGTCGCCGTTGATGCCGACCACGCACGCCGCCTCGCACGGCGCCGGGCACAGGGTGCCGGTGAACTCTGGGAAGTTGTTCGTGGCGTGCAGCCGCTCGGCGGCCGCGCGCCAGTCCTCCTTCCACACCAGGTTGTTCCACTCGGGGATGAGGTTGCCCAGTGGACAGCCCTGGTGGCAGAACGGGATGCCGCAGTCCATGCAGCGCCCGGCCTGCTTCTCCAGCCGGGGCCGCTCGAACTCCTCGTACACCTCGCGCCAGTCGCGCAGCCGCAGGAACACCGGGCGGCTGCGCGGCGTCTCGCGCTGCGTGGTGAGGAAGCCGCGTGGGTCAGCCATGAGACGCCTCCATGATCGCCGCGTCGACGTCGCGGCCCTCCAGCTCGGCGCGGGCCTGCGCGGCCAGCACTCGCTTGTAGTCCTTGGGCATGACCTTGGTGAACCGCTCGACGGCGAGGTCCCAGTCGGCGAGCAGCGCGTGCGCCACGGCCGACTCGGTCTCGACGTAGTGCTTCTCGACGGCGGTCCGCAGGAACGCCCGGTCGGTGTCGTCCACCGGGTCGAGGTCGACCATCTCGCCGTTGACGCGCCCGACCGAGGCGTCGAGCACGTAGGCGATGCCGCCGGACATGCCGGCGGCGAAGTTGCGCCCGGTGGGCCCGAGCACGACGACGCGCCCGCCGGTCATGTACTCGCAGCCGTGGTCGCCGACGCCCTCGACGACGGCGAGCGCGCCGGAGTTGCGCACGCAGAACCGCTCGCCGACGCGGCCCCGGATGAACACCTCGCCGGACGTGGCGCCGTAGGCGATGACGTTGCCGGCGATGACCTGCTGCTCGGCGGCGAACTGCGCGTCGGGCACGGGTCGGATCGTGACGCGCCCGCCGGACAGGCCCTTGGCGACGTAGTCGTTGCCGTCGCCGACGAGCCGCAGGGTGATGCCGCGCGGCAGGAACGCGCCGAACGACTGGCCGGCGGTGCCGGTGAACGTGACGTCGATCGTGTCGTCGGGCAGGCCGGTCCCGCCCCAGCGCCGGGTGACCTCGGAGCCGAGCATGGTGCCGACGGTGCGGTTGACGTTGCGGACGGGCAGTTCGAGCCGCACCCGGTCGCCGGAGGCGATGGCGCCCTCGGCGAGCTGGATGAGCGTGTTGTCGAGCGCCTTCTCCAGCCCGTGGTCCTGGGTGACGACCTGGTGGCGCGCCGCGCCCTCGGGCAGTTCGGGCACGTGGAAGATGGGCGACAGGTCGAGCCCGGCGGCCTTCCAGTGGTCCACGGCGGCGCGGGTGTCGAGCAGGTCGGCGTGGCCGACGGCCTCGGCGAGGGTCCGGAAACCCAGGGAGGCGAGCAGTTCGCGCACCTCCTGCGCGATGAACTCGAAGAAGTTCACGACGTGCTCGGCCTTGCCCGCGAACTTGGCGCGCAGCGCGGGGTTCTGCGTGGCGACGCCCACGGGGCAGGTGTCGAGGTGGCAGACCCGCATCATGACGCAGCCGGACACGACCATGGGCGCGGTGGCGAAGCCGAACTCCTCCGCGCCGAGCAGCGCGGCGACGACGACGTCCCGGCCGGTCTTGAGCTGGCCGTCGGCCTGCACGACGATGCGGTCGCGCAACCGGTTGAGCAGCAGCGTCTGCTGGGTCTCGGCGAGCCCCAGCTCCCAGGGGCCGCCCGCGTGCTTGATGGACGACAGGGGGGACGCGCCGGTGCCGCCGTCGTGGCCGGAGATGAGCACGACGTCGGCGTGCGCCTTGGACACGCCCGCCGCGACCGTGCCGACGCCGACCTCGGAGACGAGCTTCACGTGGACGCGCGCCGCCGGGTTGGCGTTCTTCAGGTCGTGGATGAGCTGGGCGAGGTCCTCGATGGAGTAGATGTCGTGGTGCGGTGGCGGCGAGATGAGGCCGACGCCGGGCGTGGAGTGCCGGGTCTTGGCGATCCACGGGTACACCTTGCCGCCGGGGAGCTGGCCGCCCTCGCCGGGCTTCGCGCCCTGCGCCATCTTGATCTGGATGTCGTCGGCGTTGACGAGGTACTCGGAGGTGACGCCGAACCGGCCGGAGGCGACCTGCTTGATGGCGCTGCGCCGCGAGTCGCCGTTGGCGTCGGGGGTGAACCGCTCGGCGTCCTCGCCGCCCTCACCGGTGTTGGACCGCGCGCCCAGCCGGTTCATGGCGATGGCCAGCACCTCGTGCATCTCCTGCGAGATGGACCCGTAGGACATGGCGCCGGTGGCGAACCGCGTGACGATGGACGAGACCGGTTCGACCTCGTCGATCGGCACGGGCGGTCGCACGCCCTCCTTGAACGCGAACAGCCCGCGCAGCGTCATGAGCCGCTTGGACTGCTCGTCGACGGCCCGCGTGTACTCCTTGAAGATGTCGTACCGGCCGGAACGGGTGGAGTGCTGGAGCTTGAACACGGTGGTGGGGTTGAACAGGTGCGCCTCGCCCTCGCGGCGCCACTGGTAGTCGCCGCCGGTGGGCAGTTCGCGGTGGTGCGCCCGGACGCCGTCGGCCGGGAACGCGGTGCGGTGCCGCCGGGCGACCTCTTCGGCGAGGACGTCGAAGCCGACGCCGCCGAGCCGGGAGGTGGTGCCGGTGAAGCAGGTGTCGACGACCTCGGCGCCGAGGCCGATGGCCTCGAAGATCTGCGCGCCGGTGTAGGAGGCGACGGTGGAGACGCCCATCTTGGACATGGTCTTGCGGACGCCCTTGCCGAGCGCCTTGATCAGGTTGCGGGTGGCGACGGCGGGGTCGACGCCGGGCAGCTCCTCCACGGAGGCCATGGCCAGGTAGGGGTTGACGGCCTTGGCGCCGTAGCCGATGAGCAGCGCGATGTGGTGCACCTCGCGGGCGTCGCCCGCCTCGACGATGAGGTCGACCTGGGTGCGGGTCTTCTCCCGCACGAGGTGGTGGTGCACCGCGCCGGTGAGCAGCAGCGACGGGATGGGCGCGTGCTCGGCGTCCACGCCCCGGTCGGACAGCACGACGAGCCGCGCGCCGTCCCGGATGGCCCGGGACACCTCGGAGCGGATCTCGTCGAGCCGCCGCACGAGGGCCTCGCCGCCGCCCGCGACGTCGTAGAGGCCGCGCACGGTGAACGTGCGGAACTCGGGGAGGGTGCCGTCGTCGTCGACGTGGACGAGCTTGGCCAGCTCGTCGTTGTCGAGCACCGGGAACGGCAGCGAGATGCGCCGGCAGGAGGTGGCGTCGGCGGCGAGCAGGTTGGGTTCCGCGCCGAGGGTGGCGTGCAGCGAGGTCACCAGCTCCTCGCGGATCGCGTCCAGCGGCGGGTTGGTGACCTGCGCGAACAGTTGCGTGAAGTAGTCGAACAGCTGGCGCGGCAGGTCCGAGAGCGGCGCGAACGGGGCGTCGTTGCCCATCGAGCCGATGGGTTCGGCGCCGGTGCGGGCCATGGGTTCGAGCAGGAGCGCCAGCTCCTCCTCGGTGTAGCCGAACGCCTGCTGCCGCCGCACGAGCGAGGAGTGGGTGGGTACCTCGCGCTCGCGGTCGGGCAGGTCGGACAGGTGCAGGACGCCGTCGGCGACCCACTGCTCGTAGGGGTGCTCGGCGGCGAGCTGCCCCTTGATCTCCTCGTCGTCGATGATCCGCCCCTGGGCGGTGTCGACGAGGAACATGCGCCCGGGTTCCAGCCGGCCCTTGCGCACGATGGTGGCGGGGTCGAACTCCAGCACGCCGGCTTCGCTGCCGAGGACGACGAGGCCGTCCTCGGTGACCCAGTAGCGGGCGGGGCGCAGGCCGTTGCGGTCGAGGACGGCGCCGATGAGGGTGCCGTCGGTGAACGACACGAGCGCGGGGCCGTCCCAGGGTTCCATGAGCGTGGAGTGGAACTCGTAGAACGCCCGCCGCGCGGGGTCCATCTCGGTGTGGTTCTCCCACGCCTCGGGGATCATCATGAGCACCGCGTGCGGCAGGCTGCGCCCGCCCAGGTGCAGCAGTTCCAGCACCTCGTCGAAGGTCGCCGAGTCGCTCGCGCCGCGGGTGATGACCGGGAAGACCCGGGACAGGTCGCCGGGGACGAGGTCGGTGGCGAGCACGGACTCGCGGGCGTCCATCCAGTTGCGGTTGCCGCGCAGGGTGTTGATCTCGCCGTTGTGCGCCACGTACCGGTACGGGTGGGCCAGCGGCCACGACGGGAACGTGTTGGTGGAGAACCGGGAGTGCACGAGGCCGATGGAGCTGGTGACCCGCTCGTCGGTGAGGTCGGGGAAGAACCGCTCCACCTGGGGTTCGGTGAGCATGCCCTTGTAGACGACGGTGCGCCCGGACAGGCTCGGGAAGTACACGTCGGCGGCGTGCTCGGCGCGCTTGCGCACCACGAAGGCCAGGCGTTCCAGCTCCAGGCCGCCGATCCCGCCCGGACCGGCGAGGAAGAGCTGGCTGAAGGCGGGCATGGTGGTCTTCGCGGTGGGGCCGACGTGGTCGGTGTCCACCGGCAGGTCGCGCCAGCCGAGGACGGTGGCGCCCTCCTCGGCGGCGATGCGCTCGACCTCGGCGCGGACGGCGTCCTGGTCCTCGTGCGGGAGGAACGCGGTGCCGACGGCGTAGGTCCCCGGCTCGGGCAGGGGGAAGCCGACGACCTCGCGGTAGAAGGCGTCGGGCACCTGGATCAGGATGCCCGCGCCGTCGCCGGTGTCGGGTTCGGCGCCCCGCGCGCCGCGGTGTTCGAGGTTGCGCAGGGCGACCAGGGCTTGGCGCACGATCGCGTGGTTCCTGCGCCCGGCCAGGTCGGCGACGAAGGCGACGCCGCAGGCGTCGTGCTCGTGCTGCGGGTCGTAGAGGCCGCTTGGCGGCTGGAGGTGGTGGGTCACGACGGGCCCTCCCGTGGCGTCAGTTCAGTCGGCCCTGTGTTCCGGGCAGACGGAGACGGCCGATCGCCCGCGCGCGGCTTTACGCGGACGGGTCGGCCTGCATGTACTGGCTGGGGGTCCACGCCGGGAGATCGTCGGCGTGGGGACCGCACTCCGTTGTGCGGGACAACTGCACTTCCTTGTGCGCGTGCTCCGCGGCCGGATGGGGCCGAGGGGGACGTGCCGAGCGGTGCACCGGGGTTGCCGGGGTCTTGTGACGATAGTGTGAATTCGCGGTTATGGCTCTAGTCCGACAGGGCGTCGTGGTGAATCCCACCCCTACTTGACGCCGTTCCTACCAGCGGGGTACGCCCGGTCGGACCAGAAATCCCTTCACGTCTATCGCTTCAGTGCATGGTGAGATCAGGCGCCGGCGCGGCGGGCGGCCCTCAGGCACGCGCCCGCGCCCAGCAGCAGCAGGGTCGCGACGCCGGCCTGCCACCAGGCGGACTCGTCGACGGCGAGGATCACGTTCACCCCGGCGACCAGCGTGAACAGGGCGGCGAGGAGCGTCCACAGCCGGCGCTCGGACTTCTCGCCGCGCGGCACCAGGAGCGGGGTGGGCGGGTGGGTCACGGCGAGCACCTCCAGTCGGGTCCTGTCGCGCTCGACGGCGACAAGTCGGGTTCGTGTA
This sequence comes from Saccharothrix sp. DSM 118769, assembly GCF_052936295.1. Lineage (NCBI taxonomy): Bacteria > Bacillati > Actinomycetota > Actinomycetes > Pseudonocardiales > Pseudonocardiaceae > Saccharothrix > Saccharothrix sp. DSM 118769. Next base: position 7,324,157 of record NZ_CP193627.1, on the reverse strand, counting down.
CCCGCACTTTGCGTACCTCACACCTCGGTGTGAAGACTTTTTTCAGGCGACCGGGGAGGTGGGTGCGGAGCGTGATCGGATCAGCCGATCGTTACTCCGAACAGGACACCCACGTAGTAGGTGACGAGCATCGTCAGTGACCCGACGACGACGTTGCGGCGCACCGCGCGCCCCACCCGGCTCGCGCCCAGGCGGGCGCTGACGACGCCCGTCAGGGCCAGTCCGACCAGGACGGCCGCCGCGCACGCCCACACCCGCCACGCCGTCGGCGGCAGCACGATCGCCACCAGCGGGACGAGCGCGCCCGCGGCGAAGGCCGCGAACGACGTCCACGCCGCGTGCCACGGGTTGGTGAGGTCGTCGGGGTCGATGTGCAGCTCGGCCTCGGCGTGCGCGCGCAGGGCGTCCCGCTCGGTCAGCTCGTGGGCGACCTGCGCGGCGAGGTCCTCGGGCAGGCCCTTGTCGTGGTAGATCCCGGCGAGCTCGCGCTCCTCCGCCTCGGGCGTCTCGCGCAGCTCCCGGGCCTCCAGGAGCAGCGCGGCGCGCTCGGTGTCGCGCTGGGTGCTGACCGAGACGTACTCGCCGCCCGCCATCGACAGCGAGCCCGCGACGAGCCCCGCGAGACCCGCGGCGAGGACGGCGGTGCGGTCGGGGGTGGCGCCCGCGACGCCGACGACGAGCCCCGCGGTGGACACGATCCCGTCGTTGGCGCCGAGCACGCCGGCGCGCAGCCGGTTGAGGCGGCCGGCGAGGGAGTCGTGGTGCGGTTCGCCTGCGTGGGTCATGACGGTGATCGAACCACCGGCTCGGCCACCGGGTGGAGCGCGGGTCGCGAACGGGTGAGGGGCTGGACGGCGGCGGCGCGGCGGCGCGGTCCGCTCCCGTTCCTGACGAATCGACGCGCGGCGCGGTGCTGCGGGTCAGCCGGACTCGATGATGCGCCACTGGGGTCCGCCGACCCAGGTGGCCTCCAGGCGGGAGCGGTGGCCGGCGCCGGTGAACTCGACGACCACGGCGTCGGCGGGCTGCTCGACGGTGGCCGCGAAGCCCTGGCGCGGGGTGGCGGAGAGGGGGTCGATGCCGCCGGCGGAGAAGCGGACGGCCGCTACGCCGCCCTGGAGCGTGAAGCTGCGCAGGTAGACGGGGCGGCCGTCCTGCTCGGTCCAGGTGCCCTCCTCGGAGGGCAGTTGCTGCTGCTGCGCCGCGGTCGCGGTCGTGGTCGTCGTGGTGGTGGTCGTGGTGGTGGGCTGGGTGGTGACGACGGGGGCGGCGGTGGTGGTCGTGGTGGCGGCGGTCGTCGTCGTGGTCGTCGCGGTGGTGGTGACCTGCGAGGACTGGTCGACCGGGCCGGCGACCACGCGGGGGCGCTCGGGCACGCCCGCGTCGAGCACGAACCGGATGCCGAGCCAGGACAGCGCGACCGCGACGGCGGTGGAGGCCGACCAGGCGGCGAGGTACTGGAGGCCGCGGGGCACGGTCAGCCCCGGTCGGCGGTCGGTCGGGCGCCCTGGTCGGCGGTCGGCCGGACGTCCTGGTCGGCGGTCGGCCGGGCGCCGTCGGTGACGTGGTGGCCGACGTCGTCGTGGTCGGCGGCGTCGAGGACGGTGTCGAGCAGGCGGGGGAAGCGGGCGTCGAGGTCCTCGCGGCGCAGCCGGAAGTAGCAGCGGGTGCCCTCCTCGCGCCGCCAGGTGAGGCCGGCGGTGTTGAGGACCTTGAGGTGGTGGCTGAGGGTGGACTTGGCCACGGGGGCGGTGAACTCGCCGAAGTTGCGCTCCTCGCCGTCGGCGAGCAGGCGCACCAGGCCGACGCGGAGGGGGTCGCTGAGCGCCGCGAGGACGTCGGTCAGGCGCAGCCGGTCGACGTCGGGGTTGAAGTCGGTGTGGCGCACCGGCACAGTCTAGTTGTTCGACAGTTTGCGAACGTTGCTCCGATGCGCGTAGGTTGTTCGTTGTTCGTAGAACGTCAAACGACCGAGTGGGGCAGTCATGGAGTTCACCGATCGGGTCGCGCTCGTCACCGGCAGCACCGCGGGCATCGGGCGCGAGGTCGCCTCGCTGCTCGCCGCGGCCGGCGCCGCCGTCGTCGTGACCGGGCGGGACGAGGCCCGCGGCGCGGCCACCGTCGCCGCGATCGAGGCCGACGGCGGGCGGGCGGAGTTCGTCCGGACCGATATGGGCGACCTCGGGTCCGTGCGCGCCCTGGCCGAGGCGGCGGGCGAGGTCGACGTGCTGGTCAACAACGCGGGCATCTTCCCGTTCACGCCCACCGCCGAGCAGGACCCGGAGGGCTACCAGGAGCTGTTCGACGTCAACGTGCGCGCGCCGTTCTTCCTCACCGCCGCCCTGCTGCCCGGCATGGCCGAGCGGGGGCGCGGCGCGGTCGTCACCGTCTCGACCTCGGCCACCGCCAAGGGCTTCCCCGGCGCCGCCGCCTACGCCGCCACCAAGGGCGCCCTGGAGTCGCTGACCCGCACGTGGGCCGTCGAGTACGCGGGCACCGGCGTGCGGGTCAACACCGTCTCCCCGGGCCCCACCGGCACCGACAACGCGCTGGCCCTGCTCGGCGACGGGGCGGCGGCGATGGTGGCGGGCGTGCCGCTGCGGCGCCTCGCCTCGTCCCGCGAGATCGCCGAGACGATCGTGTTCCTGGCCTCGGAGCGGGCGTCGTACGTGCACGGGGCGACCCTGTTCGCGGACGGCGGCCAGACCATCTCCTGAGCGCGGGCCACCCGGGCGGACCGGTGCGGGTCCCCGGCGCGGGGCGAGGACGTCGTCGGCGTCCCCGCCCCGCGCGGAGCCTCGCCGACGCCGACCGCGCGACCCCCGGCGCCCGGCTGCGGTCGGTCGCCCGGATTCCACGCGTTACCGTGCGCGCCATGGTCTCGGTGCTGCTCGTGGAGGACGACCCGGTCGTGCGGTCCGCGGTGAGCCGCGCCCTCACCGGGCTCGGGCACGCGGTGCTGCCGGTGGGCACGGCGCTGGAGGCGCTGCGCGAGATCACCGGCTCGTCGTTCGACCTCGTGGTGCTCGACCTCGGCCTGCCCGACATGGACGGCGCGGACGCGCTGAAGATGATGCGCGGCGTGTGCGACGTGCCCGTGATCGTGGCCACCGCGCGCGACGACGAGAACGAGATCGTGCGGCTGCTCAACGCGGGCGCGGACGACTACCTCGTCAAGCCGTTCTCCAGCGAGCACCTCGCCGCGCGGCTCGCCGCCGTGCTGCGCCGCGCCCGCAAGGACACCGCGCCCGAACCGCTGCGCATCGGCAGCCTCACCGTCGACCTGGACCGGCGCGAGGCGCGGCTGGACGGCCGCGAGCTGAACCTGACCCGCAAGGAGTTCGACCTGCTCGCCTACCTCGCCGCCCGCGAGGGCAAGGTCGTGCCGCGCGGCGAGCTGCTGGCGAACCTGTGGAACCTCGCCGGGAGGGCCGGTCCGGGCAGGCACGACGACCAGACGCTCGACGTGCACCTGTCGTGGCTGCGCCGCAAGCTCGGCGAGCGCGCCGCCCAGCCGCGCTACCTGCACACCGTGCGCGGTGTCGGGTTCAAGCTGACCGCGGCGGCCGAGTGAGGAAGTCGCTGGCCCTGGTGTCGCTGGCGGTCACCTCGATGGTGGCGCTGGCGTTCCTCATCCCGCTCGCCCTGGTCGTGCGGCAGCTCGCCGAGGACCGGGCGCTGGCCGACGCCGAGCGGCAGGCGGGCGCGCTCACCCCGGTGCTGGTGATCACGGTCGACCCGGTGGCGGTCGGGCAGGCGCTGGCCAGCGCCGGCACCGGCGGCCGGGTCGCGGTGCACCTGCCGTCCGGCGAGGTGGTCGGCGTGCCGGTGGCCACCGACGAGCAGCTCACCTCGGCGCGCGGGCAGGGGCGGGCGTTCACCGAGGCGATCCCGGCGGGCCGCGTGCACCTGCAACCGGTGCTGCTGGACCGCGACCGGGTCGCCGTCGTCGAGGCGTTCGTGCCCGAGGCCGAGCTGTCGCGCGGCGTGGACCAGGCGCTGTTCGCGCTCAGCGGCGTGGCCGTGTCCCTGGTGCTGGCCTCCGTGCTCGTCGCCGACCGCCTCGGGGCGCGCGTCGTCAAGGCCGCCAAGGCCCTCGCCGAGGGCGCCCGCGGCATGGGGCGGGGCGACCTCGCCACCCGCGTCACGCCCAGCGGGCCGCCCGAGCTGCACGACGCGGGCGGCGCGTTCAACCGCATGGCCGACCGCATCGGCCAGCTCGTCGCCGCCGAGCGCGAGGTCCTCGCCGACCTGTCGCACCGGCTGCGCACCCCGCTCACCGCGCTGCGGCTGGACTCCGAGACGCTCGGCGCGGACAGCAACGCCAACCGCGTGCGCCAGGCCGTGCACGCCCTCGAACGCGAGGTCGACGAGCTCATCCGGGCCGCCCGCCGCCAGCTCGACGACCCCGGCGGCAGCCGCTGCGACGCCGCGGAGGTCGTGCGCGACCGCCTGGTGTTCTGGTCGGCGCTGGCCGACGACCAGCAGCGGCTGTGGAACCTGCGCGGCACCGAGCGCAGCGCGCTGGTCCCGCTGACCCGCAGCGACCTCGCCGCGGCCATGGACGCCCTGCTGGGCAACGTCTTCCGGCACACCCCCGAGGGCACCGGGTTCGTCGTCGCCCTGTTCCACCGGTCCGACCTGGTGGTGGTCGTCGTCGAGGACGCCGGGCCCGGCATCGACGACCTGGAGTCGGCGCTGCGGCGCGGCAGCAGCGGCGCGGGCTCCACCGGGCTGGGCCTGGACATCGCCCGCCGCGCCGCCGAGGCCACCGGCGGCTCGCTGGTCGTGGACCGGGGCCCGCTCGGCGGCACCCGCGTGCAGCTGCGGCTCGGCCGGGTCGACGGGGCCTGATCCCCGCGTGCCCCCGCGCCGGGCGCCGCAGTGTCCGCCCACCCGGCTTGCGCGCACCTTGTGCGAGGTTTAAATATTCCTTAAAAAATGATTCGTTGACAATTCTCGGGAACTCGATAGGCTTATTTTGGAATTGAGGTCGACCGCAGCGCTCCCAACCTGCCTGGTCCCGCTCGGTTCCCTGTTCGGTGCGACGACCGCAGGGCGTTACCCTGCACAAAGCGTCCATGCGGTCGTCGCGCCCGAAATGCCGTCGAATGCAGATCGAGGTTGCCGCGTGTCGCGCAAGAGTCGAGTTCTGCCCCTGCTCGCCGTCGTCGCCGGACTGGGCCTGACCGGGTGCGAGCACCCCGACGGGCTGGCCCTGGTCGCGGCGAGCGCGAGCGTCGGGGTGAGCGCCGCCCCGCGCACCGACGGCTTCGCGCAGCCCACCACCCCGACGCCCTCCGCGACGTCGGTGCCGGCGTCCGACGCCGCCCCGACGACGACCACCACGACCGAGACCGCGACCTCGACGACCGGGCAGCCGCCCACGACCACCCGGCCCACGACCACCCGGCCCCCGGCGCCCCGGCCCGAGGCGCCGGCACCCGCGCCCGAACCGGCCGCGCCGGTCCGGACCGAGGTCGAGCCGGCCGAGGCGAAGGTCGTGGAGCTGACCAACGCCGAGCGCGCCGCCAACGGCTGCCCCGCCCTGACCGCCGACGACCGGCTCGGCCGGGCCGCCCGCGCGCACAGCGCCGACATGGCCGCGCGGAACTACTTCTCGCACACCTCGCTCGACGGCCGCTCGTTCGTCGACCGGGTCAAGGCCGCCGGCCACCCCGGTCCCGGCGCGGAGAACATCGCCGCCGGCCAGCGCACCGCCGAGGCCGTCGTCAAGGGCTGGATGGAGTCACCCGGCCACCGGGCGAACATCCTCAACTGCGAGCTCAAGACCCTCGGCGCGGGCATGGCGCGCGGCGGTTCCTACGGCACCTACTGGACCCAGAACTTCGGCTGGTGACCGTCGCCCCCGGCGGGCAGCTCGTCCAGCACCAGCACCGTGTGGCTGGAGGTCACGTCCGGCATCGTCTGGAGCCGCGACAGCACCAGGTCGCGCAGGCTGTGCGCGTCCGGGGCGCGCACCAGCAGCACCAGGTCGTAGTCGCCCGACACCAGCGCGCCGTGCCACACCTCGGGGATCTCCATCACCCGCTGCCGCACGGCCTTCCACGAGTGCTGGCTGATCTTGAGGTAGACGTAGGCCGAGATGCCGAAGCCGTAGCGCTCCGGGTCGACCACCGCCGCGTACCCGGTGACGACGCCGTCCCGGTGCAGCCGCTCCACCCGCGAGTACGCGCTGGCGCGCGAGATGTGCAGCTTCTCGGCCAGCGCGCGCATCGACATCCGCCCGTCCGCGCGCAGCGCCTCCACGATGCGCCGGTCGAGCGCGTCGAGCGGTGCCGAATGTCCAGCCCTGGCCGTCATGCGGTCGACGATAACCCGCCCGCGCGGCCGTTCGTCCAGGAAAACCGCCCGGACCTGGATCATTGGCCGGTGTGACGCGGACCATGCCCTCCATCTCGCAACCCGAGACACCGTGAGACACCGGAGGAGCCCATGGCCCGCACCCGCGCGCCCGAGCGGACGTTGCTGCCCAGCGAGGAACCGCTGTCGCTGCTGCGCGAGGACGGCTCGCCGGTCGGGGACCCGCCGCTGGCGATGCCCGACGACGACGTGCTCGTGGAACTGCACCGGCGGATGGTCGTCGGCCGCCGCTTCGACACCCAGGCCACCGCGCTGACCAGGCAGGGCCGGCTGGCCGTGTACCCGTCGTCGCGCGGGCAGGAGGCGTGCGAGGTCGGCGCGGTGCTGGCGCTGCGCGAGCGGGACTGGCTGTTCCCCACCTACCGCGACTCGGTCGCCCTGGTCACCCGGGGCGTCAGCCCGCTGGGCACCCTCACCCTGCTCCAGGGCGGCTGGCACCTCGGCTACGACCCCTACGAGCACCGCGTCGGCCCCCAGTGCACGCCGCTGGCCACCAACACGCTGCACGCCGTGGGCTTCGCGCACGCCGCCCGCGTCAAGGGCGAGGACACCGCCGCGCTGGTGATGCTCGGCGACGGCGCCACCAGCGAGGGCGACACGCACGAGGCGCTGAACTTCGCCGGCGTGTGGAACGCGCCCGTGGTGTTCCTGGTGCAGAACAACGGCTACGCGATCAGCGTGCCCCTGTCCAAGCAGAACGCCGCGCCGTCGCTGGCGCACAAGGGCGTCGGGTACGGCGTGCCGTCCGTGCTGGTCGACGGCAACGACGTGGCCGCCGTGTACGCGGTGGTGCGCGACGCCCTCGCGTCCGGCGGGCCGACGTGGATCGAGGCGGTCACCTACCGGATCGAGGCGCACACCAACGCCGACGACGCCTCCCGCTACCGCGACCCCGCCGAGGTCGCCGCGTGGCTCGCCCGCGACCCGGTCGACCGGATCGAGGCGTACCTGACCTCGCGGGGCCTGCTCGACGACGCCCGCCGCGAGGCCGTCGCCGCCGAGGCCGAGGAGTTCGCCGCGCACACCCGCGCGGTGATGAACGCCGACGTTGCCCACGACCCGGCGGAGCTGTTCGAGCACGTCTACGCGACCACGCCCGCGCACCTGCGCGAGCAGGCCGCCGCGCTGCGGGAGGAATTGGCATGACCGCCCTGTCCATGGCGGGCGCGCTGAACAAGGCCCTCGCCGACGCCCTCGACGCCGACCCCGGCGTGCTGGTGTTCGGCGAGGACGTCGGCGCGCTCGGCGGCGTGTTCCGGGTGACCGACGGGCTGGCCGCGCGGTTCGGCGACACGCGGGTGTTCGACACGCCCCTGGCCGAGTCCGGCATCGTCGGCACCGCCATCGGCATGGCCATGAACGGGCTGCGGCCCGTGGTGGAGATGCAGTTCGACGCGTTCGCCTACCCGGCGTTCGAGCAGATCACCAGCCACCTGGCGAAGATGCGCAACCGCACCCGCGGCCGGGTGGGGCTGCCCGTCGTGATCCGCGTGCCCTACGGCGGCGGCATCGGCGGCGTCGAGCACCACTGCGACTCGTCCGAGGCGTACTACACGCACACGCCGGGGCTGCGCGTCGTCACGCCCGGCACCCCCGACGACGCCTACCGGCTGCTGCGCGACGCCATCGACTCGCCCGACCCGGTGATCTTCCTGGAGCCCAAGCGCCGCTACTGGGCCAAGGGGGAGCTGACGTCGACCGCGGTGGGGTTCGACCGGGCGCTCGTGCGGCGGCCCGGCCGCGACGTCACGCTCATCGCCTACGGCCCCATGGTGGTCACCGCGCTGGAGACCGCCGACGCCGCCGCCGAGGAGGGCTGGGACGTCGAGGTCGTCGACCTGCGGTCGCTGGCGCCGTTCGACGACGAGACGGTGTGCGCGTCGGTGCGCAAGACCGGCCGGGCGGTGGTCGTGCACGAGGCGGCCGGGTTCGGCGGGTACGGCGCGGAGGTCGTCGCCAGGGTCACCGAGCGCTGCTTCCACCACCTGCACGCGCCCGTGCTGCGGGTCACCGGGTTCGACATCCCCTACCCGCCGCCGAAGCTGGAGGAGCACCACCTGCCGTCGGTGGACCGCGTGCTGGACGCGATCGCCCGCCTCCAGTGGGACGACGAGGTCGTGGGGAGCGCCCGTGCCTGACTTCCGCCTGCCCGACCTCGGCGAGGGCCTGACCGAGGGCGAGATCGTCACCTGGCTGGTGTCCGTGGGCGACCGGGTGGCCGTGGACCAGCCCGTGGTCGAGGTCGAGACCGCCAAGGCCGTCGTCGAGGTGCCGTGCCCGTTCGAGGGCGTGGTCAGCGCCCGGTACGGCGAGCCGGGGGAGAAGCTGGCCGTCGGCTCCGTGCTGCTGTCCGTGGGTGCCCCGTCGGACGGGGCGCCCGAGTCGTCGGAGTACTCGGGCAACGTGCTGATCGGCTACGGCACGTCCGACGCGCCCCGCCGACGCCGCCGCACGTCCCGCACCCCCGCCGCGCCCGCCGTCCCCGCGGCGCGCACGGCACCCGAGGAGGCCGCCCTCCCGACCGCTCCCGCCGCCCTCCCGACCGCCCCCGCCGTCATCTCGCCGATCGTGCGGCAACTGGCCCGGGAGAACGGCCTGCCGCTGGACCGGGTCGAGGCGACCGGCCCGAACGGCGTCATCCGCCGCGCCGACGTGGAACGCGCCCTGGCCGCCCGCACCGCGCCGGCCGCGGGTCGGCGCATCCCGCTGAAGGGCCTGCGGGGCGCGGTGGCGCGGAAGCTGGCCACCTCGCGGCGCGAGATCCCCGAGGCCACCGTGTGGGTCGACGTGGACGCGACCGGCTTCCTGGCCGCCCGCGCCGCGCTGCCGTCCGTGTCGCTGCTCGCGCTGCTGTCCCGCTTCACCGTGCTGGGGCTGAAGAAGTTCCCCGAGCTGAACTCGCGCGTGGAGGGCGACGAGGTCGTCGTGCTCGACGAGGTGCACCTCGGCTTCGCCGCCCAGACCGACCGCGGCCTGGTCGTGCCCGTCGTGCGCGACGCCCACACCCTCACCACCGCCGAGCTGGCCACCGCGATCACCGCGCACGCCGGCGCGGCCCGCGAGGGCTCCCTGCCGCCCGCCGCGCTGACCGGCGGCACGTTCACGGTCAACAACTACGGCGTGTTCGGCGTGGACGGCTCGGCGGCGATCATCAACCACCCGGAGGCGGCGATCCTGGGCATCGGCCGCATCATCGACCGGCCGTGGGCGGTGGACGGGCAGCTGGCCGTGCGCAAGGTGGCGCAGCTGACCCTGGCGTTCGACCACCGGGTGTGCGACGGCGGCACGGCGGGTGGCTTCCTGCGCTTCGTGGCCGACTGCGTGGAGTCCCCGGTCACCGCGCTGGCCGGGATGTAGGGGGACGCGCGCCGGCTGCCGCCCTTGAGGTGACCTCCATTGCGCCCGCCGGTGCGCGTCCGGTACTGCTCATGGGTTTCCTGCCGTCGTGACCCGGGAGCCGCCGCGTGAACCCCGACCTGCTGCGCAACTACCTCGCCCGGCACCACGTCGGGCGCCGCGACGTGCTCAGGCTGGCCGGCGCGGCCGGGGCCGCCGGGCTCGTGGGCACCGCCGGCGCCGCGACCGCCGGTGCGGCACCCGCGACCGCCGGTGCCGCGCCCGACCGGCTCGACGACGTGCCGTTCGACTACGCGGACCCGGCGAACCTGGCCGACTGGGCGCCCAGCCGGTACGGGCCCGACGACCAGCGCGGCACGCTCAACGAGGTCACCCCGGCCAAGACCGCCGCCGCACTCGGGCTGTTGCGCCCCCGCCGCGACGTCACCACCTACAACCTCGGCGAGCTGATGTGGAACGGCTTCCCCGCGTTCGCCACCGACCCGCGCCGCACCTACGAGCAGCGGCTCACCATCCAGGGGTACCCGCCGCCGCCCGGGTTCGCCGAGGAGGGCGGCGTCCTGGTCTCGCCGGAACCGCTGGGGCCCAACAAGGTCAGCGTGCACGAGGAGCGGTTCGAGGCGGAGTTCTCGTCCCGGCACCCGACACCGCTCGCCACGACCTACCAGATCGGCAGCCAGCTGGACCACCTCAACCACATCGGCGCGGCCGAGTTCTTCTACAACGGGCTGCGCGGCCCCGACATCGCCCGCGGCCACGGCACCACCCGGCTCGGCGCCGAGCACGCGGGCCCGGTCGTCACCCGCGGCGTGCTGCTGGACGTGCTCGGCGTCGTCCTCGCCCGCGGCCGGGACGAGGACCTGGCCGAACCCGCGTCCGACGGCCGGCCGCTGCTGCGCGAGAACTACCGCGTCACCGTCGAGGACATCCGCGACGCGATGGCGTTCGGCGGCGTCGACCGCCTGGAGCCGGGCGACGCCGTGCTGTTCCACACCGGCTGGAGCCGGCTGCTGACCCGCCGCGACCCGGCCGACGTCGCCCGCTGGGAGGGCGCGCGGGGCCTGCCCGGCATCTACCTGCGCGAGGCCCGCTGGCTGGCCCGCTCCCGGCCCGCGATCGTCGCCAGCGACACGTGGGCGCTGGAGGTGCTGGGCAGCCCGGCCAACGACGACGGCACCGCGTTCCCAGTCCACCAGGAGCTGCTCATGCGGCACGGCATCCGCATCGGCGAGTCCTACGTCGTGGACCGCCTCGCCGCCGACCGCGTGCACGAGTTCGTGTTCGTCGTGACCCCGCAGTACGCCCGGGGCGCCACCGCCGGCAACACCCCGCCCGCCGCCCTCGGCCAACCCCGGCGGCGCTGACGTCACATCTCCGCGGTGCCGTGCTCGCCGCCGTCGTAGCGCTCACCGGTCACCTTGGCCTTGACGAAGCTGATCACCGAGGCGATCCGGCCGCCCGGGGTGTCCCAGTACTCGGCGCCCCGGGCGGTCACCTTGAGCAGCACCACCGACGGGTCCTCCGGGCCCTGCGGCAGCCACGCCTCGACCCACTGGTTCCACAGCTCGCGCGCCTTCGCCCGGTCCTCGACGACCTCGGCCGTGCCGGAGACCGAGACCCAGGTGTCGGACGAGGTCAGCGTGACGTTCACCTCCGGGTCGGCCCGCACGTGGGCGACCTTGCGCGAGTCGCGTTCGGCGAAGAACCACAGGTCGCCGTCGAACTCGACCTCCTGCTGCGCCATCGGCCGGCTGACCGGGCGGCCGTCCGCGCCCCGCGTGGTCAGCATGCCGACCCGGATGCCCTTCGCGAGGTCGGCGACCCGGCGGACGCGGTCGGCGTGGCTCGGCTGGTCGGTCATGGCGCGCTCCTCGGGTGGGACGACGGGGTGGGTGTCGTGTACCCGGCGCCGCGTCCCGCACACCTCCGCGCTCGAACGGTGGGTCACCGGACGTGTACCCGGCGTCACATCCCACGTGTGCGTCCCGGCTCGTAGATTGGCCGCCGTGCACAAGCCCCACTACCCCGTGCGGACCCGCCGCCTGGCGCTGCGGCCGTTCACCGGGGCCGACCACGCCGCGCTGCACTCGTGGCAGTCGCGCCCCGACGTCGTGCGCTACCTCTACGACACGACCAGGACGCCCGCCCAGACCGCCGAGAGCCTCGCCCGCAAGATGGCCCTCACCTGGCCCGAGAAGGAGGGCGACCACCTGACGCTCGCGGTCGTCGCGGACGGGCGGGTCATCGGCGAGGTCAGCCTGAAGTGGGTGAGCGCGGTCCACCGGCAGGGCGAGGTCGGCTACCTCCTGCACCCCGACCACCACGGGCACGGCTACGCGACCGAGGCCGCCGCCGCGCTGCTGCACCTCGCGTTCGCCAACCTGGGCCTGCACCGCGTGGTCGCCTGCTGCCACGCCCGCAACGAGCCCTCGTGGCGCGTCATGGAACGCCTCGGCATGCGCCGCGAGGCCCACTACCGCCACCACGAGGTCTTCAAGGGCGCGTGGGCCGACGGGTTGGTCTACGCCATCCTCGACGAGGAGTGGCACCGGATGGCGGAACACCACCCGCGCCCGACCGGCGCATGATGGCGCGATGCACACGTACACCGTGGACAGCGGCGCCTACGAGCACTGGTTGGCGGACAACCAGGACCAGTACGTCATCAACGCGGAGCGGAGCCTGAACCCGGAGAACCTCGTGCTGCACAGGGCCAGTTGCCGCACCGTCAACGGCACCCCGGCCCGCGACGCCACCTGGGTGGGCGGCTACGTGAAGGTCGTCGGCACGCGCGCCGAGCTGGAGTCGGGCTACCCGACGACCCGCCCGTGCCGGCTCTGCCTCTGAGGAGCCGGGAGTGGGGCCGCGCCTGGTCTGGTACGTGAGCTACGGGTCGAACATGCACGCCGACCGGTTCGCCTGCTACCTGCGCGGCGGGACGCCGGTCGGCGCGGCGCGCGGCTACCCGGGGTGCCGCGACACGGCCGGGGCGTCGGCGACGCGCGGGCTGGAGGTGCCCGGCGGGATCTACTTCGCCACCAGGTCCCCGGTCTGGCGCGGCGGCCGGGCGTTCTACGACCCCGACCTGCCCGGCACGGCGGCCGTGCGCGCCTACCTGATCACCGCCGGCCAGTTCTCCGACGTCGCCGCGCAGGAGATGTACCGCGACCCCGGCGTCGACCTCGACCTGACCGGGGTGCTGTCCGCGCGCCGGCACGCCCTGGGGGAGGGGCGCTACGAGACGCTCGTCCACCTCGGCGAGCACGACGGCCACCCGGCGCTCACGTTCACCGCGCCGTGGGGCGCGCACGACGTGGAGCACACCAGGCCGTCCGCCGCCTACCTGGTCGTGCTGGCCGCCGGCCTGCGCGAGGCGCACGGGTGGGACCGGGCGCGGACCGCCGCCCACCTGGCCGCCGCCACGCCGTTCTGGAGCGCCCGGGAGGTCGAGGCGCTCTGCGCCGGGGCCGGGTTGTGACGAGCCCCGCGCCGACCGTACCCCGCGCCGACCGCGCCCCGGTTCCCCCCCGTCGGCGCACCCGGCCGCTGGAGGAGACCGTCGACCTGCGGCCGGACCGGTCGTGCCCGCCGCCGGTCGAACCGCTGTGGCCGGGCGCCGGCGTCGGTCCTCGTCAGGGCCGGTCGTCGTCGGCCACGGCGCGCAGGTTGCCGTCGTCACCGGCCACGCAGGACGCCGACCGCGCCGACGTGGCCAGGAACTCCGTCATGCAGCGGGCGAACTGCTCGTGGCCGCGCGCGTTGGGGTGGAACGACTCCTGCAACGCGTGGCGGGCCCGCGCCTCGTCCCGCAGGCCGTCGAAGTCCACGGTCAGCCGGGTGAACCACTCGTCCTCGGGCCGCTCGCCGCCCGCGCACGCCTCGCGGCCCTCGCCCGCGTCCGCCAGGTCGAGGAACCGGGCGCCCACCGCCGAGGCGGCCTCGCGCAGGCCCGCCGACAGCTCGGGCACCGCCCGCTCGCCGACCCAGTCCAGGTCGCCGGTGCGCAGCGGGCAACCGGCCAGGTTCTGGAGGTCCAGCGGCAGGTCGGGGCCGACCGGCGCGGCGTAGGACTGGAGCACCAGCGTGTAGGAGCGGGGCGTGTAGCCCTCGTCCTGGAGCACGCGGCGGACGTCGCGCAGCGCCCGCTCCACCTTGGGCACCATGCGGTCGACGCGGGCCTTCCACTCCCCGGCCATGGCGCCCGAGCAGTCGGCGCGGCGCTCGACCCACGCCCGCAGGCACGTGCCCAGCACGTCGGCGAACCTCGGGTCGTCGTTCGCGCCCACCGCCACCACGACCACCGACACGCGGTACCGCCGGGCGATCTCCGCCAGCCGCCGCGCCTGCGAGCCCTCGGTGTTGCGGACCTGGTCGGTGATGCCCACCTGCTCGGAGTTCGCCCCCGAGCAGGCCAGGTTGAACGCCTCGTCCACACCGGCCACGCGCGTCTTCCACACCGACGCGGCGCGCGAGCGGTGGCACCAGTTGTCGCCCTCGCCGTCCGTGCCCGGCTCGTAGTCGCCCGCGCCCTCGCCGGACATGGTGCTGTCGCCCATCGCCACGATCGCGCGCGGCGCGTCCCGCGACGGTCCCGGCAGCGCCGGGTACGGGGAGTCGCTGACCACCAGCAGCAGGGCCAGCAGCGGGAACACCAGGACAACGGCAACGGCTCGGCGCGACATCGGGACCTATCCTACGGTCACCACGCCGCCGGCGAGGACGAGCGTGCGGTCCGCCGCCCGGTGCACCTCGTCGTGGTGCGTGGCGACCAGCACGGCGGCGCCCGCGTCGGCGGCCCGGCGCAGCACGCCCACCGCGACCGGCGCGCTCACCCCGTCCAGGTGCGCGGTGGGTTCGTCGGCCAGCAGCACCGCGGGCGAGCCGATCACCGCGCGGGCCAGCGCGGCCCGCTGCTGCTGCCCGAACGACACCTCGCCGGGGTAGCGGTCGGCCAGCTCGCCGACACCCAGCTCCACCAGCAGCTCCATCACCCGGTCGAGCGACCCGCCGGCCCGGCCCAGCCTGATCGGCAGGGCGACGTTCTCGGCCAGCGTCAGCTCGGTCGCCAGGCCCAGCGCCTGCGGCAGCAGGGCGCACACCTTCCACGGCGGCGGCCCCGTCAGCACCTCGCCCGCCAGCTCCACCGTCCCGGTGTCGGCCCGGTCGAACCCGCCGAGCACGGCCAGCAGCGCGCTCTTGCCCGACCCGGACGGGCCGGACAGCGTCACCAGCTCGCCGGCCGCCACCTCCAGGTCCACGCCGCGCAGCACGTGCACCGGACCGCCCGCGTGCCGGAACGTCCGCCCGACCCCCACCGCGCGCAACGCCGTCATGCCGCCAACACCCCGTTCCGCAGGTCGAACCGCACGTCGGCCAGCGCGATCAGCCGCGGGTCGTGCGAGGCCACCACCACCGGCACCCCGCGCCGCGCCAGGTCGGCCAGCGTCTCCAGCACCAGGTCCGCCGACGCCGCGTCCAGCTGCGAGGTCGGCTCGTCGGCGAGCACCACGGTCGCGCGCCGCGCCAGCGCGCACCCGAACGCCAGCCGCTGCTGCTGCCCGCCCGACAGCGCGGGCACCTTCCAGCCGGCCGTGCCGGGCAGCCCCAGCTGCGCCAGCAGGCCGTCCACGTCCACGTCGTGCCCGGCCGCGCGGGCCGCCGCGCGCAGGTTGTCGCCCACGTCGAGGTGCCCGATCAGGTTGTCGCCCGGGTTCTGGAACACCAGCGCGACCTCGCGGCGGCGCAGCGCCCGCCGCGCCCGGTTCGACAGCCGGGCGGTGCCCCGGCCGCGCAGCTCCACCCCGCCCGAGGTGGGCCGCTCCACCAGGCTCAGCACCCGCAGCAGCGTCGACTTGCCCGACCCGGACGGCCCGGCCAGCACCGTGACGCCCGCCGCGGGCACGTCCAGCGACACGCCCGACACCGCCGTCACCACCCCCGCGGGCGTGCGGTACTCCACGCCCACGTCGGTCAACCGCAACACCCGTTCGGCGCCGGAAACCCGTTCAGCGCCAGAAACCCGTTCAGCGCCGGAACCCCGTTCAGCCACGGATCAGCTCACCCACCTTCGCCGAGCGGACCGCGCGCACCGCGACCCACGCCGCCACCGCCACCACCAGCGCGCTGCCCGCCGCCGTCGTCACCAGCACCGGCAGCGCGTCCGGCACCTCCGGCACCGGCGCGAGCCGGGGCGCGGGGTCCAGCCGGGGCACGGTGATCCCGCTGCTCACCGCGCTCGCCGCCGACCCGGCCACCAGCGCCACCGCCGCCACCGCGCCCAGTTCGAGCAGGTGGCTGCGCAGCAGCTCGGCCGGCCGCAGGCCCATCCGGGTGCTGAACGCGCCGGACAGCGCGTTCTGCCGCCGCCGCACCTCCACCGCCAGCAGCAGCGCGATGGCCGCGACCACCGCGAGCACCGCGCCGAGCGCCGTGACGAAACCGAACGTCCACTGGATCGTCAGGAACGGCAGGCCCTGCACGGCCTTGGACTTCTCGCCGACGTTGCGGTATTTCACCCCCGCCGCCGTCAGCGCCGCGGTCAGCTCGCCCAGCGGTTTGGACGACCACACGTACCAGGAGCCGACGTCGTCGCGGTCGGCGATCCCGCCCACCGGCACGACCCAGCCGGACGTGCCCAGCTTCGGGAACGCCGGGACCCACGCCGGCGGGTCGAGCGGTGGCAGCCCCGGCAGGGTCACCTCGCGGCGCGGCGCGTCGCCCACCCGCAGCGGCGCCGACAGCAGCGCCGGGTCCAGGTCGACCGGCTGCGCGCCGTCGCGGAACGTCGCCGGGTCGACCACCAGCGCGCTGCGGTCGTACTGCTCGACGAGCCCGACGATGGTGGAGTTGCCGCGCAGCGCCTCCGGCAGCTCGGTCAGGTCCGGCTTGACCTGCGCGGTGCTGGTCGCGCCGGCGAACATGCCGGACTTGGTGTCCAGGGCGGTCCGCTGCGAGCCGGAGACGGCGCTGCCCACCGCGATCGTGCCGACAGCCAGCACGCCGACCAGCAGCACGCCGGTGACCGGTCCGGCGGCGGCGGCCAGCCTGCGCAGCGCCAGCTGCGCCGCGGGCCTGGACCAGAACCGGGCGCGGTGCGAGGCGGCCAGCCCCCACCGCGCCGCCCGTGCCGCGAGCAGCGCCGCGGTCAGCACGACGAGCAGCGGGAACGCCAGCGCGGTCGCGTCGATGCGGGGCAGGCCGCCGATCTTCTCCGTGGTCGCCAGGCCGCTGTCGGCGACCCGGTTCCAGGCGAGCACCGCGACGCCCGCCGTGGCCGGCTCCCACGGCAGCGCGGTCAGCACCCGCCGCAGCCGGTTGCCGCGCCCGGCGACCTGGAACGCCCGGTGCGCGCGCAGCGCCGCCGTGCCGAACACGACCAGCAGGCTCAGCGCCACCGCGACGAGCACCGCCCGCAGCGCCGCCGCGCCGGTGCCGGGCGGCAGCGCGGTGGAGGGGGAGTAGAGGGGCAGCAGCAGGTGCGCCACGCCCAGCCCGGCCGCGCCGCCGACCACGAGCGGGAGCCCCAGCTCCAGGACGGCGCGCCCGCCGAGCGCGAACGGCCCGGAACCGCGCACCCACAGCAGCCGCAGCTCGCCGTGCCGGCGCTGCGCCCACTGCGCGGTCACCGTGGCGACGCCCGCCAGGCCGATGAGCAGGCTGATCAGCGTGAGCGGCAGGATCGCCGAGCGCACGTTCACCACGGTCTGCCGGGCGTTCTCCACCGGCAGCACCAGCGGTGACACCACCCGCCCCAGGTCGGCCAGCGGCGCGACGCGGGCCGTGCCGCCGGTCAGCAGGGCCTCCGCCTCGGCGACCGTCGTCGGCACCTCCGAGGGGAAGTGCACGGTCACCGAGGTCGTCGTGGCCAGCTCCTCGGGCAGCGCGGTGAACGACTCGAACGAGGGCATCCACACCACGGACGTGGCCAGCTCGTCGCGGTCGAGCACGTTGGGCACCACGAACTGCCGCTCCGAGCACCACCAGTCCGGCAGCGGGTCGCGCACGTCGGCGTAGACCGCCGTCACCGGGGGCAGCCGCCCGCCCAGCCCGCGGTCGCCGATCCGCACGCCGGTGGTGTCGGCGATGCTCTTGGGCACCCACAGCCCGTCCTTCGCGCCGCCCTCCAGCACCGTCAGGTGCTCCACCGCACCGGGCCGGTAGCCGAACTTCGCGTAGGTCTGCGGCCCGCCGAAGTCCGCGCGCTTCTCCGTCGTGTAGGCGGCGATCAGCGTCGGGTGGTCGCGGGCGGTCGCGGCGACGTGGTCCGCGAACGCCGCGACCCGCGCGTGCGGCACCTTCGCCTCCAGCGACGGGTGCAGCGCGTCCCGGCACAGCTGCCGCTCCTGGTAGGAGACCGCGGCGCTGCCCGAGGCGGCGGGGTGGAGGACGGCGGCGGCGACGACGAAACCGAGCAGCAGCGCCGTGACCACGCTGACCAGCAGGGTCAGCGGGCTCGACAGCGCAGCGCGGGGGGCGGCTCTCCACGGGATCTGCACCAGCCGAACGGTAGCCCGTGACCGGGCGGCGCAGGAGAGCTCCGGTGAACACCCGTCACCGTCCGGACAACGACCTGACAACCGATCGTGTTGTCCGGGTCACCGCTGGTGAAGCGGACAACGGCCGGTCCGTTTTGTCCGGTGCCCGAGCGGGTACCGGCAGACCATGACCGTGAAGAAGCCCCTCGCCGCCCTGGTCGCCGCCGCCGCCCTGTTCCTGACCCTGGGCGCGGGCTGCGAGAACGAGGGCGGCAACGACGACGGCAACCCGGGCGTCGAGCAGAACGACGGCGGCGACCAGGACGGCGACGAGGGCGGCGACGAAGGCGGCGACCAGGACGGCGACAACTGAGGATCAGCAGCTCTTGACCCAGCTGCACTCCACGTCGACCGGCCCCTCGGCCCGCGCGGTCGCGGCGGGTGCGGTCGGCGGCTGCCCACCCCGGTCGCCCGCCAGCCGCACCGCGACCGCGTCCTCCACCGGCTTCGCCGACGTCAGGGTGTTGTTGCTGACCATCGAGAACACCAGCTCCTCGCCCGCCGCGGTGGTCACGTAGCCGGACAGCGCGCTGACCCCGGTCAGCGTCCCCGTCTTGGCGCGCACGTTGCCCTCGGCGGGGGTGCCGCGCATCCGGTTGCGCAGCGTGCCGCCGACCATCCGGTCCGCCACCCCGGCCACCGGCAGCGAGTCGTACCAGACCCGGAACCACGGCTTGCCGCGCGCCGCGAGCAGCAGCGAGGCCAGCTGGTCGGGGGAGACGTGGCTCATCCGGGACAGCCCCGAGCCGTCCCGCAGCGACAGCGCCGCCGGGTCCACGCCCAGCCCGCCGAGCTTCGCCGAGATCGCGCGCAGGCCCGCGTCCCAGCTCCCCTCGCCGAACGCGGCCCGGCCGGCGGTCTTCACCAGGACCTCGGCGTGCACGTTGTTGCTGAGCTTCATGAACGGCACCAGCAGCTGCGAGAGCGGCATCGACAGGTGCTCGCCGACCACCCGCGCGCCGGCCGGGGTCGCGCCGGTGGTCGTGCCGCCGAGCACGCGGACGCCGTGCCGGGCCAGCGCGTCCCGGAACAGCGACGTGACCAGGCCGGTCGGCTCCAGCACGGTGCTCCACTCGGCCTCGGCCGCGCCGCCCGCCGGCACGCTGCCGCGCACGTCGACGACGTTGGTGCCGTGCCGCCGCTCGACGGACACGCTCGACGCCGAGCCCGCCGGACCCGTCACGGCCGCGTTCTCGACCGTGACGTAGTCCGTCGGCGGTTCGGTGGTGACGGTGGCGGGCGCGCCGGCGGCGCCGGGCGCGACGCGGACGATGACCGACCCGGCGTCGTAGTCGGTGTCGGGGGAGACGGTCAGCGCCGAGATCTGGGCGTTGTAGTAGTACGGCTCGTCGTCCCAGGCCCAGCCGGTGCCCAGCCGCACGGAGTCGAACCAGGTGTCGTCGCCGACCAGCCTGCCGAGCACGACCCGGACCCCGGCGCCCGCGACCCGTCCGGCCAGCGCGTCGTAGTCGGCGGCGAGCACGGTCGGGTCGCCGGTCCCGCGCAGGTGCAGGTCGCCCGCCAGCACCCCGCCGCGCAGGGGACCGCTGACCGCCGCGCTCGTGCTGAACCGGTGGTCGGGGCCGAGCACGTCGAGCACCGCGGCGGAGCTGACCAGCTTCCCGTTGGACGCGGGCTGGCCCCGCCTCCCGTTGCCGCTGCCGAACACCAGCTCGCCGGTGTCGGCGCGGCGGACCACGAGCCCCACGTCCGCGCCCCGCAACGCCGGGTCGGCGAGGATCGCGCCGAGGTCCCGGCCGAGCGGGTCCCCGTCCTGGGCGGAGGCGGCGAGGTCCGCGGCGGGGACCGCGGCGAGCAGGGCTGCGGTCAGCGCGAGCGCGAACGACCGTGGTCTGGGCATGGCGGCTCCTGACGGACGCGGGGACCGGTCGCCAAGGATTCTCCACACATGTTCACGCGCTGTGAAGATTTGACGACCGCCGGTCGGGGTTCGGGCTGCCGCAGCACACCCCGGTGCCCGGCGCTGCCACGCTCGGGGGCCGGAACCCGACCCTGGAGGTTTGGTGGAGCGCACAGTCGTGGGTGCACGCGCGGTCGTCGGCGCGAAGGGCTTGATGGGTGTCGTCGTGCTCGCGGCCGGCCTGGTGGCGACCGCGCCGCAGGCGGTCGCGGCGGAGGCGGACGTCGCCCTCGCCGCCGCCGGCACCGCCGTTCCCGGTCGGTACGTCGTGGTGCTCAAGGGCGACGTGGCGGCGCAGGCGGCCGACCTGACCGCGAAGCACGGCGGCACGGTCACCGCCACCTGGCGGCACGCGCTGCGCGGGTTCGCGGTCAGCGCGAGCGAGACCGAGGCCAGGCGCCTGGCGGCCGATCCCGCCGTGGCGTCGGTGAGCCAGGACGCCCTGGTGCGCGCCGTCGACACCCAGCCCAACCCGCCGTCGTGGGGCCTGGACCGGATCGACCAGCGCGACCTGCCGCTGGACTCCTCCTACAGCTACGGCACGACCGCCTCCGGCGTGCGCGCCTACGTCCTGGACACCGGCATCCGCACCACGCACGCGACGTTCGGCGGTCGCGCCACGTGGGGCCTCGACGCCGTGGACGGCACCAACACCGACTGCAACGGCCACGGGACGCACGTGGCGGGCACCATCGGCGGCAGCGAGCACGGCGTGGCCAAGGGCGTGCGACTGGTCGCCGTGCGGGTGCTCAACTGCGCGGGGTCCGGCACGTTCGCCCAGGTCATCAGCGGGGTCGACTGGGTGACCGCGAACGCCGTCAAGCCCGCGGTGGCCAACATGAGCCTGGGCGCGCCGGCGTCCGCCGCCACCGCGCCGCTGGAGGCCGCCGTCCGCGGCTCCATCGCCTCGGGCGTCACCTACGCCCTCGCCTCGGGCAACTCCGCCTCCGACGCCTGCGGCTTCAGCCCCGCGCTGGTCGGCGAGGCGATCACGGTCAACGCCTCCACCAGCGGCGACGCCCGCGCCACGTTCTCGAACTACGGCACGTGCACCGACCTGTTCGCCCCGGGCCAGGGCATCACCTCGTCCTGGCACACCGGCGACTCGGCCACGAACACCATCAGCGGCACGTCGATGGCCGCCCCGCACGTCGCGGGCGCCGCCGCCCTGCACCTGGCCGGCCGACCCGGCGACACCCCCGCCGCCGTGCAGGCCGCGCTGGTGGACGCCGCCACGCCGGACAAGGTCGCCGACGCGGGCGCGGGCTCCCCGAACCGCCTGCTCCACACCGGCACGGCCACCGGCGGCCCGTCCACCGTCGTCGCGGTGCGCTACCTGCGCGCGTCCGACCACCTGACGTCCACGACGGGCGCACCCGCCGGGTACGGGGTGGAGGGCTCGCTGGGCAGGCTCCTCACCGCCCAGGCGCCCGGCACCCACCCGCTGTACCGGTGCGTCGCGGGCGGCTGGGACAACTTCACCTCGTACGACCCCAACTGCGAGGGCCAGGCCAGGGTCGGCCTGCTCGGCTACGCGCACGACGCCCCGACCGCGGGCGCGCACCCCGTCTACCGCTGCGTCGTGCGCGGCAGCGGCGACCACATGGAGTCCCCCGACCCGAACTGCGAGGGCCAGTTCACCGAGGGCGGCCTCGGCTACTTCCTGGACTGACCCCGCCGGACGAGCCCCGCCGGGTGGACCCCGGCGGGGCGCCGCCCCCGTCACGGCACCCGAGGCGCGGTGCCGGTGCGGCCTGCTGGGATCATCGGGGACCGCCCGACGTCCGCGGTCGCCCGCCGAGGGCGAGGGCGGCCGGGGCGCGAACCGATCCGGAGGCAGTCCCATGAGCGCGCGTTTCCGAGAACTCGACTTCCGGCGGACGCCCCTGGGCGACCTCGTCCTGCGCCGCCGCTGGGACCCGACCTTCGACCGCGAGGTCCACGAGATCAAGCTCGACGACGAGTTCCTGATGTCGAGCCTGTTCACCGTCTCCGAGGTCGAGCTGGCGCGCCTGGCGCTGGAGGGCCGGTCCGCGCCGCTCGACGTGGTCGTCGGCGGCCTCGGCCTCGGCTACACGGCGCGCACCGTGCTGGAGAACCCGGCCGTGCGCTCCCTGCTGGTCGTCGACGCCCTGGGCGAGGTCATCGACTGGCACCGCGGGGGACTGCTGCCGGGCGGCCGGGAACTGGCCGGCGACCCCCGCTGCACCCTGCTCCACGGCGACTTCTTCGCCCTGTCGCGCGGCGACGGGTTCGACCCGGAGGTGCCGGACCGCCTCTTCCACGCGGTCGTCGTCGACATCGACCACTCGCCGCGCCACCTGCTGCACCCCGACAACGCCGACTTCTACCAGCCCGGGGGCGTCGCCCGCGTGGCCGCGCGGCTGCACCCCGGCGGGGTGTTCGCGCTGTGGTCGAACGACCCGCCGGACGACGACTACACCGCCGTGCTCGCGGACGTGTTCGCGGAGGTCAGGGCCGAGGTCGTGCGGTTCCCCAACCCCCTCCAGCAGCGGGAGGCGACCGCCACCGTCTACCTGGCGACGACGGCCGGCTGACCGCCGGGCGCGGGCGGCGACCGGTCGTCGCCGCCCCTCCGCCCTAGCGCCCGCGCCCGGTCTCCTCCTGGAGCCGGTCGATCATCCGCGACGCCTCGACCTTGGTCAGCCCGCCCGGAACCTCCTCGCCGGCCTCCTGGGCCAGCGTGTTCAGGTAGGACTCCTGCGGGCCGGTCATCGGCTCGTCGCCGGTCGTCCAGTCGGCGGGGTCCTTCTCGGGGTTGCGGTCCACGTGCTTCTCCTCTTCCTCGAACGCGCGTTCGAGGTACCCGCCGGCGCGGCCCCCTAACCCCGGCGGCCGGGGACGGCCCTTGACAGCACGGAGTTGGTCTAGTCCAATTTCATCACCTGGAGGCCGCCACCACAGGAGGTTCCATGTCGCGCAGGGTCCTGTTCGCCCGGGTGGCGGCGGTGGCGGCGTTGGCCGTCGGGGCGGCCGCGGTGGGGTTCGCCCCCGCCTACGCCGCGTCGGTGACGGCGACGTTCGCCAAGACGTCGAGCTGGGAGACCGGCTACACCGCCCAGTTCTCCATCAGGAACGACACCAGCTCGGCGATCTCCGGGTGGAAGGTCGAGTTCGACCTGCCCGCCGGCACGTCGGTCGGCGCCCACTGGGACGCCCTGCGGACCAGCTCGGGCGGGCACCACTCGTTCACGCACCGGGAGTACAACGGGACGGTCGCGCCCGGCGCGACGGTGACGTTCGGGTTCAACGCCTCGGGGACGGCGGCGCCGGTCGGCTGCAAGGTCAACGGCGCGTCGTGCGCCGGGGCACCCACCACGACCACCACGACCACCAGCACGACCACCACCACCAGCAGCACGACCACGACGACCCGTCCGACGACCACGACCACCACCACGCCGCCGCCCGTCACCGGGTTGCCGAAGAAGGTGCTGGTCGGCTACCTGCACGCGAGCTTCGCCAACGGCTCCGGCTACATCCGGATGAAGGACGTCCCCGACGAGTGGGACGTCGTCAACCTGTCCTTCGCCGAACCCACCTCCGCCACGTCCGGCGACCTGCGGTTCGCGCTGTGCCCCGTCGCCGAGTGCCCGAACGTCGAGTCCGAGGCCGAGTTCGTCGCGGGCATCCGGGAGAAGCAGGCCAAGGGCAAGAAGGTGCTGATCTCCATCGGCGGCGCGAACGGCCAGGTGCAGCTGGCGACCGCGGCGGCGCGGGACGCGTTCGTCCGCAGCGCGTCCGCGATCATCGACCGGTACGGCCTCGACGGGCTGGACGTCGACTTCGAGGGCCACTCGCTGTCGCTGGACGCGAACGACACCGACTTCCGGTCGCCGACCACGCCGGTCGTCGTCAACCTGATCTCGGCGCTCAAGGCCCTGAAGGCGCGCTACGGCGCGGGGTTCGTGCTCACGATGGCGCCCGAGACGTTCTTCGTGCAGGTCGGCTACCAGTTCTACGGCGGCGCGGGCGGCGCGGACCCGAGGGCCGGCGCGTACCTGCCGGTCATCCACGCGCTGCGCGACGACCTGACGCTGCTGCACGTCCAGCACTACAACTCCGGCCCGATCATGGGCCTGGACAACCAGTACCACTTCATGGGCGGCCACGACTTCCACGTCAGCATGGCCGACATGGTGCTGGCCGGGTTCCCGGTGCGCGGCGACGCCACGAAGGTGTTCCCCGGCCTGCGGCAGGACCAGGTGGCGATCGGCCTGCCCGCGAGCACCAACGCGGGCAACGGGTTCACCCCCGTCGCCGAGGTGCACAAGTCGTTCGACTGCCTCGCGAAGGGCGTGAACTGCGGCACCTACAAGCCGAAGGCGGTCTACCCGGACCTGCGCGGCCTGATGACGTGGTCGATCAACTGGGACCGGCACAACGGGTTCGAGTTCTCCCGCTCCCACCGGGCCTACCTGCCCCGCTAGGGCGAACGCCGCCCCGTCGGCGCGAACGGCGGACGGGCCCGCCCGGCGGGTCCGTCCATCGGGGTGACGGGGCGGCGGGATCGATAACGGTGTCGCGCCACCGCCGATGTGGCGGGTGTGACCGCCACCGAGAGCCCCGCCGAGGCACTGCCCGTCACCGGTCCGCTGCGCCTGCTCCCGGCGGCACTGGTCGGTTTCCTCCTGGCGGTGGCCGTGCTGCTGGCCCCCGTGGCGCCCGGGCGGGCCGAGGGCGTGTACCGCGTCGACACGCCCGAGTTCTCCGTCACCGGCGGCGACTTCGACTGCGTGCCCTCCGGTGAGCGGGTCGCCTGCACGGTCACGCTCGCCGACCGGCCGTTCACCGTCCTGCTCACGGCGGGGGCGCACAACTTCGAGCAGTGCGCGGCCTCCTACGACGGCCGGGACCTGACCTGCGCGCCCGAGATGCAGTACGGCCTGGGCGCGCCGTGGGTGCGGGTCTCCTCGACCGGCCTGCCCCGGGAGGCCGCCCCGTTCTTCCCGGTGTGGCGGGACTGGCTCGACCGGTACCACGACCGGGTGTACGTCTTCGCCGTGCCGTCGCTGGCGGTGCTCTCCGCCCTGCTCGCGTGCCTGCTCTACCGCGGACCGCGCCGCGCCCCGGCGGACCGGGGTCGGCGGGCGCTGCTGCTCGGGGGCGTGTGCTGGCTGTTCCCGCCCCTGACCGGCCTGGTGCTGGTCCCGTGGGACCGGCTCGGCACCGCGTTCCTGGGCATGGTCAGCCCCGTGCTGGCCGTGTTCGCCGTGACCGCGGGGGTGTGGCAGTACCTCGCCGCCGGCCCGCACGGCGGTCGCTGGTGGGGCAGGCTCGGGCAGACCGCCGTCGCCCTGGTCGCCGGGCTGGTGTGCTCGGCGGGCGGGCTGCTGTGGATCACGGTGGCGGCCGGCCTGCCCGACTGAGGAGGTGGAGCGCCCCTCGGGAGCCGGCGGCGCGGGCGGGCGGCACCTCGCGCCGGTTCGCTACGGGACCCGCACCCCGGCCACCGGCTGAGCGGTGGCCGCCGCACCGGTGTGCGCCGCGCCGGCCGCCTGCGGCTCGGCTGCCTGCGGGTCGGCCGCCTGCCGGGCCGCGCGTGCCCGGCGGGACCGCCACCCGCCGACCGCGCACGCGGCGAGCGCGGCGACCGCCAACAACGCCTCCAGCGGCCCACCCCAGCGGGTCGCGGGCGTCGTGACCGACCTCAGCGGCACGGTCTCGACGACGGTCTCCGCGGTGAACAGCCCGGTGGACCGCGCCACGCTCCCGTCCGGCCGCACGACCGCGCTCACCCCGCTGACCGCCGCCACGACCACGGCCCGCCCGTGCTCCACCGCGCGCAGCCTGGCCATGGCGAGCTGCTGGTGGCTCATCTCGCCGCGCCCGTACCAGGCGTTGTTCGTCGGCACCACGAACAGCCGCGCGCCGGCGGCGGCGCTCTCGCGCAGCACCGCGTCGTAGGCCACCTCGTAGCAGATCCCCACGCCCACCCGGGTCCCCGCGACGTCCAGCGCGCCCGGCCCGGTGCCCGCGCGCAGGTCGGGCGCGTCGGCGAACGGCGTGACCAGGCTCGCCAGGGGCCGCAGCGGGATGCGCTCGGCGAACGGCACCAGCTCCCGCTTCGCGTACGACCCGCCCGCGCCGGTCCGCGGGTCCCACGCGACGACCGCGTTCTCCTCCTGCCCGTCGACCCGCCGCAGCACGCCGACCAGCGCGGGCACGCCGAGGTCCGCTACGGCCCGGTCCAGCACCGGGTCGCGGTCGCCGGTCGCGGTCGCGCTCTCCGGCCACACCACGAGGTCGGGCACGGGCACCTCGCCCGCGCGCACCGCCTCGGCCAGCTCGGCCGTGGCCCGCAGGTGGTTGCGGCGCAACGTCCCCCGCTCGTCGAGCAGGCCGAGCCCGACGTCCGGCGCGTTGCCCTGCACGACGGCCACGGTGCGCACGCCGTCCCGCGCGTCCACGCCCACCAGGGGCGCCACCGCCAGCGCCGCGACCAGCGGCAGCACCGGCCACGCCCGCCGGGGGTCGCGCGGCCGGGCCGCCCAGGCCGCCGCGCCGAAGCCGGTCGCCACCACCGCGAACGACACCAGCGGCGCGCCACCGACCGCGGCCAGCGCCAGGTACGGCCCTTCGACCTGCCCGAACGCGACCCGCCCCCACGGGAAGCCGCCGAACGGCACCCGGCCGCGCACCGCCTCCTGGAGCACGAACAGCAGCGCCGCCCAGACCGGCGCGCCGGGCAGCCGCGCCACGAGTGGCACGAGCGCGCACGCGGCGGCCGTGAACAGGGCCATCAGCGCGGCCAGCCCGAGCCACGGCGCGGGCCCGAAGTCGCGTCCCAGGAAGTCGTCGACCCACCGCAGGTGCGGCAGGAAGAACGCCAGGCCGAACACGAGGCCCGCCAGTGCCGCCCGGCGGGCGCGCACCCCGTCCAGCGCGAACCACAGCAGGGCGAACGCGAGCACCGCCGCCCACCACGGCGACCGGGGCGGGAACGCGGCGTGCAGCAGCGCCCCGCCCGCCGCCGCGGCGGCGAACCGCGCGGGGTCAGGCACGCGCCCCCACCTCCACCCGCACCGGGGCGGCGGTCCCGCGCAGCAGCAGGAACGCCGCCCCGACCACGAGCGCCGCGACCGCGTAGCCGCCGACCAGCGCGCCGACCCGGCCGGTGAAGTTCCCGGCCGACGGCGGCACGAGCACGGCGACGACCGCGACGAGCCCGGTCACCCCGGCCGCGGCGCGCCCCGGCAGCCGGCACGCGGCGAGGGGGACCACCGCCCACAGCAGGTACCAGGGCTGCACCACCGGCCCGAGGACCACGACCAGGCCCAGCACCGCGCCCAGGGACGTGACCTCGCCGACCCGCCCGCGCAGCTGCCGGCCCAGCACCACCGCGACCCCGCACACCGTCAGCACGCCGCCCACGAGCCGGCCGACCCCGATCATCACCTGGGTGACCTGCGCGCCGACCAGCGCGCCGACCCCGCCCGTGAGGAAGCCGAACCAGTTCGTGGGCGCCAGCCAGCTGTTCACCTGCCCCGGCGTGCCCAGCGCCCGCACCCAGCCGAACCCGAACCCGGTCAGGAGCGAGACGGCGACGCACACCGCGGCGAAGACCGCCACCGCGCCGAGCCCGACGAGCGCGAGGTCGCGGACCGACCCGCCCCGCCGGCGCGCGAGCGCGGTCCCGACCACCGCCAACGCGACCAGGGCGGGCAGCTTCACCAGCGCCCCCAGGGAGATGAGCGCGACGCCGAACCCCAGGGGCCACCACTCGACCCGTTCCCGCAGCGCGCCCACCGCGACCGCCGTGCCCGCCAGCATGAGGCCCAGCATGAGGGAGTCGTTGTGGGCCCCGCCCACCAGGTGCCAGAGCACCAGCGGGTTGAGCACGCCGAGCCACAGCGCGGTGCGCCGCGGCGCGCCCGCGACCGCCGCGAGCCGGGGGACCGCCCACGCGACCAGCACCAGCCCGAGCACCCCGCCCAGGCGGTGCAGCAGGACGCCCGCCACCGGGTCGCCGGCCGAGAGCCGCGCGACCGCCCGTTCGACCGCGCCGAACACCGGGCCGTAGGGCGACGGCGCGTCGCGCCAGTAGGAACCCACCCGCCCCACGACCTCCGACGCCGCGCCCAGCCCGCCCACCGGGCCGACCGCGTTCGGGTCCAGCCCGCGCGCGGCGATCTCACCCTGCGCCAGGTAGCTGAACACGTCCCCGCTGAACAGGGGCGGTGCGAGCAGCAGCGGCCCGCACCAGAGCACGAGCGTCCACAGCAGCCAGGACGTGCCGGGCACGGCGCGGCCGAGGAGCACCCAGGACAGCACCAGCAGGCCGACCCCGGCCACCCCGGCGGCGAGGGCCGTCGCGGACGTGGGCGCCGCCGCACCCGCCCACGCGGACGCGGTGAGCAGGACGACGCCGCCGAAACCGGTCCAGCGCAACCGGTCCGGGGGCACGAGAGGTGGGTTCATCCCGGATGATCCTCGCGGCGGGCGGGTCATCGGGGATCGGACCGGGGTCGCACGTCGCGTACGACCGCAGGATGATCCACCCGGCACGGTCCCGCGCCGGACGGGTCCGCGCCGCACTGTCCAGCGCCGCACTGTCCAGCGCCGGACTGTCCGGCACCCGACGGGCCGGCACCCGACAGCGGTCGTCAGCGACGGTCGCCGGCGGCGGTCGTCAGCGGGCCGGGCCGCCGACCAGTCCGCCGAGGACGGTCGTGGCGCGGGCCAGCGCGGGGGACCGGTCGTCGGCCCGGACCGCGGCCACCAGGTCGATGCGCGCCCCGCGACCGGTGAGCGGGCGGTAGGCGACGCCCGGCACGCCCAGTTCCGCCACGGGTTCGGGCACCACCGCGACACCGAGGCCCGCGGCGACGAAGGTGACCAGCGTGGACGTCTCCGCGACCTCGTGCCGCACCAGCGGTTCGAAGCCCGCGCCCCGGCACAGCGCCAGCACGGCGCCGTGCATCACCGACCCGCCGGAGGCGTGCACGACAAGGTCCTCGCCGCGCAGGTCGGCGACCCGCAGGCGGGTGCGCGCGGCCAGCGGGTGCCGGTCGGGCAGCGCCGCGATCAGCCGGTCGGTGCGCAGGGTCTCCAGCCGCAGCGCCGGGTCGGCGACCGGCGGGCGCAGCAGCGCCAGGTCGATCTCGTGCCCGAGCAGCGCCGACACCTGGTCGGGCACGAGCATCTCGCCGCGGAACGCCACGTCGACGCCGGGGAAGCCCTCGCGCAGGGCGCGGGCGAACGCGGGCAGCAGGCTGTAGGTCGCCGACCCGACGCAGCCGACCACCAGCCGCCCCTGCACGCCCGACGCCACGCGGCGCGCCTCGTCCGCCGCGTCGTCCACCTCCGCCAGGATCGCCCGCACCCGCCGCAGGTAGGCGGTGCCGGCGTCGGTCAGCTCGACCCGTCGCCTGGTCCGGTCGAACAGCCGCACGCCCAGCTCCTCCTCCAGCCGCCGGATCTGCTGGGACAGCGGCGGCTGGGCCATGTGCAGCCGGGCGGCGGCCCGGGTGAAGTGCCGCTCCTCGGCGACCGCGAGGAAGTAGCGCAGGTGACGCAGCTCGGTCATACGCCCAGCGTCTCAGAGGCGACGAAAAGAGTATTTCCGCGTCTCAGTGCCCGTCGCCTACGGTCGGCGCATGAGCGATGTCGTGATCTGCGAGCCGATCCGCACCCCGGTCGGCCGGTTCGGCGGCGCGCTCGCCGCGCTGGGCGCCACCGAGCTGGCCAGGGCCGTCCTGGTCGAGCTGGTCCGCCGCACCGGGCTCGGCGAGGGCGACGTGGACGACGTCGTGCTCGGCCAGTGCCACCCCAACGGCGAGTCGCCCGCCGTCGGCCGGGTGGCGGCGCTCGACGCGGGCCTGGGCACGGGGGTGCCCGGCGTGCAGGTGGACCGCCGCTGCGGGTCCGGGCTCCAGGCGGTCCTGTACGCGGCGGGGCAGGTCGCGACCGGTGCGGCCCGGGTGGTCGTCGCCGGGGGAGTGGAGTCGATGTCGCAGGTCGAGCACTACGCGCTGGGCCTGCGGACCGGCGTGAAGCAAGGCGGCGTGCAGCTGCTGGACCGCCTCGACCGCGCCAGGGTGACCGCCGGCGGCCGGCACCACCCGGTGCCCGGCGGGATGGTGGAGACGGCGGAGAACCTCCGGCGCGAGTACGGCATCCCCCGCGAGGAGCAGGACGAGCTGGCCGCCCGCTCCCACCGGCGGGCCGTCGCCGCGCACGAGGAGGGCAGGTTCGCCGACGAGCTGGTGCCGGTCACCGTCCCCGGCCGGCGCGGCGCGCCCGACGTCGTGGTGGACCGCGACGAGCACCCCCGCGCGGACACCACGGCGGAGTCCCTGGCCGCCCTGAAACCCCTGCGGCTCAAGCTGGACGAGGGGGCCACGGTCACCGCCGGCAACGCGAGCGGCCAGAACGACGGTGCCGCCGCGTGCGTCGTCACGACCCGCGACGAGGCGGAGCGTCGCGGCCTGCGCCCCCTGCTCGCGCTGCGGTCGTGGGCGGTGGCGGGCGTCGGCCCGGAGGTGATGGGGCTCGGCCCCGTGCCCGCGACGAGGGCCGCGCTCGACCGCGCCGGCCTCACCCTCGACGACGTCGGCGTCATCGAGCTGAACGAGGCGTTCGCCGCCCAGGTGCTGGCCTGCCTGCGCGAGTGGGGCCTCGACCCGGCCGACGACCGGCTCAACCCCAACGGGTCGGGCATCTCGCTCGGGCACCCGCTGGGCGCGACTGGCGCCCGCGTCCTGGCCACGCTGGCGCGCGAGGTGGGGCGGCGGGAGGCGCGCTACGGCCTGGAGACGATGTGCATCGGCGGCGGCCAGGGGCTCGCGGCGGTCTTCGAGCGGGTCGCGCCGTGAGCCGGGACAAGGTGGTCGGCAGCGCGGCCGAGGCGGTCGCCGACGTCCCGCACGGGGCGAGCGTGGCGGTCGGCGGCTTCGGCCTCGCGGGCATCCCGTGGTTCCTGATCGAGGCGCTGCTGGAGCAGGGCGCGGGCGACCTCACGGTCGTGTCGAACAACTGCGGCGTGGACGGCGCCGGGCTCGGGCTGCTGCTGGAGCGGCGGCGGATCAGCCGGGTCGTCGCCTCGTACGTCGGGGAGAACAAGGAGTTCGCCCGCCAGTACCTCGCGGGCGAGCTGACCGTCGAGCTGACCCCGCAGGGCACGCTCGCCGAGCGGCTGCGGGCGGGCGGCGCGGGGGTGGGCGCGTTCTACACCCCGACCGGGGTCGGCACGCTCGTCGCGGAGGGCGGCCTGCCGTGGCGCTACCACCCGGACGGCACGGTGGCCGTCGCCTCGCCGCCCAAGGAGGTGCGCGCCTTCCGCGGCCGGGAGATGGTGCTGGAGGAGTCGATCGTCACGGACGTGGCGCTGGTGCGCGCCGCGGTGGCCGACCGGGCGGGCAACTGCCTGTTCCACGCGGCGGCCCGCAACTTCAACCCGGCGGCGGCGATGGCCGGCCGGCTGACCGTCGTGGAGGCAGAGCGGGTCGTGGAGGTGGGGGGGATCGGCCCGGACGAGGTGCACCTGCCCGGCGTGTTCGTCCAGCGCGTGGTCGCGCTGACCCCCGAGCAGGCGGCCCGCAAGGGCATCGAGAAGCGGACCACCCGGGGCGCGCGCCCCGCCGGCGGAGACGAGGTCTGACGTGCCCTGGACCCGGGACGGGATGGCGGCCCGCGCCGCCCGCGAGCTGACCGACGGCGAGTACGTCAACCTCGGCATCGGCCTGCCCACGCTGATCCCCGACCACCTGCCCGCCGGGTCGTCGATCACCCTGCACGCGGAGAACGGCGTCCTCGGCGTCGGCCCCTTCCCCTACGAGGACGAGGTCGACCCGGACCTCGTCAACGCGGGCAAGCAGACCGTGACCGTGCTGCCCGGCGCGTCGTACTTCGACTCCTCGACGAGCTTCGCCATGATCCGCGGCGGGCACGTCGACACGGCCGTCCTCGGCGGGATGCAGGTGTCCGCGTCCGGCGACCTGGCGAACTGGGTGGTGCCCGGCTCGGTGGTCAAGGGCATGGGCGGCGCGATGGACCTGGTGTCCGGCGCGCGGCGGGTGGTCGTGCTGATGGAGCACACCACGCGGCGCGGCGAACCCAAGCTGCTCCGGTCGTGCACGCTGCCCCTGACCGGTCGCGGCGTCGTCTCGCGGGTGATCACCGACCTGGCCGTGCTGGACGTCGTCGGCGACGCGTTCCGGGTGGTGGACCTGGCGCCCGGCACGGAGTTCGACGAGGTGGCGGCCCGGACCGACGCGCCGGTGGAGGACGCGACGGCGCTCGGGTGACGGGGCGGCCGGGTGACGGTAGCGGAAATTGCTCCGAACGGCCGAAATCACGCGCTGTGCTCGGTGATCCGCCTAATGCCCCCCGATCGGGGGCATCCATGGATCACTGAGGGGGATCATGAACACGCTGCGATTCTGCGGCCGGTGGGGAGCGCTCCCAGTGCTGGTGCTGCTGGCCGGCCTGATCAGCATCGGCTCACCCGCCGGTGCGGCGGACGTGCCGCGGTTCCAGCTGCCGTTCTTCTGCGGCGAGAGCTGGCGCGCCTCGACCTACGACGGGCACTTCCCGGACCAGAACAGCATCGACCTGCTGCGGGTCGACGGCACGTCCGCCGAGGGCGTGCCGGTCGTCGCCTCGGCGTCGGGCACCGTGTCGTTCGTCGGCGAGGTGACCAGCCCCGAGGGGGACAACTACGGCGAGGAGGTGCGCATCGCGCACGTCGGCGGCTGGGAGACCCGCTACCTGCACATCGAGACGTCGTTGACGGTCGGCGCGCTCGTGTCGCGGGGACAGCGGCTGGGCGTCATCGGCAAGTACTGGGACATGGCGCCGCACGTGCACTACACCCAGCTGCTCAACGGCACCACGGCGCGGATCACGTTCAACGGCACGGCCATCGCCGTGCACAAGGGCGCGCCGAAGGACGCGGCGGGCAACTACCCGACGCAGAACCTGACCAGCGCCAACTGCGCGGCCGGCTGCACCGTGCAGCGCGCACCGGTCGGGCACGCGGCCAACGCCACCTGCGAGCAGGGCGCGGGCATGAGGGCCGTGGTGGACTGCCGCATCCCGGCCAAGCCGGAGGTCCCCGTCACCACCCACTACGGGCCGCGCGTGGCGGCGGGCCAGACGTCCACCGCGAGGTGCTTCGGCGGCCAGGTGCTCGCGGGCATGGGGTACGAGACCTGACCGCGGGCGCGGCCGGGCCCTGACCCGACGAGGTGCGGCCGGACCCCGGTCCGGCCGCACCTCCCGCCCTCAGCAGCCGATCCGGCGCGAGCCGAGGGCGATGTCGTCGTACCAGAGGTCGTAGGAGCCCTCGTTCGGCTGGTACAGCTGCCAGCCGATCTTCACCGTGTCGAAGCGCGGGAACAGGAAGTCGACCTGGTTGCCGCCGTGCTCGCGGGTGGAGACGGTGAGGTCGGGCTTCGCCACGCCGTCGAACCACAGCTCGACCCGGTTGTCGGACGCGTCCGCGCGCCACTCGACGCACTGCCAGCGGCCCGCCTCGGAGGGGGCCGACTCGCGCCAGTTCGTCCAGTCGCCGGTCGGGCCGCCGTCCGCGCCGACGCCCCACAGCGCCCGGTCGAGCGTGGGCACGTACTGGCCGCCGAGCGGGCGCACGACCTCCGGGCCGTCGCCGGTGGTCTCGACCAGCGTGTAGTGCGCCCAGTCGGGCCGGGCCGGGAACTCCTCGACCTTGACCCGCACGCGGCCCCAGTAGCTGTTGCCGGGCGCGCTGAAGTCGTCGACCTTGAGGAACGCGCGGCCGTTGCCCTCGGCTCGCACGTGCAGCACCTTCTGGCCGCGCCGGTCGCGCTCGACCTCCAGCGAGCCGTTCCTCGTGTCGACCCCCCACCGCAGGCTGGTGCCCGCGCCGGTGGGCACGCGCTGGAAGTCCTCGCAGAACAGCAGGCCGGGCCGGTCGCACGTGCCGACCCGGTGGTCGGCGGGCCCGGCCGCGGCGGCCGGCAGGGCGATGATTGAGAACAGGACGGCGAGCGCCGCCGATGACAACCGCTTCCGCACGTGGGGCTCCTTCTGCGCTGAGGGGGCAGAAGGGGAAGCTAACGGCTCTGGGAACGCTCCCATACCTCTGATCGGCGGCAACGGCGTTGGACCTGGGTGCCCGCCGGGCGTCCGGATCGGGCTGCCTGTCGGGCGTCGTGGCAGGGTGCTCGCCGCGTGTCGGGGGTCGGCCTGCCCGCCGGGCGTCAGGAGCGGCGCAGGCCGTGCGGGTCGCCGGCGGCCAGGCGGACGGTGAAGCCGGTCCCGTCGCGGTGGAGCGCGACGTGCGCGCACAGCTGGTGGACCAGCCACAGGCCCAGGCCGCCGAGGTCGCGGCCCGGGGCGGGCACCAGGCCCGCGAACGGGTCGGCGGGCCCGTCGCCGGTGTCGTGGACGCTGACGACCACCTGGTCGCGGTCGGCCCACACCTCCAGCCGGACCGGCGGCCGGCCGTGCCGCAGCGCGTTGGTCACCACCTCGCTGACCGACAGCAGCAGGTCCTCCCACTCCGCCTCGGGCAGTCCCGGCCCGCCGACGTCCAGCACCGCCTGGCGGGCGCCTGCGGACGTGGTGACGACCAGGGAGGCCAGCGGCGCCGCGGACTGGATCGGGAGGGGCGCCGGCGGTCGCGGTTCGGCGAGGAAGGAGGGCGGCGGGACGTAGCGGTCGTCGACCCGCCGCCCGCCGCCGGGGGCGGCCGTGAGGGGGTGGGTGCGGGCGACGTCGTCGAGCACGCGCCGGGGCGTGGTCCGGGTGTCGTAGGCGCACATGCTGCGCAGCGGGAAGTCGTCGTAGGCGTGGTTGACCGCCGACTCGTAGCGGGCCCACCAGTCCCACGAGGTGGTGAGCGCCGCCGGCGGGATCTCGCCGACGATGCGGATGCCGCGCGCGCCGCCCGCCACGAACCGGGCCATCAGCTCCCGGTAGGACTTGATCGCGGAGGCGGGGCGGGCGTAGAGGTCGTCGGTCTCGGTGAACACGACCCCGGCCGTTCGGGGGAGCTCCGCGCGCACCAACCCGGCCCGCTCCGGCGCGAGCGACACCACGACGGGTTCGCCCAGGGCCAGCCCGTCGAGCAGGAAGGGCACGGCGGCGGACAGCAGCTCGTCGTCGGAGGCGTAGTAGGCGGCGGAGTGGTCGTACCCCCGTCCGCGGGCGTCGGTCCACGGGCCGCGCGCGGCGTGCGCGGGCGGCCGGTCCGGCGGCGTGGGCGACTGCACCGGAAAACAGTATGCGACGTGGCGGACCGCTGTCGTGCCCGGTCCGCGCCCCGGGTTCAGCCGCCGAAGCGGGACGGGTCGCCCGCGCCCACGCGGAGGAGTTCGGGCTCGCCCTGCGAGAAGTCGACCACCGTGGTGGGCTCGGTGCCGCAGTCGCCGGAGTCGATCACCGCGTCGACCACGTGGTCCAGGCGCTCCTTGATCTCCCAGCCCTGCACCAGCGGCTCCTCCTGGTCGGGCAGCAGCAGCGTGCTCGACAGCAGCGGTTCGCCGAGCTCGGCCAGCAGCGCCTGCGCCACCGGGTGGTCCGGGATGCGCGCGCCCACCGTCTTCTTCTTCGGGTGCATCAGGCGGCGCGGCACCTCGGTGGTCGCCGGGAGGATGAACGTGTAGCTGCCCGGCGTGGCCGCCTTGATCGCCCGGAACACCGAGTTGTCCACGTGCACGAACTGGCCGAGCTGGGCGAAGTCGCGGCACATGAGCGTGAAGTGGTGGCGGTCGTCGAGGTGGCGGATCTGCCGGATGCGGTCCAGGCCGTCCTTGTTGCCCAGCCGGCACCCGAGCGCGTAGCAGGAGTCCGTGGGGTAGGCGATCAGCCCGTCCGCCTTGATCAGCGCGACCGCCTGGTCGATGGTCCTGCGCTGCGGGTTCACCGGGTGCACGTCGAAGTACCTCGCCATGCGGGGAGCGTAGTGCGCTCCGGTCGGGGGTGCTCGCGTGCACCCCGCCGGCCCGGGCCGGTGGCCGGCGGGCGGTGGTGGTCACCCTGTCAGCGGGGTTTCTCACCCCGACGAGGCAATCGTGCGTTCCTCACTCTGCGGAACCATCCACTAGGCCAATAGTGTCAGGTGTCCGGTCGGCGGCGGTTGGGTCCCACCCGAAGACCCACGCTTGCCGGCACTCGCGAGTGGAGGGCTAAAAGCCAGCTCGTAGAGGTTCTTTCGCGTTAGGCCGCGGCGCTGACCGCTACAAGTCCCTAGACGAGGAAAGTCATGAGCAGGGTGTCGTCCAAGATCATTTTCTACTCCAGGTTGGTTTTTCCCCGAGAGTGGTTCACTCGAACGGGGGTGGTACTGCTCGTCGTCACCGCGCTGCTGACACCCTGCCAGGCGTCGGCGGGCTTCTACCCGTCACGCGTCAAGGTGTTCGTCGCCAACAGCGGCTCCGACTCGGTGACGGTCTTCGACACGCGCCTGAACGAGGTGGTCGCCACCGTGCCGGTCGGCCGGTACCCGGTCGGCGTGGGCACCGCCCCCGGCGGCGAGCGGGTGTACGTGACCAACGAGCAGGCCGACACCCTCTCCGTGCTCGACGTCCGCGGTCACGCGGTGGTCGCCACGGTGCCGGTCGGCCGCAACCCGTACGGCGTGGCCGTCACCCCGACCCACGCCTACGTGACCAACTTCGGCTCCAACTCGGTCACCGTCGTGGACGTCGCGACCAACAAGCCCGTCCGCGAGGTCCCGGTGGGCCGCTTCCCGCACTCCGCCGCGGTGAGCCCGAACGGCAAGCGCGTCTACGTGACCAACAACGGCGATCGCAGCGTCACCGTCCTGGACACCGGCAACCACAAGCCGATCGCGACCATCCCCGTGGGCCTGTACCCGGCGGGCGTCGCGGTGAGCCCGGACGGCGAGCGGGTGTACGTGGCGAACACCGGGTCGAACTCGGTGACCGTCATCGACGCCGACGACAACAGCCCCGCCAGGACCACGCCGGTCGGCAACGCGCCGCTGGGCGTGGCGGTCACCCCGCGCGGCCGGGTGCACGTGGCCAACACGGGCGCGGGCACCGTCTCCGTCCTGAGCCCCTCCGGCGAGCCGGTGGGCCCGTCCGTCCCGGTCGCCCGCCTGCCCGAGGGCATGGCCGCCAACCCCGACGGCAGCCACGTCTACCTGACCAACTCCGGCGCGGGCGTGATGACCCTGCTCGACCCCACGTCCGCGACCGTCCTGGCGACCGTGCCCGTGGGCACGCAACCGGAGGGCCTGGCCGTCACCTCGTGACGCCGCGACGGGCCCGGCGGCGCGGCGGTACGGCGGTACGGCGGTACGGCGTCAGAGCTTGGCCCGCACCCGCCCCGCCCCGGGGGTGGGTCAGGGCGTCGAGGACGGCCGGGGACCCGTGCCACGCCGCGCGGGCCGCCGCCGGGTCGCCGGCCGCGAGGTGCGCCCCGAGCGGTGCGGCGCCCGCACCAGCAGGGCCCAGAACCGCTCGTCGAACGGGTGCTCGCGGGTCAGCGCCCGCAGCTCGGCGTGCCCGCCCTCGCCGGCCAGGGCGCGGAAGCGGCGCAGGTCGAGGTCCTCGGCGTCGACCGCGACCACCCCGCCGGCGCGCAGCAGCAGCGTCGCGAGCAGCACCCGGGCCTCGCCCGCGGGCACCGCGACCGCCCGCCCGCCGTGCCGGACCTCCAGCGGGCCGAGGACCAGGGATTCCGTCGCCACCGAATCGATCCCGGCCGCGCGTACGGTTGGGGTGACCGATCGAGCGGAGCGAGTGGAGCACAGGACATGGCGTTGTACGGACGGGTGGTGCGCACCGAGCGGCTCGCCCGGGAGATGGTCCGCGTGGTGCTCGGCGGCGAGGGGCTGGACGGGTTCGCGACCGGGCCGTTCACCGACAGCTACGTGAAGCTGGTCTTCCCGCTGCCCGACGTGGTCTACCCCGAGCCGTTCGACCTGCGCGAGGTGCGCGCGTCGTTCCCGCGCGAGCGGTGGCCGCGCACCCGCACCTACACCGTGCGGGCGTGGGACCCGGCGGCGCGCGAGCTGACGATCGACTTCGTCGTGCACGGCGACGAGGGGATCGCCGGCCCGTGGGCCGCGAAGGCCCAGCCCGGGGACGTGCTGCACTTCGCCGGTCCCGGCGGCGGGTACGCGCCGTCCGCCGAGGCGTCCTGGCACCTGCTCGCGGGCGACGAGAGCGCGTGGCCCGCCATCGCGGCGGCCGTGGAGGCGCTGCCGCCGGGCGCCCGCGCGACGGTGCTCGTCGAGGTCGAGGGGCCGGACGACGAGCAGGTCGTGCGCAGCGCGGGCGAGGTGGACCTGAGGTGGCTGCACCGCGCCGGCGGCCCGCGGGGTCGGCTGGTCGTGGAGGCGGTGCGGGCGCTGGAGTTCCCCGAGGGGGCCGTGCAGGTCTTCGTGCACGGCGAGGCGACCATGGTCAAGGAGCTGCGCGGGCACCTGAAGCTGGAGCGCGGCGTGGCGAAGGAGCGGATGTCGATCTCCGGCTACTGGCGGCTCGGCGCGGACGAGGACGGCTGGCAGTCGTCCAAGGGCGAGTGGAACCGGCAGGTGGAGCAGGAACAGGGCTGAGGCGCCCGGGGGTCACCCCAGGACGTCGCGCAGGCCGAGCGGGGTCGGCGGCGGCAGCGGGCCGCGCGCGCGGAACGCCTGGAGGAAGTAGGCGACCAGGCGCCGCGACGCGGCCACCGCCGCCTCGACCGAGCCGGTGACCAGGCCGTTGTTGGCCATCAGCACCATGATGAGGTCGTCGGGCGTGAAGTCCGGGCGCAGGTCGCCCGCCGCCTTGGCCCGGGCCACCAGCGCGGCGAGCGCCTCCCAGGCCCGCGCGCGCTGCTCGTCCACCGGTACGGCGTCGGGGAACGCGCTGAGGAACGCCGCGCTGAACCCCCGGTCCCGGGCCTGCATCTCGCACAGCTCCGCGACGACGCGGCAGAACCCGCGCCACGGGTCGGGGTCGTCCAGCGCGTCGTGCACGACGGACGTGCAGCCGTGGAACTGCTCCGCGAACACCTCCGTGACCAGGGCCCGCCTGGTCGGGAAGCGCCGGTAGAGGGTCGCGACGCCCACCCCCGCGCGGCGGGCGATGCCGGACATCGACGCGTCCAGGCCCTGCTCCGCGAACGCCTCCCGCGCGGCGGCCACGACGCGGTCGCGGTTGTGCTGCGCGTCCACGCGCAACCGAGTGGTCCGACCGTCCATGCTTCTCACTTTACGGCAAGTGGAAGGCCCTCTCCGGTTACCGTGTTAGCGTCAAGTGGAAGGTGCTTTCCACTTGACCCGGAGGCGTGGCGGATGAGGGCAGTGCTGTTCGACCGGTACGGACCACCGGAGGTCCTCTACGAGGGCACCGCGCCCGACCCGGTGGTGGAACCCGGTCACGTGCTGGTGCGCGTGCACGCGGCCAGCGTCAACGGCGGCGAGGCGACCGCCCGCGCCGGCGGGCTGAAGCTCGTGCTGGGGCCGCGCTTCCCCAAGCGCACGGGCGTCGACTTCGCCGGCGAGGTCGTCTCCGGCCCCGGCTTCGACCCCGGCACGCCCGTCTGGGGCGCCCTGCCGCGCGGCACGTTCGGCAGCGCGGCCGAGTACGTCGCCGTCCGCCCCCGGCAGCTCGCGCCCAGCCCCGCCGGCCTGGACCTCGTGCGGGCCGCCGCCCTGCCCGGCGTCGGCACCACGGTGATCACCGCGCTGCGCGACGCGGCCCGGCTGCGCGAGGGCGAACGCCTCCTCGTGCGCGGCGCGACCGGCGGCGTCGGGCACGTCGCCGTGCAGCTGGGGCGCGCGTACGGCGCGCACGTCACCGCCCTGGCGTCCGCGTCCGCCCTGGACTTCGCCCGCTCCCTGGGCGCCGACGCCGCCGTGGACTACCGCACCGACCCGGCCGAGCTGGGCACGTTCGACGTCGTCCTGGACACCCACGGCGGCGGCGCCCGCGCCTACCGCCGCCTGCTGCGCCCCGGCGGTCGCATGGTCGCCATCGCGTTCCGCTCGGCCGCCGACGTCGCCTACCTGCTCGCGTCCGCGGCCCTCGGCCCGCGCCGGGTGCGCTTCTTCAGCGGCAACCCGCGCACCGACCTGTTCACCGACCTGGCCGCGCTGGTGGAGGACGGCTCGATCGCCCCCGTCATCGACACCGTCCACCCGCTGTCCGGCGCCGCGGCCGCGCACCGGGCGATGGAAGCCGGTGGCGTCCGCGGCAAGCACGTGCTC
The DNA here is from genome assembly GCF_052936295.1 of Saccharothrix sp. DSM 118769. NCBI lineage: Bacteria > Bacillati > Actinomycetota > Actinomycetes > Pseudonocardiales > Pseudonocardiaceae > Saccharothrix > Saccharothrix sp. DSM 118769. The sequence goes on along the minus strand of NZ_CP193627.1, from coordinate 7,283,791 downwards.
CGGGTGGTGTGACGACCCGTTCGCATCATCCGGTGATGCAGTTCATCCGGCGGTCACAGGTCCGCTGCGCGCTGTAGTCGCCGGTAACGCGGTGTCGCACGTTGCGATGAACGGCCTACACCCGTTCAGTCGTTCCCGGGAGCGCGCAGTGATCGAAAACTCGTCGGACGGCCTGGTCGTGCTCCAGGCCGAGGTGACCGTGACGGTGACTCGCGAGGAGCACCACCAGGACGCGTTGGCCCGCTACGCCGTGGCGCCCGGCCGGGAGCGGCGGGTGGTCGCCGAACTGGCGTGGTGCGCCGTCGAGTCCGGCAGGCACCGGGGGGAGCGGGCCGTCGAGGTGCGGCTGGACGGGCGGCGGGTCGGGGAGCTGACGCACCTGATGTCGCAGCGCTACGCCGGGCTGGTCGCCCAGGTGACCGGGCGGGGCGCGCGGCCGGGGTGCGAGGCCGTCGTGAAGGCGGGGGTGCGCGGGCTGGAGGTCGTGCTCCGCCTGCCGCGCGACACGACCGGTGTCGTGCCGCTCGAACCGCCGACCGCGGTGTTCGCGGCCCCGGCCGTCCCGGTGGCCGCGCGGACCCGCCTCTCGCGCCGGCCCGTGTGGATCGCGGCGGCGGCCGTGGTGTTCGTGTTCGTGCTCATCGGGGCGTTGGCGGACAAGGAGTCGACGCCCACCGGCGCGGCCGACCTCACCACCGCTACCCGCGCCACGACGACGACCGCGCCCACCACCACGACGACCACGACCGCCTCGACCACCACGACGACGACCACCACCACGACCACCACCACGACGGTCGCGCCGCAGCCGCAGCCGCAGCCGCAGCCGAACCCCCAGCCGGCCCCGGCCCCGGCCCCGGTCGCCCCGCAGCAGGGCTGCCACGCCAGCTACACGCCGTGCGTGCCGATCGCCGCGGACGTGGACTGCCGGCCCGGCAAGGGGAACGGCCCGGCGTACGTGACCGGCCCGGTGACCGTCATCGGCCCCGACGTGTACGACCTGGACGCCAACGGCGACGGCGTCGGCTGCGAGTAGGTCCGTCCACCGCGCCGCCCCCACCGCTACGGTTGGGGGCGGCGGGAACGGTGGAGGGGGCAGCGTCGCGCATGTCGGCTCAGCAGAACGAGGTCCGCGTCGAACTGCTCGGGCCGGTGCGGGCCTGGTCGGGTGCCGCCGAGCTGGACCTCGGGTCGGCACGGCCGCGCGCGGTGCTGGCGGTGCTCGCCTCGACGCCCGACACCGTCGTCCCGCGGGACGCGCTGGTCGCCGGCGTCTGGGGCGCCGACGCGCCGGGCAGCGCCGTCGGCAACCTGCACACCCACATCTCGGCGCTGCGCAGGGCGCTGGAACCGGGGCGCGCCCGCGGCGCGGCCTGGCGGGTGCTGACCTCGACCGGGTCGGCCTACCGGCTGCACGTCGAGCCCGGGGCCGTCGACGCGGTGCTCTTCGAGCGGCACGTCGACCTGGCGCGCGAGCGGTTCGCCGCCGACGACGCGGACGGCGCGCTGCACGCCGCGGACTCGGCGCTGGCCCTGTGGCGCGGCGAGCCGCTGGCCGGCCTGACCGGGCCGTTCGCGCACGCGCAGCGGACGCGGTGGCGCGAGCTGCGGGTGGCGGCCGTCGAACTGCGCGCCGAGGCCGGCCTGGTGCTGGGCCGGCACGCCGACCTGATCGCCGGGCTGACCGCGCTGGTGGCCGAGTTCCCGCTGCGCGAGGGGCCGCGCGGGCTGCTGATGCGCGCGCTCGTCGGGTGCGGGCGCAACGCCGACGCGCTGGACGTCTACCGCGACGTGCGGCGGGTCCTCGTCGACGACCTGGGCATCGAGCCGAGCCCCCGGCTGCGCCGGCTGCGGGACCGCATCCTCGCCGACGACCCCGCGCTGGCCGTGCCGGTCGCCACCCGCCAGGCCGTCGCCGCCCCGCCCGTCCTCGTGGGCCGGACCGCCGAGCTGGCGGCGGCCGAGGCGCTGGTCGACGCCCTCGGCGAGGGGCGCGGCGGGCAGCTGTGGGTCGAGGGCGAGATGGGCATCGGCAAGTCCGCCCTGGTCGCCGCCGTCCTGGCGCGCGCCGGGCGGGCCGGCCACCGGGTCGCCCACGCCGCCGCCGAGGAGCTGGGCCGCGGCTTCCCGCTGGGCCTGGCGATGGACTGCCTGGACGTCACCCCGGACTCGGCGGACCCGCGGCGCGCGACGATCCGGGCGACGCCGCACGCCGGCCAGGCCGTGCCGGGCGGCGCGGACCACGTGTCCGCCGCCCTGGACGAGCTGGTGTCCCTGGTGACGTCGTGGTGCGCGGAAGGGCCGGTCGTGGTCGCGTTCGACGACCTGCACTGGGCCGACGAGGCGAGCGTCGTGCTGTGGCACCGGCTGTGCCGGCTCACCGCGCGCCTGCCCCTGCTGCTGGTCGGCGCGGCCCGCCCGGTGCCGCACCGGGCGGACGTGCGGCGGCTGCGCCAGGACGTGCACCCGCCGTCCGGCGTGCTGGTCGACCTCGCGCCGCTGGACGAGCACGCCGTGGCCGCCATGACCGGGCACCTGGTCGGCGCGCCCGCCGGGCCGGGGCTGCGCCGCGTCGTGGAACGCGCCTCGGGGAACCCGCTGTACGTGCGGGAGATCGCCGACGCCCTGGTGCGCGACGCGGTGGTGCGGGTGGACTCGGGGACGGCCGACGTGCCCGCCGGGTCGTTCGACCGGGCACCCGGCTCGCTGGTCTCCGCCGTCACCGGCCGCCTGCACTACCTGGCCGACCCGACCCGGGAGGTGCTGCGCTGGGCCGCCCTGCTCGGCGGCGAGTTCACCGTCGGCGACGTGGCCGCGGTGTGGGGCAGGCCGGTCACCGACGTCGTGCGGCCGGTGGAGGAGGCGATCACGGCGGGCGTGCTGCGCGACGCGGGCGTGCGGCTGGCGTTCCGGCACCCGGTGATCAGGCAGGCGCTGTACGAGGGCACGCCGCTGGCGCTGCGGGTCGCGCTGCACCAGCAGGCGGCGAAGGCGCTGGCCGGGACCGGGGCGTCCGTCGAGCACGTCGCGGGCCAACTGCTCGCGGTCGGGGGACCGGCCGGGCCGTGGGTGGCGGACTGGCTCGTCGGCGCGGCCCCGGTGCTGGCCGCCCGCGCACCGCTGGTCGCGGTCGAGCTGCTGCGCCGCGAGGTCGACCCGGCCGTGGACCCCGGCGACCGCGCGCGGAGCGCGGTGCTGACCGCGCACCTGGCCGGCGTGCTGTTCCGGATCGGCCGGGACGCCGAGGCCGAGGCGCACGCCCGGCGCGCGTTGCCGCTGCTGCGCGACCCGGACCTGGCCGCGCAGGCGCGGTGGGTGCTGGCGTACGTGCCGTACCGGGCGTCGCGCGCCGAGGAGTCGTTGGCGATCCTGGCCGACGCGCTCGCCGACGACGCGCTGCCGCCGGTGTGGCGGGCGCGGCTGGTGTCGCTGGTCGCGCTGGTGCAGCGGGCCGGGATCGGCGAGCTGGAGCGGGCGGCGGACAGCGCGCGCGAGGCCGTCGCGCTGGGGGAGGCGTCCGGCGACCGGTTCGCGATCGGCCAGGCGCTGGAGGTGCTGTGGCAGGTCGACGCGGTGCGCCGGGACTACTCGGGCGCGGTCGTCCACCTGGACCGTGCGCTGGCGCTGGTCGGCACCGACCTGTCGCTGTCGGACCTGCGGCTGGTGCTGCTGGACAACCGCTCGTTCACGCTCCAGTGCCTGGACCGGCTCGCCGACGCCGACGCCGACCTCGCCCTGGCCGCCGAGATCGCGGGCCTGGGCGCGCCCGCGGCGGGTGTGCAGGTGGCGAGCGCCGTGCAGGACTTCTGGCTGGGGCGGTGGGACGCCGCGGTGTCGCGTGTGGACGGTGTGCTGGCCGACCCCGAGTTCACCGGGTTCGGTTTGCGCGAGGGCGGGCCCGTGCTGCTGCTGCACGGCGTCGGCGCGCTGGTCGCCGCGCACCGCGACGACGAGGCCGCCCTGACCCGGCACCTCGACGCCGGCCTGAACCTGCCCCTGGCCACCGCCGCCGACCGGGAGAACTGCGACTTCCTCGTGGCGGCGCAGGCGATGGCGTGCGCGCGGCGCGGTGACGCGGTCGCGGCGATGGCCGTGCTGGGCGGGATGCTGGACGCGAAGTACGCGCAGATGATGCTGCGCCACCAGTGGCTGCCTGACCTGGTGCGGCTCGCCCTGGACGAGGGCGACCGCGCCACCGCCCGCGCCGCCGTCGAGGCGTGCGAGGTCGAGGCGGCGCGGGAGACCCGTCCGCTGCGCGCGGCCACCGCCGCCCTGCGGTGCCGGGCGCTGCTGGAGGACGACCCGGACGGCATGGCGCGGGTCGTCGCCCGCTACCGCTCGGTCGGCCGGCTGTTCGAGCTGGCGCAGGCGGGGGAGGACCACGCCGTGCTGCTGGGTCGCGCCGGTCGTGCGGAGGAGGCGGCGGTCGCGCTGGACGAGGCCGTCGGGCTGTACCGGCGGATGGGCGCGCTCTGGGACGTGCGGCGGGCGGCCACCCGTGCCGCCGCCAACCGCCTGACCGCCTGACCGCCTGACCGCCTGACCCGCGAGAGTCCAACGCTCAAGCCCCGAGAGTCCAACGCTCAGGACCTCCGAGTTCTACGTTCAGGGCCTCTGAGTTCTGCGTTCGCGCCCCTGGGCTCTCCGTTCGCGAGCGTAGAACTCAGGGGTCGCGAACGTAGGACTCGCGGGTCGCGAGCGTAGGACTCGCGGGTCCTGAGCGTTGGACTCTCGGGGTCTGGGGGTTGGACTCTCGGGGGTGGCGGGTCAGGAGGGGGTGGTGGTGGCTTCCAGGGCGCGGCGGCGCGCGGCCACGTCGTCCGGGTCGTCGCCGTGGACCAGCAGCTGCACGGTGCTCTGCCGCACGCGGCTGTCGGTGCGGGTGGTGTCGTGGCCCGAGGTGACCAGCAGGCCGCCGGCCGCCAGCGCCGGGCGCAGCTCGGCCAGCAGGTCGGCCATCGGCGCGGTGACCGCGAGCTTCACCGACTCGGCGTACCCGTCCAGCGCGTCGGGCCGGACGGACCGCAGCGCCAGCAACGGGATCGACCCGCCCGTGATCCGGAAGTTCAGGTCCAGCAGGACGAGCCGGCCGTCCCGGGTCTGGGCGCAGTCCAGGCTGCACAGCCCCCGGTACCCGGCCTCGGCCGCGCGCCGGGTGACCGCCAGGCACTCGGCGAGCAGCTCGGCCGGCGGCGGTGCGACGCCGCCGAACCGCCCGCCGACGTAGACGCCCGCCTCGTCGACCCGCTGCTCGGTGACGGCCAGCAGCCGCGCCACCGCGTCCGGGCCCACGTAGAGCTGGATGCCCCAGTTGCGCCGGATGTGCAGGTACTCCTCGACCACGAACCGGTCGACCAGGCCCGCGAACGCCGGCAGCGCGACCCGCTCGCCCGCCTCGTGGAGGTAGACGTCGAGGCTGGCGCCGTGCGCGTCGTCGGTGGCGGCCTTGAGCACCCACGACTCGGCGACCGGCGTCGCCCCGGCCAGGTGACCGCGCGGCACGACGGTGCGCCGCGCGCGGAAGCGCGCGTCGACCAGGGTGTCGATGCCGGCCTTGTTGTTCAGGCTGCCGACGAGCCGCGCGGTCTTCACCGCGCGGTCGTCCGGGCACAGCGCGACCGGCTGCGGGTACTCCATCGCGATCAGCAGGCCGTCGGACAGCGCCTCGGCCACGCGGGCCGCGAACCCGGCCTCGCTGCGGAACTCGCGCAGGTCCGTGCCGACCGGCAGGCCGCCGTCGCGCAGCAGTGCCAGCAGTTCGGGGCCCGTGCCGCCGGCGCTGGAGATCAGCGGGGTGTCCGCGGCGACCGCGACGGGCCTGGCGGAGAGCGAGTCGCGGGTGGTGCGGTGCTCGCCCACCGGCGCGTCGGGCTCCAGGGCGGGGCGCGAGGCGACGGCGACGCCGGGTCCGTACACGTCCGCGAGCACGCGGGGGGAGTGGACCGGGTGCGGCATCGTGGTGAAAACGCTGATGGGGTCCCCCGTGAGGTCAGTGGAGCCGGCCGTGCGGTGCGGGTCGCACCGGGAGCGGTGGAACGAGCGGGAGCACGAGGAGGCGTCCACTGCCGGGCTCGGGCCGGTGGCCACAGGCGAATCCTGGGGAACCGTGGGCGAACAGCCCCGGTGAGGGCCGTGTGGTACCAGGGTCTCACATTTCGCCGCGGGCCCTGACCAGCGGCGTTCCGCACGGGCGGCGGGCGGGGTGGCGGGCGAGGGCGGCGGGCGGGGCCCGGTCCCCGCCCGCCGCCGGGTCAGGCGACGGGCTCCTCGACCGCGGCCGGGCGCGGGGCCAGGACGCCCGCGAACGCCACCGCCAGCCCGCACAGCACCACCGGCACCGCGAACGCCAGGTTCAGCGGGACCCAGTGGGCCAGGCCGCCGATCACCGCCGGGCCCGCCAGCAGGCCCACGTAGCCCAGGCCCACGACGCGGGCCATCAGCGCGCCGGACGAGCGCGTGTCCAGGTTGCCCGCCGCGCTGAACAGCTGCGGCACGCTGCCGGACAGGCCCAGGCCGAACAGCGCCCACCCCGCGAGCACCGCCGGCAGCCACGGGACGAGCATGACCAGCACCAGGCCGAACGCCGCCAGCGCCGCGCCGTAGCGCACGATCGCGACCGGCCCCACCAGCGCGGACACCCGGTCGGTGGCGAAGCGGCCGATGGTCATCGCCACGGCGAACGAGCCGTACGCGAACGCCGCCGTGCTGGTCGACGTGCCCAGGACGTCCTCGGCGTGCAGGGCGGCCCAGTCGTTGGCCACGCCCTCGGCGAGCATCATCGCGAACGCGATCGCGCCGAGCAGCCACACCAGCTTCGGCGACGGCTTCGCGGTGGGCACCGTCGACGCGGCCTCCTCCGGCTCGGGGCGGCCGTCCACCAGGAACCGCCCGGTCACCAGCGACACCACGATCGTGAACGCGCCGCACGCGCTCAGCGTCACCGCCGTGGGCACGCCCGCGCCGAGGGTGGCCGCGCCGACGAGCGCCGCGAACGCGCCGCCGATCGACCACATGGCGTGGAACGAGGCCATGATCGGCCTCGGGTAGGCGCGTTCGACGACGACGGCGTGCGAGTTCATCGCGACGTCGATGGTGCCGTTGCCGAAGCCGAAGCACACCAGGGCCAGCCCGAGCGTCCACCACGAGTCCGCCAGGCCGGGGAAGAACAGCGCGACGCCGAGCAGCACGCCCGCCGCGGGCAGGAGCTTGCGCTGCCCCACCCGGTCGGCCAGCGGCCCGGCGACCTGCATGCCCGCGAACGCCGCCGCGCCCAGCACCAGCAGCAGCCCGCCCAGGGTGCTGTGCGAGATGCCGGCCGCGTCCTCCACGTTGGGGATGTGCACCACCCACAGCCCCATGGCGAACCCGTTGAGGGTGAAGTAGATCCAGGTCGCGACGCGCGCGGCGCGCGGCAGGGGGGTCGTCACGGGTTCTCCAGTCGTTCGGCTACGTGCACGAGCACCCCGCGCGCGGCCAGTTCGCGCCGCGCCCCCTCGGGGGCTCCGGGATCGGTGACCAGCACGTCCGGCCGGTCGGCGGGGCAGATGTGCGCGAGCGCGGTGCGGTCGAACTTCGTGCCGTCGGCCAGCACGACCGTGCGCCCGGACACCGCCATCGCCTGCTGCTTGACCTCGGCGTCGGCGAGGTCGTGCGCGGTGAGCCCCGAGTCCAGCCCCAGCGCGCACGGCGACAGCACGGCCACGTCGAAGCGCAGCGCGCGCAGCGACGCCAGGGCCAGCGGGCCGACCATCGCCAGCTCGCCGGGCCTCGGTTCGCCGCCGGGCAGCAGCAGCCGCACGTCGGGCGCGTCGAGCAGCTCGCGGGCGGCGTGCAGGGACAGGGGCATCACGGTGACCGTGCGGTCGCGCAGCAGCTTCGCGACCTCCAGCGCCGTCGTGCCGCTGTCGAGGACGATCGTCTCGCCGTCGCGGATCAGCCCGACGGCGGCGGCGGCGATGGCGCGCTTGGCGGCGGTGGCGGTGGCGGTGCGCGCGGTGAACGGCGGCTCGACGCCCGCCGGGCTGACCAGGACCGCCCCGCCGTGCACCCGGCGCAGCACGCCGGACGCCGCGAGCAGGTCGAGGTCGCGGCGGATCGTCATCTCCGACGCGCCGGTGACCGCCGCCAGCTCGGCGACCGACACCTGGGTGTCGGTGCGGAGCCTGCTGATGATCTCGCGGTGCCGGTCGGGGCTCTTCACGTGAGGGATGGTCGCAAATCATGTGCGTTCGAACAAGTGAAATGTTGTTTCGGTCATTCCCGGGACGTGACGCGCCCCAGGAGACCTACGCGCACCTGGTGCTCGCGGGGGCCGGGTCGGTGCACTCCGGGGTCCGCTCGGCGGGGACGGGGGCCGGGTCGGTCTCGCGCAGCCAGTCCAGGACGGCCCGGTAGACGTCGTCGTGGGTCTGGAGGGCGAAGTGGCTCACCCCGCCCACCCGGCAGCGGTCGGCCTCCTGGTCGGGGGCGGCGGCGCTCTCCGGGTCCACCACCAGGTCGCCGACGAGGCGGCCCAGCGCGCTGTCCGGCGAGGACGTCAGGGTCGCCGCCACGAACAGCTGCCGCACGCCGGGCGGGAGCGCGGTGCTCGGCGGCGGGGCGCCGTCGTCGACGCCGCGCCACTGGTGCTCGTGCAGGTAGCCCTCGGCCAGGTCCTTGATGCCGTCGCTGCGCAGCGCCAGCAGCCGGCACAGCGGCGCGGCCGGCCACAGCCCGTCGAGCACCTCCGCGGTGCGGGCGACGGCCCGCTCCAGGGGCGCGCCGGTGTGCGGCGAGCCCAGGCACACCACCCGGGTCAGCCGGGACGCCCACGGCGCGGCCCGCTCGTGGGCGCGGTGCGCGGCGCTGCGCGCGACCAGGCCGCCCATCGAGTGCCCGACGAGGACGACGTCGGTGACCTCGACCGGCCAGGCGGCGACCAGCTCGTCGAGCAGGTCGACCAGCTCGCGGCCGTTGTCGGAGACGTGGCGGCCGGAGTTGTAGCGCAGGTGCAGGGGCGTGCACCCGAGTTCGGCGGCGAACCCGCGCCCGAAGTCGGTGCCCGCCCGCCGCCGACCGGGCCGCCCGGCGGGGAACCACGAGCGCTCGGTGTCCACCAGGCCGTGCAGGAACAGCACGAGCCGGCCGGTCGCCGCCGGGAACGCCGCGGCCAGCGACGCCGGGTCGAGGCGGACGCGGCGGTGGTCCGACCGCACCGACATCGCCGCCGGGAGGGTGTCCGGGCAGGAGGCGTCGCGGCGCGGTGCGGGGAGTTCGCCGAAGGCGCCGTGGGCGAACCCGAGCACCCGCTGCCCGGCGGGCGTCCGCACGAGCGCGGTCGGCGAGCACAGCGCGGCGGCGCCGGAGACGATCGCGGCGGGGAGGCCCACCACGGCGGTCACGGCGGAGCCGACCGCGTCCACCACCGATCCCACGCCGATCCCGGCGGACCTGACCTCACCGAGTGCCATCGCTCACCTGCCGGGCCTCTCACCTCCACCGTGACCCTCACGGTGGACATCAGGTACCCCGATCGGTACTCGATCACGCTTTCCGCCGGTCGCGGCGCGGTCGGCCGCCCGGATCGCCGGTCCGCAGGTCGGTGAGAAGTATCAGGAGAGTTGTCGAATTAAGTTGAATCGGTATTTCACCGACTTGGCGGTCCGCACCACTGCGGCTCCGGTCATCCTGTGTCGCGAAAAATCCCGCCTTCTACCTGCATCGATGGCGTTCGGTTGCCTTTGCCGCGCGTAATCCACTTAAGATGCGCGCATTCAGTTGAATCGTTCGGAGGGCGATCGCATGACGGCTGAACCGGCAACCGACCTCGGCGCGCAGCGCCCGCCGGTGGTCAGTCCCGTGCCGTTGGGCACGGCGGCCGGCGTGGCGGACTGGGGCGCGGGGGCGCCGGGGAACGCGAAGGCCGCGGTGGGCCACAGCACGTACCTCGGGCGCTGCCCCGACCCCGCCTGCCCGAGGTCGGTCTACCGCTTCGCGGACGCCCCCGCGGACGCGCCGCTGGCGTGCGGCGAGGGGCACCGGGCCGAGGAGACCCGCACCCGGTTCCGCCTGCGGCTCGTCCCGGCCTGACTCCCCCCGGTGACGCCTGACCCCCGCCCGGTGACGCCCGACCCCCGCCCGGGGACCGGGACCGCGCCGTCCCGGAGGTCAGCGCAGCTTCTCCACCGCGGCCTTCAGGTCGGCCATGGCGGCGCGGTGGAAGCGGGGGCCGTAGGACACCCGCGCCACGCCGATCTCCCGCAGCGCGGCCAGGTCCAGCTCGTCGCCGGTGTTGCCGTTGACCGGGCCGGGCAGCCCGGCGACGAGGGCGACGACGTCCTCGCGGCGGCGCACGCCGATCGGGTAGACGCAGTCGGCCCCGGCCTCCAGGTAGAGCCGCCCCCGCCGCACGGCTTCCGCGAGCCGGTCCGGTCCGGGCACCCCGGCGCCGGGCAGGAACGCGTCCACGCGGGCGTTGACGACGATCGGGACCCCGGCGTCGTCCGCCGCCGCGCGGACGTCCGCCAGCCACCGGGCGTGCGCGCCGGCCTCGACCAGGCCACCCGCCCGGTGGTCGGTGTCCTCCAGGTTGCAGCCGACCGCGCCGATCTCCAGCAGCCGGTCCACCAGCTCGCGCGGCGCCATGCCGTACCCGGCCTCGGCGTCCACCGTGACCGGGACGTCCACCGCCCGGACGACCCGGCCGGCCGCGGCGAACATCTCCTGCCACGGCGCGCCCTCGCCGTCGGGGTGACCGAGCACCGCGGAGACGGCGGCGCTGGCGGTGGCGACGGCGGGGAACCCCGCCCCGGCGACGATCGCCGCGCTGGCCGCGTCCCAGGCGTTGGGCAGCACGAGCAGCTCGCCGCGGTGCAGCTCGCGGAGCCGTTCGGCGCGGGCCTTCAGTTCCGCCAGGTCAGCGGACATCGACGTCCTCCTTCTTCTCTTCGTGGTGCGGCGTTCGCCGCCCGTGGGGACTCCACGCGCGGTCCCGGACGCGCAGCGAGCGCGGGAGACCGAACGACGCCATCAGCGAGTTGTCCAGGAAGCGGGTCATCCCGGACACCCGGTCCCCGGCCAGGTCCAGCACCAGCAGGCCGTGCGCGTGCAGGAACGGCGTCCTCGGGTCGCGCAGGTAGCAGCCGAACGCGGGCCGGCCGTTCGCCCGGGTCGGGATCAGCACGTGGCCGCGGCAACCCCTCAGCGCGGCCTCGGTCAGGAACCGCCGGACGGCCTCCCGGCCGAGGTACTCCAGCGGCAGCGGTGGCATGGTCAGCGACGCGTCGTCCGTCAGCAGGGCCACGACCGCGTCCACGTCGCCGGCCTCGAACGCGCGCGCGAAGTCGGCCACGAGCCGGCGTTCCCGGGGCGAGCCCGGCAGCGGCGCGCTCTCCCGGTCGGCGGGCAGCTCCCGCGCCAGCGTGCCCCGGGCCCGCTTCAGCGCGCCGTTCACCGCGTCCTCGGTCGCGTCGAGCAGGTCCGCCACCTCGGCGGCCCGGAACCCGAGCACGTCCCGCAGCACCAGCACGACCCGCTGCCTCGGCGGCAGCTGCTGCAACGCCGCCAGGAACGCCAGCGACACCGACTCCCGGGCCTCGTACCGCGCCTCCGGGCCGGGCGCCCGGTCGGCGACCTCGTCGAGCAGCGCGTCGGGGTAGGGCGTGAGCCAGCTCGGTTCGGCCCGGCGGCGCGACGGCTCCGGCAACGGCACCTCCGGCACGGGTGCCGCGTCCGCGGACGGGCGGCGGGAGGCGTCGCGCAGGGCGTTGAGGCAGCGGTTGGTCGCGATCCGGTAGAGCCAGGTCCGCACCGACGCGCGGCCCTCGAACCCGCCGATGCCGCGCCACGCCGCCAGCAGCGTCTCCTGGAGCAGGTCCTCGGCGTCCTGCGCTGAACCGAGGACGCGGTAGCAGTGCACCTGGAGCTCGTGCCGGTACGGCTCGACGAGGTCGCGGAACGCCTCGCCGTCCCCCTGCCGCGCCCGTACCAGCAGGTCGTCGACCTGCGGGACTCCTCGCATGGTGGTCCTCCCCCTCTCCGGTGGTCCCCTCGGAGGGGTGGACACCGCCGACGCCGGGAAGTGGTCGCTCCCCGCCCGTCTTCCCCCGGCCGGATCACCCGTCGGGGGTCGGCGCACCACAGCGTGGCCGAGCGGGCCGCGCCCGTCCAGCGGGTTCACGGCGGGGAACCGGGCCCGGCCGCGCGCCGATCCCGCCGCGTCCCGGTCACCTGATGGGGTTGTGGTCCCACCGCGCGCGCCGCGCCCGGTCGAAGATCGTCGGGTGAGCGAGACGAAAGTGCTGCTGATCGACGTGGAGAACGTGCTGGGGCCGGTCAACCCGAGCCCGGGGCTGGTGCGCACCCGCATCGGCGCCCTGCTGGACGCGGCCGGCCCGGTGCACCACGCGATGGCCGGCTACAGCCGCGACGACCCGGCCGCCGACCGCGTGGTGAGCGTGCTCGCCGAGATGGGCGTCTGCACCTGGGTCGTGCCGCCCGGCGCCGACGCGGCGGAGAAGGTGCTGTTAGCCCACGCCCGGTACGTCCACGCCCGCGGCTGCCGCTCGTTCGTGGTCGCCTCGGCCGACCACGGGTTCACCGCGTTGCGGGACCTGGGCACGTTCGACGTCGTGGTGTGGCAGGAGCAGGAGGTGTCGCTGCGGCTCGAAGCCGCCGCCCGCGCCGTGCACCGCGTGCCCCGGCCGGCGGGGAGGGCGCGCCCCGCCCGGGTCGCGGTCGGCCGGTCGTGGGCCGACGGCGGAGCGCGGGCGACCCGCGACCCGGTCGTGTGGACGGGGGACCCCGTTCGGGCCTGACCGGGCGGCAGCGGGCTGTGGCCCGGTCGCGCTGACCGGGCGCGGGCGGGGGACCCGTGCCCGTCGACGGCCCGCCGCGCGCCGCCTAGGCTCGTGCGCGTGGAACGCGCGGGCCAGGTCTTCCCGTTCGCCGACCGGGTCGCGGCCGTCCGGCGCGACGGCCGGTTCGAGGGGTACCTGCTCGTCACCGTGCCGGCGATGAGGCCGTCGCCGCACCCGATCACCTACGTGGACATGGCCCTCGTGCGCCCGGACGCGGAGGAGTCCTCGGGGTGGCGGTACGAGGACCGCGCCGACCCCGGTGTCGAGGACGCGTGGGCGGAACTCTCCGCGGCGGTGCTCGACTGGTACGGGGAGCGGCTCGACGTGCACTGGCTGGACGGCGCGGAGGCCGAGCGGGTCCGGGCGATCTTCGGCTGAGCCCGCCGATCACCCCCGTCGGGGACACGTCGAGGTCGCGGCGCAGACCCGGGGGAGCGGTGCGGACCACCGCGGCCGGGCGTGACCTCGTGACCAGCTCGACGTGCCCCGGCCCGCGGAGTCCGATGTGGACCGGGCGCGCGGCGGTCCCGCGCCTGGTCCTTCAGGCCGGGGTCGCGGGGTGCCGCCCCGGCCGAAAGTACTAGGCGGAATCCCGTTGCGCTGCAAGGCTTTCCGGGCCGCCCTACGCTGCCGATCATGACCACCACAACGAACAGGGCCACCCCGCCGACCACCGTCGTCGCCGCGTTCCTCGGCTTCCTCGTCTCCGCCGTCACCGCGCCGGCCACCATCGCGCTCCTGATCGGCTCGCGCGAACAGGTCGTCGACGCCGTGCGGTCCGGCGCGCCGTCGATGCCCGACGAGCAGGTCCAGGGCGCCGCCACCGTCGCGCTGGGCCTCGCGGCCGGGATCGCGCTGCTGGTGGCGCTCGTCCAGCTCTGGCTGGCGTTCAAGCTCAGGGCGGGCCGCAACCGGGCGCGCGTCGTGCTGGCGGTGCTCACGCTGGTCCAGGTCGTGTCGCTGGTGACCGGCGAGGGCAACGCCGCGGGCTACGGGAGCGGCGTGGTCGCCGTCACGGCGCTGGTGCTGGCCTACCTGCCCGCGTCGAACGCCTACTTCGCCGCCGTCGGGCGGACCCGGTAGGCGGCGGCCCCCGGGAGCGGGAGAATGCCCGCATGACCGCCGTGGGACCGCCGGCACGGCGCAGCGTGTTCGTGGCCGAGGTCGTCGTGCTGCTCGCGGCGACGGTCGCGGACAGCGTGCTCGCGGCCCGCGCGGACGTGCCGAGCGGGCCGCTCGCCCCGCTGCTCACCGCGGTCCTGCCGTCCGCGGGCGCCGCGGTGGCCGTCCTCGCGGTGCTGCGCCGCAGGTTCCCGCGGCGGGTCGGGCCGCTGGCCGGCGCGGTCGTCGGGTTCTCGCTGCTGAGCACGCTCGGCGCCCTGCTCGTCGGGCCGCCCGCAGCGCACCCGGTGGTGACCGAGGTCGTGGCCGCCGTGCTGCTGGTCGGCGCCGGGTGCCGCCGGCTGCCCCCGGTGCGGGCGGCGGTCGTCGCGGTCGCGGCCGGCGCGGCCGTCGTGCTCGCCCCGGTCGCGCGCCACGGCCCGGACGCGCCGGCGACGCTGTTCTCCGTGGCCGCCGCGCTGGCCTGGGGCGCGGCGCTCGCGCTCGGCCTGGTCCTGCGCGACGCCGACGCGCGCCACCGCCGCGAGCTGGAGCGGGTCCGCGCCGACGACCGGCTGCGACTGGCCCGTGAACTGCACGACCTGGTGGCGCACCACGTCACCGGGATCGTGGTGCGGACCCGCGCGGCGCAGGTCCTGGCGGGCAACCCCCTCGCCCCCGTGCAGGACCCGCAGGAGGTCTACGGCGAGATCGAGGAGGCGGCGGCGGAGGCGCTGACCGCGACGCGCCGCCTGGTCGGCCTGCTGCGCAGCAGCGACGACCCGCTGCCCGCGCCGGGCGGCGGGGCGGGGGACGTGCTGCGCACGGCGGCCGGCGCCGCGCCCGCGGAGGTCGCCGACGACGTCGAGGCGCTGGCGCTCCCGCCGCAGGTGTCCGACGCCCTGCACCGGGTGGTGCTGGAGGCGGTGACCAACGCCCGCCGCCACGCGCCGCGCGCCACCGGCGTGGGGGTCGCCGCCCGCGTCGAGGACGGCGAGCTGGTGGTGGAGGTGGCCAACGACGGCGTGCCCGCCGGACCCGTCGGCGTCGGCTACGGCCTCACCGGCATGGCCGAGCGCGTCGAGGCCCTGGGCGGCGCGCTGGCCGCCGGTCCCCGGCCCGGCGGCCGGTGGCTGGTCACCGCGCGGGTGCCCCTGGGACCGGACGACGACCCGTTCGAGCACCTGCCGAGGGGGACCTGATGCCGATCCGCGTGCTCGTCGCCGACGACCAGACCCTCGTCCGCACCGGGTTCCGGCTCATCCTCGACGCCGACCCGGGCATCGAGGTGATCAGCGAGGCCGCCGACGGCGAGGCGGCGGTGCGGCTGGCGCGGCGGCTGCGCCCCGACGTGGTCCTGATGGACATCCGGATGCCCCGGCTCGACGGGCTGCGGGCGACCGAGCTGCTGGCCGGGCCGGGCGTCGAGGACCCGCTGCGCGTGGTGGTCGTGACGACCTACGACGTGGACGAGAACGTGTACGCGGCGCTCCTGGCCGGCGCCTGCGGGTTCCTGCTCAAGGACATCCGGCCGCGGCTGCTCGTGGAGGCGGTGCACGCCGCCGCCCGGGGCGAGGCGATGGTCTCGCCGTCGGTGACGGTGCGGCTGCTGCGGCACTTCACCGCCGGGACGGGGCGCGCCGCGCCGGACGTGCCGCTGACCGCGCGGGAGCTGGACGTCGTGCTGGCCGTGGCGCGCGGTCGGACGAACGCGGAGATCGCGAGCGGGCTGCGGATCTCGCTGTCCACGGTGAAGTCGCACCTGGCCAACGTGCAGGGCAAGATCGAGGCCCGCAACCGCACCGAGATCGCCGTGTGGGCCTGGCGCAACGACCTGGTCAGGTGACCGCGCCCGGTCGGGTGACCGCGCCCGGTCGGGTGACCACGCGCACCACGACCGTGCGCGCCACCAGGTCCCCGAGCCGCTGGTGCCGGGGCGTCACCGCGATCAGCACCGCGCCGACCAGCCCCAGCAGCATGCCGTCCACCGCCATCAGCACCCAGCGCACGGAGTAGTCCCGCAGGGACGGCACGCCGCCGCGCAGGGTGGTGATCCGCAGGCCCAGCCACCGCATCGCGGGTGTCGAACCGCCGTGCCGGTGCGGGTACCAGACCTCGATCCACAGCGTGCCGAGGAACGCGACCACCACCATCGCGGCCATGGGCAGCACGGTGAACGCCCCCGGCGGCCCGCCGAGCCGGATCACCGCCACCGCGACCAGGACGCCCGGGACCAGGGCGAGCAGGGTGGCGAGCAGCAGCAGGGCGAACTCGATGACGTGCTGCCAGTAGCGGCGCAGGACGGTCGACCGCGCGCCGGCGGGGTCGACGGCGGGCTTCGTCACGTCGGTAGTGTGCCGCCCGGTCGTTCCGCGCGGCGGGACGGGGTCCGTGTCGTCCGCGCCGCGGCGGGTACACCGCCGGGGTGAGTCCTCAACCGTGCGTCGCCGCGTCCAGCCAGTGGGTCGACGAGGACGGTGTCCGGCAGCCGTCGGGCGACGTGCACGCCTGGGAGCCGGGCACCAACCAGACGCTGTGCGGGCTGGCGCTCAGCCGCAGCCGGCTCGGCCGGTTCCGGCACGTCCCGTGGTCGGACGCGGTGTGGCTGGCGCAGACCGCGGACCAGGTCGTCGCGCTGTGCCCGCGCTGCGTCGCGGCCACCACCCCGAGGTCCGAGCGGGGCGGTCGCCGGTGGACGCGGGTGCGGCCCCGCCCGTGATCCGTCCACGTGAGACGCGCCGGGGGCTTCACGTGGCGTGATGGCCATGTGAGACCGGTGGGGGAATGGCGCATTGACATGTTTCGAGAACCTCATCGAAACTTTAGGCCGTCGGCACGCGGGGCCATCGGCCGCTGCCGTCGCCCCCCCCACCGCCCGGAAGGAGATCAAGGGTGATCATCGGTTCGGGCCGCGCGAAGATACGTTCGGCGGTCGTCATGTCAGCGGTAGCGGCGCTCACGGTCGTCGGATCGGCCACCCTGATAGCGAAAACCGCGCCGGCGCGGGCGGCGGGTGAGGTGGTGGCCGCGGCGGTGGAGGACGACGGGGCGGACTGCGCGGTGTCGCTGCCGGGCTCGTCGCCGTCGAACTCGCGGTTGCCGGACCCGTTCACCAGGGTCAACGGCACCCGCATCACCTCGAAGGCGGACTGGCGCTGCCGGCGCGCGGAGATCCGCGAGACCGCCGAGCGCTACGTCTACGGGGACAAGCCCGCCAAACCCGCCACGGTCACCGGCACCGTGTCCGGCACGAACATCACGGTCAACGTCGCGCACAACGGGCGCTCCGCGAGCTTCTCCGCGGGCGTGCAACTGCCCTCGGGCACCGGCCCGTTCCCCGCCGTGCTCGTCGTGGGCGGCTTCGGCGCGGACACCGCCGCCATCCGCGCCGCCGGCGCCGCCGTGATCAGCTACGACCCCATCGCGGTCGGCCGCGAGGGCACCGGACGCGCCAACAAACAAGGCGCCTTCTACACCCTCTACGGCAACACCAGCACCACCGGCCTGCTCGCCGCCTGGGCCTGGGGCGCCTCCCGCGTCATCGACGTCGTCGAACAGGTCGGCGGCACCGTGCTGCGCCCCGACGCCTTCGGCGTCACCGGCTGCTCCCGCTACGGCAAAGCCGCCTTCTCCATCGGCGTGCTCGACCAACGCGTCGCCCTGACCATGCCCATCGAGTCCGGCACCGCCGGCCTGCCGATCTACCGCGGCGTCAACGCCGAAGGCGGCCAGACCCTCTCCAGCGCCTACGGCGAGCAGCCCTGGTTCGGCGACGCCTTCGGCTCCTACACCGGAAACCCCAACGGCCTCCCCATCGACACCCACTCCCTCGTCGCCATGGTCGCCCCCCGCGGCCTGTTCGTGATGGACAACCCCCACATCGCCAACCTCGGCCCCCGCTCCGCCTCCGTCGCCGCCCTCGGCGGCGCCGAGGTCTACAAGGCGCTCGGCGCCGGCAGCAACCTGCTCTACCACTCCAACGTCTCCGACGGCACCCACTGCGCCAACCGCTCCGAATGGCGCACCCCCCTCCAGCAGGCCATCGGCAAGTTCCTCCGCAACACCGGCACCTTCACCGGCGGCATCCAGATGCACAGCAAGGCCACCGGCAACCTCGCCCAGTGGCGCGACTGGACCACCCCCACCCTCACCGACGGACCCGGCGACACCACCACGACCACCACCACCACCACCACGACCACGACCGGCACCACCACCACGACGACCGGCACCACCACGACGACCACGACGACCACGACGACGCCGGGCGGTGCCGGCTGCACGGCGTCGGTGTCGCTCAACCAGTGGACGGGCGGGTTCGTCGCCACGGTCAAGGTCACCGCGGGCTCCTCGCCGATCACCGGGTGGTCGGTCGCGATGACCCTGCCGGCGGGGGCGACCGTCACGAACTCGTGGAACAGCAACCGCAGCGGGAACAGCGGCGCGGTCGAGTTCACCAACGTCGGCTTCAACGGCTCCGTCGCCGCGGGGCAGTCGACCGAGTTCGGCTACCAGGCCACCGGTTCCGGCGCGGGCATGACGCCCACCTGCTCGGCCAGGTAGGAGCGGTTCCGGTGCGGGGGCGGGCAGGCCCCCGCACCGGACCGCGCCGGACGCCCGATTCCCGTGTGGACGTCCGGTGTGGATGGTCCTGGCCGGTCACGCGTCGCGCGGCACCGGCCAGGACGCCCGTCACGACCCGGCGGCGCGCAGGGCTGCGTCGCGCAGGGCGGCGCCGCCGTGGTCGCCACCGCGTCGCGGGTGTGACGTCGCGGGTGTGACGGCACCGGTGTGACGGCCGCGGGTGCGCCCGCTCAGGCCGGGTCCAGCAGCAGCACGGCCCAGCCGTCCTCCGGTTCCCGCCTGGTCAACCCGACCCGCTCGGCCACCGCGACGGCCGCGGCGTTGTCCGGGCGGGTCTCCACCAGGACCGGCCACGACGGGTGCGCCCCCCGGGCGGCGGCGACCGCCTCGCGCGCCGTCTCGGTCGCCAGGCCCAGGCCCCACAGGTCGGGGTGCACCCGGTAGTACAGGTTCCAGCAGCGCCGGCCCCGCCACGGCTTCGGCTGCACACCGCCGAAGCCGGCGACGCGGCCCCGGAACACCATCGCCCAGTAGCCCAGCTCCCCGCGCTCCCACACCGCCGTGAACGCGTCGAGGTAGCGGGCGGACTCCGCGCGGTCCGGCGGGTCGCGCGGGGGTGCCTCCCGGGACCGCAGGGCCGCTTCGAGCGCGACGAACGCGTCCAGGTCGTCCGCCACCACGCGCCGCAGGCGCAGCCGGGGCGTGGACCGCCCGCCCGCCGCGTCGACCGGGACGGGGTCGGGGTCGGGGTCGGGGTGGGCGGGGTCGACCGGGACCGGAGCGGGCACCCGGCCATGGTGTCGCGGAACACCGCCGGCGGGCACGCGGATTTCCGCTCCGCGCCCGCGGCACGTCACGAGGTGTTCCGCCGGCGGCGTAAATGCGCGGCTGGAATACCGCACGCGGCGGTAGGGTTGTCCTTGTTCGGGGCGCTGTCGCCCTTTTCCGCGCCCGTCATCCGTTCTGGGGGATCTGCATGACTTCCGCAGGTGTGTCCGACGCCGTCGCGTCGCCGCCCGCGCTCGGCCGCGGCGATCGCGTCGTGATCGCCGTGCTGCTCGTCGCCACGTTCGTCGTCATCCTCAACGAGACGATCATGGGCGTGGCCCTGCCCGTGCTGCTGGTCGAGCTGGACGTGACCGCGGCGGTCGGCCAGTGGCTCACCGCCGGGTTCCTGCTCACCATGGCGGTGGTCATCCCGGTCACCGGCTACCTGATCCAGCGGGTGCCCACGCGCGTGCTGTTCGGCGTGGCGATGAGCCTGTTCAGCGCGGGCACGCTGATCGCGGCGCTCGCGCCCGGCTTCGAGGTGCTGATGGCGGCGCGCGTCGTGCAGGCGTTCGGCACCGCGATCATGCTGCCGCTGCTGATGACGACCGTCATGACGCTCGTGCCGGCCGCGCGCCGGGGCGCCGTGATGGGCAACATCTCGATCGTCATCTCCGTCGCGCCCGCCATCGGCCCCACCGTGGGCGGCGTGGTGCTCGACCTGTCCGGCTGGCGCGCGATGTTCTGGGTGGTGCTCCCGATCTCGCTGGCGACCCTCGTGCTGGGCCTGCGCCGGGTGACGCCGGTCGGCGAGTCGAGCGACGCGCCGATGGACGTGCTGTCGGTCGTGCTGTCCGTGGTCGGGTTCGGTGGCCTGGTCTACGGCCTGTCCAGCATCGGCCACTCCGGCGAGGGCGCCTCCACCGTGCTGTGGACGTCGCTCACCGTGGGCGTGCTCGGCGTCGCCGCGTTCGTGCTGCGCCAGGTCTCGCTCCAGCGCCGTGAACGCGCCCTGCTGGACCTGCGCACGTTCGCCTTCCGCACGTTCACCGTCAGCAGCGCCCTGATGATGGTGATGATGGGCCTGCTGCTCGGCGTCGCCACCATCCTGCCGATCTACATGCAGAACGTGCTGCGCCTGGAGCCGCTCACCACGGGCCTCCTGCTGCTGCCCGGCGGTCTGCTGATGGGCCTGCTGTCGCCGTTCGTCGGCCGGCTCTACGACCGCGTGGGCCCGCGCCTGCTGCTGATCGTCGGCACCATCGCGACCAGCGGGTCCCTGTGGTTCGCGACCGGCTTCGACGCCGCCACGGCGCCCGCGCTGGTCCTGGTGTTCCACCTCGCGCTGAGCTTCGGGTTGGCGTTCTCGTTCACCCCGCTGTTCTCCGCCGGCCTGGGCGCGCTGCCGTCCCGGCTCTACTCGCACGGCAGCGCCGTCTTCAGCACCACCCAGCAGTTGGCCGCCGCGGCCGGGGTGGCGCTGCTGGTGAGCGTGATGAGCGCGCGCGCCGCCGACCTGGCCGCGTCCGGCGAGCCCGCGATCGGCGCCGAGATGGGCGGCATGCACACGGCGTTCCTGCTCTCGGCGGTCCTCTCGCTGGTGGCGGTGGCCGGTTCCCTCGCGATCAAGGGGGGCAAGGCCGACTCCCACGCGTGACGCCCGCGGGGGGCGCCGGGGCCGTTTGACAGGGCGGCGGTGTTTCGCCATCCTGGAGGTGCGGAGGGGAGTACCCACCCAGCCCGTGATCGTCATTACGACCGCCCCGTGGCGGTTCGGTCACGGCGCCACCGCTCGCGGTGGTCGGGGAGACCTCTGGTTCGTTCGAGAACCGGAGGTGTGTTCATGGTCGTTCGCAGCTAGGACCCGCGTGTTCGCCGGTGTCCACCGCAGCAGCCCCCTCACGTCCCGGAAGGACGGACCATGCGCACCTCCGCACGCCTCGCCACCGCCATCACCGGTCTCGCCGCCGTCGCCGCCCTCAGCGCCTGCGGCGCGGTGCAGGACGCGGCCGACACCGCCAACGCCGTCGCGAACACCGCGAATGCCGTCCAGGTCTGCGCCGACGCGCTGACGCGGGCCACCACCTCGTTCGACACGTCCTCGCCGCAGCAGGCGGTGGACCAGGCGCACGAGACCGCCGCGTCCCTGGGCGACCTGGCGACCCGCGCCGCCGACACCACCGTCACCGAGGCCATCACCGCCCTGGCGGGCACGTTGAGCAGCGTGACCCTGGACGACCTGGTCACGCGGCCGGCCGCGTGGCTGGAGACGAAGGCCACGCAGGTGGCCGCGCTCACCTCCGCCTGCGCCCCCTGACCCGCCCGCGCGGGGGTGCCGTCCGAGGGAACGGCAACCACCCCCGCGTGATGCGCGCTCCGGGGTCGGTGGTGGCGGTGGCCGCCGGGTGCTCGTCGTCGACCTGCACCTGCCGGTCGACGCCGGCGCCCGGGTCCGGCGGGCGGTGCGGTGCGGGGCGGGCGGTCGTGAGCCTGCCGTGGTCCGCGCGCACGGGCGTCGTCCTCAGACCGCCCCGCGTGCGGCCTCCTGAGACGCGGGGTTGACGGGTCCGAGCCGGGGTTGAAGACTGCGCTCCTGCGGACGGCTGTCCGCACGGCGGTCAGGCGAGGATGCCCGGGAGCGGCCGATGAGCGTGCCCGGCGACCGCCGCCCCCTCGTCCTGCGCGGCGGCACCGTCCTCACCGTCGACGCCCGGCACCGCGTGCTCGCCGACCACGACGTCCTGGTGGTCGGCGACCGGATCGCCGCCGTCGGGCCCCGGCTGGACGTGCCGCCCGGCACGGACGAGATCGACGCGACCGGAGGCATCGTCCTGCCCGGCATGGTCGACACCCACCGCCACCTGTGGCAGACCGCGATGCGCGGCTACGGCGCGGACTGGACCCTCACCCAGTACTTCGCCTGGTACTACCTGGAGTGGGGCAGGCACTTCCGCCCCGAGGACGTGCACGCGGGCAACCTGCTGGGCGCGGTCGAGGCGCTGGACGCCGGCGTCACCACGACCGTCGACTGGTCGCACGGCCTGCGCACCACCGAGCACGCCGACGCCGCCGTCGACGCCCTGGAGGCGGTGCCCGGCCGGTTCGTGCTGGCGTACGGCAACATCCACGAGGCACCGGCGGTGTGGAGCGCCGACCCGGCGTTCCGGGACTTCGTCGCCCGCCGGGGCGGGGACGGCGACCTGCTCGGCCTCCAGCTGGCCTTCGACGTCACCGGCGACCCGGCGTTCCCGGAGCGGCCCGCGTTCGAGGTGGCCCGCGAGCTGGGCGTCGCGGTCACCACCCACGCCGGGGTCTGGGGCGCGACCGGCGACGACGGCGTGCGGCTCATGCACGAGCACGGCTTCGCCACGCCCGGCACGGTGTACGTGCACGCCGCGTCGCTGTCCGCGGACTCCTACCGGCGCATCGCGGCGACCGGCGGCTCGGTGTCCGTGTCGACCGAGAGCGAGCAGAGCGCCGGCCAGGGCTACCCGCCCACGTGGGCGATCCGCGCGCACGGCATCCCGGTGTCGCTGTCGTCGGACACCTCGGTGTGGTGGAGCGGCGACCTGTTCTCCGCGATGCGCGCCACCCTGGGCGCCGACCGCGCCCGCGAGCACCTGGCCGCGCACGCCGAGGGCGGCACGGTCACGCACTCGTCGCTGCGCGCCGAGCAGGTCGTGGAGTGGGCCACCCTGGGCGGCGCGCGGGCGCTGGGGCGCGAGGCCGACCTGGGCAGCGTCGAGGTCGGCAGGAAGGCCGACCTGGTGCTGATCCGCAACGAGCGCTCGCCGGTGATGTTCCCGCTGCTCAACCCGCACGGGCACGTGGTGTTCCAGGCGCAGCGCGGCGACGTGGAGGCGGTGGTCGTGGACGGCCGCGTGGTCAAGCGGGACCACCGGCTCGTCGGCGTCGACCTCGCCGCGGTGCGCGCGGGCGTCGAGCGGACGGTCGAGCACCTGCGCTCGCGGCTCGGCGAGGAGGCGTGGGCGAAGGGCATGAACCCGGACGTCCCCGAGCCCGAGGTGCGGGACAACCCGTACACCTACACGGACTACCGCGGCACCACCCGGAACCGGCCCTGACGTCCGGACACGTCCGGCGATGTCGGACCGCTCTGGTAGGACGTCGTAGGACACCGACCGGGCACCACCGCGGAGGACACCATGACGACCACGCCGAGCCACCCGACCACCACGTCACCGGGCCGGCCACCCGTCGTCGACCTGGCCACCTGGCAGGCCGCCCGCGACGAGCTCCTGGTCCGCGAGAAGGCCCACACCCGCGAGGGCGACGCGCTCGCCGCGGCCCGCCGCCGGCTGCCGATGGTGGAGTTCGACGGGACGGTCGAGGTGGTCGGACCCGACGGCCCGGTCCCGTTCCTCGACCTGTTCCAGGGCCGCGACGAACTCGTGGTCTACAAGCACATGTGGCACGACGGCGCGCCGCACCAGGGGCAGTGCGAGGGCTGCACCACCGCGGCCTGGGGCCTGCGGGACGCCGTCTACCTCAACGCCCGCGGCGTCTCGTTCGCCGTCCTGACCGAGGGGCGGTGGGAGGAGGTGGCCCCCTACGTCGAGTTCATGGGCTACACCCAGCCCTGGTACTCGGCGCGCGACGCGGAGGCCCCGGTGGGCGGGGACATGGGGCACATCGCCTGCTTCCTGCGCGACGGCGACCGCGTGTTCCTCACCTACTCCACGACGGGGCGCGGCAACGAGCCGCTCAACCCGGCCTTCGCCCTGCTCGACATGACGCCCTACGGCCGCCGCGAGGCGTGGCAGGACACCCCCGAGGGCTGGCCCGAGGGGCAGCACCCGTGCTGGTACTGGCGCGTGGACGCGGACGGGAACCCCACCTGGGGCGCGACCGGCCGTCCCGCGCCGCAGTGGACCCGTCCCGGCGCGACCGCGGAGGACACCCTCGGCCGCGCCGGTCACTGCCACTGACCCGGGGTCACCGCAGGTGGTCGGCCACCACCCCGGCGGCGCGGGCGATCAGCGCGTCGTCGTGCCCGGCGCCCGGCGTGCCGCGGGTCGACATGACCGCGAGCACGACCGGGGCCGCGCCGCCGGGTGGCCAGGCCACGGCGATGTCGTTGCGCGTCCCGTGGCCGCCCGCGCCCGTCTTGTCCCCGACGACCCAGTCGGCGGGCAGGCCGGCGCGGATCAGGTCGTCGCCCGTGGTGTTCGCGCGCAGCAGGCCGACCAGGAACTCCCGCTCGTCCCCGGGGAGCGCGTCGCCGAGGGTGAAGGCGCGCAGGCTGCCCGCCAGCGCGCGGGGGGTGCTGGTGTCGCGGACGTCGCCGGGCGCGGCCTCGTTCAGCTGCGTCTCCACCCGGTCCACGTGCGTGGTGGTGTCCCCGACCCCGCGCAGCTCCGCGCCCAGGCCCGCGGGACCGCCCAGGGCGCGGAACAGCAGGTTCGCCGCCGTGTTGTCGCTCAGCCGGATCGCCGCGTCGGCCGCCTCGCGCAGCGTGACGCCGGTGGCGACGCGGCCCGCGGTGACGGGGGAGTGGGCGACCACGTCGGCCTGCGCGTAGGTCACCACCTCGTCCAGCTCGGGGATCGTCCGCTGCCGCAGCAGCGCGCCCACGGCGAGCGCCTTGACCGTCGAGGCGTACGCGAACCTCCGGTCGGCGCAGTAGGCGATCTCGCGGCCGGTGCCGGTGTCCAGCGCGTACACGCCGAGCGCGGCGCCGAACTCCGCCTCCAACCGGGCGAACTCGCCGTCCGCGGCCGGGGTGGCGCTCGCCGAGGCCGTGCCGGGTGACGCGGTGCCGGATGACGCGGTGCCGGACGATGCGGCGGTGCCGGGTGACGGCGGGGCCGGCCGGGCCGCGCACCCGGTGAGCACGGCGAGCGCGAGGACCGCGGCGGCGGACCGCCTCACGTCGACGCCGCCAGCAGCGCCGCGGCCACGTGCAGGTCCTGGAGTGCCAGGCCGGAGCTGTCGAAGACCGTGGTGTCGTCCGGGGAACGCCGCCCCTCGGCGCGCCCGGCCAGCACATCGCCCACCGCGGTCAGGGTCAGCGAGCCGTCCGCGACCCGGTCGGCCACGTGCTGGAACTCGCCGATGGCGACCGACTGGGCGGGCAGGTCGCAGAACAGCCGCGCCCGCTCCAGCAGCGCCGGTGGCAGCTCCTGCTTGCCGCGCGCGTCGGAGCCCATGCTCGCCACGTGGGTGCCGGGCTCGATCCAGTCCGCGTCGAACAGCGGCGCGGTGGCGGTGGTCGCGGTGACGACGAGGTCGGCGCGGCACGCCTCGCGGGCGGGCGTGAGCCGGGCGGGCAGGCCGCGGTCGACCAGGGCGGCGACGAAGCGCTCGCCGCGCTCCGCCGAGCGGGCCACGACGTGGACCGTCTCCAGTGGACGGACGCGGGCCAGCGCGACGCACTCGTACAGCGCCTGGTGCCCGGTGCCGAAGACGGCCAGCGTGCTCGCGTCGGGCCGGGCCAGGACGTCGGCGGCCACGGCGTCGGCCGCGGCGGTGCGGTAGGCGTTCACCACGCCCGCCTCGACGACCGCGCCGATCCGGCCCGTGGACTGGTCGACCAGCAGCACGGTCGAGTTGTGGCGCGGCAGGCCCGCGGCGTCGTTGCCGGGCCAGTAGCTGCCGACCTTGACGCCCGCCAGGTCGGCGGACGAGGCGGACTTGACCGTGAAGCGGTTGGCCGGGTCGGACCCGTGGCCGTGCACGGTGGGGAAGGACGCGGAGTCGGCGGCGGCGAGGAACGCGGCGCGGACGGCGTCGTAGGCGATCCGCTCGTCGATCAGGGCCGCGGACCGGGCCTCGGAGAGGAAGCGCACGGTTCACCAGCCCCGCACGCGCGGCCACACGGCCAGGACGTCCCGCGACCCGGGGGTCACGTGGTAGCGGTCGTGCTGCGCGGCGGTCGCGCACGCGTGGTTGGGCAGCACCCGCACCCGCGTGCCCACCGGCAGGTCCGGCAGGGCGGCGGCGCTGCCCGGCCGCAGGGACAGCGTGCCGTGCTCCTGGCTCGCGTCGGTCATCAGCAGGTCGTGGTGGAGCTTCCCGTCGAGGTCCGCGACGAGGCCGTAGCCCTGGTCCACGGTCTGGCGGGCCGTGCCGCGGTCGCGCGAGGTCGCCATCCACCCGCCGTCGGTCATGATCCAGCCCTTGTCCGGTCGGTGCCCGATGACGGTGACGACCACCGACAGGGCCAGGTCGTCCACCGAGCACACGCCGATGCCCGCCATGACGAGGTCGAAGAACACGAAGTTGCCCGCCCGGACCTCGGTGACGCCGGTGAGGTCGAGCGCGGCGTGCGCGGTCGGCGTCGAGCCGACGCTCACCACCGGGACCGCGTGGCCCGCCGCCCGCAGGTCCTCCGCGACGCGCACCGCGGCGAGCCGCTCGCCCTCCGCGGCGGCGGCCAGCTCCTCCGGGGTGCGCGCGAAGTACGACTCGCCCGCGTGGGTCAGCACGCCGCGCAGTTCCGCGCCGCCCCCGACCAGGGCCTCGGCGATGTCGAGCACGACCGGGTCGCCGGGGCGCACGCCGCCGCGGTGGCCGTCGCAGTCCACCTCGACCAGCGCCGGGACCGGCGCGCCGTGCTCCCGCGACGCGTCGGCGACCGCGACCGCCTGCGCCGCGCTGTCCAGCAGCACGACGAGGTCCACGCCGCGCCGGCGCAGGGCGACCACGCGGTCGAGCTTGTCCGGCGCGATGCCCACCGCGTAGACCACGTCGGTGAACCCCGCGTCGGCGAACGCCTCGGCCTCGGCCAGCGTGGAGACCGTGATCGGACCGGTCCCGCCGTCGAACGCCAGTCGCGCCACCTCGACGGACTTGGCCGTCTTCACGTGCGGTCGCAGCACCGCGCCCCGCCCGTCCAGGTGCCGCCGCAGCCGGGCGACGTTCGCCTCGACCACCGGTCGGTCCAGTGCCAGGAACGGTGTCGCCACCCGGTCCAGGGTGTCGTGCCCCATGCTTGCCCCTCTCGTCGGTCCGCCCGGTCTCATCGGTCCGCCCGCCCGCGGCTGTCGGCGAGGTCGGCGTACAGGCCGGAGCGGGACACGCCCAGCCTGGTCGCGACGCGGGTCACCGCATTGCGCACGGCGAACACGCCCCGCTCGTCGAGCGCGCGCAGCAGGACGAGCCGCTCGGCGCGGTTCAGGCCGTCGACCGGCTTGCCGCGCGCCAGCTCCTCGGCGCGCACCACGGCGTCGACGACCTCGTCGAAGTCGTTGGTGAAGGTGGTGGTCGGCAGCGCCGCCGGCGCCGTGCCGCCCATCGCGGCGAGCAGGTCGCCCGCCTGGCGCAGCGCGGTGACGTCGAGGTTGACGCACAGTGCGCCGATCAGCGTCCCGTCGGCGTCCCGCAGCGGCATCGTCGAGGACTTGACGACGCGGCCGTTGGGCGCGTGCGTGACGTAGTTCAGGTCGTTGACCGCGTCGGCGCCCCGGGACAGCACGGACAGGCCGATCTCGCTGAGCGCGCCGCCGACCTGCCGGCCGGTCACGTCCCCGGCCACCGCGACCACGGAGTTCTCGCCCCGGCGGTAGTCGTGCAGGACGACCTCGCACGCCGGGCCGAAGGTCGCGGCCAACCCCTCCACGACCGGCAGCAGCGCGGCCAGCACCGCGTCCCCGGACCCGTTCGGCACGGAACCTCCCTCTCCCGGCGGTTGACTCAGACTATACGTCCAACTCTTGGATGAAAAGTCCAAAGGTCAACAGCCGTGCGACAGCACGGCGACAGGCGTGGCGAGAGGTTGTCCACAGTGGACTGATCGGTCGACTGGAGATCCAGATCACGCCGGTGGGCTGTTCGGGGGACTGGACACGACGGCGCGCTTAGGTAAGCCTAAGCGAAGTTCTCGTCGTGGAGGGGTTGTCGTGTCTGAGCACTGGGGTGCGGGCATCGGAGGCAGGGTCGCGCTGGTGACCGGCGCGGCTCGCGGTATCGGCGCGGCGGTGGTGGACGGCCTGGTCCGCGCGGGGGCCTCGGTCGCCGCGCTCGACGTCGACCCCGGTGTGCGCCTCCTCCGGGACGACCGGGTCACGCCCTTCGTCGCCGACGTCGCCGACGCCGCGGCGGTCGCCGGCGTCGTGGACGAGGTGGAGCGGACCCTCGGGCCGATCGGCATCGCGGTGTCCGTGGCGGGGGTGCTGCGGCCGGCGGCCGTGTGCGACACCACCGACGAGGACTGGGCGGCCACCTTCGCGGTCAACGCGACCGGCGTGTTCCACGTGCTGCGGGAGGTGTCGCGCCGGATGGTGCCCCGCCGGGACGGGGTGCTGGTCACCGTCGGGTCGAACGCCTCCGGCGTGCCCCGCACCGGCATGGGTGCCTACGCGGCGTCCAAGGCCGCGGCCACCATGCTCACCCGCTGCCTGGGGTTGGAGCTGGCCGGTTCCGGCATCCGGTGCAACGTGGTGTCGCCCGGGTCGACCGACACGGACATGCAACGTCTGTTGTGGACGGACGAGAACGGTGCCGACGCGGTCGTGGCGGGGTCCCCGGAGCAGTTCCGGGTCGGCATCCCGCTGGGCCGCATCGCGGACCCCGCCGACATCGCCGACGCGGTCCTCTTCCTGGCCTCCGACCGCGCGCGCCACATCACCATGCAGAACCTGTTCGTCGACGGCGGGGCGACCCTGCGCGCGTGACGAGCGCCTTTCGCGAGCATTAAAGTTAGGTTAGGCTAACCAACACGGATGCCCTGTGGGCGTCGGCGAACCCCTGCCCACCTCGTCTCCACCAGTGGCTGTCGAGCGCTCCGCGCTGTCACCGAAAGGGAACCACGACGTGTCCCCACCTGCTCTGGTCCGCCCCCGGCCCGTGCACCGGGCGGCCGACCTGCTGGCCGCCTACCTGCCGGGGTCGTTCTACTTCTCCTCGGCGCGCGGTTCGCTGCTCGCCGACGGCGTGCACACGACCGTCCGCGCCGGCCACGGCGCGCGGGCGCGCGCGGCGGCCGAGGCCCTCGACGCGGCGGCGGTGGGCGGCGTGGACGAACCCGTGGTCGTCGGCGCGATCGGGTTCCGGCCCGACGCCGAGGCCAGCCTGGTCGTGCCCGCCCTGGTGCGCCGGTCGGGCGCCAACTCCGCGGCCGACGTGCCGGTCACGCCGTTCGGCTCGACCCGGTGGTCCATCACGCCGCGGCCCGAGCCGGAGGGCTACGCCGACGGCGTCCGCGCCGCGCTGGAGCTGATCGACCGGGGCGAGCTGGACAAGGTCGTGCTGGCCCGCTGCCTCGAACTCGTCGCCGCCGACC
Source organism: Saccharothrix sp. DSM 118769 (assembly GCF_052936295.1). NCBI lineage: Bacteria > Bacillati > Actinomycetota > Actinomycetes > Pseudonocardiales > Pseudonocardiaceae > Saccharothrix > Saccharothrix sp. DSM 118769. Next base: position 7,254,259 of record NZ_CP193627.1, on the reverse strand, counting down.
CGGTCGCCGTGCCGTCGCTGCTGGCCCGCCTGGTGCGCGCCGACCCGGCCGCGCACGCCTTCGCCGTCGACGTCAGCGCCCCCGGCGATCCCGCCCCCCGCACGCTGGTCGGCGCGAGCCCCGAGCTGCTGGTGTCGCGGCGCGGCGACGTGGTGACGGCCAACCCGCTGGCCGGGTCCCGGCCGCGCGTCGCGGACGAGGCGGAGAACCGCAGGCGGATCGCGGAGCTGCTGGCCTCGGAGAAGGACCGCCACGAGCACGCGCACGTCGCCGCGCAGGTCGCCGGGGTGCTGGGCGGTTTCTGCGCCGAGCTGGACGCGCCCGCCGACCCCGTGGTCATCGGCACGCCCACGATGTGGCACCTGTCGACCCGGATCACCGGCCGGCTCGCCGACCCGACCGACCCCGGCTCCTCCTCGCTGGCGCTGGCCGAGGCGCTGCACCCGACCCCCGCCGTGTGCGGGGTGCCGGTCGGGCGCGCCCGCTCCGCCATCGCCGAGCTGGAGCCCGAGGACCGCGGCTACTACTCGGGCCTGGTCGGCTGGACCGGCCTGGAGGGCGACGGCGAGTGGGTCGTCACGATCCGCAGCGCCGAGGTGTGCGACCGGACGGTGCGGCTGTTCGCCGGGGCCGGGATCGTCGCCGGTTCCGACCCGGCCGCCGAGCTGGCCGAGACCAGCGCCAAGTTCCGCACGCTGCTGCGCGCGCTGGGCCTGGAGGGCGCGGCGTGAGCGCGAACGTCGACCACGTCGCCTGGCCCGCCGACGTCGCGGCCCGCTACCGCGCGTCCGGGCACTGGCGCGGGCAGACGTTCGGCACGTGGCTCACCGCGTTGGCCGCCGCCCACTCCGGTCGGACCGCCGTGGTGGGTGAGCGCGACGGCGTCGCGTCGCGCTGGACGTTCGCCGAGCTGGACGAGCGGGCGCACCGGATCGCCGCCGGGCTGGTCGAGTCGGGCGTGCGGCCGGGCGACCGGGTCGTGGTGCAGCTGCCGAACGTGCCGGAGTTCGTGCCGGTCGTGTTCGGGCTGTGGCGCGTCGGCGCGTGGCCGGTGTTCGCGCTGCCCGCCCACCGGCACAGCGAGCTGCGGCACTTCGCCGAGCAGAGCGAGGCCGTCGCGATCATCACCGTGGACCGGCACGAGCGGCACGACCACGCGGGCACCGCGCGCGCCGTCGCCGACGACGTGGCGTCCGTGCGCGACGTCCTCGTGGTGGGGTCGCCGGAGTTCGCCGACCTCGCCGCCACCGCGCCCCGCGACCTGGCGGACCCCGACCCGGCGGGCGTGGCGTTCCTCCAGCTCTCCGGCGGCAGCACCGGGTTGCCGAAGCTGATCCCGCGCACCCACGACGACTACCTCTACAGCGTCCGGGAGAGCGCCCGCATCTGCGCGCTGCGCCCGGACAGCGTCTACCTGGCCGCGCTGCCCGTCGCGCACAACTACCCGCTCAGCTCGCCCGGCGTCCTCGGCGCGCTGCACGCGGGCGCGGCGACCGTGCTGGCCCCGCGCCCCGACGCGGACACCGCGTTCCGGCTCATCGAGTCCGAGCGGGTGACGATCAGCGGTGTCGTGCCGCCGCTCGCCGCCGCCTGGGTGCAGGCCGCCGCGCGCACCGGGCACGACCTGTCCTCGCTGGAGGTCCTGCTGGTCGGCGGCGCCAAGTGCGGTCGCGAGCTGGCCGAGCGGATCGGCCCCGCGCTGGGCTGCCGGTTGCAGCAGGTGTTCGGCATGGCCGAGGGCCTGGTCTGCTACACCCGGCTCGACGACCCGGACGAGGTCGTGCTGAGCACGCAGGGCCGCCCGATCTCCCTCGACGACGAGGTCCGCGTCGTGGACCCGGACGACCCGGCCGCGCCCTCGGACGCCGTCGTGCCGGACGGGGAGGTCGGCGCGCTGCTGACCCGCGGCCCGTACACGATCCGCGGCTACTTCCGGGCCGGGGAGCACAACGCGACCGCGTTCACCCAGGACGGCTTCTACCGGACCGGCGACCTGGTGCGGCGCACGCCCACCGGCCACCTGGAGGTCGTCGGCCGGGCCAAGGAGCAGATCAACCGGGGCGGGGAGAAGGTCGCCGCCGAAGAGGTCGAGAACCACCTGATGGCCCACCCGGACGTGCTGGACGCCGCCGTCGTCGCGGTGCCCGACGCCTACCTGGGCGAGCGGACGTGCGCCTACGTCGTGCCCGCCGCGGGCGCCTCGCCCACCGGCGCCGAGCTGCGCCGCTTCGTGCGCGACCGCGGCGTCGCGGCGTTCAAGGTGCCCGACCTGGTCCAGGTCGTCGGGGAGTTCCCGGTGACCGGGGTCGGCAAGACCAGCAAGCGCGAACTGCGGGCGGCCCTGGCCGCCCTGGCCGAGAAGAAGGGGTGACACCCGTGTCCCTGCCCAAGATCCAGCCCTACCCGCTGCCCACGGCGGACGAGGTCCCGGCCGGCCGGGTGTCCTGGCGGCCCGACGCGTCCCGCGCGGCGCTGCTCGTGCACGACGTGCAGCGCTACTTCCTGGCCCCCTACGAGGGCGCGCCGGTCCCGGAGATGACGGCCAACATCGCCGCGCTGGTCGCGTCCGCGCGCGAGCGGGGCGTGCCGGTGTTCTACACCGCGCAGCCCGGCCGGCAGGACGCCGCCGACCGCGGCCTGCTCACCGAGTTCTGGGGTGCGGGCATCGGCGCGGTCATCGACGACGACCCGCGCGCCGCCGACATCATCCCCGAGCTGGCCCCCGCGCCGGGCGACACCGTGCTGACCAAGTGGCGCTACAGCGCGTTCCAGCGCAGCGCGTTCGCCGACCAGCTCGCCGAGGCGGGCCGCGACCAGCTGCTGATCACCGGCGTCTACGCGCACATCGGCTGCCAGGCCACCGCCGTCGAGGCGTTCATGCGCGACGTGCGGCCGTTCCTGGTCAACGACGCCGTCGCCGACTTCTCCCGGGAGCGGCACGACCAGGCGTGCGAGTACGTCGCGCAGCGCTGCGGCGTCGTCACCACCACCGCCGACGTGCTGGCCGCGCTGGCCGCCCCGGCGCAGATCCCCGCAGGAGCACCGCGATGACCACCACGCCCCTGACCGCCGACCGCCTCCGCGCCGACGTCGCCGACCTGCTCGGCGTCGAGCCCGCCGAGGTCGACCAGGACGCCGACCTGCTCGACCTCGGGCTGGACTCGATGCGGATCATGAGCCTCGTCGAGCGCTGGCGCGCCGCCGGGGCCACCGACCTGGAGTTCGCCGACCTCGCCGAGGAACCGCGCCTGGAGCGCTGGACCGAGCTGGTCACCGGGGCGTCCGCGTGAGCCGCGTCGACCACCGCGACCGGCACCTGGAGCGCATCGCCGAGGTGCGCGCGGGCGGCGGCGAGGGGCGGGGCGCGGAGAAGGTGGGCTACCCCATCCGCGTCCGCGCGGCCGAGGTCGTGCGCACCACCGCGGTCGGCTCCGGGCTGCTGCGCGTGACGCTGGGCGGTCCGGGCACCGAGGGCTTCGAGGCGCACGCGCCCGACGAGCACGTGAAGCTGCTCTTCCCCGAACCGGACGGCACCCTGCGCCTGCCCGAGCAGAACGGGAACGTGCTGCGCTGGCCGCGGCCCTCGCCGACGTCGCGCGAGTACACCGTGCGCCGCTACGACCCGGCCACCGGCGAGCTGGACATCGACGTGGCGCTGCACGGCGGCGGCCTCGGCTCGGACTGGGCGCGCTCGGTCGAGCCCGGCGCGGTCGTGCACGTCGCCGGCCCGCCCGGCGGGCTGATCGTGCCGCACGACTACGACCGCTACCTGCTCGCGGGCGACCTCACCGCCCTGCCCGCCATCGCCCGGTGGCTGGAGGAGCTGCCGCGCACCGCGGCCGGCTGGGCGTTCATCGAGGTCGCGGACGCCGGCGAGGAGATCGAGCTGTCCGCGCCCGAGGACGTCGAGGTGCGCTGGCTGCACCGCGGCGACGCCCCGGCCGGCACCACGACCCTCCTGGCGGACGCCGTGCGCGCGGTCGAGGTGCCCGACGGCGAACGCCTCTACGCGTGGGTCGCGGGCGAGGCGGGCTCGATCAAGCCGCTGCGCCGCTGGGTCCGCGACGAGCTGGGCCTGGCCAAGGCCGACCACGACGTCACCGGCTACTGGAAGCGCGGCGTCGCCGACTTCGACGACGACCACGACCACTGACCCCCGCACCACCGACCCCCGCACCACCGAATCCCGAGGAAACCCCGATGTCCATCGCCAGAACCCCCCGCCTCGCCGCCGCGCTGGCGTTCACCCTCGTCGCCGCCGTCGGCTGCGGCTCCGCCGACGACGCCGGCACCGGTGCGCCGGCCTCCGCCGAGCCCACGACCCGGGTCTTCACCGCCGACAACGGCGACATCACGATCCCGGTCTCGCCCAAGCGGGTGGTGGCCACCGGGTACGCCGTGCCCGCCCTGCTGGAGGCGGACGCGCCCCTCGTCGGGATCTCCTCGTGGAAGCGCGGCGAGCCGCTGATGAGCGCGGAGGACCTCAAGAAGTACCAGGAGCTGGCCAAGGTCGCGGGCGAGTCGGCGGCCGAGACCAACTACGAGGCCATCGCGCAGGCCGAGCCGGACCTGATCGTCATCGGCGTGCCCAAGCCGGTGCTCGCCGACATCGACCTCAAGCGCCTGGAGGCCATCGCGCCGGTCGTCGCCATCGGCCCGTCGGTGCCGTCGGCGTGGCGCGACCTGTCCCGCAAGCAGGCCGACGCGGCGGGCGCGCTGTCCGCGTTCGACGCGGTGAAGTCCGAGTACGAGGAGAAGGCCAAGGGCCTCAAGGACAAGTACGCCGCCGTGCTGCCGACCCTGAAGCTCGGCCACGTCGGCGCGTACGGCGAGGTCGCCAAGGGCAACTTCCAGCGCGAGTTCAACGGCTCCTGGGGCACCAACGTCGCCCAGGACGCCGGCGCGACCTACTACGGCCAGGTCAAGGTCAAGGGCGGCGGCTCGAAGGACGTCAGCGAGTACCCGTCCATCGAGGAGCTGACCGCGGCGTTCAGCGAGGCCGACGCCATCACCTACTCGGTCGCCGCCGACGGCAAGGTCCCCGCCCCGGTCCAGTACGTCATGGACTCCCCGCTGTGGAAGGAACTGCCCGCCGTCAAGGCCGGCAAGACGTTCCCGTTCCGCTACACCGAGGCGGCCACCTACCGCTCCGCGATGAAGACGCTGGACGCGGTCGACGAGGCGTTCGCGCCGCTGCTGACCAAGTGACCGCCACGCGCCGGCTGCCGGGCGCACGGGTCGTGCTGCTGGTCGCCGCACTGGCCGTGCTGATCGGGGTGGCGGTGATCAGCGTCGGCATCGGCGCCCACGCCGTCGCCCCGGCCGAGGTCGTGCGGGCACTGCTGGACCACGACGGGTCGAGCGACCACGTCGTGGTCCGCGACATCCGGCTGCCCCGCGCCGTCCTGGCCGTCGGCGCGGGCGCCGCGCTCGCCGTCGCGGGCGTGCTCGTGCAGGTCCTGTCGAGGAACCCGCTGGCGGAGCCCGGCGTCCTCGGCGTCACGGCGGGGGCCGGGTTCGCGATCACCGTGGGCTCGGCGCTGGGCGCCACCGCGTCGGCGGCGGGGGAACTGGTCCTCGCCGTGCTCGGCGCGGTGGTCGCCGCCGTGCTCGTGTACTCGGTGGGCCGCCGGTCGCCGCTGCGGCTGGTGCTCACCGGCGTCGCCCTCAGCTCCGTGCTGGCGGGCGTGTCCCTGGGGTTGAGGTTGGTGCTGCCGGACGTGTTCGACGAGTACCGCTTCTGGTCGGTCGGGTCCCTCGCGGGCCGCGAGCAGGCCCCGACGACGCTGCCGCTGCTCGCCATCGCCGTCGCGGTGGCGGGCGCGCTGCTGCTGAGCAGGCAGCTCAACGCGGTCGCGCTCGGCGACACCGTGGCGCACACGCTGGGCGCGAACGTCGCCCGCGTCCGGGTCACCACGCTGGTGCTGACCACCGTGCTGGCCGGCGCGGCGACCGCGGTGGCTGGCCCGATCCTGTTCGTCGGCCTGATCGTGCCGCACCTGGCGCGGCGGATGGCGGGCAGCTCGGTGCCGTGGCTGGTGGTCTACGCGACCGTCCTCGGCCCCGTCCTGCTGCTGCTGGCCGACATCGGGTCGCGGGTGCTGCTGCCGACCGGCGAGGTGCCGGTCGCGGTCGTGACCGCGTTCCTCGGCGGCCCGGTGCTGATCTGGGCGGTCCGGCGGTACGGGGCGGCGGCGCTGTGAGCGCGGTCGTGCTGCGCCGCGGCCCGGTCTCGGTCCGGGTCGAGCGGCGGACGCTGGTGCTGGTCGCGGCGATGACCGTGGTCGTCCTGGGCCTCGGGTTCCTCGGCCTGTCCTACGGCGCCACGTGGGCGAACCCGGCGAAGGTGTTCGCCGCGCTCACCGGGTCGAGCGGCGGGTCGAGCGTGGTGATCCGCGAGTGGCGGCTGCCGCGCGTGCTCGCCTGCCTGGTGTTCGGCGCGGCGCTCGGCGTGGCCGGGGCGATCTTCCAGAACATCACCCGCAACCCCATGGGCAGCCCGGACGTCATCGGCCTGGACGCGGGCGCCTACACCGGCGCGCTGGTCGCGATCACCGTGCTGTCCGGCACGTCCGCGCAGCTGACCACCGCCTCGGTGGTGGGCGGCGTGCTCGCCGCGGCGGCCGTCTACCTGCTGTCCTCGGGCGGCGGGCTGTCCGGGCTGCGGCTCGTCGTCATCGGCATCGCGGTCAACGCGGTCCTGACCGCGGTCAACTCGTGGATCGTGCTGCGGGCGGAGCTGGAGGTCGCCATCGCCGCCGTGGGGTGGAGCGCGGGCTCCCTCAACGGCGTCGACTGGGAGGACGTGCGCATCCCGTTCGCCGTCATCGCCGTGCTGCTGGCCGTGCTGGTGCTGCGCTCCCACGCGGTGCACCAGGACGCGCTGGGCAAGGAGATGGCCGTCACCACCGGTGTCGGCGTGGACCGGCTGCGGCTGCTGCTCGTGCTCATCGGCGTCGGCTGCACGGCCACCGTCACCGCCGTCGCGGGGCCCATCGCGTTCATCGCGCTGGCCGCGCCGCAGATCGGCAGGCGGCTGGCCCGCGCGCCCGGCGTGCCGCTGCTGCCCGCCGCGCTGACCGGCGCGGTGCTCCTCCAGGGCGCGGACCTGGTCGCCCAGGTGCTGCTCGCGCCCGTCGCCCTGCCCGTCGGCGTGGTCAGCACGGCCATCGGCGGCTGCTACCTGATCTGGCTGCTCACCAAGGAGGTGCGGAGAGCGTGACCACGCGCCTGACCGCCAGGGACCTGACGCTGCGCTACGGCGACCGCGTGGTCTCCACGCGGCTCGACCTCGACGTGCCCGACGGCGCGTTCACCGCGATCGTCGGGCCCAACGCCTGCGGCAAGTCGACCCTGCTGCGCGCCTTCGTGCGGCTGCTGCGCCCGGCCGACGGGCACGTGCTCTTCGACGACCGCGAGGTGGGCTCGTACCCGAGCAAGGCGCTGGCCCGGGAACTGGGCTTCCTGCCCCAGGACCCGGTGGCGCCCGACGACATCCGGGTCCGGCAGCTCGTCGCCCGGGGCCGGTTCCCGCACCAGTCGCTGCTGTCCACGTGGTCCGAGGAGGACGAGGCCGCCGTCGTCGAGGCGATGGCCGCCGCCGACGTCACGGCGCTCGCCGACCGGCCCGTGCAGGAGCTGTCCGGCGGGCAGCGGCAACGCGTGTGGGTCGCCGTCGTGCTGGCCCAGCGGACGCCCTACCTGCTGCTGGACGAACCCACGTCGTTCCTCGACATCGCCCACCAGTACCAGCTGCTGGCCCTGCTGGCCCGGCTGCGCGACGAGGGCCGCACCGTCATCGCGGTGCTGCACGACATCAACCAGGCGTGCCGGTACGCCGACCACCTGGTCGCCGTGAAGGGCGGCCGGGTCGTCGCCCAGGGCGCCGCCGCCGACATCGTCGACGCCGAGCTGGTCAAGGAGGTCTTCGACCTGCCCAGCATCGTCGTGCCCGACCCGGTGACCGGCACACCCATGGTCGTGCCGTCGCTCTGAGCGCGGCGCACCCCCGATCCCAGGAGCACGAGTTGAGCACTGCCCACGCCCAGCGCCCGACGACCGCGGACGTGACACCGGTCGACGCGGTCCTCGACCTCACCGGCGCCCAACTGGGCATCTGGAACGCGCAGCGGCTGGAGCCGGACTCGCCCTACTACGTCGTCGGCGACGTCGTGGAGATCACCGCCGCGCCCGGCGGGGAGCGGGTGGACCCCGGGCTGGTCGCCCGCGCCGTGCGGGCCGCGTTCGAGGAGGCGGAGAGCCTGCGGCTGCGGGTGTTCGACACCCCGGCCGGGCCGCGCCAGGTCGTGTCCGACGAGCCGGTGCCGCTGCCCGCGGTCGTGGACCTGGGCGGCGAGGCCGACCCGAGGGCCGCCGCCGAGGCGTTCGTGGTCGCCGAACGGGCGCGCGTCGCCGAGGCGTGCCGGGGCATGGTCGACCGGGCGCTGTTCTCGTGCACCGTCATCAGGCTGTCCGACCGCGAGGTCTGGTACACGCAGCTGGGCCACCACCTCGTGTTCGACGGCTACACCGCGGCCATGCTCGCCCGCCGCACGGCCGCGCACCACACCGCGCTGGCCGCCGGCGCCCCCGCGCCGAAGCCGGCGTTCGGCCGGTTCGCCGACCTGGTCGCCGCCGACCGCGCCTACCGGGAGGGCGAGCAGTTCGAGCGCGACCGGGCCTACTGGCTGGACCGGCTCACGCCGCTGCCCGAGTTCGACGTGGACGACGCGGCGGCCTCGGGTCCGCCCGACCGCACCGTCACCGCCCGCGCCGTCGTGCCCGCCGACGAGGTGGCCCGGCTGCGGGAGTTCGCCGACGGCGCGGGCGTCACCTGGGGCGAGGCGCTGATCGCCTGCTACGCCGCGTTCCTGCACCGCGTGCAGGGCCGCGCGGACGTCGTGTTCGCGCTGCCGCTGATGTGCCGCACCGGCGTCGGCCTGCGCACCCCGGCGATGGCGGTCAACGTGCTGCCGCTGCGCGTGGAGGCGCGCGGCGACGACGACCTGGGCGAGCTGAGCAGGCGGGTGGCCGGGGTGATGCGCGGGATGCGCGCCCACCAGCGCTACCGCGGCGAGGACCTGCCGCGCGACCTGGCCGTGCCCGGCGCGGGCGCGCTGCTGCACGGCCGGGGCATCAACCTCAAGGCGTTCGACCTGACCCTCGACTTCGCGGGCGCCACCGGCGTGATGCGCAACGTCGCGGGCGGCCCGCCGGAGGACATGGGCCTCAGCGTGCTGCCCACCCGGGACGGCGGCCTGCTGCTCGGCTTCGAGGTCGACGCGCGCACCCACGACCAGGCGGCCGTGGAGCGCAAGCTGACCGCGTTCCGCACCCTGCTCACCGCCTGCACCTCCGCCGACGCGCCCGCCATCGGCCGGGTCCCGCTGGTCGGCGACGAGGAGCGGGCCGCGCTGCTGGGCGAGTGGGCGACGCCGCCGCTGCCGGGCGCGCCGCGCGACGTGACCGCGCTGCTCGACGACCTGGACACCGACGCGACCGCGCTGGTGCACGGCGGGGAGCGGCTGACCGGGCGCGACCTCGTGGCCCGGGTGCGCCGCCTGGCGTGCGCGCTGCGGGCGAGGGGCGTCGGGCCGGACGACGTGGTGGCGCTCGCGCTGCCGCGCTCGGTCGACCTCGTCGTGTCCCTGCTGGCGGTGCTGGACGCCGGGGCCGCCTTCCAGCCGCTGGATGTCGAGCACCCGGTGGAGCGGCTGCGCGGCCTGGTCGCCGACACCGGCGCGGTGCTCGTGCTGTGCACCCCGGCGACGGCCGGCGCCGTCCCGGACGGCGTGGCGCGGATGTCCCCGGACGACGACGGGGGAGCGGTCTCCGGGCCGTCCCCGGTGGACCGCGACCCGGAGCACCTGGCGTACGTCATCCACACCTCCGGCTCGACCGGCCGCCCCAAGGGCGTGCTCGGCCGGGTCGGCGGCCTGCTGGCGCTGCTGCACCACCACCGGTCGACCACCGTCGCCGAGGCGGAGCGCGCCGCGGGCAGGCGGCTGCGCGTCGCGCACACCTACTCGTTCGCCTTCGACTCGGCGCTGGACCAGCTGTCGTGGCTGCTGTGCGGGCACGAGCTGCACCTCTACGACGCCGAGACGGCCCGCGACGCCGACGCGCTGCTCGACGCCTACCGGCGCGACCGGATCGACGTCGTGGACACCACGCCGTCGATGGCCGCGCCCCTCGTGGACGCGGGCCTGCTGCTCGCCGAGCACGAGCACCGCCCCGCGCTGCTCGTGCTCGGCGGCGAGGCCACCCCGCCCGCGCTGTGGCGGCGGGTCGTCCGCTCCGGCGTCGCCGCGCGCAACATGTACGGCCCCACCGAGGCCGCGGTGGACAGCACCAGCGCCCGCCTCGACGGCGACGTGCCGACCATCGGCTTCCCGCTGTCCGGCACCCGCGCCTACCTGCTGGACAACGCGCTCCAGCCGGTGCCGCACGGCGAGCGCGGCGAGCTGTACCTGGCCGGGCCGCACCTGGCCCGCGGCTACCTGGGCGACCCCGGCCTCACCGCCGGGCGGTTCGTCGCCGACCCGTTCGGCGGGCCGGGCGACCGGATGTACCGCACCGGCGACCTGGCCCGCTGGGTGCCCGGCCGGGGCGTGGAGTACCTGGGCCGGCGCGACGGCCAGGTCAAGGTCCGCGGGCACCGGGTGGAGGTCGGCGAGGTCGAGGCCGCGCTCGGCGCGGTGCCCGGTGTGAGCGCCGCCGCGGCGACCGTCCGCGCGGACGGCGGCCCGGCCCGGCTGGTCGGCTACGTCGTGCCCGGCGCCGGGGCGACCGTGACGCCCGAGTCGGTGCGGGAGGCCCTCGCCGAGCGGGTGCCCGACCACCTCGTGCCCGCCGCGGTCGTGGTGCTGGACGAGCTGCCGGTCACCGCCAACGGCAAGCTGGACCGCGCCGCGCTCCCCGCGCCGAGGGCCGCGGGCGGCGGTCGCGCGCCGTCCACCGAGCGCGAACGCCTGCTGTGCGCGGTCGTCGCCGAGGTGATGGGCGCCGAGCGGGTCGGCGTGGACGACGACTTCTTCGCCCTGGGCGGCGACAGCATCACCGCGATCAGCGTCAGCAGCCGGCTGCGGGCGCGCGGCCTGGAGCTGCGCCCGCGCGACCTGCTGGCCCGCCGCTCCCTCGCCTCGCTCGCCGCGGCGGGCCGCGAGGTCGACGGCGGACCCGCCCCGGTGGTCGACGACCCGACGGGCCCCGTGCCCGCGCCGCCGATCGTGCGCGCCCTGCTCGACGCGAACCCCGACGTGGCCGACGTCGCCGGGTACGCGCAGTGGACCGCCGTGCGGGTGGACGACCCCCTCGCCCTGGACGACCTGGTGGCGGGCGTGGCCGCCGTGCTCGACCGGCACGACGCCCTGCGCCTGCTGGTCACCGGCGACGGCCTGGTGGTGCGCCCGCGCGGCGCGGTGACCGCCGCGGTGGACGAGGTCACCGCCGGGGAGGACGAGGTGACCGCGCTCGCCGAACGGCTGGCCGCGTCCCTCGACCCGCGCACGGGCGACCTGGTGCGGGTGGCCCTCGTGCGCACCCCCGCCGACGCGCCGGACCGGCTCGTCGTGGTCGTGCACCACCTCGTCGTGGACGGCGTGTCCTGGCGCGTGCTGCTGCCGGACCTGCGCACGGCCTGCGCGGGCGGCCCGCTCGCGCCCGCCGGCACGTCGTGGCGCGGCCACGCGCTGCTGCTCGCCGAGCAGGGGGAGACCGGCGCCCGGCGCGGCGAGCTGGACCACTGGCGGCGCGCCGCCGGGTACGAGGGCATCGGCGCCCGCCCACTGGACCAGGCCGTCGACGTGGTGGCCACCGCGGACCGGAGCACCACGACGGCGTCGCCCGAGGTGACCGCCGCCGTGCTGGACGCCCTGCCCGCCGCCTACCGCGCCGGCGTGGACGAGGTGCTGCTGGCCGCGCTCGTGCTGGCCGTGCGGCTGTGGGTGCGCGAGGCCCGCGACGCGGTGACCGTCACCGTCGAGGGCCACGGCCGCGAGCAGCTCGCGCCCGGTGCCGACCTGTCCCGCGCGGTCGGCTGGTTCACCTCCGAGCACCCGGTGCGGGTGCCCGCCGACGCCGTGCGCGCCGACGCGGACCTGGCCGACGCGCTCGCGGGCGGTGACGCCGCCGGGCGGCTGCTGCGGGCGGCCAAGGAGGCCAAGCGCGCCGCGCCAGACGGCGGTGTCGGGTACGGCGTGCTGCGGCACCTGGACCCGGAGACGCGGGACGGGTTCGCCGCCGTCCCGCCGCCCGACCTGCTGCTGAACTACCTCGGCCGGTTCGCCCCGCTGCCCGGCACCGGGTGGCGGCTGCCCGAGCACGACCCGTTCGCCGTGGTCGAGCCCGCGGGCAAGGCCCTGGAGCAGGTGCTGGCGCTCAACTGCTTCGTGCACGAGGCCGGGGCGCGCGGGGACGGGGGCCGCGGGGACGGCTCGCACGGGGACGGGGCGCCGCGCATCGCGGTCGAGTGGACCGCCGCCGGCCTGGTGCTGCCGCCCGCCGCCGTGGCCGGGCTCCAGGAGGCGTGGGCGACCGCCCTGGGCGCGCTGGCCGCGCACGCCGGGCGCATCGGCACCGGCGGCGGCGGCCTCACCCCCTCGGACCTGCCGCTGGTCCCGCTCGACCAGGCCGCGATCGACGCCCTCGAACGCGACGGCCGGGTCGAGGACGTGCTACCCGCGACCCCGTTGCAGGTCGGGCTGTCCTTCCACAGCCTGGTGCGCGGCGACGAGGACGCCGACGTCTACGTCGTGCAGGCGATGACCCTGTTGCGCGGCGAGCTGGACGCCGACCGGATGCGGGCCGCGACCGCCGAGCTGCTGCGCCGCCACCCCGCGCTGCGCGTCCACCTGCACACCACGGCCGCCGGCGACGTCGTGCAGGTGGTCCCGGCGGACGTCACGCTCGACTGGCGGCAGGTGGACCTGCGCGCCGAGCCCCGGCGCGACGACCTGCTGACCGAGCACTGCCGCGCCGAGCTGGAGCGCCCGTTCACGACGACGAGGCCGCCGCTGATCCGCTTCCTGCTGTGCTCGCTGGGCGCGGACGAGCACCGGCTGGTCATCACCAACCACCACGCCCTGCTCGACGGCTGGTCCATGCCGCTGGTCGGCCGCACGCTGCTGGCGGTCTACGCCGAGCTGGGCGGCGGCCCGGCCGCGCCCGTCGCGCCGTCGCCCGCCGAGTACCACCGCTGGCTCGCCGACCGCGACCACGACGCCGCCCTGGACGCGTGGAAGGGGGCGCTGGCCGGTGTCGACGAGGGCACCCGGCTCGCCCCCGCCGGCGCGGCGTCCGCAGTGGACCGGCCCGAGCGGGTGACCGTGGGCCTGGGCGAGGGGTTCAGCGACCGCCTGCGCGCGTTCGCCCGCGACCGGGGGATCACGCCGACCACCGTGCTCCAGGTCGCGTGGGGCGTGCTGCTGGGCCGGCTCACGGGCCGGCGCGACGTCGTGTTCGGCTGCCCGGTCTCCGGCCGGCCCGCCGAGGTCGACGGCGTCGAGGCGATGATCGGCCAGCTCGGCGGCACCATCCCGGTGCGCGTCCGGTACGAGCCCGGCGACACCGTCGCCCGGCTGCTGGACCGCGTGCACGAGGAGAGCGTGGCGCTCAGCGAGCACCACCACGTCGGCCTGCCGGACGTGCAGCGGGCCGTCGGGGTGGGCGAGCTGTTCGACACGATGCTGGTGATGGAGAACTTCCCCCTCTCCAGCAGGCGGCGCACGCCCCTCGCGCCCGGCCTGGACCTGGTGGGCGTGGACATCACCGACGCCACGCACTACCCGCTCACCGTCATCGTCATCCCCGAGGACGAGATCGTCGTCGGCCTCGGCTACCAGCCGCACGCGTTCGACGAGGGGACCGTGCGCGGCTACGGCCGCTGGCTGCGCACCCTGCTGCACGGGATCGTCGACGACCCGGACCGGCCGGTGGCCCGGCTCGCCGCGCTCGACGCGGAGGAGCGCGACCGCGTGCTGGCCATGGGCCGCGGCCCCGAGCCGACCCGCGAGCGCGGCGGCTGCCTCGCCGAGTTCGCCACGTGGGTGGACCGCACGCCGGGCGCGGAGGCCGTGGTGTGCCGCGACCGGTCGCTGACCTACGCGGAGCTGGACCGGCGGGCCAACCGGCTCGCGCACGCCCTGCTCGACCGGGGCGTGCGACCGCAGGACGCCGTGGCCGTGCTGCTCGGCCGCGACGTGGAGATGGTCGTCGCGCTGTTCGGCGTGCTCAAGGCGGGCGCGGTGTACGTGCCGATGGACCCGGACTACCCGAAGGACCGGCTGGCGCACATGCTGGGCGACGCCGCGCCGACCGCCGCCGTGACCGCGGGGGACGCGCCGGTCGTGCTGTCCGGGCTGCCCGTGCTCGACCTCGCCCGACCGTCCACGTTGGACGGTCCGGCGGAGTGGGACGCCGACCCGGTCGACGCCCGCCGCGACCTCACCGAGGACTCGCTGGCCTACGTCATCTACACCTCCGGCACGACCGGGAAGCCCAAGGGCGTCGCCGTGCCGCACCGGGGCGTGCCCAGCCTGATCTCCCTCCAGGAGGACGTGGTCGGCATCGGCGAGGGGGAGCGGTACCTGCACTTCGCCTCGACGAGCTTCGACGTGGCCTTCTGGCAGTTCATGCTGCCGCTGCTGTCCGGCGGCACGTCGGTCATCGCGCCGGAGGAGGTGCGCGTGCCCGGTGACGAGCTGGTGGACTACATCGCCGAGCAGCGCTGCACGGGCGTGAACCTGCTGCCGTCGTTCCTGGCCGCCGTGCCCGACGACCGCACGGTCGACCCGGACGTGTTCTTCGTCGTCGGCGCGGAACGCCTCGACCCCGAGCTCGCCCGCCGCTGGGGCGCGGGGCGCCGCGCGCTGTTCAACGCCTACGGCCCGACCGAGGTCACGATCAACTCGGTGACCTGGCACTACGACCCGGACGACGAGGGGCCGCTGCCCATCGGGCGACCCGACCCGGAGGTGCGCGCCTACGTGCTCGACGGCGGCCTGCTGCCGGTCGGCGTCGGCGTGACCGGCGAGCTGTACCTGGCCGGGCCGAAGCTGGCCCGCGGCTACCTCAACCGCCCCGGACTGACCGCCGAGCGGTTCGTCGCCGACCCGTTCGGCCCGCCCGGCGAGCGCATGTACCGCACCGGCGACCTGGTGCACTGGCGGCCGGACGGGCAGCTGGTGTTCCTCGGCCGCGCCGACCACCAGGTCAAGGTGCGCGGGTTCCGCATCGAGCTGTCCGAGATCGAGACCGTGCTGACCCGGCACCCCGACGTGCGGGCGTGCGCGGTGGTCGTCCGCGAGGACCGGCCCGGCGACCGCAGGCTCGTCGGCTACGTGATCCCCGCCGACGGCGCCGAACCCGGCGCGGACGCGCTGCGCGAGCACCTGTCGGCCGAGCTGCCCGACCACATGGTGCCGTCCGCGTTCGTGCTGCTCGACCGGCTGCCGCTCGGGCCGAGCGGCAAGCTCGACCGGGCCGCGCTGCCCGCGCCGGGCACGGGCGCCTCCGCGGCGGCCCGGGAACCGGCCACGCACGCCGAGACCGTGCTGCTGGCCGTGTTCCGCGAGGTGCTGGGCACCGACGAGGTCAACCTGGACGACGCGTTCCTCGACGTCGGCGGCGACAGCATCGTGTCGCTGCGCGTGGTCTCCCGGGCCCGGCGCGAGGGCCTGTCCCTGACCGCGCGGGACGTCTTCGAGGGCCGCACGGTGGCCGGCATCGCCGCCCGCTGCGGCGGCGCGGAGCAGACCGAGGAGGCCCCCGCGACCGGCGACGCCCCGCTGACGCCGGTCCTGCGGGACCTGCTGCGGCGCTCCGGCGCGTCCGCCGACCGGTTCTGCCAGTGGGTCGAGGTGGTCGTCCCGGCGGGCGGCGACCTCGCCACCTGGCACGCGGTGTTCGACGCCGTGCTGGCCAGGCACGACGTGCTGCGCGCCCACCTGGCCGGCGACGTGCTGCGCATCCCCGCCGTCGGCGCGGTGACCGGGGCCGACGTGCTCACCCGGGTGGCCGCCGGCGACGACCCGCGCGCGGCCGCCGACGCGCACGTCGCCGACGCCCGCGCCCGGATGGACCTGCGCACCGGCCCGCTGCTGCGCGCCGCCTGGGTCGACGCCGGGCAGCGCCCCGGCAGGCTCGTCCTGGTCGCGCACCACGCCGCGGTGGACGCGGTGTCCTGGCGCGTGCTGCTCGACGACATCGCCCACGTCCACGGGACCGGCCGGCCGCTGACCCGGCACGGCCAGTCCTTCCTGGGCTGGGCGACGGCGCTGCGCGACGCCCGGCCGCACCGCCGCGCGGAGCTGCCGCACTGGCGGCACGTCGCCGCCGCGCCGCCGGCCGCGACGACCCCGGACCCGACCAGGGACACCGCGGCCACCGCCGTCCACCACGTGGTCCACCTGGACCCCGCCACGACGCGGACCGTGCTGACCACCCTGCCCGCCGCCTACCGCACCACCCCGGACACCGTGCTGCTCACCGCGCTCGCGCTGGCCGTGGCGGAGTGGCGCGGCACCGCCCCGGACCTGCTGGTGGCCCTGGAGAGCCACGGCCGCCCGCCGCACGCGCCCGACCGCTCCGGCCCGGTCGAGCTGTCCCAGACCGTCGGCTGGTTCACCGCCGTGCACCCCGCCCGGGTGGAGGTGCCGGACGGGGGCGTCGCCGCGGCGCTGAAGGCGGTCAAGGAGCAGCTGCACGCCGCGGGCGACGGCCTCGGCTACGGCGTCCTCGGCGACGAGGCGCCCGCCTGCGCCCCGGAGATCAGCTGGAACTACCTCGGCCGCTTCCCCGCCCGCCCCGCCGGGGACGTCCCGTGGCAGGCCCCGGCGGACGCCGACCCGCTCGGCTCGGGCGGCGGTGACGACCTGCCGCTGCCGCACTCGCTGATGATCAACGCCCTGGCCCGCGACGACGGCGCCGGCGAGGCGCTCGGCATCCGGTTCACCTGGCCCGCCGCGCTGTTCACCGAGGCGGGGATCGGGGCGCTGGCCCGGTCCCTGACCGCCGCGCTGACCCGGATCGCCGAGGACCCGGCGGCCGTGGCGGGCGCCGGCCTCACGCCGTCCGACCTGCCCCTGGTCCCGTTCGACCAGGCCACGATCGACGCGCTGGAGGCCGGGTACCCGGTGGCCGACGTGCTGCCGCTGACCCCGTTGCAGCAGGTCGTGCTGCGCCACGCGCGGGCGCACGCCGACGACCCGTACACCGTGCAGGCGGCGTTCACGCTGTCCGGCGCGCTCGACGTCGAGGCCCTGCGCGCGGCGGGCGACGCCCTGCTGCGGCGGCACCCGAACCTCGGCGCGGTGTTCCCGCCGTCGCCCGCGGTGCAGGTGGTCCCGCGCGACCCGCGCCCGGCGTTCCGCGTGCTCGACGTGGACGACGTGGACCGCGCGCTGGACGCCGACCTGGCCGAGCCGTTCGACCTGGCCGTCGGCCCGCCCCTCCGGCTGACCGTGCTGCGGTCCGGCCCGGGGCGGCAGGTGCTCGTGCTGACCAGCCACCACGTGCTGTCCGACGGGTGGTCGGCCCCGCGCATCCTCACCGAGCTGTTCGCGCTCTACGCCGGTGGCGCGCTGCCCGAGCCCGTGCCGTTCAGCCGCTACCTGCGCCACCTGTCCACGCTGGACCGGGCGGAGCACCTGCGGGCGTGGCGGGCGGAACTGGCGGACCTGCCCGAGGGCGACTACCTGACCCGGGGCCGCGACGTGGTCGTGGGCGCGGCCGACCCCGTGCTGTTCCGGGTCGACGCGCCCCTGGTGGCGGAGTTGACGCGGGAGGCGGCGCGGCGCGGCCTGACCCCGAACGCGCTCCTCCAGGGGGCGTGGGCGGCGGTGCTCGCGGCCCGCTCCGGGCGGCGGGACGTGTGCTTCGGCGCGATGGTGGCCAACCGGACCGCCGACGTCGAGGGCGTCGAGGAGATCATCGGCTTGGTCGCGGGCACGGTGCCGGTGCGCGTCCGGTTCACCGGCACCGTGTCCGACGCGCTGGCGGACGCCCAGGCGCGCCGGCGGGCCATGGCGGAGCACGACCACGTCGGGCTGCCCGAGCTGGAGCGGCTGACCGGCCGCGACCGCCTGTTCGACAGCCTGGTGGTGTTCGAGAACTACCCGGTGGACCCGGCGCGGCTGCGCGAACCCGCCCCCGGCCTGACCGTCACCGGCACCCGGTTCCGCGAGCGCACGCACCACCCCGTGACGCTGACCGTCGTGCCGGAGGGGGGCGCCTGGACGGGCGTCCTCGGCCACCAGGCCGGGCTGTTCGGGCGCACCGAGGTCGAGGCGCTGGCGGCCGAGCTGCTGCGCGTGCTGCACGACCTGCCCGCCCACCTGGACGCGGACCTGTCCGCCCTCGTCGGGGAGCCGACGCCGTGAGCGGGCCGACGGCGGCCAAGGTGGACGCGGCGCTGTGGCGCACGGCGTTCACCCTGGTCCTCGGCACGTTCATGGCCACGTTGGACAGCACGATCGTCTCCGTCGGCATCGACGCGCTGGCCGACCGGTTCGGCGCGCGGGTCACCGACATCCAGTGGGTCACCACGGCCTACCTGCTCGCGGTGGTCACCGCCGTGCCCGCCTCGGGGTGGCTCGCGGACCGGTTCGGCGGCCGACGGGTGTGGATCACCGCGGTGGCGGTGTTCCTGCTGGCCTCGCTGCTGTGCGCGCTGGCCTGGTCGCTGCCGAGCCTGGTGGCGTTCCGGGTGCTCCAGGGCCTGGCCGGCGGGCTGCTCCCGCCGACCGGCCAGGCCCTGCTCGCGCGCGCCGCCGGCCGCGAGCGGATCGGCCGCGTGCTCGGCGTCGTCTCCGTGGTGCCGCTGCTGTCCCCGGTCCTCGGGCCGCTGGCCGGCGGGTCGGTCCTGGCCGTCGCGGACTGGCCGTGGCTGTTCTACGTCAACCTGCCGATCGGCGCGGCGGCGATCCTGCTCGCCCGCCGCACCGTGCCCGCCGTGCCGCCCGCCGAGGGGCGCACGCCCTTCGACGTGCGCGGCGCGCTGCTGCTGTCGCCCGGCCTGGCCGTGCTGGTCTTCGGCCTCACCTCCGTCGACCAGGCCGTCCCGGCCGCGGTGTCCGCCTCCGCCGTCGCGGTGGGCGCGGCGATGCTCGTCGGGTTCGTCGTGCACGGCCTGCGCACCCGGGGCACGCCGCTGATCGACCCGCGCCTGTTCACCCGGCCGCCGTTCGGCGTGGCGGCGCTCGCGCTGGCCGTCCTCGGCGCCTCCGTCTTCGGCACCATGTTCCTGCTGCCGCTGTACCTCCAGACCGGCGGCGGACTGTCCGCCTGGGAGACCGGGCTGCTGCTCGCGCCGCAGGGCCTGGGCGCGGCGGTCGGGTCGGTCCTCGTCACCCGCGCGGTCGACACCGTCGCCCCGCGCACCCTCGTGCTGACCGGCATCGCGCTCGTGGCCGCGGGCACCGCCCCGTTCACGCAGCTCCACCACGCCCTGCCGGACGCCGTCATCGTGCTGTCGCTGCTCGTCCGCGGCGCCGGCGCGGCCATGATCGGCGCACCGGTGATGAACATCGTCTACAGCCGGATCGAACCGGCCCGGCTGCCCCGGGCCGCCGGGGCGCTCAACCTGCTCAACACGGTCGGTGGCTCCGTCGGCACCGCCGTCCTCGCCGTCGTCCTCGGCAGCCGGCTGGCGGCGCGCGGACCGGACACGCCCGCGGCGTTCGCCGACACCTTCTGGTGGGTGCTCGGCTTCGCCCTGGTGGCAGCACTCGGGGCGACGAGGTTGCCCCGCCCCGTTCACGAGAAGGGCCACTCAGATGCCTGACCAGGACACCCTGCCCACACCCGGCGAGGTCGCCTCGGCCCACTCGGTGGCCGGGGCGGTGGCCCGGCACCGGGAGACCGTCACCGACGTGCTCGCCGGGCGCGACCCCAGGCTGCTCGTCGTGGTCGGCCCCTGCTCCGTGCACGACCCGGTCGCGGCGCTGGACTACGCGCACCTGCTGAAGGGCGCCGCCGACCGCTTCGCCGACGACCTCGTCGTGGTCATGCGCGCCTACCTGGAGAAGCCGCGCACCGTCTCCGGGTGGACCGGCCTGCTGCCCGACCCGACGCTCGACGGCAAGGGCGACATCGCGGCCGGCGTCCGGCTGGGCCGGGCGTTCCTGGCCGAGGCGGCGGCCACCGGGCTGCCCCTGGCCTACGAGTTCGTCGACCCGGTGCTGGCCCACTACGTGGCCGACGTCGTCACGTGGGGCGCGGTGGGCGCGCGCACCGTCGCCAGCCAGCCGCACCGGCACCTGGCGTCGTGGCTGCCCCTGCCGATCGGCATGAAGAACTGCGTCTCCGGCCGCCTGGACACCGCCGTGGACGCGATCCGCGCCGCCGGCCTGCCCCACGCGTTCCCCGGCGTGGCCGCCGACGGCAGGCTCACCACCCTGCGCAGCACCGGCAACCCCGACGCCCACCTGGTCCTGCGGGGCGGCCCGACGCCCAACTACGGCGCCGCGCACGTGGCCGGGGCCCTGGCCGCCCTGTCCGCAGCAGGCGTGCCGCCCCGCGTGGTGGTCGACGCCTCGCACGGCAACAGCGGCAAGGACCACCGCCGCCAACCGGCCGTGGTCGCCGACCTGGCCGCGCAGGTCGAGGACGGCAACCGGGGGCTGGTGGGCGTGATGATCGAGTCCTACCTGTCGGACGGCAGGCAGGACCCGGCGTCGAACCGGCTGCGCCCGGACCTGAGCGTCACCGACTCCTGCCTGGGCTGGGACAACACCCTGCCCCTGCTGCACGCCCTGGCCCGCGCGTCCCGCGCCCGGAGGTAGGCGCCGTCCCGCCGCCCGGCGACGGCGTGCCGACCTAGAAGTCCACCGTCGCGCACGCCAGGCGCGCACCCGCCGTGCCGGCCTTGCCGGGTTCGGTGGCGGTGCGCTGGGCGTGCAGCACGACCGACCCCGCGCGGCGGTCCGCGAAGCGCCAGTCGACGGTCGTGGTGACGGTCGCGCGACCCCGGTGGTCGGTGGTGAGGTCCAGCCAGATCTCGTTGGCCGGGTTGGCGTAGGCCGGGTCGACCGACGGTTGGACGGGGTCCACCTCGTGCTGGTGGTGGGCTCCCGCGTCGGTCGGCAGCGCGCCGCACGGCCGCTGGTGCGCGTGCGCGCCGTAGGTGCGGTCCGGCGCCAGGCCGTAGACGCTGAGCAGCGTCCGCGTGCCGTGCCGCGTCGGGGTGGCGACGACCATGACGGCCGCGCCGGGCGCGACCAGGGCCGGGTCGTAGGTGTAGGCGCGGGTGGCGGTCGCGGGTGCGGCGAAGCGGGCCACGGTCACGGCGACCCCGCCGGCGACGGGCGCGGCGTCGGCCGCGGGGGTGGTCGCGAGGGGTGCCGCGAGGGCGGCGACGAGCAGGGCGACAGGACGGTTCACGTCTCGTGCCTTCCGGGTCTTGGCGGCCGTCGGTGGTCACCCGAAGTTACCACTCGACTACGCGCCGGTCGGCGCACGGCGCGCACGACCGGGAAGACCACCACGACCGCCAGGGCGAGCACCGGGGTCGACCGCCCCAGCACGAACTCGCCGAGCGCGTAGTCCGCCGCCGGCACGGCCAGGCACAGCGCGAACGCCCGGCCGGACGCCGTCCTGGGCTTGACCGGCGCGACCCACGGCGTGCGCCCGAACGGCTTGGCCACCGACAGCCACACCTGGCACGCCAGCGCCGAGGCCATCAGCAGCGACCCGACCCGCATCATCAGCGGCGACCCGCCGGGGTGCAGGTTCGGGCTGAGCACGAAGATCCCGACGTAGAGCTGCGTGAACGTGACGACCGTCTTCAGCAGCACCCACCAGTGCCGGGAGTAGCCCCACGGGGTGAGGCCGGACAGCATCAGCCCGGTGAACGCCGACGTGGTGGCCATGAACTGGAGCACCTCGACGTCGAGCAGCAGCGCCGCGTCGAACGCCGCGAGCCGACCGGGCCCGGACAGGGCGTAGTCGACCACCACGAACAACGCCAGCGCCATGAACATCCAGCCGGTGGACGCCACGACGTGCGCCCAGACCAGCAGTTTCCGACTCATCGGCGAACCCCCACTAGTAGCCGTCCTACATATAGTACGGCTACTAGTGGGGTGGGTGCGTCAGACCCGGCAGGGGCTGCCGCCCGGCTCGCCCGGCAACGCCTCCAGGTTCACCCGCGCCTCGCCGAGCACCACGTCGGTCAGCGCGGTGTCGAGCGCGAACGCCTGCTGCACCAGGCTCGACGAGGTCGTCGTCGTGCCGTTGAGCCGCAGCGAGCCGATGACCAGCGGGATCGTCAGCGGCGCGCTGCCCACCGCGACCGACACCCCGTTGATCCGCAGGCTCGCGACCTGCGAGGAACCGGTGAACACCGGGTTCAGCCCCGCGTCGCACGTCACCGAGGCGTCCGCCCGGATCACGCCCACCTCGATGGTCACCAGCAGGCTCGTGATCCGGGTGGTCTCCACCCGCGCCGAGGACACCGCGCCGTCACCGGGTGCCGGCGGCAGCGCGAGCAGGTCGTCCGGCGTCTGGTCGGTGCGCGCGCTCAACGCGGTCGCCCGGACGTTCAGGACACCCGCGGGCAGGTTCACGTTCGCCACCGTCACGGCGTCGTCCGCGCACGGCACGTCCGGCGGGTTCGCCCGCGCCACGACCACCCCGGCGAGGTTCAGCGCGGTGGCCTGGCAGGAGAACACGCCGGTCCGCTCGGACGTGGTGATCCGCAGGTCCGACAGCACCGGGCTCGCGCCCGACGGGGACGCGGTCAACGTCGCCCGCACCTCGACGTACCGCCCGACCAGGGCGAACTCCACCCCGTTGGCCACCGGCGCGAACGCCTCGCCCGCCAACCCGGCCTCGGTGTCGGACGCGCGCGCCTCCACCGTGATCGAGGTGCCCGGCGGCACGCTGCCCTGCGCCTCGGTGTTCCAGGTGACCGTGCCCCAGGTCTGGCCAGCGACCCCGCCGTCCTGCACCACCGACCACGTGCCGATCGGCGCGGTGATCTCGCCCAGCACCGAGCCGGTCATGTCGCTGTAGTTGTACGGCCCGGCGCCCGCGCCGAGGTCCACCGTCAGGTCCACCGCGCCCACCGGGAACCCGCCGCCGCCCACCGGACCGGCGTCCGGGTCGATGCGCTGCGCGTTGTTGGAGTTGATGTTGGTGACCCACACCTTGCCGTTGCTGTCCACCGCGACGCCGGTGGGCCCGTTGCCGCCGGGCAGCACGACGTTGCCGACGAACGTGCCGTCGGTGCGCAGGTGCCCGACCGTGTTCGTGCCGTTGTCCAGCGCGTGGGCGACCCACACGTTGCCGTCCACGTCGACCGCGACGCCCTGGGCGCGCGGGTGGCCGTGCGGGAACGAGCCGAGGACGGTGCCCGCCGCGTCCATCTTGACCGTGCGGCCGGTGCTGACACCGGTGTGCCAGATCTCGCCGGTGTTCGGGTCCATGCCCAGGCCGTAGTCGCCGTGCGTGGTGTCCAGGCACGCGCCGGTCCCGGTGCCGGGCTCGTAGCGCAGCAGGTTGGCCCCGAAGCGGGCCGACCACAGGGTGCCCGCCTGGTCCACCAGGCCGCCGTACCCGCCGCAGCCCAGGCTGACCGGCGCGGTCAGCGGGCTGCCGTCCGCGCCGGAGATCAGCTGGTGCTGCGTGTTGGACCCGCCGGTCCACAGGTTGTTGTCGGCGTCCACGGCGACCGTGCGGGTGTTGGTGCCCGCGACCCGGCTGTAGGTGATCAGGCACTCGTCGGCGGCGGTCTGGACCCCGCCGTCGCTGTCGACCCCGCCCGCGTTGGTCCACGGCCTGATGTCGCCCAGGCCCCGCGAGGTGGCGAACAGGCCGTCCTGGTCGCGGTCCTCGCAGGTGTTGTACGAGAACGGGCCGACCAGGTGGTCGCCGGTCGGGTTCGGCGTGCCGTCGCCGTCCACGCGCGTGCCGCCCCGGATGACGCCGACGCGGGTCACCGAGCCCTGGCCGCCGCCCGCCTCGTTCCGGTTGGACAGCCAGGTGTTGCCGAGCTTGTCGACGGTGGTGCGGGAGGGGTTGCGGCCCTGGCCGTCCGGCGCGGACAGCCACTCGCCGAGGATCTCGCCGGTGTCCACGTCGATGCGCACCATGGTGCCGCGCGCGGAGGCGGCGACGTTGACGTAGGGGAAGAACGTGGTGCGCCGGTCGAGCTGGAGCTGGTCGCCGTTCGGCGCGTCGTGGTTGACGTCCTGGAGCACGCCCTGGTCGAAGTCGGCGTCGAGCGTGTAGAGCACGTCCTCGCCGGCGACCGGGGCCGCCGACGCCGTCGCGGGCAGGCCGACCGGGAGCAGCAGCGCCCCGACGGCCGCCACGGCGACTGATCTTCGTGGATGACGCATGGATCTGCCCTTCTGGGAGGGGGGAGAACCGGGCATTCCCGTCACGTGACACCACGGAGTCGAGCCCCCCGCGAAGCGCGTTACCGCGCCCGGGAAAGGTCGGTGGGCTTTCGGCAGAAATGGGGCGCACAGGTCACCCCTTTGCCGGCGGTGGATCGTTCCGGTGGCCCAACGCGCATTCCAGCGGGTGACCGCGCGGGTTCGGCGACGACGACGTCCAGCCCACAGCGCTGGGCCGATCCGGGGATTTCGCCCTGGTCACGACCGTGTGACCGGAAGACGCTCGGTTAACCCGCCGTCCACCGGAACGCTCCGGGGAATTCGTCCGACGGGCTGAATCGAGACCTGGCACAACACCCTGCTTGACAAGACGCGCGCAATTCGCGAATCCTCCGCACGTCCCGGACGCGATCACGCTGACAGGCCCTTTGCCACCTCCAGGGAGGTTCGACCCGTGACCCACACCCGAGTCCTGCGGCTGGTCGGCACCGGCGCCGCGGCGCTGGCGCTCGTCGCGGCCTGCGGCACGCCCCCGCCGAAGGACGGCGCGGCGGACGGCGCGCCCGCGGCCACCGCGCAGTCCGCCGCCGAGTTCGGCGGGCTCGACAAGCTCGTCGAGGCGGCGAAGGCGGAGGGCAGGCTCAACGTCATCGCGCTGCCCCCGGACTGGGCCAACTACGGCGAGATCATCTCCGCGTTCGAGGCGGAGTACGGCATCGAGGTCGACTCCGCGCAGCCCGACGCCTCCAGCCAGGACGAGATCAACGCGGCCGAGCAGCTCAAGGGCGGTGACCGCGCCCCCGACGTGTTCGACCTCGGCCTGAACGTCGCCCTCGCCAACACCGGCGTGTTCGCGCCCTACCGGGTGGAGACCTGGGCGGACATCCCCGACGAGCTCAAGGAGCCCTCGGGCCTGTACTACGGCGACTACGGCGGCTTCATGTCGATCGGCTACGACGCCTCGAAGGTGCCCGCGCCGACCTCGGTGAAGGACCTGCTCAAGCCCGAGTACCAGGGCAAGGTCGCGCTCAACGGCGACCCGACGCAGGCCGGCGCCGCGTTCTCCGGCGTCGTCATGGCCTCGCTCGGCAACGGCGGCTCGGCCGACGACATCGCGCCCGGCGTCGAGTTCTTCAAGCAGCTCAAGGCCGCGGGCAACTTCCTGCCGGTCGACCCGTCGCCCGCGACCATCGAGTCCGGCCAGACGCCGGTCGTCGTCGACTGGGACTACACCAACGCCGCGCAGACCGCGAAGCTCGCGGGCAAGGCCGACTGGCGGGTCGTCGTCCCGCGGGACGCCCAGGTCGGCGCGTACTACAACCAGGCCGTCAACAAGGACGCGCCGCACCCGGCCGCCGCCCGCCTGTGGCAGGAGTTCCTGTACTCCGACGAGGGCCAGAACCTGTTCCTGAAGGGCCTGTCGCGGCCGGTGCGCATGGACGCGATGGAGAAGGCGGGCACCCTCGACGCCGCCGCGGCGGCCAAGCTGCCCGAGACCGGCGGCGAGCAGGTGTTCCTCACCCAGCAGCAGTCGGACGAGGCCAAGCGGGTGCTGTCCTCGACGTGGGCCCAGGCGGTGGGCTGACCGGTGGTCGCACCCGTGACGACCGCGGTCGGGGACGGTCCCGCGCCGTCACCCGGCCGCGGCCCGGCGCGCGGGTCCTGGGCGGCGTGGCTGGTCGTCGTGCCGTTCCTGGCCTACGTGGGCACGTTCCTGCTCTACCCGACCGTCCTCGTGCTGGCGGGGGCGTTCCAGGACGAGCACGGCGCGTTCACCCTGGCCAACCTGGCCGAGCTGACCGGGGGCGCGCACCTGCGGGCGTTCCTGCTCAGCATCGAGCTGTCCGCGCTCACCGCCCTGCTGGGCGCGGTGTTCGGCGCGCTGCTGTCCTGGGCCGTCGCCACCGGCCGCCCCGAAGGGCCGCTGCGCCGCGTCGTGGTCGCCGCGGCGGGCGTGCTGGCCCAGTTCGGCGGCGTGCCGCTGGCGTTCGCGTTCCTCGCCACGGTCGGCTTCCAGGGCTTCGTCACGCGGTTCCTGCGCGACGCGTTCGGCGTGGACCTCTTCGCCACCGGCGCGTGGCTGTTCGAGCTGCCCGGCCTCACCCTGGTCTACACGTTCTTCCAGGTCCCGTTGATGGTCATCGTGTTCCTGCCCGCCCTCGACGGCCTGCGCCCGCAGTGGCGGGAGGCGGTGGACAGCCTCGGCGGCTCGTCGTGGAGCTACTGGCGGCACGTCGGCGGGCCGGTCCTGCTGCCCGCGTTCCTCGGCTCGCTGCTGCTGCTGTTCGCCAACGCGTTCTCCGCCTACGCCACCGCCGCGGCGCTGGTGTCGCAGGGCAGCCCCATCGTGCCGCTCCGGATCAGGGGCGCGCTGACCGGCGAGGTGCTGCTGGGGCAGGAGAACCTGGGCAAGGCGCTCGGCCTCGGCATGGTCGTGGTCGTCGCCGTCGCGATGGGCCTCTACGCCCTGCTCCAGCGGAGGGCCGACCGGTGGCGGTGAGGGGACGGGGTGCCGCGCGGGTCGCGGTCCTGCTGGTGCTCGGCGCGTACTTCCTGCTGCCGCTGGTCGCCATGGCCGAGTTCTCCACGCGCGGCGCGAACGGCACGCGCAGCCTGGAGTCGTGGTCGGGCATCGTCGACGACCCCGACCTGGTCGAGGCGATCCTGGTGTCCGTGCAGCTGGCCGCGACCAGCTCGCTGCTCGTGCTGGCGCTGCTCGTGCCGACCATGGCGTGGATCAGGCTGCGGCTGCCGGCGCTGCGGCGGCCGGTGGAGTTCCTGTGCCTGCTGCCGGTGGCGATCCCGGCGATCGTGCTGGTCGTCGGCATGGCCCCGCTCTACGCGTGGGTGGACTACTTCCTCGGCGACTCGCCGTTGACGCTCACGTTCGCCTACGCGGTGCTGGTCCTGCCCTTCGCCTACCGGGCCATCGACGCGGGGCTGTCCTCGATCGACCTGAAGACGCTCGCCGAGGCGGCCCGCGGCCTCGGCGCGTCCTGGGGCACGGTGCTGCTGCGGGTCGTGGTGCCGAACATCCGCACCGCCCTGATCGGCGCGTCGCTGCTGTCGGTGGCGCTGGTGCTCGGCGAGTTCACCATCGCCTCGCTGCTGAACTTCGACACGGTGCAGGTGCAGGTCAACCTGCTGGGCAAGCGCAACGCGGGCGTGTCCATCGCCGTGTCGCTGCTGAGCCTGCTGTTCGCGTTCGCGCTGCTGTTCCTGCTCTCGTTCGTCGGCAGGAGGCGGGACACCGCCCCGGCGGAGAACCCCCCGGAGGAAGGCTGAGATGGGTCACCTGCGTCTCGACGGGCTGCGCAAGTCGTTCGGCGGCCGGCCGGCGCTCGCCGGCCTCGACCTGGAGCTGGCCGAGGGCGAGCTGGTCAGCCTGCTCGGGCCCAGCGGCTGCGGCAAGACCACCGCGCTGCGGATCGTGGCCGGCTTCGAGACCGCCGACTCCGGCCGCGTCACCGTGGCCGGCAAGGACGTCACGGGCGTGCCCGCCAACAAGCGGGACATGGGCATGGTGTTCCAGGCGTACAGCCTGTTCCCGAACATGACCGCGGCGGAGAACATCGCGTTCGGCCTGAGGCTGCGCAAGGCGCCCGACCGCGGCGCGCGGGTCGGCGAGCTGCTGGAGCTGGTGGGCCTCTCCCACCTGGCCGGGCGCTACCCGCACCAGCTGTCCGGCGGTCAGCAGCAGCGGGTGGCCCTGGCGCGGGCGCTGGCGATCCGGCCGCGCGTGCTGCTGCTCGACGAGCCGCTGTCCGCGCTGGACGCCAAGGTGCGCGTGGCCCTGCGCGACGAGATCCGGCGCATCCAGACCGAGCTGGGCACGACCACGCTGTTCGTCACGCACGACCAGGAGGAGGCGCTGGCCGTCTCCGACCGGGTGGGCGTGATGTCGAACGGCCGGCTGGAGCAGCTGGACACCCCGGCCCGCGTGTACCGGGAGCCCGCGTCGGCGTTCGTGGCGCAGTTCGTCGGCGTCACCAACGCCGTGTTCGGCACGGCCGAGCCCGGCGGGGTGCGGCTGGGGGCGTTCCGGTTGGCGACGGACGCGGCCGACGGGCTGCACGGCGAGGTGAAGGTGATCGTCCGGCCGGAGGACATCACCGTCACCCGGCACCGCGAGGACGGCGCCCCGACGGCGGACGTGCTGGTGGGCGACGTGCTGGCGCAGAGCTTCCTCGGTCCCGTGACGCGCCTGTCGGTGCGCCTCGGCGGCGGCGACCAGGTCGTGCGGGTCGACCAGCCCTCCGGCCGCGCGGGCGACTTCCCGCCCGGCACCGCCGTCGCGCTGGACTTCGACGCGGCGCGGCTGATGGTCGTCGAGGCGTGAGGGCGGTCACGGCCGCCGCAGTTTCGCCAACCGCGCCCGTTCGTCGTCCGACAACTCCGAATCCGTGAGCACCCGCACGCCGTTCCCGCCGATCGGCTGACCGTTCACGGACGTCACCCACCCGGTCGGCACATCGGTGAACAACGTCACCTCCGGTGTTCCGGTGAAATGCCCGAAACCCAATACCGTCGACCGGGCGACGGTGGGTCCGTTCAGCACCACGTAATCCTCGGTGGGCAGTTCCGGATCGGTCGCCCAGGGCACCTCGTCGCCCGGCGCCCAGCCGCCGAGGCCGGCGTAGCGGAGCAGGAAGGTGCGGGCGCGGTGGATGGTCACCACGTAGTTGTGGTCGGCGTCCCCGCCGGTGCACGTGCGGGCGAACGTGAGGCCGCACGAGCCGTTCGCACCGCGCACGACCGGGGAGAACGCCGCCGGGCCGCCCGCCGCGCTGATCGCCCGGGACAGCGCGCACCACGCCGCGGTGGCCGCCCGGTTGGGCAGCCGCGCGCCCGGCCAGGGGTCGCTGATGGTCAGGCCGCCCCAGATGAGCCGCACTGCGGGGGCCGGCCAGGCGGTGTGCCGCTCGCCGCGGTAAAGGGTCATGTCGGGCACCGGAATACTCCTCGCGAGGAATTCGGGAGGGAGATACCAGTGGGTAGCCTACTCGTGGCCGGCCCTTTCGCCGGTGTTGTCACCGCGAAGGAGTACCGCACCGCGAAAATGCGGTCACAAAAGGGGGAAGGGCCCGCCGCGGGTGCGACGGGCCCTTCCCCGGGCCGTGCTCACATCGATGGGGTCACCGACGCGGGAACAGGTCCCGGTAGGAGCCCTGCGACTGCACGTTCAGCTCGTCCACGCGCACGAGCTTGCCGGTGACGGTCCGCGGGTCGCGGATGTCCAGCACGTCGAAGCCCTTGGCCATGTCGGACGAGTAGATGTAGCCGTTGTAGTAGTACGCCGACCACGTGCCGCCGCCGGCGCCGTTGGGCAGCGGGCCGCGCTCGAACCAGCCGATCTCCTTGGGGTTGCCGGAGTCGGTGAAGTCCCAGATCGAGATGCCGCCCTGGTACCAGGACTGGACCATGATGTCCCGACCCTGCACCGGGATCAGCGAGCCGTTGTGGGCCACGCAGTTCTCGGTGTCGGCCTGGGTGCGGGAGATCTTGTAGTAGGAGCGGAACTCCAGCTCCCGACCGTCACCGCGCCCGGTGATGTCGTAGATGCCGTCCGCGCCGCGGGTCTTGCCGATGGTCTCGTTGCACGTCGCCGCGCCGCCGCCGCCGAGCTCGTCGGTGAAGACCACCTTGGTGCCGGCGTTGTTGAAGGTGGCCGAGTGCCAGAACGCGAAGTTCACGTCGTCCTGCACGCGGCTGATCTCGCGGGGCTTCTCGCGGTCGGAGATGTCCCACAGCACGCCGTCACCCATGCAGGCGCCGGCCGCGAGGTCCTTCGACGGGTACACGGTGATGTCGTGGCAGCCGGAGGTGGCCGTCACGTAGCCGGTCGGGACGGTGCCCGGCCGGCCGACGTTGCCGCCGTCCGGGAACAGGACGGTCTCCGAGAGCAGCGACGCCGACGTCGGGTCCTTCAGCGGGACCTTGACGATCGAGATCAGGTCGTGCGGCGGCTGGCAGTCCGGGAAGGCCGCGTTCGGGCTGTACGACGAGACGTACAGGTAGACGTCCTTGCCGCGCTTGTCCGGGACCAGGGTGTGCGTGTGCGAGCCGCACTTGGTCTCGACCGACTTGATGTACTTCGGGTTCTTCTTGTCGCTGATGTCGAAGATCTTGATGCCCTCCCACGCGTCCTTGTTGGTCGCGGGGAGCGGGGTGCTGGCGCACGAGTTGTCGCTGCGCGACGAGTCGGTCGACAGGAAGAGCAGGTCGCCCTTGACCGAGATGTCGTTCTGCGACCCCGGGCACAGCACGGAGCTCACGATCTTCGGCTTGTGCGGGTTCCGCACGTCGTAGATCACGAAGCCGTCGTAGTTGCCGTTGAACGCGTAGCCGCCCTGGAAGGCCAGGTCGGACCAGGTCGACGACGAGGTGAACGGCGCCGGCTTCGGCAGGTTCGCCACGTGCTTGACGTTGCGCGAGTTGCGGATCTCGTCCACGCCGGGAATGCCGGTGGCCGGCTGTTCCTGGCTGGACAGCTGGGTCTCGGACAGGCCGGCCAGATCGGCGTCGTCCGGAGCCGCGATCGCCTGCGGGCCCATGACCACGGCCGACAGGCTCAGCGCGAACGCCCCCAGGACCGCGATCGGCGCTCTGCGCCGACCTCGGGTAGAAACGCGTGCTTCCACTTCAGGTTCCCCTTCCAACCCTACAGTGCAGGGATCGCAGTATCGCCCGTTCGCAAGGCTAAGTACCAGACCCGTTCGTCGGGAAACGATGACTTTCCGGTTACCGGGATCGCCGGGTACGTTGGCGCCGACCTGGTGTATGAGGGGGTTCGGATGCGAGTCGGGTTCGTCGCGGTGCTGCTGGCCGTCCTGGTCGGCTGCACGTCGCAGCCACAGGACGAGGCGCCGATCCTCGCGCCCAAGGGGCCGGGTGAGCAGGCCGAGACCCTCGCGCCCGACGAGGTCGGCACCGACCGCTGGGTCGCGCCCGGTGAGGCCGACCTGGCCTACGTGGCGAAGATGATCGTGCACCACCGCCAGGCGCTGGACATGGCGGCGCTCGCCCCGGGACGCGCGCGGGACGAGACCGTCAAGGGCCTGGCCTCGCGCATCCACGACACCCAGGGCCCCGAGATCGGCGCCATGGAGCAGTGGCGGGACCAGTACGCCGAGAACGCGCCCGCGCACGGCCACGGCGGCTCGCTGCCCGAGGTCGACCACGCGTCGATGCCCGGCATGGCCACCGACGCGCAGCTGGCGGCCCTGGCGGCGGCCACCGGCGCGGACTTCGACCGCCTCTTCCTCCAGCTCATGATCGCCCACCACGAGGGCGCGCTCCAGATGGCCGTCGACCTGCTGTCCACCGGGTCCGACGTGCGGGTCGAGGAGATGGCCAACGACGTGGTCGCCTCGCAGAGCGACGAGATCGCCCGGATGAAGGCGATCACGATTCCGTGAGCACCAGGTCCTCCGAGGGCTGGAAGGTCTCCACGGCGTTGCCCGTCACGTGGCGGGCGACGCCCGCGCCGCGCCGGTGGGCCTCTCTGAACGAGTCGGAGGCGACCCACGCGCGGAAGTCGTCCTCGCTGTCGAACTCGTTGACCGACACGTACGGCTGATCCGGGCGGGTGGGCCGCAGCAGCGTGCTGCGGCGCAGGCCGGGCACCCCGGGCAGGTGGGCGCGCATGTTCTCCCTGAAGCGCGCCTCGAACTCCTCCGCCCGGTCCTCGGGCACGAACAGGCGGTTGGTGGCGACGAACACGTGCACCTCCGGGTTCCCGACGGGGTGTAGGGAACTATTCCAACGGCGCGTCGGGAAAGCAAGGTCTAGGATCGTCGCGTGCCCAGGATCAGCGCCGACACCCTCGCGCAGCACCGCGCGAACCGGCTCCGCGCCCTGCTCGACGCGGGGCGCGACATCGTCGCCGAGGAGGGCGCCGACGCGCTGACCCTCGCGTCCCTGGCACGCCGCGTCGGGCTGTCCCGCCCGAGCCTGTACGAGTACTTCCGGTCCCGCGAGGAGCTGGTCGCCGCGATCGTGTCCGACGAGCTGCCCGACTGGGCTCGCCGGCTCGCCGACGCGGTCCACTCGGCCGAGGGCGTGCCCGCGAAGGTCGAGGCGTACCTGCGCACCGAGCTGGGCATCATCGCCGACGGCAGCCACGGCGCGGTCGTCGCGCTGTCCGCCCACGCCCTGCCCGAGGCCGCCCGCACCCGCATCCGCGCCGAGCACGAGAAGCTGCTCGCGCCGCTGGTCGGCGTGCTGCTGGAGGCCGGCGTGCCCAAGCCCGGCCTGCGCGCGCTGCTCGTCCACGGCGCCGTCGAGGCCGCCGCGCGCACCCTGCGCCCCGGCGACGCCGAGCACAACGAGTCGGTGCTGAGCGCCCTCGTGGCCCAGGTCCTGCACGGGCTGGCGCGCTGATGGCCAACCGGATCGACAGCTGGCTGTGGGCCGTGCGGCTGACCAAGACCAGGCCCGACGCCGCGGCGGCGTGCCGCGCCGGGCACGTGCGGGTCAACGACAAGCCGGCCAAGCCCTCGACCGTCATCGTCCCCGGTGACGAGGTGCGCGCCCGCGTGGGCGACGTGGTGCGGGTCGTCGAGGTCGTCCGGGTGATCCAGAAGCGGGTGGGCGCGGCCGACGCCGCCACGTGCCTCATCGACCGCACCCCGCCGCCGCCCCCGCTGGAGGCCGTCCCCGTCGCCCGCCGCGAGCGCGGCGCCGGCCGTCCCACCAAGCGCGAGCGCCGCGTGCTCGACAAGTTCCGCACCGGGCAGCTCTGAGCGACCCCCGGGTCCCACCCGACCGCGCCTCGGGGACCACCCGGAGGCGGTCCAGGGGGAGTCAACCGATCGGTTGACCGCGGGTGTGGCCGCGCGGGTGATCACTTCCGCCGCGCCGCCGACGAGTCTTGGGGCATGGCGATCATCGAAGTGGTCGACCTCGTGAAGAGGTACGACGGGAAGGTCGCGGTGGACGGGGTCTCGTTCACCGTCGACGAGGGGGAGATCTTCGGCATCCTCGGCCCCAACGGGGCCGGGAAGACCACGACCGTCGAGTGCGTCGAGGGGTTGCGCGCGGCGGACGGCGGCACGATCCGGGTGGACGGGCTCGACCCGCGCCGCGACCGCGTCGCGCTGCGCTCCCGGCTGGGAGCGCAGCTCCAGCAGAGCGAACTGCCCGACCACATCCGCGTCGGCGAGGCCCTGGACCTGTACGCGTCGTTCTACCGCGACCCGGCAGACTGGCGGGAGCTGCTCGACCGGCTCGGCCTGGGCGACCGGGTCAAGACCCCGTACCGCAAGCTGTCCGGCGGCCAGAAGCAGCGCGTGTCCGTCGCGCTGGCCCTCGTCGGCAAGCCCAGGATCGCGGTGCTGGACGAGCTGACGACCGGCCTGGACCCGCAGGCGCGCCGCGACACGTGGGCGCTGGTCGAGCAGGTCCGCGACTCCGGCGTCACGGTCGTGCTGGTCACCCACTTCATGGAGGAGGCCGAGCGGCTGTGCGACCGGCTCGCCCTGATCGACGCCGGGAAGCTGGTCGCCCTCGACAGCCCGGCCGGCCTGGTCTCCCGGTTGGACGGTGAGCAGCGGGTCCGGTTCCGGCCCACCGCGCCGCTCGACCTCGCCCTGCTGGCGGACCTGCCGGAGGTCGCGTCCGTCGAGCGGCACGGGCCGCAGGTCGTCGTGACCGGCAAGGGCAACCTGCTGCACGCCGTCACCGCGCTCCTCGCCCGCAACCACGTGGTCGCCGCCGACCTGCGCATCGAGCAGGCCGGCCTGGACGACGCCTTCATCCACCTCACCGGCCGCGCGCTCTCGGAGTGACCTGACATGTTGAAGATCATCCGCATCGAGTGGAAGCTGTTCCTGCGCGAGCCCGTCATGGTCGCGTTCGGCGTCCTGTTCCCGACCGTCCTGCTCCTGGTGCTCGGCGCGATCCCGGCGCTGCGCACCCCCGACCCCAAGTTCGGCGACCTGCGGTTCATCGACCACTACGTGGGCACGCTCGTGGTGATCGCGTTCGCGTTCCTCGGGTTGAACAAGCTGCCCCAGACCGTCGCCACCTACCGCGAGAAGGGCGTGCTGCGCCGGTTCTCCACCACGCCGGTGCACCCGGCCCGGCTGCTCGTCGCGCAGGTCGTGGTCAACCTGGTCGCGGGCGCGATCTCGGTCGTGCTGCTCCTGGTCGTGTGCCGGCTCGCGTTCGGCATCGACCTGCCCCACCACCCGTTCGGGTTCCTGCTGACCTGCCTGCTCGGCATGCTGTCGCTGTCCGCGCTGGGACTGCTGGTGGCGGCGTGGGCGCCGAACGCGCGTGCCGCCGGCGGCTGGGCGACGGTGGTGTTCATGCTCATCATGTTCTTCGGCGGGGCCTACCTGCCGCGGGTGCTGCTGCCGGACGTCCTCAACACCATCGGCGACCACCTGCCGCCGGGCGTCGGCGCCCTCCAGGAGTCGTGGCTCGGCGCCGCTCCCGACCCGGTGCACCTGGGCGTCCTCGCCGTCGTCACGGTGGTGGCGGGTACCGTCGCGGCGAAATCCTTCCGCTGGGAGTAGGCATGACCGACAGGTTCGACGTCTGGGAGCACCGGCTGAACGTGGCGGGGCACGCCATCCCGTACCTGGTGCTCGTCGTGCCCACCGCGGTCTACCTCCTCATCACCGAGGAACCGTGGCCGGTGAGGTGGGTCAACCTCGGCATCGCGGTCGCCGCGGGGCTGTGGATGCTCTGGTGGGTCACCCTGCACCCCCGGTGGCACGACCGGACCGGCCTGATGGCGGTGTTCTTCGTCGGCGTGCTGGTGGTGTACGGCGTGCTGGGGCTGCGGCACCCCATGTTCGGGTTCTACTCGTTCGCCGGGTACATCTACGCGACCGAGTACCTGCCGGGGCGCTGGAAGTTCGCGGGTGTGGCCGCCACCGCCGTGCTGGCCGCCACCTCGATGCACGGCGGCCTGCCCGCGCCCGAACCGGCGGCGATCGGCCTGTACGCGGCCATGGTGTTCATCGTCGTGGTGGTGGCCTCCACGTTCACCTTCCTCGGGCACTACACCCGCGAGCAGTCCCTGCGCCGCAAGGAGATGGTGACCGAGATGGCCGCGATGATCGAGGAGAACGCGGGCCTGCACGCCCAGCTGCTCATCCAGGCCCGCGAGGCGGGCGTGCTGGACGAGCGCCAGCGGATGGCGCGCGAGATCCACGACACCCTCGCCCAGGGGTTCACCGGCATCATCACCCAGCTCCAGGTCGACGACGACCCGCCCCGGCACGTCGAGACCGCGTTGCGGCTGGCCCGGGAGAACCTGGCCGAGGCGCGCCGCTCCGTGCACGCCCTGCGCCCGCCGGCGCTGGACGGCGCGAACCTGCCGGACGCGCTGTCCGAGGTGGCCGCCGGGTGGACCGACCACACGGGCGTGCCCGCGTCGGTCGCCACCACCGGCGCGGCGCGGGCCCTGCACCCCGAGGTGGAGGTGGCGCTGCTGCGGGCCGCGCAGGAGGCGCTGTCCAACGTGGCCAAGCACGCGGCGGCGTCCCGGGTGGGCCTGACCCTGTCGTACATGGAGGACGTGGTGACGCTGGACGTGCGCGACGACGGCGCGGGGTTCGACCCGTGCGCGGCGACCGGCGGGTTCGGCCTGGTCGCGATGCGCCAGCGGGTGTCGCGCCTGGCGGGCGCCCTGGTCGTGGAGTCCGAGCCGGGCGGCGGCACGGCCGTGTCCGCCTCGGTGCCCGCGATCCCGGCGGAGGTGGCGCGGTGATCCGGGTGGTGATCGTGGACGACCACCCGGTGGTCCGCGACGGCCTGCGCGGCATGCTCTCCTCCGCCGGTGACGTGGAGGTCGTGGGGGAGGCCGCCGACGGGGCCGAGGCGGAGGCCGTGGTGCGGGCCGTGTCGCCCGACGTGGTGCTCATGGACCTGCGGATGCCCGGCGTCGACGGCGTCACCGCCATCGGGAGGCTGCGCGACCTGCCGACCCGCGTCCTCGTCCTGACCACCTACGACACCGACAGCGACGTGCTGCCCGCGATCAAGGCGGGCGCCACCGGCTACCTGCTCAAGGACACGCCGCGCGACGAGCTGTTCCGCGCGGTGCGCTCGGCGGCCAGGGGCGAGGCGGTGCTGTCGCCGTCGGTGGCGACCCGGCTGGTGGGCCAGGTCCGGCACCCCGCGACCGAGCCGCTGAGCGACCGCGAGGTGGAGGTCCTGGGGCTCATCGCCCGCGGCTGCACGAACCGCGAGGCGGCGGCGAAGCTGTTCATCAGCGAGGCGACGGTGAAGACGCACCTGGTGCACGTCTACGCCAAGCTGGGCGTGAAGGACCGCGCCGCGGCCGTCGCCGTGGCCTACGAACGCGGGCTGCTGGGCGCTTAACCCCGCGCCGTCCGGGGGAGTTGTCCACAGTGGCGCGGGCGATCGCCCTGGTCGCCGGCCGCGCTCCGGTGCTTTTCAGTGTGGTGCCGGGGAGTTGTCCACAGGCGGCGGGTGAGGTGGCGCGCCGTCCGGGGGAGTGCGCGCACCCTGGTCCCATGAGCGACGACAGCACCGCCACCCCGTGCCTCCTCCCCACCTCCGCCGACCCGGGCGCGCAACCCCGTCCGGCGCAGGGCCGGGGCGATCCCGCGGCCCGGGGCGGGCAACCCCGCCGACCCGGCGTCCACCGGGCCCGCGCGGGCTCAGTAGTCGACGCGGTCCACCCGCGACAGCCAGGCGGTGAACGGCGCGTCGTCGTGGCCGGTCGAGACCCGGTGCACCGGCAGGCCCCACGTGTCGCGCGGCCGGCCGAACAGCTCGTGGAACTCGCGGTCGTCGAACCCCGCGGCGGCGGCGTCGTGCCGGTCGGCCGCGTAGACGACCCGGTCCACCCGCGCCCACAGCGCCGCCGCGAGGCACAGCGGGCACGGCTCGCACGACGACACGAGCACGCACCCGGCGAGCCGGAAGTCGCCCAGCGCCCGGCAGGCCGCGCGGATCGCCACGACCTCGGCGTGCGCGGTCGGGTCGAGCGAGGAGGTGACCTGGTTGGTGCCGGTGGCCACGACCTCCCCGCCCCGGACGACCACCGCCCCGAACGGCCCGCCGCCCTCGGCGACGTTGCGCGTGGCCAGCTCGACGGACTCGCGCAGCCACGCGTGCTCGGGCAGGGCGGAAGTGGTCACGGGGTGTTCTCCTTCGGGTGGTGGGTCGTCGGGAAGCTCCTCCGGGCGTGCTCGTCCGCGCCGCGTCGGCCGCGGCGAGGACGAGGGCCGTCCGGGTCAGGTGCCGGTGATGTGCTCGGGCCTGACGGGCACGCGGGTCAGCGCGCGCCCCGTCGCGTCGCGGATGGCCGCCACGATGGCGGGCGTCGAGGAGATGGTGGGCGGCTCGCCCACGCCGCGCACGCCGTAGGGCGCGTTCGGGTCGGCCAGCTCCAGCACGTCGATGCTCATGGGCGGCATGTCCAGCACGGTCGGGATCAGGTAGTCGGTGAACGACGGGTTGCGCACCACCCCGCCCTCGACCTGGATCTCCTCCATCACCGCGAGACCCAGCCCCTGCGCCGACCCGCCCTGGATCTGGCCGATCACCGCCTGGGGGTTGAGCGCCCTGCCGACGTCCTGCGCGCAGTCCAGCTCGACGACCTTCACCAGGCCCAGCTCGGTGTCCACGTCGACCACGGCCCGGTGCGCGGCGAACCCGTACTGCACGTGGGCGTTGCCCTGCCCGGTCCGGGGGTCGAGCGGCTCGGTGGCCCGGTGCCGCCACTCGGCGGTCTCGTCGACGACCTCCTCGCCGAGCAGGTCGGCGAGGTCGAGCCCGGCCGGGTCCCGGCCGCCCGCGAGCCGGGTCAGCCGCTCCCGCACCGCCGCGCACGCCGCCTTGACCGCGCCGCCGGTGACGTAGGTCTGCCGGGACGCCGAGGTGGAGCCGCCGTTGCCGATGCTGGTGTCCATCGGCAGGACCGTCACCTGCCGCACGCCCAGCTCGGTGCGCACGATCTGCTGCATGATCGTCACCAGGCCCTGGCCGACCTCCGCCGCGGCGGTGTGCGCCAGCGCGACCGCCTCGCCGTTGACGACCTGCAACCGCACGCGGGCGGTGGAGTAGTCGTCATAGCCCTCGGAGAAGCAGATGTTCTTGATGCCCACCGCGTAGCCGACGCCGCGCACGACGCCCTCGCCGCGGGTGGTGTTGGAGACGCCGCCGGGCATGTCCCGCAGGTCCACCTCGGTGGGCACCGGCGGCATCGGCTTGTCCCTGACCAGCTCCAGCAGCCGCGCGACGGGCGCGGCCGAGTCGACGACCTGGCCGGTCGGCATCACCGAGCCCTCGGCCATGGCGTTGGTGATCCGCACGTCCACCGGGTCCACGCCCAGGGCGGCGGCGAGCTTGTCCATCTGCGACTCGTAGGCGAACGCGGCCTGCACCGCGCCGAACCCGCGCATCGCGCCGCACGGCGGGTTGTTGGTGTAGACGCCCCAGCAGTCGACGGTCGCGTTGGGCACGTCGTAGGGGCCGATGCCGAGGGTGGCCGCGTTCGCCACCACCGCGCCCGTGCTGGAGGCGTACGCGCCCCCGTCGAGGTAGATCCGCGCCTTGACGTAGACGAGCCTGCCCGCGCGGTCCGCGCCGTGCTCGTAGTGCAGCACCGCGGGGTGGCGGTGCACGTGCCCGTAGAACGACTCCTCGCGGTTGTAGACCATCTTCGTGGGCTTGCCGGTGTGCAGCGCGAGCAGGCAGGCGTGCACCTGCATCGACAGGTCCTCGCGCCCGCCGAACGCCCCGCCGACCCCGGAGAGGGTCAGCCGCACCCGGTCGAGCGGCAGGCCCAGCGCCGAGGCCACCTGGGCCTGGTCGACGTGCAGCCACTGGGTGGCGACGTAGAGGTCGACGCCGCCGTCCTCGGCCGGCACGGCCAGCCCGGACTCGGGGCCCAGGAACGCCTGGTCCTGCATGCCGACCTCGTACCGACCGGTGACGACGACCTCGGCGGTGGCGTCCTGGTCGCCGTGCCGGACCGGCACGTGCCGCACGAGGTTCCCGCCGGGGTGCAGCGGGGTGTCGTCGGCCGCGGTCTCCATGTCCACGACCGGGGTGAGCACCTCGTACTCGACCTTGATGCGCTTCATGGCGCGGGTGGCCGTCTCGGGGTGGTCCGCGCCGACCAGGGCGACGGGCTCGCCCTGGTAGCGCACGACGTCCTCGGCGAGCACCGGCTGGTCCTTGTGCTCCAGGCCGTAGCGGTTGAGCCCCGTGACGTCCCGGTGGGTGAGCACGGCGTACACCCCGGGCACCTTCAGCGCCTCGGTGAGGTCGACCGACACGATCCGCGCGTACGGGTGCGGGCTGCGCAGCGTCGCGCCCCAGATCATGTCCTCGTGCCACAGGTCCGAGGCGTAGGCGAACTCGCCGCGCACCTTGAGGTTGCCGTCGGGCCGCTGCGGGCTGGAGCCGATCCCGCCCGTCACCGAGGAGGTCAGTCCAGTGGGGGTCAGGCTCATCGCGTCCCCTTCAGTCGCGTGGCGGCGGCGCGCAGCTCGCGCGCGAGGTCGGTCTCCGAGGCGGTGCGCAGCTCGCCGTCCTCGACGACGGTCCGGCCGCCGACCAGCAGCAGCCGCACCCTCGGCAGGGGGCCGAGGACGAGCGCGGCGACCGGGTCGTCGATGCCGGCGTGGTCGAGGCCGTCGAGCCGCCACACGGCGAGGTCGGCGAGCTTGCCGGGCTCGACCGAGCCGATCTCGGCGTCGCGGCCGAGGCAGCGCGCGCCGCCCATCGTGCCCAGCCACAGCGCCTGGCGGGCGTCGAGCGCCTTGGGGCCGCCGCGCTGGCGGGCCTGGAGCACGGCCTGGTGCAGCTCCTCGACCATGCCGCAGGACTCGTTGGACGCCGCGCCGTCCACGCCGAGGCCGACCGGGGCGCCCGCGTCGAGCAGGTCGCGGACCGGGGCGATGCCCGTGCCGAGCCGGCCGTTGGACGTGGGGCAGTGCGCCGAGCCGGTGCCGGTGGCGCCGAGCCGCCGCACCGCGTCCGGCGACAGGTGCACGGTGTGGGCGAGCCACACGTCCTCGCCGAGCCAGCCGAGCTGTTCGGCGTACTCGGTGGGCGTGCAGCCGTACTCGGCCCGGCACTGCTCCTCCTCGTCGACGGTCTCGGCGAGGTGGGTGTGCAGGCGCACGCCCTTGGCGCGGGCGAGTTCGGCGGCGCCGGTCATCAGCTCCCGGCTCACCGAGAACGGCGAGCACGGGCCGACGGCGACGCGCACGAGGGCGTCGGGCGCCGGGTCGTGGTGGTCGTTGACGGCCTGCTCGGTGGCGATGAGCGCGTCCTCGGTGCCCTCGACGAGGTTGTCCGGCGGCAGGCCGCCCTGCGACCGGCCGCGGTCCATCGAGCCGCGCACGGCGTGCAGGCGGACGCCCACGCGCCGGCCCGCGCCCACCAGGGCCTCGAACTGGTCGCCGCCCTCGCGCGGGAAGACGTAGTGGTGGTCGGCGGCCGTGGTGCAGCCGGTGGTGGCGAGCCTGGCCAGGCCCGCCGAGGCGGCGGCGTGGGTGATCCCCGCGTCCAGCCCGCGCCACACCGGGTAGAGCGCGGTCAGCCACTCGAAGAGCGTGGCGTCCTGGGCGATGCCGCGCGTGGCCCACTGGTAGAGGTGGTGGTGGGTGTTGACCAGACCGGGTGTGACGAGGCAGCCGGTGCCGTCGACCCACGTGTGCGGTCCGGCGGGCCGCGGGGCCTGGCCGGGGCCGACCGCGGTGATGCGGCCGTCCTCGACCACGACGTGGCCGGAGGCGATCTCGGTGCCGGCGGCGTCCACCGTCGCGATGGCCGCGCCGTCGATGATGGTGGGGATCATCGCCTCGACGCCGCCAGGCGCACCGCGTCGAGGATCTTCTCGTAGCCGGTGCAGCGGCACAGGTTGCCGGCGAGGGCCTCGCGGATCTCCGGGTCGCTCGGCCGGGGCACGCGGGCGAGCAGGTCGTGCGCGGCGACCACGAGGCCGGGCGTGCAGAACCCGCACTGCACGGCGCCCGCCTCGACGAACGCCTCCTGCACCGGGTCGAGCCGGTCGCCGTCGGCGAGGCCCTCCACCGTGCGCACCTCGCGGTCGTGGGCCTGCCCCGCGGCGACGAGGCACGAGCAGACCGGCACGTCGTCCAGGTACACCGTGCAGGAGCCGCACTCGCCCTGCTCGCAGGCGTTCTTGGCGCCGGGCAGCCCCAGCCGCTCGCGCAGCAGGAACAGCAGGCTCTCGCCCGCCCACACGTCGTCGGCCGTCCGCCGCTCGCCGTTCACCGTCACGTTCACGCGCATGTCAGGCGACCTTCCCGGAGTAGTCCTGCCAGGCCCAGCCGAGCGTGCGGCGGGCGAGCACGGAGAGGGCGTGCTTGCGGTAGGCGGCGGTGCCGCGGACGTCGTCGATGGGGCTCGCGGCCTCGGCGACGAGGTCGCCGAAGCGGCGCTTCACCGAGTCCAGCAGGGGTTTCGGCGACTCCCACTGGCCGGTGGAGGTCAGTTCGCCGGTCAGGAACTCCTCGGCCGCCGAGGCGCGCCGGGGCGTGGGCGCGGCGGACCCGATCGCGGCGCCCACCCGCTGCCACGCCGGGTGCAGGGCGACGGCGAACGAGCACACCGCGATGACCATGGCGTTGCGGGTGCCGACCTTGGCGAACTGCTGCGGCGCCCGCGTCTCGGGCAGGTGGACGGAGGTGATCAGCTCGTCGGGCTCCAACGCGTTGCGCTTCACGCCCAGGTAGAAGTCGGTGGCGGGGATGCGGCGCGTGCCGCGGGTGGAGGCGACCTCGACCACGGCGTCCACGGCCAGCAGCACCGGGTGCGCGTCGCCCGCCGGGGAGGCCGCGCCGAGGTTGCCGCCGACCGTGCCCCGGTTGCGGATCTGCGGCGACCCGACGGTGCGCGACGCCATCGCCAGGCCGGGCAGGCGGTCGCCCAGCTCCTCGATGACCCGCGTGTACGGCACGCCCGCCCCGAGGCGCACCGCGCCACCGTCGAGGTCCCAGGCGCGCAGCTCCTCGACGCGGGTGAGGTCGAGCAGGGCGGCCGGCCTGCGGTGGTCGAAGTTCAGCTCCACCATCACGTCCGTGCCGCCGGCGATCGGCACGGCGTCGGGGCGCTGCGCCTTGAGGGCCAGCGCCTCGGCGAGGCTGTCGGGGCGAAGGAAGTCCATCGGCTACCTCGGGGGTCGGCTACCTCGGGGGGTGGGGACGCGGCGTGGGGCCAGTACACAGACCGGTGGGGGTGGTCAGCTACGGCGGTGGCGCATGAATCCCAGCCTCCTCCCCGGAGTGGATTTGTGCTTTCCTACAAACACGATCGGACGAAGGTAAGCACCGGAGATGACAACGGGGAGGCGTGCGTGTTGCTGCTCCGCAGCCTCGTGGGGATGGCCGAGCTGCGCCTGCGCCCGGTCAGCGGCGCCGACCTGCTCGACCGGCCCGTGACCAGGCTCTACGGCACCGAGCTGCCCGATCCGGCCCGGTACCTGTCCGGGGGCGAGCTGGTGCTGTCCGGCCTCCTGTGGCACCGGGTGGACGCCGACTGCGAGACGTTCGTGGCGTCGTTGGCCGCCTCGGGGGTGGCGGCGCTGGCGGCCAGCCCGCCCCAGGCGGGCGCGTTGCCGGCGGCGCTGGTGGAGGCGTGCGAACGGCACGGCGTGCCGCTGCTGGAGGTGCCCGTCGACCTGTCCTTCGCGACCATCACCGAGCGGGTCGTGCTGGAGCTGGCCGCCGAACGGGTCGGCGCGGCGGGCGTCCAGCTGGGCCGCCACCGGCGGCTGCTGACCGTGGTCACCGGGGGCGGGGACCTGGCGGAGCTGGTCGCCGCGGGCGCGGCCGAGCTGGGCGTGCCGTGCTCGGTCCTCTCGTGCACCGGTCGCGTCGTCGCCGGGCCGGCGCCGGACGACCCGGCCGCCCTGGTCCGCGAGTTCCTGCTGGCCGACCGGCTCCCGCGCGTGGTGCGCGGGGTGACCCTGCTGCCGGTGCCGGTGCGCGGCGGACCGAGGCCGGCGTCGTGGGTCCTCGTCGTCCCCGGCGACCGCGCCCGGGACGAGGTCGCCGCCGAGCTGGCCGGCCTGGTCGGCGTGGAGCGGGCCCGCGTCGTGCAGGGGCGGGAGATCGAGAACCGCGCCGCCGGGCCGCTGCTGCGGCAGGTGCTGGCCGGCGGGGATCTGGCCGCCCGCGTCGCCGCCGTCGGCTGGGACCCGGACGCCCCGCTGCGCGTCGTGGCCGCCTCGACGTCCGGCGGTCGCGGCGAGCGGGCCGGGACCGGGTACGCCGCCGCCCTGCTCGACGAGGTGCTGGCGGCCGTGACCCCCCGGTTCCTGGTCGCCGCGGTCGGCGACGAGGTGTACGCGCTGGCCCCCGCCGGACCGTGGGTGGAGGACGTGCGGACGGCGTTGCGCACCCTCGAACCCGGCCTGGGCACCACCCGCGTGCTGGTGGGCATCTCGTCCCCGGTGGGCCACGCGGGTCTGCGCGGCGCGGCGGAGGAGGCGTCGCACGCCCGGCGGTTGGGGGAGCGGCGCACCGGCCGGACCCGGGTCGTCGCCGGCGAGGAGATCGCGTTCCACCAGCTGCTGCTGGCCGGCGTCCCCGAGGAGCTGCGCGGCTCCCTGCGCCGCAGGCTGCTGGGCCCGGTGATCGACTACGACGACGAGCACGGCTCGGACCTGCTGGGCACCCTGCGCGTCTTCCTCGACTGCTCGGGCTCGTGGACCACGGCCGCCGGCCTCCTGCACGTCCACGTGAACACCCTGCGCTACCGGGTGGGCCGCGTCGAGGACCTGCTCGGCGCGGACCTGTCGAACTTCGCCGAACGCGTCGACCTCTACCTGGCCCTCCAGGCGGGCTGACGCCCCTGGCAGACTTCGCGGATGAGCTGGGACGTCATGCTGTACCCGCTGCCCGAGGACCTGCGGTCCGTGGACGACCTGCCCACCGACGCGCGGCTGCCCCCGATCGGACCGCTCGCCACCGTGCACGA
This sequence comes from Saccharothrix sp. DSM 118769, assembly GCF_052936295.1. Taxonomy (NCBI): domain Bacteria; kingdom Bacillati; phylum Actinomycetota; class Actinomycetes; order Pseudonocardiales; family Pseudonocardiaceae; genus Saccharothrix; species Saccharothrix sp. DSM 118769. The sequence continues at coordinate 7,209,980 of NZ_CP193627.1, read as the reverse complement.
GGGCCTGCGCCGAGCCGAGCCCGGCATCGACCTGCACGACCCCGTCTGGGGCGTGCTGCGCGGCGAGGGCTGGAGCATCGAGGTCAACATCGGCCACGACGACCCGGTCGAGGCGATCATGCTCCACGTGCGCGGCGGCGGTGACGAGGCGCACGCCGCCATCTTCCGTTTGGGCCGCGGCATCGGCTGCCGCCCGGTGGACCTGTCGGAGGGCGACCTGCTGCGCGAGGGCGACCCCGGCACCTGGCACGACTTCCAGGCCTACCGCGACCAGGTCGTCCACGACCAGGCCCTCCACGACCGGCAGTAACCGGCCGCAGGGGAACCGCCACCCGCTCCCGCCGATCAGCGCTCCCGCCGATCAGCGCTCCCGCCGATCAGCGCTCCCGCCGATCAGCGCCCCCGCCGATCAGCGCTGTCGGCGCTCCCGCCGTCCCGACCTCCGCCCTTCCGGTGGAGTCGGCGTCGGTGGGCGTGTTTCCGCCCCGGTGACCTCCCCGTCCCCTCCGTTACCCGATCTCGGCCCCTGACCCCCGCCTTGCGCGGCAGGGGTGGGCCTGTCGGTTTCCTGTAGGCCCTTCTCCGGGTGCGTCCCGGCGCGGAAGACTCCCGCGACGGACTCAACCGTTAGGAGTGGTCATGTCTCGCACACTCGGCGCGCTGGCCGCCGTGGTGATGGGGGTCTCCCTCGTCGCCGCCGCGCCCGCCGCCGCAGCGCACGCGCACGGGTTCCCCTCCGAGTTCCCCCTGCCCGACGGGTTCCTGCCGGAGGGCATCGCGATCGGCTCCGCGCCCACCGCCTACTTCGGGTCGCGCGCCGACGGCGACCTGTTCCGGGTCGACCTCCGCACCGGCCGGGGCGAGGTGTTCAGCCAGGGGCCCGGCACGGCCTCGGTCGGGCTGAAGGTCGACCGGCGCAAGAGGCTGTTCGTGGCCGGCGGCGCCGGCGGTGACGGCCGGGTGGTCGACGCGAGAACCGGAGAGGTCCTCAAGAGCTACGACTTCGCCGAGACCGACACGTTCGTGAACGACGTGGTGATCACCGACGAGGCCGCGTACTTCACCGACTCCCGCAAGTCCGTGCTCTACAAGATCCCTTTTGGCCGGTTCGGGGCGTTGCCCGACTCGCACGTCCCGATTCCGCTCACCGGTGACTTCGTGCTCACGCCGGGCGTGAACAACGCGAACGGCATCGCGGAGACCCCGGACGGCAAAGCGCTGCTGATCGTCCAGAGCAACACCGGTCAACTGCACGAAGTGAGCGAGAAGACCGGGGTGACCCGGGTGGTCGACCTCGGGGGCGAGGTCCTGACCAACGGTGACGGCCTGCTCGTCGAGGGCCGGACCCTGTACGTGGTGCAGAACAGGCTGAACACCATCGCGGTGTTCGCGCTCACCAGGGACGGGACCAGCGGCAGGCTGGTGACCAAGATCACCGACCCGCGGTTCGACGTGCCCACCACGGTCGCCTCGTTCGGTCACCGGCTGTACCTGCCGAACGCCCGCTTCACGACGCCGCCCACCCCCGCGACGACGTACGACGCGGTTTCCGTTCCCAAGGCGTGAAAGTCGAGGGGGTCGATGTCGAGAAGTTCACATCGGCCCCCTGTTCGCGGCATCACTCGACTGGGTAACCTCATCGTCGCGTCGCGCGAGTGATCGCTGTCTCTTCGTAATAATGATCTTCCGGTGTTACCGTTCCGTGGCCGATCGGGTGAAGAAGAGGCAGTGGTCCTAGCGCTGCGTCTGACCTGCCAACGAGGACGAGGCTGCGGAGCGCTGTGAAGCAGAAGAGCACCACGGAGACGAACTACAAGACCATCCGTTCACGGCTCACGGGTGTCGTCGTCGTCCCCAGCATCGTCCTGCTCATCATGTGGGCGCTGTTCTCGTCCTACACCGTCTTCGACGGCTTCTACCTGCGCGCGGTCGCCTCCGGCGTCAAGGACGCCTCGATCCCGGCCGTCCAGTCCTTCGCCGCGATCCAGAAGGAGCGCGAGCTGAGCATGACGGCGCTCAGCCAGCCCGACCGGGGCACCAGCGACCTGGAGGCCCAGCAGCAGGACACCGACCGCGCGGTCACCGAGATGCGCGCCGCGTTCGAGGACCTCGCGTCCTCCGCGCCGCAGGAGATCGTCGACCGGATCAACGCCCTCAACGCGCTGCTCGACCAGCTGCCGCAGCGCCGGTCCGCGCTGGAGGCCGACCGCGCCTCCAAGACCGAGGTCTACTCGTACTACAACAGCGTCCTCGACGCGGGCAACGCGCTGTTCAACGTGCAGGCCCGCATCGTGCCCGACCACCAGTCGGTGCAGAACGCCATCACCGCGGCCGACTACTTCAAGGCCGCCGACTGGATGTCCCGCGCCACCTCGCTCGCCTCGGGCGCGCTCGCCGCGGGCGAGTTCACCCCCGAGGAGCACATCGAGTTCGCGAGCCTGGTCGGCGCCTACCACGCGTCCTACGACTCGATCGCCCCCTACTCCCTGGTGCGCAGCCAGTACCAGGGCATGGTCGACGACGAGCGCTGGAAGCGCCTGGTCGAGTTCGAGAACAGGCTGATCCAGAACGGCGACGACCCGACCGAGGCGGGCTCGCTCCAGGACTGGCAGAACCTCAGCGGCCCCATCTCCGACGACCTGACCGCGCTGGTCAGCGTGCAGGCGTCCGAGGCCGTCAAGATCACCATGGCCCGCGGCGAGAGCAAGTTCCGCACCGTGCTCGTCGGCTCCCTCATCGCCCTGCTCGCGGTGATCATCGGCATCCTGATCGCGATCCACACGTCGAACCGCCTGGTCAACCGCGCCCTGATCACCCGCCTCGCGGCGCTGAAGAAGGACTCGCTGGCCCTGGCCCACGAGCGCCTGCCCGACATCGTCGACCGGCTCCGCGAGGGCAAGCACGTCGACGTCGAGGTCGAGGTCCCGCCGCTCGACTACGGCAGCGACGAGATCGGCCAGGTGGCCGACGCGTTCAACGCCGCCCAGTACACCGCCGTCGCCGCGGCCGTGAAGGAGAGCCAGGCCCGCGAGGGCGTCAACCGGGTCTTCCTCGACATCGCCCACCGCAACCAGGGCCTCGTGCACCGCCAGCTCAAGATCCTCGACAAGCTGGAGCGCGAGGAGGAGAACCCCGAGCAGCTCGACGCGCTCTTCCAGCTCGACCACCTCGCCACCCGCGCCCGCCGCAACGCCGAGAACCTGATCATCCTCGCCGGCGAGCAGCCCGGCCGGCAGTGGCGCAAGCCCGTCCGCCTCCAGGACGTGCTGCGCGCCGCCGTCGCCGAGACCGAGCAGTACGTGCGGGTGAAGGTCAACCCGATCCCCGACACCGCGCTGGTCGGCGCGGCCGTCGCCGACACCATCCACCTCGTCGCCGAGCTGGTCGACAACGCCACCGCGTTCTCCTCGCCGCGCTCCCAGGTGCAGGTCCACGCGAGCGAGGTGCCGCAGGGCATCGTCGTGGAGATCGAGGACCACGGCCTCGGCATCAACCCGGAGGACCGCGAGCAGCACAACGCGATGCTCGCCGACCCGCCGGAGTTCGACGCGATGCGCCTGCGCGGCGAGTCGCGCCTCGGCCTGTTCGTCGTCGCCCGGTTGGCCGCCCGCCGGGGCATCCACGTCGAGCTGCGCGAATCCCCCTACGGCGGCACGCTGGCGCTCGTGCTGATCCCGTCCGCGATCGTCGCGGGACCCACCACGGCGACGGAACCCGCCGAGACGCGGCAGCTCCCGCGCCGCACCTACCACGAGATCCCGGAGCAGGGCGACGACCCAGTGCGAGACGCCAGGTTTCCCGACACCTCCCGAGACCTGGAGGGCTTCTGGGCCCAGGCCGAGGCAGCCGCCAACGCCAAGGCCGACCCGGATCCCCTTCCAGAGGTCGAGCGACTGAGCGGCGGGCTCGACCTGCCGCAGCGCAGCGGCAGCCTGGACCTGTCGCAGCGCAGCGGCGAGCTGGAACTGCCGCAGCGCAAGCGGGCCCCCGAGGAGTGGCCCGTGAACGAAGGCGAACCGGCCGCCGGCACCACCGGTCCCGGCGGCCGACCCGAACTGCCGCGAAGGCGCCGTCAGCAGAACCTGGCGCCCCAGTTGGTGCGCAACGATTTCCACCCTTCGCCCGAACCGCTCACCGAGGTCGATCCCGAGCAGTCCGCCGAGAAGGCCCGCAAGGGCCTGTCGGCGTTCCAACGGGGCACCCGCGACGCCCGCCGGACCTCCGGCGACGACCTCGAACCCTGACCAGCAGCAGTGGCCGGACGACTGGAAACCGGAAAGGCAACCCGATGAACGACATGAGCAGCCAGCACAACGAGCTGAACTGGTTGTTGGATGACCTGGTCAGCCGGGTGGTCGGAGCTCGCCACGCCGTGGTCCTGTCCGCGGACGGTCTGCTGCTGGGCCGTTCACCAGGACTGTCGAAGGACGACTCGGACCACCTGTCGGCGATGGCCTCGGCGTTCCAGAGCCTGGCCCGCGGCACCGGCCGGCACTTCGGCGGTGGTGCCGTGCGGCAGACCATCGTCGAGATGGAGCACGCCTACCTCTTCGTCACCGCCGCCGGCCACGGCGCCTGCCTGGCCGTCCTGGGCGAAGAGGACTCCGACATGGGCATGATCGCCTACGAGATGAACATGCTGGTCAAGCGGGTCGGGACCTACCTGTCGTCGGCGCCGCGCGGCACAGCCGCGGCGAGCCTGCCGACCGCCCGAAGGTCCTCCTGATGCCGCCCCGCGAGGACTGGTGGTACGACGAGGCGGCCGGTCCCCTCGTCCGGCCGTACGCCATGGTGCGCGGCCGCACCCGCCCGTTGCGGCCCGAACTGCACCTGGTGACCCAGGTGCGCGCGATGCCCTCGCCGTCCGACCCGGACGCGTTGTCGGTCGAGCACCTGGAGATCATGGAGCTCTGCCGGCGACCGCTGTCCGTGGCCGAGGTCGCCGCCTACCTCGACGTGCCCCTGGTGGTCGTCAAGGTGCTGTTGAGCGACCTCATCCAGCGCGGTGACGTCGTGGTCCGAGATCCCTCCCGAGTCCCGCAAGTGCCGGACCGGAACCTGCTGCAGGCTGTGCTGGATGGTGTCCGTGGAATCTGAGCGGCCGGGTGGGGAACTGCTGGTCCCCACCCCAGTCAAGATCGTCATCGCCGGGGGGTTCGGCACCGGCAAGACGACGATGGTCAACTCGGTCAGCGAGATACCCCCGCTGCACACCGAGGAGCTGCTCACCGAGGCCGGTGTCGGCGTCGATGACGTGGTCGGGCTGGAGAACAAGGAGACCACCACGGTCGCCCTGGACTTCGGTCGCATCACCATCAGCCAGGAGGTGGTGCTGTACCTGTTCGGCACCCCCGGCCAGAACCGCTTCTGGTTCATGTGGGACGAGCTGGCGTACGGGGCGATCGGCGCGGTGATCCTCGTCGACACCCGGAGGCTGGACAGCAGCTTCCCGTCGATCGACTTCTTCGAGCGGCGCGGCATCCCGTTCATCATCGCCGTGAACTGCTTCGAGGGTGCGCACAACTACGAGGTCGAAGAGGTCCGCAAGGCCCTCGACGTGGACGCCGCCATCCCGCTGGTCCTGTGCGACGCGCGGGACCGGGAGTCGTCGAAGTCGGTGCTGATCAGCCTCATCCAGCACACGATGGACCGGCTCGACGCGATGGCCTGACGAACGGCGATGGCCTGACGAACGGCGGAGGCCCGGCGAACGGCGACGGTCCGACGGGCGCGATGGCCCGACCTACCCGCCCGACCCGCCTGCCCCTGCCTGTCTGCCCACCCGCCTGCCTGCCGGAACGCTGCGCAGGGGTCCCCGCCCGGGGGACCCCTGTTCTTGACGTTACCGGCGGGGGCCGACAATTCCGGTTCCCCGTGCTCACCGCGGCCGGCACCGACCGGCGACGACCTGCGTCAACCGGGGTTCGTGTCACCCGGTGGAGTGGCGTTCCGCCGGGGACCGGAGCATCCTTCGGCTCATGCCGACGACGACAGGACAGGCACGGGAGGACCAGGTCGTCGACCTGGTCTGCGAGCAGCTCTCCGACTTCACGCTGACGCTCCGCGTGGTCGACCGCCCCGACAGCGACAGCGACAGCGACAGCGACAGCGACACCGACCCGGGAACCGACGCCGCCACCGACCCGGTCGACGCGTTCATCGAGGTCGAGGCGGGCGGGACGGGCGAGGTGTGGGCGGCGTGCGTCAGCACGATCACCTACGCGCCCCGCGAGGTGTCCACCGAGCAGTACGTCAGGGACGACTTACCGGAGCGCCTCGACCCGCTCGCCCGGGAGCGCGGGTACGCGGTGCGGGTCGACTGCGTGCTCCCCGACCTCGCCTCCGACGAGGAGTCCCGGCGCTGGGCCGCCGACTACGTGGAGCGGGTGACCGAGGCGGTGCGCAACGCCCTGGCGCTCGGCCCCGGCACGCAGCCCCTGAACGGGGAGGGGTCGATCCACGTGTCCGGGGCGGCGCGGTTCCCGGACGGCAGCCGCGTCGTCGTCACGACCTCGGCGAGTTCGACGGCCGACGTCACCGACCAGGTCCGGCGGAGCCTCGACCCGGCCGTGCGGCCGGAACTCGACCGGCTCGCCGCCGCGCGGGAGCGGGGCGCGCCGACGTTGCTGATCCTCGACCAGGCGTGGGACGAGCGGTCGCCCGTCGTCCCGATCCCGACCTCGTTCACCCTCGGTCCGCTCGGCGAGGAGCGCGCCGGGACGCCGCTGCCCGACGCCGCCGTGCTGGTCCGGCCGGACGGCAGCGTCCAGCCGGTCCACGGCGCGGTCGGCGTCCGGCCGGCCTGACGGGCCCCGCTCAGGTCACGGGTTCCAGGCGGCAGTTGAAGTGGCGCAGCAGGGGCGGGGCGTAGGTCAGGCGGTAGCCGGGCACCCGCCCCGGGTCCTTCGCGATCTCGGCGAGGGTCTCGCCGACGTACTCCAGGTGGCTCTGCGTGTAGACGCGGCGCGGGATGGCCAGGCGGACCAGCTCGTACGGCGCGGGCTTGAGCAGGGCGCCGTCGTCGTCCAGCTCGCCCAGGTAGAGGGAGCCCAGTTCGGCGCAGCGGATGCCGCCCGCCAGGTACAGCTCGGTCGCCAGGGCGAACCCCGGGAACCGCGCCGGCGGGAGGTGGGGCAGCAGGCGGCCCGCGTTGAGGTACACGGCGTGCACGCCGGTCGGGCGCACGCTGTCCACGCCGGCGGCGGCGGCGAGGTCCGCCACGTACGCCGTGGCCTCCGCCCGCGCCCGCAGGTACGACGGTTCGGTGACCTCCAGCAGGCCCTGGGCGAGCATCTCCAGGTCGCGGCCGGAGAGACCGCCGTAGGTGCGGAACCCCTCGGTGGCGATGAGCAGCAGCTCGCACTTCTGCGCCAGCTCGGGGTCGTTCACCGCGAGCAGCCCGCCGATGTGGACGATCGCGTCCTTCTTCAGGCTCGCCACGCAGCCGTCGGCCAGCCGGAACGCCTCCCGGGCCACCTCGCGCGGCGTGCGGTCGGCGTAGCCGGGTTCCCGCTGGGTGACGAACCAGGCGTTCTCGGCGAACCGCGCGGCGTCGAGGATGAACGGCACGCCGTGGCGCCGGGCGAGCGCCGCGGCGGCCTTGAGGTTCGCCATCGACACCGGCTGGCCGCCGCCGCCGTTGTTGGTGATGGTCATCAGCACCTGGGCGACGTCCCGCGGCCCGGAGAGCACGGCCTCCAGCGCGTCCAGGTCGATGTCGCCCTTGAACGGCGCGTCGCTGTCGAGGTCCCCGGCGGCCCGGCACGGCAGGTCGAGGGCCTGGCCGCCGAGGATCTCGACGTTCGCCCGCGTCGTGTCGAAGTGGGTGTTGCTCACGCTGACCGAGCCGGGCTTGACCAGCGCGGTGAACAGGATCCGCTCGGCCGCGCGGCCCTGGTGCACGGGCCACAGGTGCGCGTAGCCGGTGAGGTCCTCGACCACCTCGCGGAACCGGTAGTAGGAGCGCGCGCCCGCGTAGGTCTCATCACCGCGCATCCCGGCCGACTGCTGCTCGGCCGACAGGGCACCGGTGCCCGAGTCGCTGAGCAGGTCGATCGTCACGTCGGTGGCGGCGAGGTTGAACGGGTTGTACCCGGCGGCGGCGAGCGCCCGCTCGCGGTGCTCTCGCGTGGTGATCGGGATGGGCTCCACGACCTTGATGCGGTACGGCTCCATGATGGGCACTGCTCGCCTCCTAGACAGCGAGGCTGACCGGGCGCGGGGACGCGACGCCGTACGCCTCGGACGACAGGTACACGGTGATGCCGGGGCGCGGCCTGCCCATGCGCAGCGACACGTGCGCGATCAGGCCGACGCCCTCGTCGAGCCGGCGGCGGGTGACGGCGCGCAGGGCGTTGTCGAACGGGGTGGGGTCCAGGTCGTACTTCGCCATCACCCGCAGCACGCGCCTGCGCGCCTCCTCGTCGTCCGCGACGTAGTCCCGGATCGGCACGTACAGGGAATAACCGCTGGGTGCGCCGACGTCGCCGTCGAGGAACGTGTAGCTGGATATCAACGGGCGCTCGTCGAACGTCTCGGTGCTGCCGCCGGTGAGCAGGCAGAAATCGGGCACCCTGTCCACATCCACGCCGTGCGCGGCTTTGGCGGCGCGCGTGACTTCGGTTACCCCCGCGGACCGGTGCGACACGTACACCTTGACGCGCGCCCGGCGCGGGTCCACCAGGTCGAGGGCGAAGAAGGAATACCTGTCGAGCCCGGGCCGGGTCACCGCGTGGTCGCGCAGCACCGGGAAACCGGCGGCGAAACCGGTACGCCCGAGAGCTTCCCGGACCAATCCCTCGGCGGCGTCCTCACCACGTACTTCAGGGTTGAAGTACACCTTCACGGCGGGCTGTTCGCCGGCGCGGAACACCAGTGAGTACCAGAACGCGAAATCGCTTTCCGGGTGCTCGGGGAGGAACAGGTCGCGCACGGCGTCGAAGCGGGTCGTGTCGAGGTCCTCCCGGCGCCGGACCCGGTCGAGCGCGTCGAGCGCGGCCGAGACGTTGGCCGACCTGGACGGCCTGGTGGCGCTGGTCTCGACGATCGCGCGGACGGTCGGGGGCTCGTCCGCCTCGAAGGCCGTGGAGAACTCGACGGGGGTGTGGTCGTCGGCCACGTCGGAGGGCCACGCCGGGCTGCCGGAAAGCGGTCGGAGGCCGCCGGGACCCAGGGTGTCCGCGAGCAGGCCGACGGACTTCACGGTGTTTTCGGTGATGCCCACAGAATGCAGGATCGCGCTCAGCTGGCGGCCTGTGAAATCGCGTACGGAAACGTTTTGAGGGTCCAAGGCAGGCTTCTCCTCGTGGGGTGCGAACCGAAAGTTACGCTAGGCGAAGCAATCTTGTCCACCAGGCGGCCGTAGCGTGACGTAGCGCACTCTAAGGGCACGTCACAGTCGCTGTCGATCAGGGTGGTGCCCGTTGGGAACGGTAATCAAGACTGCTCCGAACGGCCTATTGACTGGACCGCCGTCAGTCTTTCGCACCAATGCGCCGACGATCTTCGATGACAGATCGTGGCATTTTGTGGGCCGTTCCGCGCGGGATACGGTCGAGCGTTCACCGTGATTGGCCCCGGGCCATTCAAGACACTTCTGTTAATTGTTCCCCGAGTCGCCGCCGCGCCCGGCCGACCGCGGTGTGGTACGGCGGCCCCCGGTGCGCGGACGGCCCCCGGTGCGCGGACGGCCCCCGGTGCGCGGACGGCCCCCGGTGCGCGGACGGGGCCGCCGATCCGCGGATCGACGGCCCCGTCGGAGGGGGTCAGGACGCGTAGACGTGGAACCCGCGCCCGCTCTTCTTGCCCAGCAGGCCCGCGTCCACCATGCGCAGCAGCAGCGGCGGCGGGGAGTACAGCGGCTCCTTGAACTCCTCGTACATCGACTCGGCGATGGCCTTGGTCGTGTCCAGGCCGATCAGGTCGGCCAGGCGCAGCGGGCCCATCGGGTGCGCGCAGCCCAGCACCATGCCGTTGTCGATGTCCTCCGCGCTGGCGAACCCGGACTCCAGCATCCGGATCGACGACAGCAGGTAGGGGATCAGCAGGGCGTTCACCACGAACCCGGCCCGGTCCTGCGAGCGGATGACCTCCTTGTGCAGGACGCCGGTCACGAACGCCTCGGCGCGGGCCTTCGTCTGCTCGCCCGTCAGCAGCGACGGCACCAGCTCCACGAGCTTCAGCACCGGCACCGGGTTGAAGAAGTGCACGCCGATGACCTGCTCCGGCCGGCTGGTCGCCATGCCCAGCTTCATGATCGGGATCGACGAGGTGTTCGACGCGAAGATCGCGTCCCGGTCGACGACCACCTTGTCCACGGTCGCGAAGATCTCGGTCTTGACCTGCTCGTTCTCGGCGACGGCCTCCACGACCAGGTTCCGGTCGGCGAAGTCGGCGAGGTCGGTGGTGAACCGCAGGCGCTCCAGTGCGGCGTCCCGGTCCTCGGTGGACAGCTTGCCGCTGCGCACCCCCCGGCCGAGCGACGAGGCGATCCGCCCGCGCGCGGCCTCCGTGGCGTCCGGGCTGACCTCGGCGACCAGCACGTCGAGGCCGGCGCGGGCGCAGACCTCGGCGATGCCGGACCCCATCAGGCCCGAGCCCACCACTCCAACACGTTGAATGTCACTCACGCCCCGATCCTGCCAGGGCGCCCGCGGGCGGGCACGGGGCGCACCCCGCGGGCCGGTTCCTCGACGCCCTGCTCACGGAGGTCCGCCGCCGACCCGCCGGCCCGCCCGCGCCGCCGGCCCGCCGCGCCGCCGACCCGTCGTCACTGGTGCAGGCCGAACTCCTGCGTCCAGTACGTCCGCCCGCCCGCGTCGGTGGTGAACGCGACGCCCAGGTCGCGCAGCTCGCAGTTCAGGATGTTGGCGCGGTGGCCCTCGCTGGCCATCCACGAGCCCACGACCTCCTCGGCCGTGCCCTGGCCCATCGCGATGTTCTCCGCCGTGGTGCGGTAGGTGTAGCCGGCCTCGGTGACGCGCTGCGCGGGCGTGCTGCCGTCCACGCCGGTGTGGCTGAAGTTGCCGGTGCGCGCCATCTCGTCGTTGTGCCGCTTCGCGGCCGCGCCCAGCTGCGCGTTGGCGGTCAGCGCGGGGCAGCCGACCGCGGCCCGCTCGCCGTTGGTCAGCGAGAGCACCTGCTCCTCGGAGCTCGGCGCCGCGGTCGCCGTGCCGGTGGTCACGGCGGCGGTCGAGAGCAGTGCCGCGGCGGCGATACCGGCGGCGAACGTCCTGGCGGTCATGGCCCTACCTCCTCACCCGGTGGCACCCGTGGTCAGGGGGTTCCCGTCGCGGACGGTGAGCGAAAGTCCACCTTCGGGTGGAGTCGGGTGGCGGTGAGGGGGGAACCGCCACCCGACCTCCGATCAGTCCCTCAGCTCCTCCTCGGCCTGCGCGATGGCCGCGAACTCCTCCTCCGGCGCGGACGCCACCAGGTGGTGCCGGCTGTAGAACCAGAAGTAGGCCAGCGCCACCACGACGATGCCCGCGGTGATCCCGGCGGCCACCTCGTCGACGAAGAACGTGGCCACGACCGCCGCCACCGCCAAGACCAGCGCCACGCCCGTGGTGACCGCGCCGCCCGGCGTCCGGTACGGCCGCTCCAGGTCGGGCTCGCGGACCCGGAGCACGATGTGGGACACCATCATCAGCACGTAGGACAGCGCCGCGCCGAACACCGCGATGTTGATGAGCACCGCGCCGTCGCGGGTGATCGCCGCCAGCGCGAACCCGATCGCGCCGGGCACGATCAGCGCCAGGTACGGCGTCTTGCGCTTGCCGGTGCGCGACAGCCAGCGCGGCAGGTACCCGGCGCGCGAGAGCGCGAACAGCTGCCGCGAGTAGGCGAAGATCAGCGAGAAGAAGCTCGCCACCAGGCCGGCCAGACCGACGTAGTTCACGACCTGGGCGAGGAGGTTGTCCCCGCCGTAGGCCGCGCGCACCGCCGCGGGCAGCGGGTTGTCCGACGCCTTCAGCGCCTCCGACCCGGCGCCGCCCGCCGCGAACACCAGGATGGCCGCGGCGAACACCAGCAGCACGGCCATCGCCGCGATGATGCCGCGCGGCATGTCCCGCTTCGGGTCGCGCGCCTCCTCCGCGGCCACCGGGACGCCCTCGACGCCGAGGAAGAACCAGATCGCGAACACCAGCGCGGCCAGCACGCCCGTGACGCCGAACGGGAGGAACGAGTCGCCCTCGGCGAGGTCGAACAGCTTGGCCGGCTCGAACTTCGGGATCATCCCCACCACGAACACGACGAGCGCCACGACCGCGACGCCGGTGATGGCGAACATCAGCCGCAGCGCCTCGCCCACGCCGTAGAGGTGCACGCCGATGAAGATCACGAAGCACGCCAGGTACACCGGCCACGAGCTGGTGAGCCCGAACAGCCCGAGCGTCTCCACGTACCCCCCGATGAACACCGCGATCGCCGCCGGCGCCATGGCGTACTCGATGAGGACGGCCACGCCGGTGGCGAACCCGCCGAGCGGTCCGAGGGCGCGGCGCGCGAAGCCGTACCCGCCGCCCGCCACGGGCAGCGCCGAGGCCATCTCCGCCAGGCCGAACACCATGCACGCGTACATGAGGCCCATGAGGACCGTCGCGATGAGCAGCCCGCCCCAGCCGCCCTGGGCGAGGCCGAAGTTCCAGCCGGCGAAGTCGCCGGAGATGACGTAGGAGACACCCAGGCCCGCCAGCAGCACCCACCCCGCCGCGCCCCGCTTCAGCTGGCGTTGCTCCAGGTAGTCGCTGCCCACCTTCTCGTATTCGACGTGCTTGGCCATCGACGCTCCCTAATGGGTCAGTCGCGTTCCTTTGAAGGGGATTTGAGGGTGGCGTGGGCCACTCGATGGTGTCAAGATTGGTGCGTCCAATGGTTCGCTGCCATACCTTTGGAGGTACTGCCGATGCTTGCCGTCGAGGAGTTGCGCGTGCTCGTGGACAGCGGCGAGATCGACACGGTGCTGGTCGCCGTCGTCGACATGCAGGGCCGCCTCCAGGGCAAGCGCTGCGCCGCGCGCTACTTCGTCGACGAGGTGATGGAGCACACCGCCGAGGGCTGCGACTACCTGCTCGCCGTGGACGTCGAGATGAACACCGTCGAGGGCTACGCCTCGTCCTCCTGGGACAGCGGCTACGGCGACCTCGTCATGCGCCCCGACCTGTCCACGCTGCGCCGCGTGCCGTGGCACGAGGGCACCGCCCTGGTCATGTGCGACATCGTGACGGAGGACGACGAACCCGTCGCCGTCTCGCCCCGGCAGATCCTCCGCAGGCAGCTCGACCGGCTCGCCGAGCGCGGGCTGACCGCGTTCGTGGGCACCGAGCTGGAGTTCATCGTCTTCGACACCACCTTCGAGGAAGCCTGGAACAGCGGCTACCGCGACCTCGTCCCGGCCAACCAGTACAACGTGGACTACTCGCTGCTGGGCACCGGGCGCATCGAGCCGCTGCTGCGCGCCATCCGCAACCACATGACCGGCGCGGGCATGGTCGTGGAGTCCGCCAAGGGCGAGTGCAACCCCGGCCAGCACGAGATCGCGTTCCGCTACACCGAGGCCCTGGCGACCTGCGACAACCACAGCATCTACAAGACCGGCGCCAAGGAGATCGCGGCGCAGCACGGCAAGTCGCTCACGTTCATGGCCAAGTACGACGAGCGCGAGGGCAGCTCCTGCCACATCCACCTGAGCCTGCGCGACGCCGACGGCGAGCCGGTGTTCGCCGAGGGCCGGGGCATGTCCAAGCTCATGGAGCACTTCATGGCCGGCCAGCTCGCCGGCCTGCGCGAGCTGACCTGCTTCCTCGCCCCGAACATCAACTCCTACAAGCGGTTCGCGCGCGGCAGCTTCGCGCCGACCGCCGTGGCGTGGGGGCGGGACAACCGGACGTGCTCGCTGCGCGTGGTCGGCCGCGGCCACGGGCTGCGGTTCGAGAACCGCGTGCCGGGCGCCGACGTGAACCCGTACCTCGCGGTGGCCGCGCTGATCGCGGCCGGCCTGCACGGCGTGGACAACGAGCTGCCGCTGGAGGAGGAGTTCACCGGCAACGCCTACGCCTCCGACCGCCCCACCGTGCCCACCACGCTGCGCGACGCCGCGTCCCTGCTGGCCCGCAGCGAGATCGCGCGCGACGCGTTCGGGCAGGACGTGGTCGACCACTACCTCAACGCCGCCAGGGTCGAGCTGGCCGCGTTCGACTCCGCCGTGACCGACTGGGAGCGCATCCGTGGCTTCGAACGGCTGTAGGCCGCTCATCGGCGTCAGCACCTACCTCGAACGGACGAAGTTCGGCGTCTGGGACGTGGAGGCGGCCGTCCTGCACCGCGACTACCTCGACTCGGTGGTGCGCGCGGGCGGCAACCCCGTGCTGCTGCCGCCCGTCGGGCACTGGGACGCGGACGCCATCGGCTTCCTCGACGGCCTGGTGCTGGCGGGCGGCGCGGACCTCGACCCGGCGCTGTACGGGCGACCGCGCGACCCGCGCACCGGGCCGCCCCGCCCCGAGCGGGACGCCGCCGAGCTGACCCTCGCCCGCGCCGCGCTCAAGCTGGACCTGCCGCTGCTGGCCGTGTGCCGGGGGATGCAGGTGCTCAACGTCGCGCTCGGCGGCACCCTGGTGCAGCACGTCGACGGCCACAGCCCGGGGCCCGGCGTGTTCGAGCACACCGGCATCGCCGTCGCGCCCGGCACGCTGCTCTCCGGCGTCGTCGGCCCGGCCACGACCGTCCACTGCCACCACCACCAGGCCCTGGACGCCGTCGGCGACGGCCTGCGGATCACCGCGACCGCGCCCGACGGCACCGCGGAGGCCGTGGAGCTGCCGGGCACGCGGTTCGTGCTCGGCGTGCAGTCGCACCCGGAGGCCGACAGCGAGGACGACCGGTTGTTCGCCGCCCTGGTGGCGGCGTGCGGGGACGGAGGAGTGGCATGACCGCGTTCGACGTGATCGACCCGGCCACCGAGGAGGTGGTCCGCTCGGTGCCCCTGACCTCCCTGGAGGAGACCGACGAGGCCGTCGACCGGGCGTCGCGGGCGCTGCCCGCGTGGCGCGCCGTGGCCCCGGGCGACCGGGCCCGGCTGCTGCGCCGCTTCGCGGAGGCCGTCGACGGCGCGGTCGAGGAGCTGGCCGCGCTGGAGGTGCGCAACTCCGGGCACACCATCGGCAACGCGCGGTGGGAGGCGGGCAACGTCCGCGACGTCCTGCACTACTACTCGGCCGCGCCGGAACGCCTGTTCGGCAGGCAGATCCCGGTGCCCGGCGGGCTGAACGTGACCTTCCAGGAGCCGGTGGGCGTCGTCGGCGTGATCGTGCCGTGGAACTTCCCGATGCCCATCGCCGGGTGGGGCTTCGCGCCCGCGCTGGCCGCCGGGAACACCGTCGTGCTCAAACCCGCCGAGCTGACCCCGCTCACCGCCCTGCGCCTGGCCGAGCTGGCCAGGGACGCGGGCGTCCCCGAGGACGTGTTCCAGGTGCTGCCGGGCTCGGGACCGGTCGTGGGGCAGCGGTTCGTCACGCACCCCGCCGTGCGCAAGGTCGTGTTCACCGGCTCCACCCGGGTCGGCAAGCAGGTCATGGCCGGGTGCGCCGAGCACGTCAAGCGGGTCACGCTGGAGCTGGGCGGCAAGTCCGCGAACATCGTCTTCGACGACGCCGACCTGGAGCGGGCCGCCGCGACCGCGCCGTACGGGGTGTTCGACAACGCGGGCCAGGACTGCTGCGCCCGGTCGCGCATCCTCGTGCAGGCGTCGGTCTACGACCGGTTCATGGAGCTGCTCGAACCCGCCGTGCGCGGCGTGGTCGTCGGCGCGCCCGGCGACGAGGCCACCGAGATGGGGCCGCTGATCTCCGCCGCGCACCGCGACAAGGTCGCCTCCTACGTGCCGCCCGACGCGCCCGTCGCGTTCCGCGGCACCGCGCCGTCCGGGCCGGGGTTCTGGTTCCCGCCGACCGTCCTCGCGCCGGTCTCGCCCACCGACCCGGTGGTCCGCGAGGAGGTGTTCGGACCCGTCGTGGCCGTGCTGCCGTTCACCGACGAGGAGGACGCCGTGCGGCTGGCCAACGACAGCGACTTCGGGCTGTCCGGCTCGATCTGGACCCGGGACGTGGGCCGCGCGCTGCGCGTGTCGCGGGCCGTCGAGGCCGGGAACCTCTCCGTGAACTCTCACTCGTCCGTGCGGTACTGGACGCCGTTCGGCGGGTTCAAGCAGTCCGGGCTGGGCCGCGAGCTGGGGCCGGACGCCCTCGACGCGTTCACCGAGACCAAGAACGTCTTCATCGCGCACTGAACTCCGAGACCGCGGGAGAGAGCACATGGTTCAGCGACTTGAGGGCCGGGTCGCCGTCGTCACCGGCGGCGGCAGCGGGATCGGCCTGGCCTCGGCGCGGCGACTCGCGTCGGAGGGCGCGCGGGTCGTCGTCGCCGACGTCGACGGCGACGCGGGCAAGGCGGCGGCCGACGAGGTGTCCGGCCTGTTCGTGCAGGTCGACGTGACCGACGAGGAGCAGGTGGCGGCGCTGTTCCAGACCGCCGTGGACACCTGGGGCTCGCTCGACGTCGCGTTCAACAACGCGGGCATCTCGCCGCCCGACGACGACTCGATCCTCACCACCGGCATCGAGGCGTGGGACCGGGTGCAGAAGGTGAACCTCACCTCGGTGTACCTGTGCTGCAAGTACGCCATCCCGCACATGCTCGCGCAGGGCCGGGGATCGGTGATCAACACCGCGTCGTTCGTGGCCACGATGGGCGCGGCCACGTCGCAGATCTCCTACACCGCGTCCAAGGGCGGCGTGCTCGCCATGAGCCGCGAGCTGGGCGTGCAGTTCGCCCGCCAGGGGGTGCGCGTCAACGCCCTGTCGCCCGGACCGGTGAACACGCCGCTGCTGCGCGAGCTGTTCGCCAAGGACCCGGAGCGGGCCGCGCGGCGGCTGGTGCACGTGCCGCTCGGGCGGTTCGCCGAACCCGAGGAGATCGCCGCCGCGGTGGCGTTCCTGGCCAGCGACGACTCGTCGTTCGTCACCGCGTCGAACTTCCTCGTGGACGGCGGGATCGCCGGTGCCTACGTGACCCCGCTGTGACCCCGCTGGCGGACGCGTTGTTCCGCCCCGTGCGGGCGGGCAACGCGTTCGAGGAGACCGTGGAGCGGCTCATGCAGGCCATCCGGCTCGGCGCGGTCGGGCCGGGGGAGCGGCTGCCCGCCGAGCGGGAGCTGGCGCAGCGGCTGGGCGTGAGCCGGGTGACGCTGCGCGAGGCGATCCGGTCGTTGCAGGACGCCGGGTTCGTCGAGTCGCGGCGCGGGCGGTACGGCGGCACGTTCGTCACCGCGTCCGTGCCGGCCGTGCCGTCCGGGCGCCAGGTGCCGGCGGGTGAGCTGCTGGACGCCGTGACGCTGCGGTCGGTGCTGGAGAGCGGCGCGGCGGAGTGCGCGGCGGGGCGGTCGCTGGGCGCCGTGGAGCGGCGCGACCTGCTGTCGCGGCTGGCGGAGTGCCGGGACGCCCCGCTGGAGGAGTACCGGCGCAAGGACTCGCGGCTGCACCTGGCCATCGCGGAGGCGGCCGGGTCGGCGTCGCTCACGGCGGCGGTCGCGGACGTCCGGATGCGGGTCAACGAGCTGCTGGACCGCATCCCGCTGCTGCCGCCCAACCTCGCGCACTCCAACGAGCAGCACGAGGTGATCGTGGCGCAGATCCTGGCCGGCGACGCCGAGGCGGCGCGGAGGGCCATGGCCGAGCACCTGGACGGGACGGCCCTGCTGCTGCGCGGCTTCCTGACGTAGCGGCAGGGCCGTCCGGGTCAGCGCTCGCCCCCGCGACCGGGCCCCCGCTCACCCCGCTCGCCACCCCTCCGGTCGCCCCTCCAGTCGCCGCCCCTGCCGTCGCCCCGGTCGTCGAACCGCGAGTGCCCGGGCCGGTCGACCCCGGCGCGGACCCGCGGCCCGTCGCGGTCGAGGAGGGCCACGGCCCCGCCCCCGAGGACCAGGCCGAGCAGACCGACTGCGACCAACTGGGTGGCGCGGTGGCGGACGAACCCCCGCACCCGCCCCCGGCGCACCGGCGCGACCGGTAGGGCCCGTGCCTGCTCGACCGTCGGCCGCTCCGCCGCGGCCTCGACCGGCTCCGCGGGTGCCGACGGCGTGACGGGCTGTTGTCCCGGTGTGGTGGGTTGCTGCGGTTCCGACATGGCGGGCCCCCTGCTCTCTCCGTGCGTGGTGGCCCCAGCCTCCGTCACCGACCTGTGCCACCCCTGTGCCACCGCTGTCGATCCCCTGAGACTCCCCAACGTCACCAACTTCTAACCCAAAGTAACCAACCAGCCAAAGCCCCACCCCGAGAGTCCAACCTCCAGGCCCCGAGAGTCCAACGCCCAGGTCCCGAGAGTCCAACCTCCAGGACCCCTGAGTTCTGCGCTCGGGACCCCCGCGCGCCGCCGCCCGACCCGACCCGAACGCAGAACTCAGGGGTCCCGAGCGTTGGACTCTCGGGTCTTGAGCGTTGGACTCTCGGGGCCTGGGCGTTGGACTCTCGCGCTATCGGGGGACGGTGGGCGTGGTGCGGGGGAAAAGCCGTGGATGAGCACCGATAACATCGGTGGGTCAGCGTCACCGCGCCAACCTAGGAGTCACCGTGTCCCAGCCACGTCCCGCAGCCGCTTCCGAGCCACCTCGCGTGGTGGTGCCGGCGGGGACCACGGCGGGCACCGCGGTCCGCGAGGCGGGCCTGCCGGGCAAGGGCCCGGACGCCGTCGTGGTCGTGCGCGACCCCGAGGGCACCCTGCGCGACCTGTCGTGGGCGCCGCGGACCGACGTCGAGGTGGAGGCGGTCGCCGCCGACACCGAGGACGGCCGCAGCGTGATCCGCCACTCGACCGCCCACGTGCTCGCGCAGGCCGTGCAGCAGCAGTTCCCCGAGGCCAAGCTGGGCATCGGCCCGCCGGTCCGGGACGGCTTCTACTACGACTTCCAGGTCGACAAGCCGTTCACCCCCGAGGACCTCCAGGCGCTGGAGAAGCGCATGAAGGCGATCGTCAAGGGCGCGCAGCGGTTCAACCGCCGGGTCGTCGAGTCCGTCGACGCCGCCAAGGCCGAGCTGGCCTCCGAGCCGTTCAAGCTCGAACTGGTCGACCTCAAGAGCGACGTGGACTCCTCCGAGGTCATGGAGGTGGGCGGCGGCGAGCTGACCGTCTACGACAACCTCGACCCGCGTTCCGGCGACCGCGTCTGGGGCGACCTGTGCCGCGGCCCGCACGTGCCGACCACCAAGCACATCCCGGCGTTCAAGCTGACCCGCGTGGCCGCCGCCTACTGGCGCGGCAACGAGAAGAACCCGCAGCTCCAGCGCGTCTACGGCACCGCGTGGGAGTCGCAGGAGGCGCTGGACGCCCACCTGGAGCGCGTCGCCGAGGCCGAGCGCCGCGACCACCGCAAGCTGGGCGCGGAGCTGGACCTGTTCAGCTTCCCCGACGAGCTGGGCTCGGGCCTGCCGGTGTTCCACCCGAAGGGCGGCATCATCCGCCGCGAGCTGGAGAACTACGCGCGCCACCGCCACGAGGAGGCGGAGTACGAGTTCGTCAACACCCCGCACATCAGCAAGGGCGGGCTGTTCCACACCTCGGGCCACCTGCCGTACTACGCGGAGACGATGTTCCCGCCCATCGAGTTCGAGGGCGAGGACTACTACCTCAAGGCGATGAACTGCCCGATGCACAACCTGATCTTCAGGTCGCGCGGGCGGTCGTACCGGGAGCTGCCGCTGCGGCTGTTCGAGTTCGGCACGGTCTACCGCTACGAGAAGTCCGGCGTCGTGCACGGCCTGACCCGCGTCCGCGGCCTGACCATGGACGACTCGCACATCTACTGCACCAAGGAGCAGATGCCGGGCGAGCTGCGGTCGCTGCTCAAGTTCGTGCTCGACCTGCTCGCCGACTACGGCCTGAGCGACTTCTACCTGGAGCTGTCCACCCGGGACGACTCGCCCAAGTTCATCGGCGACCCGGAGGAGTGGGAGGAGGCGACCGAGACGCTGCGCCAGGCCGCGCTCGACTCGGGCCTGGAGCTGGTGCCCGACCCGGGCGGCGCCGCCTACTACGGGCCGAAGATCTCGGTGCAGGCCAAGGACGCCATCGGCCGGTCGTGGCAGATGTCGACCATCCAGCTGGACTTCAACCAGCCGAAGCGGTTCGAGCTGGAGTACACCGCCGCGGACGGCTCGCGGCAGCGGCCGATCATGATCCACCGGGCGCTGTTCGGCTCGATCGAGCGGTTCTTCGGCGTGCTGACCGAGCACTACGCGGGCGCGTTCCCGGCGTGGCTCGCGCCGGTGCAGGTCGTGGGCATCCCGATCGCCGACGAGCACGTCGACCACCTGTTCGACGTGGCGAAGCAGCTCAAGGCGAAGGGCGTCCGGGTCGAGGTGGACGCCTCCGACGACCGGATGCAGAAGAAGATCCGCACCCACACCACGCAGAAGGTGCCGTTCATGCTGCTCGCGGGCGGCAAGGACGTGGAGCAGGGCGCGGTGTCGTTCCGATTCCGCGACGGCACCCAGGTCAACGGCGTGCCGGTCGCCAAGGCGGTCGAGACGGTCGTCGACTGGATCGCCCGCCGCGAGAACGCCTCGCCCACGGCGGACCTCGTCCAGTGACGACGGACTTCGAGGAGCAGGACGGGGTCGGGGTCCACGACGCGCTGCAGCGCCTGTGGACCCCGCACCGCCTGTCGTACGTGCGCGGCGAGGGCAAGGCGGTCGGCGACGAGCCCGAGGGGTGCCCGTTCTGCCGGGTCACCGACCTCGACGACGCCGACGGCCTGATCCTGGCGCGCGGCGAACTGGTCTTCGCGGTGCTGAACCTCTACCCGTACAACCCGGGTCACCTGATGGTGCTGCCCTACCGGCACGTGCCCGACTACACCGACCTGACGACCGAGGAGACGGCCGAGTTCGCCGCGTTCACGCAGCGCGCGATGCGCGTGATGCGGCAGGTCGCGAGCCCGCACGGGTTCAACATCGGCATGAACCAGGGCGTGGTGGCGGGCGCGGGCATCGCGGCCCACCTGCACCAGCACGTCGTGCCCCGCTGGGGCGGCGACGCGAACTTCATGCCCGTCATCGGCCAGACGAAGGTCCTGCCGCAGCTGCTGGGGGAGACCCGCCGGCTGCTGGCCGAAGCCTGGGCCGACCCGGCCTGAGCGACGCCCCGGCCGGGCCGGCGGGTCCGGCCGGGCCCGGCGCACTGCGGGAACCCGCAGCGTCGCGACGGCTGTCCGACTGCATCGATTCGCAACCCCCGACCTGTGCAAACGCAGCTGCACGCCCGGGTGCACGTGCATCAGGCCCTGCGTCCCGCCCGCGTGCCGCAGATCACTGCCGCGTGACAAGTCAAGGGGCCTCAGACACCTTGGTGGCCGATCGTCAAGAGGGGTCCGCATCGATACGGTGCGTTTCATGACCGCACCAGAGCGTTCGCGGCTGGCCCGAGAACGGCTCTCGCGCGAGTTACGGCGGCTGCGCACCGAGGCCAGGATGACCGGCACGGCCACGGCGCGCGCCACCGGGATGAGCCAGTCGAAGTTGTCGAAGATCGAGAACGGCATGCTCCTCCCGTCCGTGACCGACGTGGAGAGACTCGTGGCCGAGTTGTCGGCGACCAGGGAGACCAGGGTCGAGCTGGTGGAGCTGGCCCGGCAGCTGCACGCCGAGGCGGAGACCCGCCGGGTGGTGCTGCACCGGGGCGCGCACCGCCACCAGCAGACCGTGGCCCGCATCGAGGCCAGGGCCACCACCAGCCGCTTCTTCCAGAACGCGGGTGTGCCCGCGCTGCTGCAGAGCGAGAACTACCTGCGGGTGGTGTTGAACACCACGCCGTCGCACGAGCAGGACACCGCGATCGCGACCCTGCGCAGCCGCCGGGCGCGGATGGACGACCTGGGCAAGCGGTTCGTGTTCCTGCTCGCGGAGAGCGCGCTGCGCTGGCGGATGGGTTCGGCGGACCTGATGTGCGACCAGATCGAGCACCTGGTGCAGACCATGCGCCGGTCGAACGTGCAGCTCGGCGTGGTGCCGTGGACGGTGGACGCCAACATGGTGGCGCTGCACGGGTTCCAGGTCTACGACGAGCGCGTGGTCACGTTGAGCGTGCTCACCGGCAACGCCACCATCACCGACCCGCACGACGTGCGCGAGTACCTGGCGCTGTTCGGCCGGCTGGAACGGCTCGCGGTGCGCGGGGAGGCGCTGGAGGACCTCCTGGAGAACATCTCCAGGGACCACCGCAAGCTCGGCTGAGCTGGGCCGTTAGGCTGCCCGGGACCACGTCGTCCCCGCCGGTAGGTGCCTCGTCGCCCCATGCTGAACATCTTCGCCCGCGCGTCGGTTTCGCGCGTCACCGATCCGATCGGGGCGTGGCTGCTGCGCCGCGGCCTCACCCCCAACGCCGTCACCGTGCTGGGCACCGTCGGCTCCGTCGCCGCGTCCCTGTGGTTCATCCCGCGCGGCCAGCTGTTCGCGGGCGCGGCGCTCGTCGCCGCGTTCGTGCTGTTCGACCTCATCGACGGGGCGATGGCGCGGGCCCGGGGCGGCGGCACGCGGTTCGGCGCCGTGCTGGACGCCAGCTGCGACCGCATCGCCGACGGCGCGCTGTTCGCGGCCGTCGCCTGGTGGGCGTTCGACGCGGGGGAGAGGGGCCTGGCCGCGGCGACCCTCGTGTCGCTGGTCGGCGCGCAGGTCACCTCCTACGTGAAGGCGCGCGCCGAGGCGTCGGGCCTGTCGGCGGACGGCGGCCTCGCCGAACGCGCCGAGCGGTTCATCGTCGCCCTCGTGGGCATCGGGCTGCACGGCCTCGGCGTGCCCTACATCCTCCCGGTCGCGCTGTACCTGCTGGCGGCGATGGTCACCATCACCGTCGTGCAGCGGGTGCTGGCCGTGAGCCGGGCCGCGAAGGAGATCCAGGACGTGGAGGAGCTCGGCACGTGAAGGACCTCGGGACGTGAAGGAACGACTGGCCGACCTCGGCTACGCGGCCGGGTGGCGGCTGGTGCGGTTGTTGCCGGAAGGCGCGGCGGTGGCGCTGTTCGACCGCATCGCCGACTGGACGGTCCGCAAGGGCGGGCCGCAGCAGCTCCGCGCCAACCTGCGACGGGTCGTGCCGCGGGCCGGCGAGGCCGAGCTGGACGAGCTGGTGCACGCCTCGATGCGCTCCTACCTGCGGTACTGGCGCGAGGCGTTCCGGCTGCCGTCGATGGACCTCGACGCCGTGTTCGCCGAGCTGGACGCGTCGATCACCGGCGTGGAGAACCTGGACGCGGCGCTCGCCGAGGGCCGGGGCGCGGTGGCCGCGCTCCCGCACAGCGGCAACTGGGACATGGCGGGGGTGTGGCTCGTCGGCCACTCCGGCACGTTCACCACGGTCGCCGAGCGCCTCAGACCCGAGTCGCTCTACCGGCGGTTCATCGAGTTCCGCGAGACGCTGGGCTTCGAGGTGGTGCCGCTGACCGGCGGCGAGCGCAACCCGGCGGTCGTGCTGGCCGAGCGGCTGCGCGACAACCGGGTGGTGTGCCTGATGGCCGACCGCGACCTGACCGCGGGCGGCGTGCCGGTGACGTTCTTCGGCGAGCGCACGATGATGCCCGCCGGCCCCGCGCACCTCGCCGCCACCACGGGCGCCGCGCTGCTGCCCGTCGGCGTCTGGTTCACCGAGAAGGGCTGGACGTTCCGCATCCACCCGTCGATCCGCGTCCCCAACACGGCCGGTGTGGCCGCCGCCACCCAGTCGCTGGCCGACGTGTTCGCCGCCGACATCGCCGCGCACCCCGCCGACTGGCACATGATGCAGCCGCTGTGGCTCGCCGACCTGCCGGAGAGCAGGCAGCGGGCGCTGGCCAGGGTGCTGGCGCGCAGGGAGGGCGCGGAGTGAGGGTCGGCATCGTCTGCCCGTACTCGTTCGAGGTCCCCGGCGGCGTGCAGGCGCACGTGGTCGACCTGGCGCGGGCCCTGCGCGGGCTCGGCCACGAGGTCGAGGTGCTCGCCCCCGCCGACGACGACACGCCGGTGCCGGAGTTCGTGACGCCCGCCGGGCGCTCCGTCGGCATCCCGTACAACGGGTCGGTGGCGCGGCTGTCGTTCGGGCCGGTGTCGTTCTCGCGGGTCCGGCGGTGGATCGCCGAGCACGAGTTCGACGTGCTGCACCTGCACGAGCCCACCGCGCCGTCGCTGTCGATGCTGGCGCTGATGGTCGCGGACGGGCCGATCGTGGCCACCTTCCACACCTCCACGCCCCGGTCGAAGATGCTGTCCGCGTTCCAGTCCGTGCTCCAGCCGTTCCTGGAGAAGATCACCGCCCGGATCGCGGTGTCCGCGCTGGCCAGGCGCGTGCAGGTGGAGCACCTGGGCGGCGACGCGGTGGAGATCCCCAACGGCGTCGACGTCGGGTTCTTCGCCGACGCGACCCCGCTGGACGGCTACCCGCGCCCCGGCGGCACGGTCGGGTTCGTCGGCCGGTTCGCCGAGCCGCGCAAGGGCATGCCGGTGCTGCTCGACGCGTTCCGCGCGCTCGACCTGCCCGACGTGCGGCTGCTGGTGGTGGGCAAGGGCGACGAGGACGAGCTGCGCAAGCTGGCCGGTCCCGAGCTGGCGTCGCGGATGGTGTTCCTGGGCATGGTCGACGACGAGACGAAGGCGCGCGCCCTGCGCAGCGTGGACGTCTACTGCGCGCCCAACACCGGGGGCGAGAGCTTCGGGATCATCCTCACCGAGGCGATGTCGGCGGGCGCGGTGGTCGCCGCGAGCGACCTCGACGCGTTCCGGCGGGTGCTGGACGACGGCAAGGCCGGGGTGCTGACCCCGGTGGGGGACCCGGCCGCGCTGGCCGCCGCGCTGCGCGACCTGCTGACCGACCCCGAGCGGCGCGCCGGCTACGCGGACGCGGCGCGGCAGCGGGTGATGGCGTTCGACTGGTCCGTGGTGGCCAACCAGGTGCTGCGCGTCTACGAGAGCGCGACGGCGGCCGACCCGCGGCGGGTGGGGGAGGCGTGACCAGTTCCGGTGTCGCGACCGCGTTCCTGGTGCTGCTGGGCGTGGCGGTGCTGGTCGGGCCGTGGGTGCTGGGCACGGCCAACCGGCTCGACCGGCTGCACGTGCGCACCGACTCCGCGTGGGCGGCCCTCGACGCGGCCCTCGCGCGCCGCGCCGTGGTGACCCGGGCGGTGGCGGCGGTGTGCGGGCAGCCCGGGATGCGGGTGGCCGCCGACGAGGCCGAGCGGTCGCCGCGCGCGGACCGCGAGGCCGCCGAGAACGCGCTGTCCGCGCTGCTGGAGGAACTCGACCGCAGCCGGTTGGAGCCCGCCCTGGCCGCCGAGCTGTCGGACGCCGAGCAGCGCGTCGTGCTGGCGCGGCGGGTGCACAACGACGCCGTGCGCGACACCCTCGCGCTGCGCCGCCGCCGGTCGGTGCGCTGGCTGCGGCTCGCGGGCACCGCGCCGACGCCGTCGTACTTCGAGATCGCCGAACCGGAGGTCGAGGACGAGTCGTCCTCGCTGACCCAGCGGGTGTCGGCGCGCGTCGTGCTGCTCGACCCGGCCGACCGGGTGCTGATGTTCGAGGGCTTCGACCCGGTGCGGCCGGACGAGCTGTTCTGGTTCACCGTCGGCGGTGGCGTCGAGCCCGGCGAGGAGCTGCGGGACGCGGCGGCGCGGGAGCTGTTCGAGGAGACCGGCCTGGAGGTCGCCCCGGGCGACCTGGTCGGCCCGGTGTGGAAGCGGCACGCCGTGTTCACGTTCGACGGCCTGGGCTACGCCGCCGTCGAGTGGTTCTTCGTGGCCCGCGTGCCCACCGGCGTCGAGGTCGACACGTCCCGCTTCAACGACGTCGAACGGCGCACCATCCGCCGCCACCGCTGGTGGTCCGTCGACGACCTGGTCGCGGCGGACGCCACCGTGTACCCGGTGCAGCTCGCCGAGTTCCTGCCCGCCGCGCTCGACCGGTGGGACGGCACGACGCGCCCGGTGCGGTGAGCCGCGCCCGTTCGGCGCGGCCGGCGCTCAGAGCACGAACGTCGCGATGATCTGCCCCAGCAGCTTCACGTCGGCGTGCCCCTTGAACTCCAGCCGCACCTTCCCCAGGCCGGAGAACCACAGGTCCAGCTCGGAGTCCATGTCGAACGTCCCGGCGGTCTCGATGGAGAACACCTGGATGCGGCTGTAGGGCAGGGTCGTGAAGTCCTTCTTGCGGCCCGTCATGCCCTGGACGTTCACCGCGATGATCCGCTTGTTCGTGAACACGACGAAGTCGCGCACCGTCTTGAAGCACGACACGATCTGCTCGCCCTGGATCAGGATGGGCGACACCTGCGACGCGATGTCCTCCGGCCGGCACGGGGCCAGCTTGAAGACGGACTGCTTCTCGAAGTCGATCACGCGTTCGACGGTACCCGCTAGTCGCGCCACCCCGCCGGGTTGGAGAACGATTCCCGGGAGATCCCCGACCCCGTCTCCGGGTAACCCCCGAACTTCTCCTCGTGCACCCGGGCGAACAGGTAGCAGAACGACTCGGCCGACGCGTCCTCCACGGCGACGGAGGGATCGCGCGACACGGCCTCGTAGAACTCCCGGCCGAGGGCGAGGACGAAGCCGCGGGCGTAGAGGAAGCCGTCGTCGGAGCCGTCGGTGGCCTCGTGCACGTCCTGGCGGTCGATGTCGTGCAGCTTGCGCTCGACCACGCGGTCCAGGGCGGTCAGCTCCTCGGAGGACAGGTCGGCGGCGGCGGCGCGCAGGGCGGCGAGGACGTGGTCGAAGCCCTCCTCCAGCGCGGCGATCTCGTCGTAGCCGTCGAAGGTCACGTCGGGGTCCGACATGGCGCGGCGCAGCTCGTTCAGCTCGGGACCGAGCCCGGACCACGCGTTCTCCAGCATCGTCCAGAAACGGGCCTCGTCGGCGGCGGTGGGGAGGATCATGGGAGGGACGGTAGCGCCGGGGTCCGACAATTCCCGTGCGCGCGGGGATCGGGAGGGATCGTGGCGGTCGTCGAGGGGCCCGTGGTCGTGGAGAGGGAGGCCGAGCACACGCTCGGCATCCGCGTCCGGACGCCGTTCCGGGGGATGCTCGCCGTGCGCGACGCGCTCCTGGCCGAGCTGCACGGGTGGCTGGCCGAACGCGGTGTCGGGCACGGCACCGCGTTCTTCCGCCTGCACGTCGTGGACATGGGGGGCGTGATGGACGTGGAGGTCGGCGTCACCACCCCCGCCGCGCTCGACGGGGACGGGCGCGTGACGCCGGGCGTGCTGCCGGCCGGGCGGTACGCGACCCTGACGTACGTGAACCACGCGCTCCGGGCCAACCGCGCCATGGTCGAGTGGATCGAGGGCACCGGCCTCGTCCCGGACCGCGCGGACACCCCGGACGGGGACGCGTTCGCCTGCCGGTGCGAGGTGTACCTGACCGACCCGCGCGCCGAGCGGATGAAGACGAAGTGGCGGGTCCGCCTGGACGTCCGCCTCCGGGACGGGTGACCTCCGCCGAGCACCCGATCGGGTCAGGGGTTGCCCGCCGGTACACCGGTGACCCCTTGGGCTGACATGACCGGCTTCCGCTTGGAACGCCCGACCGGACGGCCCTAGCGTGGCGACATGGAGTCACGCGTGTCCAACGCGCTCAGCCGTGAACTGGGGGACGCCCTCCGCCGAGCCCGTCGCCGGTCCGCCGTCAAGGTCGGGGTCCTCGTCGAGGAGCTGGGCTGGTCGGTCGCGAAGATATCGAAGCTGGAGCACGGGACGCGTGGCACGAGCCTGCCGGACATCGCCCGCTACGTCGGCCGGCTCCACGCCGACCAACCCACCTACGACCACATCATGTCCCTGGCCCAGGCGCAGAACACCGGCCACGTCGTCCGGTCGCACGAGATCGCGATGCCGGACAACCTGCGTGCACTCCTCCTGCACGAGCAGACCGCCGACGTCATCTGGTCGTACCAGATCGCCCTCGTTCCC
Organism: Saccharothrix sp. DSM 118769; assembly: GCF_052936295.1. NCBI lineage: Bacteria > Bacillati > Actinomycetota > Actinomycetes > Pseudonocardiales > Pseudonocardiaceae > Saccharothrix > Saccharothrix sp. DSM 118769. The sequence continues at coordinate 7,182,005 of NZ_CP193627.1, read as the reverse complement.
GGGTTGCTCCAGACGGAGGGGTACGCCCGAGCGCTGATGACCGCCGACGCCGAGCACCGCGTGGCCGAGCGCATGGCCCGGCAGGGGATCTTCGACCGGCTCCGGCCGCCCGAGGGGCGTTTCTTCGTCCTCGAACCGGCGCTGCACCACGTGGTGGGCGGTCCGCAGGTGATGTACGAGCAGGTGCTGCGACTGCTGTTCCGCGGCGGGGTGCGGGTGGTGCCCTTCGCGGATCAACTGCCCGCGTCGCTGACCTCGGCCTTCACCTTCATGACCTTCGCCGAGCACGCGCCCGTCTCGTACGTCGAGGCCGGTCCGGTGTCGCTGCTCTCGGACGAGGCCGAGACCACCGAGCGGTTCCGGCAGGCGTGCGACGACCTCGACCGGGTGGCGCTCAGTGAGGGACAATCGTGGTCGGTGTTCGCCGCGTGGGCGGACCGCTACGACCGACTGCGGGAGGAACGGCATGGGGCCGGAGGGGAAGTGGCGTAAGAGCAGCCGCAGCGGTGGGAGCAACACGGAGTGCGTTGAAGTGGCGTTCGCACCGCGGGCCGTCGGCGTGCGGGACTCCAAGAACGCCGCTCCGCGCCTGGCCTTCACCCCGACCGCGTGGCACGCCTTCCTCGGCGGGCTGAAGGGGCGCTGATCCCCGGGGGTCGCCCGAGGACCAGCGCCGCGGCTCACACCGCGCCGATCACCTGCTCCCCGTACGCGGCCAGCGTCTTGTCCTTCTCGTCGTGCATCAGGTACAGCGCGAAGTTGTCCACGCCGATGTCGCGCAGCTCCTGCAACCGCTCCACGTGCGCCGACGCCGGGCCGACCAGGCAGAACCGGTCCACGATGCCGTCCGGCACGAAGTCGGTCGACCGGTTGCCCGCGCGGCCGTGGTGGGCGTAGTCGTAGCCCTCGCGGCCCTTGATGTAGTCGGTCAGCGCCGCCGGCACCGCGCCCGAGTCGCCGTAGCGCGCCACCAGGTCGGCCACGTGGTTGCCGACCATGCCGCCGAACCAGCGCAGCTGGTCGCGCTGGTGCGGCAGGTCCTCGCCGACGTACGCGGGCGCGGCCACGCACATCGTGATCGACGACGGGTCGCGCCCCGCCGCCACCGCCGCCTCGCGCACCGACCCGATGGTCCAGCGGGCGATGTCCGGGTCCGCCGTCTGGAGGATGAACCCGTCCGCCTGCTCGCCGACCATCCTCAGCGCCTTCGGCCCGTACGCGGCCATCCACACCTCCAGCCTGCCGTCGCGCACCCACGGGATGCGCACCGGCGTGCCGTGGTGCTCGACCTCGCGGCCCTCGGCCAGCTCCTTGATCACCGTCATGGCCCGCCCGAGCGTGGCCAGCGACGCCGGCGGCTGCCCGATCACCCGCCGCGCCGAGTCGCCGCGCCCGATGCCGCACACCGTGCGGTTGCCGAACATGTCGTTCAGCGTGGCGAACAGCGACGCGGTCACCGACCAGTCGCGCGTGCTCGGGTTCGTCACCATCGGCCCGACGACCAGCGAGGACGTCGCCGCCAGCACCTGCGAGTAGATGACGAACGGCTCCTGCCACAGCACGCACGAGTCGAACGTCCAGCCGTACTTGAACCCGTTGTCCTCCGCCGCCCGCAGGCCCGACACGACGTCCCGCGCGGGCGGGTCGGTCTGGAGCACCACACCGAAGTCCACAGCGCCTCCTAGACCAGGTACTGGTTCAGCTCGCGGGACAGGAACCGGCCGTGCGAGGTCGAGCCGCGGAACCCGGAGCCGTCCACGACGACCCGGCCGCGCGACAGCACGGTCTCGACCTTCCCGGTGATCTCCATGCCCTCGTACGCCGAGTAGTCCACGTTCATGTGGTGCGTCCCCGCCGAGATGACCTGCCGCGCGGTCGGGTCGTACACCACCAGGTCGGCGTCCGCGCCGGGTGCCACGACGCCCTTGCGCGGGTGCAGGCCGAACATCCTGGCGGGCGTGGTGGAGCAGATCTCCACCCACCGCTCCAGGCTGATCTCGCCGGCCACCACGCCCTGGTGCAGCAGGTCGATCCGGTGCTCCACGCCCGGTATCCCGTTGGGGATCTTGGAGAAGTCGCCGCGCCCCAGCTCCTTCTGGTCCTTGAAGCAGAACGGGCAGTGGTCGGTCGACACCACCGACAGGTCGTTGGTGCGCAGGCCGCGCCACAGCTCCGACTGGTGCTCCTTGGGCCGCAGCGGGGGAGAGGCGACGTACTTCGCGCCCTCGAAGCCCGGTTTGGCCAGGTCCTCCAGCGACAGGTACAGGTACTGCGGGCACGTCTCGGCGAACACGTTCTGCCCGGTGTCGCGCGCCTTCGTCACCGCGTCCAGCGCCTGCGCGGCGGACAGGTGCACGATGTAGAGCGGCGACCCGGTGACCTTGGCCAGGGTGATGGCGCGCGAGGTGGCCTCGCCCTCCAGCTCGGCGGGCCGGGTCAGGCCGTGCTCCACGGGGTCGCTGCGGCCCTGCGCGAGCGCTTGCGCGACGAGCTGGTCGATCGCGATGCCGTTCTCGGCGTGCATCATGATCGTGGCGCCCGTCTCGCGGGCCTTCTGCATGGCGCGCAGGATCTCGCCGTCGGTGGCGTAGAAGACGCCGGGGTAGGCCATGAACATCTTGAACGTGTTCACGCCCGCGTCGATGCAGGACTCCATCTCCTTCAACGACGTGTCGTCGACGTCGGAGACGATCATGTGGAACCCGTAGTCGACGGCGCAGTTCCCGTCCGCCTTCCGGTGCCACTTGTCCAGTGTGGACAGCAGCGAGGTGCCCTTGGCCTGCACGGCGAAGTCGATGATCGTGGTGGTGCCGCCCCACGCCGCCGCGACCGTGCCGGTCGAGAAGGTGTCGTTGGACGACGTGCCGCCGAACGGCATCTCCATGTGCGTGTGCGCGTCGATGCCGCCGGGGATGACGTACCGGCCGGTCGCGTCGATCACCTCGTCCGCGTCCACGGCGAAGGTCGGCGACAGCAGCGCCGCGATGGTCTCGCCCTGGACCAGCACGTCGGCGCGCACGGCCCCGGTCGCGTTGACGACCGTCCCGCCCTTGAGGAGGGTGCTCACGGCTGCACCAGCCCGCCGTAGGTGTCGGGGCGCCGGTCGCGGTAGAACGCCCACAGGTCGCGCACCTCGGCGAGCAGGTCCATGTCCAGGTCGCGGACGACGACCTCCTCCTCGGTGTCCGACGCCGCCTCGCCGATCAGCTGCCCGCGCGGGTCGGCGAAGTAGGACTGGCCGTAGAACTCGTTGTCGCCCAGCGGTTCCACGCCCACCCGGTTGATGGTGCCGACGAAGTACTCGTTGGCCACGGCCGCCGACGTCTGCTCCAGCCGCCACAGGTACTCGGACAGGCCCCGGCTGGTCGCGGACGGGTTGAACACGATCTGCGCGCCGTTCAGGCCGAGCATCCGCCAGCCCTCGGGGAAGTGCCGCTCGTAGCAGATGTAGACGCCGACCCTGCCCACGGCGGTGTCGAACACCGGGTAACCGAGGTTGCCGGGCTTGAAGTAGAACTTCTCCCAGAACCCCTTGACCTGCGGGATGTGGTTCTTGCGGTGCTTGCCCAGGTACGTGCCGTCGGCGTCGATCACCGCGGCGGTGTTGTAGTAGACGCCCGGCTGCTCCTCCTCGTACATCGGCACGACGAGCACCACGCCGTTCTGCTCGGCCACCTGGCACATCAGCTCGGTGGTCGGCCCGTCCGGGATGCCCTCGGTGTACGAGTAGTAGTCCGCGTCCTGCACCTGGCAGAAGTACGGGCCGTAGAACAGCTCCTGGAGGCACACGACCTGCGCCCCCCGCGACGCCGCCGACCGGACCGCCTCGACCGCGTTCGCGATCATCGAATCCTTGTCGCCGGTCCACCTCTGCTGGACCAGACCTGCTCGGACGATGCTCACGCGTTCTCCCTCCGTGGCGCCAGCGCCAGGTAGACGAGCAGACCGCCGGCCAGGCCGACGACCCAGTTGTAGTCGTAGAGCGGTTTCAGCAGCGGGATCAGCCCGTCGGCCGGGAACGGGCCGCCGTACGCGCCGCCCACCGCCAGCACCGAGCCGACCAGCGTGGCCACCACGGCGCGCCAGTTCCAGCCCGCCGTGAACCAGTAGGCGCCGCGCCCCGACAGGTACAGGTCGGGCAGCTCCAGCCGGGTCTTCGCCAGGACCCAGTAGCCGGCGACGAACACGCCCGCGACCGACGCCAGCAGGCCGCCGTAGAACCCGAGCCAGGCGAAGATGTAGATGGACGGGTCCGCGATGAGCCGCCACGGCTGGATCACGATGCCGATCACGCCGGTGATCAGGCCGCCGACCGCGAAGCTGATCCTCTTCGGGAACGCGTTGGAGAAGTCGTAGGACGGGCTCACCACGTTCGCCGCGAGGTTCGCCGAGATCGTCGCCAGCACCAGCGCCACCAGGGCGACCAGCACCACCGCCGTCGAGTCGAACCGGCTCGCCAGCTCCGCCGGGTCCCAGATCGCCTCGCCGTAGAGCGCCACCGCCCCGGACGTGGTCAGGATGGCCACGATCGCGATGAACGACATGGTCGTCGGCAGGCCGAGGACCTGGCCGACCGCCTGCTTGCGCTGGCTGCCGCCGAACCGGGTGAAGTCCGGCATGTTCAGCGACAGCGTCGACCAGAACGCGATCATGCCCATGAGCGCCGGGAAGAACACCTTCCAGAAGTCCGCGCCCCAGCCGAGCTTCGACGGCTCGGACAGGATCGGGCCGAACCCGCCCGCCTTGACCGCCACGTACCCGAGCAGCACCAGGAACCCGACGCTGACCAGCGGCGCGGTCCAGTTCTCGAACTTGCGGATCGCCTCCATGCCGCGCCAGATGATCAGCATCTGCACCACCCAGAAACCCAGGAAGCACAGCCACAGCGTCCACACCTGGCCGAGCACGACCGGCGCGTCCACCCAGCCCTCGCCCGCCAGGCGGCCGACGATCACGTGCAGCGCCTTGCCGCCGACCCACGTCTGGATGCCGAACCACGCGCACGCGATGAACGCCCGCAGCAGCGCCACCAGGTTCGCGCCGCGCACGCCGTAGAACGCGCGGGCGAACACCGGGAAGGGGATGCCGTACTTGGTGCCCGCGTGGCTGTTGAGCAGCATCGGGACCAGCACGACCAGGTTGCCGAGGGTGATGGTCAGGAACGCCTGCACCCAGTCCATCCCGAGCGCCACGAGCGACGCGGCGAGCGTGTAGCTGGGGATGTTGTGCGCCATGCCCATCCACAGCGCGAAGAAGTTGTAGGTGCTCCAGGTGCGGCGCTCCAGCGGCACCGGGGCCAGTTCCGGGTTGTAGTGGGGGCTGTCCGCGATCGCCCGGTGGTCGCGCAGCTCGACGCGGCCGTCGGCGTCGGTCGTGACCTGGGTCGCGTGGTCAAGGGCCATCGGTCACATCCCTGTTACGCTCGTGGAACACCCTCGACGCGGGCGGTTCGGCGCGGTTTCCATCCCGGAATCCTCCGGTCGGCCCACGCGCGTTGGGCAGTGTCGTTGTGTCCACGCTTGCCATGATCAGGGCACACTCTGTCCATTGCCACCGGGCTCCCCGGGCCGGACCTCCACCCTCGACTGACCGCGAACGGTCACCTACCGTCGGTCGGGTGAAGCTGGAACTGCGGCACCTGAGGGTCGTCTGCGCCATCGAGGACGCGGGCAGCCTGTCGAAGGCGTCCGCGGCGCTGGGCCTCGCCCAGCCCGCCCTGACCGCCCAGCTGCACCGGATCGAGGCGCTGCTCGGCGGCCGGCTGTTCGAGCGCGACCACCGGGGAGCCCGGCCCACCGCCCTCGGTGACCTGGTGCTGGAGCGCGCCCGCGTGCTGCTGCCCGCGTTCTCCCGGTTGCAGGAGGACGCGCTGCGCCTGGTCGACGACGACGCGCCCGGCGAGCGGCACCGCGTCGGCGCGGTGAACGGGCCGATGCTCGGCGGGCTCGTGCACCGGCTCACCGAGGGGCACCCCGGCGCGCACGTGTCCACCCAGGTGTCGTGGTCCGGTGCCGAGCTGGCCTCGATGGTCGCCGCGGGGCGGCTGGACTACGTGCTGGTCGGGGTGTGCGGTGACGCCCCGCCGCCGTCGGGGCACGGCCTGGCCTGGAGCGTGGTCGCGGTCGACCCGGTGTTCGTGCTGCTGCCCGAGGAGCACCCGTTCACCCTGCTCGACGAGGTCGAGCTGGGTGCGCTCAAGGACGTGCAGTGGGCCGTGACACCGGGGGACGGGTGCTTCGGCGACTGCTTCGTGGCGGCGTGCAGCCGGGCCGGGTTCACCCCGCGCACCGTGTACGAGGTGGACACCGGCAGCTGCATCGACCTGGCCTCCGCCGGCGACGCGGTGGCGCTGTGCCAGCCGACGTTCCGCCGCACGCCCGGCCTGGCCGCGGTGCCGCTCGCGGGCGTGCCGCTGCGGTGGCGGCACCTCATCGGCTGGGACCCGGAGGGACCGGCCGCCGGTTCCGGGCCGCGCGTGCTGGGGTACGCGGCCGAGGCGTACCGGGAGGTCGCCGAGCGCAACCCGCGCTACACCGCCTGGCTGCCCGCGCACCCCGAGTACGGCGCGGTGCCGCACCGCGTCGGAGCCTGAGGCTGCGGGGCGCCGCAGTCGTTCCCGCCCCCCGGGAACGGCGCCCGGTCCGGGCGCGCGGCGGTCGGGCCGCCCCGCGCCACCGCCCCGACACCCGCCGATGACTACGCACCGTGATATCGCTCGGTGTCCGGGGGTGTCCCCGAGCACCCGCGGACACGGGCCGGACCGCACCCGGTCCCGGATGGAGCAATTCCGGAACCGGGTGTTCAGCTTGCGGAAGTGCGCAAAGCTTCCACTCGAATGGGTTGCCGGATAGATTCGTCCCCCGCTGCACAACACGGCGAGGTGTTACGGAGCGTGCGTTCTGCGGGTGCGCACAACAGTGCCTCCCGCGTCACTGGGGTGAGGATGCGAATGACACTTGTCGAGCGGGACGAGGAGCTGGCCGCGCTGAGCCGGCTCTACGAGCGGTGCGCGCGGGGCCGGGGGCAGGCCGTGATCGTCAGCGGCGGCGTCGCGAGCGGGAAGACCGAACTGCTGCACGCCTTCGCCGAACAGGTGGTGCAGCGCGGCGCGGTGCTGCTGCCCGCCACCGGGTCGCGCGCCGAGCGCGACGTGTCCTTCGGCGTCCTCGGCCAGCTGTTCCGCAGCACCGCGCTCCCCGCGGCGGTCGGCGAACGGCTGCTCGACCTGCTGCGCGCCGCCGGCGCGGACGGCACCGCGACCGACCAGCCCGCCGGCGACGCGTCGACCATCGGCGCCGCCGACGCCCGGCTGCTCGACGAGGTGTGCACCACCCTGCTCGCGCTGGCCGCCGAGCAGGTCGTGGTGGTCGCCGTCGACGACGTCCAGTTCGTCGACGACGCCTCCCTGCGCGCGCTGCTCTACCTCCAGCGCCGGATGCGCTTCACCCGCACGCTGGTCGTGTTCACCGAGTGGGCCGTGCCCCGGCCGAGCCGGGCCGCGTTCCGCGCGGAGCTGACCCGCCAGCCCAACACCACCCGCCTCGTGCTCGACCCGCTGTCCCTCGACGGGGTCACCGAGCTGCTGGCCACCACCCTGGACCCGCGCACGGCCGCCGTGCTCGCCCCGGTCCACCACGCCATCAGCGGCGGCAACCCGCTGCTGGTCACCGCGCTCGTCGAGGACCACCGCGCGGCCGTCCGCGCGGGCGGCCCGCTCGACGCCGGCGAGATCACCGCGGGCCGCGAGTTCGGCCAGGGCGTGCTGGCGTGCCTGCACCGCTGGGGGCCGCCCGTGCTCCAGGCGGCGCGCGCGCTGGCCGTGCTGGGGGAGGGCCGGACCCCGACCCTGCTCGGCAAGCTGCTGGACACCACCTCCGACGCGGCGGCCCACGTCGTCGACGTGCTGGAGCTGGGCGGGCTGCTCGACGACGGCCGCTTCCGGCACCCCGTGGCCCGCGCCGCCGTGCTGGCGAGCCTCGCCCCCGCCGAGCGCGCCGAGCTGCACCTCAAGGCCGCCGAGCTGCTGCACCTCGACGGCGCCGCGCCCGCCGAGGTGGCCGGTCACCTGACCGGCGCCGACGCCCTGGGCGGCGGCGCGGTGGGCGCGTGGGGCGCCGACGTGCTGCGCAAGGCGGCGCAGGAGGACCTGGTCGCCAACCGGCTGGACGTGGCCGTGCGGCGGCTGGAGCTGGCGCTGCGCTGCACCGCCGACGACGCCGAGCGCGCCGACGTCACCACGCTGCTGCTGCGCGTGGAGTGGGTCCGCAACCCGTCCGCCGCCGCCGCGCACGTCCCGCCGCTGCTCGCCGCCCGCGACCGCGGCGCCCTGTCCCGCCGCAACCGCCTGCACCTGGCGGAGTTCCTGTTCTGGTACGGCCGGGTCGACGAGCTGGCCACGACGCTCGCCGACGTGGTCCCCCAGCAGGGCGGCGCGGCGGACGCCCAGCACGGCGGCGCGCGGGTGGGCTCGCTGTCGTTCCTGCACCCGGCGGTGCTCGTCGACCCGGCGGGACCGGGCCGGCCGAACCCCGACCTGCCCACCACGTCGGGCGTGCGGCCCGCGGAGCTGGCGGCCACCGCCGAGCGCATCCTCCAGAGCGGCCGGGTCGGCAGCTACACGTTCGGCACGCAGGCGTGCGCGCTGGCCGCGCTGGTCTACTTCGACCACGTCGACCTGGCCGCCCGGTGGTTCGAGGCGCTGCTGACCGACTCGGAGACCGCCGACACCCGGACCGCCGTGGTCGGCGCGCTGCGCGCGGAGGCGCTGTTCCGGCAGGGCGACCTGGCCGAGGCCACCCGCCAGGCCCGCACCTCCTTCGAGGCGCTGGCGCCGCAGAGCTGGGGCATCGCCATCGTCCTCCCGCTGGCGGTCGGCGTCGCCGCGCACACCGCCATGGGCCACCACGACGAGGCCGCCGCCCTGCTGCGCACCCCGGTGCCGGAAGCGGTGTTCCGCACCCAGCTCGGCCTGCTCTACCTGCACGCGCGGGGGCAGCACCTGCTGGCCACCGGCCGCGCGCTGGCCGCGCTCGCCGACTTCGACCGCTGCCGCGACCTGGCCGGGGCGTGGGACGTCGACCTGCCCGCCCCGGTGCCGTGGCGGGTGGGCGCGGCGCAGGCGCACCTGGCCCTGGGCGACCGGGAGGCCGCGCACGCCCTGGCCCGCCAGCAGCTGGAGCACCCGTCGCTCGGCGGCGACCGCGGCCGGGGCGTCGCGCTGCGGGTGCTCGCCGCCACCGTCCCGGCGCAGCGGCGGGTACCGGTCCTGCGCGAGTCGGTGGAGCTGCTCCAGGCGGCCGGCGACAAGTTCGAGCTGGCCCGCGCCCTGCTGGAGCTGAGCGACGCGCACAACGCCACCGGCGACTGCGAGACCGCGCGCACGATCGCCCGCCGCGCCGCGCAGATGGCCAAGGGCTGCCAGGCCGAACCGCTGACCCTGCGCCTCCAGCCCGTCCGCGACCTCGACCCGCCCGAGCAGTGGGACGAGCGGGTCGAGCACGCGGGCATGGCGTCCCTGAGCGGGGCCGAGCGGCGGGTCGCCGTGCTCGCCGCCCTCGGCCACACCAACCGGGAGATCGGGGTGAAGCTCTACATCTCGGTGAGCACCGTGGAGCAGCACCTCACCAAGGTCTACCGCAAGCTCAACGTGTCCAAGCGGACCGAGCTGCCGGTGCGGCTGCCGCGCCGGCACGCGGCCGGCCAGAAGTGAGCGCCCGGCGCCGTCATCCCCCGCAGTACCGCGCGATGCGGTCGATGACGGCGCCGGAGTGCTCGTTGAGGTAGAAGTGCCCGCCGGGGAACAGCTCCAGGTCGAAGTCGGCGGTGGTGTGGTCGGCCCACCGGCGCGCCTCGGCCTCGGTGACCTTCGGGTCGCTGTCCCCGATGAGCGCCCGGACCGGCGCGCGCACCTTCGGCCCGGACTCCCACCGGTAGGTCTCCGCGGCCTTGTAGTCGGCGCGGATCGCGGGCAGCACCATGCGCAGGATCTCCTCGTCCTGGAGCACGCCGCTGTCGGTGCCGTCGAGCTTGCGGATCTCGGCCAGCAGCGCGTCGTCGGCCAGCTCGTGCGCCCGCTCGACGCGGTGGGCGCTCGGCGCGCGGCGGCCCGAGACGAACAGCCCGTGCACCGGCGTGCCGGCCGCCTCCAGGCGCACCGCCAGCTCGAACGCCGTGCTCGCGCCGTAGCTGTGGCCGAACAGCGTCAGCGGGCGGTCCGCCAAGGGGCGCACCACGTCCACCAACCGGTCGGCCAGCTCGGTCACCGACTCCACGCACGGCTCGTGCCTGCGGTCCTGCCTGCCCGGGTACTGCACGGCCACCACGTCCACCGACCGCCGGGACAGCGCCCGGGAGACGGGGAAGTAGTAGCTGGCCGAACCGCCCGCGTGCGGCAGGCACACCAGCCGGTGCGGCGCGTCGGGCGCGGGGTGGAAGCGGCGCGTCCACAGGTCGGTGGCGGTGGTGCCCAAGACGATCCCCTCACTGGTGCCGGTCCCCCCTCCGTCAGAGGGGGATGTTGCCGTGGTGGCCCCGGCCCGCGGGGGCGGCGGCCAGCTCCTCGGCGACGCGCCGCCGAGTCTGCTCGGGCGCGATCACCTCGTCCACCACGCCCAGCTCCAGCGCGCGGTCCACGCCGCCCGACACCCGCCGCTGCTCGGCCACGAGCTCCTGGAGCAGGGCCGCGCGGTCCTCCTCGGGCACGGCGGCGAGCTTCTTGCGGTGCAGGATGCCCACGGCCGCCTCCGCGCCCATCACCGCGACCTCCGCGCCCGGCCAGGCGAACACCCGCGTCGCGCCGAGCGAACGGGAGTTCATCGCGATGTACGCGCCGCCGTACGACTTGCGGGTGATCACGGTGACCCGGGGCACGGTGGCCTCGGCGAACGCGTGCAGCAGCTTCGCGCCGCGCCGCACCACGCCGCCCCACTCCTGGCCCACGCCCGGCAGGTAGCCCGGCACGTCCACCAGCACCAGCAGCGGCACCCCGAAGCTGTCGCACAGCCGCACGAACCGCGCCGCCTTCTCCGCCGACAGCGAGTCCAGGCAGCCGCCCTTGCGCAGCGGGTTGTTCGCCACCACGCCGACCGCGCGCCCGGCCAACCGGCCGAACCCGATCACCACGTTCGGCGCCCACTTGGCCTGCAGCTCCTCGAACGCGCCGTCGTCGAGCAGGCTGCGCACCACCGGGTGCACGTCGTAGGCGCGGCGCGGCGAGTCGGGCAGCAGGTCGCCCGGCGACGGGCCGTCGACCACCTCGCGCGGCGTCGGCAGGCCCGGACCGCCCAGCAGGGCGGTGATCGCGCGGGTCCGCTCGAACGCCTCGGCCTCGGTGTCCGTGGTGACGTGCACGACGCCCGAGCGCCGGCCGTGCGCCTCCACCCCGCCCAGGTCGGCCATGTCGATCCGCTCGCCGGTCACCGAGCGCACCACCTCGGGCCCGGTGACGAACACCCGGCCCGCCTCGGACATGATCACCACGTCGGTGAGCGCCGGGCCGTAGGCGGCGGCTCCCGCGGCGGGACCGAGCACCACCGACAGCTGCGGCACCCGGCCCGAGGCGCGGGTCATCGCCGCGAACATCCGGCCCACGCCGTCCATCGACTCCACGCCGTCGGCGAGCTTCGCGCCACCGGAGTGCCACAGCCCGATCACCGGCGCGCGCAGCCGCACGGCCAGCTCGATGGCCTCCACGATCCGCGCCGCCTCGGCCGCGCCGAGCGCCCCGCCGCGGTTGGCCCCGTCGGTGCAGTAGGCCACCACCGGCACGCCCTCCACGCGACCGCGCGCCACGACGACCGCGCACGCCACCGGGTGCGGCACCACGTCCACCGAGCCGGGGTCGAGCAGCTTGGCCAGCCGCAGGTGCGGGTCACGCGGGTCGGGTTCCGGCAACGCGCCGTTCGCCGGCTGATCGGCCACAACCGTCATCGTCTCTCCCCTGGGCGATCCGTCAAAGGCGGGTCGATCATCGACGTTCCCAGCGCCGCCGGCCAGGCGACAACCCCTATGCCCTCCTAGCGGAAAAGGCTTGACCTGCGCCGATCGCCGTGGTTCCGAGCCGAGTGCCGGATGACCGGGCGCCGAACGGCGGCGACCCGGCTGCGCCGGAGGGCCCAGGGAGGGCCGAACCCCGGCCGGGGGACCGGAACACCGTGAGACCGCGCGGTTACCCGCGTCCCACGATCCGGTCGGGGGCCGCGCCGGACACGCCCTCCCCGATCGGGCAAGTGATCACCTGATCGGGCGTGGTGCGGTGTACGGACGGTCAGTCACCTGATCGAGCGGTTCAGGACGGGTTTGGCACCGGCCGATGTCTGGGTGGTCACCACCTTGCAGGTCCCCAACCAGGTTAGGAACACCGTGTCCCGACACCGCACGCGCGGACTCCTGCGTGCCGCAGCCCTGCTCGCCGCCGGCGCCTCGCCGCTGCTCGCACCCGTCGCGAACGCCGCCGAAGCCCCCCTCGACGTCGTCGACGACGCCGTCGGCCGCGCGCCCGCCGCCGGCCTCGACGTCGCGAAGCCGGCCACCGACCTGCTGGGCGGCCGGTCCGTCGCGCTGCCCGCCCCGGCCGCCGCCGCGCTGCCCGAGGTGAAGGCACCGCACGTGGCCGCGCCCGCCGGCGTCCAGCCCGCGTCCACGCCGAGCGTCCCGGCCAACGCGGACGCGCTCGTCACCGACGCCCTCACCGGCAGCGCCCTCACCGGCGGCGCCCTCGGCGTCGGCGGCCTCGCGCCCACCGGCCGCGCGCTGCCCACCGCGCCCGCCGTGCCCGGCGCGGAGCAGCTCGTGCAGTCCGGCGAGGCGCCGCACGTGCCCGCCCTCGGCGGTCTGCCGGTCCAGGCGCCGCAGCTGCCCTAGCGGGTGTCGGGAACGGGCGGCCCGTCGTCGGGCCGCCCCGGGCGGGACGGCCGGGTGTCCCGCCCGCCCGGCTCCCGGACCGCGTCCAGGTCGTGCACGAGCAGTGCCACGTACAGCGAGAGCACCGACTCCGGGTCCTCCAGCGACACGCCGAGCACCTGTTCGATGCGCGCGAGCTGCTGGTAGTACGCGGTGCGGGAGAGGTGGGCCGCCGCCGCGGCGGCGGACTTGTTGCCGCCGTTCTCGCAGAAGCACCGCAGCAGCTCCACCAAGCGGCTGCCCTGGTTGCCGTCGCGCGACAGCAGCGGCCCCAGCTCGCGGTCCGCGAACGCCCGCACCCGCTCGTCCTCGCGCAGCAGGTGCAGCAGCCCGCGCAGCCGCACGTCGTCCAACCGGTGGTAGAGCCTCGACCCCGGTGAGCGCAGCGCCGCACCCGCCACGTGCGCGGCCTCGCCCAGCGACCGCCGCACGTCCGCCAGCCCCGTCACGGTCGTCCCCACGGCGACCACGACGGGCAGGGCGTGCGGCGTGGCCGCCGCCGTCCGGTGCACCTCCCGCGCCAACCGCCGCAGCACGCCGTCCAACCCGGTCTGCGGCGGCACCGAGAGCAACGCCCGCACACTCGTGTCGTCCACCACCCCGACCAGTGCGGGCACCGTCACTCGCCGAGCCGCCAGCGCCGTCGCCTCGGCGAGGTCCCTCAGCACCTCCTGCGTGGCCAGCGCCTGCGCGGGCGCGGTCGCCGCGCCCGGCCGGATCGCCACGCCGACGAGCTGCCGCCGGTCCAGCGGCACGCCCAGCGCCGCGGCCCGCGCCGGCAGGTCGTGCGGCGGCTGCCCGAGCAGCTGGGTGAGCAGCGTCCGGTGCGTCTGCCGCTCCAGCGACTCGCGGTCGCGCGCCACGAGCCGGTGCACGGCCAGCGCCGACGCGGCCCGCTCGGCGACCACGACCTGCCGGTGCGGCGGGGCCTCGGGCGTGACCACCACCAGCCGCCCCCAGTCCGCGCCCCGCGCGCCGACCACGGTCACCAGCCAGCCCGCCTGCTCGTGGTAGGCGGTCCGCTCGGCCACGGTGACCGCACGGGACCGCCCGCCCCAGTCGGCGAGCAGCGCCGTCGGGTCCTGCCCGGCCGCGTCGTAGGCCAGCACCTCGTGCCCCAGGTTCTCCAGCACCACGGGCAGCCCGGACGTGCGCGCCACCTCCCGCAGCACCTCGGCCGGTTCGGCGCCCGCCACGGTGAGCGCGGTGAACGTCTCGTGCACCTGCTCGGCGGCCCGCAGCTCGGCGAGCTGGGCGTCCACGATCAGCGACACCACGGCCTCGGTCACGGCCACGAACCGCGTCTCGCGGGCGAGCGCCACCAGGGGTATCCCGTGCCGCTCGGCGGCGGCGACCAGCGCACCCGGCACCTCGTCGCTCCACCGCCGCACCAGCTCCACGACCAGCCCGGACACGCCCACCGCGGCCAGGTCGTCCACGTACCTGGTGAGCCCCTCGACGTCCCCGGGCAGCGCGATGCCGGTGGTCAGCACCAGCTCGCCGCCGCGCAGCAGGTGGGCGATGTCGGCGATCTCCGCGGCGTGCACCCAGCGCACCCGCCGCCCCATCCCGGCGGCGCCCGCGACCACCGCCGGGCGCCCGCGGCGGACCACCGGGAGGGCGAGCGCTTCGGCGACCGTGGGGTACATGGACACAACGTAATGGGCGTTCCGCCAAAGCGGTACAGGTTGTGCATGGCGGCCCCCGCGCGTGCCCAGCAGACTCCGGTGCAGGGAGTTCGGCGACGACGACCGGAGGACGCGATGGCACACGAGGAGTTGTTGGCCAGGCACCGCGCCGTGATGCCCGCCTGGATGGCGCTCTACTACGAGCGGCCGATCGAGCTGGCGAGCGCGTCCGGGCGGCGCGTGACCGACCGCGAGGGCCGCACGTACCTCGACTTCTTCGCCGGCATCCTGACCAACGCGGTCGGCTACGACGTCGCCGAGATCTCCGACGCGGTCCGGGCCCAGCTCGACACCGGCGTGCTGCACAGCTCGACGCTCTACCTGATCCGGTCGCAGGTGGAGCTGGCCGAGCGGGTCGCGGAGCTGTCCGGCATCCCGGACGCCAAGGTCTTCTTCACCAACTCCGGCACCGAGGCCAACGAGACGGCGCTCATGCTGGCCACCCGGTACCGGCGCAGCGACCAGGTCCTCGCGCTGCGCAACTCCTACCACGGCCGGGCGTTCGCCACCGTCGCGATCACCGGCAACCGGGCCTGGTCGGCGTCCTCGCTGAGCCCGGTGAAGGTCGGCTGGGTGCACGGCGGCTACCGGTTCCGCAGCCCGTTCAAGGACCTGTCGGACGCCGACTACGTCAAGGCGTGCGTGGCGGACCTGCGCGAGGTGCTGGAGACGGCGACCTCGGGCGACGTGGCGTGCATGGTGGTGGAGCCGATCCAGGGCGTCGGCGGGTTCTCGCTGCCCCCGGACGGGTTGTTCGCCGCGTTCAAGGAGGTGCTCGACGAGCACGGCATCCTGCTGGTCTCGGACGAGGTGCAGACCGGCTGGGGCCGCACCGGCGAGCACTTCTGGGGCATCCAGGCGCACGGCGTGGTGCCGGACGCGATGACGTTCGCCAAGGGCCTGGGCAACGGGCTGGCGATCGGCGGCGTGGTGGCGCGCGGTGACCTGATGGACTGCCTCGGGGCCAACTCGATCTCCACGTTCGGCGGCAACCCGGTGTCCACCGCGGGCGCCCTCGCCACCCTGGACTACCTGCTGGACCACGACCTCCAGGCCAACGCGGCCAAGCTCGGCGCGCGGCTGATCGACGGGCTGCGGCACGTCGCGGAGGACCGGCCCGCCGTGGGCGACGTGCGCGGCAAGGGGCTGATGGTGGGCGTGGAGCTGGTCGGCCCGGCCGGCGAGCCGGACGCGGCGAAGGCGGTGGCCGTGCTGGAGGGCGCGCGGGAACGCGGCCTGCTGGTCGGCAAGGGAGGGCTGTACGGCAACGTCATCCGGCTCGCGCCGCCGATGACGGTGACCGAGGACGAGGTCGAAGAGGCGCTGGGCATCCTGGAGGCCGTGCTGTGAGCACCGTGCGCATCACCCACTGGATCGGCGGCAAGCCGTGGCACGGCGACAGCGCGCGCTCGGGCGAGGTGTTCGACCCGGCGACCGGGCGGGTGGCGGCCCGCGTCGACCTCGCCGACGAGTCCACTGTGGATGAAGCGGTGGCGACCGCGCGCGAGGCGTTCACCCGGTGGCGCGGCGCGTCCCTCGCGCAGCGGTCCACCGTCATGTTCGCGTTCCGCGAGCTGCTCAACGCCCGCAAGGGCGACCTGGCCGCGATCGTGACCGCCGAGCACGGCAAGGTGCTGTCCGACGCGGCGGGCGAGGTGCAGCGCGCGCTGGAGGCGGTGGAGTTCGCCTGCGGCATCCCGCACCTGCTCAAGGGCGGGTTCAGCGAGAACGCCTCCGGCAAGGTCGACGTGTGGTCGCTCCAGCAGCCGCTGGGCGTGGTGGGCGTCGTCTCGCCGTTCAACTTCCCGGCCATGGTGCCGCTGTGGTTCGTGCCCAACGCCATCGCCTGCGGCAACACCGTGGTGCTCAAGCCGTCGGAGAAGGACCCGTCGGCGGCGAACTTCGTCGCGGCGCTGTTCGCCGAGGCCGGGCTGCCCGACGGCGTGCTGAACGTGGTGCACGGCGACAAGCCCGCCGTGGACCGGCTGCTGGAGCACCCGGACGTGAAGGCGATCTCGTTCGTCGGGTCCACGCCGGTCGCGAAGCACGTCTACGAGACCGGCACGCGGCACGGCAAGCGGGTGCAGGCGCTGGGCGGGGCCAAGAACCACATGGTCGTGCTGCCCGACGCCGACCTCGACCTGGCGGCGGACGCGGCGGTGTCGGCCGGGTTCGGCTCGGCGGGGGAGCGGTGCATGGCGATCTCGGTCGTCGTCGCCGTCGACCCGGTGGGCGACGAGCTGGTGTCGAAGGTGGCGGACCGCATCCGGGACCTCAAGGTCGGCGACGGCCGCCGCCCCGGCTGCGAGATGGGGCCGCTCGTCACCGGCGCGCACCGCGACCGTGTGCTGTCCTACGTGGACGGTGGGCGGGCCGCGGGCGCCTCGCTGGTGGTGGACGGCAGGGCGCACGCGGTCGACGGCGAGGCGGACGGGTTCTGGCTCGGGCCGACGCTGTTCGACCACGTGGGCGTGGACACGGCGCTGTACCGGGACGAGATCTTCGGGCCGGTGCTGTCCGTGCTGCGGGTGGCGACCTACGACGACGCGCTGGAACTGGTCAACGCCAACCCGTACGGCAACGGCGCGGCGATCTTCACCCACGACGGCGGCGCGGCGCGGCGGTTCCAGCACGAGGTCGAGGTGGGCATGGTCGGCGTGAACGTGCCCATCCCGGTGCCGGTGGCGTACTACTCGTTCGGCGGGTGGAAGGACTCCCTGTTCGGCGACTCGCACGCCTACGGCCCGGAGGGCGTCCACTTCTTCACCCGGACGAAGGTCGTCACCGGCCGCTGGCCCGACCCGGCGCACGGCGGCGTGAACCTGGGGTTCCCGCAGAACACGTGAACCGCCGACCCGCCCGTCCCGCGCGACGGGCGGGTCACCGCGCCTGCGCCCGCGCCGCCTCCGGCAGCGGGTCGTAGCGGCTGAACCGGCGGGTGTACGTGCCGGTGCCCGAGGTCAGGGAGCGCAGCTCCACGGCGTAGCGCAGCAGCTCGGTCACCGGCACCTCGGCCCGCACCACGGTGCGGCCCGGCGCCTCGGCCTCGGTGCCCAGGACCCGGCCGCGCCGGCCCGACAGGTCGCCCAGCACGGTGCCCAGGTGCTCGTCGGGCAGCCGCACGACCACCTCGTCGAGCGGTTCCAGCAGGCAGGTGCGGCCGTTCGCGGCGGCGTCCTTCAGCGCCAGCGACCCCGCCGTCTGGAAGGCCGCGTCGGAGGAGTCGACCGAGTGCGCCTTGCCGTCGACCAGGGTGACGCGGACGTCGACCACCGGGTGCTCGCCCTGCAGGCCGCGCGCCAGCTGCGCCCGCACGCCCTTCTCCACGCTCGGGATGAACTGGTGGGGCACCGCGCCGCCGACGGTCCGGTCCGCGAACTCGAAGCCCGACCCGCGCGGCAGCGGCTCCACCACGATGTCGCACACCGCGTACTGGCCGTGGCCGCCGGACTGCTTCACGTGCCGGCCGTGCCCCTTGGCCTGCGCGGAGAACGTCTCGCGCAGCGCCACCCGCACCGGTTCGGTGTCGACCTCCGCGCCGCCGGCGCGCAGCCGGGCCAGCACGACGTCCGCGTGCGCCTCGCCCATGCACCACAGCACCAGCTGGTGGGTCTCGGCGTTGCGCTCCAGCCGCAGCGTCGGGTCGCCCGCGACGAGCTTGCCGAGGTTGCGGGCCAGGTTGTCCTCGTCGCTGCGGCTGCGCGGCACGACCGCCACGGGCAGCAGCGGTTCCGGCATCTCCCACGGCGCCACGAGCAGCGGGAGCTCCGGCGCGGACACCGTGTCGCCGGTCTCCGCCGAGCCGAGCTTGGTCAGCGCGCACAGGTCGCCCGCCACGCAGTACGGCACCTCGCGCAGGGTCGCCCCCAGCGGCGAGTACACGTGCGCCACGCGCTCGTCGGCGTCGTGGTCCTCGTGCCCGCGGTCGGCCATGCCGTGCCCGGACACGTGCACCGGGCGTTCGGGGCGCAGCGTCCCGGAGAACACCCGCACCAGCGACACCCGGCCCACGTACGAGTCGACCGCGGTGCGCACGACCTCGGCGACCAGCGGCCCGTCCGGGTCGGCCTCGATGCGCGGGTGCGGGACGCCGTCCACCCCGGTCACCTCGGGCAGCGGGTGCTCCAGCGGCGAGGGGAACGCGCGGGCGATGCCGTCGAGCAGCTCGGGCAGCCCCGACCCCGTCATCGAGCACACCGGCAGCACCGGGTGGAACGACCCGCGCGCCACCGCGGTCTCCAGGTCGGCGACCAGCGTCGCCTGGTCGACGTCCTCGCCGCCCAGGTAGCGGTCCATCAGGGTCTCGTCCTCGCTCTCCGCGATGATCCCCTCGATGAGCGCGTTGCGCTGCTCCTCGTGGGCGGGGTCGTCGGTGGTGAGCAGGTTGACCAGCGCGTCGCCCTCGCCGGGCAGGTACAGCGGCACCACGCCCGCGCCGAACGCGGCCTGGCAGGAGGCGATCCCGGCGAGCACGTCGGCCCGCTGGTGGTCGCACCGCGCGATCACCACGGCGCGCGGCATGCCGACGGCCGCGCACTCCTCCCACAGGGCCGTGGTGGAGGCGTCCACGCCCTCCGACGCGCTCACCACGAACAGCGCCGCGTCGGCGGCGCGCAGCCCGGCGCGCAGCTCGCCCACGAAGTCGGCGTAGCCGGGGGTGTCGATCAGGTTGATCTTGACGTCG
Source organism: Saccharothrix sp. DSM 118769 (assembly GCF_052936295.1). NCBI lineage: Bacteria > Bacillati > Actinomycetota > Actinomycetes > Pseudonocardiales > Pseudonocardiaceae > Saccharothrix > Saccharothrix sp. DSM 118769. The sequence goes on along the minus strand of NZ_CP193627.1, from coordinate 7,162,733 downwards.
CCGTGCCGGACGGGCGCGACGGAGAGGCCGACCGACCGCTGCTGGCGGACCGCCGCCGGGTCGTGGTCGCACACGGTGTTGCCCTCGGTCACCGACCCCGGGCGGGTGAGGACGCCGGTGCCGGCGAGCAGGGCCTCGGTGAGCGTCGTCTTGCCGGAACCGGAGGGGCCGACCAGCACGACGTTGCGGACCTTGGCCGGGTCGTCCACAGCGACCGCGGCTGCCGAGGGGCTGTTGTCGGAGTGCTTGTTGCCCATGGGACCGACCTCCACAAGTCTTTGGTGTCCGATCTCACACCCGCGTGACTTCGGGGACAACCCCAAGCGGGCCGGTTCGACCCGGCAGGAGGAACGCGGAGGGTGGTCACCCGGTACCCGCGGCCGGCACCGCCCGGCGGAGGAGGTGCCGAAGGGTGGCGCACGCCACCACCTGCGCGGAAAGGACGAGTGGCCTGGTGAGAACGTGCCGGATTGGCCTGCTTCGGCGGTCCACGTGGGCCTTACCATGGGTGGCGCACCCCCACTACTCCGAAAGGTTGGCCGTGACCACTTCACCCGACGCCGGCACCCAGGTCACCGGTACTTCCCGCGTCAAGCGGGGCATGGCGGAGATGCTCAAGGGCGGCGTGATCATGGACGTGGTCACCGCGGAGCAGGCCAAGATCGCCGAGGACGCCGGCGCCGTCGCCGTCATGGCGCTGGAGCGCGTGCCCGCCGACATCCGCGCGCAGGGCGGCGTGTCCCGGATGAGCGACCCGGACATGATCGACGGCATCATCGAGGCCGTGTCCATCCCGGTGATGGCCAAGGCCCGCATCGGCCACTTCGTCGAGGCCCAGGTGCTCCAGGCGCTCGGCGTGGACTACGTGGACGAGTCCGAGGTGCTGACCCCGGCCGACTACGCCAACCACATCGACAAGTGGCAGTTCACCGTGCCGTTCGTGTGCGGCGCGACCAACCTGGGCGAGGCGCTGCGCCGCATCACCGAGGGCGCGGCGATGATCCGCTCCAAGGGCGAGGCCGGCACCGGTGACGTCTCCAACGCCACCACGCACATGCGCAAGATCCGCGCCGAGATCCTGCGGTTGCAGAACCTGCCCGCCGACGAGCTGTACGTCGCGGCGAAGGAGCTCCAGGCGCCCTACGAGCTGGTCCGCGAGGTCGCCGAGGCCGGCAAGCTGCCGGTCGTGCTGTTCACCGCGGGCGGCATCGCCACCCCGGCGGACGCGGCGATGATGATGCAGCTCGGCGCCGAGGGCGTGTTCGTGGGCTCCGGCATCTTCAAGTCGGGCAACCCGGCGCAGCGGGCCGAGGCCATCGTGAAGGCCACGACGTTCTACGACGACCCGGACGTGCTGGCCAAGGTGTCGCGCGGCCTGGGCGAGGCCATGGTCGGCATCAACGTCGACGAGATCCCGCAGCCGCACCGCCTGGCCGAGCGCGGCTGGTAACGCCCTTCCCGGGTGCGGCTCGCCGGTGTGCACCCCGGCGGGCCGCTCCTCGCGCCGTCAGGAGACCGGGTAGACCTCGATGTCCACCTGGTGACCGTTGGAGCCGAGCACCTTCGCGTCGCAGGTGACGAACGGGACCTTCAGGTGTTCGGCGAGCGCCAGGTAGAACGCGTCGTTCGTGAACACCGACTGGCGCAGCGCCCAGGCCCGGTCGGCGAGCGGCCGGAGGGGGACGCGCTCCACGGGCGCGGTGCGGATGTGGTGGAACGCGCGCGTCGCCTGCTCGCTCGACAGCAGTTCCCTGCGCTCCAGGCGGCGGAGGACGCTGATCGCCTCCGCGTCCAGCAGGGCCGGCGCCAACTGGACCGAGTTCACCAGCCTGTGCAGCAGTGCCCGGTCCGGGGCCTTGGCGGCGACGACCTCCAGCAACGCCGAGCTGTCCACCACGATGGTGTCGGTCACAGGTCGTCCCCCTCTTCGCGCACCTCGCGGACCACCTGCTGGAGCACCGCGCTGTCGACGCCCCAATCCCGGTCGACGGCGGACGACACCCACTCCTCCGCGGTCGGCCTGTCCGCCAGTTCGACGAGGTGGTTGCGGATGTAGGAGGTGAGCGACATGCCGCGCTTGTTGGCCCGCGCCTGGAGCGTGTCCACCACTTCGGCGGGGACGGCGCGGATGTGGACGGGCCTCGTGTCACGCTCGCTCATGTCGTCGACGATAGGCGGTGCGGTTGCTGTTTGCATGCAAGATCCATCGGCGGGGTGTCCGACCCGCTTGATCGCTCGAACGCGTGTGCTACGCACCACTCTTGACCAGCGGTATCAATTCCACGTTCGGGTGAACACTCAGATGTGCTCCATCACCAGCACCACCACCGTGCCCGGTTCCAGCGCCCGCGCCGTGTGCGGCACGTCGCCGGGGTAGAGCAGGTAGTCGCCCGGCCCCAGCTCGACCGGGTCCGACTGCGGCCCGGCGAGCACGCGGCCGGTGGACACGACCATGTGCTCGACCGTGCCCGGCATGTGGGGCTCGGACTCGCGCGCCGCGCCCGGTTCGAGGCACAGGGTGTAGATGTCGCGCCGCGCGCCCGGCGGGCACGAGGCCAGCAGGGTCGCCGTGTAGTGCGCCCGCTCCGAGTAGATCGCCGGCCCCTCGCCCGCGCGGATCACCTTGACCCGCGGCGTCGGCGGGTCGACCAGGCGGGAGAACGGCACGCCCAGCGCCACGCCGAGCGCCCACAGCGTCTCCACGCTCGGGTTGCCGCTCGCCGACTCCAGCTGCGACAGCGTCGACTTGGCGATGCCCGCCTGCTTGGCCAGCTCGCTCAGCGAGAGCCCGACGCGCTCGCGCTCGCGGCGCAGGGACGTGGCGATGACCTCCAGCGGCGCACCTGTGTTCGACATGACAGTCCTATCGTTCGGCTTGACGAACACCCCCACCGCTGTTCATCGTAGAAGACGATGCGTTCGACATGGCGAACCCTTGACCCGAAGCTGCTGCGCGACGTCTCCGCGGTGGCGGCCGGCGCCGCGGTCAGCGGCGCGAGCTTCGGCGCGATCTCCACGGCCGCCGGCCTGCCGTGGTGGCTGCCGGTGGTGATGTCCGTCCTCGTGTTCGCGGGCGGCTCGCAGTTCATGGCGGTGGGCGTGGTGGCGGCGGGCGGCAGCCCGGCGGCCGCGGTGCTGGCCGGCCTCGTGCTCAACGCCCGCCACCTGCCGTTCGGCCTCGCGGTCGGCGACGTGTTCGGCCCTGGCCGCTTCCGGCGGCTGGTCGGCGCGCACCTGCTGATCGACGAGACCACCGCGTTCGCCCTCGCCCAGCGCGACCCCGAGCGGGCGAAGGCCGCGTTCTGGACGTGCGGCGTCGCGCTGTTCGGCGCGTGGAACGTCTCCGTGCTCGCCGGCGCGCTGGTCGGGCAGAACATCGGCGACCCCGGCGCGTTCGGGCTCGACGCCGCGTTCCCGGCCGCCCTGCTCGCGCTGCTGCTGCCCGCCCTCAAGGACCGGGTCACGCTGAACGCCGCCCTGCTCGGCGCGGCCATCGCCCTGGCCACCACCCCGTTCCTGCCCGCGGGCGTGCCGGTGCTGCTCGCGCTCGGCGGGCTGGTGGCCACCGCCCGCCGGGAGGTCGCGCCGTGACGCTCACCGCCGTCCTGGTGCTCGCCGCCGGCACCTACGCGTTCCGCCTCGCCGGACCGCTGCTGCGCGACCGGCTGACGCTGTCCGCCCGCGTCAAGGCGCTCATGTCGACCTCGGCCACGGTCCTGCTGCTCGCCCTGGTCGCGACCTCGACGCTGACCAAGGGGGACGGTTTCGCCGGGCTCGCGCTGCCCCTCGGCGTGCTCGTCGGCGGCGTCGCCGCGTGGCGGAAGGCGCCGTTCGTGGTGGTCGTGGTGCTCGCCGCCGCCACCACGGCGCTGCTGCGGCTGGCCGGGGTGGGTTAGTCCGCGTACTCGGCCAGCTCGCGGGCCAGCGCGTGCCGGTCGTCGGCCACGGTCAGCTCCGGCCGCCCCGGGTCGCCCGCCAGCACGTCGGACACGAACCGGGCCACCACCCCGGGCGGCGGCACGAGCGGCGCGCCCAGGTGCGCCACCGTCACCGGCGGCTCCGACGGCCGCGTCTCGACCGCCACCGACCAGCCGTGCTCACCGCTCCACAGCAGCATCAGGTCCGGCCCCGCCCGCTCAGCGAGCGCCAGGTAGGCGGTGGTGGTGTCGGCCACCTCGAACTCGGTGCCCTCCGGGGGCACCCCGACCTCGTCGGCGACCGCCCGCACGTAACCGGCGAGCCCGAGCGACAGCAGCGCGGCATCGTCCACGTCCCCCATCTTCGCCCCCTCAGGCGGTGATCGGCGCGGCGAGCCAGTTCTCGGGGATGCCGAAGGCGTCCACCAGCTCCCGCGCCCGGGGCCGCAGCGCGCCGCACAGCTCGTTGACCGCCTGCGACACCGCCTTGGAGCGCTGCGGGGTGAGCCGCCCGTGCTCCAGGAACCACGCCCGGTCCGCCTCGATCGTGCTCAGCGCGTACAGGTCGCACACCCGGTCGAGCAGCTCCCGGGCCGCCGGGTCGCCGCACCGGTCGACCGCCGCCACGAACGCCTCCAGCACCACCCGGTCGACGTGCGCGCGGGCCGCGTGCAGCACGTGGTCCTGCGCGGCGTTGAACACCTCGAACGCGTCGCCCTCCGACGCGCGCCGCAGCCGCCGCGCCAGCCCCTCCAGCACGTGCCGCTCGCGGTCCTCGAACTGGCGCAGCTGCCAGCCCCGGTCCAGCAGCGCGTCGGAGCTGCCGGACACCAGCCGGCCGATGATGGCCCGCGCCGCCGTCCGCTCGATCACCACGTTCACCGCCTGGTCGGCCACGAACCGCGCCATGCCCCACGGGTCCAGGTCGCCCACGTGGTCCCGGTAGCTGGTCAGCAGCCCTTTCGCGACCAGTTGCAGCAGGACGGTGTTGTCGCCCTCGAACGTGGTGAACACGTCGGTGTCGGCCTTCAGCCCGGCGATCAGGTTCTCGGCCAGGTACCCGGCGCCGCCGCACGCCTCGCGGCACGTCTGGATGGTGTGCGTGGCGTGCCACGTGGCGACCGCCTTCAGGCCCGCCGCCCGCGACTCCAGCTCCCGCTGCCGCCGGTCGTCGCGCTCGCCGCCGTGCGCGTCGTGCAGCGCGTGCACCAGCTCCTCCTGCGCGAAGTGCAGCGCGTAGGACCGCGCCAGCGCGGGCAGCAGCCGCCGCTGGTGCGCCAGGTAGTCCAGCAGGACGACCTCCTCGCCGGTGCCGGGCCGGGTGAACTGCCGCCGCTTCTCCGCGTACCGGACCGCGAGGGCCAGCGCCTTCTTCGTGGCGCTGCCCGCCGCGCCCGCGACGCTGATCCGGCCGCGCACCAGCGTGCCGAGCATGGTGAAGAACCGGCGGTTCGCGCCCTCGACCGGGCTGGAGTACGTGCCGTCCGGCGCGACGTCGCCGTACCGGTTGAGCAGGTTCTCCCGCGGCACGCGCACGTGGTCGAACGACAGCCGCCCGTTGTCCACGCCGTTGAGCCCGGCCTTGGGCCCGCAGTCCTCGATGGTCACACCGGGCAGGGGGTTGCCGTCGTCGTCCCTGAGGGGCACCAGCACCGCGTGCACGCCGTGCTCCTCGCCGCCGGTGACGAGCTGCGCGAACACCGCGGCGAGCCGGCCGTCGCGGGCGGCGTTGCCGATGTAGTCCTTGCGCGCGTCCCGGTCCGGCGTGTGCACGACGAACTCCCGCGTCGCCGGGTCGTAGGTCGCGGTGGTGCGCAGGTGCTGCACGTCCGACCCGTGCCCGGTCTCGGTCATCGCGAAGCAGCCCGGCAGCTCCGCCGACATGATCGGCGGCAGGTAGCGGGCGTGGTGCTCCCTGGTCCCCAGCGCCTGCACCGCGCCGCCGAACAGGCCCCACTGCACGCCCGCCTTGACCATGAGGGACAGGTCGCCGAAGCCCAGCACCTCGAACGACACCACCGAGCCGCCCACGTCGCCGTGCCCGCCCTGCTCGACGGGGAAGCCGGTCAGCGGGTGGCCGCCCGCCGCGAGCACCCGCAGCTGCTCCAGCACCCACGCCCGGTGCTCCTCGCGCGGCAGGTCGTGCACGGGGTCCAGCTTGCCCAGCAGGTCGAGCGAGGAGCGCCGCAGCTCGGCCCAGTGCCCGTCGAGCAGCTCCCGCAGCGCCTCGGTCCGGTTCACCACGTCGTGACCCCCGTTCTGCCTCAGGACACCGGGGATACCCGCCGGTAACCCCGTTGACGAGTGGTGTCCGTCACCCGACCGGCGGAACGGTGTGCTTCCGGACGTGCTCGAACAGCAGGTTCGTCTGCACCTCGCTGACCTCGCGCCGGGTGGTGAACCGGTCCAGCACGAGCCGCTGGAGGTGCGCCGTGTCGGCGACCGCCACGTGCACCAGGAAGTCCTCCGGGCCCGCCACGTGCGACAGCGCCAGCACCTCGGGCAGCGACAGCACGTACTCCATGAAGGGCTCCACGATCGCCCGCGTGTGCGGTCGCACGCGCACCGCGATCATCGCCTGCACCGGCCGCCCGACGGCCGCCATGTCCACCTCGGCGTGGTAGCCGGTGATCACCCCCCGGTCGCGCAGCGCCCGGTGCCGCACCACGCACGTCGACGCCGCCACGTTCACCCGGTCGGCCAGGTCCTTGTTGGGCAGCCGAGCGTCCTTCTGGAGCTCCTGGACGATCGCCGCGTCCACCGAATCGAGCAAGCCGAACTCCCTCGTCCACCGAACAGCCTGCGGAAGTTTCCCCCGAACGGTGGCGAGAAGTCCACGATCGGGCCATGACGCGGTTGCGAACGACAGCGGTGCACGGTGGGCGCGACGACCTCGCGGCCCTCGGCGTGCACGCCCTTCCGATCGACCTCTCCACCACCTACCCGGTACCCGACCAGGTGGAGGGCGGCGAGGCGCTGCACGCCCTCGCCGACGGCGCCGCCCACGCCGGCTCCCCGGTCTACGCGCGGCTGCACAACCCCACCGTCGCCCGGTTCGAGCGGGCCCTGGCCGCGCTGGAGGGCACCGACGCCGCCGTCGCGTTCGGCAGCGGCATGGCCGCCGTCACCGCCGTGGTGCAGGCCGCGTGCGCGCTGACCGGCAAACCGCACGTGGTGGCGGTGCGCCCGCTCTACGGCGGCACCGACCACCTGCTGTCCTCCGGCCTGCTGGGCGTGCGCACCACCTACGCCGCCGCCGACCGGGTCGCCGACGCGATCACCCCCGACACCGGGCTCGTCGTGGTCGAGACGCCCGCCAACCCCACCCTCGACCTGCTCGACGTCGCCGCCGTCGTGGCCGCGGCGGGCGGCGTGCCGGTCGTCGTGGACAACACCTTCGCCACCCCCGTGCTCCAGAACCCGGCCGCGCTCGGCGCCACCTACGTGCTGCACTCGGGCACCAAGTACCTCGGCGGGCACGGCGACGTGCTCGGCGGCGTCGTGGCCTGCGCCGAGGAGCACGCCGGGCCGCTGCGGCAGGTCCGCATCGCCACCGGAGCCGTCCTGCACCCGCTGGGCGGCTACCTCATGCACCGCGGCCTGGCCACCCTGCCGCTGCGCGTCGAGGCCGCCCAGCGCGGCGCCGTCGAACTCGCCCGCCGGCTCGCCGCGCACCCCGCCGTCGAGTCCGCCCGGCACCCGAGCCTGCCCGGCGCCGACCCCGCCGGCCTCGTCGGCACCCAGATGCGCGGCCCCGGCGCGGTGCTCGCCCTCGCCACCCGCGAGGACCCCGCCGCCGTCGTGCGCCGGCTCCGCCTCGTCACCCCCGCGGTGAGCCTCGGGTCGGTCGACACGCTGATCGAGCACCCCGCCGCGCTCACCCACCGGCTCGTGCCCCGCGCGGCCCGCGAGGCGTCCGGCGTCCCCGCGAACCTGCTGCGCCTGAGCGTGGGCCTGGAGGACGTCGAAGACCTCTGGGACGATCTCGACCAGGCCCTTTCCGGGCCTTGTGAGAGGCATTACATCAAATCTTCCCCAAGCGATTTTCGCGCGTTGGCGGAGACGCACTAACGTTCGGCCGCCATGAACGAACAGAAGGCTGTGGAGCCGGACGCCGACGGCTACACCAAAGCGCTGACGAAGCGCCAGGTGCAGATGATCGCCATCGGCGGCGCGATCGGTGTCGGGCTGTTCCTCGGCGCGGGCGGCAAGCTCGCCCAGGCCGGTCCCTCGCTGGTCTTCTCCTACGCGCTGTGCGGCCTGGCCGCGTTCTTCGTGATGCGCGCGCTCGGCGAACTGGTGCTGCACCGACCCACGGCCGGCAGTTTCGTGGAATACGCCCGCGAGTTCATCGGGCCGTGGGCCGGTTTCACCTCCGGGTGGATGTACTGGGTGAACTGGGCGATGACCGGCATCGCCGAGATCACCGCCGTCGCCATCTACGTGCACCGCTGGCTGCCCGACCTGCCGCAGTGGGTGACCGCGCTCGTCGCCCTCGGCTTCCTGGTCCTCGTCAACCTGCTCTCGGTGAAGCTGTTCGGCGAACTGGAGTTCTGGTTCTCGGTCATCAAGGTGACCGCGATCGTGGTGTTCCTGTTCACCGGCATCGCGCTCGTCATCGGCGGCGCGGACGTCGGCGGGTCGCCGGCCGGCGTGCACAACCTGGTCGACCACGACGGGATGTTCCCGGCGGGCGTCGGCATCGCGCTGATGACCCTCCAGGCCGTCATCTTCGCCTACTCCGCCATCGAGCTCGTCGGCATCGCGGCGGGGGAGACCGCCAACCCCCGCGAGGTGCTGCCCAAGGCCATCAACGGCGTCATCTACCGGATCGGCGTCTTCTACGTCGGCTCCGTGCTGCTGCTCGCGATGCTGCTGCCCTGGAACCTCTACAGCGGCGCCGAGAGCCCGTTCGTCACCGTGTTCTCCGCGCTCGGCATCGCGGGCGTCGGCGACGTGATGAACGCCGTCGTGCTCACCGCCGCCCTCTCGTCGTGCAACTCGGGCCTGTACTCCACCGGCCGCATCCTGCGCTCGCTCGCGCAGAAGGGCGAGGCGCCCGCGTTCACCGGCCGGATGAACAGCAGGCACGTCCCGTTCGGCGGCATCCTGTTCACCTCGGTCGCCTACCTGTTCGGCGTGGTGCTGAACTACCTGGTGCCCAAGGAGGCGTTCGACATCGCCATCGCGGTCGCCTCCCTCGGCGTGGTGGCGACCTGGGCCACGCTCATCGTCGCCCAGCTGCGGATGCGGCGGGCCGCGCTGCGCGGCGAGCTGGAGCGCCCCGCCTACCGGATGCCCGGCGCCCCCTACACCGGCTACGCGACCCTCGTCTTCCTCGCCCTGGTCATCGTGCTGATGGCCTTCGCCGGACCGGCCGAGCGCATCGCGTTCTGGTCCATCCCCGTGCTCGCCGTCGTGCTGTTCGTCGGCTGGCGAGCCGTCCAGTCCCGTCGTTCGGCGGCCCACCAGGCCGCCGAGCGGGTCGTGGGGCGCGACTAGCGCCCCGCGGGAAGGCCGACCGGGCCGGGCGGGTGCCACGAGCAGCCGCCCGGCCCGGTCACCTAGGCTGGTGGGGATCTGCACGAGGAGGAAGCAAGCCGTGTCCGTCGTCGGTGTCCTCGCCCTCCAGGGCGACGTCCGTGAGCACCTGGTCGCGTTGGCCGAGGCCGACGTGCTGGCCCGCCCGATCCGCCGGCCGGAGGAGCTGGCCGAGGTGGACGGCGTGGTGCTGCCCGGCGGCGAGTCGACGACCATCAGCCGGCTGCTCGCCACGTTCGACCTGCTCGAACCCCTGCGGGCCCGGATCGGGGAGGGCATGCCCGCCTACGGGTCGTGCGCCGGGATGATCCTGCTCGCCGACACCGTGCTCGACGGCCGGCCCGACCAGCACCAGCTCGGCGGGCTCGACATCGTCGTCCGGCGCAACGCGTTCGGCCGCCAGGTGGACTCCTTCGAGGCCGAGCTGGACTTCACCGACGTGGGCGACGTGCACGCCGTGTTCATCCGCGCGCCGTGGGTCGAGTCCGCGGGCGACGACGTGGAGGTACTCGCCCGGGTCCCCGAATCCGAGGACGCGGGCGAGGCCGCCGGTAGGATCGTCGCGGTTCGGCAGGGGCACGTGCTCGCCACCTCGTTCCACCCGGAACTGACCGGTGACGGGCGGGTGCACCGCCTTTTCGTGGACATGGTCCGTGCCGCGGGCTGAGTGATTCGACGGAGGAGAAATGAGCGGCCACTCAAAGTGGGCGACCACCAAGCACAAGAAGGCCGCAATCGACGCCAAGCGCGGCAAGCTCTTCGCACGGCTGATCAAGAACATCGAGGTGGCGGCCCGCACCGGCGGCGGTGACCCGGACGGCAACCCGACGCTCTACGACGCCATCCAGAAGGCGCGGAAGAACTCCGTGCCGCTGGACAACATCGAGCGCGCCCGCAAGCGCGGCGGCGGCGAGGAGGCCGGCGGTGCCGACTGGCAGACCATCATGTACGAGGGCTACGGCCCCAACGGCGTGGCGGTCCTGGTCGAGTGCCTCACCGACAACCGCAACCGCGCGGCCACCGAGGTGCGCGTCGCGATGACCCGCAACGGCGGCTCGATGGCCGACCCGGGCTCGGTGTCGTACATGTTCAGCCGCAAGGGCGTCGTGATCGTGCCGAAGGGCGAGCTGAGCGAGGACGACGTCCTCATGGCCGTCCTCGACGCGGGCGCCGAGGAGGTCAACGACCTCGGCGAGTCCTACGAGGTCGTGTCCGAGGCCGGTGACCTGGTGGCGGTGCGCAAGGCGCTCCAGGACGCGGGCTACGACTACGAGTCGGCCGAGGCCAACTTCCTGCCGTCGGTGACGGTGCAGCTGGAGGCCGAGGGCGCGCGGAAGATCTTCAAGCTGATCGACGCGCTGGAGGACTGCGACGACGTGCAGAACGTCTTCGCCAACTTCGACGTGTCGGACGAGGTCATGGCCGAGGTCGGCTGACCGGCGCCCGTCCCGCGACCCCCGTGCCGGCCCCGGTGCGGGGGTCGCGGCACATCCGGGGTTGACGCGGCGGCGGGCACAATGGGGTGGTGACCGCTCCCACCCCCCAAGAACTGAACCTGCGCAACTGGCTGCTGGAGCAGGCCGAGCTGCACGGCCACGCCGTGGTCACGGTGCCGGAGGACGCCGAGGGCGCGGGCTACGCGTTCTCGGTCGGCGCGTGGCGGCGGTTCGGCGTCGCCGAGGCCGTCGTCCTCGGGTTGCCGCCGGAGCACGCCCAGGTGCTCATCCGCGCCTACGTCGACCGCGCCCGGCAGGGGGAGCGGTTCGTGCCCGGCAAGCTGTACTGGGACTTCTTCGAGGGCGTGCCGGTCACCTTCGAGCGCGTCTTCAAGGGCTTCTACCCGGAGTTCTTCGGCAGCGCGTTCCTGCTCTACGGCAAGGGCGACTTCGCCGCGCTCCAGATCGTCCTGCCCACCGCGGACGGCAAGTTCCCGTGGCACCACGACGCGCCGATGGGGTTCGGCGACTGGCAGCTGCTGCTGACCGAGTCGGGCCGCCCGGAGAGCTGGGAACCGGGCGTCACCGGCCCGTGACGTGACCCGGCCGGGTCAGGGCCGGTCGGTCCAGGGGCGGCCGTTCAGGGCCGGCGGCCGAGCAGCGCGAGCAGGCGGGTCTGCGCGTCCGCGTCGTCGGCCACCGGCACGGGGTCCTCGAACAGCCCGGCCGCCGACCACTCCGCCGCGTGCGGCTCGACGTACTCCAGCACCGCCTCGGCCAGGTCCGGGTCGAGCCGCTCGGGCGCCCCGACGGCGCGGGCCAGGTCCCACGCGTGCACGGCGAGGTCCGACGTCATCTGCCAGCCGTACTCCTCGGCGGTCGACTCGCCCTGGCTCAGCCGCACCGGTTTCGCCAGCGCCCCCGGTTCGATCCACGCCTCGCGCGCCGCGCCGGCCGCCAGCACCCACGAGTGCAGCGGGTCGACGCCGAGCCGGTCGCCCTCGAACCGGTCGCCCACCTGCTCCACCGTGCAGCCGACGAGCAGCTCGGGTGCCCACAGCTGCTCCTGCACGAGGTGGTTGACCAGGTCGCGGACCGACCACCCCGCGCACGGCGTGCCCCGGTCCCACTGCCCGGGGCGCACCTGCCGCACCCGTGAGTCGAACTCCGTCATCGCGCGTCCGTGAGCCTCGATCAGATCCACCCCCCGAGTGCACCAAAGGTCGACCGGCCCCGCACCCCGAGCGCGTGCGCTGGGCCACTCGGCGGCACGCCGATTTTCCGCAGTACACCCGTACGGCGTAACGTGGCCCGGAACGCGCGGGTGACATCGTTGACACCAGGAGGACCCAGTGAGCGCCACGAGCGCCGCATCCACCCCGCAGCGGGGCTTCTTCGGCCACCCCCGGGGGTTGTCCACGCTGTTCTTCACCGAGCTGTGGGAGCGCTTCTCCTACTACGGGATGAAGGCGATCCTCGCCTACTACCTGTACCGGTCCACGGCCGAGGGCGCGCTGGGGCTCGACAAGAGCTTCGCGCTGTCGCTCGTCGCGATCTACGGCGCCGCCGTCTACATGTCCGGCGTGGCGGGCGGCTGGCTGGCCGACCGCGTGCTGGGCGGCCAGCGCGCCGTCTTCTACGGCGGAGTGCTCATCATGCTCGGGCACGTCGCGCTGGCGATCCCGATCGGCGTGGCGGGCGTCTACGCGGGCCTGGTCCTGATCGTGCTCGGCACCGGCCTGCTCAAGCCGAACATCTCCACGGTCGTCGGCGGCCTCTACGCCAAGGACGACCCGCGCCGCGACGCCGGTTTCACGATCTTCTACATGGGCATCAACCTCGGCGGTTTCCTCGCGCCGCTGGTGTGCGGGTTCCTGGGCGAGACCTACGACTGGCACCTGGGCTTCGGCGCCGCCGCCGTCGGCATGGCGCTCGGCCTGGTCGTCTACCGGCTGGGCCGGGGCGGCCTGGGCGACTCGGCCGCCGAGCCGCCGAACCCGCTGCCCGCCGAGGACCGCGCCCGCGTCATCGGCCGCATCACCGCGATCGGCCTCGGCGCGGTGGCGGTGGTGGCGCTGCTGGTGGTGCTCGGCGTGCTGGGCGCGGAGGGCGTGATCAACCTGATCAGCCTGTTCTCCGTGCTGCTGCCGATCGGCTACTTCACGGTGATGATCCGCAGCCCGCGCACCACGCCGGTCGAGCGCTCGCGCGTCATCGCCTACATCCCGCTGTTCGTCGCGGCGGCCATGTTCTGGCTGCTGTTCGAGCAGAGCGCCACGGTGATCGCCGCGTTCGCCGACACGCGCGTGGACAACGCGTTCCTGGGCCTGACGTTCCCGCCGTCGTTCATCCAGTCGATCAACCCGGTGATGATCATCGCGATCGCGCCGCTGTTCGCGCTGCTGTGGGTGAAGCTGGGCAACCGCCAGCCGGCGACGCCGCGCAAGTTCGGCTACGCGCTGCTGCTGGTCGGCCTGTCGTTCCTGCTGATGATGGTCGCCAGCCAGGGCGACCCGGCGGTGCGCGTGAGCTTCCTGTGGCTGGTGCTCATGTACCTGGTGATGACGTGCGGCGAGCTGCTGCTGTCCCCGGTGGGCCTGTCGGTGACCACCAAGCTCGCGCCGCGCGCGTTCGCGTCGCAGACCATGGGCCTGTGGTTCCTGGCCACGGCCGCCGGCCAGGGCGTGGGTGCGATCGTGGTCCGCTTCTACCGCGACGAGACGGCCGTGACCTACTTCGGCGTGCTCGGCGGCGTGGCGATCCTGCTGGGCGTGGCGCTCGTCGCGTCCGCCAAGTCGATCCACGGCCTGATGAGGGGCGTGGACTAGGAGCGGGCGGGCGGTCCCGCCGGACCGCCCGCCACGGCCTCACCCCGGCCGGCACGCGGGCGGGTGCTCGTCGTCGGCCCCGCGCAGCGAGCCCACCTCGACCCACCCGGTCCCGCCGTCCGTCCACACCCGCGCCCAGGGGACGCCGGACACGGTGGCCGCGCACACCAGGGTCACCACCTCCCCGGCGTGGACGTCGGCGAGCACGAGGTGCGGGACGACCGCCGGGTCGGTGACCACCTGGGCGAGCCGGGTCGCCACCGCGGTGCGGTCCCGCGCCGCTCCGCCCGGGAGCGCGGTCGTCGCCCCGGTGGTGACCGGGTCGCCCGCCGACCCGCCCGTCGGGACCGGGTGCTCGGGCTCGGGCGGCGTCACCGCGGTGGCCGGGGACGGTGTCGCCGGGGCCACGTCCGTGCTCGTCGGGGGCGGCGGTGCGGCGACCTGCGTCCCCGGCACCCAGGCGGGGACGATCGCGACCGCCGCCGCTGCCGCCGCGGTCGCCAGCTTGACCAGGAAGGCCCTGCCGCGTTCCCGGGGCGCGGGGTGGCGGTGGACCGCCCCGGCGGTGGTCAGCACCTCCCGCAACCGGGCCTCCACGTCCACCTCCCGCGCGACCCGCGTGGTGAAGGCCGCGTCCCGCCCGCGCAGCCACTCGTCCAGCTCGGTGTCGTTCACCGGTCCACCTCCTCGCTCCGCGCCGCTTCCACGAGCCTGCGCAACCTGTCCTTCGCGTGGCGCAGGTGCGACCGCACGGTGCCCGCGCTCCACCCGGTCGCGGTGGCGACCTCCTCGCTCGTGAAGCCGTCCAGGTGCCAGGCCACGACCAGCCGCTGCCTCGTGGGCAGCGCGCCGAGCAGGTGCGCCAACAGGTCCTGACCCGCGTCGTCCCCGGCCGCCGCCCCGTCGCGCGCCACGAGCCCGCGCCCCTCCTCGACCAGTCGCCGCGCCTCGTCGCGCGCGGCCGTCTTCAGCCTGACCGCGGCCCGGCGCGCCGCCGTGCGCACCCAGGCCCGCCGGTTCGAGGTGATGGCGTCCCACGAGCGGTACGCGGCCACCATCGACTCGGCCGTCGCCTCGTCCGCGACGTCGTGCGCGAACCCCGCTTTGCGCAGGAACGCCACCACCGAGGCGTACTCGTCCCTGAAGAAAGCGGTGAAGTCCTGCGGCGGGTCCACGGGAGTGCTGCTCCGGGCGGCGAGGAGGGAGGACGTCCCGTTCATCGCGTCAGCGGTCACGTCCGCTACCCCGTGACAGCACCACCGCGAGGAGCACGGCCAGCGCGGTGACGACCGTCGTGGTGACGCCGGAGCCGGTCACCAGGTAGAGCGATCCCGCGCCGCCGAGCAGGCCGTTGACCGCCAGTGCGGTGTGCCCACCGCGGTGTGTTCTGTCCGTCATGCCCGTCAGGGGGCGCGGCGCGGTGCGAACGTGCAACGCGGGGCGGAGGTGTGCCCGATCGGGCGAAGGGTTCTCCGCACCGCTGCGGAGAGTCGGGGGAAAGCGAGGACCCGCCGCGGCGGCGGTGCGGCGGGTCTGCTCGCTGGTGCACAGTCTGCACCACGAACCCGGCGTTCAGCGGGTGTTTCGACCTATCGGGTGTCGATTCGTTGCGCCCGAACGGCCACCGCCGGTCGTCACGGGCATCCGGCTCGCGCCGCGGATGAGCCGGGACGGCCGCCGCCGCACGGGGCCGGCCGCGCGCAGGTCCGGGAACCGGGTGAACAGGCCGCGCAGCGCCGCCGCCGCCTCCATCCGCGCCAGGCCCGCGCCGAGGCAGTAGTGGATGCCCGAGGAGAACGCGAGGTGCTCGCGCACGTCCTCGCGGTCGGGGTCGAAGCGGTGCGGGTCGGCGAACACGGCCGGGTCGCGGTTCGCGGCGGCCAGCAGCAGCACGACGGGCGTGCCCGCCGGGAGCGGGGTGCCCGCCACCCGCGTCGCCGTGAACGGCACGCGCACCGTGTACTGCACCGGCGGGTCCAGGCGCAGCGTCTCCTCGACGACGGCCTCCGCGCACGACGGGTCGGCGACCAGGCGCTCGCGCAGGGCGGGGTCGGCCAGCACGGCCAGCACGGTGTTGCCGATCAGGTTGGAGGTCGTCTCGAACCCGGCCAGCAGCAGCAGTTCCGTGGTGGCGATCAGGTCCTCGCGGCTCAGGTCCTCGTGCGACACGAGCGCCGTGACGACGTCGTCGTCGCCGGGCTCGCGGCGGCGGAGCGCGACCAGGTCGTCCACGAACGCCTCGAACTCGCGCAGCGCCACGTGCAGCTCGCGCAGTTCGCGCACGTCCCGCACGCCGTCCAGCACGGCCACCAGGGCGTTGGCCCACCGGGCGAACGACGCGTGGTCCGCGCCCGGCACGCCGAGCAGGTCCGCGATGACCCGGATCGGGACGCGCGTCGCGAAGTCGGCCACCAGGTCGAACGTCCCGCGCCCCGCCACCTCGTCCAGGTACCGGTCGACGACCCGCTCGACGGTCGCGGCCCGCGCCCGCAGCCCGCGCGGCGTGAACCAGGGCGCCACCAGCCGCCGCAGCCGGGTGTGGTCGGGCGGGTTGCGCACCAGGAACGACTGCTCGACCGGGTTGACCAGGACGCGCCCGTCGACGCGCGCCGAGGTGTCGATGATCGCCAGCTCGTTCGGCGCGACCACGCCGAAGCCGGGGTCGCGCAGCAGCGACGACGACAGCTCGTGCGACGCGGTGAGGTACAGGCCCATCCGGCTGCGCACCAGCGTGCCCGCGTCGCGCAACCGCTCGTAGTCGGCGTACGGGTCGCGCCGGGACGTCGGCCCGAACAGCCTGGCGGCCGGGTCGCCGAGCAGGGCCTGGCCCCGCACGACGGTCCGGCCGAGGAGGAGCAGCAACGCGTTCTTCACGGCGGGGGACATGTCGTCCACGGTGGCGTGAACGCGGGTGCGGTTCAAGGGCTGTGGCCCACGGGCTGCGGTTCACGGGCTGTGGGCTGTGGGCCGCGGGTTCGGGGAGGGGCGGGGGTCGGGAACGGGCCGCCGCGACCGCGTTCCCGACCCCGGCCGGCCGGGTCAGCGGGTGACCACCAGCGACGCGAGCCGCCACGTGCCGCCGTCCGGGATCGGCCGGGGCTCCTCGGCCAGGGCCAGGTCCGGGAACCGCCGCAGCAGGACGTCCAGCGCCACCTCGGTCTGGACCCGCGCGAACGCCGCGCCCAGGCAGAAGTGCGGGCCGTGCGAGTAGGCGAGGTGCCCGGTGCCGGGCGTGCGCGTGACGTCCAGCTCGGTGGGCGAGTCGAACGCGCGCGGGTCGCGGTTGGCGGCCACGATCGCCGCCGTCACCGCCTCGCCCTCGCCGATCACGACGTCCCCGATCGTCACCTCCTCGGTCGTGTAGCGGGGGGTGGTGAGCAGCTGCGGCCCCACCAACCGGGTCAGCTCCTCCACCGCGCCGGGCAGCAGGCCGGGGTCGGCGCGCAGCGCGGCGAGCTGGTCGGGGTGGGTGAGCAGCGCGGCCAGCGAGTTGGTGATGAGGTTCGCCGGCGTCTGCCCGGCCAGCACCAGGTGCCACACGAGGGTGACCAGCTCGGTGTCGGTGAACCGGTCGCCGTCCTCGGCCCCGGAGCGCAGCAGCTCGGAGATCAGGTCGTCGCCGGGCTCGGCCCGCCGCCGCGCCACGGCTTCCTTCGCGCCCTCGACGATCTCCGGGACGGCGGCGACGAACGCCGCCCCGTGGCCCGCCGCGATCGCCGCGCCGTGCTCCCGCCACCGGGGGCGGTCGGCCTCGGGGATGCCGACCAGCTCGCAGATCACCTCCACGGGCAGGGGGCGGGCGACGTGGTCGTGCAGGTCGACGGTGTCGCCCTCGGGCAGCGCGTCGACCAGGTCCTCCACGATCCGCTCGACGCGGGGCCGGAACGCGTTCGCCCGCCGCGCGGTGAACGCGGGCGAGGCGAGGCGGCGCAGCCGGACGTGCTCGGGACCGTCCAGCTCGGACATCGTGCGCAGGTACCGCAGGCAGTGCTCGGGGATGCCGGGCGGGCGCAGGTAGCTCTTGGAGCTCATCGCGAAGCGCGGGTCGGTCAGCATCGCGCGGGCGTCCTCGTGCCGGGTGACGATCCACAGCGAGCCCATCCCGGGCACGGGCATCCGCGCCACGGGGGAGTCCTCCCGCGCCCCGTCGTAGGCGGTGAAGGGGTCGAGCAGCACGGCGTGGTCGGTCGGGTCGATCTCGGGAACGGTCACCGCATCCTCCGGATGTTCAGATCAGATGTTCTTATCATCTGAACGCTGACGTTATCGTGTCGCAGCGGGACGTCTCGGGCGAGGGGTGGGCAAGTGCGGCTGAGCAGGGCGGAGACGCAGGAGCGCAACCGGGCTCGGGTGCTCGTGGCGGCGTGCGAGGAGTTCGCCGAGCGCGGCTTCCGCGAGGCCAAGGTCGACGCCATCGCCCAGCGGGCCGAGCTGACCCGGGGCGCGGTGTACTCGAACTTCCCGGGCAAGCGCGCCCTCTACTTCGCGGTCCTCGCCGACCTCGCCGAGCGCGTGCCCGCCCCGCCCGACGCCAGGCCCGGCCACGACCTGCGCGGCTCACTCGGCGGGCTGGCCCGCGCGTGGGTCACCTCGCTCGCCCACGACCCGCTGCACCGCGACCTCCTGCCCGAGGTGATCGCCGAGGAGGCGACGCGGCGACCGTTCAGCCGGCTCCTCTGGCTCGACTCGCTGCTGCTCTCCCTGGCCATGGAGGCCCTCGACCCCGTCACCCGCGCGCCGGGCGCGGCGCACCCCCGCCTCCTCCGCCAGTCCGGGGTGGTCCTCACGACCCTGCACGGCGCGGCCCAGCTCGCCGGCGCCGCACCCGGCTTCGGCGAACCGTTCGACGTGGTCAGCGCGTGCGAGCAGCTCGCGGGGCTGGAGCTCGACGACTGGTGGGTGCCGCCGGCCGCGCCCCCGGTGACCGCGTGCGACGAGCCGTGGGACCCGCCCGCGCAGGTGGACCTGGTGCGCGGCGGACCCCTCGTGCCCGGCCCCGACGGCGTGGTCGTCGTGGTCGGGCTCAACCGCCTCGCCTCGGTCGAGGACGCGGCGCGCGGCGGTGCCCCGGTCACGGCGGCGGTCGTCACCAGCGCGCCCGACGAGCTGGCGCCGCTGACCCGCTTCGCCGTCACGCAGCTGACCTCGTGCCTGCGCCAGGCGTTCCCGGTCGCGGCCTGGCCCCGCGTCGCGGTGGTGTGCGACGAGACCGGGGCGCTCGCGCGCGCGGCCGGCGTGCCCGCGGTGAGCGACGAGACCGAGGTCGCGGTGCGCGTCGAGGCCGGACGGGTGGTCGCCCGCGCCGAAGGGCCGGGCGCGGGGCACGCCGTGCGGCCGGTCAGCCCCGGGGTGCGGGCACGGACCTAGCGGTCCCCTCCGCCGTGGTCCGCTCCGCCGTGGTCCGCTGCGTCGTGGACCGTTCCGCGGCCCGCTGGGGGCGGCTCGGCGCCGGGCGGCGTTCGAGGACCTTGCGGAAGTCGTCCGGGATCGGCGTGCTGCGCAGCTCCGGCGTGCCGAACGAGACGTACCGGTTCCAGCCCGTGGCGACCGGCGTGCCGTCCACGTCCGCGTCGAAGCCCATGGTCAGCGTCGTGGTGCCCAGCGTGCGGACGCGGACGCCGATGCGCAGCAGGTCGTCGAACCGCGCCGGGCTCAGGTAGCGGATCGACGTCTCGGCCATCACGAAGTCCACGCCGTGCCTCTCCAGCTCCCGGTAGGAGCCGAGCAGGGACCTCAGCGTCTCCACCATCGCCGCCTCGAAGAACACCGCGTAGCGCGAGGCGTGGACGATCCCCTGGCGGTCGCAGTCGACCGGGCGCACCCGCACCCGGTGCACGTGGGCAGGTCGCGGGTCAGCCATGCGCGCGATACTAGGGCGTCACACGCTCGTGCGGCGTCGGCCTAGCGGTGACTGCTCCGAGTGGTCACCCGGTGCGGCGGTGCCGCCGGACGCTCTCCTCGACCAGGTCCAGCACCGGCTCCAGGTCGTCCGCCGGCAGGCCCATCGCCAGGTGCGACACCAGCCCCTCCAGGACCAGTTCGAGGAACGAGGTCAGCACGTCCACGTCCACGTCGTCGCGCAGGTTGCCCGCCTCGCGCTGGCGCAGCAACCGCTGCCGGGTCGCGTCGGTCAACTGCCGCGACCGCTCCGCCCAGCGGGCCCGGAACTCCGGGTCCGTGCGCAGCCGGCGTGACACCTCCAGGCGCGTGCCCAGCCAGTCGGCCGGGTGCTCGGCCTCGCTCGACCCCGAGGCGTTGGGCCCCGGGGTGGTGGACGCCGGGGTGGTGGGCCCCGAGGTGGTGGACGCCGCGGCGTTGGCGGCGTTGGTGCCGTGGGCGTTGGGACCGGGCGCGGACAGGAGGTCGCGCATCACCTGCACCAGGCCCTGTTCGGCCACGACCTCCGCCATCCGCAGGGCGTCGTCCTCGGCGAGCGCGAGGAACAGCGACTCCTTGTCCCGGAAGTGGTGGAAGATCGCGCCCCTGGACAGGCCGGTAGCCTCTTCCAGGCGGCGGACGGTCGCGCCTTCGTAACCGAAGCGCGCGAAACACGCACGCGCGCCGTCGAGGATCTGGCGGCGACGGGCATCGAGGTGGTCCTGGCTGACCCTGGGCACCGGTCGATGTTGCCAGTAGCGGAGTGTGAAATCCAATCAGTACGTACGGCTTGGGCATGTCCCCTTTGGTGTGGATTTGCGGAACTCGGGTCGAATCCCCTGGTCACCCCCACTACGGTGACCCACCGTGACCGCTGGTGAGGACGCCCGACCGTCGTTGCGCCTGGTGGCGGGCCTCGGCTGGGCGCGGGGCGGACCGTCCACGGTGGACCGCGCCCGGTGCGGCCCGGACCTGATCGACCTGGTCGGCCTGGTGGGTGCCCGCCCGGCCCCGGTGCCCGAGAGCGCCCCGTGGGTGACGGGCGTCGAGCACGTGGTCTTCGAGACCCTGTGCGTACCGGCCGCGCTGCGCACCCCGGCGTACGCGACGGCGTTGGGCGAGGACCGCACCGATCCCGTTCCGTCCGGCCCGGTCAGGTACTTCCTGCACGAGGCCGCGCTGCACGCCGAGGTCGGTGGCGCGGAGGTGATGGCCGACCAGTGCGACGCCCTGGCCGACGCGGAGGGCGTGCTGGTGCGCCTGGTCCCCTTCGCGGCAGGTCATGGCGCGCTGCTGCGCTCGTCGTTCACCCAGCCCCGAGGCGGCCCGCAGGGCGCGTTGGTGAACCGGATCGCCCTGGACGCGGCGGCGTCGAAGCGAGCCTTCCGGACGCGGGCCTCCTTCTACCGGGATCGTTCAACAATCCCCATGTAGAACCACGAAAAGCGGGGAGCACCGACGGCGGGGGCGCGGAAGGCGGGGGCGGGGACGGCGGGGGCGCGGACGGCGGGGGGCGCGGACAGCGGGGGCGCGGACAGCGGAGGCGCGGACAGCGGAGGCGCGGACAGCGGAGACGCGGACGGCGGGGGGCACGGACGGCGGGGGAGCGGACGCCAGCAGGTCTCGTTCGGTCCCGCGAAGTGCGCGAGCGTGCGAGGTACCGACCGGTAACCCGGCCCGTCGCGCCGCCCCGGCCCCGATCACCCCGCCCTGACTACCCCCGACCCGGATCATCGCTGGCCCCGATCGCCGCCGGCCTGATCACCGCTGGTGAACGGCACGCTCGACCGAGCGTCCCCCACCGGGGAACCCCCGATGTCCATCCTCCCACCCGCGCCCGACAATTCCGTTTCGCCCGACCGCCCCGCCCCCGGCCGGCCGCGCCCACCGGCATGTCGTTGATCCGCAAGGGTTTCGACCCCTGCGAGTGTCAGTCCCCCCGTGTAGCGTCGGACGCACGAGGATGATCACGGGGAGTGCCACCATTGACTGCTGTCCGTAACACACCGGCCCCCGGTCCGACACCGGCGGTGTTCCGGGACCGCGCCGAAGCCGAGGCTTACGTCGCCTCGGTCTGCTTCAAGCACGGACCTCCGCGGCTGCTCGGAGTGGAGATCGAGTTCACCGTCCACCACGCCGAAGACCCGGCCAGACCGCTCGACGCCAAGACCCTCGCGGCGGCGCTCGGCAAGCACGCACCACCGACGCTCGTCCCCGACAGCCCCCAGCGGCCGCTGCCCTCCGGCACCCCGTTGACCGTGGAGCCCGGCGGACAGGTCGAGATCTCCACCCCGCCCCGCGAGTCGTTGACCGACCTCCTCGCCATCGTCGCCGCGGACGTCACCCACCTCCGGGAACTGCTGGAACCCTCCGGCCTGCGCCTCGGCCACCGGGGCGCCGACCCGTTCCGCCCGCCGCGCCGCGTGCTCCAGGTACCCCGCTACGCCGCGATGGAACGCGCTTTCGCCCCGCTCGGCCCCGAGGGCATCACGATGATGTGCAGCACGGCCGGCCTCCAGGTCTGCCTGGACTTCGGCCACGCCGAGGACCTGCCGAAGCGCTGGGCCGCCGTGCACGCCCTCGGCCCCGTCCTCAACGCCCTGTTCGCCAACTCGCCCGGCGTCAACGGCCGCCGCACGGACTGGGCCAGCGCCCGGATGCGCACGCTCTACGCCACCGACCCCGTCCGCACCCGCCCCGCCGCGGTGTGCGCGGACCCGGCCGGGGCGTGGGCGCGGCGCGTCCTCGACACACCGGTCATCGCGATCCGCAGACCCGGGCCGGACTGGACACCACCGCACCCGCTGACCTTCGCCGACTGGGTCGCGGGCGCGCTGGACCGGCCGGCCACCCGCGACGACCTGGACTACCACCTGACGCTCCAGTTCCCGCCGGTCCGGCCGCGCGGCTACCTGGAGGTCCGCTACCTCGACACGCCGCCGGACGGCCAGTGGCTGCCGCCGGTGGTGCTGATGGCCGCGCTGTTCAGCACGTCCGACACCGTGGACGCCGTGCTGGCGGCCACCGAGACCGCCGCGGGCCGCTGGCTCGCCGCCGCGCGCTACGGCCTGGACGACCCGGTGCTCGCGCGCGCCGCGCGGGACGTCGTCGACCTGGGCTGCGCCGCGCTGCACCACACCGACCTGACCGACGAGCAGGCCGCGGCCATCACCGCCGAACTGCACCGCACGCTCGACGAGAAGACCGGAGGGGGCCGTTCATGACCACGCAGGAGACGACCGAACCGGGCAATAGAGGCAATGCGGGCGGCGACACGGGCACCGAGGCCCTGCGCGACCTCGTCGCCGCCCAGCTCACCAGGGCGCGCGAGCGCAGCAGGCTCCTCACCGACGCCGTCGACGACCACGACCTCGTGCGCCAGCACTCCAAGCTGATGTCCCCGCTGGTGTGGGACCTCGCGCACATCGGCAACCAGGAAGAGCTGTGGCTGGTCCGCGACGTGGGCGGTCGCGAACCGGTCCGCCAGGACATCGACGAGCTGTACGACGCGTTCAAGCACGCCCGTTCGGCCCGGCCCGAACTGCCGCTGCTCGGCCCCGCCGAGGCCAGGCGGTACGTGGGCGAGGTCCGCGACAAGGTGTTCGACGTGCTGGAGCGCACCCCCCTGGAGGGCGGCAGGCTGCTGGACGGCGGCTTCGCGTTCGGCATGATCGTGCAGCACGAGCAGCAGCACGACGAGACGATGCTGGCCACGCACCAGCTGCGCGTCGGTGACCCGGTGCTGGACGCCCCGCCACCGCCGCGCGGCGGGCCGGTCGGACCGGCCGAGGTGCTGGTGCCGGGCGGCCCGTTCACCATGGGCACGTCGACCGAGGCGTGGGCGCTGGACAACGAGCGGCCCGCGCACCAGGTCGTCACCGACCCGTTCTTCATCGACACCACTCCGGTCACCAACGGCGCGTACGCCGCGTTCATCGCCGACGGCGGCTACCGCGACCCGCGCTGGTGGAGCGAGGCCGGGTGGGCGCACGTCCGCAAGGCGTCCCTGGAGGCGCCGCGCTTCTGGCGGCGCGACGGCGACGGCTGGCTGCGCACCGCGTTCGGCGTCACCGCGCCGGTCGACCCCGACCAGCCCGTGGTGCACGTCTGCTTCCACGAGGCCGAGGCGTACGCGCGGTGGGCGGGCAAGCGGCTGCCCACCGAGGTCGAGTGGGAGAAGGCCGCCCGCTTCGACCCGGTCACCGGCCGGTCGCGCCGCTACCCGTGGGGTGACGAGGAGCCGACCGAGGAGCACGCCAACCTCGGTCAGCGGCACCTGTCGCCCGCGCCGGTCGGCGCGTACCCGGCGGGCGCGTCGGCGCTGGGCGTGCACCAGCTCATCGGCGACGTGTGGGAGTGGACCAGCTCGGACTTCCGCGGCTACGCGGGCTTCGAGGTGTTCCCGTACGCCGAGTACTCGCAGGTCTTCTTCGGACCCGACTACAAAGTGCTGCGCGGCGGCTCGTTCGGCAGCGACCCGTCCGCGGTGCGCTCGACGTTCCGCAACTGGGACTACCCGATCCGCCGGCAGGTCTTCGCGGGGTTCCGCTGCGCGCGGGACGCGGAGCGGGACGAGCTGACCTGACGGTGTGCCGCCACCTGGGTTACCTGGGCCCCGCCGTGCCCGTCGCCGCCCTGGTGCACGACCCGCCGCACTCGCTGGTGCGGCAGTCGTACGCGCCGGGGGACATGCGCGGGGGCGGCACGGTCAACGTGGACGGCTACGGCGTGGGCTGGTACCCCGCGCCGGGCGGTCCGGCGGTGCGCTACCGCCGGGCGGGCACGATCTGGTCGGACGAGAACCTGGCGCAGCTGTGCCGGGTCTCGGTGTCGGGCGCGGTGCTGGCCGCGGTCCGGTCGGCGACGGTGGGGATGCCGGTGGTCGACACGGCGTGCGCGCCGTTCACCGACGGCCGGTGGCTGTTCAGCCACAACGGCCGGGTCGCCGACTGGCCGGGGTCCGTCGCGGGCGTCGCGGGGACCCTGCCCACGACCGACCTGCTGACGCTGGACGCGCCGACCGACTCGGCGCTGCTGTGGGCGCTGGTGCGGTCCCGGCTGGCGGCGGGCGCGGAGCCCGCCGCCGCGCTGGCCGGCGTGGTGTCCGAGGTGGCCGCCGCCGCGCCCGGCTCGCGGCTCAACCTGCTGCTCACCGACGGCACCGCGCTCGTCGGCACCACGTGGACCCACTCGCTGTGGGTGCGCGCGGGTGACGGCGCGGTGACCGTCGCCTCCGAGCCGCTCGACGACGACCCGCGCTGGCGCGAGGTCCCCGACGGGTGCGTCGTCGCGGCTGATGTGTCTACAGTGGACGTTCAACCGATTGGACGAGGATGACCGAGCCTGTGCTGGACGTGCACCTGACGCCCGAGGACGCGGCGCTCGCGCTGCGCGCGGAGGCGAGGGCCGGGCTGACCGCGGACCCCAAGTGGGTGTCACCCAAGTGGTTCTACGACGCGGTCGGCAGCCGGCTGTTCGAGGAGATCACCCGCCTGCCCGAGTACTACCCGACCCGCGCGGAGCGGGAGATCCTGGTCGAGCGGGCGGCGGAGGTCGCGGCGACGACCGGCGCGCACGCCCTCGTCGAGCTGGGGTCGGGGTCGTCGGAGAAGACGCGGCTGCTGCTGAGCGCGCTGCGCGACCAGGGCTCGCTGCGCGAGTTCGTGCCCCTCGACGTGTCGCCGTCGGCGCTGGTCGAGGCGGCGCGGGCGATCCTGGCCGACTACCCGGGCCTGCACGTGCACGGCGTGGTCGGCGACTTCACCGAGCACCTCGACCTGCTGCCGGGCACCTCGCCGCGGCTGGTGGCGTTCCTCGGCGGCACGATCGGCAACCTGATCCCGGAGGAGCGCGCGAAGTTCCTCGCCTCGGTGCGCGACGTGCTCGACGAGGGGGAGTGGCTGCTGCTGGGCACCGACCTGGTCAAGGACCCGGACGTGCTGGTCCGCGCCTACGACGACGCGCAGGGGGTGACGGCGGAGTTCAACCGGAACGTGCTGCGCGTCCTCGACCGGGAGCTGGGCGCCGACTTCGACCCGGCCGACTTCGAGCACGTCGCGCTGTGGAACGCGCGGGAGGAGTGGGTCGAGATGCGGTTGCGGGCGGTGCGCCCGGTCAAGGCGCACGTGGCCGCGCTCGACCTCGACGTGGCGTTCGCCGAGGGTGAGGAGCTGCGCACCGAGGTGTCGGCGAAGTTCCGGCGCGAGGGGGTGGAGCGCGAACTGGCCTCCGCCGGCTTCGAGCTGCACCGCTGGTGGACCGACGCCCCGGGCCGGTTCGCGCTGTCCCTGGCCCGCGCCGCCCGGTGACCCGCCCGGTGGCAGGCCCGGCGGTCCCCGCCCGGTGACCCGCCCGGTGGTCCCCGCCCCGCGCGGGGACCACCGGGCACCCCGTCAGCGCGGGCGCACCGCCCTGATCCACAGGTGCCACGGGACCGCGTCGTCGCCCACCCGCGGCTCCCGGAGGGCCTCGACGAGCAGGCCGGCCGCCTCCAGGGCCTCGGTGTAGGCGCTCAGCGGGTAGTTCCAGCCGGTGAACCTCATCCGCATCCCGTCCCGCTCGACCTCGTCCTCGAAGCGGTGGCGGCCGAAGTACGGGCGGTCGAGGACGAACACGCCGTCGCGGCGGCTGCCGGTGTTCGTGATCGGGTGGGTGATCGCCAGGCAGAGCCGGCCACCCGGTTCGAGCACCCGGCCGACCTCGGCGACGGCGCCCGGCATGTCGTCGACGTCCATCAGCACGTTGTAGGCGACGACCAGGTCGAAGCCGCCGTCCGGGAACGGGAGGTCCGCCGCGTCGGCCGGCAGGTACCGCCCCTCCGGGTGGGCCTGCCGCGCCGCCGCCAGCAGCGCGGGCGAGGCGTCGACGCCGGTGACCAGGTGCCCCCGTCCGACGAGGTCGCGGGACACCCGGCCCTCGCCGCAGCCGAGGTCCAGGGTCGCCCGGCCGGGGTCGGGCACCAGCTCGAAGAACGCGTCCCGGTAGCGCCAGTACGAGTCGAACCCGGGCCTGCGCACCCAGGCGATCCAGTTCGCCGCCTGCTCCTCCCAGTCCTGCCCGGCCGCTGTCAGCGCGTTCTCGGTCATTGCCCGGAGCCTAACGCCGCGGGTTCGCCGGGCAACCGGTTTACCCGGTCAGCGCCCCGCCCCGGTCAGCGCCCTGGTCCGGTCCGGGCGCGTGGTCGGCACCGCCCGCAGCACCGGCACCAGGTCGGCGTACCGGGCGAACGCGCTGCCCGGCCACTTCGGGCACGGCGGCCGGCGGCGGTCCAGCAGCAGCCGCACCAGGTCGCGCACCAGCCGGGCGGCGACGACCGCCGAGCCCAGCTCGTCGCCCACCTCGCCGCAGCGGCCCACGAACGCCTCCTCCTGCGACACGCGCAGCCACCGGCAGGCCGGCACGTGCCGCCACACGTCGTCCGGGTACCAGGTCAGCGCGGTGCGCGCCGGTCGTCCGGGTCGAGGAACAGCTGGAGCCGCGGCCCCCGCTCGTGGTCGGCGGAGCGCTCGGTGTCGAAGCCCAGCACCTCCGAGCCGGGGCCGATCCGCGCCGCGCTGTGCGGCACCTCCCCGAAGTGCTCGCGGACCAGCGGTTCGACGGCCTCGCGGTAGAAGCGCCGGGACAGTTCGAGGCCGGGAAGGAACTGTTCGCCGGACACGAATCCTCCGTTCTGCGGGTGTTGCCGAACACGAACGAGTGAAAGCCTCGCGCGGTGGCGTCGCGGGTCACCCGAGGGGCGACGCCGAGTGAAGCGAGGGAGCACCACCCGATGCAACTCCGATTCAGAGCGCTGGCTCTGACCGTGGCCGCGGGCACCGCCCTGTCCGGCCTGGTCGGAACCGGCTCCGCCGCCGCGCAAGACGCACCGCAGGCCCAGGGCGCCGCACCGATCGAGTGGTCGACCTGCGCCGACGACGTGCTCGCCGAGATCCCCGCGGCGCAGCGCGACAAGGTCAGCTGCGCCAACCACCCCGTGCCGCTCGACCACGCCAGGCCGCGCGGCCCCAAGATCACCGTCGCGCTGATGAAGCGCCCGGCCGACGACCAGGCCAACAAGGTCGGCTCGCTGTTCATCAACCCGGGCGGTCCGGGTGGCGCGGGCCTGATCTACTCCGCCTACGGCAGCTCGTTCTTCCAGCCCGAGGTCATGCGGCGCTTCGACCTCATCGGCTTCGACCCGCGCGGGGTCGGCCGCAGCACGCCGCTGCGCTGCTTCCAGACCCTGGAAGAGGCCGACGAGGTGTTCGGCCGCATGTCGGCCATCCCGATCACCCGCACCGAGATCCGCGACACGATGGCCGCCACCGTCGACTACACCGACGCGTGCGCCCGCAACGCCGGTCCGCTGCTCCAGCACATGTCCACCGAGGCCGTCGCGCGCGACCTCGACCTGTTCCGGCAGGGCGTGGGCGACCGGCAGCTGACCTTCGTCGGCTTCTCCTACGGCACGCTGCTCGGCGCGACCTACGCCAACATCTTCCCGTCGAAGTCCCGCGCCCTGGTGCTGGACGGCAACGTGGACCCGGCGCTGCGCACGTCCAACGGTCCCGAGTACGACCGGCAGCGCGCCAAGGGCGGCTTCGAGCTGGCGCTCGACGCTTTCCTCAAGCGCTGCGACGCCGAGGGCGACAAGTGCGCCTACAGCGAGGGCGACCCGCGGGCCAAGTTCGACGAGGTCCGCGACCACCTGCGCGCGCAGCCCCTCACGCTGCCCTCGGGCGAGGTCGTGACGCTGGCCGACTACGTCGGCCGGGTGGCGAGCGACCTGTACGCGCCGACCCGCTTCAAGGCGCTCGCCGCGTGGCTCCAGAGCGTCTACGCGGTGCTGCACCCCGGTGCGGCGACGTTCTCCGCGCAGGAGCAGGCCGCGCTGCTGCCGCCGCTCAACAACAAGGGCGGCATCGCCGACATCCGCGCCGGCGTCACCGGCGACACCCCGTACGAGTACGACGACTCGTACTACGGCGTGAACTGCACCGACAAGCCGTTCCTGCGCATCCCGCAGCTGTTCCCGGTGCTGGCCGCGAAGTGGGAGCGCGAGTCGCCCACGTTCGGCCGCTACCAGGCCGCGTCCGACCTGCTGACCTGCCCGACGTGGCCGGTGCCCCGCCCGGACCGCTGGGCCGGCCCGTGGAACAAGCGCACGCCGAACCCGGTCGTCGTGGTGGGCAACTACTACGACCCGGCCACGCAGTACGAGTTCTCCAAGCGGATGACCAAGCAGCTCGGCAACGCGCGGCTCATCAGCGTGGACGCGTTCGGGCACTGCATCCTCGGCGACAGCGCGGGCGTCGACACCCTGGTGACCGACTACCTGGTCAACCTCAAGGCCCCGGCCGACGGCCAGGTCTTCCAGCCCAACGCCCAGCCCTTCTGACCGGGTCGGGAGCGGCCGTCGTGAACGCGACGGCCGCTCCCGCCAGCAGGACCAGCTCCACCGGCGGGTCGCCGCGCCACCACGGGAGCCCGGTGGTCTCGGCGACCCACGTGCCGCAGAGGTAGGCGGCGGCGGTCAGCAGCAGGTGGGCCGACCGCCGCCGCCACGCCACCACGCCCAGCGCGAGCGCCACGGCCACCGCCAGCGCCACCACATCGTGGTCGACGGTCCCGGGGGACACCGCGTGGGCGTAGCTCGCCAACAGGTCCTCCGAGGTGACCGCGTAGAGCGTCACGGACCCCGACTCCGCCGCCGGCGGCGCGAGGCCGGACAGCGTCTGGGTGATCGAGCCCGGCGGGAAGACCGGGGCGGGCGGTTCGGGCGGGGACACCCGGCGCGCCCAGTCGTCGACGAGCCGCCAGGCCGCCAGCGCCGCGCCCGCCACCAGCGGCGGGAACCACGCGCCCGGTCGGGTGGCGCGCCGCTCGGACCCGGCCAGCACCACACCCGCGAGCACCAGAACCAGCGCCACCGGCTGCCACAGCGCGCCGAGCAGCCCCGCGACGACCACCGCGTGCCACGGTCGGGGCCGGGTGGCCAGGGCGTGCGCGACGACCGCGCCGGCGGCGAGCACCAGCTCCGGGTTCACCCGCAGGTACTGCACCGCCGCCAGGTAGGCGACCGCCGACAGCCCCAGCGCCGCGTCGCGCGTCCGCCACGCCCGGAGCCCCAGGCCAATCGCCAGCGCCAGGCCGGCCAGGTACCGGATCACCTCGACCACGGGAGCCGCCTCCCCGGCACGGCCGTCGTGACCGCGACGACGCCGAGCGCGAGCAGCACCATTAGGGCCACGTGGTCGAGGTCGCCGTCGAGCAGGTCGTTGCCGAACACGGCCGCGTAGTGGTGCGGCTCGATCTCCAGGGGACCCTCGTGGGCCCGGGAGACGACGTACGCGCCCGGTCGCGGCCGGTGCGCCCAGCCGTGCACCAGCCGTCCCGCGAGCAGCGCAGCGCCGGCGACCAGCGGCACGGACCAGACCGCCGGGTGGACCCGCCGGTGTTCCGCGTCGAGCGGCCCGACCACCGCCGTCGGTCCCGCGACGGCGTCGCGCGTCCGCCACGTCCACACCACGAGGCCGACCGCCAGGCCCGCGCCGACCAGGAACCGGATCACCTCGAACACCGGCACCACCCCCCAAGGGCGCACACCCTAACGAGGTGGGACCGGCGGGCGGTCAGGGGCGCGTCAGGTCCGGGTGGGCGGCCCAGAACGCGTCGTCCAGGCGGCGCACCGCGTCGCGCAGGTCGCCGGGGTAGAGGTCGCCCTCGGCGAGCGGGTCGTCGCGCAGCACCTCCAGCGCGCGCGGCACCAGCCACCGCAGGCCCACCTGCTGACCGATCAGGACGCGCAGGTCCTCGGTCCCCAGCTCCGCGACCGGCTTGCGCCGCAACCGGTGCACCGCGCCGACCAGGTGGGTGGCGTCGGCGGGCGGGTCGCCCCAGTCGACGCCCTCCAGCTGCTCCAGGGTGCTCATCGCGCCTCGGCGAGCGCGGCGTCGAGCACGTCGCGCCAGCGCCGGGCCACCTCGCGCGGCATCTCCAGGTCGACCTCGATCGGGCCGAACACGGTTACCCGCGCCACGTCCTCGTCGTGGTCGACGGTGCACGTCACCTGGTGCGTGTCGTCCAGGCTGAGCCAGGTCGAGCCCCGGACCGGTTTCGTCGTCGTGCTCGCGGTCATGTCGTGCCTCCCGTTGCGAGTTGGTGCCACACAACGTATCTACGCACGTAAAAGTGCACATCTACACAGTCGGGTGACTTTACGCAGCGGAATTGCCCACTAGCCTTCGATTTCCGACGGAAGGTGGGACATGGTCCAGCGCCGCGTGCAGACCGAGCACGTCCAGATCGCCGCGACCCTGCGCCGGATGCGGGAGCAGGCCGGGGTGAGCCGCGAGGGGGCCGCCGTCCTGCTGGGCTGCACCATCTCCAAGATCGGCGACCTGGAGACGGGGCGCTCCAAGCCCAAGCCGGTCGAGCTGGAACGCCTGCTCGACCACTTCGGCGTGACCGGGGACGAGCGGGCCGAGCTGATCGAGTTCGCCCGCACCTCGCGCGGACGCCGGCCACCCGGCCCGTACACGGCGGCCACCGTACCCAACAACCACCGCCGGATCGTGGACCTGGAGGCGCAGGCGGTGTCCTCGCTCTGCTACTCCGGCGAACTCGTCCCCGGCATCCTCCAGGTCGAGCCCTACGCCAAAGCGCTGCTCGACTGGTCCTGGCAGGGCAAGGAGGCGGCGAAGCTGCTCGCCCTGCGCATGGAGCGCGGCAAGCTGTTGACCCGGACCCACCGGCCGCCGTTGCGCTACTGGTGCATCCTCGGCGAAGGGGCGCTGCACACCGTGGTGGGCGACAGGGCCGTGATGCGGCAGCAGATCGAGCACCTGATCGCCCTCAACACCACCACCGGGAACGTCACGATCCAGGTGATGCCCTACGACGGCGGTCCGCACGCCTTCCGGGGTGTGCTCGCCACCCTGCACCGGTTCCCGCCGCCCGCACCGGACATCCTGCTGACCGACAGCTACGGCCGGGAGACGATCCAGGACCGCCCGCAAGTGGTGGAACGCGCCACCCACCACCTGGACCTGATGAAGGGCATGGCATTGAGCAGAGAGGCGAGCACCGAAATACTCGGTGCATGCCTCTGAAGACGGACGAATGGTTCCTGCCCCGGCGGACCACCAACAGCGGTACGTGCGTGGAGACGAAGTTCACCGGGGACGCGGTCGAGGTGCGCAACAACCTGCGGCCGGACGCGGGCACGGCGGTGTTCACGCACGAGGAGTGGGCGGTGTTCGTGGCGGGCGTCAAGGACGGCGACTACGACGTCTGACCGCACGGCACGGGCCGCCCACCTCGTCGTGGACGGCCCGTGCGCGGCGGCGGTCAGATCTTGCCGGTGCCCGACCCCGCGGTGACGAGCGCCTTCACGTTCGCCGCCGGGTCGACGGTGTACTGGTAGTAGGTGCGCGGGTCCTGCACGGAACCGCCCACCACCGGGGCACCGGACTCGCCGGTGAACAGGTTGTCCTTCTGCACGATGTTGCCCTTCGGACCCGCGTAGCTGGTCGTCATGGGCTCCTCGACGTCGTCGAAGTGGTTGCCCTCGACCCAGCAGCCGGACTGCGCCTGGCAGGCCACGCCGACGTCGCTGTTGTCGAAGAAGTAGTTGTTGAACACGTGGACGGGGTTGCCGAACCGCACGCGCGGGTTGCGCTGCGGGGTCTTGTCGAACCAGTTGTGGTGGTAGGTGACCTTCAGGTAGCCGATGTCCTGGGCGCCGTTGGAGTCGTCGTGGCCCAGCAGCATGTTCTTGGTGTGGTGGTGCGTGTGGTTCCACGACACGGTCACGTAGCTCGACCCGCGCTTGATGTCGATCAGGCCGTCGTAGCCGGCCGACAGGTCGTTGTGGTCGATCCAGATGTGGTGGCTGAACATCTGCACGTTGATCGAGTCGTCGCTCGCGCCCTTGAACACCATGTTGCGGACGATGACGTTGTGCACGGCGTTCGCCGGGGGAGTGGTGACGCTGCTGACCGGCAGGCCGATGTTCAGGCCACCGCCGGTGATGCCCGACGCCGACCCCACGCCGATGATCGTCTTGTCGGACGACACGTCGTACATGCCGGCCGGCAGCGTGATGAGGCCCTGCACGCGGACCACGCGCGGCCCGTCGGCCTTGATGTTGGCGATGAAGTCGGCGGCGGTGGTGACGGTGACCTCCGGGCCGCCCGCGCCGCCCGTGGTGCCGTTCTGGCCCAGGGCGTTGACCGACGCGAAGCCGACCGGGCCGCCGGTGGGCGGCGCGGTGTCGTCGTTCGTCCGCGCGGTGATCGTCGCCGACGGGGCGGAGCTGTTCCCGGCCGCGTCCCGCGCCACCACGTGGAAGGTGTACGACGTGTTCGGGCTCAGGCCGGTGGCGGTGAAGCCGGGCGTGGTTGACGTGCCGACCTGCGCGCCGCCGCGGTACACGGTGTAGCCCGCGACGCCGACGTTGTCCGTGGACGCGGTCCAGGCCAGCGTGACGCTGCTCGCGGACACGGCGCTCGCCAGGAGGCCGCCGGGGGAGCTGGGCGCGGTGGTGTCCGGGGTCGGCGGGGTGAGCTTGCCGACGCCCGCGCCGGCCGTGACGGAGGCGGGCACGGAGTTCGGGTCGTCCACCGAGTACTGGTAGTAGGTGCGCGGCTCGACGACCGTGCCGGCGGACTGGGGCGCGCCCGAGTTCACGAACACGTTGTTGCGCTGCACCAGGCGACCCGGGTCCGACTCGAAGATCTGGGTCTTCGTCGGCGCGGCGACGTTGTCGAAGTAGTTGCCCTCGACCAGCACGCCCGCGTCCATCGCGGTGGCCGCGCCGTAGGAATCGGTGCCCTGGATGTTGCGGTAGTAGTTGTTGAACACGTGGACGGGGTCGGCGAACCGGACGCGCGGGTTGCGCTCGGCGGTGCCGTCGAAGAAGTTGTGGTGGTAGGTGATGCGCAGCTTCCCGCGGTCCTGGCTGCCGTTGCCGTCGGAGTGCCCGACGAGCGAGTTCTTCGTCTGGTCGTGGAACTTGTTCCAGGAAACCGTGACGTAGTCCGAGCCGCGCTTCACGTCGAGCGCGCCGTCCGCCGCGCCCGAGATGTCGTTGTGGTCGACCCACACGTGGTGCGCGCCGTCGGTGATGTTGATCGCGTCGTCGCCCGCGCCGGTGAAGGTCAGGTTGCGGATGATGACGTTGCTGGTGCCGTCGACGTCCAGGCCGCCGCCGGTGATCCGGCCGGCGGTGCCGACACCGACGATGGTCTTGTTCGAGGCGACGTCCTGCATGCCGCTCAACGGGATCGTGCCGTTGACCTGGATGGTCAGCGGGGCGGTGCTCTTGACGGCGGTGATGAAGGCCGACGCGCTGCCGACCGTCACGGTCGCGCCGCCCGCGCCACCGGTGGTCCCGTTCTGGCCGAGGGCGTTGACCGACGCGAAGCCGATCGGCGACGCCTCCGCGGCGGCGGCGGGCGTGGTCGCGGTGATGGCCGTGGTGATACCGCCGATGAGCGTCGCGGCAATCGCTAACGCGGGTGTTCTCCTCACGAAGTCCTCCGTTGGACCTGGGCCGACCTCGTCGTCGGCTGTACGTGGGTTGGGCACGCTGGCGGCGATGTCGCCACTTTCAGGGGGTCGGTTCGCGGATGTCAACCAAATTCACAACCGTGGACCTGTTCGACAGTTTCGACAGTTTTCGACGGTTTGTTCGACGGCGTTTCACGTATGTGTCCGGAAAAGCATTCCGGGTCGCCGGGAAAATGGCCGCCGAATGGTCGCAGAAGTTCGTCCGGGGCCTGCGCTCCCGGTTCGGGCGCTGAAACGCGGCAGGGGCCGCCCACCCGGAGGTGGACGGCCCCTGCGCTCCCGGTCCGGACTAGCTGCGGACCATCTTGCGGAGCACGTACTGCATGATGCCGCCGTTGCGGTAGTAGTCCGCCTCGCCGGGGGTGTCGATGCGGACGACCGCGTCGAACTCGACCTTCGAGCCGTCCTGCTTCGCGGCGGTCACGTGCACGGTGCGCGGCGTGTCGCCGTCGTTGAGCGCGGTGATGCCGGTGAAGTCGAACGTCTCCGTGCCGTCCAGGCCGAGCGACGAGGCGGTCTCGCCGTTCGGGAACTGGAGGGGCAGCACGCCCATGCCGATGAGGTTGGAGCGGTGGATGCGCTCGAACGACTCGGCGATGACGGCGCGCACGCCCAGCAGCGAGGTGCCCTTCGCGGCCCAGTCGCGCGACGAGCCGGAGCCGTACTCCTTGCCCGCCAGCACGACCAGCGGCACACCGGCCTCCGCGTAGGCGACCGACGCGTCGTAGATCGTGGTCTGCGGCGCGCCCTCCGCCAGGAAGTCGCGGGTGAAGCCGCCCTGCACGCCCTGGCCGCCGTTCTCGTCGGCGAGCAGCAGGTTGCGCAGCCGGATGTTGGCGAACGTGCCGCGGATCATGACCTCGTGGTTGCCGCGCCGCGAGCCGTAGGAGTTGAAGTCCTTGCGCTCCACGCCGTGCTCGGTGAGGTACTTGCCCGCGGGCGAGTCGGCCTTGATGGCGCCGGCCGGGGAGATGTGGTCCGTGGTCACCGAGTCGCCCAGCAGCGCGAGCACGCGCGCGCCGCCGATCTCGGTCACCGGGGACGGCTCCATCCGCATGCCCTCGAAGTACGGGGGCTTCCGCACGTAGGTGGAGTCCTCGGCCCACTCGAACGTCTTGCCGGTCGGCGTGGGCAGCGACTGCCAGCGCTGGTCGCCCGCGAACACGTCGGCGTAGCCCTTGGTGAAGCCCTCCGGGGAGATCGACGCGGCGACGACCTCGGAGACCTCCTGCGGCGACGGCCAGATGTCGGCCAGGTACACCGGCTCGCCGTTCTGGTCGGTGCCCAGCGGCTCGGTGGTGATGTCCTTGTCCATCGAGCCGGCCAGCGCGTACGCCACCACGAGCGGCGGGGACGCGAGGTAGTTCATCTTGATGTCGGGGTTGATCCGGCCCTCGAAGTTCCGGTTGCCGGACAGCACCGACACGGCGGCCAGGTCGCCGTGGTTGATGCCCGCGGAGATCTCCTCCTGCAGCGGGCCGGAGTTGCCGATGCACGTGGTGCAGCCGTAGCCGACCAGGTGGAAGCCCAGCTTCTCCAGGTACGGCAGCAGGCCCGCGCGCTCGTAGTAGTCCATGACGACCTTGGAGCCCGGCGCCAGGGTGGTCTTCACCCACGGCTTGCGCTCCAGGCCCTTCTCCACGGCCTTCTTCGCGAGCAGCGCCGCGCCGATCATCACCGACGGGTTCGACGTGTTGGTGCACGAGGTGATCGCGGCGATGGCGACCGCGCCGTGGTCCAGCTCGAACTCGGCGCCGTCCAGGCTCACCTTGACCGGGTTGGACGGGCGGCCCTCGGCGCCCTCGGCCGCGGTGTGCACCACGCGCGGCGCGCCGCCGTTGTCGCCGTCGGCGGGGGAGATCGGGTCGCTGGCCGGGAACGTCTCCTCGACGGCCTCGTCCACGCTGGACTCGGAGGTCTGCTCGGTGTTCGACACGTACGCGCCGAGCGCCTCGCGGAACGCCGTCTTGGCGGCGACCAGCTCGATGCGGTCCTGCGGGCGCTTCGGGCCGGCGATCGACGGCACGACCGTCGACAGGTCCAGCTCCAGCGACTCCGAGTACACCGGCTCGACGGCCGGGTCGTGCCACAGGCCCTGCTCCTTGGCGTACGCCTCGACCAGCGCCAGCTGCTCGGCCGAGCGGCCGGTCAGCTTCAGGTAGTCGATGGTCTCGCCGTCGATCGGGAAGATCGCGCAGGTCGAGCCGAACTCCGGGCTCATGTTGCCGATGGTGGCGCGGTTGGCCAGCGGCACCGCGCCGACGCCCGAGCCGTAGAACTCGACGAACTTGCCGACCACGCCGTGCTTGCGCAGCATCTCGGTGATCGTCAGCACCAGGTCGGTGGCGGTGGCGCCCGCGGGCAGCTCGCCGTGCAGCTTGAAGCCGACCACGCGCGGGATCAGCATCGACACGGGCTGGCCGAGCATCGCGGCCTCGGCCTCGATGCCGCCGACGCCCCAGCCGAGCACGCCGATGCCGTTGACCATCGTGGTGTGGCTGTCGGTGCCCACCAGGGTGTCCGGGTACGCCTGGCCGTTGCGGACCATGACGACGCGGGCCAGGTGCTCGATGTTCACCTGGTGCACGATGCCGGTGCCCGGGGGGACGACCTTGAACTCGTCGAACGCGGTCTGGCCCCAGCGCAGGAACTGGTAGCGCTCCCTGTTGCGCTCGTACTCCAGGTCGACGTTCAGCTCGAACGCGTCCGGGCGGCCGAAGATGTCGGCGATCACCGAGTGGTCGATGACCAGCTCGGCGGGGGCGAGGGGGTTGACCTTCGTCGGGTCGCCGCCCAGCTGCGTGACGGCCTCGCGCATGGTGGCCAGGTCGACCACGCAGGGCACGCCGGTGAAGTCCTGCATCACCACGCGGGCGGGGGTGAACTGGATCTCCGTGTTCGGCTCGGCCGACGGGTCCCAGCTGCCGAGGGCCCGCACGTGGTCGGCGGTGATGTTCGCCCCGTCCTCGGTGCGGAGCAGGTTCTCCAGCAGGATCTTCAAGCTGTACGGCAGGCGCTCCGCGCCCTCGACGGCGCTCAGCCGGAACACCTCGTACGAGGCGTCGCCGACGGTGAGCGTGCCGCGGGCGCCGAAGCTGTCCTTGCTCGCTGGTGCAGTCACTGGAACTCCATCTGGTGACATCTGGTGACGCGCAAAGTCGGTTGGGAACTGCTTGTTCGGAACTGCTGCCGAGTCTCCCGCACCTGTCGGCGCGGTGCCCTCCTACCCCAAACAGTACGCTTGTCCTGTATGCGGCTTCAACCCGGCCCCACCCCGGTCCGGGCATCATCACACCCGTGGTGCGTCTTGATCGAATCGGCAAGCGCTACGGGCGCGGGCCGTGGGTGCTGCGCGACTTCACGCTGGACGTCGGCCCCGGCGAGGTGGTCGCGCTGCGCGGCGGGAACGGGTCGGGCAAGTCCACCGCGCTGCGCGTCGCGGCCGGGGTGACCGCCCCGTCGGCCGGGCGCGTCGAGCGCGGCCCGTCGGTCGGGTACGTGCCCGAGCGCTTCCCCACCGGGGTGCGGCTCTCCGCCCGCGACTACCTGCGCCACCTGGCCGCCGTGCGCGGCGTGCCGGTGCGCCGGGACCTGCTGGACGACCTGGGGTTCGTCGGCGACCCGGACGCGCCGCTGGCCACCCTGTCCAAGGGCAACGCGCAGAAGGTCGCGCTGGCCCAGGCCCTGCACGCCGCCGACCTGCTGGTCCTCGACGAGCCGTGGTCCGGCCTCGACGCGGCGGCGGGCGCGGTGCTGGGGGAGCTGGTGGCCTCCTCCGGGGCGGCCGTCGTGCTCACCGACCACCACGGGCACGTCGTGCCCGGGATGCGCGAGGTGTCCCTGGGCGCGGTGCGCGCGGGCGCGGTGGTGATCGAACTGGACCGGGTCGGCGAGTCGTTCCCGCTGATCAGCGGCTTGGAGGGGGTGTCGGTGGCCCAGGCGGTCGGCGGTGGCGCGCGGGTCGAGGTGCGGTCCGGGTACAGCGACGGCGTCCTCGCCGAGGCGCTGCGGCTGGGCTGCTCGGTGCGGAGCGTGCGGTCGTGATCGCGCTGGTGCGGTACCTGCTCGCCGACGTGCTGCGGACCCAGCGCTGGCTGCCCCCGCTGCTGCTGTTCGCGGCCGTCCTCGGGATGCTCTACGCCTCCGACGCCGGCCCGCCGCTGCCCGCGTACGCCGGGACGTGCGTGCTGGTCCACCCGGTGTCGGTGTGGCTGACCGTGGTCGTCGCGAGCGCCGAGGACCCGGTGCGGCGCTCGGTCACCGTCGTCGCGGCCGGCGGCTGGGCCCGCGTGCAGGCCGCCGTGGCGGTGCTGGCCTCGCTGGCCGCCCTGGCCGTGGCCACCGTCGCCGCGCTGGTCCCGGTGCTCACCCAACCCCGGCCCTACCCGCCGTCGACCGTGCTCGCCGGGTTCGCGGCGCTCGCGGTGTGCGCGCTGGCCGGCGTCGGCCTGGGCCTGCTGTGCGCGCGGCCGGTGATCGGCCAGGCCGGCTGGTCCGTGCTCGCGGCGACCGCCCTCGTCGTGCTCGTGCTCCTGTTCGGCCGCACCCCGCCCGTGGGCAACGTGCTGTGGTCGCTCTCCCACCAGGACGGCGTCGTGGGCGCCCTCGCGCTCTCCGGCGTGGTCGCCGCGCTGCTCGTGGTGGCCGCGACCTGGCTCGGCACGGCGCTCGGCCCCCGCCGCGGGTAGTCCGCGACGGGGGCCGAGAGGTCCCGCGTGGTGTTACTTGACCGCCTTGATCAGCTCGTCCAGGTCCTTCGGCTCCAGGCCGCGCATCAGCGTCAGGAAGATCTCGCTGTAGGTGCGGAACGGGCTGACGTACCACTTGCCGTCCACCTCGGTGGCGACCACGCCGACGCCGTCCTTGAGCACCTGCGCGCCGACCCGGCCGATGACGTCGATCGCCGCGGCGGGGATGTCGCGACCGCCCTGCTGCTCCACCAGCTGCGTGATCTCGTCCGCGCACAGCCGCTGCGTCTCGCCCTCGGCCTTGGCCGTGTAGCAGTCGCCGTCGCGGGTGATCTCGCCCTGCTCGCCGTTGACCTCCAGCACGAGCCTGCGGACCGTCACCTGCACGCCGCCGGTGACGTCCTTCGTGTCCGTCTCCAGGTCGATCAGCTTCGCGCCGCTCGCGGCCGTCCGACCCACCTGGTCGAGGAGGACCGGGCCGACGTCCTGGAGCACGCCCATCTCGTCCGGCGGCAGCAGGGCGATGACACCCTCCAGGTCACCGTCGAGCGCCTTCTCCACGAGCTGCTTCGCGGCGTCGCCGGCCGAACCGGCGCCGGCGGGCGCGATGCCCTTGGCGGGCCACTTCAGGTCCTCCTCCTCCAGCGCGGCGTGCGCGATGGTGTAGAAGAGGCTCGGGTACCAGTCGTCCCCGACCTTGATGGTGGCGATGCCGATCGGCTTGCCCTTGCGGTCGGCCTTCACCTTCGCGAAGTCCAGCGTCTCGGTCTGCGGCGCGGCCCGGTCCAGCTCCGCGCCGAGCGCGTCGACCAGCTTGTCGGTCAACGGGATCTGCTTGACGTCCGAGGTGATCGTGATCCTGCCCTCGACCACCTTGTTGATCGTCAGGTGGTCGTTGACCTTCTCCGCGGCGGCGTCGTCGAACTTGATGCCCTCGCTCTTGATCTCGACGCCGCTGACCTTGTTGGGGTCGGCTTCCTTCTTCAGGATCTCCAGCCGCTTGGCCTCGCTGACCGTGGCCTCGGTGTAGTCCTTGCTCAGCGCCGCCTCGGCGGGCGCCAGGCCGTTCATGATGCCCAGCACGTCACCGCTGCCCAGCGCGCTGAGCAGGTTGTTCGCCGCGGTGGAGGGGCTCTCCGAGCCCGCCGCGACGTCGTCGGAGCTGCGCAGCGCCCACACCGTGCCGACCGTGCCCGCGGCGAGCACGAGGACGGCGACGATCGCGGTCACGACCAGGCCGGTGCGCTTCTTCTTCGGCGGCTCGGCGCCGTAGCCGACCGGCGGCTGCCCGTAGGGCTGCTGCTGGCCGTAGGGCTGCTGCGGGAAGCCCTGCTGGGGGAAACCCTGCTGCGGGAAACCCTGCTGGGGCTGCTGGAACCCCTGCGGGCCGGTCTGCGGGTACCCGGGCTGCTGCTGCGGGTAGCCGCCCTGCGGGTAGCCGGGCTGCTGGGGCTGGCCGTAGGGGTTGTTCTGCGGCGGCCACTCGCCGCCGCCGCCACCTGGGTGGGTCACGGAGATCCTCCTGGACTGCTGTTCGCTGTGCGGGTTTTCGCGGTGAGCACGGTGATCGCCCCCGCGATCCCCAGCACGGCACCACCGAGGCTCACCACCGGTCCCGTCGAGCTGATCCCGACCAGTGCCGCCCCGTCGCCCCCTTGGACGGCGGCGAGAGCCGCCACCGTTCCCGTGATGGTGCCAAAAATCAGCGCGAGACAAGCACCGATTCGGGGAAAGCGCATCACCCACAGGGCCATCGCGCACACCGCCAGGGGGATCAAACCCACCCACAGCCCCCGCACCACCTCGCCCGGCACACCGTCCAACCCGGCGAAACCACGGAGCGCGAGCACCTCGTAACTCGTCCTGTCGACCGTCCCGGAGCGCAGCCACGGCAGGAACGTCCCCACCACGGCTGTGATCAACCCGACAGACCCGAGCCCGACACCCGTCCACGTCCTGCGCACCGCGCCATGCTCGCAGGCGTGTGGGACGGTGGTGGCATGGGTGCACGGGACGTGATGGCCGTCGCGCGGCGGATCACCGTGCTCACCGGCGCGGGCGTGTCGTTCCCGTCGGGCGTGGCGCGGTTCTCCTTCAGCGCCTCGGCCTACCTCGCCTCGGCGGCGGCGCGGCGCTCGGCGTGGCGGTCCTGGCTGGATGATCCGATGTGGACCGCCCGACCCAACGCCGCCCACCTCGCGCTGGCGGAGCTGGAGCGCGCCGGGCGGGTGCGGTCGCTGCTGACGCAGAACGTCGACGGGCTGCACCGGAGGGCCGGGTCGGCGGAGGTGCTGGAGCTGCACGGGTCGATGGCGCGCGTGGTGTGCGTGTCGTGCGGCGCCGGCGCGCCCGTGGAGGAGGCCCTGGCGCAGGTGCGCGCGGGCGCGGCCACCCCGGTGTGCGCGGTGTGCGGCGGCGTGCCGCGACCGGCGGTGGTGGCGTTCGGCGAGCCGGTGCCCGACCCCGTGCTGCGCGCGGCGAGGGCCG
This sequence comes from Saccharothrix sp. DSM 118769, assembly GCF_052936295.1. Classification (NCBI taxonomy): domain Bacteria; kingdom Bacillati; phylum Actinomycetota; class Actinomycetes; order Pseudonocardiales; family Pseudonocardiaceae; genus Saccharothrix; species Saccharothrix sp. DSM 118769. Next base: position 7,121,409 of record NZ_CP193627.1, on the reverse strand, counting down.
CCGCGCTGGACTGCGACGCGCTGCTCGCGGTCGGCACGTCGCTGACCGTGTCGCCCGCCTCGGACCTGGTCGCGCTCGCGGCGCGGGCGGGCGCGGCCGTGGTGGTGGTCAACCCCGGGCCCACGCCGTGCGACGACCTGGCGGCGGCCGTGGTGCGCGCGCCGGCCGAGGAGGCGCTGCCGGAGCTGGTGGCCGTGCCGGTGACCGCCACCGGGCCGGTGCGCACGTGGGGCGACCCGAGCACCTGGTGACCGCCGGCCCGCCCGGCGGGGCCCCGGCGCGGACACGCGAAGCGGTGGGCGCGCGGGACCGTCCCGCGGCCTAGCCGGCCCGCGGAACGGCCCATAAGGTCGGTTCGCATGCGCGTACCCCTGACCGTCGCCGACTTCCTCCACCGGGCGGAGCAGGTCTTCGCCGGGACCACCGCCGTCGTCGACGAGCCCGACCAGCCCGCGCCGCCCGTGCCGGCCACGACCTACGGCGCGTTCGCCGACCGCGTCCGCGCCTGGCAGGCCGGGTTCGACGCGCTCGGCGTCGGCGAGGGCGAGCGGGTGGCCGTGGTCAGCCACAACTCGGCCCGGCTGCTCGAACTGCTGCACGCCGTCCCGGCGTCCGGGCGCGTCTGCGTGCCCGTCAACTTCCGCCTGCGGCCCGACGAGGTGTCCTACATCGTCGGGCACAGCGGCGCGTCGGTGCTGCTCGTCGACCCCGAGCTGGACCTGCCCGGCGTCACCGCCCGGCACCGGTTCACCCTCGGCGAGGAGTCCGAGGCGCTGATGCGCTTCGACGCCGAGCCCCGGCCGTGGGGCGCGCCCGACGAGGACGCCACCGCGACGATCAACTACACCTCCGGCACCACGGCCCGCCCCAAGGGCGTGCGGATGACCCACCGCAACACCTGGCTCAACGCCGTCACGTTCGCCCTGCACGCCCGCGTGTGGGAGCGCGACGTGTACCTGCACGTGCTGCCGATGTTCCACTGCAACGGCTGGGGGATGCCGTTCGGCCTGGCCGGGCTCGGCGTGCCGCAGGTCGTGCTGCGCAAGGTCGACGGCACCGAGATCCTGCGGCGGGTCCGCGACCACGGCGTCACCCTCATGTGCGGCGCGCCCGCCGTGTGGAACGCGGTCCTCGACGCCGCCCGGGACTGGGACGGCGAGGTCCCGGGCCGCGGCCGGGTGCGGATCGTCTGCGCCGGCGCGCCGCCGCCCAGCCGCACCATCGCGCGCGTCGCCGAGGAGCTGGGCTGGGAGTTCCTCCAGCTGTACGGCCTGACCGAGACCTCGCCCCTGCTCACCTTCAACCGCACCCGACCGGGTGATGACGACCTGGCCCCGGAGGAGCGCGCCCGCAAGCTGTCGCGGGCCGGCGCGCCCGGCCTCGGCGTGCGGCTGCGGATCTCGGAGAGCGGTGAGGTGCTGGCCCGCGGGAACGTCGTCATGGACGGCTACTGGGACAACCCGGGGGCGACCGCCGAGGCGCTGGACGGCGGCTGGTTCCACACCGGCGACGGCGGAGCGCTCGACGACGAGGGCCACCTCACGATCTCCGACCGCAAGAAGGACGTGATCATCACCGGCGGCGAGAACGTGTCGTCCATCGAGGTCGAGGACGCCCTGTTCAGCCACCCCGCCGTGGCCGAGGCGGCGGTCGTCGGCGTGCCGCACGAGAAGTGGGGCGAGACGATCAAGGCGCTGGTCGTGACCGCCGAGGGGGCGGAGGTCACCGAGGCCGAGCTGATCGCCCACTGCAAGGCGCGGCTGGCCGGGTACAAGGCGCCGACGTCGGTGGAGTTCCGCGACGCCATCCCGCGCACCGCGACCGGCAAGGTGCAGAAGTTCAAGCTGCGCGAGCCCTACTGGGCGGACCGGGAGCGCGGGGTGAACTGATGTCGCGCCCGCGAAACCCGTGTGACCCGTGTGGCTGATGGTGCGCCCGGGTCGAGTGGTGGCGACGCGGCGGTGGTGGCATCGTTCCGGCACGTGATCGCGTGCCGCCGTCCGGCGCAACGCGGTGAGCCGAACGGCGGGAGGCGGGTGTCGTGACTCGGTGGGTGGTCTTCGTCGTGCTCGTGGTGTCCGCGGTGCTCGCCCTGGTGGGGTCGGCGGTCGCCGTGCCGCCGCCACCGCCCAACCCGAGCGACGCGGAGATCGACGAGAGCAGGCGCGACGCCGACGCCAAGGCGGCCCGCGTCGGCGAGCTGACCGGTCGGCTCGCCGACGCGGAGGCCAGGCTCCGGCAGCTGACCGACGACGTGGCGCACGCGATGGAGCTGGCCAACAAGGCGCGCGTCGACCTGGAGACCGCGCGGACCGAGGCGGACGAGGCGCGGCGGGGGGCGGACGCGGCGCGCGTCGAGGCCGACGCCGCCGCCCGCGCCGTCGAGGACGCCCGCACCGCGCTCGACGAGTTCGCCGCCGCCAGCTTCCAGCAGGGCAGCACCGTCGGCTCGGTCTCGGCGTACTTCGGTGCGACCAGTCCCGAGGACCTGCTCGCCCGCGCCCAGCTGCTGGAGGCCGTCGGCGCGTCGAGCCTCGACGCCCTGGAGGACGTCGAGCGCACCCGTGCCGAGATGGGCAACAAGGACGCCGCGGCGCGTGCCGCGCTCGACCTGGCCGACCGGAAGGAGGCCGCCGCCGACCAGGCCAAGCGCGACGCCGACGCCGCCCAGGCCGGTGCCGCGCTGGCGCAGCAGGGCCAGGCCGCCGCCGCGAAGGCCGCCCAGGACGACGTGGCCCGCGTGCAGGCCGAGCTGGACGAGGCGCTCGGCACCGTGGACGGCCTGGAGGACCAGCGCGCCCGCTACGACCGGTGGCTCGACGACAAGCGCCGCGAGGACGAGGAGGCCGCCCGGCAGGCCGCCCTGGCCGCCGCGCAGCAGCCGCAGGCCCCGGCCGCCCGGCCGGACCCCGTCGTGGCCGCGCCCGTCGGCGGCGGCGTGGAGACCGTCGTGGCGCGCGCCGTGCAGCACCTGGGCGTGCGCTACTCGTGGGGCGGCGGCAACTACGACGGCCCCACGGTCGGCATCCGCGACTGGGGCGTCGGCGACTCGCACGGCGACTACTACAGCGTCGGCTTCGACTGCTCGGGACTGATGATGTACGCGTTCGCGGGTGTCGGCATCTACCTGCCGCACTACAGCGGCTACCAGTACAACGCGGGCCGCAAGGTGCCGCTGTCCCAGGCGCGGCGCGGCGACATGCTGTTCTGGGGGCCGGGGGGCGGCACCCACGTGGCCCTCTACCTCGGCGGCGGCATGATGGTCGAGGCGCCGTACTCGGGCTCGTCCGTCCGCATCGCCCCGGTGCGCTACGGCGGCATCATGCCCTTCGCCACCCGCCTGCTCTGACCGCGTGCCGGTGACCCGGGAGCGGGTCACCGGCCGACGCGCTCCAGGCGCAGGTCGCGGATCTCCTCGCGGAGGGCCCTGATCTCGTCGGCGAGAACCCGGTCGTCGGTGCCCGCGGGGGTGTCGGTGCCCGCGGGGGCGTCGGTGGCGGCCGGGGTGTCGGGCTCCATCGCGCTGCACACCACGGCGATGAACAGGTTCAGCATGGTGAAGGTGCCGACCAGCAGGTAGACCACGAAGAACAGCCACGCCAGCGGCTGGGTGACCATCAGGTCCCGCATCACGTCCGACCAGCCGTCGCCCGTGGTGATCTGGAACAGGGTGAGCACGGTCGCGCCGAGGTCCGCGAAGCGCGGGTCGCCGCTCGGGCGGAACAGGTTGACCGCCACGACGCTGCCCACGTACAGCACGAGCAGCAGCAGGCCGGACAGCGACAGCAGGCCCGGGATCGACCTGACCAGGGCGCTCACCACGCGGCGCATGCTCGGCACCATCGCGATGAGCCTCAGGGCGCGCAGGATGCGCAGCGACCGCACCACCGACAGCGGACCCGCGGCGGGCAGCAGGGAGACGCCGACGACGACGAGGTCGAAGCAGTTCCACGGGTCGCGGAAGAACGCCAGGCGGTGCGCGTAGAGGCGGGCGGCCAGCTCGACCACGAACACCGCCAGCGCGATGGTGTCCACAGCGGACAGCGCGCCGCCGTACGCCGCGACCGCGGTGGCCGACGTCTCGCAGCCGAGGGTGATCGCGTTCACCACGATGACGCCGATGACGAAGCGCTGGAAGCGCTTGCCGTCCACGACGTCGCGGACCCGTTCGCGCAGCACCACGCCGAACTCCTTCTTCGCACACCGGGGGACGTCGGGCCCATCGGCGTACCGGTGGTCCGGCTTGAGCCGGTTCACCCGGTCGGGAGCTCGCGGGAGTCCACAAAGGATTGTCGCGGTAATGGGGTGAATATTCACTCTGCCGCATTCCTCCGACCTCGTGGGGTCGTGCGTCTCGATCGGTGGCGGCGGCCCCGCCGGGAGGGGAGTTGCGCCACCCGGGGGTCCACCGGATAACCGATCCGCCCGAACGTGATTTTCGGTAGCGTCGAACACCAGGGGAAGTCACGTCCAGGGGGGACCATGACGACCGATTTCGCGATTCCCGACAACGGCGGATCACCATGCGGCGGATCACCACACGACGGATCACCACACGGCGGACGAGCGCGATGACCGGGGACCTGTACCGGGCGGTGCTCGAACGGGGTGACGCCGCCGTGCTCGTGGTCGACCGGCACGACCTGGGGGTGCGGTGGGCGTCCCCGGCGGCGCGGCGGCTGTTCCGCGGCGCGTCCGGCCCGCTGCCGGACCTCGTGGCGCCCGCCGACGCGGCGTCCGTCGGCACGTTCCTGCACGCGGCGGGCAGCGCGGGGGCGTCCCGCTGCACGTGCGCGGTGCCCGTGGAGGGCTCGGCCCACCGGCGCGTCGACCTGGTCGTGCGCGACCTGGCGGAGGAACCCGACGTGGGCGGGCTCGTGGTGGTCGCGCTCGACGTCACCGGGTGGGCGGAGACGACCGCCGAGCTGGGCCGGCGGCTCAACACCGACGCGCTGACCGGCTTGGCGAACCGGACCGGCTTCCTGCCCCGGTTGGAGCAGGCGGTGCGCGGCGCGCCCGGACCGGTGCTGGTGTGCCTCGACCTCGACCGGTTCAAGGAGGTGAACGACCGCCACGGGCACGCCGCGGGGGACGACGTGCTGCGGCTCGTGGCGGCCCGGCTGCACGCCGCGGTCGACGGCCGGGGCACCGCGGCGCGGCTGGGCGGCGACGAGTTCGCCGTGCTGCTCGACCGGCTCGACGAGGACCAGGCGGTCGCCGCCGCGCACGAGATCCTCACCGCGATGGGCGGACCGCTGGTCGTGGGCGACGACGTGGTGCGGGTGTCGGTGTCGGCCGGCCTGACGTTCGTGCGCCCCGGCCGCGGCGCGGAGGACCTGCTGCACCAGGCCGACCTGGCGATGTACCGGGCGAAGGCGGTCGGCCCGGTGACCGTCTACGACGACGGCCTGGAGGACTGGGCGCTGGCCCGCAAGCAGCAGGTCGACCTCCTCGCCGAACGCCTCGCGCAGCTGCGCGCCGAGAACCGGGCGCTGGCCGAGGCGGCGACCACCGACCAGCGCACCGGTCTGCCGAACGCGGCCACGTTCGACGCCGACCACCAGCGCCGCAACCGCGCGGGCGAGCCGTACAGCCTGCTGCTGATCGACATCGACCGCTTCCACAGCTACAACACCCTCTACCGCTACCTGGCCGGGCACGAGGCGTTGCGCGCGGTCGGCCAGGCCATCAGCGGCACGGCCCGGGCGGGCGACCGCGCCTACCGCTACGGGGGTGAGGAGTTCACCGTGCTGCTGCCCGGGACCAGGCTGGACGGCGCGCTGGCCCTGGCCGAACGCGTCCGGCGAGCGGTCGAGCGCCTGGGCGTGGAGCACCGGGGCACGCCGGAGGGCGTCGTGACGGTCTCGATCGGCGCGGTCGAGGTCGCGCCGGGCGCGTCGGTCACCGAGGCGGTGGAGCAGGCCAGCGTCGCCGTGCTGGAAGCCAAGGACGCGGGCCGCAACCGGGTGGTGGGGCGCTGGGCGTGCACACCCTGACCTGCTCATCTGTTCACCCGCCCGCCCGCCGCCCGCCCGCTCACTCACCCGCCCACTTGTTCACCCGCCCGCCCGCTCACTCACCCGCCCGCCCAGCGCCGCTGACCGCCGCTGACCGCCGCTGACCGCCGCTGACCGCCGCTGACCGCCGCTGACCGCCGCTGACCGCCGCTGACCGCCGCCGTCGTCGGTCGCGCCGACCCCGGTACGATGGAGAATGTAGGATTGTTGAACGATCCTACAGCGATGATCGGGTGGTAGTGCGGCGCGGGTGAGGGGGTGGGCGAGGAGTGCGTCGCCGTGCGTTTGGGTGGTTACGAGGGGTGACGATTCTTTTGGGTCACCTGCATGGGGGGACGTTGAGCTGAATGCCGCGTCAATGACTACTCAAAGTAGAAAACAGAGGTGAACAGGTCTCAAGTTCATGAACTCGACCGGCCGTACCTGGAGAACTTGGTGACAGCGGGTTAGTAAAGGGGCCTCCCGACCCCAGGAACCGGTGCCCCCGTGAACCACGACCTCATGCACTCCTCCGGAGACCTCTCCACCCTCGTCGTCGCCTACGTGGTCGCCGTCGTCGGCTCGCTGATCGGCCTGGCCTGCATGGCCCGCGCCCGCACCGAGCGGCAACGGCAGGTGAAGGTCCGCTGGACGGTGTTCGGCGCACTCGCCATCGGTGGCATCGCGATCTGGCTCATGCACTTCGTCGCCATGCTCGGCTTCGACGTGCCCGGCGCCGTCGTCAAGTACTCCGCGCCGCTGACCGCCCTGTCCGCCGTCGTCGCGGTCGGCGTGGTCGGGCTCGGGCTGTCCCTGGTCACGTTGGTCCGCTTCACCCGGATGCGGCTGCTCCTCGCCGGTACCCTGGCCGGCCTGGGCGTGGCGGGCATGCACTACATCGGCATGTCGGCCCTCCGCTTCAAGGGCGAGATCGGCTACGACCCGGTGCTGGTCGTCGCCTCCTGCGCGATCGCCGTCGTCGCGGCCACCGCGGCGTTCTGGTTCACCCTGGTCGTCAAGACCGCGCAGGCCACCGTCGCGGCCGGGTTGATCATGGGCGTCGCGGTCACCGGCATGCACTACACCGGCATGGCCGCGGTGACCGTCACGAGCGACCCGACGCTGGCCGCGCCGCAGGGCAGCACCGTGTTCGACCTGGTGTTCCCGGTGTTCGTGACCAGCGGCCTGGTCGTGGCCGTGCTGCTGTGGATGCTGTTCACCTCCGGCGACGACGCGGTCGGCGAGCCCGCCTGAACCGGCCCCCGCGACCCGAGCCCCCGCGTCCCGGCCACCCACGACCCGAGCCCCCGCGACCCGGCCCAGCCGCTACCGTGGGCCGCGTGTGGTCGGCGGTGGTGCTCGCGGGTGGGCGGGGCAGCAGGCTCGGCGGCGTCGACAAGGCGTCGGTCGTGGTCGACGGCCGCACGCTCCTCGACCGCGTGCTCGACGCCGTGGCGGGTGCCCGGGAGACGGTGGTCGTCGGACCTCTCCGGGACGTTCCCGGCCTGGACCTCTCGGGCGTGCTGTGGGCGCGTGAGGACCCGCCCGGCGGCGGGCCGGTCGCCGGGCTCGCCGCAGGGCTGGCGCACGTCACCGCGGACGTCGTGGTCGTGCTGGCGGTGGACCAGCCCGGCCTCACCAGGTCCACAGTGGACCGGCTCAGGTCCGCCGTGGACAACGCGGACAACGCGGGCGCGGTGCTCGTCGACGCCGGTGGCCGGGCGCAGTGGCTGACCGGCGCGTGGCGCGTCGACCGCCTGCGCGCGGCCCTGCCCGCCGACCCCCGCGACGCCTCCGCGCGCTCGGTGCTCGACCCGCTGCGCCCCGTCCTCGTGCCCGCGCTGGCCGGCGAGGCCCGTGACGTGGACACGCCCGCCGACCTGTAGACCCTTTACAAGGTCCATACCGCCGGCAGGGGAGACTGGGAACAGTCGCACAACCCTGTTCGAGGAGGACCCTTGTCCGAGCCCGCCGCCGAGGCGCCCACCACGCCGGCTCGTGACGCCCAGCTGCTCGAGCGCACCGTGTTCGAGGTCAAGCGGGTGATCGTCGGTCAGGACCGGCTGGTCGAGCGGATGCTCGTCGGCCTGCTCGCCAAGGGGCACCTGCTGCTGGAGGGCGTGCCGGGCGTCGCCAAGACGCTGGCCGTGGAGACCTTCGCCAACGTCGTCGGCGGCTCGTTCTCGCGCGTCCAGTTCACCCCCGACCTGGTGCCCGCGGACATCCTCGGCACGCGCATCTACCGCCAGGGCAGCGAGACCTTCGACGTCGAACTGGGCCCCGTCGTGGCGAACTTCGTGCTCGCCGACGAGATCAACCGCGCGCCCGCCAAGGTGCAGTCGGCGATGCTGGAGGTCATGGCCGAGCGGCACGTGTCCATCGGCGGCAAGACGTTCCCGATGCCCACCCCGTTCCTGGTGCTGGCCACCCAGAACCCGATCGAGAACGAGGGCGTCTACCCGCTGCCCGAGGCGCAGCGCGACCGCTTCCTGTTCAAGATCCAGGTCGAGTACCCGACGGCCGAGGAGGAGCGGGAGATCGTCTACCGGATGGGCGTCGAGCCGCCGGTGCCCGCCCAGGTCCTCGGCCCGGACGAGCTGGTCCGCCTCCAGGGCGTGGCCTCCCGGGTCTTCGTGCACCACGCGCTGGTCGACTACGTCGTGCGGCTGGTCATCGCCACCCGCGCGCCCAAGGAGCACCAGCTCACCGACGTCGCCGGGTGGGTCGCCTACGGCGCCTCGCCGCGCGCCAGCCTCGGCATCATCGCCGCCGCCCGCGCCCTCGCGCTGGTCCGCGGTCGCGACTACGTGCTGCCGCAGGACGTCGTGGACGTCGTGCCGGACGTGCTGCGCCACCGCCTGGTGCTGTCCTACGACGCGCTGGCCGACGGCGTGCCGCTGGACCACATCATCACGCGCGTGCTCCAGACCGTGCCGCTGCCGCAGGTCTCCGCCCGCCCGTCGTCGCCGCAGCCCGCGGGCAGGCCGTGACCGGGAACACCGAGGACGACGCCGCCGACGCCCGCCCGAACTGGGCGCCGCCGGTCCTGCACGGTGGCCGCATGGAGGCCGCCCTGCGCACGCTCGAACTGGAGGTCCGCCGCCGGCTCGACGGCCTGCTCCAGGGCAACCACCTGGGCCTGGTCCCCGGGCCGGGCTCGGAGCCCGGCGAGGCGCGGCCCTACCAGCCCGGTGACGACGTGCGGCGGATGGACTGGGCGGTCACCGCCCGCACCACCGTGCCGCACATCCGCGAGACCGTGGCCGACCGCGAGCTGGAGACGTGGCTCGCGATCGACCTGTCGCCCAGCCTCGACTTCGGCACGGCGGCGTGCGAGAAGCGCGACCTGGTGGTCGCCGCGACCGCGGCCGTGGCGCACCTGACCCGCGGCGGCGGCAACCGGATCGGCGCGCTGGTGTCCACCGGCGACCAGCTCGTCCGGGTGCCCGCGCGCGGCGGCCTCGCGCACTCGCGCGGCCTCATCCGCAAGGTCGCCGAGACGCCGCGCGCCCCCGAGGGCACCCGCGGCTCGCTGGCCGAGGTGGTCGAGCAGCTGCGCCGCCCGCCCCGGCGCCGCGGCCTGGTCGTGGTGATCTCCGACTTCCTCGGCGGCATGGAGTGGCAGCGGCCCCTCAAGGCGCTCTCCGCCCGGCACGACCTGGTCGCGATCGAGGTCCTCGACCCGCGCGACATCGACCTGCCCGACGTGGGCACGGTCGTGCTCGCCGACCCGGAGACGGGCCGCCAGCGCGAGGTCGTCGCCTCGCCGCTGCTGCGCCGCGAGTTCTCCGCCGCGGCCTCCGAGCACCGCGCCGGGGTGGCCGCCGGCCTGCGCCAGGCGGGCGCGGGCCACCTGGTGCTGCGCACCGACTCCGACTGGATCGCCGACACCGTGCGGTTCGTCGTCGCCCGCAAGCGCCGCTGGTCGGGAGGGGTGGCCTGATGAGCCTGTCCGGGTTCACCGCGCCGTGGTGGTTCCTGCTGCTGGTCGCGGTCGCCGCGGTCGCCGCGCTGTACGTCGTGCTGCAGCGCGTGCTGCGCAAGCGGACGCTGCGCTTCGCCAACCTGTCGATGCTGGAGAAGGTCGCCCCGAAGCGGCAGGGCTGGTACAAGCACGTGCCGGCGGCGTTGCTGCTGGTCGCGTTCATCCTGCTGACCGTGGCGCTGGCCGGGCCGACCGCCGAGCAGAAGGTGCCGCGCAACCGCGCCACCGTGATGCTGGTGATCGACACGTCGCTGTCGATGAAGGCCACCGACGTCAAGCCGTCCCGCCTGGAGGCCGCGCAGGTGGCGGCCAAGTCGTTCGCCGACGGGCTCACCCCGGGCATCAACCTGGGCCTGATCTCGTTCGCCGGGTCGGCCACGGTGCTGGTCGCGCCGACCACCGACCGGGGCGCGGTCACGTCGAGCATCGACGGGCTCAAGCTCGCCCAGTCGACCGCGACCGGTGACGCGATCGTGGCGGCACTCGCGGCGATCGACTCGTTCGGCAAGGTCGTCGGCGGCGCGGACGGCCCACCGCCGGCGCGCGTCGTGCTGATGACCGACGGCAAGGAGACCGTCGGCACGCGCAAGGCGTTCGACGCGGCCGAGGACGCCAAGAAGGCGGGCATCCCGATCTCCACGATCTCGTTCGGCACCGAGGAGGGCGTCGTCGAGATCGAGGGGCGGCGCCAGGACGTGCCGGTGGACGACGACTCCATGAAGGAGATCGCCAAGCTGTCCGGCGGCGAGTTCTTCAAGGCGGCCAGCGCCGAGGAGCTGCGGCGGGTCTACGACACGCTCGGCGAGCAGATCGGCTACGAGAAGAAGCAGTCCGACGCGTCCCGGCCGTGGGTCGCGCTGGGCACCGTGCTGGGCCTGCTGGCCGTGGCGGGCGCGCTGGTCTTCGGGCAACGCCTGCCCTGACGGGTGAGGCACGGGGGCGGGTGACCGACCCCGTGCCTCACCCGTGCAGGTCGCGGTAGACGGCCGCCGCACCGGGGTGCAGGGGCACGCCGACCGTGCCGATGAGGCTGCGCACGTCGAGGAACTGGGTGCCCAGCGCCTGCTCCGGGACCAGCTCGGCGGCGCGCGACACCAGCGTGCGGGTGACGGCGGCGGCGGCCTCCCCGTCCAGCGACGCCCTCCCCACCAGCAGGTTGGCCACGCCGATCGTGGGCACCTCGCGCCCCGCCCCGTACACGCCGACCGGCACCGCCACCTGCTCGTACACCGAGCCGTGTGCGTCCCGCAGGCCCGGCACCAGCTCGGCCAGCGGCAGCAGCCGGATGCGGGACAGGTCCTCCAGCCTGGGCGTGGGCACGCCGCCCGACCACAGCACGGCGTCGATCCGCCCGTCGGCCAGCATCGCCGCCGCGTCGCCGAGCCGGTGGTGCACCACCCGCACGGAGTCGCGCAGGCCGAGCGCGTCGAGCATCCGCCACCCCGTCAGCGACGCGCCCGACCGGGCCGCGCCCAGCGACACGGTCCGCCCGGCGAGGTCGGCGGCGGCACGCGCCGGGTCGTCCTCGCGGACCACCAGTTGCAGGTAGTTCTCGTACACCCGGCCCAGCGCGCGCAGCTCCAGGGCCGGGTCGGCGACGTGGGCGGCGTCGACCAGGGTCAGCGCCAGGTCCGCCCGGCCCTCGGCGAGCAGGTCCAGGTTCGCCAGGCTGCCCTCGGTCTCCAGCACCCGGCCGCGCACGCCGGTCAGCCGGCCGGCGAGCAGCGTGGCGAAGTCGAAGTACATGCCGCCGCGCTCACCGCCGGCGACGGCCAGCTCGCGGGACGGCTCACCCGCCGTGCAGCCGGTCGCGCACCCGGTGGCGAGCAGGCCCAGCAGGAACGCCCGGCGGTTCACAGCGCCGGCTCCAGCGGCAGGGTCACCCGCGCGGTCAGGCCGCGGTCGGACGACAGCGCCAGCGCCCCGCCCCGGGCGCGCACCAGCTGGTCGGCGATGGCCAGGCCCAGCCCCGTGCCGGGCCGGTCGGACCGGCCGCGCCAGAACCGCGCGGTGGCCATCGCCAGCTCCCGCTCCGTCATGCCCGGCCCGTCGTCGCGCACCTCGACCCACCCCGTCCCGGCGGCCCGGTCCGCGCCCAGCGCCACCCGCACCGCGCCCCCGTACTTCACCGCGTTGTCCAGCAGCACGTCCAGCACCTGCGCCAGGTCGGACTCCGGGCAGCGCACCAGCACCGCCAGGTCGGGCACCGGCGGCACCGGCACCTGCCAGAACCCGGCCCGGTCCACCGCCACCGCGCCCACGTCGGTCAGCTCCGGCTCGCGCCCGCCCGCCGCCACCTCCGTCGCCGTGCTCTCCGCCGCGGCCAGCGCCAGCAGCCCGTCCAGCAGGGACTCCAACCGCTCGATCTCGGTGACGCCCGCCGTGTAGGCGACCACGCCGTCCGGTGTCACCTGGGCACCCAGCGCGTCCATCCGCAGCCGCAGCGCCGCCATCGGGTTGCGCAGCTGGTGCGAGGTGTCCGCGATGAGCCGGCGCTGCTGGTCGGCGGCCTCGGTGACGGCGTCGGACATCCGGTTGAACGACTCCGACAGCTCCCGCACCTCCGGCGGGCCGCTGCTGCCCGGCACGTGCGCCCGCCGCTCGCCCGCGGCCACCGCGCGCACCCCGATCGCCAGCTCCGCCAGCGGTTCGAGCAGCCACCGCGCCACCACCTGCACGAGCAGCACCGACACGGCCGCCGCGGCCAGCGCGCCGCCGAGCACCCACAGCCACCGCTCCGTCACGTCCGCCGCCGCGCGCTCCACCGACGCCCGCAGCACGACCGCGCCCGCGACCCGCGTGCCGGTGCCGACCGGGCGCGCGAACACCACGTGCCCGGACGACCAGGGGGTCAGCGTCGCCACGGACGGCGTGGGCTGGTTGCGCAGCGCCGCGTCCAGGGCCTGCGCGAACAGCGGGTCGCCGGCGGGCAGACCCGCCTGGGCGACCGGCCGCCGCCGCGCGTCGACCACCACCACCGGCTCGCCGTACAGGGCGAAGTACGCGCCGACCTCGTCCTCCAGCGCCGCGTCGTCCCGGGTGGTCTCGGCGTGCTGCGCGAGCACGGCGAACCGGTCCAGGTCGGCGGTGCGGCTGAGCACGAACCGCTGCGTGCGCTCGGTGGACGTGGCCGACAGCAGCGGCACGGCGAACCCGGCCACGGCCGCGGCGGAGAACAGCAGGAGCACCAGCAGCAGGCGGCGGCGCACCTACTCGCCCAACCGGTAGCCGAAACCGCGGATCGTGGTCAGCAGGCCCGGCCGGCCCAGCTTCCCCCGCAGGCCCGCCACGTGCACGTCCAGCGACCGCGACACGGCCAGGTACGCGTCGCCCCACACCTCGTCCATGACCTGCTGGCGGCTCACCGCCGTGCCCGCCCGCGCGGCCAGCACCGCCAGCACCTCGAACTCCTTCGTGGTCAACGCGACCTCGACGCCGCCCACCAGCACCCGCCTGGCCTCCAGTTCGACCTCCACGTCGCCGACGCGCACCGTGCGGTCCGCCGGCCCGGCCACCGCCGCGCTGCGCCGCGCCACCGCGTCCATCCGGGCCAGCAGCTCGCCCAGGCGCACCGGTTTCACCAGGTAGTCGTCCGCGCCCAGGCGCAGGCCGCGCACGACCGACCGCTCGTCACCCCGCGCGGTCAGCACCAGCACCGGCACCGGCGAGACCCGCCGCACCTTGCGCAGCACGTCCAGGCCGTCGATGTCGGGCAGGCCCAGGTCCAGCAGCACCAGGTCGAAGCCGCGGTGCGAGAGCAGCGCGTCCGCGCCCCGGCTCACCCGACCGGGGCGGTGCCCGTTGTCCACCAACGCCGCCACCAGTGCCCCGGCGACCCCGTCGTCGTCCTCGACCAGCAGCACCCGCACAGCGTCACCCCCTTCGGTTGCGGCGATTATCGTCCCCTGGGTGTAGACAATGGGGCGTGAGCATTCAGGAGCAGCTCCCGGCGAGCCAGCTGGACGAGGCCAGCGAGGCGCTGGAGGAACTGGCGGGCGTACTGGCGGGCGACCAATCGTTGGAGGACGCGCTCCAGCAGTTGGTCGAGTCGGTGTCCCGCGTCATCCCCGACGCGGACAACGTGTCGGTGACGGTCCTGGGCTCAACCGGTCCGCACACGCCGGCCGCGACCGACCAGAAGGTCCGCACGATCGACGCCGAGCAGTACGAGGCGGGCAACGGGCCGTGCCTGGAGGCCGCGCGCACCAGGAGACCCGTGCGGGCGACCCTGCACGGCGGTCGCGAGAAGTGGCCGGAGTTCGCCCGCGCCGTCGAGCGGATCGGCGTGCGCGCCTACCTGTCCGCCCCGCTCGTCGTGGACGACGAGGCGATCGGGGCGCTCAACCTCTACAGCGGCGCCGACCACGCGTTCGACCCGTTCGACGAGGCGCTGCTGCGGCTGTTCGTCACGGCCGCGTCCACCACCATCACCGGGTTCCGCCGCTACGACCGGTCGCGGGCCCTCGTGCGGCACCTCCAGGCGGCGCTGGAGTCGCGTGCCGAGATCGACCAGGCCAAGGGCGTGCTCATGGCCGCGCACGGCATCGACGAGGGCGAGGCGTTCGCCCGGCTCGTCGCCGAGTCGCAGCGGCACAACACCAAGCTGCGCGAGGTCGCCCGCAACCTGCTGGCGTCCGTGCGCCGACCCTGATTTGTCACCCGCCTGACAAAAGGGATTCGCGTTTTTCGTTTTTCGGCAACAGCCGCGGATCGACCGGTTCGAAATCTTCTCCCGCTGGTTACAGTGTCTGTGGAAAGCCCATTTCCCCATTACTGGTCCGAGGAGGAGCATGCGCCAGAACCGCGTCGCCCTGGTGGGCTGTGCCGCCGTGGTCACCGCCGCGCTGTCCGCGTGCACCGGTGAGCCGGCGCCGCCGGCGCCGGCGGCCAAGACGTTCGACACGCCGCAGGCGCTGGGCGAGGCCAGCCTGGTGGCGGCCGAGGCCAAGGGCTCGGTGACCGTGGACCTGGACCTCGCCACCAACGGGAAGGGCAGCTGCGGGCTGCGCACCGACGACTTCGCGGCCTCCTGCCGGATCTCCACCGCCGACGCCGACGAGGTCGCGTACGTGATGGTGCCGGACGGCATCTACGTGCGCATCCCCGCCGGGCAGGCCCCGCAGCCGGACAAGCCGTGGCTCAAGCTCGACCCGGACGACCCGGCCAACGCCCTGGGGAGGGCGATGGCGGCCGTGGCCGTGCACATCCGCGACGCCGCCGACATCCGCAAGGCGCTGCCCGAGGGCGCGCGGATCGTGGACAAGGCCGAGGAGGAGGTGGCCGGGAAGAAGACCGTCCGGTACACCGCGCACGTGACCGCCGACGGCCGGGCCTCGGTGCTCAAGCTGTGGGTGGACGAGCAGGACCTGCCGGTGAGGACCGAGGTGAGCACGCCGGTCGAGGGCGGGGGAGCGGTGGACGTCGTGGCGGACTACCGCGACTGGGGCGCGCCGGTCGACATCACCCCGCCCGCGCCGGAGCAGGTCGGCCAGCTGCCGTCGCTGCCGGGCTAGGACCGCGCGAGGGGCCGGCCCGCGGGAAGCCCGCGGGCCGGCCCCTCGTCCGGGTCGGCTGAGTCCGGGTCGGCCGGGTCCGGGTCAGCCGCGCCGGCGCGTGCGGCGCAGGTGGAGCAGGGCGCCCGCGCCCAGGGCGAGCAGGGCGCCGCCGAGGACCAGGGGACCGCGGACCGACGCGCCGGTGTCGGCGAGCCGGCCGCCGCCGCCCGGTGCGGGCGGCACCACGACCGGCGTGGTCGTGGTCGTGGTGGTGCTCGACGTCGGGGCGGTCGTGGTCGTCGGGGCGGTCGTGGTCGTCGCACCGCCGGTGGTGGTCGTGGTGGACGTCGGCGTCGTCGTGGTGGTGGTGCCGCCGGACGTCGTGGTCGACGTGGTCGTGGTCGTCGTCGGCCTGGTCGTGGTGGTCGTGGTCGTGGTCGGCGACGTGGTGGTGGTGCTCGTCGTGGTCGACGTCGGGTCCGTCGTGGTGGTGGTCGTCGTCGGGTCGGTGGTCGTCGTGGTCGGGTCGGTGGTGGTCGTCGTCGGCTCGGTCGTGGTGGTCGGTTCCGTGGTGGTGGTCGTGGGATCGGTCGTGGTCGTCGTCGTGGTGGTCGTGGTGGTGCTGGTCGGCGTGTTCGGCCGGACGGTGAACTCGTGCAGCAGCGTGTCCTGGCCGGGGTTGAGCGTGCACGGCGAGGTGAATGTGCCCAGGCCCGTCTCGGTGCCGTCGGCCCGGCGCGGGGTCAGGGTCGTCTCGAAGTCGCCGATGGTGATCGTGGTCCGGCCCGCGTTGGGGAAGCTCACCGGCGGGGTGCCGCCGGTCGCGACGGTGTCGAACGCGCCCGACGGCGGCACCGGGGTCTTGGCCACGGCCAGGTCCGGCACGAGGTCCAGCACGAAACCCGCGTTGTCGATCCTCGTCCGCGCCTTCGCCGTGCCCTCCACGGTCGCCGCGCCCACCAGCGCCAGGCCCTGCGTGGCCAGGTCCGGCACGGTGGCGGTCGCGGTGACCCGCGTCGCCGGTTGCTCCTCGCCCACCACCGCGTCGTCGGGCAGGTCCTCCACCACGATCCGGACGCTCATGTCCTGGGCGCCGATCAGCGGGAACGGGCAGTTGTAGACCAGCGTCAGCTCCGCCGCGGCGGCGGTGCCGACGCCCGCGCCGAGCAGGGCCGAGCCGCCGACCACGACCGCGCTGAGACCCGCCGCGGCCACCCGGTGTCGCACTCTCATGTCAGGTTCTCTCCTGGGAACGACCCGGGCGGGCCGGCGCACGCGCGCCGACCCGCCTGGGTGGGGGTGGGTGTCACTTCCTGGCGATGGCCAGGTCGAGCGTGTTGCCGGGGCCGGGGATGCTGAGGTTGACGACCGGCGTCACCAGGCCGCAGCCCTCGAACCTCGCGATCGCGTAGCCGCCGGTGAGGCCGCCGCCGTTGAGCGGGTCGAAGCCGGGCTTCGAGACGAGGTCGATGGTGCTCGGCGTCACCGTGGCGCACCGGTCGGTCGGCTTCACGACCTGGATGCCCAGCACCCGGACGTCGGTCAGCCTGATGCCGGCGGTGGTCCGCGCGGTCACCGCGCCGGCGGTGATGGTGCCGGTGGTCCTGCCCTGCGGCACCAGCCGGACGGTCGCGGTGGTGGGCACGAAGCCGAACAGGGCGAAGTCGCCCCGCGCGTCCGGCAGCGCGAGGTCACCGGAGAACGTGCCGCCGAGCAGGTCGACCTCGGTGGCCAGGGTGCCCGGTCCGAGCGGCAGGTCCGAGCCGAGCTTCTTGATCGTCGACGTGCCGTTGACGTCGTAGGTGATCTCCAGCGGCTCGTTCGGCGCGGACGTGGTCGTGGTGGTCGTCGGCGCGGTGGTCGTGGTCGTCGTGGTGGTGGTCGTCGGGCCAGTGGCGGGCGCGACGGTGAACTCGTGCAGCAGCGTGTCCTGGCCCGGCTTGAGCGTGCAGTCCGAGGTGAAGGTGCCCAGGCCGGTCTCGGTGCCGTCGGCCTTGCGCGGGGTCAGGGTGGTGCTGAAGTCGCCGACCGAGATGGTGGTGGCGCCCGCGTTCGCGAACGTCACCGGCGGGGTGCCGCCGGTCGCGACGGTGTCGAACGCCCCGGAGGCGGGCACGGCCGTCTTGGCCACCACCAGGTCCGGCACGACCTCCAGCACGGCGCCCGCGTTGTCGATCGTGGTCCGCGCCCGCGCGGTGCCCTCCACGGTGGCCGCGCCGACCAGGGCCAGGCCCTGCGTCGCGGTCGGCGGCACGGTGGCGGTCGCGGTCACCCGCGTCGCGGGCGTCTCCACGCCCACCACCGCCGAGTCCGGCAGGTCCGCCACGTCGATCCGCACGCTCATGTCCTGCGTGCCGATCAGCGGGAACGGGCAGCTGTACACCAGGGTCAGGCTCGCCTCGGCGGCCTGACCGGCCCCGGCGCCCGCGAACGCCACCGACCCGACCACCGCCGCCGCGACCGCGAGTCCGCCGAACGCCGTCCGACCAGTCCGTTTCAGCATGTGCGTCTCCTCGTCGAGAGCAGTGCGAAAACACGAATGCCATGGCTACTGGTCAGTAAAGTAGCTTTGGCCACCAGTGGCTGCAAGCATTGTTCGCATTTTTTCCGGCACGCTGTCGAAGGGCTACAAAATCACTTCCGAGCTTTATCACGCGCATGACAAATCATCCTCGACGGCTTGTGCCCGAAGAGGGGTGAAAGTACTTTCGGGGAATGGCCGGAGGTGGTGGGTGAGAAGCGCGCTGGTGGTCCTGGCGGCGGTCGCGGTCCTGCTGGGCGCGCTGCCGGCGCCCGGCTGGGTGGTGCGCCGCCCCGCCGAGCGGCCCGACCCGGCGCGCGCGGCGGGCATCACGATCACCTACCGCGTGGACGCGGTGAGCCGGATCGCCAAGCTCGGGTCGGACCTCGCCATCGGCCCCGGCACCCTGGTCGCCGAGATCGACCTGATCGAGGGCACGATCACCGGCGACCTGCGGCTGCCGCCCGCGCACGGCTACTTCGTCGTCTTCGGCTTCGTGCCGACCACCGCGCGCACCGACCTGGTCCCGGTCGGCCGGGTCACCGGTCGCATCCGGGAGGGCGAGATCACCGCGCACGCCGACCTGACGATCGGGCTCGGCGAGGTCGCGGTGAACTCGCAACCGCTCGACGTCGGGCAGGCGTGCCTGACCACCGCGCCCGCGTCGGTCGACCTCACCGGCCCGTTCGACCTCGCCGTGATCAGGATGAAGGCCGCCTACGCGATCCCGCCCTTCGGGGGCTGCCGGGGCGGGGAGGACCTCGACCCGCTGATGACCGGCCTGGTCTCGGGCCCGGACAACCTCCTCGACCTCACGCTGACCGCGCAGCTGTGAGCAGCCGCAACGCCCGCAGCGCGATGCCCATGTCGAACAGCGCGTCCGGGTCGTGCAGCTTCTCCCCGAACAGCTCCTCCAGCTGCCGCAACCGGTAGCGCACGGTCTGCGGGTGCACGGCGAGGCCCGCCGCGACCTCGGGCGCGCTGCCCCGGGTCTCCACCCACGCGGTCATCGTCTCCCGCATCCGCTGCTGCTGCTTGGGCGTCAGCCCCTCCAGCGGCGCCAGCGCCCGCTTCACCAGCTCGTGCACCAGGTCCTCGTCGCCGAGCAGCAGCAGCGTGGACAGGTGCTCGGTGGTGTCCACCATGGGTCTGTCCGGGATGACACCTGACTGGATGAGCGTGATCGTGCGGCGGGCCCAGCGCAGCGACTGCCGGGCCGACGCCAGCGGCACGACCGGGCCCACCGCCGCGCGCCACCCGCCCAGCTTGTGCTCCAGCGCGACGAGCTGCCGCTCCGGGTCGGTGAGCAGCAGGCACGGCTCGCCGCCCTCCAGGTCCATCAGGATGTCCTCGTGCAGCACCGGGATCGGCAGCTGGTGCTGGTCGGTGCGCCGTTCCAGCGCCACCACCAGCACCCGGTCCGGCACCGGCCAGTGCGCGGCCTCGGCGAGGTCGGCCAGCGCGTTCGGGTGGTAGCCGGGCTCGCCGAGGATCAGCTCCAGCAACCGCTTGCGCCGCCGCTGCACCGCGCCCGCGTGCCGGGCCTGCGCCTCGGCGTAGCCCTCCATCGAGCGCAGCGACAGCTCGTCGATGTAGGCGAAGATCGCCTCGGCGATCAGGCACATGGTCGCCAGCGGCACGCGTTCGGTCTGGCCGAACTCCGAGATGCGCCGCCACGCCACCCGCGCGCCGATCCGGTAGGCGGTCTGGAGCAGGTCGAGGCTGCGGCCCGCGCTCACCTCCAGCTTGCCGAGGAGGCGGAACAGCTTGGCGCGGTCCTCCCGCTCCGCGGTCGGGTCGACCATCCGGTCGATGAACTGGTGGATCGCCTGCTCCACCCCCTCCACCACCACCTGGCCGAACATGCCCTCCAGCTTCTGGGAGTACTCGGCGATCTGGTGCTGGATCTCCCGGACCATGTCGACGGCGACGTCGCCGGCCCGCGCGCGGAACTTCGGCGCGAGTTCGGCGGGCAACTGCTCCCAGAGGTCCGAATTGCCGATGAGGGGTAATTCGGCGGCCGTGAGTTCACCGGTCCTGTTCATGCTGTTCGCCCACCACCAAACGATCGGGTGTGATACCGAACACTGTATTTTTGATCATGAAAACCTGTCAACCGGCGCGGTGACCGGGCACCGGAGCGGCGCAACGCGGCACCGGGGCGCTGCTCCAACCGGCCCACGTGACCACCCCCGATTCGTCCGCGGTGGGGACATTGGTAGCCGCAACGCCGGCCGGGACGCCAGGGCCCGGTCATCTTTTTGTATCCAGGTGAGTGTTCCCGGAAGTGTTTTTGTCATGCGAATGACAAGCATTTAGACTGCTTGTGCACCACGGCGACGATGAGTAACGTACTCGCCGGTAACAGGTAACTGTGAAGCATTCACAACCTTTTCCGGAGAATACTCGTGACATTGCGACGGCGCTTGTCGGGGCTGCTCTTCGCGGTACTCCTGCTCGCGTTGTGCGGGTTGTCGGTCGCCGCCTACCAGAAGGTCTTCACGCCCCGCGTCACCGTCCTGCTGCGCACCGACCACGTGGGCAACCAGCTCCAGGCCGAGTCGGACGTGAAGCTGCTCGGCGTGCTCGTGGGCGAGGTGCGCGCCATCCGGTCGAGCGGCGACGGCGCCGAGCTGGAACTGGCCCTGCGCCCCGACCAGGTGGACCTCATCCCGGCGAACGTGTCGGCCCGGCTGCTGCCGAAGACGCTGTTCGGCGAGCGGTTCGTCAGCCTGGAGCCCCCCGACGACCCGCGCGGCTCGCTCGCCGAGGGCGACGTGATCGAGCAGGACCGCACGTCCGGCGCGATCGAACTGGAACGGGTGCTCGCCGACCTGATGCCCACGCTCCAGGCCGTGCGGCCGGACAAGCTGGCCTCCGCGCTCACCTCGGTGGCGCAGGCGCTGGACGGGCGCGGCGAGACCCTCGGCCGGACGATCGTCCAGCTCGACGCGTACCTGCGCGAGTTCAACCCCCGGCTGCCCGCCCTCAAGGAGGGCATCACGAAGTTCGCCGACGTCGCCGACCTCTACGCCGACGCCGGCCCCGACCTCGTGCGGGCGCTCGCGGACGCCACCGCGGTCAGCCGCACCCTCGCCGAGCAGCGCGCCGACCTCGACGCCGTCTACACCAGCCTCACCACCGCGTCGGCCGACCTGACCGGGTTCCTGCGCGCCAACGGCGAGGTCGTCGTCGGGCTCGCCGACCGGTCCCGGCCCACCCTGGAGCTGCTCGCCGGCTACTCGCCCGAGTTCCCGTGCGTGCTGGACGCCGTCAACGCGCTGCGCCCCCGCGTGGACGAGGCGCTCGGCAAGGGCACCGACCAGCCCGGGATGCACGCCGAGGTCACCGTGGTGCCGCCGGGCGAGGGCTACCGGCCCGGCCGCGACGACCCCGTCCAGCGCCGGGGCGGCGCGCCGCACTGCCCGGCGGGGCCCGTCGAGGCCGTCGCGCCCGACCGGGTGCCCGACTGGGCGGGCCTGCTCATGGGGGCCCGATGAGGGGCGTCGCCGCGCCGCTGACCAAGTTCCTGGTGTTCGTCGTCGTCACGGTCGCCGCCACCGGGTTCCTCGCGGCCACCGTCGCGGGCAGCCGGATCGGCTCCACCACCGACTACACCGCCCGCTTCACCGACGTCACCGCCCTGGCCGAGGGCGACGACGTGCGCATGTCCGGGGTGAAGGTCGGCCAGGTCGAGTCCCTCACCCTGGTCGACGACGAACTGGTCGACGTCGGCTTCTCGGTCGTCGAGGGCCGCAGCCTGTCCGCCGGCGTCACCGCCACCATCAAGTACCGCAACCTGGTCGGCCAGCGGTACGTCGCCCTCGAACAACCCGCCGGTCGGGTGGGGGAGGCGCTGCCCCGCGGCGGGCTCATCCCGGTGGAGCGCACCGTGCCCGCCCTCGACCTGACCACCCTGTTCAACGGTTTCAAGCCGCTGTTCCAGGCGCTCGACCCGGAGGACGTCAACAAGCTGTCCCACGAGATCGTCCAGGTCCTCCAGGGCGAGGGCGGCACGGTCGAGAGCCTCCTCGCGCACACCGCGTCGCTCACCACCGCCCTCGCCGCCGAGGACGACGTGATCGGGCGCGTCGTCGACAACCTCAACGCGGTGCTGGAGACGGTGAACTCGCGCGACGACCGGTTCGGCTCGCTGCTGACGTCGCTGCGGCAGCTCGTGTCCGGGTTCGCCGCCGACCGCGAGCCCATCGGCAACGCCGTCGCCGGCCTGGCCGCCCTGAGCGACAGCACCGCGTCCCTGCTGGAGCAGGGCCGCCAACCGCTCAAGGACGACATCGCCGCGCTCGGCCTGCTCGCCGGCACCCTCGGCACCGCGCCGGAGCTGGAACCGTTCGTGCGCAACCTGCCGGTCAAGTTCGACGCGATCGGCCGCACCGCCTCCTACGGCTCGTGGCTGAACTTCTACCTCTGCTACGCCTCGTCCGAGGCGGAGCCCGCGCCCGGCGGGGGACCGGTCGGACTCCCCATCACCGAACCGAGGTGCCGCCGATGACGCGCAGACCGGTGCTGCTGGGGGCCGTCGGGCTCCTGGTCCTCGCCGTCACCGCCGCGCTCACCTTCTTCCTGGAGGACCTGCCGTTCGTCGGCGGCGGCACGAGGCACACCGCCGACTTCGCCGAGGCGGCCGGCCTGCGCGTGGACGACGAGGTCCGCGTCGCGGGCCTCAAGGTGGGCACCGTGACCGACGTCGGGCTGCACGAGGGGGTGGTGCGGGTCGCGTTCCGGGTGTCCGGCGTCCACCTGGGTGACCGCAGCCGCGCCGGGATCCGCATCAAGACGCTGCTCGGGCAGAAGTACCTGGCGGTCGACCCCGAGGGCCGCGACCCGCTCACCGGCACCATCCCGCTGGAGCGCACCACCTCGCCCTACGACGTCGTG
This sequence comes from Saccharothrix sp. DSM 118769, assembly GCF_052936295.1. Lineage (NCBI taxonomy): Bacteria > Bacillati > Actinomycetota > Actinomycetes > Pseudonocardiales > Pseudonocardiaceae > Saccharothrix > Saccharothrix sp. DSM 118769. The sequence continues at coordinate 7,098,513 of NZ_CP193627.1, read as the reverse complement.
GAGGCGTTCAACGGGCTGTCGACCACGCTGACCGCGATCGACACCGACCAGTTGGCGCGGAGCTTCCAGGCGCTCAGCGACGCGTTCCGCGAGTCGCCGCAGCACGTGCGGCAGGCGCTCGACGGCCTGTCCGCGCTGTCGAAGACCGTCTCCAGCCGCGACGAGCAGCTCGCGTCGCTGGTCGCGGGCGCGAACAAGGTCACCGGGGCGCTCGCCGACCGCAACACCGACTTCGCCGCGCTCATCACCGACGGCAACCTGCTGCTGGAGGAGGTCGGGCGCCGCCGCGACGCCATCGCGGAGCTGCTCGACGGCACGCGCGAGATGTCCCGGCAGCTCTCCGGCCTCGTCGAGGACAACGCCGAGCAGCTGCGGCCCGCCCTGGAGCAGCTCGAACGCGTCACCGACGTGCTGCGGGACAACCAGGAGTCGCTCGAACGGGGCCTCGCGCTGGCCGGGCCCTACTACCGCGTGCTCACCAACGCGCTCGGCAACGGCGAGTGGGTCGACACCTACGTGTGCGGGCTGGTCGCGCAGCCCGGTGGCGGGCGCGACTGCCCACCGGGAGGCCGCTGATGTTCGTCCGGACCAGGAACCACCGGCGGCTCGTCATCGGGCTCGCCCAGGCACTCGTGCTGGTGCTGGTGGCGGTGGTCGCCGCGTGGTGGGTCTTCCTCCGCCCCGCGCCCACCCGCGTGACGGCCTACTTCACCGCCGCGGTCGGCGTCTACGAGGGCTCCGACGTGCGGGTGCTCGGCGTGCCCGTCGGCCGGGTCGTCGGCGTGCTGCCCGACGGCGGCTCCGTCCGGGTGGAGCTGGAGCTGGACCACGGCGTCGACGTGCCGGCCGACGCCCGCGCCGCCGTCGTCGCGCCCAGCGTCGTCGCCGACCGGTACGTGCAGCTCGCGCCCGCCTACACCGGGGGCGACCGGATGGCGCCGGGCGCCGTCATCACCAGCGCGCGCACCGCGGGCACGGTCGAGCTGGACGAGCTGTACGGCAGCCTCGACAGCCTGCTCACCGCGCTCGGCCCGGACGGGGCCAACCGCGGGGGCGCGCTGTCGGACCTGCTGCGCACCGGCGCCGACGCGCTGGACGGCAACGGCGGCGCGCTCGGCGCGACGATCCGGCAGCTCGCCGACGCGGCCACGACGCTCGCCGGGTCGCGCGAGGACCTGTTCGGCACGGTCGACAACCTCCAGTCGTTCACCGGGGTGCTCGCCGCGAACGACGAGCAGGTGGGCAGGCTCGCCGACCAGCTCGCCGACGTGACCGGGTTCTTCGCCGCCGAGCGCGACGACCTCGGCACGGCGCTGGGCGAACTGGCGGGCGCGCTGGAACGGGTGCGCGCGTTCGTGCGGGACAACCGCGACCGGGTGAAGACCTCCGTGGAGGACCTGGCCGTGCTCACCGGTTCCCTGGTGCGGCAGCAGCAGTCGCTCTCGGAGGTGCTCGACGTGGCACCCGTCGCGCTGCACAACGTGGTCGCCGCCTACGACCCGGCGACCGGCACGCTGAACGCCCGCGCCAACCTCAACGAGTTCGTCGCCGACCTGCTCAGCGTGCCCGGGGGTCCCCGGTGACCGCGGCGGGTCCGGCGGCCGGTGCGGGTCCGGTGGCGGGGGCGGGTCCGGTCACCGGTGCGGGTCCGGTGCGGCGGGTCCTCGCGGTGGCCTCCGTCGTCCTGCTCACCGGCTGCTCGACCCTGCCGAGCGCCTACGACCTGCCGCTGCCCGGCGGCGCGGACCTCGGCGACCGGCCGTACCGGGTGGTGGTCGAGTTCGACGACGTGCTGGACCTCGTGCCGCACGCCGGCGTGAAGGTCGACGACGTCGCGGTCGGCGAGGTCGAGGACATCGGGCTGTCCGAGGACGGCTCCACGGCCCTCGTGCGGGTGGTCGTGCGCGGCGACGTGCTGCTGCCGTCCAACGTCCTGGCCCGGCTGCGCCAGTCCAGCCTGCTGGGCGAGAAGTACGTGGAACTCGCGCCGCCGTCCGAGCGCTCGTCGACGCCGCTCGTGGACGGCGCGGTCGTCCCGGTCACCCGGACCGACCGCAACCCCGAGGTGGAGGAGGTGTTCGGCGCGTTGTCCATGCTGCTCAACGGTGGTGGCATCGCGCAGGTGCAGGACATCTCGCGGGAGCTGAGCGCGGCGCTGTCCGGCAACGAGGCCGCGGTGAGGTCGTTGCTGTCCACTGTGGACACCTTCGTCGGGTCGCTGGACGAGCACAAGGGCGAGATCACCCGCGCCCTCGAGGGGATGGACCGGCTCGCGTCGTCCCTGGAGTCGCGCAAGGCCGACATCGGCGTGGTCCTGGACGACCTGGAACCCGGCCTGGAGGTGCTGCACGAGCAGCGCGGGCAGCTCGTCGGCCTGCTGGACTCGCTGGGGCAGCTGTCCACCGTCGCCACCGACGTGGTCGAGCGCGGGCGCGAGGACCTGGTGGCCGACCTCCGCGCGCTGGAGCCGACGCTGCGGAAGCTGGCCGAGTCCGGTCAGGACCTGCCGCAGTCGCTGGAGCTCCTGCTCACGTTCCCGTTCACCGACGCCGTGCTCGACGGCATCAAGGGCGACTACCTCAACACCTACCTCACCCTGAAGCCGGGAGGCCGTTGATGATCACCCGGCGGGTGCGCGCGCAGGTCGCGCTGTTCACCGTCATCGCGCTGCTCGGCGTCAGCTACGTCGGCGCGGAGTACGCCGGGCTGACCGTCGTGGACGACGGGTACGAGGTGCGGCTCGAACTGCCCCGGACCGGCGGCCTGTTCACCGGCGGCGAGGTGACCTACCGGGGCGTGCCCGTCGGCCGGGTGGGGCCGGTCCGCCTGGTGGACCGCCGGGTGGAGGTCGGGCTGCGCATCGCGGCCGGCGCGCCGCCGATCCCGGCCGACCTGGAGGCCGTGGTGGCCAACCGGTCGGCGGTCGGCGAGCAGTACGTCGACCTGCGCCCGCGCGGCGCGGGCGGACCGTACCTGGTGGACGGCTCCGTCATCCCCGAGGCGCGGGCGAGGCTGCCGCTGCCCGTGGAGCAGGTGCTGACCAACCTCGACGAGCTGGCGCGGTCCGTGCCGGTCGACTCGCTGCGCACCGTCGTGGACGAGCTGGACCAGGCGTTGCGCGGCACCGGGCCCGACCTGCAGGCGCTGCTCGACGCCACCGGTCGGTTCGTCGCCGAGGCGGGGGAGCACCTGCCGCAGACCGTGGAGCTGCTGGACGACTCGGTGACCGTGCTCCAGACCCAGCTGGACCACTCGGCGGCGATCGACTCGTTCGCCGACAGCGCCCTGCTGGTGGCCGAGCGGCTGCGCGCGTCGGACGGCGACCTGAGGCGCCTGATCGCCGCCGCCCCGGGGGCCGCCGGCGAGGTCAGCGCCCTGCTGCGCGACTCGGGGCCGAACCTGGGCGTGCTGCTGTCCAACCTGCTGACGACGGCGGACGTCCTGGTCACCCGGCAGGGGCAGCTGGAGCAGGTGCTGGTGACCGTGCCCGACGCGGTGTCGGTGGGCGCGTCGGCGGTGCGCGGCGGTCAGGCGTCGTTCGGCCTGGCGCTGACGTTCTTCGACCCCCCGCCGTGCCACGCGGGCTACGAGGGCACGCGGAAGAAGCCGGGCCTGGACACCACCCCGGGCACCTTCAACACCGACGCCGCCTGCACCCTGCCCCGCGGCTCCGCCACGGGCGTCCGAGGAGCCCAGAACGCCCCCCGCTGACCGAGAGTCCAACGCTCAGACCCCGAGAGTCCAACGCCGAGGCCTCGAGAGTCCAACGCTCAGACCTCGAGAGTCCAACGCTCGGGACCCCTGAGTTCTCCGTTCAGGTCGGCCTGCCGGAGGGCCCGAACGCAGAACTCAGGGGTCCTGGAGGTTGGACTCTCGGGACCTGGGGGTTGGACTCTCGGGGTTAGAGGGGGCTCACGTAGAGCCAGGTGCCGTCTTCGCGCACGAAGCGGCTGTTCTCGTGCAGCACGTCCCGCGTGCCGCGCAGGCGGTAGTGGGCGCGGAACTCCACGGTGCCCGTCGTCTGGAACAGGGTGCCGCCGGTGCGGGCCAGGACCTCCAGGCGGCTCCAGCGCTGGTCCGGGTCCAGGTCCAGGGAGTCGGGACGGGTGGTGGGGTGCCAGGTGGCGAGCAGGTAGTCCTCGTCGCGCACGGCGAACGCGCTGTAGCGCGACCGCATGAGGGTCTCCGCCGTCGGCGGCTTCTTGCGCCCCTCGTGGTACGGGCCGCAGCAGTGCTCGTACGGGTCACCCAGCCCGCACGGGCAGGCGGTGGTCATTCGGGACGGTCGCAGGCGGTGCGACCGGACCGGGAGAAGCGGACCCACGCCAGGGCGCTCTCGGCCTCGCGGTCGCCGGCGGCGGCCTCGGCGGAGAGCGCCGCGTGCACCTGGTAGCGCAGCCCGGCGGGCACGTCGGGGTCGAGGAGCAGGGTCGCGCGGATGTCCGGACGCGGGTCGTCGGCCAGCGCGGCGAGGGTTTCTGCGGACATCGGTTCGGTCACGCCCCCAGGGTATAAGGAGGAGCGACCCGCCTCCCGACGACTGCCGGGTCGGGGAGGCGGGTCGCTCCGGTGCGGGCTGGTCACGGCATCAGGTGCACGCCGCACCGTTCACGGTGGGAGAACCGAACGGCGGGGTGCTTCCGCTGAAGCTCGCGTTGTACCCGACGGTCGCGGTACCGCCGGTGGCGAGCCTGCCGTTCCAGGACGCGTTGACGACGCGGACGGTGTCGCCCGTGTCGGTCCACGTCCCGTTCCAGCCCTGGGAAACGGTCACACCGGGTGCGGAGAACGCCAGGGTCCAGGACTCCACTGCGGGACCCCTGTTCTCGATGACGATCTCGCCGCTGTAACCGCCGGACCACTGGCTGATCACGCGATGGCTCACCCGGCACCCGGTCCCCGCGGGTGGCGTGGTGGTCGTCGTCGTGGTCGACGTGGTGGTCGAAGTGGTCGAAGTGGTGCTGGTCGTGCTGGTGGTGCTGGAGGTGGTGGTGCTGGTCGGGCCCGCGGCCACCGCCATGTCGTACGCGCGCTGCGGCACGAACTGGCCCGCGCCCGCGATGCAGCCGTCCGCCTCGCCGGGCAGCTTCACCCAGAGGAACGCGTCGATCTGCGCGTCGCCGGTGTCGGTGGTGCTGGGCGTGCCGATCGCGCGCCCGGCCGGGTCGCACCACTCGCTGCCCAGCGGGCCGTTGCCGTTGCGGCTGGTGTCGATGACGGCCTTGAGCCTGCTGTCGCCCAACGCGTTGAGGGTCGCCTTGGCGAACGCGATCTCGTCCCGGCTGTACCGGTAGTTCGACACGTTCGTGGCGATCCCGTCGGCGCTGCTGGAGATCTCCGCGCCGCGCAGCCGGTTGGCGGCCTCGCCCGGCGTGAGCCACGCGGAGTGGCCGATGTCGAAGTACACCTTCGCCCGCGAGGAGCCGGACTTGAGCTTCTTGCCCGCGTAGGCCATCGACGCCTTCGTCTCGGCCTGCTGGCCCGCGTCCTGGCAGCTCGTCATGATCGGGAGCACGTCCGGCTCCAGGATGATCGACGCCGGGCGCCCCGCGAGACCGGCCGCGACCTCGTCCACCCACGCCCGGTACGCCGAGTGCGACGGCGCGCCGCCGCCGCTGGCCCCGCCGCAGTCGCGGTTCGGGATGTTGTAGACGACCATGATCGGGATCTTCCCGGCCGCCGCGGCGGCGCCGACGAACGAGTCGACCTGCGCGCGGACCTGCGAGGTGTTGGTCGTGGTGTACCACCGGGCCTGGGGCACGTTCGCGATCCGGTCGCGGATCACCGCGGCCCGCGAGTCGCCCTGGTTCTGCGCGACCCACCGCGCCGCGGAGGTGTCGGGCACGACGTAGAACGCGGAGTCCGCGGCTCGGGCGACGGTCGCGCCGCCGCCGAGGGCGAGCGCCGCGGCGCTCGCGACCAGTGCGCCGGACAACGCGCCCGCGGCGGCCGTCCTGCCCCTGGGGCGGGCCCGGCGGCCGGTGGTGTGGGCTTGTGGTGAGTGCATCAGCAGGTCCTCGCAGCGTCGGTGCAACGGGGGTCTGAGCGGGAGTCCGAACGACCTGGGAGCGCTCCCAGGTGGCAGGACTGTAGCCACTCGGAAACCGTGCGGAAAAGAGGGCGTCACCGGCAGGTCCCCGAAAACCCAGTTACTGTGCGTGTTCGAAGCCGCTGTTCGGGCTCGTCTCGTTCGGTGTGCTAGGCGCAAAAATGCGGTCTCGAACACGTTCGGTGTCCGATCTATCGGGTTATTGGTCTGATCGAGTGAGCGGTGCGCGTTCTCGACCGACTGTGAAGTTGATGTCGAAATCCCGTCGAATTACGCCGGTGGGCCGATCGCGCGCAGGGCCGTTCGGCCCGGCCACACCGGTAAAAAGGGACGTTCTCGGCCTCGCGCCGTTGCCGGACGGCTGAATCGGTGCACCTCGGGCACGTGTGCGCGTGGACGCGACGCCGTGCGGGAGATCGGCGGTGGTCCGGGACCCGCGCGACGACCGGCTCGCACGACCAGGTGACTCTCCGGCGCGATCCCCCGCTTGCGGCATCCGGCCCAGCGTCGGCGAACGTTCGGCCCACCAATCGGGACCGGCTCGGCCGAATTTGTCAAGGGTTTGTGGCCGACCCCTCTTTTCACGGTGTTTCGATGCCGTTACAGTCCCGCACTGGGAGCGCTCCCAGAAACCTCCACCGCCCTGCCCCTCGGAGGAAACGCATGCGACGACGCATGTCCGGAGTGCTGACGAGCACGCTCGCCGTGCTGGTCAGCGCCGCGACGCTGACAACCGCCCAGGTCCCGGCGCACGCGAACGCCGAGGCCGCCCCGGCGTTCAACTACGGCGAAGCCCTCCAGAAGTCGATCTGGTTCTACGACGCCCAGCGGTCCGGCGACCTGCCGGCGGACAACCGGGTGAACTGGCGCGGCGACTCGGCGCTGCGCGACGGCTCCGACGTCGGCCTCGACCTGTCCGGCGGCTTCTACGACGCGGGCGACCACGTCAAGTTCGGCCTGCCGTTCGCGGCGAGCATGACCGTGCTCGCGTGGGGTGCGGTGGAGAACCGCGCCGCCTACGAGAACTCCGGTCAGCTGCGGCACCTCCTGTCGAACCTCAAGTGGGGCACCGACTGGATCATCAAGGCGCACCCGAGCCCGAACGTGGTCTACGGGCAGGTCGGCGCGGGCGACGACGACCACAAGTGGTGGGGCGCCGCCGAGGTCATGCAGATGGCCCGCCCGTCGTACAAGGTCGACGCGTCCTGCCCCGGCTCGGACCTCGCGGGCGAGTACGCCGCCGCGATGGCCGCGTCGTCCATGGTCTTCCGGCAGTCCGACCCGACCTACGCCGACACCCTCCTGGCGCACGCGAAGCAGCTCTACTCCTTCGCCGACACCTACCGGGGCAAGTACAGCTCCTGCATCACGGACGCGGCGAAGTTCTACAACTCCCACAGCGGCTACCAGGACGAGCTGGTGTGGGGCGCGGTCTGGCTGCACCGCGCCACCGGTGACGCGGCCTACCTCGCCAAGGCGAAGGCCGAGTACCCGAAGCTGTCCACCGAACCGCAGAGCACGACCCGGTCCTACCGGTGGACGATCGCCTGGGACGACAAGTCCTACGGCGCCTACGCGCTGATGGCGAAGCTGACCGGCGAGCAGCAGTACGTGGACGACACGAACCGCTGGCTGGACTACTGGACCACCGGGTACAACGGCAACCGGGTCCGCTACTCGCCCGGCGGGCAGGCCGTGCTCGACACGTGGGGCTCGCTGCGCTACGCGGCCAACACCGCGTTCGTCGCGCTGACGCACGCCGACTGGCTGCGCGCCACCGACCCGGTCCGGGCCACCACCTACCACGACTTCGGCGTGCGGCAGGTGAACTACGCGCTCGGCGACAACCCGCGCAACTCCAGCTTCGTCGTCGGCTTCGGCGCGAACCCGCCGCGCAACCCGCACCACCGCACCGCGCACGGCGCGTGGGCCGACACCATGCGGGAACCGGTCGCGAGCAGGCACGTCCTGTACGGCGCGCTGGTCGGCGGCCCGAGCACGAACAACGACGCCTACACCGACGACCGCACCGACTTCATCGCCAACGAGGTCGCGCTCGACTACAACGCGGGCTTCACCGGCGCTCTCGCCCGGCTGTACGGCGAGTACGGCGGCACGCCGCTCGCGGGCTTCCCCGTCGCCGAGGCCCCGGACGGCCCCGAGCTGACGGTGGAGGCGTCGGTCAACCAGAGCGCGGCCGGTTTCACCGAGGTCAAGTCGTTCGTCCTGAACAGGTCGGCGTGGCCCGCCCGGACGTTCACCGGCTCGCTGCGCTACTACTTCACCCTCGACGGCACGACGACGCCCGACCAGGTCACCGTCACCACGAACTACAACCAGTGCGGCACGCCGGGCGCGCCCCGGCAGCACAGCGGCCGGGTGTACTACGTGGACGTGCCGTGCCCCGGGGTGTACCCGGGCGGGCAGTCCGCGCACCGGCACGAGGTGCAGTTCCGCATCACCAGCACCGGCTCGTGGGACCCGACCGACGACTGGTCCTACGAGGGCCTGGGCTCCGGCAACACCGTCGCGCGCACCGAGCGCCTCACCCTGGTGCAGGACGGCGCGGTCGTGTGGGGCCGGGAACCCGGCCCGGCGGTCGAGGACCGCGAGACGCCCTCGGTCCCCGGTGGACTGTCGGTTTCCGACGTCACCAGCAGCGGCGCGACGCTGCGCTGGTCGGCGTCCACGGACAACGTCGGGGTGGTCGGCTACGACGTGCTCCGGGCGGACGGCACGGTCGCAGGTGCCCCGGCCACCCCGGCGTTCCAGCTCACCGGGCTCAGCCCGGACACCGCCCACGCGTTCACCGTCCGGGCCCGGGACGGCGCGGGCAACACCTCGGCGGCGAGCACCGCGGTGACCTTCCGGACGCGGGCCGGCGGCACCGGCCCGACCGGTCCGGTGGTCGCGCAGCAGCGCGGCGGCGGTGGCGCGAGCGTCAACCAGATCGGCGTCGCCCTGGCCGCGGTCAACCGGGGTGCCGCCGCGGTCGACCGGTCGACGGTGTCCCTGCGGTACTGGTTCACCGGCGACAGCGCCTCGGCCGGCCACCAGGTGTTCTGCGACTGGGCGGTGGTCGGCTGCGCGAACGTGCGCGCCACCGTCGTGAAGCTGCCCACCGCACGGCCGGGCGCCGACTCCTACCTCCAGGTCACCTTCACCGCGGGTTCCCTCGCGCCGGGCGCGAGCACCGGCGACGTCCAGCTGCGGGTGGCCAAGTCCGACTGGTCGGCGTTCGACCAGACCAACGACCACAGCTACCGCGCCACCACCGCGCTGGCCGACTTCGACCGGGTGACCGCCTACACCGGCACCACCCTCGCCTGGGGCGTCGAACCCTAGGCCCCGAGACCCGGCACGGGGCGTTCTGCGCGCCCAGGCGTCCCGTGCCGAACCCAGCTCCCGCCCCACACCGCCGCCCTTTGGAAGCTCGCGGGTCAATGGCTGACCCGTGCAGGAGGAGGACGCATGAGGTACCGCACCAGAGCGGGACGGTTGCGCACCGGACCGCTCGCGCTGATAGCCGCGGCAGCGACCGCCGCGGGGGTAATGCCGTTCGTCGCCCCCGTGGCGAACGCGGCCGTGACGTGCACGGTCAACTACCAGGTCACGAACCAGTGGCAGGGCGGCTTCGGCGCCAGCGTGGCCATCCGCAACCAGGGTGACGCGGTCAACAACTGGCGCCTCACGTGGACCTTCCCGAACGGGCAGCGCGTCCAGCAGGGCTGGAGCGGCACGTTCAGCCAGAGCGGTTCGGTGGTCACCGTGGCCGCCCCGACCTGGTCGCCCAACCTCGCGTCCGGCGCGCAGACCACGGTCGGCTTCAACGGCACGTGGACCGGCAGCAACACCCCGCCGACCGACTTCGCGCTCAACGGCACGCCCTGCACGGGTCCCAACACCGCGCCGAGCGTCTCGCTGACCTCGCCGACGGCGGGTCAGGCGTTCCAGACCGGCGCGGCGATCCCGCTGGCCGCGACCGCCGCCGACACCGACGGCACCGTCGCCAAGGTGGACTTCCTCGCCGACGGCGCGGTCGTCGCGACCGACACCTCGGCGCCGTTCACCGGCTCGTGGACCGGCGCGACCGCCGGTGAGCACGCCATCACGGCGCGCGCCACCGACGACAAGGGCGGCGTCGGCAACTCGACCGCCGTGGGCATCCGGGTCCTCGCGGGCCAGGCCGTCCAGGTGAGCCCGAACTCGCTGAGCGTGCGGCAGGGCACCACCGGCACCTTCGGCGTCTCGCTGGCGACCGCGCCGACGGCGAACGTGACCGTCGCGGTCTCCCGCTCGGCGGGCAGCACCGACCTCATGGCCGGTCCCGCGTCGCTGACCTTCACCCCGTCGAACTGGGCGACCAAGCAGAACGTCACGGTCACCTCGGCGAACAACGGCGGCGACCTGGGCACGGCCACGTTCACGGTCAGCTCCACGGGCGTCACGCCGGCCACGGTCGAGGTCAAGGAGATCGACGGTTCCGCGTCGGACTTCGAGCAGGCGTTCCTCGACCAGTACGCGAAGCTGCACGACCCGGCCAGCGGCTACTTCCGGACGTTCTCCGACGGCCTGAAGGTCCCGTACCACTCGATCGAGACCCTGATGGTCGAGGCCCCGGACCACGGTCACCAGACCACGTCCGAGGCGTTCAGCTACTACCTGTGGCTGGAGGCGAGCTATGGCAAGATCACCGGTGACTGGAGCTCGTTCAAGAAGTCCTGGGCCGCGATGGAGAAGTACATCATCCCGGCCACGGCGGACCAGCCGACGAACAACAAGTACGACCCGTCGAAGCCGGCGACGTACGCCCCCGAGCACCCGCGGATGGACCAGTACCCGTCGGTGCTGGACTCCAACGTGCCGATCGGTCGCGACCCGATCGCGGCCGAGCTGAAGTCGGCCTACGGGACCGACGACGTCTACGGCATGCACTGGCTGCTCGACGTCGACAACACCTACGGCTTCGGCCGGTGCGGCGACGAGTCCGACGCCCTGCCCGCGTACATCAACACCTACCAGCGCGGTTCCTCGGAGTCGGTGTGGGAGACCATCCCGCAGCCGTCCTGCGACACGTTCGCGCACGGTGGCCCCAACGGCTTCCTCGACCTGTTCACCAAGGACGCCAGCTACGCCAAGCAGTGGAAGTACACCAACGCCCCGGACGCCGACGCGCGTGCGGTGCAGGTGGCGCTGCTGGCCCAGGAGTGGGCGACCGAGCAGGGCAAGGCCAGCGAGGTCGCGCCCGAGGTGGCCAAGGCCGCCAAGATGGGCGACTACCTGCGGTACGCCATGTTCGACAAGTACTTCAAGAAGATCGGCAACTGCGCCAGCACCTCCTGCCCGGCGGGTACCGGCAAGGACAGCGCGCACTACCTGATGTCCTGGTACTACGCGTGGGGCGGCGCGACCGACACGTCCGCGGGCTGGGCGTGGCGCATCGGTGACGGCGCGTCGCACCAGGGCTACCAGAACCCGCTGGCCGCGTACGCGCTGGCGAACGAGCCGGCCCTGAAGCCGAAGTCGGCGACCGGCCAGCAGGACTGGGCCACGTCGATGACCCGGCAGCTGGAGCTGCTCCAGTGGCTCCAGTCCGCCGACGGCGCCATCGCCGGTGGTGTCACGAACAGCTGGGAGGGCCAGTACGCCGCCCCGCCGGCGGGCACGCCGACGTTCTACGGCATGTACTACGACGCCCACCCGGTGTGGCGCGACCCGCCGTCGAACCGCTGGTTCGGCTTCCAGGCGTGGCAGATGGAGCGCACCGCGGCCCTGTACGAGAAGACGGGCAACCCGGCGGCCAAGAAGATCCTCGACAAGTGGGTCCCCTGGGCCATCGCGAACACCACCGTCGGCACGGGCGGCGCCTTCCAGATCCCCTCCGACATGGAGTGGACCGGCGCGCCGGACACCTGGAACGCCACCAACCCGGGCGCCAACGCGAACCTGCGCGTGCGCGTGCTCAACCACAGCCAGGACGTCGGCATCGCCGCGTCCTACGCCAAGACGCTCCTCAACTACGCGGCCGAGTCGGGCAACGCCCAGGCGAAGACCGTCGGTGAGGGCCTCCTGACGGCGCTGCTGGCGCACGAGGACGACAAGGGCATCGCGGTGCCGGAGACGCGGGCGGACTACAACCGCTTCGACGACACCTACAACACGTCGACGCGCGAAGGCCCGTACGTCCCGACGGGCTGGTCGGGCACCATGCCCAACGGTGACCAGATCCGCCCGGGCGTCTCGTTCGTCGACATGCGCTCGATGTTCAAGCAGGACCCGGACTGGCCGAAGGTCCAGGCATACCTGGACGGCGGCCCCGCACCGACCTTCACCTACCACCGGTTCTGGGCGCAAGCTGAGATCGCCACGGCGTTCCAGCTGCACGTGGAGCTGTTCGGCTAGGACAAACCGAAGGTCGTCGTCGCCCCCCTCACAACGTGGTGAGGGGGGTGTTCGGCGTGGTCACGACAACGCGTCTCATTTGTCGAACGCATTCGACTCGAATCCAGCGAATCGAAACATTCGCGAAACTTCGGTGTTGACGCGGCTTGGAGACCTGTGCCACATTTTTGGCACCCCCGCCGCTGAGCCGAACGGGGTGATCTCCGATCGCGAATCGAATCGTTTCGATTCACATACCTGGACATTCGACGAATTCGACGAGCGCGAGAGGTGTGCCGTGGACCCGCTGCCGTTCCGCGACCCGGGGCTCCCGGTGGAGGCCAGGGTCGCCGACCTCCTGGGCAGGCTGACCGCCGAGGAGAAGGTGGCGATGCTCCACCAGCGCCAACCCGCCGTGCCCCGTTTGGGCCTCGCCGAGTTCCGCACCGGCCTGGAGGCGCTGCACGGCGTCGCCTGGCTGGGCCGGGCCACGGTGTTCCCGCAGGCGGTCGGCCTGGGCGCGACGTGGGACACCGACCTGGTGCGCCGGGTCGGCGAGGCGACCGGCGTCGAGGCGCGCGGGTTCCACCACCGTGACCCCGTCGCGCACGGCCTCAACGCGTGGGCGCCGGTGGTCAACCCGCTGCGCGACCCGCGCTGGGGCCGCAACGAGGAGGGCTACTCCGAGGACCCGGTGCTCACCGCCGAGATGGGCACGGCCTACGCGTGGGGCCTGCGCGGCGACCACCCGCGCTACCTGCGCACCGCGCCCACGCTCAAGCACTTCCTGGGCTACAACAACGAGGACGACCGCTGCACGACGTCGTCGGACCTGCGGCCGCGCGTGCTGCACGAGTACGAGCTGCCGTGCTTCCTCGGCCCGGTCCGGTCGGGCGCGGCGGTGGCCGTGATGCTGGCCTACAACCTGGTCAACGGCCGCCCCGCGCACCTGACCCCGTTGCTGGACCGCGAGCTGCGGCCGTGCGCGCCGGACGGGCTGGTCGCGGTCAGCGACGCCTACGCGCCGTCCAACGTGGCCGGGGTGCAGGCGTACCTGCCCGGCCACCCCGAGGCGCACGCCGCGATGCTGCACGCGGGCCTGGACAGCTTCACCGACCAGGACGCCGACCCGACGCTGACGGTGGAGAGCGTCACCACCGCGCTCAAGGACGGCCTGCTGGAGCAGGTGGTCGTCGACCGCGCGGTGGGCCGGGTGCTGGCGCTGCGCTTCCGGCTGGGCGAGTTCGACCCGCCCGCCGACGGGAACACCGCCGACGACCCCGCCCGCGGGAACCCCTACGCGTCCATCACCGCCGACGTCATCGGCACGCACGGGGAGCTGGCGCTGGAGGCGGCGCGGCGGGCGGTCGTGCTGCTGCGCAACGACTCCCTCCTGCCGCTGCGGTCCGGGGTGGACCTCGCGGTCATCGGCACGCACGCCGACACCGTGTTCGAGGACTGGTACAGCGGCACGCTGCCGTACCGGGTGACCGTCCGCCGCGGACTGGAGCAGTTCGCGACCGTCGCGCACCACGAGGGGGTCGACCGGATCGCGCTGCGCGCGGCGGACGGCCGCTACCTCGGCGTGCGCGGCGGCGTCGTGGGCCTCGGCGACCGGGCGCTGTTCGACCGGTTCGACTGGGGCGACGGGGTGTGGGCGCTGCGGGACGTGGCGTCGCGCCGCTACCTCGGGGTGACGGCGGGCGGGACGGTGGTCGCGGAGGCCGAGACGCCCGGCGGGTGGGACGTGCGCGAGCTGTTCGAGCCCCGGTTCACCGGCGACGAGGTCGTGCTGCGCAACAAGGTCCAGGGCACCGACACCGGCCCGTTCACCGTCGAGCTGGTCGTGGACGGCACCGCCGCGGCGGCCGAGGTCGCGGCACGGGCGGAGGTCGCCGTCCTCGTGCTCGGCAACGACCCGCACGTCAACGGCCGCGAGACCCAGGACCGCACCACGCTGCGCCTGCCGAACCTCGACCTGGTCAGGGCCGTCCGCGAGGCCAACCCGAACACCGTGCTCGTGCTGGTCAGCAGCTACCCGTACGCCCTGGACGGCGAGGAGGAGCGGCTGCGGGCGATCCTGTGGACCGCCCACGGCGGCCAGGAACAGGGCCGCGCGGTGGCCGAGGCGCTGTTCGGCGCGTTCTCGCCGTCCGGCCGGCTGCCGCAGACCTGGTACCGCTCCGACGACGACCTGCCCGACATCCTCGACTACGACGTCATCCGCGCGGGCAGCACGTACCTGTACTTCACCGGCGAGCCGCTGTTCCCGTTCGGGCACGGCCTGGGCTACACCACGTTCGACTACTCGGACCTGACCCACGAGGGCGGCACGGCCCGGGTGACGGTCACCAACACCGGTCTCGTCCCCGGCGCGGAGGTCGTGCAGCTGTACTCGTCGGCCCCCGGGTCGCGGGTGCGGCAGCCGGTGCGCAGGCTCCAGTCGTTCCGGCGCGTGCACCTCGAACCGGGGGAGGGCGTAACCGTCGAGCTGCCCGTGGAGCACCTGTGGCACTGGGACGTCACCACCGGCCGCCGCGTCGTGGAGACCGGGCGGTACGAGCTGGCGGTCGGCTCCTCGTCGCGGGAGATCAGGGCACGCCTCGACGTCGACGTCGAGGGCGAGGTGATCGCGCCGCGCACCGGTGTGCTGCGCGCGGTCGACTTCGACGACTGCGACGGCGTGCGGCTGGTGGACGACGAGGTGGAGTTCACCCGCGAGGGCGGCTGGATCGCGTTCCACGACGTGGTGGACGGCGAGCGGTCCGCGCCGCCGGGTACGCGGGTCTCGCGGCGCGACGGCGCGTCGCTGGTGCTCACCGCCGCGGCGGCGGGCGTGCGGGTGAGGGAGGTGCGTTGACGTGGTCACCATCGCCGATGTCGCGCGGCACGCAGGGGTCGCCCCCAGCACCGTGTCGTACGTGCTGACGGGGCGCCGCTCGATCTCCTCGGCCACGAAGGCCAGGGTCGAGGCGAGCGTGCGGGCACTGGGCTACCACCCGCACGCGGGGGCCCGGTCGCTGGCCAGCAACCGGGCGAACGTGCTCGCGCTGGTGCTGCCGATGCGCGAGGGCATGCACATGCCGGTGCTGATGCAGTTCGTCGTGGCGGTCGCCAACGCGGCCCGGCGGCACGACCACGACGTGCTGCTGGTGACCGCCGACCAGGGCGCGGCCGGGCTGCGCCGGGTGGCGGGCAGCGCCCAGGTCGACGGCCTGCTCGTGATGGACGTGGAGATGCACGACGAGCGCGTACCGGTGCTGCGGGAACTGGACCGGCCCTCGGTGCTCATCGGCTTCCCCGCCGACGCGGCCGGCCTGACCTGCGTGGACCTGGACTTCGCCGAGGCGGGCGCGCGGTGCGTCGACCACCTGGCCGACCTCGGGCACACCTACGTGGCGCTGGTCGGCGCGCCCCGCGCGGTCTACCAGCGCGACACCGGGTTCGCGCACCGCACCATGGCCGGGTTCAGCGCCGCCGCCATGCGCCGCGGCGTCGCCTCCACCACCCTGCCCACCGAGACCGACCACGAGTCGGTGCGGGTGGCCATCACCGGCCTGCTGGACCGGCACCCCGCCGTCACCGGCCTGGTCGTGCACAACGAGGCCGCGCTGCCCTCGGTGGTGGAGGTGCTGCGCTCGCTGGGCCGCAAGGTGCCCGACGACATCGCGGTCATCGCGATCTGCCCCGACGACCAGGCCGAGCGGCTGATGCCGCCGCTGACCTCGGTGGCGGTGCCCGCCGAGCAGCTGGGCCACCACGCGGTGGCGCTGCTGATGGCCAAGCTCGACCGCACCCCGACACCACCGCTCACGCTGCTGCCGCCGCGGCTGACCGAGCGGGCCAGCACCACGCGCTGACCGCGGTCCCGGGGGCCGCGCCACCGCGCGGTCCCCGGGGTCCGCTCCCGACCACGTCGAAGCGCTTCGAACTCAACAGGAGGAACACCGGATGGGCTTGCGCGAGATCAGCGGCGGGTTCGACTGGCGCGACGGCCACCAGGTGGTGCGGGTCGAGGCGTGGGGCCCCGACGCCGTCCGGGTGCGGGTGGGCCTGACGGGCGTGCGCGACGACGTGCCCGGCGCGCTGGGCGAGCGGCCCGACGCCGAGGTCGACGTGAAGGTGGGCGAGGAGAGCGCCGTCCTGGTCAACGGCCGGCTGCGCGTCGAGCTGGGCGAGGGGTTGCTGCGGTTCGTCCGCGAGGACACCCAGACCGAGCTGCTGGCCGAGGAGCGCATCCACTTCTGGTGGCCCGGTTCGCGGCTGTTCACCTCGACCGGCAACGGCTACCACCGCATCTCGCAGAACTTCCGCGCCTACGACGGCGAGCGCCTCTTCGGCCTCGGCCAGCACCAGCACGGCCTGCTCGACCAGAAGGGCGCGGTCGTCGAGCTGGTGCAGCGCAACGCCGAGGTGACCATCCCGTTCCTGGTGTCCAGCCAGGGCTACGGGCTGCTGTGGAACACGCCGGCCGTGGGCCGGGTCGAGCTGGGCCGCACGGGCACCCGCTGGGTGTCCGACAGCGCGCGGCAGATCGACTACTGGCTCACCGCGGGCGACCCGGCCGACGTGCTGCGCAACTACGCCGACGCCACCGGCCACGCACCCGACTTCCCGGAGTGGGCGGCCGGGTTCTGGCAGAGCAAGCTGCGCTACCGCTCCCAGGAGGAGCTGCTGGCCGTCGCCCGCGAGTACCGCGACCGCGGCCTGCCGCTGTCCGTGATCGTCGTGGACTTCTTCCACTGGACGCACCTGGGCGAGTGGCGCTTCGACCCCGCCGAGTGGCCCGACCCGGCCGCCGCGATCCGCGAGCTGGACGGGATGGGCGTCAAGCTCATGGTCTCCGTGTGGCCCTCGGTCAGCCCGCTGTCCGAGAACTACCCGGTGATGCTGGAGCGGGGCCTGTTCATCGCCACCGAGCAGGGACCGCCGGTGCACGCCGACTGGCCCGACAAGGGCGTGGTGGGCGAGGTGGGCGTGTCGTTCTACGACGCGTCCAACCCGGAGGCCCGCGCGTTCGTCTGGGACCGGGTCAAGCGCAACTACTACGACCTCGGCGCGCGCGTGTGGTGGCTCGACGCGTGCGAGCCCGAGCTGAAGCCCGGCACGCCGGAGAACCTGCTCACCCACGACGGCCCCGGTCCCGAAGTGCTCAACGCCTACCCGGTGAACAACGCCCGCGCGTTCTACGAGGGCATGCGGGCCGAGGGCGAGACCGAGATCATCACGCTCAACCGCTCGGCCTGGGCGGGCAGCCAGCGCTGGGGCGCCGCCCTGTGGTCCGGCGACATCCCGGCCACGTTCGAGTCGCTGGCCGCGCAGGTCCGCGCGGGTCTCAACGTGGCGCTGTCCGGCATCCCGTGGTGGACCACCGACATCGGCGGCTTCCACGGCGGCGACCAGGACTCGCCCGAGTACCGCGAGCTGATCGTCCGCTGGTTCCAGTACGGGGCGCTGTGCCCGCTGTTCCGGCTGCACGGCTTCCGCGACCCCGACGTGCCGCTGCACCCCACCATGACCGGCGGCCCCAACGAGGTGTGGTCCTACGGCGACGAGGCGTACGAGCACATCACCGCCGCGATGCGGCTGCGCGAGCGCTTGCGGCCCTACGTGCTGGAGCAGATGCGCGTCGCCACCGGGACCGGCCTGCCGCCCATGCGGCCGCTGTTCGTCGACTTCCCCCACGACGAGGCGGCCTGGGCGGTGGACGACCAGTTCCTGTTCGGCCCCGACCTGCTCGTCGCCCCGGTGTGCCGGCACGGCGAGCGGTCCCGCGAGGTGCGCCTGCCGGCGGGCGCGCGGTGGACCGACCACGCGACCGGCGAGGTCCACGAGGGCGGGCGGACCGTCCTGGCCGACGCGCCGCTGCACCGCATCCCACTCTTCGTGCGCGACGGCGCACAACCCTTCTGACCCGACGCAAAGGGGCGTTCCCACGATGGACAACCTCACCCGCAGAGGCTTCTTCGGCTTCTCGGCCGCGGTCGGCGGCGCGTTCCTGGTGGGCTGCGGCGGCACCGCCGCCCAGCACACCGGCAGCGCGCTCGGCGCCGACGCCCTGGCCAAGGTGCTGCCCGCGCACATCCCGGTCGAGTTCGCCAAGCCCGACCTGCCCGGCGTCAACGGCTCCTCGCCCGGCTACCTGTCGTTCCCCGACAAGCTCGTCGCGGCGGTGGGGGAGAAGCCGCTCAAGGGCGGCGAGGTCACCGCCATGACCCCCGCCTTCTGGCCCGTGCCGCCGGGCCTGGGCGAGAACTCCTACTACGACGCGGTCAACGAGCGCCTGGGCGGCGTGGTCAAGTTCGACCTGGTGCAGGGCAGCGACTACGCGGCGAAGCTGGCCGCGATGATGGCGGGCAAGAACGTGCCGGAGATGACCGTCATGCCGACGTTCACCATCCCGCCGCGCTTCAGCGAGGGCGTCGGTGAGGTGTTCCGCGACCTGACCGACTTCCTCGCCGGGGACAAGGTCGAGGACTACCCGCTGCTCGCCAACATCCCCACCGACGCCTGGAACGCGTGCGTCTACGGCGGGCGGCTCTACGGCGTGCCGTTCCCGGACAAGCCGTTCCCCGAAGCGCTGTTCTACCGCTCGGACGTGTTCGAGCAGCTCGGCGTGGAACCGCCGAAGAACGCCGACGAGTTCGTGGCGCTGTGCAAGCAGGTCAACGACCCCGGCGCCAACCGGTGGGCCGTCGGCGACGTGTTCCGCTCGATGGTCCGCATGTTCGGCGACCCGGGCGACTGGAGCCGCGACCCCTCCGGCAAGGTCGTCAACAAGATCGAGACCGAGGCGTACGCCGAGGCGGTCAAGTTCACCCAGTCGCTGTACGCCGCCGGGTACGTGCACCCCGACCTCGTCGCGGGCAGCACCACCCGCGTCAAGGAGCTGTTCGCCGGCGGGCAGATGCTCGTCTACCAGGACGGCCTGGGCGCGTGGCGCGAGGCGCTGGCCCAGCAGCGGCCCACCAACCCCGGCTTCCGCATGGACGCCTTCCCGCTGTTCGCGCACGACGGCGGCGAGCCGAGCTACCCGGTCAGCCCGCCCACCGCGATGGTCACCCTGATCCGCAAGGACGTCCCCGACGACCGGGTGCGCGAGCTGCTGCGCGTGGCGAACTTCGCCGCCGCGCCCATCGGCACCGAGGAGCACTTCCTGCTGCGCTACGGCACCGAGGGCGAGCACAGCGCCCGCGGGGCCGGCGGCGCGCCCGACCTCAACGAGCTGGGCCGCAAGGAGATCACGCTCACCTACGGCTTCCTCGCCTCGCCGCCGGACGCCATCGTGGACGCCCAGTACCCCGACTACGTCACGTCGCTGCACGGCTGGCTGGCCGACGCCCACGAGCACCAGGTCAAGCCGCTGACGTTCGGGCTGCGCATCGAGGAGCCCGCCGAGCACTCGAAGCTGCCCAAGCAGTTCGAGGACCGCACCAACGACATCCTGCGCGGGCGCACGCCGGTCTCCGAGGTCGGCAAGCTCGCCGAGGACTGGCGCAAGGCCGGCGGCGACGACCTGCGGGCCTTCTACGACAAGGCGCTCTCCGATGCCGGGCGCTGACCTGCTGGAGCGGCCCGCCCTCTCGGCGGGCCGCCCGGCCTCCCCACCCCGCCGCGCGTCCTGGGTGCGCCGGCTGCGCCGCGACTGGGCCCTGCTGGTCATGGTGGCGCCCGCCGTGCTGCTGCTGGTGGTGTTCCACTACGTGCCGCTGCTGGGCAACGCGGTCGCGTTCCAGGACTACTCGCCGTACGTGGGCATCGCGGGCAGCCAGTGGGTCGGGTTCTCGAACTTCGCGCGGATCGTCGGCGACCCCGCGTTCTGGGACGCCACCGCCAACACGCTCACGATCACCGCGTTCCAGCTCGTGTTCTTCTTCCCGGTCCCCATCGGCCTGGCCCTGCTCGTGCACAGCCTGCTGTCGCCGCGGCTGCGGATGTTCGTGCAGAGCGTCGTCTACCTGCCGCACTTCTTCTCCTGGGTGCTGGTCGTCACCCTGTTCCAGCAGGTGCTGGGCGGCGCGGGCGTGCTCAACCAGTTCCTGCGCGAGCGCGGGGCCTCCCCGGTGGACGTGATGACCGACCCGGACCTGTTCCTGGTGCTGGTCACCGCCCAGTCGGTGTGGAAGGACGCCGGGTGGGGCGCGATCGTGTTCCTCGCCGCGCTGGCCACCGTGGACACCTCGCTCTACGAGGCGGCGGCCGTGGACGGCGCGAACCGGTGGCGGCGCATGTGGCACGTGACGCTGCCCGCGCTGGTCCCGGTGATCGTGCTGCTGCTCATCCTGCGCCTGGGCGAGGCGCTCACCGTCGGCTTCGAGCAGTTCCTGCTGCAGCGCGACGCCGTGGGCGCGGCCACCGCCGAGGTCCTCGACACGTACGTGTACTTCACCGGCGTGGTGAACTCCGACTTCTCCTACGCCGCCGCGGCGGGCCTGGCGAAGGGCCTCGTCGGGCTGGCGCTGGTGCTGGCGGCCAACAAGGTCGCGCACCTGGCCGGCGAGCAGGGGGTGTACTCGCGATGACGACCGCCGTGCGCCCCGCCTGGGACGAGGCGCCCACGCGGCTCGGCCAGGCCGCCAAGGCCGTGCTGGTCGGGCTCGTGCTGCTGGCCGTGCTGTTCCCGCTGTGGGTGGTCGTGCTGACCAGCGTGTCGCCGTCGTCGGCGATCACCGAGGCCGGCGGGCTCGTGGTGGTGCCGGACGGGTTCACCCTCGGCGCCTACGCCGAGCTGCTCTCCGGCGGCACCGTCACCCGGTCGGTCCTGGTCAGCACCGGCATCACCGCGGTCGGCACGCTGTTCAGCGTGGTCGTGACGCTGCTCGCCGCCTACGGCCTGTCGCGGCCCGGGTCGTTCGCGCACCGGCCGCTGCTGTTCACGGTGCTGCTGACGTTCCTGTTCGGACCGGGCCTCATCCCCACCTACCTGCTGGTGCAGTCCCTCGGCCTGCTCGACACCTACGCGGCGCTCGTGCTGCCCGGCGCGGTGGCCGCGTTCAACCTGGTGGTGCTGCGGTCGTTCTTCATGAACATCCCGCAGGACCTGGTGGACAGCGCCCGCATCGACGGCGCGGGCGACTTCCGGGTGCTGACCCGGATCGTGCTGCCGCTGTCCAAGGGCGTCACCGCGGTGATCGCGCTGTTCTACGCGGTCGGCTACTGGAACGCGTTCTTCAACGCCTTCCTGTACCTCAACTCCACCGACAAGTGGCCGTTGCAGCTGGTGCTGCGCACCTACGTGCTCCAGGGGCAGCCCATCCCCGGCACCAGCCACGCGGACTCCACGCTGGACGGCACGGGCGGGCTCGTCGCCACCCTCGCGGTGAAGATGGCGGTGGTCGTGATCGCGATCGTGCCGGTGCTGGTCGTGTACCCGTTCGTGCAGAAGCACTTCACCAAGGGCGTGATCGTGGGGGCGGTCAAGGGATGACCGGCCTGCGTTCGACGGGTCTGCGTTCGACGGGTCTGGGCTCGGCGGGCCTGCGCTACGGCGGCGACTACAACCCCGAGCAGTGGCCGGAGGACGTCTGGCCGCGCGACGTCGAGCTGATGCGCGAGGCGGGCGTGACCACGGTGACCGTGGGCGTGTTCTCCTGGTCGCGCATCGAGCCGCGGCCGGGGGAGCGGGACTTCGGCTGGCTGGACCGGGTCCTCGACCTGCTGCACGGCGGCGGCATCGAGGTCTTCCTGGCCACGCCCACCGCGTCGCCGCCGCCGTGGCTCGGGCACCGGCACCCGGAGACGCTGCCGGTGGACTTCGACGGCCACCGGCTGTCCTACGGCTCGCGCAACCAGTTCTGCCCGTCGTCCCCCGTGTACCGGGAGCACGCGCTGGCGCTGGTCGACGACCTGGCCGCGCGGTACGGCGACCACCCGGCGCTCGCGCTGTGGCACGTCGGCAACGAGCTGGGCCAGGTATGCCACTGCGACGTGACCGCCGAGCACTTCCGCACGTGGCTGCGCGACCGGCACGGCTCGCTGGACGCGCTCAACGCGGCCTGGCACACCGCGGCCTGGAGCCAGCGCTACGGCGAGTGGGACGAGGTCGTGCCGCCGCGCCGGGCCCCCTACCTGATCAACCCGGGCCAGCGGCTCGACTTCGCCCGGTTCTGCTCCGACGCGCTGCTGGCGCACTTCACCGCCGAGCGCGACGTGCTGCGCCGGCGGACCCCGGACGTGCCGGTGACGACGAACTTCATGGGCCTGGACGCCCCGCTGGACTACTGGGCGCTGGCGCGCGAGGAGGACGTCGTCTCGCACGACTGGTACCCCGACCCGGCCGACCCGACCTCACACGTGGTCAGCGCGCTCGGGTTCGACCTGATGCGGTCGCTGAAGGGCGGGCCGTGGCTGCTCATGGAGCAGGCGGCCGGCGCGGTGAGCTGGCGGCGGCGCAACCCGCCCAAGCCCGCCGGGCAGCTCCGCGCCCAGTCGGTGCAGGCGGTGGCGCGCGGCGCGGACGCGGTGTGCTTCTTCCAGTGGCGCGCCTCCGCGGGGGGCGCGGAGAAGTTCCACTCCGGGATGGTGCCGCACGCGGGCCCGGACAGCCGGGTGTTCCGCGAGGTCGTGGCGCTGGGCGCGGACCTGAAGGCCCTCGCGCCGGTCGCCGGGACGGGTGTCGCCGCGTCGGTGGCCGTGGTGCTGGACTGGGAGAGCTGGTGGGCGGCCCGGCTGGACGGGCACCCGTCGGCCGACTTCGACGTGCTGCGGCGCGTGCGCGACTTCTACGAGCCGCTGTTCGACGCGGGCGTCGCGGTCGACTTCGCCCACCCCGCCGCCGACCTGACCCGCTACCGGCTGGTGGTCGTGCCCAACCTGTACCTGGTGCGCGACCCCGCGCCGCTGGTGTCCTACGTGGAACGCGGCGGCACGCTGGTCATGGGCTTCTTCTCCGGCGTGGTCGACGAGCACGACCGGGTGGGCCTGGGCGGCTACCCGGCCCCGTTCCGCGAGCTGCTCGGCCTGCGCGTCGAGGAGGTGGTGCCGCTGGGCCCGGACGAGGAGGTGGCGTGCGCCTCGGCGTCGCTGGGCGGGTTCACCGCCGACTTCTGGTACGACGACCTGCGCGCCGAGGGGGCCGAGGTGATCGCGTCGCTGGTGGACGGCGGTGCGCCGGTCGTGCTGCGCAACCGCTTCGGCGCGGGCGCGGCCTGGTACGTCGGCACCCGGCCGTCACCGGTCGGCACCCGCGCGCTGCTGGACCGGGTGCTGGCGGAGGCGGGCGTCGACCCGGTGCTCGCCGTGCCGCGCGGCGTCGAGGCGGTGCGCCGCGGCGAGGTGCTGTTCCTGGTCAACCACGGTGCGGCCGAGGCGCGGGTGGACGTGCCGGGGACGCACGACGACCTGCTGTCCGGCGCGACCGTGACCGGTTCGCTGACCCTGGGGAGGTTCGGTGCCTCGGCTCTGGTTCCGCGCTCCGGCTGAGCGCTGGGAGGGCGCGCTGCCGCTGGGCGGCGGCCGGTTCGGCGCGGTGTGCTGGGGCACCGGCCGGTTCGACCTCAACGACGACCGGGTGTGGCGCGGCGGCCCGGCCCGGCCGGTCGACGGCGTGGACCGGGTGCTCGCCGCGCGCCGGGCCGTGCTGGCGGGCGACCCGGAGGGTGCCGAGGAGCTGCTCCGGTCGGTCCAGGGGCCGGACACCGGCGTCTACCAGCCGCTGGGCACGCTCCGGCTGCGCGGCCTCGAACCGGGGGAGGGCTACGAGCGGTCGCTCGACCTGCGCACCGGCGTGGCGGCCGTGCGGTACTCGCCCGGGGTGCGGCAGTACGCCGTGTGCTCCGCCGAGCACCACGCGCTGGCCGTGCGCGTCGAGGGCGCGCCGCACGTGACGGCGGAGGTGGACCGGGCGCTGCCCCTCGTCCGGGTCGAGGAGCCGGGCGCGGTCGTGTTCTGCGTCGGCCTGACCGACCCGCCGCCGTGGGACGTCTTCCGCGACCGGGCCGTCGCCGACCACCGGGCGCTGTTCGACCGCGTCTCGCTCGACCTCGGCCCCGAACCGGACCTGCCCACCGACGAGTGGCCCGCCGACGACCCGGCGCTGCTCGCGCTGCTGTTCCAGTACGGCCGCCACCTGCTGATCTCGTCGTCCCGGCCCGGCACGCTGCCCGCCAACCTCCAGGGGGTCTGGAACCCGCGCACCGACCCGCCGTGGCGGTCGAACTACACGCTCAACATCAACACCCAGATGAACTACTGGGCCGCCGAGCCCACCGGCCTGCCCGAGTGCCACGAGCCGCTGTTCGACCTCGTCGACGGCCTGGCCCGGAGCGGCGCGGAGGTCGCCGGGTCGCTCTACGGCGCGGACGGGTGGTGCGCGCACCACAACACCGACCCGTGGTTCCTGGCGACCCCCGTGCAGGGCGACCCGGCGTGGGCGAACTGGCCGATGGCCGGCGTGTGGCTGTGCCTGCACCTGTGGGAGCACTTCGAGCACGGCGGCGACGTGGAGTGGCTGCGCGCCCGCGCCTGGCCGCTGATGCTGGGCGCGGCCGAGTTCTGCCGGTCGTGGGTGTTCGA
Source organism: Saccharothrix sp. DSM 118769 (assembly GCF_052936295.1). Classification (NCBI taxonomy): domain Bacteria; kingdom Bacillati; phylum Actinomycetota; class Actinomycetes; order Pseudonocardiales; family Pseudonocardiaceae; genus Saccharothrix; species Saccharothrix sp. DSM 118769. The sequence continues at coordinate 7,073,570 of NZ_CP193627.1, read as the reverse complement.
GCACGAGGGCGTCCTGACGACCGCGCCGTCCACCTCGCCGGAGAACCACTACGAGAGCCCGTCCGGCAACCCGGTGGCCGTCGGCGTCGGCTCCACGATGGACCTCACCCTGGTCTGGGAGCTGTTCACCCGCCTGCGCGAGGCCGGCGAGGTGCTGGGCCTGCCGGTGGACACCACCCTGCTGGACCGCCTGCCGCCGCTGCCCGTCGGCTCGCGCGGCCGGCTCCTGGAGTGGTCCCGCGAGGCGCCCGAACCCGAGCCGCGCCACCGGCACGTCTCCCACCTGGTCGGCCTCTACCCGGGCCGCCGCATCCGGCGGGGCACCCCGGAGGCCGAGGCCGCGCGCCTGGTGCTGGAGGACCGCGGCGACGACGGCCCGGGGTGGTCGCACGCCTGGAAGGCCGCCCTGTGGGCCCGCCTGGGCGACGGCACGCGCGCCGCGTCCCTGCTCGCCGCCATGCCGCGCTGCGAGAACCTGGTCGCGGCGAACCCGTTCCAGGTCGACGGCTCCCTCGGCCTGCCCGCCGCCGTGGCCGAGATGCTGGTGCAGAGCCACACCGGCGAGGTCGAGCTGCTGCCCGCGCTGCCCGCCCCGTGGCGGCGGGGGAGCGTCACCGGCCTGCGGGCGCGCGGCGGCCTCACCGTCGACCTGCGCTGGCGGGACGGCGAACCCACGTCGGTCGCGCTCACCTCGCGCACGGCGCGGTCCGTCGTGCTGCGGCACGGGGAGCGCTCGGAGGTGGTGCGGGTGCGCCCCGGGGTGCGGCAGGCGGTGCCGTGGCTACGCTCCGGCGGATGAGCGACAACCACGTTGTGGTCATCACCACCACCGACGGCGAGGACGCGGCGGGCAGCCTGGCGCGGGCCGTCGTGGAGGCGCGCCTCGCGGCGTGCGTCCAGGTCAGCGGCCCGGTGCGGAGCGTCTACCGGTGGGACGGGGAGGTCCGGGACGACCGGGAGTGGCAGCTCTGGATCAAGACCGCCTACGACCGGGTGGACGAGCTGACCGAGTTCGTCAAGGCGCACCACCCCTACGACGTGCCCGAGGTGCTGGCCCTGCCGGTGCTGGGCGGCAACGTGGACTACCTCGCCTGGGTCACCGAGGAGACCCGCGCGTAGCGGCGTCCGCGACACACCGGCGGCCGGCCACGGCTACACGCCGAGCCGACGCCTCAGCAGCGTCGCGGTGTGCACGGGCTCCGCGTCCGTGCCGTGCCGGACCTGCGTGCGGCAGCTGAAGCCGTCGGCCACCACCGCCGTGCCGCCCGCCGCCGCCCGCACGGCCGGGAACAGCGCCAGCTCGCCCACCGCCATCGACACCTCGTGGTGGCCCCGCTCGAACCCGAAGTTGCCCGCCAACCCGCAGCAGCCCTCCAGCAGCGACGCGGTCACCCCGGCCTTGGCCAGCAGCTCCCGGTCGGCGTCCAGGCCGCCCTCCGCGTACTGGTGGCAGTGCGGCTGCACGACCGCGTCACCGCCCGGCGCGCACGGCCCCAGCAGCGGCGAGACGTGCTCGGCGAACGTGCGCACCGACGCCGCCAGCCGCGCCACGTCCGGGTCGTCGCCCGCGACCTCCAGCGCGTCGCCCCGCAGGAACGCCGTGCAGCTCGGCTCCAACCCGACCACCGGCACGCCCTCGCGCGTCCACCGCCGCAGCACCCGCGCCGTCCGCCGGACCACCCGCCGCGCCACGTCCAGCTGCCCGGTCGAGTACCAGGTCAGGCCGCAGCAGACCGCCGGGCGCGGCACCTCCACCGCCTGCCCCGCGTGGTCGAGCACCACCGCCGCGTCCAGGCCGATGCCCGGCTCGAAGTGGTTGGTGAACGTGTCCGGGAACAGCAGCACCCGCTCCCCGCCGTCCCCCGAGGGGGTGAACCTCGACTGGAACGACCGCACCGGCACCGGCAGCGGGCGCGCCGGGTCCACCCCGCCGAACCGGGCGAACCGGGCGCTCACCCGGTTCACCAGGCGCAACCGCAGCCACAGCGGCAACCACCCCATCGAGTAGTGCGCGGCCGGTCGCCGCCGCCCCCGGTAGTGGTGGTGCAGGAACTCCGCCTTGTAGGTGGCCATGTCGACGTCCACCGGGCAGTCCCGCTTGCAGCCCTTGCAGCCCAGGCACAGGTCGAGCGCCTCGCGCACCTCCGCCGAGCGCCACCCGTCGCGCACCACCTGCCCGCCGAGCATCTCGAACAGCAGCCGCGCCCGGCCGCGCGTGGAGTGCTTCTCCTCGCGCGTCACCCGGTAGCTCGGGCACATCACGCCGCCCCGGGTGTTCAGGCACTTGCCCACGCCCACGCACCGCCGCGACGCCGCGCCCAGGTCGCCGCCGTCGGCGTGCAGGGCCAGCTTCGCCCGGGTCGGGATCACCGGGGGAGCGACCAGCACCCGCAGGTCGTCGTCCAGCTTCACCGGCGCCGTGATGCGGCCCGGGTTCATCAGGTCGCGGGGGTCGAACGCCGCCTTGAACCGGCCGAACGCGGTGATCGCCGCCGGCGGGTACATCCGCGGCAGCAGCTCCGAGCGCGCCTGCCCGTCGCCGTGCTCGCCGGACAGCGACCCGCCGTGCGCCACCACCAGGTCCGCCGCGTCCTGGAGGAACGACCGGAACCCGCGCGCGAGGTCGAAGTCGACCCGCACGTGCAGGCAGCCCTCGCCGTAGTGCCCGTAGGTGACGCCCCGCCTGCCGTGCCCGGCCAGCAGCGCGTCGAACTCCCGCAGGTAGGCGCCCAGCCGCTCGGGCGGCACGGCCGCGTCCTCCCAGCCCGGCCACGCCTCGCCGCCGTCCGACATGCGCGTCGCCAGGCCCGCGCCGTCCTCCCGGACCCGCCACAGCGCGCGCTGCCGGGCCGGGTCGGTCACCACCGCCGAGTGCGGCGCGAGCGCCGCCGCCCGGTGCGCCACCGACTCCTCGACCGCCTCCACGAACAGCCAGCTCCGCCCGCGCGGCAGCAGCGCCCGCGCGTCGCCCGCGTGCCGCGCCAGCTCGGCGTTCAGGCCCTCCACCGTGAGCACGTCCAGCTCGCGCAGCTCCGGCGCCAGGTCGGCGGCGTCGTACGGCCCGTCGAAGCCGAGCACCGCCAGCACCCGCCGCGGCGGCGCCTCCACCAGCCGCACGGTCGCGCCCAGCACCGCGGCGCAGGTCCCCTCCGACCCGACCAGCGCCCGGGTCAGGTCCGGCAGCGCGTCCAGCCGGTACCCGGACACCCGCCGGTCGAGCGCCGGGAACCACGCCGGGTCCACCTCCGGCAGGTCCAGCGGCGGCGGGGTGCGCGTGTCGAACCGCCGCCCGTCGGGCAGCAGCACGTCGAGCGCCCGCACGTTGTCGCCCGTCCGCCCCCACGCGACCGAGTGCGCGCCGCACGCGTCGTTGCCGATCATCCCGCCGATCGTGCACCGCGAGCGCGTCGACGGGTCCGGCCCGAACAGCAGCCCGTGCGGCCGGGCCGCGTCGTTGAGCCGGTCCAGCACCACGCCCGGCTGCACCACCGCGACCTTCTCGTCCGGGTCCACCGACACCACCCGGTCGAGGTACCGGGAGAAGTCCAGCACCACCCCGTCGCCCGCCGAGTTGCCCGCGACCGACGTGCCCGCGCCCCGGCTCGTGATCGGCACGCCGTGCTCGGCCGCCAGCGCGACCGCCGCCAGCACGGCGTCCACCGACCGGGGCCGCACCACGACCAGCGGCACGTGGCGGTAGTTCGACGCGTCGACCGAGTACACGGCCCGGGTGGCGCGGTCGGTGAGCACGTCGCCGTCCACCGCGGCGCGGAGCAGTCCTGCGAAACCGGTCACCCGCGCAATTGTGATCCACGCCCGGCCGATGGTGGGGTACTTAGGGGTAGCCGATAGCCTCGCACCGCATCAACCAGCAGCGATGGGAGCTAGCGTGTCGAGGTCCGTACTGGTCACCGGCGGCAACCGGGGCATCGGCCTGGCGATCGCCCGGGCGTTCGCCGCGCAGGGCGACAAGGTCGCGGTGACCCACCGCGGGTCCGGCGCGCCCGAGGGCCTGCTCGGCGTCAAGTGCGACGTGACCAGCGCCGCCGAGGTGGACGCGGCGTTCACCGAGGTCGAGGCCGCGCACGGCCCCGTCGAGGTGGTCGTGGCCAACGCCGGCATCACCGACGACACCCTGCTGCTGCGGATGACCGACGAGCAGTTCGGCCGCGTCCTCGACGCCAACCTGACCGGCGCGTTCCGGGTCGCCCAGCGCGCCTCGCGCGGGATGCTGAAGAAGCGCTACGGCCGGATCGTGCTCATCTCCTCCGTGGTCGGCCTCATGGGCGGCGCGGGGCAGGTCAACTACGCGGCGAGCAAGGCCGGCCTGGTCGGCGTGGCCCGCTCCATCGCCCGCGAGCTGGGCTCCCGCAACATCACCGCGAACGTCGTCGCGCCCGGCTTCATCACCACCGACATGACCGACGCCCTGCCCGAGGAGCGCAAGAAGCAGATCCTCGCCCAGGTGCCGTCCGGCCGGTACGGCACGACCGACGAGGTCGCCGCCGCCGTCACGTTCCTGGCCTCCGACGCCGCCGCCTACATCACCGGCGCGGTGCTGCCGGTCGACGGCGGCCTCGGCATGGGTCACTGAGGACCCGGCACCGACCTTCCCCTCGGCACAACACTTTCGGAGGAACAACCCGTGACGGGACTGCTCGAAGGCAAGCGACTGCTGATCACCGGTGTGATCACCGACGCGTCGATCGCCTTCCACGTGGCCAGGGTCGCCCAGGAGCAGGGCGCCCAGGTCGTGCTCACCGGCTTCGGCCGGCTCAGCCTCGTGGAGCGGATCGCCAAGCGCCTGCCGCAGGCCGCCCCCGTGGTCGAGCTGGACGTGCAGAACCAGGAGCACCTGGACACGCTGGCCGACCGGCTCCGCGAGCACGTCGACGGCCTCGACGGCGTCGTGCACGCCATCGGCTACGCCCCGCCGTCGTGCCTGGGCGCGCCGTTCATGGACGCGCCGTGGGAGGACGTGGCCACCGCGATGCACGTCTCGGCGTACTCGTACAAGGCGCTCGCGCAGGCCACCCTGCCGCTGCTGGGCCGCGGCTCCTCGATCGTCGGCCTGGACTTCGACGCCCGCCAGGTGTGGCCCGCCTACAACTGGATGGGCGCGGCCAAGGCGGCGTTCGAGTCGATCAACCGGTACATGGCCCGCGACCTCGGCCCGCAGGGCGTCCGGGTCAACCTGGTCTCGGCCGGCCCGGTGCGCACGATGGCCGCCAAGTCCATCCCCGGCTTCGCCGACCTGGAGGCCGTGTGGGGCGAGCGCGCCCCGCTCGGCTGGGACGTGGCCGACCCCACCCCCGTCGCCCGGTCGGTGTGCGGGCTGCTGTCCGACTGGTTCCCGGCCACCACCGGCTCGATGGTGTTCGTCGACGGCGGCATGCACTTCCTGGGCATCTGACCCGTCCGGGTCGGCGTGCCGCTGGTCACGCCGACCCGGTTGTGCGCCCCGGGCGCGTCGGCGCGAGGATGTCCGGGTGAGTTACGACGCGCTGCTCTGGCTGTCCTTCGGCGGCCCGGAGGGACCCGAGGACGTCCGCCCCTTCCTGGAGAACGTGACCCGCGGTCGCGGTGTCCCGCCCGAGCGGTTGGACGAGGTGGAGCAGCACTACCAGCACTTCGGCGGCGTGTCGCCGATCAACGCGCTCAACCGCCGCGCGATCGAGGCGGTGCGCGACCTGGTGGAGCTGCCGGTCTACTTCGGCAACCGCAACTGGCACCCGATGGTCGAGGACACCCTGGCCGAGATGAGGGCCGCGGGGGTGAAGCGCGCCCTGGTGTTCCCGACCAGCGCCTACGGCGGCTACTCGGCGTGCCGCCAGTACGACGAGGACATCACGCGCGCCCGCGCCGCCGTCGAGGACGCCCCCGAACTGGTGAAGATCCGCCAGTTCTTCGACCACCCGCTGTTCGTCGAGTCCTTCGCGGACGCCGTGCGCGCCGCCGCCGCCGACTTCGACGACTACCGCCTGGTGTTCACCGCGCACTCGGTGCCGCTCTCGGCCGACAAGGCGTCCGGACCGCCCGAGGAGGGCGGCCACCGCTACTCGCGGCAGGTCGAGGAGGCGTCCCGGCTGGTCGCCGCCGCCGTGGGCGCGCCCGAGCACGACGTGGTGTGGCAGTCGCGGTCCGGCCCGCCGCAGGTGCCGTGGCTCGAACCGGACGTCGTGGACCACCTCGACACCCTGCACGCCAAGGGCGTGGCCAACGTCGTGGTGTGCCCGATCGGGTTCGTCAGCGACCACCTGGAGGTGGTCTGGGACCTCGACACCGAGGCCCGCGACCGGGCGCGCGAGCTGGGCATGGGCTTCGCCCGCGCCACGACGCCGAACGACGACCCGCGGTTCGCCCGGCTCGTCGCCGAGCTGGTCGCCGAGCACCTGGCCGACGCGCCGGTCCGCAAGCTGTCGGACTTCCCGCTCGCCGGCTGCACGGTGAACGGCGCGCCGTGCGCGGTGCTGTGCTGCGAGCCCGCGAAGCGCCCGGCGCGGGGACCCGCGACGTGAGCGTCGACTTCAGCTGGTCACCGAGGCCCGCGGACTGGCGGGACGCGCTGCGGACCGCCGTGCCGCTGTACCGGTGGGCGCCGTGGTTCGCCGCCGTGCTCGCCGTGCTCGGCGTCGTCGTCCTGGTGCTGGGCATGACGTGGGCGGGCGTGTTCGCGCTCGCCCTGGCCGCGGTCATCGCCGCGCTCGTGCCCGTGGGCACGGCGGTGAACTTCCACAACCACCCGCTCGCGGCCAAGACCGTCACCGGCACGGCGGACGCCCACTCGCTGCGCATGTCGGTCGGCGAGGCCGCCCGCAGCGAGCTGAACTGGGACGAGCTGCCGGGCTGGGCGGAGACCGGGCGCGGGTTCGTGCTGCGGACCGCGACGACCGCGATGTACGCCGTGCCGCACCGGGCGTTCGCCGGGGACGACGACGTGGCGAGGTTCCGGTCGCTGCTGGCGGAGCACGTCGGACCGGCCGCCTGACCCCCCGAACCGCGCGCGTACCCTCGGCAGGCGTGTCAAGTGCGAGTGCGACGCTGGTCGTCTGGACCTCTGCCTGGCTGCACGGCGCGGCCCCGGCGGACGACGTCCTGGACGCCCTGGGGTTCTGGGCCGGGCTGCACGAGGTGGTCGCCGACGACGACGGCACCGCCACGGCCCTCGACCTGCCGGGGCCCGACGAGGTCCCGGTGGGGCCCGCCCTGCTGCTGGCGTCGCTGAGGCGCGCCTCGGCCACCACCGCCCGGCTCGTGCTGCCCGTGCCGGGCGACGTGCGCGGCCTGGGCGGCCAGGGGCCGCTGGTCAAGTGCGCGCTGCGGGCGGGGCAGGCGGTGGTGCTGCCGGACGTCGGCGTCGGCCTGGTGCCCGCGCTGGTGGCCGACGGCGTGCTGCGGTGGACGGTGTTCGACCTGCCGTCGTCGTCGCCCGGCGAGCACGTGCCGATCGGGGAGGCCGAGCACGGCCTGGCGTCGGCGATGCGCGAGGCCGCCACGGCGCTCGTGACGCTCGACGTGGCCCGGCACCGGCCGAACGTGCGCGCCGAGATCGCCGCGCTGTCGGCGGAGCAGCAGAAGCTGTCGTGGCCGGACGGGATGCCGCCGCGCGCGCTGCGCGTGCTCCAGCGGGCGGCCGAGGTCGCCGCGATCCTGGAGGTGGCCGCGTCCGACGCGCCCGGCGGGGCCGTCTCGGCGACCGCGACGAGGGCCCGGGACGAGGCGTTGCGACCGCTGTCCGAGGCCGTGCGGCGGGCGCGGCTGGCGGCGGTGGACGAAGCGGTGCGCGTGCTTTCGGATCAGGGTGCCGGCCGCCATTGAGGCGTACGCGCTGTCGAATGGTTTCGACAATGCTTCGGTGAACGTCGAAATTGCGCAATCTTTCTTTCCCGGCGTCGAATCGAATATTCGACGCCGGGAGGGTGCTCGTACGCCGAGGACATTCCGCTGAACAGGTGACACCGGTTGCTTCCGTTTGCCTTCCGAATCGATCCGGACCGGACGCGGGCTGTGGAATCCATTTGAGACGGAAGTAGTGAAACCGCAGGTCAGCGTGCTTTGAATCGCTTCGCACGCGGGTATAGGCTGGGATTATCTCCAGGTCAACCCCTCGTCAACACCGCGTGTCATGCGTTACCGTTCGTCTGGGAGCGCTCCCAGTCACCCTTCCGGTTCTGCGTCGAATCCCGGTGCGGTGACATGGCCTGGGAGCGCTCCCAGATGGCGATTTGCTCGCAAGGAGGCGATGCATGAGTCTGCGCACGTTCGTTCGGTCCCGAAAGGTGGCCGGCGCGTTGGCGGTGACCTCGGTGGCGGCCCTGTCCGCAGCCGGGGTGGTGGCTAGCACCGCCACCGCCAACGCGGCACCCGGATGCCGGGTCTCGTATTCGATCAGCAACCAGTGGCCCGGTGGATTCGGCGCCAACCTCCAGGTCACCAACCTGGGCGACGCGATCAGCGGTGGCTGGACCCTGGAGTGGGACTTCGCCGCCGGCCAGAGCATCCAGCAGGGCTGGGGCGGCGTCTTCTCGCAGTCCGGTGCCCGCGTGTCGGTCAAGAACCCGTCGTGGAGCCCGAACCTGGGCACCGGCGCGTCGGTGGCGCCCGGCTTCAACGGCGCGTGGAACGGCTCGAACCCGGTGCCGACCTCGTTCCGCCTGAACGGGACGGTCTGCACGGGTTCGGTCGACACCACCACGACGACCACGACCACCACCACGACGACGACGAGCACGACGACCACCACGACGACCACGGGTGGCGGCAACCCCGGCACCAGGGTGGACAACCCGTACGTGGGCGCCGGCGTGTACGTCAACCCGCAGTGGTCGCGCCTGGCCGCCGCGGAGCCGGGTGGCTCGCGGATCGCGAACCAGCCGACCGGTGTGTGGCTGGACCGGATCAGCGCGATCGACGGCAACGACTCGCCGACGACCGGCTCGATGGGCCTGGCCGACCACCTCGACGAGGCGGAGCGCCAGCGCGCCGCCCGCTCGGACGGTCAGCTCGTCTTCCAGTTCGTCGTCTACAACCTGCCCGGCCGCGACTGCGCCGCGCTGGCCTCCAACGGTGAGCTGAAGGCCGACGAGATCGGCAAGTACAAGACCGACTACATCGACAAGATCGTCTCGATCGTCAGCGACGCGAAGTACTCGAAGCTGCGCATCGTCCCGGTCATCGAGATCGACTCGCTGCCGAACCTCGTCACCAACGTCTCGCCGCGGGCCACGGCCACGCCGAACTGCGACGTCATGAAGGCGAACGGCAACTACGTCGAGGGCGTCTCGTACGCCGTCGGCAAGCTCGGCGCCATCGGGAACGTCTACAACTACATCGACTCCGGCCACCACGGCTGGATCGGGTGGGGCGACACCGTTCCCGAGTACGACAACTTCTACGCCTCGGCGAAGCAGTTCGCTGCCATCCTGGGCAAGAACGGCGTCACCAAGGACAAGATCCACGGCTTCGTCACCAACACGGCGAACTACTCCGCGCTGGAGGAGCCGTACTGGACGGTCGACGACCTCGTCGGCGGTCGCCCGGTGAAGGAGAACGCCAAGTGGGTCGACTGGAACGACTTCAACGGTGAGCTGGGCTTTGCCACGGCGATGCGCGCCGAGCTGGTCAAGCAGGGCTTCGACAGCAGCATCGGCATGCTGATCGACACCTCGCGCAACGGCTGGGGCGGCCCCAACCGGCCGACCGGCAAGTCGACCGCGACCAACGCGGACGACTACGTCAACCAGTCGCGCATCGACCGCCGCCACCAGAAGGGCAACTGGTGCAACCAGGCCGGTGCCGGTCTGGGCGAGCGGCCGAAGGCCGCGCCGAAGCCGAACATCGACGCCTACGTCTGGATCAAGCCGCCGGGTGAGTCCGACGGTTCGAGCAAGGCGATCCCGAACGACGAGGGCAAGGGCTTCGACCGCATGTGCGACCCGACCTACGAGGGCAACGTGCGCAACGGCAACAACCTCTCGGGCGCCCTCGCGGACGCCCCGGTGTCGGGCCACTGGTTCTCGGCCCAGTTCCAGGAGCTCATGCGCAACGCCTACCCGGCGCTGTGACGACCTCCTGAACCACAACTGAACAGCCCGCGGGCGGTGTCCACGACGGACACCGCCCGCGGGCGTACGCCCAGGGTGTCCGCCGTGGACGTGGACGAGATCACCCGACGCCGACGTCCTCGCCACCCGGACCGCCGCCCTGCCGGGCCCGCGCGGCCCGGTCGCGATCGACCCGCGCCCGCGCCCTCGCGCCGGTGAACGCCCTGGCCCACCTCGACGACGAGACCGCGCGCACCGAACTCCTCACCCTGGCCCGCTGACCGGCTCCCGCGTCCCGGACCGGCACCGCTCGCACCGGTCGCGCCCGGGGCGCAGGTAGAGCAGCGGGTTGCCGCACGCCGCGCACCACCGGTGCACCCGCTCGGGACCGGCGCCGGCGCCGCGCGCCTCCCCGGCGGGCTCGTACGCGCCGCGCCCGCCGGTCATCTCCCGGAAGCGCGCCAGGTCGCGCACCGGGACGAGGTAGACCCGGTCCGGGACGGGGGCCAGCAGCACGGCCTCGCGGGCCGGGACCTGCTCGGCCACGTCGTCGACCTTCATGCCGGGCCACGGGCGCAGGTACGGGTGGGACCGGCCGCACGGGGTCGACCCCCCGTCGGGGCAACGGTCGAAGGTCAGCACGTCGCACCGCTCCTCGGCCACCCGGCGGAGCCCGGTGGCGGTCAGCGCGCCGCGGCGGGGCACGTCGTCCCAGGAGGTCCTGTTGCAGCCGACCGAGGGCACCCGGTGGAACCACGACGGGGAGCGGTCGGCCCCGGAGAACCACAGCGGCAGCCAGCCCGCGCGGTGCGCCCGGACCGTCCCGCGCGCCACCCGGCCCGGCGGGAGGCGACCGGCCCCGAGCCCGATCGCGGTGTCGGCGAGGCCGTGCACCGCGATGTCCGGCACCGCGACGCCCGGCCCCGCGCCCGGAGCGATCCCGAACCCGGTGCGCGCCCGGAAGCCCGCCGCGGCGGCGGCCCGGAGCCAGTACTCCTCCTGCCGCTTGCGCTCGTCCTCGGCGCGGCGCCCCGCGCGGCCGTCCCCCGACACCCCCATGAGCACCGCCTCCGCGCTCGGCCCTCATCCCTGCATACCGCCGGCCCGGATTCCTGCATACCGCCGGTCCGGCCGGTGCTGTCCGCTTTTCGGGGGGTTCCGCCGAGGTGGCCGGCGCGTCCGCGCGGTCCCGGACCACCGCCGAGCGGTGCGGGAGGGTGGGGCGACCGGGCCGTGACGAGGGCCCGCGCGCCGCCATTGTCCCACATCCGAGCGGGCCCGGCCCCTTCGAGGTGGTGGAGTCGCTCCACGTCGACCGGTGCCCGGACCAGGCGTAACTTCGACCGGGTGACCCCTCAGCTCCCCACCACCGCCGGCGCCCTCCGCGCGGCAGGCCACCTGCCGCGCGGGGTGAAGGCCGAGATCCGCGAGAACCTGCTGGCCGCCCTGCGCGAGGGCCGCGACCCGTGGCCCGGGATCGTCGGCTTCGACCGCACCGTGCTGCCGCAGCTGGAGCGCGCCCTGCTGGCCGGGCACGACGTGGTGCTGCTCGGCGAACGCGGCCAGGGCAAGACCAGGCTGCTGCGCACCGTCGTCGGCCTCCTCGACGAGTGGACCCCCGTCATCGAGGGCGCCGAGCTGAACGAGCACCCGCTCGACCCCATCACGCCCGCCTCCAAGCGCCGCGCCGCCGAACTGGGCGACGACCTCCCCGTGGTCTGGAAGCACCGCGACGAGCGGTTCTCCGAGAAGCTGGCCACGCCCGACACGAGCGTCGGCGACCTGGTCGGCGACGTCGACCCGGTCAAGGTCGCCCAGGGCCGCAGCCTCGGCGACCCGGAGACCATCCACTACGGCCTGCTGCCCCGCTCCCACCGCGGCGTCATCGCCGTCAACGAACTGCCCGACCTGGCCGAGCGCATCCAGGTGTCGCTGCTCAACGTGATGGAGGAGCGCGACATCCAGATCCGCGGCTACACGCTGCGGCTGCCGCTGGACGTGCTGCTCGTCGCCACCGCCAACCCCGAGGACTACACCAACCGCGGCCGGATCATCACCCCGCTCAAGGACCGGTTCGGCGCCGAGATCCGCACGCACTACCCGCTGGAGGTCTCCACCGAGATCGACCTCGTGCGCCAGGAGGCCGACCTGGTCGCGGAGGTCGGCGACCACCTGCTGGAGGTCATCGCCCGGTTCGTGCGGCACCTGCGCGAGTCGTCGGCGATCGACCAGCGCTCCGGCGTGTCGGCCCGGTTCGCGGTCGCCGCGGCCGAGACGGTCGCCGCCGCCGCCCTGCGCCGCAGCGCCCTGATCGGCGAGACGCCGGCCGTCGCGCGCCCGGTCGACCTCGACTCGGTGCCCGAGGTGCTGCGCGGCAAGCTGGAGTTCGAGGCCGGCGAGGAGGGCCGCGAGCAGGAGGTGCTGACCCACCTGCTGCGCCGGGCCGTGGCGGACACGGCGCGCTCGACGTTCGCGGGCCTGAACCTGCGGCCGCTGGCCGAGCTGGTGTCCGACGGCCACCCGGTGGCCACCGGCGAACGCGTGCACGCGGGCGACCTGCTCGGCGCGCTGCCCGAGCTGCCGGTGCTGCACGAGGTGGCGCAGCGCGTCGGCGCGGGCCCCAAGGACCCGGCCGGCCGCATCGCCTCGGGCGTGGAGCTGGCCCTGGAATCGCTCTACCTCACCCGTCAGCTGGCCAAGGACAGCGACGACGACCGATCGGTGTACGGATGAGCGGCTACCGCTACGGCCGGTACGTCGACGGCCCCGACCCGCTGGCACCGCCGACCGACCTGCGCGCGGCGGTGGACGAGCTGGGCCGCGAGGTCATGGAGGGCTCCTCGCCCGAGTCGGCGCTGCGCGAGCTGCTGCGCCGGGGCGTGTCGGGCACCCGCGGCCTGGACGACCTGACCGCGCGGCTGTGGCGGAAGCGGTCCGCGATCACCCGGCGGCACCGCCTCGACGGCACGTTGCAGGAGGTCCAGCGGCTGCTCCAGGAGGCCGTCCAGGCCGAGCGGACGGCGCTGTTCCCCGACCCGGACGACGACGCCCGCTTCCGCGAGGCCGTGCTCGACGCGCTGCCGCAGTCCACGGCGGCGGCCGTGCGCGAGCTGGCCGAGTACGACTGGCGCTCGCCGCAGGCGCGCGAGTCGTACGGCAAGATCCAGGACCTGCTCGGCCGGGAGCTGATGGACCAGCGCTTCCAGGGCATGAAGCAGGCCATGGCGAACGTCGGCCCCGAGGACGTGCGGCGCATCCAGGACATGCTGCGCGACCTCAACGACCTGCTCGCCGCCCACGCCCGGGGCGAGGACACCACCGAGCGGTTCCAGGAGTTCATGGGGGAGCACGGCGAGTTCTTCCCGGAGAACCCGAGGACGGTCGACGAGCTGGTCGACGCGCTCGCCGCCCGGGCGGCCGCCGCCCAGCGGGTGATGAACTCGATGACCGAGCAGCAGCGGCAGGAGCTGGCCCAGCTGTCGCAGCAGGCGTTCGGCGACTCCGGGATCGGCTCCCAGCTCGGCCGGCTCGACTCGCTCCTCCAGGGCATGCGGCCCGGCGAGGACTGGAACGGCTCGGCGCGCTTCCGCGGCAACACCCCGATGGGACTCGGCGAGGGCGCCCAGGCGATGGCCGACCTGGCCGAGCTGGACGCGCTCGCCGAGCAGCTCGCCCAGTCCTACCCGGGCGCCGGCCTGGAGGACATCGACGTGGAGGCCCTGGTCCGCCAGCTCGGCGCCGAGGCGGGCGTGGACGCCCGGAGGCTGGCCGAGCTGGAGCGCGAGCTGCGGTCGCAGAACCTGCTGGAACGCGCGCCCGACGGTTCGCTCCGGCTCACCCCCAAGGCCCTGCGGCGGCTGGGGGAGACGGCGCTGCGCGGCGTCGTCGACGGCGTGCGGGCGCAGGGGCAGCGGGACAACAGGTCGGCGGGCGCGGCCGGTGAGCTGATCGGCTCGACCAGGCCGTGGGCGTTCGGCGACACCGAGCCGTGGAACGTGCCGCGCACCGTCACCAACGCCGTGCTGCGCTCGGCGGGCGGACCGGTGTCGCTGGACGTGGTCGACGTCGAGGTCAGCGAGACCGAGCAGCGGTCGAGGGCGGCGGTGGCGCTGTGCGTCGACACGTCGTGGTCGATGGTCCAGGACGGCCGGTGGGTGCCGATGAAGCGCACCGCGCTGGCCCTGCACCACCTGGTGCGCACCAGGTTCCGCACCGATGCGCTGGAGCTGATCACGTTCGGCCGGCACGCCGAGGCGGTCGACATCGGGCAGCTCACCGCCCTGGAGGGGGTGTGGGAGCAGGGCACCAACCTGCACCACGCGCTGCTCCTGGCGGGCAGGCACGTCCGCCGCCACCCCGACGCCCAACCGGTGGTGCTGGTGGTGACCGACGGCGAGCCGACCGCGCACCTGGAGGCGACCGGCGAGGCCGAGTTCCACTACCCGCCGCTGGACCGGACGCTGGGCAAGACCCTGGTGGAGGTCGACAACCTGGCCCGGCTGGGCGCGTCGATCACCGTGTTCCGGCTGGGTGACGACCCCCGCCTGACCAGGTTCGTGGACACGGTGGCCCGCCGCTCGGGCGGTCGCGTCGTGGCCCCGGACGAGGACGGGCTGGGCGCGGCCGTGGTGAGCGACTACCTGAGGTCCCGCAAGCGCCGCTGACGGCCGGGAGGCCGCCGGTGCGGGATGATCGGGTGCGTGGAACCTCGACGAGCGGGGCCGGTCGGACGCGGTGAGGGCGATCCCGCCCCCGCGCCGGCCGGCCCGGCGCCCGTCGGGGCCGCGTCGAACTCCTTCGACGGCACCGGCCCCCACGCCCGGGTCGTGCAAGCGGGCGTCGTCAACGGGGGCGTCCACCACTACGGCGCCCCGGCGCCCGGGACCCCCGACGAGGGGCGGTTCCCCCGCAGGTTCGGCCGGGTGCCCCTGCTCGCGGACGCGTTCCAGGTGCGCGGCACCGACATCGGCCCGGCCGGGTCCGACCCCCGGCACCACGTCCACGTCCTCTCCGGGATGGGGGGAGTGGGCAAGACCCAGCTGGCGGCCGATTACGCCGAGCGCGTCTGGGCGGACCGCGCGGTCGACCTGCTGGTGTGGGTGACCGCGTCGTCGCGGGAGGCGGTGGTCGGGGACTTCGCCCGACTGGCCGCGGACGTCACCGCGGTCGAGGACGACGACCCGGAGACGGGTGCGGACCGGCTGCTCGCGTGGCTGGCGACGACACCGAGGTCCTGGCTGGTGGTCCTGGACGACGTGCAGGACCCGGCCGACCTGCACGACCTGTGGCCGCCGCGCACCGACTCCGGTCGGGTGCTGGTGACGACCCGGCGCCGGGACGCCGCGTTGCGCGGCAACGGGCGCCTGCTGGTCGACGTCGGCCTGTTCACCCCGGCGGAGGCGAAGGCGTACCTGGAGGTGAAACTCGCCGACCCGGTCGCCGCGGCCGGCGGGGCCGGGGAGCTCGCCGACGCGCTGGGTTACCTGCCGCTCGCGCTGGCCCAAGCCGCCACCTACCTCCTGGACCGGCGTCTGACCTGCACCGAATACCTGGAGCGGTTCGAGGACCGGCGGCGTGAGCTGCGCGGGCTGCTGCCCGATCCGCGGGCGCTGCCCGATCAACACCGCGACACGGTGGCCACGACGTGGGCCCTGTCCGTCGACATCGCCGACCAGCTCCAGCCCGCGGGCCTGGCCGCCCCGCTGCTGGAGGTGATGGCGCTGCTCGACCCCAACGGCATACCGGTAGCCGTGCTCACGGGGCCGGCCGTGCTGTTCCACCTCCGGGGCGTGACGGGGGACCAGGTGACCGAGGAGCAGGCCAGGGACGCGCTGACCTGCCTGGACCGCCTGAGCCTGATCACGTTCGGCCCCGCCGCCCCCCACGTCGAGGTCGCCGTCCACGCCCTGGTGCAGCGCGCCGTTCGCGATCGGTGCCCCCGCGAGCGCCTGGTGGCGCTGTCCACGGTCGCGGCGGACGCGTTGTTGCACAGGTGGCCCTCGGTGGTCGACGCCGCGCTCCTCCGGTCGTTCCGGGCCAACGCCGCGGCCGTGCGCGCCGCCGCCGGGGACGGGTTGTGGCAGGACGGCAGGCACTCGTTGCTCGCCAGGGCCGGCGCCGAACTGGGCGGGAGCGGGCTGGTCGGCGCGGCGTGCGACTACTTCGAGCAGTTGCTCGCGGAGGCCGAGCACCACCTGGGCCGGTACCACCCCGACACCGTGGCGACGCTGGGCGACCTGGCCTTCTGGCTGGCCGAAGCCGGGAGGCCGGAGGCCGTGGCCGCGCACGAGCGGTGGTTCGCCGCGCTGCTCGCGCTGCGGGGGCCGAACCACCCCGAGACGCTGGCGGCTCTCGGCGACCTCGCCCACCACCTCGCCGAGGCGGACCGGGCGACCGAGGCCGCCGACGCGTTCCGGCGGTTCCTCGCCGACCACACGTCGGCCCTGGGGCCCGACCACCCGCTCACCCGGGGGCGGGGCGGCGACCAGTCCACGCGCGACGTCTCGTTGAGCGTGTCGACCCACGAGGCCCTGCTGCGGGTGCAGTCGACGGTGCTCAGCCCCGACGACCCCGCCGTCCTGACCACCCGCGGTCGTCTCGCGCGGTGGCTGGACAAAGCCGGGGACCGCCGCGCGGCCCGGTCCGCGTTCGAGGCGTTGCTGGCCGACCGGCAGCGGGTGCTGGGACACGACCACCCCGACACCCTCGCCACCCGCAACGAGTTGACCTTCTTCACGGGCGAGGGCCTGCCGGGTGAGGTCGGCGATCCCGCGGGTGCCGCGAACGCGTTGCGGGTCCTGGTCGCGGACCAGGAGCGCGTCCAGGGCCCGCGGCACCCGGACACCCTCGCCACCCGCAGCAACCTGGCGTTCTGGCAGCGGGCCGCCGGGGACCTGACGGGAGCGGTGCTGCTGTTGCGGCACCTGCTCGACGACCAGCGGGACACCCTCGGCCCGGACCACCCGAGCACGTTCACCACTCGCGGCCACCTGGCGCGGTGGCGCGGCGAAGCCGGTGACCCCGCCGGCGCGGCGGCCGACTTCGAGCTGCTGCTCGCGGATCGGCTGCGGGCGCTGGGGCACGAGCACAGGAGCATCCGGACCACCCGCAGCAACCTCGTCCACTGGCGCAGCAGGGCCGAGGAGGACCGGCGGACCGGAAGGGCCGGTCGCTGATCGACCTCACCGGCCCCGGTCGGCCGTCGCCGGCGCGGGGCCGCCGGTCGGCCGGCCTCGTGGTCAGCCGGACTCGCGGTCGGTCGGGGCCAGTGCCTTCTCCGTGGCCGGGTCGGTGCCCGCGCGGTGCGCGGCGCGGGAGCGGGAGAGCGAGAAGTGGGCCTCGTCGCGCATCCGCTCCACCATGTGCGGGTAGTGCAGCTCGAACGCCGGGCGCTCGCTGCGGATGCGGGGCAGCTCGGTGAAGTTGTGCCGCGGCGGCGGGCAGGAGGTCGCCCACTCCAGCGAGTTCCCGAAGCCCCACGGGTCGTCGTGCTCCGCCGGGTCGCCGAACCGGTAGCTGCGGAACACGTTCCACACGAACGGCAGCACCGAGGCACCCAGCAGGAATGCCCCGATCGTGGAGATGGTGTTCATCAGGGTGAACCCGTCGGACGGCAGGTAGTCGGCGTAGCGGCGCGGGAAGCCCATGTTGCCCAGCCAGTGCTGGATGAGGAACGTGAGGTGGAAGCCGAGGAACGTGGTCCAGAAGTGCAGCTTGCCCAGCGGCTCGTCCAGCATCCGCCCGGTCATCTTCGGGAACCAGAAGTAGATCCCCGCGTAGGTGGCGAACACGATCGTGCCGAACAGCACGTAGTGGAAGTGCGCCACCACGAAGTAGGTGTCGGTGACGTGGAAGTCCAGCGGCGGCGAGGCCAGGATGATGCCGGTCAGGCCGCCGAGCAGGAACGTCACCAGGAACCCGACGCTGAACAGCATCGGCGACTCCAGCGTGATCCGCCCCCGCCACATGGTGCCGATCCAGTTGAAGAACTTGATGCCCGTCGGCACCGCGATCAGGAACGTCATCAGCGAGAAGAACGGCAGCAGCACCGCGCCGGTGGCGAACATGTGGTGCGCCCACACCGCCACCGACAGCGCCGCGATCGCGAACGTGGCGAACACCAGCCCCTTGTAGCCGAACAGCGGCTTGCGGCTGAACACCGGGAAGATCTCGCTGACGATGCCGAAGAACGGCAGCGCCACGATGTACACCTCCGGGTGACCGAAGAACCAGAACAGGTGCTGCCACAGGATCACCCCGCCGTTGGCCGGGTCGAACACGTGCGCGCCCAGGTGGCGGTCGGCGGCCAGCCCCAGCAGGCCCGCGGTGAGGATCGGGAACGCCAGCAGGATCAGGATCGAGGTGACGAAGATGTTCCAGGTGAAGATCGGCATCCGGAACAGGGTCATGCCGGGCGCGCGCAGGCAGCACACCGTCGTCACCATGTTCACGCCGCCGAGGATCGTGCCGAGGCCGGACACGGCCAGCCCCATGATCCACAGGTCCGCGCCGACGCCCGGCGAGTGCACCGCGCTGCTCAGCGGCGTGTAGGCGGTCCAGCCGAAGTCCGCCGCGCCGCCCGGCACGAGGAACCCGGACAGCACGGTGAGCCCGCCGAACAGGAACAGCCAGTAGGAGAACGCGTTGAGCCGCGGGAACGCCACGTCCGGCGCGCCGATCTGGAGGGGCAGCACGTAGTTCGCGAACCCGAACAGGATCGGGGTGGCGTAGAGCAGGAGCATGACCGTGCCGTGCATGGTGAACAGCTGGTTGTACTGCTCGGTGGACAGGAACTGGAGCCCCGGCCGGGCCAGCTCGCCCCGGACCAGCAGCGCCATCAGGCCGCCGACCATGAAGAAGAAGAACGACGTCACCAGGTACAGCAGCCCGATCTGCTTCGGGTCGGTGGTGCGGAGCAGGCCCAGCAGCACCGCGCCCTTGGGCCGGCGGCGCGCCGCGCCGGGGTGGACGACCACGGGTTCCGGCCTGAGCGCGGTCATGACCGCCTCCCTCGTCCGACGACGTGAGCCGCGCCACATGCTCCTCCGTCGCCGGGCACGGGGCAATCGCGCTCCCGGGGGTGTCCGGGGCTTCCCGGCAGGTGGACGTTCTTCCCCCGCCCGACCCGCGAGTTAGGGTCGAGGGCATGCAGACCTGGTCATCCACCCCCGTCCCGCGGGTTGCGGGCGAGCCGCGCCCGCTGCGGCTGTACGACACCGCCACCGGCGAGGTGCGCCCGACCGCCCCCGGCGACACCGCCAGGCTGTACGTCTGCGGCATCACCCCCTACGACGCCACCCACCTCGGCCACGCGGCGACCTACCTGGCGTTCGACCTGGTCCACCGGGTGTGGCTGGACAACGGGCACGACGTGCACTACGTGCAGAACGTCACCGACATCGACGACCCGCTGCTGGAGCGCGCCGAGCGCGACCAGGACGACTGGGTGGTCCTCGGGATGCGGGAGACCGCACTGTTCCGCGAGGACATGGTGGCCCTGCGCGTCCTGCCGCCGCGCGACTACGTGGGCGCGGTCGAGGCGATCCCGGAGATCGTCGAGACCATCGCCAAGCTGCTGGCCGACGGCCACGCGTACCGCGTCGACGACGCCGAGTTCCCGGACGTGTACTTCGACCACGCCGCCTCGGGCCGCTTCGGCTACGAGTCGAACTACGACGCCGGCACCATGGCCCGCTTCTTCGCCGAACGGGGCGGCGACCCCGACCGCGCGGGCAAGCGCCACCCGCTCGACGCCCTGCTCTGGCGCTCCGCGCGCCCCGACGAGCCCTCGTGGACCACGGAGCTGGGCCCGGGTCGCCCGGGCTGGCACGTCGAGTGCAGCGCCATCGCCCTCAACCGCCTGGGCACGTCGTTCGACGTGCAGGGCGGCGGCTCGGACCTGATCTTCCCGCACCACGAGTTCTCGGCGGCCCACGCCGAGGCGCTGACCGGCGAGCACCCGTTCGCGCGGCACTACGTGCACGCGGGCATGATCGGCCTCGACGGCGAGAAGATGTCCAAGTCGCGGGGCAACCTGGTGTTCGTCTCCAAGCTGCGCGCGGAGAAGGTGGACCCGAACGCGATCCGCCTGGCCCTGCTGGCCGGCCACTACCGGACCGACCGGCCGTGGAGCGCGGAGCTGCTGGCGTCCGCCGAGGCCCGCCTGGCGACCTGGCGGCGCGCCGCGGCCCTGGCGACGGGCCCGAGCGCCCAGGGCACCGTGGCCCGCCTGCGCGACCACCTCGGCGACGACCTGGACACGCCGCGCGCCCTGGCGGCCCTCGACGGGTGGGCGGCGGAGGCCCTGTCGTCGGGCGGTCCGGACGCGACGGGCCCGACCCTGTTCCGGGCGGCGGTCGACTCGCTGCTGGGCGTGGAGCTGTAAGCCGTGGAGCTGTAGTCGACGGACGGGGCCGTCACCCGCTGGACGGGTGACGGCCCCTCGCTCAGGTCACGCGTCGAGCGTCCAGCTGTTGATGTAGCCGGTGTCCAGGGACGCGGCGTCGCGCACCCGGAGCTGCCAGGTGCCCGCCGCCGTCTCGGACGACGCGTTCACCGTGTAGGAGCGGTTGATGTTGTCGGTGCTGCTGCCGCTGCGGTTGTGCAGGTTGTAGACCGAGCCGTCGGGCGCGACGAGGTCCACGACGAGGTCACCGATGTAGGTGTGCACGATGTTCACCTGCACCGTGGTGGTGGCCGACGCCGTGCCCGAGCAGGTCAGGGCGATCGGGCTGTTCACCGTGCTGTTGTCGCCGATCGCGACGTCGGTGCCGTTGGTGACCGGGTCGCAGCCCGCGCCGACGGCGGTGACCGTCCAGGTGAACGAGGCGGTGCCGGTCCGGCCCGCCGAGTCCGTCACGGTCACGGTCACCGACGAGGTGCCGGTGGCGGTGGGCGTGCCGGAGATCAGGCCGGACGCGCTGATCGACAGGCCGGCGGGCAGGCCGGTCGCCGAGAACGAGTACGGCGCGGTGCCGTTGGTGGCCGTGAGCTGGAGGCTGACGGCGGTGCCGACGGTGGTGGACTGGTTGCCCGGGTTGGTCACGGCCGGGGCGCCGGGGGCCGAGGTGCCGGTGTAGAGCAGCTTGTTCGGCGAACCGGTGCCGGGCGAGGTGATCTTGTTGGACGTCGCGGCGGCGACGATCGCCGCGTTCACCGTCGGCGGGGTGGCCGTCGGGTTGGCGCCCAGGTAGAGGGCCGCCGCGCCGGCGACGTGCGGTGCCGCCATCGACGTGCCGCTGATCGTGTTCGTCGCGGTGTCGTTGGTGCTCCACGTCGAGGTGATGTTCTGGCCCGGCGCGAAGATGTCCGTGCAGGTGCCGTAGTTCGAGAACGAGGCGCGCGCGTCGGTGTTGGCCGACGCGTTCACGCTCAGCGCCTCGGCCACGCGGGCCGGGGAGAAGTTGCACGCGTCGGCGTTCGAGTTGCCCGAGGCCACCGCGTAGGTGACGCCCGACGCGATGGAGTTGCGCACCGCGGTGTCGAGCGCGGTGTCCACGCCGCCGCCCAGCGACATGTTCGCGACGGCCGGCTTGACCGCGTTCTGGGTGACCCAGTTGACGCCGTTCACGACGCCCGCCGTGGTGCCCGAGCCCGCGCAGTTGAGCACCTTCACGGCGATGAGCTGCACGCCCTTGGCGACGCCGTGCAGGGTGCCGCCGACCGTGCCGGCGACGTGCGTGCCGTGGCCGTTGCAGTCGGTGTTGTTGGTGTCGACGGTGTTGGTGCCCCAGGTCGCCCGCCCGCCGAAGTCGGAGTGGGTCGTCCGGATGCCCGTGTCGATGATGTACGCCCGCACGTTGGGCGCCGAGCCGTCGGCGTAGTTGTTGTCCAGCGGCAGGTCGCGCTGGTCGATGCGGTCCAGGCCCCACGACGGCGGGTTGGGCTGGGCGTTCAGCTTCACCGGCAGGTCGGCCTGCACGAACGCCACCCGCGGGTCGGCGGCCAGGCGACGGGCCTGGCCCTCCGACAGCGAGGCGTGGAAGCCGTTCAGGGCGTGCTGCCAGGCCACGCGGACCTGGCCGCCGTACTCGGCGACGAGCGAGGACGCCGTCGAGGCCGAGGCGGACCTGGGCGAGGCGGAGTCGTTCAGGGCCACGATGTACGACCCGGCGACGGCGTCGGCGCGCTCGGCGCCGAGCACGGGGCCCTCGGCGGCGGCGGCGACGCCGGTGTTGGCGAAGGCCAGGGCCGCGGCCGAGACCGCTGCCAGGCCGAGGACGGCGAGTCTTCCTGTGGTGCGGGCGTCTCCCATGACGGGGTCTCCCTCGGGCAGGGCTGCTCGACCGCGCCGGCGGGGTGCCGGTCGGTGCGAGCGTGCAGGGATGGGGACGTTCGCGCGAACGGGGTGTTGCGACCTGGTCACAAGCATGATCGGGACAAAAACGGCCCGGCAGTAGCGCCGTTAGTCGTAAATATTCCGAATCACAGGGGTCGGTTCGGGCCGAACTTCTCCTCGCGGTGCGCGCGCCAGCGCTCCAGCAGGGTCGGCAGCTCGCTGTGGACGAACTGGAAGAAGGCCCGCATCTCGGCGATGCGGCGACCGGCCGTGGTGTGCTCGCCGAGGGTCGCGACGCCCTCCTTGAGCGGCACCTCCCAGCGGCGGAACATGTCGTCGCGGCGGAACAGCGCCTCGTACCAGACGTCGTCGAGCACGGTGTAGACGTCGCGGCGGGTGCCGGTCTCGCGCTCGCGGCCGATCAGGCGCACCTGGTCGAGGTAGCGGACGGCCCCGGAGATCGCGGCGGGCGACACCCGGAGGAGTTCGGCCAGCTCGGCGGAGGTCATGCGCCCGCGGTCGGAGGCGAGGAGGGCGGTGAACACGCGGGCGGGCATCCTCGGCACACCGGCCTCGTTGAACACCGCGGCGAAGCGCTCGACGAACCGCAGCACGGCCTCGTCGTCACGCTCGGGCACGTCGGCCACTGGCGCATCATCCTTCCCCGGGGCGGCGGAACGGGGGGAGTTTATACGCTTCCTTAACTTCACGACTTTCTGAAAGCACTGTAACTTGCTGGTCATGACATCCGCGATATCCGTGTCGGGCCTGGTCAAGACCTTCGGCTCGACACGCGCGCTGGACGGTCTGGACCTGACCGTCCGGCAGGGGGAGGTGCACGGCTTCCTCGGCCCCAACGGGGCGGGCAAGTCGACCGCCATCCGGGTCCTGCTGGGGCTGCTGCGGGCCGACGCGGGCTCCGCGTCGCTGCTGGGCGGCGACCCGTGGCGCGACACCGCCGCGCTGCACCGCCGGCTGGCCTACGTGCCCGGCGACGTGGACCTGTGGCCGAACCTGACCGGCGGCGAGGTCATCGACCTGCTCGGCAGGCTGCGCGGCGGGCTCGACGAGAAGCGCCGCGCGGACCTGCTGGAGCGCTTCGAGCTGGACCCGCGCAAGAAGGGCCGCACCTACTCCAAGGGCAACCGGCAGAAGGTCGCCCTGGTCGCCGCGCTCGCGAGCGACGTCGAGCTGCTGATCCTGGACGAGCCGACCTCCGGGCTGGACCCGCTGATGGAGGCCGTGTTCCAGGACTGCGTCAACGAGCTGCGCGGCGAGCGCACCGTGCTGCTGTCCAGCCACGTCCTGGCCGAGGTCGAGGCGCTGTGCGACCGGGTCAGCATCATCCGCAACGGCCGCGCGGTCGAGTCCGGCACGCTCGCCGACCTGCGCCACCTCACCCGCACCAGCGTGTCCGCCGAGCTCGTCGCCGCGCCCGACGGCCTGGCCGACCTGCCCGGCGTGCACGACGTCGCGGTGGAGGGCTCGCGCGTCCGGTTCGAGGTGGACACCGACCACCTCGACGGGGCGCTGCGCCGCCTCGTGCAGGCGGGTGTGCGCACGCTCACCAGCCGGCCGCCGACGCTGGAGGAGCTGTTCCTCCGCCACTACCGGGACGACCTGCGCGAGGTGTCGTCGTGACCGGCCCGCTGACCGGCCTCGGGCCGCTGCTCGGCCTGGCGCTGCGCCGCGACCGGGTGCTGCTCGCGGCCTGGGTGCTCGGCCTGGTCGGCACCACCCTGGCCACCGCCTCGGCCATGGCCGACCTGTACGGCGCGGTCGAGTCGCGGCAGCAGCTCCAGGCCACCGCGGCGGTCACCCCCGCGTTCCTCGCCCTGATCGGCCCGCTGCACGACGCCTCCACCCTCGGCGGCCTGCTGGCCTGGCGCTGGGGCGTCTTCGGCGCGCTCCTCGCGGCCCTGATGAGCACGTTCACCGTCGTCCGGCACACCAGGGCGGAGGAGGAGACGGGCCGGGCGGAGCTGATCGGCTCGGCCGTCGTCGGGCGGCACGCGCCGCTGGCCGCGGGCGTCCTCACCGCGCTGCTGGCGAACACCGCCATCGGCCTGCTGATCGCGCTCGGCCTGGTCGGCCTGGGGGAGGGGGCGGCCGGGTCGGTCGCGTTCGGCGCGTCGTTCGCGACGGTCGGCTGGGCGTTCGCGGGCGTCGCCGCGGTCGCCGCCCAGCTGTCCGGGAGCGCCCGCGCGGCCAACGCGGTCTCCGGCGCGGTGCTGGGCCTGGCCTACCTGCTGCGCGCGGTCGGCGACGCGGCGGGCGACCGGGGCCCGACCTGGCTCACCTGGACGTCCCCGCTCGGGTGGGCGAGCCTGACCAGGCCGTTCGCCGACGAGCGCTGGTGGGTGCCGCTGCTGCCGCTCGCGCTGTGCGCGGTCCTGCTGGCGGTCGCCTCGGTGCTGGTGGCCCGGCGCGACTTCGGCGGCGGCCTGCTGCCGACCCGCCCGGGACCGGCCCGCGCGCCCGCGTCGCTGGGCGGCGCGCTCGGCCTGGCGTGGCGGTTGCAGCGGGGGGCGCTGCTGGGCTGGGCGCTCGCCCTGCTGGTGCTCGGCGGCGTGTACGGGTCCGTCGCCCGGGGTGTCGAGCAGATGCTGGCGGACAACCCCGCGCTGGCGGGCGTGATCGACCGCATGGGCGGGTCCGACGTGGTCGTGGACGCCTACCTCGCCGCGGTCCTCGGCATCATCGGCCTGTTCAGCGCGGTCTACGCGGTGCAGGCGCTGCTGCGGCTGCGCGCCGAGGAGACCGGGAACCGCGCCGAGCCGGTGCTGGCCACGGCCGTCAGCCGGTACGCGTGGGTCGGCGGGCACCTGGTGCTCGCGGTCGTCGGCACGGCCGTGGTGCTGGCCGCCGCCGGGCTGGGCGCGGGCCTGGTGCACGGCGCGCGCGTCGGCGACGTCGGCGGGCAGGTGGTCCGGCTGGTGGGCGCCTCGCTGGCGCACGCGCCGGCGGTGTGGGTCGTCGCGGGCGTGACGCTGGTGCTGTTCGCGCTGGTCCCGAAGCTGTCGTCGGCGAGCTGGGCGGTGCTGGTGGTGTGCCTGGTGCTGGGCCAGCTGGGTCCGCTGCTCCAGCTCGACCCGTGGGCGCTGGACCTCTCGCCGTTCACGCACGTCCCGAAGGTGCCGGGGGCCGAGCCGGCCGCCGCGCCGCTGCTGTGGCTCACCCTCGTCGCCGCGGCGCTGGTGGCGGTCGGGCTCGTCGCGTTCCGCCGGCGGGACGTCGGCCGCTAGGACCCGGGAGGACCCGGGAGAACCTTGAGCCGACCTTGAGGAAGCGCTGAGGAACGACGGAGGTCCGCGCTCCACGCTCGGTACCACCACCGAGTGAGGAGCACGAAATGCAGGAGAACCGCCGTCGTCCGGTCTGGCGCCCGATCGCCCTCGCCGCCATCGGCGGGTCCGTCCTCGTCGCCATGGGCGTCGGCGTCTGGGCCACCCTGACCGCGACCGCCGCGAACGTCACCCCCGAGCAGGTCACGAGCGGCACGCTGAAGCTGGCCCTCGGCAACAACGGCGCGGGCTTCGGCCAGAGCATCACCAACCTGGCCCCCGGCGACGTGGTCAACCGCTACGTGACGCTGACCAACAGCGGCAGCCTCGACGCGCAGGCGCTGACCGTGCAGGTCGCCGCCACCGGCTCGTCGGCGCTCATCGCCGACGGCGCCACCGGCAAGGCCCTGCGGGTCACGATCACCAAGTGCACCGGCGGCGCGTGGACGCCCGACACCGGCGCGTGCGGCGGCACCAAGTCCGTGCTGCTGACCGCCACCCCGCTGAGCGGCCTGGCCTCCGCCGCGTCCCTGCTGCCCGCCGTCACGACCGCCGGCGAGGTGCAGAACCTCCAGGTCTCCGTGCAGCTGCCCGACCAGAACGAGACCACGGTCAACGGCGTGCTGCCCGCCAACACCGTCCAGGGCCAGTCGGTGAACCTGACCTACACCTTCAGCGAGACCCAGCGGTCCGCGACCACCACCAACTCCTGACCCGCCCACCCGAACGGGGGAGACGATGACGGCGACCACCCGGCGACGCGCGAGCGCGGTGCTCGGCGGCGCCGCCATCGCCTGCCTGCTGGGCACCGGGGCCGCGGACGCGGCGGTCACGGCGTCGGCCGCCGCCGCGTCCGCCACCGGCACGCTGAGCTGGTCGGCCACCCTGACCGACCCGGGCGGCACGCTGCTCACCGGCCGGCCCCACACCGCCAACTACACCTCCCTGGCGCCCTTCACCACCTACCTGACCAGCCGCAACACCGGCACCGCCGCGCTGACCGGCCAGGTGTACTCGGTCACCGGCTCCGGGTTCGTGCTCTCCGGCGCGTCCCTGAACGCCTGCACGTCCGGCCCGTGGCAGAACGGCACGTGCCCCGGCGGTCAGGTCGTGCCGATCACCAGCGGCGCGACCGCCGCCCTGCCCGTCGCGCCCGGCGCCGCCGTCGGCCTCCGGCTCACGCTGCCCGCCGGGATCGGCATGTCGGTCTCGCTGTCCGTCGCCACCACCCGCGCGCACGTCCGCGCGGCCACCACCACCCAGTCCTGAGGAGCCGGTCGTGCGCCTGCTGTCCAACCTGGTGCTCGCCACCGCCGCACTGGGCGCGGTCGTCGCCTCGGCGCTCGTGGTGGTGCTGCACGTCGGGTTCGCCCCCGTGCTCTCGCCCAGCATGGAACCGGACTTCGCCCCCGGCGCGCTGCTCGTCACCAGGGCCGTCCCGGCGGCCGACGTGGAGGTGGGCGACGTCGTGGTGCTGCCCCGCCCCGACGCCGAGGGCGAGAGGTACGCCCATCGGGTGATCTCGAAGGACACCTCCAGCGGCGCCGTCGTCGTGCGCACCAAGGGCGACGCGAACGAGGCGGCCGACCCGCAGGCGCTGCGCATCGTCTCCGACACCGTCCCGGTCGCCGTCGGTGACGTGCCGTTCGCCGGCCGGGCGGCCCTGCTCGGCCGGTACGCCGGCGTCGAGGTCGCGCTCATCGTCCTGATCGGACTGGCCCTGCTGGTGGCCGCGAAGCGCGCCCTGCTGAGGCCCGCGCGGTGATGCCACCGCCGGCGCGACCCACCACACTGGACGGTGTGGGCGCCGCCAAGGTGATGGTCGTCGAGGACACGCCGGAGATCCGGCTCGTGGTCGAGCTGGCGCTGTTCGACGCGCTGTTCGACGTGCGCGCCGCCGAGGACGGCGACACCGCGCTGGCGCTGGCCCGCTCGTGGGACCCGGACGTGGTGGTGCTGGACCTCAACATCCCCGGCCCGGACGGGCTGGAGGTGTGCCGCCGGCTGCGCCACTTCTCCACCGCCTACGTGATCGTGCTGACCGCCCGCGCGGACGAGGTGGACAAGCTCGTCGGCCTGTCCGCGGGCGCCGACGACTACCTGACCAAGCCGTTCTCGCCGCGCGAGTTGGTCGCCCGCGTCCACGCCGTCCTGCGCCGCCCCCGCACCGCGCCGGAACCGGCCGCCCCGCCCGCCGACCGGCGCGTCCTGGGCCCGGTCGAGGTCGACCTCGACGCCCGCGAGGTCGTCGTCGGCGGCACCCGCGTGCCCACCACCCGGATCGAGTTCGAGCTGCTGGCCGCCATCGCCGAGCACCCGCGCCAGGTGCGCACCCGCGAGCAGCTGCGCCGCCGCGCCTGGGGCGAGGACTGGCTGGCCGACGACCACGCCGTCGACGTGCACCTGTCCAACCTGCGCCGCAAGCTCGCCGCCGCCGGCGCGCGGGACGTGATCACCACCGTCCGCGGCGTCGGCTACCGGGTCAACCAGGACCTCCTCCGGTGACCCGGCTGCTCGTCGTCGACGACGACCCGGACGTGCGCGAGCTGCTCGTGCTGTCCCTGCTCGGCACCGGCTGGGAGGTGGACTCCGTCGGCGCGGGCGACCAGGCCCTGGCCCGCGCGGACCGCGTCGACGGCATCCTGCTCGACCTGGAGATGCCCGGCCTGTCCGGGCGCGACGTGCTGCTGGCCCTGGCGGGGCGCGTGCCCGTCGTGGTC
The DNA here is from genome assembly GCF_052936295.1 of Saccharothrix sp. DSM 118769. NCBI lineage: Bacteria > Bacillati > Actinomycetota > Actinomycetes > Pseudonocardiales > Pseudonocardiaceae > Saccharothrix > Saccharothrix sp. DSM 118769. Next base: position 7,045,246 of record NZ_CP193627.1, on the reverse strand, counting down.
ATCACCGCCGCCGCCCGCGACCCGGTGCTGGAGGCCGAGCTCGTCGCGCTGGGCGCGTTGGCCGTGCTGGCCAAGCCGTTCGACCCGCTGGGCATCGGCGAGCAGGTCGGCCGCCGGTTCGGCTGGGTCACCACCACGGGCGGTCCACCTGCGGCCCCGCCGCCGGCAGGCTCACGGTGAACGTGCTGCCGCCAGTGCCCGACCGCACCGACACGGTGCCGCCGTGGGCGTCCACGATGCCGCGAGTGATCGTCAGCCCCAACCCCGCCCCGCCCGGCCCGAGCTGCACGAACGGCTCGAAGATCCGCTCGACCTGATCGGCGGGCACACCGCCGCCCCGGTCGGACACGTGCACCAGCGCGTGCGCCCCGCCGGACTCGCACCGCACCCGCACCACCCCGCCCGGCGGCGACACCTTCACCGCGTTGGCCAGCAGGTTCGTCACCACCTGCACGAGCCGGTCGGCGTCACCGCGCACCCCCACCCGCGCGCACTCCGCCTCCAGCCGCACCCCGCCGCGCTCCGCCGTGCCCTCCACGGCGTGCACCGCCTGCCGGACCACCTCCCCCAGCTCCACGTCGTCCGGCCGCAGCCGCAGCCGCCCGCTCTGCACCCGCGACAGGTCCAGCACGTCGTTCGCCAGCCGCACCAGCCGGTCGGTGTTGTCCACCGCGATGGTCAGCAACCGCCCGGCCTGCGGCGGCAGCTCGCCGAACCGGCCGGACGCCAGCAGCTCCAGCGACCCGTGCACCGAGGTCAGCGGCGTGCGCAGCTCGTGGCTGACCAGCGCGGTGAAGTCCTGCTTGGCCCGTTCGGCGTCCCGCGCGGCCAGCGTCGACTGCACGACCGCGCACTCCAGCTCGGCCCACGCGGCCAGGTCGCGCAGCTGCCGGCGCTGCGCGTCGGACAGCCGGCGGACCCGCCGGTCCAGCACGCACAGGGTGCCGATCCGGTGCCCGGACGGCGCGCGCAGCGGGTGCCCGGCGTAGGAGCGCGCGCCGTGGTCGGTGACGATCGGGAAGTCCGCGAACCGCTCGTCGGCGAGCAGGTCGGGCACCTCGAACACGTCGTCGCCGCGGATCGCCCACGAGCACACCGACACCCCGCGCGGCGTCTGCTCCTCGGACAGCCCGACGCACGACTTGAACCACTGCCGGTCGAGGTCCACCAGGGACACCAGCGCGATGGGCGCGTCCAGCAGGTCGCCCGCGATGCGCGTGATCCGGTCGAACCGCTCCTCGCGCGGCGTGTCGAGCAGGCGCATCGCCCGCAGGGCCGCGACCCGGTGGACCTCCGCGTCCCAGGAGTCCTCGTTCACCCCACCGAGTATCAGGGGGCCGTCGGGGCGGTGCCGCGCCGTGACACCTTCGGGTGAAGCAGCGCGGCGGGGACGGTCAGCACCAGGGCCGCGGGCACCAGGAACGCGGTCAGCGGGTCCAGGTGGTACAGCGGCACGAACGCCACCGGTGACAGGGCCGCGCCCAGGAACCGCAGGGACTGCACCACCGACACCGCGCCGCCGGGGTTGCCCTCCTCGGTCGACAGCACCAGCGCGTTCAGGCCGACCACGACCGCCTGGCTGAACGCGCCCGTCACCGCCCACAGCGCCCACGGCCACCACCGACGGCAGCACGCCGACCCCGGCTGGCAGCACACCGCCCGCGACCGCGCCGACCAGCGCGCACCGCCGCGCCCCGACCCGGTCGACCAGCCACCCGGTGACCCGCGCCGTCACGATCGCGACCAGCCCGAACCCGGTCAGCACCAGCCCGCGCCGCCCCGAGCCCAACCCGAACGAGTTCCCCAGCCGCAGCGCCACCAGGAACGACACCCCGCCCGGGCAGCCCCACGCCACGAACCCCGCGGCGGCCGGCAGCAAGGTCCCCGCCCGCCACGCGCTGCGCAGCGGCGGCCGGTCCCCGCCGCGCGCCGGCGCGTCGGGCAGCCCGATCGCGGCCGGCACGACCGCCACCACCGCCGCGCCGACGAACGCCCACCGCCACGACACCTCGGCCGCCACCCCGCCGAGCAGCGGGGCGAACGCCTGCCCGGTGGCCTGCATCGACGCGAACAGCCCCGGCGAGCGCCCCAGCCGCTCGCGCGGGGCCACCGCCGCGACCGCGGCCAGCAGCAGGGGAGTGGTGAACGCGTTCGCCGCGCCCTGGAGCGCCCGCCCCGCCGGGAGCGACCATGCCACCGCGCACAGCACCGACGCCACCGCGTACGCGACGTGGGCCAGCCGCACCGACCGGGACGCGCCCCACCGGCCGCCCAGCGTGCCGGACACGAGCACGAGCAGCGAGAACGGCAGCACGTAGCCGGTCAGCGTGGCCGCCGCGGCGCCCGCCGACGTGCCGAAGTCCGCACCGACCCCGGGCAGCACCGAGGCGGTCATCGCGCCGCCGAACGGCCCGAGGAACCCGCCCGCGTGCAGCGCCGCGAGCCGGAGCCGGGTCACATCCCGGTCGGCCCGCGACCCGGTCCGCGACCGCGCCGGCGCAGGTAGCGCTCGAACTCAGCGGCGATGTCGTCACCGCTGGCCTCGGTGATCTGGATCTCCGCGTCGCCGCGCTCCTCCAGCGCCCGCACGTAGTTGCGCACGTCCTCGTCCTCGTCGGCCATCTCGCTGACCGTGCGCTCCCACTCCTCGGCCTGCTCCGGCAGCGCCCCGAGCGGCACCTCCACGTCCAGGACCTCCTCGACGCGGTGCAGCAGCGCCAGGGTGGCCTTGGGGGACGGCGGCTGCGACACGTAGTGCGGCACGGCCGCCCAGAACGAGATCGCCGGCACGCCCGCCTGCACGCACAGGTCCTGGAACACGCCGACGATGCCCGTGGGCCCCTCGTAGCGGGACCGCTCCAGCCCGTACTTGGCGGCGGCGGCCGGGTCGTAGGCCGTGCCCGTCACCGGCACCGGCCGGGTGTGCGGGGTGTCCATCAGCAGTGCGCCCAGGGTGACCACCGTGGTCACACCCAGGTCCTCGATGTGGCCCAGCAGCTCGGCGGCGAACTTCCGCCACCGCATGTTGGGCTCGATGCCGTGCACCAGGACGACGTCGGTGGCGGAGCCGGGCGGGCGGCACACGGACAGCCGGGTGGTCGGGAATTCCACCCTCCGGGTGATGCCGTCGACCATCCGGACCGTGGGGCGCGTCACCTGGAAGTCGTAGTAGTCGTCCGGGTCGATCTCCGCCAGCGGCGTCGCGTCCCACGTCAGTTGCAGGTGCTCGATCGCGGTGCTGGCGGCGTCACCGGCATCGTTCCACCCCTCGAAGGCCGCTACCAAGATCGGGTTGGTGAGCGGTTTGCCGGGGTTGGAGGGGGTCTGGGCGGCCTGGTCCGGATCGGTCACGGCGTCAGACTACGACCCCCGGCGCGGACCCGACGCCGTAGGCTTGGCGCATGTCGGCCCGTGTCCCGCCGGTGCCGCCGGGGACGGCTGCCGACGACGCGCCCGTGGCGGGCGGAGGTGTGCCGACCACGTCTCCGACCCCGGGCGACTTCGCAGGTCACGGCGTGTTCGGGGTGCCGAACCCCGCGCCGGGGCCGCTTCGGAAGGGTGGAGATGACGGTCGAGGCTGTGCTGTGGGACATGGACGGCACGCTGCTGGACTCGGAGAAGCTGTGGGACGTCCCGCTCGCCGAGTTCGTGGGGAAGCTGGGTGGCGAGCTGTCCGCCGAGACCCGGCGATCACTGGTCGGGTCGAGCGTGCCCAGGACCATGGCGCTGCTGTTCGGCGAGGTCGGCCTGGTGCCGACGGAGGAGGACGCCGCGGACGGCGCGGCCTGGATCTCGCGCCGCACCGAGGAGGTGTTCCGGGCCGGGCTGCCGTGGCGGCCGGGCGCCCAGGACGCGCTGCGCGCGGTGCGCTCGTCGGGCGTGCCGATGGCGCTGGTCACCTCCACCGAGCGCAGGCTGACCGAGGTGGCCCTGGACACCCTGGGCCGGGACCTGTTCGACGTGGTCGTCTGCGGTGACGAGGTCGACGGCCGCAACAAGCCGCTGCCCGAGCCCTACCTGAAGGCCGCCCGCCTGCTGGGCGCCGACCCGGCGCGCTGCGTGGCGGTCGAGGACTCGCCGACCGGCGTGGCCGCCGCCGTGGCCGCCGGCTGCACCGTCCTGGTCGTGCCGTGCGAGGTCCCCGTGGACCAGGGCGAGCGCCGCGTGTTCCGCGACTCCCTGACCGGCGTGGACCTGCCCGCCCTAACCGCCCTCCTCCCCTGACCCGCCCCACCCCCCACCCGCCCACCCCCGAGAGTCCAACGCCCAGACCCGGCGAGTCCTACGCTCAGGACCGGTGAGTCCTACGCTCAGGACCCCCGAGTCCTACGCTTAGGACCCCCGAGTCCTACGCTCAGGACCCCCGAGTTCTGCGTTCGTGACCCCGGGTCGGGCCGCGACGGCGGTGTTCACCCGGTGCGCGGCAGGGGCGACCAGCAGGCCGAACACCACGCCCAGACCCAGCCACAACGTGGCCGTCTCGGCGGAGGCCAACCGGAAGTCCCACAGCACCCCGCTGGGCACGTCGTCCGGGTGGGCACGCCCGGCCTCAGTGGCACGGCACGCCGAGCGCGTGGCGCCCGTCGTGGAAGAACTCGTGGACGGTCTCCGCGGCGTGGCCGAGGGCGACGCCGTTCTCCTGGAGCACCACCCAGGTCACCAGCAGCGCGACGGCGTAGGCCCACTTGGGCACGTGGATCGGGGCGGGCTGCGCGGCCAGTGACGTTCTCGGCGGGTCGGCTCCCCGGTCGCAGTGGCGAGGACCGCGCCGGATTCCCACCGGCTCCCCGTCCGCCGCGGCGCCCGCACGGTAGGTGTGGATCGTGGTCGGGCACAACCGGCCGGACGAGTTGTCGTGCGCCTCGCCCCACGTGGTCAGCGGGCGGGCAGCGGGCAGTCGCCGCACGTCCCGCCGCCGTCGAGCCGGTAGTAGAGGCAGCAGCTGCGCCGCCGGAACGCGACCTCGCCGGGGAACGGCACGAACTCGCCGGTGCCCCGCAGCGGCGGTTCGGCGAACAGCTCCCCGCCCAGCTCCACGCACGCCTCGGCGCTCGCCGTGCCGGTGCGCGCCACGACCCGCAGCGCACCCGCCGCGGACGACGCCGCGTTGCCCCACAGCAGCCCCGGCGCGACCGGCGCGACCGCCCGCACCGCGTCGACCACGGGCGCGAGCGACTCGACGAGACCCACCCCCACCAGGGGTTCCTTCAACCGCACCTGGAGGCCGTCGGGGCCGTAGCGCCACCACACGTTGCCCGGCCGCACGTCCGGCACCGCGCCGTCGACGGCCCGCGCCGCCACCACCGGGCTCAGCAGCCGGGCCGTCCAGCCGAGGAAGAACAGCGACGCCGCCACCCGCGGCTCGGCGGTGCGGTAGCGGGCGGCGACGCGGTCGAGCGCGTCGGGCAGCGCGGGACCGGACGGCAGCGCGTCCCCGTCGTGCCAGCCCTCGTCGGGTCGGCCGACGTCGAGGGCGAAGAAGGGGCTCAGGCCGCGCACCCGTCGCAGGGTGGCCAGGACTCGGGCGTACTCGGGCACGTGACCTAGTCTGCCCGGCGTGGACTCCCTGGGGCTGGGCCTGACCCTCGGCCTGGCGGCGAGCATCAGCCCCGGACCGCTGCTGGTGCTGGTCGTCACGTCGGCACTGCGCTCGGGGTGGCGCGCGGGCGCTGCGGCGGCGTGCGCCCCGCTGCTGTCCGACGCCGTCGTCGTCGCCACGACCCTGCTGCTCCTGGACCGGCTGCCGCCGCGCGCGCTGGGCGTGCTCGGCGTCGTCGGCGCGGTGTTCGTGGTGTGGAGCGGGGTGCGGACCGTCCGCGAGTCGCGGTCGGCGACCCTCGGCGCGACCGGCGAACCCCCGGCGTTCCGGCGGGCGGTGCTGGTCAACGTGCTGAGCCCGCACCCGTGGGTGGCGTGGGCGACCGCCCTCGGCCCGCTGACCGTCAGCACGTGGCGCACGTCGTCCGCGGCGGCGGTGGCGCTGCTGGTCGGCTTCTACCTGACCCTGGTCGGCGGCAAGGTCCTGATCGCGCTCCTGGTCGCGCGGGGCAGGCGCCGGCTCGGCGACACCGGCTACCGACGTGCCCTGGCCTGCGCGGGCGTGCTGCTGGTGCTCGCGGGCGTGGCGCTGGGCGTGGAGTTCGCCGGGTACGGGTGGTAGCGGCTCAGGGCAGGTAGAACGTCATGATGTCGGCGCGCACCGGCGGGAACAGGGTGTGCATCAGGTCCGCGTTCGGGCCCGGGTAGACGTCGGGGTGGCGGGCCGTGAGGCCCTTGAGGCCGTGCGGGCCGAACAGCAGCGACGCCAGCAGGTCCGGCGCCACGCCCGCGCCGCCCGCCGCCCCCGGTGCCTGCATCGTGCCGCCCGCCACGACCGGGCCGACCTCGCCCGCCGTGAACGGCAGCCGCACGTGCGACCCGTAGAACGACACCACGGCCTCGCCCTCCCGGTCGGCGAACGCCCCCGACGCCGCGAGCCGCGCCCCGAACACCGGCCGCAGGTGCTCCAGCAGGGCGACCGGGTCGGCGACCCGCACGTAGTGGGAGTTGGTCTCCTCGGCGGCCGGCGCCAGGAACGGCTCCAGCGCGGCGCCCGCCACCGTGCCCGGCCGCTCGGTGGCCTCCCGCGCGCCGGTCAGCGCGAGCAGCGCGTGCCCGGCGGCCTCGTCGGTCGCGGCGGCCTCGGCCAGCCGCAGGCCCTCGTCGGGCGGGGTGGTGCGGCCCGTCGCGACCGGCACGCCGTCCCGTTCGACCAGCCACTGGGTGCTGCCGTCGCGGGAGATCAGCCAGCGCCACAGGGCGGGGGAGTGCGGCATGGACAGGTCGGCGCGCGCCTGCTCGGCGTCCTGGAGCCGGGCCATCGCCGGGATGTCGTCGACCGTCGCCTCGCGGATCGCGTGCGCCCCCGCCGCCGGGTGGCCGGTCACCGGGCGCGTCGCCGCGATCGGCACCGCGTAGGTGTAGCCGAACTTCCGGTAGAAGTACGGGATGCCGAGCATGACCTGCACCAGGTGCCCCCGGGCGGCGGACCGCTCGTGCGCCCAGCCCATCAGCGCCCGGACCAGGCCGCGGCCCTCGTAGTCGCGATCGGTGGCGACCAGTTCGACCTGGCCCGCCGGGATCTCCAGCCCGGCCAGCACCAGCGTCTCGTCCAGCAGGGTCGCGGTGGACACCACCCGGTCGCCGTCCACGACGACCGCGCACGACTCCCACCCGGCGTCCGGGTCCTCCACCACCAGCAGGTGGTCCACGGCGTCCGCGGGGTCGCCCCGGTCCGCCAGCAGCGCGCCGATCCGGTCGAGGTCGTCGGGGCGCGCGGTCCGCAGCACGAGGCCGTCCAGGGAGGTCACCGCAGCAGTGTGGCCCCGGTCACGTCGCGTGCCAACGGATTTTCGGTGGCGCGCCCGGCGGCCGGCCACGCAGAATCCCGCGCATGGCCTGGCTCCCCGCTGACTTCGTCCACCCGAACCGCGTGCCGCTCGATGCCGAGCACCACCTGCGACCCATCCGCGAGTCCGATGTGGACATCGACTTCCCGGCCGTGGTGGGGTCGCGGGAACGGCTCTGGTCGCTCTACGGCGAGGCGTGGGGCTGGCCGCCCGCCACCATGACCCGCGAGCAGGACCGCGTCGACCTGGCCCGCCACGAGCAGGAGCAGAACGACCACCTGTCGTTCAACTACGCCTTGTTCAACGCCGACGAGACCGAGCTGTACGGGTGCGTCTACATCGACCCGGAGGGCACCGAGGCGCTGATCTCCTGGTGGGTCGTGGACGACAAGGTCGGCACCGACCTGGAGCGCGCGCTCGACGCGTTCGTGCCGAAGTGGATCGCCGAGGCGTGGCCGTTCACCGCCCCGCGCTACGGCATCTAGGGTTCGCGGGGTGAGCCCGCTCGCCAAGTGGACCGTCGTCGCCCTCAGCCTCACCGTGCTGGCCGTGCTCGTGCCGTGGTCGCACTACGGGCAGGTCGACGTCGAGCTGTCGCGGCTGCCCCGGTGGTGGCTCTACCTCGGTGCGGCGGCGCTGCTGCACGCGTGCGCGCTGCTGCCCGCCCGGTCCGGCCCCGTGCCCGGCCTGGTCGTGGGCGCGGTGGCGCTCGCGGCGGCGGTGCTCGTGGCGTCCGGGTACGACGGCGCGTCCTGGGCCGGGGTCGTCCCGGTGGCGGTGCCGCGCCCCGGGCTGGGCGTGCTGTTCGCCGCGGCGTCGGTGGTGGCGCAGGTCGTCGGGCTGCGCGCCCGGACCCGCGTCCCGGTCGGCTGAACCGGGGTCCCCACCGGCCTGCCGCCGTTCGGGGGATGCGAGGATCAGACCCCGTGAAGACCTTCGACGAGCTGTTCGCCGAGCTGAGCGAACGCGCACGCACCCGCCCTGAGGGCTCCGCCACCGCCGCGGCTCTGGAGGCCGGGGTGCATGCGCAGGGCAAGAAGGTGCTGGAGGAGGCCGGCGAGGTGTGGATCGCCGCCGAGCACGAGTCCGACGAGCGGCTCGCCGAGGAGGTCTCGCAGCTGCTGTACCGCGTGCAGGTGCTGATGCTCGGCCGCGGCCTCACCCTCGAAGACGTCTACAAGCACCTGTGATCCTGGAAACCGCGACGCTCGACGTCCGCCCCGGCCTGGAGGCGGACTTCGAGCGGGCGTTCGCCGAGGCCCGCGACGTCGTCGCCACCTCGCCGGGCTTCGTCTCGCTGGACCTGCGGCGGTCGGTCGAGCAGCCGTCCCGCTACCTGCTGCTGGTGTGGTGGGAACGCCTGGAGGACCACACGGTCGGCTTCCGGCAGGGCCCGCTGTACCCGCGGTGGAAGGCGCTGCTGCACCACTTCTACGACCCGTTCCCGACCGTCGAGCACTACCGCGCGCTCGACGCGCCCTAGCGCTCCCGCACGAACAGCGACTGCGCGCCGCGACCCACGGGACCCGACTCGTCGTGCAGCTCGCTGGTCGCCACGCCGACGCCCGCCGGGCCGATCACCGTGCGCGCGTCGAGGGCGAACCACTCGCCGACCGGCTCCCGGTGCGGGTGCACGGTCAGGTCGGTGTTGATCGAGTACCACTTCGCGACGTCCAGCCGGCTCGACACGCCGCCGGCCGAGTCGGCTATCGCGAACAGCCGCTGGAGGGCGGTCGGTTCCTCGCCCGCCACCACCGGCACCCGCGGTCGCGCCCACACCACGGCGTCGCCCGGCCCGAAGGCGCCGCCGACCGACCGCCACTCCACCGCCCGCACCAGCAGCGCCGACGGCGGCCCGAGGTGCTGGCTCTCGCCCGACCACGGACCCGACGTGTGCGGGGTCGAGGCGAACCGGCCCTCGTCGAGCCGCTCGTAGAACGCCACTAGTCCGCCCTGTCCAGCACCGTCTCCACGCCCGCGTCCGGCTCCGGCCAGCCCGGGTAGGGCGGCGGGGTGCCGTCGAACGCCGGGCACAGCGCCTTGTGGTCGCAGTAGGAGCACAGCTTGCTCGGGTTCGGCCGGAAGTCGCCCGTCTTCGCCGCGCGCAGGATGGCGTCCCAGATCGCCTCCAGGGTGCGCTCGAACCGGGCCAGCTCCGCCTCGTCCGGCTGGTAGGCCAGCGCCTGCCGGTCGGCCAGGTACATCAACCGCAGCTGGCGGGGCACCTCGCCGCGCAGCCGCCACAGCACCAGCGCGTAGAACTTCATCTGGAACAGCGCCTTGGCCTCGCCCACCTCGCGCGGCGCGGCGCCCGTCTTGTAGTCGACCACCCGGATCTCGCCGGTCGGCGCCACGTCCACCCGGTCGACGTAGCCGCGCAGCAGCACCCCGGACGGCAGCTCCCACTCGACCAGCAGCTCGCGGGCGTCCGGGTCGAACCGGCGCGGGTCCTCCAACCCGAAGTAGCCGTCCAGCAGCCCCTCGGCGGAGGCCAGCCACGTCTCCTGCTCCGGGTCGTCGGCCTCGAACAGCCCGGCGAACTCCGGCCGCTCCGCCCGCACCCGCTCCCACGCGGGGCCCACCAGCTCGCGGGCCCGCTCCGGGACCCGCTCCCGGGCGGGCAGCCCGAACAGGTCCTCCAGCACCGCGTGCACCACCGTGCCCCGCACCTGCGCCCTGGTCGGCTTCTCCGGCAGCCGGTCGACGGCGCGGAACCGGTAGAGCAGCGGGCACTGCTTGAAGTCGCCCGCACGGGACGGGGAGAGCGCTGGCCTGCGAACGGGGCGCTCGGTTGTCGGCACTGCCATGGCGGGAACGATAGGCCACCCCACCGACAAGATCACCTCCAAACGCCCTGGTCGGGATCACAGCGCTGATACACCGGGGCACCTAGGCTCTGGACGTGGCGACGACGGGTTGGCGACGGCAGGTCGGCCGGGACGGTGGGCTGCCGCTGTTCCGCGCGGCCGGGATACCGGTGCTGCTCGCGCCGTCGTGGTGGCTGGGGTCGGCGGCCATCGTCGTGCTCTACGCCCCGATGGTCGGGCGCCTCGCCCCCGGCGCGGGCGGGATCACCGGCGTGCTGCTCGCGGCCACGTTCGCCGTCTTCCTGGGCCTGTCGGTGCTCGCCCACGAGCTGGGCCACAGCCTCGTCGCGCTGCACCTGGGCCTGCCGGTCCGCCGGTTGCGGCTGTTCCTGCTGGGCGGCGTGTCCGAGGTGATGCGCACCCCCGCCAAACCCGCGCACGAGGGCGCCATCGCCGCGGCCGGACCGGTGGTCTCGATCGTGCTGGCGGGGGCGTTCGCGCTGGCCGCCGCCGCGATCCCGCGACCCGACGCGGTGTGGCTGCTGATCGCGCAGACCGCGTTCGCCAACGCCGCCGTGGCGGTGTTCAACCTGCTCCCGGGGCTGCCGCTGGACGGCGGGCGCATCCTGCGCGCCGGCGTCTGGGCCGTCACGGGCCGCCGAGCGGCGGGTACCAGGGCCGCGGTGGTCGGCGGCGGGGCGGTGGCCGCGCTGCTGGTGGCGTGGGCGCTGTGGGGCCTGTTCGACGGGGCCGAGGACCGCTGGATCAGGTTCGGCGTGTGCCTGCTCACGGCCTGGTTCGTGCTGGCCGGCGCGCGCGGCGAGCTGGCCGCCGAGCACCGGCGGACCTGGCCGGAGGGCCTCACGCTCACCGAGCTGGTCCGCCCCGTGCTGCAACTGCCCGCCGAGAGCCCCGTGTCGGGCGCGCTGACCGCGTCCGCGGGCCGGGGCGTGGTGCTGGTCCGCGCGGACGGCGTCGCGGCCGGCCTGCTCGACCGGGAGATGGCCCGGCAGCTCGCCTCGACCTCGCCGCACGCGCCCGCCGAGCAGGCCGCCGTGCCGATCCGGCCGGAGACCGTGCTGCTGGAGAACGAGAGCGGCGACGAGGTGGTCGAGCGCGTCCGCGGCACCGCGGCCTGGGAGTACCTGGTCGTCGACCTGGAGGGCAGGCCCGCGGGCGTGCTGCGGCGCGAGGACCTCAAGGCCGCCCTGGACCGCCGTTGAGCCCGGACCGCTGTCGGCCCGGACCGCCTACCGACCGCCGCTGAGCAGGTTCGCCTCCTGGGCCAGGATCGCCGCCTGCACCCGCGACCGCAGGTCCAGCTTCGTCAGCACCCGCGACACGTGCGTCTTCACCGTCGTCTCGCCGATGTGCAGCTTTCGCCCGATCTGGTGATTCGACAGCCCTTCGCCGAGGCAGCGCAGCACGTCGACCTCGCGCTCGGTCAGCGAGTCCAGGCCCGCCGGGCGGGTCCGGGGCGCGGCCGAGGCGAACTCCCGCATCACCCGCCGCGTCACGCTGGGCGCGAGCACGCCGTCACCCGCCGCGACCCGCCGCACCGCCTCCACCAGCGCGGGCGCCTCCACGGACTTCAGCAGGAACCCCGCCGCGCCCGCCCGCAGCGCCCCGGACACGTACTCGTCCAGGTCGAACGTCGTCAGCACCAGCACGTCCGCCACGTCGCCGATCTGCCGCGTCGCCTCGATGCCGTCCGTGCCCGGCATCCGGATGTCCATCAGCACCACGTCGGGCCGCAGCGACCGGGTCATCCGCACCGCCGTCGCGCCGTCACCCGCCTCGCCGACCACCTCGACGCCGTCCGCGCCGCCCAGGATCATCACGAGCCCGGCCCGGATCGCGGCGTGGTCGTCGGCCACCAGCACCCGGATCACAGCGGCAGCTCCGCCCGCACGACCCACTCGCCGCCGTCGCGGCCCGCCGAGAACGACCCGAGCACCGCCTGAGCGCGTTCCGCCATGCTCACCAACCCCGTCCCGGTGCCCGGCTCCACCTCGTCCGCAGGGTTGCGCACGACCAGCACCAACCGCCTGACCTGCCGTTCCAGCTCCACCGACGCGTGCGCGCCGGACGAGTGCTTCACCGCGTTGGTCAACGCCTCCTGCACGATCCGGTAGGCCGCGACGTCCACCGCCACCGGCAGGTCGTCGACGTCCGCGCCCCGGAACTCCACGTCCAGCCCGGCCGCCCGCGCCGACTCCACCAGGCGGTCCGCGTCGGACAGCCGCACGGCGACCGGCGCGTCCAGCGGTTCCTCCGCGCGCAGCACGTCGATCATCATCCGCATCTCCTCCAGGGCGCGCACGCTGTTCTCGCGGACCGACTTCAGCACCGTGCGCGCGGTCTCCGGGTCGCCGTCGCGCAGCGAGAGCACCGCCTCGGACTGGATCGCGATGGCGGACAGGTGCCCGGCGACCACGTCGTGCAGGTCACGGGCCATGCGGGTGCGCTCGGCACCCACCGCCGCCCGCCGGTCCAGCTCGGCGATCCGGGCGACCTGCTCGGCCCCCTCGCGGTGCTGCCGCACGTTCGTCGCCCACCACACCGGCGCCACGAGCAGCGAGAACACCTGGAGGCCGGCGTAGAACGACGACCGCCAGTCGCCGACCACCGCGACCACGGCCGCGGTGCCCAGGGTCAGCGCGCCGACCGCGCCCACGAGCACCTGGTGCAGCCGCCGCGGGCCGTGCAGCGCCGCCGCGAACAGCACGTCGACGCACACCAGCACCACCGAGAGCCGCAACCCCAGGGACAGGTCGACCGCCGTCGCGGCGAAGACCACGACGAGGGCCGCGACGGGCACCGTGCGGCGGAACACCTGGCCCGCGCACGCCACGCCGAGCACGGCGAGCCGGGTGCCGAGGGGTACGTCCGCGTCCCGGCCGCCGAGCACCAGGTCGATGTTGAGCAGGTGGAGGACCAGCCCCACGGCGAAGAACGCCACCGCGGTGAGCAGGTCGCGGCGGATCCGCTGGAGCTGCACGCCGCCATCACAGCACAGCACCCGGACGGGGGCGTCATACGAAGTGATGACACCCGGGTGGGTCGCACCGACGACGCGCCCGCCGGCGCGCACGACCACGCTGGGACCGTGGTCGAACCGTTGTTGGTCATCATTGTGGCGTGCGAGATCGGGTTCTGGGTCGTGCTGGTAGCCGGCCTGTTCGCCCGGTACGTGCTGCGGATGCGCAGGCTCAGCTCGGTCCTGCTGGTGTGCACCCCCCTGGTGGACGTGGTGCTGCTGGTCGCGACCGTCGTCGACCTGAGGAGAGGGGGTGAGGGGAACGCGGCGCACGGGTTGGCCGCCATCTACCTGGGCATCAGCGTGGCGTTCGGGCACAGCGGGCTGCGCTGGCTCGACCAGCGCTTCCACCACCGCTTCGCGGGCGGTCCGCCGCCGGTCAAGCCGCCCAAGCGCGGCCCGGCGAAGGTGCGCTACGAGTGGCGCGAGTGGGGCAAGTTCGCGCTGGCCTGGGCCATCGCGGGCGCCGTCGTGCTGCTGCTGGTGCACGTCGTCTCGACGCCGGAGCGCACCGGGACGCTGCTCGACCAGATGGGCGTGATGACCGTGGTCGGGATCATCTGGCTGCTCGGCTGGCCGGTACACCACTCGTTCACCGAGACCGGGAAGTCCCGCCGGTAGCGCGCCGCGGCGGCCGTGCGACGATCGTGCGCTGTTGACGCGCGTCCAAGCAGGAGGTTCGCCGCGGTGAGCACCGCCAGTGGTCCGTTCCAGCCCGGAGACCGGGTGCAGTTGACCGACCCGAAGGGACGGCACTACACCATCGTGCTCGAACCGGGCAAGGAGTACCACACCCACCGCGGTGCCCTGCCGCACGACAAGCTGATCGGGCAGCCCGAGGGGTCGGTGGTGGTCTCCGTCGGCGGCACGTCGTTCCTGGCCCTGCGACCGCTGCTGGCCGACTACGTGCTGTCCATGCCGCGGGGCGCCCAGGTGATCTACCCCAAGGACGCCGCCCAGATCGTCATGTACGGCGACATCTTCCCCGGTGCCCGGGTGCTGGAGGCCGGCGCCGGTTCCGGGGCCCTGACCTGCTCGTTGCTGCGCGCGGTCGGCGAGAAGGGCAGCGTGATCTCCTACGAGGTGCGCCAGGACCACGCCGACCACGCGATCCGCAACGTCGAGCAGTTCTTCGGCGAGCGGCCCGGCAACTGGTCGCTGACCGTGAGCGACCTCGTCGAGCACGAGGGCGAGGTCGACCGGGTGGTCCTCGACATGCTCGCCCCCTGGGACGTGCTGCCGACCGTGTCGAAGAACCTGATCCCCGGCGGCGTGCTGGTCGTCTACGTGGCGACCACGACCCAGCTGTCCAAGGTCACCGAGGCCATCCGGGAGCAGCAGCACTGGACCGAGCCCCAGTCGTGGGAGACCCTCGTGCGGCCGTGGCACTCGGTGGGCCTGGCCGTGCGGCCCGAGCACCGGATGATCGCCCACACCGCGTTCCTGCTGACCACCCGCAGGCTCGCCGACGGCGTCACCCCGCCCCGCCCGCAGCGCCGGCCGTCCAAGGGCTGACCAGGCACGACGGCCCCGTCCACCAGGTGGTGGGCGGGGCCGTCGGACGTCGTGGGGCCGGTCGCGGCGGGGTTCAGTTGCCGCAGGCGACCCAGCCGTCGTCGGTCTTGGTGAACGAGACCGTGTCGGTCTGCGAGTCCTTCATCATCCCCTGCATGTCGCCGGGGATGCCCTCCAGCTTGATGGTCATGGTCGCCTCGGCCTGGGTGTCGCTCTTCTCCTCGACCTTGTCGACGGTGGCGACGATCTTGATGTCCTTGATCGCCTCCTGCATCTTCCTGGCCTGCTCCTTCGCCTCCTCGGGCAGGCCTTCGAGCTGCTTGTCGATCTCGGCGCTCATCGCGTCCGGGTCGAACGCCTTCTTCAGGTCCTCGACGTCCTTCTGGTCCTCGGCGCAGGTCAGCTTGCCGAGCTTCTCGTAGTCCTTGGCCGAGACGGCCGCCGCGAAGCCGTCCGCCGCGTCCTTGGCCGTGCCGTTGCTCCCGCCGCCCAGCGTCAGCACCAACGTGACCACCACGCCGATGACGACCAGCGCGCCGACGCCCCCGAGGACCCACGGCAGCGGGCTCTTCTTGGGCGGCGCGCCGTACGGGTCGCCGAAACCACCCGGTTGGCCGTAACCGGGCTGGTTGAACTGGCCTTGCGGTCCGTACGGCTGCTGGCCGTAACCGGGCTGTCCGGGCTGCTGGGGCTGCCCGTGGGCGCCGGGCGGAGGGCCGTAGCCGGGCTGCGGCTGCCCGGCCGGCGGGGTCCCGTAGCCGGGCTGCTGTCCACCCTGTGGGAAGCCCTGGGGCGGTGGCGGGTACCCGCCGGGCTGCTGGCCGTACCCCGGCTGCTGACCGAATTGGCCTGGTTGTTGGCCAAATGGACCCGGCTGCTGACCGTGGGGTTCCGGCTGCTGCGGCGGGACGGACATCACGTTCTCCTAGAACTTTGCGCTGGTGGCAGTGGAGACTGCCCGGACCACGCACGTGGCACTCGTGTTAGAGACGCACCGTAGCGGGTAGGAGGTTCCGGCTGACACCGGTATGGAGCAGTTCATCCGGCCGAGCGGGCGGAATGCGTGATCACGCGACGCCCGGGAACTCGCAGGGTGGCGGCTTTTGTCGGTGATCGCCGGTACCGTTGTCGTACGTACACGGGAGGAGGGTGCCGACATGCAGCACGGTCATCCCGGCAGCCAGCCCGATGAGGGCGGCGAGCTGAACAAGGGCAACAACTCTGGTGAGCTGACTGCGCAGATCCGGTTCCTCGAGGACGAGATCGCGTTGCTGCGCCGCAAGTTGACGGAATCCCCACGACACGTCCGCCTGCTGGAGCAGCGGTTGGCGGAGGCGACGGAGCGCGTCAGCCAACTGACCGAGCGCAACACGAAGCTCATCGACACCCTTCGAGAAGCACGGAGCCAGCTGCTCGCGCTGCGCGAGGAGGTGGACCGCCTCGCCCAGCCGCCCAGCGGCTACGGCGTGTACCTGGCGCGGTTCGAGGACGGCACGGTGGACGTGTTCACCTCAGGCCGTCGGATGCGGGTGTCGGTCTCGCCCGCGGTCGAGACGTCGTCGCTGGTCCTGGGCCAGTCGGTGCGCCTGAACGAGGCGTTGACCGTGGTCGAGGGCGGCGGCTTCGAGCGGACCGGCGAGGTCTGCACGCTGCGCGAGGTCCTCGAGTCGGAAGAGGCCGACACCACGATCGGTCGGGCCCTGGTCGTGGGCCACGCCGACGAGGAGCGGGTCGTCTGGCTCGCCCAGCCGCTGATGGACTCGCCGCTCAAGGCGGGCGACTCGCTGCTGGTCGACTCCAAGGCCGGGTTCGCCTACGAGCGGGTCCCCAAGGCCGAGGTCGAGGACCTCGTGCTGGAGGAGGTGCCGGACGTCAAGTACGAGGACATCGGCGGCCTGTTCCGGCAGATCGAGCAGATCCGCGACGCCGTGGAGCTGCCCTTCCTGCACGCCGACCTCTTCCGCGAGTACAAGCTGCGCCCGCCCAAGGGCGTGCTGCTGTACGGCCCTCCCGGGTGCGGCAAGACGCTCATCGCCAAGGCGGTGGCGAACTCCCTGGCCAAGCAGGTCTTCGCCGCGCGCGGCGAGGGCCACCGCGAGGCCAAGAGCTACTTCCTCAACATCAAGGGCCCCGAGCTGCTCAACAAGTTCGTGGGCGAGACCGAGCGGCACATCCGCTTGATCTTCCAGCGGGCGCGCGAGAAGGCGTCCGAGGGCACCCCGGTGATCGTGTTCTTCGACGAGATGGACTCGATCTTCCGCACCCGCGGTTCGGGCGTGTCCTCCGACGTCGAGACCACGATCGTGCCCCAGCTCCTCAGCGAGATCGACGGCGTCGAGGGCCTGGAGAACGTGATCGTGATCGGCGCCTCCAACCGCGAGGACATGATCGACCCGGCCATCCTGCGTCCCGGCCGGCTCGACGTGAAGATCAAGATCGAGCGCCCGGACGCCGAGGGCGCGAAGGACATCTTCAACAAGTACCTCACGCCCGACCTGCCGATCCACGCCGACGACCTCGCCGAGTTCGGCGGCGACCCGGTGGCGTGCATCGACGGCATGGTGCAGCACACCGTCGAGCGGATGTACGAGGAGTCCGAGGAGAACCGGTTCCTGGAGGTCACCTACGCCAACGGTGACAAGGAGGTCCTGTACTTCCGGGACTTCAACTCCGGCGCCATGATCCAGAACATCGTCGACCGCGCCAAGAAGGCGGCCATCAAGAGCCTGCTGGACACCAAGCAGCCGGGCCTGTCGGTGCGCCACCTGCTCGACGCGATCGTCGACGAGTTCGCCGAGAACGAGGACCTGCCCAACACGACCAACCCGGACGACTGGGCGCGGATCTCGGGCAAGAAGGGCGAGCGGATCGTCTACATCCGCACGCTCGTGACCGGCAAGAACCAGGAGTCGGGTCGGGCGATCGACACCGCCACCAACACCGGTCAGTACCTGTAGGGCCGCTCCACCGAACGTCGGTACCGACGAGGAGCCCGTCCGGCCACCGTGCCGGGCGGGCTCCCGCCACTTCTCCACCACTACACCTACCGGGCGCGGGTGGCGGACCGGCCAACGCCGGGTGTACCGGCTAGGACCGGGCGGTGACCAGGCCCGACTCGTACGCCGCGATGACGAGCTGGGCCCGGTCGCGGGCCTGGAGCTTGTGCAGCAGCCGCCCCACGTGGGTCTTCACCGTGCCCGCCGACAGGTGCAGCTCGGCCATGATCTCGGTGTTCGACAGCCCCCGCGCGATGAGGAGCAGCACCTCCCGCTCGCGCTCGGTGACGCCCTCCAGCCGGACCTCCCGCTGCTCGGGGGCGCGCGCGAACTCCGCCACCAACCGCCTGGTCACCGACGGCGACAGCAGCGAGTCGCCCGCCGCCACGACCCGGATCGCGGCCAGCAGCTCGGCCGGGGGAGTGTCCTTGAGCAGGAACCCGCTCGCCCCGGCCCGCAGCGCCGAGTAGACGTACTCGTCCAGGTCGAAGGTGGTCAGGATCAACACCCTGGCCGAGGTCGAGGCGACCACCTCGCGGGTGGCCGTGATGCCGTCCACGCCCGGCATGCGGATGTCCATCAGCACCACGTCCGGCGAGGTCCGCCGCACCACCGACACGGCCTCCGCGCCGTCACCGGCCTCGCCGACGACCCGCAGGTCGGGCGCGGAGTCCACGAGCACCCGGAAGCTGCCGCGCAGCAGCGCCTGGTCGTCCACCACCACCACGTCGATCACGGCGGCATCGATCACGTCGGCGTCGATCACGGCAGCGGCACCTCCGCCCGCACCTCGAAGCCGCCGCCCGTCCGCGGCCCGGCCGAGAACGTCCCGCCGTACACCGCCACCCGCTCCCGCATCCCGATCAGCCCGTGGCCCTCGCCCCGGCCGGTCGCGATCCGCTCGCCGGGGCCGTCGTCCACCACCGCCACCGACACGGACGAACCGGACACCTCGACTTCGGCGGCGCACGACGCGGGCGCGGCGTGCTTGACCACGTTCGTGATCGACTCCTGCACGATCCGGTACACCGTGAGCGCCAGCACCTCCGGTACGTCCCCCCGCACCGACAGGTCGACGGTCACCCCGGCGAGCGAGGCCCGCGACACCAGCTCCGGCAGGTCGGTCATGCTCGGCATGGGCGCCAGCTCCGCCTCCGCGTCCTCCGAGCGCAGCACGCCGAGCAGCCGGCGCATCTCCACCAGGGTGCCGCGCGAGGCCGTCTCGATCACCCGCAGCGCCTCCTCGGACACCGCCGGGTCGCGCACGTGCGCGGCGGTGCCCGCCTGGACCGCGATGAGGCTGAGGCTGTGCGCGACCACGTCGTGCAGCTCGCGGGCGATCCGCATCCGCTCCTCGATGACCGCCCTCGACGCCGCCTGGGCCGCCCTGCGCGCCTCGTAGGCGCGCCGGACCCGCGTCACCCGGCCCAGCGCCCACGCCGTGCCCACGCACAGCGAGGCGAACAGGACCAGCCCGATGTCGTCCGGCCACGGCTCGCCGATCGTGATGGCCCCCGCCGCGAGGCCCAGCGACACCACCAGCGACCACACCGCGACCCGGCGCGGGCTCGTCGCCGCCACCATGTACATCGCGAACGCCGTCGCCCCGTAGGGCTCCAGGGTGATGTGGGCGATCGTGGCGACGTTCTGCGCCACGAGCACGATGCCGAGGGTGAGCAGCGGCCGGCCGCGCCGCATCGCCAGCGGCGCGCCCACGAGCACCGCGAGCGGGTAGCCCAGCCACAGGGGGGCGGTGCTCATCTCGGCGAAGCTGAGGTAGGCCAGCACGAAGACCACCGAGACCACCACGTCCAACAGGTACGGGTAGGCGGTGGGCAGCAGGCGCAGCAGGCGGGACTTCACGGGCCGAACCGTAACCGGGGTCCGCCGGCCGGGGCATCGGACCACGGTCCGATCCGAGAGACCGGACCCTCGTCCGATCCGCCCACCCCACCCGCCTCGGCAAGCTTCACCCCATGATCCAAGTCAGGCACTTGACCAAGCGGTACGGCAGCACGAGGGCCGTCGACGACCTGAGCTTCGAGGTGGAGCCCGGCTACGTCGCCGGGTTCCTCGGCCCGAACGGCGCGGGCAAGTCGACCACCATGCGCGCCATCCTCGGCCTGGACCGGCCGACCAGCGGCGAGGCGCTGGTCAACGGCCGGCGCTACGCCGCGCTGCGCAGACCCGTGCACGAGGTGGGCGCGCTGCTCGACGCGGGCGCCGTCCACGGCGGCCGAACGGCGTACGACCACCTGCGGGTGCTGGCCCGCGGCAACGGCATCCCGGACCGCCGGGCCGCCGAGACCCTCGAACAGGTGGGTCTCGCGAGCGTCGCGAAGCGTCGGGTCGGCACCCTGTCGCTGGGCATGCGGCAGCGCCTCGGCGTGGCGGCGGCCCTGCTGGGCGACCCGGGCGTGCTCCTGTTCGACGAGCCGGTCAACGGGCTCGACCCGGAGGGCATCCGCTGGATCAGGCACCTGATGCGCGACCTGGCCCGGGAGGGCCGCACCGTGCTGGTGTCCAGCCACCTGATGAGCGAGATGGCGCTGACCGCCGACCGGGTCGTGGTGGTCGGGCGGGGCAGGCTCATCCTGGAGGCGTCCATGAAGGACCTCCAGGAGAAGTTCAAGAGGGACGTCCTGGTGCGCTCGCCCAGGGCGGACGCCCTGCTCCGCGTCCTCGCCGAGGCGGGCGCCTCGGTCACCGAGGACGAGGACGGCGCCCTGCTCGTGCACGGGCTCGACGCGCCCGGCATCGCCGACCTCGCCGCCCGGCGGCAGATCCCCGTCCACGAACTGACCCCGCGCAGCGCGTCGCTGGAGGACGCCTACCTCGAACTGACCGAGGACAGCGCGGAATACCGCACGAAGGAGGGCGCGCGATGACCGGCGTGCTGAGCTCGGAACTGCTGAAGATCAGGTCGGTCCGCTCCACGACCTACCTGCTGCTGGCCATCGCGCTGACCCTGCTCGCGGGCGCGGTGATCTCCTACCTGATGACCGCCGACTGGGACACCGCCCCACCCGACCGGCAGCAGCGGTTCGACCGCGCCGACCCGAGCGTGATCGTCGTCCCGTTCGCCCAGTTCTGCCTGGGCGCGCTGGGCGCGCTGGCCGTCACCTCCGAGTACGGCACCGGCATGATCCGGGCGGCGCTGGTCTCGGTCCCGAGGCGAGGGGCGTTCCTCCTGGCCAAGACCGCCGTGGTGGCCGCGGTGGCCCTGGTCGTGGGAGCCCTGGCGGTGGGGGCGTCCTACGCGGCGGGCGAACTGATCACCGGCGACCGCCCCGAGCCGATCTCCGCCCACGCCTCCCTGGGCGACGCCCTGCCGACCCTGCTCGCCGACACGGCCTCCCTGGTCCTGCTCGCCCTGGTGGGCCTGGGCCTGGGCTTCCTGCTCCGCTCGACAGCGGGCGCCCTGGTGACCCTGTGCGCCCTCCTGTTCATCCTCCCGGTGGTGACCCTCCTGCTGCCCCCACCGTGGAACGAACGGGTCTACGCGGTCATGCTGCCCAACCTGGCCCCCCAACTGGCGGGGACGGTCCCCGAACCCCCGCTGACGCCCTCGGCCGCGGCCCTGACGATGGTCGTCTACCTGGTCCTGGTCCTGGGAGCCGGCGCGACAGCCCTGCTGCGCCGGGACGCGTGAAACCGGGTGCGGGGCGTCGGGGCGGTGGTGTGTGATCGGGGGCATGACGATCGTGCTGGGCACGCCGGGGGTCGACGGGCTGGGCGAGGTCGCGGGCGTGCTGCGGGAGTGGCAGCACGACGGGGCGCCCGCGCAGTTGCACCCGGGGGACCTGGGCTGGTTCTGGCGGTTCGGCGCGGAGGCGACGGCCGCGGCGGTCCGGACGTGGAGCCGGGACGGGCGGGTGCTCGCCGTCGGGTTGCTGGACGGTGCCGAGCTGGTGCGGTTGACGGTCGCGCCGGACGCGCTGCGGGACGAGGAGTTGGCGCGGCGGGTGGTCGAGGACGTGGCCGACCCGGAGCGCGGCGTGCTCCCGGCGGGCGGGGTGGGCGTGGAGGCCCCGGTGGGCGCGCTGGTGCACGACCTGCTGTCCCGGGAGGGGTGGGGTGTCGCCGAGCCGTGGACGCCGCTGCGCCGCGACCTCGCGGAGCCGGTGGGGGAGCCGGGGGTGCGGGTCGAGGTGGTCGGACCGGAGCGGGCGCGGGTGCGGGCCGCCGTGCAGCGGGCGTCGTTCGACGGGTCGACGTTCACCGACGAGCGGTGGCGGGCGATGGCGGCCGGGGTGCCGTACTCCGACGCCCGGTGCCTGGTCGCGTACGACGACGGGGGCGAGGCGGTGGCGGCGGTGACGGTGTGGTCGGCCGGGCCGGGGAGGCCGGGGTTGCTCGAACCGATGGGCGTGCACCGGGAACACCGCGGCCGTGGCCACGGCAGGGCGATCACCGTCGCCGCGGCGGCCGCGCTCCGGCGGCTCGGTTCGTCGAGCGCGCTCGTCTGCACCCCGAGCGCCAACGTCGGGGCCGTCGCCACCTACGAGTCGGCCGGCTTCCGGCGGCTCCCCGAGGTCCGGGACCGGTGCCGGACCGCCTGAGGTGCCGGAACACCCCGGCAGGGCGCCCGGACGCGCTGTCGGGTGTTGTCGACCGGCTGCCGGGCGCGTGGACGGCGGTCCCCCGGGACCGGCGGTTACCGTGTCCGGGTGCCCGACTTCGCCCTAGGACTCGCCGCCCTCGGCCGCCCCGCCTACATCAACCTCGGCCGGGACGGCGCGCTCCCGGAGCACCGCGACGTGGACGCCATGCGCGCCCAGTGCCACGCGGTGCTGGACGCCGCCTACGGGGCGGGCGTGCGGCGGGTCGACGCGGCCCGCTCGTACGGCCGCGCCGAGGAGTTCCTGGCCGGGTGGCTGGCCGACCGCGGCCACCGGGACGTGCGGGTGTCCAGCAAGTGGGGGTACGCCTACGTCGCGGACTGGCGGCGCGACGCCGACGTGCACGAGGTCAAGGAGCACTCCCGCGCCCGCTTCACCCGGCAGTGGCAGGAGACGCGGGACCTGCTCGGCGCGCACGTCGGACTGTACAAAGTGCACTCGCTGACCGACGACAGCCCGCTGTTCGGCGACGTCGACCTGCTCGTGGCGCTGGGGGAGCTGCGCGACTCCGGTGTCCGGCTGGGCTTCTCCACCTCCGGTCCCCGGCAGGCCGAGACCGTGCGGCGCGCCCTGGACATCGAGGTCGAGGGGCGGCGGCTGTTCGACGCCGTGCAGTCCACCTGGAACGTCCTGGAGACGTCCGCCGGCGAGGCGCTGGCGGCGGCGGGCGCGGCCGGTGCGGAGGTGTTCGTCAAGGAGGGCATGGCCAACGGCCGCCTCGCCGTGGACCCGCCCGCGCGGGTGCGGGAGCTGGCCGACCGGCACGGCGTGGGCCCGGACGCCGTCGCGCTGGCCGCCGTGCGCGCCCAGCCGTGGGTGGACGTGGTGCTGTCCGGTGCGGCGAGCGTCGACCAGCTGCACGCCAACCTGCGGGCGGGCGAGGTGGAGCTGGACCCGGACGAGCTGGCCGGCCTCGCCGAGCCCGCCGAGCGGTACTGGGCTACTCGGGCGTCCCTGGCCTGGGGGTGAGCCGCACGGAGCCGGACGCCAGGTCGATCGGGCCGCGCGGCGGGGCGCCGACCTCCTCGTCGTCGCGCAGCACCAGCTCGGTCTGCCGCTGGTCCAGCTCGACCTGCTTGCCGCCGGTGAACAGGGTGGTGAACTGGTCCACGCCCGCCGCGACCGCCACCGGGTGGCCCTTGCGCCGCCGCGCCCACCGCACGGCGCGCTCGACCGCCGCCAGCACGACGAGCAGCACGGCCAACCCGGGGATGGACATCGCGAACATCATCCCGACACCCACGCGAACCACTCCTTGACCAGGAACCGGCCGTCCGGGACGACCGGCCAGTCCGGGTCGTCCGCCTTCGCGCGCACCTCCGCCAGGTCCACCCACCCGCCCCACGCGACCTCCTCGGGCTGGTGGGTGAACGGGCCGTCGCTGCGCACCTCGTAAACGTGGGCGACGTACCGGATGGTTCCATCGGTGAACGTCGTCCGGAACCGGAACGCCGGGACGGCCCGCACACCCAGCTCCTCGGCCAGCTCGCGCGCCGCGCACTCGCCGGGCGCCTCGCCCGCCGCGACCACGCCGCCGCACGTCGGGTCGTACAGGCCGGGGTAGACGTCCTTGGTGTCGGTCCGGCGGTGCACGTACACCCGTTCGCCGTCGGTTGACCGCACCACGACGGCCGCGCACGCGTGCCACAGCCCTTCGGCCCGCACCCGCGCCCGCGACGCCGAGCCCACCGGGTTGCCGTCGGGGTCGACGATCTGCACCTGTTCCACGCGGTGATCCTCCCCAGGTCGTACCGGCGGGTGCTACTCCGGGCCGACGCCCGCCGACACCCGCTGTTCCTACCGTCGTGCCGTTCGCGTCACGAGGAGGAGTTGTGCCCACATCCCTGCGGCTCGCGGTCGCCGAGTTCCGCGACCGTCCCGGCCGCGCCGTGCTGCCCGGTGTCGCCCTGGTCGTCGGCGTCGCGTGCCTGCTGGCCGCCCTGATGCTCAGCGACGCCATGGTCCGCGCGACCGCCGAGGGCGCGCCGGTCGTGCCGCCCGGGGTGGACCTGGTGGTCCGCCCGGCGCCGCACGACGACGCCGTGCTGGACGGCTCGGTCGCCGACCGGGTCGCGGGCGTCGCCGGGGTGACCTCGGTGCGGCAGGTCCGGCAGGTGCGCGTCGACCTGCTGCTCGACGGCCGGGCCGGGGCGCGCCGCAGCGACGCCGACGTCGAGGTCGACCGGGCGGACCAGCGGCGCGTGCCGCTGCTGGAGGGCCGCACGCCGGGGCGCGACGGGGAGATCGCCGTCGACCGGGTCACCGCCCACGAGCACGGTCTCGCGCCGGGGTCGGCGGTGCGGGTCGCCGACGCCGAGGGGCGGGCGCTCGACGTCGTCGTCCGGGGCGTCACCAAGCGCGGCTCGCTCGCCGAGGAGCCGGTGATCGTGGTCGGCGAGGACCTCGCGGCGAAGCTCGACCCGACGCCGAGCGTGCTGTCGCTGCACGTCACCGGCGGTGACGCGGCCGCGGTGGCCGCCGCCGCGGGGCAGGGCTTCCGGGTGGACACCGCCGCTTCGGTCTCCGCCGAGGAGCCGGGCCAGGACATCGCGCTGATGCTCCTGCCGTTCAGCATCCTGGCCCTGGCCACGTCCGTCTTCGTCGCCTCGGCGACCTACCGCGCCGTCTACCTCCAGCGGCAGCGGCACACCGCCCTGCTGCGCTGCCTCGGCGCCCACCGAGGACCACTCGTCCGGGCGAACCTGCTCGAAGCGCTGCTGACGGGCGCCGTCGCGGGCGCGGTCGGCGCGGTGCTCGGCGGCGCGGTGGCGTGGCTGCTGGCCAGGCTGTTCGACGTCACCGGCCTGTCCTCGATCATGGGCGCGGTGGCGCTGAGCCCGGCCCTGCTGCCGAACGCGGTCCAGTTGACCACCGGTGTCGTCACCGCCGCCGCGCTGAGCGCGTTCGCCGCCGTGCGGCCCGCGCTCGCCGCGTCCAGGGTCTCGCCGCTGGCCGCGCTGCGGACCTCCGAAGGGCAAACGCCGGACGCGGCCGTCGTCCGCCGCCGTCGCGTGTTCGGTGTCGTCCTCGTCGTCCTGGCCGCGGTGCTGGGCGCGCTCGGCGTCCTCGCCCAGGGCTCGATCGCGGCGATCTTCCTCGTCCTGTTCTCCGGCATCACCGCCGTGTTCGGCCTGTTCGGGGTGCTCGGGCCGGTCGTCGTGCCCGGCCTGGGCCGGGTCTTCGGGTCGGTCGCGAGCCGCTTCGGGGGCGCGCAGTGGAAGCTCGCCGCGGCCGAGGTGCGGCGGGTGCCGCAGCGGTCCGCGTCCGTGGCGATGCCGCTGCTGCTGGCCGCCTCGATGGTCACGTTCTTCGCCGTCACGGTCGGGTCCGCGCAGCGGATGGAGGAGGAGTTCGACCAGGAGCCCAAGCCCGACGCGGTGGTCGTGGACTCCGCCTGGCGCCCGCTGGCCGGTGACGTCGGCGCGGCGGTCAACCAGCCGCAGGCCGCGCGCACCGTCGTGGTGCACGGCGTCGAGGTCGAGCAGCGCGACCCCGAGGGCTACGGGTTCCCCACGCAGGTCGCGGGCGTCGACCCGGCGGCCCTGCGGGACTGGCTGGGCGCGCGCGGCGTCGACGCCGGCGGGTTCGGGCCGGGCGGGGTGCTGCTGAGCGACTGGTACGCCGAGCGCTTCGGGGCGCGCGTCGGCGAGCCGTTCACCGTGGAGGGCCTGCCGGGCGGGGCGCGCACCGCCACCGTCGCCGGCACCTACGCCGGGTCGCTGCTGGACGACGCGGACGTGGTGCTGCCCGACCCCGGCCTCGCGCCCGCCTCGAAGGTCCTGGTCGTCCTCCGGGACGGCGCCGACCCGGCGGCCTACCAGGCCGCGGTGGAGGCCGCGCTGCCCGCGTCGCCCACCGTCCTGGTGAACACGAGGGCGGCCGAGAGCGCGCAGAACCAACGTTATCTCGACCTGGGGATCGTGTTGCTGATGGTGCTGCTGGGGCTGTCCGTCGCGGTCGCCGTGACCGGTATCGGCACCGCCCTGACGATCTCCGTGCAGGAGCGCCGCAAGGAGCTGGCGCTGCGCCGCGCCCTCGGCGTCACCAAGGGCGGGCTCCAGGGTGGCGTGCTGGCCGAAGCGGTGCTGTTGTCGCTGGTCGGGGTGCTGGGCGGGGGTCTGTTCGGTCTCGTCTACGCCGAGCTGACGCTGGCCGCCGTCGGGCTGTTCGTGTGGCCCACCGCGGCCCTCGCGCCGCTGCTGCTCGGGGGCCTCGGCGTGGTCGCCCTGGCGGTCCTCGCCGCCCTGGGGCCGGCCCGCGGCGCGGCGCGCATCCGACCCGCCGCCGGACTCGCCGCCGGCTGAAAAGTGACCTGGGTACCGGCGTGGTGGTGGTGTCAGGTCGTAGGCTGCGACGTATGCGGCGGATCATGGGGACCGAAGTGGAGTACGGCATCTCGGTGCCGGGTGACGCGACGGCGAACCCGGTGCTCACCTCGACACAGGTGGTGCTGGCCTACGCGGCCGCCGCCGACATACCGCGGGCGCGCCGGGCGCGCTGGGACTACGAGGTCGAGTCGCCGCTGCGCGACGCGCGCGGCTTCGACCTCGGCGCGCCCGGCCACCACCCCGGCGACAACGACGTCGAGGACCTCGGCGCGGCCAACGTCATCCTGACCAACGGCGCGCGCCTCTACGTCGACCACGCCCACCCGGAGTACTCGGCGCCCGAGGTCACCAACGCGCGCGACGCCGTGATCTGGGACAAGGCGGGGGAGCGGATCATGGAGGAGGCGGCCATGAAGGCGGCCACCGTCCCCGGCCAGCCCCGCCTCCAGCTCTACAAGAACAACGTCGACGGCAAGGGCGCCAGCTACGGCACCCACGAGAACTACCTGATGCAGCGCAGCACGCCGTTCACGGCCGTGATCGCGGGCCTCACGCCGTTCTTCGCGTCCCGGCAGGTCATCACCGGTTCCGGTCGCGTCGGCATCGGCCCGGCGGGCGAGGAGGCCGGCTACCAGCTGTCGCAGCGCTCCGACTACATCGAGGTCGAGGTCGGCCTGGAGACCACGCTCAAGCGGGGCATCATCAACACCCGCGACGAGCCGCACGCCGACGCCGACAAGTACCGCCGGCTGCACGTCATCATCGGCGACGCCAACCTCGCCGAGTACTCGACCTACCTCAAGTGCGGGACCACCTCACTGGTGCTGGACATGATCGAGGCGGGCCGCCGGTTCGACGACCTGCGGCTGCTCGACCCGGTCCGCGCCGTGCACCGGATCAGCCACGACCCGACGCTGAAGACCCGCGTCGAGCTGGCCGGCGGGCGCAAGTTCACCGGCCTCGACATCCAGTTCGCCTACTACGAGCGCGCCTCCGAGTTCGTCGAGAAGGAGGGCTACGGCGACCGCGACGTGCTGCGCGTGTGGGGCGAGGTGCTCGACGCGCTGGCCCGCGACCCGCAGGAGTGCGCCGACCGCCTCGACTGGGTGGCGAAGCTGCGGCTGCTGGAGGGCTACCGGGCCCGCGACGGCCTGGCCTGGGGCTCGCCCCGGCTGTCCCTGGTCGACCTCCAGTACTCCGACGTGCGCCTCGACAAGGGCCTCTACAACCGGCTCGTGGCCCGCGGCTCGATGAAGCGCCTGGTCAGCGAGGAGGAGGTGCGCGCGGCCGTGCTGGCGCCGCCGGAGGACACCCGCGCCTACTTCCGCGGTCGCTGCCTGGAGCGCTACCCCACCTCGGTGGCCGCGGCCTCGTGGGATTCGGTGATCTTCGACCTCGGTCGCGAATCGCTCGTCCGCATCCCCACCCTGGAACCGCTGCGCGGCACGAAAGCGCACGTCGGGGCCCTGCTGGAGGCGTCGGACACGGCCGAACAGCTGGTCGAGGCGCTCACCAGGGGCTGATCAACAGACCCGAGTGGCAGACACACATCGTCGTGCCTGGTGGGTAGTGTTGAACCCCTAGGACCGAGAAGGC
The DNA here is from genome assembly GCF_052936295.1 of Saccharothrix sp. DSM 118769. Taxonomy (NCBI): domain Bacteria; kingdom Bacillati; phylum Actinomycetota; class Actinomycetes; order Pseudonocardiales; family Pseudonocardiaceae; genus Saccharothrix; species Saccharothrix sp. DSM 118769. The sequence goes on along the minus strand of NZ_CP193627.1, from coordinate 7,016,954 downwards.
GGGAGGGTCGTCATGTCCCAGGAACAGGTCCAGAAGCAAGGCGGCGGTGACGGCGACGACGGCGGTGACGGCGCGGCGGCCGCCGGCCAGGAGCGCCGGGAGAAGCTCGGCGAGGACGTCGACGCCATCCTGGACGAGATCGACGACGTGCTGGAAGAGAACGCCGAGGACTTCGTCCGCGCGTACGTGCAAAAGGGCGGCGAGTAGGCCGCGGCGGGACAGGAGAAGAAAGCACACATGGATCACAGCTCGACCGGGCGCTACCCGGCCGCGTCGCTGCCCCCGGCCTACCTCAGGCCGGGGTCTTCGTCGTTCACCGATTTCCTCCGCGCCCAGGCGCCCGACCTGCTGCCCTCGTCCGGCAAGTTCCCCGAGGGCACCGTCCAGGCCCCGCACGGCACCACGATCGTGGCGCTCACGTTCCGCGGCGGCGTCGTGATCGCGGGCGACCGGCGCGCCACCATGGGCAACGTGATCGCCCAGCGCGACATGAAGAAGGTGTTCATCACCGACGACTACTCGGCGGTGGGGATCGCGGGCACGGCGGGCATCGCGGTCGAGATCGTGCGGCTCTACGCCGTCGAGCTGCGCCACTACGAGAAGATCGAGGGCGTCTCGCTGTCCTTGGACGGCAAGGCGAACCGGCTCTCCGCGATGATCAAGGGCAACCTCGACGCGGCCCTCGCGGGCCTGGCCGTCGTGCCCCTGTTCGCGGGCTTCGACGTGGACGCCACCGACCCGGAGCGCGCGGGCCGCATCATCTCCTACGACGTGACCGGCGGTCGCTACGAGGAGTCCCAGGGCTACCAGGCCGTGGGGTCCGGTTCGCTGTTCGCGAAGTCGGCGCTCAAGAAGCTCTACGACCCGGACGCGAACGCCGAGGGTGCCGTCCGGGCGGCGATCGAGGCGCTGTACGACGCGGCGGACGACGACTCGGGCACCGGTGGCCCGGACGTCATCCGCAGGATCTACCCGGTCGTCGTGACGATCACCGCGGACGGCGCCGCGCACCTGCCCGACGAGCAGACCGCGGCGCAGGCCGAGGCCGTCGTCGAGGGTCGGCGGACCCGCCCGGCGGGCTGAGCCGTGACCGACTTCGACCCCACCCCCACCCGCATCCGCCGAGCCCGGGAGCCGCACCAGTGACGATGCCGTTGTACGCCTCACCCGAGCAGGTGCTCCGCGACCGCTCGGAGTACGCCCGCAAGGGCATCGCCCGCGGCCGCAGCGTCGTGGTGCTCCGCTACGCCGACGGCGTGCTGTTCGTGGCCGAGAACCCGTCCAGCACGCTGCACAAGGTGTCGGAGATCTACGACCGCATCGGGTTCGCCGCGGTCGGCCGGTACAGCGAGTTCGAGAACCTGCGGCAGGCGGGCATCCGGTTCGCCGACATCCGCGGGTACCAGAACGACCCGCGCGACGTCACCGGCCGGTCGCTGGCCAACGTCTACGCCCAGACGCTGGGCTCGATCTTCACCGAGCAGATCAAGCCGCTGGAGGTCGAGATCTGCGTGGCCGAGGTCGGGCACACGCCCGAGCAGGACACGCTGTACCGCCTCACCTACGACGGTTCGATCGTCGAGGAGCCGCTGTACAGCGTGATGGGCGGCCAGGCCGAGGCCACCGGCAACGCCCTGAAGGAGGCCTACGCCGAGGGCCTGGCGCTGGCCGAGGCCGTGCAGGTCGCCGTGAAGGCGCTGAGCGCGGGCTCCACCAGCACGGGCAACGGCAAGCCGGACCTGCTGGACGGCGCCAAGCTGGAGGTGGCCGTCCTGGAGCGCCACCGCCCGAGGCGCGCGTTCCGCCGCATCACGGGTGCCGCGCTGACCGACCTGCTGCCCGCGGAAGCCGAACCGGCCCCGGAGCCGGAGGCCCCGGCGGGCAAGACGGGTGCGGCGGTCAAGAAGAAGCCGGTGACGGACGTCGACCTGCCGCCGAACGACGACAAGCCCTGATCCACGCGCACGTCGAAGGCCCCCGGTCACCGCGACCGGGGGCCTTCCGCGTGGTCAGAGGAAGATCTTGACCAGCTGCTCGCGCCCCTCGGCGTCCCGGAGCACCACCTGGTTGCCCGCGCGCAGCTCCTCGTCCACGAACTCGTAGACCAGCAGCGCCCGGTTGACCAGGTCGACCTTCTTCAGGCCGGTGCGCCCCTGCAACTTCGCCAACGCCTCCACGGCCTCCGCGATCAACGCGACGTTGACCCGGTCCACGACCGCGGGCCGGTCGGCTGCGCCCTTCTCGACCGACGACATCGCGCACCTCTTCTCCGCCGGCGTACCGCCACCGGCCACTGTTCAGGGTACACCGCTGCTACACATTTTCTGTGTGGGAAGTGTGGCGAATCGCTTCCGCAGCGGTGTACTGTGTGAAGTGGCCCACCTGCCAGGTGGGTGCTCCAGGTGCTCGTGGTGACGCTGCACCGATCGGATGCCCGTGGGGGGCAAGCAAGGGGCGAGTGGCCGGTCTCCGTCGAGGGGACGGAGGCGGACCGCTCACGCGTCCGGTCGGAAGGAAGGCGCACATCATGGGTACTGCACTGCCGGACAGGGGTGTCCCCGCGTCCGGGAACGACGCGGACTGGGGCGAACCCAGTCGTGAGGCGCGGGTGCGCGTGGAGAAGGCGGGACTCAGGGTGGAAGTGGCGGTGCCCTCCGCCCAGGCGCCCCGCCTGCTCACCACCGCCGTGCTCGCGCTGGTCCTCATCGGTGCCGTGGTCTGCCCCGCGCTCACGCTCAGGGGAGTCCCGGTGGATTTCCCGGTGTGGGCCGCAGTCGGCCTGGTCGGCGGTCAGATCGGCCTGTTCGTCCTGGTCGCGCTGATCGTGCGCCGCGCCTTCGGTCCCGGGGAGAGGACCGGAGCGCGGGGCTGACGCGGGAAGGGGCACCCGGAGTGGTCCGGGTGCCCCTTCCCCGCGGGCGTCAGGCGCTCAGCGCCAGCAGCTCGCCCGTCCGCTCCCGCACCGCCGGCGTGTCCAGCCCGCGCACCACCACCGTGGTCCGGCGCCGCAGCACGTCGTCCACCTCGGTGGCCCACTCGAAGCGCCCGGCGTGCGCCACCTGCGCCCAGATGTCCGGCCCGTCCGGGTGCACCCGGTCGAGCAGCGACGGGTCGTCCGCGGCCAGGGCCAGCACCTCGTGGCTCACCGTGCCGTAGTGGGTGGCGAGGTGCGCCAGCACGTCGTCCGGCAGCGAGGGCAGCTCGCGCCCCAGCTGCGCCGTCACGCGATCGGGCAGGGCCGCGCCGGGCAGGGTGGCCGGGACGCCGTCGGAGAACGCCCCCGACAGGTCGCGGCCCAGGGACTCGCCCACGCGGGCCAGCACCTGCGCCCCGATGCGCCGGAACGTCGTCCACTTGCCGCCCGCCACGCTGATCATGCCGCCGCGGCCCGCGGTGATCACCGTTTCGCGCTTGGCGTGGCTCGTGTCGCCCGAACCGCCCGGCAGGACGCGCAGGCCGGCGAACGAGTAGGCGATCCGCGACCGGTCCAGGGCCTCGGCGGAGATGCCGGTCGACGCCTCGCCCAGGATCTGCGCCACGTCGGCGTCCGTGCACCGCACGTCGGCCGGGTCGCCCTCGTACGCCTCGTCCGTCGTGCCCAGGAGCAGCTGCCCCTCCCACGGGATCGCGAACGACACGCGCACGTCGTCCACCGGGATCGTCATCGCCGCGCGCCACGGCGAGTCGGTCCGCAGCACGAGGTGCGCGCCCTTCGACAGCCGGACGCTCGGCGCGGCCGACGGGTCCTCCATGCGCCGCAGCACGTCCAGCCACGGCCCGGTCGCGTTCACCACGACCGCCGCGTCCACGCCGAACGACGACCCGTCCACCCGGTCGCGCAGCTCGACGCCGGTCACCCGCGACCCGCTCTTCCGCACCCCGACGACCTCGACGTGGTTGAGCAGCACGCCCCCCTCCGCCGCCGCCGCGCGGGCCGCCGTGATCGCCACGCGCGCGTCGTTCATCTGGTGGTCGTGGTAGAGCGCCGCCCCGCGCAGGCCCTCGGTGCGCAGGTGCGGCACGTACTCGACGGCGCGCCGCGCGGACAGCACCCTGCCCAGCCCGTCGCCGAACCCGGACAGCGCCGAGTACAGCACCACGCCCGCGCCGAGCACCGGGCGCGAGTGCGGCCCGCCCCGGTAGACCGGCACCAGGAACGGCAGGGGCCGGACCAGGTGCGGCGCGAGGTGGTCGCCCAGCGCGCGCCGCTCGGCGTGGTTCTCGCGCACCATCGGCACCGCGCTCGGTCCCATCGCCAGGTACCGCAGGCCGCCGTGGACCAGCTTGGACGACGCGCTCGACGTGGCGCCCGCGAAGTCGCCCGCCTCCACCAGCGCGACCCGCAGGCCGGCCCGTGCCGCCGCCCACGTGGTGGCGATGCCCAGCGCGCCGCCGCCGATCACCACCAGGTCGAACGCGCCGTGCCCCAGGGCCTCGCGGGCACGTGCCCGTTGCTCACTCATCGTTGTCGTCCTCGTCAATCCAGCCGACGGTCCGCTCGACCGCCTTCTTCCACTTGCGGTAGCCCTTGTCGCGGGTCCGCTGGTCCATGGTCGGCAGCCACTCGGCAGCCTTGTGCCACTTCTCGCGCAGGGTGTCGGTGTCCGGCCAGTAGCCGACCGCGAGCCCCGCCGCGTAGGCCGCGCCCAGGCACGTGGTCTCGGCGACGATCGGCCGCACCACCGGCACGTCCAGCACGTCCGACAGGAAGCCCATGAGCAGGTTGTTCGCGGTCATGCCGCCGTCGACCTTGAGCGTGGTCAGCTCGACGCCCGAGTCGGCGTTCATCGCGTCCACGACCTCGCGCGTCTGCCACGCGGTGGCCTCCAGCACGGCGCGCGCGATGTGCCCCTTGCCGGTGTACGCGGTCAGGCCGGCGATGACGCCGCGCGCGTCGGACCGCCAGTGCGGCGCGAACAGGCCGGAGAACGCGGGCACGAAGTACGCGCCGCCGTTGTCGTCCACCGACCGCGCCAGCGTCTCGATCTCCGGCGCGCTGCCGATGAGCCCCATCTTGTCGCGGAACCACTGCACCAGCGCGCCGGTCACCGCGATCGCGCCCTCCAGCGCGTACGACGCGGGCTGGTCGCCGATCTTGTAGCCGACCGTGGTGAGCAGGCCGTTCTCCGAGACGACGGGCTTGTCACCGGTGTTGACCAGCAGGAAGCTGCCGGTGCCGTAGGTGCACTTGCCCTCGCCGGGCGAGTAGCAGGTCTGACCGAACAGCGCCGCCTGCTGGTCGCCCAGCGCGGACGCCACGGGCACGCCCTCCAGGGTGCCGGTCGCGGTGCCGTAGACCTCGGCGGAGGAGCGGATCTCGGGCAGCATCGCGCGCGGCACGCCGATCGCCTCGACCAGCTCGTCGTCCCAGTCGAGCGTTTCCAGGTTCATCAGCATGGTGCGGCTCGCGTTGGTCACGTCGGTGACGTGGCGGCCGGTGAGCTTCCAGATCAGCCAGGTGTCCATGGTGCCGAACAGCACCTCGCCGCGTTCGGCGCGCTCGCGCAGGCCGTCGACGTGGTCGAGCAGCCAGCGCACCTTCGGCCCGGCGAAGTAGGTGGCCAGCGGCAGGCCGCACTTCTCGCGGAACCGGTCCTGGTCGCCCAGCTCCCGGACCAGCTGGTCGGTGCGGGTGTCCTGCCAGACGATCGCGTTGTGCACCGGCTTGCCGGTCTTCCGGTCCCACACCAGCGTCGTCTCCCGCTGGTTGGTGATGCCGACGGCGGCCAGGTCGTGCGGGCTCAGCGACGCCTTCTGGAGGGCGCCGTGCACGACGTCCAGGACGTTGGCCCAGATCTCCTCGGCGTCGTGCTCGACCCAGCCGGGGCGAGGGAAGACCTGCCGGTGCTCCTTCTGCGCGACGGACACGATCGCGCCGCCGTGGTCGAAGACGATGCACCGGGAGGAGGTGGTCCCCTGGTCGATCGCGGCCACGTAAGGGCGGGTGGAGTGGGTGGTCACGGGGGTTCTCCTCAGTAGACGGCGATGTCGACCAGGCCGGCCAGCGCTCCACCGAGCAGCGGACCGGCGACGGGGATCCAGGCGTAGCCCCAGTCCGATCCGCCCTTCCCGGGGATCGGCAGGACGGCGTGCGCGACGCGGGGGCCGAGGTCGCGCGCGGGGTTGATGGCGTAGCCGGTGGGGCCGCCCAGCGACATGCCGATGCCGACGACCAGCAGCGCGACGATCAGCGCGCCCGTGCCGGAGGTCTCCAGGCCCTTGGTCTGGCCGGTCGCGAGGATGACGAACACCAGCACGAACGTGGCGATCACCTCGGTGGCGAGGTTCTGCACGGGGTTGCGGATCTCGGGGCCGGTGGCGAACACGCCGAGCACGTCGCCGTTGCCCTCGCGGAACTGGCCGTAGTAGGCGAGCCAGCACAGCACCGCGCCGGTGAACGCGCCGAGGAACTGCGCGGCGAGGTAGACCGGGGCGGTGGACCAGTCGCCGTTGTGGATGGCGAGGCCGACGGTGACGGCCGGGTTGAGGTGCGCGCCGGACAGCGGGGCCACCGCGTAGGCGCCGGCGAGGACGGCGAAGCCCCAGCCGAACGTGACCACCACCCAGCCCGCGCCGTTCGACTTGGACCTGGCCAGCACGACGCCCGCCACCACGCCGTTGCCGAGCAGCAACAGCAGGGCGGTGCCCAGGAACTCCCCGATGAAGATCGACTGGTTGGTCATCCGCGCACCCTCTCCGGCTCCGATGCCGTTCTGAACGCCGTTCGACAATGTCGTACGGTTCGAGCGCATCCTGTGCCCGGCCCCACGAGATGTCAACCCTCCCGGGCTCTTACCAGGGGATGGCGCCGAGTTCGCGCGAGATGGACCGCGCGGCCTCGCGGACGTAGGACACCAGCTCGGTGCGCGGTCGCTTGTCGCCGTCGCACAACCGCTCGACCGGCCCGGAGATCCCGACCGCGCCGACCGTCACCGCCCGCCGGTCCCGGATCGGGGCCGCGAGCGACACCTCGCCCTCGACCAGCTCCTCCACGTCCGCCGCCCAGCCGCGTTCCCTGACCTGCTCCAACGCCTCACCCAGCGCGTCCGGGTCGGTGATCGTGCCGGCGGTGTAGCCCTTCAGCGGCTCGTCGTCGGACCGGCCGACCGGGTCGTCGGCGAGCAGCACCTTGCCCAGCGCGCACGCGTGGGCCGGCAGCAGCGCGCCGACCTCCATCACCTGGCGGGAGTTATCCGGGCGGAACACGTGGTGCACCACCAGCACCTGGTTGTCGTGCAGCGTGCCGATGCGCACCGACTCCATGCTGCGCGCGGCCAGCGAGTCCGACCAGTTGAGCGCCCTGGTGCGCAGCTCGTTGCCGTCGAGGTAGCTGCTGCCGATGTGGAACAGCGCCGGGCCGAGCTGGTACTTGCCGGTGTCGGGCGACTGCTCGACGAACCCGACCAGCTGCAACGTCCGCAGGATGCCGTGCACGGTCGGCTTGGGCAGCTCCAGGGCCCGCGCGAGTTCCGCGACCCCCATCCGGCGCGCGCCGCTGGCCAGCAGCCGCAACACCGCGGCTGCCCGCTCGATGGACTGGATCGGACCGGGCACGACCCAACCCTACCCCGTGGCCGTTCGACCATGTCGAACTGTGCGGAAGTCGAACCGGGCGGCGGTCGGCCCGCTCGTCCGGGCGGTCACGGGTCCGGCGACGCCGTCGGCGGGACCGACCTCAGCCCTGCGTGCGGTAGACGCCCAGCGCGGCCGGCCGGGAGCGGAACTCGAAGCTGGAACCCGTGGGGCCGACCTCGCCGTCCGTCGCGATGGCCACCGAGCCGCGCAGCACGGTCACGTCGAGCCAGCGCGTCTCCTGGTGCCGGTACGTGCGGCTGCGGTGCAGCGAGCCGAGGAGCGCGCCGGCGAAGAAGCGGGTGCGCGACCAGCGGCGGTCGGCGCGGATGTAGCGCACGTCCATCAGGCCGGCGTCCAGCGCGGGCCGCATCGTCGGGGCGAAGCCCTTCGGCCGGTACGGGCCGTTGCCGACGAACAGCATCCAGATCAGGTGCCGCTCGCCGTTGATCTCCACCGGCAGGGGCCGCGACGTGCGCAGGACCCGGAACATGGCGATCGCGGCGGCCGGCCACTTGCCCCACCGGCCCTGCAGCTGCTCGCGCAGCCGCACCATGTCGGGGTAGCCGCCGAGGCTCGCGGTGTTGACGAACCAGCGCGGGCCCGCGCCGTCCACCGACACGGCCGCCAGGTCCACCAGCACGCCCGTGCCGTCCGCGACCGCCCGCGCCGTGTCGTCCAGGCCCGCCACGCCGACGTCGCGCGCGAAGTGGTTCAGCGTGCCCGCCGGGACCAGCACCAGCGGCAGCCGGTTGGCCGCGGCCAGGGCGGCGACGGCGGCCACCGAGCCGTCGCCGCCCGCCACGCCCAGGGCGCGCGGCGCGTGGTCGGCGATCACCGTGCCCAGGTCCTCGATGCCCACGACGGTCGCCTTCGGCCACTCCGCGACGACGGCCTCGGTCGGGTCCACCCCGCCGAGCCCCGCGCCCACGCCCGCGCCCGGGTTCACCACCACGACCAGGCCCTCGCCGTCGACCAGCGGGTCCAGGGCGGCGTTCTCGCGGGCCGTGGCGGCGTCCGCCCGGTGCCGGGGCCACCAGCGCTGCGTGAGCAGGGCCGCCCCCGCGCCGATCGCGGCCCCCGCGGCCACGTCCGAGGGCCAGTGCACGCCCGTGTGCACCCGCGAGTACGCCACCGCCGCGGCCAGCGGGGCGACCGCCACCGCCAGCCCCGGCGACTCCATCGCCAGGGCCGTGGTGAACGCCGCCGCCGACGCGGCGTGACCGGACGGGAACGACGACGACGTGGGCCGCCTGGCCAGCCGCCGGTCCTCGCGCACCAGCTCCGCGGCGGGTCGGCGGCGCGGGAACAGGCGCTTGGCCACCAGGCTCGCGCTGAAGCTCGCCCCGGCGATCGAGGCCACCCCGCGCAGGGCCCCGCGCCTGGTCACGCCCTTGCGGGCGGCCAGCGCGCCGGCCAGCACGAGCCACAGCGCACTGTGGTTCGCGGCCCTCGACAGGCGTTTGAGACCACCGTCGGCGGGGGTGGCGCGCAGTGCGCCGGATCGCCTCATGAGGGCCTGGTCCAGGCTGTTCACTCGTCGGAGCACACGGGAACGTTATCGGCGAAAACGACGCGACGCCCGATTGGATCACTGAGGAAAGCGCCGAATGCGCCTACTGTTGAGGGATGCAGCGGCGGATCTTCGGCATTGAGACTGAGTTCGGGGTGACCTGCACCTTCCACGGGCAGCGCAGGCTGTCCCCGGATGAGGTCGCGCGTTATCTGTTCCGCCGGGTCGTCTCGTGGGGACGCTCGTCGAACGTCTTCCTGCGCAACGGCTCACGGCTCTACCTGGACGTCGGGTCGCACCCCGAGTACGCGACCGCGGAGTGCGACGACCTCGCGCAGCTCGTCACGCACGACAAGGCGGGCGAGCGCATCCTCGAGGACCTGCTCGTCGACGCCGAGCGCAGGCTCGCCGACGAGGGCATCGGCGGCGACATCTTCCTGTTCAAGAACAACACCGACTCCGCGGGCAACTCCTACGGTTGCCACGAGAACTACCTGGTCGCGCGGGCGGGGGAGTTCTCCCGCATCGCCGACGTCCTGCTGCCGTTCCTGGTGACCAGGCAGCTCATCTGCGGCGCGGGCAAGGTGCTCCAGACGCCGCGCGGAGCGGTCTACTGCCTGTCGCAGCGGGCCGAGCACATCTGGGAGGGCGTGTCCAGCGCCACCACCCGGTCGCGGCCCATCATCAACACCCGCGACGAGCCGCACGCCGACGCCGAGCGCTACCGCAGGCTCCACGTCATCGTCGGCGACTCGAACATGTCCGAGGTCACGACCCTGCTCAAGGTGGGCAGCGCCAACCTCGTGCTGGAGATGATCGAGCAGGGCGTGCAGTTCCGCGACTTCAGCCTCGACAACCCGATCCGGGCGATCCGCGAGATCAGCCACGACCTGACCGGCCGCCGCACCGTCCGCCTGGCGGGCGGCAAGGAGGCGTCCGCGCTGGACATCCAGCGCGAGTACTTCGAGCGCGCCGTCGAGCACGTGGCCAAGCGCGCCCCCGACCCGATGGCCGAGCGCGTCCTGGAGCTGTGGGGCCGCACGCTGGACGCGATCGAGGCCGAGGACCTGTCCAAGATCGACCGGGAGATCGACTGGGCCATCAAGTACCGGCTCATGCAGCGGTACCAGGCCAAGCACGACATGGACCTGTCCAACCCCCGGATCGCCCAGCTCGACCTCGCCTACCACGACATCCGCCGCGGTCGCGGCATCTTCGACCTGCTCCAGCGCAAGGGCCAGGTCGACCGGGTGACCGACGACGGCGAGATCGAGGCCGCCAAGGACACCCCGCCGCAGACGACGCGGGCCAAGCTGCGCGGTGACTTCATCGCCGCCGCGCAGGCCGCGGGCCGCGACTTCACCGTCGACTGGGTGCACCTCAAGCTCAACGACCAGGCGCAGCGCACCGTGCTGTGCAAGGACCCGTTCCGCGCCGTGGACGAGCGCGTGGAGCGGCTGATCTCGTCCCTCTAGCGGTGTCCCGGCGGGGGAGGGTCTTCGCGGGCCCTCCCCTCGCCGTGGGCGCTCCGGCGTGGCGGGCTGATGAGCGGCGTAATAGCGAGTTGAAGGCCCAAGTTGGGTGCACAACTTGCGAGGTAAGAAGCTTGGTCGGGTGCGCCCCGGAACGGCTTTGAACGGTGTGGAGCGGCGCGTTTGCGCTGGCCCGGGGCTCGGAGTCCGGGTGAATGGTCCATTCACCCGGACCCGCGACGGGGATGGGCGTCACGGGGCACGCCGGCGGGGTTAGGGTTCTCAGGTGGCCATCGCACGTGCCGAACGGCTCGTCAACCTGGTGCTGTGCCTGCTCTCGACCCGCCAGTACCTCACCGCCGAGCGCATCCGCGCCATCGTCCCCGGCTATGCCGACGCACCCACGGACGAGGCGTTCTTCCGCATGTTCGAACGCGACAAGACCGAACTGCGGGACCTCGGCGTGCCCCTGGAGACCGGCCGCAGCACGGGCTTCGACTCCGTCGACGGGTACCGCATCGCCCGTCGCGACTACGAGCTCGGCGACATCGACCTGGAACCGGACGAGGCCGCCGCCGTGGCGCTGGCCGCCCGGCTGTGGGACTCGCCGCAGTTCACCGGCGCCGCCCACGGCGCCCTGATCAAGCTCCGCGCGGCCGGCGTCGACGTCGACCAGGACGTGCACGTCCCGGTCGAGCCGAAGGTGCGCACCAGCGAACCCGCGTTCCCGCCGCTGCTCACCGCCGTGCAGGAGGGGCGGGTCGTGGAGTTCGACTACCGCCGCCCCGCGCCGGTCGAGGTCCGCACCCGCACGGTCGAGCCGTGGGGCGTGGTCGCCTGGCGGGGCCGCTGGTACCTCGTCGGCCACGACCGCGACCGGGGCGCGCCCCGCTGCTTCCGGCTGTCCCGGATCGTCGGCGACGTCCGCGCGCTGGGCAAGCCCGGCGCCGTGCAGCGGCCCGACGAGATCGACCTGCTGTCGTTCGTCGCCCGCAACAACCGGCCCGCCACCGACCAGCCCGCCACCGCCACGCTCTGGGTCGCCCGGGGCGGCGCGCAGGGCCTGCGCCGCCGGGGCCGCGTCGTCGGCAGCCGGGAGTTCGACGGCGAGCCCGGCGACCTGCTGGAGGTCAACCTGCGCTTCCCCGACTCGGCCGCCACCTGGATCGCCGGGTTCGGCGCGGACGTGGTGGTCCTCGAACCCGAGGTGCTGGCCAAGACCGTCCGGGAGAAGCTCGTCGGCGCGCTGCGCGGCGCGGGGGTGCGCGCGTGAGCGGCTCCACCGACCGGCTGCCCCGGCTGCTGGCCCTCGTGCCCTACCTGCTGGCCCGGCCCGGCATCCCCATCGACGAGGTCGCCGAGGACTTCGAGGTCACGCCCAAGCAGATCCGCAAGGACCTCGAACTGCTGTGGATGTGCGGTCTGCCCGGCTACGGCCCCGGCGACCTGATCGACCTGTCCTTCGAGGGCGAGACGGTCACCGTCACGTTCGACGCGGGCATGAGCCGGCCGCTGCGCCTGACCGCCGCCGAGGCCACGTCGCTGCTGGTGGCGCTGCGCGCGCTGGCCGAGACGCCCGGCGTCGCGGACAAGGCGGCCGTGCAGCGGGCCGTGGCCAAGATCGAGGCCGCGGTGGGCCAGGCGCAGCCGGCGGGCGTCGCCGTCGGCCTCGCCGTGCGGGAGCACCCGGAGACGGCGCGCGTGCGCGACGCGGTGTCCGACGGCGTGCGCCGCGGCCGTGCCCTGCACCTGCGCTACTACACCCCGTCGCGCGACGAGATCACCGAGCGCCGGGTGGACCCGATGCGCCTGCTGCTGGTGGAGGGCCGGAGCTACCTCGAAGCGTGGTGCCACAAGGCCGACGGCGTGCGGCTGTTCCGGCTCGACCGGATCGACGCCGTGGACGTGCTGGACGAGCCCGCGAGCCCGCCGCCGCACGCCACGCCCACCGACACGTCCGAGGGGTTGTTCCAGCCCGACCCGTCGCAGCGGACGGCCGTGCTGGTGCTCGAACCGGACGCCCGGTGGGTGGCCGAGTACTACCCGACCGACGGCCTGGTGGAGCTGGGCGACGGCCGGGCACGGGTGCTGATGCGCTACGCCGACCCCGCCTGGATGGTGCGGCTGCTGCTCGGCCTGGGCGGCGAGGTGCACGTCGAGCAGCCGTCCGACCTGGTGGCGGAGGTCGCCCGGCAGGCGGAGGCGGCGTTGCGCCGGGCGGATCACCTCCCGGCAACCTAGGACCTATACGGTGGTGTCGTGCCGTACTTGCCGACCCTGCTGCTGATCGCGCTCGGGGTGGTCGTCCTCGTCGTGGTCGGCGTCCGAGTCATCGGATCGTTGCGCCGCTTCCGCGCGGCAAGCAGTCTGGTGGGTGACAGGGTCGGCGACGGCGTCGGTCTGCTGCGGGCGCGCTTCGCCGCGCTCGGGGTGGCCGTAGCCGCACGGCGTCCGGACCGGGCCCGGCAGGGCGAGCCCCGCGTACCATCGGTGGACCGGGGGAGACAGGAGGATCACCGTGGGTAACCTCGGAGCTACTGAGCTGATCATCATCGCCGTGGTGATCATCTTGCTGTTCGGTGCGAAGAAGCTGCCCGACATGGCGCGCTCGCTCGGCCGTTCGGCCAAGATCCTGAAGGCCGAGACCAAGGGCCTGCGCGACGACGACGACCAGCAGAAGCAGGACGTGCCGCCGCCGGTCGCCGCCCCGCAGCAGCTGCCGCCCGCGCAGCCGGTGGTCCAGCAGCCCGTGGTCCAGCAGCCCGTGGTCCAGCAGCCGCAGGTGGTCCAGCCGCCGGTGCAGCAGCCGCAGGTCGCGCCGCCCATCGAGCAGACCTCGCAGAACAAGCAGAACTAGCCGCGAGCAACACCGACTAGCCGAAGGACGGTCCGCACGGTGGGGGCAAGTCCGGTCCGGTGGTGGTCCCAGCGCCGGGAGCGCCGCAAGCTGCACAGCCGTCGGGGCAACCCCGACGGCACCATGTCGTTGAAGGACCACCTGTACGACCTGCGGCACCGCCTCGGGCTGGGGCTGCTGTTCATCGCGGTCGGCGCGATCTTCGGCTTCTTCTGGTGGGGCTGGCACCTCTTCGGCTGGCACAGCCTCGGCGAGATCGTCACCGCGCCGTACTGCGCCATCCCGGCCGCGGACCGGTTCAGCCAGGACGGCAAGTGCCAGCTGCTCCAGACCAAGCCGTTCGAAGCCTTCATGATCCAGCTGAAGGTCGGCGCGGCGGCGGGCATGGCGCTCACCGCGCCGCTGTGGCTCTACCAGGTGTGGCGGTTCATCGCGCCGGGCCTGTACGCCAAGGAGCGGCGCTTCGCCCTCACCTTCGTCGGCGTCGCCTCGGTGCTGTTCGCCGCCGGCGCGGCGCTGGCGTTCTACGTGGTCCCGCAGGGCCTGTCGGTGCTGGTCGGGTTCGGCGACAACCAGTTCCTCACGGCGCTGTCCGGCGGCGAGTACATCGACTTCGTGCTGACGCTGCTGCTGATCTTCGGCGTGAGCTTCGAGCTGCCGCTGGTCGTGATCATGCTCAACCAGGTCGGCATCCTCACCTACGAGAAGCTGAGCAAGTGGCGGCGCGGCATCGTGTTCGCCCTGTTCATCTTCGCCGCCGTCGCGACCCCGGGCACCGACCCGATCTCGATGGTGGCCCTGGCCATCGCCCTGGCGATCCTGTTCGAGCTGGCCATCCAGGTCGCCCGGGTCCACGACAGGCGCGCCGAGCGCAAGCGCAAGGCGGAGGGCCTGGACGAGCTGGCCGACGACGAGGCCGCGCCGTTCGACTACGCGCCGTCCTCGATCGAGGACCCCGAGCCCGCGCCGGTGGCCACCCCGGAACGCGACCGGGTCCGGTACGACGACGCGACCTGATCCGTACGCTTGCCGACCATGACGACGTCGACGCGTGCGGCCCTGCTGGTGTGCCCCGCCTCGGGCGGGGGGCGGGCCGCGCGCGTGGCGGGCACCGTCGCCGAACGGCTGCGCGCCGCCGTCGACCACCTCGACCTGCACGTGGCCGGCTCGGCGGCGGGCACGGCCGAGGCGGCGCGGCGGGCGGTGGCCGACGGGGTGGACGTGCTCGTCGTGCTCGGCGGTGACGGTGGCGCTCACCTGGGCGTGCAGGCGTGCGCCGGGACGGCGACCGCGCTGGCCGTGGTGCCCGCGGGCACCGGGAACGACCTGGCCAGCGCGCTCGGCACCACCTCGGTGGACGACGTGGTGGCCGCGCTGCGCGCGGGTTCCCGCAGGTCGATGGACCTGGGGCGGGTGCGCGGCGGGCCGTGGTTCGCGACCGTGCTGTGCGCCGGGTTCGACTCGGCGGTCAACGAGCGGGCGAACGCGATGCGCCGGCCCTCCGGCCCCCGCCGCTACGACCTGGCGATCCTGGCCGAGCTGGCCGCGCTGCGCCCCGAGCACCTGGTCGTGGAGACCGAGGACACCGTCGTGGAGCTGGACGCCCTGCTGGTCGCGGTCGGCAACACCACGAGCTACGGCGGCGGCATCCCGGTGTGCCCGGACGCCTCGACCGCCGACGGCCTGTTCGACCTGACCGTGGTGGCCGCCGCGCCGCGCCGCGCGCTGCTGCGGATGCTGCCCACGCTGCGCACCGGGCGGCACGTCGAGCACCCGGCGGTGCGCACGCTCCGGGCCCGGTCGGTGCGGCTGACCGGACCGTCGTGGGTCGCTTACGCCGATGGCGAACGCGTCCGCGAGGTGCCGCTGGACGTGGAGTGCGTGCCGGGGGCCCTGACCGCCGTGTGCTGACCGGCCGTGTGCCGGCTGACCGTGTGCCGGCCGGGCGGGTGCCGGCTGACCGTGTGCCGGCCGGGCGGGTGCTGGCCAGCCGTGTGCCGGCCGGGCGCGTGCCGACCGCCGGTGGCCGCGGCCCCGCGGTCAGCGGTGCCGGCTGAGCACGTCCCGCTCGCGCCAGGCCGTCGGCGGCACGGCGGTGCCGCGCTCCAGCAGCCACTCGGCGACCGACAACACCCCCTTGGCCGTGTCCGCCGGGGTCGCGCACTCCGCCTCGACCGTCTCGATCTCGTGCCTGCCGCAGTCGCGGACGGAGTCGCAGCGCACCGAGACCTCACCCGTGACCTGCCACGGCGGCGGTGCCCGGAGCACCCGGTCGTGCGGGTCCCGCGGTACCAGCAGGCGCACCTCGAAGGTCACCTCGTCGGTGCGCACGACGCCCGACATGCCCGCGTAGGGCGCGCCCGGCAGGTGGTCGAACGCGAGCGTGCCGGGTCTGCCCAGGTGGGCGCCCAGCCGTTCGACCAGCGCCGATGCGCCGGTCAGGACGTCGAGGACCGCCTCGACGTCCGCCAGGTGGGGGAACACCCACCGGAGGTCGCCGTCCGCCAGAGGAATCACCGCCACGTGCCCGAGTGTGCCGCAGGATCGGTACCGGTGGTCCCTATTACTTCAGTGTCACCCGAATGCACCGCTCGGCGGGCCGCGCCGGATCTGAAGCGATTTTGTCGGTCCGATGTGACAGCCTGGAGAGGTGTCAAGCGCTCCGCGGTCCCCGGCCGACTCGTACGCGGACTTCCGCCGTCGCAGTTCCCGGCCCAAGCTGACCGACTTCCTCTCGGTGATCTCGTTCGAGCTCGACCCGTTCCAGGAGCGCGCCTGCGAGGCGCTGGAGGACGGCCACGGCGTGCTGGTGTGCGCCCCCACCGGTGCCGGCAAGACGATCGTCGGCGAGTTCGCCGTGCACCTGGCCCTCTCCGAGGGCCGCAAGTGCTTCTACACGACGCCGATCAAGGCGCTGTCGAACCAGAAGTACGCCGACCTGGTCGCCCGCTACGGCGCGAGCAAGGTCGGCCTGCTCACCGGCGACACCTCGGTCAACGGGGACGCGCCGGTCGTGGTCATGACCACCGAGGTGCTGCGCAACATGCTGTACGCGGGCTCCTCGACGCTGAACAGCCTCGCCTACGTGGTGATGGACGAGATCCACTACCTGGCCGACCGGTTCCGCGGCCCGGTGTGGGAGGAGGTCATCCTGCACCTGCCCGAGTCGGTGCGCCTGGTGGGCCTGTCGGCGACGGTCAGCAACGCCGAGGAGTTCGGCGAGTGGCTGGTCGAGGTGCGCGGTGACACGACGGTCGTGGTCGACGAGCACCGGCCGGTGCCGCTGTGGCAGCACATGATGGCCGGTGGCCGGATGCTGGACCTGTTCGCGGGCGACGGCCCGGACGGGCACAACCGGATCAACCCGCAGCTGCTGCGGCACACCGAGGACCTCCAGCGCTACCACGTGCCGTGGAGCCGGGGGCGCGGCAACAAGGAGCGGAGCGGTCGGCCGAGGTCGACGGGGTTCAAGCCGCCGTCGCGGGTGGACATCGTGCAGCGGTTGGACGGCGCGGGGCTGCTGCCGGCGATCGACTTCGTGTTCAGCCGGGCGGGCTGCGACGCGGCGGTGCAGCAGTGCGTGCGCTCCGGTCTGCGGTTGAACTCGGCCGACGAGGTGGAGCTGATCCGCGACATCATCGAGGAGAAGACGAAGGACCTGCCGCAGGGCGACCTGATGGTGCTGGGGTACTGGGAGTGGCGGGAGGCGCTGGAGCGGGGCATCGCGAGCCACCACGCGGGGCTGCTGCCGGCGTTCAAGGAGACGGTGGAGGAGCTGTTCGTCCGCGGTCTGGTGAAGGTGGTGTTCGCGACCGAGACGCTGGCGCTGGGCATCAACATGCCGGCGCGGACGGTCGTGCTGGAGAAGCTGGTCAAGTACAACGGCGAGGCGCACGTCGACCTGACGCCCGGTGAGTACACGCAGCTCACGGGCCGTGCGGGGCGGCGGGGCATCGACGTGGAGGGCCACGCGGTCGTGGTGTGGCAGCCGGGGGTGGACCCGAAGGCGGTGGCGGGCCTGGCGTCGACGCGCACGTACCCGCTGCGCTCGTCGTTCCGGCCGGGTTACAACATGGCGGTCAACCTGGTGCACCAGTTGGGCGCGGCGTCGGCGCGGGACCTGCTGGAGCAGTCGTTCGCGCAGTTCCAGGCGGACCGGTCGGTGGTGGGGTCGGCGCGGCGGATCGAGCGCAACCGGGAGGCGTTGGGCGGGTACGCGGAGGCGATGACGTGCCACCTGGGCGACTTCGCGGAGTACGCGTCGCTGCGGCGGCGGGTGGCGGACCGGGAGAAGGCGCTGGCGCGGCAGAACTCGTCGACGAAGCGGGCGGAGACGGCGGCGTCGCTGGAGCGGTTGCGCAAGGGTGACGTGATCGCGGTGCCGTCGGGGCGGCGGTCGGGGTTGGCGGTGGTGGTCGACCCGGGGTTGGAGCCGTTGGGCGAGGCGCGGCCGTTCGTGGTGACGGAGGACCGGTGGGCGGGTCGGCTGTCGTCGGCGGACTTCCCGGTGCCGGTGGAGGTGCTGGGTCGGCTGAAGCTGCCGAAGCAGGTGGACACGCGGTCGCCGAGGTCGCGGCGTGATCTGGCGTCGTCGTTGCGGAGCACGGGGATCGTGGCGCCGGCGGTGCGCAAGCGGCGTTCGAACGCGGACGACGACGCGGAGTTGGCGACGTTGCGCCGTGCGTTGCGCGCGCACCCGTGCCACGGGTGCGAGAAGCGCGAGGACCACGCCCGGTGGGGTGAGCGGTACCACCGGTTGTTGGCGGAGACGGAGCAGTTGGAGCGCAAGGTCGCGGCGACGACGCACTCGTTGGCGCGGGAGTTCGACCGCATCCGGGCGTTGCTGCGCGAGCGGGGTTACCTGCACGCGGAGGAGAGCGGGCCGGGTGAGGAGGTCACCGAGCACGGGATGCGGTTGACGCGGCTCTACAGCGAGTCGGACCTGTTGGCGGCGGAGTGCCTGCGGCACCGGGTGTGGCGGGGGTTGGAGCCGGCGGAGCTGGCGGCGGTGGTGTCGGCGCTGGTGTACGAGGCGCGTCGGGACGGGCCGATGGAGACGCGGTTGCCGCCGGGGAAGGTGTCGGACGCGTTGATGGCGACGGCGCGGTTGTGGGCGGAGTTGGAGGACGACGAGCGGCGTCACCGGTTGGACCGGACGCGTCAGCCCGATCCGGGGTTCGCGTGGCCGGTGTACCGGTGGGCGCGCGGCGAGTCGTTGGAGAAGGTGCTGTCGTCGGCGGAGGAGAACGGCAACGAGCTGGGCGCGGGTGATTTCGTGCGCTGGTGCCGGCAGGTGATCGACTTCCTGGACCAGATCCGCGACGTGGTCGGCGGTGGTGACCCGGTGGGGGCGGCTGCCCGGAAGGCGGTGGACGCGCTGCGTCGCGGGGTGGTGGCGATGGCCACCGTTTGACAAAGCTTTGCGGGGTGCGTGGGTCTCGCCTGCGCTCCTGTGGTTTGATCGCGCCCGCAAGCCTTGAACACTTTGTCCAGACCGACCGTCGGAGGCCGAGCATGACCAGTCCGTACGGACCGTCCGGAGGGAACGACCCGCAGCAGTGGGGCCAGCAGCAGCAGCCCTACGGTGGTGGGTACCCCGGCACGCCGTCGGGTGGTTTCCCCGCTCAGCAGCCCAACCCCTACGGGCAGCCGGACCCGTCGCAGCAGCAGCAGCAGCAGTGGGGGCAGCAGCCCCAGCAGCAGCCGTACACGCAGCAGTTCCCGGGTGGGTACGACCCGAACCCGCAGTCCAACCCGTACGGCCAGCCGCAGCAGGGGCAGCCGGGTCAGCCCGGGTACGGGCAGCCGGGGCAGCCCGGTCAGCCGGGTCAGTACGGCCAGCCGGACCAGTACGGTCAGCCCGGTCAGTACGGGCAGCCCGGGTACGGGCAGCCGGGTTACGGGCAGCCGGGTCAGTACGGTCAGCAGCCGCCGAAGAAGTCGAACGGCGCGGTGCTGTGGGTCGTGGTGGCGCTGGTCGTGCTGGTGGTGGCGGCCGTGGGCATCACCGGGTTCGTGACGCCGGGCTTCTTCAAGAAGAAGGTGTTCGACAACGCGTCGGTGCAGTCGGGTGTGGTGCGCATCCTCAAGGACGACTACAAGATCTCCGACGTGGAGAGCGCGACCTGCCCGGCGGACCGCGAGGTCAAGCCGAACACGACCTTCGAGTGCACGGTGAAGGTCGGCGGCAAGGACAAGACGGTGAAGATCACGGTGAAGACCGACGACGGTGAGTACGAGGTGGGTCAGCCCGCCGGCTGAGCCTCGTCGTGACGCTTCGTGGCCACCTCCTCGCCGGGGGTGGCCACAGTCGTCTGCGGGGGGAAACTCGTTAGCGGGGCTTGCGATCTCGGGGGATCATGCGGGGGTGACAGACCACGACGTCCGGGTCCTCGACGACTCGCAGTACCGGACCGCGCACACCTTGTTCCGGGGCACGCTGCACCACGGGCCGGCGCCCGACGAGCAGTGGGAGTTCGCGCGGGAGTCGTACGACGCGGGGCGGGCGCTGGGGGCGTTCGCCGAGGGCGAGATGATCGGGACGGTGCAGTCGTTCCCGTCCGCGATGGCCGTGCCGGGTGGCGCGGTGGTGCCGCACGCGGCGGTGTCGCGGGTGGGTGTGCGGGCGGACTGGACGCGGCGCGGGGTGCTCAACGCGCTCCAGCGGGCGCAGTTGTCGGCGTTGCGGTCGGCGGGTGACGTGGTGGCGAGCCTGCGGGCGTCGGAGACCGAGATCTACGGGCGCTACGGGTACGGGGTGGCGTCGCGCTACAAGCTGCTGAAGGTCGACCGCCGTCGTGCCGCGCCCCGGTCGCGGGTCGCGGGGCGGGTGCGGCTGGTCGGGGCCGAGGAGGGGGAGCGGGTCGCGCGGGAGCTGTTCGCCGGGTTGTCGCCGCGGCGGGCGGGGACGATCGCCCGGTGGCCCGGGTGGTGGGCGTTGAACGTGCGGCGCACGGCGGACGAGGAGAACCTGCGGGTCGCGGTGCGGTCGTCCGGGGGTGTGGACGACGGGTACGTGATCTACAAGGTGACGCCCGGGGTGCACGAGGCGTCGGACGAGAAGCCGACCTCGCTCTCCGTGCTGGACCTGTGGGCGGGGTCGGCGGAGGCGTGGGCCGACCTGTGGTTGTTCGTGCTGGGGGTCGACCTGGTGCGCGAGGTGGTCGCGTTCGGCCGGCCGGTGGACGAGCCGGTGGAGTGGCTGCTGGGCGACCGGCGCGCGTGCCGGGTGGTCGACCTGGAGGACGAGAGCTGGTTGCGCCTGCTGGACGTGCCGGCCGCGTTGGCGGCGCGCGCGTACCGCGACGCGCCGCCGGTCGTGGTGGGGGTGCGCGACGCGTACCTGCCGGAGAACTCGGGGTCGTACCGGGTGTCGGCGGAGGGCGTGGTCAGGACGGGGGAGGCCGCCGACGTGACGCTGGACGTGGACGCGCTGGCCTCGGTGTACCTGGGTGACGTGAGCTTCCGGGCGTTGGCCGGCACCCGTCGCCTGGTCGTGGGGACGCCGGGGGCGGCGGTCCGGGCGGACGCGGTGTTCGGGGTGGACGAGGTGCCGTGGAGCGGGACGTACTTCTGAGCCCGGTGGGCCTCTGAGCCCGGTGGGCCTCTGAGCCCGGTGGGCCGGCGGGCGCCGTTCAGCGGCGTTCCAGGGCGGTCAGCAGGCGCGGCAGGGAGCTGCCCAGGCCCCAGCGCTTCGTCAGCTCCGCCACGCGTTCGGGGTCGACGGGCGCGGCGGGCACGGCGTCGTCGCGGTCGACGGTGACGGGCGCGTCGGTGGCCACGTCGACGACGGTCGGCGCGACCGCGAGGTAGTCCTGGGCGTTGAGCAGGGCGGTGCGGGCGCGGGTGGTGAGCTTGCGGTCCCGGCCGTCGTGGACGGCGTCCAGGACGGCGCGCAGGGAGCCGAACTCGCTGATGAGCTTCGCGGCGGTCTTCTCGCCGATGCCCGCGACGCCCGGCAGGCCGTCGGACGGGTCGCCGCGCAGCACGGCCATCCCGGCGTACGCGGCGCCGGCGTCGTGGACGGGCAGGGCGTACTTGGCGGCCAGCTCCTCCGGGCCGAGGAGCTCGGCCTTCGCCCAGCCGCGGCCGAGGTAGAGCACGCGCACGGGGGTGGGGGTGTCGCGCACGACCTGGAACAGGTCGCGGTCGCCGGTGATCACCTCGACCGGGTCGGCGGTCTCCCGGGCGGCGAGGGTGCCGATCACGTCGTCGGCCTCGTAGCCGGCGGCCTCGGCGGTGGCGATGCCGACCGCGTCGAGCACGTCGAGGATGATCGGGACCTGCGGGGTGAGGGTGTCCGGCACGTCCTCCTCGCCGTCCGCGCCGCCCTCGGCGACGCGGTGGGCCTTGTACGACGGCAGGGCGGCGACGCGGAACTCCGGCCGCCAGTCGGCGTCCAGGCACGCGACCAGGCGGCTCGCCTTCCGGTCGGTGACGACCTTGGCGATGGTGTCGACGAACCCGCGCACCGCGTTCACCGGGGTGCCGTCCGGGGCGGTCATCGACTCGGGCAGCGCGTAGAACGCCCGGAAGTACAGGCTCGCGGCGTCCATCAGGACCAGCGGGGTGCTCACGCCGCAGAGCTTGCCAGAGGGCACCGACAGGTCGGGTCGGGCGGGGGCCGCCCGCGGGAGCGCCGGGGTCGGGTCGTGTTCCGGGACGCGCGACACCCGCCGGTCGGGGTGAGGCCCGCCCGGCCCACCGCGACTAGGCTCACCCGCATGTCGACCCAAGTTGGGCCCGTCGACGTGGACGCGTTGCGCGCGCGACTCGACCGGGCCACCGCCGCGGCCTCCACCGCCGGCCTGGACGGGCTGCTCGTCACGCCCGGCTCGGACCTGCGCTACCTCATCGGCGCGGGCGGGTCGTCGTTCGAGCGGTTGACGTGCCTCGTGGTGCCGGTCGGCGGCACGCCGCTGCTGGTGGTGCCGAAGCTGGAGCACCCCGGCTACGCGGGCGTGCCGACGGACGCCCTCGGCGTCGAGGTCGCGACCTGGGTGGACGGGGAGGACCCGTACGCGCTGGTCGCCCGGGCGCTCGCGGGCGGCCGGCACGCCGTGTCGGACATGACGCCCGCCCTGCACGCGCTGCGGCTGCGCGACGTCCTCGGCGGCGAGCAGGTGCTGGCCGGGCCGGTCCTGCGGGAGCTGCGGATGCGCAAGGACGCCACCGAGGTGGCCGCGCTGCGCAAGGCGGGCGCGGCGATCGACCGGGTGCACGCGCGGATGGCGGAGTGGCTGCGGGCGGGCCGCACCGAGCGCGAGGTGGGCGCGGACATCGCCGAGGCGATCGTGGCCGAGGGGCACGCGGTGGCGGAGTTCGTCATCGTCGGCTCGGGCCCGAACGGCGCCTCGCCGCACCACGACCTGTCCGACCGGGTGATCGAGGCCGGGGACGTGGTCGTGGTCGACATCGGCGGACCGGTGGCGGAGGGCTACTGCTCCGACTCCACCCGCACCTACGTGCTGGGCGAGCCGCGCCACGACGACGTGTCGCGCACCTACGCGGTGCTCCAGGCCGCGCAGGCGGCGGCCGTGGACGCGGTGCGGCCGGGCGTGGCGTGCGAGGCGGTCGACGCGGCGGCGCGCGAGGTCATCGCGGACGCCGGCTTCGGCGAGTACTTCGTGCACCGCACCGGGCACGGCATCGGGTTGGACGTGCACGAGGAGCCGTACGTGGTGGGCGGCAACGACCTGCCGCTGGAGCCGGGCATGGCGTTCAGCGTCGAACCGGGCATCTACCTGCCGGGCCGGTGGGGCGCGCGGATCGAGGACATCGTGGTCGTCACCGAGGACGGCGCGGAGAGCGTCAACACCCGCCCGCACGAGCTGGTGGTGCTGCCGGCGTGACGAACCTGGAGCCGATCGACCGGGCGATCCTGCGCGAGCTGGCCGCGGACGGCCGGTGCAGCTTCACCGACCTCGCCGAGCGGGTGGGGCTGAGCGTGTCGGCCGTGCACCAGCGGGTGCGGCGGCTGGAGCAGCGGGGCGTGGTGCGCGGGTACGCGGCGCGGTTGGACGGCGACGAGGTGGGGCTGCCGCTGACGGCGTTCATCTCGCTCACCCCGATCGACCCGGCGGCCCCGGACGACTACCCCAAGCGCGTGGAGCACCTGCCGCAGATCGAGGCGTGCTACTCGGTGGCGGGCGACGCCTCCTACGTGCTGCGGGTGCGGGTGGCGTCGCCGAAGGCCCTGGAGGAGCTGCTGCGGCAGGTCCGGGAGGCCGCGAACGTCTCCACCCGCACGACCGTGGTGCTCTCCACCCCGTACGAGGACCGGCCGCCCGCGGTCTAGGCGGGCACCGCCGGGCGGGGGCGTCGCCTAGTCGAACGGGTCGGCGGGCACGGCGTCGTAGGCGGCCCGGACGCGGGTCATCGCGGCCTCGTCCACGGCCAGCTCGGTGTCGCCGATCGCCGACACGGCGACCACGCCGATGGAGTTGGTCAGGAACGCGCCCCGGTAGCGGGGCACGTCGGCCAGCCGCACGACCTCGCGGCGCGAGGGCAGGACGCGTTCGAGCAGCTGCATGGTGATGCCGTGCAGCCAGTCGGCCTGCGCCCAGGCGGTGCCGCCGTCGGCGTCGAGGAACGCGATGTTGGCGATGGCGCCCTCGACGACGACGCCGTCGCGCGTGGTGAGCAGGGCGTCGTCGTACCCGGCGCGTTCGGCGACGTTGCCGTGGTGGAGCTGGCCGAACCCGCCGAGGTGCTTCACGTGCGGCAGCGGCCGGGTGTAGTCGACGGGCAGCAGCCGCCGCGGGCCGGCCGGGGGCGTGGACGGCGGTCGCACGGCGACCAGGACCCGCGGCGCGCCCACGCCGAACACCACGACCCGCACGGCGGCGTCGCGCACGTCGTCGCCCAGCGCCCGCGAGACGAGGCCGCGCACCCGCTCGCCGTCCAGGCCCGTCCCGTACAGCTCGCGGTTGGCCGCGTCGAGGCGGCGCAGGTGCAGGTCCAGGCCCCTGGTGCGGCGGTCGCGGACCTGCATCGCGGTGAAGTGGCCGTAGTTGCCCAGCAGGCCGGCCGCGAGCTGCTCCGCGGTCGCGGGGCCGCCGTCGATCTCGATCCTCAGCACCGGCCGACGGTAGCGCGGCGGGAATCGAGGGTCACGTGTCGTTGCCGCCGGCGGCGCGGGTCGGGAGGGTGGTGCTGTGGAACGAGAGGTGCTGGTCGTCGGCTACGAGGGCGCGGTGCTGACCGACATCGCCGGGCCGGTCGACGTGTTCGACGGCGCGGGCAGGGTGTGCGGCGGCTACCGGGTGCGGCTGGCGGCGGTGGGCGGCGGGTTCGGCGTCAGCGGGGGCCTGCGGATGGAGGCGGAGGACCTGCGGGACGTCGGGGCGGGCGTCGACACGGTGCTGGTGGTCGGCGGCACGGGGTTCGAGGACGCCGCGGCCGACCCCGAGCTGCGCGGCCACCTGCGGCGGGTGGCGGCCGGGGCGCGCCGGGTCGGCAGCGTCTGCACGGGCGCGTTCGTGCTGGCCGGCGCCGGTCTGCTGGACGGGGCGCGGGCCACCACGCACTGGGCGTTCTGCGACCGGCTGGCCGCCGAGAACCCGTCGGTGCGGGTGGTGCCGGACGCGATCTTCGTGCGCGACGGCGCGCTGGCCACCTCCGCCGGGGTCACCGCGGGCATCGACCTGGCGCTGGCGCTCGTCGAGCAGGACCACGGCGCGCCGCTCGCCCGGCTGGTCGCGCGCTGGATGGTGGTGTTCCTCCAGCGCCCCGGCGGCCAGTCGCAGTTCAGCGTCCGCGCCCGGGTGCCGCCGGTGCGCGAGCGGGGGCTGCGGGACCTGCTCGACGCCATCGCCGACGACCCGGCCGCGCCCTGGACCGTCGAGTCGATGGCGCGGCGCGCGGCGATGAGCCCCCGGCACCTCGCGCGGGTGTTCCCGCACCGCGTCGGCGTCCCGCCCGCCCGGTACGTGGAGCGGGCGCGGGTCGAGGCGGCGGCCGGGGTGCTGGAGTCGGGCGACGAGGGGCTGGACGTCGTCGCCCGCAGGTGCGGTTTCGGTTCGGCGGAGACGTTGCGCCGGGCCTTCCAGCGGGTGCTCGGCGTGACGCCGGGCGGCTACCGGGACAGGTTCCGCACCACCGGTGCGGCTTAGGAACAGGGGGAAGCGGTGGAACTCGCTCTCGTGCTCTACCCGGACATGACGTCGTTGGACCTGGTCGGCCCGTACGAGGTGCTGGCCGCGCAACCGGGCGTGACCGCGCACTTCGTGGCCGAGACGCTCGACCCGGTGCGCGCCGACTCGGGCCTGACGGTCGTGCCGACGACGACGTTCGACGCGCTGGACCGGGCCGACCTGGTCGTGGTGCCCGGCGGGGGCGGCTGGGCGCGGGTGCTGGCCGACGGCGTGGTCGCCGCGTGGCTGCGGAAGGTGCACCCGACGGCGACGTGGACGACGTCGGTGTGCTCGGGGTCGACGCTGCTGGCGCAGGCGGGCATCCTCGACGGCCGGCCTGCCACCACGCACTGGGCGCTGCGCGACGAGCTGGCGAAGCTCGGCGCGGTCGTCAGCACCGACCGCGTGGTGGTCGACGGGTCCGTCGTCACGGCCGCCGGGGTGTCCGCCGGCATCGACATGGCCCTCACCCTCACCGGGCTGATCTGGGGCGACGAGCGGGCCGAGTTCACCCAGCTCGTCATCGAGTACGACCCCCGGCCGCCCTACGACTCCGGGTCGCCCGAGACGGCGTCCCCCGAACTCGTCGCCCACGCCCGGCACGTCCTGACGGGGAGCTGACCTGGTGGTGGCGGACAGCACGGCGGGCCGCCCGCCGTGCTGCCGCAGCACCCCCGCGCGCAGCCCGGTCAGCGCGAGCACCGCGCCCGGTCCGAACAGCTCGCCGTCGACGTCCAGCACCCCGTCGAGGACCACCACGAGCGCGCCGCGCCACTCGGCCGGGTCGTAGCGGCGCTCGCCCGCCACCACGACCACGCGGACGTCGAACATCACAGCGACGCGGGCAGGCCGAACAGCGGGAAGCGGTCCGGTCCGAACGTCACGACCTGCTCGACCGCGCCGTCGCGCACCAGCAGCACGTCCAGCGCCGCCGGCTCGAACACCTCCCCGCCGGCCTTGCGCACGTAGTTCGCCAGCGCGGGTTGCCGGTTGGCGCGCGTCTCCAGGACCCGCCACTCGCCGAACGACCCCGGGCCCACCATGGCCGGCGCCCAGATGCCGATCAGCACGTCCCGCCCCCGGTGCCACTCCGGCTGCGGCGGCATGGTCCACGTCGCGTCCTCGCGCAGCGTCGAGGCCAGCAGCTCCATGTCGCCGCGCTCGGTGGCCTCGACGAACCGGCGCACCACCTCCCGCTCCCGCGCCGACGGCTCGCCCGACCAGTCCGCGCGCCGCTGCGGCAGGTGCCGGCGCATCGTCGCCCTGGCCCGTTGCAGCGCGCTGTTCACCGCGGGCACGGTGTCGTCCAGCAGCGCCGCCGCCTCGCTCGCCCGCCAGCCCAGCACGTCGCGCAGCACCAGCACCGCCCGCTGCTTCGCCGGCAGGTGCTGCACCGCGGCCAGGAACGCCAGCTCGATCGTCTCCCGCGCCACCACCTCCGCGTCCGGCCCCGCCTGGTCGAGCAGCGCGTCCGGGAACGGCTGGAGCCACGGCACGTCCGCCGCCGGCATCGCCTCCGTCGTGCCGGGCGCCGGGCGGCGCGAGATCGCGTCCAGGCACGCGTTGGTGGCGATCCGGTACAGCCACGCCCGGAACGACGACTCGCCCCGGAACGCGTCCCGCGACCGCCACGCCTTGAGGAACGCCTCCTGCACCAGGTCCTCGGCCTCGTCGAACGAGCCGAGCAGCCGGTAGCAGTGCACGCGCAGCTCGTGGCGGTAGCGCTCGACCTCACGGGTGAAGTCGACCGTGATCCCCGGTACCGCGTCCATGGTGACCCTCCGGACTTGTACGGTGGCGTGCCGGTCGCACGCCGGACGAACGTTGAGACGGGACCTCGCCGGAAAACTCATCGGACCCGTGGGGGGTGTGTGCGTTGACGGGGGTGCGCGCGGCGTTCGCGACGCCGGAGTTCCGGGTGCTGTGGTCGGCGGCGGCGCTGTCCGCGGTCGGCGACCAGCTCGCCCGGGTCGCGTTGTCGGTGCTGGTGTTCCAGCGCACCGGCTCGGCCGCGTGGACGGCCCTGACCTACGCGTTGACCATGCTGCCGGCGTTCGTGTCGGGCGTGCTGCTCACCGGGCTGGCCGACCGGTTCCCGCGCCGCACCGTGATGGTCGTGGCCGACGTGGTGCGCGCCGCGCTGCTGGCCCTCATGGCGATCCCCGGCGTGCCGTTGCCGCTGGTCGCGGCGCTGCTGGTGGCCGCCCAGCTGGCCGAGCCGCCGTTCGCCGCCGCGCAGGGCGCGCTGCTGCCGACCGTGCTGGGCGAGCACTACGAGGCCGGGCAGTCGGTGCACCTGATCACTCACCAGGCGGGCCTGCTGCTCGGGTTCGTCGTCGGCGGCCTGGCCGTGGCGTGGCTGGGCACGTCGGGCGCGCTGCTCGCCGACGCCGCCACGTTCGCCCTGTCGGCGCTGGTGCTGCGCTTCGGCCTGGCCGCCCGGCCCGCGCCGGGGTCCGTGCCCGCGCCGCACCTCCAGGTCCGCGCGGGCGCGCTGCTGGTGTGGCGCGACCGGCGGCTGCGGCTGCTGGTCGCGATCGGCTGGCTGGCGCTGTTCACCGTGGTGCCCGAGGGGCTGGCCGTGCCGTTCTCCGCCGAGGTCGGCGCGGGCGCGGCCGGGGTGGGGCTGCTGCTGGCCGCCGACCCCGCCGGGATGGTGCTGGGCACCGTGCTGCTGCGGCTGCTGCCCGCGGCGCGGCGCGTGCGGCTGCTCGGCCTGCTCGCGGTGGCCACCGCCGTGCCGCTGGTGGGCTACCTCTTCGCGCCCGGCCTCGTGGCGGCGCTGGCGCTGCTGGCGCTGAGCGGCGTGTTCAGCGCCTACCAGGTCACGGCGGGCGCCACGTTCGTCCGCCTGGTGCCCGACGACCAGCGCGGCCAGGCCCTCGGCTTCGCCCGCAGCGGCCTGGTCGCCACCCAGGGCCTCGGCGTGGCCGCGGGCGGCCTGCTGGCCACCGCCACCGGCTCCGTCGCGTCCGCCGTCGGCCTGGCGGGCCTCGCGGGCGCCGCCCTGGCCCTCGCCGCGACCGCCGCGTGGTCCCGCGTGTCCGCCGCGGCGGTCGGCTGAGCGGTGCCGCACCCGGCGGAGGTGCCTCCCCTGCGGCGCAACCGCGGGTTCCTGCTGCTGTGGCTCGGGCAGTCGGTGTCGCTGGTCGGGACGCAGGTGAGCGCGGTCGCCGTGCCGCTGGTCGCCGTGCTCGGGCTGGGCGCCGGGCCGTGGGAGATGGGCGTCGTCGCCGCCTGCGGGCGGGTGCCGCAGGTGGTGTTCGGGCTGCCCGCCGGGGTGTGGGTGGACCGGGTGCGGCGGCGGGCGGTGGTGGTGTGGTGCTCGGTGGGGCAGGCCGTCGTGCTGGCGGTGGTGCCGGGGGCGGCGCTGGCCGGGGTGCTGTCGGTGCCGCTGGTGGCCGCGGTGGCGTTCGGGGCCGGGACGCTGGCGGTGTTCGGCGACGTCGCCGGGGTGGCCCTGGTGCCGTCCGTGGTGCCGCGCGGGCAGTTGACGCGCGCCCAGGGGGCGGTGGAGGTCGGTCAGGCCACCGGGCAGGTCGTGGGGCCCGCGCTGGGCGGGTGGCTGGCCGGGGTGCTCACCGCGGCGGGCGCGGTGCTGGTCGACTCGCTGAGCTTCCTGGTGGTCGCGGTCGCCGTCGCGGTGCTGCGGGTCGAGGAACGGCCCGGTGCCGCCGAACGCGGGCTGCGCCGGCAGGTCGCGGCCGGCGTCACCGCCGTGTTCGGCGACCGCGCGCTGCGCCGCGTCACGCTGTGCAGCGCCACGCACGTGTTCTGGTTCAACGCCTTCACCGCCGTCGTCGTGCTGCACCTGGCCCGGGACAGGGGACCCGCCGCGATCGGCGCGACGCTGTCGGTCGGCGCGGTCGGCGGGCTGTTCGGCGCGCTGCTCGCCGCGCGCCTGGGCCGGCGGTGGGGCCGCCGCCGGACGATGGCCGTCGCCGTCGTGGCGGCGGGTGGCGGGCAGGCGCTGGTGCCGGTGGACCAGTTCGTGATCGGCGCGGTGGCCCTGATGTGGTTCGCGCTCCAGGTCTACAACGTCCACCAGGTGCCGGTGCGCCACGAGCGCACGCCCGCCGCGCTGCACGGGCGGGTCAACGCCACCATCCGCACCGCCGTGTGGGGCACGGCGCCCGCCGGTGCCCTCGTCGGCGGGCTGCTCGGCCACCTCGTCGGGCTGCCCGCGACGCTCGTGCTCAGCGGGATCGGGGCGGCGGCGGGCGCGTTGTGGCTGGTCGGCGTGGACGTGTCCGCGCCGGCCGCGGAGCGGTGACGGCCCGCGCCGCGGCCCGCGCCCCCGTCTCCGGGTCGGTACCGGATCGTTGCGGCCGCTGCCGGGCATCACCAGATCTTGTCGCGCATGGCGGCGCACCTCCCCTCGGTCTCGTCGTGCGCGGCGGCGTCGCCGGCCGTCTCGAACGGATCTGCGGACAACGCTTTCACCAGATCTTGTCGCGCACCGCGATCACCTCCCGTGCTCCGGGTCACCCCGGTAGCGGCTGACATCGGCCCAGGTCACCATTACTGTGACGGTCCGTCCGGGCACTTCGGCGGTCCGGGGTAGACGGTCGTGAGGCACCATGGGCAGAGCGCGTTCGGCGTCGTCGGGCGATCGACGCTGGAAGCTATGGTCCCTGCCCGGACGCGCCCTGGCGTACGTGCTGTCGGTGGAACTGCTGGCGGTGGCCGCCGTCGCCGCGACCACCGCGTGGCCCGTCCCCGCCGGCTCGTGGACCCCGTTCGCCGTCCTGGCCGGCTGCGCGGCGCTGCACCTGCACTGCTCGCGCTGGATCGAGCGCGTCCGCCGCGACCACAGCCACCTGCCGCACGTCGACCTGTGCAGCATCTGGATCGTGGCCGGCGCCCTCGTGCTGCCGCCCCTGCTCGCCGTGGCCCACACCGTGCTGATCTACCTGCACCGCTGGTGGGTCGTCGGCCGCTGGGACGCCTCCCGACCGCCGCACCGGTGCGTGTTCACCACCTCGATGATGGTGCTGGCCACGCTCGCCGCGAGCGCCGTCGCCGGCCTCACCGGGCTGCGCGGGCACCTCCGGGCGGGCGACCCCGGCAGCGCGCTGGACCTCGTCGGCCTCGTCGGCGCGGGCGCCGCCCAGTGGCTCGTCAACACCGTCCTGGTGGCGGCGGTGATCCTGCTGACCGTGCGGCCCCGCTCGGTGAAGGACTCGGTGGGCAGCGCCGCGGACAACCTGCTGGAGGCCGGCCAGCTGGCCCTGGGCGGGTTCGTCGCGCTCGCCGTCGCCTGGTCGCCGCTGTTCGCGCTGCCCATGGTCGTCGCCGCGGTCGCCCTGCACCGCACCGTGCTGATCCACCAGCTGGAGCTGGCCGCCCGCACCGACACCAAGACCGGCCTGCTCAACGCCGAGGCGTGGCACCTCCAGGCCCGCCTGGAGCTCCAGCGCGCCCGTCAGCAGCCGCCCGGCGCGGCGGTCGGCCTGTTCATGATCGACGTCGACCACTTCAAGGACGTCAACGACACCCACGGCCACCAGACCGGCGACCTCGTGCTGCGCCGGATAGCCGCGGCCCTGGAGAGCGCCGTGCGCCGGGGCGACTCCGTGGGCCGCTTCGGCGGCGAGGAGTTCGCCGTGCTGCTGCCGGACGTGCGCCCCGACGAGGCGTGGGCCATCGCCGAACGGGTGCGCGCCGAGGTCCACCGGGTCCTCGTGGACGACGGCGCGGGCGGCACCGTGGGCGGCCTCACCGTCAGCATCGGCACCGCGGTGTGGCCGGAGGTCGCCGAGGACACCCTGGAGGGGCTGCTGGCCGCCGCCGACCGGGCCCTCTACGAGGCCAAGCGCCTCGGCCGCGACCAGGTGCGGGCCGCCGGGGCGCACCGCCGGTCGCACCGGCCGCCCGCCACGCGGACCCGACGTCCCGTTGCGGGTGTGCAACAACGGGACGTACGCGCCTGATCGGCTACGACTCGGCGCCCCGGTGGCGTAGTTTCCTGCCGTCACCACCAACCCCGGTCACCACCACCCAGGTCACCGGTCATCGCGAGGGGCGTGAACCAGTGGACCTCGGTGCCCCGCACGGAATCCGCTTCCGCTTCGAGGCGGGGATGCTGCGCGCGGTCCTGCTCGACGTGCACCGCAAACCGCCGGTGGACGCCGTCGAGCACCTCACCGCCGAGGCCGGCGCGCGCGACCTGGTGGTCGACGAGACCCGCGACGGGCACGTGCGCGCCGTGTTGCGGCAGGTGTTCGACCTGCCCGCACCCGCCCGCTGGCGGCTCGCCGTCGACGCGCCCGCCGCCCAGCGCCCCGACGGCGTCGAGTTCACCCTGCCCGGCTCGGTGACGCTGCGGGTCTCCGGGACCGCGCCGTGCGCCGCGCACGACGGCGGCGTGACCGCCGAGCTGCCCGCCGGGTGCTCCGAGCTGACCCTCACCGTGACCAGCGACCCCGTGTTCGACGTCGGCGACACCGTCGTGGTGTGCCGGGCCGACCAGGCGCGCGAGGCCGCCGTCGTGCTGTCCTGCCTGCCCGCCGACCGGTTCACG
Source organism: Saccharothrix sp. DSM 118769 (assembly GCF_052936295.1). Taxonomy (NCBI): domain Bacteria; kingdom Bacillati; phylum Actinomycetota; class Actinomycetes; order Pseudonocardiales; family Pseudonocardiaceae; genus Saccharothrix; species Saccharothrix sp. DSM 118769. The sequence goes on along the minus strand of NZ_CP193627.1, from coordinate 6,984,883 downwards.
CCCCTGCTCACCCCCGCGCCCGGCGGGTCGGCGCACCGCCACGACGCGCTGGTCGCCGGCCTGCTCGCGGCCACGGGCGTGCGGCGCGCCGTGTTCCTCGACGAACCCGACCCGGCGGTGCTGCCCGACCTGCCCGAGCGCCTGCACCTGCCGTGCGATGACCCGGTCGGGCTCACCGCGAAGGCGTGGGAGCTGCTGCGCGGCGGCGAACCCGGGCGCACGCTCGACGTCCCGCCCGACGCCGACCCCGTCACCGCCCTGGTCACCGCCCTGCGCGCCGGCGCCGCCCTGCGGGTCGACGACGACGCACCGCCCCTGCTCCCGCCGGACGAGCCCGACGGCGACGAGGCCGTCCTCGTCGAGCGCACCGGCACCGCCGCCGACCTCGTCGCCGCCCTCTACGCGCGGCACCGCGGCGCGCGGCTGGTCGTCGTGCCCGCGCCCGACCTGGACGCCGTGCACCGCGTCGTCGCCGAGGAGCAGGAACGGGTCACCGCCGCCGCCGGGGCCATCGGCGACGCCGTCAAGGGCATCGGGTTCGTCGAGGCCCTGTGGCGCTACCTGTCCACCGGCGGGCACGACCCGTACGCGGCGGTCGAGGCCGTCGTCACCGCGCAGGTGCCCGAGGAGGCCGTCGAGGCGGTGGGGGAGCGGCGGCTGACCGCGTTCACCACCGGCCTGCCCTACCCGTTCGTGCGCACCGCCGACGTGAACTGGGCGCGCAAGCCCGTCGGGCACGTCGTCGCCGACCCGACGCTGGTCGTGCTCACCGAGCTGCACCGGGCGGGCGTGGCGCGCGAACCCGCCGCGTTCAGCGTCGTGGTCGACCCCGGCGCGTTCACCGAACTGCCCGCCACCACCGCCTCCCTCGGCCACCACACCCACCCGATCGTGCTGCCCGGCGAGGACGCCCCGCTCGACCTGCTGCGCACCCTGGTCGAGCGGCTGCCCGTCGAGCTGGTGTTCCTCAACAGCCACGACGCCGACGACGTGATCGTGCTGGGCGGGCGGGAGCTGCCCGAGCAGGACGTCCCGCTGGACCTGCGGCACCGCCCGATCGTGTTCAACAACTCGTGCCGGCCCTGGACCGCGCTGGCCCGCGAGTTCGTCCGCGCCGGCGCGCGCGGCTACATCGGCACCCTGTGGACCATCCCGGCCGGCCTGGCTGCCGGCTTCGCGCACACCGCGGTGCGGCGGCTCACCGCCGAGGAGTCGCCCGCCGCGCACGCCATCGTCAACACCGGCACCCCCGGCGGCATCGAGCGCTCCTACCTGTACGCGGGCACCGTCAACGGGCGGCTCGACGAGTGGCGGGACCGGTCCACCACCGACGCCGAGGCCGCCCTCACCGGCTGCGAGCTGCTCGCCGCCCTCGCGCACGACCGCGACCTGCCCGAACCGCTGGCGCGCGTGCTGCACCGCGAGATCGCCGCGCTGCGCCGGACCGCCGAGGCCGGCGGCGCCACCGACACCCCGTCCTACGCCGACGCGCTGCTCGCCGAGCTGGCGCTGGAGCCGGACGACGCACGGGCCGAGGCGCTGCTGGCGCGCCTCGACGCCGTGCTGCCCACCCTCGACCTGCCCGAGGAGGAGGTCGAGGCCCGCTGGGCCACCCGGTGGACGATCACCGGGTCCCGCGCCGAAGCGCGCGGGGAACACGGGGCGGCGCTCGACGACTTCGAACGCTGTGTTGGGCTGGGCGACGCGTGCCGCGACCGGGCGGACGTCCTGCTGAGGATGGCGAGGCTGCTGATGCACGAGGGCAGGACCGACGAGGCGAGGCAGGCTGCGGTGACCGCGTACGACGAGCACCGCGTGCACGGGGACCTGGCCGGCCGGTTGGAGTCGATCACCGTGCTCACCGGGATCGGGGGGGAGGACCCCGACACCGGTCTGCGCTACGCCGCGGAGGGGCACGACCTCGCCGCGGAGCTGGGCGACCGGGCGCGGCAGGCCGCGTTCAAGCTCGACGAGTGCGCGCGGCACCGCGCCGCCGGGGCACCGGACGCCGCCGTCGAGGCCGGCGCGCTGGCCCTGGAGCTGTTCCGCGCCGAGCGCGACGGCCGGCAGGAGCTGGTGGCGCTGCGGCTGCTGGGCGGCTGCCACCGCGACCGGGGCGAGCTGGAGACCGCGCGGCACTACGCCTCCGTGGGCCTGGCGCGGGCCGAGCAGCTCGGCGCCGCCGCCGAGGTGGCCACCTTCCACGACGACCTCGGCGGGCTGTTCGCCGCGCGCGGCGAGCACGCCAAGGCGCTGGAGCACTACCGGCACGCCGTGGAGAAGCTCGTGGCGACCGGGGCGTGGGAGCGCGGCGCCGAACTGCTGCCCCACCTGGCCGTGGGCGCGGTGCGGGCGGGCGACCCCGAGGCGCTGTGGACGACCGCGCTGTGCGGCGGCCTGATCTGCGAGGTCGCCCCGCGCGAGGTGTGGGCGTCGCTGGTGCCGCTGGTCGTCGACTCGATGAAGCGGGCCATCGAGACCGGGCCGTTCGAGCTGACCGAGCGCGGCATGACCGACTTCGCCAGCGCCGTCACCGCCGGGCGGCGCGAGGACATGCCGTTCCAGGTGGGGCTGCTCTCCGACGTCGTCGTCGTGCTCCTGGCGTGGCTGATGGGCCGGGTGGAGCGCGACGTGCTGCGCCTGGCGCGGGAGCTGGACCGCAGCAGCGGCGGGGTGCTCGACCTCGTCGGCTACGTGTCCGTGCCGTTCGCCGAGCGCGCCCGCCTGCCGCGACCTACCAGTGGCGGCCCGCGCTGAGCCCGTCGACCTCCGGCCGGGACAGGTGGAGCACGCGGTAGCGCGTGCCCTCCGCCTCGGGGGCGTCCTGCCACAGGGTGGCGTGCATCAGCTCCCACCGGTCGGGGTTGATCGCCACGGCGCTCGCGTACACGCCGGGGTGCTCGGCGAGCTTCGCCGACTCCGCCAGCGCCTCGTCGACGAGGTCGTTCGGGGTGGTGTCCGGCGGCACGTCGACGGTGCGGCGGGTGAGGTGCGCGACGCCGTCCGCCGGGCCGCGGTCGAACCCGAGGCCCACCCAGTTGCGCACGACGGGGCGGCCGAAGTCGTCGCGGATGCCCTTGAAGCCCGGACCCCACAGGAAGCTGTTCATGCCCTCGGTGGTGCGCCACAGGTAGAACGGGGCGTACTGGTTGACCGGCGAGCCGTCCACGCCGCGCTCGCGCACGCAGTACGCCTTCAGCCCCAGGCCGGGGAAGGTGTCCAGCGCCGAGCCCCGGGTGGCGACCCGGTGGCGGATGACACCCATGTCGTAGTCGGCGGGCATGGTGATCTCGTACTGCATCGCGTGCATCTCAGTTCCCCCGGTAGGCGGCGGTGGTGTGCGGGTACAGCTCCCGGTAGGCCGGGAGCGCGTGCCACTCGGTGGTGACGGACTCGGCGCTCAGCAGGGCGTGCACGAGCGCGCGGGCGAACGTGGCGCGCGCGGCGTCGAGCACCCGGTCGGGGTCGGCGTCGCGGTCGCCGGTGCGGGCGGCGAAGACGGTGTCGCCGTCGGTCATGCCGTGCGCGGGCCGCACCGCCAGCGCCAGGCCGTCCTGCGCCGCGGCGGCCTGCGCGTAGGGGTGCGGGAGGCGGGCGTTGGTGGCCACCACGCCGATCACCGTGTTGAACGGTGGTGCGTTGAACGGGTCGGCGCTGAACGGTGGGGCGCTGGACGGGTCGGCGTCGAACGGCGCGGCGGGGCCGTGGAGGCGTGCGGCGGCGGCCGGGTCGTCGTCGCGGAACGCGGGGAACTCGCCGGGCAGGCCGAGGGCGTGCGCGAACGGCAGGCCGGTGGTGACGTCCACCGACGGGCCGACCGCGTTCAACGCCGCGACCGCGCCCACCACGACCCCGTCGCCCAGGTCCGTCGAGGCGGTGCCCAGGCCGCCCTTCAACGTGGCGTTGAGCGCGCCCGTGCCGGCGCCGACGTTGCCCTGCGGCACCAGCACCCCGGCGTCGCGCGCGGCCTCCGCGCCCTCGGCGGCACCCGGCCGTGCGGCGAAGTCCCCGCCCCGGCCCAGGTCGAACAGCGCGGCGGCAGGTACGAACCCGCCCAGCACGTCCGCCGCGCCGTCGGCCGCGGCCAACCCGTAGGCGCTGCCGCCGGTCAGCACGATCCCGCGCACCTCGCGCCCGCCGTACCGCGGGTCGAGCGCGGCGGTGTCCCGCGTGGCCGGCGCGCCACCGCGCACGTCCACCGCGACCAGCGCCCCGTGCGGGAACGCCACCACCGTGGTGCCGGTCAGCGCACCGCCGCCGATCCGCGTGGCGTGCCCCACCAGCACCCCGGGCACGTCCGTGATCGCGTTGCGCACCCCCAAAGCCTAAATACCCCGCGAGTCATGCCCTCATGACCCGCGAGTCAGACGCTCGCGCCCGGTGTGTCATGCATTCGTGACGCGCGGGTCGAGCGCGAATGTCGGACTCATGGGTCATGAGCGCATGACTCGCGGGTCGCGAGCGCATGACTCGCGGGGGTCAGGGGTGGGGGCGGGGGGCCAGTTCGCGGATTACGGAGACCAGGAGGTCGATGTCGTCCTCGGTGGTGCGCCAGTTCACGATCGCCGGGCGGAGGGCCACGACGCCCCGGTAGACGGTGGTGCCGACGTAGACGCGGGCGTCCTCGACCAGGTCCTCGCCGAGGCGGCGGTTGAGGTCGTCGAGGGTGGCGGGGTCCGCGCCCGCCGGGTGGTAGCGGAAGCAGACGATGAACAGGGTGACCGGGGCCAGCAGCTCCAGGTCGGGGGACTCGGCTATGCGCCGGCCCAGGCGCAGCGCGAGGGAGAGGTGGCGCTCGACCATCGCCCGGTGGCCCTCGCGGCCGTAGGCGCGCAGGGTCGCCCAGATCGGCAGGGCGCGGGCGCGCCGGGACGACTCCGGGCCCAGGTTGTTGTAGTTGACCCGCTCCTCGTCCGGCTGGGGCAGGTACGGGGCGTTCCAGGCGCCGAACGCGTGCCCGAGCAGCGCCGGGTCCCGCACGAACGCGAACCCGCTCTCGTAGGGGACGTTGAGCCACTTGTGGCCGTCCGCCGCCACCGAGTCGGCGCGCTCCACCCCGCGCACCAGGTGCGAGGTGAGCGGCGAGAGGGCCGCGAACAGGCCGAACGCGCCGTCCACGTGCAGCCACGCGTCGTGCCGCGCGGCCAGGTCGGCCATCTCGTCGATCGGGTCGAAGTCGCCGCCGTTGACCTCGCCCGCGTTGCCGATCAGCACGGCCGGTCCCGACGAGGCCAGCTCGCGGTCCAGGGCGTCCAGGTCCAGCCGGCCCGCGTCGTCACGGGTGGGCGTGCGCACGCAGTCGCGGCCCAGGCCCAGCAGCTGCAACGCCTTGCGGCTGCTGGCGTGCACGTAGCCGCTGGAGAACACCGGCATCCTCGGCAGGCCGACCAGCCCCTCGGAGGTCACGTCCACGCCGTGCCGCCGCGCCCACCAGTACCGGGCGCACGCCAGGCCGGTGAGGTTCGCGAACGTCGCGCTGGGCGTCAGCACCCCGCCGTGGGTGGGCGGCAGGCCGAACAGCTCCTTGAGCCAGCGCAGCACGACCGTCTCGGCCTGCGTGGCGAACGGCGAGGTGAGCCACAGGCCGGCGGCCTGGTCCAGCAGGGACGTCACCCAGTCCGCCGCCTGCGCGGCCGGGGTCGACCCGCCCACGACGAAGTGGAAGAACCTCGGCCCGGACGAGTGCGTGGCCGCCCGGGTGCCGATGCGCAGCAGGTCGGCGATCGCGGTCATGGTGCCGTCGCCGGACTCCGGCAGCGGACCGTCGAGGTCCTTGAGCAGGTCGACGTGCGCGGCGTCGCGCACCGGGAGGTGGGGGAGGGCGTCGAGGTAGGGGCGGGCGGCGCGGGCCACCATGCCCAGCGCCTCGACCGCGTCGTCCCCGGCGTTCAGCGGATCACCCATCGTGGCAGGCTAGTCCCCGGCGGCGCGGCGTGGGGCGGTTCCGGGGCGTCGGGGTCGCCGCGGCGACCCCGACCGGCCCGTGGACCGCGTCGTCACCGGACCCGGCGCTCACCCGCCTCGACCGGGACCGTGACCCTGTTGCCCGGCAACGGTTTCGGGCACGTGCCGTACGGGGTCAGCGCGGACGGCAGGTTCACCGCCCGGTTGAAGTCGAGCCGCACCCGCCCGTCGACCGGCGCGTCGGCCGACAGCACGCGCCACCCGGCCGTGGCGCCGCCGTTGGACGGGTCGTGGAACAGCAGCTGCGGCCGGCCGTCGTGGCCGTGGTGCAGCACCACCTCCTGCGGCTGCCCGCCGACCTCGAACCGGGCCGCGCCGATCGCGCTCAGGTGGTGCTCCAGCCCTTCGACCGCGCCGTCCACCACGACCGGTCGCGGCGGGTCGTACGCCTCGAACTCCGCGTCGACCACCCACTCGCGACGCCACTCGAACGTGGGAACCCCGGTGAACGAGGCCAGGGCGGGCGCCCCCGGGTCGCGCAGGCGGATCGCGTAGCGGCCGGTGCGCAGGACGACCTCGACCTTCGTGCCGCCCTCGCCGTCGAGCAGCAGCGACCCCGCCTCGGCGACCCGGTGCTCGGCCGTGCCGTCGCGGGCGACCTCCCCGTCGGTGCTCCACTCGCCCGGCACGCCGGGGAACGCGCGCGGGGTGCCGTCGAGCCAGTGCAGCGCGGTCGGCGACAGCCAGCCGTGCGGCGCGCGCAACCCCTCGTCGCGCTCCTCGCGCCACCGCGCCCAGTCGGCGGCGAGGTCCTCCGTGGTCGTCATCGCACCCTCCTCGTAGTTCGTTCGTCATCGAACCAACCACGGGGAGGGCGGGCGCGCCACCACGTCCACATGCCGGGCGGCGCTCAGGACTGCGCTCGGGACCGCGGCACGGCGACCGGGCCGGCCGCCGGGCCCGGTCCGGTCACCTCGGGTCGTCGCGCTCCCGCCGCACGGTCACCTTGCGGCCCTTGATCGTGGCGCCCCGCAGGGACGCGATGACCTGCTGCGCGGCCGTCTCCGGCACCTCGACCAGGGAGAACCGGTCGGCGATCTCGATCGCGCCGATGTCGCGGCCGTTGAGCTGCGCCTCGCCCGCGATCGCGCCCACCAGGTCCTGCGGCCGGATGCCCGAGCTGCGGCCCGCGCCCACGAACAGGCGAGTCATGCCCGCGGTCGGCCGCCTCGGGGGGCGCCGTTCGCGCCGCTCGCCACCGGGTGCGCCGTCCCGGCCGCGCCGGTCGCCGCCGCTGCGCGGCACGTACTCCGGGATCTCCTCCTCGTCGGCCGCCGCGCCGCTGGCCTCGTGCGCCAGCTTCACCGCCGCGAGCGCGACCTCCATCACGTCGAACTCGTCGGCCAGCGTCTCGACCACGACCCGGAAGCCCTCCAGGTCGTCCTCCAGCAGGCTCTCGTGCAGCGCGGCGCGGGTCAGCTCCAGCCGGCGCGTGCGCAGGTCCGCGACCGTCGGCACCTTCTCGACCTGGATGCGCTGCTTGGTGACGCGCTCGATGGTCTTGAGCATGCCGTGCTCGCGCGGCTCGGCCAGCGTGATCGCCACGCCCTCGCGGCCCGCCCGGCCGACCCGGCCGATGCGGTGCACGTAGGACTCCGGCGCGGACGGCACGTTGTAGTTCACGACGTGCGTGAGCTGCTCCACGTCGAGGCCGCGGGCGGCGACGTCGGTGGCCACCAGCAGGTCCGCGGTGCCGTTGCGCAGCCGGCCCATCACCCGGTCGCGCTGCTCCTGGCTGATGCCGCCGTGCAGCGACTCCGCCCGGTAGCCGCGGCCGTTGAGGGTCTCGGTGAGCTGGTCGACCTCGTCGCGCGTGCGGCAGAACACGATCGCCGCGGTCGGGGCCTCCACGTCGAGGATGCGGCCGAGGGCGGCGGGCTTGTGCGCGCGCGGCACGACGTAGGCGCTCTGCCGCACCTTCGGGGCCTCGCCCGGTTCGGGCTGCTCGCGGCTGATCGTGATGCGCACCGGGTCGGTCAGGTGCTGGCGGGCCAGGCGGTCGATGCGCGAGGGCATCGTCGCGGAGAACAGCACGGTCTGCCGCTCGTCGGGCGTCTCGGCCAGGATCGTGTCCAGGTCCTCGGCGAAGCCCATGTCGAGCATCTCGTCGGCCTCGTCGAGCACGACGACCTTCAGGCCCTCCAGCTTCAGCGTGCCCCGCTGGAGGTGGTCCACGGCCCGGCCCGGCGTGGCGACCACGACGTCCACGCCCTGCTCCAGCACCCGCAGCTGTCGCCCGATCGGCTGACCGCCGTAGATCGGCAGCACGCGCGCGCCCAGGTCGCGCCCGTACCGGTGCACCGCCTCCGACACCTGCACGGCCAGCTCGCGCGTCGGCACCAGCACCAGCGCGAACGGCGCGCGGTCGGTCCGCTCGCCCGCCGCGGCCAGCCGCTCCAGCACGGGCAGCGCGAAGGCCGCCGTCTTGCCGGTGCCGGTCGCGGCCTGGCCGAGCAGGTCGCGCCCCTCGGTGAGCGGAGGGATCGCCTCGCGCTGGATCGGGGTCGGCTCCTCGTAACCCAGGCCCGACAGGGCGCGGAGCAGTTCGGGGCGCAACCCGAGGTCGGTGAAGCTGATCCGGTCGTCGGGTTCGTCGTTCATGGGTCAAGTCTCGCTGATCGCCCCTGAACCGCGCGGCGAGGGGTAGGCCCCGGAGGTCGCGCCCGGCGCCCGGGACCCGCGTCACGGGGCGGCGGGCCCCGGGGGACGGCGTGCCGCGACGCCGAAGCCGGCCAGCCGGCGGTCCGCCTCGGCGGTCGAGCGGAGGCGGACGTGGGGCAGGCCGGCGAGCCGGGACGGGTAGCCGGCCTGCCGGCCGCGGTGCTGCGCGACCGCCCAGGCGATCACCGAGTCGCGCCCCAGCAGGGTCTTCAGGCTCTCGCGGTTGCCGTTCCACGGCTCCGTGCGGCGCGCGATCCGGCCCAGGCTGCGGAACAGCAGCCGCCGCGGGACGACGACGCGCAGCGGTTGGTCCAGCCACACCAGCAGGTCGGCGCGGTGCCGGATGCCGTCCAGCTCCACGTGCGGGCCGCCGACGAGCGGGGCCGGTCGGCGCGAGAGCGTGGTCTTGCCCGCGCCGCTCACGCCGAGCACGACGACGCGCAGGGGCGTCACGACCGGGTCCCCGGCGAGGCGTGCAGGCCGGCGAGGTGGGCGGCGACGTCGAAGCCGAGCACCGGGTCCGGTGAGGACGACAGCAGGCTCTCGTACAGCGGCCGGTAGTGGGCGACCTTGCGCGGCGTGCGGCCGTCCGTGCCGAACGACGCCAGCAGCTCGCCGCCGCGGAACGCGAAACCGGTCATCGCGGTGTGGTCGAGCCAGACCTCCACGTCGCCGTGCGACACGGCGGTGGACTTGCTGCTCGCCCCCGTCCGCCAGTCGACGCGCAGCCGCGCCAGGCCGGTCGTGCCCGCCGAGGCGTAGTCGACGGTGGCCCACGCGCCCAGGTCCTCCTCCACGAGCGACGTCACCGCGACCGGGTCGACCAGGCGGGCCAGCACGGTCAGCTGGTTGATGCCCGAGTCCGCCCACGGCGAGGTGTACGAGGCGAACGCCTGCTCGCCCTTGAGCACGTACGGGTCGCAGAACGCCGACGTGACACCGGTGACCGGGCCGAACGGCAGGGCCGCCGCCCACGCGACCTCGGGGGAGAACGCGAAGTGGTGCGCGGTGAACAGCCGCGGGGTGTCCAGCGCCCGCAGCCGGTCCAGCGACGCCGGGTCGAGCACCAGCGGCTTCTCCACCAGCACCCGGGCGTCGGTCGCGGTGAGGGCGAGCGCGGCCAGGTCGGCGTGCGAGCCCGAGGGGGTGGCGATCACGACCAGGTCGGGCCGGTGCGCCTCCAGCGCGGACGACAGGTCCGGGTAGTGGGGACCGGGTCCGGGGCCGGGGGCCGCCGGGTCCGCGGTGAACTCCAGGTCCACGTCGGACCGCTCGCCGAGCACCGCGAGGTGCGTGCGCGCGATCGTGCCGACACCGACGAGCCCCACCCGCGTCCGTTCCACACCCCGAGTATCCACGGGGGAGCGAACCGTTTCCGGGTCGCTCCCCCGTCCACAGAGGACCGCCTACGGGACGCAGGCGGGCACCGTCTCCTCGGACCCCGGCGCCCAGGACGGCGCCCCGGGGTCCGTGGGTCCGGTCGGCGGCGCCGGGTCGCGCAGCGCCCTCTCCAGGAGTTGGTGCACCCGGGCCGGGTCGGCGTCCACGCCGGGTGCGACCGGGTCGACCAGCAAGCTCGTGAAGCGCCGCTTCCCGTCGCCGGCGAGCAGCCGCACGGCGGCCACCACGTCCCAGCCCTCGTCCGTGCGCACGGCGTCGTGCGCCAGGGCCACCACCCGGGCCAGCGCCGCCGGGTCGCCGACGACCTCCGGGCTGCCGACCCGGTCCAGCAGGCCGCGCAGGAAAGCCTGGTGGCGCGTCACGCGCTGCAGGTCGCCGGACAGCGTCCCCGTCCGCTGGCGCAGGTACAGGAGGGCCTGCTCGCCCGCCAGCACGTGGCGGCCGGCGGGGAGCGCGAAGCCGGTCACGGTGTCGTGGGCGTCGGCGGCGAGGCAGACCTCCACCCCGCCGACCGCGGTGCTCAGCTCGGCGAACCGCCCCGTGCCGACCGCCGCCCAGTGGTCCACCGCGACACCGGTGAGCGCCTCGACGGCGTCGACCGTGGCCTCCGCGCCCGCGAGGTCGGGGTCGCGCCCCTCGGCCAGTGCCCGCTCGTGGGCCGTGCCGTAGAAGGTGTTGAGCTTGGCCGGCTGCGCGCCGGGGACCTCCACCCGGGTGTCGCGCGGCAGCGACACGGCGCTGGTCGAGCCGTCGGGGGAGAGCCGCAGCAGCACCAGGGCGTCCGGTCGCGCCGCGCCGGGCGCCCCGTCGTCCAGGCCCAGCAGCAGGACGGTCTGCCCGGTGGTCGGGGTGACCCGCGCCTGGTCGTCGGGCGCGGCCGTGCGGTCCACGGCGAACGGGATCGCCACCGCGGCCACGGCGGCGGCCGCGGTGAGCACCCCGACCGCGACCAGCGCGAGCGGGCGGCGCCGCCGTTGGGCGCGGTGCAGGTGCGCCAGCACCTCGCGGTGGTCCACCCGCTGCTCCGCCTGGTCCGCGAGCGCCTCGCGGATCAGGAACTCCTGCTCGGTCATCGCAGCACCTCCGTACGTGTCGTACCGGTGACCCGCAGCGTCTTGAGCGCGCGGGAGATGTGGCTGCGCACCGTGCCCTCGGAACAGCCGAGCACCCGCGCGATCTCCGCGTCGGTGCTGTCCTCGTAGTAGCGCAGCACGATCGCCGCGCGCTGCCTGCGCGGCAGCACGGCGATCCGGGCGCGCATCGCGTCCCGCTCGGCGTGCCGGTCGGCCGGGTCGGCCACCGCGGGCCCCAGGTCGTCGAGACCGGCGTGCGTCGCGGACACCTCGCGGGCCGCGCGGCGGCGGCGCCACGACAGGTAGTCGTTGGTCACCATCCGCTTCACGTACGGGTAGGGGGCGTCGACCGCCCCGATCCGGTCCCACTTCTGCCGAACGCGCAGCAGCACGTCCTGCACGATGTCCTGCGCCAGGTGCCTGTCGCAGGTCAGCGCCGTGGCGTAGCGCAAGAGCCGATCGAGGCGATCGGTGACGAACTCGTCGAAGCCGTCCCGCACGTCGCCCCCCTTCTGCCGCTGTGTCGGTTGCGGACCGGAAACCCCCTGGAGGACGCGCCACGTTGAACGCGAGCCTTATGACGCCGGTCACACCTTGCCTGTAACCCTTCATGGGGGTACACATGGGGTTATCCAATACTCCCGAGGGGGAGGCGCAGTGCCGAAGATCAACGTGTACCTGCCGGACGAGCTGGCCGAGCAGGTCAAGGACGCGGGCGTGCCGGTGTCGGCGGTCTGCCAGCGCGCGCTGGAGCAGGCCGTGCGGCGGATCGCCGCCATCCGGGCCGTCCGGCTCGACGACCCGGACTCGCTGGAGCGGGCGGCCCGCGCGACGCGCGTCACCGACCGGGTGCGGGCCGTGTTCCGGCTGGCCGTCGACCGCGCCCGCGCGGCGGGCTCGGCGCAGGTGGGCACCGAGCACCTGCTGGGCGGCGTCCTCGACGAGGGCGGCAACCTGGCGCTGCGCGTGCTGGAGGTGCTGGAGGTCGAGCCGGGTCGGGTGGCGGCGTCGCTGCCCACGACCACCGGCGAGGGCGAGCCCACCTCGTTCGGCCCCGACGCGGCGGCGGCGCTGGAGCTGAGCGTCGTCGAGGCGGTCACGCTCGGTCACAACTACGTCGGGTGCGAGCACCTGCTGCTGGGCCTGGTGGCCGAACCGGGCGGCGCGGGCGGCGCGGCGCTGCGCGGCCTGGGCGTGGACCCGCGCGCCGCGCGCGGCGCCGTGGCCGCCGCCCTGGTCGGCTACGCCCACCTGCGCGCCGCCACGGCCACCGCGGGCCAGGACCCGGCCGCCCTCGTCGCGGCCGTGGTCCAGCGCGAGCTGCGTCCGCTGGTCGAGCGCCTGGAACGGCTCGAACGGGCCTGACCCGGTGGGGGCGGTCACCACACGTGATCGCCCCCACCCCCGGGGCGGAATACGGACCGGTTGGGTTTCGTTGGACAGGGTGCAGCCCCGATCCGGGGCACAGGGCGAACCTCCTCGACAGTCGCAGGTCGCCCGTCCACGCCCTCGTCGCGCGACCCCAGGTGAAGGAGACCGCTGTGCCGTCGACCACCCAGACCGCCCCGTCCCGCCGTCAGTGGACCCAGGACGAGGACCTGGTGGGCCACTACCTGCGCGAGGTCGGCTCGACCGCCCTGCTCACCGCGGAGGAGGAGGTCCGGCTGGCCCGGCGCATCGAGGCGGGCGTGTACGCCGCCGAGCTGCTGCGCGCCGCCGACGCGGGCGAGACCGCCCCGTTCGACGCCGAGCGCCGCCGCGTGCTGCGCACCGTCGTGCACGAGGGCGGGCGCGCCAAGGACCACATGGTGCGGGCCAACCTGCGCCTGGTCGTCGCGGTCGCCAAGAAGCACTCCCGGCGCGGCCTGCCCTTCCTCGACGTCGTGCAGGAGGGCAACATCGGCCTGATCCGCGCGGTCGAGAAGTTCGACTACACCAAGGGCTTCAAATTCTCCACCTACGCCGTGTGGTGGATCAGGCAGGCCATCGAGCGCGGCTTGGCCGAGCAGACCCGCACGGTGCGGCTGCCCGTCCACGTGGTCGAGGAGCTGAACAAGGCGGCCAAGGTCGAACGGCGGCTGCGCGGCGAGCTGGACCGCGACCCGACCGTCGAGGAGGTCGCCGAGGCCACCGGCATGGCCGTGGCGCGCCTGGTGGACCTGCGCCGCGCGAGCCGCGACGCGATCAGCCTGGAGACCCCGGTGGGCCAGGACGGCACCACGTCCGTGGCCGACCTCATCGAGGACACCGACGGCGTGCAGGCGCACGACGTCGTCGAGCAGGCCGAGCTGACCGCCGAGCTGCGCACCCTGGTGAACACCCTGCCCGAGCGGCAGGCGCGCATCATCAGCCGCCGTTACGGCCTGAACGACGGCCGCCCGTGCACCCTCCAGGAGGTCGCGCGCGAGCTGGGCCTGACCAAGGAGCGCATCCGCCAGCTGGAGAAGGAGTCGCTGCGGCTGCTGCGCGACCCCGAGCGCAGCAACGCCGTGCTCGCCCTCGCCGGCTGACCCCACCCGGACTGCAACACCCGGACTGCAACACCCGGACTGCAACACTCGGGCGGGTGCCGGCACCTCGTCCACGTGAGCACCGATGCCGATCCGGGCGCCGTCGTGACGGCGGACGGGACTGACCCGCCGCCGGGCCCCGCCGACGCCGAGCTGTGGCGGCGGGGTGACCGGGAGTCCTTCGGCGTGCTGTTCGAGCGGCACGTCGAAGCCGTGTGGAACCACTCGTACCGGTTGACCGGGTCGTGGGAGCAGGCCCAGGACGTCACGTCGGCCACGTTCCTCACCGCCTGGCGCACCCGCGCCGACGTCGAACTGGTCCGCGACAGCGCGCTGCCCCTCCTCTTCACCATGGCGGGCAACGTCGCGCGCACCGCGCACCGGGGTTCCGCCCGCCGCACGCGGCTGCTGCGGCGGGTCGCCGGGCCGGTCGCCGAGCCCGACCACGCCGACGCCGTCGTGCACCGGCTCGACGAGCGGGACCGGTTGCGGCGGGTCGTCGAGGCCGTCCGCCGCCTGCCCCGCGCCCAGCGGCGGGCGGCGGAGCTGTGCCTGCTCGGCGGCCTGCCGGTCGCCGACGCCGCCGCGCAGCTCGGGCTGGCCGAGGTCACCGTGCGCGCCAACCTGTCCCGCGCCCGCGCCCGGCTGCGCGACCTCGCCCCACCACCCGGCCCGGGCGCGACGGAGGACCAGCCGTGACGGAGGACCAGCCGTGACCATCCCCGGCCTGCCCGAGCACCGCCCGCTGCCGCCCGACCTGCGGGCCCGGTTGCGCGCCGACTTCGAGGACGGCATCGACCGCCCCCGCCGCCGGACACCGCCCGCGCTGACCGCCGCCGCGGCCGCCGCCGTGACCGCTCTGGTCGTGGGCGCGGTGGTCGTGCTGCGCGACGCGCCCGACGTCCGGTCCGCCACCACGCCGCCCGCCGACGGCCCGCGCGGCTCGCTCGGCGCGGTGGCGACCGGCGTGGCGCTGGACCGCTGCTGGTCCGCGCTCCGCGCGCGGGGGCTCGCCGACGACTACCCCGACCGCTCCCGCTGGACCCCGGTGCTGGGCGAGGACCGCCCCGAGGTCGACGTGGTGGCGGTCCGCGCGGCGGGGGAGCCCCTGTTCTGCCAGACCACGTCCACCACGACCACCGTGTCGGACCTGAACGGCCTGCTGGTCACCCGGGAGGGCGTCGTCGCGGGCACCACCGACGCGGCGGCCCCGGTGGTCTCCGGCACCGGCAGGCACGGTTCCTACGACGTCGGGACCGAGGTCGCCGACCACCTCTACGTCGCGATGACCCACACCAACCCGGCCGGGACGTCCATCACCGTCGACCGCGAGCCGCTGCCCGCCGCCGGCACCCCGGCGGTGGTGCTCCGCGACCGGCCCGACGGGCCCGACCCCGACCGGGCGTCCGAGGCGGGGCGCCTGCTGGGCGACTGCCTGGCCGACTCGTCCACCCCCGTCGTCGACCCGGACTCCTACCGGCCAGGCGCGCACGTCGACGGCCTCGTCGTCGGCCGCAGCGCCACCCGCCTGGTCGTCTGCCGCCCCGAGACGTCGGACACGGCGTCGCGGCGGGTGTCGGTCCTGGAGCCCGTCGGCCTCCCCGTCCGCTTCCGGTACGACGGCCGCATCACCGTGGCGCGGCACGTCCTGGCGGGCCAGGTGCCCGCCGACGCCGCCGCGATGACCGCGGCGGTCGACGGCGGCGAACCGGTGGGGGCGGTGGTGGCGGACGGCACGTTCGTGCTCGAAGTGCCGCCCGGCACCACCCTCGTGCCCGAGGTCACCGAACTGCGCATCAGGGTCCTCGACGGGAACGGCGAGGTGATCTTCGAGGGCGAGGTCCCCTACTCGCCGTGACCGGGCGGCCACCGCACCTCTGGCCTAGGGTTGACGGCGACCTGACCGGCGGAGACGACGGAGGCGCGGCTTGAGGGTGACGGTGTGCGGACGGGACGGCACGACCTCGGGAGGGGGGTCGTGAGCGAGCGGGCCGCGGGGGACGCCACCCTGCCGAAGTGGAGCGTCGCGCTGCCCGTCCTCGGGCTCGTCGCGCTGGTCGTGTCCTGGGGGCGGGACCTCGACGCCGTCCTGCTCGTCCTCGTGTGCGCGGGGCTGGGCGGCGGCGTGGTCGCCGCGGTGCACCACGCCGAGGTGGTCGCGCACCGCGTCGGCGAACCGTTCGGCACGCTCATCCTCGCCGTCGCGGTCACCGTGATCGAGGTCGCGCTGATCGTCACGCTCATGTCCTCCGGCGGCGACAAGGCGGCCACGCTGGCCCGCGACACGGTGTTCGCCGCCGTCATGATCACCTGCAACGGCATCGTCGGCCTGGCGCTGCTGGCGGGCTCGCTGCGGCACCGCGTGCAGCGCTTCCGCTCCTACGCCTCCGGCGGCGCGCTCGCCGTGACGCTCGCCCTGGTCACGCTCAGCCTCGTGCTGCCGGGGTTCACCACCAGCTCCGCCGGGCCCACGTTCTCCGGGGCGCAGCTCGCGTTCGCGGGCGTGATGTCGCTGGTGCTGTACGGGGTGTTCGTGTTCGTGCAGACCGTGCGGCACCGCGACTACTTCCTGCCCCGGGAGGAGACCGCCACCCGCGACGACCACGCCGCCGCCCCGTCCGGGCGGACCGCGCTGACCTCGCTCGGCCTGCTGCTGGTGTGCCTGGTCGCCGTGGTGGGGCTGGCGAAGGCCGCGTCACCGGCGCTGGAGTCCGCCGTGGAGGCCATCGGCGCGCCGCTGTCCCTGGTCGGCGTGCTGATCGCGCTGCTCGTGCTGATGCCGGAGACGGTGGCCGCCGTGCGGGCCGCCCTGCGCGACCGGCTCCAGGTCAGCATGAACCTCGCCCTGGGCTCCGCGATGGCCAGCATCGGGCTGACCATCCCGGCCATCGCGGTCGCCTCGATCTGGATGAGCGGTCCCCTCGTGCTCGGCCTGGGCGGCAAGGAGCTGGTGCTGCTCGCCCTCACCGCCGCCGTCGGCACGCTCACCGTGGTGTCCGGGCGGGCCACCGTCCTCCAGGGAGCGGTGCACCTGGTGGTGTTCAGCGCCTTCCTGTTCCTCACGGTGACGCCCTAGGTCCACCCGCTCGGGTGACGTCGCCGGGTAGCGTCCGGGCGTCGGCGCACAGCGGGAGGCCCCATGCGATTCCTGTTCCGCCCGCCCGCCACCGAGGCGGGCGGGTTGTTGTCGCTCCCGTGGGCGCAGCCCCTGGAGGAGTGGGACGAGGAGCTGCTGCTGACCGTGCCGCAGCGGGGCATCTCGCGGCACGTCGTGCGGTTCGTGGCCAGCGAGGGGCGGGTCTACGCGCTCAAGGAGATCGCCGAGCCGCTGGCGCGCCACGAGTACGCCCTGCTGGGCGACTTCGAGCACGAGGGCCTGCCCACCGTGACGGTGCTCGGGCTGTGCGTGGACCGGCCCGACGACCAGCAGGCGATCCTGGTCACGCGCTACCTCGAGCACAGCATGTCCTACCGGTACCTGTTCTCCAGCCCGCGCGGCGAGCACTCCGCGGACCGCCTGGTCGGCACCCTGGTGGAACTGCTGGTGCGGCTGCACCTGGCGGGCATCTTCTGGGGCGACTGCTCGCTGTCGAACACCCTGTTCCGGTTGGACGCGGGCAAGCTCGCCGCCTACCTCGTGGACGCCGAGACCGTGGAGCGGCACCCGGCGCTGTCCACCGGCCAGCGCACCTACGACGTGGACCTGGCCCGCGAGCGCATCGGCGGCGAGCTGCTCGACCTCCAGGCGGGCGGCGTGCTGCACGCCGACATCGACCCCGTCGAGGTGGCCGACAGCGTGCCCGAGCGGTACGCCGCCCTGTGGGAGGAGGTGACGCGCGAGGAGTTCTTCCGCCTCGACGAGCAGCGCTACCGCGTCGCCGAGCGCCTGCGCCGCCTCAACGACCTGGGCTTCGACGTCGACGAGGTCGAGCTGACCACCTCGGAGCGGGGCGCGCGGCTGCGGGTGGACATCCGCGTCGCCGAGGTCGGCCAGCACCGCCGCGAGCTGTTCCGCCTCACCGGCCTGGAGGCCCAGGAGAACCAGGCCCTGCGGCTGCTCAACGACCTGCGCTCGTTCCGCGCCTACCTGGAGCAGCGCGACGGCCACCCCGTGCCCGACGCCACCGCCGCGCACCTGTGGCGCGCGCAGGTCTACGACCCGGTGGTGGCCGCGGTGCCGCCCGACCTGCTCGGCGTGCTGTCCCCGGCGGAGCTGTTCCACGAGGTGCTGGTGCACCGCTGGTACCTGTCCGAGCACGCCGGCCGCGACGTCGGCACGACCGCCGCCCTGCGGTCCTACCTGGCCACCGTGCCGCCCGACCAGGACGTCGGGGTGGCGGCCGAAGTGGACGACTGAGGTCCGCGACCGGCGCGCCGACGCCGCGCGGACGTGGTTGAGTGGAGCCGTGACAACCCCGGAAGCGGGCCTGCGCACGCGGGTCGAACCACTGGCCGACGACCAGGCGGTCCTCGTCGGTGTCGGCGGCGACGTCGACCAGAGCACGGTCGAAGCGCTGGACCAGGCGCTCGACGACGGCGTGACCAAGGCCAAGGGCGACGGCGCCCTGCTGGTCGTGGTGGACCTCCAGGAGGTCGGTTTCGTCGCCTCGGCCGGCCTGTCCTCGCTGATCAAGGCGCACAACCGCACCCGTGACGAAGGTCTCGAACTGGTCGTCGTGCTGCCCGAGGAGCACCGCCTGGCGCGCCTGCTCTGGCTGACCGCCCTGAGCCGCGTGCTCACCGTGGTCGGCTCGGTCGAGGAAGCGCTGGCGAAGGCCCCGCGCAACCCCGCGTAGCGGCGGCGCGGCGGGCCAGCGGCGGGACGGCGGCGCCCGCGGTGAGGAACACCGCGGCGGCCAGGAGCCAGCCGCCGGCGCCCAGCGCGCCGAGGCCCAGGGTGAAGAACGCCGGGCCGACCACCTGCGCCGTGGCCGTCGCCGCCTCGGTGACGCCCTGGTAGGCGCCCCGCGCCTCCTCGCGCATCAGGGACAGCGACAGCCGCCAGCCCGCCGTGACGCAGCCCAGCTCGCCGGCCAGGTGCAGCAGGCCCGCGACCACCACGACCACGACGCCCGCCGTCCTCGGGACGAGGTCGGTCGTCGCCAGCAGCACGCAGGCGGCGGCCAGGAGCGCACCCGACGCGGCGGCGGTGCGCGCCGCCCGGGACGTGGTGGTCGCCAGGCGGGTCGCGGGCACCTGGAGCGCGGCGATGCCGACGGAGCTGACCACGACCACGACGCCGCTCAGCCACAGCGGCAGCGAGCGGGACGTCCACAGCGGCAGGCCGGTGGACAGCATCGCCCAGCACAGCGACAGCACCGCGGTCGCGGCGGCCACCGCCAGGTACGGGCCGTCGCGCAGCGGTGAGCGCGTCCGGGCGCCGTCCCCGGGCGGCGCGGGCCGCGCGGGTTCCGGGGCGGACAGGGCCACGGCCGTGAGCACGGCGAAGGTCAGCGCGTTCGCCACGATCGCCGCGCGGTAGGCGGCCGGGTCGTCGGCGGTCAGCACGAGCGCGCCCGCACCCGCGCCCGCGGCGTACCCGACGTGCTGCGCGACCCGCTGCCGGGCCAGTGCGGCGACCCGCCGCGCCTCGTCGGGCACCAGGCCGGCCACGAGCGCGGTGCGGGCCGCGTTGCCGCCGTTCACCGGGGCCACGAACACGACGGTGACCAGCACGAACGCCCAGGTGTCCGCGGCGAACGGGTAGCCGGCCGCGGCGAGGCCGCGCACGGTGGTGGTGGCCGCCAGCACGTGCCGCGCGTCGAACCGGTCGGCCAGCGCGCCCAGCGGCACCGCCGCGGCCAGCCCGACCGCGCCCGCCGCGGCCATCGCCACGCCCACCAGCACGGGGGACAGGCCCTGGACGCGCGTGAAGTACAGCGCCCACGTGGTGAACCACAGGCCGTCACCCGCGGCCGACACGCCGCGGCCCCACATCAGGCGGCGCAGCCACAGCTCGACGTCCACAAACCCACCCTTCATCGAAGCCTGAATGGTGAATGTAGGTCGTGGTCACCATTCATGTCCACCTGAAGGGTGGTAACGTGCCGGGTGTGACGGGGTGGGTGGACCCGGGGAACGGGGTGGTCGCGGCGGTCACCGGGCTGGCCGCCGAACTCGCGGACCCGGTGCGCCTCACCGCGTTGCAGCTGCTCGCCGCCGAGGGGCCGCACACGTCGAGCCAGCTCGCCGACGCGATCGGCGTCAGCGCCTCCCGCCTGGGCAACCACCTGGCCCGGCTGCGCGCCCGCGACCTGGTCTCCGTCGAGCACACCGGCCGGCACGCCGTGTACCGGGCCGCCCCCGGCCTGGGCGACGTGCTCGCCGCCCTGGCCCGCTACGCCCACGCGGTCCCGGCGCCCGGCCGCGCCCCGTCACCCGCCGACCTCGCCCACACCTGCTACGACCACGCCGCGGGCCGGCTGGGCGTGACGGTGCTCGCCACCCTCGTCGAGCGCGGCGCGCTGACCGCGCCGGACGGCCTCGGCGACGAGCTGTCGTCCGGCCCGGACCCCGCCGCGTTCGCCGAGCTGGGCGTCGACCCGGCCGCGCTCGACCCGGGCCGCCGCAAGCTCGCCACCGCGTGCCTCGACCGCACCCACCGCCTGCCCCACCTGGGCGGCGCGCTGGGGGCGGCCGTGCTGGACGCCCTGGTCGCCCGCGGCCTCGTCGCGCGCACCGACGGCAGCCGCGTCCTCGTCGTCCCGGACCACGACCGGCTCGCCGCCCTGCTGCCCGGCTTCCGGACGCCGTCCCCCTGAACCGCGAGGTGGTCCGCCGCGTCCCGCGGGCGCGGCGGACCACCCGGCAAGGTCACTGCGTCATCGCGCGGAGGTCATCCCGC
Organism: Saccharothrix sp. DSM 118769; assembly: GCF_052936295.1. NCBI lineage: Bacteria > Bacillati > Actinomycetota > Actinomycetes > Pseudonocardiales > Pseudonocardiaceae > Saccharothrix > Saccharothrix sp. DSM 118769. The sequence goes on along the minus strand of NZ_CP193627.1, from coordinate 6,964,430 downwards.
GCTGCTGTGGGTGCTCTCGTGGTAGGCGCCTTCCTCGCCCGCGTAGGACACCTCGTTCCAGAAGTGCGCGTCGCCGCCCCACCCGGGCCCGTCGTCGTGCCAGCCGCCGGCCACCGCGCCCGTCTCGCTGCTGTACGCGCCGTTCTCGTCGGCCCACGCCTCGGCCTCGTAGTAGTACGCGCCCTCGCCGTCGGTGCCCGACCAGACGCCGTGGAACCCGGCGCCCTCGGCTGTCGCCACCGACACGTGGTGCTCGTACGACGCTTCGTCGGCGTGCGCCGACGCGAGCCCGGCGGCGCCCAGCAGGAACGGCACGGACAGGGTGAACGCGGCGATGAGCCGGATCGTGTTGCGCATGGAGAACCTCCTCGTTGTCGCATGTCGCCATGCGGTCCGATCGTCACCCCGCCGGGCCGCGTCCACCGGCCGGATGGACCATCGAGTGACGCTGTCACCCACCCCGAGCAGTGCTTTGAGCTGCGGTTATCGCGGTGCGTAAGAGAAAGTGCACGCTGACGGGTGACCGTGTCGCATTTGACGGAACGCGGGGGTTCCCGGTACTGGGCGGGCCCCCGGCGTCGGGCTAGGGTTTCGGGTACTAGCCAGTGCCAGAAGTGGGGGTGCGGGGTGGCGGTCGTGAAGCTCCCGTCAGGGGCCGAGCTGGTCAAACCGGTCGTGCGGTGGGGACTGGGGCACGGCGTGCCGCGCGCCGCCCTGCGTGCCGCCGCCCGGCGCGGTGACCCCCAGGCCCGCCTGTTCGTGGAGTCGGGCACGTCGTCCGCGGCGGAGCTGAGCGGGCTGTTCGACGACATCCGCGCGCGGGGACCCCTCGTCCGGGGCCGCTTCTCCCACCTCACCGCGAGCCACGCCGCGGTCAAGGAGGTGCTGACCGGCGGTGACTTCCGCAGCGGCGTCGGCCCCTCGGGCGACGGGGCGTGGGCGCGGCTGTCCCACTGGTCCGCCTCCACCGTGCTGCACCCGATGGCGCCGCCCTCGCTGCTGGTGAGCGAACCGCCCGCGCACACCCGCTACCGCAAGCTGGTGACCCGGGTGTTCACCGTGCGGGCGGTGGAGCGGCTGCGCGCGTTCACCGAGCGCACCGCCCACGGGCTGCTCGACGCGATCGACCCCGCCGGGCCCGTGGACCTGGTCGACGCGTACTGCGCCCTGCTGCCCGTCACGGTGATCGCGGAGGTCCTCGGCGTGCCGCCGGGGGAGCGGCGGCGGGTGCTGGAGCTGGGCGCCGCCGCGGCCCCGAGCCTCGACATGGGGTTGCCGTGGCGGCGGTTCCGCGCCGTCGAGGCGGCGCTCGCCGAGTTCGACGCCTGGCTCGCCGACCACCTGCGCCGGCTGCGGACCGACCCCGGCGACGACCTGCTGAGCGAACTCGTCGCCGCCCGCGAGGACGGCGTCGGCCTGGACGACCTCGAACTGCGCGCCACCGCCGGGCTGGTGCTCGCGGCCGGGTTCGAGACCGCGGTGAACCTGCTCGGCAACGGCATCGCCCTGCTGCACGACCACCCCGACCAGCGCGAGGTGCTCGCGCAGGACCCCTCGGCGTGGCCGAACGCGGTGGACGAGGTGCTCCGCGTCGACCCGCCCGTGCTGCTGACCGGCCGGACGAGCGTGCGCGCCACCGCCGTGGCGGGCGTCGAGGTGCCGGCGGGCGCGCTGGTCACCACGATCCTCGCCGCGGCCAACCGCGACCCGCGGGTGTTCGAGGACCCCGGCCGGTTCGACGTGCGCCGGGCCAACGCCCGCGAGCACGTCTCGTTCTCGGCGGGGCGGCACTACTGCCTGGGCGCGGCGCTGGCCCGGATGGAGGGCGAGGTGGGCCTGCGGGTGCTGGCCGAACGCTTCCCCCGGCTCCGCCTGCTGCCGGGCGCGTCGCGCCGCGACACCCGCATCCTGCGCGGCTACGAACACCTGCCCGCGCGCCTCGCCGGCTGACACCCGCACCCGCCGGGCCGCACCCGCCGGGCCGCACCCGCCGGGCCGCACCCGCCGGGCCGCACCCGCCGGGCCGCACCCGCCGGGCCGCACCCGCCGGGCCGCACCCGCCGGGTCGCGCCCGCGCCGCCGGCCGCGCCCGCGTCCTTACCCGCCGGACGGCGTCCCCGCCTGCCGGGCGGTGCGCGTTGTCGTCGGGTGCCGGACGCGTGGCGTGGCTAGGCTGGTGGCGCCGGGTCGGGAGGAGAGGGCATGACGGACGAGGAGCTGGTCGTCGAGTTCGCCCTGACCCGCCTGGACAACCCCGGTCTCGACCTGGAGGAGATCGCCTCGCTCGTCGTCCGCCGGGTGGGCGAGGACCGGATGCTGGAGTTCGCCTCCCGCAACCTCGCCACGCGCGGCGAGTTGCGCGGGGCCGTGTTCCCGTCCGCCGTGGAGCACGTGCTGCGGGTCGTGCTGACCCTGCGCGGACCCGTCGACTAGCAGGGCCTGGCGACGTGCCGGCCCTCAGCGGTCCGGGCGCACCGAACGGAACGTCGTCCGGACCTCCTCGACCAGGGCGGCGGGTTGTTCGAGGGCGGCGAAGTGCCCGCCGCGGTCGAGTCGCCGGTAGTGCAGGACGTCGGTGTAGCGCCGCTCGACCCACCGGCGCGACGCCTGGACGGCCTCGCCGGGGAACACGCTGAACCCGGCCGGCGTGGGGTTGGGCCCGGGGGACGGCCGCGGTTCGCGCCGCGCCTCCCAGTACAGCCGCGCCGCCGAGGCACCGGCGTTGGGCAGCCAGTACATCATCACCTCGTCCAGGATCTCGTCGCGGTCGACGACCAGTTCGGGGTCGCCGTCGTGGTCCGCGACGTCCTGGAAGAGCGTGTAGATCCACGCGGCCAGGCCGACGGGGGAGTCGGCCAGGGAGTAGCCGATCGTCTGCGGTCGCGTGGACTGCTCCCGCGCGTAACCGTCCTGCACGGCCTCGTAGTGCCGCGCCCGCTCGATCATGCGCTGCTCGTCCGGCGTCGCCTCGGCCACCTCGCGCTCGGTGGGGAACACCATCGGCAGGTTGACGTGCATGCCGAGGAACCCGGCGGGCGCCTCGCGGCTGATCGCCTCCACGACCGCCGATCCCCAGTCGCCGCCCTGCGCCACCCACTCGTCGTAGCCCAGCCGGCGCATCAGCCCGACCCACGCGTCGGCGATCCGCGACGGCCCCCAGCCGGTGGTCGTCGGTTTGTCGGAGAAGCCGAACCCCGGCATGGACGGGACGACGACGTGGAACGCGTCCTCGGCCCGCCCGCCGTGCGCGACCGGGTCGGTCAACGGGCCCACCAGGCGCCGGAACTCCAGCACGGAACCGGGCCAGCCGTGGCAGAGCAGGAGGGGGAGGGCCGACGGCTCGGGCGAGCGGGCGTGCAGGAAGTGGACGCCCACCCCGTCCAGGACGGTGCGGAACGAGCCGATGTCGTTGATCTCCCGCTCGCAGCGCCGCCAGTCGTAGCCGGTGGCCCAGTGCTCGCACAGCGCGCGCACCCGGTCCAGCCCGGGACCCTGGTCGGCGGCGGTCTCCCGGTCGGGCCAGCGGGTGTCGGCGAGCCGGCGGGCGAGTCGGTCGAGCTCCGCGTCGTCGACCGCGATGCGGAACGGTTCGACGGTCGTGGTCGATCGGGACACGGGGCCTCCAGGGGATGTCGGGACCGCAGCGTAGCAAGAAAGTGGAATCTGGATTCAACTTGAGAACCGTTCTTCCACTTGCTAGGTTCGCCACGTGGAAGAACGTCCGCTGCGCCGCGACGCGGAGCGCAACCGGCAGCTCCTGCTGCGCACGGCCCTCGCCCTGATGGCCCGGGAGGGCCTGGGCGTGCCGTACGAGAAGATCGCCCGCGAGGCCGGCACCGGCACGGGCACCGTGTACCGCCGGTTCCCCGAGCGGTCGGCCCTGGTGGACGCCCTGTTCGCCGAGCACGTCGACGCCGTGGTCGACCTCGCCCGGCGGGCGAGCCTGGTCGAGGACCCGTGGGAGGGGCTCACCTGGTTCATGACGCGGCAGTTCGAGCTGGAGGCCGGCAACCGGGGCCTCGGCGAGCTGCTGCGCGGCGGGGGGCAGGCGTCGGACCTCGTGGTGCGGGGACGGGCCCGGATCACCCCGCTCGTGGCGCGGTTGGTCGACCGGGCGATCGCCGCCGGGCAGCTGTCCGCCGGGGTGGTCCCGGGCGACTTCGTCGCCGTGCACCTGATGGTCGGCGCGGTGGTCGACGCCGCCCGGGGGGTGGACCCCGACCTCTGGCGGCGCGCCCTGACCGTGGCGCTCGCCGGGCTCCGCCACGCCGAACTGCCCGGCACGCCGCCGGACGAACAGGTCATCGACCGCCTCTACGGCGTCCCACCCGCAACACCCGACGAGAAGGTCGTACCCCGTGCCGCTCCCGAATGACCTGCTGGACGTCCTGCGCGCGCCGGCCCTCTGCTTCCTGACGACCCTCATGCCGGACGGCTCGCCCCAGATCACCGAGACCTGGGTGGACACCGACGGGGAGAACGTCGTCGTCAACACGGTGACCACGCACCAGAAGGCGCGCAACGTCGAACGCGACCCGCGGGTCGCCGTGGCCATCGCGGACCCGGCCTCCCCGGCGCGCTACTGGGCGATCCGGGGCCGCGTCCTGTCGGCCACGGTCGAGGGCGCGGCGGAGCACGTCGACGAGCTGTCCCACAAGTACCTGGGGCGTCCCTACCCCTGGTTCGGCGGCCGGGACCAGCAGCGCCTCGTGCTGGTCATCGGCGTGGACAAGCTGCACGCGCCGCACGGCTGACCGGTGCGCCCCCGGGCAGGGGTGTTGATCGGGGTGCCGGGTGCCGCCATGATGACCGTTCGTTGGTTCTCAACCACACTGGGGGTAATTCAGTGGGTAAGTACCGATCACTGGTCGTCGCACTGGTCGCGGGGCTCGCGGTCGTGGTGCCGGTCGTGCCCGCGCAGGCGGCGACGACGTTGCCCGCGGCGGACTTCCGGCTCAGGGCGACCGCCTACTCCGGCCTCATCGACGACCTGGACGCCGCGCTGCCGAACGTGAGCGTGCCGACGGTCGTGGGCGACGGCAACCGCGCCGCCACCGCCTGCTCGCCCGCCGCGGCCAACCGGGTCGCCGCGTTCTGCTGGAACAGCGGCGACGACGACGTCGCCTACTGGGTCCCGCAGGGCATCACCACGACCGCCGACGCCTACGGCGAGGCCACCTACGAGGGCGCGACCGCGGTCCTGGTCAGCTGGTACGACAACGGCACGGACGGCGTGGACCGGGGAACCCGGGTCTCGTTCGTCGACTACTCCACCCCGTCCGCGCCCACCTACCGCCACGTGCTGCTGGTCGAGCCGGTCGCCACCGGCACCGGCCAGGCGTCGTTCCGGCCGGTGAACCTGCACGCCGGCGGCGTGTTCTGGTACGGCCACCACCTCTACGTCGCCGCGACCGGCACCGGCTTCCGGGTGTTCGACGTGCGGCACATCTGGCAGACCAGCACCACGAACGGCTCCGCGATCGGCCGCCAGGCCGACGGCAGCTACCAGGCGTACGGCTACAAGTACGTGCTGCCGCAGGCGTTCGCCTACAACCAGTCCACCACCGGCGGCCGGGCGGCCATCCGCTTCTCGTTCGCCTCGCTCGACCGCACCAGCACCCCGGACAGCGTGGTCGTGGGCGAGTACGCCAACCCGGGCACGGGCAGCAGGCTGTTCCGCTTCCCGATCGACCACACCGACCGGATGCTCACCGAGTCGTCCGACGGCTACGCCAGGGCCGTCGAGGCGTACGAGGTGTCGGTGCAGAGCATGCAGGGCGCGACCGCGATCAACGGCAAGTACTACCTGTCCACCAGCGACGGCAGCGGCAACGCGGGCGACCTGGCCACCTTCACGCCCGGCGGCTCGGTGACCGTGCGGCACGACGTGCTGCCGATCGGCCCGGAGGACTTCTCCTACTGGCCCGCCAAGGGGCAGCTCTGGTCGCTGACCGAGTACGCGGGCAGCCGCTCCGTCTTCGCGGTCCGCGCCTCCGCCTACTGACCCGTGCGGCGGCCGGGCACGGCCCCCTCGGCGACCGCGACGCGTCCTTCCGGCGACCGCGACGCGGAACGGCCCCGTCACCCGGGTGGGTGACGGGGCCGTTCTGGGTCTGGTTGGTCGTGGTTACCGGACGCTGGGGCGGTGGCGGCCACCGGCGACGGCCTCCGCGACGCCGATGAGCAGCACCGAGGCGATCACGGCGATGATGAAGCCCAGCACGTTCAGCTCGAAGATGTCGCCGGTGCCGAGCAGGTTGGCGATGGTCCCGCCGATGACGGAGCCGACCAGCCCCAGCAGCAGCGTCGCCACGATGCCGAGGTTCTGCTTGCCGGGCTTGATCAGGCGGGCGAGCGCACCGATGATCAACCCGGCGACGATGAACCCGATCACGTCACCCTCCTGGTGGTCGATTGCCTTCTGGGGGAGGGTTACCCGACCGGATCGCCGCTCAACCACCCCGTTGCGCGGCCGGGTGGGCCGGGGCCGCCGCGCGGAGCGGCGGCAGGCCCGTGACCAGGCGTTCCCGTCAGCGCGGGACCCGGGTCAGCGGGGCGTGGTCGCGGTGAGCCGGGTGAGGAACTCGGCGTTGTCGCGGGTCTTGCGCAGGCCGTCGAGCAGGACGTCCAGGGCGTCCTCGCGCCGGTCGAGGGCGCGGCGCAGCAGGCGGGTCGCGGCGGCCTCCGCGGGCGTCAGCAGCAGGTCGTCGCGGCGGGTGCCGGACTGGGCGACGTCGACGGCCGGGTACGCGCGGCGGTTCGCCGCCTTGCGGTCCAGCCGCAGCTCGGCGTTGCCGGTGCCCTTGTACTCCTCGAAGATCAGCGCGTCGCCGAGCGAGCCGGTGTCCACCAGCGCGGTGGCGATGACGGTCAGCGAACCGCCGCCCTCGACGTTGCGGGCCGCGCCCAGGAAGCGCTTGGGCGCCACCAGGGACGCCGAGTCGACACCGCCGGAGAGGGTGCGGCCGGACGCCGGCGCGATCAGGTTGTGCGCGCGGCCCAACCGGGTGATGGAGTCGAGCAGCACCACCACGTCCCGGCCCAGCTCCACGAGGCGCTTGGCGCGTTCGATCGCGAGTTCGGCGAGGGCGGTGTGGTCGCGGGGTGGTCGGTCGAACGTGGCGGCGGCGACCTCGGCCGGCACGGCGCGCGACAGGTCGGTCACCTCCTCCGGGCGTTCGCCGACCAGCACGAGCATCACGTGGCACTCGGGGTGGTTCTTGGCGATGCCGTGCGCGATGGCCCGCAGCGCGGACGTCTTGCCCGCCTTGGGCGGCGCGACGACCAGCGCCCGCTGCCCCTTGCCCAGGGGCATCAGGAGGTCGGCGACGCGGGTGGTCAGCTCGTGCGGGTCGGTCTCCAGCCGCAGGCGCTCGTCCGGGTGGACGGGCACCAGGTCGGTGAACGCGGGCCGCCCCGCGGAATGCCTGGGGTGCATGCCGTTGACGGTGTCGACACCGTCCAACGTGGACTTGTCGCGCTCGTGGCGGACGGGGCCGGTCACCGCGTCGCCGCGGCGCAGGCCGTGCCTGCGCACGAGGTTCCCGGGCACGGCGACGTCGTCGGGGCCGGGCAGGTAGCCGTCCGCGCGCAGCACGGCGCGTTCGCCCACCACGTCGAGGATTCCGGTGGTGAGGCGCGGGACGGTGGTGTTCGTGGTCATGGTGTGCTTCCTCGGGGTGTGGGAGAACGCGCGGCGACCGCCGGCGGACGGGACTCCCGGCTCCGGGTAAGACGTCGTGCGACGCCACGTCCGGTGTGATGCGCGGGGAGTGCTGGGACCTCGGGACGGGGGCGGGGCCACCGGCGTGCACGAGGGGTAGACGTGTTCAGGGTAGCCCACACCGCGGACGGCGTGCAACCCGCGCGGGCCGGGGTGCGGGCTACCCGCGCGGGTAGCGGTCAGCGGACGACGAGCACGTGCTCCCCGCGCGGCACGAGTTCGCCCACCACCGGCGCGCCGGGGACCTCGCCCGCGACCAGCAGGCCGCCCGAGGTCTGCGCGTCGGCCAGCAGCAGCGCCTCGTCCTCGTCCACCGCGCCCAGGTCGGCGTGCGGGCGCACCCAGTCCAGGTTGCGCCGCGTGCCGCCGCTGACGTGGCCGTCCCGCAGCGCCTCCCGCGCGCCCTCCAGGTACGGCACGGCCGCCGCGTCCACGACCGCCGTCACGCCGCTCGCCCGCGCCAGCTTGTAGAGGTGGCCGAGCAGCCCGAAACCGGTGACGTCGGTCGCGCACACCGCCCCGGCGTCCAGGGCGGCCCGGGAGGCGTCGCGGTTGAGCCGCGTCATCGCCTCGACCGCCTGCGGGAACACCTCGCCGGTCGCCTTGTGCCTGCTGTTGAGCACGCCGATGCCCAGCGGCTTGGTCAGCGACAGCGGCACGCCCGGCCGGCCGGTGTCGTTGCGCAGCAGGCGGTCCGGGTCCCCGATCCCGGTCACGGCGAGGCCGTACTTGGGCTCGTGGTCGTCCACGCTGTGCCCGCCGGCCAGGTGCGCGCCGGCCTCCGCGCACACCTCCTGACCACCGCGCAGCACCTCGGCCGCCAGCTCGAACGGCAGCACGCCGCGCGGCCACGACAGCAGGTTCAGCGCCACCACCGGCCGCCCGCCCATGGCGTAGACGTCGGACAGGGCGTTGGCCGCGGCGATGCGCCCCCAGTCGAACGGGTCGTCCACCACGGGCGTGAAGAAGTCGGTGGTGGCGATCAGCGCGAGGCCGTCGCGCACCCGCACCACGGCCGCGTCGTCGCCGTGGTCGAGGCCCACCAGCAGCTCGCCGGGCGGGTCCCGGGGCACGACGCCGGTCAGGCCGCGCACCACCTCCTCCAGCTCACCGGGAGGGATCTTGCAGGCGCAACCGCCGCCGCGGGCGTACTGGGTCAACCTGATCACCTCCCCAGCGTGCCCGGTGGCGTGGCGCCGCGCACCCGCCGGGCGGGCCTGGCAGGATTGGGCGATGGCACGAGGAGGCGTACCCGGCCTGGTGGCCGGCGCGGTCTTCAACACCGTTGAGCGGCAGGACCTGTCGCTGGCGGGTTCGATTCCCGTCCGCCTCCGCCACGGCGGGGCCGAAGGGCCGGGGGACCGGTGACGGACCTCCGGCGCGCGGTCCCGCGCACCGACCTGGTGCTGGCCGACCCGAGGCTGGCCCCCGCCGTGGCGGAACTGGGCCGGTCCCTGGTCAAGGCCGCCGTGGTGCAGGCCCAGCAGCGGGTGCGCGAGGGGCTGGTCGCGCCGGCCGGCGTGGTCGACGACGTGCTCGCCGCGCTGCCCGCCCGCGCCTCGTCGCTGCGGCCCGTGCTCAACGCCACCGGCGTCGTCGTGCACACGAACCTCGGCCGCGCGCCGCTGTCCCGGGCCGCCGTCGCCGCGGTCGCCGACGCCGCGGGCTGCACGGACGTCGAGTTCGACCTGGCGACCGGCGCGCGGGCCCGGCGGGGGCGCGGCGCGCTGGCCGCCCTGGCCGCCGCCGTGCCGGACGCGGGCGACGTGCACGTGGTCAACAACAACGCCGCCGCGCTGCTGCTGTGCGCGCTGGCCCTGGCGCCGGGCCGCGAGATCGTGGTCAGCCGGGGCGAGCTGGTCGAGATCGGCGACGGCTTCCGCATCCCCGACCTGCTGGCCTCCACCGGCGCACGGCTGCGCGAGGTCGGCACCACCAACCGCACCCACCTGCGCGACTTCGCCGACGCGATCGGCCCGGACACCGGGTTCGTGCTGCGCGTGCACCCGTCGAACTTCCGCGTCACCGGCTTCACCAGCGCGCCGGACGTCGCCGAGCTGGCCGGCCTCGGCGTGCCGCTGGTCGTCGACATCGGCTCGGGCCTGCTCGCGCCGCACCCGCTGCTGCCCGGCGAACCGGACGCGGCGAGCGCGCTGCGGGCGGGCGCGGACCTCGTCACGGCGTCCGGGGACAAGCTGCTCGGCGGGCCGCAGGCGGGGCTCCTGCTCGGCGACGCCGACCTCGTGCACCGGCTGCGCCGCCACCCGGCGGCCCGCGCCCTGCGCGTGGACAAGCTGACCCTGGCCGCGCTGGAGGCCACCCTGCTCGGCCCGCCCGCCCCCGTGGCGGCGGCGCTGGACGCCGACCCGGCCGCGCTGCGCGCCCGGGCCGAGGACCTGGTCGCCGCCCTCGCCGCGGCCGGGCTGGACGCGCGGGCCGCGGCGAGCGCGGCGGCCGTCGGCGGTGGCGGCGCGCCCGGCGTGGAGCTGCCGAGCGCGGCGGTCAGCCTGCCGGAGCGCTACGCGGCGCGGCTGCGCGCCGGCCGGCCGCCGGTCGTGGGCCGGGTCGAGCGCGGCCGGTGCCTGCTGGACCTGCGCACCGTGGACCCCGCCGACGACGGCGCGCTGCGGGGAGCCGTGCTGCGATGCGGGTGATCGCCACCGCCGGGCACGTCGACCACGGCAAGTCCACGCTCATCCGGCTGCTGACCGGCATGGAACCCGACCGGTGGGCCGAGGAGCGCCGCCGCGGCCTGACCATCGACCTCGGCTTCGCCTGGACCACGCTGCCCGGCGGGCCGGTGGCGTTCGTCGACGTGCCCGGCCACGAGCGGTTCACCACCAACATGCTCGCGGGCGTCGGACCGGTGCCCGCCGCGATGCTCGTGGTCGCCGCCGACGAGGGTTGGATGCCGCAGTCCGCCGAGCACCTGGCCGCGCTCGACGGCCTGGACGTGCGGCACGGCCTGCTCGTCGTCACCCGCGCGGACCTGGCGGACCCGGCCACCGCCCTGGAGGAGGCCCGGCTGCACCTGGACGGCACGTCGCTGCGCGGCGTGCAGTCGGTGGTGGTCAGCGGGCGCACCGGCGAGGGCCTCGACGGGCTGCGCGCCGCGCTGGACGAGGTGGCCCGCGGCCTGCCCGAACCCGACCCGGCGGCCGACGTGCGGCTGTGGGTGGACCGGTCGTTCACCGTGCGCGGCGCGGGCACCGTCGTCACCGGCACCCTCGGCGCGGGCACCGTCGCGGTCGGCGACGAGCTGGAGCTCAACGGGCGGCGCGTGCCGGTGCGCGGCCTGCAGGCGCTGGGCGAACCGGTCGACCGGGTGGGCGGCGTGGCCCGCGTCGCGGTGAACCTGCGCGGCGTGGATCGCGACCGGGTGGGCCGCGGCGACGCGCTGCTCGCGCCCGGCGCGTGGCCGGTGGTGCGCGAGCTGGACGTGCGGCTGGGCGCGGCGGAGGTGCCCGCCCGGCTCGTGCTGCACGTGGGCTCGGCCGCCGTCCCGGCCCACGTGCGACCGCTGGGCCCGGGTACCGCGCGGCTGGTCCTGGCGCGCCCGCTGCCGCTGCGCGCCGGCGACCGCGGCCTGCTGCGCGACCCCGGCCTGCACCGGATCGCGGCCGGCGTGCTGGTGCTCGACGTGCGCCCGCCCGCGCTGACCCGCCGGGGCGCGGCGCGGCTGCGCGGCCTGGACCTGACCGGCGACGTGGCCGCCTCCCACCTGCGCCACCGCGGCCTGGTGACCGCGCGGGAGCTGCGCTCGCTCGGGTTCGGCGACGCGGGCGTGCCGGTGGGGGAGTGGCGCGCCGATCCCGACCACTGGGTCGAGCTGGTGCGCCGCGCGCCCGAGGCGGTCGCCGCGTGGCGGGCGGAGCAGCCGCTGGCCGCCGGGATGCCCACCGAGGTGCTGGCCCGCCGGCTCGACGTGCCGCACGAGCTGGTCGCGGCCGTCCTCGACCAGGCCGGGCTGCACGTGGTGGACGGCAAGGTGCCCACCGCCGCCGCGCTGCCCGCGCCGGTGGAGCGGGCGGTGGCCGCCGTGGAGGCCGACCTGGCGCGCGCGCCGTTCGCCGCGCCGGACGCGAACCGGCTCGCCGAGCTGGGGCTGGGCGCGCGGGAGCTGGCGGCGGCGGTGCGGGTGGGCAGGCTGGTGCGCGTCGCCGACGGCGTGGTGCTCGCACCCGACGCGCCGCAGCGGGCCGCCGCGGTCCTCGCCGGGCTCGACGGGCCGTTCACCACGAGCCGGGCCAAGGCCGCGCTGGGCACGACCCGCCGCGTGGCGGTGCCGCTGCTGGAGCTGCTCGACTCACTCGGCCTGACGCGCCGCCTCCCGGACGACACGCGCGTCGTCCTGTGACACCCGCTCCCGCTGGGGCACCACGACGTACTTGGGGTCCCGGGTGGACGCCACGCCGGCCTCGAACACGCCGAACCGCTGCAACGCGCTGCCCGCCAGCAGCGCCAGCCCGGACAGCACCGCCACCGCCCGGCCGCCCCGCCCGCCCAGCGCCCCGCCCCGCCCGCCCAGCGCCGCGCCCAGCACGCCGCCCGCGGTGAGGACCTCCGACCAGCGCCGCAGCCGGTGCGCCCGGCCCGTCGCGTACGCCTCGCGCACCAGGCCCAGCCGCCGCTCCAGCACCCGCGACGCGACCAGTTCGCCGACACCGCCGAGCACGGCGAACGCCCGCGCCGGACCGGCCTCGGCCACCGGCGCGAACACCATGCCCAGCCCGCCCGAGGCCGCCGCGGCGGACCCGGTGAACACGAACGGCAGGTGCGGGTGCGCCTCGTTCCACGCGGGCACGGCCGTCTGCGACAGCAGCACCGCCGTGTAGGAGGCGATGGCGGGCGCGACCACCGCCGACGACACCGCGGCCGGCCGCGCGGCCCGCTTGAGCAGCCGCGACCACCACCAGCGGCCGGGGAGCACCTCCGCCGCCGCGGCCGCGGCCACCCCCGGGCCGTAGGCGACGAGCGCCCACGTGCCCACGCTCATCGGCGACGTCGGCTTGGCCACCCGCAGCATGTGCAGGAACCGCTCCGGGCGACCCAGGTCCGCGACCAGGAACACCATGCCCGCGCCCAGCGACACCAGCGCACCCAGCCGTCCCGCGCGCCGCAGCGCGGCCCGCCCGGTCAGGTCCGCGCCCACCGCGAGCAGCGTCGAGCCGGCCGACACCCCGCCCGCGAACAGGTACGCGGGCACCGGCCACTCCCACGCGGGCGTCTGGAGCACCTGGCGGCCGTGGTACGAGCGGAAGTCCGCCCCCGGCACCACCTGGTCGTCGCGGCGGCGGCCCATCAGCGGCCCCCGGCGAACGCGACCACCGCGGCGGCGGCGAACGCGACCGCCGCCAGGCCCGCGCGCTTCCACATCGCCGCCAGGTCGCGCGTCGGCACCACGGGGTCCGGCGGCAGGCCGTACACCTCCGGCTCGTCCAGCAGCAGGAAGAACGCCCCGGTGCCGCCGACCCCGTCGCCCGGGTCCGCGCCGTAGAGCCGCGCGCCCTCCTCGCCGCGTTCGCGCAGGGTCTCCACGCGGGCGGCGGCGCGTTCGCGCAGCACGTCCAGCTCGCCGAACTGGATGGAGTCGGTGGGGCACGCCTTGGCGCACGCCGGTTCCTCACCCACCTTGAGCCGGTCGTAGCACAGGGTGCACTTCTGGGCCCGCCCGTCGCCCTCGCGGCGCTGGATCACCCCGTACGGGCAACCGGACACGCAGTAGCCGCACCCGTTGCAGATGTCCTGCTGCACCACGACCGTGCCGAACTCGGTGCGGAACAGCGCCCCGGTCGGGCACACGTCCAGGCAGCCCGCGTGCGTGCAGTGCTTGCACACGTCGGACGCCATCAGCCAGCGGAAGTCCGTGCGGGCCGCCGGGTCGGTCGAGGTGCCCGGCCGGTCGAACGACGGCATCCCCAGGTCCTGCGCGGCCGGCCCCGGCGGCGCGGGCCGCTGCTGCTCGACGAACGCCACGTGCCGCCACGCGTCCGCGCCGAGGTGCCCGGTGTTGTCGAACGACATGCCCAGCAGGTCGAAGCCGGAGGCGGGGACGTGGTTCCACTCCTTGCAGGCCACCTCGCACGCCTTGCAGCCGATGCACACCGACGTGTCGGTGAAGAACCCGACGCGCGGCGGGTGGTCGACGTACCCGGCCTCGCCCGCCACGTCGTGCAGCGGCCCGTGGAAGCTGTTCCCGGTCACGGCTCCTCCTCGGTGTGCGCGGGTCCTCCGGTGAGCACGTGCGTGCCGGTCTCGGCGGTGATCCCGGCGCGCCGCCGGTACCCCGCCAGGTACTCCAGCAGCGCCGGTCCGCGCGGGCGACGACCCGGTCGCACGTCACAGGTGGCGACCTTGGTCTCCTGGATGAACACGTTCGGGTCGACCACCACGCCGAACAGGTCGTTGGCCGAGTCGCCGGTGACCAGGCCGGTGGCGCCCCAGTGGTAGGGCAGCCACACCTGGTGCACCAGGCGGTCGTGCACGCGCAGCGGCGACATCCGGTCGGTGACCACCACGCGCGCCTCCACCGCCGCCCGGCTGGTGACCACGTGCGCCCAGCCCAGGTGCTCCAGGCCGCGCTCGCGGGCCAACCGCGGCGAGACCTCGACGAACAGCTCGGGTTGCAGCTCCGCCAGGTGCGGCACGGTCCGGCTCATGCCGCCCGCCGTGTGGTGCTCGGTGAGCCGCGCGGTGGTCAGCACGAACGGGAACACCTCGCCGTGCGCCTCGGGCGGCGACGGGTTCGACGGGTTGTCCGCCCGGCCGTAGACCTTGCGGGTCGGGTTGGCCTGCTGCCGGTAGACCGGGTTGGGCACCGGCGACTCGTGTGGCTCGTAGTGGGTGGGCAGCGGCCCGTCGGCCAGGCCGCTCGGCGCGAACAGCCAGCCCTTGCCGTCCGCCTGCATGACGAACGGGTCGTCGCCGTGCAGCGCCTCCGGTCCCACCGCGCCCGGGGGCGGCCGGTGGCCCGGCGGCTTGGTGCGCTCGAAGTCCGGCACGTCGTGGCCGGTCCACTCGCCCCGGTCGGCGTCCCACCAGACCAGCGCCTTGCGCTCGCTCCACGGCCGGCCGTCCGGGTCGGCGGAGGCCCGGTTGTAGAGCACGCGGCGGTTCATCGGCCACGCCCAGCCCCACTCGGTGGCGTAGAGGTCCTGCTCCTGGCCCGGTTTGCGGCGGGCGGCCTGGTTGACGCCGTCCGCGTAGACGCCGCTGTAGATCCAGCAGCCCGCCGCCGTGCTGCCGTCCGCCTTCAGCTCGGTGTAGCCGTTCACCGGTCGGCCGGTGGTCAGGTCCAGGCCGTTGACCCGGCGCAGCACGTCGTCCGCCTGCGGCTCGTCGCCTACCACGGCGTAGTCCCACCACAGGTCCAGCAGCGGCCGGTCGCGCTCGTCGGTGGACCCCGCGAGCCGCTCCCGCAGCATCCGGCCCAGGTGGTAGAAGAACCACAGCTCGGAGCGCTGGTCGTCCTTCGGCTCCACGGCCTTCTCGCGCCACTGGAGCATCCGCTGGGTCTGGGTGAACGTGCCCTCCTTCTCCACGTGCGACGCGGCGGGGAAGAAGAACACCTCCGTGCGGCACTCCTCGGGCACGATCTCGCCGGTCTCGACCTCGGGGGAGTCCTTCCAGAAGCTCGCCGACTCGATCATGGTCAGGTCGCGCACGACCAGCCAGTCCAGGTTCGCCATGCCGAGCCGCTGGAGCTTCCCGTGCGCCGAGCCGACCGCCGGGTTCTGGCCGAGCAGGAAGTAGCCGGACACCTTGCCGTCGACCATGTCCATGACCGTGCGGTACGTGCCGTGGTCGCCGGTGACGCGGGGCAGGTAGTCGAAGCAGTAGTCGTTGTCGGCGGTGGCCTTGTCGCCCCAGTACTCCTTGAGCAGCGACACGGTGTACGCGTCGGCGTCGTGCCAGAAGCCCTTCTGGTGCTCGGCCCGGATGTCGTCGACGTAGGCCGCCAGGTCGGTGTGCTCGGGCGTGGGCATCGGCAGGTAGCCGGGCAGCAGGTTGAACAGCGTCGGGATGTCGGTGGAGCCCTGGATGCTCGCGTGCCCGCGCAGCGCGAACACGCCGCCGCCGGGCCGGCCGATGTTGCCCAGCAGCAGCTGGACGATCGCCCCCGCGCGGATGCACTGCGCGCCCGTGCTGTGCTGGGTCCAGCCGACGCTGTAGACCAGCGCGCCGGTCCGCTCGCGGCCGGAGTTCGCCGTCCACGCGTCGCAGACGGCCCGGAACAGCTCCTCGGACACGCCGCACACGCGCGCCACCATCTCCGGCGTGTAGCGGGCGTAGTGCCGCTTGAGCACCTGGTAGACGCACCGGGGGTGCTCCAGGGTCGGGTCGGCGGCGATCCGGCCGCTGCCGCCCTCGACCTTCGGCCCGCCCGAGCCGTGCTGGTACGGCGTGGACCGCTCCTTCGCGCCCGCGCCGCGGTGCTGCTCGGCGGACTCGTCCTCGTCCACCGTCTCGTACTGCCACGACGTCGGGTCGTACGAGGCGGTCCCCGGGTCGTAGCCGCTGAACAGCCCGTCGAGGTCCTCGGTGTCCCGGAAGTCCTCGCTCACCAGGAACGAGGCGTTCGTGTAGGGCACCACGTACTCGCGGAAGTCCAGCCCGTTGCTCAGGACGTGGTTGATCACCCCGCCCAGGAACGCGATGTCGGTGCCCGCGCGCAGCGGCACGTGGGCGTCCGCGTGGGCACTGGTGCGGGTGAACCGCGGGTCGACGTGCAGGACCTTCGCGCCGCGCTCCTTGGCCTCCATCACCCACTGGAACCCCACCGGGTGCGCCTCGGCCATGTTGGAGCCCATGATGACGATGACGTCGGAGTTGATCAGGTCCTGCTGGTAGTCCGTCGCGCCGCCGCGACCGAAGGAGGCCCCCAGACCGGGAACCGTGGCGGAGTGTCAAATGCGGGCCTGGTTCTCGATCTGGAGCGCGCCGAGCGCGGTGAACAACTTCTTGATGAGGTAGTTCTCCTCGTTGTCCAGCGTCGCGCCGCCCAGGCTGGCGAAACCGAGGGTGCGGCGCACGCGCGCGCCGTTCTCGTCGACGTCCTGCCAGCCCTTGGCGCGGGCGTCGAGCACCCGGTCGACCACCATCCGCATGGCCGTGCCGAGGTCCAGCTCCTCCCAGTCGGTGCCGTGCGGCGGGCGGTGGAGCACCTTCCGCGCGCGCTGCGGGCCGGTGACCAGTTGCGTGCTGGCCGACCCCTTCGGGCACAGCCGGCCGCGCGAGATCGGGCTGTCCGGGTCGCCCTCGACCTGGAGCACCTCGTCGTCGGCGACGTACACCCGCTGGCCGCAGCCGACGGCGCAGAACGGGCAGACCGACCTGGCCACGCGGTCGGCGCCGGCGGTGCGCGCCACCAGGCCGGCGGACCGGGGCGACTGCGCGGCCTCGCCCCGCCCGAGCGGGTCCTCGCCGGTGAGCTGCCGGAACACCGGCCACCCCGCAAGCCACTGCCGTGCTCCCACGCCCACCTCCCTCCCGGGTCGGCTTTCATGGTCACACCGCGCGGCGCGCGCCGCACCCCGGGCTCAGCGGGTCCGCCCGCGGTGCGGCGCGTCGTGCTGCCACAGGGCGGCCAGCACGGTGAAGACGAGGGTGCACAGCACGGCCGGCAGCACGACCACCGCGCCGCCGTACGCGACGCCCACCCCGACGAGGAGGCCGGACAGCGCGGTGCAGACCACGGCGACGGTGAAGCGCCTGCTGTATCGAGGTCCCATGGGCCCAGGCTCCTCGCGCCGGGCCGGGGCCACGACCGCTGAACAGGCGTCGCGGGCGGTGGTCCCGGACCGTCGGCCCGCGACCACCAGGCCCGGACCGTCGGGCCCCGACCACCAGGCCCTGACCACCAGGCCCGGACCGGTCAGGCCCCGGCCGGTGCGATGCGCGGCAGCGCGCGGTCGGTGGCGGCGACCCGGCCGATCCTCGCGGTGAGGGACGCCGGCGGCGGTGAGGTGAGGGCCTTGGCGACCAGGTCGCGCAGCGCCAGGCCGAACCGGGTCCGCGGGAAGGCGACGCGCTCCAGGCCGCGCGGGAGCCGCTGGACGTCGTCGACGAGGGGGCGCATCCACTCCTCGTACGCGGTGAGCGCGCTCCCGGGGTGCTCGGCGGTGGACAGGCACGCGGCCAGGACGTACCCGCTGACGAGGGCCAGCGACGCGCCGCCGCCGCCCAGCGGGGTGACGCACCAGGCCGCGTCCCCCGCGACGCACACCCGCCCGCGGTGCCAGGTGGGCATGCGGACCTGGGTGAGGCGGTCGACGTAGACGTCGTCGGAGGTGCCGAAGGCGTCGAGGACGCGGGGCGCCTCCCAGCCGGCGTCGGCGTAGCGGTCGCGGAGCCGGGCGAGGGTGTCCGCGCGGTCGAGGTCCACGAGGTCGTCGCCGCGCGCGTGGGCGAGGATGGCGCGGGTGGTGCCGTGGTTGTCCGGCCGGAGGTGGACCTGCCGCCCGCCCACGGCGTTGTACCACCGCCACCGGTCGTCGTCGCCCGGCGTGCGCGGGATCGTGCCGAACACCATGGTGATCCCGAGTTCGCGGCGGTCGACCGCGTCGCCGAACAGCCGGTCGCGGGTCGCGGAGCGGACGCCCTCGGCGATGACGAGCAGGTCGGCGCGCAGGGTGCGGCCCGACGCCGTGGTCACGGTGACCGCGTCGGCGTCCTTGTCGACCTCGGCGACGGTGTCGCCGTAGAGGACCTCGACCCCCGCGGGCAGGTGTTCGAGGATGGTGCGGGCGAGGTCGCCGCGCAGGACCTCGAACTCGGCGGTCGCGCCGTCCGGGCCGTCGGACGGCAGCTCCGCGACCACGCCGCCCGAGCCGTCGACCAGGACCGTGCCGGTCTCGGTGGTGTTCTGCGCCCTCACCGCCTCGGTCAGCCCCATCAGGTCGAGCACCTCGCGGGCGACGCCCCGCAGGTCGACGTTCTGCCCGCCGTCGCGGAACGCCGCCGCGCGTTCGAGCAGGGTGACGTCCCACCCGGTGCGCCGCAGCCAGTGGGCGGCCGAGAGGCCGGCGATGTTCGCGCCGGAAACCACCGCGTGCGGTGTGGTCATGCCCTGCTCCGGTGTGATCGCACGACCGGATGCCGTGCTTTACGGTGAAGCTACTTCGCGGTGAAGGGGTGTGCGTGACAGAGGTCGACCCGCTGACGTTCGACTGGCCGGCGGACCGGGTGGAGGTGGTGCACCGCCTGCGCGACCTGGTGGTCGGCCTGGAGGGGCTGACGAGGCACCTCGCGACCTGGCTGCGGCTGCCGGTCTCCGACGCCAACGCCCTGAGCCACGTCATCTGGGCGGCCGAGGCGGGCGCGCCGCTGTCGCCCGCCCGGCTCTCCCGGCGGATCGGCATGACCTCGGGCTCGACGACGGTGCTGCTGAACCGGCTCGAAACCGCCGGTCACGTCCACCGCAGCCGCGAGAGCGCCGACCGCCGCCGGGTCACCCTGCGCCCCGACCCGGCGGCGCGCGAACGGGTGCGCGGGTTCCTCGCCTTCGCGGGGACCGAGGTCGCGGCGACCCTCCGCGCCGCCGACCCCGACGAGCTGCGCGTCGTCATCGCCTTCCTGGCCGGGCTCACCGAGGCCGCCGGCCGGGCGAACGAACGCCTCGCCCGGGACGCCGCCGGGGGGCGGGAGGGGCGGACCGGGGTCGGGTGACGCTGCCGGCCTCCCCGGCCGGGTACCTGTCCGCACCCGCCGGGGACGCCGGCGCACGCCCCGGGAGGGGCCGTGGCCGCCGCACTCCGAAGTGGACGGTCGCCGCACGGGGTCCGGTCAGATCAGCTGGAACTCGTAGATCGACGACTCGATGTGGACCATGCCGTGCTCGTCCGCGGCGGCGGCGATGGCCGGGGTCCAGCCGATCAGCGAGCCGGGGATCTCGATCCGGTTCGAGTGGTGCTTCCGCACGGCGAAGCCCATCCGCACGGCGAGGGCCACGATCGACTTCGGGTCGCCCATCGTGTCGCTCGTGTTCATGAAGATGCGCGCGCCCTCGGCGAGGTGCGGCTTCACCTCGTGGAAGAACCGCTGGTGGAGGGCGTACCCCGGGTCGAACACCGACCGCTCGATCAGCCGGTCGTAGGTGCGGTCCACGCGTGCCCGGACCAGGGGCGGGTTGGAGACGACCAGGTCGAACACGTCCGTCGGCCCGAACTCGTGGAACAGGTCGCTCGTCAGCGCCTCCACCTCGTGCTCGACGCCGTGGGCCTTGGCGTTCAGCTCGGTGTTGGCGACGGCGGCCGGGCTGATGTCGGCCGCGACGACGCGCCGGCACCCGCTCCGGGCGGCCACCACGCTCGTCACGCCGGCGCCGCACCCGATTTCGAGGAACCGCGTGCCGGGGCCGAACGGCAGGGCGGAGGTGAACACCTCGGTCGCCGGGTCGGGCGGCCACACCTCGGGCAGGACGGTCCAGTCCAAACCCATGAGCTGTTTCGTGCCGCCGACCTTCAGGAGGTCGTCGGCCTGGGCGACGAGCCACTCGCCGACGTCTTCGGCAAACGTTCTGTCCACGGTTGTCCCCTGGTGGTCGGGAGTTTCGCCGAGGCGAATCGGCGGACGACGAATCCAGTGCCGGGCACGCCCGGGCCGCGCGCAGAACCCGCATTGCCCCCATCGGCTTCCCGGCATGTTAGACGGTGCCCCCGGAAGCGACAAGGGTACGTTCGACCCCGTCCCCGGAACGGATTTACAGCGGTTTCCGAGATGTCCCGGTCCACGCCTGCGGAACAGGTCTCCAGGAACCGGCAGACCTGCGAAACGAGTGATCCTCGTAATTTGTCGGGGAATCTTCGCGAAATGAGACGGTGGCCCTCCGATGCGGTACCACGTAGTGACCGCAGTCGCTTTCGGCTGTACTGGGGGGACCGTCTGGGAGCGGTTCCATCGGTCTTGCCTTAACTTCACGCGAAATTTCCGTCAAATTTTCGGGCACCCCGTGCGGTGCCGGGCGCGGGACGGCCGAAAACGCGCCGTGCGGAGCGCTTCGCGCTCATCTGCGCAGGTCGCATCGCTGTGAGGTGCCCTGGCGGCGAGGGTGGTCGACGGGCTGTCGGGTTCGCGGGAATGTCCCGCGGCGTGCTGGTTCGCCGATGCGCGCGGGCGGTACTCCCCCTCGCGCGCGATCCTCGTCGGGGTCGGAGGCGGCAATACCCGACGCCGGCGACCGGGGTCGATGCATCGTGGTGATCGGCTGCGAAGCGTTATCCGCCCCGCTTCCCGGTAAGTGCGGAAATGTCCGGCCGTGCACGGTCAGCGAGCACTCGACTACCTGCTGTAGCTTCGGTGAAACCTTTACGCTTCTGCGGCGTTCTGTGTATTGTCCCTCGCACGGAAGGTGCGAACCGGACGTAGCGCGCAAACGGCGTAGTGAAAGCCTCTTCTCGGGCGACAGTGGCCAGTAGGGGTTGACCTCGCACGGTTCGGGCACGCTGCGCCCGATTTTTCGGGTGGCCGCACCCGAAGAACGGTGAAATCGGCGCGAAGCCCGTTCCCGACGTTGTGCCGGCTTTGGCATGTCGTCGGTGGGTGACGTGCGCGAAAAGAATGTGCGGGACGTTCGCGCGCTTTGCGCGCACCATTCGTTACACGCGGGGGCGGCTGGGGATGGCAGTAGTAGGGGTCGTGGGCGCGGGTGTGATGGGCAAGGACGTGGCCATCACCTGCGCCGCCAACGGTTACGACGTCGTCCTGTCCGACCACGACCCCGAGGTGCTGGCCGCGGCGCCCCGCGAGGTCCGCGGGCTCGTCCGGCAGTTCCGGATGATGTCCCCGACCACGGCCTCGTGGAAGGCCGACGAGGTCCTCGGCCGCATCCGCTTCAGCGCGGACCTGGGCGACCTCGCCGGGGCGGACTGGATCGTCGAGAACATCGTCGAGGACCTCGCCGCGAAGGAGCGGCTGTACCTCGAACTCCGCGACGTCTGCGGCGAGGACGCGAAGATCGCCGCGAACACGAGCTGCATCTCCATCACCAAGCTCGCCGCGTGCACGGCACGGCCCGCCGACGTCGTGGGCATCCACTTCATGAACCCCGTGCCGCTGCTCGGGTGCGCGGAGGTCGTGCGCGGCTTCCACACCTCCGACGACACGGTCAAGCGGGCGGAGGAGTTCGTCGGCTCGCTGGGCAAGCAGTCCATCGTGGTCAACGACGCGCCCGGGTTCGTGTCCAACAGGTTGTCGCACCTCTTCATGAACGAGGCGGCCTTCCTGGTGCACGACGGCGTCGCCGAGCCCGAGCAGGTCGACGCGATCTTCAAGCTCGGCTACGGGCACAAGATGGGGCCGCTGGAGACGGCCGACCTCATCGGGCTCGACACCGTCGTCAACTCCCTGAACGTGCTCTACGAGGAGTTCCAGGACAGCAAGTTCCGGTGCTGCCCGACGCTGAAGAAGATGGTCGCCGCCGGTCTGCTCGGCCGGAAGAGCGGCCAGGGGTTCTACACGTACTCGAAGCGCTGACCCACGAGAACGGCAGCGGCAGCGAACACCCTGGGGGACGTCGATTCATGAAGATGGTCAAGTGCGTCGTGTGGGACCTCGACGACACGCTGTGGCACGGCACCCTGTCGGCGGGCGACGACCTCGTCCCGCGCGACGGCGTCGTGGACCTGGTCAAGACCCTGGACGCCCGCGGCATCCTCCAGTCGGTCGCCAGCAAGAACAACCACGACGACGCGATGCGCGAGCTGGAGGCGCTGGGCCTCGCCGAGTACTTCCTGTACCCGCAGATCAACTGGAACAGCAAGTCCAGCTCCGTCGCCGCGATCCGCGAGAAGCTCAACATCGGCATCGACACGATCATGTTCGTGGACGACCAGCCGTTCGAGCGCGACGAGGTCGCCTTCGCCCACCCCGAGGTCGAGACGGTCGACTCGGCGCTGCTGGCCACCCTGCTCTCCATGCCGCGCCTCAGCCCCGGGGTGGTGACCGCCGACGCGAGCCGCCGCCGGCTCATGTACCTGGAGGACCGGGCGCGCCGGGAGGCCGAGCTGGACCACCGGGGCGCCGCGGACGAGTTCCTGGCCGGCCTGGGCATGGTCTTCACCGTCTCCCGGGCGAAGGACGACGACCTGCTGCGGCTCGAAGAGCTGACCGAGCGCACCAACCAGCTGAACTCCACCGGCATCCAGTACTCGCACGAGCAGCTCGACGAACTCGTGCGCAGCGCCGACCACGACCTGTGGGTGTGCGAGCTGACCGACCGCTACGGCTCCTACGGCAAGATCGGCATGGCGCTGGTGGAGAAGCAGGACGACCGCTGGACGATCAACCTCCTGCTCATGTCCTGCCGCACGGTGTCCAAGGGCGTGGGCACGGTCCTGCTGTCCTTCCTGGTCAAGCGGGCGGCCGAGGACGGCAAGCGCCTGTTCGCCCGCTTCCGCCGCACGGACCGCAACCGCCAGATGCTGGTGACCTACCAGCTGGCGAACTTCCGCGTGGTGAGCAGCGAGGGCAGCGACCACCTGTACGAGAACGACCTCGCGGTGCGCCAGGAGTACCCCGAGTACATCAAGGTCGAGATCGATGCGTGACGAGGCGGTGGTGAACATGGCAGACGTCACGGTGGCGGACGCCGCGGCCAACATCCGGGCCTACCTGCGGGAGAACATGACCGCGTTCAAGGACGTCGAGCTCCACGACGACGACGACATCTTCGAGCGGGGGTTCTTCACGTCGCTGTTCGCCATGCAGCTCCTGCACCACGTCGAGTCGACGTTCGACGTGGAGGTGCCCGACGACTACATCGTGCTGCGGAACTTCAGCTCGGTCCGCCGCCTCGCGGACATGGTCGCCGACCTGAAGAGCCCGTCGGGTGGGTGACGTCGACCGGTCCGACGTCCTCGCGAGGGCCAGGTCGTTCGCGGACACCGAGCTGGCGCCCAGGGCCGCCGCGTTCGACCGCGACGAGCACCTGCCGCCCGACGTCGTGAAGAGGATGGCGGACGAGGGGTTCCTCGGCGCGTCGATCCCCGAGAAGTGGGGCGGCCTCGGCCTGGACCCGCTGGAGTACGGGGAACTCACCGAGGTGATCGGCAAGGCGTGCGCCTCCACGCGGGCGCTGCTGACCGTGCACACGTCCATCGTGGCCGGGACGCTGGTGGAGCTGGCGTCGAAGCGGCTCAAGGAGAAGTACCTCCCGGCGCTCGCGCGCGGCGAGAGGATCGCCTGCTTCGCGCTGTCCGAGGAGGACGCCGGGTCCGACGCCGCCGCGGTGGCCACGACCTACACCAGGAAGGGCGACGCGTTCGTCCTCAACGGGCGGAAGAAGTGGACCTCGTTCGCCGGGATCGCCGACCTGTTCCTGGTGATCGCCTCCGACGACGGCGTCACGAGCGCGTTCGTCGTGGAGCGGGACGCGCCGGGCGTGGACACCCGACCGATGTCGGGGTTCCTGGGCAACCGGGCGACGCACATCGCGGAGGTCGTCCTCACCGACGTCGAGGTGCCGGCGGAGAACCTCGTCGCGGGCATCGGCGCGGGCTTCGGCTTCGTGGTGAACACGGCGCTGCTGCACGGTCGGTACAGCATCGCGTGGGCGGGGGTCGCGCTGGCCCAGGCGGCGCTGGAGGAGATGTGCTCCTACGCCACGCGCCGCGAGCAGTTCGGCGTCAAGATCGGCACGCAGCAGTTGGTGCAGAAGATGGTCGCGGACGCCGTCACGAACGTCGCCGCGGCCAGGGAGCTGTGCCGGCGCGCGGGCCGCTTCCTGGCGGCGCGCAGCGCCGACGCGGCGATGGAGACCAACATCGCGAAGTACTTCTCGTCCACGATCGCCCAGCGCGCGACGTCGGACGCGGTCCAGGTGCTCGGCGGGAACGGGTGCTGGTCGGGTTTCCCGGCGGAACGCCTGTTCCGGGAGGCGAAGATCCTCGAGGTCATCGAGGGCACCTCCCAGTTGCAGCAGGTCATGATCGCCGACTTCGGCTACAAGAAGCACGCCAGGAAGAACTAGGGCAATGAACCGTGTCAGGTCCCGCGCGTCGCGAGCACCCCGGAGGTCGTCATGGCAGGCATCCCGCGTGACCGGGGTGGTGAGGTGGCGATGACGATCCCGCTGATCCTGGGCGCGCCGGGCGAACGGGCGCTGCGCGACGTCGCCGGGCGGCTGCGCGACCTCGTCGCCGGCGGCGCCGACCCCGAGGACGTGGCCCGCACGCTCGCGACCCGACCGCCGCACGCGCACCGCGCGGTGCTGCTGGGCCGCGGCGACGACCTCGCCGGAGCGCTGGACCTGCTCGCCCTGGGACGGCCCGGCCCGCACGTGGTCGAGGGGACGGCCGTGGAGGTGACGCGCCCCGCGTTCGTCTTCCCGGGCCAGGGCGCGATCTGGCCGGGCATGGCCGCCGAGCTGCTCGACTCCTCGCCGGTGTTCGCCCGGCGGATCGGCGACTGCGCCGACGCCCTGGCCCCGCACGTGGACTGGTCGCTGGTCGACGTGCTGAGGTCGGGGGCGACGGACCTGTACGACCGGACGGACGTCGTGCAGCCGGTGCTGTTCTCGATCATGGTGGCGCTCACCGAGCTGTGGCGCTCGCACGGCGTCCGGCCGCACGCCGTGGTGGGGCACAGCATCGGCGAGGCCGCCGCGGCCTTCGTGTCCGGCGCGCTGTCGCTGGACGACGCCGCGAAGACGGCCGTGCTGTGGAGCCGCGCGCAGTCGGTGCTGGCCGGCCGTGGCGGCATGGCCGTGGTGGCGCTGCCGGTGCACGAGGTGACCTCGTGGTTCGCCGAGCACGGCCACGACGTCGACGTCTCGGGCGTGATGGCGCCGCGCACGGTGGTCGTCTCCGGCGACGGCGACGTGCTCGCGCTCGCCGCCGAGCAGCTGCGCGCCGCGGGCGTGTACGCCCACGTGACGTCCGTGCCCCTGGCCGCCCACTCGCCGCGGGTCGAGGAGGTGCGCGACGCGGTGCTGACCTCGCTCGCGTCGATCACCCCGCGCGCGTCGGAGGTCCCGTTCTACTCCGGCATGACCGGCGCGGCGTTCGACACCGCCGGGCTGGACGCCGAGTACTGGTACCGCAACCTGCGCCGGCCGATGCTCTTCGAGAGCGCGACCAGGGCCCTGCTGGCCGACGGCTACCAGGCGATGGTCGAGGTCAGCGTGCACCCGGTGCTGACCCTGGCGATGCGGCAGACCGCGGAGGCGCTGGGCTCGGCGGTGCCGGTGCTGAACTCCCTGCGCCGCGACGAGCAGCACCTGGACCACTTCCTCACCTCGCTCGCCGAGGCGCACGTGCGGGGCCTGGCGGTGGACTGGGAGCCGGTGCTCGCCGGGCGCGGCCGGGTGGTCGACCTGCCCGACCTGGACGCGCCCACCGCGGCCGGCCCCGGGGCGGGCACCTCGCCGACCCGGCCCGCCGCCGACGGCGCCCCGCTGGCGGAGCTGGTGTCCCAGCACGTCGCGGAGGTGCTGGGGATCGGCACCGAGCTGCGGCAGGACGACTACGCCAGGAGCCTGTTCGAGCTGGGCTGCACGTCGGTGCAGCTGATCAAGCTCCAGAGCGGCCTGGCGCGCGAGCTGGGCGTCTCGCTGGAGAGCACGTTCATCATCGACCACCCCACCGCGGACGCGCTCACCACCGAGCTGACCCGGCGCGTCGGCGAGGACCGCGCGCCGGCCGCCGCGCGCCCCGACCCGGCGCCGGTGGCCGCGTTCTCCACCGAACCCCTCGCCGTGGTGGGCCTGGCGTTCCGGCTCCCCGGCGGCATCAGCACCGAGGACCAGCTCTGGGAGACCCTGAGCGGCAAGGTCGACGTGGTGCGGGAGGTGCCCGCCGACCGGTGGTCGCACAGCGACCTCGACACCGGCGAGGTGACCACCACCCAGGGCGGCTACCTCGACCAGGTGGACGGCTTCGACCCGCTGTTCTTCGGCATCTCGCCCACCGAGGCCGAGTCGATCGACCCCCAGCAGCGGCTGCTGCTGGAGCTGACGTGGGAAGCCCTCGAAGACGCGGGGATGGACCCGACCGCGGCGGGGCGCGACCGGCGCGTCGGCGTGTTCGTCGGCATCTACACCAACGACTACGTGCAGGTCGGGAAGAACCTCGGGCACCCGGCCGAGCGGTACAGCTACACCGGCAACATGGCCAACTCGGCGGCCGGCCGGATCTCCTACACCTACGGCTTCGAAGGCCCCAGCCAGGCGATCGACGCGGCCTGCGCGTCCTCGCTGTACGCGCTGCACCAGGCCGGCCGGGAGCTGCGGCAGGGCGGCTGCGACGTGGTCGTCGCCGCGGCGGTGAACCTGATCCTCAGCCCGGAGGGCCACGTGTCGTGGTCGCGGTTGCAGGCGCTGTCCCCGACCGGCCGGTGCCGCAGCTTCGACGACGGCGCCGACGGCTACATCCGCAGCGAGGGCGGCACGGTCGTCGTCCTCAAGCGCCTGTCGGACGCCGAGCGCGACGGCGACGACGTGCTGGCCGTGATCAGCGGCTCGGCGGTCAACCACAACGGCCAGGGCGGCGGGTTCACCGTGCCGAGCGGCACCGCGCAGCAGCGCGTGGTCGAGGCCGCGATGGCCGAGGCCGGGGTCGGCATCGAGGACGTCTCCTACGTCGAGGCGCACGGCTCGGGCACGCCGATCGGCGACCCGCAGGAGGTCAACGCCCTGGCGCGGGTCTTCGCGGGCAGGCGCGGCAAGCTGCGCGTCGGCAGCGTCAAGTCCAACCTCGGGCACCTGGAGTCCGCGGCGGGCATGGCGGCGTTGTGCAAGGTGATCGTGTCCATGCGGCACGGCAGGCTCCCGGCCACGCTGCACTTCCGCGAGGGCAACCGGCTGATCGACTGGGACGCCGTCCCGATCGAGGTGGTGGCCGAGGAGGTCCCGTGGGAGCCGGTCGGCGGCCTGCGCCGCGCCGGGATCAGCTCCTTCGGCATCAGCGGCAGCAACGCCCACATGATCGTGGAGGAGTACCGGCCGAAGCCGAAGCCCGCGCGGCCGACGCCCGGCCCGGCCCGCCTGCTGCCCGTCTCGGCGAAGTCGGACGCGGCGCTGCGCACCGCCCTGCGCAACCTGGCCGCGTGGAGCGGGGGCACGACCGCCGACCTCGCCGACGTCGCCCACACGCTGGGGGAGCGGCGCGCGGCCCTGCGGCACCGGGCGGCGCTGGTCTGCGACTCCGTCGCGGGCATCCCGGCCGCGGTCGAGGCCGCGCTCGGCTCCCTCCCGGCCCGCGACCGGGCGGGCGAGGGCCAGGTGTTCGTGTTCTCCGGCCAGGGCACGCAGTACCCGGGCATGGCGCGCGAGCTGTACGAGCACGCCGAGGTCTTCCGGGACGAGCTGGACGAGATCGACCGGGTGTTCCGCCGGATCGGCGACGTCTCCCCGGTCGAGGCGATGTTCGGCGACGACGAGGAGCCGTTCCGGTCGCCCCTCCACACCCAGGCGATGATCTTCGCGGTCGAACTGGCCCTCGCCCGGTACTGGCGGTCGCTCGGCGTCACGCCCTCGGCCGTGATCGGCCACAGCGTCGGCGAGTACGCGGCGGCCTGCTTCGCGTCGGTCATGACCCTCACCCAGGCGGTCGACCTGGTGACGCGCCGCGCGCGCGTCGTGAACGCCTCCTCCGCGGACGGCTCCATGGCGACGCTGCTGTGCTCGCGGGAGCGGGCGGAGCAGCTGCTGGCCGACCACCCGGACGTCTCCGTCGCCGCGGTGAACGCGGCCGAGAACACCACCGTCGCCGGTGCCGCCGAGAGCCTGGCGGCGGTGCTCAGGGCCGCGCGCAAGCAGCGGGTCTTCACCGAGCGGCTGGACGTCTCGCACCCGTACCACTCCGCGCTGATGGCGCAGGCGGCGGACGACCTGCACGAGCAGGTCCGCCACCACGTGTTCGACCCGCCCGCCCTGCCGTGGATCTCGGCGGTGACCGGCGAGGTCGTCCCGGCGGACTCGCCGATCGACGCGTCGTACTGGAGCCGGCACCTGGTCGAGCCCGTCCTGTTCCGGGCGGCCGTCGGCACCGCGGTCGACCTGGGCGCGCGCGTCTTCGTCGAGATCGGCGCCACGGCCACGGTCGGCGGCCTGATCGCCCAGGAGTTCGGCGACGACGCCGTCGTCCTCCCGAGCCTGCGCAAGGGGCGCTCCGACACCCGGCAGCTGCTGGAGAGCGCGGGCGCGCTGTGGGAGCTGGGCCGGTCGCTGGAGTGGGGCCGGCTCCCCGGCGGGTCCGGCGACCTCGTCCGCGACCTGCCGCGCACCCCGTTCGACCGGCGGCGGACCTGGTACTCCGACCGCGGCGCGGTGGGCGGCGCGGGGGGCGGCGCGGTGACGCGGCCCGTCGTCGCCGAGCCGGAGGCCGCCCCGGTCGGGCGCGTGGTCGACCGGGACACGCGCGCGGACGACCGGGACGCGGTCGTCGCGTTCGTCAAGCAGTGCATCGGCCAGGTCACCGGTGTCGCCGTCGACGCGATCGACGAGTCCGTCCAGCTGTTCGCGCTGGGCATCGACTCCCTGATGCTCGTCCAGCTCGGCAAGCGCGTCGAGACCGAGTACGCCGTCGACATCCCGATCAAGGCGTTCTTCGAGTCCCTCTACACGCCCGGCCTGCTGGCCGACTTCGTCCTGGAGCACCGACCCGCCGAACTCGCCCCGCAGGCCCCGCCCGCGCCCGCCGCCACGCCGACGCCGTCACCGCGGGCTTACGCACCCGGAACGACCGTCGCGCCCGGGACCGCCCCCGCGCCCGGGACCGCCCCCGCGCCGCCACCCGGCGTCGAGGACATCGTCCGCTCGCAGCTGGAGATCATGCGGCAGCAGCTGACCCTGCTGTCGGGCGGCACGACGGGCACGCCGGTCGTCGCGGAGCCCCCGGTCGCGCCGGGCAAGGGGAAGCGCCGCGCGACCCCGGCCCGCAAGGTCGGCACGCACACCAACGACATCGAGCTGACCGATGACCGGCTCACCGACGAGCAGGGCGCGTTCATCCGCGACTTCGTGGCGCGGTTCACCGCGAAGACCCCGACCTCCAAGGCGTACGCCGGCGAGCACCGCGAGGTGCTGGCGGACTGGATCGCCTCGCTCAACTTCAACCCCAGCATCAAGGAGACCGTCTACCCCGTCGTGTCGGCCCGGTCGCGCGGGGCGGAGTTCTGGGACGTGGACGGCAACCGGTACGTCGACACCGCGATGGGCTACGGCGTCCACTTCTTCGGCCACCAGCCCGACTTCATCGTCGACGCCGTGCGCGACCAGCTCGACCGCGGTTACGAGCTGGGCCCGCAGAACCGGGTGGCGGGCGAGGTCGCGGAGCTGGTCCACGAGATGACCGGCGCCGAGCGGGTCGCCTTCTGCAACACCGGCACCGAGGCCGTGATGGTGTCGGTGCGCCTGGCGCGGGCCGTGAGCGGCCGGGACAAGGTGGCACGCTTCCTCACCTCCTTCCACGGCAGCTACGACGCCGTGCTCGCGGAGGCCGACGGCGAGGACAGCATCCCCACCTCGATCGGCATCCCGCAGTCGGCGGTGGACGACACGATGGTGCTCACCTACGGCAGCGCCGAGTCGCTGGAGCGCATCCGGCGCCACGGTGCCGAGCTGGCCGCCGTGCTCGTCGAGCCCGTCCAGTCGCGCAACCCCACGCTCCAGCCCACCGGGTTCCTGCGGGAGCTGCGGGAGATCTGCACGGAGCACGGCATCGCGCTGATCTTCGACGAGATGATCGTCGGGTTCCGGATCGCGCTGGGCGGCGCGCAGGAGCACTTCGGCGTCGAGTCGGACATGTCGCTGTACGGCAAGCTCGTCGGCGGCGGGATGCCGATCGGCATCATCGCCGGCAAGGGCAAGTACCTCGACGCCGTGGACGGCGGCGCGTGGTCGGACGTGGACGACTCCAAGCCCGCCGTGCCCACGACGTTCTTCGCCGGGACGTTCTGCAAGCACCCCTTGACGATGGCCGCCTGCAAGGCCGCGCTGTCCTACCTGCGGGAGCACGGCGCCGAGCGGCTCGCGGCCGTCAACCGGCTCACGGCGGACTTCGCGCGGCGCGTGAACGACTACTTCGAGGCGGAGGAAGTGCCGCTGAAGGTGTCGCACTTCGCGTCGCTCTACAAGTACGAGACGGTCGTGCCGCGCGACATGGCGCACATGTCGCTGACGCTGAACCTGTTCTTCAAGCTCATGGTGTTCCACGGCGTCTACGTGTGGGAGCGCAGGACCGCCTACTTCTCCCTGGCGCACACGCGGGAGCACCAGGACCGCATCTTCGAGGTCATCCGCACCAGCGTCGAGGCGCTGCGCGCCGGCGGGTTCGACTTCCGGCGGTCGACGTCGACCGCGCCGCGCGGCCTGCCGCCCGGCGCACAGCGGGGCACCGCCCCCGAACCGCTCGACGACACCGCCGTGTCGGAGCAGGAGAAGCGGGTCTACGTGCTGTCGCGGATGCGCGGCGGCAACGAGGCGTACCAGATCCTGACCGGCCTGCGCTTCGACGGCCCGCTCGACCCGGAGCGGGTCGCCGGGGCGTTCCGGGCCATCGCGCGCAAGCACCCGAAGCTGCGCGGCCACTACGAGATCGACGCGACCGGCGTCAAGGCGCGCGTCGCGCCGGACGTCACCCCGGAGTTCCACGTCTTCGACCACCGGCGCGACCCGGGGCTGCGGACCGAGGACGTCGTCGCGGTGATGAACCGGCCGTTCGACCTGGCGCGCCCGCCGCTGTGGCGCTGCGGGATCGTCGTCGACGCCGACGGCACCCACCACCTGGTGATCTCGCTGCACCACATCGTCGCCGACGGCGCGTCGATCGACATCGTCCTCGGCGACCTCGCCGACCACCTCGCGCGCGGGGAGCTGGCGGACGTGCGGTCCGACGGCTACCCGGAGTTCGTGCGGGCGCAGGCGCGGTCCGCCGGCTCGCCCTCGTACGAGGAGCACCGGCGGTGGTGGCTGCGCGAGTTCGAGACCGTCCCGCCGCCGCTGGGCCTCCCGACCGACTCGCCGCACCCGCCGGTGAACGACTTCGCCGGGACGCACCACCACTTCCGGGTCGACGACGAGCTGCACCGGGCCGCCCAGGCGGTGATCGAGCGGTACCGCACCACGCCGTTCATCTTCCACCTGTCGCTGTGGTCGGTGCTGCTGGCCAACGCCGCGGGCTCCGCCGACCTGTGCGTCGGCGTCCCCCTCGACCAGCGCATCATCGGTTCGTTCGAGGGCACCGTGGGTATGTTCGCCCAGTCGCTGCCGCTGCGCGTCCGCCCGACCGGTGACACCCGCTTCCCGGACCTGCTCCGGGCGGTGCGCGACACCAGCCTCGCGGCGGTGGACCACTCGGCGTACTCCTACGAGACCCTGGTCCAGGAGCTGGACCTCGACCGGGACTTCGGGCGCAACGCCCTGTTCGACGTGATGTTCACCTTCACCAACGCCCGCGACCGCGTGCACCGGTTCGGCGACGTCGTGGGCACGTCCGAGGACGTCGCCGTGCCGCGCTCGATGTTCGCGCTCTCCCTGGAGCTGACCGAGCGCGACGGCGGCCTGTTCGGCGACCTGAACTTCTCCGCCGTCTACGGCGAGCGGCGGATGACCGAGCTGGTCGAGCAGTACGCGGAGCTGCTCGCCCGGGTCGTGCGCGAGCCGGACCGGACGGTCGAGGAGCTGTCCCGGTTGGACGACGAGAGCAGGAACCGGCTGCTGCGGTGGGGCACCGGGCCGGTCGTCGCGGACGTGCCGCCGCTCGCCGAGGTGCTCGGCACGGCGCTGCGCGACCACGCGGGACGACCCGCGATCCGCTTCGGCGGCGAGGACGTCACCTACGCCGAGCTGGCCGACCGGGTGGAGCGGTGCGCCGGCCTGTTGCGCGCGCACGGCCTCGGCGCGGGCGACCTGGTGGGGCTCCTGCTGCCGCCGACGCCCGACCTGGTGGTGTCGATGCTGGCGGTCAACCGCATCGGCGCCGCGTGGCTCCCCATGGACGTGGGCGACCCGGCGAAGCGGCTGCGGCTGGTCATCGACACCGCGGCCCCGGCGAAGGTCGTCTGCACCGCGGAGTCGGCCGCCGCCGCGGACCTCGGCGACCGCGCGCTGGTGCTGCGGCAGGACGACCCGCTCGACGGTGGCGCGACCGGCGCGACGCCGGCCGGGCCGGACGACCTCGCGTACGTCATCTTCACGTCCGGTTCGACCGGGACGCCGAAGGGCGTCACGGTGACGAACGGGTCGCTGGCGAACTTCCTCGCCGGGATGCCCGAGGCGCTCGGGTGGGCCGAGCACAAGGTGGTGGGCTGCCTCACCACCCCGTCCTTCGACATCTTCCTGCTGGAGACGCTGCTGACCCTCGCGACGGGCGGCACCGTCGTGGTGGCGGCCGGGTCGGAGGTCCGCACCCCCGCCGAGATCGCGGAGTTCGTCACGGCCAACGGTGTCGAGTACCTCCAGGTGACGCCGACCCGGCTGCGCCTGCTGTTCGCCGACCCCGGGGCCGCCCACCGCGCGCTGGCGCGGCTGGACAAGCTCGTCGTCGGCGGCGAGGCGTTCCCGGAGGACCTGCTGCCCCGGCTGGCCGAGCACGCGTCGCTGACCGTCCACAACGTCTACGGCCCGACCGAGACCTGCATCTGGTCCAGCGCCAAGGACCTCACCGGCGCCACCGGCGACGTCACCATCGGCACGCCGATCGCCAACACCACGTTCCTCGTGCTGGACGACGCCCTCCGGCTGGTGCCCGAGGGCGTGGCCGGCGACCTGTGGATCGGCGGGCTCGGCGTGTCGCCCGGGTACCTCCACCGCCCCGAGCTGACCCGCGAGCGGTTCCGCGCCAACCCGTTCGGGGAGGGCCGGATCTACCTCAGCGGCGACCGCGCGCTGTGGCGCGACGGCGAGGTCCACTGCCTGGGCCGGGTGGACGACCAGGTGAAGATCCGCGGCTACCGCGTCGAGCTGGGCGAGGTCGAGCTGGCCATCACCGGGCACGACCTGGTGACCGGCGCGGCGGTGGTCGTCCACCGGCTGCCGGGCGGCAGCCAGGTCATCCGCGGCTTCTACCAGGTGCGCGAGGGCGCCTACCTCGCGCCGGAGGTGCTCAAGGACTGGCTGGCCGAGCGCCTGACCGACTACATGGTCCCCGCGACCCTGTCGCCGGTGCCGGACATCCCGATGACGACGAGCGGCAAGGTCGACCGCAGGGCGCTGGAGGCGCGGGCCGACCGGCCGGTGGTCGCCGCACCCGCCGACGAGCGCCGCACGGGCGTGGCGCAGGAGTTGGTCGCGGCGTGGCGCACGGTCCTCGGCGACGTCCCGATCGGCTACGACGAGAGCTTCTTCGACCTCGGCGGCAACTCGTTCAGCCTGGTCCTGCTGCTGGAGGAGCTGCACCGGCGGTTCCCCGGCCTGCTGGACGTGAGCGACCTGTTCGCGAACCCGACGATCGGCAAGCTGCAGAAGCACCTGGAGGCCGGGCTCGCCCGCCGCGACGCCGCGCTGGTCACCGGGTTCGGCGTGCGGCTGCCCGGGTCGTGGTTCACGAGCGGCGCCCAGACCGACGGCCGGGTGGAGGCCGTGCTGCCCGAGCGCACCAGGGCCACCCTGGAACGGCTGCGGGACGGCGGGGCGCACGAGCCGGAGGACCTGGCGCACGTCGCGCTCGCGGTCACGCTCAACAAGCTCCTCGGCGAGGACGACGTCTCGCTGTGCGTCGTGGCCGACGACGGCCGCGTGGTCGTGGTCCGGTTCGACTTCGCCGGGAAGGCCGACCTCGCCGAGGTCCTGGACGACTACCGGCGGCAGCTCGACCGCAACGACCGGATCGACCTCGAACGGTTCGTCGCCTGCCGCGGCGTCGACCGCACGGTGTCCGTCGCGTGCGGCCGTGCTCGGCAGGCCGAGGAGGCCGACCTCCTCGGCCACTTCGACCTCGTGCTCGCCGTGGACGTCGCGCCCGACGCCGTCGCGGTCCGGATCGACCACGCCCGCGAGGTGGACCCCGCGCGGGTGGAACAGCTGCTGGGCGGCCACGTGAAGCTCCTCGGAGTCCTGGCCCCGCCCGCGTCGAAGGAGAAGGTGCAGTCATGAAGGATCTCGTGATCGTGTTCCCGGGACAGGGTTCCCAGTTCGCGGGCATGGGCAGGACGTGGTTCGACGAGAACCGCGGCGTCCGCGACCGCTTCGCGCAGGCGTCCGACATCGTCGGCTACTCGCTGGCCGACCTCTGCTTCACCGCGCCGCCCGCGGAGGTGACCAGGACCAGGTTCGCCCAGGTCTCGCTGCTGGTGCTCGGCTACGCGATGTACGAGGTGATGACCGAGGGCCGGGAGGTCCCGGTGTCGTGCATGACCGGGCACAGCCTGGGGGAGATCACCGCGCTGCTCGCGGCGGGCGCGCTGTCGTTCGAGGACGCGGTGCGCCTGGTCAAGGCGCGCGGCGAGGCGATGGAGGACTGCGTCGCCGAGGGCGGCACGGGGATGGTCGCCGCCGTGCGGCTGCCGGTCGCCGACGTGGAGGAGTGCGTCGAGGACTTCAACTCCGCCGGCCACCACGTGCAGGTGGCCAACTACAACACCGGGACCCAGACGGTGCTGTCGGGCACGCTGGACGACCTGAAGGGCGTGACCGCCCACCTGGAGGACCGCGGGGCGAAGGTGGTCAGGCTGAACGTGGCCGGCGCGTTCCACAGCACGTACATGGCGGACGCGGTGCCCGCCTACACCGAGGCGCTCGACGCGGTCGGGTTCACCGAGCCGTCCGTGCCGGTCTACAGCAACGTCACCGGCGAGGCGCACGGCGGCCCCGAGGCCATCCGGGAAGCCCTCGCGGTCCAGCTGACCAGCCCGGTCCGCTGGAGCCGCATCGTGGCGTCCCTGGTGGACCGCAAGGCCGCCGTGTGGATCGAGGTCGGGCCGAAGCAGGTGCTCAAGAAGATGCTGACGGGCGTCGTCGGCGCGGGCGAGGTGCACAACCTCGACGAGGACCGCGAGCGGGTCGACGCGGTGATCGACCGGCTCGTCGAGCTGAAGAAGCGCGAACCGGGGCTGGTCGGGCTGTTCCTGGGCGCCGCCGCGGCCACCCGGAACCGGAACTTCGACGCCGAGGAGTACCAGCGCGGCGTCGTCCTGCCGTACCGCGAGCTCCAGGACCTGTCCAAGCTCGACCAGGCGACCCTGCCCGACGAGCGGAAGCAGGCCGCGCTGGACCTGCTGCTGACCATCATGAGGACCAAGCGGGTCCCCGAGGCCGAGCAGCGGGACCGCGTCGAGTCGATCCTGCGCCGCACCGGCGACACCGGCCTCCGGACGATCGCGGGGGCACTCGCCACATGAGCTCCCTGCTCGGTCTCGACGACCTGGACCTGACGCGGCTCCCGGACGACTCCGACGTCCGCGTCACCCGTTCCAGCCCGCGCAAGAAGGCCGGACCCGTCGCCGTCATCGGGATGAGCGGCCGGGTCGGCGAGGCGGAGGACCTCGACGAGTTCTGGTCGGGCCTGGTGCGCGGCGAGGAGGGGTACCGCGACCTGTCGGCCGAACGGCGCGCCGACGTGGACGCCCACCTCGCCGCGCGCGGCGTGCGGCTGCCCATCGCGGCCGAGCGCTACTCCGGCGGCGCCCGCCTGCCCAGCGTGTCCGGGTTCGACCACCGGTTCTTCTCGCTGTCCAAGCAGGAGGCCAAGTCCATCGACCCGAACCAGCGGATCTTCCTGGAGACCGCCTGGGCCGCGCTGGAGGACGCCGGCTACCTGAACGCGGACCTCGCCGGCGCGAAGGTCGGCGTCTACGCGGGCATGTCGGCCGACTTCGGCGAGGACTACCGGTCGATGATCCAGGCCGTCGACCCCGACGCGCCCGAGATCGCGGTCGCGGGCAACATCCGCTCGATGATCGCCAGCCGGATCGCCTACCTGCTGGACCTGCGCGGGCCGTCGCTGCTGGTCGACACGGCCTGCTCGTCGGGCCTGGTGGCCGCCTACACGGCCTACCGCGCGATCCAGAACGGCGAGTGCTCGATGGCGATCGTCGGCGCGGTGAAGACCGACCTGCTCCCGGTCGACGCCGACGAGTCCGGCATCGGCATCAAGGACATCCAGGACACGCTGTCCGGCGACCGCCGCACCCGGACGTTCGACCACCGCGGCGACGGCACCAGCACCGCCGAGGGCTGCGTCGTGTTCGTGCTCAAGTCCCTGGAACGCGCGCGGCGCGACGGCGACAACGTCCACGCGGTCATCATGGGCGGCGCGGTCAACCAGGACGGCGCGTCGAACGGCATCACCGCGCCCAACGCCGACGCGCAGGCCGACCTCATCACCGACGCCCTCGCCGACGCCGGGGTCAGGGCCGAGCAGATCAGCTTCATCGAGGCGCACGGCACCGCGACCAGGCTCGGCGACCCGGTCGAGGTCAGCGGCATCGACCGGGCGTTCTCCCGGCAGACGGCGCGCAAGCAGTTCTGCGGCATCGGCACGGTCAAGACGAACATCGGCCACACGGACAACGCGTCCGGCCTCGTCGGGCTGGCCAAGCTCGTCCTGTCGCTCAAGCACCGCGTCCTCCCGGCGAGCCTCAACTTCGAGGAGCCGAACCGGAACATCGCGTTCGCGCAGACCCCGGTGTTCGTCAACGACCGGACCGTGCCCTGGTCCGACGACGACCGGGAGACGTTGTACGCGGGCATCAACAGCTTCGGGCTGAGCGGCACGAACTGCCACCTCGTCCTGCGCGGTGCGGACCCGCTCCCGGCCCGCGACAGCGCCGGGGCGGGCCCGTCCTGCTCGCTGCTGCCCCTCAGCGCCCGGAGCCCCCGGGCGCTGGCCAGGCTCGCCGAGCGCTACCGCGACTTCCTGCCGCGCCACGAGGTCGACCTCGCCGACCTCGCCTTCACCGCGTCGGTCGGCCGGCTGCACCACGGCGTGCGCGCCGCGTTCGTCTTCGGGAGCCGCGCCGAGCTGGACGCGCTGCTGGCGCGGTTCGTCGAGGACGTCGACGGCTCCGCCGACGACCCGGACGTGAGCCGGGGGTCGTTCCGCCTGGTGCCGGACGAGGGCGCGAAGCGCGAGCCGCACGACCTCACCCACGCCGAGCGCGACGGGCTGACCCGGGAGGCCGCGGCCGAGGCCGCCCCGACCGCCGACCGCGCGGCCCTGCGCCGGCTGGCGTCCCTCTACGCCCGCGGCGCCGAGGTCGACTGGCGGCGGGTCGCGCCCGAGGGGGCCCGCCGCACGTCGCTGCCCACCTACCCGTTCGAGCGGTCCCGGTGCTGGGTCGACCCGGTCGAGCGGGGCCGCCGGGGCCTGGTCGACGACGCCGAGGTCGTGCGCTCGCTGCGCCGCGACACCGTCGTGTGCCGGCTCGCCCCGGAGCGCCACTGGGAGCTGGCCGAGCACCGCATCCACGGCGTGGGCGTCCTGCCCGGCACCGGCCTGGTCGAGCTGGTCGTGTCGGCGGCCCGCCGGCTCGGCCTGTCCGGGGCCGGGGCGACGCTGCGCGACGTCTTCTTCGCCGCGCCGCTGGCGGTCGCCGACGGCGAGGAGAAGGAGGTGCACGTCATCTTCGAGGCCAGGGGCGACGTCAGCGCCGTCACCATCGCCAGCCGCGACGCCGGTGGTGACTGGCTGGAGAACGCGCGGGCCGAGCTGGTGCCCGACGCCGTGGCCGCGGCGGTCGCGCCGCTCGACGTCGAGGACCTGCGCCGGCGGTTGGACCGCCCGCTGCGCGAGCCCGAGGGCTCCGACCGCGCCAAGGGGCTGGACGTCAGCGACCGCTGGACCGCGACGCTGGGCGACGGGTGCTCCGACGAGGGCGCGACCGAGCTGCTCTACGAGTTCGAGCTGCCCCGGCGGTACCGGTCCGAGCTGGCCGACTACGTCCTGCACCCCTCGCTGTTCGACACGGTGGTCAACGCGCCCAGCAACGTCTACGACCAGGAGCGGCTGTACCTGCCGTTCTCGTACGGCGTCCTGACCGTCCGCGACTCCCTGCCCGCCCGCGTGCTCGCCCACTTCCGCAAGCGGCCCGAGTCCGTGGACGGCGCGCTGTACGCGTTCGACGTGACCGTGGTCGACCCGACCGGCCGGGTGCTGCTGACGGTGGACAACTACTGCGTCAAGTCGGCGGTCGACCTCGACGTGCGGGGGTCCGGCGAGTACGGCTACGCCCAGGGCTACCGGCCCGTCGCCCCGCCGGCCCCGCTGCGGCGGGGCGGCGGCACCGTCCTGCTCTGCGGCGACTTCGGCACCGCCCTCGACGGCGTGCGCGGCGAGCTGGAGTCCGCCGGCTACGACTGCGTCCCGCTGCCGGGCGCCGGGGACGCCGACGAGCGGGTGGGCGAGGGCCGCGCGTTCGCGTTCGGCGTGCTGGCCTGCCTGCCCGCCGGGGACGCCTCGCTCGCCGAGGCCACCGGCGAGCCGGTCGAACGGGCGCTGGACCTGCTCCGGCTCGTCTCGGACCGGCGGCTCGCGTTC
Organism: Saccharothrix sp. DSM 118769; assembly: GCF_052936295.1. Lineage (NCBI taxonomy): Bacteria > Bacillati > Actinomycetota > Actinomycetes > Pseudonocardiales > Pseudonocardiaceae > Saccharothrix > Saccharothrix sp. DSM 118769. Next base: position 6,925,298 of record NZ_CP193627.1, on the reverse strand, counting down.
GCGGACGGCCTGCTGGTCCTGACGCACAACGCGCTCGCGGTCACCGGCGACGAGACCTCGGTGAACCCCGGCCAGGCCGGGGTGCTCGGCCTGATGCGCGTCGCGGCGCTGGAGTACAAGGCCCTCGGCATCCGCTGCGTCGACAGCGACGAGCGCACCGCCCCGGCGGCGCTGGTGGCCGAGGCCACGGGCGCCGACCGGCCGCCGTTCCTGCTCTACCGGGACGGCCGGCCGCACGAGCCGCACGTGAAGCGGCAGCCGGTCCCGTCGCGGGACGGCGCGCGGGCGCCGCTGCCCGGTGACGGCGTGACCCTCGTGTCGGGCGGCACGGGCGACCTCGGCACCGCCGTGGCCCGGCACCTGGTGCGGCGCGGCGTGCGCAAGCTCGTCCTGTTGGGGTCCGACCGCGCGGACGCGACCCGCCCGGACTGGGCGGAGTTCGAGCGCGACCTGGACGTGTTCGAGGTCGTCCGGCTCGACCTGGGCGACGGGCGGGCGGTCGAGCGGACCGTGCGCGACCTCCGCGAGCGGCACGGCCGGATCTCCGGTGTCCTGCACCTCGCCGGGCGTCCCGGGGTCGGCTTCCTGGTCACGAAGGGCGTCGACGAGTTCCGGGAGGTGTACCGGCCCAAGGCGCTGGGCGCGGTGCACCTGCACGAGGCCACGCTGACCGACCGGCCCGACTACTTCGTCGCGTTCTCCAGCATCGCCGGGCTGCTGCTCGACCAGGGCCAGACCGACTACACGGCCGCGAACCTGGTGCTGGACAGCCTGGCCCAGCACCGCGACCGCGAGCGCCTGCCCGGCCTGAGCGTGCAGTGGCCCGCGTGGCGCGAGACGGGGATCGCCGAGCGCATGGGCGCGGCCGACGAGGACGAGCTGTTCCCGCCGCTGGACACCGCCGAGGCGGTGGACCTGCTCGACGCCCTCATGACGTCCGGCGCCCCCGCGCCGGTGCTCATGCCCGGCCGGATGCGGAAACCGACCCGGCAGGCGCCGCGCGAGGCGGACCGGGGCACGGGCGCGCGGGCCGTCGAGCTGCGCGGGCTGGACCCCGTCGGCGACCTCGAACGGGCCGTCGCCGGGATCTGGGCGGAGGCGCTCGACCTCGACGTGCTGGACGCGCACGAGGAGTTCGGCGACCTGGGCGGCAACTCGCTGCTCACGGCGCAGGTGCTCAAGCTCTACGACGAGCGCTACCCGGGCCTGGTCGACATCACGGACCTCTTCCGCTTCACCACCGTCGCCGCCCAGGTGGACTGCCTCAGGTCCAGGCTGCGCGTGGGCGAACCGGCCGACGCGGGCCCGCCGCCCGCCGCCGAGGCCGACGAGGGCGACATCGACAAGCTGCTGGACCTGCTGGAGCAGGGCGCGATCACGGTCGAGGAGACGGACACCAGATGGACAGCGTGAAGGATTTCATCCTCGAACAGTTCGTCAACAAGCAGATCGACCGCGACCGCACCAAGAGGCTGCTGCTCGAACTGTCGGGCGCCAACGCGCACGAGGACATCGCGGTCATCGGCCTGGCCGGCCGCTTCGCCGAGGCCACGGACGTCGACCAGTTCTGGGACTTCCTCAAGGTGGGCCGGGACTGCATCCGCGACTACCCCCGGTCGCGCAAGGAGGACATGTACGACGTCCTCCGCAACCCGTACTACGCGGAGGTCCTGCTGGGCCGGCCGGTCGCCGAGGCCGACCTCGACCGGCTCTACTCGGTGAGCGGGTACCTCGACCGCATCGACCACTTCGACTCGCGCTTCTTCGGCATCCCCCCGCTCGAAGCGGACTACATGGACCCGAACCAGCGCATCGCGCTGGAGGTGGCGTACGAGGCGCTGGAGAACGCGGGCTACGGCGGCGAGGCCGCGGTCGGGTCGCGGACCGGGGTGTTCCTCGGCCGCGACCAGTCGAACTACTCGTACTACCGCATGTTCTCCGAGCGCCACCCGATGCAGCTGTCCGGCTCCTGGGAGGGGATGGTCGCCAGCCGCATCTCCTACGTGCTCGACCTCAAGGGCCCCTGCGTCATGACCGACACCGCGTGCTCCGCGGGCAGCGTCAGCGTGCACCAGGCCATCCAGTCGCTGCTGCTCGGCGAGTGCGACATGGCGCTGGCGGGCGGCATCAACCTGTCCTCCGGCGGCGAGCCGAAGACCAGCTTCCTGTCCGGCGCGACGATGGACAACGTCGTCTCGGGCGACGACAGCGTGCGCACCTTCGACGCCCGCGCGAACGGCACGCTGTGGGGCGAGGGCGCGGGCATCGTGCTGCTCAAGCCGCTGCGCAAGGCGCTGGCCGACCGCGACCACGTGCGCGCCGTCATCAAGGGCTCCGCCATCAACAACGACGGCACGTCCAACAGCATCACCGCGCCCAACGCGCTGATGCAGGAGCGGGTCGTCCTCGACGCCTGGGCCAAGGCCGGCGTCCCGCCCGAGACGATCACGTACGTCGAGGCGCACGGCACGGGGACCGTGCTCGGCGACCCGATCGAGGTCAAGGGCCTGACCAACGCGTTCCGCCGGCACACCGACCGCAAGCAGTTCTGCGGCATCGGCTCCCTCAAGACCACGATGGGCCACATGGTGGCGGCCTCCGGGTCGGCCTCGCTGGCCAAGGTCGTGAAGTCGCTCGAATCCGGCCTGCTGGCGCCCTCGGTGAACTTCGAGGTGCCCAACCCGTACATCGACTTCACCGACGGCCCGCTGTACGTCAACGACCGGCTCGTGGAGTGGGACACCGGCGGCGAGCCCCGGCGGGCCGGGATCAGCTCGTTCGGCTTCATCCGCACGAACTGCCACATGGTCCTGGAGGAGGCGCCCCGGTACCGCGCCGAGCCGCAGCTGCGGGAGCGCTACTGCTTCACCGCGAGCGCGAAGACCGAGGCGGCCCTCACCGGGCTCCTGGACCGGTACGCGGCCGTGCTGGCGGACAGCCCGTGGTCGCTCGCCGACATCTGCTACACGTCCAACGTGGGCCGCGGCCACCACGAGCACCGCGTCGTGGTCGTCGCCGCGACGAAGGAGCAGCTGGCCGAGTCGGTCGACCGGCTGCGGGAGCGCGGCCCCGGCACCGACGAGCAGCGGGGCGTCTTCCACGGCGTGCACGCCGTCGTCAGCGACAAGAGGGGCGACCTGCGCCCCGGCGACATCACCGCGCAGACCGGCAAGCGGCTCTCCGACTCCGCCAACGCGAAGCTCGCCGAGTACCGCGCGCGGGGCGACCGCGCCGCGCTCACCGAGCTGGCGACCGCGTACGTCCGCGGCGCCCGCGTCGACTTCGCCGCGTTCTACGCCGACGAGCCGCGCCGCCGCGTGCCGCTGCCCACCTACCCGTTCGAGCGGACCCGCCACTGGGCCAAGCCCCTGCGGACGAGCGTGCGGGGCTTCGCCACCGCCGAGGCCAACCCCCTGCTGGGCGAGGAGGTCAGCCGCTCCGGGGCCGGGGTCGTGTTCGAGAACACGCTGTCGGTCGACCGGCACTGGGTGCTCTCCGACCACCGGATCGAGCGCCGGCCCGTGGTGCCGGGCACGACGTACCTGGAGATGGCGCGCGCCGCGCTGGCCGCCGTGGAGGACGCGCCGGCCGTGCGGTTCGAGAACGTGTTCTTCCTCGTGCCCCTCGCCGTCGAGGAGGGCGAGGGGGCGACCGTGCGCACCAGCCTGGAGCGGGTGGGGCACGGCTACTCGTTCCAGGTGGCCGGCTCGCGGGACGGCGAGTGGGTCGTGCACGTCGAGGGCCGGATCAGCGCGTCGCACGACGACGCCCCGGCGGACCCCGTCGACGTCGACGCCCTCAAGGCGGCGGCGGTCGAGGTGACCGACCCCTACCCCACCGAGACCGACACCGGCGTGTTCCAGTTCGGCCCGCGCTGGGACAACGTCCGGGCGGTGTGGAGGCACGAGACCGGCGCGCTGACCCTGCTGCGGCTGCCGGAGGGCGTGCCGAGCGAGACCTTCGGGCTGCACCCGGCCAAGCTCGACAACGCGGTGAACCTCATCTCGCAGAACAGCGGCGAGACGTTCCTGCCCTACGTCTACAAGGGCTTCGTGCTCCACCGGCCCATGCCGGAGACGTTCTACTCGCTGATCCGCACGGTCCGCGACGACAGCCGCGACGGCCAGACGATCACCTACGACGTGGACCTCCTCGACGTCGACGGCCGGCCGTTCGGGCGGATCACCGACTACACCGTGAAGAAGGTCGACTGGCGGCGGTTCGACCTGGCCGGGCCGCGCCGGTACCTGGAGGTCGAGTGGCTGCCCGTGCCCCGGCCGCGGGCCGACGTCGGCGCGCCCGCGGTGTGGGCACCGGTGGTGCTGGACACCGCGCGGGGCCGGCGGCTGGCCGCCGGGGTCGAGGCGCTCGGGCACCGGGTCGTGCCGTGCTACCTGGGTGAGCGGACCGACCCCGCCCGGCACGTGTACGCCCCCGACGAGCACGGCGCGGGCCTGCTCGCCGAGCGGCTGCGGCAGGAGGGGGTCGAGGGCGTGCTGTTCGCGACCGACTTCACCTCGCCCGACTCCACCGCGCCCGACGGGCCGACCGACCGGCGGCGGGCCACCGGCGTGGACGCCCTGTTCGAGCTGTACCGCGCCTTCGTGTCGCACCGGGTCAAGCTCCCGCACGGCCTGAAGGTGCTGGGCCGGGACGCCTGGCGGGTCGTGCCGGGCGACGGCGCCACCGACCCGCACTCCGCCGCCACCGAGGCGCTCGCGCTGGTGGTCGGGCAGGAGCACCGGCACCTGCTGGTGGACGTGGTGGACGCGAGCGCGGACGCGGACCTCGGCTTCCTCCTCCCCGAGGCCCTGAGCGGGGCCGGCGGCGTGCCGCGGGCCGTCCGGGGCGAGGAGACCCACCTGCGGCGCCTGCGGTACGCCGAGGTGGACCCGGAAGGGGTGGACCCGGAAGGGGTGGACCCGGAAGGGGTGGACCCGGAGGGGGAGGAGGCGGCCGGGCCGCTGTACGCGGGCGGGACGTTCGTGGTCACCGGTGGCGCGGGCGGGCTCGGGCTCGCCGTCGCCGAGGAGATGGCCCGCGAGGGCGCCGAGCGGATCATCCTGCTCGGCCGCAGGCCCCTGGACGAGACGACCGCCCGGCGCGTCGCGGGCATCGCCGCCGCCGAGCACGTCGTGTGCGACGTGTCGCGGGAGGCCGACGTGCGCGGGCTGGCCGAGCGGCTGCGGGAGGAGGACGTCACCCTCGACGGCATCGTCCACGCGGCGGGCGTGGCGGGCGACGGGTTCCTGGCCGGCAAGTCCCGCTCGACCTTCGACGCCGTGCTGGCCCCGAAGGTCGACGGGAGCCTGGCCCTGGTGGAGCTGGCGAAGGAGCACCCCGGCGCGTTCCTGGTGTTCTTCTCGTCCATCACCGCCATCACGGGCGGGCAGGGGCAGGGCGACTACTGCGCCGCCAACGCGTTCACGGACTCCCTGGCCGTGCGGGCGCGGGCCGAGGGGGTCCGCGCGCTGTCGGTCAACTGGCCGACGTGGTCCGAGGTCGGCATGGCCGTGCGGTACGGGGTCGGCGACGGCGACGCGCCGTTCCGCGCGCTCACCGTGAAGGACGGCCTGGCCTGGCTGGCGCACTTCCTGCGCCACCCGGCGGACGGCGTCGTCCCGGCCGCGTTCGACCTCGGGGTGCTGCGGGAACGCCTGGGCGAGATGCCCTTCCTGGTGGAGGACGCCGTCGCCGACGCCGTCGCGCGGGCGGGCACGGGCGCCCCGGCGACCGGTGACGGGGTGACCGAGGTGCGCCTCGTCGGCCTGTCCGACCCGAGCGAGACCCAGCTGAGGATCGGCGCCGTCTACGGCGCGGTGCTCGGCCTGGCGGAGGTCGACGTCCACGCCAGCTTCCAGGACCTGGGCGGCAACTCGCTGATGACGGCGCAGCTGCTCCAGAAGGTCGAGGACGTCTACCCCGGCCGCATCGACATCGCCGACCTGTACTCCTACGCGACCGTCACCAGCCTCGCCGACTACGTCGACGAGCGCATCGCGGCGGAGTCCGGGGCAGCGGGGTCCAAGGCGGCGGGGTCCAAGGCGGCCGGTGCCGGGGTGGCGGACCCCGGCGTGGACCGGTCGCTCCAGGACGTGCTGGAGGAGATCGGCGACGCCGAGCTGATGACCATGTTCGCCGCCGACGCCGACGGTGCCGGGAGGGCGCAGGCATGAAGCCGACCGCGGAGCTGAAGAAGGACCTGCTGCGGTACCTGCTCATGCAGGTGAAGCAGGAGGCGCTGGACGTCGACCGGGCGAAGGAGTTCATCCGCGCGATCGGGGACTCCGGCCGGGACGACGACCGCGTCGCCGTCATCGGCATGGCCTGCCGGTTCCCCGGCGCGCCGGACAAGGAGCAGTTCTGGCGCAACCTGGTCGACGGCCGCGAGTCGATCGGCGACTTCCCGCCGCTGCGGCTGGACGACCTGCGGCGGGTCGAGGGCGGCACCTCGGCCGTCCGCAAGGGCGGCTACCTCGACCGGGTCGACCTGTTCGACGCCGAGTACTTCGGCATCCCGCCGCACGTGGCGACGCAGCTCGACCCGTACCACCGCAACCTCCTCGAAGTGCTGGTCGAGACGATGGAGGACGCCGGGTACGCCAAGAGCGCGTTGTACGGGTCCAACACCGGCGTGTTCGTCGGCAACGACCACACGCACCGGCTGATCACGTCCTACCTGCCGTTCCTCTCGGAGCTGGACTTCTCGGCCATCACCGGCTCGTGGTCGGGCATCCTGGCCAGCCGCCTGTCGTACCTGCTCGACTTCCGCGGACCCGCCTCCGTCATCGACACCGGGTGCTCGTCCGGCCTGGTCGCGGTGGACGCGGCGATCAAGGCGCTGCGCGACGGCGACTGCGACACCGCGTTCGTCGCCGCGATCAACCTGTTCCTGTCGCCGTCCAGCCTCGGCAACGAGACCGAGTCCGCCGACCACCGGGTGCGGGCGTTCGACGCCGCGGCCGACGGCACGGTGTGGAGCGAGGGGGTGGCCGGGGTCTACCTCAAGCCGCTGTCGCGCGCGCTCGCCGACGGCGACCACGTCTACGGCGTGCTCCTCGGCAGCGCGGTCAACAACGACGGCCGCAGCAACGGCCTCACCGCCCCGAACGCGCAGGCGCAGAAGAACCTGCTGGTCAGCGCGTGGAAGCGGGCCGGCATCGCGCCGGAGTCGGTGTCCTACATCGAGGCGCACGGCACCGGCACGACCCTGGGCGACCCGATCGAGATCAAGGGGTTGACCAGCGCGTTCGCCGAGTTCACCGACCGCAGGCAGTTCTGCGCGCTCGGCTCGGTGAAGACGAACATCGGGCACGCGGTCGGCGCCGCGGGCCTGGCGTCGCTGATCAAGACCCTGCTGTGCCTGGAGCACCGGACCATCCCGCCGTCGATCCACTTCGACGTGCCGAACCAGCTCCTCGACCTGGTCACCGCGCCGGTCTACGTCGCCGACCGCCTCACCCCGTGGGAGGCCGCCGACACCCCGCGCCGGGCGGGCGTGAGCAGCTTCAGCCTCAGCGGGACGAACTGCCACGTGGTGCTGGAGGAGGCACCCGCCCGCGCGGCGGCCGACCGGACGGCGGCCGACCGCGCGCCCCGGCTCTACCCGATCTCGGCGCGCACCGAGGAGCTGCTGGCCCGGACCGCCGCGGCGCAGCTGGCGCACCTCGACCGCCACCCCGGGCACGACCTGGCCGACGTGTGCTTCACCATGCAGGTGGGCCGCGAGCACCAGGCGGTCCGCGCGGTCGTCCTGTGCGAGACCCGGGAGGGCCTGCGCGACGGGCTGCGGCGGCTGCTGGACCCGGCGCGGGCGGACGACTCGCCCCTGGTGGACGGCGGCCTCGTGCTGCGCGAGCCGCCGTCGTCCCCGCTCGGCGGCTCCCGGCACCTCGGCGACGCCGCCACCGCCTTCCTCGCGGGCCGCGCGCGGCCGTTCGCCGGCCTCGACCGGGACGCGGGCGTGCGGCGGGTGCCGCTGCCGCCCCAGCTGTTCCACCACGTGCGGCTGTGGGACGAGACCGTCCGGGCGCGGCCGGCGGCCGGCGTCGAGCAGCGGGCGTCGACCGACCCGGTCGACCTGCTCCGCGCGATCCTGGCGCGTCCCGCGCACCTCGACGGGCTCGACGAGTCGGCCGAGGACGCGGTGCCCCGCACGGTGATCGCCGGCGTGTGGTCCGAGGTCCTCGGCTACCCGGTCATCCGCGGCGCGGACGACTTCTTCGCCCTCGGCGGCGACTCCGTCTCGTCGGTGAAGATCACGCAGCTGCTCAACGCGGTGCTCGACCTCGACATCCCGCCGACCACGCTGCTGGCGACACCGTCGTTCGACGAGTTCGCGGACGCGGTGATCGGCGACTTCCGGCTGGACGAGCGGCTGGTCCGGTCGCGGCTGGCCGCCGCCCGCCCGGTCCCGGCGGCCGAGGTCGTCGAGTCCTACGAGCTGCCGCTGACCGCGTCGCAGCGCGGCATGTTCGTCTCCGGCCAGGTGGACGAGGACTCGGTGGCGTACAACGTCAGCGGCCTGACGATCCGCGCCGGCGCGCCCGACGTCGCCGAGCTGGAGGGGTGGCTGCGCACGCTGGTGCGGCGGCACGCCGGCCTCCGCTCGACGTTCCACCTGCGCGACGGGGTGCCGTTCCAGCGCGTGCACGAGGAGGTGCCGGTCGCCGTCGAGCACCGGCGGCTCGGCGCGCCCGCGGCGGGCGAGAACCACGAGGGCGCGGCCCGCCGGGAGATGGCGCGGTTCGTCCGGCCGTTCCGGCTCGACACCGCGCCGCTGTTCCGCGTCGGCTGCTTCGAGTTCGACGACGGCGTGTCCTGCGTGGCGATCGACATCCACCACATCGTCACCGACGGCACCTCGATGGGCATCCTGTTCCGCGACCTCGCCGCGATCGCCGCGGGGACGCCGCTGCCGCCGCTGCGCCGGGACCACCGCTCGGCGGTCCGCGGCCTGCTGGAGCGGCAGGGCGGCCCCGCCATGCGCCCGCACCGCGACTACTGGGTCTCCCGGTTCGCCGACGGCGCGCCGACGCTCCAGCTCACCACGGACCGGCAGCGGTCGGAGGCGGTCACCGCGGCGGGGGCGACGCTGTTCGCGTCCGTCGACGGGGAGCTGCTGGAGGCCGCCAAGCGCTGGGCGCGCGAGCACGACGTCACCCTCTACGTGGTGCTGCTGGGCGTCTTCCAGCAGCTGCTGTCCCGGCTGAGCGGGCAGGGCGACGTGGTGGTCGGCGCGCCGGTGATGGGTCGGCCCGACCTGTCCTACCAGGACCTCGTGGGCATGTTCGTCACCACGCTGCCCATCCGGGTCACCGCCGCGCCCACGACCCGGGTCGGCGATTTCGTCGCCGGTCTGCGCACGACCGTGCTGGAGGCCTTCGAGCACCAGGAGTACCCGCTGGAGTCCCTGGTCGAGGAGCTCGACCCACCGCGCGTTCCCGGCCGCCGCCCGCTGTTCGACGTCTGCTTCGTGCACCAGAACACCGACATGGGGCTGGAGCCCGACGACGAGCGGGTCGTCCCGTTCGACGACGGCAGCGCCAAGTACGACATCACGCTCAGCACCAGGGAGGCCGACGGCGCGCTGCTGCTGGAGTGGGAGTACTCCACCGCGCTGTTCCGCGAGGAGACCGTGGCGCTCTACGCGGAGCGCTACGCGACGCTGCTCGCCTCGTTCGTCACCGCCGCGGACGACGACCCGGTGGGCGCGCTCGACCTGCTGCCCGCCCGGGAGGCCGAGCTGATCCGGGCGTTCGCGACGGTCGAGGCGCCGCCGGTGGACGACCGGGGCATCGCCCGGCTGTTCGAGGAGCACGTCGCGGCCGACCCGGACCGGACGGCGCTGATCACCGACGACCAGCGCCTGTCCTACGGGGAGCTGAACGCCAGGGCCAACCGGGTCGCGCACGGCCTGCTCCGGCTGGGGGTGACGCCAGGCTCGCCGGTGGCGCTGCTCGTGGACCGCTCGGCCGACCTGGTCGTCGCCGTCCTCGGCGTGCTGAAGGCGCGGTGCTACTACGTGCCGCTGAACACCGACTTCCCCGTCGAACGCCTGCGGGTGATGGTGGAGGACGCGGGCGCCGGCACCCTCCTCACGACCGCCGCGCGCAGCGAGCAGGCCGCGGAGCTGATCTCCGAGCGGCTCCGCGTCGCGGACGTCGGGGCGCTCGCCGGGTCGAACGCCGGCAGCCACGACCCGGACCTGCCGGGCAGCAGCGCCGACGAGGTCTACGTCATGTACACCTCGGGCACCACCGGCGTGCCGAAGGGGTCGGTGATCCGGCAGCGGAGCGTGCTGCGCGTGGTCCACCGGTCCGTCTTCCACGCCGCCGACCCGAGCGACGTGTTCCTCATGATCTCGGACTACTCGTTCGACGGCTCCGTCTACGACCTGTTCGGCGCGCTGACCAACGGCGCGGCGCTCGTGCTGCTGGACAAGGAGTCCGTGCTGGACCTCGACCGGCTCGGCGCCGCGATCGAGCGGCACGGGGTCACCCGCTTCTTCATCACCACGGCGATGTTCAACGCGGTGGTCGACCACGTGCCGGGCTCGCTCGGCAGCGTCCGCAAGGTCGTCTTCGGCGGGGAGATCGCCTCGCCGGTGCACGTGAAGCGGGCGTTCGACCTGCTGGGGCCCGGCCGGATCGGCCACGCCTACGGCCCGACGGAGACCACGGTCTTCGCCACCGTGCACACGCTCGACGCGCTGGACCCCGACGACGCCGTCCCGATCGGCAGGCCCGTCAACGACACCTCGCTGTGGGTGCTCGACGAGCAGCGGCGGCCGGTGCCGATCGGCGTCAGCGGCGAGCTGTACATCGGCGGCGCGGGCGTGGCCGACGGGTACCTCAACAAGCCCGAGCTGACCGCCGAGCGGTTCGTGCACGTGCCGGCGGTGCCGGGCGAGCGGCTCTACCGGACCGGCGACATCGTCACCTTCAAGAGCAACGGGCTGCTCTACTACACCGGGCGCGTCGACCAGCAGGTCAAGCTCAGGGGCTACCGCATCGAGCTGGCCGAGGTCATCCAGGTCGCCCTCGACGAGCCCTACGTCCGCTGGGCGCACGCCGGCCTGCACGAGACCGCGGGGGGCGGCCGGAGCCTGTGCCTCTGGGTGGGCTACCAGGAGGGCCGGGAGCACGACGAGCCGGTGCTGCGCGCGGCGTTGGCGCGGCGACTGCCCGACTACATGGTGCCGTCCTTCATCGTCCGGGCGGACGAGCTGCCGCTGAACGCCAGCGGCAAGGTCGACGTGGCGGCGCTGCCGAAGCCCGACTTCACGGCCGGCGCGTCGGCCGCGATGCCGGCGACCGACTCGCTGCGGGTGCTCGCCGACGCGTGGCGGCACGTGCTGGGCGTCCCGGTGGACGACATCGACGCGAACTTCTTCGCGCTGGGCGGCGACTCGATCAAGGCGATCCAGATCGTGGCCCGGCTCAAGGAGCGGGACGTCCCGGTCCGGGTCGCGGACCTGCTCGGCAACGCGACCCTCCGGACGCTGGACGAGAAGCTGGCCGGGGCCGCCGACGCCGGGTCCGGGCCGGGTGCGTACGACCCGGCGCCGCTGTCCGGCCCGATCACGCCGAGCGCGGTCCAGCGGGCGTTCCTCGACGACCCGGCCGACCTCGACCGGGTGTTCACCCAGTGCCTGCTGGTCACGCCGACCGAGCCGACGACGCTCGACCTGCTGGTGCGGGCCGCCGAACGGCTCGCGCGCCACCACGACCTGCTGCGCGTCGAGGTGGACGACCGGGGCGGGCTGAGCCTGCGGGACGTCGACGCGCCGTCGCTCGTGCACGGCGAGGAGGCGCCGGACGGGCTGTCCGGGGCGGACCTCGCGGAGTACCTGAGGACGGTGCAGGCCCGGGTGGGCGTGCGGGGCGGCCCGGTCGTCGGCCTGGCCGCCGGGCTGGGGGAGGGGCGCCGGCAGTTCGCAGTCGCCATCCACCACCTGGCCGTGGACGTCGTGTCGTGGGGCGTCCTGCTGGAGGACCTGCTCACCTGCCTCGCGCACCCCGACGCCGTGCTGCCGGCCAAGACCATGCCGTTCCCGGCGTGGACCGCCGAGGTGGAGCGGCGCGCGCGGGACGGCGCCTTCCGCCCGCAGCTGCCCTACTGGCTCGACCTGGCCCGCGCCGCCGGCGACGCGGGCGAGGTGTTCGAGGAGGGCGGCCTGAAGCGGTCCGAGACCGCCGCGACGGTCGTCCGGCTGGCCGAGACCGACGACTTCTCGTTCCTCGACGCCGCCCGGGAGGCCCACGGCGCGAGCGCCGCCGAGACCGTCCTCGCCGTCGTGGCGCGCGCGCTGGCCTCGGTGACCGGCCGGGACCGGGTGCTGTTCACCCTGGAGGGGCACGGCCGCGAGCCCATCGCGGGCGACCACGACCTCAGCCGGACGGTGGGCTGGTTCACCAGCACGTTCCCGCACCTGGTCGAGGTCGCGCCCACCGTCGAGGACACCCTGGACGCCGTGCGGCGCTCGTTCGAGCGGCTGCCGGACAAGGGCGCCGGGTTCGGCCCCCTGCTCCGGTTCGACACCGGCCTGGGCGGGGACCGGGACGCGCTGGCCGCGGTCCGACCGCGGGTCTGCTTCAACTACCTGGGTGGCCAGGACGGCACCGACGGCATCGCCGTCACCCACCTCCCGGCGGACATCACCACCGACGCGGAGCTGCGCTCACCCCACGTCCTCGACGTCGTCGCGTCCCGCAGCGGCCGGGACCTCCTGGTCGAGGTGCGCCACCCGCGCACGTGGGAGCGGAGCGGCGTGGCCGGGCGGGTCGCGGCGGCCGTGGACAGGTCGTTCCACGAGGTCCGCGACGCCCTGCGGTCCGCCGCGCCGCGCGGCTTCCGGGTGTCGTCGCCGATCCACCGGGACGTGCTCGCCGACATCCTGCTGGACGTCGCGGGCGGGGACCGATCGGCGCCATGACGACCACCGCACCCCAGCACGGGCCCGCCGGCCACCACGACCCGATCACCGCGTCAGGGCGAAGCAGAGAGCCTGGTTCATGATTGACAAAGACAACATCGAGTCCATCTCCGGTCTGGCCGCGATGCAGGAGGGCATGCTCTTCAGCCACGCGGTGGACACGGGCTCGGACGCCTACGTGGAGCAGTTCGACTTCGCGATCGCGGGCGAGGTGGACGCCGGGCACATGCGCGCGGCGCTCGCGGGCGTGTCCCGGACCTACAGCGCCCTGCGCACGATCTTCTCCTACCGCAACACCGACGAGCCGTACCAGGTCGTGCTGAAGGAGTGGGCGCCGGACCTCGACGTCCGCGACTACCGCGACCGGCCCGACCTCGACCGCGACGTCGAGGAGTTCAAGGTCGCCGACCGCGCGAAGGGGTTCGACCTCAGCGCGGACGTGCTGCTGCGGGCGACCCTGATCCGGGTCGGCGACCGGCGCTGGCGCCTGGTGTTCACGTTCCACCACATCATCCTGGACGGCTGGTCCCTCGGCCCGCTGTTCGCGACGCTGATGGGGTACTACGAGGAGCTGACCGGCACCGGCTCGTTCCGGCCGAGGACCGAGGCGCTGCCGTACCGCGACTACATCGCGTGGCACGAGCGGCGGCGCGGCGAGGACGCCCGGCGGTACTGGGCGGAGGTGCTCGACGGCTACGAGGACGCGGCCGTCCTGCCCGCCGACCCGCGCCCCGGCGGCTACCGGGGGGCCGCGCACCGGTTCACCCTCCCCGCCGGGCTGCACGACGGGCTGAAGCGGTTCGCGCAGGAGACCGGCGTGACGCAGAGCGCCGTCTTCCAGGCCGCCTGGGGCGTCGTGCTGCAGAAGTTCAACTACGCCGACGACGTCGTCTTCGGCAGCGTCGTGTCCGGTCGCGGCTCCGAGCTGGCCGGCATCGGCGACGCGGTGGGGTTGTTCGCGAACACGCAGCCGGTCCGCGTGACGACCGCGGCGGACCAGGACTTCGCCGGGCTGTGCCGCGACGTGCAGGAGTCCTACCTGCGGGCCAGCGCCTTCGAGGACTACGCCCTGCACGACGTGCAGGGCGTCACCCCGCTGAAGAACAAGCTCCTCGACCACGTGGTCGCCTTCGAGAACTACCCGCTGTCCGAGCAGCTGCGCGACTTCGGCGGCGACACGGGCGAGGGGATCGCGTTCGAGGGCGTCGAGGTCTTCGAGCGGACCAGCTACGACCTGCACGTCGTGGTCAACCCCGGCCGCGACTTCGCGGTCACGTTCGCCTACAACGCGAACCACTACGCGCCGGAGCTGGTCCGGGAGCTGGAGCGCTGCCTCGTGCGCGTGTTCACGGCGGTCGCGGCCGACCCGCGGGTGCTGGTCGCGGACCTCGCGCTCGGTGTCGGCCGGGCGGAGGACGCCCCGGCCGAGTCCGGTTCGGCGGTGCCGGGCTCGACCGCGCCGGGTTCCACCGCACCGGGTTCGGCGGCAGCGGGTCCGTCCATCCTGGACTCGTCCGTGGTGGACGTGTTCGCCGGCGTCGTCGCGACCCACGGCGACAAGACCGCCCTCGTGTGGCGGGGCAGGGAGTACAGCTACGCGGAGCTGGACCGCTGGTCCGACTCGGTCGCCTGGGAGCTGGGGGAACGGGGCGTCGTCCCCGGCACGGCGGTCGGCGTGCTCGTGGACCGCCGCCCGGAGCTGCTCGCGGCGATCCTCGGCCTGCTCAAGAACGGCAACTCCTACGTCCCGATCGACACCAAGGACGCCGGGCCCAGGATCGGGCACATCGTCGCCGACGCGGGCGTGGAGCACCTCTGCACGGTGCCGGAGCACGCCGACAAGGCGCCGGCGTCGTCCCGGGTGCTGCTGGTCGCGCAGCTCCCTCCGGCCGACGTGCCGCCGTTCCCGCGGCGGCGCAACCTCAACGCCGCCACCGCCTACCTCATGTACACGTCGGGTTCCACCGGCAACCCCAAGGGCTGCCGCATCACCCACCGCAACATCCTGCGGCTGGTCGCCGACCAGGAGTTCTTCGACTTCCACGACCGCCAGGTCGTCATGTTCACCGGCTCGCCCGCGTTCGACGCCAGCACGTTCGAGATCTGGGGGACGATGCTGTTCGGGGCGACCCTGGTGCTGGCCGACGAACTCGACGTGCTCGACGGCGACCTGATGCGCGACATGGTCAAGCGCCACCAGGTGACGGGCATGTGGCTCACGTCGCCGCTGTTCAACCAGCTGTGCGCCTACGACCCGGCGATCTTCGACCGGCTCGACCACCTCCTCGTCGGCGGCAGCGCGCTGTCCGTCCGGCACCTGGAGCGGGTCCGCGACGCCTGCCCGGACCTGCGGATCACCAACGGCTACGGCCCCACCGAGAACACGACGTTCTCCACGACGCACGAGATCCGCGCCGAGGACCTGCGCCGCGAGCGCGTCCCCATCGGGCGACCGCTGGCGCACTCCTCGGCCCACGTGCTGGACCGGGGCCTGAACCCCCTGCCGCCCGGCGCGGTCGGCGAGCTGTGCGTGGGCGGCGACGGCGTGTCGACCGGCTACCACAACCGGCCGGACCTCGACCTCACGAGCTTCGTCACGGTGCCCGCGCTGCCCGGTCGCCGGCTCTACCGGACCGGCGACCTGGTCCGCGAGCTGCCCGACGGCACGCTCGACTACCTCGGCCGCGTCGACGACCAGGTCAAGATCAGCGGCTTCCGGGTCGAGCTGGGCGAGGTCGAGAGCGTGCTGAGGTCCCTCGACCACGTCGAGGACGCCGCCGTCGTCTGCGTCGAGGTGGACGGGGAGAAGAGCCTGCGCGGCTACTACGTCTCCCGCGAGCCGGTCGCGCCGGACGCGGTGCGGCAGGCGATGGTCAAGCTGGTCGCCCCGTACGTGGTGCCCGCGGCCCTGGTGCGGCTCGACCGCATCCCGCTGAACAAGAGCGGCAAGGTCGACCGGGCGCGGCTGGCGGAGATCCGCCCCGAGCCGGAAGCCCGCCGGGAGGCGCCGGACCTCGGCCCGGCGTCCGGCGCGGCGCGGGTCCTCTTCGACATCATCGCCGACCTGGTCCCCGCCGAGTCCATCGACGTCGACCGCAACTTCTTCGACCTGGGCATCAACTCGCTCAACCTGCTCACGATCAACAACCGGCTGCGCAAGGCGCTGGACCGCAACGTGCCGCTGGTGCAGTTCTTCCAGCACACGTCGATCGCCTCGCTCGCCGCCTACCTCGACGGCAGGACCGGCGCCGACGAACCCGGGGTCCGACCCGACGAGACCGGACCCGAGGACGCCTTCGCCGAGCAGGAGGAGGAAGAGCGGGCCTTCAGCGCCGGCGCGCTGCTGCGGGAGATCGCGGACGAACTCGCCGAGGAACTGGCCGAGGAGCTGGCCGCCGAGCTGGGAGAGGAGTTCTGACCATGCCGGACAACAAGGCCGTCAAGCGCCGGGAGACCGGGCTGGAGATCGCCGTCATCGGCATGGCCGGCCGGTTCCCGCAGGCCGAGGACGTCGACCGGTTCTGGGCCAACCTGGTCGAGGGCGTCGAGGCCGTCTCCCGCTTCACCGACGACGAACTGCTCGACGCGGGCGTGACCCGGGCGGCGCTGGACGACGCGAACTACGTCCGGGCCAAGGGGGTGTTCCCGCACGTCGAGCACTTCGACGCGGAGTTCTTCAGCTACGCCCCCGCCGACGCGACGTTGATCGACCCCCAGGTCCGCGCCCTGCACGAGGAGGTCTTCCACGCCCTGGAGGACGCGGGCTACTCGGCGGAGGGGCGGCCCGAGGCCATCGGCCTCTTCCTCGGCGCGACGAACAACCTCGCGTGGGAGACGCACACCCTGACCAGGCACATCCTGGAGTCGGGGATGACGTTCACCGGCATGCAGCTCAACGACAAGGACTTCGCCGCCACCCGGATCGCGTACGCCCTGGACCTCAAGGGCCCCGCGTTCACCCTGCACACCGCGTGCTCGACGTCGCTGGTCGCCATCGACGTGGCGTGCCGCAACCTGTGGACCGGGGCGTGCCAGATCGCGCTGGCGGGCGGGAGCGGGCTGACGCTGCCGCACAAGAACGGGTACCGCCACCAGGAGAACATGATCCACTCGCCGGACGGGAGCTGCCGCCCGTTCGACAAGGACGCGGGCGGCACCGTCGAGGGCAACGGCGTCGGCGTCGTGGTGCTCAAGCGCCTGGAGACCGCGCTCCGGGACGGCGACCACGTCCACGCGGTGATCAAGGGCTCGGCGGTCAACAACGACGGCAACCGCAAGGTCGGCTACACCGCGCCGAGCATCGAGGGACAGGCCGAGGTCATCCGCAAGGCGTACCGCGTCGCCAACGTGCCCACCGCCGAGGTGTCCTACGTCGAGACCCACGGCACCGGCACCGCCCTCGGCGACCCGATCGAGGTCGAGGCGCTGCGCAAGGCGTTCGGGGCGGGGTCGCCGGGCTCGACGGGCATCGGCTCGCTCAAGGCGAACATCGGCCACCTCGACACCGGCGCGGGCGTCGCCTCCCTGATCAAGACCTGCAAGATCCTCGAACACCGGACCGTGCCGCGGAGCCTGCACTTCACCGAGCTCAACCCGAACATCGACCTCGACGGCAGCCCGTTCTACGTCGTGGCGGAGAAGCAGGAGCTGCGGCCGAAGCGGTCGGCGGACGACGAGGTCCTGCCGCTGCGCGCGGGCGTCAGCTCGTTCGGCATCGGCGGCACCAACGCCCACGTGGTGCTGGAGGAGGCGCCCCCGGCGCGGCCGGTCTCGGGCAAGGGCCGGGCGCACAACACGCTCGTCGTGTCGGGCACGTCCGAGGACGCGGTCCGGCGGATCAAGCGGAACCTCGTGGACCACCTGGCGGCGCACCCGGACGTCGACGGCGCGGACCTGGCGTGGACGCTCCAGAACCGCCAGCGCCGCCTCGCCCACCGCTACGCCGTGGCGTTCGGGGACGTCGGGCAGCTCCGCGAGCGCCTCCAGGAGTCGCTGGACGCGGAGGAGCCGTCCGCGCGCGTCCACAAGAACGCGCGCGGCGACGTCCACTTCCTCTTCAGCGGCCTGGGCGCGCAGCACCCGCGCATGGCCCGCGACCTCTACGAGAAGGAGCCCGCCTTCCGGGCGCACCTGGACGAGTGCTTCACGATCAGCACCGCCCTGGGCAGCGAGGTGCCCCGCGAGGTCTTCTTCGGCGACTCCCCGGAGACCGGGGCGCGGCTGAACAACATCGAGACCACGCAGGTCCTGCTGTTCATGCTGGAGACCTCGATGGCGCGCACGCTCATCGGGTGGGGCCTCAAGCCCAAGGGCATGGTCGGGCACAGCACCGGTGAGCTGGCGGCGGCGTGCGTGGCCGGCGTGTTCTCGCTGGAGGACGGCATCCGCCTCGTCCAGGCGCGGGGCAGCCTGATGGACACCACGGTCGAGGGCGCGCTGACCTCCGTGCGGGCGCCCGAGGACGTCGTCCGGTCCATGCTGACCGACGAGCTGGCCGTCGCCGCGGTGAACGGCCCGGCGGACTGCACCGTGTCCGGCACCCCGGCGGCCGTCGCCGAGCTGGAGCGGCGGTGCGCCGAGCGGGGCGTCGAGTTCGCGCACGTCGAGGCCGACCACGCCTACCACTCGCAGTACATGGATTCCATGCTCGGCCGGTTCCGCGAGGTGCTGGAGGGGGTGACCCTGCACCCGCCGAAGATCCCGTACGCGTCGAACGTGACCGGGGCGTGGATCACCACCGCGCAGGCCACCGATCGCGACTACTACTGCTCGCACGCCCGCGAGACGGTCCGGTTCAAGGACGGCGTCGAAGCGGTCCTGGAGCGGGGCGGAACCCTGTTCGTCGAGGTGGGGCCGGGGAAGTCGCTGTCGTCGTTCGTGCGCGCCATCGGCCGCGACGCCGGCGTCACCGCGATCAACGCGCTGCGCCACCGGTTGGAGGCGGTCGGGGACGACGAGCACCTGGCGCGCGCGGTCGGGAAGCTGTGGGAGAACGGCGTCCCGCTGGACTGGAAGGCGTTCCACCGGGGCCGCGAGCCGCGCAAGGTGAAGCTCCCGCTGTACCCGTTCGAGAGGGTCGAGTACCCGGTCGACGTCGAGGAGTTCCAGCGGCTGCTGGACGGCCCGTCCGGGGGCGGCACGCGCGCCGTCGCCGTGCGGCCCGCGCGGCAGGCCGTCACGGGGACCGTCGTCCACGCGCCGGCGCCGGCCTCGTGGCTGACCTGGTCGCGATCCGTGCGCCCCTCCTCGACCGGCAAGGAGCAGCCGAGGGTCCTGGTCGTGCTCACCGACGACCGCCGCCGGCTCAAGCGCGTGCTGGACGGGGTCGCGCACTGGCGGGCGCTCTACGTCTCGTCCGGTCCGGCGTACCGGTTCGACCGGCAGTCCGGCGCGGTGGTCCGTCCCGGCCACGAGGACGACCTCCGGCGGCTGCTGGACGACCTGGAGCGGCACGCCCTCGCGGGCGACACGATCGTGGTCGACCGCGCGGACCACGCGTCGGCGGTGGCGACCCTGCGCGGGCTCTGCGCGGCCGTCCCCGACATGCGGGAGCGGTGCGTGAAGGACGTCGTGGTGCTGGACACCGGCGACTTCCTGGCCACCCGCGGCGACTTCCTGCCGCTGCTCATCGGCGTCAACCACGAGCACCCGGGGTTCCGGGTCAGGGCCGTCCGGTGCGACGCGCCCCTCGCCGACCGCCGCGGCGGGGAGGTGTGGCGCGAGTGCCTGCGCGCGGAGCTGGAGGCGCACCGGCCCGACGACGTCGCGGTCCGCTACGAACGGGGCCGGCGGCTCGTGCCCAGGGCGGTACCGCTGGACGGCGGCCACCCGGCGCCCGGTCGGCCCGCGCGGACGGTCGTCCTGAGCCGCACCCGCGACGTCGAGGGCGTGGTGCGGGACCTGGCGGGCGCGCACACCGCCCGGACCTTCGACGTGCTGCCGTTCGACCTGGGCGCGGACGGCCCGCCGACGCGGGTCGGGCCGGTGGACGAGCGCGTCACCGTGCTGCCCGCGGTCGTCGGGTCGACCTGGGAGGCGTTGTCCGCCCGGCTGTCGGCGGGCGTGCGCGCGCTGCCGGGGGTCGACGAGGTCGTGCTGTGGGACGCGCCCGCCCGGGGGGCCGGCCCCGACGGCGTGGACCGGCGCGCCCTGCTGGGCCTGGTGGCGGGACTGGGCCGCGAGCGGCGCGTCCCGTGCCACGTGCTGTCCCGGCCGGGGCTGGACCGCGGTGGGTGGGACAGCGACGTCACCACCTGGTTCGCCGGGAACGAGGACGACGGCGCGAGCGCCGGCCTCACCCGGCTCTACTCGTTCGCGGCGGTGCAGGAGGACGGCCGGTCGGTGCTGGACCTGCTGCCCCGGGTGCGCGAAGCGGGCATCGGCACGGCCTACCACGGGCTCGACCCCCTGCGGGCGCAGGCGGCGGCCAAGGTCGTCGACGTCGAGGACGAGCCGGACCGCGGCGACGAGCGGCAGGCGATCGCGGCCGTGGTCGAGCGCGAGGTCCGGACGCTGCTGGGCTTCAGCGAGATCGACGAGCGCGCCGACATCTTCGACATCGGCCTCGACTCGGTGAAGCTGGTGCAGTTCACCAACGCCCTGGAGAAGAACGGCTACAAGGTCCTCGCCAACGAGGTCTACAACCACCCGACGGTCGCCGGGCTCGCCGCCTTCATCGAGCGGACGGCCAGGCGCGGCGGTGCGGAGGACCTGTCGTTCGACGGCCTCGCGGCGGTGCTGGAACAACGCCTCGGCACGCCCTGCGCCTTCCGCGAGGTGAAGTCGGGGCGGGACGAGGACGCGCTCGTCGTGCTCTTCGTGACCGGGCTGGACGACGCGCTGAAGAAGAGGGTCGTCCGGGAGTTCGGCGAACTGCGGGTGCCCGCGGAGTTCGTGCCCCACTACGTCGTCCCGGCCGGCGGGGAGGAACTCGGGACGGCGTTGGACTTCGCCACGCTGAAGGCGAGCGCGGGCCTGCCGTCCCACGACGGCGGCTACTCGGAGGTCTTCGACGAGATCGACCGCCGGCAGGAGGAGCTGCGCCGGTCCATCGGGGCCCGGCCGGTGAAGTGGACGTACCCGATCAGCGCGATGCAGAAGCAGCACTTCGCCACCGAGTCGCGCCTCCAGCTCTACCTGATCCAGTTCCACGACCTCGTCGACCTCGACGTCCTCCAGCAGGCGCTGTGCGACGTCATCGGGCGGCACGGGCTCATGCGCAGCTTCCTGAGCCGATCGTTCGGGCGCTTCCGGTGGAAGGAGTTCGAGGCGCCGGAGACCATCGCCCTGCCGCGGCTGGACCTGTCCGGCCTGGAGCCCCGCGAGCAGGAGGAGCTGCGGGCGGAGCTGGTCAAGCGCGAGTGGAACATGGACTTCAAGGTCGTCGACAAGCCGATGTACCAGGTCGTCCTGATCAAGTACAACGACCGCTCGCACGACCTGCTCTTCCAGTTCGACCACTCGATCTTCGACGCGGCGTCCGGCCAGCTGTTCCGGGGCGACCTGCTCAAGCGCTACGAGGAGCTGACGGCGGGCACGGGGCGGGCGATGCCGATCGCCAAGAGCTACCGGCACCTCCAGGACCAGATCGCCAAGGGCCCGGTCGGCATCACCCCGGACGAACTGATCGAGAAGTTCGACCTTGTCGACTACGTCCGGTATGCGAAGATCATTCAGGAGAAGTCCGCCCGGTTCGCGAACAGCCGCATCCGGGACGTCCGCTACTCCCTCGACCTGGACCGGCTCCGGGCCGCCGACGGCACGGAGGTCGACCTGTTCTACCTGGTCGTGCACCTCTACGCCCGAGTGGTCTCCCGCCTGCTCGGCATCGACAAGGTGGCGCTGATCATGCTGTTCCAGTCGCGCGTGTTCGAGGACGAGGACTACTCCGAGGTCATGGGGATGGTCCTCGGCAGCCTGCCCGTGCTGGTGCCCGGGGAGCGCGACACGATGCGCGACCTCGACGGGATCATCACCGACAAGGTCCGCATGATGAACAAGAACAACGTCAGCTTCCTCAACCTGGTCCAGAGCTTCCGGTCGATCGTCAAGCACCGGAAAGTCCTCTCGGTGATGGGCAAGACGCTCCGGCCGACATGCCTGCTGAACTTCGTCGGAAACGTCGAGGACGAGTACGACGCGATTTGGGACATGACGCTCGCGCAATTGTCCGACGACCAGGGGAAGCTGGACTACGCGGACTGCTACGGCGTGTCGAAAGTCGGCAACGGGCGATTGGACCTGCTCGTCCTGAGCAAGTGGGTGGACGATCCGGACGATATCGTGCGAATTCTGGATGACGAAGTCGAGTATTTGACCAGGCGTGTCGACGCAGGGTGATACGTTAATTTTTCGAAGGAGGTTGACAATGGCTGTGATCGAGTTGGACCACGTAACGAAATCGTACAAGTCCAGGGGTCGTCGGACACTGGCCAACGACGACGTGAGCCTGCACGTCGACGAGGGCGAGGTGTTCGGCCTGTTCGGCCACAACGGCGCGGGCAAGACGACGATCGTGAACCAACTGCTCGGGCTGCTCAAGCCCGACTCGGGGTCGATCGTCATCGCCGGCCAGGACATCGTGAAGAACCGGAACCTGGGGCGCTACCTCTGCTCGGTGCAGCCCCAGTCCAAGACGCCGCTCGGTGAGCTGACCCCCCGGTCGGTCACCCGCGTCATGGGCCAGCTCCGCGGCATCAGCCCCGAGGAGGTGGACCGGCGCACGACGGAGCTGTTCGAGAAGCTCGACATCATGCAGTGGGCGGACGTGCAGGGCACCAAGCTCTCCGGCGGCGTCCTGCGCCTCACCGGGTTCTGCATGGCCGCCGTCGCGCCCGGTCGCGCGGTGATCCTGGACGAGCCGACGAACGACGTCGACCCGGTCCGCCGGCGCTTCCTGTGGAGCGCGATCCGCGACCTGGCCAAGGACGGCACGGCCGTCGTGGTGGTGACGCACAACATCCGGGAGGCCGAGAACACGGTCGACACCATGGCCGTGCTCAACGAGGGCAAGGTGCTCAAGCAGGGCAACGCGCGCCGGATCAGGGGCGAGGCGGCCGGCAACCTGATGAAGCTGGAAGCCGTCGCCAAGGCGTCCGAGGAGCAGTTCGAGAAGCCCGCGTGGGGCGAGAACCTGAAGGTCTCGCACGCGGAGCTGACCCTCACGTTCGAGCGCGAACTCGCCTCCGACGCCCTGAAGTGGGCCGCCGAGCAGCGCGACCGCGGCCTGCTGGCGGAGTACTCCCTCACCGAGATCACCCTCGAAGACATGTACATCGAACTCGTCGGAACCAGGGGAGCGGTCGAAGGTGCCCACCGGTAGCAAGCTCAAGTACGTGATCGAACTCCAGGCCCGCAAGCAGGGCAGCTACCTGGTCGTCTTCTCGATCATCATGGTCGTGATCGCCCTCGGCGTGGCGATCGGCTTCTCCTACCTCATGGCGTCGCCGGAGGGCGGCGGCATGCTGTACCTGGCGACCGGCGCGCCGACGATCGTGCTGATCATGACGGCCCTGGTGACCGTGCCCATGCAGAACGCGGGCGCGAAGATGACCGGCTACATGGACTTCGTGAAGTCGCTGCCGGTGAGCCGCAAGCTGTTCCTGATCGCCGACGTCGGCATCTGGGCGATGGTGACCGTCCCGGCCATCGCCATCTCGGTCTTCGTCGCGCACCTGATCTTCGAGCCCGGCTACGCGATCTCGTGGACGATCATCCCCGCGTTCGTGCTCATGGTGCTGTCCTGCTTCGCCATCGGCTACGGCTACTCGTTCGTCATCCCGGCCGAGCCGGCGATGGCGCTGTCGCAGCTGATCGCGTTCATCTCGCTGATGTTCTCGCCGATCAACTTCCCGATCGAGCGGCTGCCCGGCTGGGTCCAGGCCGTGCACGAGGTGTTGCCGATCTACCACATGGCGGAGGTGATGAGGGCGTCGTTGGCCCACACGACGTTCGAGGCGCAGCCGATCAGCTACATCATCCTCGGCGCGTGGACCGTGGTCGGCTTCTTCGGCGCCGTGCGGTTCCTGGAAAGGGCGTGAGGCCGGTGGGCGTCCTGGACGGCGGGCTCCCGCTCGTGTGCTTCCCGCACGCGGGCGCGGGGTCGCTGTACTACAGCAAGTGGAAGACCGCGTTCGGCGACGGCATCGACGTCCGGATCGCCCGGTACCCGCTGCGCGAGCAGCGGACGACCACGCCGATGCCGTCGTCGCTGCGCCTGCTCGCCCGGGACATCTTCACGGAGCTGGTCGACTCCTTCCGGGGGACGTACGCCATCTGGGGGCACAGCATGGGCAGCGTCGTCGGCTACGAGGTCGCCAAGCTCTGCCAGGAACGCCTGGACAACCCGCCGCTGGTGTTCTTCAGCTCCGGGTCGGCCGCGCCGTGCGACAGCAGGTTCGGGGCGGTGGCCGACCTCGACACGCCGGAAGGCCTCAAGCAGGTCCTGCGCGACTACGGCGGGCTCGGCGAGGAGAACCTCGCCGACCGGGACTTCATGGACTACTTCGCCCCGGTCATCGCGGCGGACCTGAGGCTGCTGGGGGGCTACGAGGAGTCGGCGTTCGAGCGGCTGCGGTGCCCGGTCGTGCTGATGGAGGGCCGTGACGACCGGGTCGTCACGGACGGGTGGCAGCGCTACACCGAGCACCGCGTGGACACCACCGAGTTCGACGGCGGGCACTTCTTCATCGACGAGCGCAGGCCGGAGATGGCCGCGCTCATGGGGTCGAAGATCCAGCTGCTGTGGCAGCGGAGGGCGGCCGCGACCACCTGACGCGGGCCGGCGCGCGGTCGGCGCGGCCCGCCTCAGGCCGTGACGGGTGCCGCGTCGGCGAGCGTCGCGTCGGCGGGCGCGGCGTCGGCGGGTGCCGTATCGGCGGGGGCCGCCGCCCCGGCCAGGTGGGGGAGGAGGGCGTCGGCGATGGCGTCCGCCGTCACCCAGCCGTCCGCGCCCGGGGCCAGGTCGAACTCGGCCAGCGGGGTGTGGCCGGTCAGGTCGATGTCCGGCGCGGGCGGGTAGGCGCGGAGCCGGGTGGTGGCCGGGCGGAGGGGGATCACCGCGTCGGCGCCGGCCGCGGTCACCCGCAGGGCCATGACCTGCTCGTCGCCCTCGGCGGCCGGGTCCACCCGGACCTGGTCCACCTCGGCCCGCACGCCCCGGGTGGTCAGGAGGTGGGCGACGGCCTGGGCGAGGGTGTCGCTCACGGCGATGAGCCGCGCCCGGCGGTTGATCTCGGTGAACCGCTCACCGGGCGTGATGGTGATCGTGCGGCCGTCCTTGTCCTGGCCCGTCGTCGGGACCACGCCGAGCTGCTTGAACAGCTCGTGCGCCTCGCGGTCGAGTCGTTGCGCGTCAACGGCGGCGGACCTGGCCACGGGCACTCCAGTCACGGGTCAAAGCGAGGGTTGCTCGCGAACCCTACGTCACCGGCCCGCGGCACCGCCGACGGCGTGGCCGTACCGGGAGGGTGAACCGGGTGATCGGTCCTGATCGGTGCCGGTCAGGACGAGGAGCGCACGATCAACCTCGGCTCGACCACGACCCGGTGCGCCGGTCGGTCCGGGTCGGGGTCGCGCAGCCGCGCGGCCAGCAGCGCCACGGCGGCGCGCCCCACGGCGGCCTTCGGCGGCCGGACCGCGGTCAGCGGCGGGTCGGACAGCTCGGCCACCTCGTCGTCGTAGGTGACGACGGCCAGGTCCCCCGGCACCCCGATCCCGCGTTCCTGGCAGCGCTCCACCAGCGAGATCGCCTCCGGGTCGGAGTGCACGAGCAGCGCCGTCGTGCCGGACGCGACGCACGCGTCGAGCAGGTCGTCGAGGGCGGCGGGCCAGGCGGTGTCGCGCCGGTCCACCGTGCCGACGTCCGGCACGCCCTCCACCGGCAGCCCGAGCTGCTCGCACGCCTCCCGCCAGCCCCGCCGGACGTGCGGCGAGGTCGGGCTGGTCACGGTGGTGCTCACGCCGATCCGGCGGTGGCCGCGCTCGGCCAGGTGCCGCACGGCCATCGCGGCACCGCGCGGGTGGTCGCTGACCACGGACTCGACCGGCTCGCGGTGGCTGTCGGCGGGCGTGCGCTCGATCAGCACCACCGGCACGTCGACCGACCGCAGCCAGCGCACCAGGGCCTCGCCCTCGTCGCCGGTGGTGGTGGGTGCCACCAGCAGGCCGTCCACGCCGACCGCCTCCACCAGCCGGGCGAGTTGGCGGCGCTCGTCGGCGGCCTCGTAGGTGGCGCCGCGCAGCACGACCCGCACGTCCGCCCCGGCTGCCGCCTCGCGCACGCCCCTGACCACGTCCGGCCAGTAGTAGTCCAGCGACGGCACGACCATGCCGACGGTGAGCCGGGTCCGGGGGTCGGCCGCGAGGGGCTCGGCGACGCGCGGCACGCCGTTCGCCGCGGTGGGCGCGCTCGCCGCGCCGCCGCGGACGCGCCGGACCAGGCCCTCCCCGGCGAGCAGGGTGATGTCGCGGCGCACGGTGATCGCCGAGACGTCCAGCTCGTCGGCGAGGTCGCGCACGCGCACGGTGCCGCGCCTGCGCAGCAGTTCGACGAGCCGGGCGCGCCGCTCCGAGGGCAGCGGGGCCGGCGGTTCGGGGGTCGTCACGCGCTTGCCTCCACGCTCCGCCGTGATGATCGAACTGATCATAACCGAACAAATCCGGTCTTGACTTGTTCAACTCCGAGCACACATGATCGATCGGATTGCCCGCGCGTGCCGGCTGAGGAGGATTCCTCGTGACCGACCGACCACGACGACCGCAGGCGCTCCTGGTCATGGCACCGGAGCACTTCCGCTCCCAGTTCCAGCGACCGCAGCTGGACCGGCTCGCCCGGCTCGTCGACCTGGGCGACCCGACCTGCACCGCCGAGCTCGACTCGCCCGCCGTGCGCCGCAGGCTGCGCGACGTCGACGTCCTGCTGACCTCGTGGGGCTGCCCGCCGCTGACCGCCGAGCGCCTCGCCGCCGCCCCGGAGCTGCGCGCGGTCTTCCACTGCGCCGGCACGGTCCGCCCGTTCGTCACCGACGAGGTGTGGCGGCGGCGCATCCTGGTCACCAACGCCGCCGACGAGAACGCCATCCCGGTCGCCGAGTTCACCCTCGCCGCGATCGTCTTCGCCGGCAAGAAGGCGCCCTTCCTCGCCCAGGACGCCCGCCGGCACCGCGACGACTGGTCCTACGCCACCGCGCGCGGCGAGCTGTCCAACCGGGACCGCACCATCGGCGTCGTCGGCTTCTCCCGCGTCGGCCGCCGCGTGGTGGACCGGCTGCGCACGCTCGACGTGCGCGTCCTGGTGGCCGACCCCTACGCCGACCCGGTCCGGGTGGCCGCCGCCGGCGCGCGGCTGGTCGAGCTGCCCGACCTGCTGCGCGCCAGCGACGTGCTGAGCCTGCACGTGCCCGCCCTGCGCTCCACCCACCACCTGATCGGGGCCGCCGAACTGGCGCTGCTGCGCGACGGCGCGACGGTCGTGAACACCGCGCGCGGCGCGGTCGTGGACACCGCCGCCCTGGAGCGCGAGTGCGCCGCCGGCCGGCTCGACGCGATCCTCGACGTCACCGACCCCGAACCGCTGCCCGCCGACTCGGTGCTCTACGACCTGCCCAACGTGATGATCACCCCGCACGTCGCGGGGTCGCTCGGCCCGGAGGCCCGGCGGATGAGCGACAGCGCGATCGACGAGCTGGAACGCCACCTGACCGGCCTGCCGCCGCGCGCCGCCGTCACGCCCGACACGTTCGGGATGAGCGCGTGAACGCCTCGCCGATCACCGGCTGGACCCGGGAGCACTGGGCCGCGCTGGCCGACCGGCTGCTGCTCGCCGTCCGCCCGCACGCCTCGCCGCACCGCGCCCGCATCGCGCCACCCGGCCCGGCGGGCGGCTACGGCGCGGACGTGGACGGGCTGGAGGGCTTCGCCCGCACGTTCCTCGCGGCGGGCTTCCGGCTCGCCGGCGAGGACGGCCGCGACCCGCTCGGCCTCGCCGGCTGGTACGCCGAGGGGCTGGCGGCGGGCACCGACCCGGCCTCCGCCGAGCGCTGGCCGCGCCCGGAGGAGCACGCGCAGGCCAAGGTCGAGGCCGCGTCCATCGCCCTGGTCCTGGACCTGACGCGGCCGTGGCTGTGGGACCGCCTGGACGACGCCGTGCGCGACCGCGTCGTCGACTACCTGTCCGCCGTGGTCGGCGACGACACCTACCCGCGCTGCAACTGGGTGTGGTTCCGGGTCGTCGTGGAGACCTTCCTGCGGTCGGTCGGCGGGCCGTGGCGGGCCGAGGACGTCGAGGCCGACCTGGCCGCGCACGACTCGTTCCACCGGGGCGGCGGCTGGTTCGCCGACGGCGACGAGCGCTCGTTCGACCACTACGGCGGCTGGGCGCTGCACCTGTACCCGGTGCTGTGGGCGCGGATGCGCGGCGCCGCCGACCTCGCCGACCGGACCGCGCTCGACACGGCCAGGCTGGACCGCTACCTGACCGACCACGTGCGGCTGATCGGCGCGGACGGCGGGCCGCTGGTCCAGGGCCGCAGCCTCGTCTACCGGTTCGCGGCGGCGGCGCCGCTGTGGGTGGGCGCGCTGGCGGGCGTCACCTCCACCGGGCCCGGCCTGCTGCGCCGCGCCGCGTCCGGGATCGTCGCGCACTTCGCCGACCGGGGCGCGCCCGACCACCGCGGCCTGCTCACGCTGGGCTGGCACCACGAGTGGCCGCGGCTGGCGCAGGACTACTCGGGGCCGTCCTCGCCGTACTGGGCGGCCAAGGGGCTGCTCGGCCTGGCGCTCCCGGCCGACCACCCGGTGTGGACGGCGGTCGAGGAGCCGCTGCCCGTCGAGCGGGGCGACCGGACGTGGGTCGCCGCCGCGCCGGGCTGGCTGGTCTCGGCCACCCGCGCCGACGGCGTCGTCCGGGTGGTCAACCACGGCACCGACCACGAGGTCGAGGGCTCGTCCGCCGGCGACTCCCCGCTCTACGCCCGCCTGGGCTACTCGACCGCCACGGCCCCGCTGCTGTCGGAGCGGGCCTGGACCTCGCCGGTGGACCAGTCGGTGGTGCTGCTGGACGAGGCGGGTGCCGCCACCCACCGGGCGGGGATGCGCACGCTGTTCGTGCGGGACGCCGGGGACGTCCTGGTCGGCGCCTCGGTCGCCCGCGCGCACCGGCTGGACCCGGACCCGGGCCAGCGCGACCACGGCTCCGGACGCCGGGGCACGGCGCGCGACGTCGCCCTGGTCACGACGCTGTCCGCCGTGCGCGGCGCGTGGGAGGTGCGGTGCGCGCGCGTCGACCCGCTGCCCGGCGTGCCCCTGGACGCGACCTCCCTGCGCCTCGGCGGCTGGCCACTGGCGACCGCCCCGACCACGACCGCCCCGACCACGACCGGCCCCGCCGCGACCAACCCCGCCACCGACCCCGCCACTACCGGCCCGGTCACGGCCACCGCACCCGACCGCGCCGAAGCGCGTGCCGGCGGCCTGCGCTCGGTGGTCGTCGCGGCCCACGGCCTCTACCGCGTCGGCGTGCACCGCGAGGACGACGCCGGCCCGCTCGGACCGCACACCGCCACGCCGTTCGCCGAGGGCCCCGTGGCACCCGGCCGGTGGGTGGTCGCCGCGATCGGGCTGCACGGCGACGCGCTCCCCGGCGACGCCCCGGACGTCGCGCTCGACCCGCGAGCCGGCCGGGTGGTGGTCCGCTGGCCCGACGGGACCCCCACCGCGGTCGACCTGCCGCACGACTGACCAAGCACAGGAGAGGGGATCAACGGTGACTCCGAGAACACTCCGACCCGGGAACCGGCGCGGCCGGTTCCGCGGCGTGCTGACCGTCCTCGCGGCGCTGTCGCTCGCCGCGACCGGCTGCGGCTCCGGGGGCGCGGTCGACGAGAGCGGACCGGTCACGCTGAGCGTGTCGGTGTGGAACCTCGCCGGCACGCCCGAGTTCCAGGCGCTGTTCGACGCCTTCGAGCGGGCCAACCCCGACGTGACGGTGGAGCCGGTCGACATCCTCGCCGACGACTACCCCGAGAAGGTCACGACGATGCTCGCCGGCGGCGACGAGACCGACGTGATCACCATGAAGAACGTCACCGACTACGCCCGCTACGCCGGTCGCGGCCAGCTCGCCGACCTCACCGACGCCGCGCGCGGCAAGGACGCCGCCGCCCTCGCCGGCCTGGACGCGTTCGACGTGGACGGCAGGTTCTTCGCCCTGCCCTACCGGCACGACTTCTGGGTGCTCTACTACAACAAGACCCTCTTCGACCAGGCCGGCGTGCCCCACCCGGAGAACCTGACCTGGGACCGGTACGCCGAGCTGGCCAAGGAGCTGACCGGCGGCGAGGGCGCGGACAAGGTCCACGGCACCTACCACCACACGTGGCGCTCGGTCGTGCAGGCCGTCGCGGCGGCGCAGACCGGCGGCGACCAGGTCAACGGCGACTTCGGGTTCTTCGCCGACCAGTACCGCACCGCGCTGGACGTCCAGGGCGCCGGGGCCGCGCTCGACTTCGGCACCGCCACCTCGCAGCAGGCGAGCTACCGCACCGCGTTCGAGAGCGGCAAGACCGCGATGATGCCCATGGGCACCTGGTACGTGGCGGGCGTCCTCGCCGCGAAGGCCAAGGGCGACACCCGGGTGGAGTGGGGCCTGGCGCCCCTGCCGCAGCGGCCCGGCGCGTCCGGCGTCACCACGTTCGGGTCGCCGACCGCGTTCGCGGTCAACGGGAACGCCCGGCACAGCGCCACCGCGCGCCGGTTCGTCGAGTTCGCCGCGAGCGCGGAGGGCGCCGAGGCCATCACCGGGGTCGGCGTCGTGCCCGCCCTCCAGAGCCCCGAGATCACCCGGCGGTACGCCTCGCTGGAGGGGATGCCCACCGACGAGCTGACCGCCAAGGCACTGAAGCCCGACGAGATCGCCCTGGAGATGCCGGTCAGCGAGCACACCTCCGACGTGGACGCGATCCTGGAGGAGGAGCACGAGCTGATCATGGTGGGTGACAAGTCGGTCGAGGACGGCATCCGGTCCATGCGCGACCGCGTCCGCGACGTCGTCGACTGACGCGCGTGGCCGACGCAGCGACGCGGCGGGCACCGGTCGTGCCGCCCCGCACCCCGGCCCGGCGGCGGCGCGCGCGGCGCGACGCCCTCGTCGGGTGGAGCTTCATCCTGCCGAACTTCCTCGGCTTCGCCCTGTTCACCCTCGTGCCGGTGCTCGCGGCGTTCGCCCTGGCGTTCACCGAGTGGGACTCCTACCGGGCACCCGAGTGGGTCGGCCTGGACAACTTCGCCGAAATGCTGGAGGACGAGAACGTCCGGGTCGCCCTGGGCAACACGCTGTACTACGCGGCCGGGCACATCCCGCTCACGCTGGTCGCCGCGCTCGGCCTGGCGGTCGTGCTCAACGGCAAGCTCCGCGGCGTCGGCTTCTTCCGCACGGCGGCGTTCTTCCCCTACGTCACGTCGCTGGTGGCCGTGGCGGTGGTGTGGAACATGCTGTTCAACCCCACGTCCGGGCCGGTCAACCAGTTCCTCGGCGCGCTCGGCGTCGACGACCCGCCGGGCTGGGTGGCCAGCACGGACTGGGCGATGCCCGCGGTGATCGTGACCAGCGTGTGGCGGGACATGGGCTACTACATGGTGCTCTACCTCGCGGGCCTCCAGGCCATCCCGGAGGAGTACTACGAGGCGGCGCGGGTCGACGGCGCGAACGCGTGGCACCGGTTCCGGCACATCACCCTGCCGTGCCTGCGGCCGACGACGTTCTTCGTGCTGGTGATGCTGACCATCCAGAGCTTCAAGGTGCTCGACCTGATCGTCGTGATGACCGACGGCGGTCCGGGCCGCAGCACGCTGGTGCTCGCCCAGCTCGTGTACCGGGAGGGCATCGTCCAGGGCCACTTCGGCTACTCGTCGGCCATCGCGCTGGTGCTGTTCGTCGTCGTGCTGACCGTCACCGTCGCCCAGTTCCGGTTCAACGAGCGGAGGAACGCCCGATGACCGCGCTGCACCCGGCGCCGCCCGCCGCCCACCCGGTCGACCCGCCGCGGGCGGGGCCCCGGCGCCGTCCCGGCCTGCTCCGCCCGGTCGTGGCCTACGCCGCGCTGACCGCCGTCGCCCTGCTGGTGCTCGTGCCGTTCGCCTGGATGGTGTCCGCCTCGCTCAAGCGCGACAACGAGGTGTTCACCGTGCCCGTCCAGTGGATACCCGACGAGCTGCGCTGGTCGAACTTCGTCGAGATCTGGGACCGCGTCCCGCTGGCGGCCTACCTCGGCAACTCGCTGCTGCTGTCGGTGTCGATCACCGCGCTCCAGGTGCTGACCGGCAGCTTCGCCGCCTACGGGTTCGCCAAGGTGCGGTTCCCCGGCCGCGACGCGCTGTTCCTGGCCTACATCGCCACGATCGCCGTGCCGTGGCAGGCGTACATGGTGCCGCAGTACATCATGATGCAGCGGCTGGAGCTGACGAACACCTACTGGTCGATCATCCTGCTCCAGGCGTTCGGCGCGTTCGGCGTGTTCCTGATGCGCCAGTACTACGCGTCCATCCCCGACGAGCTGTGCGAGGCCGCGCGGATCGACGGCCTGAGCGAGTACGGCATCTACCGGCGGATCGTGCTGCCGCTGTCCAGGCCCGCGCTGGCGAGCCTGGCGCTGCTGACGTTCGTCAACACCTGGAACGACTACATGGGGCCGTTCATCTACCTGACGAGCAACGACCTGTGGACCGTCCAACTGGGACTGCGCTCGTTCGTCGGCCAGTACGACGCCGAGTACGCCATGATCATGACCGGCGCGGTGCTGTCGGTGCTGCCGATCCTCGCGGTGTTCCTGCTGGGCCAGCGGTACTTCATCCGCGGCATCGCCACGACCGGGCTGAAGGGGTGAGCGCGGTGGTCGCCCGGCTGCTGCGCCCGGCCTCCCAGCAGACCTACGAGAGGGTGTTCGGGCTCGTCCACGCGGCCCTGGTGGCGAACGTCCTGCTCGCGCTCGCCTGCTCGCCGCTGCTGCTGGCGCTGGCGGTCGTGCGCGACCCGGTGGCGTCGTGGCCGTTCTTCGCCGTGCTGTCCGGGTGCTGCGCCCCGGCGCTGGCCGGGGTGTTCGGCTGCTTCGCCGCGCTCGACGACGGCGCGGTGTGGCGGCCGTTCGCCGCCGCCTACCGGCGGGCCGCCGGGCGCGCGCTGGCGGCGTGGTACGGCGGCGCGGCCCTGCTGGTCGTGCTCGGGGTGGACGCGGTCGTCGTGTCGCGCACGGCGTGGGGGCCGGCGGTCGTGCCGCTGTTCGCCACCGCGGCCGTGCTCGTCGTGGGCACGGTGGTGGCGGTGCTCGTGGCCGCGTCCACCGGGACCGCCCGGCTGCGCGACCTGCTGTGGCCGTGCCTGGTCCTGGTGGCCCGCCGCTGGTACCTGGCCGCGGTCAACGCGGCAGTGCTGGGCCTGGCCGCGCTCGCCGTGCTGCTCCAACCCGTAGCGGGCCTGCTGGTGGCCTGCGCCCCGCTGCTGTACGTGGTGTTCGCCAACACCCGGGCCCTGCTCGCCGGCCGCGCGCGGTGACCCGCCTCAGAGGCGGCCCTCCGCCTCGTCCCACGCGGCGGGGGAGCCGGTCGGCTCGTAGCGGACCACGTCGGTGGAGGCGCGCACCAGCTCGCGCAGCTCGGTGAGCCCGCCCGTGACGACGCCGAGCGCGCGGGCCTGGACCAGGGCGTTGCCGAACGCCGCCGCCTCGACCGGGCCGGCCAGGACGGGCAGGCCGCAGGCGTCCGCCGTCAGCCGGCACAGCAGTGCGTTGCGCGCGCCGCCGCCGACGACGTGGACCACCTCGACCGGGGTGCCGGACAGCTCGGCGGCCTGCCGCACGGCGCGGCGGTGGGCCAGGGCGAGGCTGTCGAGCACGCAACGCACCACGGCGGCGGGCGTGCGCGGCGGTTCCTGTCCGGTCCGGGCGCACGCCGCGGCGATGCGGGCCGGCATGTCCCCGGGCGGGATGAACGCCGGGTCGCCCGCGTCGACCACGGCGGCCAGGGCGGGTTCGCCGGCCGCGGCGGCCAGCAGGGGACCCAGCTCCGGGTCGCCCCACTCGCGCAGGCACTCCTGGAGCAGCCACAGGCCCATCACGTTGCGCAGGTAGCGCACCGTGCCGTCGACGCCCAGCTCGTTGGAGAAGTTGGCCCGGCGGCCCGCCCCGGTCAGCACCGGCGCGTCCAGCTCCACCCCCACCAGCGACCACGTCCCGGTGGCCACGTAGGCGAAGCCGGGCCCGGCGGCCGGCACCCCGACCACGGCGGACGCGGTGTCGTGCGACCCGACCGCCACCACCGGCACCGGCCCGGTCAGGCCGGTGCCGGCCAGCACGTGCGGCAGCAGCTCGCCGACCACCGCGCCCGGCTCCACCAGGGGCGGGAACAGCCCGGCGTCGAGGCCCAGCCGCGTCATCAGGTGCGCCGACCACGTCCGGGACCGCGCGTCGAGCAGGCCGGTGGTGGAGGCGTTGGTGACCTCCGCGACCCGCGCCCCGGTCAGCCAGTGGCCGAGGAGGTCGGGGATCAGCAGCAGCTGGTGCGCCACCGCCAGCTGCGGCGTCCCCGAGGCCGCGGCGAGCTGGTACACGGTGTTGAACGGCAGCACCTGCAAGCCGGTGACGCCGTACAGCTCGGCCGCCGGGACACGCGCGTGCACGGCCTCGGGCACCCCGTCGGTGCGGCCGTCCCGGTAGTGCACCGGGTTGCCCAGCAGCGCCCCGGTGGCGTCGAGCAGGCCGTAGTCCACCGCCCACGAGTCGACGCCCACCGCGTCCAGCGCCGGGCCGGCCGCCCGCAGCCCGTCCAGCACGCCCCGGTACAGGCCCAGCACGTCCCAGTGCAGCGTGCCGCCGAGGCGCACCGGCCCGTTGGGGAACCGGTGCACCTCGGTGGACGTGACCCGGTCGGGCGCCACGTCGAAGGCCATGACGCGCCCGCTGGACGCGCCGAGGTCGACCGCCGCGACCCGGACCGCACCCCCGTCCATCAGCGCAGGAAGGCGGCGGCGACGCCGGAGTCGACCGGGACGTGCAGCCCGGTGGTCTGGGACAGGTCGCCGCCGGTCAGCGCGAACACCGCGGCGGCGACGTGCTCGGGCAGCACCTCGCGGCCCAGCAGGGTGCGCTTGGCGTAGTAGGCGCCCAGCTCCTCCTCCTTCACCCCGTAGACGGCCGCCCGCTGCGCGCCCCAACCGCCGGCGAAGATGCCCGAGCCGCGCACCACGCCGTCCGGGTTGACGCCGTTGACGCGGATGCCGTGCGGGCCCAGTTCGGCGGCCAGCAGGCGGACCTGGTGGGCCTGGTCGGCCTTGGTCGCGCCGTAGGCGACGTTGTTGGGCCCGGCGAACACGCCGTTCTTGCTGGAGATGTAGACGACGTCGCCGCCCGTGCCCTGCTCGACCATCACCCGCGCGGCGGCCCGCGACACCAGGAACGAGCCCTTCGCCATCACGTCGTGCTGGAGGTCCCAGTCGCGCACGGTGGTCTCCAGCAGCGGCTTGGAGATCGACAGCCCGGCGTTGTTCACCACCAGGTCCACGCCGCCGAAGGCGAGCACGGCCTCGGCGAACGCCCGCTCGACCGCGTCCTCGTCGGACACGTCCGCGCCCACGCCGATCGCCACGTCGGCGTTCCCGATCGCGGCGGCGACCTCGGCCGCCCTCGCCGCGTCCAGGTCGGCCACGACCACGCACGCGCCCTCGGCGGCCAGCCGCTCGGCGATGGCCCGGCCGATGCCCGAGGCCGCGCCCGTCACCAGCGCGACCCGCGCGGCCAGCGGCTTCGGCTTCGGCATCCGCCGCAGCTTCGCCTCCTCCAGCTCCCAGTACTCGATGCGGAACTTCTCCGACTCCGGGATCGGCCGGTAGGTCGACACCGACTCCGCGCCGCGCATGACGTTGACGGCGTTGACGTAGAACTCGCCCGCGACCCGCGCGGTCTGCTTGGTGCGGCCGAAGGAGAACATGCCCACGCCGGGCACCAGCACGATCGCCGGGTCCGCGCCGCGCATCGCCGGCGAGTCGGCGTCGGCGTGCCGCTCGTAGTAGGCGCGGTAGTCCTCGCGGTAGGCGGCGTGCAGCTCCTTGAGCCGCGCCACCACCTCCTCGACGGTGGCCGTGCCGGGCAGGTCGACCACCAGCGGCTTGACCTTGGTGCGCAGGAAGTGGTCGGGGCACGACGTGCCCAGCCCGGCGAGCGCCCCGAGCTTCTCCTGGGACAGGAAGTCCAGCACCACGTCGGAGTCGGTGTAGTGCCCCACCTGCGGGTGGTCGGTGGAGGCCAGGCCGCGCACGGTCGGCAGGATCGCGGCGGCCCTGGCCCGGCGCTCGGCCTCGGGCAGCGGCTCGTTGCCCGGCACGACCGCGCCGAACGGCTCCGGGCTCCCGTGCTCGGCCAGGAACTCCTCCGCCGTGCGGATGATCTCCAGCGAGTTGGCCTCGCACTCCTCGGAGGTGGCGCCCCACGCGGTGATGCCGTGCCCGCCCAGGACGCAGCCGATCGCGTCCGGGTTGGCCCGCGCGACCTCCGCGATGTCCAGGCCCAGCTGGAAACCGGGACGCCGCCACGGCACCCAGACGACCCGGCCGCCGAAGCACCGCCCGGTCAGCTCCTCGCCGTCGGCGGCGGTGGCCAGCGCGATGCCGGAGTCCGGGTGCAGGTGGTCGACGTGCGGCGCGTCGACCAGGCCGTGCATGGCGGTGTCGATCGACGGCGCGGCACCGCCCCTGCCGTGCAGGCAGTGGTCGAACGCGGCGACCATCTCGTCCTCGCGGTCCACGCCGGGGTAGGCGCCCGCCAGCGCGCGCAGCCGGTCCAGGCGCAGCACGGCCAGCCCGTCGGTGGTGAGCGTGCCCAGGTCGCCGCCCGAGCCCTTCACCCACAGCAGGTCGACCGGCCCGCCGGTCACCGGGTCGGTCCCCGTGCCCTTGGCGGAGGTGTTGCCCCCGGCGTAGTTGGTGGTGCGCGGGTCGGCGCCCAGCCGGTTCGAGCGCTCGACCAGCCGCGCCGCGGTGTCGTCGGGCGCGGTCGTGTTGTCGGTCATGCGGTGGAGCTCCTCGGGGAGGGGGAGGTGGTCAGGACCAGCCGGCCTGGGTGCCGCCGACGCGTTCGGCGGCGATCTCCGCGGCGTAGCCGGAGGCGCGGTAGGCGGCCATCGGGTCGCGGGGGAGGCCCCTGGCCTCGCGGCGGTCGGCGAGCGCGCCGCGCACGTCGGTGTCGAAGGCGTCCATCAGCACGTCGTGCGCGCCGATCACGTCGCCCGCCCCCTGCGCCGCGGCCAGCGCCTCCGCGTCCACCAGCAGTGCCTTGGCCAGCGCCTGCTCCACGTTGAGGACGGACCGGACCTGGCCCGCGATCTTGTCCTCGATGTTGTGGCACTGGTCGAGCATGAAGTTGACGCCCGACTCCGGGCGGTGCGCGCCCTGCGCGACGATCTCGACCATGATCCGGAACAGCTGGAACGGGTCGGCCGAGCCCACGACCAGGTCGTCGTCGGCGTAGTAGCGGGAGTTGAAGTCGAACGCGCCCAGCCGCCCGGCCCGCAGCAGCTGCATCACGATGAACTCGATGTTGGTGCCCGGCGCGTGGTGCCCGGTGTCCAGCACGACCTGCGCCCGTTCGCCCAGCGCCTGGCAGTGCAGCAGCGCGGTCCCCCAGTCGGGGATGTCCATCGAGTAGAAGTACGGCTCGAAGAACTTGTACTCCACCAGCAGCCGGTGCTCGGGGTCGAGCGCCGCGTAGATCTCGCGCAGCGACTCGGCCAGGCGGTCCTGCCTGCCGCGCAACGAGTCCTGGCCCGCGTAGTTCGTGCCGTCGGGCAGCCACAGCTTGAGGTCGGTCGAGCCGGTCGCGCGCATCACGTCGACGCAGTCGAGGTGGTGCGCGACCGCCTTGGCCCGCACGCGGGGGTCGACGTGGGTCAGCGAGCCGAGCTTGTAGTCGTCGTCCTGGAACAGGTTCGAGTTGATGCCGCCGATCCGCACGCCCAGGCCCTCGGCGTGCGCGCGCAGCCGGTCGAAGTCCTCGACCCGGTCCCACGGGACGTGCAGCGACACCCGCGGCGCCAGGCCGGTCAGCGCGTGCACCCGCGCGGCGTCGGCGATCTTCTCGAACGGGTCGCGCGGCGTGCCCGGCGTGGTGAACACCTTGAAGCGGGTGCCGGAGTTCCCGTACGCCCAGCTGGGCACCTCGATCGTGAACCCGTCGAGGCCGGACAGGGCCTCCGGTGGGACCTCCTGTGGGGACATCACACGTCGTTCCTCTCGACCGCGGTGGGGTTCCGGCCACCCGGACGGTAGCTGTTTTTGGAACGTTTCACAACAGTGTCACCCGAAGATCCCCGTGTGGCCGAGCGCGGTGCGTTTCGCCTGCTAGGCTCCTGTGACCACCGGGTGCCTGGACGTTTCAGCCCGCACCCACGTCGTCCGGAGGGGCAGGGAACGCGGTGTCGGCACCGAGCATGAAGGACGTCGCCGCGCGCGCCGGGGTCGCGCTGGGCACGGTGTCGAACGTCCTCAACCGCCCCGAGATGGTGTCCGACCGGACCCGCAGGCGGGTGCTGGACGCGATCGCCGAACTGGGGTTCGTGCGCAACGAGTCCGCCCGGCAGCTGCGCGGCGGCACCAGCCGCACCCTCGCCTACGTCGTGCTGGACACCCGCAACCCGTTCTTCACCGACGTGGCCGCGGGCGCGCAGCGGGTGGCCGACGAGGCCGGGCTCGCGCTGTTCCTGTGCGACGGCGGCGAGGACCGCGACCGCCAGGTGCACTACCTGGACCTGCTGGAGCAGCAGCGGGTGGAGGGCATCCTGATCACCCCCGTCCAGGAGGACGACCCGCGCATCGCGGCGCTGGCGGCGCGGGGCACGCCCGTCGTGCTCGTCGACCGGGGCGCGGGGCCCGACCGGTGCTCGGTGTCGGTCGACGACGTGCTCGGCGGCGACCTCGCCGTCTCCCACCTGCTCGACACCGGCCACCGCCGGATCGCCTTCGTCGGCGGCCCGCGCTCCATCGGCCAGGTCGCCGACCGGGTGGCGGGCGCCGAGCAGGCCCTCGCCCGCGCGGGCGCGGAACCGCTCACCGTGCTGGAGACGGACCGGCTGGACGTGGCCGAGGGCAGGCGCGCCGGTCAGCGCCTGGCCGGGCTGCCCACCGCGCGGCGTCCCACGGCGGCCTTCTGCGCCAACGACATGCTCGCGCTCGGGCTGCTCCAGCAGGCCGTGCGGCTCGGCCTGCGGGTGCCCGACGACCTGGCCATCGTGGGCTACGACGACATCGAGTTCGCCGCCGCGGCGGCGGTGCCGCTGACCTCGGTGGCCCAGCCCCGGCAGCTCCTCGGGCGCACGGCGGCCGAACTGCTGCTGGACGAGGCGCGCAACCCGGGCGGGCACGTCCACCAGCGGCGGGTGTTCGAACCGGAGCTGGTCATGCGCGAGTCCACCCGCACCCGCCCGGCGAGCGCCATCGGCTGACCCGCCGGCGATCGGTCCTCTCCCGGTCGATCCGCGACCACCCGGCTCGCCATCGCCCGGCCCGCGGCCGGTCGACCGCGGCCGGTCGGCGCACCTCGGCACGCCGACCGGCCGCGTCGTCACGACGTCGTCGCCCCGCCGTGCCGGGCGAGCTGCGCGTCCAGGTCGAACACCTCGTCCAGCACCCGCACCCCGCGGTCCGCGCGGCCGTCCGCGAGGTCCGGGAAGAACCCCGCCATCTCCGCCTGCCACCGCCGGTTCACGTCGGTGGCCTCCATCGCAGCCCGCGCCGCCGCGAAGTCGTCGGTCTCCAGCACGCCCACCAGCAGGCCGTCGTCGGCCAGGTGCAGCGTGTAGGAGCGCCACCCGGCGTCCCGCAGCGCGGCCAGCATCTCCGGCCACACCTCGGCGTGCCGGGCCCGGTACTCGTCCAGCCGCTCCGGGTCCACCCGGAGCGTGAAGCACACGCGGTGCACCGACGTCCCCCGCCCGCTCAGAACCGGAACTCGTCGATGTTGGCCGCGTCGAACACGGTCGGCGGGCCGAGCACGACCACGCCGTC
The DNA here is from genome assembly GCF_052936295.1 of Saccharothrix sp. DSM 118769. Classification (NCBI taxonomy): domain Bacteria; kingdom Bacillati; phylum Actinomycetota; class Actinomycetes; order Pseudonocardiales; family Pseudonocardiaceae; genus Saccharothrix; species Saccharothrix sp. DSM 118769. The sequence goes on along the minus strand of NZ_CP193627.1, from coordinate 6,885,321 downwards.
CGCCCCCACGGTGTACTCGCCGAGCCTGCCCGCCTTGAACTTCTCGCCCTCCTTGCCGGTGATCTGCCCGGACGCGAGCGCCGCGCCCGCGTAGGCGGCCAGGTAGCCCAGGTCGGCGGGCTTCCACAGCGCGAAGGACCGCACCGTGCCGTCCTTGACGAACTCGCGCATCTGGTTCGGCGTGCCGAGCCCGGTCAGCGCGACCTTGCCCCGGTACTCCGAGCCGGACAGGTAGCGGGCCGCCGCGGCGACGCCGACCGTGGTGGGGGAGACGATGCCCTTCAGGTCCGGGTAGGACCGCAGCAGGCCCTGCGTCTCCTGGAACGACTTCTGGTCCTCGTCGTTGCCGTAGGCGACGGTGACCAGCTCGATCCCGCTGTGCTCGGGCTTGCCCAGCTCCGCGCGCATCAGCTCGATCCAGGCGTTCTGGTTGGTCGCGTTCGGCGTGGCCGACAGGATCGCGATCTTGCCCTCGCCGCCGATCTGCTCCGAGATCAGCTCGACCTGGGTCTTGGCGATGCCCTCGCCGGTCACCTGGTTGACGAACACGTCGCGGCACTCGGGCTTGGTGTCGGAGTCGAACGTGACGACCTTGGCCCCCGCCTGGCGCGCGCCGTTGAGCGCGCCGCAGATCGCGTTCGGGTCGTTCGCGGAGGTCACGATGACGTCCGTGCCCTGCTGCGTCAGCGTGTTGATGTAGCTGACCTGGGACGAGGCGCTCGCCTCGGAGGGGCCGACCTCCTTGTAGGAGCCCTTGAACTCCTCGACGGCCGACTTGCCGCCCCCGTCGGAGACGGTGAAGTACGGGTTGTTCACCTGCTTGGGCAGGAACGCCACGTCCAGGCCCTCGGTCAGCGGCGCGTCCGGGTCGGCCTGCCCGGTGGCCCGGTTGCCCGCGGGGGCGTCCTCCTCGGAGCCCCGGGTCGTGCCGCCGCACGCGGCGGTGACCAGCACGACCGCCAGCGCGGTCGCGATCATGCCGAGGCGCGGGGTGCGCTTGGGCTGTGACATCGGCTGTCCTTTCTCGGCAGGTGACTTCGTCGTCGGTGCGGAGAGAGAGGTGGTGCGGAGAGAGGTGGTGCTGAGCAGAGGTGGCGCTGAGCAGAGGTGGTGCAGGGCGGAGGTGGTGCAGGGCAGGGCCGGGTCAGGCCGTGCGCCGTCGTCGCCGCCACCGGGCGCGGCCGAGGCCGACCGCGTTGGGCACCACGACCGAGGCGATCAGCAGGCCGCCGGTGACCACGTTGAGCGTGTCGGCGGCGACGTCGGCGAGCTGGAGGGCGTTGCGGACGGCGCCGAGCAGCAGCACCCCGGCCAGCACCCCGAGCAGGGTGCCGCGCCCGCCGAAGATCGAGACGCCGCCGAGCAGCACGGCGGCCACCACCGCCAGCTCCAGGCCGGCGGCGTTGTCCGCCCGCGCGCTGGCGAACCGCAGCGTCCAGTAGACACCCGCGAGGCCGGACACCGCGCCGGACACGACGAACAGCAGGAACTTCGCCCTGGCCACCCGGATGCCCGCGAACGAGGCCGCCTCGGCGTTGTTGCCCATCGCGTACAGCGACCGGCCGAACGGGGTCGCGTGCAGCACGACGCCGAACACGACCGCGAGCACCAGCGCCACCACCACCGCCCACGGCACGGCGCCGCCGCCGACCGTGCTGCTCGCCGCGCCGGTCCAGCTGAACGGGAAGTCCGCCACCGCCTGGTCGCCCAGCACGACGAACGCCAGGCCGCGGTAGGCGGCGAGCGTGCCGATCGTGACCGCGAGCGAGGGCAGCGCGAACCGGGTGACGAACACGGCGTTCACCGCGCCGAGCACCGCGCCCAGCAGCACGGTGAGCACGACGACGACCTCCAGCGACAGGCCCGCCACCCACAGCCGCCCCATCACGGCGCTGCACAGGCCGAGCGTGCTGGCCACCGACAGGTCGATCTCGCCGGTGACGACGATGAGCGTCAGCGGCAGGGCGATCAGCGCGACGGCGACCACGTCGAGCAGCAGGAACTGGAGGTTCCGGCCACTGGCGAAGCCGTCCACCAGCAGCCCGGCCACCACCGCGACGAGGGCCAGCACCACGAGCAGCAGCACGTCCCAGCGGGCCAGGGCGGAGCGCAGCACGTCCCGCCGCCCGGTGTCAGGCGCCATGGGAAGACCTCCCCCGCAGGCGGTTCGCCGCGCGCAGCGCGAGCAACCGGTCGATGCCGATGGCGGCCAGGATCAGCGCGCCGACCACCGCCTGCTGCCAGAACGGGTTGATCCGCAGCACCGCGAGCGAGCTGCCGATGGTGGTGAGCAGCAGCGCGCCGAGCGCCGCCCCGTAGACGCTCCCGCTGCCGCCGAAGATCGCCACCCCGCCGACCACGGCCGCGGCGACGACCTGGAGCTCGATGCCGGTGCCCACGGTGGCGTCGAGGGTGCCGAAGCGCGCCGCGTACAGCACCCCGGCGAGCCCGGCCAGCGCGCCGCAGGCGACGAACGCGCCGAACACCCGCCGGCCCACCGGGATGCCGGACAGCCGGGCGGCGGCCGGTTCGGAGCCGATCGCGTACAGCTCCCGCCCGCCGCGGTAGGAGCGCAGGTAGTACCCGACGACGACCACCACGACCAGCGCGACGAGCGCCAGCACCGGCACGCCGAGCACGGTCGACGTGCCCAGGCGCAGGAAGTCGCGGGGCATGTCGGAGGCGTTGACCTGCCGGCCCCCGGCCCACGAGTGGGCCACGCCGCGGAAGACGTAGAGGGTGCCCAGCGTGATCACCAGCGCGGGCACCCGCGCGGCGGCCACCAGCACGCCGTTGACCACGCCGCACAGCGCGCCGAGCCCGAGCCCCACCAGCACGACGAGCACGATCGGCGTGCCGGGCGCGGAGCTGAGCAGCGTGCCGGTGGCGAACGCGGACAGCCCCAGCACCGCGCCCACCGACAGGTCGATGTTGCGGGACACGACCACCGCGGTCTGCCCGACCGCGAGCACCACCAGGACCGCCGCGCCCAGCAGCAGGTCCCGCAGGCTCTGCGGCGACAGGAAACCCGGGTTGTCCAGGGTGGTGACCAGCACCAGCAGCCCGAGGGCCACCACGATGCCGACCTCGCGCACGGCCCACAGCCGGCGCGCGAACCGCGCGGCCCCGTCGCGCGGCACGTCCCCGCCCCGCGCGGTGCTCACGCGGCCACCTGCCCGGTCGCCGCGAACATGACGGACTCCTCGGTCGCCTCCGCGCGGGACAGCTCGGCGGTGATCCGCCCCTCGTGCACGACCAGCACCCGGTCGGCCATGCCGAGCACCTCGGGCAGTTCCGAGGACACCATGAGGACGGCGACGCCGTCGGCGGCCAGGCGCGACAGCAGCCGGTGCACCTCGGCCTTCGTGCCCACGTCGATGCCGCGGGTCGGCTCGTCGACGATCAGCACCCGAGGGCCGGTCGCCAGCCACTTGGCCAGCACCACCTTCTGCTGGTTGCCGCCCGACAGGGTGCCGACGGCGTCCGACAGCCGCCCGTACTTCACCCGCAGCCGCTCGGTCCACTCGCGCGCGGCACGGCGTTCGGCGCGCCCGCCCAGCAGGCCCAGCCGCGCCAGCGGCCCGAGCCGGGTGAGCGTCGCGTTGCGCTCGATCGACATCTCCACCACCAGGCCCTGCTGGCGGCGGTCCTCCGGGACCAGCGCGACACCGGCGGCGACCACGGCGGCGGGGGAGCCGACCGGCAGCTTCTTCCCGTCCACCCGCGCCTCGCCCGCGTCGTAGCGGTCGACCCCGAACACCGCGCGCACGATCTCGCTGCGCCCGGCGCCCACCAGGCCCGCCAGCGCGACGATCTCGCCCGCCCGCACGGAGAAGGAGACGTCGGCGAACACGCCGTGCCGGGTCAGCCCGTCGACCTCCAGCACGACGTCACCGGGCTCGACGTCCTCCTTGGGGAACAGCGCGGAGACGTCGCGGCCGACCATGCGCCGCACCACCTGGTCCACGGTCACGTCGGCGACCCGGTCGGTCGACACCCACGCGCCGTCCCGCACCACGGTGATCCGCTCGCACAGCGCGAACACCTCGTCGAACCGGTGGGAGATGAACAGCACCGCCGCGCCCTGCGCGCACAGCGCCCGGACGACGGCGAACAGCCGCTCCGCCTCGACCCCGGACAGCGCGGCGGTCGGCTCGTCCATCACCAGCACCCGGGCGTCCAGCGACAGCGCCTTGGCGATCTCCACCAGCTGCTGGTCGGCGATGGACAGGCCGCGCGCGGGGCGGTCCGGGTCGAGGCGCACGCCGAGCCGCTCGAACAGCCGCACCGCCCCCGCCCTGACCGCCGCCCGGTCGATCCGGCCGAACCCGCCCAGCGGCTGGCGGCCCATGAAGATGTTCTCGGCCACCGACAGGTCCGGGAACAGCGTCGGCTCCTGGTAGATCACCGCGATGCCCGCCTCCCGCGCGGACGCGGGTCCGGTCAGCCGCAGTTCCTCGCCGTCGAGCACGACCGCGCCCGAGTCGGGCTCGTGCACGCCGGCCAGCACCTTCACGACGGTCGACTTGCCCGCCCCGTTCTCCCCGACGAGCGCGTGCGCCTCACCGCCGAACAGCGGGAACGACACGCCGCGGACCGCCGCGACCGCACCGAACGACTTGGCGACGTCGCGCACCTCCAGCAGTGGAGCCGCCCGCTCCGGGCCCATCCGCGACCTCCCGCGCTGAAATGTTTCAAAGAGGTGATGAAGCGCGAGGTTAGGTGCAGTTCGCGTGAGCGTCAACGGTCCTCCGGCAACTTCCCCGAGATGCGGAGTTCATCGTTGCGGCACCGTAGTGGGAGGTGTTCCCGCGGTGCGGTTCCGCGCTGGTACGTTTCAACGTTGAGCCGTCCGCCGCGCTCGCCGCGTCCGCCGCGCTCGCTGAGTCCGCCCCGGTTACCGGCGCTCCCGACCGGCCGGGTGACCGATCCGGGCCACGCCGCCGTACCCGAGCGCCCTGGCGGGGCTGTCCAGCTCCGACGGGGTGTCGGGCCGCCAGTCCGGCAGGAACACCAGGCCGGGCTCGACCAGGTCCGCGCCGCCGAACCACGCCAGGACCTCCGCGCGGGTGCGGACGTGGACGTACTCGTCGGCCGCCGCGTAGGCGTCGACCAGGCGCGCCACCTCGGCCCGCAGCTCCGGCGCGGCGTGCTCGTCGGCGATGTGCGAGATGGCCAGGAGGCTGCCGGGCGCCAACCGCTCCCGGTAGGTGGCGACCAGGTCGCCGGGGCGGTCCTCGTCGGCGACGAACAGCAGCACGCCGACCATCAGCAGCGCCATCGGCTCGGTGAAGTCGAGGAGCCGTCGGGTGTCCGGGTGGTCGAGCACGGCGGCGGGGTCGCGGATGTCGGCCTTGACGATCGTGGCGAGCGGGTCGCCGGCCAGCAGCCGCCGGGCGTGGACGCAGGCCACCGGCTCGTGGTCGACGTAGACGACGCGGGACAGCCGGTCCACCTGCCGGGCGATCTCGTGCACGTTGCCGACGGTCGGGATGCCCGAGCCGAGGTCGAGGAACTGGCGGATGCCCTGGTCCAGGCAGAACGTGACCGCGCGGCGCAGGAAGGAGCGGTTGAGCCGGGTGACGGCGGGCACCGAGGGCGCGATCCGGAGCACCCCCTCGGCGAACGCGCGGTCGACGGCGAAGTTGTGCGCGCCGCCGAGGAAGTAGTCGTAGGCGCGGGCGGCCGAGGGCACGGTGAGGTCGGGGTCGTCGCGCGGTGCGCCGGGTGGGGTGGACGTGGTGCCCGCCTCCTTCCGGGCCCGTCCCCTCCTGGTGGGGTGGCCGGGCGGTCGGTCGTGGGGGCGAGCGTAGGGGCAGGGGGCGCTCCGCGTCACCGCCGGCGAGGTGGACACGATCGGGTGGTCGCGGTGGGCGGTGCGCTTAGAACTGATCTTCCCGCGGTACCTGTGGTGCGCCGGGCCGGTCACGTGCCGTGCGGGTGTCCGCTCCCGACTGGCCGGGAGCGGGCGGGGAGTGGGAGAGGGTGGTCCGGTGTCGCCCGGTCGGCGGCGTGACCGGCGGTGCCCGTGCCGGAGCGGCACGGGCGGCGCGGTGCGTCCCGGCGCAGCGAGGGCGTCGGGAGTGCGCGGTCATCGCGACGGCGTCACCGGACCACCCGTCCACCCCGCTCACCCCACCTGCCCCGTCCACCGGTCCACCCGGGACGGAAATGCGATTGCGAGGCCGTTCCGGCGTCGCGCATACTTCGCCGTGCGAAGGAACGGGGACGAGGAGCCGGTCATGACGGGAACGCGGGAGCGGGGCGCGCGGCGCTGCCACCCGGTCGTCGTGCGCCGGTGCCCGCGAACCTGCGCGGTCTCCCCGCCCTGACCCGCACCAGGTCGTGTCGACGGGAGCCGCCCATCGGGGAACCGATCCGGGCGGCTCCCGCTTTCCCGGCCGGTGCGCGGTCCCGCGCCCCTGTAGCCCGCCTCCCGCGAGGGGGCCTGCGAGGCCCGGTCCGGCTGCCGCCCAGCGGCGGCCGGGCCGAGCGTTCCCGCCGTTTCCGGTCCGCTGTCGGACCCCTTTGGCACGCTGTGCCCCATGAGCACCTTCGTGTTGGTCCACGGTGGGGGCGGCAGCCGTCACGACTTCGAGCTCCTCGAACCGGAGCTGCGCCGCCGCGGGCACGACGTGGTCGCGCCCGACCTGCCGATCGAGGACCCGGCGGCCGGGTTCGCGGAGTTCACCCGGACCGCGGTCGACGCGATCGGCGACCGCCGGGACCTGGTCGTCGTCGGCCACTCCTACGGCGGCTTCACCGCGCCGCTGGTGTGCGCGGAGCTGCCCGCGCGGCTGCTGGTGTTCCTCGCCGGGATGATCCCGTCGCCGGGGGAGGCGCCGGGCGACTGGTGGGCGAACACCGGCTTCGCCGGACCGGAGGGGCTCAGCGACGCCGAGACGTTCTTCACCGGCGTCCCGGCCGACGTGGCGGCACGGGCACTCGCCCACGGCCGCCCGCAGGTCAGCGCCGAGTACGGCGAGCCGTGGCCGCTGGACGCGCTGCCCGACGTGCCGACGCGCGTGCTGCTGTGCCGGGACGACCGGTTCTTCACGCCGGACTTCCAGCGCCGCGTGGCGCGCGAGCGGCTCGGGCTGGAGCCGGACGAGATCGACGGCGCGCACTGCGTCGCCACCAGCCACCCGGTCGAACTGGCCGAGCGGCTCGTGGGCTACCTCGACCCGGTCGGGGTGTGACCGGCGCGGGACCCAGGCCGGCGCGCGGGCCGCGACCCCACCGACCCGACCCCACCGACGCGACCCCACCGACGCGACCCCACCGACGCGACCCCACCGACGCGACCCCACCGACGCGACCCCACCGACGCGACCCCACCGACGCGACCCCACCGACGCGACCCCACCGACGCGACCCCACCGACGCGACCCCACCGACGCGACCCCACCGACGCGACCCTGCTGACGCGCCTCTGCTGACGCGCCCCTGCTGACGCGCCCCTGCCGACGCGACCCCGCCGACGCGACCCCGCCGACGCGACCCCGCCGAGGTGACGCCGACCCGCTCGGCGTCACCTCACCAGGCGACCGGTCCGTCCTCGTCGTGGAAACCGCCGGTGGGGCCGTCCGGGCCCAGGGTCGCCAGGCGCACGGCGACCGCCGCGCCCAAAGACGCCGGGCGGGAGCCGCGGTGGCCGTTGAGGTCCGTGGCGCAGTAGCCGGGGTCCACGGCGTTGACCAGGACACCCCGGTCGGCGAGTGCCTTGGCGTACTGCACGGTGACGGCGTTGAGCGCGGTCTTCGACGGCGGGTAGGCGAGGCCCGCCGGCAGGGCGGCCAGCGGGTGCCCGGGATCGCCCAGGGCGGTCAGCGACCCCACCCCGCTGGAGACGTTCACGACGCGCGCGGCCGGTGAGCGCAGCAGCAGCGGCAGCATCGCGTCGGTGACCGCGATGACGCCGAAGACGTTCGTCTCGAACACCTCCCGCACCACGTCGAGGCCGACCGCGCCCGGCGCCTGCCCGTGCGGGCCGGTGATCCCGGCGTTGTTGACCAGGACGTCCAACCGGCCGAACCGCCGCTCCACCTCGGCCGCCGCGGCGGTGGCGGTGGCGGGGACGGTCACGTCGAGGACGATCGGGTGGACGCCGAGCGCGGCGGCGGCCTCCTCGCCCCGCCGCCGGTCCCTGGCGGCGAGCAGCACGGTCAGGCCGAGCCCGGCGAGCTGCTCGGCGATCCGGTAGCCGATGCCCTTGTTGGCGCCGGTGACGAGCGCGATCCTGTTGTCGGTCATGCCACCGACCCCACCACGGGCGGCCCGGTCGGGGCGATGACGACTCCGGTCTCGATCAATACCCTGGGGGTGTGGACCTGGAGACCCGGGAGCTGGCCTACTTCGTCGCGGTGGCCGAGGAACTGCACTTCGGCCGCGCCGCCGGCCGCCTCGGGCTCGCGCAGCCGCCGCTGTCCCGCGCGATCCGGCGGCTGGAGCACCGGCTGGGCGTGGCGCTGTTCGAGCGGACCAGCCGGAGGGTGGAGCTGACCGCCGCGGGCGAGGTGCTGCTGGACGGCGCGCGCCGGGCGCTGGACGCGGTGGCGGCGGCGGGCAGGCGGGCCACCCGGGCCGGGCAGCCGCGACCCGAGCTGGTGCTGGTGACGAAACCGGGCGGCGACGGAGGTCTGCTCGGCCCGCTGCTGGACGCCTACGCGACCGAGCCGGACGCCCTCCCGGTCGACGTGCTGGTGTGCGGCATCGGCGAGGCGGCGGGCATCCTGCGCGACGGGCGGGCCGACGTCGGCATCCTGCACCTGCCGCACGAGGACGTCACCGGGTTCGACACCGAACCGCTGCTCGTGGAGCCCGCGGTCGCGGTGCTGCCCGCGACCCACCCGCTGGCCGGTCGGTCCGCGGTCACGCCGGCCGACCTGGCGGGGGAGCGCCTGCCCCGCTGGGCGGGGGCGGAGGGGGCCGCCGGCGGGGGGCACCCCGGTGCGCGGGGGAGCGGGCCGGTGGTGCGCGACGCCGGGCAGCTCATGCAGCTGATCGCGCTGGGCCGGACCGCGGCCGTGCTGCCCGCGTCGGCGCGGCGGCACCTGGTCGAGGGCGTGGTCGCCGTCCCGGTGCCGGACGGTCCGCTCACGACGATCGCGGTGGCCTGGCCGGAGGGGTCCCGCAGCCGCGCCACCGCCGCGTTCGCCCGCGCCGCCGGACGGGTTGCCGAAGGTCTGCGCGTCCACCCGGCGGGAACGGCCGGCGACGGCCCCGCGCCGCCTTGACGGTCGCACCGCCCTGTGCTGCCATGCGACTCGAAATCTTTTCACGTCAGCGCGGTGTCATCGAGGAGGCCGTGGTGTCCCTGCTCCGCTGCTCCGCGACCGCGGCGGTCCTGGCCGTCGCGCTCGCCTGGTCCGGCGCCCAGGGCGCCACCGCCGCCCCCGCCACCCCGGACGTCGGGGCCGCCGCCCTGCCGACCGCGGCCGTCGCGCTGGGCGACAGCTTCGTCAGCGGCGAGGGCGCGGGCGACTACCTGCCGGTGACCGACGTCGACGGCGTGCCGCAGGGCTTCCCCGGCTGGTCCGCGCCCAACGCCAACGCGTTCTTCTGCCACCGCTCGGCCAACGCCTCCCTGCACCGCGCCGACCTGCCCGGCATCCAGGCCAGGGTCAACCTGGCGTGCTCCGGCGGGCAGCCGCACGACATCGCCAACCCCTCCGCGAACCGGGCCAAGGGCCGGTCCGTCGCCTCCCAGCTCGACCAGCTCCGCGCCGTCGCGAGCACGCACGACGTGGACCTGGTCCTGGTCGGGCTCGGCTCGAACAACAGCGCGTTCACCTTCGGCGACGTCGCCTCGCTGTGCGCCAACCGCTTCATCGCCGACGCCTGGACCGGCTGGTGGGAGTTCTGGGCGGGCGACGTGCCGCAGGAGCCGTGCGCGGTGTCCGACCTGGCCACCGACGCCGAGATCGCGGCGGCGACGGCCGAGACCACCGCGGCGCTGCGCCTGCTGCTGACCACCCTGGCGCAGGTCGACGCCGACGGGCGGCACCGGGTCGTCCTCCAGGACTACACCAACCCGCTCCCGCTCGACATCGCCGCCCAGTACCACGAGGAGGACGGGCGCAGCGACACCCGGGACAAGTTCCGCGACCTCGGCGCCGAGCGGTACGCGGCGGGCTGCCCCGTGCACCGCGCGAGCCTCGCGCCGGGGCACGTGTTCTCCGCCGGGCTGGGCACCGTGGTCCGGTCCGCGCACACCGCGCTGTCCGCCGAGTTCCCCGGCGCCGACCTGGTGCACCTCGACGTGCAGCGGGCCTTCGACGGCGCGCGGCTGTGCGAGCAGCCCGGCAGCCCGGCGAACGCCCTGGCCACGCCCATCCGGTTGCAGGACGGCCCGAGCGGGGTGTTCGTCACCAGCCTCGCCGGCCGCGACAAGATCGCCGTCCAGCGGATCGCCCAGACCTGCGTGCAGCACTTCCAGACCTGCCAGGAGTCCTGGCACCCCAACGCGTCCGGTCACGAGGTGCTCGGCCGGTGCCTCGCCGGGGCGGCCACCGCGACCACCCGCTCGGTGGCGTGCGCCCGCTCCGGCGACGGCTCGGTCAGCGTGCGCTGACCGGCCCGGCGGCGGTCCCCGGCCGGTGCGGCGGGAAGGCGTGCGCGCGTCCCAGCACGACGACCAGCAGCACCGGCAGCACCAGCGCGAGCACGCTCCACGGGAACGAGCGCGGGCCGAGCGCGTCGAGCAGGACGCCGCCGACCGCGCCGCCCGCGGCCATGGCGGCGTTCCACGTCGTGACCAGCAGGGCCTGCGCCTCGTCACCGCCCGCGTCGGTCACCGCGGTCTGGAGCAGGGTCGTGACGCCGCCCCAGCCCAGGCCCCACAGCGCCGCCGCGACGTGCACGAGGGCGGGCACGTCCGCGAGGACCGCCAGGAGCGAGGCCGCCGCCGCGACCAGGCAGGCGCTCGCGATCGTCAGGTGCCGCAGCCGGCGGTCCACCCCCGCGCCGGTGACCCAGATGGAGACCAGGGAGGCGACGCCGAAGACCAGCAGCACGACGTCGACCGCGTCGCCCATGCCCCGGTCGGCGAGGAACGTGGCGACGTAGGTGTAGAGCACGTTGTGCGCCAACACCCACGCGGCCACCACGAAGAGCACCGCCGCCACGCCGGGGCGCGCGAGGACCTGCCGGAACGGCGCCCGCGTCCCGCGCCCGCGCCCCGGCAGGTCGGGCACGACGAGCGCGATCCACCCGAGCAGCAGGACCGCGGTCGCGGTCACCAGGTGGAACGCGAGCCGCCAGCCGAACACCTCGCCGAGGAACGTGCCCAGGGGGATGCCCAGCGACAGCGCGAGCGGCACGCCCGCCATGGTCACCGCGATGGCGCGGCCCTGCAGGTGCGGTGGTGCCATGCCGCGGGCGTACTCGACGAGCAGCGCCCAGACCAGCCCGGCGGCCACCCCGGCGGCGAAGCGGAACACCAGGGTGAGGGCGTAGTCGGAGGACAGGGCGGTGACCGTGTTGGCGACCGCGAACCCGGCCACGGCGCCCAGCACCAGCGGCTTGCGCCGCCACGTCGCGGTGAGCGCGGACAGGGGGATCGCGGACAGGGCGGTCGCGACCGCGTAGACCGTCAGCGCCTGCCCCGCGGCCGGCTCGCCGACGGACAGGTCGCGGCTCAGCGCCGGCAGCACGCCGGCGGGCAGGGCCTCGGTCAGGATCGCCAGGAAGGCCGCCGTGGACAGGGCGGTCAGGGCCGACAGGGGCAGTTCGCCACCCCGTGCCGCGGTGGTGCGGCCCGGTGGTGCGGTGCGGGGGTTCGCCATGATCGTATGCTCGAACCCTCACACCGGTGTGAGGGTCAAGCCGGCACGACATGGGGTGGGTCACATGCGCATCGGGTGCCTGTCGGAGCGCACGGGCACGTCCCGCCGGCTGCTGCGCTACTACGAGGAGCAGGGCCTCATCAAGGCCGCGCGCAACCCCAACGGGTACCGCGACTACGCCGAGGGCGACGTCGACCGCGTCCTCCAGATCCGCGAGCTGCTCGCCGCCGGCCTGCCGACCCGCATCATCAAGCAGATCCTGCCGTGCCTGACCACGCCCCGGGACATCCACTCGTTCGCGGACCCCGAGACCACGCCGGAGATGATCGCCCAGCTGGAGCACGAGCGCGACCAGATGGACCGGCGCATCCGCAGCCTCGTGCGCAACCGCGACGCGATCACCGAGTACCTCGACGCCCTGCGCCGCGTCCGGCCGGCCTGACCCGGCGGTCGCGTCCCGTCAGGGGGTCGTGCGCAGGTAGGCGCGCACGGTCGTGCCGTGCGGGGTGGTGTACGTGCGAACCAGGTCCGCCAGGTGGTTGACGACCAGCAGGCCGCGCCCGCCGGACCGGTCGGCGCCGGCCGGTCGGCGGCCCGCCAGTGGGTCGGTGAGGTGACCGCCGTCGCGAACCGCGCAGACGACGTGCCCGGGGTCGCGCCAGACGGTCAGCCGGCAGCCGCCGCCGGTGTGCCGGAGGCTGTTGGTCACCAGCTCGGTGACGATCAGCGCGACCTGGGCGACCCGTTCGGCGGTCAGGCCGAGGCGCTGCGCCTCCGCCGTGGCGAACCGCCGCGCGCCGCGGATGTCGGCGGTCGTGGCCGCGTCGAGCGCCGCGGCGTCCGCGGGGGTGTCGAGGGGCTCGTTGTAGCGGCCGACGACGGCGTCGGGGGCGTAGTGGCCGCTGCCGTACCGCCGGGTCGCCTCCCACACCTCGGGGTGGGTGGCCAGCGCGTCGGTCAGCACGCGCTCGTCGAGCGCGGTGGTGTCGTAGGGGCACACGATGCTGACGTCGCGCCCGGCGAACGCGAGGTTGATGAGGGCCTCGTGCTGGGCGCAGGCGGGGTACTCGTCGGCGGAGCGCCCCGCCCAGATCGGCTCGCCGATGATCCGCACGTGCGCGTCGGGGTGGCCGTCGGCGAACCGGCGCAGCACGCCCGGGATGATCCGGCCGGGGTTGCGGCCCTCGACCTCCATGTCGAGCAGCAGCACGTCGTCGGCGGCGTCGGCCAGGGCCTCGCGCAGCAGCGCCACCCGCTCGCCGGGGACCGCCGCGGCGACCGGGTGGCCCAGCGCCAGGCCGTCGGTGACGAAGGGCACGAGCACCCGCAGGTACTCCTCGTCGGACCCGTAGAACAGGGCAGGGTGCACGAAGTCGCCCGCCGGCGGCAGCTCGGTGACCGTCATGCGGCGCGCTCCACCCGGACGCCGGTGATGTCGAGCAGGTCCACGAGCGTGTCGATCCCGGGCCACGGCGCGCGCAGCACGGCGGTCGCGCCCAGGTCGGCGACGTGGTCCGCCAGGTGCAGCAGGGCGCGGTGGTCCAGGAACGCCAGCTCGCTCGCGTCGACCACGAGCCGCCCCCCGTCGGGGCGCAGCGCGGCCCGCGTCAGGGCGAGGGTGAACAGGTCGCCGTTGGACAGGTCCACCTCGCCGCCCAGGACGACCACCCCGCCCTCGGCGGCGTGCAGCCGGAAACCGGCGGAGGAGCTGTTGGTGTTCGGGTGCATGCAGGCCAGTTCCGCGATCGCCCGGTCCTCCAGCTCCGCGCCGGAGTAGGCGCACATCGCCGAGAACGGGTGCCCGGTCATGTACCGGTCGATCAGGTGCTCGTAGCGGGCGAAGGCCGCCAGCTGCTCGGGGGTGCGCACCAGGGAGGTGCAGTCGGCGGCGACGCGCAGGCCGGTGAACCCCGCGGCCAGGGCGGCCCGGGTGGCCTCGGCGTAGGTCCTGACCTGCGCGGAGGGCTCGATCACCGCGTCCACGGGGTAGGTGGCGTCCAACGAGGCGACCGCGGCCGCGCCGGAGCGCAGGGCCTCGTCGACCCCCTCGACGCCGCGCAGGTGCCCGACGAGGTCGGCGACGTCGCCGGTGCCGACGTAGCAGACCCGCTGCCCCTCGGCCATGCCCTCGGCGAGGAACTCGCGGACGTGCCCGTGGAAGTCGCGCGGGTCGTCGTAGCGCCAGCACACGTGGTCGTGGGCACCCAGCCCACGCGTGCGCGTCACCAGCCCGGATCTCCGCATGCGCCCAGGGTAGCCTCCCCGCCCGGCGCCGGGGCTCCCACCTGCGGAAGGGCCCCGGAGCGGGTGTCGCCCGCGGACGATCGCCCGGCCTGCCCGACCCGGCCTGCCCGACCCGACCCGACCCGACCTGCCCGACCCGACCCGGCCTGCCCTGCCCAGCCCGAGTCGGTCGGACCCGGCCGGCCTCAGGCGGGGCCGATCTCGTGCAGGTGCTCCTCGACCCAGTCGCGCAGCGCGCCCAGCGGCCGGGCGACGCCGCGGCCCAGCGGGGTCAGCGCGTACTCGACGTGCAGGGGCACGGCCGGGTAGACCGTGCGGTCGACGAACCCGCCCTCCTCCAGCCTGCGCAGCGTGTTCGTCAGCACCTTGGGGCTCACGCCCTCCAACTGCCGCTGCACCGCGCCGAAGCGCCGCGGCCCGTCCTCCAGCGCGCCGATGGCCAGCGCCGCCCACTTGTTGGCCAGCAGGTCCAGCACGTCCCGGCAGGGGCACTGGGCGGCGTACACGTCGTGCTTGTCGTGCTGCCCGGTGGCGCAGGTCGCCGTCACAACCGCTCTCCTCGTCGCTCTGAACTGCATGCTTCCCGATGGATAGTAGACTCCCTTGCGGGTTACTACTCCCTTCGGCGTAGCGTTCGGCCCGTCGCCGGGCGCGGGGCCCGGCCGGGTGGGAGGAAGCAGATGAGCACCATGCGCGCCGTCGTCCAGGACGTCCTCGGCGGTCCGGGGGTCCTGCGGGTGGCCGAGGTGCCGAAGCCGGCGCCGCTGCCGACGGAGGTGCTGGTCCGCGTCGTGTCCGCCGGGGTGAACCCGGTCGACCACAAGACCAGGGCGGGCGGCGGGATGGCCGGTGTGCTGGGCGAGCCGCCGTTCACCGTCGGCTGGGACGTCTCCGGCGTGGTGGAGGAGGTCGGCTTCGGCGTGCACACGCTGGAGGTCGGCGACGAGGTCTACGGGATGCCGTGGTTCCCGCGCGCCGCGGGCGGCTACGCCGAGTACGTCACCGCGCCCGCCCGGCAGTTCGCCCGCAAGCCCGCGAGCCTCGACCACGACGCGGCGGCGGCCGTGCCGCTGGCCGCGCTGACCGCGTGGCAGGTCCTGGTGGACGCGGCCGGGCTCCGCGCCGGTCAGCGGGTGCTGGTGCACGCCGCCGCCGGTGGCGTGGGGCACTTCGCCGTGCAGGTCGCCAAGCACCTGGGCGCGCACGTCGTGGGCACCGCCCGCGCCGACAAGCACGACTGGCTGCGCGGGCTCGGCGCGGACGAGGTCGTCGACTACACCACCACCCGCTTCGAGACCGCCGTGCGCGACGTCGACGTGGTGGTGGACCTGGTCGGCGACGAGGTCGACGGCACGAGCACGCGGTCGCTGTCGACGCTGGTCCCCGGCGGGCTGCTGGTCGCCGTCCCCAGCGGCGTGTCGCCCGAGCTGGCCCGGGCGGCGCACGACCGGGGCGTGCGGGCCCGCTCGTTCCTGGTCGAGCCGGACGGCACCGCCCTCACCCGCCTGGCGGAGCTGATCGACAAGGGCGTCGTCGAGGTCGAGGTGGCCGCGGTGTTCCCGCTGGAGCAGGCCGCGCGGGCGCACGAGCTGCTGGAGACCGGCCGCGTGCGGGGCAAGGTCGTGCTGCGCGTCGCCCCCTGACCGGGCCGACGCCCCGCTACCGGCGGTGGGAGGCCGGCCGGCGCGCGTCCCCTCCGCCGGTGTCGCCGCCGGGGGTGTCGCCGTCGCCGGCGATCTCGCCGAGCCGGGTGAGCGCCTCGGCGCTCGCCGAGCCCGGTTCGGCGTGGTAGACGACCAGCAGCTGGCCGCCGGAGTCGCCGATCGGCAGCTTCTCCCGGCGCAGCTCCAGCATCCCCAGCACGGGGTGGCGCAGCCGGGTCGCGCCCCCGGCGAGCGGCTTGACGTCGTGCCGCGCCCACAGCCGCCGGAAAAGCTCGCTGGCCAGCGACAGCTCACCGACCAGCTGGGCGGTGCGCGGGTCGTCCACGTCGGTGCCGATCGAGGCGCGGAACGCGGCGACCATGCCGCCGACCTGCTGCTCCCAGTCGGGGTTCAGCTCGCGCTCGGCCTCGTCGAGGAACACCGACCGCAGCCGGTTGTCCCCCGGCCGGATGCCCGGCGACAGCGCGGTCGCGAGCCGGTTGGCGGCGAGCACCTCGAACGCGCGGCTCTCGACGAACGCGGGCAGCCCGATCGTGTGGAGCAACTGGCGGATGCCGTCGGGCACGACCTCGCGCCGCGGCCTCCTGGCCGGCGCGGGCCGGGCGGGGGACAGGCCCAGCAGGTAGGCCGTCGCGCTCGCGTCGAGCCCGAAGACGCGGGCCAGCGCCTCCAGCACCTGCGGCGACGGGTTGCGGTCCCGGCCCTGCTCCAGGCGCAGGTAGTAGTCGGCGCTGATGCCGGCGAGGGTGGCGACCTCCTCGCGGCGCAGCCCCGGGGTCCGCCGGACACCGACGACGCGCAGCCCGGCGTCCGCGGGGTCCACCAGCTCCCGCCGCGCACGCAGGTACTCGCCCAGCGCGTTCGACCTGGTCACGCCACCATCGTACGTCGGCGGCCCGGTCCGGTCCTGGTCCTGCCACCCCCGGGGACGACGGGGTGCTGACCGCGCCGGCCGGACGGGTGCACAGTGGACGCAGCTCGCCGCGGACGCGGGCGAGCGGGAAGGGAACGATGGCTCTCCACGATCTGCCCGGTGGCGCGTACCGCGTCGGCGACCTGGACCTCACCAGGGTCGGCTACGGCGCCATGCAGCTGGCCGGCCCCGGTGTGTTCGGGCCGCCGAAGGACCGCGCGGCCGCGGTCGAGGTGCTGCGCACCGCGGTCGACCTGGGCATCCGGCACATCGACACGGCCGACTTCTACGGGCCGCACGTCACCAACGAGATCATCCGCGAGGCGCTGCACCCGTACCCGGACGACCTGCACGTCGTCACGAAGGTGGGCGCCCGCCGCGACGAGCAGGGCGGGTGGCCGCCCGCCCGCACGCCCGACGAGCTGCGCGAGCAGGTCCACGACAACCTGCGGCGGCTCGGGCTCGACGCGCTCGACGTGGTGAACCTGCGCGTCGGCGGCCTCGAAACGCCCGAGCCGGGCTCGATCGCCGAGCAGTTCGGCGCGCTCGCCGAGCTGCGGGAGCAGGGGTTGATCCGGCACCTGGGCCTGAGCACCGTCGACGCCGACCAGCTCGCCGAGGCGCAGTCGATCGCGCCCGTCGTGTGCGTGCAGAACATGTACAACATCGCCCGGCGCGAGGACGACGCCCTCGTGGAGCTGACCGCGGCCCAGGGCATCGCCTACGTCCCGTACTTCCCGCTGGGCGGGTTCAGCCCCCTCCAGTCCGGGGCCCTGGACGCGGTGGCGGGGCGGCTGGGCGAGACCCCGATGGCCGTCGCCCTGGCGTGGCTGCTCCAGCGGTCGCCGAACGTCCTGCTGATCCCCGGCACGTCGTCGGTGGCGCACCTGCGCGAGAACGTCGCCGCGGGCGCGCTGGAGCTGCCCGCCGACGTGGTCGCCGAACTCGACGCGATCGGCGGCTGAGCCGCGCGGGGGCGCGTCCCGGGACGCGCCCCCGCGCTCCGCGCGTCACCTGTCCGCGCACTGGTCGCCGTGCCCACCCCGGGTCCACACTGGACGGACCAGAGGGAAGGGGGGTGGGCCGTCCGTGGTCGCCGAGGCGCACGTGCCGTCCGGCGGTCGGCTCGCACGGGCGCGGGAGCTGCTCGCGGTGCCCGGTCCGTTCCCCGCCGCGCCGCCCGGCAGCGGGTTGCGGACCGTGCCGGGGAACGCGGGCTGCCCGGTGGTGGGTCACACGTTCGCGGCGATCCGTGACCCGGTCGAGTGGGGTGCGCGCCGACTGGCGCGGTACGGCCCGGTGAGCTGGTCCTGCGGGTTCGGGCGGCGCATCGTGTCGCTGGTGGGCCCGGAGGCCGCCGAGGTGGTGCTGGTCAACCGGGACCGGGCGTTCGCCAACCGCCAGGCGTGGGAGTTCTTCCTGGGGCCGTTCTTCCGCGGCGGGCTGCTGACCCTGGACGGCGAGGAGCACCTGCGGCAGCGGCGGGTCGTGCAGCAGGCGTTCACGCCGAACCGCCTGCGCGGCTACCTGGACCGGATGAACCGCGTGATCGACGCCGGGCTGCGCGGGTGGCGGCCGGCGGACCCGTTCCCGCTGCTGCCCGCCGTGAGGCGGTTGACGCTGAACCTGGCCGCGGACGTGTTCCTGGGGCTCGCGCTGGGCCGCACCGCCGACGCGGTCGGCGCGGCGTTCGTCGACATGACCAGGGCCGTCACCGCCTACGTGCGCGTCGGCGCGCCGGGCACCCGGTGGGCGCGCGGCCTGGCCGGCAGGCGCGTGCTGGAGCGGTTCTGCCTCGACCGGCTGCCCGCCAAGCGCGCGGGCGACGACACCGACCTGTTCGGCCTGCTCTGCCGCGCCGGCGACGAGGACGGGCGGCGGTTCACCGACACCGAGGTCGTCGACCACGTCATCGGCCTGCTGCTCGCCGCGCACGACACGACCACCGTCGCGCTGAACTCGGCGCTGTACCGGCTGGCCAAGCACCCGGAGTGGCAGGACCGGGCGCGGGCGGAGTCGCGGGCGCTGGGCACTCGGTTCGCCGGCTGGGACGACCTGCCCCGCCTGCGCGCCCTCGACCTCGTGGCGAAGGAGGCGCTGCGGCTCGTCACCCCCATCCCGGTCTACCCGCGCTGGACCGCGCGCGACACCGAGGTCCTGGGCCACCACCTGCCCCGGGGCACCCTGGTGACGGTGACGCCGCTGGTCAACCACCACCTCGCGGAGCTCTGGCCGGACCCGGAGCGGTTCGACCCCCTGCGGTTCGCCGGGCCGGCGCGGGTGGACCGCTACGCGTGGGCGCCGTTCGGTGGCGGGGTGCACAAGTGCGCGGGGGAGCGGTTCGCCGACGTGCACGTCAAAGCGCTGCTGCACCAGCTGCTCCAGCGCTTCCGGATCAGCGTCGAACCCGGCTACGAGACCGCGTTCGACTTCTCCGCCCTGCCGGTGCCCCGCGACGGCCTGCCGGTGCGGCTCGACCGGATCGGGTGACCGCGCGCGAACCGGCGTGCGACCGGGGAGGGGCCGCCCTAGCGTGGCCCGGAACCGCACGGCTGGAGGTCGCATGAGCAACGACGGGGTGCCGTCCTACGAGGGGCGCCCGCTGCCGCGCCCGGACGAGGAACCGGTGGACCAGGGTTTGGGCTTCGACCTCGGCACCCTGCTGAGCAGGCGGCTGGCGCTGCGCGCGTTCGGCCTGGGCGCGGCGGCGCTGGGGCTGGCCGCGTGCTCGGGCGGCTCGTCCGGGTCGTCCGGCACGACGGCGACGTCCGGCTCGACCGCGACGTCGACCGCGCAGCTGCTCCAGGAGATCCCCGACGAGACCGCCGGGCCGTACCCGGGCGACGGCTCCAACGGACCGGACGTGCTCGACCGGGGCGAGGTGGTGCGCGGCGACATCCGGACCAGCTTCGGCGGACCGACCGGCAGGGCCGAGGGCGTGCCGATGACGCTGGACCTGGTGGTCAGCGACCTCGCCAAGGGCGGCGAGCCGTTCGAGGGCGCCGCGGTGTACGTGTGGCACTGCACCCGCGAGGGCGGCTACTCGCTCTACAGCGAGGGCATCGAGCAGGAGAACTACCTGCGCGGCGTGCAGGTCGCGGACAGCTCCGGGAAGGTGAGCTTCACCAGCGTCTTCCCCGCCTGCTACGCGGGGCGCTGGCCGCACGTCCACTTCGAGGTCTACCCGGACCTGGCGAGCATCGCCGACGTCACCAAGGTCATCGCCACCTCGCAGGTCGCGCTGCCCCAGGACGCCTGCGAGAAGGTCTACGCGGAGAAGGGCTACGAGGCGTCCGTGGACAACCTGAAGAAGGTCACGCTCGACGGCGACAACGTCTTCGGCGACGACGGCGGCGTCACCCAGTTGGCCACCGTGACCGGCGACGTGTCCGGCGGGTTCCAGGTGACCCTCGCGGTCGGTGTCGACACCACGACCACCCCGACCGGCGGCGGCACCCGGCCGGGCAGCGACGGGCAGCCGTCCGGCGCGCCCCAATCCGGTGCGCCCCAGTCGGGCGCACCTCAGCCCAGCCCGCCCCAGTCGGGCGCACCCCAGTCCGGCCCGCCGTCCTCGCGGTAGCGCGGGCGGGCAGTGCGGGCAGCGCGGGCGGGCGGCGCGGGCGTGGGCGATGCTGTGCGCCGTGATCACCCACGACAGGAGCCGCCCATGACCGGCAGCACCACCCCCGCCATCGCCGTCACCGGGGCCACCGGCCGGTTGGGCGGGCGCGTCGCCCGGCGCCTGGCCGCCGCGGGCCTGCCGCAGACCCTGCTGGTGCGCGCCCCGGCCCGCGCCCCCGGGCTGCCCGGCGCGCACGTGGTCCGGGCCGCGTTCACCGACCGCGACGCCGTCCGCGACGCCCTGCGCGGCGTCGACGTCGTCCTGATGGTCTCGGCCTCGGAGACCCCCGACCGGGTCGACCTGCACCGGGCGTTCGTGGACGCCGCCGCCGAGGCCGGGGTCGGGCACCTGGTCTACACCTCGTTCTGCGGCGCGGCCCCCGACGCGGCGTTCACGCTGGCCCGCGACCACTGGGCCACCGAGCGGCACGTCCGCGCGAGCGGACTCCCGTTCACCTTCCTGCGGGACAACCTGTACGCCGACTTCACCCCCGGCCTCGTCGGCGACGACGGGGTCATCCGGGGCCCGGCCGGCGACGGGCGGGTCGCGGTGGTCGCCCAGGACGACATCGCCGACGCCGCCACCGCCGTGCTCACCGCCGCCGCCGACCACGCGGGCGCGACCTACGACCTCACCGGCCCCGAGGCCCTCACCTTCGCCGAGGTCGCCGAGGTGCTCACCCGCGTCACCGGTCGCGAGGTCACCTACCACCCCGAGACCGTGGAGGAGGCGTACCGGTCGCGCGCCCACCACGTCGCGCCCGACTGGCAGCTCGACGCCTGGGTCTCCACCTACACCGCCGTCGCGCGCGGCGAGCTGGCCGGCGTCACCGACCACGTGCGCCGCCTCACCGGGCACCCCGCCACCGCGCTGGCCGACGTCGTGCGCGCCCCCGCCTGACCCCGTTGCGCCGTCCGTGGGACGTTCGGCGGCGACCGCTAACCCGGGTGCCGCGCCGGACGACCCCACGGGTAGCAGTCGAGGCAAGGGGACGCCATGCGCTATCGACCGATGGACGGTGAGCCGGAGGACCCGAGGTTGGGCCGGTTCGTGCCGGACGACTGGCGGCACGTCGAGAACTACCCGCTGACCGCGCTGGCGGAGCAGCCCTCGCGGCGGCCCGTCGTGATCGGCGTGAACTGGTACCGGGAGATGGACGGCCCGGTGCGCGACGAGACCAGCGGCGAGCACTTCATCGCGCGCGGCGGGGCGAGGTCGCTGACCCGCATCCGCGGCGGGCACTGCGTGTGCCTGGAACCGGGCGGCGGCCCGGACCAGGAGGCGTGGCGCGCGTTCTACGACCAGGGCACCGAAGGCGCGTGCGTCGGGTTCGGCTGGTCGCGCGCCATGTCGATCCTCAACGGCGGGCTCTACTCGGCGCGCTGGCTGTGGTCGCGGGCCAAGGAGCGCGACGAGTGGTCCGAGACCAACCCCGGCGACAACGAGGGCACGTCGGTGCGCGCGGCGGCCGAGGCGCTGGTCGAGCTGGGGCACGTGCCCTGGCAGGACGAGTACGCCGCCCACGACTGGCGCACGCGCTCCGGGTACGCGCCGGACGGCGGGCACGGCCTCGCCGCGTTCCGCTGGGCCAGGACGGTCGACGAGGTGCACGCCCTGCTGGGCAACGAGCGCGCCGACGAGCTGGGCGCCGTGCCGGTGCTCAACTCGTGGGGCACCGGCTACCCGCTGCGCGTGTGGCTGCCCGACGACGTCCTGGACCGCCTCATCGGCGAGGACGGCGAGATCGCGGTGCCCACCGATCGGTGATCCGCGCGCGGGGCCGGTCGGCGGTAGACTGGCCGGCCCACCGACCAGTGATCGAGGGGCCGCCCTGATCGGCAAGAACGTCCGGCTGTCCGTCCTGGGACCACTGCGCGCACGGGTCGACGGCGCGGAGGTGGCCCTCGGGCCTCCGCAGCAGCAGGCGGTGCTCGCGCTGCTGGTCGTGGCCGGGGGCGAACCCGTGCCGATGTCCGCCGTCGTCGACGCGCTGTGGCCCGCCGACCCGCCGCCGAGCGCGGCCAACGTCGTGCACCGGTACGTCGGCGCGCTGCGCCGGGTCGTCGAACCGGACCTGCCGCGCCGCGCCACCGGTCGCTGGCTGCTGCCCGTGCCGGGCGGCTACCAGCCGGTGCTCGACGCGGAGGTCCTGGACCTGCTGCGGTTCCGCGAGCTGGTGCGCGCGGCGGACGACGCGGACCCGCGCGCCGGGCTCGCCTCGCTGCTCGCCGCGCTGGAGCTGTGGCGCGGGCCGGTGGCGTCCGGGATCGCCGAGGAGATCCGGTCCGGCGCGCAGTTCGTGGCGGTCGAGCACGAGCGGGTGGCCGCCGTGCGCCGGGCCGTGCGGCTCGCGTTCGACTGCGGCGAACCGGGGGCCGTGCTGCCCGCGCTGCGGCGCGTGGCGCACGGCCACCCGCTGGACGAGGCGCTGCACGCCGACCTGGTGCGGGTGCTGGCCGCCACCGGGTCCCAGGCCGAGGCGCTCGACGCCTACGAGGCGGTGCGCGCCCGGTTGGCCGACGAGCTGGGGCTCGACCCGGGCGAGGCGCTGCGGGCGGCGCACCGGGCCGTGCTCGTCGCGCACGCCACCGAGCCCGTGGTGCGGCCCGCGCAGCTGCCGCGCCCGCTCGACGCGTTCGTGGGCAGGCAGGACGAGGTGGAGGCGCTGTCGACGGCCGCCGCCGACGGGGCCGGGCTGATCGCCGTGACGGGCATGGCCGGGATCGGCAAGACCACCCTCGCCGTCCACTTGGCCCACCAGGTGTCCGGGCACTTCCCGGACGGCCTGCTGCACGCCGACCTGCGCGGTTTCCACCCGGACGACAAAGCGGTGGACCCGGCCGCGCAGCTGGGCGACTTCCTGCACGCGCTGGGCGTGCGGCCGGCGGACGTGCCGGACGGCGAGCAGGCGCGGTCCGGGCTGTTCCGCAGCCTGCTCGCCGGCCGCCGCGCGCTCGTGCTGCTGGACAACGCCCGGGACGCCGAGCAGGTCCGGCCGCTGCTGCCCGGCGCGGGCAGCCTGGCCGTGATCACCAGCCGCGACGACCTGGCGGGCCTCGTCGCCTCGCACAACGCCCACGCCGTGCGGCTGGACGTCCTCGACGAGGGCGCGGCCCGGGAGGTGCTGGTCCGCCGGCTCGGCAAGCGGCGCGTCGGGGCCGAGGAGCACGTGGTGGGCGCGATCCTGGCCGCCTGCGCGCGGCTGCCGCTGGCGCTCGCCGTGGTGGCCGCCCGCGCCGCGACCCGGCCCTCGTTCAGCCTCGCGACGCTGGCCGACGACCTGGCGGACACCCGAGGCGGCCTGGACGCGCTGTCCACCGGTGACGTCGCGCTCGACGTGCGGGCGGTGTTCTCCTGGTCCTGCGACGCGCTGAGCCCCGCCGCGGCCAGGCTGTTCCGGCTGCTCGCGCTGCTGCCCGGCGACGACGTCGGCGTGCCGGCGGTGGCCGCCGCCCTGGGCGAGCAGCCGTCCCGCGCGCGCCGCCTGCTCGCCGAGCTGTGCGCCGCGCACCTGCTCACCGAGCACGCGCCCGGCCGGTACTCGCCGCACGACCTGCTGCGCGCGTACGCCACCGAGCTGGTCCACGAGCACGAGAGCGCGGCGGAGCGGGACGCGGTGGTCGACGCGGTGCTGGACCACCACCTGCACACCGCGTGCGCGGCGGCCCTGGCCCTCTCCCCGGAACGGGTGCCGATCCCGCTCGACCCGCCCCCGGCGGCGGCGCGCCCGCTCGCCTTCGCCGACGGGGCCCGGGCCGCCGCCTGGTTCGCCGCCGAGCGCCGCGTGCTCCTGGCCGCCCAGGCGCGGGCCGCCGAGCGGGGGCGGCACGACGTCGCCTGGCGGCTGGGCTGGTCCCTGGCGCACCACCTCGACCGGGCGGGCCACTGGGACGACCTGGTGACCACCAGCCGGGTGGCCATCGCCTCGGCGCGCCGCGTCGGCGACCGGTTGGGCGAGGGGCACGGGCTGGTCGGCCTGGCGCGGGCCGAGGCCGACCTGGGGCGCGTCGACGTGGCGTGCGCGACCGGCGAGCAGGCGCTGACCGTGCTCGCCGACGTGGCCGAGCCGCGGCTGCTCGCCGACGTGCACCGGTTCGCCGGGTGGCTGTACGAGGGCGCGGGCGACCACGTGCGGGCGCTCGACCACGCGAGCGAGGCGCTGCGGCTGCAACGCCTCGGCACGGACAACGCCCGCCTGGCCCGCGCCCTCAACGCCGTGGGCTGGTACCTCGGCCTGCTCGGCCGGCACGAGGAGGCCCTGGCCCACTGCCGCGAGGGCCTCGCGCTGACCTCGCCCGACGACGACTACGGCCTGGCCGACCTGCGGGACAGCATCGGCCTGGCCCTGGCCAACCTGGGCCGGCTGGACGAGGCGGTCGAGCACTACCGCGCGGCGCTCGCCGGCTACGGGAAGCTGGGCATCCGCTACGCCCTGGCCGACACCGGCGAACGGCTGGGCGACGCCGAGGCCGCCGCCGGCCGCCCGGACCTCGCCGCCCACCACTGGCGCGCCTCGCTGGCCGTGTTCGAGGAGCTGGGCCTGCCCAGGGCCGACGACCTGCGCGCCAAGCTCACCCCCTGACGACGGCTCCCCGGGACGTTCACTTGTTGTGCACTTCGGGTTCCTAGCGTCGGGGCCGTGACGTCCGCGGCCGGTGACGAGTTCACGCGATCGGTGTTCCTGGAGCACCGGCTGCTGCTGCTGGCCCACGCCAGGCGGCTGACCGGCGACCACCACGCCGCCGAGGACGTCGTGCAGGAGGCGATGATCCGCACGTGGCGGCACGCGGACCAGCTGCTCGACGACGGCGGCCCGGTCCGGGGGTGGCTGTTGACCGTGGTGCGCAACATCGTCCTCGACCGGGCGCGGGCGCGGCGGGTGCGACCGGTCGAGGTGGACGACGCGCGCACCGCGCCCGCGGTGACCACCGACCACGCGGACCGGGTGGTCGCCGACGTCGTCGTGGGCGAGGCCCTGCTGCGGCTGCCCACCGAGCTGCGCCGCGTCCTGGAGCTGGTCTACCTGCGGGGCGACACGGTCGCCGAGGCGGCGTCCGCGCTGGACATCCCGGCCGGCACGGTCAAGTCCCGCACCCACCGCGCGATGCACCTGCTGCGCAGCGGCACGCCGCGCGCCGCGTGACCGGACCGGACACCGACCGGGGACCGCCGCCCGCCGCCCGGCGCTCGCCACCCGGCGCTCGCGCGGCTCCTCGGCGACGATGGGGGAGTGGAGGGCAGGACGAGCGCACCGGGCCGGGCGCCGGCGGCGGTGGTGTGGGAGCGCTACGCCGAGCCGGCGCGGTGGCCGGGCTGGGCGCCGCAGATCACCGGCGTCGAGGCGTCGGCACCGCGCATCGCGCCCGGCGTCACGGGTCGCGTCCGCGGCCCGCTGGGCGTGCGGGTCGCGTTCACCGTGACCGAGGTGGACCCGGTCGCCCGCACCTGGGCGTGGGACGCGCGGCTGGGACCGCTCCGGCTGCACCTGCGCCACGGCGTCGAACCGGACGGGGCGACCTGGCTGGTCGTGCGCGGACCGGCTCCGGTCGTGCTGGCCTACCTGCCGATCGCCCGGATCGCCCTGGGGTCGCTCACCCGGCGCTAGGGTCGGTCCCGTGATCACGACCTTCCGCATCGGCGGAGACCTGGAGGTGGGCCGGCTCGGGTTCGGCGCCATGCGGCTGCCGACCGCTCCCGGCCCGGCGCGCGAGGCGTCGATCGCGGTCGCGCGGCGCGCGGTCGAACTCGGCGTGGCGCTGGTCGACACCGCCCACATGTACGGCTGGGGCGCGAACGAGGAACTGCTGGCCGAGGCCCTCCACCCGTACCCGGAGGGCCTGGTCGTCGCCACCAAGGTCGGCATCCGGCGGGCGGGCGACGAGTGGCGGTGCGACGGCCGTCCCGACTCGCTGCGCCGCCAGGTCGACGAGGCCCTGCGGCGGCTGCGCGTCGACCGCGTCGACCTGCTGCAACTGCACCGCGTGGACCCCGACGTGCCGCCGGCCGACCAGTTCGGGGCGCTGCGGGACCTGCGCGCGGAGGGCAAGGTCCGCCACGTCGGCCTGTCCGAGGTCACCACCGACGACCTGGCCCGGGCCCGCGAGGTCGTGGACGTCGCGAGCGTGCAGAACCGCTACAGCCTCCTGGAACGCGGCCACGAGCCGGTGCTGCGGGCGTGCGAGGCCGCCGGGATCGCCTTCCTGCCCTGGCGACCGGTGGCGGGCGCGGCCGGCGCCCCCGCGGTGATCGCCGAGGTGGCCGCGGAACTCGGCGCCACACCGGCACAGGTCGCCCTGTCCTGGCTGCTGCACCGTTCGCCCGTGGTCGTGCCGATCCCGGGCACCTCCCGGATCGAGCACCTGGAGGAGAACGTGGCCGCGGCGGCCCTGCGCCTGGACACCACCCACCTCGCCCGCCTGGACCGCCTGGACCGGCCGCCGGCGGACTGACGGCGGCGGACTGACGGCGGCGGGCGGCACGAGCGGCACGGCGTCACCGGGTCTCGCGCACCTCGGGGTGCAGGATCGTCCGGGTCACCTGCTCGCGCCCCTCGTGCAGCTTCACGAGCGCGTGCACGGCGCTCTGCGCGAGGCGGTGCGAGTCCTGCACCACGGTCGCGCGCAGCGGGCTGGTGCCCCGGTCGACGAGGGTCCGCGCCTCCGCGATGCCGTCCACGCCGACCACCACCGTGCCCCCGGTCGACGGCGAGGGCGTGGCCCGCAACGCGTCCACCGCGCCCAGCGCCATCTCGTCGTTGGTGCAGAACACGGCGTCCAGCGCCGTCCGCCCGTCGAGTTCGCGGACGTGCGCCCGCACCGCGTCGAACGCGCGCACCCGCTGGAACGCGCAGCGGTCGTTCACCTCGATCGACACCCCGGCCAACCCGGCCCGCAGCACCTGCGCGCACCACACCTGCCGAGCGCGGTGCTCGCGACTGGCCACGACCAGCACGTGCGCCGGCCGTCCCGACCGCTCCAGCCACCCGACCAGCCACCGGCCCGCGAGCGCCCCGATGTCCGAGCTGAGGTAGCCGACGAACGCCGAGCCGCGCGGGTACCGGTTCTCGTCGAACGGCTCTATGTCCATGAACACCACGGGCCGCGCCAGCTCGGCGCAGAACGCCACCAGGTCCGGCTGGAGCCGGTGCACCTCGGTGGCCGCCACGAACCCGCCCAGGTAGTCCTGCCGCCTCGCCAGGACCCGCCGCAGGTGGTGGGCCTGCGCCGCCGAGTCGTAGTCCCGGTCGGGCACCTTGAGCACCAGGTCGATGCCGCCCCGGTCCAGCACGCCGTGCAGCCGCTGCACGAACTCCGCGACCCAGTACTTCTGGTCGAACGCCGACGTGATCAAAAACGCCCGCCGGGGCCGACGCCCGCGCCGGATGTCCATCCCGTCCCCTCGCGCCGGAGGAATGAGCGAATGATGCGGGCACCCCGGCGGGCGGCGCACGCAGTTCTGCGGTCCGGCCCCGGCCCGTGACCGCCGGCTCACCGAGGGACAAAGCCGGTGACAGCGCCACCGGCGGTCAGTACATTCCGCGTGGAATAGCGTGCCGGGGCACGCTCGGGGGGAAATCCGGTGGGCTCACCCGCCTCGTCCTCGCGCGCCCGCACGCCCACGTGGAGGGGAAGAATGAGACGTCGTCTTGCGGCGCTGGTCGCGGCGTGCGCGGTGCTCGTGCCGTTCGCGGGCACGGCGAGCGCCGATCCGGTGCTGTCCGAGGGCATCGTCACGGCCCGGTTCACCGGTCAGCCGGTGCCCGGCGCGTGCGTGACCGCCTTCGACGCGAACCAGGTCCAGGTCGCCCAGGACTGCGCCGACGCCGCCGGCCACTACTCGGTGAGCGTCCCGACCGGCTCGTGGGGGCCGTTCAAGCTGCGCACGACCGCCGAGGGGTACGCCGAGACCTGGTACGCCCGGCACTCCGGGGTGGACGCGCGCGACTTCGCGTCGGCCGACCCGGTCTACACCGGCGACCCCCGGCACGAGCTGGGGCTGCGACCGCCGGGCGTCGGCGTGCTGCGCGGGACGCTGACCACCTCGGCCGGCGCGCCGATCGAGTACGCGTCGGTGCAGGTCGTCGACGTCGACGGCGGCCACTGGGGTCCGTCGACCAGCACGGCGGCCGACGGGACCTACCGGTTCACCGGGCTGTGGCCCGGCCACTACAAGATCCAGTTCCGCTCGCCCCACGACGGCGAGCAGTGGTACCCCCGGCAGGAGGCGAACAGCGGGGCCGAGGCGGTCGTCGTGGCCGGCGACGTCGAGACCGTCGTCGACGAGCGGACCCTCCCGCCGGGCACGGTCGACCTGACCGTGGTGGACGAGGTGTCCGGCGCGCCGGTCCGGGACTTCTGCGTCTTCACGCCGGGCGTGGGCGCGGACCGCCCGTGCACGACGGACGGGCGGGTCTCGTACCCGCTCAACCGGGGCACGTACACGCTCCACGTCACGCCGGGCAGGACCCACTTCGGGGTCGACCACCGCGATGTGGTGGTCCGCTCCGGTGAGACCACGCGGGTGGTGGCCCGGGTGAAGCCCGGGGTCGCGATCCGCACGACCGTCCGGGACGCGCGCACCGGCGCGCCCGTGGCCGGGACCTGCGTGCAACCGGTCGCGGTCGCCGGGCACGGCGTGTCCGGCGAGTTCGCGTCCGACTGGTGCAGCGACGCCTCCGGCGCGGTCACCCTCGGCCCGCTGGCGCCCGCGGCCTACCGACTGCTGGCCCGGCCCGCCGAACCGCACGGCCTCCAGTGGGTCGGGTGGCTCGGCGGCACCGGCGACCAGCGCCGGGCGCGGGTGCTCGACGCGACGCCGGGGCGGTGGACGGACCTGCCGCCGATCCGCCTGGACCGCGCGGGCACCGTGACCGGTGTGGTGCGGGACGGGGCCACCGGCGCCGGGGTCGAGGGCGCGTGCGTCTTCGCGTACGCCACGACGAGCGCCTACGGCGACGCGTGCACCGACGGGAACGGCGCCTACCGGCTCACCGGCCTGGGCCCGTACCGCTGGCCGTTGGAGTTCGCGCACGCCCCGGGCGAGTACGCCTGGCAGTGGTCGGGCGGCGCGGCGGACCGCTTCGGTGCCGCGCCGGTCGCGGTGCGCGCCGGGCGCGAGGTCGCGCACGACGAGTCCCTCGTGCCGGCGGGCAGCGTGAGCGGCGCGACGTCCGTGGACGGCGACGAGTTCGGCTGGGTCGAGGTGACGCCGGTGAACGCCCGGACCGGTGACGTCGCCGGTGTCGCCACCACCAACTACGGCTTCGGCTACATCGTGCCGGGCCTCAACACCCAGGAGGTCAAGCTCCACTTCCGGGTCGTCGAGCGGGACCCCCGCCGGGAGGTCTGGTACCGGGACGCCGCCTCGTTCGACGCCGCCACGCCGGTCGCGGTGACGGCGGGCGCGGACGTGCCGGGCACCGACCAGCACATCGGGTAGCGGCGTGCGGGCGGGTCACCGCCGGTGGCCCGCCCGCACCCGTCAGCCGGCCCGGGCGATCCAGTCCGCGAGGTGCGGCGCCTCGGTGCCGATGGTGGTGTCGTCGCCGTGGCCGGTGTGCACGACCGTGTCCGGCGGCAGGGTGAGCAGCCGGGTCCGGATCGACTCGATGATCGTGGCGAAGTCCGAGTAGGACCGCCCGGTGGCGCCCGGTCCGCCGTGGAACAGGGTGTCGCCGGTGAACACCGCGCCCAGGTCGGGGGCGTGGAAGCAGACCGCGCCCGGCGCGTGGCCGGGGGTGTGCAGGACGTGCAGCGCGGTGCCCGCGACCTCGATGACCCGGCCGTCGGCGAGGTCGCCGCCGGGGTCGGTGTCCGGGTGGGTGAGCCGCCAGACGACCAGGTCGTCCGGGTGCAGCAGCACGGGCGCGCCGGTGAGCCGCGACAGCTCCGGCGCGACGCGGACGTGGTCGTCGTGGGCGTGCGTGGCCAGGATCGCCTTCACCGCGCGGTCGCCCACCACCCCCATGATCCTGTCCACGTCGTGCGGCGCGTCGACGACGACGCACTCGGTGTCGTCGCCGATCACCCAGACGTTGTTGTCGACGTCGAAGGTCTGGCCGTCGAGGCTGAACGTGCCCCGGGTGGTGGTGTGGTCGACGCGGGTCATCAGAAGACCACCACCGAGCGGAGCACGTCGCCGTGGTGCATCCTGGCGAAGGCGTCCTCGACCTGGTCGAGGGCGATGGTCTCGGTGACGAACGCGTCGAGGTCCAGGCGGCCCTGCCGGTACAGGTCGATCATGTAGGGGAAGTCGCGGGAGGGCAGGCAGTCGCCGTACCACGACGACTTGAGCGCGCCGCCGCGGGAGAACAGGTCGATCAGCGGCATCTCCAGCCGCATCTCCGGGGTGGGCACGCCGACGAGCACGACGGTGCCGGCGAGGTCGCGGGCGTAGAACGCCTGCTCCCAGGTCTCCGGTCGGCCCACGGCGTCGATGACGACGTCGGCGCCGAACCCGCCGGTCAGCTCGCGCACCCGCGCCACGACGTCCTCGGAGCCTGCGTGCACGGTGTGCGTGGCGCCCAGCCCGGTGGCCCACTCCAGCTTGCGGGGGTCGAGGTCCACGGCGACGATCGTCGTCGCGCCGGCGACGCGCGCGCCGGCGACCGCGGCGGCGCCGACGCCGCCGCAGCCGATGACCGCGACGGAGTCGCCGCGGGTGACGTTGCCGGTGTTGACCGCGGCGCCGAAGCCGGCCATCACGCCGCAGCCGAGCAGCCCGGCGACGGCGGGGGAGGCCTGCGGGTCGACCTTGGTGCACTGGCCGGCGTGCACGAGGGTCTTCTCGGCGAACGCGCCGATGCCCAGGGCGGGGGAGAGCGGGGTGCCGTCGGCCAGGGTCATCGGCTGCGCGGCGTTGTGGGTGTCGAAGCAGTACCAGGGCCGGCCGCGCAGGCAGGCCCGGCAGCGGCCGCAGACCGCGCGCCAGTTGAGCACGACGAAGTCGCCGGGCGCGACGTCGACCACGCCCTCCCCGACCGCCTCGACCACGCCGGCGGCCTCGTGCCCGAGCAGGAACGGGAACTCGTCGTTGATGCCGCCCTCCCGGTAGTGCAGGTCGGTGTGGCAGACCCCGCAGGCCCGCACCGCCACCACGGCCTCACCGGGCCCCGGATCGGGCACCACGACGTCCACCACCTCGACCGCGGCACCCCTGCCCCGTGCGACCACACCGCGAACCGTCTGAGCCACGTAGATCCTCCTCGATGCCCGCTGTCGGGTTCTGTTCTATGCCACGAGCCGCCGTTCGCGAAACCGGCCCGGCCCCGCCGGCGGCGTTCGCTCCACAGTGGAGTGCGGTACCGCGCCACGCGGGGAACGGGAACACGAAGTGCGACAAGCGTTTTACCCGTTCGAGTGGTCCGCACCCCCGGGGTGGTTGTGCGGTGGACAGCGCGGGGTCCGACCCGGAACGTGGGGAACCCGACCGCGACCAACCCCGCCGTCAGGGAGCGACCACCGATGTCGAGCACACTCCGCGCCGCCGCGCTGACCGCCGCGGCCCTCGTGACCGCGGTCCTCTTCGCCGAACCCGCCCGCGCCGACCCCGGCATCTGCATCGACCACGTCATGGAGCACGGCCACGAGGCCACCGACGCGGTGCTGCGCGCCTGCAAGATCGCCAAGACCGGTCTCCCGGACGACGTCCGGAAGTGCCGGGGCATCCTCCACCGCGAGGGCGTGGAGGGCGACGTCGCCCGGCACGCGTGCCGCATCGCCTCCTACCCGGAGGAGTAGCGGTGGAGCACACCGACGCCCTGCGGGTGATCTTCCGGCTGCGCGCCGCGCCGGGCGCCGGGCAACGCCTGCGCGACGCCTACGAGCGCATCCGCCACGAGGTCGCCCGCGTCGAGGGCTACCTCGGCGACCAGCTGTGCCAGTCCGCGCACGACCCGGACGAGTGGGTCATCACCAGCGAGTGGGAGAGCCCCGGGCACTTCGCCACCTGGGAGGCCACCGCCGGGCACCGCGCCCTCGCCGCGCCGCTGATGGCCTGCGTGACCGAGCGCGAGTCCCGGCGCTACCTCGTCCGGGCGACCACCCGCGCACCACGACGACAGGAAGTGGGAGGCACGCCGTGAACCGCTACGCCTTGACGTTCGCCGTGCGGCCGGGGTCCGAGGACGCCGTCGCCGCCATCCTGTCCGACTACCACCGGCCCCCGCCGGGCACGTCGGCCGGCGGCCCGCCGCGCACCCTGCTCGACCGCACCTCGGTGTTCATGGCCGGCGCGACCGTCGTCCGGGTCGTCGACATCACCTGCCCGCCCGCCGAGGCCGTCCGGCACCTGGCCGGTCAACCGCAGGTCAGGGCCGTGGAGGATCGGTTGCGGCCGTACCTCGCGCACCCCCGCGACCTGTCCGACGAGGGCGACCGCCGCCGCTTCCTGGCCACGTCCGCGATGCGGGTGGCCGGTCGGCGCGGTGCGGTCGAGCGCGGCGCGCCCCGGACCGCGGCGCTCTACCTGGCGCTGCCGGGAAGGGGCCGCGAGGTGGCCAGGCTGCTCGCCGCGGCGCCCACCGACGGCGGCGCCACCGTGTTCCGCCGGCACGACCTCGTGGTGCGGCTGGCCGAGTCCGGGCCGGGGGCGGCCGACTCGCCGCCGGTGCCGCTGGCGGGCCTGCTCGCCCCGCTCGTGCGGCTCGCGCGGCCGATGGCGCTGGTGACCGACCGGGTGGCGGAGGCGGTGGCGTGACCGGGCAGCTGCACCGGGCGGTGGGCCCGGCCGACGTCACGCCCCTGCTGCACCGCGGCGGCGACGTCCGCGTCCTGCTCGGCCCGGCGACCGTCGGCTCGACCAGCGGGTTCCTCGGCGTGCTGGCGCTCGCGCCCGGCGAGCGGGTCACCGAGCACTACCACCCCTACTCCGACGAGTACCTGTACGTGGTCGAGGGCGAGGTGGAGCTGGACCTCGACGACGTGCCGCACCCGTTGGCCGCCGACCGGGCGATCCTGGTCCCGAAGGGCGTGCGGCACCGGGTCCGCAACACCTCCGCCGCGCCCGCGCGCCTGGTCTTCCACCTGTGCCCGCTCGCGCCCCGCCCCGAACTGGGCCACGTGGACACGGAGCCGACGCCGTGACCCGCCGGGTGGCGGTGACCGGCATCGGCGTGGTGGCGCCCGGCGGCACCGGCGTGAAGGCGTTCTGGGAGCTGCTGACCGCGGGCCGCACCGCCACCCGCGCGATCTCGCTGTTCGACGCGTCGGGGTTCCGGTCGCGGGTGGCCGCCGAGTGCGACTTCGACCCCGCCGAGGCCGGGCTGAGCGCGGCCGAGGTCGCCCGGATGGACCGCTACGCCCAGTTCGCCGCGGTGGCCGCCGACGAGGCGTGGGCGCAGGCCCAGCTGGACGTCGCCGACCCGTGGCGGGTGGGCGTGTCGATGGGCTCGGCCGTCGGCGGCACGACCCTGCTGGAACGCGACTACGCGGCCACCTCCGACCGGGGCGCGCGGTGGCTGGTCGACCCGGCCGCCGCGTCGCCGTTCCTGCACCACGCCCTGTCGCCCGCGATGCTGGCCGCCGAGGTCGCTGACCGGGTGGGGGCGCGCGGACCGGTGCGCACCGTCTCCACCGGCTGCACGGCCGGTCTCGACGCGGTCGGGCACGCCGCCCGGCTGGTCGAGGACGGCGTGGTCGACGTGGTGCTCGCGGGCGGGGCGGAGTCGCCGATCTCGCCGATCGCGGTGTCCTGCTTCGACGCCATCCGCGCCACCACGGCCCGCAACGACGACCCGGAGCACGCCGCGCGGCCGTTCGACCTGGACCGGGACGGGTTCGTGCTCGGCGAGGGCGCCGCCGTGCTGGTGCTGGAGGAGCGCGAGCACGCCCGCCGCCGGGGCGCCGTGGTGCTCGCCGAGGTCGCGGGCTTCGCGACCCGCAGCAACGCCTTCCACATGACCGGCCTGCGCCCCGACGGCGTGGAGATGGCGGAGGCCGCCCGCCTCGCCCTGGACCAGGCCCGCGTCGCGCCCGCCGACGTCGACTACGTCAACGCCCACGGCTCCGGCACGAGGCAGAACGACCGGCACGAGACGGCCGCGTTCAAGCGGGTCCTGGGCGAGCACGCGCGCGCGGTGCCGGTCAGCTCCATCAAGTCCATGGTCGGCCACTCGCTGGGCGCGATCGGCTCGATCGAGCTGGCCGCCTGCGTGCTCGCGCTCGTCCACGGCGTCGTGCCGCCCACGGCCAACCTCGACACCCCCGACCCGGAGTGCGACCTGGACTACGTGCCGCACACCGCCCGGGAGCTCGACCTGCGCGCCGTGCTGTCGGTGGGCAGCGGGTTCGGCGGGTTCCAGTCCGCGGTCGTGCTCACCCACGCCGCGCGAGGGCGGTCGTGAGCACCGCCGTGGTGACGGGCGTCGGCGCGGTCGCCCCGAGCGGCACCGGCGCGGACTTCTGGCCCGCCGTGCGCGCGGGCCGCCGCGCGCTGGGCCCGCTGCGCCGCTTCGGGCCCCACCCGTACCCGGTGGTCGTGGCGGGCGAGGTCGACGGGTTCGGGCCGGACGGGTGGGTCGACCCGCGCGTCGCCGTGCAGACCGACCGGTTCACGCACTTCGCGCTCGCCGCCGCCGACCTGGCGCTGCGCGACGCCGACCTGGACCCGGCGACCGTGCCCGACTTCGGGTTCGGCGTGGTGACCGCGAGCTACTCCGGCGGCGTCGAGTTCGGCCAGCGCGAGATCGAGGCGCTGTGGCGGCACGGCCCCCAGCACGTCGGCCCCTACCAGTCGATCGCCTGGTTCTACGCGGCGAGCACCGGCCAGGTGTCCATCGGCCGCGGCCTGCGCGGCCCGTCGTGCGTGCTGGTCGCGGACGAGGCGGGCGGCCTGGACGCGTTCGCCACCGCGCGCGACGAGCTGGCCCGGGGCGCGCGGGCGATGCTCGCGGGCGGCGCGGAGGCGCCGTTCTGCCCCTACGCGATGTGCTGCCAGCTCGGCCTGGGCCTGCTCAGCACCGGCGAGGACCCCGGCACGGCCTACCTGCCCTTCACCGCGCGGGCCGCCGGGTTCGCGCCCGGCGAGGGCGGCGCGGTGCTCGTCGTCGAGGACGCCGACGCCGCCCGCGACCGGGGTGCCGCCGCGCGGGCCGTCATCGCCGGGCACGGCGCGACGTTCACCGGCCCGCAGCGCTTCGGCGACTCCGCCGAGGGCCTGGCGCGGGCGGCCCGGACCGCGCTGGCGCAGGCCGGTGTCGACCCGGCGGAGGTCGACGCGGTGTTCCTCGACGCGCTGGGCGACCCGCGCGCCGACGAGGCCGAGGCGCGGGCGCTGCACCTGCTCTTCGGTGACCGCGCCGTCCCGGTCACCGCGCCCAAGACCGGGTACGGCCGCTGCTACGCGGGCGCCGCGCCGCTCGACGTCGCGACCGCCGTCCTGGCCGTCGAGCACGGCGCCGTGCCGCCCACGCCCGGCGTCCGCGACTGGCGGTTCGACCTCGACCTGGTCACCGGCGAGGCCCGCCCGCTCGACACCCGCACCGCGCTGGTCCTGGCCCGAGGTCTGCACGGCGGCAACTCGGCCCTGGTCCTGCGACGTCCCGAACCGACCCGAGGAGGCAGTTGACGTGGACACCACACCTTCGCCCACCGACCTGGCGGCGCTGATCAGCCGCTGCACGGGGGTGGCCGTCACCGGGGACCAGCTCACCGACGGGCGCGCGACGTTCGCCGACCTCGGCGTGGACTCGCTGGGCCTGATGGGCGTGCTCGCCGAGCTCAAGCGCCACCACGGCCTGCCCCAGGACGTGGACCTGGACGCCGAGCAGCCGACCGGCGAGCTGCTGACGGCGCTGACCGGGAGGGCGTGAGCATGGCCGGGCACACCGAGAACGAGGTCCTGATCGACGCGCCGATGGACGTGGTGTGGGAGCGCACCAACGACGTCGAGCGCTGGCCCGGGCTGTTCAGCGAGTACGCGTCGGCGGAGGTGCTGGAGCGCGACGGCGACCGCGTGCTGTTCCGCCTCACCACGCACCCCGACCCGGACGGGAAGGTCTGGAGCTGGGTGTCCGAGCGGGTCGCCGACCCGGTCACCCGGACCGTCACCGCGCGCCGCGTCGAGACCGGGCCGTTCGAGCGCATGGACATCCGCTGGACCTACGAGCAGGTCGACGGCGGCGTGCTCATGCGGTGGGTGCAGGACTTCGCGATGAAACCGGGCGCGCCCCTCGACGACGCCGGGATGGCGCGGCGCATCGACGAGAACACGCCCGTGCAGATGGCCCTGATCAAGCGGAAGGTCGAGGAGGTCGCGTGCACCGCACCCTGATCGTGGCCAGGATGGCCCCCGACGCCGCCGACCAGGTGGCGCGCGTGTTCTCCGAGTCCGACCACCGCACGGACCTCGCCGAGGTGATCGGCGTCCGCTCCCGCACCCTGTTCCGGTTCGGCGAGCTGTACCTGCACCTCATCGAGGGCGAGCGCCCGCTGGAGGAGGCCGTGTCCGCGCACCGCTACCACCCGGAGTTCCGGCGGATCAGCGAGGACCTGCGGCCGTTCGTCTCGCCCTACGACCCGCAGGCGTGGCGGGAGCCGAAGGACGCGATGGCGGAGGAGTTCTACCACTGGGAGCGTCGTGCCTGAGCCGCTGCGCGTCCCGGCGCTGATCGCGGGCGGCGGCGTGGTCGGCCTGTCCGCCGCGGTGTTCCTCGCCCACGCCGGCGTGCCCTGCCTGCTCGCCGAACGCCGGTCCGGGCCGCTCGCCGAGCCCCGGGCCCGCTCCCTCAACCCGCCCACGGTGGAGCTGTACCGGGCGGTCGGCCTGGAGCGGGCGATCCGCGCCGTCCGCTCGCCCATCGCCGACCACACCGTCGTCGCGCACGCGGAGAGCGTGGCCGGGCCCGAGCGGGTGCGGCTGCCCGAGCGGGGCACGGCGGGCGGCCCCGGCGAGTGGGCGCCCATCGACCAGGACCAGCTCGAACCGGTGCTGCGCGACCACGCCCGCGCGAGCGGCGCGGACGTGCGCTACGGCACCGAGGTCGTCGCGGTCGAGCAGGTGCCCGACGGGGTGCTCGTGACGCTGCGCTCGGGCGGCGACGGCGATGGCGACGTGCGGGTGCACGCCGGGCACCTGGTGGTCGCGGACGGGGCGCACAGCCCGCTGCGCCGCCTGCTCGACATCGGGCACAGCGGGCCCGGCACGGTCGCGCGCAAGCTCGACGTGCGCTTCACCGCCGACCTGAGCGCACCGCTGGCCGGGCGCAGGGTCGTCGCGCTGACCGTCGCCAACGCGGCCGTGCGCGGCTTCCTCACCTCGGTGGACGGCGCGCGGCGGTGGCGGTTCGCGATCTCCCTCGAACCGGGTCAGACCGCCGCGGACTTCACCGAGCGGCGGTGCGCCGACCTGGTGCGGGCCGCGATCGGCGTGGACGGGCTGCCGGTGACCGTGGACCGCGTCGCCGGCACCACGTGGGACGTCGCTGGCCGCGTCGCGGACCGGATGCGCGTGGGCCGCGTGCTGCTGGCCGGGGACGCGGCGCACACCATGCCGCCGGTCGGGTCGTTCGGCGTGGCCACGGGCGTGCAGGACGCGTTCAACCTGGCCTGGAAGCTCGGCCTGGTGCACCGCGGCGTGGCGGGGGAGGAGCTGATGGCCAGCTACGAGGCCGAGCGGCTGCCCGTGGCGTGGGCGACGACGACGCTGTGCGTCGAGCGGTACCGGGTGCTCAACGGCGGTCCCGGCGACGCCGCGGCGAACGGCGCCCGGCGCGGGCGGCTGATGTTCGAGTGCGCCTACGCCGAGGGCGCGTTCGTCCCGGACCCGGACCACCCCCGCTCGACCCGGGTGGCCGGGGCGGCGGACCTGCTCGGCGGCTGGGCGCTGCTGACCGGCGCGGCGGCGCGGGGCTGGGAGGAGGCCGCGGCGCGGGCCGTCGTGCCGATCACCTGCCGGTCCGCGCCGGACCTCGTCGCGGCGGACGGGGCGGTGCTGGTGCGGCCGGACGGGTTCGCCGCGTGGCGGGGCACGGACCCGGGCTCGCTGCACGCCGCGCTCGACCGCGTGCTGTGCCGGACCGGGCCGGACGCCGCCGGGGCGGACATCGCCGGGGTGGCGGGTCCCGGGGTGGAGGACGTGGTCGGCATGCCGGTCGGGTAGTGGTCCGACCGCGCCGGGGAAGGCGCCGATCCCGGGGGACCTGGCCCGCCGCTGTCAGTCGACGGACAGTTTGCGGGCCAGGTAACCGGTCCAGGCCAGGGTGACGGCGGTCAGGCCCAGCACGCCCGCCGCACCCAGGCCCGCGGCCACCGCGCCCACCGCGGCGGGCACCACGACCTGCCCCGCGCGGTTGCCGGTCAGGCGCAGCGACATCGCCCGGCCGCGCGCGCCCGGCGGGGCCGATCCCGCCAGCCACGACATCGTCAGCGGCTGGCCGACGCCCAGGCCGAGCCCGGCCACCGTCACCGCCGCCACCAGCGCCCACACCGGCACGGGCGCGGCGCAGCACGCCAGGCCCACCGCGGCCGTCGCGACGCCGCCGATCAGCAGCCGCTTGCGGCCCAGGGCCGCGCTGAGCCTGCCCAGCAGGACGCGCGACACCATCGACGCGGCGGCCCGCAGCGCCAGCAGCGCGCTGACCAGGCCCGCGGACAGCTCGCGCTCCGCGCCCAGCGCCGGCAGGTAGACCAGCGAGATGTCCACCGCGGCGATCACCACGCAGCTCGTGGTCAGCGCCCTGGCCAGGCCCGGCAGGCGCAGCAGCGCCCCGAGGCCCACCGCCTCGCCCGACGACCGGTCGCGGGTGGTCCGGCTGCTCCGCAGCGGCACCGCGCACACCACCAGCAGCGTGCTGACCAGGCACGTGCCCAGGAAGATCGGCCCGGTGTCCGGGATGGACCCGCCGCCGCCGAACAGCGGGATCAGCAGCGGCCCGAGCAGCTGGCCGAGCGAGGCGGCGAACGTGTAGTAGCCGAACGCGGAGTCCAGGCTGCCGCCCGAGGCGGCGTTGGCCACCAGCGCCTGCTGGCCCACCACGCAGCACAGGTGCGCCGTGCCGAGCAGGACGCTGCCCGCCAGCAGACCGGGCAGGCCGTCGTCGAGGAGCACGAACACCGCCGTGGCCCCGGTCATCAGCACGCTGCCCGCGACCAGCACGCGCCGTTCGCCGACCCGGTCCACCAGGTGCCCGGCGGGCAGCGCCAGCACCAGCGGCACGAGCGCGAAGCACGCCGACAGCGCGCCCAGCCACGACGCGGGCACGTCCAGCTCCAGCGCCCGGTAGGACGCGGTGGGCCGCAGCACGAACGTGACGACCTGGGTGAGGACCGCGTGGCCGAACAGGGCGACGGTCGCGGTGCGCCTCACGGCCGCTTCGACAGCCGCCACGCCGCGTGCGCGGTCAGGCTGGTGTCGACGTGCTCCCGCATCGCGGCCGCCGCGCCGTCGCCGTCGCCCGCGATCACCAGTTCCAGCAGCGCCGCGTGCTCGCGGTCCTTCCGGGCCCGCTCGTCCTCGGCGCGCTCGACCTCCAGCGCGAGCCGCCGGTAGCGGTCGGTCTTGTCCCAGAGCCCGTCGAGCGCCTCGACCAGCAGCGCGTTGTGCGAGGCGCGGTAGAGCGCCGCGTGGAACCGCCGGTGCACGGCCAGCTCGTCGAGGCCGGAGTCGGCGGTGAGCGCGCGCAGCCCCTCGGCCGCCTCGCGCATCTCGCGGACGTCGTCGGCGGTGCGCCGCCGCGCGGCCAGGTCGACGGCCACCGGGTCGAGCGCCCGGCGCAGCTCCACCAGGTCGCGCGCCTCCTCGGCGCGCAGCTCCGCCACCCGCGCGTCGCGGTGCGCGCCCAGCTCCACGAGGCCCTCGGCCTTGAGCCGCTTCAACGCCTCGCGCAGCGGCGTGGTGCTGATCCCGATCTCCTGCGCGAGCGGCCCCTGGTTGATCACCGAACCCGGCGCCAGCTCGCCGGAGAGCACGCGCCGGCGCACCTCGTTGTAGGCGAACTCGGCCTTGGTCTGGAACACGGGCGCTGGTTCCGGCAGCACGGGGTGGCGCTCCTCCCGGTCGGACGACGACAGGTCATAGCTTATAACCTGTGTGCCGGAAGGCGGCGTGACCTGGACCGCACTCCCGCGCGGTGATCGGGTCCTGCGCACGACACGGTGTCGAACGGGCCGCCGGTCCACGCCCGTGGACCGGCGGCACCGCCTCAGCGGTGGAACGCGGTGATCGCCGGGAGCGCCCTGCCCGACCAGTCGAACAGCGCCTGGTTGTCCCAGCCGTCACCCGAGTCCGGGTTGTCCGGGTCCCAGCCGTTGCCGGGCACCGCGTACCAGGTGGGCTCCCAGTACACGACGCCCAGCGCGCGCGGCACGGCCTGCACGACGCTGATCACGTCGCGGAAGTGCGCCAGTTGGCCCTCCGAGGTCGCCGGGTAGCCGGGCAGCAGCTTCGAGGGGTCGCTGAACGCGTTCGGCTCGAAGTCCGCGTCGGCCATCGTGAACGGGTAGGCGGTCTCCACCACCATCACGTCCTTGCCGTACCGCGCGGGCACGTCGAAGAGGGTGCGTTGCAGCTCGCCGAGCGTGCCGTGCCAGTAGCCGTAGAAGGACAGGCCCACGACGTCGAACGGCACGCCGCGGCTCACCGCGTTGTCGAACCACCAGCGCACCGTGCCCTGGTCCGCGCCGTTGGCCAGGTGCAGCATCACCCTGGTCGACGACGACACCGCCCGCACCGCCGACACCCCGCTCTTGAGCAGCGCGGACAGGTTGGCCCAGTTGTCCGACGACCCGTCGGGCAGCAGCATCCCGGGGTTGGTCTCGTTGCCGACCTGCGCGTAGTCGGCCGTCGTGCCCTGCGCCTTGAGCGCGTTGAGCACGTCGTAGGTGTGGTCGTAGACCGCTTTCGTGAGCTGCGCGAACGAGTACCCCGCCCACGCGGCCGGCTTGCGCTGCTGACCGGGGTCGGCCCACGCGTCGGAGTAGTGGAAGTCGATCATCAGCTGGAGGCCCAGCGCCTTGACCCGCTTGGCCATGGCCAGCACGCGGGCCTTGGTGTTCCAGCCGTCGGCCGGGTCGACCCACACCTTGAGCCGCACCAGGTTCATGCCGTTGGCCTTCAGGACCTGCAACGCGTCCTGCGCCTGCCCGGACGTGGTGCGGTACACGCCGCCGTTGGCCTCCGCCCTGGGCAACGTCGAGGTGTCGCCGCCGCGCACCGCCACGGCGGCCCGCCCACCGACGAACTCCAGGTCGTCGACGTTGACCCAGTTGCCCGCCCGCGCGTCGGACACCACCGCGACCGTGCACCGGCCGCCGGACACCTGGGCGGACACCGCGACCCGCGTCCACAGGCCGTCCGCGCTGACCGGCAGCGGCACGCGCTGCTCCGCGCCGCCGCAGTCGCGCAGGGCCAGGTGCGCGGTGTTCTGCCACCCGGACGACCGCACCCAGGCGCGCGCGGTGTACCAGCCGTTGCCCAGGCCGGTCAGGGTCTGCCTGGTCTCGACCTGGTAGGCGCCGGACGCCCAGTGGGTCAGCCGGGTGCCGCCGCCGCGCCCGCCCGCCTCGGTGAACGACGCGCCGCCGGTGCTGGTCCAGCCGGACGCGCCGGACTCGAACCCGGGGTTGGTGAGCGTGCTCGCGGCGACCGCCTGGGGTGGCAGGGCCACCGCCGCCGCGGCGAGCACCGCGACGGCGAACAGCTTGGGGGATGCGGACATTCGTTCGTCCTCCTCGTCGAGAACGCGATGGGTGGGTCCGCTCAGCCGGTGCGCAGCACGGCCACCGCGCCCGCGGGCACGGTCAGCCACCCGTCGCAGCGCTCGCCGGTGAGCAGTTCGGTGCCCGACGCCTCGACCCGCGCGTCGGCGTCGGTGTGGTTGAGCACGAACAGGTACTCGGCGTCGGGGCCGTGCCGCCGCACGACCTCCACGTCGCGGGGCAGGTCGGCGGGTTCGACGCCCGCGTCCCGGTAGACCTCGCGCAGCACGCCCGCCAGGTCGTCGCCGCGCAGCCGGGTCGACAGGTACCAGGCGCTGCCGCCGCCGAACGCGTGCCTGGTCACGGCGGGACCGCCCGCGGCCGGGCCGTCGGCGTAGGACAGCACGGTCCCCGCGCCGTGCAGGCGGACGTCCTCCGCCCACACGTCGCCCGTCGCGCCCCCGGTCGGCGTCGCACCCCCGGTCAGCGTCACGCGCTGGTCGGCGCGCAGCGGCAGGAACTCCTCGACCTCCAGGCCGAGCACCGCGCGCAGCGCGCCGGGGTGACCGCCCGGGTGCACGGTGTCGTTGCCGTCGACGATGCCGGAGAAGTACGACACGACGAGCGTGCCGCCGTCGCGCACGTACCGCTCGAACACCGCCGCCGTGCCGGGCGCGGTCAGGTACAGCGAGGGCACGACGACCAGCCGGTACCCGGCGAGGTCCTGGCCGGGCGCGACGAAGTCGCAGGTCAAGTGGGCGTCCCAGAGCTGCTCGTAGAACGCGGCGACGCGTTCGCGGTAGTCCAGGTCCACCGACGGGCGCCACGCCAGCTCCAGCGCCCACCACGACTCCCAGTCCCACACCACGGCCACGTCCGCGCGCACCAGGCTGCCGCGCAGCTCCGCCAGCGACCCGAGGTCCGCGCCCAGCCGCACGACGTCGCGCCACACCCGGCTGCGGGTGCCCGAGTGCGGCAGCATCGCCGAGTGGAACTTCTCCGCGCCGAAGCGCGAGGCCCGCCACTGGAAGAACATCACCGCGTCCGCGCCGCGCGCCACGTGCGCGAGGCTGTTGCGGGCCAGCTCGCCGGGCCGCTTGGCGATGTTGCGGGGCTGCCAGTTCACCGCGCCCGTCGAGTGCTCCATGAGCATCCACGGCCGCCCGCCCGCCACCGCGCGGGTCAGGTCGGCCGACATGGCCAGGTCGATGTGGTTCCGGTCCGCCTCGGCGGTCAGGTAGTGGTCGTTGGCGACCACGTCCACCTCGCGGCCCCAGCGCCAGTAGTCGATGGACCGGCAGTTGGTGGTCATGAAGTTCGTGGTCACCGGCGCGGACGAGCGGGCGCGCAGCACGTCCCGCTCGGCCCGGTAGCAGGCCAGCAGCTCGTCGGAGCAGAACCGCAGGAAGTCCAGCTCCTGCGCCGGGTTGCCCGCCGTGCCGGTGGCGCGCGGCGGTTCGACCTCGTCCCAGTCGCCGTAGCGCTGGCCCCAGAAGCTGGTGCCCCACGCCGCGTTGAGCGCCTCCGGCGACCCGTGCCGCTCGCGCAGCCAGTCGCGGAACGCCCTGGCCGACTCGGGGCAGTAGCACGCGCCGACCGGCGCGCCGTACTCGTTGTGCACGTGCCACATCGCCAGCGCCGGGTGCGCGGCGTAGCGCTCGCCGATCGCGCGGGCGATGCGCGCGGCGGCCTCGCGGTAGGCGGGGGCCGACGGGCAGAACGTGGCCCGCGAACCGCGTTCGAGCACCACGCCCTCGCGCGTGACGGGCCGGATCTCCGGGTGCGCCCGGTACAGCCAGGCGGGCGGCACGACGGTGGGCGTGGCCAGGTTGACCGCGACGCCGTGGGCGTGCAGCAGGTCGAGCAGGCGGTCCAGCCAGCCGAAGTCGAACCCGCCCGGCCGGGGTTCCAGCAGCACCCACGAGTGGATGGCGACGCTGACCAGGTTCACCCCGGCCCGCCGCATCAGCTCCGCGTCCTCCGCCCACACCTCTTCGGGCCACTGCTCGGGGTTGTAGTCCCCGCCGTAGACCACCCCGGCCACGCCGACCGGCCAGAACGGATCGGCCAGGTCGGCGGGCTGTGGTGCCACGAAGGTCATGGAAGCTCCTGCGCTGTGAACGTGCACGGTCTCGATGGAGATTACGGCGCAGATAAAAGCAGGTATCAAGTGGTTGACAGCCGACTGATGCGCACAACTACTGTGCACGTTCACAGTGCGGTTACCGCTGGCAGCGGCGTCAGCGACGCGAACCCCCCCCGGAGATACCAATGCGACTCGACCTGGCCAGGAAAGCCCTTGCGGTCGGACTCGGTCTCGCCCTGCTCGCCGGCTGCGGCAGCGGCGCGGAGGAGGAGGGCGGCCCCGTCGAGCTGTCCTTCTGGGCGTGGGCGCCGAACATCGACCGGGTAGTGGAAAAGTGGAACGCGACCCACCCCGACACCAGGGTCGTGGTGAGCGGGCAGGCGCAGGGCGACGACCTGGTCACCAAGTTGCTGACCAGCGCGAAGGGCGGCAACCCACCGGACCTCGCGCAGGTCGAGTACCAGGCGCTGCCCACCCTGGTCGGCAACGACGTGCTGGCCGACGTCTCCGGGGCCGCCGCCGGCGTGCGCGACCAGTTCGCGCCGGGCGTGTGGGACCAGGTCACGCTGGGCGGCAGCGGCGTGTACGCGGTGCCCCAGGACTCCGGACCGATGATGTTCTACTACCGCGCCGACCTGTTCGAGCAGTACGGCCTGACCGTGCCGACGACCTGGGACGAGTACGC
The DNA here is from genome assembly GCF_052936295.1 of Saccharothrix sp. DSM 118769. NCBI lineage: Bacteria > Bacillati > Actinomycetota > Actinomycetes > Pseudonocardiales > Pseudonocardiaceae > Saccharothrix > Saccharothrix sp. DSM 118769. The sequence goes on along the minus strand of NZ_CP193627.1, from coordinate 6,840,689 downwards.
GCGGACCGCCCGCGACCTGCGCGCCAAGGCGCCGGACAGGTACCTCGGCACGTTCTCCTCCAACGACCCGGGCTGGTTCGCGGGCCTCGTGCAGCAGGCCGGCGGCCAGTGGTGGTCCGTCGAGGGCGAGGCGTGGAAGGTCGCCATCGACGACGAGGCCACCAGGAAGGTCGCCGGGTACTGGAGCGGCCTGGTCGCCGAGGGCGCGGTCGACAAGTCCCCGATGTACACCCCGGAGTGGAACAAGGCCCTCAACGACGGCACCCAGATCGGCTGGGTCAGCGCCGTGTGGGCGCCCGGCGTGCTCGCGGGCAACGCGGCGGCCACGCGGGGCAAGTGGGCCATGGCGCCGCTGCCGCAGTGGGACGCGTCCTCGCCGAGGACCGGCAACTGGGGCGGCTCCACCACCGCCGTGACCGCCGGTTCCGCCAAGCGGGACGCGGCCACCGAGTTCGCCCTGTGGCTCAACACCGACCCGGCGGCGGTGGCCGACCTGGTCGGCACCAGCGGCGTCTACCCGGCGTCGAAGGCCGCGCAGACCGCGCTGGCCGCCCCGCCCGCGTTCTTCCCCAACCAGCCGGACTTCTACGCCACCGCCGCCGACATCGCGGCCACCTCGTCGGGCTTCAGCTGGGGCCCGAACGTCAACGTCGCCTACACCGCCTACAAGAACGCCTTCGGCGAGGCCATCACGGCGGGCGGCGACCTCGTGCCCGCCCTGGCGGCGATGCAGGAGGCCACCGTGGGCGACCTGAAGGCCAACGGCTTCGCGGTCGTGGGCTGAGGCATGGCCCCGACCGGTCGACGCACGGCGCCCCGGGTGGCGCCGTACGCCTTCGTCGCGCCCGCCGTCGTGCTGTTCCTGCTGGTCTTCGCCCTGCCGATCGGCTACACGGTCTGGACGAGCCTGTTCCGCACCGAGGTGAAGGGCCTCGGGCTGGGCAGGGGCAGCCGCGGCGAGGTCTTCGCCGGGCTGGACAACTACGCCCGCGCGCTCACCGACCCCGAGCTGGGCGCGGGCGCGTTGCGGGTGCTCGCCTACGGCGCGCTGCTCGTGCCCACCATGCTCGGCCTGGCCCTGGTGTTCGCGCTGCTGCTGGACGAGGAGCGGGTGCGGGCGCGCGGGTTCTCCCGCCTCGCGATCTTCCTGCCGTACGCGGTCCCCGGCGTCATCGCGACCCTGCTGTGGGGCTTCCTGTACCTGCCCGCCACCAGCCCGCTCAACCAGCTGCTGCGCGAGCTGTCGCTGCCCGGCGTGGACCTCCTGTCGCCGACCGGCATCTACTTCGCGCTGGCCAACATCGCCGTCTGGGGCGGGGTCGGCTACAACGCGGTCGTCCTGCACACGGCGCTGCGGTCCATCCCGCGCGAGCTGTACGAGGCGGCGCGCATCGACGGCTGCTCGCCGTGGCAGGTGGCGGTGCGCATCAAGGTCCCGCTGCTCGCGCCCGCGCTCGTGCTCACCGGGCTGTTCTCGGTGATCGCGACGCTCCAGGTGTTCGCCGAGCCGACGACGCTCGCGCCGCTGACCAACTCGCTGTCGAGGACGTGGACGCCGCTGATGAAGGTCTACCAGGACGCGTTCGCGCGCGGCGACACGCACTCGGCGGCGGCCACGTCCGTGGTGATCGCCGCCGTGATGTTCGCGATCTCGTTCGGCCTGCTGCGGGTCACCCGCCGGTTCGGGGGGCTGCGGTGAGGCGCGCCCCCACCGCCGTGCTGCTGCTCGGCGCGGCCTACTGCCTGTTCCCCGTGGCGTGGGTGCTGGTCGCGGCGACCAAGAGCAGCGACGAGCTGTTCTCCACCTCGACGTTCTCCGTCGGCGGGTCGCTCCCGGACAACCTCGGCGAGCTGTTCGCCCACCGCGACGGCCTGTTCTGGACGTGGATGGCCAACTCCGCGCTGTACGCGGGCGTCGGCGCGCTGCTGTCGGCGGCGCTGTCCGGCGTTACCGGGTACGCGCTGGCCAAGTACGAGTTCCGCGGCAAGTCGGTGCTGTTCAACGCGCTCATCGCGGGCGTGCTCGTGCCCGCCGTGGTGCTGGCCGTGCCGCAGTACCTGCTGCTGTCGGAGGTGGGGCTGACCGACGGCTACCTGTCCGTGCTGATCCCCAGCGTGGTCAGCCCGTACGGCATCTACCTGGCCCGCGTCTACGCGGCGGCGGCCGTGCCCGACGACGTGGTGGAGGCCGCCCGCACCGACGGCGCGGGGGAGGGGCGCATCCTCGGCTCGATCGCCCTGCCGATGATGCTGCCCGGCCTGGTCACCGTGTTCCTGTTCCAGTTCGTCTCCATCTGGAACAACTTCCTGCTGCCGTTCATCATGCTCGGCGACGACACGAAGTTCCCGGTCACGCTCGGCCTCTACACGCTGCTCAACCAGGGCAACACCGTCCCGGCGCTGTACTCGCTGGCGATCACCGGGTCGCTGGTGTCCGTGGTGCCGCTGGTCGTGCTCTTCCTCACCCTCCAGCGGTACTGGCGGATCGACCTGCTCTCCGGGGCCGTGAAAGCATGAAGGGCCTATGAGCACCGAACGCGGCAAGCCCCGACCCCGGCCGACCATCCACGACGTGGCGGCCGTGGCCGGGGTGTCCCGGGGCACGGTGTCGCGCGCCCTCAACGGCGGGCGCAACGTCAGCCCGTCGGCGCTGGAGGCGGTGCTCAAGGCGGTGCGCACGACCGGCTACGTCGCCAACCCGGCGGCCCGCAGCCTGGTCACCCAGCGCACGTCGTCGGTGGCGTTCGTGCTCACCGAGCCGCAGAGCCGCCTGTTCGAGGACCCCAACTTCAGCATCCTGCTCCAGGGCTGCACGCAGGAGCTGGCCGAGCACGACGTGCCGCTGCTGCTCATGACCGCGGGCACCGACGTGGAGCGCAAGCGGACGAGCCGGTTCATCGCGGCCGGCCACGTGGGCGGCGTGCTGCTGGTGTCCTCGCACAGCGGCAACCCGCTGCTGGAGGAGCTGCGCGAGTCGGGCGTGCCGGTGGTGACCTGCGGCAAGCCCCTGGGCCACGAGAACGCGGTGGCCTATGCGGCGGCCGACGACCGCTCCGGCGCGCGGGTGGTCGTCGAGCACCTCCGCTCCCGGGGCCGGACCCGGATCGCCACCATCACCGGCCCGACCGACACCCCCGGCGGCGTGGAGCGGCTGGCCGGCTACCGCGACGTGGTCGGCCACGACGCCGACCCCGCGCTGATCGCGCACGGCGACTACAGCCGGGCGGGCGGCGAGGCGGCCATGGCGGAGCTGCTGGCCAGGGCGCCGGACCTGGACGCCGTGTTCGTGGCCTCGGACCTGATGGCGGCGGGCGCGCTCACCGCCCTCCAGGACGCGGGCAGGCGGGTACCGGAGGACGTGGCGGTGGGCGGGTTCGACGACTCCGCCATCGCCACCTCCACCCGCCCCACCCTGACCACCGTGCGCCAGCCGTTCGACCGGATCACCCGGGAGATGGTCCGGCTGCTGCTGGACCAGATGAACGGCGAGCCGCCGGCGGCGGCGATCCTGCCGACCGAGCTGGTGGTCCGCGACTCGACCTGACCCCCGCCCCGGCGGGTCAGCCCGCGGACCCGCCGATCAGCCGCTCGCTCAGCTCCCACAGCCGCCGGGCCGACGCGGGGTCGACGGAGTGCGGCACGGCGTCGACCGGCATCCCGTCCGGACCGGGGTCGAACGGGTCGAGCGGCGCCGGGTCCTCGTCCAGCGGCGTGACGTCGCTGTTGTTGAGGTACACGCCACCGACGTCGGCGAGCAGCGGGCTGGTGGCCGCGAACACGATCGTCGCGGCACCCTGCTCCGGCGTCTTCTGCCCGCGGCGGGGGTCGATGACCGGCCGGCCCGCCTCGTCGACGAGGCCCATGGCCCGCTGAGCCTCCACGCCCACCGACCTGTTGAACGCCGTGGCGGGCACGATGCCGGGGTGCGGCGCGTAGGCGCGGATGCCGTCGGCGGCCCAGCGGCGGTCCAGCTCGACGCTGAACAGCACGTTCGCGGTCTTGGACTGGGCGTAGGCGAGGCCGGGGTCGTGCCGGCCGGTGGTGAAGTGCGGGTCGTCCCACAGGATGTCGGTCGCCCGCTGCGCGCCCGAGGTGGTGGTGACGACCCGGGCGCCGCCCGCCGCGCGCAGGGCGGGGTGCAGGCGCAGGGTCAGCTGGAAGTGGCCGAGGTGGTTGGCCGCGAACTGCGCCTCGTAGCCGCGCGCGTCGCGGGTGAGCCCGCCGGGGGAGGCGAAGGCCGCGTTGTTGACCAGGACGTGCAGCGGTCGGCCGGTGTCGAGGTAGTGGTCGGCGAAGGCGTCGACGGACGCCGGGTCGAGCAGGTCCAGCCGGTGCACCTCGACCCCCTCGATCCCGGCGAGGGCCCGTTCGGCGCGGTCGGTGTCGCGGGAGCCGACGGTGACCGAGGCCCCGGCCCCGGCCAGCGCGCGGGTGGTCACCAGCCCGAGGCCGGAGTGGCCGCCGGTGACGACCACGTTCCGGCCGGTGAGGTCGATGCCCTCCAGGACGTCGTCGACCGTCGACGCGGCGGTGAAGCCGGACCCGACGGGGTGTTGGCGGTGCGTGGTGCTTGGCGTCATGCGTCCAGCCTGCTCCGCGCCGTGCGGACTCTGAATAGTTGTCAGTCCGCTTTTCCTTCGCGATAGTACGGAGGTGGACGGTGACCAGCTTTCCGAGGTGTTCGACCTCGTCGAGGTCCGCGGCGTGCTCTCCGGCGGGTTCGCGGTGCGCGGCCCATGGGTCTCGCGCGGGGAGGTCACCACCCCGCTGAAGTTCTTCGCCCTGGTCAGCGGTCGCGCGCGGTTGAGCGCGGACGGCCTCGACCGGCCCGTCGAACTCGAACCGGGCGACGTGGTCGTGCTGAACGACCGGTCGTGGTTGGAGCTGGAGGGCGGCACGGGCGACGGGCCGCGCCGGGAGGTCGTGCCCGGCGACGACCCCGCCGTCGACCTCGCCGGCGTCGACTTCGCCACCGACGACGTCCTGGTCGGCGGCCGGGTCGACCTCAACCCGGCCGGCCGGGCGCTGCTGGCGCGGGCGCTCCCGCCGGTCGCGCACGTCCGGGGGTCGGCCGCCAGGACGAGCGCCCTGCGCGGCACCGTCCACCGGGTGTTCGAGGAGGTGAGGTCGCGCCGGATCGGCGCGGCGTTCGCCATCCGCCAACAGGTGCAGCTCCTGGTGCTGGAGGTGGTGCGCGCCTACGTCGACCAGGCCGAACCGCCCCCGGGGTGGCTCCGGGTGCTGACCGACGAGCGGCTGCGCCCGGCGATCGGGCTCATGCACGCCGACCCCGGCAGGTCCTGGGGCCTGGACGAACTGGCCCGCGCCGCGGCGATGTCGCGCACCTCGTTCGCCGAGCGCTTCCGGACCGCGGCCGGCGTCCCGCCCCTGACCTACCTCGGCCGCTGGCGGATGCTGCTCGCGCAACGGGCGCTGCGCGACGACGACGTCCGGGTCGGCGCCCTCGCCGCGAGGCTCGGGTACTCGTCCGAGAGCGCGTTCAGCACCGCGTTCAAGCGCGAGGTCGGCCTGTCCCCCCTGCGCTACCGACAGGGCCTGCGCGCGCAGGCGTCGGCGGCGGACGCCTGATCGGTCGTCCTGCGCGAACAGGTCACCACGGGCGGGGGAAATCCTTGCCGCCCCGGTGGGCCGATCGTGGTCCTGCCCTTCGGGAACGAGTACGGCGGGAAATGTCGGGTGATTCGTGCGTTGACCGTCGTGAAATGGTTCGTCGATATTTTCGGCACCGCATCAGGTCGTGCCCGCCCTACGCCGAAGGGCTCTTCGGGTAGGCCGGTGGGACCAGTTTCCCTGGCGTCCGGGCCCTCATCGAAGATAGTTGTCCGCAAAAGTGCGGACTGGTTTCGTAACGGTGTGGTGTCGGCTGTATCGCCGCACGCCCCGCCGGCGATGAGCATCGTGATCAGTTCGGTGGTGGCGAAGAAGGGGGGACGGCTGTGGCGGACAACAGCGCTGCTCCGAATCCGCGGGGTACGGCGGTTGATCGAGCGGTACGGCTTTTCGAGTTCCTCGCGCGGAGCCAGCAGCTCAAGTCGAACCCACCCCGCACCACCGACAGCTACGACTCGGTGCTGTGGTTCGGGCAGCTGCCCGAACACCCCTTCATCCGGTCCGCGCACCGAGAGGACGCGCCTGAGCCCGGCACGGCCCTGCTCACGGTCGAACGGGTCGCGCACCAAGAGGCCCCCGACCCGGAGGCCGAACTGCGGCCCTGGCTGGAGGGGGAGTGGGACGACCCGAGCGTTCCTCCGCGTCTGCGCGAGTCGATCGGCGAGGGTGAGCAGCGCACCGCACTCGACGACGCGCCCGAGATCCGTGAGGCCCACGTCGGGTGGGAGGCGCGCTGGTCGGAGTGGGCCGAGCGCGAACTGCGCGATCGACCGGCGCGGAACGTCTACAACGAGTTGTTCTCCGCCTACGTCACCGCGGCCGGGCACGCCGAGGAACTCGAACTCGTCGTCGGCGTCGGTTGCCTGTCGTGGTCACCGCCCGGCCACTACGTCGTGCGCCGGCACCTCGCCACCGTGCCCGCCGTGATCCACTTCGACGACGCCACCGGGCGGCTGACCCTTCAGCAGGCCGAGGTCGCGGATGGTCTGAACGTCGAACTGGACATGCTCGACCCGGGTCGCGTGGCCAACCCGCAGCACGTCGTGCAGATCAGGAACGAGGCTCGCGAGGTCACCTCCGCCGTCCTGGACCGCGACGTGGTGGGCGGCGTGCTGCGCCGCCTGGTGCACGCCCTGGACGGCGAGGCCGCCTACCTGGACGAGGACAACGCGCAGAAGCCCGGTGCGCACGCCGTGGCGGCGTTCGCACCGGCCGTCGTCCTGCGCAGGCGTTCGCGGCAGGGGATCGTCGACATCCTCGATTCGGTCGCCGTGCAACTCGGCGAGTCCGGTGTCGTCCCGGACGGGCTGCTCCCGCTCGTCGACCCGGACCACCGGCCGACCGCGGAACGCTCGCCCGAGGCCGGCGCCCTGGTCGAGCTCGACGACGACCTCTTCCTGCCACTGCCGGTCAACGACCGGCAGTTGCGCGTGCTCACGCAGGTCGACGCGAAGGCCCAGACCCTCGTCCAAGGTCCGCCCGGAACGGGCAAGACCCACACCGTCGCAGCCCTGCTGTCCCACCTCCTCGCGCAGGGCAAGCGCGTGCTCGTCACCGCGCACACCGACCGGGCACTGAAGGAGGTGCGGGCGAAGCTGCCCGAGGCCATCGCGCCGCTGGCCGTCTCGGTCGTCGGCTCCTCGCGCTCGGACCTGGCCGACCTCAAGGTCGCCGTGGAGCGGATCAGCCATGTGGCCAGTGAGTACGACGCCGAGGCCGCGCGGCGGGCCGTCGAGGACCACGTCACGGCGATCGAAGGACTCCGCCTACGACGGGCGGGGCTGTACCGGCGCCTGCTCGACGCGCGTGGCGAAGAGGTGGCCGAGCACGCGGTCGGTGACTACCGGGGCACGCTCGCCGTCCTCGCGCAGCGCGTGGAAGCGGAGCGGGAGCGCTTCGGTTGGGTGGCCGACCTGAGCACCGTGATCGGTGTCGCCCCGTCCCCGGTGCCCGCTGGTGACATCGTCGAGTGGCACCGGAGCGTCGTGGACGACGCGTTGAACGCCGACGAGCCCGAATCGCGGCTCAAGCTCGTGCCGCTCGCCGACGTGCCCGCTCCCGAGGTGTTCTTCGCCCTCGTGACCGCGGAGCGCCAAGCCATCGCGGCCGAGGAGGGGCACAGCAGCCTGACCCGGCACACAGCTTTCGACGCCGTCCGGCGCTTGGACCAGTCCACGCGCACGGTGCTGCGGCAGCGGCTCAACAAGTTCGCGCGGGAGGCCGAGGACCTGTCGCGGCGGCGCGAGCAGTGGATGAACGACGCGCTGTCCGACGTGCTCGCCGGGCGGGCGAACCACTGGCGGTCGCGCGGGCAGCAGATCGGCCGGCTCATCGGGCGCGTCAGTCCTCTCGTCGATCGCCTCGGCCCGCTCACCGAGGTGCGCGTCGGCCCGGCCGACATGGGCGCGCTCGTCGCCCTGGCCGGGGCGCTCCGCGCGCACGTCGGCGACGGCGGCAAGCTCAAGACCAACCCGGACGGCTCGCCCAAGACGGGGGCGTTCGCCCCGAAGGCCGTGAAGCAGGCCCACCCCCTGTTCCAGGCGGTGCGGGTCAACGGCGTCCCGCCCACCGGCGCCGACCAGCTCGACGCGTTCCTCATGTGGGCCGACGCCACCAGGACGCTGGACGCGCTGGACCGGGCGTGGCCCGACTCCGTGCACGTCCCGGCCGAGGACACGCTGAGCGAACGGCTCCAGTGGCACGTGACCGAGTTGGAGCAGCTGCGCCGCGTGCTGGCGTTGGGCGAGGCCCTCGAAGGGGAGGAGCGCGGCCTGGCGGGGCTCGGCCTCCCACGTCCGAACTGGACCGACCTCGACGCCGTCCAGACCTACGCCCGGCTCGTCGACGCCGCCGCCGCGTCCGACGCGCGCACCGCCGCGACCGTGCCGCTGCTGGAGGTCGTGGGGACCATCGCCGAGGTGGCGCGGTGGGCGGACGCCGCGCCGTGCGTGAAGCACCTGGCCCGGGCCGCCGAGGAGCGCGACCACGAGTCGTACGCGGTAGCCCACCACAGGTTGGTTCGCCTGACCGGGGTTGCCGCGCTGGCGCGTCGCCGGGACGAGATCGCGGCGACGCTGGTCCAAGCGCTGCCCGGCGTGCACGAGGCGGTGTCCGCGAACCCGCGCGACCCGGTCTGGGCGACCCGGCTGGCCGACTGGGACGCCGCGTGGGCGTGGGCCGTGGTGCGGGCGTGGGTGCTCGGGCGTGGTCACGAGGACGTCAACGCCCTCCAAGCCGAGGTGCTGCACGTCGAGGAGCAGGTGCGCGGCCGTGTCGAACGACTGGCCGCCGAACGCGCCTGGGGCCACGCCGTGTCGCCGGAGCGGCTGTCCGGCAAGGCCCGCGCCGACCTGCTCCAGTACGCCCAGCTGGTCAAGCTGCTCGGCAAGGGCACCGGCGTCTACGCGAACCAGCGCAGGGCCGACATCAAGGCGGCCATGGACCGTTGCCGCCCGGCGGTGCCGGTGTGGATCATGCCCGTCTACCGGATCGCCGAGCAGTTCCGCGTCCAGCCGGACATGTTCGACGTCGTGATCGTCGACGAGGCGTCCCAGGCGGGGCTGGAGGCGACGTTCCTCCAGTACCTCGCGCCCAAGATCGTGGTCATCGGCGACGACAAGCAGGTCTCGCCCACGGCTGTGGGTACCGACCAGCAGCAGTTGCGCGACCTCGCCGAGCAGTACCTGTGGGACGACCCGTACCGCGCGTCGTGGCAGGACCCCAAGCGCAGCCTGTTCGACGAGGCGAAGATGCGCTTCGAGGGCATGACCACGCTCGTCGAGCACCGGCGCTGCGTGCCCGAGATCATCGGCTTCTCGAACCGGATCGCCTACGAGCCCGACGGCATCCGGCTGGTGCCCGTGCGCCAGTACGGCGCGGACCGCTTGGAGCCCATCAAGCCGGTGTTCCTCGACAACGGCTACGAGCGCGGCGTGACCGACAAGGTCAACCCGGTCGAGGCGGACGCCGTCGTCGACCAGATCGAGAAGTGCATCGCCGATCCGCGGTACGACGGCCTGACGTTCGGCGTCGTGTCGCTGCTCGGGCGTGCCCAGGCGAAGAGGATCGAGAAGCGCCTGCTGGAGCGCATCCCGCCAGAGGAGTGGAAGGCGCGCGACCTGCGGTGCGGCGATTCGGCGGACTTCCAGGGCTCCGAGCGCGACGTGATGTTCCTGTCCATGGTCAAGGCCGCTGAACCCGGCAAGCGGATCGGTGCGCTGACCCAGGACCTGTACGTCCAGCGCTTCAACGTCGCCGCGTCCCGCGCCAAGGACCAGATGTGGGTGTTCCACTCCCTGCGCCTGTCCGACCTCGGCAACCCCGAGGACATGCGGTTCCAATTGCTCGACTACTGCTACGCGCTGTCCGGGCGCGTGGACGGCGTGGACGACGCCAGGCACACGGCCGTGCCCGAGGACCGTCGTGTCGAGCCCTTCGACTCGCTGTTCGAGCAGCGGGTGTTCAACCGCCTCGTCGACCGCGGCTACAGCGTCGTGCCGCAGTTCCCGGCCGAGGGCTACCGGATCGACCTGGTGGTCGTGGGCGCCAAGGCCAGGCTCGCGGTGGAGTGCGACGGTGACGCGTGGCACGGACCCGACGCGTACGAGCGCGACATGGCACGGCAGCGCGACCTGGAGCGGTGCGGCTGGAGGTTCTTCCGCATCCGCGAGTCGGAGTTCTACGCCGACCGGCCCGCAGTCATGGCTCGGTTGTGGGACGCGTTGCACGAACTGGAGGTTCACCCCTCCGGGTGGACGTCGGAGGTCGACGACCGGCCGACAGCAGCGGAGGGCCGGGTGGTGCCCGTCGTCGAGCCTGCGCCGGTGATCGTGGTGCCCGAACCGGTCGTGCCCGAACCGGTGACGCCCGAACCGGTCGTCACCGGGCCGGTCGTCCCGGAGCAGGTCGTGCACGCGCCGGTGGTCGCGGAGCACCTCGACGAGCCGTCTCCCGCGGTGGTCGTGGAGCAGGCGTCACCCGCCCCGGCCTCCGTGCTCGGTGCGTACGGCCAGTTCAACGGAACCGTGGTCCAGGTCTCCGAGGCGTCGCGGCGGGAGCTGCTCGACGGCCTGGTGCGCCTCGTCGAGGCCGAGGGACCTGTGCTGGGCGGCCGGCTGCACACCGCCTACGTCCGGACTTCGGGCTCCATCAGGGTCACCAAGTCGATCGCGGGCGAGTTGAACAAGGCGATCGCCCAAGCGGTGCGCGAAGGCCGGCTCGTCGAGGACAACCCGCTCGGCGAGAGCGGGGTCAAGCCGCGCACGTACCGTCTGCCCGACCAGGCGGAGGTGCGGATGCGCCAGTTGGGACCGCGATCTTTCGAAGAAGTGCCCCCGAGCGAGTTGGCCGCACTCCTCGACCACGTCGCGCGGCGGAACGGCAGCACCGGTGAGGAGGCGTTGCAGCGTGCCGTGCTGGAACTGCTCGGCCTGAAGCGGCTCACCGACAACGTCAAGAACCGCTTCGCCGCTGTCCAGGCACTTCGGTCCTGACACGTGGGTTGCCGCGCAGCGCGGTGGACGAGGGGTGAACGGTACGCACTACCGCTACGACGCGCTGCGGCTGTTCGCCTGCGCCGACGACCGGTGATCGGTGATCACCGGTCGGACGGCTGACCTCCACCCCGCTGCGGGGTACGGACACCATCCGCGTGGACATCGCCAACACCCCCGCGCCGCGGGCCGCGGGCCCTTAACGTCGGGCGCCGTGCGGACGACATCCGCACTGGGGGACTTCCGAGGGGGATGAGATGACCAGGGTGCTCAACGTCGTCGCGCACCACGACGACGACCTGCTGTTCCTGAGCCCGGACCTGCTGAGAGACCTGCGCGACCGGGCCGTCGTGCGCACGGTCTTCCTCGTCGCGTCGGACTACCACGGCTACCCGGACTACATGCTGGCCCGGGAGCTGGGCGTGCGCGAGGCGTACGCGCAGGCGGCGGGTCTGGCGGGCACGCCGTGGCGGTCGTGGGCGGTGTCGTTCGGCGGGGTCGCGTCGACGCTGTGGACGCTGGGCGACCGGGTGTCGATCCTGGAGAACCGGTTACCGGACAACGCGACCGCGCCCGCCAACCGCCTGTGGCGGCTCTACGCGCGCGACGCGGCCGTCACCGGCCGGCCGCTCGACCACGCGCCCGCGCAGACCGTCGACCGCGAACTGCTCGTCGACCACCTGCGCGCCGTGGTCGCGGACTTCGCGCCGGACGTCGTGCGCACCACCGACCCGACCGCCGACCTCCAGCGGCAGCACACCGCCGACCTGCCGCTGGAGGACTTCTACTTCCACCGCGACCACGTCGCCGCCGCGCGCCTGACCAGGGCCGCCCTGGTCGGGCACTCGCCCGCACCGGAGCTGGTGGCCTACCGCGACTACACGATCCGCGACGAGCCGCCGAACCTCGGGCCCCGCGACGCGGCCCTGAAGCGGCGCGCGTTCCGCGCCTACGCCGCGCACGACGTGGACATCTGCCCCGGCGGTGGCGTCGACTGCCCGCCGCCGGGCGGGTTCTACGACGAGCTGCTCAGCCGCCAGTACCGCGCGGACCGGCGGTGGCGCGGCGACCTGGCCGTGCCGCTGCCGGTGGCCGACGCGCCCGAGGCGTGGCCGGTGATGGGCAGCCACCACGCCGTCCGCAACCGGGCCACGGGCCTGGAGCTGGCCGTGCTGGACGCGTCGACCGCCGACGAGGCGCCGCTGGTCGGCCTGCCACCGGGCGGGACCGGGGACCACCTGTGGCGGTTCGAGGCCAACCCGCAGGGCTGGGAGCTGGTGTCGGAGCTGAGCGGGAAGGCGGTCGACCTGCCGTCCTCCAGCCTCGACCCGGACGTGCAGGCCATCCAGTTCCAGCGCACCGGCAACGTCAACCAGTCGCTCCGGCTGCGCGGCACGCCCGCCGCCGGCTACCGGCTCGTGTTCGCCCACTCGGGGCTCGCGCTGTCGGTGGACGGGGAGGCGGGCGCGCCCGTCGTGCAGCAGCCCGTCGGTTCCTCGGACCACCAGGTGTGGGACCTGCTCGGCTAGCGGCGCGCGTGCGCCGTCCGGCCGGTCAGGGGTGGTCGGCCTCCGCCAGCCACTCGATGAACCGGCCCTTGACGGTGCCGTAGCGCTGCGGGTCGCCACCGCTCAGCTCCAGGGCCAGGTGCTTGACCGCGGAGTAGGCGGTGGCGACGGCCGGGCGCTCGTGCAGCATCCGGTGGAAGGCGCGTTCCGGGCTGGACGACCACGCGTCCGGGGTGACCAGGTGGACGTGCAGGTCCGGTGCGGTCGTGCCGGGGCGGCAGCGGCGCAGCATGGTGCGCGACAGCTCGGCGATGGTGATGGCCTGGAAGCCCTCCGCGGCCATCAGGACGGCGGCGCGGAGGAGGTCGTGCTCCTCGACGCGGACCATCAGGTCCATGATCGGCTTCGACCAGATGCCGGGGACGAGCCGGCTGCCGATCGGCTCGACCTCGTGGTCCAGGCCACCGAGGGCCGCCCGGACGGTCGACCGGTCGCGGCGGTACTGCGCGACCGCCTCGGCGTCGTGGAACACCAACTCGACGGTGTAGTCGTAACGGCCGCGCACCGAGGTCACCACACCCATGTTAAGCAGATCGGCCGCTCGTCAACCGCACTCGTGCGGACAGCGGGCCGGGCGGGCGCCGCACCCCCGCGAGCCGAGCCGGGACGCGCGAACACGGGGACGCGCGCAGCGCCGAGTCCACCCACGGCTCGCTCCGCACGGTGGTCGGGCACCTCGCACGAGGGCTCGCGGCCCCAGCGCACCGCGTACGCCCTGACCGCCGCCGGCCGGACCGGACTGCCGGTCGCCGTCCGGGGTAGGGGCTCGGGGAAACGAACCTCAAGGTCACCGCGATGGCAGGGGCACAGCTCCTCCGTGAACGGAGACCTGAGAGAAGCGACCCATGTCCCGATTACAGCGGTCGGCCGGCGCACTGCTGCTGACCGCGGCCCTCTGCCTGGTGACGTCCACCGGCCCGGCCGCAGCGGACACCACCGAGTCCCCGCCCACCAGCACCGAGCCGACTTCGGTGACCTCAACCCCGGTGTCGCCCTCCTCCTCGGCCGCGGCCGAACCCGCCGAGGGCACGGTCGACCTGCGGGTCACCGTCGCCTTCGACAAGGCCGGTTACTTCGCCGACGAACAGGTCACCGGGTCCGTCACGCTGACCAACGCCGGGACCGCGACCGCGGACCACGCGTGGCTGGAGGTCCAGGGGTTCCCGGTCCACCTGCCGCGGGTGCCCGGACCGATCGATCCGGGGCAGACCCACGAGGGCACCTTCAACGACTACGTGACGACGACCGACGCCGTTCTCACCATCGTCGTCACGGCTCACGCGAACGTGGTCGACGCGAACCCGGCCGACAACTCCGCCACCGCCGCCGCCTCGATCACGGTCGTCCTCGGCACGTACGCGGGCACGGTGTACGGCGACGGGAACGGCAACGCGGTGATGGACCCCGGCGAGGCCCTCGCCGGGGTCCAGGTGTCCACAGGGGGTGGCCGGCCGCTCACCACGCATGCCGCCGTGACCGACGGCAGCGGTCGCTTCCGGTTCGACGACCTGCCCCGCGGCGACTACTGGACCCGGTCGGTGCTGGAACCCTGGGTCTTCCTCTCCGGGTACACCGCCGTCGACGGCGTGGACGACCCGGACGTCGTGGTGCGCGGAGCCCACCCGATCCGCGAAGAGCTGACGGCGTCGGCGGTGCTCGACCGGCAGACCTACCGCTTGGGCGACCTCGCGCACCTCACCCTGTCCCTGACCAACAGCGGCGCCGTGCAGATCACCGCCGTCACGTCGAACTGCGGGCACCTCGGCCCGACGGGGTCCGAACTCGGCGCTCTCGCGCTCGGTGGCCCCGGTGTGACCCTGCCGCCGGGGACGACGCGGATCTTCGAGGTGCCGTACGTGATCGGTTCCGCCACGTCCCACCGCGGCTACACGGAGGTGGCTTGCACGTTCGGGTCGCCGCCCCACCACAACGGGTCGGCGTTCGCGTCGGCCTTCGCACGCGTTCCCGGGATGAGGGTGGAGAAGGTCGACGGAATCGCCCTGCGGCACCTCTTCGTCTCACCACCGTGGCCGGTGTCCCCGCTGCCCCCGGTGCCAGGGGGCGAGGTGTACCTGCGGGACCGGACGACCGGTGCGGTCCTCGCGCGGGCCACGACCGCGGACACGGGCAGGTTCTCGTTCCACGACGTACCCGTCGGTCGGCACGACATCGGCGTCGTCGGACCGTGGAAGATCATGTTCTCGACCACCTTCGAGGTGAGCGCGAACGACGACCAACCGCCGCTGCGGATGGTGTTCGTCGAACCGGGCCCCTACCAACCCGACCCCCGAACCCCGCTGCCGCCACCGCCCGCGTCGGGGCCGGGCGGGGTGGACCCGCCGGCGGGGGCGGCCGGTGAACTGGCCGCCACCGGGGTCGACGTCACGTGGCTCGCGCTGGGTGGGTTGGCCGCGTTCGTGCTCGGCGCGGTCCTCGTGCTCGGAGTGCGGCGCGGGGTGGTCTGACCTGGAGCGGTGGTGTGCCGGGGTTGTCCCGGCATTCCACGATCGCAGTCCTGCCGTGAACGGAGACCGAGAGAAGCGATGTCATGTACCGATTACCGAGGTCCGCCGGTGCGTTGCTGCTGACCACCGTCCTGTGCTTGACGACGTCCACCGGCCCGGCCACCGCCGACGACACCGGACCCATCACGACCACCGAGCCCGCGATCACGAGCACCGAACCGACTCCTCCGAGTGCTGAGCCGGAAGTCGAGCCCACCGCCGAGCCCACCGAGCCGGTCCTCGTACCCACCGAGCCGGCCACATCCACCGAGCCGACGGCCACGACCACCGGGACCGCCGTTGCCGAACCGGTCGCTCCCGTGCCCGACCCGGTGCCCACCACGTCGACGGCGCCGGAACCCGGCCGACCGAGCGTGGACCTCCGGGTCGCCGTCGCGTTCGACAAGACCTCCTACACGCTCGACGAGACGATCACGGCATCCGTTTCGATCACCAACGCCGGCGCCACGACCGCGAGCCCCGCGCGGCTGGAGCTGTCCGGCAGCTTGTCGTGGAACGCGGGCACCTGGGACCCCGTCGGCGTACCGATCGGTCCGGGGGAGACCTCCGAGGGGCACCTCGTCGGCAGCCTGTCCGCCCCCGACGACGTGCAGACCATCGTCGTCACCGTGGGCACCGAGGTGGAGGACGCGAACCCGGCTGACAACACGGCCACCGCCTCCGTCCTGATGACGATCGTCCGCGGCACCTTGGCGGGCACCGTCTACGGGGACGCCGATGGGAACGGGGCGGTCGACGCCGGGGAAGGGCTCGTCGGGATCTACGTCTCGGTCACGTGGAGCAGGCGCGACCTGCCGTACATGAGGCTGGGCACCGTGACGGACGCGAACGGGCGATTCGTGTTCGAGAGGGCGCCGAGCGGGGATTACGCCCTCGACGTCCACTCCGAACAGTGGCACTTCCCCTCCGCGGTCCGGTGGTACTTCGCCGGCGTCGACGACCCCGACGTGCTCGTCCGCGGCATCGCTCCGTTCGGCCGTTCGGTCACCGCCGCGGTGGCCTTCGACCGCGCCACCTACGGGCAGGGGGACGTCGCGCGCCTGACGATCACCCTGACCAACGGTGGGGAGAGGCTGCTCTCCGACGTGAGGGCGTTCTGCGCCGGCCAGGTCCCGCTCGACCTGGGCGACCTGTCGCCCGAGGGGCGGGGGGCGATCCTGCCGCCGGGCTCCACGCGGGTCTTCCGGGTGCCGTTCCCGGTGGACGCCATGATCGCCCGACAGGGGTACATGCGGGTGAAATGCATCCTGGCCGTGAGCCCGGGGACCACCGGGCAAGCGTCGGGCGAGGCCATCGCACGCGTGCCCGGCCTCAGGGTGGCGAAAGCGGCCGGGACCCTGGTGAGCTACCTGGTGAGGCCGCACAAGGGCGGCGTCTTCCCGACGAGACCGATCCCGTGGGTGAAGGTGTACCTGCGGGATCAGGTGACCGGTGCGGTCATCGCACGGGCGACGACCGGTGCGTCGGGGTGGTTCGCGTTCTACGACGTGCCCGTCGGTCTGCACGACTTCGGTGTCGTCGGACCATGGGTGCCGGTGTTCGGCGGCGACGAGTTCACGGTCACCGCCGGTTGGCGGGAGGACTGGCCGCGAGACGTGCACGTCGAGGCCGGCGAGCACCAGCCCGACCCGGACCCACCGCTACCGCCCGCGGCGGGGCCGCCGAACCCGCCGGTGGGTCCGGCGGCCAGCGGGACGGCGGGTGGTTCGGCTGCCGGGCTGGCCGCCACCGGGGTCGACGTCACGTGGCTCGCGTTGGGTGGGTTGGTCGCGTTCGTGCTCGGCGCGCTCCTCGTGCTCGGGGTTCGGCGCGGGGTGCTCTGAGCGGGAGCAGTGGGGTGCCGGGGTTGTCCCGGCACCCCGCCGCCGTGACGATGGCCGCATGGGGACCCCGCGCCGAACGTCGCTCGTCGTGGCCGCGTTGTTGTTCTGCGGTCTGCTCACCGGCACCGGCACCGGCACCGGCACCGGCACCGGCACGGCCGCTGCCGCCACGCCGTTCGTCGTGGTGCAGATGAACCTGTGCAACAGCGGGGTCGCGGGGTGCTACCAGGGCGGTCGGGCGGTGGACGAGGCGGTGGTGGTGATCGGGCGGCGGGTGCCGGACGTGGTCTCCGTCAACGAGGTGTGCCTGTCCGACATGTCCCGCCTCACGGCCGCCGTCGGTGCGGCGGCGGGGTTCCGGTTCGCGCCCGCGCGCAACCGGTCCACCGGCTCGGACTACCAGTGCACGGCGGGGCGCGGGGCGTACGGGAGCGGGATCATCGTCGAGGAGGGCATCGCCGCCGGGGGCAACGGGGTCTACTCGGCGCAGGACGGCGGCACCGAGATGCGCGCGTGGGGGTGTGCGCTCAGCGCCGTGCGCGGCTTCACCGCGTGCACCACGCACCTGAGCACCTCGGCGACCACCGCGCTGGCGCAGTGCCGGGAACTGCTGCCGGCCATGCCGCTGTCGTTCGACCCGACCGGCTCGGCGACCACCCGGCACGTCGTCGCGGGCGACCTGAACCTGCGCTACAGCCCCGGTTCGTCCACCAGCGCACAGAACTGCGTGCCGTCCGGCTGGTTCCGCAAGGGGGACGGCGACGTGCAGCACGTCACCGCGCGCTCGCTGACCTTCGTCTCCACGGCGTCCCACGCCATGTACCGCACGGACCACCCGGCGTTCGTCGTCACCTACGCGTTCTGAGGCGTCAGGTCTTCCACTCGGCCGCGACCTGCGCCCACTCGCGCTCCCAGCGCCGGCGGCGCAGGGCGCGGTGCGCGCCGCGGACCAGCAGGTGCGGCAGGCCGGTGACCGCGACGACCGCCGTCCACACGCCCAGCGCGAGCGCCACCGCGTCGACCGCCGCGCCCTCGCGGGTCAGCGGGGTCCGCACGACGGAGCCGTCCGCGTCCACCCGGACCGGCACCGAGCCGCCCGCCCGCACCCCCGCCGACGCGGGCACCAGCCCCTCGCGCGCGCCGCCGCCGGGCGCGGACCACGTGGCGCGCACGGGTGCGCGCAGCTCCGCCGCCACGCCCCGGTCGCTCACCCGCGGCGCGGGCGCGTCCTCGACCAGGGTGGCGAGCACTGTCCGGTGCTCGTCGAGCTGCCGTTCGGCCTCCGCCCGCCCCGACGCCCACCGCTCGGACCCGATCGCCGCCGCGACCGGCACCGCCAGCACCGCGCAGAGCACCAGCAGGAGCAGCGTCAGCCCTTCGAGCCGGTCACCGCGCCCGGCCAGTTCGTTGCCGGGGTGGAACGCGCCCCGGACCAGCCTCGTGACCACCGCCCGCACGGCCCACCTCCGCGCACCAGGGTCCACCCGACCCGGTGCCCGTTCCAACACGGTCGACGCGCACCGGTCACCCCTTCGGGGGACGTGCCCGGGGCGACCGCGACATCGCCGCACGTGGACGCGGTGGCGGCGCTCGGGATGATCACCGGTCCGGGTGAGCGAACGGTGCCGACGGCGCGGGCGGGCGGTGCGGGCGGCCGATCGGCCCAGCGCGGGGAGCCGGTCGGGTGAAGGGGTCTGGTAACGGCGACTAGGGTTGAGGGCCTGTCCACAGACGAGGAACCACCCGGCATGACGCCCCCGCCCGCACCCGTCCGCGTGGTCCTCGTCGAGGACCACCGGCTGGTGGCCGAGGCGCTCGGCCTGGCCTGGTCGGGCGCCGAGGTCGTGGAGGTCGTCGCCACCGCCGGGTCGGTGGCCGACGCGGTGGCCGACGTGCGGCGGCTGCGGCCCGACGTGGTGCTGCTGGACCGGCACCTGCCCGACGGGGACGGGCTGGACGCCATCGGGGAGTTCGGCGAGTCGGGCGCGCGCGTGCTCGTGCTGACCGGCGAGGTCACCGTGTCCGTGGCGGTGCGGGCGGCGGAGTGCGGCGCGGCCGGCCTGGTGTCGAAGTCCGCGCGGCTGGACGAGCTGACCGACGCCGTGCTGCGGGTGGCCGCGGGGGAGGTCGTGTACGACGGCGGGGTGCTGGCGGGCGTGCTGGGCAAGCTGACCGGGCGCGTGCCGGGCGGCCGGGGCGCGCTCACCGCGCGCGAGCGCGAGGCGTTGGGGCTGCTCGCGGAGGGCGCCGGCACCGACGAGATCGGCGAGCGGATGGGTGTCGCCCGCAACACCGTGCGCAACCACGTGCAGCGGGTGCTGGAGAAGCTGGGCGCGCGGTCCAAGCTGGAGGCCGTGGCCATCGCCCGGCGCGACGGGCTGCTCGACTGATGCACCTGCACCAGCCCGACCGGTGTGGGTGCGTCTGGGCAGACGACGCCGCTTCCGCCACGGTGTGACCGTGGACCTCTCCTTGTCTTCGCGGGTGGCCGGCTTCGGCGTGCCCCGCGGGGGCGGGGCCGCGGCCAGGGCGCGCGAGTTCGTCCGCACGACCCTCGTCGAGTGGCTCTTCCGCGGTGACCACGAGGCCGTCGTGCTCCTCGCCTCCGAACTGGTCGCCAACGTCCTGCGGCACACCGCCTCCGACCCGGTCCTCCGGCTGGTCTGCGACGCGCGCGGGGTGCGCGTCGAGGCCCCCGACGCCAGCCCGCTGCTGCCGCGCGCCCGCGAGTCGGGGCCGGCCGGCGGCTGGGGCCTGGTCGTCGTGGACCGGCTCGCCGCGCGCTGGGGCGTCGACGCGCTGCCGGGCGGCAAGGTCGTGTGGTGCGAGGTGGACGCCGAGGTGGGCGCGGAGGATGACCCGGCGGCCTGACCGACCGCCCACGGCCCGGTCCGGGCTCGTGGTGCACAGTGGCGCCATGCCCGTCGACCCCGCCAGCGGCGTCGCGCCTCCCCCCGAGGACGCCTACCGCCTGCTCGTCCAGAGCGTCGTGGACTACGCGATCTTCATGCTGGACCCGGGTGGTCGCGTGATCAGCTGGAACGCGGGTGCGGAGCGGATCAAGGGCTATTCGGCGGACGAGGTGGTGGGGCGGCACTTCTCGGTGTTCTACCCGCCGGAGGACCTGGCGGCGCGGAAGCCGTGGCGTGAGCTGGAGGTGGCGGCGGAGGTCGGCCGGTTCGAGGACGAGGGGTGGCGCCTGCGGGCCGACGGGTCGCGGTTCTGGGCGAACGTGGTGATCACGGCGCTGTTCGGCGAGTCGGGTGAGCTGCGGGGCTTCGCGAAGGTGACCCGGGACATGACCGAGCACCGGCGCGTCGAGCGGACCCTGGTCGAGCAGCGCAGGCTCGTCGGCCACCTCGTCGAGGCGCAGGAGCTGGAACGGCGCCGCATCGCCTGGGACGTGCACGACGACTCCATCCAGGCCATGGTCGCGGTCGGCATGAGGTTGCAGCTGCTCGCGAGCCGCGTGCCCGACGAGCACGTGGGCACCGTGCGCATGCTGGACGACGCGGTGCGCACGTCCATCGGCCGGCTGCGCGACCTGGTGTTCCGGCTGCGCCCGCCCGAACTGGACCGGCACGGCCTGGGCGAGGCCCTGGAGCACTACCTCACCGACGTCACCGCGCAGTGGGGCATGACCTACCGGCTGCGGCACGACCTGGCGCACGAGCTGCCCGCCGACGTGGCCATCACGATCTTCCGCATCTGCCAGGAGGCGCTGACCAACGTCCGCAAGCACGCCCGCGCCACCGCCGTCGAGGTCTCGCTGACCACCGCGGACCGGGGCACCCTGGTCGAGGTCGCGGACGACGGCGTGGGCCTCGGCGGCGTGGCGCCCGACGACATCGGCGGCGTCGCGCCCGCCGGGCGGCGCGCGTCCGAGCACTTCGGCACCATCGAGATGCGCGAGCGCGCGGAGACCTCCGGCGGCTGGTGGACCCTGGGCGAGCGCCCCGGCGGCGGCGCGGTCGTGCGGTTCTGGGTGCCCACGCCCGACGTCCGGGTGGAACCGTGACCGGGGCACCGAGGATCGCCGTGGTGATCTCGGACGACGACCCGATGATCCGCGACGCGCTGCGCGAGGTGCTCGACGCCGAACCCGACCTGGAGGTCGTCGCCGTCGCCCGGGACGCGGACGAGGCCATCGAGCTGACCGCGCGGCACGAGCCGGCCGTCGTGGTGCTCGACGTGCGGATGCCCGGCGGCGGCGGTGGCCGCGCCGCCCGGGAGATCGGGCTCCGCTCGCCGCGCACCGGCATCCTCGCGCTGTCGGCGCACGCCGACTCGGCGGCCGTCGGCGAGGTCCGGCGCGCGGGCGTGGTGGAGTACCTCCTCAAGGGGGTGCCCAACAGCGACATCGTGGCCGCCGTCCGCCGACTGGGTCGACCGACGGGGTGACCGGGCTTGAGCGGCGGTCGTGGCCTGCCGATGTTGGTATAAATGCCTTGTACGACCGCACGCACCTCGAGGAGCCGCCGTGGCCGAGCCGATCGAGCACCCGTCACCCGTCCTGGACGTCGACGTGGTTCACGCCGACGGGGTTGTCGTTGTCACCGTTTCGGGTGAACTGGACCTGGATACCGCCCCGCGCGTGCGGGAGGCGCTGCTCGCGCCGCCCCCGCCCGTGGTCGTCCTGGACCTGACCGCGGTGCGGTTCTTCGGCTCGTCCGGCCTGGCGCTGCTGCTGGAGGCCGACCGGCACGTCCGGCGCTCGGGCGGCGAGCTGGTGCTCGTGGCCACCGGCCGCGCCGTGCTCAGGCCGCTGGAGATCACCGGCGTGTCCCAGGTGCTGCGGGTGTTCCCGACCCTCACCGAGGCCCTGACCTGGACCTCCGCCGACCGGGTCGGCCAACCCGCCTGATCGCGCTTCGCCGCCGTCCCCGGTGGGTACAGGGGCGGGCATGGCGACCTCGTTGCGGCGGGCGGTGGGCACGCCCCTGCTCTACCTCTTCATCCTGGGCGACATCCTCGGCGCGGGCGTCTACGTGCTGGTGGGGGAGGTCGCCTCGCAGTCCGGCGGCGCGGTGTGGCTGCCGCTGCTGACCGCGCTCGTGCTGGCCGCGCTCACCGCCGGGGCGTACGCCGAGCTGGCCACCCGCTACCCGCGCGCGGGCGGTTCGGCGCACTACGCGACCACGGCGTTCGGCCCGGCGGCGGGCTCGCTGGTCGGGTTCTGCATGCTCGCGGCGGGCGTGGTGTCGGTGGGCGCGCTGGCGCTCGCGTTCGCGGGCGACTACCTGCGCGCGCTGGTGTCCCTGCCGACGCTGCTGGTGGTGGTCGTGTTCCTGGCCGTCCTCGCGCTGCTCAACGCGCGCGGCGTGAAGGAGTCGTTGGGCGCGAACGCGGTGGCCACGGCGATCGAGGTCGGCGGGCTGCTGCTGGTCATCGGCCTGGGCGCCTGGGTGGTGCTGCGCGGCGACGCCGACCTGGGCAGGCTCGGCCAGGTGGGCACGGCCGAGCACGGCCTGGTCGGGGCGACGCTCGCGGGCACGGTGCTGGCCTACTACTCGTTCGTCGGGTTCGAGACGTCGGTGAACCTGGCCGAGGAGGTCGAGGACCCGCGCCGCTCCTACCCGAGGGCGCTGTTCGGCGCGCTGCTCACGGCGGGCGCGGTCTACCTGCTGATCGGGCTGGTGACCAGCGCGTCCGTGCCGACGGAGGAGCTGGCCGGGTCCAGCGGGCCGCTGCTGGAGGTGGTGCGGCTGGCCGGCGGCGTGCCGGACTGGCTGTTCGGCGTGGTCGCGCTGGTGGCGGTGGCGAACGGCGCGCTGCTCACCGGCATCATGTCCTCGCGGCTGGCCTACGGCATGGCCCGCGACGGCCTGCTGCCCGCGCCGCTGGCGCGCGTCCTGCCCCGCCGGCGCACGCCGTGGGTGGCGATCGCGACGACCTCGGCGCTGTCCCTGGTGCTGGCGCTGACCGGCGAGGTCGCCGCGCTGGCCGAGACGCTGGTGCTCCTGCTGCTGATCGTGTTCACCGCCGTCAACGCCGCCGTGCTGGTGCTGCGCCGCCGGGAGGGCGGCGAGGCCGACCACTTCCGGGTGCCGGTCGTCGTCCCGTGGCTGGCGCTGGCCTCGTGCCTGCTGCTGTTCACGCAGATCGACGGCGCGGTGTGGGTGCGCGGCCTGGTCCTGCTCGGCCTGGGCGCGCTGCTCGCGGCGGCCAACGCGGTCCGCGCCCGGCGCGGCGGCCGGTCGGCCGGGAAACCAGGAGCGGCCGGGGAACCGGGAGCGGCCGGCGAACCCGAGGCGGCCGGGGCACCGGGAGCTGCCGGGGCGCCCGAAGCGCCCGAGCCTTCGGGTCGGAGCTGATCCGCGGATACCGCCGGGCCGGGCGCTCTGGTGGAATCGGACGCGGCGCAGGACCCGAGGCAGCAGGACCCGAGGCAGCAGGGGGAACCCATGACCGCGTTCGCCAACTTCGTGGACGGCAAGCAGCGCCCGGCGGCCGACGGGCGGGAGCTGGACGTCGTCGACCCCACCACGGGCGAGGTCTACGCGACGTCGCCGCTGTCCGGGCAGGTCGACGTGGACGCCGCCGTGGACGCCGCGGCGCGGGCCTTCGAGACCTGGCGCTGGACCACGCCCGCCGAGCGGCAGCGCGCCCTGCTGCGGATCGCCGACGCGATGGACGCGCGGGCCGGCGACCTGGTCGACGCCGAGTGCCTCGACACCGGCAAGCCGCGCGCGCTGACCGCCGCCGAGGAGGTCCCGCCGTGCACCGACCACATCCGGTTCTTCGCCGGTGCGGCGCGCGTCCTCGAAGGGCGTTCGGCGGGGGAGTACCTGCCCGGCCTCACCTCGTACGTGCGGCGCGAGCCGGTCGGCGTGTGCGGGCAGGTCACGCCCTGGAACTACCCGCTGATGATGGCCGTGTGGAAGATCGCGCCGGCGCTGGCGGCGGGCAACACCGTCGTGCTCAAGCCGTCCGACACCACGCCCGCCTCGACCGCCCTGCTGGCCGAGCTGTGCGCCGAGTTCCTCCCGCCCGGCGTGTTCAACGTGGTCTGCGGCGACCGCGGCACCGGCCGCGCGCTGGTCGCGCACCCCCGGCCCGACATGGTGTCCATCACCGGCTCGGTCCGCGCCGGCATGGAGGTCGCCGGCGCCGCCGCGGCCGACCTCAAGCGCACCCACCTCGAACTGGGCGGCAAGGCGCCCGTCCTCGTCTTCGCCGACGCCGACCTCGCCGCCGCGGCCCGGGGCATCGCCGCCGCGGGCTACTTCAACGCGGGCCAGGACTGCACGGCCGCGAGCCGCGTCCTGGTCGCCGCCGAGGTGCACGACGAGTTCGTCGCCGCGCTCACCGAGGAGGCGCGGGCCACCCGCACCGGCGGCCCGGACGACCCCGACGTCGCCTACGGCCCGCTCAACAACGCCGAGCAGCTCGCCCGGGTGGCGGGCTTCGTCGACCGGCTGCCCGAGCACGCCACCGTGCACCACGGCGGCACCCGCGTCGGCGACCGCGGGTACTTCTACGCGCCCACCGTCGTCTCCGGCCTGCGCCAGCGCGACGAGGCCAGCCAGACCGAGATCTTCGGGCCGGTGATCACCGTGCAGACCTTCACCGACGAGGCCGACGCGCTGACCTGCGCCAACGACGTGCGCTACGGGCTGGCCTCCTCGGTGTGGACCCGCGACCACGGCCGGGCGGTGCGGCTGTCCGCCCGGCTCGACTTCGGGGCCGTCTGGATCAACACGCACATCCCGTTCGCCGCCGAGATGCCGCACGGGGGCTTCAAGCACTCCGGGTACGGCAAGGACCTGTCGGTGTACGGCTTCGAGGACTACACCCGCATCAAGCACGTGATGAGCGCGTACGACGCCTGATCGGTCACCGGTGGTTGTGATCCCGACCGCCGACCAGAAGTATCTTCCACGTGGACGTGATCGACCGGAAAATCATTGCCGAGCTCCAGGCCGACGGGCGGCTGACCGTCACCGACCTCGCGTCGCGGGTCGGGCTCAGCGTGTCGCCCTGCCACCGCCGGCTGCGCGAGCTGGAGCGCAGCGGCACGATCCGCGGCTACCGGGCGATCGTGGCCCCGGAGGCGGTCGGCCTGACCTTCGAGGCGCTGGTGTTCGTCACCATGCGCCAAGAGGACCGCGACACGCTGCTGCGCTTCGAGGAGGCCGTCGCGGGCATACCGCAGGTGGTCCAGGCGCAGCGCCTGTTCGGCGACCCGGACTACCTGCTGCGCGTGCTCACCGCGGACCTCGCCGCCTACCAGCGCCTGGAGGACGACCACCTGGCCGCGCTGCCCGGCATCCAGCGCCTGACGTCCACCCTGGTCATGAAGCAGGTCGTGGAGAGCCGCCCGGTGCCGGGCGGCCCCCAGCGGTGACGGCTCAGGCCAGCAGCGCCAGCGCCAGCGCGTGCAGCCCGGGGTCGCCCGCCGCGACGACCCGGGTCCCCGAGGTCAGGGTCAGCTCGGCGCCCGACCACTCGGTCACGACACCGCCCGCCCCGCTGATCACGGCCGCCGGCGCGAACACGTCGTAGACCTTGAGCCCGCTGTCGACGGCGAGGTCCGTCCGGCCGCTCGCCAGCGCCCCGAAGGCGAACGAGCTGCCCCCGTAGAGGGTGTACCGGGCGCGGTCGCGGACGCGGGTCAGCGCCGCGTGGTCCTCCGGGCCGAAGAAGTCCGGGTTCGAGCAGGTCAGCAGCGCGGAGGCGAGGTCGGCGCAGCGCCGCGCACCCACCTTCACCCCGTTCCGCTCGGCGAACGCCCCGCTCACGCCCACCCACCGGTCGTCGGTCGCCGGGTAGTCCATCACCCCGATCCACGGCCTGCCGCGCCTGCTCACGCCGATCAGCGTGCCGTAGACCGGGATGCCCGCGATGAACGGCGCGGTGCCGTCCAGCGGGTCCAGCACCCAGACCACCTCCGCGTCCGCGTTCGACGAGCCGTACTCCTCGCCCACGATCCCGTGGTCGGGGTAGGCGGCGCCGATCAGGTCGCGCAACCGCGCCTCGACGGCCCGGTCGGTGGCGGTGACGAAGCTGTTGTCGGCCTTGACGTCCACCGAGGTGGGCTCCGCAGCCGCGCGGGAGAGCAGCAGGCGCGCCTCGTCGGCGAGGTGCTCGGCGAAGCGGGTCAGCTCGGAGGTGAGCGCGTCGGTCATCCGGTCCTCGTGCTCGTGGTGGTGGTGAACTCGTGCAGGGTCTCCGCGAACGCCCAGTCGACCCAGGGCAGCAGCGCCGCCACGTCCTCGGTGTCGACCGTGGGCCCGCCCCAGATCCGGATGCCGGGCGGCGCCTCCCGGTGCGCGGCCAGGTCGTGACCGGCGCCGTTCTCCTCGATCCTGGCCAGCAGGCGCGCCACGAACGCCGCCGTGCGCGCCGGGGGCAGCCCGTCCAGGAACGGGTCGGTGAACCGCAGGCAGATGCTCGTCGACGAGGTCGAGCGGCGGTCCTCGGCGAGGAACTCCACGTGCGGGCTCGCCCCGACCCACCGCGCGACGACGTCGAGCGTGCGGCGCGAACGGGCGACCAGCTCGGGCAGCCCGCCCACCCCGGCGCACCAGTCCAGCGCGTCGAGCGCGTCCTCCACGGCCAGCATGGACGGGGTGTTGATGGTGAAGCCGCCGAACAGCCCGTCGAGCGGCCGGCCGTCCCTGGCCAGCCGGAACACCTTGGGCAGCGGCCGGTCGGGCCGGAACACCGCCAGGCGCTCGACGGCGGCGGGCGACAGGGCGATCATGCCGTGCGCGCCCTCACCGCCCAGCGCCTTCTGCCAGGACCAGGTGATCACGTCCAGCTTGGCCACGTCGACGTCCATGCCGAACACCGCGGACGTGGCGTCGCAGATCGTCAGTCCCCGGCGGTCGGCGGGTATCCAGTCGCCGTCGGGCACGCACACGCCGGACGTGGTGCCGTTCCAGGTGAAGACGACGTCGTGGTCGAAGTCCACCCGGGACAGGTCGGGCAGCGCGCCGTACCGGTCCGCGCGGTGCACGGTCACGTCGGGCAGCCGCAGCTGGTCCACGACGTCCGCGAGCCAGGTGAAGCCGAAGTTCTCCCAGCAGCACACCTCGACCCCGGTGTGCCCCAGCAGGTTCCACATCGCCATCTCGACCGCGCCGGTGTCCGAGCCGGGCACGATCGCGACCTCGTAGTCCGCCGGGAGGCGCAGCACCTCCTTGGACTTCCCGATCACCTCGGCGAGCCTGGCCCGACCCTCCGGGCCGCGGAACGAACGGCCGACGAACGCCCCCTTCAGGGCGTCGAGGTCCCAGCCGGGTCGCTTCGCGCAGGGCCCGGCCGAGAACCACGGCCGGGCGGGCTTGAGCGCCGGTTTCGCCAACTGCAAGGTCTTCCCCAGGGTGTCGTGTGCGCGGTCGGGAGGGGGTGCGCCGCCGGACGACCGCCGGTGGCGCACCCCGTGACGGCTACCGCGCGAGGCTGACGAAGTGCCGCCGCGGGCCCTCGAACGCGAAGCGGCCGTGCTGGTAGACCTGGTTGTCCAGCACCAGCACGTCGCCCCGCCGCATCCGCACCGCCCGCGCCGTGCGCCACAGCGCGCCGCGCAGGTACGAGATCAGGTCCTCGTCGATCGGGGACCCGTCGCCGTAGGTGGTCGTCGCCGGGTACGCGTCGTCGGGCAGGTCGGGTGGGAAACCGGGGTGGGAGCGCCAGTACGAGCAGTGCAGCTCGGTGACCTGGTTGAACCACAGCTCCTCGCCGGTGTCGGGGTGGGCGGTGAACGCGTCGCGCGCGTAGTGGTACCGCAGCCCCTCGTCGGCGTCCCAGGCGAACTCGTACCCCGAGGCGACCAGGTGCTCCTCGACGGCCGCCCGGTCCTCGGTGCGGAACGTGTCGACCCAGCCCATCTCGCCGTTGCCGGACTCCTTCGCGAGGTTGCGGTGGTACCGCACGCCCTTCTCCCGGAACGCGTCCTTCACGTCGTCCGGGATGATCGCGGCCGTCTCCCGGACGTCGTTGACCGGCACCTCGCCGCCCGACGTGGCCTCGCTCTCGCAGAAGAAGAAGATCTTCCGCGGGTACGTGGGCAGGTAGGCCATCTCGTTGTGCGGGGACAGCGTGATCCGGCGGTCCTCCTGGCTGGCGTTGAGCGCCGCGCCCGAGTCCTGCTTGCGCACGGCGATGCCGCCCTCGTACCCGGCGCGGTCGTAGCCCAGGCCGCCGATGAGCCCCTCGAAACCGGCCTTGTCGGTCAGCGGCAGGCCGCGCAGCAGCACCCCGCCGGACTTCGGCAGCGCCTCGTCCACCACGTCCCGCACCGCCGCGGCGAGCGCGTCGGGCGGGTGGCCGGCGCCGTCGGCGGCGAGCGTCGGCAGCACCGGGCCCACGTCGGGCACGGTCTCCGGGAAGTTCCGGTGCGCCGAGCCGGCCAGGAACGCGCGCCCGCGCACCGGGACGGTGAAGGCCGGGCCGGGCTCGACGAGGCGGAAGGCCGGCGCGCCGCTACCTGATCTGGTGTCCACAGCTATACCTCCAACTGGTCAGTCCGCGGCGAGCCCCGGGTGGCCCCGCAGGACGCAGATCTCGTGGAACACCGGCAGCGCGGGGTCGGTGTCCAGCCGCTCCTTGGCCTCGCGGGCCGACAGGGGCACCCGGCCGTCGGGGTCGGCGTAGAACTCGCAGGTGAAGTCGCCCTCGTAGGCGGTGCCCCGCAGGGCGGCCTCCAGGGCGACGAAGAACGAGATGTCGGTGCGCTCGTTCTGCCGCACCACGCGCGAGACCAGCTCCTCGGGCCGGTACCCGTTGGCCCGGAACAGCTGGAGGATGGGCGCCCGGCCGATCCGGCACCCGAAGGTCAGCACGACCTGGGCGGTCGGCGAGGCCGCCCTGACCCGCCGCAGCAGCGCCTCGATCAGCCCGAGGCCCACCGCGTTGAACGGGTAGTCGTTGAACGCCGACCACGGGTAGTAGTGCGCGATGTGGTCGTCCGTGCGCCCGCCCACCAGCGCCGCCCTCTTCAGCTGGGCGTCGTGGAAGTCCAGGTACATCGCGTCGTCCGGGTCGGGCACCTGGGGGAGGCAGCCCACGACGACGTCGGCGAGGGCCACCTCCGCCCGCGCGTCGGGCGTGTCGATGAGGTTGACCGAGCCCTCGATCGGGCGGAACCGCTCCAGCAGGTCGGGGGCGATCTCCCCGATGAGGCGCTGGGCGAGCAGCGGTAACCGCGGGTCCAGGTCGCTGCCCAGCACCATGGACGCGCCGCACTTCTGAAGCATGAACGCGATGTTCGTGCCGGTGCCCACCCCGACCTCGTAGACGCGGCGGCCGGCGAGGTCGGCGCGTTCGAGGGCCGCCTGGAACGTCGTCGTCCACGGGTCGGTCGGGTTGAAGGCGAAACTGGGCACGACGTCACCGGCGGCGTCGGGAGTGTGCGCCCGCGCCGACAGCATGCTCTCTGATCGCATTGGTAGACCCCCAAGTGAGCCGGACGGCCGGCGGGACCGTCGTGGATTCAGTCGATCAGCAGCACTTCGCGGGCCTGTCCGCGGAGGCAGTGGTCCGAGCGCATCGACGCCGCGTAGCCGCCGGAGTTGATGAGCGCCACGTGGTCGCCCTCCCGCAGCCGCGTCATCCGGTGGTCGGACGCCCACTTGTCGAGGGCCTCGTTCACGTTGCCCACGACGGTGTAGGTCTCGGTGCCCTCGTCCCGGCGCGGCACGACCGCGACCGGTTCGCAGGGCAACCCGTAGAAAGCCGGTTCCACGGCGAGGTTGAAGCCCGCGTCGAGGCCGGCGAACAGCACGTCGCGGCGCTGCTCCACGTAGGTGACGGTGGTGAGCAGCAGCCCCGCGTCCTTCACGAGGTGGTCGCCGGGTTCGACCGCGACCCGCAGGCCGCGCCCGGCGAACCTGCGGGCCACCGCGCCCGCCCACCGGTCGAGGTCGAGCGCGCGGTCGGTCGCGGTGTGCGGCACGCCGAGCCCGCCGCCCAGGTTGATCTCGCGCAGGCCGGGGAAGTGCGCGGTGAACGCGTCGGCGGCGTCGAGCGCCTCCTCCAACTGGGACAGCTCCGCGTCCAGGAAACCGCACCCGACGTGGAAGTGCAGCCGGACGACGTCCAGGCCCCACCGCTGGGCGACGGCCTTCGCCTCGTCCACGTGCTCGCGGTAGATCCCGAACTTGGTGGTCGGGGCGCCGCTGTAGTTCAGCCGCTCGTTGCCCTGGTAGCCGACGCCGATGCCGGGGTTGATCCGCAGCCCGACCGCGGACCCGGGCCGCAGCCGGCCGTAGGCGTCCAAGGAGGACACGGAGTCGAAGTTGACGCGCAGGCCGCGGAAGCGGGCCAGCGCCTCGACCTCCTGGCGGGACAGGGACGTGCCGGTGAACGAGACCGCGTCGGGCGGGAACCCGGCGCCGAGCACGTGCAGCAGCTCGCCGGTGGAGCAGACGTCGACGCCCACCAGCCCCGTGGTGCGCAGGTAGGACAGCAGGCCGGGCGACCGGTTGGCCTTGATCGCGTAGTAGACGCGGTGGTCCAGGCCGGCGGCGGCCATCGCGCCGGACAGGCGCTCGACGTTCTCCCGCACGCGGTCGGCCCGCAGCACGTAGGCGGGCGTGCCCACCTGCTCGGCCAGCTCCTCCACGTCGGTGCCGCCCAGGTGCAGGCGGCCGTCCCGGTAGCGCAGGTCGGGCCGCTGCCACCACGGCCGCGCCGGGTCGGCGACCGGGTCGTCGTCGGCGTACCGGAGGCGCCCGGCGGCTTCGCCGAGGGCCCCGGACACGTGGTCGCGCCCGCACCCCGAGTCGAGCACGACCCGCACGGGCGCGTGCGCGTCGCGGCCCGAGGAGATGGCCTGCTTGATCCGCAGCACCGTCAGCGCCGGGGTCAGGCCGCGGCAGTCGAGGGTCGGTGAGGATGCTTCCATGGCACCACTTCCAGGTCTTCCGGTGTCTCGTCGGGGGAGTTCCGGTGCTACTCGACCGCGCCGGTCCGCAGGTCGTGCTCGGCGCGGGCCAGCGAGTCGGCCATGATGTCCACGATCCGGTCGACCTCGCCGCGGGTGATGACCAGCGGCGGCGACATGATGCAGAGGTTCTCGTAGGGCCGCACGAGCAGGCCCGCCTCCTCGCAGTGCGCGTCGACGCGGCGCGCCAGCGCCTGGTTGCGGGCGGTGGGGCCGACCTCGCCCGGCACGTGGCACTCGACGCACGCCATCAGGTGGTCGCCCCGCACGGCGGCGACGATCGGGGAGGAGCGCAGCTCGCGCAGCCGCTGGATGAAGTACGGGCCCACCTCGCGCACGTGGCCGCACACGTCGTCGCGCCGCATCACCTCGATGTTCGCGACGGCCGTGGCGCAGGCGACCGGGTGCCCGGAGTAGGTGAACCCGTTGGAGAACACGGGCTTGTCCCGGTCGGCGTGCGCGGCCAGGGACTCGGCGACGCGGTCGGACACGAGCACCGCGCCCAGCGGCTGGTAGCCGGAGGTCAGGCCCTTCGCCGTGACGATCATGTCCGGCACGACGCCGAACCGCGCCTCGGACGAGAAGAAGTGCCCCAGCCGGCCGAAGCCGGTGACCACCTCGTCGGAGACGTAGAGGATGTCGTTGCGGCGGCACAGCTCCAGCGTCGCCTCGTGATAGCCGGGCGGGGGCACGAGCACGCCGCCGGAGGCGAGGACCGGCTCGGCGACGAAGCACGCGATGTTCTCCGCGCCGATCTCGGCGATGGCCCGCTCCATGCCGGAGACGAGGCCGTCGAGCCGCTCCGCCGCGGACACCGGCGAGGTGTCCGGGTCGTAGCCGGGGCTCTCCAGGTGGTGCACCCAGTCGCTCTCGTAGTGGAACAGCGTGCGGTCCGCGGACTTCCCGGACAGCGACGCCGTCAGGTACGTGCCGCCGTGGTAGGCGTTCACCCGGGACAGCACGTGCCGCTTGGACGCCTGCCCGCGCGAGGCGAAGTAGTAGTGCGCGATCCGGACCGCGGACTCCACCGCGGTCGAGCCGCCGGTGGTGAACTGCACCCGGTTGAGGTCGCCGGGGGAGAGGTCCGCGAGCATCGCGGCCAGCCGCGCGGCGGGTTCGCTGGAGACGTCCCCGAACGGCGTGAAGTACGCCATCTTCCGCGCCTGGGCGGCCATCGCCCCGACCAGCTCCGGGTGGCCGTAGCCCACCGTGACGCACCACATGCCGCCGATGGCGTCGAGGTACGTCTTCCCCTTGCTGTCGGACACCTCGATGCCGTGCGCCTCGGTGATGATCAGCGACTCCTGCGTGCCCAGGGTCGACAGGTCGGCCCACGGGTGCAGCACGTGGCGGGTGTCCCGCGCCACCAGTGATTCGTGGTCGGGCAGGGCGTGCCCGATGTGCTGGACGTCTGGTAACAAGTCCCTGGCCTTCCCTCAGGAGGAGCGGAGCATCGCCCGCAGCTCGTCGTGCGCCTTGGTCACGTCACTCGCCAGGTAGGCCGCCCGGTAGTCGTCGAGGCTCGGGTAGCCGGCCCCGGCCTCCTCGTCCAGCGCCGCGACGAAACCGCCGTCCCTGATGTCGGCGAGGATCTCCCGGCCCTTGGCCTTGAGGTCGTCGCCGACCAGCTTGCCCAGGTACCGCTGCACGCCGAACCGGCACGTCGGCGACCCCTGCTGCTCGATCACCTCGTACAGGCCCGCCGACATCGCCTCCACGAGCATCTCGGCCATCTCGCCCGAGGCGTGCATGTCCAGCAGCGACGGCACGCGCTCGCACCCGGACTCGACCAGCACCTCGTAGGCGATCCGGACCGCGTCGATCAGCAGCGGCGTGAGGAACTGCTCCTGGAACAGGTCCAGCTCGGTCTCGGTGGCCAGCGACACCGGCATCACGCCGTAGCGGGTGAAGCCGACGGCCTTGGCCACGGACAGGGTCCGCGCCAGCGCCGACCCCGTCACGTCCCGCACGACGTCGAGGAACGCCAGCACGCCGGAGCCGTCGAGGTAGTGCTGCCGGATGGGCTTGCCGAACATCTTCGGCGCCAGCAGCGCCACGTCCACGCCCGCCGGCGGCGTGATCCGGCCGAACCGGATGGAGAAGCCGTGCGCGAGGACGAACAGGTCGCCGTCGCGCAGGTTCGGCGCGACGTCCTCGGCGAACACCGCCGGGTGCGCGTCGTCCGGGATCAGCAGCAGCACGATCGACGCGGCGGCGGCGGCCTCGGCGATCGACCGCGTGTCGAAGCCGTCCGCGACCGCGGCCTCCCGGTACTCGTCCTCCCGGTTGCCGACGACGACCCGCACCCCGCTGTCGCGGAGGTTCGCGGCGAACGCCTTGCCCTGGATGCCGTAGCCGACGACGGCCACGACCTCCTCCTCGACGTGGTGCAGACTCGCGTCCTTCTCGAAGTACATGCCCGCTCCTCAGTCGACCGCGCCGGCGTTGGCGTCCTGCATCTCGGCGACGTCCCGGGGACGCCGGTGGTCGCGCACGCGGACCCGCAGGTCGCAGTGCGCCATGTTGCGGGTGTAGACCTCGGCGAACCGGTCCCACTCGCGGTCGCGCCGCGCGGCGCCCCAGCCGAGCCGGTCCGCCATCTCCGCCAGCACGAGGTCGAGCACGCCGAGGTCCAGGTCGCAGCGACCGTCCTCGTCGAACACCACCGCGTCCCGGATGCCGCCGGAGTTCATCAGGTAGTCCTCGTAGCTGTTGACCATCTGGTGGTCCACGTGGTGCGCGACCTTCTCCCGCAGGAACTCCCGGTCGCCGCGCGGGTGGTCGGCGCGGTGGATCGCGAACCTGCCCTCGCCCTCCAGGGTGAGGAACGGCAGCCGGTGCGTGGTGGACGCGCCGAGCGCCTTGACGCCCTTGCGGCGCAGCTCCTTCGCGATCAGCCCGACCACCTCGCGGCCGGCCCAGCGGAACTCGGTCAGCTTGATGTTGACCATGTCGAACACCGGGCCGCCCCGGTCGTGCCGGGTGATGCGGAACATGCGCGTCAGGTCCTTGACCGCGATCTCGCCGCCGGCCGCCGCCGCCAGCGGCCGGATGCCGCAGAACACGTGGAAGACGTCGCGGCGGGTGATCTTCCAGCGGTCGTCGACCAGCTCGTTGTAGGAGTGCAGCAGCTCCTCGATCTCGTCCTCCATCGGCACGACCAGGTCCGGGTCCGCGTGCGGCCGGTCGGTGGTCGTGCACTGGACGTACCAGATGCCGTTCTGGTGGAACGGGCGCAGGTAGTGCTGGCGCTCGGCGTTCAGCGGCACCAGGCCCACCTGGAGCTTCGGGTCCGCCGACAGGCTCTCGTGGATGAACCGGTTCGTCGCCTCCAGGTGCGAGCCCCGGGAGTACACGACGGACGTGCGGCCGTCGGGCTCCGTCGTCCGGTTGCGCGCCCGGTCCAGCCACGGGCCGGCGGCGTTGGTGATCGTGTGCGCCTTCACGGTGACCCGCTCGGGCAGCTCGTCGTGCTCGAAGCGCCGCACGAGGGTCACCAGGAAGTGCCCGCCGTCCGGCCGCCACTCGTAGTGCTCGACCTCGACGAAGCTCAGCGCCCGGATCGGGTTGGCCGCCGTGCCCCGGTAGTAGGCGTCGCGGATCGCCTTGAGCACCAGCACCTTGTCGTTGCTGGCCTTGCCGTCCCAGTACTGGATGCCCGCCAGGGCGGGGGAGTCGGCCGCCAGGTGCGGCAGCTCGCGGTGCAGCGCGCGCTTGTCGAAGAACAGCTTCACCCGGCTGCCCCGGGGTGTGCGGCCCACCCACGCCCACAGCGCGGTGAACAGGTCGTAGAGCGAGATGCCGAAGAAGACCGCCCACTTCTTCTCCGGGCTGTCCGGCAGCACGAACACGACGTTGGGGATCTCCTGGACGGTGTCCGGGGTCGTGTCCAGCAGGATCTTGCGCTCCCGCGTGCCGTACCAGACCAGCTTGAGGTCCAGCCAGGCCGAGCGGAGGTTCTGCACCGGCGTCTGCTTGATCTTCGGGTCGCGGCGCAGGCCGAACGCCAGCAGCAGGCGGTGGAAGCACATCCGCAGGTAGCGGATGCCGGGGTGGATCGCCTTGCCCGTCTTGCTCGACGTCTCGCCGCCGAACGGGCCGCGGTCGACCAGCACGGCGCTGCCGTTGCCGCGGGAGGCGATGTCGCGCAGCACGCCCGCGCCGGCCGCCCCGCCGCCGATGACGACGGTGTCGTGGACGCGGTCCCCGCGCGACTGCTCCTCGACCAGCTCGCGGAACTGGCGGACCACGTCCGGCATGGCGAACGTCCGCCCCGCCGGCGGGTGCGAAGACGACTGCGTCACGAAGCCCGACCTCCTCGGTGCACCGCGATCACGCGGTGGTTGGTGTCGCGCCAGGCGCGAAAGGTGATCCCGTCCTCCGCCGGGAGCGGGGACGTCGTCCGCCAGTCCCAGGCCCGCTCGACCATGTAGGCCATGAACGTGCGCACGTCCTCGCGGCTCATGCCGCGCCTGCCGCGCCGCTGCTCGACCAGGCGCTCCTGCGCCTCGCGGTCGGCCAGCAGCCGCTCGTAGGAGTCCCACCCGTAGGCCCACAGCGCGTCCACCCGGTCGAAGGCGGGCGCCCAGCGCCGCAGGTGCTCCGCGACCCGGCGGCGCAGGCCCTCGGGCAGCTCCAGCGGGTCCACGTCGGTCGCGGCGCCGGCGAACCACAGGTCGAACAGGAAGACGCCGACCTTGCCGCACACCTCGAAGCACCCGTCCGGCCCGGTGGGCTGGTCATCGGTCCCCTTGTCGAAGTTGCCCATCCGGATGACCGAGTCGTGGCCGCTGCGCTCCATCTCCGCCAGGTTGCGCAGGAACCAGTCGAGGTCGTGCGTCCCGGGCAGGGACCGGTTCGACACGCCCGGCACGCCCGCGTCGTAGCCGAGGGCGCGCAGCGGTTCCCGGTCGGCCCGGCGGAGGTACCAGTCGTCGCCGCTGCGGGCGACCGCCCGTCCCTCGGCGCGGGGGTCCAGGAGCTGGTTGAGCACGACCGACAGGGCCGTCGTGAGCACCGTCTTGCCCGCGCCGGGGCTGCCGTTGAAGCCGACCACGAACAGCCCGTCGGGGCGGCGCTCGCGCTTCTCCCGCACGATCCACCGGGCGAACGGCAGGTAGAGCTGCCACAGGTCCACCAGCGGCACGGTCGCGCCGTCGCGGTCGGCGAAGTAGCCGCTCCACCAGTCCGCGAACGGTTCCCACACGCGCTGCACCAGCCGCAGCCGCTCCAGCACGTCGTCCTCCGCGGCCGGCGGGTCCGCCGGGGCGAACGCCCGGTGCAGCGGGTCGAGGGCCGTCGTCGCGGCCAGCGCGCGCAACCGCCGGGGGTCCACCGCCCCGTCCGTGGCGAGGTCCCGCAGCGCGAGGGACAGGTGCTCCCCGACGGCCGACCGGTAGCGCGCCGAGGCCGCCGCGAGGCGCTCGAACTCCGCGTCCGGTAATCGGCGCACGGCGGCGTCGTAGGCGCGGGCCACGTCGGCGGCGCGCGTCGTGGTCCGGTGCTCCGTGTCGCTCACGGGCATGAACTGCCCCCTTCCCCCAGCAAGCGGGTACGCGTGATCAGTAGTCCGAGAGGAGCGAGCGCAGCTCGCCGAGGCGCTGGTCGGGCTTGGCTATCGCGGTCAGCGGCACGTCCTTGCCGAACCGGCGGGCGAAGTCGCCGCGCATCCGGACGAAGTCCAGCGAGTCCAGTCCCAGGTCGACGAGCTGCTTCGACTCGTCCCACTGGTGGACGTAGCCGGTGAGGAACGCGTGCACGGGGTCGTCGACCGGCGCGGGCGACTTCGGCGCGCCGAGCACGACCCCGGACGCGCGCGGCCGGGCGGCCGGTCGCGCGGCGGGCAGGGCGGACAGCAGCGGCGTGCCCGCCCACGGCGTGCGGTCCCAGTCCACGTCGCAGGCCGCGAAGCAGCGGCCGGCGGGCGCGCCGGACAGCAGCGAGCCGACGACCCGGCCGAACAGGGCCAGCGCGCTGCCCGTGCCCAACGGCGCCTCGCCGCCGTCCCGGGCCGCGTCGAGGGCCCTGGCGCTGCGCGTGGCCATGCCGACCTCGCCCCAGGTGCCCCAGGCGACGGACACGACGGTCGGACCGCCGTCCGGTGGCGGCCACGCGGCGCGGGCGTCCAGCCAGGCGTTGGCCGCCGCGTAGTTGGCCTGGCCGGCCGAGCCGAGCAGGGCGCTGGTGGACGAGAACGCGGCGATCCACGGCGCGCCGCACGCGCGGCCCAGGTCGACCAGCGCGGACAGCGCGAGCTTGGGCGCGAGCACGGCGTCGAACCGGGAGGCGTCCAGGTTGGTCAGCACGCCGTCGTCCAGCGCTCCCGCGAGGTGCACGACCCCGGCCAGCGGCCCGACCGCGTCGGCCACCGCGTCGAGCGGCCCGGTGAGGTCGGCCTCGACGAACCGGACGCCCCGGCGCAGGTCGTCGGGTTCCGCGCGGCCGGTCACGACCACCCGGTCGGGGCTGACGCCCTGGTGGTGCAGCAGCCAGTCCACGACGACCCGGCCGATGCCGCCCGAGCCGCCGGTGACCAGGTAGCCGCCCCCGGTCGCGCCCAGCGCGCCGCGCGGCAGGTCCGGCAGCGGGGCGGGCAGCAGGCGTCGGCCCAGCAGGGGGCCGCCGAGGTGGCCGCCGCCCGTGAGCAGGTCGGTCTCCGCCGGGTGCCGGCTCGCGGCGCGCAGCAGCGCGGGGACGTCGTCGTCCCCCGGCCACCCGCGCACGTGGACCCGCTGCACGACCAGGCCGGGCTCCTCCAGCACGAGCGACCGGGTCAGGCCGGCCACCAGGCCGCTGTGCGGCTCCGCGGGCACGACCAGGACCAGCCGGCCGCGGGCCCCGCCGGTGACCAGGGATCGCGCGAGGTCCAGCAGCCGCGCGCAGTGCCGCCCCGCCGGCACGTCCGGCGCGAGCCGCAGCAGCACGGCCGCCCCGGCGTCGGGGCCGGTCAGGGCGTCGAGCAGGAACCGGGTGGTCGCGGCCGTCCCCGTGCGGTCGAGGTCGGTCCACGGGATCGTCGTCGGGGTGGTCGTCGTCGGGGTGGCCGTCGGCGCGACGGGCGTCCAGC
Source organism: Saccharothrix sp. DSM 118769 (assembly GCF_052936295.1). Taxonomy (NCBI): domain Bacteria; kingdom Bacillati; phylum Actinomycetota; class Actinomycetes; order Pseudonocardiales; family Pseudonocardiaceae; genus Saccharothrix; species Saccharothrix sp. DSM 118769. The sequence continues at coordinate 6,802,693 of NZ_CP193627.1, read as the reverse complement.
GCACCTCGTGCAGCCCGCCGGAGGTGGTGTCCACCGGGTCGAGGCGGTCCAGGAAGGCGACGAGCGCCGCCAGGACGCGGTCGCGCCGGTGCAGCATGAAGTCGTGCGAGCCCTCGTGCAGGCGCACGTCCACGACCGGGCTGGTCGTGGCGCTCGCCCACCCGTGCGCCGACGCGGCGGGGAACGACGGGTCGTCCGTCCCGCACTGCACCTGGAGCGGGCAGTCGAGCACCGGACCGGGCCGCCCGGCCACCCGCCGCGCCGCGCGGGCGTCGGCCCCCAGGTCGGCGCGCAGCAGCGGCAGGACCTCCCGCCGCCACCGGGCGTCCTCGCGCAGCTCGTCGGGGACCATCAGGAACGACCCGACGTCCGCCGAGTCCACCGCGTCCGTCCCGCCCGCCTCGCCGGTGATCGGCGCGCGGCCGACGACGGAGACGGCCAGCACCCGGTCGCGCCAGTCGGCGAGCGGCCCGCCCAGCAGGTCCAGCACGAGCGACGCGCCGAAGCTCAGGCCGCAGAACGCGACCGCGCGCGGGCCCGCGTCCGCCCGCAGCGCGGCGGCCAGCCCGGCCAGGTCCGCGGTGTCGTCGCCCGACCGGGGCGGCTCGACCGCGACCACGTCCAGCCACGCCGGCGCGGACCCCGCCCACGACCGGAACGCGGTCGCGCCCCCGCCCGCGTAGGGGAAGCAGTACAGGGTGACCCGCGCGTCCGGCTTGGCGGCGTACCGGACGAGCGGACCCGGCGCGTCCCCGGCCACCGCCGCGGGCACCTCGGCGTCGACGTGGATCGACGCCTCCGGCTTCACCCAGAAGCTGGTCCGCTCGAAGCTGTAGGTCGGCAGCGGGCGGTGCGTCGGCCGCCCCGCCCCCGGGTGGTCGTGGAACGCGGCGAAGTCCAGCTCGACGCCGTGCCGCCACAGCTGCCCGAGGGCCTCCAGGAACGCCACCTCGTCGTCCGCGTCGGGGTCCTTCGCCCCCGGCAGGGTCGCGACGGGCGTCGTCGACGCGTCGCCGCGGTGCTTGAGCAGCTTGTGCGTGAACGAGGTGAGCACCGCGCCCGGACCGATCTCCAGGACGACGTCGGGCTCCCACTTCAGCAGCGCGGCCACGTCGTCGCGCCACCGCACGGTCGACGTCACGTGCGCGCCCCAGTGCGCGCCGGGCCGGTAGCGGGGGTCGAGCCAGGTGCCGGTCAGGTTGGCGGCCAGCGGCACGGCGGGCACGCGCGCGTCGAACCGCTCCGCCGCGGCGGCGACCCGGTCGGCGACCGGGGTCATCAGGTCGCTGTGGAAGGGGTGCGACACGGGCACCGCCCTGCACGTCGCGCCGATTCGCGCAAGCGCTTCCGCGATCTCCCGGATGGCGGGCTCTGTCCCCGACAGAACAATCCGACCGGGCGCGTTGACCGCGGCGAGCCACACGCCCTCCCGGCTGTCGACCAGGTCCAGCATCCGCTCCTCGTCGCCGACCGCGCTGAGCATCCCACCGAGGCGCCCGCCGCCCGCGCCGACGAGGGACTCGGTGGCCAGCGCCCGCACGGCCACCAGCTCGGCCGCCTCCTCCAGCGCCAGCACGCCCGCCACCACCGCCGCCGCGTACTCGCCGATGCTGTGCCCGGCGACGGCGACCGGCGTGACGCCGACGTCCACCAGGGTGCTCGCGAGCGCGTACTCCACCGCGAACAGGCCGCACTGCGTCGTCGTCGGCCGCGCCACCGACGCGTCATCCGCGCCGAGGACCAGCGCGGCCGGGTCGTCGGGCAGGTGGCGCCCCAGCTCCGCGCAGGCCGCGTCGAAGTGGCGGCGGAACCGCCCGCCGTCCGCCCCGCCCCGGTACAGGCCGCGCGCCATCCCGGCGGTCTGCGACCCCTGGCCGGAGAACGTGAACGCCACGGTGGCCGCGCGCCCCGGCGGCACGGGCGCGCCGAGCGGCTCGTCGCGCAGCCGGCGCAGCGCCCCGAGGTCGTCCGCCGCGACCACGGCGGTGGCGCGCAGCGGGTGCGACTCGCGGCGCAGGTGCAGGGACCGGACCGCGGGGCCCACCTCGTCGGCGGGCAGCCCGCCCAGGAACCGCGCCAGCGCGTCGGCGTTGCGCCGGAACGCGCCCTCGGCCTGCGCGGACACCGTGACCAGGTGCAGAGCGCGCCGGTCGGGCGTCCCCGCCGGTCCGGTGGGCGGCGCCTCCTCCAGGACGACGTGGGCGTTCGTGCCGCCGATGCCGAAGCTCGACACCCCGGCGCGCCGGGGCAGCTGCGTCGCCGGGTCGGCCACGGTCCACTCCGCCAGCTCCCGCTGCACGGTGAACGGCGACCCGTCGGCGTCCACGAAGTCGACCAGCTTCGGGTTGAGCGTCTCGTGGTTGACGGTGGGCACCAGCGTCCGGTGGTGCAGGCACAGCACCGCCTTGATGAACCCGGTGATGCCCGCCGCGCAGTTCGCGTGGCCGATGTTGCCCTTGACGCTGCCCAGCGCGGTGCGCGCGCCCGGGGGCACGTCGGCGCCCCGGTGCTCGGCGAACGCGTCGTGCAGCCCTTTGACCTCGATGGCGTCGCCGACGTGCGTGGCGGTCGCGTGGCACTCCACGTAGGAGACCTGCTCGGAGCCGATGCCCGCCATGGTGATCGCGTCCGAGATGCACTGGGCCTGCGCCCGCGCGCTCGGCGCGGCGTACCCGGCCTTCATCCGGCCGTCGTTGGACACGCCGAAGCCGGTGAGCACGGCCCAGACGTGGTCGCCGTCCTCGACGGCCAGGTCGAGCCGCTTGAGCACGACCGCGCCGACCGAGTCGCCGAAGAGGGTGCCGCTCGCCGCGTCGTCGAACGGCCGGACGCGGCCGTCCGCGCTGCCCACCAGGCCGTCCTCGTAGCGGTAGCCGAAGTTCGGGAAGGTGATCGACGACCCGCCCGCCACCGCCATGTCGCACTGGCCGGACGTGATCGACTGCGCGGCCTGGGCCACCGCGACCAGCGCGCTGCTGCACGCCGACGTCACGGTCACCGCCGGGCCGCCGAGGTCGAGCAGGTAGGCCACCCTGGTGGCGATGTAGTCCTTCTCGTTGCCGATCTCGGTGAGGAACAGCCCGGCCGGGTCCAGCGGGTCCTTGAGGCCGCCGCCCTCCAGGTGGTGGATGAGGTACCCGTCGATGCCGCACGCCGCGAACACGCCGGTGCGCCGCGCGTAGGGGTTGCCGCGCCGCGCGTAGCCCGCCTGTTCGAGCGCGGCCCACGCCGTCTCGACGAACACCCGGTGCTGCGGGTCCATCACGACGGCCTCGCGCCGCCCGATGCCCCAGAAGCCCGCGTCGAACTTGTCCGCGTCGTCGATCACCTGGCCGACCGGCACCCACTCCGGGTGCGCCAGGACGTCCTCCGGGACGCCCTTGTCCCGCAACCGCCGCGCGGGGAACGTGGTCAGCGAGTCGACGCCGTTCTTGAGGTTCTCCCAGAACGCGTCCACGTCCGCCGCGCCGGGGAAGCGCCCCGCCACGCCCACGACGGCCAGCCTGGTGGTCTCCGGGCGGGGTGCGCGCCGGGGCGCGGTGGCGACGCCGGCCGCGCTCCGCGAGCAGTGCTCCGCCATGGCGCGCACGGTGCTGTGCTGGAAGACGTCGATGACGGGCAGGGTGATGCCGAACCGCTCGGCCAGCACGCCCGACAGCCGGGCCGCGCTGAGCGAGTCGCCGCCCAGGTCGAAGAAGTTGTCGTCCGGCTCGGCCCGCGGCACGCCCAGCACCTCCTGCCACGCCCGCGCGACGCGCTGCTCCATCGAGGTGGGCGCGGCACCGGTGGCGGGCCCGGCGTCCTCCTCCGCCGGCGGCGGGGGCAGGGCGGACAGGTCGAGCTTGCGCGAGTCGCCCTTGCCGATCGGCAGCGAGTCGAGGCCGATGAAGTGCCGGGGCCGCGCGTACTCGGGCAGGTCGCGCCCGGCCCTGCGCCGGGTCCGGGCCAGCACGGTCTCCGAGGGGCGGCCCCCCTCGCCCAGGACGTAGGCCAGCAGGCCCGTCGGCTGGTTCGTGCGGCTGTCCAGCAGGGGGCGCACGATCACCCGCGAGACGCCGTCCTCGCCCTCCAGGACGTGCTCCACGGAGCGCAGCGACACCTTGAACCCGCGCACCTTCACCTGGTCGCCGGTGCGGCCGAGGATCTCCAGGTCGCCGGTCGGCAGGAACCGCGCGCGGTCGCCCGTGCGGTAGAAGGTGCTCCCGGCGAAGGCCGTGCCGGCGAGCGCGGGCGGGCACGGCACGAAGCGCTCGGCGGTCTTCACCGGGTCGTCGAGGTAGCCGTCCGCGACACCGGGACCGGCGAAGTGCAGCTCGCCGACCGCGCCGAGGGGCACCGGTTCGCCGTCGGCGCCGAGCAGGACCGCCGCGCTGCCGTCGAGGACGCGCCCGACCGGCGCGAACGCGGAGCGCGGGACGGCACCCGCCGGCCGGGGGAGCAGGTCGGCGAAGGAGACGTCCAGGCACTCCCACGTGCTGTAGGAGTTGACCAGCCGCACGTGCGGCGGCAGCAGGGCGGCGGCCTTGTCGACGACCCGGGCGGGCACGACCTCGCCCATCAGGAACCAGGCTTCCATGTGCGCCAACCGGTCCACCAGCGTCGGGCCCACGACGGGGTGGTCGAGCAGGCTCTCGAACAGCGAGGGCGGCACCACGGCGCGGGTGATGCCGAAGCCCTCCAGCGTGTCCACGAGCCGCACCGGGTCGAAGATGTGGTCGTCCGGGACGACGACCGCCGACCTGCCCTCCAGCAGCGGCCGGAGGCACTCCCAGGCGAAGAACGCGTTCAGGCCCTCGCGCGAGTCCTCCCGGTAGGGGTACAGCTCGTAGCGCGCGTCGAAGCAGTACAGGCAGCCCAGGTGGTTGTTGAGCACGGCCTTCGGCGTGCCGGACGTGCCGGAGGTCATCGAGATCAGGGCGATGTCGGACGGCGCGACGTCGGGGAACCCCACCGGGGCGACCGGTTCGCGCGCGGGCGGGCGGTCCCGGTCGAGCACGAGCACCCGCCCGGGTTCCCGGAACGCGGCCGGCAGCAGCTCCACCAGCTCCGGGGTGGTCAGCACGACCCGGACGTCGGCGCTCTCCAGGAACTGCGCCAGCAGGGAGGCCGGCCAGTTCTTCTCCAGCAGGCAGGCCGGCGCGCCGAGGCCGAAGCAGGTGAGCAGGCCGACGCAGTACTCCGCCGAGTGGGGGAGGAGCAGGCCGACGACGTCACCGCGCGTGATCCCGGCGGCGCGCAGGTCGGCGGCGAGGGCGGTCGCGTCCGCGTCGAGTTCGCGGTAGGACCACTGCCTCGGGTGATCAATGAGGGCGAGTGCGTCCGGACGTGACGCCACGTGTTCTTGGAAACGCGCCCAGATCGTCCGATCGGGGTTCGGGTAGGCCGTTCCCGTGATGGCGACCGACGGGCCGAGGTTGTTTTTAACCTGATCGAGATGCGCGTTGACGCTGCCCAGCAGGGCGGCCCGCGAGTCAATCGTGAAAAAATGACCACCGGGAAGGACCTCGACGTCGAAGTCGGCCGCGCCGTCGAAGTGCTGCCGCCACGCCCGGAGTTCTCCGGCGGTCACCGTGCGGTCCTCGGAACCGCCGTACACGACGCACCGGACGGGCAGCCGGCGACCGGTCGCGTCGCCGGTCCCGCAGACGTGCTCCTCGTCCAGCCGCAGGTCGGCCCGCAGGGGCGGCAGGATCAGCCGGAGCAGGTCGTCGTCGGCCAGGAGGTCCGCCGGCACGAGTCCCCATTCCCGCACGAGGTCCGGGAACGCGGCCTCGGGTAAGGAATGCCGTTCCGGGCCCGCCCACGACAGGTGCGGCGCTCGGTGCGCGGACAGGAACAGCACCTCGGGCGTGCGCAGGCCCTCGTCGGCCAGGCGGCGGCACACCTCGAACGCGACCAGCGCGCCGAAGCTGTGGCCGAAGAACGCGAACGGCGCGCCGTCGTGGTGCCGGGTCACGAGGTCGGCGAGGTCCCCGACCAGGGAAGCCCACGAGGTGTGGGGTCGTCCGCCCTGGTCACGGCCGCGGCCGGGCAGGGTGTACGAGACGACCTCGACGTCCTCGGCGAGCCCGTCCGGCCAGTCGGCGAAGCCCTGGTGGCCGCCGCCGGCGTGCGGGAACGCGAACAGGCGCAGTGCCGCGCCCTCGCGCCGGGCGAGGACGACGGCCTCGACGCCGCTCGTGGCGCTGGGTCCTGTCGTGGCGTGCAGCAAGCAACAGCTCCCTCGCGAAATCGACGGGCCTCTTCCCGTGCGGAAAAGTCGGGCACCGAATTCAAGGTCACTGCACCGGAGCGGGTGTCCGTTAATCGCCAGGACACCGCTGTCCCGATGTGCCGCCGACTGCTGACAAATGTCTGTCAGAAAGCTCTTGCGGTATTTAAATGTGAATATATGTCGCGATAAATGAAAGTAGCAGCGTGCCCCGGCCGCGTCAAGCGGCTGTCCGGACCCCGGCGCATTCAAGAAGTCTTGGGGGCGCCATAGGGGTGCCCTTGACAAGGGCGACCGGTGACGCGGTGGCACGATGACCGTGCGTGATCCCGAAGCTGCGGGAATGCTCCGGGACGCGCCGGCTCAGACCTGGGCGATGGGCTCGACCCGGGGCTTGGCGATGGACTCGTAGTCCTTCGTCGCCAGCGCGATCGAGCGGTCGAACCGGGCGGCGTTGAAGAACACCTCGGGGTGCTGGAGCACCTCGGGGTCCACGAACAGCTCCATCCGCTCGTCGAACGAGAACGGGGGGATCGTCCCGACCGGGGTGCCGGCCAGCTCCTCGGCGGCCTCCGGCGAGGCGAACCCGGCGTAGGTCCCGCCGAACAGCGCCTTCACCCTGGTGAAGTCGACGCGCTTGTGGCCCGGGATGACGGCCGCCGCGTAGCGGGTGACCTTCTTGCCCACCTTGACCATCACGACGATGCACTTCGCGGCCTGCCGCTGGTCGTACCCCGCCAGTTGACTGACGACCTCGGTCACGGCCTCCGGCGCGTGCTCGATCACCCGGTAGGTGGCGTCGTGCTCGTCCAGCAGGGCGATCAGCTTGTCGTGCGCGCTGTCGGAACTCATCTGTCGGCCAACTTCTCTCGGCGGCGCGGGGGGTGCACGGCATCATGCCAGACCCCGGTGGTCGGTCCGCGCCGCACCGCTGCCCCGATGAGGTGATGGCACGACGGGGTGGCGCCGGGTCGGCCGACCCGGCGCCACCCCGTCACGCGGTCAGACGCCGGCCGCCGCCAGCGCTTCGAGCAGGCGGGCGGAGTAGTCGGTCGAGCCGTTGAGCTCCTTGGTGTCGAACCAGCGGGTCTCGTCGACCTTCAGGGTGACCTTCTTCCCCTGCGCGCTGAGGGCCTGCACGGTCGTGCCCGGCGGGATCGGGGTGGTGGCGGGGCTGTGCTCCTCCTCCACGCCCTGGAGGTCCACGAGCACGCCGGCCGCGAGTTCCGCGGCCGTGAGCTCCGACTCGACCAGGGTCACGTCGGCCAGCAGCTGGTAGTCGGGCTTCCTGGTCATGTAGTGCGTGACGTGCGCCGCCGAGCCCTGCCCGAGCAGCAGGTACCGGGGTTTCGGCGGGTACTCGTCGGTGTCCCGGAACGGCCGGTTGTGCAGCACGGCCGTGATCTCGACCGGGACGCCCGACACGATCACCGTGGGCTTCCCGAGGTCGTTGCCCACCACCTTGATGATCGAGCCGGTGAACCGCCGGTCGCCGACCATCTTCTGGAGCAGCAGCTCCTCGTCGTTGACGACGACGAACGTCGCCGACCGCGCGGCGCTCAGGGCGTCGACGTAGCGCTTCTTGACCTCGGCGCTGAACCCGAAGGTCGCGACCACCTGGTAGCGGTGCTCCGCCATGGTGAACATCGCCAGGTGACCGCCGTGCACGACATCCTCGCCCATCAGCACGAAACCGTGGGTGCTCGGGTGCTCCTCGTCGTGGGACTTCGTCATGACCGGGTCCTCCTCAGAAGGCGTTGTCGGAGAAGCGCACCAGCGCCAGGCGGGCGATGTCGCCGGTGTCGGCCGAGCCGTCCACGTACGCCGACATGTCCACGCCGCCGCGCTGCACCGGCAGGCTCGTCGGGGCGGTCTCGGCCAGGTCGGCCGCCAGGGCGTCGATCACCTCCTTCGTGACGTGCGGCATCACGTACAGGTGGGCGTAGTTGACGGTGCCGCTCTCCGTCTTGAGCGGGATCGTGGCCAGCGAGTACTTGTGCACGATGTCGGCCGGCGGCTGCTTGAACCGCACGGTGAGCGCCAGTGGTGTGCGCGCGACCTCCCACGCGCCGCCCACCGCCTTGAGCTTCTCCACCGCGTGGTCGGTGACCTCCAGGGCGGTGCGGATCATCGTCATCTGGTCGCGCTCGGAGTGCTTGGCCAGGAAGTGCCACATGACCAGCGGCGAGAACGCGTTGCGCGACCCGCCGAACGTGGTGTCCGGCGACCCGATCACGGCGGGCTGATCGGGCGGCTGCATCTGGAGGTTCGCCTTGGTCATGAAGATGCCGCACGGCCAGGGCGCGCCGGGGTACTTGTGCCCGCTGGTGACGATCGAAGCGACCTCCGGGATGCGGAAGTCGAACTTCGGCAGCGGGGCGGGCGGGGTGATCTCGCCCGCGTCGACGAGCTTCTCGATGAACGGCGCGTAGGTCGCGGCGAGCGCGCCGTCGACGTGGATCCAGTGGCCGGTGCGCTCGTCGACCAGCTCGTTGCCGTTCTCGTCGCGGCCGTAGCGGACCTTGCGCTTGTCCAGCCCGTACCGGGCGAAGATCGGCCGCAGCCGGTCGCAGATGCCCGCCACGTCGTCGTAGGCGCCCTTGAACGTGCTGCCGTAGTTGAGGTTGATCACCACGGGGTGACCCATGCTCGCGAAGAACTCCACCAGCTTCGCCAGCTTGTCCACGTCGATGCTGCCCGGTCCGCCGTCACCGCCGGTGGACGGGACCTCGTGGTCCCACGGCTGCCCCGGGTTCAGCGGGTTGGCGTACGGGTACATCTTGGTGCCGACCTCGTAGAAGTTCGGGATGTTCAGCACCCGCAGCGCCTTGGCCACCGAGTAGTGCGTGTCGTGCGAGTAGAAGCCCACGGGGGAGTAGGCGTTCTGGTTGTCGGAGGGCGCGGTGTCCTGCACCCAGACGTACTGCGCGCCGCCGTCCTTGGCCGGTTCGCGCATGAGGGTCTTGCCGGAGAGGTAGTCGCGGGCGTTCCACAGGGCGTAGTTGTTGCCCTCGGAGGACCCCATGGTGAGCACGTAGCCCCAGTAGGCGTCCTTCGGCACCTCGCCGTCGACGGGGGTGCGCAGCTTGCCGTGCCACAGCTTGGCGTAGTAGTCCAGGACGGCGCGCTCGGCCCAGCGGGTGTGCAGCGTGAAGTGCGAGTCCTCGAACGGGTCGCCGACGTTGTTGAAGTGGTAGTCGAGGAACCGGGCCATCGGCTCGCGCAGCTTGAGGTCCTCGTTGGTCTGGTAGCCGAGGAACCTGCCCTGGAGGTCGGCGAAGTAGTTCTCCAGCTTGTCCAGCACCGCCTTGCGCTGCGGCTCGGGCACGCCTTCGGCCGGGAGCGCGAAGTCCTGGTCCGTCGGGCTCGGCGGGGAGTCCGCGCCCGACGTGCGCGCCTGGTCCAGTGCGTGGTCTGCGATGGTCATGGTCGCCTTCCTGTGGTGGTCCGCCCCCCGGTCGGGGAGCCGTTCAGCGGTGGGGCCCGGCGAGCGCGTCGAGCAGCAGCGCCTCGGCGAGCGTCATGTGCTCCAGCTCGGACCTGCTGACGCTCTCGTCGTCCCCGTGGATGTTGGCCAGCGGTTCCTCGCAGCCCCACAGCACGATGTCCGCGCCGGGGTTGGCGGCGTGCAGCGCGGAGACCAGCGGGATGGAGCCGCCCTGGCCGGCGTGCGCGACCGAGCCGGTCCCGTAGGCGGTTTTGAGCGCGCTCTCGACGGCGGCGTGGTACGGGCCCTCGTGGGCGGCGAAGCCCTGGCCGAGGCTCACCGGGGTGATGCCGCGCACGACCCCCTTCGGGGCCTTGGCCCTGAGGTGGGCGTCGAGGGCCTTGAACGCCGCGTCCGGGTCCTGGTCCGGCGCGAGCCGCACGCTGATCCGGGCGGTCACCTCCGGGTGCAGCACGTTCGCGGGCCGGTCCATGCTCGGCGCGTTCCGCAGGCCGACGACGGTGACGGAGGGGCGGCCGAACAGGCGCTGGGCGAGCGTGCCGGTGCCGACCAGGTCCACCCCGGGCTCCACGCCCGCGTTCCTGCGGTACTCGTCCTCCGGCACGGCCGGCCAGTCGTGGTCGAAGCGGGTCAGGCCGGGCACGGCCACGTCGCCGTTCGCGTCGTGCAGCGTCGACAGCAGCCGCGCCAGCACCATGAACGCGTCGGGCGCCGGCCCGCCGTACATGCCGCTGTGGACCTCCTTGGCGAGCGTCCTGACGGTCACGTCCACCGACAGGACGCCGCGCAGGGTGGAGGTGAGCGCGGGCACGCCGACCGCCAGGTTCCCGGTGTCGGCGACGATGACCAGGTCGGCCTTGAACCGGGGGTCCTCCGGGTGGGCGGCCAGGTAGGAGTCCAGGACGCTGCCGCTCTCCTCCTCGCCCTCGACGACGACCTTGACGTTGACCGGCAGCCCGGACCACTTCTCCCGCAGCGCCTTGAGCGCGCCCAGGTGCATCACGACCCCGGACTTGTCGTCGGCCGAGCCGCGCCCGTAGAGCCGGGTGTCGCCGCCCACCGCGACCTCCTTGGGCACGAACGGCTTCGTCACCTTCCACTTGGCCTCGTCGGCGGGTTGCACGTCGTAGTGCGCGTACAGCAGGACCGTCCGCGCGCCGCCGGTCCGCGCGGGCTGGTCGGCGTGCACCAGGGGCGCGGAGGTCCTGCCGTTGTGGGTGATGGTGGTGACGGTGGCCCCGTCCAGGCCGACCGCCCGGAACAGCCCGGCGATCTTCTCGGCGGTGGTGAGCAGGGGCGGGTCCGGCTGCTCGGCCGTGGACCTGTGCCTCACCAGGTCCATCAGCGTCTGCCAGTACTCGCCCACGAGGGCGCGCACCCGGTCGTGCGAGCCCTGCTCGGAGGTGACCGCGGTCATGGGGGTCCTTCCCGTGGATGTGCGGGCGGCGCCGGGAGGACAGTCCACTCAGGACTGTGCGCCACGCGGGATCGGGAGCTGATTGCATCGTGGCACCGCGACGGCGGTGCCGACAGGTCGCGGGCGTCGGACCCCACCAACGTGTGGTCCGACGCGGCCGGTGGCGACGGTGCGTGGTCCGCGGCGGTGGTGGCGTGACCGCCACGGGGGACCCGCACCCCTGGTGCGAGGGCGTGCGGGCTGCCGGCGGGTTCACCGCAACGAGGCATCAAGCCGTTGCCGACGTCCGGAGGACCACCGGGAGGGACGGGACCGACCCGACCCGCTCGGGCGCGCCGGCCGCGACAGGTCGGGCCGGAGCGGGTGGTGCGGCCGGCGGGAAGCGGTCCCGGAACACCTCGTCCCCCGCCCGGTTCGCGGAGGGGGCGCTCCGCGAACCGGACGGGGGACGGGGGTGGTCCCGCGCGAGGCGGGGGTGTTCCCGCGGAAGGGTCGGTCAGCGGCCGGTCGGGCCGGTCCACCCCGCCGGCACGTGACCGACGCGCACCCGCTGCGGGTGGTCGCCCACCGGCACCGAGACGATCTTGCGGCCCGTCGCGAAGTCGATCGCGGTCACCCGGTCGGCGTTGCTCTCCGAGATGACGCACGCCCGGCCGTCACCGCTCACCGTGGCCCAGTACGGCTTGGCGGCCGGCACCAGGGGACCCTGGGCCAGGGTGGCGCGGTCCACCACGGTGGCGTACTCGTCCATCGTCCCGGCGACGCACAGCTTGTCCCCGGCCGGCGACATCGACACGCCGTGGTGGCGCGAGTCGTTCACGTACGCGGTGCGGTCGTCGGTCGTCGCCGGGTTCTTCGGCAGCTCCTTGACCCGGGTGATCCGGTCGGCGGCGACGTCGTACTCCAGGAAGCCGTGGAAGAACGAGACCTGGAAGTACATCTTCGACCCGTCCGGCGTGAACGACACCGGGCGCACGGCGTCCGACAGGTCCGGTCGGCCGGCCGCGTCGAGGCGCTGCCGCATGTCGATCACCCGGGCGTCGCGGAACGTCGTCGCGTCCACCACGGTGATCTTCCGGTCCCCCTTGGTGAAGTCCCAGAACGGGTCGTCGAGGTCGGTGAACACCTCGCCGATCGACATGTTCCACAGGTACCGCCCGTCGGCGCTGAAGACGTTCTCGTGCGGCTTGTCGCCGGTCGTGAACGAGCCGACCTGCCGCCCGGTCGCGATGTCCAGCACGTGCACGGTGTTCGACGTCGAGGCCGACACGGCGACGCGCGTGCCGTCCGGCGACACCGCCATGTGGTCGGCCCGGAAGCCCGACACCGGGAACCGCCAGCGGACGCCGCCGGTGGTCAGGTCGATCGACACGACGTCGGCGAAGCTGGGGCGCGACACGACGAGCGCGGAGCCGTCCGGCGTGGTGTACATGTCGTCGATCAGCTGGTCGTGGCCCTCGCCGGGGCCGAGCCGGATGCCCAGGAAGAAGCCGAGCTTGATCGGGTTGAGGTAGATCTCCGCCAACCGCTGGTCGCGGTCGGGCACCACGTCCAGCCGGCCGATCCGCGCGAAGTCGCCGGAGGGCGCGATGACGTCCGCGGTGCCCTCCCAGTTGTTGCCGACGAACATGACCTGGCGCAGGGCACGGGGGTCGGCCGCCGCCGTGCTCGCGGGTGCGAGCCCGGCGAGGAGCGCGCCCGCGCCGAGCACCGCGAGGAGTCGGGCACGTCGCCTTCGGCGCGGAGCGGGTGTCGTCGTTGTCACGGGGGCTCCAATCCGGACGCAGGGGTTCATCACGCGCGTGCGGGAACCGCGGGCGGGACGCGGGAACGCGCACGGCGCGGAGCGGGTGGACCGGGATCGGCGGCTCCCGGCGGGCCGGTCGTGCTGTTACCGTGCGGTAGCCACAGGTAACCAACAGACGGCGCACACCGGGTAGGGGCGCGGCACCAACGCGCGGCCGGCCCGTTGTGGCCCGTCGACAACGCCGGTGGGGAGGGCCGCATGGGCGCGGTGCACGGCCTCGGCGTGATCGGTCGCGTCCTCAAGGGGATGGCCGCGGACGAGGACGTCGTCGACCAGCTCGTCCGGGAGGCGCGCAGCCACGCGCCGGACGTCGCCAGGCTGCCCGAGGCGGAGAACCGGCGGCACGTGGCCGTCATGCTCGCCGCCGGGCTCGACTCGTTCACCAGCGCGCGCGACCCCGACGAGCAGGACTTCACCGCGGCCGAGGCGCTCGGCTCCGACCGGGCCGCGCAGGGCGTGCCGATCGCCGGCCTGCTGCGCGGCGTCCAGGCGGGCCGCACCCGCGCCACCGCGATCGCCATCTCCCGCTGCCGCGAGGCGGGCGTGCCCGACGACGTGATCCTGGAGGCGATCCTCGACCTGGACCGCTACACCGGCGCGCTGGAGCGGCACGTCATCAGCGGCTACCACACCGCGGAGCTGGAGCTGTCCCGCACGACCCGCGACACCCGGACCCTGCTGCTGCGCCGGCTGCTGCTGCGCGACGGCGCGCCACCGCCCGCCGACGACGAGCTGCGCCGCGCCGGGCTGCGCCCCGACGGCCGGTACCACTGCCTGGTGTCCGCGGTGACCGACCCCGTCCAGGCCCGTGCCCTGGAGGAGCGGCTGCTCGCGCACGGCGGCGTCTGCGGCATCGTCGAGGGCCGCCTGACCGGCCTCGCGCCGCACCCGCCCGCCGCGCTGGACACCCTGGTCGTCGCCGCCCCCGCGGTGCCCCTCGACGCGCTGCACGACGTCCACCACCTGTGCGCGGCGGCCCTGCGCGTCGCGGCGGACCTCGGCCTGCGCGGCGTCCGCGACCTGACCGAGCTGGCCGGCGAGACGGCGCTGGCCGCCCACCCCGTGCTCGCCGGCCTGCTCGGCGACACCCTGCTCGCCGCGCTGGACCACGACGACGAGTTCCACCGCGAGCTGGTCTGCACCGCCCTGGCCTACCTCGACCACGACCGGCGGCTCAGCCGCACCGCCGCGTTCCTGCACGTCCACCCCAACACGGTCCGCTACCGCCTCGACCGGCTGGAGGAGGTCACCGGCACCTCGACCGACCACCCGGCGTTCGGCGGCCGTTCGGCGGTGCTCGACGCGCTGCGCTGGTGGTGGGCCCTGCGCACCTGGCTGGCCCGCCACCGCTGACGTCCGCCTCGGCTGACGCGCCACCGCTGACGCCGGCTTCCGCCGGCGCCCGCCCCGCCCGGCGCCCGCCTACCCGGTGCGCGCCCGGTGCAGGGCCTCGCGGAAGGCGCGCACGGCCGGGTGCGTCGTCGCGCCGGAGCGGACCGCGGTGAACAGGCGGCGGTGCGGGCGGCTCGGCAGGTGCCGCAGGCGCACGCCGTGGGCGCGGTCGGTCCACAGCAGGTCCGGCAGCAGGGCCGCGGCCAGGCCGGTCTCCACGAGGTGGACCTGGAGCAGCGCGTCGGGGCTCTCGAAGCGGACGTCGGGCTCGAAGCCGAGCGCGCGGCACGCGGCCCGCGCCCAGCGGCCCGCCGCCGTGCCGGCGGGTTCGAGGACCCACGGGACCGAAGCCAGGTCGGCGGGCCTGGTGGTGGCGCGGCGGTGCGGCCCGCGCGCGGGCAGGGCCATCCGCAGCTCGTCGTGGACGAGGTCCTCGGTCTCCACGCCCGGGTCGGGTGGCGCCGGCAGGCCGGGGTACTCCTCGCCCAGCACGAGGTCGTGGTCGCGGGTCAGCAGTCCGGCGTACGCGGCGTCCGGCTCGCGGTGCGTGATCTCCACGCGCAGGTGGGGGTGCCGTTCGGCGACCAGGGTCAGCGCCCGGGGCACGAGGGCGAGCACGACCGTCTGGAACGACGCCACCCGCAGGGTGCCGGTGACCTCGTCCAGCGACGCCGCCAGCTCGGACCGCGCCAGCTCCAGCCGGTGCAGGATCACCTCGGTGTGCCGGACGAGGACGCGGGCCTGCTCGGTCAGCCGCACGCCGCGCCCCACCGGCTCCAGCAGCCGCACCCCCGCCTCGGCCTCCAGTTGGGCCAGCTGCTGGGAGATCGCGGACGGGCTGTAGGACAGGGCGCGGGCGACGGCGGCGAGCGTGCCCAGCCGGTGCACCTCGCGCAGCAGCCGCAACCGGTGGACGTCGAGCACCCGGACCTCCGCGATCGTGCGGTTCTGCTGACGAGTATCGCGCAGGAAGGTTCGCTGGACCGACGGGTGCGGGTGACCGAGGGTGGACGCATGATCTTCGAGCCACAGGTCACCGCGTGACCGCCCTCGCGCCCACCGAACGGCGTGCCGCCGCGGTGCTGATGGTGCTGGGCTCCTGCGCGTCGCTCCAGGTCGGGGCGGCGCTGGCGGCCGAGCTGTTCCCGGTGGCCGGTCCGGCGGGCGCCACGTTCCTGCGCCTCGCGCTGGCCGCCGCCGTGCTGTGCGCCGTCGTGCGGCCGTCGCTGCGCGGCTGGGACCGGCGGCACTGGCTCGCGGCGGTCCTGTTCGGCCTCTCCCTGGCCGGCATGAACGGTTTCTTCTACGCCTCGATCGCCCGCGTCCCGCTGGGCGTCGCGGTCACCGTCGAGTTCCTCGGCCCGCTCGCGCTGGCCGCCGCGCTGTCCCGCCGCCCGCGCGACCTGGCGTGGGTGGGCCTGGCCGCGGTGGGCGTGGTGGCGCTCGGCTGGACCGGGGACGGCGCGGCGAGCGGCCTCGACCCGCTCGGCGTGGTGTTCGCGCTGGTCGCGGGCGTGTTCTGGGCCGGCTACATCCTGGCCGGCGCGCGGCTGGGCGCGGTGGTGCCGGGGCAGGGCGGGCTCGTCGTCGGCCTGGCGGTCGCCGCCGCCGTGCTGCTGCCCCTCGGCGTCGGCGGCGCGGGGCGCGCGGTGGGTGACCCGCGACTGCTGGCCGTGGCGCTGGGCACGGCGGTGCTGGCGTCGGTGATCCCGTACACGCTGGAGCTGGCCGCGCTGCGCCGCCTGCCGCGCCCCGTGTTCGGCGTGCTGCTGAGCCTCGAACCGGTCGTCGCCACGCTCGTGGGCGCGCTCGCGCTGTCCCAGCACGTCGGTCCGCTCGCGGTCGCCGCGATCGGCCTGGTCGTGCTGGCGAGCGTCGGGTCCACCCTGTCCTCCGCCCGCGCGCCGGCGACGTGAGCGCCGCCCCCGCCCGCTCACCGGCCGGCCGCTCGACCCGGACGAGCCGGCCGGGCGCGGACACCGCCCTGTCCCGCCCCCGACCCCGTCCCGGGTCACCCCGGTCGCGCCGGGGCGGTGCGGGCGGTCGGGGCGAACCGTTACCCTGCTTGATCATCGCCAGTCCGGAGGGGGAGAGCGTGGCGGACCGGGTCGTGATCGAGGAGCACGTCGTGGCAGGCGCCGGGGACGGGCCGTACGCGCTGACCGCCGGCCCGGACGGCGCGCTGTGGTTCACCCTGGTGCACGCCGCGCGCATCGGGCGGCTCGTGCCGGGCGGCGAGGTGGCGGGGTTCCCGCTCGAACCCGGCAGCGCGCCGACGATCGTGGTCACCGGGCCGGACGGCGCCCTGTGGTTCACCGAGTACGGCGCGCACCGCATCGGGCGCGTCACCGTCGACGGCGAGGTCACCGGGTTCCCGCTGGCGGACGGCTGCGGGCCGTTCGGGCTCGCGGTCGGACCGGACGGCGCGCTGTGGTTCACCGAGTCGGCGGCCGACCGCGTCGGGCGCGTCACCGTCGACGGCGAGGTCACCGGGTTCCCGCTGCCGGTCGCGGGGGCGTTCCCGTCCGCCATCACGGCCGGGCCGGACGGCGCGCTGTGGTTCACCCTGAACCAGGCGAACGCCATCGGCCGGATCACCGTCGACGGCGACACCACCCTCCACCCCCTGCCCACCGACGCCGCCGCGCCGGTCGGCATCACGGCCGGGCCCGACGCGCTGTGGTTCGTCGAGATCGCCGCCGGGCAGGTCGGGCGGATCACCGTCGACGGCGAGGTCACCGAGTTCCCGCTGCCCGACCGGGCCGCCCGCCCGCACGCGATCACCGCGGTCGGCGGCACGTGCTGGTTCACCGAGTGGGGCGGCAACCGGATCGGGTCGGTCACCGCGGACGGCGTCGTCACGACGCACGACCTGCCGTCGCCCGGTTCCGAGCCGCACGGCATCGCGCTCGGCCCGGACGGCGCGCTGTGGGCGGCGCTGGAGACCGGCGCGCTGGCGCGGATCTCCACCTCGCGGTGAACCGGGTGGGGGCGCCGGCCGTAGTACCACCCAGCGGGAACCGGTACCGCGAGCGGTCGGGCGATGGGAAGCTGGGAAGTGTCGATCTGTGGCCTGCGCCCCGACCGCGGGGTGCGCGCGTGAAGCGGCGGCTCGCGTCGTGGCTCGGGGTGACCGCGTTCCTGCTGGGGCTGTGGCAGCTCATGTCCCCGGTGGCGGTCGGCCTGGGCTTCACCGACCAGCGCAACGGCATCCGCGACGCCGTGGTGGCGGGCGCGGTCGTGGTGGTGGTGTCCCTGGTGTGCATGATGGCGCCCCTGGACGCCCGCTGGGCCGGGCCCGTGCTCGTCCTGTCCGGCTGGTGGATCGCCGCGAACCCGTGGCTGAACGGCATCCGGCAGACCGAGGTCGTGCCGCTGGCGAACGCCCTCGGCATCGGCTGCGCGGTGACCGCGGTCGGCGTCGCGATGACCCTGGTGACCAGGCCGCGCTGACCGGGCGGTGTCGATCGGGCCGCGCTGACCAGGCGGTGTCGACTGGGCCGTGCTGACCGCGGTCGGCGCTCAGCGCGGGCTTCGCGCGTCGCGGTCCGGCACCGCCGCGCGGCGGGTGCCGTTCGCGGTGAGCGCGATCGTCGCGGTCACCCACACCGCGGCCAGCAGCGCGCTGCCGAGCACGTCGGTCGGGTGGTGCAGGCCCGAGTAGAGGCGTTGCAGGGCGACCAGGACCGGCACGGCGACGCAGAGCGCCACCACCACCCACCGCCACCAGTGCCGCGTGCCGCGCACCGCCAGGTACGCCGTCAGCGCGCCCAGCACGAGCGTCGCGGCCACGTGCCCGGACGGGAAGCTCGACGTGGGCGGCAGGTCGTCGGTCGACCGGGTGGCCGGCCGCGCCCGGTCCACGATCGCCGTGGTCAGCAGGAACAGCGTGATCTCACCGGTCATGCCCGTCACGACGACCACCGCCGGCCGCCACGCCCGGGCCACGGCCAACGACGTCACGCACACCACGACCGCCGCGGCGACCACCGCCGACGTGCCGCCCACCGTGCCGAACGGCATCAGCACGGCGTCCCAGAACGGGGTGCGGCGTTCGGCGAACCACGCCGACACCGCCCGGTCGAACGCGGGCGGCGCGTCCGGTCCCGCCGCCGTGAGCAGGCGGCCCAGGCCGAACAGCGCGCACAGCAGCAGCGCCCACACGACCAGCAGTTCGGCGGCCACCCGCCACGGGTGCGCCACCGCGGGCACGTGCCCGCGCGGCACCGGCCTCAGGTCGTCGGCGGCGTCCGGTGCCACGCCGTGCACGGGCGGCGCGTCGGGCAGCCCGACGTCGCGCCGCCACCGCCGGAACGCCTCCGCCGTCAACCCCAGCCACAGCAGGCCCAGCAGCCAGCCCGCCAGCACGTCGGTCACGAAGTGCACGCCCAGCGCCACCCGCGTCACGCCGACCACCACGACCGCGGCCACGACGACCGGGCCCGCCACCACCCGCACCCGGCGCACCGACCCGAAGACCAGCAGCAGCACGCCGTACGTGGTGAGCGAGCCCAGCGCGTGCCCGCTGGGGAAGCTCGGCCCGGGGGCGGACGCCACCACCACCTCGACCAGCGGCCGCAACCGCCCCACGGCCTCCTTCACCGCCACGCCGAGCACCCCGGCCCCCAGGGCGGTCACCGCGACGTACACCGCCTCCCGCCGCCGCCCGCGCACCAGCAGCCACAGCACCCCGAGGCCGCCGACGAACATCAGCGTCGAGGTGTCGCCGAGCCGCGTCAGCGCCTCCAGCACGCCGACGACCCCGTCGTCGGCCGCCACGACCCGGGTCGCCCAGTCGGCGACCAACTGGTCCACCCCGCCCGCCGGCGACCACCGCACCAGCAGGAACACCAGGGCGAAACCGGTGCCCCCCAACGCGGCCACCACGAGGGACGCGGCGAACCGCTCTGCCACCAGCACACCCGGACGACCGCGCGCCACGTCCCCTCCTCAGGGTTGATCACCCCTGGGCGTGCCCACGCGCGGCGTTCGCGAAACCGCCGGGCGTGAGCGGGCGCACAACGGTTTGGCCCGGAAGGACCCGTCGTCTAGGCTTCGTGGCGCAAGCGAAGGGGAGTAGCCCCCAACGTCCCGGTCGACACACTGACCCGTTCACGGGTCCGGTCGGGCGGCCTCGGTCACCGGGGCGGGCGAGACCTTCGATCCAGGCACAACACGTGCCGGGTCGAGGTCGCCCACGTCGCGCCCCGGTCCGGCCGCAGGATGAGGGACCGGTTCCAATGGATGCAGTGCTAGTCGGCACGACGCTGTCGTTCTGGGTGATCTTCGTCGCGGAGCTGGGCGACAAGTCCCAGCTCATGGCCCTGACGTTCGCCACCCGCTTCAAGGTGTGGCCCGTGCTGCTCGGCATCACGCTGGCCACCGCGCTCGTGCACCTCGCGTCGGTCGGCATCGGCCACGGCCTGGGAGCGGCGTTGCCGACCGGGTGGATCGCCCTGGTGGCGGCGTTGGCGTTCATCGGCTTCGGGTTCTGGACCCTGCGCGGTGACACGCTCACCGAGGAGGAGAAGTCCAAGGCGCAGCGCGTGACGAAGTCCGCGGTGATCGCCGTCGGCACCGCGTTCTTCCTCGCGGAGCTGGGGGACAAGACGATGCTCGCCACCATCACCCTGGCCACCGACCACGGCTGGTTCGGCGTGTGGGTCGGCTCGACCCTGGGCATGGTGGCGGCGGACGCGCTGGCGATCGTGGTGGGCCGCGCCCTGGGCCGCAACCTGCCGGAGAAGGCGATCCGCTACGGCGCGGCGGCCCTGTTCTTCCTGTTCGGCGTCTGGCTCGCGATCGACGCGGTGCGCCAGCTCGCCTGATCCCGGCACGGCGCCCGCACCCACCCCGGTGGCGGGCGCCGTGCCGGTTCCCGGCGCACGCCTCAGCGCTTCGCCTCGATCAGGAACCGGGTCGAGTGGGCGACGAACGAGCCCTCGCGCACGATGTGCTCGTGCAGGTCGGCCAGGCGCGAGCGGTGGGCGGCGGCGGTGAAGCCCGGGACGATCCAGATCACCTTGCGCAGGAAGTGGACCACGGCGGCGATGTCGAAGAACTCCACGCGCAGCGTCTCCGGGCGCAGGTCCACCACGGTCAGGCCGGCCCCGCGGGCCTCCTCGGCGGTGCGGTCGGGGTCGCGGTCGTCGCCGATCGGCTGTGGCCCCATGATGAAGTCGGTCAGCTCGTGCACCGAGCCCGGACCGACCTGCTGGGACAGGTACGTGCCGCCGGGTGCGAGCACCCGGGCGACCTCGGCCCACGGCGTCACCACCGGGTGGCGGCTGACCACCAGGTCGAACGCCGCGTCGGCGAACGGCAGCGGACCGTCGTCCGGCGCGGACACGACCACCCCGCCCAGCGGGGCCAGGTTCCGCTGCGCCACGGCCAGGTTCGGCGGCCACGACTCGGTCGCCGCCAGCACGCGCGGCGGGCGCGGAACGGTCGCCAGCACCTCACCCCCGCCCGTCTGCACGTCCAGCACGGCACCCGCCTCGGCGGTGCGCGCCGCGAGGAGCCGCGCGTAGCCCCACGACGGCCGCTGCTCGGTGGCGCGGCCCTCGAACCAGGAGAAGTCCCAGCCCTCGACCGGGACGGACTCGCCCTCGGCCACCAGGTCGTCGAAAGTCATGCCCCTCAGCCTGACGCGGTCCGGGCGGGACCGCCACCCGTTTTCCCCTTCGGTGGAAGGGTGTTCGCTCGTCCACAGTGGATTCGGGTGGTCGTTCACCGTCGCGGGAACAGCACCTGCGGCAGGGCGAGGGCGCCGGACAGGCCCGACGACTGCCCGGCGATGCGGTCCGCCAGCGCCGGGACGAACGGGGTCAGCTGGGTGGCCAGGGTGCGGCAGGCCGTCAGGAGCGCGGCGAGCACCGCGTCCAGCCGCGCGCCCGCGCCCCGGTCCCCGGCCCGTTCGGCGCGGGCCAGGTCCCACGGGTGCTGCTCGGCGGCGAACCGGTCGGACTCCTCGACGACCCGCCACACCGCCGCGATCGCGCGCGGGAAGTCGAAGTCCGTCAACGCCTCG
The DNA here is from genome assembly GCF_052936295.1 of Saccharothrix sp. DSM 118769. Taxonomy (NCBI): domain Bacteria; kingdom Bacillati; phylum Actinomycetota; class Actinomycetes; order Pseudonocardiales; family Pseudonocardiaceae; genus Saccharothrix; species Saccharothrix sp. DSM 118769. Next base: position 6,781,388 of record NZ_CP193627.1, on the reverse strand, counting down.
TGCACGAGGTCGGGCGCGTCGCGGCAGGCGGCGGTGAGCCGGTCCGCGCCCGGCGCGGCGGTGGTGGACGCGGGCGGGCGGCCGTCGCGGTAGCGGTGGACCATCGTCACGGCCCGGTCGACGGTCTTGCCGAGCGTGCCCGCCAGGTCCCGGTTCGCGGCGGTGACGAGCCGGGAGGCCGCCGGGTCGGCGGACGCCTCGCGCAGCAGCCACCACCGCACCGCGTCCGCGCCGTACCGCGCGGCCAGGTCGAGCGGGTCGAGCGGCGAGCCGGCCAGGTCGTCGTGCACCAGCACGTCGGTGGGCGTCGGCAGGCCGGCCGACAGCAGCAGCGCGGGCCAGGTGAGGGCGTGGAACCCGAGTTCGGCCCGGCCCACCACGTGGACGCGCCGGTCGCCGTCCAGCCACCAGCGCCGGAAGTTCGGCCCGTCGGCGGCGTACCCGAGGCTGGTCAGCGGCCCCCAGTGGCCCTCGCCGGGGTCGTCGGGGTCGCCGGGCGTGTCGGGTCCGGCGGGCGGGGGACCGGTGGGCGCGATCCGCAGCGCGCCGGACGCGGCGAGGCCGCGCACCCGTTCGACGTGCCGCGACGCGTCGCCCGTCGCGCGCCGCAACCGCTCGACGCCCGCCGCGTGCCGGGGGTCGTCGCCGTCGAGGAAGTCGGTGGTGGACAGCGCCAGCGGCTCGCGCAGCGCCGCGAACGCGCCGCCCGCGCCGACGGTGCCGGTCAGGAAGCGGACCTTGTCGCCGCGCATCCGGTGGTGCCGGGCCAGCACGTCGGCCTGCACGGCGCCCAGGGCGTACCCGAGGTCCGGCAGGCGTCGGCCGGTGCTCGTCGTGACGTACACGCGCGCCACCGCCCACCTCCTCGGTCGGCTGACGCTAGCAGCGCCGGCGCGCCGGACCCGCCTGGATTTCGGCGGGCGCGGCGCACCGACCGGCAACGGCCGCGCTCAGCCCTTCAGGTGCCGGTCGAAGAACGCCGCCACGTGGGTGCGCCGCGCGGTGGCCGCGCGCACCGGGTCCGTCCCGACGTGCACGTGGCGCAGGTGGTCGTGGCGTCCCGGCTCGCGCCAGGACAGGTCGGCGTCACCGCCGCAGGTACCGGCGCTCACCAGCAGGAACGGCCGGTCCGGGCAGGTGGTGGCGATGCTGCGGGCCGTGCGCGCGCACGCGGTGCCGTCGTCCAGGCCCGCGCCCGCGCCGACGCGCGGGTCGGTCCCCGCGGTCCGGGCCGCCGCGACGCCGCCCGCCGCGCGCCCGAGGACGCCCACCCGAGCCAGGTCCACCGGCAGCCGGTGGGTCAGGCCGGCCAGGTGGTCGAGCACCGAGCGGAGGTCCGCGACCCTGGTGGCGAGCACCGCGGCCGGCACCCCGGCCGGCTCGGGCGCGTGGTCCACCGAGACGTGGTCCACCGAGACGTGGTCCACCGAGACGACGACGTACCCGCGGCTGGCCAGCTCCTCGGCGACCGGCGTGCCCTCGGCGCGCGACCGCCCCGCGCCGGGCGAGAACAGCACCACGGGGTAGCGCCCCCCGGCGGCCGGCGCGTCCGTGCGCGAGTTGGTGGTGAGGCCGCGGGTCGGTGCCCCCGGGGCGGACCCGGCGGCGCCCAGCGCCTCGGCGGCGGCCGTCGCCGTGAGCCGGGCGAGCGGGGCGAGGCTGGGGCGCGCCGGGTAGTGGACGCTGACGACCAGCTCGCGCGGCGCGCCGGCCACCCGAGGGTCCGGTCGCCCCTGGTCCGCGAGGTGCAGGTCGGTCACGCCGACGGGGTGCGGTCCGGTGGGCGCGGGCAGGCCGGTCGTGACCCTCGCCGCGCCCGCCGCCGGCCTCGGGCGGGGGACCTGGGTGAGCGAGCTGGTGTTCGTCGGCATGAGGGCAACGCTAGGGAACGGGAGCACCCCTCGTATCGGGAGTGTCACCCAGAGCTACCCTGAAGTCACCCTGAGGGGCAGTGGGTGCGGTGGTGGACATCCTCGTCGCGCTCGACCACGACCCGGCGGGTCGGGACCGGGCGCTTCGGACCCAGCGGAGGCTGATGTGGACCAGGTGGGGGACGGCAACGCGCTCGCGGGCCCGCTGGCGGAGGTGTTCGCGGTCGACCTGACGGCCGCGCGGGCCCGCTGCGGCGCGTGCGGCGCGACGGGGCCGGTGACGGCCCTGAGGGTGTACGGCCAACCGCCGGCGCTGGTCGCCCGGTGCCCCGGTTGCGAGGAGGTCGTGCTGCGGGTCAACCGGAGCCCGGGCGCGGTGTGGCTGGACCTGCGCGGCGCCGCGTCGCTGCGCATCGACCTGGCCGACCAGGGCCTGCCCGACCGGGACCCGCCCCACCAGGACCCACCCCACCAGGACCCGCCCCGTCAGGACCCGCCCGGCTAGCCCTCGACGATGTTGCGGTAGCGGATCGGCGTGTAGCCGCTCGCCGTCTCCGCCGACCACGTGCGCTCCACGGGCGCCGTGCCGTCCGGGCCGGTGTGCTCGCGCACGACGGGCTGCGTCCGCGCGGCGTCGGCCCAGCGGATGAACAGGGCGACGTGCGTGCTGCGGTTGAGCGCGTCGCCCGGTCGCAGGTCGGCGTGCCGGATCTGCGTGGACACCTCGCCCAGCGAGGACGTGTTGCGCGACACGGCCAGGCCCCACGCCATGGACAGGAAGCCCGAGCAGTCCGACCGGTAGCTGCCGTGCTGGTTGCCGTGGCAGCGGCCCTGGCCGTAGGGCGCCCGCTCGTCGATCCACGACTGCGCCCTCGCCTGGGCCTCGCTGCGGGACGTGGCGCGGTCGGCCGCGTACGTGTCGCAGGCGGCCGCCTCGCGGATCGCGACCTGCGCCGCGGCCGGGACGGCGGCGGTGCAGGCGAGCGCTGTCGCAACGGCGGTGATCAGGGTCTTCATCGTGGGTTCCTCTCCCCTCGCGGCACTCCTGGGAGCGGTGTTCCCGGCGCTCCGACCGGATGACCGCAAACCGCACGTAAGGGGGATTTCGCCCGGTGGCCCGGTTGTGCTCCGCACCACCACCGCGACGGTCCACAGTGGAGTGGCCGACCGGCGGGGACGTGCTCCCGCCGGTCCGCCGAGGACACCTCATATGCTGGGTGGGTTGGCTTACAGGGAGGCGGGGACGGGTGCGGTACGCGGCGATCGGCGACAGCTTCACGGAGGGGCTCGGGGACGACCTGCCCGACGGGTCCTCGCGCGGGTGGGCGGACCTCGTGGCCACCGGGTTGGCCGCCGCGCGCGGTGAGGCGGTGGAGTACGCCAACCTGGCCGTCCGGGGCAGGCTGCTCGCGCCGATCGTCGGCGAGCAGCTCGACGCGGCCCTCGCGCTGGACCCGCCGCCCACGATGATCACCCTCAACGGCGGCGGCAACGACATGATGCGCCCCGGCGTCGACGAGGGGCAGCTCGTGGAGCTGACCGGGCGCGCCGTGCGCCGCTGCCTCGACGCGGGCGTGCGCCTGGTCCTGCTCAGCGGGGCCGACCCGTCGGAGCGGCTGCCGTTCGGCCGCACGGTCCACCGCCGGGGCGTGGCGCTGACCGCCGCCGTCGCGGAGCTGGCGTCCCGCCACGACCTGACGTTCGTCGACGTGTTCAACGACGTGGAGATCCGCCGGCCCGGCTACTGGTCGCCGGACCGGCTGCACCTCAACGCCGCCGGTCACCGGCGCGTCGCCGCGCTCGTGCTGTCCGCCCTCGGCCACGCCACCGAGGCGGAGGTCCTCGACCCCGACCCGCCCGCCCGGCGCGGCCCGCTCGCCGAGGCCAGGTACTACCGCGAGCACGTGCTGCCCTGGCTCACCCGCCGGCTGCGCGGGCGCTCCTCCGGCGACGACCGGGCCGGCAAGCACCCGGCCTGGACGCGGGTCGAGGCGCTGCCGAGGGTTTGACCTTCACCCCGGGTGAAGCCCCACGGTGGTGCGGACCGGGCGAGGCGCCCGGTCCGGGGAGGGGCGGGCCGTGGAGCTGCTGACCATCGGGGCGTTCGCGCGGGCCTGCCGCCTGACGCCCAAGGCGCTGCGGCTCTACGACGAGCCGGGGCTGCTCACGCCCGCCAGGGTGGACCCGCTGTCGGGCTACCGGCTGTACTCGCCGGACCAGCTCGACCGGCCCCGCCTGGTCGCGTGGCTGCGCCGGCTCGGCATCCGGCTACGCGGGCGAGCGGCTGCTCGCCGTGGCCGACGGCTTCGGCGCCAGGGGCGAACCGCTCAGCACGGCCGCGATCGGGGCGCCGGCCGCGCTGGACGCCCCCGTGCCGGCGGGGGAGCTGCTCAACGCCCTGTCCGACGCCGTGCGGCGGGCGGCGGGCGCCGTCGGCGACCACCTGTCGGCCGACCCGGTCGACGAGTGCAGCGGCACCGCGCTCACCGCGCTCGTGCTGTCCGGCTCGCGGCTGGGCCTGGTGCACGTGGGCGACGCGCGGGCGTACCCGCTGCGCGGCGGCGAGCTGTTCCGCATCACGCACGACCACACCGCCGTGCGGTCGCTGATCGCGGAGGGCGGGCTCACCGGGGAGGAGGCGCTCACCCACCCGCAGCGGTCGATGCTCGTGCGCGCCCTGACCGGTGGGGAGGTCGAGCCGGCCGACGGGGCGGGCGGTCCGGACAACGTGGTCTGCGTCGTCGCCGACGTGGTCGTCGGCTGAGACGGGGCCCGGGGCCGGGATTTCCCGGGTCCCGGGACCCTCTCGTCGGGCGGCGTCCGGGATCGTCCGGGATTTCCCCGAGCGTTCCTCGGTTCACGCAGGATCGGTGGCGCGGTGGGGCCACTCGGACGACGAGCGGTCCGCCGTTCGGGGGCCGCGCCCGCGCACCAGGTGGACTGGGGGGTGATGGCGGTGGCCCGACCGGGCACGCACCGGCCGGGCCACCGCCATCACGCACCACCGGCGGTGAGGTGGGCGCGGACCTCCCCGGCCTCGGGCATGCCCAGCTCGGCGTACATCCCGGCCGCGCGGGCGAAGTGCTCGCGCGCGCCGGCCTCGTCGCCGAGGGCGCGCTGGGCGTGCCCGAGACCGGCGTGCGCGCGGGCCCGCTGGTCGCGCGCCCCGATGTCGGCGGCGATGGCCTCGGCGGCCTCGTGGTGCGCCACGGCCTCGGCCGGTCGCCCGGCGGCCAGCGCCGCCTCGCCGAGACCCGCGAGCGCCCACGCCTGACCGTCCCGGTTGCCCATGTCGCGGTGCGCGTCCAGCGCCCGCCCGTAGTGCCCCGCCGCCTCGTCCGGGCGGCCGAGGCGGACGTGCAGCGTGCCCAGCCCGTCGAGCACCCACGCGACGCCGTCGTGGTCGCCCACCTCCCGGTACAGCTCCAGGGCTCGGCCCAGGTGCTCGCCCGCCGCGTCGAGCCGGCCGAGGGCCGACTCGACCTCGCCGAGGTTGAGCAGCGTGTTCGCCTCGCCGGTGCGGTCGCCCGTGCTGCGGAACAGCGCCCACGCCTCGCGGTGGCGCTCGGCGGCCTCGGCCCGGTCGCCCTGCTTGGCCAGCAGGTGCGCGATGATGTTGAGGCCGTGCGCCTCGCCGAGGCGGTCGCCGGTGCGGCGGCACAGCGCGAGCGCCCGCCGGGCGTGCCCCACGGCGGCGGCGCAGCGGCCGAGCCGCTCCTCCACGATGCCCAGGTTGTGCAGCACGCGGCCCTGCCCCACCAGGTCGTCCACCCGCTCGAACAGGACGAGGGCGCGGCGGAAGTGGTCGGCGGCCGACTCGTGGCTGCCCCGCTGCATGTGCGCGGTACCCAGGTTGCTCAGCGCGTTGGCCTGCGCGGTGGGGTCGGCGAGGTCCACCGCGGCGCGGTGGGCGTGGCCGTGGACGGCCAGCGCGTCCCCGCAGTGCCCGCCGGTCAGGTAGCGGTACAGCGTGGTGGACAGCCGCGTGGTGTGCTCGGGCCAGCCGTGCGCGGCCGTGTGCGCCGCCACCGCGACCAGCGTGGGCCGTTCGGCGTCCAGCCAGTCGCGCGCGGCCTCGCGGTCCTCCAGGGCGGGCACCGGTGACGACGGCGGCCCGACCCTGGGCCGCAGGTCGGCCTCCGCCGGGGACAGCACGTCCATCGCCGCCGCCGACGTGGCCAGGTAGTGGTCGAACAGCCGGGTCAGCGCGGCCCGGCGCTCGGCGGGCCGGTCCTCGTCCACCGCGCGGCCCGAGGCGTGCGCGCGGACCAGGTCGTGGAAGCCGTACCGGCCGGGCGCGGGCCGCTGGAGCAGGTGGTCGCCGCACAGGTCGTCCAGCAGCCGCCGGGCGGTGGCGAGGTCCGTGCCCGCGAGCGCCGCGGCGGCGTGCCCGTCGACGTCCGGCCCGGGGTGCAGCGCGAGCAGCCTCAGCAGCCGCCGCCGGTCCCCGGGCAGGTGCCGGTACGACAGGTCCAGGGCGAGTTCGACGCCGGAGTCCAGGCGGCGGTCGCGGTGGCGCTCGTCGAGGCGGTCCGCGTGGTCGGTCAGGGTCCAGCCGGGCGTGGCGCGGACGTGCCCGACGACCAGGTCCAGCGCCAGCGGCAGGTGGCCGCAGCGGTCGGCGACGCGCGCGGCGGCCCGCGGGTCGGCGCCGACCGGGACGCCGCGCACCGCGTCGCCGAGGAAGCACGCGGCCTCCTCGGCGGCGAACACGTCCACGGCCAGGTGCCCGAACCCCGGGCCCGGCAGGTCGCGCCGGCTGGTGACCAGCGCCGGGCAGCCCGGGGTGGCGGGCAGCAGCGGCCGGACCTGGTCGGTGGTGGCGGCGTTGTCCAGCACGACCAGCGTGCGGGTGCCCGCGAGTCGGTCGCGGTAGGCGGCCGTGCGGCCCGGCAGGTCGTGCGGCACCTCGTGACCGGGCACGCCGAGCAGCCGCAGGAACCCGTCCAGCACCGCCGCCGGGTCCGCGGGCGGCTGCGCCGGGTCGGGGTGGAACCCGCGCAGGTCCACGAACAGCACCCGGTCGACCACGCCGTCCCGCCGGGCCAGGTGCGCGGCGCGCACGGCGAGCCGCGTCTTGCCGACGCCCGCCATCCCGGCGAGCACGGTGACCGCGCCCTCCTCCAGGGCGCGCCGCAGGGCCGCCGACTCGGCCGTGCGACCGGTGAACCCGGCGGGGTCGGCGGGCAGCACGTCCTGCACGCGGACCTGGGACGCCGCCGCGGCCTCGCCGCCCACCACCCGCAGCGCCTGCCGCCACTGCGCGACGTACCCGACGTCCGGGTGCAGGGCGTGCACGACGGCCAGCACGAGGTCGGTGTTCACCCGCCGCCTGCCGAGCTTGAAGCAGTCCGCGACGGTCGTCTTGCGCGCCAGGTCCGACGCGGGCCGCCCGGTCGCCGCCCACCCGGCGTTGACCCGGTCCTTGACCACCTCGTAGGACGGGTCGCCGGCCCAGACCTTCAGCAGCCGCAGGCGTTCCACGAGGTCGTCCAGCGATCCGGCGCCACCCGGGTCGGGCACCGCGGCGAACGGGTCCGGGGAGAACGGGTCGGCTGCGTCCGGTGGGTGCGGCATGCCCTGCTTCCTGGTGCGGGGAGCGCGGGGGTGGTCGCGACCGATCCTAGGGCGGACCGCGCGCCCCCGCCGGTGGCCGCCTCTAGGGTTGCGGTCGTGATCGCTTACACGGACCAGGAAAGCCGCACGCTCCGCACCGCCGTCTACGGCGCCATGGTGCTGGTGTCGGTCGCGGAGGAGGGCTCGCTCGACCGGGAGAGCCACGCCGGCATCAGGGCGATGGCCGCCCTGCCGCCCGCGGTGCGCGAGGCGGTCGACGCGGGCGCGCCCGAGCTGCCCGCCGGCGGCATGGCCGACGTGGAGCACGGCGTCCTCGCCGCCCTGCGCGCCTCGGTGACCTTCCTCGCCGACCGCTCCGCCGCCGAGGCCGACGCCTTCGCCGAGGCCGTGGTCGCGATGTGCGCGGAAGTCGCCCGCGCGGACGGCCACGTGGGCCGCGACGAGCACGCCGCGGTGACCAGGGTCCGCGCCGCCCTGGGCCGCTGAGCCCGAACGGCCCGCTGTCCGACCGGATCGCCTCGACTGTCGTCGTCCACGCCGCCACCGCCTCCACTGCCACCGTGACACTGCAACATTGACAGTGTCACGGTGGCAGTGCACGATGGCGGCGTGGACGACGAGCTGTGGACCATCGAGCAGCTCCCGGAGCGGGTCGCCGCGCTGCTGGCCGAGAACTACGACGGGCAGCGCAACGGTCGGGTGCGGGAGCTGCCGAACGGGCGGGCCATCCGGTGGTACACCACCATCGGCCTGGTCGACCGGCCCGCCGGGTTCCGGGGGCGCACGGCGCTGTACGGGCAGCGCCACCTGCTCCAGGTCGTCGCGATCAAGAAGCTCCAGGCGGCCGGGCACACGCTCGCCGAGATCCAGGGCATGACGGTCGGCGCGTCCGACCGGGGGCTCGCCGAGCTGGCCGGGCTGCCCGAGGTCGCCCCGTCCCGGCCGCCGGCGCGGGGGCGGGGACGGGAGGGGTTCTGGCGGGAACGACCCGCGGTGCCCGCGCCCCCACCCCCCGCCGCCGCGGTCACCGTGCGGTCCGTCCAGGGACTGCGCCTCGGTGACGGCGTCACGGTGGTGCTCGACGCCGCCGACCGCGCGCCCGACGACGCCGAGCTGGCGGCCATCCAGGCCGCCGCGGCGCCGCTGCTCGACCTGCTCGGCCGCATGGGCCTGGCCCCCACCACCGGAGAGGACGAGGGATGAGCACCCGCATCGAGGTCATCGAGGCCGTCGGCGGCGTGACCGCGCCCACCGAGGACGACGGCCTCGGCTGCCTGCGCACGGAACGCGGCAACCTGCCGCTAGAGGCGGTCGAGGTCGAGGCCGCGATCACCGGCCTGGCCTCGCGCACCGTCCTCACCCAGGTGTTCCACAACCCGCACGACGTGCCGCTGGAGGCGACCTACGTCTTCCCGCTGCCCTCGCGCTCGGCCGTGACGGCGCTGCGCGTGGAGGCCGACGGCCGCGTGGTGGAGGGCGTGCTCAAGGAGCGCGGCCAGGCCCGCGCCGACTACGACCGGGCCATCACGTCCGGCAGGCGGGCCGCCATCGCCGAGGAGGAGCGGCCCGGCGTGTTCACCACGCGCGTCGGCAACGTCGTGCCGGGGGAGCGGGTCACCGTGCGCCTCACCCTGGCCGGTGCGCTGGCCTACGAGGACGACGCGGCCACCTACCGGCTGCCGCTGGTCGTCGCGCCCCGCTACGTCCCCGGCGCGCCGCTGCCCGGCGACCAGGTCGGCGACGGCACCGCCGCGGACACCGACGCGGTGCCGGACGCCTCCCGGATCAGCCCGCCCGTGCTGCTGCCCGGCTTCGCGCACCCCGTGCGGCTGTCGGTCGTGGTCGACGTGGACACGGCGGGCCTGCCGCCCGCGACCGCGTCGTCCACCCTGCACGCCACCGTCACCGAGGAGACCGCGACCGGGTTCCGGGTCCGGGTCGAGCCCGGCGCCCGCGTGGACCGGGACTTCCTGCTGCGCCTGCGGTTCGCCGAGGAGGACGCGGTCCGCACGTCCCTGGCCGTGCGGCCGGACGACGACGGGCGGGGCGGCACGTTCGCGCTGACCGTGCTGCCGCCCCGCGCGGCGGTCCCGGCCCGGGGCCGCGACGTCGTCCTGGTGCTGGACCGCTCGGGGTCGATGAACGGCTGGAAGATGGTCGCCGCGCGCCGTGCCGCGGCCCGCATCGTCGACTCGCTCGACACCGCGGACCGGTTCACCGTGCTGGCGTTCGACAACTCCGTGGACACCGCGCCGGGCCTGGGCCCGGACCTGGTCGAGGCGACCGACCGCAACCGCTTCCGCGCCGTGGAGTTCCTGGCCGGCCTGGCCGCGCGCGGCGGCACCGAGATGCTGGAGCCGCTGCGCGCCGCCGCCCGGTCCCTCGGCGCCGCCGGCGACCGCGAGCGGGTGCTGGTGCTGGTGACCGACGGCCAGGTCGGCGACGAGGACCGGTTGCTGCGCGAACTCGGCCCGGAACTGGCGGGCGTGCGGGTGCACACCGTGGGCGTCGACCGGGCCGTGAACGAGGCGTTCCTCCAGCGGCTGGCCGGGTCGACTGGCCGGTTCGAGCTCGTCGAGTCCGAGGACCGGCTCGACGAGGCCATGCGGCAGGTCCACCGGCGCATCGGCACGCCCGTGCTCACCGGCCTCGCCCTGCGCCCGGACGGCCTGGCGGTGGACCAGGACTCCCTCGCCCCCGCGCCGCTGCCCGACCTGTTCCCCGGCGCGCCGGTCGTGGTCACCGGCCGCTTCACCGGTCCCGCGTCGGGCGCGGTCGAGGCGGTCGGCGACGGTGGCTGGCGGCAGCGGGTGACCGCCGTGCCGAGCGACAACCCGAGCCTGTCGGCGCTGTGGGCGCGGGCGCGGGTGCGCGACCTGGAGGACCGCTACGTCGTCGGCTCGGGCGACCGCGACGCGCTGGAGCGGCGGATCGTCGACACGTCGCTGGCGTTCGGCGTCCTGTCCCGGTTCACCGCGTTCGTGGCGGTGGACCAGCGCGTGGTCACCGAGTCCGGGGAGCTGCACCGCGTCACCCAGCCCGTCGAGCCGCCGGACGGCTGGGCGGCACCCCGGGCGGCCGGTGCCGGCGGGTTCGGCGGGGGTGGCGCGGCGCCCCGGGCCGCCGTCCGCCCGGCCGGCGCGATGCCCGCCCCGATGGCCGACGCCCCGATGCCGGCCCCCATGCCCGCCCCGATGGCCGCGCCGATGATGGCCGCGCCGGCGGGGGCCCCGCCGCGGTTGCGCGGCGCCCGCCCCGACCTGCCGAAGAAGCAGGTCGCCCCGGACCTGGCGCGGTTCGTGGCCGACGAACTGGCCGCGCTGCGCGCCGCGACCGACCACGCGGCGGCCCTGACCCGGCTGCACGAGGCGATCACCCGGCACGAGGCGGCCTGGGGCGCGGCGGGCGAACCGGCCGACACCCTCCGCGCGCTGCGCGACCTGGCCGCGGAACTGGCCGTGCCGACCGCCGACCGCGCCGAGCTGGACCGCCGGTTCCGGCACGCCGGGGCGACGCTCGCGGCACTGGCCGCGCCGCGCGGGCGCACGCCGTTCTGGAAGCGCTGACCGCGCGCGGGGCGGGACCGGCGTGGTCCCGCCCCGCTCCCGCTCACGCGTGGGGCGCCCGGTCGAAGACCATGCGGATGCCGGTGATCCGACCGTCCACGACGGTCAGGTGCTCGGCGGCCGTCGCACCCGGTGCCTTCGGGGTGTCCGTGGTGTACATGAGCAGGGCCGTGCCGTCGTCGCCGAACGCGGCGACCAGGGCGGAACCGGTGAGCATCCCGGTGAAGCCCTCGGTGAACCGCCGGTACGCCCCGGCGCCCCGCAGCACGCCGTTGGGGTTCTCGCAGACGACGTCGTCCGCGACGAGGGCCATGGTGGCGTCGAGGTCGCCCGAGGTCCACGCGCGGTGGTGGGCCAGGGCCGTCGTCAGGGCTGGGCTGGTGGTGCCGGTCATGTGCTCGTGCCTCTCCGTGGATGTCCTTGCGAGGAGGAGCGTGCACCGGGAACAAGACACCTGCTGTCAGGTTTTCCCGGGCATCCTGAGCGGGTGAAGGCCGACCGGTTGCTGTCGATCCTCCTGCTCCTCCAGACGCACGGGCGGGTGCCCGCGGCGAAGCTCGCCGAGCGCCTGGAGGTGTCGGTGCGCACCGTCCTGCGCGACGTCGAGGCGCTGTCCTCGGCGGGCGTGCCCGTCTACACCGAACGCGGGCGGCACGGCGGGATCGCGCTGCTGCCCGGCTACCGCACCGACGTGACCGGCCTGACCGCGGACGAGTCCCGCGCGCTGTTCGTGCTGATCACCGGGCACGCCCACGCGGACCTGGGACTGGGGCGCGCCCTGGGTTCGGCGCTGCGCAAGGTGATGGCGGCCCTGCCCGCACCGCACCGGGAGGGCGCGGACCGGGTCAGCAGGCGCGTCCTGGTCGACCCGGTGCGGTGGCGCGGCCGGTCCACCGCGGACCTCGACGCGCTCCAGGACGCCGTGTTCACCGACCGGCGGCTCAGGTTGCGCTACCGGCACGGGGACGGCGACGTGCGCACCCGCACCGTCGACCCGTACGGCCTGGTCAACAAGGCGGGCGTCTGGTACCTGGTCGCCGACCACCGCGGCGCGCCGCGCATGTTCCGCGCCGACCGGGTGGTGGCGCGGTCGGTGCTCGACGAGCCGGTGCGGCGGCGCGACGTGGAACTGGCCCAGGTCTGGGAGACCCTGAGCCGCCGGTTCGACGACGCGACCGCCGCCGTCCGCGTGGTGGTCCGCGTGCGGCGGCGGTCGTTCGAGCGGTTCGTGCGCGTGCACCGCGCGGACCTGACGTGCCCGCCGCCGGAGGACGGCGACCGGCTGGAACTGGCCTTCAGCTCGTTCGCCGCCGCCCAGCCGCTGCTCGCGTTCGGCACCGACGTCGAGGTGGTGTCGCCGGTGGAGCTGCGCGACCACCTGGTCCGCGTCGCGCGGGAGGTGGTCGCGCGGGAGGTGGTCGCGCGGGACGGCACGAGCTGACCGCTCGCGGAGCGTCACGCGGACCGGCGGTCGCGCCGGGACCCGGCGGCGGTTACCGCACCTCGGGCGGCGCGTTCCGCCTGTGGCAGGACCGGCGGCCGGGGAGGGGGACCTGTCGCCCACCCGGTTCCGCTGCGAACTCCCCGCGTGGCCGGGACCTGCCCGCGGTGGTGATACTGGCCCCGTGACGACGAGGCGACCCCGGGTCGAGGTGGAGTACTGCACGCAGTGCCGGTGGCTGCTGCGCGCCGGGTGGACGGCGCAGGAGCTGCTGACGACGTTCACCACCGAGCTGGGCGAGGTGGCGCTCGTGCCCGGTACCGGCGGGGTGTTCGACGTGCGGCTCGACGGGGAGCTGCTGTGGTCGCGCAAGGCCGAGGGCGGGTTCCCGGAGATGGCCGCGCTCAAGCAGCTCGTGCGCGACCGGGTCGCACCCGGCCGCGACCTCGGGCACAGCGACCGGAAGGCGGCGGGTCGGGAGGCGGCGGGTCCGGAGGTGACGGGTTCGGAGGGCGGTGCCTGAGCGCGCCGGTCACGGGGGCGCGTCGACCGAGGCCAGGCGGTCCCGGTTGCGCTGGTCGGTGGACGCGTACTCGTCGACCGACCGGTCACCCGCCCCGGCCGGCAGGCCGGGCACGCGGCAGCAGCCCTCGACCGCCTCCGCCGTGGTGACCGCCGGCCGCTGGTAGCCCGCCAGGAACGCCGCACCCGGCTCGCCCCGCCCGAGCTGTCCCGCCAGGCCGTCCAGTTCGGCGCTGACCGCGCCCCGGTCCGCGCCCTTCCGCGCCCCGGCGGCGGCCGGCCGGCCCATCGCGTCGGCCGTCGCCCCTCTCCGCGTCGCGAGGTCGTGCAGGACCGGGCCGAACGCCAGGTCGGCGTCCTCGGCCCGGGAACCCGGCGGGAGCAACGGGGCCAGCAGCTCGAACGCCCGCCGCCGCGCCTGCCCGACGGCGTCCGCCACGGTGTCGCGGATGGTGTCCGCGAGCCGCGCGGCGCCGGGGGCGCGGTAGATCCGGGGGTCCAGCCGCAGGGCGCGCACCCGGCCGTCCGCCCCCGCGGCGACCGACACCCACCCGTCGCGGGACTCCGCGGTCCCCTCGACCTCGGGCCGTCCCTGCCCGGTCTCCCCGGCTGACCGGGGTCGCCCGGGAGCGGCCCGCTCAGCCGAGCGCGGCCAGCCGCTGCCGCGCGCGCAGGGCGTCGCGGTCGCGCTTCTGGGCCTGGTAGAGGTCGACCGCCCGCCGCCACGCCGCCCGCGCCTGGTTGAGGTGGCCGGCGGCGCGGTGGGCGTGCGCCAGGCGCTCCAGCGCGACCGGCGCCCAGCACGAGTCCCGGTGCAGGGACGCGGCGTGCTCGTGGTGGCGCACGGCGGCGGCGTGGTCGCCGGCCAGGTCGGCGGTGCGGCCCAACCCGTCGTGCGCCACCGCCGCCACGCCGGGGTGCTCGTGCGCCAGGGCGAGCGCGGCCTCGCAGTGCACCTGGGCCCGGTCGAAGCGGCCCGCGCCCGCCTCGGCGACTCCGACGGCGACCAGCGCGTACGCGTGGCACAGCGGCGACCCGGCCCGTTGCAGCGCCTCGGTGGCGTGCTCCAGCGCCACCTCGGGGTGCCCGCGCTCCTGCCACGCGCGGGCGAGCAGCAGGCGCAGGTGGGCCTGGGCGGTGTCGTCGCCGGCGCGTTCGGCGAGGACCAGCGTGCGGGCGAGGTCGTCCGCCGCGTCGTGGCCCTGCCGGGCGTGGAAGGTGTCCATCGCCCACGCGAGCCGCCACGCCGGTTCGTGCCACCCGCGCTCGACCGCCAGGCGCTGCGCGGCCAGCAGCACGGCGTGCTCCCCGGCGAACCAGGCGTGCGGGTCGGCCGGCGGCTCGGCGGGGACGCCGACCGGCGGGCGGTGCGGGTCCAGCACGCGGTCGGCGGCGAGCGCGGTGCCCAGGTGCGCGTCGACCAGGCGGCGCAGCGCGACCTCGTCCAGGCGGGACAGGTCCACGTCGGCGGCCGGTCCGGGTTCGGGCTCCGGTTCGGCCACCAGCTCCCCGTCGAGCCCGAAGCCGTGCCGGAACCGCTGCCCCAGCCGCAGGCGCACGTCGGCCAGCGCGCGCTCGACCTCGCGCCGCTCCCGGTGCAGCCGGTCGCGCTCGGCGTCCGCCCACGCGCCGCGCACGCCCGCCAGCGCGTCGCCCCGCCACTGCGCCGCCGCCTCCGCCAGCAGCACGGCCGCGGTGCGGTCGTCCCGCCCCCTGGCCCGCGCCCGCCGCGCGCGGAACCGGTGCAGGTCCACCTCGGACGCCTCGACCACGAGCGCGTACCCGCCCGCCTGCCGCACGACGTCCGCGCCGGCGGGCCGCAGCACCCGCCGCAGCCGCGACACGTACCCGACGAGCAGCGTCCGCGCCCGGTACGGCGGCGCCTCCCCCCACACCCGCTCCGCCAACCGGTCGACCGGCACGACCCGGCCCGCGTCCACCGCGAGCGCCGCCAGCACGCACCGCTGCCGGGGCGCGCCGACGTCGAGCGGGCGGCCGTCCGCCACCGCGCCCACCCCGCCCAGCACCCGGATGTCCAGGGTCACCCCACCAACGTGCCACACGCGGCGGCGTCAGCGTGAACCGAATCTCATGCCCGCACCCGTATCAGGGCACGCCGACGGCGCTCCCCATTCTCGGGAACACCGGCGGCCGGACGACGAGGCCCCGCCGCCGCACCGCGTTCGAGAGGGAGCACCCATGCGCACGTTCCGCGCCCTGATCGCCTCCGCCGTCGCGGCGGTCGCCGTGCTGGCCACCGCCGCACCCGCGCACGCGACGTCGGCCGCGCTGCACACCGAGCTGGCCGAGCTGGCCGACAACCTCAACTCCCTGGCGTGGCCGGGGCAGGACACCTACAACTTCTACCCCGGCGCGAAGGGGCACGCCGACGTCGCCACCAGCGTCGTCTGGGGCACGCCGGGCAGCCCGACGACCTACGAGAACAAGGCCAAGTGCGCCCCCCTGCTCACGCAGGCGCTCAAGCACACCTTCTCCTGGGCCACCGACTCCTACCTGACCACCGAGTTCACCAGCGAGAGCCCGACCGCCGCCAAGTACTACGACGGGTTCGTCTCCGGCGCGGAGCACTTCACCGCCAAGACGACGGTGTCCTCGCTGGTCCCCGGCGACGTCATCGCCGTCAAGTACACCGACTCGGCGGGCGGCACCGGCGACGCCACCGGGCACGTCGCGGTCGTCACCGCCGCGCCGCACCTGTACGACCGCGACGGCAACGCCGCCACCCGCGAGTGGGCCGTGCGCGTGATCGACAGCACCAGCAACCCGCACGGCGTCGCGAGCACCAACACCTCCTCGCCGTACCAGTCCTACCCGGACACCCGGGCGGTCGGCACCACCGAGTACAGCGGCGTCGGCCGCGGTTGGATCTTCATCAGCACCACCGCCGCCGATGTCCCGACCGGCCACTGGTGGGGCGCCAACGAGAACGTCGTCGACCAGTACAAGCCGGTGTCCACCCGGCCGATGGTGTTCCGCGCCCTGTCCTGACCGGGCTCCTGACGGGCTCCTGACCGGGGTCGGGGGGAGGGGCGGCCGGTGGACCGGCCGCCCCTCCGGTCACACGAGCGTCACCGCGTAGAACTCGACCCGCGCGTCGTCGGGCAGCGTCACCGAGTGCACCGCCTTGGCCGGGTCCAGCTGCACCGAGCCGGTGAACAGGCGCACCGGCGGGCCGTCCACGCCCTGCCCGGCCTTGACGCGGTGCGGCATGTCGAGCGCGACCGCGCCGCCCGACCCCGCCCAGTCCGGCACGGTCACCGGCACCTGCGCCGTGCTGCCGTCGGCGTAGCGCACGAGCACGCCGGCGGTCACCGGGCCGTTGTGCGACGCCGCCACCCACCGCAGGCCCCGGTAGGACCCGGCGGGCAGCAGCACGGCCTGGCCGCGCGCCTCCACGAAGTTCGGCGCGGTCCCCGACGCGTCGGGCGCGACGAACGCCGTGTCGCCCCACGTCACCGTGCCGGTGGGCAGCAGCGCGGCGTCGTAGCTCCAGCCCTGGCCGTCGAAGTTCCCCTCGGTGGACCGCTCCGGGGTGGCCGCGCCGTCGTGGTTCAGCTCCCGCGCCAGGTCCACCGCGCACTGCCCGCCCACGACGGCGGCGCACTCGGCCGCCGCGCGGACCTCCACCACGGCGTCCCGGACCACCTCGTTCGGCCCGCGCACCGCCACCCGCACCGGGTACGAGCCGACCGGCGTGCCACCGGGCACGGTCACGGTCAGCGTGACCGTCTCCTGCACCGGGGCTCGGTTCGAGCGGATCACCACGGGGGACCGGGGCGACGCGGTCACCCCCCACCCCGCCGGGGCGGTCGGCCGGAACGTGACCGGCACCGCGCCGGGCGCCTGCGCCAGCACGTCCAGGGTGAGCGCCACCGTCTGGTCGGCCGCGTTCGCCGGCACCACCGCCGAGGACTCGCGCAGCGCCGCGTCGACGTGCCTGCGGTCGTCCGGCCGGGCCCGGTTCACCGAGGGCGGTTCGGCGCCGGGCCGGGTGCCCCAGCTCGACGGGGTCGTGCCCAGCCGGTGCGCCAGCGTGCCGCCGCGCGCCACGTCGTCCCAGTCCAGCCACGTGTCCCGCACGTCGCGGCCGTTGAGCGACACCCGCTGCACGTACCGGTTCGCGTCGCTCGCGCCCGGCGCGCTGATGGTGAGCGCCCGGCCCTGTCCGGTGTGGACGGTGGCGGACGGGAACTGCGGGCTGGACAGGGCGAGGAAGTCGCCGCCGCTCATCGTCGGGTACAGCCCGAGCGAGGAGAACACGTACCACGCCGACATCGTGCCCAGGTCGTCGTTGCCGGTCATGCCGTCCGGGCCGGTGGTGAACAGCGTCATCGCCGCGCGCACCACGGTCGCCGTCTTCGCCGGCGCGCCCACCGACAGGTAGAAGTACGGCGCGAGCAGGTCGGGCTCGTTGTTCGGGTTGTACGTGGGCTTGCCGTAGTAGTCGTAGGGCTGCGTGATCCAGTCGGTGCGCACCGTGCCCACCGGGTCGGCGAGCAGCTTGTCGTAGGCGAAGAACGCGTCCAGCCGCTCCTCGGTGGCCCTGCGCCCGCCCATCAGCTCGACCAGGCCGTTCGGGTCCTGCGGCACCAGCCACTGGTACTGGTACGCGCCGCCCTCGTGGAACTGGTGCCCGGCGTCGACCGGGTTGTACGGCGTCACCCACGTGCCCTCGGCGGTGCGCGGCCGGAAGTGCTCGCCGTCCCACAGGTTGCGGTACCACTGCCCGCGCGCGGCGAACAGCTTCGCGTCCGCGTCGTGCCCGAGGCCCTTGGCCATCAGCGCGAGCGACGCGTCGGCCGCCGCGTACTCCAGGGTCGCCGACGCCGGGTGCACGCAGTCGTTGTCACCGCCCTTGTGCGCGCAGTCCGTGCCCAGGACCAGGCCGGACGGGACGTAGCCGCGCTCGGCGTAGAACCCCTGGCCCGACCGGCCGTTGTACGGCGAGTCGGCGGGCGGCGTGCTGGTGGCGTTGCGCCTGAGCAGCTCGTACGCCTCCTGCTCGTGGCCTTGGAGGAGGCCCTTGGACCACGCCTCGACCAGGAACGGGGTCACCGGGTCGCCGGTCATGATGTTGGTCTCGCTGTTGGCCAGCGCCCACCGGGGCAGCCACCCGCCGTCGCGACCGCTCGCCACCACGGACAGCGCGACGTCCCGCGCCACCTGCGGGCGCAGCAGCTCCAGCAGCTGGTTCTGCGGTCGGTAGGTGTCCCACAGCGACAGGTTCTGGTAGGGCGTGTAGCCCTCCGCCACGTGCGGCGCGCCGTCGAACCCGACGTAGCGGCCGTCCACGTCGCCCGCCAGGTTCGGGTGCAGCAGCGAGTGGTAGAGCGACGTGTAGAACGCCGTGCGGCGCTCGGTCGTGCCGCCCCCGATCGCGATGGAGCCCAGCGCCTCCACCCACTTCGCGTGCAGGGCCGCGCGGGTGGCGTCGAAGTCGTAGGAGTCGGCGGTCTCGGCCGCGAGGTTCTTCCGCGCGCCCTCGACGCCGGTGTAGGACAGGCCGACCTTGAGCACCACGTCCCGGTCCGCGGTCGCGTCGAAGGTGACCCACGCGCCGTTGCCGCCGGTGCCCGCCGCGTCCGGCACGCCCGGTGACCGCGTGCTGCCGCGCCACGTGCCGAAGCGCGCGAACGGGCGGTCGAACGTCGCGGTGAAGTACACGGTGTGCTCGTCGTGGCCCGCGCAGAACCGGCCGGCCTTCACCCGTCCCTCGATCGTGCGGTCGCCGACCACGTGGACCTCGGAGTCGAGCACCTGCTGGTTGGCCTTGCCGGTGTTGAACAGCACGTTCGCCTCGCCCGTCGCCGGGAACGAGTAGCGCTGCCAGCCGGTCCGCTCGGTCGCGGTCAGCTCCGCCTGGACGCCGTAGCGGGACAGGCCCACGCGGTAGTAGCCGGGGCTCGCCTCCTCGTCGTCGTGCGAGAAGGCCGACCGGTAGCCGTTGGTGTCAACGTTGTCGACGGGGCCGGTGGTCGGCATGACCGGCAGCTCGCCCATGACGCCGCAGCCGACGCCGGACAGGTGCGTCTGGCTGAACCCGTGGATCTGGTCCTGGAGGTAGTCGTACCCGCCCTGGCCGCCGGTGTCCGGGCTGACCTGGACCATGCCGAACGGCGCGCTCGCGCCGGGGAAGGTGTTGCCGAAGTTCTGCGTGCCGACGAACGGGTTGACCAGGGTGGTCGGGTCTTCCGGCGCTTGGGCCTGGGCCTGCGCCGCGGCGGGGGTGGCGGTGACCAGCCCGGCGGCGAGCAGGGCGACGAGGAACGGGCTGGTCACGCGGGTGCGGCGGGTCGTGCGGGGCGGGGACATGCGGCAGGGACCTCCTGACAACGTTGTCACGACGTGGCGGCGGGACCACGCCGGATCACGCTGGCACGGCCCCGCCCGGGGTGTCAACGATGTCCGGTGGCCAGGTCTCCGGGCCCCTCGGCGGACGCCGCCCGCCGAGGGGCCCGGTCAGCAGCGGATGTCGCCGGGCGGCACCCACGGCACGCCGGGGTGGAAGACGCGCCCGTCGGGGCTGTACTGCCTGCCCATCACCTCGCGCCAGCTGGTCGGCCCCAGCGCCGGGTCGTGCGGCCAGTACCGGTCCCACACGGCCGTCTTCTCGTCCCGCCAGTACCCGGACACGTTGTCCGGGTACTGCCTGATCACGTAGCCGTCGTACTCGTCCCGGCGGACGAGCGTGTTCCCCGCCGCGTCGGTGTCGGCCTCGGCGGCGAGGACCGCGCCGGCGACGTGGTCCACGTGGTCCGGGTCGGGTTGGCGGTGGCCGATGCTGCTCTGCGAGCGGATCAGGTCGGGCCGCGCGGTGCGGATGACGTCGCGCAGCATCCCCACGAACGACGCTCTGGTGTAGGCCGCGCGCCCGTCGATCGGCCGGGCCGCGTAGCCGGGCTGGTGCACCAGCCGGTAGAGGTCGCCGCACTGGTCGCTGCCGCCGGCGGCGTGGACGAAGGTGAAGACGAGGCGGACGTCCGTGCCCACCAGCCGGTTGGTGGGCACCTCGTGGCCGTTGAACCACAGGGCCTCGTACACCCAGTCGTCCGGCACCTTCGCGGCCCGCGCGTACGCGGCCCGCTCCCCGTGCACGCGCATGTCCGCGTAGTCCGCGCCGCAGGCGGGGAAGCCCTCGCCGCACGGCAGCTCGCCCGCGGTGAGGTAGACGACCCACACCGCGTGCCCGGCCTGCACGTCGGACAGGACGTCCGGGTTCATGAACAGCAGGTCGTCGTCCTGGTGGGCGACGAAGCTGAGCGTGGTGCGCGCGGGCTCGGGCACGGCGGGGGCCGGCGCCGCGGTCGCCACCAGCACCGCGGTCACCAGCGCCGCCACCTGTCGCGTCCGGCGACCGGGCACGTCAGCCCTTCCCCACCGCGCCGGTGAACGACGTGCCCGCCGACCGCGCCGCCGCGGGCACCGTGTAGAGGGTCGCGACCAGGCCGGCCGGCGTGCGCCACGCGAAGGCCGGGCCGCCGTCGGCCAGGGTGTACCCGTTCGGGTCGGTCGCGGTGTCCTCGAAGAGGACCGCCGTCCACGGCCCGAACGGACCCGCCGGGGCGAGCTGGCCCGCCCGCCACACCTGGTCGCCCACCCGGGCGGCCACGTGCACCATGCCGTCCGCGCCCAGGGCCAGCGCGGGGGCGCCGTCCGCGACCACGTCGCCGACGCGCTGCCACGTGCCGGGGAACGCGCCCGCCGCCTCGCGCTGCGTGTGCACGCCGCCGCCGGCGCGGCGGACCGCGACCTGGAGCGTGCCGTCGCCGTGCGCCACGACGGCCGGTTCGCCGACCACGTCGGAGCCGCCGCCGATCGTGCGCCACGCGCCGAGCGCGCCGTTCGCGAACCTGGCGACCCGCGCCGAACCGTCGGCGAAGCGCGCCACCACGTCGACCGCCGACCCGTTGCGCACGGCGGTGAAGTCCGCCGTGGCGCCGGCCGCGCCGATCCGCTGCCAGGGCAGGAACTCGCCGTTCGGCGCGGCCTGCGGCCGTCGCCACAGCGACCCCTGCGCGTCGACGCCGAAGACCGCCAGGACGCCGGTCGAGTCCGCGACCACCACCGGGTCGCCGACGAGCCAGCCGTCGTGCACGGCCTTCCCGGTGCCCCACACGCCGTTGCGCACGGCCTGCGACTTGCCGCGCAGCACCGCGTCGTCCGGGCTGTTGGCCAGCACCTCGACCCGGCCGTCCGCGCGCAGCCCCGCGCCGGGGACGCCCGTGCGCGTCGTCGTGTCGTCGAACGACTGGTAGGTCAGCAGCGTGAAGTCGTCGCGGTAGCGCTGCTTGGCCGACGTCAGGTTGCCCGCGGTGTTGACGTAGAAGTAGTCGACCAGCCCGTCGGTGGTGACGACGGCGGTGTTCGGCTGGTCCTGGCGCACCGGCACGACCGGCCGGGTGGGGGCGGCGCGGCCGAGCAGTTCGCACGAGTCGGTCGTCGCGCCGTACTGCGTGCCCGGCGTGATGCCGGTGTCGACCAGGCGGCGCGGCGCGAAGCCGCCGGTGGCGGGGTCGTAGCGGTACCACCACATCCAGGCGCCCTCGACGCCGTACAGCACGTCGCCGCCCGCGGAGAACGCGGAGTCGAGCAGGTTCGCGTCACCGCTGTGGGCCACCAGCTGCCTCGGCTTGAGGAACCGCTGCGAGGCGGCGTGGTACTCGTAGCGGTAGAACACCCCGTTGAGCACGTGGGGGTCGCGCACGTAGAACACCCCGTCCCCGGCCGCGACCACCATGTCGTACCGGTTCGCCGCCCCGGTCTCCAGCACGCGCCGCGTCCAGGCCGTCCCGTCGTACCGCTCCCAGGTCAGCTCGCCGTTCGCGGTGAACTTGAAGAAGTTCCCGTTCGAGTCGACCGCCACGCGCTTGCGCGAGGCCACGGACGTCCAGTCGTCCCAGTCCTCGGCGATCCTGACCGACCACGCACCCCCCGGCCGCTCCCAGTCGCTCCCGGTCCACCGGAAGCGGTGCAGGTTGCCGCCGTCGAGGACCTGGTAGACGTACCCGTCCTGGCCGACCGCCATCGGCACCGTCCACCCGCCGCCGATCATCGAGGACCCGGCGCGCAGGTGCTCGCCGAGCTCGGGCTCGTCGTGCTGGTAGAGGCGCAGCGTCCCGTCGGGCGCGGCGGCGAAGACGGAGACGGAGGTGTCGCACCGCAACACCTCGTCGGCGGCGGTCGCCGTGCCGGTCGGGACCAGCAGTGCGGCACTCGCCACTGCCGCGACGAGACAGGCGGTCGACGAGTTCTTCGTGCTCATGTTCCCGGGGTCACTTTCGTTCGGGAGGACGTGGTCGGTGGTGCGGCCCGCGTGGTCAGGCCGGGTGGTCGAGCCATTCGCGGAACGACGTGAGGATCAGTGGCTCGGCGCCGAAGTCGTCCAGCGTCTCTTCGAGGTCCGCGCGCAGTTCGTCCGACGGCTCGCGCCGGATGAACCGCTCCAGTTCCGCCGGCAGGGCGTCCCGGTCCGGCGACGTGGCGATCAGCACCCCGATGGCCGAGTCGCGGACGTGGACGTCCTCGGACAGGCAGTCCCGCCTGATGACGTCCACGTACTCGCCGACGACCCGGCGACAGGCGTCCCCCAGGTGCGGCATCTCGTCCGCGGGCCTGCGCCAGTCGTCCTGCCCCGGCTTGGGCCAGCCGTACGTGATCTCCTCCAGCAGGTCGTACACCTCCGCCCGACCGCAGTCGCCGGGCACGGTCAGGAACTCGGCGAGCACGCGGACCGCGGGGTAGGTGATCTCGAACAGCTTGCCCTGGTGCACGACGGCGTGGCTCAGGGCGGTGCGCGCCCGAGCTGCCCCGTCACGGTCCGCCGCCGAGCCGAGCGCCCTCAACCCGTCGGGCACCGACATGGCCCCCTCCGGCAGCGAGGGGCCGCGCAACGCGCTCCACGCGGTGTTCCGCAGGACGCTGTCGGCCGTCTCCGTCACCCCCATGACTTCTTCCCCTTCCAACGGCCGCCTTCCTGGGGCGTCGTACCAGGGGGGAACTGGTTCGGGTCCAGCTTCTCCTGGCAGTTCGCCGCGCACACCTCGGCGGGCTGGTAGTCCCTCGGCCTGATCGGGGTGGAGTACAGCACGTCCTTGCGGTCCAGGCCGGGGTTGACCGCGCACAGCTTGTTGTACACGTCGTCCTCGGCGCACCCGTCGCCCCAGTCGGAGCGGCCGAACACGGGCTCACCGCCCGGGACCATCCCGGCGACGACGACGGAGACCTTCCTCCGCTGGGTCTTCGACCCCATCTTGGCGGTCTCGGCGTCGCGGAAGTCGTTGAGCGCCTGGAAGGTGCCGACAGGACAACCGGCGGGCGCGGTGTTCGGGCCGGAGTTGTGCGTCAGTACCGCGACCGCACCGACACCCACGAAGTACGTGTGCAGCCCGTCGACCGTGAGGTTGTGGACCTCGCGGTCGGGGGAGAGGGGCCGGACGCCGGTGACGGTGACCGGCCGGTGGTCGGCCGTCTCGAAGGTGTAGCCGGGCTCCAGGTCCTCGGCGTTCACCCACTTCTGCAACGACTCGACCCAGAACGGGTGCTCGTCGGTCGCCACCACCGTGCCGCCCGTGTCCACCGTGATCTCGTAGAGCAGGCGTTCCGCCTGGTGCGAGCGGGTGTCGGTGACGGTCCTGGTGCCGGTTTCGCCGGTGGTCGGGTCGGTGGCCACGACCTCGTCGCCGACCTCGACCTCCGAGATGGGCTTGCGCGACCCGTCCGCCATGAGCACCGGGGTCTCGCCGGAGAAGCTGTTCCGGTCGAACGAGATCGGGCACGAGCCGCTCGCCTCGCCGCGCGAGCTGTCGCCCGCGTCGCGGGCCGCGCCGTTGCCGCGCTTGCGGGACGGTGACGCGAGGCTGAGCAGGTCGCCCAGGCCCGGCACCTGGCTGTTCGCGAAGTCCGAGACGACCTGCTCGCCGACGGACTGGACGACGCTCGTCCCCGGCTTGATGACGGTCGCCTTGACCGTCTCCCAGACCTTGTTGACGTCCTGCACGTTCTCGGCCACCGCCGCGACCTTGCGCGCCGGCACGTTGGCCGCCGACGACACCAGGTCCTTCATCGCGATCCGCGGCTTCAGGGCGGCCTGCAGCACCGGCAGGGGGTTGTTCTTCGCCGCGTGCGCGATGGCCGCCTTCGCCCGCTTCGTCACCGCCTCCATCGCGGCACGTCGGGCCGCCGCCGCCGCGGCCGCCGCGGCGGCGCGCTGGGCCGCCACCTGGGCCGCCGAACGCCCGGCGGTCTTGGCGAAGTCGGCCACGTTGCGCCGGGCCGCCCCCGCCACGTCGTCGCCGTACTTCCGCGCGCCGCCCGCCACGTCGTCGCCGTAGCGCCTGGCGCCCGAGGCCACGTCGTCGCCGTAGCGCCGCGCGCCGCCCAGCAGGTCGTCGCCGTACTTGTAGAGGTACTTGGCGCCCTTCGCGAGCTTGCCGAACGGGATGAAGTTCGACGCGGCCCAGAAGAAGTTGCCCCAGCTCGGCTCGCGGATGAAGTTCGCGATGTCGTTGTAGCCGGAGACCTCCTTGACCACCTCGACCGCGACCGACGCCGCCTTCTTCACGCCGTTCCACACCGCGCCCCAGTTGGGCCAGTGGCCGTCGGGGTCGACCAGGTCGAGCGGGCGGCCCGCGCCGTAGGCGTAGCGGTTGAAGGCGGCCGACGGGCCGGAGGCGGCGGACGTCGTGTCGCGCGAGGCGAACGACCCGGTGCCCGGCTGGTACCAGCGGGCCCCCATGTTGACCTGCTTGGTGTCCGGGTCGGTCCAGTCGCCCTGGAAGCCGACCCGGCGCGCCGCGC
Source organism: Saccharothrix sp. DSM 118769 (assembly GCF_052936295.1). Classification (NCBI taxonomy): domain Bacteria; kingdom Bacillati; phylum Actinomycetota; class Actinomycetes; order Pseudonocardiales; family Pseudonocardiaceae; genus Saccharothrix; species Saccharothrix sp. DSM 118769. The sequence goes on along the minus strand of NZ_CP193627.1, from coordinate 6,756,594 downwards.
CCGTGGAGGCGGTCACGGAGCCGAACGGGTCGAAGGACGTGGAGTCCGCGATGCCGGTGCCCGCCGGGTCGAAGCCGCCGACGACGTCGCCGTGCTTGTCCGACAGGGTCAGGCGACGGGCGCCGCCGGAGGACAGCGACAGCAGTTCGCCCGCCGCGCCGCGCCCGTACGTCGTCTCGCCGTCGGACACCGGGTCGATGTCGAAGCCCGCGTAGGAGAACGCGCGGGAGCCCCGGGAGACGAGCCGGTCCGCGCCGTCGTAGGCGTAGGTCGTGCCGCCGACCTGCACGAGCCGGTCGAACGCGTCGAACGAGAAGTTCTCGGTGAAACCGGACGACGTGCGCGACGCCATCGTGCCGCGCGCGGTGTGGGCGTAGGTGTAGTCGCCGTCGGACAGCAGCCGGTTGCGCTCGTCGTACGTCGCGGTCTTGGCGCCGTTGCGCGTGCGGTTGCCCGAGGCGTCCCACGCGTACCCGGTGGTCGTCCCGCCGACCGTCCACGACGTGAGGCGGTTGGCGTGGTCGTAGGTGTAGGTGTGGTCGCCAGCGCCCGCCAGGCCGGCGGTGACCTTCCGGGTCAGCCGGTCGTTGTTGTCGTACTCGTAGGCCAGCGACGACACGGTGGCGCCGGCGGCGTCGGTGAGCACGTCGGACTTCTGCCGCCCCAGGGCGTCGTAGTCGAACGCGCGGGTGCGGGACGTGCCGTACTTCAGCGTCTTGAGCTGCCCGGCCTCGTTGTAGTCGTGGGTCAGGGCGACGCCGGTCACGCCGTCGGTGACGGTCTTGAGCCGGCCCTTGTCGTAGCCGAACGCGGCGGTGCCGGCGGCGTCGGTGCGGCTGGTGACGCGGCCCTCGCCGTCGTAGGCGAACGACGAGGCGCCGGACGGGCCGGTGGCGGTCAGCAGGCCGCCCCGGTCGTCGTAGGCGTAGGTGTTGCGGCCACCCGGCGCGTCGACCTCGGTGAGCCGGCCCGCGAGGTCGTAGGACCGCACGCGCTCGGACGTCGTCGCCGCGCCCGAACCCGTCTCGGACACCAGCCGGTCGAGCGCGTCGTACCGCCGGTCGCGGACCACCCCGCCGGGCGCGGTCAGCTTCACCGCGTTGCCGGCCACGTCGTAGACCGAGGTCCACGTCCGGTCGGCGGCGGCCGGGTGCGCGGTGGTCGAAGGCTCGACCACCGACTCGGGCAGCGACCACGCGTTGAAGGTGGTGACGAACCTGTTGCCGCGCCCGTCGGTGTAGCGGGTGCGGTTGCCGCGCGCGTCGTAGCCGAACGACGTCGTGATCGACTCGGTGTCCGACACCGGCTCGACCTGCTGGGTGAGCCTGCTCGCCGCGTCGTAGGTGTAACGCGCGGTGCGGTTGAGCGCGTCGGTCGCGGTGAGCACGTTGCCCACCGGGTCGTGCGCGTAGGAGGTGCGGCGCAGCACGCCGCCCGTCCCGTTGAGGCTGAACTGGCCGGTGAGCCGGTTCGCGGCGTCGTAGCGCAGGTAGCTGGTGCGCCCCAGGGCGTCGCGCTGCCACACCGAGCGGCCCAGGCCGTCGTAGCCCAGTTGCAGGGTGACGCCGGCCGGGTCGGTCGCGCTGGTCCGCTGGCCCAGCGCGTCGTAGCCGTACCGGGTGACGTCGTTGGAGGGGGACGTGGACGTCAGCAGCTCGCCCGCGTCGTTGTACTCCAGGCGCGTGGTGTGCGCGGCCGCGGTGGGCCTGCGCTCCAGGCGCGTGCTGGTCACCTGGCGGCCCAGCTCGTCGTAGGTGGACTCCACCCGCGCGCCCGTCGGGTCGGTCGCGGACAGCTGCTCGCCGTTGTGCGTGTACGCGTACCGCCACACGCCGCCGACCGCGGTCGGGGCGTCGGCCTTCGGGTCCTGCCGCTCGACGAGCCTGCCCAGCTGGTCGTAGCGGAACCGGGTGACCGCGCCGCGCGCGCCGGTCACCGCGATCGCGTTGCCGACGGCGTCGTACTCGGTGACCGTGGTGCCCTTGACCGGCGCGGTGCCGCCGGGCGCGGTGTACTCGGGCGTCTCCACCCGCACCGGGCGGCCGACCCGGTCGTGGGTCGTCCGGGTGACCCGGCCGTTCTCGTCGCGCACCTCGACCTGGTCGCCGAAGGTGTCGAACCCGACGAGGGTCTCCGGCCGCGCGGTCGCCGGCGTGCCGCCCGCGGTCTCCACCTGCACGGCGGGCAGCGTCACGGCGACCTGCCGCTCGCTCTCGTCGTTGCGGAACTCGGTGGTGAACGCGGCCGCGTTCGCGCCCGCCACGTTGCCGCGCGGGTCGGTCTCGGCGACCAGCAGGCCGCGCTTGTCGTACCGGCGGGTCGTCGTCAGCGGCGGGTTGACCTGCTGGACCGTCTCGCTGACCTGGTTGCCCGCGTTGTCGTAGGCGTAGTCGACGACCGAGCCGGCCGACGACTGCACGCCCGGCGTGTTCGAGCCCTGGCCCGAACGGGCGACCTGGGTGACGTTGCCGTTGGCGTCGTAGCGGTAGCTGGTGCGCCGGGCCAGGCCGGTCGGGTCGGCCAGCACCTCGGTGACGCGGCCGACCTCGTTGTGGGTGTACTGGGTGACCTTGCCGTTGGGCCCGGTGCGCTTGACCAGGTTGCCCGCGCCGTCGTAGTCGTTGCGCTCCAGCACGACCCGGCGGGTGCCGCCGCCCGTCGCCGCCACCTCGGCCAGCACCCGGAACACCAGGCCGCTCGGCGTGTACTCGTAGAGCGTCTTGCGGCCCATGGCGTCGACCTTGCGCACGAGCCGGCCGCCGAGGTCGTAGGTGTTGGCCTCCAGCACCAGCAGGGACCCGCCGGACGGCGTCTCGCCGTCGCCCACGCCGCCGGACACCGGCTTGCCGTGCCAGCCGCGCAGCCGCACCTCGGCGACCTTGTTGCGCGCCGTGTAGGCGTACTCGACCTTCGTGCCGTTCGCGTCCACGGTCCACGTGCGGTTGCCGAACGCGTCGTAGCCGTAGCTGGTCCTCGCGCCCTCGGCGTCGGTGACGGAGTCCTGCCGCCCCCGGTCGTCGTAGGTGTACGACGTGGTGCGCGTCGAGTCGCCGCCGGCCAGGTCGGAGACCTCGACCTTCTCGGGCTGGCCGTCGGCGCTGTAGGTGGTCCTGGTGAACTTGGTGTGCCGGACGCCGGTGACGGCGTTGGTGACCGGCGCGTCGGTGACCTCGGCGGGCCGGTTCATCTCGTCGTGGGCGAACTTCGTCTCCAGGCCCTGCGGGTAGGTGTCGGAGAACTCCGTCTCGGACACCTTGCGGCCCAGCAGGTCGTAGCGGTACTTCGTGACGCGGCCCTCGGGCTCGGCGTCGGTGCGCCCCGGCTCGGTGGTGGAGGCCAGGTCGCCGTTGGCGTAGTACCGGTAGGTGGTGACCTTGCCGCGCGCGTCCGTGGTGGTCTTGAGCAGGCCGGCGCGCTCGTTGCCGCCGCCGTCGGCCGCGGTGGTGCCGTCGGTGTAGGTGTGCCGGACGGTGGTGCCGTCGGGCATCGTCTGCTTGACCAGCTCGCCGCGCGCGTCGTACTCCGACGTCGTCAGGTAGCGGTCGTCGGTCGGGCCGGAGGAGCGGCCGTCGCGGGAGGTGAGCTGCTTGTCGATGCGCGGGTCGGTGTCGTTGACCTTGCCCGGCGCGGGCTTGTGGTACGTGAAGTGCTCGGTGTCGCACACCGCGGGGTCGCGGCACGTCCTGCGCGACAGCACGTTGCCGCGCTCGTCGTTGCGCAGCTCGACCTGGTGGCCGTTCTCGTCGGTGATGGTCTGCTGGAACCCGGAGGCGTCGTAGTCGTAGGTGCGCACGCCCACGCCCTGCACCGGGCCGCCCTGCCAGTCCGGGTTGCTCACGCCCGTGCCGCCGCAGTACGACGGCGTGCCGTCCGGGTTGGGCGTCGGGGCGGCGGTGCACGGCGGCGCGGTCGTCGGCGTGGTCGGCACGACCGACGGGTCGGGCCGGTCCTCCAGCCGCACGCCGGTGCCGAGGGGCGCGACGAACCGGATGATCCGGCCGCGCACCGGGTCGTAGTCGAAGAAGTGCGACCGGTTGCCCGGGTCGGTGACCTGGATCGAGCGGACCAGGTTGCGGACCGTGCGGCCCTGCGCGTCCTGCTCCTCGGTGCCGCTGACCTGCGGCAGGCCGAGCTCCCAGTGGCCGCCGTCGGCGTCGGTGTACTCGCTGACCCGGTCGTTGGTGGTGTCGTGGGTCAGCTCGGCGGCGACGCGGCCGCTGGGCATGGTGACCTTGGTCAGCTGGTCGGCGTGCTCGCGGGCCCGGAAGTGGGCGCGGGCCGCCTCCTCGCCCAGCGGGTGCTGGTAGATCGCGACCTCGTCGACCTGCCCGGAGAAGTGCTTGACGCCCTCGCCCGGCCACCAGCCGTGCGGCGCCCAGTCGGCGGGGCCGACGGCGTGCGCGGCGCCGATCTGGCCGTGGGTGAGCAGGCTGTCGTCGATCTCGCCCTCGGTCGTGCCGACCTTGGCGCCGTCGAGGAACAGGGTCTGCGTCGCCAGCGAACCGGACAGCACCACGTGGTGCCACCCGCCGTCGTCCACCGCGCCCGCGCTGGTGATGGGCGCGACCCGGCCGTGCCAGAACTGGCCGCGCAGCCTGCCGTCGCGGTCCACGTAGAGCACCGGCACCGCGCCGGTCTGGGCGCGGTCGAACGGCGCGTGCTGGAAGCCGACCAGCGGGCCGCCGCTCGTGGTCCTGAACCACAGCTCGATCGACAGGTCGCGGCTCTTCTTGATCGCCCCGTCGGGCAGTTTCACGTACGAGCCGGTGCCGTTGAACGACGTCGAGGCGTCCGGGCTGCCGTCCAGCGCGCCCGGCGCGCCGAGCGTGGTGGCGCGGTGCGCGCCCGCGTCCTTGCCGAGGTTCGTGGCGACCTGGCTGACCGCGTCGGACGAGCCGGCGCCCTCGCCGAGCCGCCAGTAGGAGTCGGGGCGCGAGTCCATGACGGCGCTGCGGTAGTGCGAGCCGTTGGCGTAGTCGTACTTCGTGCACCCGCCCTTGGGGTCGCACACCTCGGTGAGGCGGTCCCCGAGGTACTTGTACGTCCACTTGATCGGCGTGCCGCCGGCCACCGGCGCGTCCGTGCGGACCTCGGTGACGTGGTTGCCGGTCCAGGTGAAGTACAGCGTGCGGTCGGCGGCGGCGTTGTCCTGGACGAGCCTGCTGATCGCCCTCTTGATCTTGCCGTCCGGGCCGTAGTCCATCTCGACGGCGCGGCCCGCGTTGTCGTGCACGGTGACCAGCCGGCCGTCGAACTCGCGGAAGCGGTAGACCGAGTTGGACTTGTCCACCAGCACGTACGGGCGGGTGGGCAGGCCGAAGTCCTGGTAGAACGTCGCGAACCGGCCGGCGGGCGGGTCGAAGCTGCCGTCGGCGGCGTTGCGGCCGAACCGCACCTGCTGCCCGTCGGGGTAGGTGACCACGACGTTGCCCGAGCCGTCCTGGTCGGGCACCACGCGCATGTCGTAGCGGGTGGACCAGCCCGCGCCGAAGGTCAGGTCCTTGCGCGGGTCGAGGCTGTTGTAGGTGCGCGCGACGTTCAGCTCGGGGCCGGTGACGCCGATCGCCGCGTCGACCGCGCCGGTGGTGTAGTTGCCGATCTGCGGGTCGAAGTCCAGGTCGCCCGCGCTGTACGGCGCGCCGCCCAGGTGCGAGGTGATGTCCGGCTGCGGCACCGCGGTGAGGATCGCGCTGAACGGCAGCGCCTCGCTGCGCGTCCCGCTCGGGTCGATCGCGAACGCCCGCCAGTGGTACGCCTCGCTCCACTGCAACCACGTCCTGGGCACGGTCCACGTCCGGCTCGCCCCGCGCGGCGACAGCCGGCACGAACCGGTGTCGGGCGTGCCGTCCGCCGTGCTGCCGCACACCTCGAACTCGTAGAGCACGTTCGTGTTCGGCGGCGCGTCCACGTCCACCGCGTCGGCCCACAGCTGCGGGGTCAGCGTCGGCGCGGAGTGTCCCGCCGGCGGGTACTGCGCCTTGACGATCGGCGGGACCTCGAACACGGTCATCGACAGCCGTGCCGGCGGGATCTGCTCGTCGGTGAAGTAGGTGCTGTTGTGCACCATGCTGAAGTCGAGCAGGTAGTCGCCCGGGTTGGCCCGGTGCACCGTGGCGTCCAGGGTGATCGTGTCGCCCACCGGCACGACGCGGTCCAGCGCGGCGGACTCCCGCGAGTCCACCGCCCTGCCCTCGGCGGTGAACAGCCGGTAGGCCAGCTTGTAGGCGCCCGGCGTCCACGGCTGGGAGCCGCGGTTGGTCACCGCGATGCGGACCTTGCCGTCCTGGGTGCGCAGCACCGGCGGTTCCGGCACGCCGCGCTCGATGCGGTAGCCCGCGTCGTACGGGGTGTGCGTGACGAACAGGCGCGGCGGGTTGGCCGTGCCCACGCCGGTGAACTTCTTCCAGCCGCTGACGGCCTTCACCGCGAGCCCGTTGTTGGCCTGGCCGTGCGTCCAGCCGTGCACCAGGTCGCGGCCCGCGTCGCCGAGGTCGATCGAGTGGGCCGCGGTCGGGCAGGCGGAGTGCGACTGGCCCAGCGCCACGTAGCCGTGCGCGAACGACGCGGTGCCGATGGTGCCGCCGGTCGGCGGGTGGCCGGAGCCGGACGCGGTCCACCCCGCGGTGATCGGCTGCACCACGATCGGCTCGGGCCGGCACGAGGGCGCGTCGAAGCTGGTCAGGTAGAGCTGCGCGCCGAAGACGCGGTGGTTGGCCAGCGCCTGGGAGACGCCGTCGAACTTCAGGTACATCGCGCTGCCGCCGCCGACGTGCAGCTCCGTGCCGCCGGTGCGCGTGCCGCCCGAGGTGACGACGGCGGCGTTCGCGGTCGCGCCGTGCACCGACGGGTCGACCAGCACCGGGTAGGTGCGGGCCGGGTCGCGCAGCCACGCGTCGTCGACGGACACGCGCAGCGCCGGGCCGCCCGCGTGGTCGACCAGGTCGTAGCGCACGTCGTGGGAGGTGACGGGGTTCTCGGCGTGCGAGTCGGTCATGAACCCGGCCGGGACGACGCCCCGGACGCGGCCGTCGCCGTCGACCAGCTCGACCTGGCCCTCGTTCAGCTTCGCGGTGAGGCCCTTGAGCCGCAGCGGGAACACCCAGCTGCGCGGCGCGTCCGGCGACGCCAGCACCAGGGTCTCCTTGACCCCGCCGGGCAGCACGTCCAGCCGCAGGTCGGTGTGCGCGGCCACGCCGGGGTAGGTGACCCGGCTGCCCTGCGCGGCACCGCGCGCGGCGGCCGTGCCGGCCAGGCCGAACGCCATCTCGTGCTCGTCGGACAGCGCCACGCGCACGAAGGGGGACTCGGAGGCGGTCGCGCCGAACCGGGTGTCGACCTGGTCGGCGGCGTTGCGCCACCCGTCGCCGTCGGCCACGAGCGCGGTGTCCACCGGGTGCCACGAGCCGTCGTCGCGCCGGTGGTTGACCGGTGCCTGGCTGAACTCGGTGGTCCGCGTCCCGTCGGCGTTGACGAACGTGCGGGAGAACGCCTGCCGCGCGCCCTCGTCCTCGCGGCTGGTGGCCGGGTCGAACCCGGTCGGGTCCGAGGAGGTCGCGACCTCGCGGACCTCGTTGGGCTTCGTCGCGTCTGAGGGGAAGTCCGGCTGCGGGTGCTTGGCCAGCTCCGAGCGGGGCAGGGCGCGGTTGGGCGCCTCCCCCCGCACCTCGTGCTCCTGCCCCTCGGCCGACCCCCACGGCTGGTCGGGCGCGAGCGCGCCCGCCTCGGCGGCCGGGTCCGACGAGGTGGACCCCCACCGCGGCAGGAGCTCCACGGCGTCCGGCGCGACCGCGCCGAAGAACACCACGAGCACCAGGCCGAGCGCGGCCAGAATTCTCCCGCGCGGTGAGCGCGGCAGCCTGGAGCGCGCACGCCGAATACGCCCAGCGGTCATTGTCCGGAATCCCCCCGTGTCGACAGGCGCGGTGCCGTCGTGCCACCGCAGGCCCCCCTAGGCCGTGTCGGGCTGAAGCATCCAGCCCGGATCGAAAAAAGGCAAGTGACTGTTCGTCACATGACGTGGTGCAGACCACCGGTTAACTCGCTCGGCCTAGCGGACCCCGCCCAGCGATACCGTCCGTCACCTCGTTACCGCTGGTGGGGATAACTGTGAAGGGGTTGGCCGGTGTGCCGGGTGTCCGTTACGGTCCCCTCGACCGTCGAGTTCGACCAGGGGGAAGTGCATGTCAAGAGTGAGCGCGAGCCTGCTCAAAAACAGTTCCGGAGCAGTGCTCGCCCTGGTTTTCGGGATGGCCGGGATTTCTGTTCCGGCGGCGCACGGGGAAATTTCCGCATCGGCCGCCGCACTCGTCTGCGACACCGCTGTCAAGGTGTACGGGGTGACGCCCGGAGGAAGTATCTTCACCTACCCGCACAACGACCCGGAGAACGGGAACTTCGACTGGGGGACGAAGCGGACCGTGGGGGGCGGCTGGGACGTCGGGCGCACCCTGGCCGGGCCGGACGGCGTCCTCTACAGCATGGTCGCGGCCACCGGTGACCTGCGCAGGTTCCGCTGGAACGACACCACCGGGAACTGGGACTCGTGGAACGGCGCGCATTTCCGCGTCGTGGGCAGCGGCTGGGGCCGCTACGGCCAGGCCGAGCACCGCAACAAGGTGACGGTCGACGAAAAGGGCCGCCTGTACGAGATCACCCCCGAGGGGAACCTGGAGGTGTTCGTCTGGGAGGGCGACGACGCGACCGGCTGGTGGAGCGGGGAAACCGGCAGCGGCAAGGTCATCGACACCGGGTGGGACCAGTACGACCTCGTCGTGGCCGCCGGTGACGGCGTCCTGTACGCCCGCAAGCCGGGCGGCGAGCTCTTCCGGTACCGCTACCACGCCGCGTCCGACCGCTTCGTGCACCACGCGCGGCCGGCGGGGTTCGGCTGGAACATGTTCAACCGCATCTTCTCGCCCGGCGGTGACGTGCTGTACGCCACGCGCGCCGACAACGGCGGCGAGCTGCTGTGGTACCGCTACCACGAGGACACCGACACGTGGGCGGACACCGGCCGCGACGTCGGCAAGCTCGTCGGCTGGGGCTGGTACGGCGAGCTGGACGTGGTCGCCGACACCGACGGCTGCCGGCTGACCGGCAACGCCCTCCCGACCAGACCTGCCGTGCCGCAGCGCTTCGACGCGCCGACCACCGTGCTCCAGGCGCCGGACGGCCGGGTGTCGTACTTCTACGTCAACGGCGAGGGCGGCCTGAGCCTCGCCGCGCAGCGCACCGCGGGCGACTACGGCCTGCTGGACTACAGCACGTTCACCGGGCACTTCGACTTCACCGGGCAGCCGGGCGCGGGCCTGCGCCAGGACGGCCGGTTCGAGACCCTGGCCAACAGCCACGACGACGGCGAGTACCGCGGCAAGGTGCAGCAGCTCAAGAACGGCGTGTGGGGCCCGGCGCCCGTCACCGCCGACCGCGGCTGGCTGCTCGGCGACCCCGTCGTCGTCGCCGGGGCGGACGGCGCGCTGAGCCAGTTCGCGGTCGACGGGGCCGGCGCGCTGTGGCGGCGCGCCCAGATCGCGCCCAACGGCCCGTACGCCGCGTGGCGCGCGATCGCCGCCGGCGGCCTGAGCACCGACCTCACCGTGCTGCGCAACGGCACGGCCGTGGACGTGGTGGCCCGCTTCACCGACGGCACGGCACGGGCGGCGCGCGTCACCGGCGGCGTCGTGGGCGCGTGGCGCACCGTCGGCGCGGGGGTGACCGGCAGGCCCGCCGCCGTCGCGCACGGCAACGGCGACCTCCAGGTGTTCGCCCGCCGCGCCGACGGCCTGGTCCACACCCAGCGCGAGAGCGCGGGCGCGTTCCCCGGCACGTGGTCCGCGATCGGCGACCTGGCCACCACCGGCTCGCCCGCGGCCGTGCTGAAGGGCAACGGCCTGATGGCGCTCGCCGCGCGCGGCGCGGACGGGTTCGTGCACCAGGCCGACCAGGGGGCGCCCGCCGCCGGGTTCGGCCAGTGGGGCGTGCGGTACTTCGAGGAGACCGCGACCGACCCGACGGGCCTGGTCCTGGCGGACGGCAAGCCGATCTTCACCTGGCGCACGCCCGGCGGCCTCGTGGCCACCTCGTACGTCCAGAGCCCGGCCGCCCAGACCACCCACGCAGGCACCACGGCGGTGCGGCGGTGAACCGGGCCGCGGGTCTCCTGGCCGCGGTGCTCGTGGCGACCGCGCTCACGCCCCTGGCCACCGGCTCCGCCGGCGCGGCGGAGACCTTCCAGTGCAGCACGAGCGCGCCCCTGCACGTGCGCAAGCCCGACACCAGCCTGACCCTCTACCAGCACGACGAGCCCGAGAACGGGAACCCGAGCTGGCGGACGCAGTTCAGCCACGGCTTCGCCTGGGACGGCATCACCCTGGGCGGCCCGGACGGCGTCGTGTACGAGCTGGCGCCCGACGGGACGCTCAGCCGGTTCCGCTGGCTGGGCTCCGGCTGGGAGAACGGCGGCGTCGGCGACACCGTGCGCACCGGCTGGACGGGGTGGTCGCGCGACACCCTCGTGGTCGACGCCAAGGGCGACTTCTACGGCATCGCCCCGGACGGCAACCTGCACTGGTACCGCCACACCAAGGTCAACGGCGCGTGGACGACGCTCGACCGCACGCTGGCGGTCGGCTGGGCGTCGCGCTTCACCATGCTGTGGGCCTCGGGCGACGGCGTGCTGTTCGCCCGCACCCACGCCGGCGCGCTGCACCAGTACACCTACCACGCGGAGAGCCGGCGCTGGCTGGTCGAGGGCCCCCAGGTCGGCGCGGCCGGCTGGAACCAGTTCACCGACGTGGCCTCGGTCGGCGGCGGCGTGTTCTACGCCCTGAACGGCGGCACGCAGCAGCTGAAGTGGTACCGCTACACGGGCGACGGGACGTGGGCGGCGGCGTCCGGCAGCATCGTCGGCGACGGCGGCTGGCTCCCCGACTGGCAGGTCGAGGGCCAGTCCGACGCGTGCCGCGTCACGGGGGCCGCCGTGCCGCAGCGCCCGGCGGTGCCGCAGCGCTACGACGCGCCGACCACGCCGGTGCAGGGACCCGACGGCCTGGTGACGTTCTTCTACGTCAACCCGGCCGGCGGCCTCACCGCCGCCAAGCAGCGCTACGCGGGCGACTACGGGCTGCTCGACTACGCCACGTTCCCCGAGTACCACCTGCACACCGGCCGGCCGGGCGCGGGCGTGCGCGGCGACGGGCGGCTGGAGGTGCTGGCCAACAGCTCGGACGACGCGGGGCTGCGCGGCAAGGTGCAGCAGGTCCGCAACGGCGTGTGGGGGACCGGCCTGACCGCCCACGAGGGCTGGATGGCGGGTGACCCGGTGGTCGGCACCGAGGCGTCCGGCGCGCTGGCGCTGTTCGCGGCCGACGGCGCGGGCGGGCTGTGGCAGAGCCGCCAGGTCGCGGCGGACGGCGGGTACGAGGCGTGGCGGCGGATCGCGACCGGCGGCGTCACCGCCGACTTCGCGGTGCTGCGCAACGGGACCGCGCTGGACGTGGTGGCCCGGTTCACCGACGGCTCGGCGCGGGTGCTGCGCGTGGTCGACGGCACGCCCGGCGCGTGGCGGGTGGTCGGCGCGGGCACCACCGCGCGGCCCTCGGCCGTCGCGCACCCCAACGGGCAGCTCCAGGTGTTCGCGCGCGGCGCGGACGGGCGGGTGCTCACCCAGCGGGAGGCCGGCGGCGCGTTCGGCGGCACGTGGCAACAGGTGGGCGAGCTGACCGCGCCCGGCGCGCCGGACGCCGTCCTGACCGGCGGCGGCCTGGTGGAGCTGGCCGTGCGCGGTGACGACGGCTACGTGCGCCAGGCGAGCCAGCTCGCGCCGGCCGCGGGCTTCGGCGAGTGGCGGGTGCGCTACTTCGAGGAGACCGCGACCGACCCGGCCGGCACCGTGCTGGCGGACGGGAAGCCGATCTTCACCTGGCGCACCCCGCAGGGCCTCGTCGCGACGTCCTTCGTGGGCACGGGCCCCGCGCCCACCCGGAGCGCCACCGGGGCCACGGCCGCGCGGTGAGCCGGGGCGGTGGTGGGTGGGCCGGCCCCCGCCCGCCACCGCCGTTAGGGTTTGCCGCATGTACGTGAAGCTGTGCGGCCTGCGCACCGGGGACGACGTGGCGGTCGCGGTCGACGCGGGTGCGGACGCGGTCGGGTTCGTCTTCAGCGCCAGCGCGCGCCGGGTGGACCCCGACGCGGCGCGGGAGCTGGTGGCCGGCGTCCCGCCGCACGTGCTCGCGGTCGGCGTGTTCAAGGACGTCGAGCCGGCCGAGGTGCGCCGGGTCGCCGAGCGGGCCGGCGTGCGCGCCGTGCAGCTGCACGGCGACTACCCGCGCGCCGCGTTCGACGAGCTGGCCGGGTCGGGCCTGGTGCTGCTGCGCGCCGTCTCGCTCACCCCCGGCACCGACGTGCGGGTCGGCGCGTTCGGCGAGGAGATGCTCCTGCTCGACTCGCCCGAGGCCGGTTCCGGGCACCGCTGGGACCTCGCCGCGCTGGACGGCGCCCGCCCGGAGGGCCGGTGGCTGCTCGCCGGCGGCCTCGGCGTGGACGACGTCGCCGAGGCGATCGGGCGGGCCCGGCCGTGGGGCGTGGACGTGTCCAGCGGCATCGAGTCGAGCCGGGGCGTCAAGGACCACGGCCTGATGCGCGCCTTCGTGGCCGCCGCCCGCGCCGCCTGACCACCGTCAGGGGGTCCGGGTCCGCCTGAGGTACTCCACCGCGACCCACGGGCGTCGCCCGGAGACGACGAGCCGGCCGGTGGCGAGGGCGCGGGTGAGGCGGGTGCGCCGGAAGGTCGTCAGCATGAACGCCGCCGGTTCGAAGCGGATGCGGGCGTCGGCGCGGCCGTCCGGCGGCTCGACGGTGGTGCGCCCGCCCCCGCCGGTGGTGAGCACGACGGGTGTCGTGCGGTCGGAGCGCAGCTCCACGGACACCCGCCGCCCGCCGCCCACGCCCGGCCCGAACAGCACGCCCTGGTCGTCGGTGCCGAGCAGCCGCATGAGGAACACGTCGAACGCGAGCGCCGCCTCCTCCGGGGGGACGCGCCACGCCCGCGACCCCGGACCGGCGATGTCGAACCCGTGCAGCAGGATCTCGTTGAGCTGGTGGGCGAGCAGGGACGCGACGGTGAGCCGCGAGCGGCCGAGCCAGGTCGCGGGCGCGAGCGGGTCGAGGTCGGCGCTGCGCTCCAGCAGCGTCGCCACGCCGGTGAGCAGGTGGTCCGCGATCCCGTCCGGCGACCGGTCCGGGAACCGCTCCAGCGCCGCGGCGTTGAGGTCCGCGAGGGTGGCGAGCGTGGTGCCCGGGACGAGCCCGTCCACCTCCGGCACGCCCGTGGCCGCCTCGGGGTCGACCAGCAGGCCCGCGTCGAGGTGCGCCACGATCGCGGTGTGCGCGGCGGTCTCGGCGACCGACCACGTGCCGACCGCCCGCCGCCCCGGCTCCCAGCGGTCGGTGATGAGCCGCGCGAACCGGTCGGCCGCGTCGGCGAGCGCGCCGCGCAGCGCGTGCCACCCCTGGTCGGTCAGTTCCAGCTCCACGTTCCCGCCTCCACGCCGTAGGGGTCGCCGCGGCGCGGTGGCGGCGGCGAGTCGTGCGTCCGGGCCGCCCCGCTACTTCTTCGGCGTCACCGCCACCGGGAACCCGATGGTCACCTGGGGGAGGGGAGCGGCGGTCACCGTGCCGGTGGCCGTGCCGCTGCTCGACTTCGGACCCGCGAGCAGCCGGAACACGAACCGCACCGAGTCGCCCGGGGCCAGCTCCCCGGAGGCCGTGCACGTCACCCTGCCCCTGCCCGCCGGGCAGGGGACGGTCTCCTGCGCCCGCGCGCCGTCGAACGCCACCACCGGCGCGCCGCGCAGCCCGTTGCCGGGACCGACCACCTGGAAGCCCTCGGGCAGCGCCAGCACGAGCGCGGGCGCCGCCGCGGGTGTCGAACCGGTGTTGCGGACGGTGATCGGCAGGTCGACCGGCGGGCCGCCGCTGCCCAGCGAGAAGTCCGTCGGCACCTGCGGCACCAGCGCGTCCGGCGCGGACCCGGGTGGCGGCTCGTCGGACGTCGACGTCCCCGGCTGCGTCGTGACGACCCCGGAGGACCCGCCCGGGTCGGTGGGCGTCGCCGCCGTCGCGCTGCCGGAGGGGGCCGCGGTCACCCGCGGCGCCGCGTTGCCGGGCGTCGTCGTCGCCGGCTGCCCCGGGTCGGCGCTCAGCGTGGGCGGCAGGGCCTCGGGCGGCGGCACGGCCTCCAGCCCGCTCGACCCCACCCCCCACACGACCGCGACCACCAGCGCCGTGGTGGAGGCCGCGGCGCCCAGCCACTGCGGGACCGAGACGGCCGTACCGCCCGCCGGACCCGTCGCCGCACCCGCGCCGACCGCCGCCGTGCCCGCGCCCGCCGCGCCGACCGCCGCTTCCGCCGCGCCCGCCGTGGTCGCCAGGTAACCGGCCGCCCCGGCGCCCAGCACCAGCGGCGCGACGACCGCGCGCAGCGCGCCGTTGACGTCCGCCAGCTCCTCCGCCAGGGCCCGGCACCGCACGCAGCCGTCGAGGTGCGTCTCGACCTGCGCGGCCTCCCGGCCCTTCAGCCCCCGGCGGGTCCACGCGCCGAGCCGGTCGACGGTCGCCCGGCAGCGGGTGGTCGGCACGTCCTCCAGGTGCGCCTGGAGGTACGCCTTCTTGAGGCCCTCGCGCGCCCGGTAGGCCAGCGCGGACACGCCGTTGGCGGTCAACCCGAGCAGCGGGGCCACCTCGGCGTGCGACTGGCCCTCGATCACGGTCTGCCACAGCACCGTCTGCCACCGCTCGGGCAGGCTCGCGAACGCCCGCGTGGCCAGCGACCGCTCCAGCGTCGCCACCGCCGGGTCGTGGAACGGCACGACGGTCGCCTCGGGCGCGACGGCGGACACGTCGTCGGCCAGCTCGACCCGCTTCTCCCGCCGGTGCCGGTCGTAGGCGGTGTGCCGGATCGCGGTGAACAGGTAGGCGCGGAACGCCGAGTCCGGCCCGCGCCCGTCCCGCAGCACGTCGAGCACCCGGGCGAACGCCTCGGACACCAGGTCGTCGGCCTCCACCGCCGACCGCGACAGCTGCCGGGCGAACGTCCGCGCCGCCGTCGCGTGCCGCTCGTAGAGCTGCCCGTAGGCGCGCAGTTCACCGCCCCGCACGGCGTCGATCAGCTCGGCGTCCGAGGGCGGCCTCGGCGAGAACCGGGCCGAGGACGTCGACCTGGCCGAGGGTGTCGACCTGGCCGAGGACACCGACCGGATCGAGGGTGACGACGCGCTCAGGGCGACCTCCAGCTCCTCCCGCGACGAGGTTCGGTCCGAGGTCCGCCAGCGCTGCACGTCACGTCCGTCGGGCTGCCCGATCACCGGACGTCTCCTCCCCACTGCGCTGCGTGGTGACCACGAAGCGCGACGATATAGAAACCCCGGCAGTCGGGGGAACCTCCGAACCCCCTGAGGCCAAGGGGGTTAGGCCGAACGCACCACGATCGCCGTGGCGTTGTCCCGTCCCCCGGCCGCCCCCGCGGCGGCGAGCAGGTCGCGCACCGCGTCCCCCGGCGGCGCGTCCCGCCCGAGGACGTCGGACACCCGGTGGTGCGGCACCTGTTCGGCGACCCCGTCGGTGCACAGCAGCAGCACGTCGCCGGGCCGCACCTCCACCTTGACGAGGTCCGGCGCCGGCGCGTCGACGTGGCCGACGAACCGGGTCAGGTGGTACCGCGCCGCGCGGGCCTCGGCCGAGTCGAACGGGTACCAGCCGTGCACCGCGCCGAGCCAGGCCATCGTGTGGTCCACGGTCAGCAGCTCCAGCAGTTCGCCGCGCGACCGGTACAGCCGCGAGTCGCCGATCTGCACGAGCCAGAACCCGTCGGGGCACTCGGCCAGCGCGGTCAGCGTGCACCCGGCGAGGACCCCGTGCTCGCGCCCGAAGTCGAAGACGAGCCGGTGCGCCTCGGCCACCGCGTCCAGCAGGGCCTCCTTGCCCGCCGCCGCCCGCCGCACCACGAGGTCGACCGCCGTGCGGCTCGCCACCGCGCTCCCCGGTCCGTCGCCCATGCCGTCCGCGACGACGGCCAGCAACGGGTCGGTGGAGAGCGAGAAGGCGTCGTAGTTGGCCCGGTAGCGCTGCCCGACCTCGCTCCCGGCGGCGGCACTCAGCACGACGTCCTCCGTCCGGGTGGGTATGAGCCATCGTAGGACACTCTGAGTGGGTCCTGTCCACGAAACGGTGACGCGTGCCGGGGTGATATGTCCCGCTACCCTCCCGCGCGTGACCCCCGCGCCGGCGAGGCCGACGCGGGGGTCGAGGTGACGCGGACCGGCGGCGCGGCCGGTGCCGGCGAGGCTGCTGCCTTGCGGCTGCCGGCAGCGAGGCCGGTGGTGGTGCGGCCTGGTGGTGCGGCCGGTGTCAGCGCGCCTCGTCGAGCGCCCGGTTCAGCGCGGTGACGTTGACGCCCGGCTCGCCGAGGAAGCCCAGCGACCGGCCGTCGGTGTGCTCGGCGACCAGGTCGCGCACGCGCTCCTCGGTCAGCCCGTTCCGCCGCGCCACGCGGGGCGCCTGGAGCTGGGCGTAGGCCGTGCTGATGTGCGGGTCCAGGCCCGACGCCGACGCGGTGACGGCGTCCTGCGGCACCCGGTCCTCGCCCACGCCCTCGCGCGTCGCGACGGCGGTGCGGCGCCCGGCGACGACGGCGTCCTGCTCGGCGTTGCGCTCGCCCTTGTTGGAGCCGCCCGAGGCGGGCGGCACGGCGGCCGAGGGGCGGGGGGCGAAGTACCGGTCGTCCCCGCGGTCCACGGCGACGAGGGTCGTGCCCACCGCCTCGGCCCGGTCGTGCAGGCCCGGCAGGCGCGACACCCCCCACACCGCGGCCGGGTAGAGCACGCCGGTGATCACGGTGAGCACGAGCAGGACGCGCAGTCCGGCCAGTGCCTGCTTGGCGAACGAGGTCATCTCAGGCGATCCCGGGGACGAGGCGGACGAGGAGGTCGATCAACCAGATGCCGGCGAACGGCGTGACCACGCCGCCCAGCCCGTAGACGAGCAGGTTGCGCCGCAGCAGCGCGGCGGCGCCGGACGGCCGGTAGCGCACGCCCCGCAGCGCCAGCGGGATCAGCGCCACGATCACCAGCGCGTTGAAGATCACCGCGGACAGGATCGCGGACTGCGGCGAGGCCAGGTGCATGACGTCGAGCCGGCCGAGCTGGGGGTGCACCGAGGCGAACATCGCGGGCAGGATCGCGAAGTACTTGGCCAGGTCGTTGGCCAGCGAGAACGTGGTCAGCGCGCCCCGCGTGACCAGCAGCTGCTTGCCGATCTCCACGACCTCGATGAGCTTGGTGGGGTCGGAGTCGAGGTCCACCATGTTCCCGGCCTCCTTGGCGGCCGAGGTGCCGGTGTTCATCGCGACGCCGACGTCGGCCTGGGCCAGCGCGGGCGCGTCGTTGGTGCCGTCGCCGGTCATCGCGACGAGCCGGCCGCCCTCCTGCTCGCGCCGGATCAGCGCCACCTTGTCCTCGGGCCTGGCCTCGGCGAGGACGTCGTCGACCCCGGCCTCGGCGGCGATGGCGCGGGCGGTGAGCGGGTTGTCGCCGGTGACCATCACGGTGCGGATGCCCATCGCGCGCAGCTGCCCGAACCGCTCCGCCACGCCGGGCTTGACCACGTCGGAGAGCCGGACGACGCCCAGCACCACGTCGTCCTCGGCGACCACCAGCGGGGTGCCGCCGGCCGCGCTGATCCCGTCGACCACCGCCCTCACCGGCTCGTCCAGGGTGAACGCGCTCGCCGCCCCCTTGCGGGTGCGGCGGCCGTCGAGGTCGACGCCGCTCACCCGGGTCTGCGCGCTGAACGGCACGAACTCGCCGGTCCTCTCGTGCGCGGTGGCCCCGGGCGACCGGCCGTGCTCGGCGGCGCACAGCTCGACCACGCTGCGGCCCTCGGGCGTGTCGTCGGCCAGCGACGACAGCCGGGCCGCGTCGACCAGGACGTCGAGCGGCACGCCGGGCGCGGGGACCAGCCCGGTGGCGCGCCGGTTGCCCCACGTGACGGTGCCGGTCTTGTCCAGCAGCAGCGTGTCCACGTCGCCGGCCGCCTCCACGGCCCGGCCGGAGGTGGCCAGCACGTTGCGCTGCACGAGCCGGTCCATGCCCGCGATGCCGATGGCGGACAGCAGCGCGCCGATCGTGGTGGGGATCAGGCACACCAGCAGGGCGGTCAGCACGACCACCGACTGCTCGCCCCCCGAGTACACCGCGAACGGTTGCAGCGCCACGACCGCGAGCAGGAAGGTGATCGTCAGCGTGGACAGCAGGATCGTCAACGCGACCTCGTTCGGCGTCCTGCGCCGCCGCGCGCCCTCGACCAGGGCGATCATCCGGTCCACGAACGTCTCGCCCGGCTCGGCGGTGATGCGCACGACGACCCGGTCCGACAGCACGGTCGTGCCGCCGGTCACCGCGGACCGGTCGCCGCCGGACTCGCGGACCACGGGCGCGGACTCGCCGGTGATGGCCGACTCGTCCACGGTGGCGACGCCCTCGACGACGTCGCCGTCGCCCGGCACCACCTCGCCCGCCTCGACGACCACCAGGTCGCCGACCCGCAGGTCGGTCCCCGGCACGGTGCGGCCGTCGGTCAACCGGGCGACCGCGTCGGTCTTGGCCCGCCGGAGCGAGTCGGCCTGTGCCTTGCCGCGCCCCTCGGCGACCGCCTCGGCCAGGTTCGCGAACAGCACGGTCAGCCACAGCCACACCGCCACGGAGACGGTGAAGGCGCTCGGGTCGGTCGCGGCGAACACCGTGACGAGGGCCGAGCCGACCCAGACCACGAACACCACCGGGTTGCGCAGCTGGTGGCGCGGGTCGAGCTTGCGCAGCGCGTCGGGGAACGCCGCGAGGAGCTGCCGCGGGCGGAACGCGCCGGCCGCGACCGGGCGGGGGGACGTCGGGTGAACCGTCCGGAGTGGACGGTCTCTGGTGGTGGTCACAGCAGGGCCTCCGCGACGGGACCGAGGGCGAGGGCGGGGACGTGGGTGAGCGCGGCGACCAGGACGATCGCCCCGGCCAGCAGCGTCGCGAACAGCGGACCGGTCGTGGGCACCGTGCCCGCGGTGGCCGGGACCCGCCGCTGCGCGGCCAGCGAACCGGCCAGGCACAGCACGGCGGCGATCGGCACGAACCGGCCGAGGGCCGTGCACACGCCCAGCGACGCCTGGAACCAGTCGCTCGTGGCGGTGAGCCCGGCGAACGCGCTGCCGTTGTTGTTCGCCGCCGACGCGTAGGCGTAGAGGATCTCGGACAGGCCGTGCTCGCCCGGGTTGGCCAGCGCGCCCGGCGTGGACGGCAGGACCGCGGTCACGCCCGCGCCGAGGAGCAGCACGGTCGGCACGGCCAGGATCGACACCGCGGCGGCCGTCACCTCGCGGCGGCCCAGCTTCTTGCCCAGGTACTCCGGCGTGCGGCCGACCATGAGGCCCGCCAGGAACATCGCGATCACGGCCATCACGAGGATGCTGTAGAGGCCGGTGCCCACGCCGCCGGGCGTCAGCTCGCCGAACAGCATGTTCAGCAGCAGACCGCCGCCGCCCAGGCCGGTGAAGCTGTCGTGCATCGAGTTCACCGCGCCGGTCGACGTCGCCGTGGTGGTGTTGGCGAACAACGCGCTCGACGGGATGCCGAAGCGCAGTTCCTTGCCCTCCAGGGGCCGCAGGCCGTTCGCCTCCGCCGCCCAGACCAGCGCCAGCACCGCGCCCCACAGCGCGCCGGCCACGCCGAGCAGCACGTGCCCCTGCCGGCGGTCGCCGACCATCGTGCCGAACGCGCGGGTGAGCGACACGGGGATCAGCAGGACCAGGAAGACCTGCACGAGGTTGGACCAGCCGCTCGGGTTCTCGAACGGGTGGGCGGAGTTGGCGTTGAGCACGCCGCCGCCGTTGGTGCCCAACAGCTTGACCGCCTCCTGGCTCGCGACCGGCGCGGTGGCGACGACCTGCCCGTCCACGTCCACCCCGGACCGCAGGCTCATCACCACGCCCGCCGCCACCAGCACGACCGCGAACGCGAACGACACCGGCAGCAGGACGCGCACGACGCCGCGGGTCAGGTCGACCCAGAAGTTGCCCAACCGGTCGGTGCGCTCGCGGGTGAACCCGCGCACCAGCGCGACCGCGACGGCCATGCCCACGGCGGCGGACACGAAGTTCTGCACCGTCAGGCCGACCACCTGCACGGCGTGCCCCAGGGTGGTCTCGGGCACGTAGGACTGCCAGTTCGTGTTCGTCACGAAGCTGACCGCGGTGTTGAACGCCGTCGCCGGCGGCACGTCCCCGCGCCCGAAGTCCCACGGCAGCAGCGACTGCGCGCGCTGCAACGCGTAGAGCAGCACCACACCGACGAACGAGAACCCGATCACGGCCCGGGCGTAGGTGCCCCACCGCTGCTCGGAGTCGGGGTCGACGCGGGCCGCGCGGTAGACGACCCGCTCGACCCGCAGGTGCTCCCGGTCGGTGTAGGTGCGGGCGAGGTGGTCGCCGAAGGGGCGGTGCGCGACCGCCAGGGCGAGGAGCAGGAGGCCGACCTGGAGCAGGCCGGCCGCGGTCGGGGACATCAGAACCTCTCCGGCCGGACGAGGGCGACGAACAGGTACCCGAGCAGCAGCAGGGCGAGCACGCCGCCGACGGCGTTCGCCACCACCCCGGTGCCGCTCACAACCGCTCCAGTCCGCGCACGGTCAGCGCCAGCAGCGCGAACACCCCGATCAGCAGCGACGCGTAGGCCAGGTCGGCCATGGGCGTGCTCCTTCCAGACGCCTCGGGCGGTCCCCCGTTCGCGGGACCGCGACGCCCGGAAGAGTGCATCGGGACGGGGGCCGCGCCGGGCGGCCTGACGCCTCCTTGACACCCGTGACCGGGACCTTGACGCCGCGTTGACGGAACCCGGCCCGACCGGTGGGCGTCCCAGTGACGTGGACGACACGCGGTGGTGGGTGCTCCTGGAGGAAGCGCGGGGCATGGGGGAGGGCCGGGAGTGGAAGCTGTCCCACACCTGGGCCTCGGCGGACCGCGAGGCGGCCCGCGCCGAGGCGCTGAGGCTGGCGCGCGAGCACGTGCCCGCCTACCCGTGGTCGGTGCGCTCGCGTCAGGTCATCCGGGTGGGTGAGGACTCGTACGTGGTGGTCGTGGACGGCCGCACGTCCACGTTCCACTTCCGCGTGCAGGTCGGCGAACTGCTGGAGGGCTGAGCCGGCGGCCCCGGGCGCTCAGCCCCGAGCGGTCACGCCCGCCGGGCCGTCACCGCTGCCGGTGGCGCGGCGGCGGGAGCTGCGCGCCACCGCCGGCGAGCCGGTCGCGCACCGCCGCCAGGGCCTGCTCGACCGACGGGTGCACGGCGACCGCGTGGTGCAGGTCGGTGATCTCCAGCGGGCGCAGCACCGCGCGGTGGGCGGCGACCAGCACCAGCGCGGTGCCCTGCCGCCGGGAGCGCAGGACGGCCTCCAGCAGCAGTTGCAGGCCCGTGGAGCCGATGAAGCCGACGTCGGACAGGTCCACGACGAGACCGGACGGCCGGCGGTCGAGCAGGGCGGCCAACCGGGCCCGGACGGGGTGCGCGGTGGAGGCGTCGATCTCGCCGGCCACGGCGACGACCGGGATGTCGTCGTGTTCGAGGGTGCGGAGGGTGGGGGCGGTCACGGGGTGGGCATCGGACATGGGGCACCTCTCGGCAAGCCACGAGAACCGGCAACCGAGCTCGTGTTTCAACCCGTATCGTCGCTCCGCGCGAACGGACGTGTGGACGTCGACCCACCTCGACCGTACGGCCCCGGCCGGCACCGTGCAACTACTCCGCGTCACCCGAAAGGTGGGTCACCCGGTCGTGCGGTCGACACCGGCCCACACCGTGCCGCCCCGCGGTCGCGGCGCGCATCCCGGGCCGTGGCCAGGGCGGCGACCGCCACGACCCCTCCGACCGCGCGACGCGCCGTGCCTGGACGCGCCCGGCACCGGCGGGTCGGGTGACCGGTCGTCCGCCTCGACGCGCACGACGCGTGACGACGGTTCCCGGCGCAGGCGCACCCGCCGCAGGGGCTCGCCGGGCGTGACCCGGGCACGGGGGACACAGGAGCGCGGCGGCGCGGTTCGAGGGGGAGTGGGAACGACGCTCCGGTGCTCACCGCAGCGGTACCGCGTCGTCCACCCCGATCATCGACGGCCCGACGGCCGATCTTGATCGGCCGTCCGAGTGAACGCGCGTTGCGCCGTCCGTGGCATCCCCCGGCGGGATGGGTGGTGTTTGGCGATCGGCCCGGGTGGCACCCGACCTGGGCCGGACCCCGTTGCCCAGCCCCGAGGAGGCGCGCATGGCGGAGGGCGGTTGGACCTTCGACGGCGAGCCGGTCACCCTGGCCCCCAGCACGGTCACGCTCGTGCACGGCACGTCGTTCTGCGTGTGCGGCGGCGACGGCGAGGTGGACGGCGCGGCGGCGCAGGGCGCGTTCTTCCAGGACACCCGCATCGTGTCCGGGTGGCGGCTGCGCGTGGACGGCGTCCCGGTCGAGCACATCACCACCCTCGACCCCGACCCGTTCCGGGCCACGTTCGTCGGTCGCGGCCGGTCGGCGCGGCAGGGCGCGGAGAGCACCCTGCTCGTGCGCCGCGAGCGCTACGTCGGCTCGGGGATGCGGGAGGACCTCGTCCTGCGCAACTTCGGCCGCGAGACCGCGACGCACGTGGTGACGCTCGCGGTCGCGGCCGACTTCGCCGACCTCTTCGAGGTCAAGGAGGGCCGGGTGCGCGAGCGCGGCGAGCACCGCGCGGAGGTCTCCGACGACGGGCTGCGCCTGCACCGGCTGCTCGACGGCCGGTGCCGGGGCGTGCGGGTGCGGGCGGACGGCGCCGAGTACTCGCGGTCCGCGCTCGCGTTCCGGGTGGTGATCCCGCCCAAGGGCGAGTGGTCGACGTGCGTGACCGTGCAGCCGGTCGTGGACGGCGAGCCGGTCGAGCCGATGTTCCCGCCGGGCAGGCCCATCGACGAGTCGCTGCCCGTCCAGCGCGCCCGGCGGTGGCGCGAGGTCGGCCCGCTGCTGCGCTACGCGGGCAACCCGAGCCTCGTCGCGACCCTCCGGCGCAGCGGTCAGGACCTGGGCGCGCTGCGCATCTTCGACCCCGAGCGCCCCGAGGACACCGCCGTCGCGGCGGGCGCGCCGTGGTTCATGACGCTGTTCGGCCGCGACTCGATCCTGGCCTCCCTGATGGCCCTGCCGATCGACCCGAACCTGGCGCTGGGCACCGTGCGCACCCTGGCCCACCACCAGGGGGCCGCGGTCGAGCCGGAGAGCGAGGAGGAGCCGGGGCGCATCCTGCACGAGATGCGCTTCGGCGCGGACGCCTCGCTGGCCCTGGGCGGCGGCAACGTCTACTACGGCACGGCGGACGCCACGCCGCTGTTCGTCGTGCTGCTGGGCGAGCTGTCCCGGTGGGGCGTCGGCCGCGAGCAGGTGGAGGCGGTGCTCCCGCACGCCGACCGCGCCCTGGAGTGGGTCGAGCGGTACGGCGACCGCGACGGCGACGGGTTCGTGGAGTACCAGCGGGCCACCGGGCGCGGCCTGGTGAACCAGGGCTGGAAGGACTCGTGGGACGGGGTGAACTTCGCCGACGGCAGCATCGCCCGCGGCCCGATCGCGCTGTGCGAGGTGCAGGGCTACGCCTACGCCGCCTACCTGGCGCGGGCCTGCCTGTGCGACGACTTCGGCGACCCGGACGGCGCACGCCGGTGGCGCGACCGCGCGGCAGGGTTGAAGGAGGCGTTCAACGAGCGCTTCTGGCTGCCCGACCTGGGCCGCTTCGCGATCGCCCTGGACGGCGACAAGCGGCCCGTGGACGCCCTCGCCTCCAACCAGGGCCACTGCCTGTGGAGCGGCATCGTCGACGACGACAAGGCCGAGCGGGTCGCAGACTCCCTGCTGTCGCCGGAGATGTTCTCCGGCTGGGGCGTGCGCACGCTCGCCACCGGCATGGGCGCCTACAACCCGATGAGCTACCACAACGGGTCGGTGTGGCCGCACGACAACGCGCTCGTGGCGGCCGGGCTGATGCGGTACGGCTTCGTCGAGCACGCCCAGCGCGTCGCCACCGCCGTGCTGGACGCGGCGCGGGCGTTCGACGGGCGGCTGCCCGAGCTGCTGTGCGGCTTCGACCGCGCCGAGTTCAGCCGGCCCGTCCCGTACCCGACCTCGTGCTCGCCGCAGGCGTGGGCGGCGGCCACCCCGGTGCACCTGCTGCGCGTGCTGCTGCGCGTGGAGCCGCACGCGCCGCGCCGCCGGGTGTGGCTGGCGCCCGTGCTGCCGGCGTCGGTCGGGCCGCTGGTCCTCGACGGCGTGCCGATCGCGGGCACCCGCGTGTCGCTGCGCGTCGACGGCGACGAGGTGGAGGTCTCCGGCCTGCCCGACGACGTCGAGCTGATCCGCGAACCGGCCGGCGGGAGGCGGGACTGATGGACACCGTGCGCGTCGCCGTGGTCGCCCCGCCGTGGTTCGAGCTGCCGCCCGCCGCCTACGGCGGCATCGAGTCGGTGTGCGCCGACCTCGTGGACCGGCTGGTCGCCCGCGGCAACGCGGTCACGCTGATCGGCGTGGGCCGCAACGGCACGGCCGCCGACTTCGTGGCCACCACGCCGCACCCGCAGCACGAGCGCCTGGGGCAGGCCGTCCCGGAGGTGGTGCACGCCGCCGCGCTGCCCGAGATCCTCGCCGACCTCGACGTCGACGTCGTGCACGACCACAGCCTGGCCGGCCCGCTCCAGGCCCGCGCGCGGCCGGTGCCGACCGTGGTCACCGTGCACGGCCTCGTCACCGGCGACCTGGGCGAGTACTACCGGCGGCTGGGCGGCAGCGTGCACCTCGTCGCCATCTCCGACGCGCAGCGCGCCCTGGCGCCGCACCTGGACTGGACGGGCACCGTGCACAACGCGATCCCCGTGCGGACCGTGCCGTGCCGGCGGGACAAGGAGGACTTCGCGCTGTTCCTCGGGCGGGTGAGCCCGGACAAGGGCATCGCCGAGGCGGTCGCGGCGGCCTCGGCGGCGGGCGTGCGGCTGCGCATCGCGGCCAAGTGCCGCGACCCGGAGGAGCGGGAGTACTTCGACCGGGTGGTCGAGCCGCTGCTGGGGTCCGGCGACGTCGAGTGGCTGGGCGAGGTGGACCGGGAGGAGAAGCTCGCGCTGCTCGGCGCGGCCCGCTGCCTGCTGTTCCCGATCCAGTGGGACGAGCCGTTCGGGATGGTGATGGCGGAGGCGATGGCGTGCGGCACGCCGGTCGTCGCGCTGCGCCGGGGTTCGGTGCCGGAGGTCGTCGCGCACGGCGTGACCGGGTTCGTCTGCGACGACCACGACGGGCTGGTGGCCGCGCTGAGCCGGGTGGGCGAGCTGGACCCCGCCGCCTGCCGCGCCGCCGCCGAGCAGCGGTTCGACGTCGACCGGATGGCCGCCCGCTACGAGCACGTCTACCGGTTGGCGGCGCGGCGGCACACGCACCGGTCGCTGCCTCCCCTGCGGCCGGTCGGGCGCCTCGCCGGGGCGTGACGGCATCGGCCGGGCCCGGGAGTCGCCGCGAAGCCGACCGCGAGGGGGTGGCGAACCCCTAGGCTGCCTCGGGTGGACTTCGTCGCACACCTGCGGGCCGCGCTGCCCGCGATGCTGGCCGACATCGGGGAACTGGTGGCCTGCGAGTCGCCGTCGGGCGACCTGGCGGCCGTGGCCGCGAGCGCCGACCTCGTGACCGGGATCGGGACCGGGCGGTTGGGCGTCGAGCCCGAGCGGATCGTGCTGGACGGCCGCACGCACCTGCGCTGGCGGTTCGGCGACGGGCCGGCGCGCGTGCTGGTGCTCGGCCACCACGACACGGTGTGGCCGATCGGCTCGCTCGCCACCCACCCCGCCACCGTGCGCGACGGCGTGCTGCGCGGCCCCGGCTCCTTCGACATGAAGGCCGGCCTGGTGGCCGCGTTCCACGCGCTCGCCGCCCTGCCCGACCGCACCGGCGTGACGCTGCTGGTCACCGGGGACGAGGAGATCGGCTCGCCGTCCTCGCGGGAGCTGATCCAGGCCGAGGCGGCGGGCTGCGCGGCGGCCCTGGTGCTGGAGGCGTCCGCGTCCGGCGGCGCGCTCAAGGTCGAGCGCAAGGGCGTGTCCCGGTACCTGGTGCGGGTGGCCGGCCGGGCCGCGCACGCCGGCCTGGAGCCCGAGCGCGGCGTCAACGCGAGCGTGGAGCTGGCCCACCAGGTGCTCGCGGTGGCCGCGCTGGGCGACCCGGAGCGCGGCACGACGGTCACGCCGACCCTGCTCTCCGCCGGCAGCTCGGCCAACACGGTGCCCGCGGCGGGGGAGTTCGAGGTGGACGTGCGCGCCCGCGACGCGGCCGAGCAGCAGCGCGTGGACGCCGCGGTGCGCGCCCTGCGCCCGGTGCTCGACGGCGCGGTCCTGGAGGTCGTCGGCGGCCCGAACCGCCCGCCGCTGCCGCGCACCGCCTCCGCGGCCCTGTTCGACCGCGCGTCCCGGGTGGCCGCCGGCCTCGGCCTGCCCCCGCTGGAGGGCGTGGCCGTCGGCGGCGGCTCGGACGGCAACTTCACCGCCGGCGTCGGCACACCCACCCTCGACGGCCTCGGCGCGGTGGGCGGCGGCGCGCACGCCGACGACGAGCACGTCCTGGTGGACGAACTGGCCCCGCGCGCGGCCCTGGTGGCGGCCCTGATCGCCGACCTGCTGGCGGAGGGGTGACCGACCCGGCAACCGGTTCCCGGACCGGCGTGGTGACCGGTCCGGGAACCGGCGCGGGGCACGACCCGGCGACCGGCGCGGTGATCGGCATGAGGACCGGCCTGGCGACCGGTCCGGGGACCCGCGACGTGGCGACCGGTCCCGTCGCCGAGGCGGAGGCCGCCGCCCGCGCGGCCGGGGTGCGGGTCCGCGCGCTGACCGACCTGGCCGACCTCGCCGCCGTGCAGCGGCTGTTCGACGGCGTCTGGCGGCCCGACCCGGCGAACCCGCCGATCACCACCGAGCTGATGCGCGCCCTGACCAAGGCCGGGAACTACGTGGCGGGCGCGTACGACGGCACCGCGCTCGTCGGCGCCGCCGCCGGGTTCTTCGGCCCGCCCGCCGAGGCCGTCCTGCACAGCCACATCACCGGTGTGGCGCCCACCGCCCTGGGCCGCGGCGTCGGGTACGCGCTGAAGCTGCACCAGCGGGCGTGGGCGGCGGCGCGCGGCGTCGCCGCGATCACCTGGACGTTCGACCCGCTGGTCAGCCGCAACGCCCACTTCAACCTCACCAAGCTCGGCGCGGAGGTCGTGGAGTACCTGCCCGACTTCTACGGCTCCATGCGCGACGGCATCAACGCCGACGACGAGAGCGACCGGGTGCTGGTCCGCTGGGACGTCCGCGCGCCGCTGCCCGGACCGGCCGCCCCGCCCGCGGGCACCGCCCGGGTGCCCGTGCCGCCGGACGTGGCCGCCCTGCGCGCCGCCACCCCGGAGGCGGCCGGGGACTGGCGGCGGGCGGTGCGCGCGGCCCTCGCGCCGCTGCTGGCGGCCGGCGGCCGGGTGGTCGGGTTCGACCGCGCCGACGGGTACCTGGTGGAGGGGCCGTGAAGCTGACCGGGGTGGAGCTGCGCCGGGTCCGGATGCCGCTGGTGGCGCCGTTCCGGACCTCGTTCGGCAGCGAGACGACCCGCGACATCCTGCTGGTGCGGGCCGTCACGGACGAGGCGGAGGGGTGGGGCGAGTGCGTCGCGCTGGCCGACCCGCTCTACTCGTCGGAGTACGTCGAGGCGGCGCAGCACGTGCTCAGGACCTACCTCGTGCCCGCCGCCGCGCGGGTGGCCGACGCGACCGCCGTCGCGCCCGCGCTGGCCGCGTTCAAGGGGCACCGGATGGCGAAGGCGGCGCTGGAGACGGCGGTGCTGGACGCCGAGCTGCGCGCCGCGGGCCGGTCGTTCGCGCGCGAGCTGGGCGCCGTGCGCGACCGCGTGCCGTGCGGGGTGTCGGTGGGCATCGCCGACTCCGTGCCGGAGCTGCTCGACGAGGTGACCCGCTACCTCGACGCCGGCTACGTCCGGATCAAGCTGAAGGTCCGGCCCGGCTGGGACGTCGAGCCGGTGCGCGCGGTGCGCGAGCGGTTCGGCGACGGCGTGCTGCTCCAGGTCGACGCCAACACCGCCTACACCCGCGCCGACACCGGGCACCTGGCCCGCCTCGACCCGTTCGGCCTGCTGCTGGTCGAGCAGCCGTTCGACGAGGAGGACCTGCTGGGGCACGCCGACCTGGCCCGCGCGATCCGCACCCCGGTGTGCCTGGACGAGTCGATCACCTCGGCCCGCGCCGCCGCCGACGCGATCCGGCTCGGCGCGTGCTCGGTGGTCAACGTCAAGCCCGGCCGGGTCGGCGGCTACCTGGAGGCCCGCCGCGTGCACGACGTGTGCGCCGCGCACGGCGTGCCGGTGTGGTGCGGCGGGATGCTGGAGAGCGGCCTGGGCCGCGCGGCCAACGTCGCGCTGGCCGCGCTGCCCGGCTTCACCCTGCCCGGCGACACCTCCGCCTCCGACCGCTACTACCGGGCCGACATCACCGAGCCGTTCGTGCTGCGGGACGGCCACCTGCCCGTGCCCACCGGCCCCGGCCTGGGCGTCGAGCCGCTGCCCGACGCGCTGGCCGAGGTGACCACGTCGACCGAGTGGCTGCCGCTGCCGTAGCGCCCGGGTGCGTCACGCGCCCGACAGCCGCCCGTCGGCCAGCCGCAGCCGGCGGTCCACGCCGATCCCGGTCAGGAACCGCTCGTCGTGGCTCACCACCACGAACGCGCCCCGGTAGGCGGTCAGCGCGCTCTCCAACTGGCCGACGCTGACCAGGTCGAGGTTGTTCGTCGGCTCGTCGAGCAGCAGCAGCTGCGGCGCCGGTTCGGCGAACAGCACGCACGCCAGCGTCGCCCGCAGCCGCTCGCCGCCGGACAGCGCGCCGACCGGCAGGTGCGCCCGCGCGCCCCGGAACAGGAAGCGGGCCAGCAGGGTCAGCCGCCGGGCCTCGGGCAGGCCGGGCGCGGCGGCGGCGAGGTTCTGCGCGACCGTGCGGTCGAGGTCGAGCAGGTCCAGCCGCTGCGACAAGTGGGCCACCCGGCCCTCGGCGCGCTTCACCACGCCCGCCGCCGGCTCCAGGTCGCCGTCGAGCACGCGCAGCAGCGTGGACTTCCCGACGCCGTTGGGGCCGGTCAGCGCGATCCGCTCCGGGCCGCGGATCGCCAGGTCCACGCCCGCGAGCAGGTCGCGCCCGCCCACCCGCACCCGCAGCCCTTCGCCGAGGAACAGCGTGCGGCCGGCGGGCACGGCGGTGCCCGGCAGTTCCAGCGCGATCCTCCGGTCGTCGCGCAGGGCGCGGCTCGCCTCGTCCAGCCGCGCCCTCGCCCCGTCGACGCGGGCGGCGTGCGCCTCGTTCGCCCGGCCCGCCGACTCCTGGGCGTTGCGCTTCATGGTCCCGGCGAAGATCCTCGGCAGCCCGGCGCTGCCGAGGGTGCGCGCGGCGTTCCCGGCGCGGCGGGCGGCGCGCTCGCGGGCCTGCTGCATCTCCCGCTTCTCCCGCTTGACCTCCTGCTCCGCGTGGCGCACGCCGCGTTCGGCGGCCTCCCGCTCGACGGCGACGGCCTCCTCGTAGGCGGTGAAGTTCCCGCCGTGGAAGCGGATCGAGCCGCGCTCGACCTCGGCGACGCGGTCCACCCGGTCGAGCAGCACGCGGTCGTGGCTGACCACCAGCAGGCAGCCGGTCCAGCCGTCGATCACGTCGTGCAGCCCGCGCCGGGCGTCGAGGTCGAGGTTGTTGGTCGGCTCGTCGAGCAGCAGCACGTCGGGGCGCTTGAGCAGCTGGGCGGCCAGCCCGAGCCGCACGACCTGCCCGCCGCTGAACGTGCCGAGCGGTCGGTCCAGGTCGACGTCGCCGAGCCCGAGGCGGTCGAGCTGGGCGCGGGTGCGCTCCTCGACGTCCCAGTCGGTGCCGATGGCGGTGAAGTGCTCCTCGGCGGCGTCGCCGGACTCCAGGGCCCGCAGCGCGCGCAGCGCGGGCGCGACGCCCAGGACCTCCGCGACGGTCAGGTCGGCGGTCAGGGGCAGGGTCTGCGGCAGGTAGCCGACGGTGCCGTCGACGGTCACGCTGCCGGAGGTGGGGGTCAGCTCGCCGGCGATCAGCCTGAGCAGCGTGCTCTTGCCCGCGCCGTTGGGGGCGACCAGCCCGGTGCGGCCGGTGCCGACGCTGAAGGACAGGTCGGTGAACAAAGGGGAGTCGTCCGGCCAGGAGAAGGACAGGGCCGAGCAGACGACGGGGGCGTCGGACATGGTGGGGACCTCGTGAGGGGGTGGCGCGGGCGCGTCGACGCGACGCCGCGGCATGACTGGGGGGACGACGACATGGCCACCTCGGCGGGACGTGCGAACGCCCACCGGTGGCCGGCACCCCGGGGCTCACCCGGAGATGTCGTCCTCACCCGCCACGGCTGGTCCCCTCACCGGTCGATCACTGCCCCGCCACCGTACCAAGCGCCGTCACCCACCCGCCCGGACACGTTCGGGTGAACGACTTTTGTCACACCACTCACAACCCCGTTCGGACTTTCTGTCGCCGACGTCAGGAATTACGGCAAATGTGAATCCGGTACTTGTAGGGGTCTTTGGCGATCCGTATATTACTGACAAGTAGTCAGGAGTTGCCGCCGCCGCTGACGCGTATTCCCACCGGTCTCAACGAGGAGATTGTCCATGCGCACCTCCCTGTCCAGGAAGATCGTCCAGGGGCTCGCGGTCGGTGCCGCGGTCGCGACCACCGCCGTCCTCGGCGGCACGGGCATCGGTCACGCTGCGTCAGCCCAGTTGACGCTCGTCTACAACTGCCCGTTCCCGCTGATCGGGGCGCAGGACATGTCGGTGAAGATCACCGTCACCAACCTGCCCGCGTCCGGCACCGTCGGCGTGCCGCTCCCGCCCACCGGCGTGACCGCCGTCGCGACCGTGCCGGCCACCGCGACCATGGGCCTGTCCCTGGTCGGGGCCAAGACGGTGGAGGGCACGGCGGTCGCGTCGACCAGCGTGGACAACGCGGGCACCGTGGTGCCGGTGACGGCGAACCTGACCGTGGCCAAGACGAGCGTGCCCACCTCCGGCGCGTTCAACACGGTCGCCACCGGCGGTACCCCGGCGCTCACGCTGACCAAGGCGGGCAAGACCACGATCACGGTGGGCAACTTCAGCACCACGCTCACCCCGAAGAAGGCCGACGGCTCGACCACCGGCCTGGGCACCTTCACGTCGGCCTGCACGCTCAAGCCGGGTCAGGTGACCAAGCTGTACGAGTTCACCGTGTCCTGATGACCTGATCCACCGCACCGCCCCGGCGGGTCGTTCTCCCGAACGGCCCGCCGGGGGTTTTCCCGTTGTCGGCGAATTACGCCGGCGGGGCGGTGCACGGCGCTCCGCCGCACACGTCCACCACCACCCCGGTGGTCAGGAACACGGCTTTTTGTCGCCGTGCGTCGACCGAGGAACGCGGGTCCGCGTGCGGGTCGCGCCCGTACTCCGGTCCCGTGGGCGGCGTGTTGGTCGTCGGCGGCGCGGGCGTCCCGCTGTCCCACACGACCATCGCCGACCCCGCGTGCGGCGGTACCGCCGGCTCGATCCCCGCGAACGGGACCCGGTCCGGGCTGCGGCCGGGCGCGAGCGCCGGCGTCACCACGTGGGCCCCGATCGTGCGGGCCTGCACGTCCGCCGCGACGTTGGCGACCTGGTGGTCGCCGAACGCGATGTGCAGGAGCACGCGCCGCCCGCCCGCCGTGAGGTGGTTGGCGTAGCCGTTGGTCTCACCCCGGTCCCACAGCACTTGGAGCAGTTGCAGCACCACCTGCTGGCGCAGCCGGTCCGGGTAGGACAGGTCGAGCACCTGGTGGAACCGCGCGAAGTCGCTGCTGCGGTTGAGCAGCAGGCCGTAGTTCATCCCGGTGACGCCGAGGACCGCGGTGCGGATGTCCGGCGACGCGGCCACCAGCGCGCCGCCCAGGATGCCGCCCTGGCTGTTGCCGTCGAAGACCAGGGGACGGGTGGTGTCGACCAGCGGGCGGCCGTCGTCGGTGCGGAACGCCGGGTGCGACGTGAACCCCTGCGGGTGCGCCAGCGCGCGGCCCACGAAGATCGCGTTCAGGACGCCCTGCTGCGAGCGCTCCGGGATGGCCGGGAACAGGCCGATGTCGGCGAGCGCGGCCAGCACGACCGGGATGTCGTCCCGCGCCATGCCGATCCAGTCGGTGGCGCAGAAGGTGAACCCGTGCTCGGCCGCCATCGCCTTCACGTTGCCCGCGCCCACCTCCGACCGCGAGCCCAGCAACCCGTGCCCGTACAGGGCGGGCCAGGAGGGCCGGGTGAACGCCGACCGGGGCACCTCGCAGCGGAACCCCGCCTCGACGTCGCCGAACAGCGAGCGGCGCGGCGTGCCGTCCGCCGCGCGGCGCAGCACCGAACCGGGCAGGCCGCCGGGCAGCGTCAGGTAGCTCGGCACGGTGACCCGGCCGGTGATCTCGCGGGCGATGCGCGGGTCCTGCTCGGGGGTGAGGTCGGTGACGCCGGTGACGGTCGACGCGGGTGCCCGCGCGCCGAGGGAGCGCAGGGCGTCGTCCCGGATGGCGGTCAGGTCGCCGGTCAGGCCGCGCGTGCTCGCCACGGTGAAGTCCCAGGCCAGGTCGAGCGTGCCGGGGGCGACGCCGTGCGCGGCGAGGGCGTCCAGGGCGGGGCGCAGCTGCCGCTGCCGGGCGTGCAGCGGGTCGTCCGCCGGCAGGTCCGGCCCGGCGACCCGGGCGAAGGCCGCGTTCGGCGCGAGGTCGCCGCCCGCCGCGTCGCGCAGGCCGCGCAGCGCCACGACGTAGTGGTGCCCGTCGCGGAAGTTGCGGGCCGGGTGGACCAGCAGCGCCCGCCGCAGCGGGTCGTTGGAGTCGATCTCCGCCCAGTGCGGCCACCGCTCGCCGGTCGCCGCGTCCAGCAGCACCACGGGCGAGTCGGCGTCGAGCGAACGGCCGATGTCGGTGACCGGCGCCATCCCGCTGGCCACCGGGTCGAGGCCCGGCACGTGGGCGACGAGCGCGGAGCCGGGGGAGAAGCCGTCCGCCCGGTTCCACGCGGTCGCGGACGGCGCGCTGCCCAGCGCGTTGCGCGGCAGGACGCGGGAGTCGAACGCGACCCGCCGACCCGTGCCGGTGGTCGGGTCCGGCCGGGTGTGCCAGTCGCTGGGGAACGGCAGCAGGCACTCCGCGCCGCCGCCGAGCGGGTCGCAGCCGCCGGCGGGCGCGGCGACCGCCCGGACGGGTGCGGCGACGGTGAGCGACGCCGCGACGAGCAGGACGACCAGGGGCAACCTCATGTCAGGCCCCCAGCACGTGGGCGGCGACGATCCGCGCGTAGTTCGCCTCGCCGCGCCCGTTGGGGTGCAGCGGCGCGGCCAGGTCGGTGGGCACGTACCCCTCCACCCACTTGTCCCACGGCAGCCGGCAGGCGTCGTGGCCGGCGCTGGGCGTGCGCAGGTCGACGTACTCCGCGCCGTGCGCCGCGCTCTGCTCGGCGATGACCGCGTTGAGCCGGTCGACGCCGCCCTGGAGGAAGTCCGCGTCCGCCGGCAGCACCGGCTGGACCGGCCAGCACCCGCCCGCCTTGATGTAGAGCCCGTAGCCGGTGGTGACGACGCGCGCCCGCGGCGACCTGGCGTGCACGGCGTCCAGCGCGGCGGCCAGCTTCGGCGCGAACTCGGCCAGCCGCTGGGCGAGGCGCGCCTCGTGCTCGCCCGCGCACGGCGCGGCGGCGGGGTCGAGCCGCACGCAGTCCTGCGCGATGCCGACCAGGCCGACGTCGTTGCCGCCGATGGTCAGCGTGACCAGGTCGGTGTCCGGGCGCAGCGCGTCGAACTGCGGCGGCGCGGTCCCGGCCGGGAGGTCGAGCAGCGACAGCTCCTGCGGCTCGGCCAGGTGCCTGCTCGACGCGCCGCCGCACGTCACGTCGGTCAGCACCGCGCCGAGCCGGGCCGCCAGCTCGTGCGGGTAGTTGTGCGTGGACCGGCCGCAGGCCAGGGGACCGGTCGGGGTGGGGATCAGCGGTCCGGAGGGCATGGAGTCGCCGAGCGCGACGTAGGCCGGCGGTCCGGCCGCCGCGACCGGCGACACCGGTAAGACCACCGCCGCGGCGGCGACCACCCCCGCGGCGGTGGACAGGGCGCGGCGCAGGCGTGCGTTCATGGCGACCTCCGGGGCAGGGTGTGATCGGTGCCACACCTCATCATGCCGGTCGGGGGAAGGCCGGGGCCCTTGACCGCCGCTCCCGGGGGTGACCATGATCGGAGGACCGCCGCACCGCCCGCACCGGCACCACGGGGGTTTGACAACGATGTCATCGGTTCGCCCGCTCGTCCTGGCCCTGACCGCGGTCCTGGTGGCGGTGCTGCCCGCCCCGGCGACCGCCGCACCGCCCGACCGGTGGGTGGTCACCGCCCCCTCGGGCGGCGTGGCGGCGCGGGTCGCCCTGGAGGGCGGCGCCCTCACCCTCGCCGTGACGCGCGGCGGGCGCACGGTGCTGGCGCCCGCGCCCGTCGGGCTGCGCACCGAGGCCGCCGACCTGACCACCGGGCTGCGCCCGCTCGGGCGCGTCGACCGGGTCGTGCGGGAGCGGTACACCACGACCACCGGCAAGCGGCTCCACCGCGACAACCGGATGACCGAGGCGCGGCTGTCGTTCGCGGGTGCCGGCGACGCGCGGTTGGACCTCGTGGTGCGCGCCGCGCCGGACGGCGTCGCCTACCGGTACGTGGTGCCCGGACCCGTCGTGGTGACCGGCGAGGCGTCGTCCTTCGCCCTGCCCGCCGACGCGCCGGCCCACCTGCTGCCCTACAACGCCTGGTACGAGGCGAACCGCGTGCGCACCACGGCCGGCGGCGCGGCGGTCGGCGA
This sequence comes from Saccharothrix sp. DSM 118769, assembly GCF_052936295.1. NCBI lineage: Bacteria > Bacillati > Actinomycetota > Actinomycetes > Pseudonocardiales > Pseudonocardiaceae > Saccharothrix > Saccharothrix sp. DSM 118769. The sequence goes on along the minus strand of NZ_CP193627.1, from coordinate 6,721,600 downwards.
CTACGGCAACCCGTCGCTGTTCCGGGTCGGCGCGGACTGGGCGCTGCTGACCGAGTCCGACGTGGACGGGCGGTACCCCGGCGCGCGGCTGCGGCACGCCGGGGCGGGGCGCTACGACGTCGTGCTCGCCGACGAGCGCACCGACTCGGCGGGCGAGCTGCGCACGCCGTGGCGGACGGCGATCGTCGGCGACCTGGCCACCGTGAGCGCGTCCACCCTCGTGGACGACCTCGCGCCGCCGTCCCGGCTCGCCGACACCTCGTGGGTGCGGCCCGGCAAGGTCGCCTGGTCGTGGCTGAGCGAGCACGCCAGCCCCGGCGACCCCGAGCGGCAGCGGCGGTACGTGGACTTCGCCGCCGCGCACGGCTGGGAGTACGTCCTGGTCGACGAGGGCTGGCAGGAGGCGTGGGTGCCCGACCTGGTGCGCTACGCCCGTGCCCGGGGCGTCGAGGTGCTGCTGTGGTTCCGGTGGAGCGACCTGGACACCGCCGCCGAGCGGGACACCGTGCTGCCGAGGGTGCGCGACTGGGGCGTGAAGGGCGTGAAGCTGGACTTCATGGAGTCCGACTCGCGGGCCCGGTACCAGTGGTACGACGAGGTCCTGGCGAAGACCGCCGAGCTGCGGCTGATGGTCAACTTCCACGGGTCGACCATCCCGCACGGCCTGGCCCGCACCTGGCCGCACGTGATGACGATGGAGGCCGTGCGCGGCGCGGAGAACTCCCCGCCCGCCGCGAACAACCCGGTGCAGTTCTTCACCCGCAACGCGGTCGGCTCGATGGACTACACGCCGGTGTCGCTGGAGGTCGGCACGCGGGAGGCGTCCGTCGCGCACGAGGTCGCGCTGCCGGTGCTCTACGAGTCGGGGTGGACGCACTTCGCCGACAAGCCCGAGGCGTACGAGCGGTTCCCGCGCGCCCTGCGCCACCTCGACCAGGTGCCGGCGGTGTGGGACGACACCCGGCTGCTCGGCGGCGACCCGGCGGACCACGCGGTGGTGGCGCGCCGGTCGGGCGAGCGGTGGTTCGTCGGCGCGGTGTCGACGGGCGACCCGCGCACGCTGCGCGCGTCGCTGGACTTCCTGGGCGACGGCCGGTGGCTGGTCGAGGTGCTGCGCGACGACCCGGCCGCCGTGCGCGGCGACGTGCTGCGGGAGAGCCGGGTCGCCCGGTCCTCGGACGCGCTGGAGGTGGCGGTGCCGCGCCACGGCGGGTTCGCCGCGGTGGCCTGCCCCCACCGGCCGGGGCGCACGACGTGCGACGAACCGGTCGTGCCGGTGCCCGGCAGCACCCTGACCACCACCCCGGCCGAGGCCGACGCCCTCCCGGGCACGCCGGTGGAGGTGACCGGCGGCTTCACCGCCACCGCCGACACCGCGGACGTCACCCTCACCGCGACCGCGCCCGCCGGCTGGGAGGTCACCGGCCCGACCGTCCGGCGGGCCGCGCTGCGGGCGGGCGAGGCGATCGGCGGCACGTGGACCGTGCGCCCGGCGGCGGGGGCGGTCGGCGCGCACGACGTGCCGGTGGTGGCGGAGTTCCGCGTCCCCGGCCACCCGGTGGTGCACGTCGAGCGGGCGGTGCGGGTGTTCGTCGCGCCGACCGGCGCGCCGCACGTCAGCGACCTGCCGTTCACCCAGGCCAACGGCTGGGGGCCGGTCGAGCGCGACCGGTCCAACGGCGAGAACCCGGCCGGCGACGGCGGGCCGCTGACCATCGGCGGCGTCGTGCACGCCAAGGGGCTCGGCACGCACGCCCCGTCCGAGGTGACCGTGCACCTCGGCGGCGCGTGCCGGTCGTTCGGCGCGGTGCTGGGGCTCGACGACGAGACGACCTCGCCGGGGTCGGTGGTGTTCCAGGTGGTCGGCGACGGCCGGGTGCTGCACGACAGCGGTGTCGTGCGCTCCGGCGAGCCGGGGCGGGCCGTCGCGGTGGACGTGGCGGGCGTGCGGACGCTGACCCTGCGGGCGACCGACGCCGGCGACGGCCGGAACTTCGACCACGCCGACTGGGCCGACGCGCGCCTGCACTGCGGGTAGCGGTCCCCGCGTCGCCGCCGGCCGGCCGGGGTGGTCGGCACGTCGGGCGGGGGCGGCACGTCGGCCGGGTGGTCGGCACGTCGGGCGGGGCGGGGCGGGGCGGTCGCGGGCACCGGGCGGTGGTGTGCGCGGGTGGTGGGTGACCCCGCCCCGCCCCGATACGATGTGGGGTCGACGGATGCCGCACACGAAGGGGAGAACGTGGAAACGCTCGAGTTCCAGTCAGAGGCGCGTCAGCTGCTCCAGCTGATGATCCACTCGATCTACTCGAACAAGGACACGTTCCTGCGCGAACTGGTGTCCAACGCCTCCGACGCGCTGGACAAGCTGCGCTTGGAGGGGTTCCGCGACAAGGACCTGGTCGTCGACACGTCCGACCTGCACATCGACATCGAGGTCGACCGCGAGCAGCGCACGCTGACCGTCCGGGACAACGGCATCGGCATGACCCGCGACGAGGTGATCGGCCTGATCGGCACGATCGCGAAGTCGGGCACCGCCGAGTTCCTGCGCAAGGTGCGGGAGTCGCAGGAGGCCGCCGCCCCGCAGGACCTCATCGGCCAGTTCGGCGTGGGCTTCTACTCCACGTTCATGGTCGCCGACCGGGTGACGCTGGTGACGAAGCACCCGCGCTCGGAGAAGGGCGTCCGCTGGGAGTCCGGCGGCGAGAGCACCTACACGATCGAGGACGTCGACGACGTCCCGCAGGGCACCGCGGTGACCCTGCACCTCAAGCCCGCCGACGCCGAGGACAACCTGGCGGACTACACCGCGACCGCGAAGGTCCGCGAGATCGTCAAGCGGTACGCCGACTTCATCACCTGGCCGGTCAGGCTCGCGCCCGAGGAGGAGGGCGGCGAGCCGACCACGATCAACTCGCGCAAGGCGCTGTGGGCGCGGCCGTCCAGCGAGGTGAGCGAGGACGAGTACGCCGAGTTCTACCGGCACGTCAGCCACGACTGGAACAAGCCGCTGGAGACCATCCGCATGCAGGCGGAGGGCACCTTCGAGTACCAGGCGCTGCTGTTCCTGCCGTCCCAGGCCCCGATGGACCTGTTCATGCGCGAGCGCAAGCGCGGCGTGCAGCTCTACGTCAAGCGCGTGTTCATCATGGACGACTGCGAAGAGCTGATGCCGGAGTACCTCCGGTTCGTCAAGGGCGTCGTGGACGCCCAGGACCTGTCGCTCAACGTGTCCCGGGAGATCCTCCAGCAGGACCGGCAGATCGCGCTGATGCGCCGCCGCCTGGTCAAGAAGGTGCTGTCCACCGTCAAGACCATGATGGCGGACAAGCCCGAGTCGTACGCGACGTTCTGGCGCGAGTTCGGCGCGGCGGTCAAGGAGGGACTGGTCGCCGACGCCGAGAACCGCGACTCGATCCTGGCGATCTGCTCGTTCGACTCCACGCACGACGCCGAGGGGAAGACCACGCTCGCGCAGTACGTGGAGCGGATGAAGGACGACCAGCAGCACATCTACTACATGACCGGCGACTCGCGGGCCACCGTGGAGAACTCGCCGCACCTGGAGGCGCTGCGCGCCAAGGGCTTCGAGGTGCTGGTGCTGACCGACCCGATCGACGAGATGTGGGTCGACGCCGTCCCCGGCTTCCAGGGCAAGCAGTTCCAGTCGATCGCCAAGGGCCAGGTGGACCTGGAGACCGAGGAGGAGAAGGCGGAGGCCGAGGAGCGCCGCAAGGACTTCGCCGACCTGCTGTCCTGGATGACCACCACCCTGGCTGAGCGGGTCAAGGAGGTGCGGCTGTCCTCGCGCCTGACCACGTCGCCCGCCTGCGTGGTCGGCGACGCCCACGACCTGACCCCGACCCTGGAGAAGATGTACCGGGCGATGGGGCAGGAGCTGCCGCCGGTCAAGCGCATCCTGGAGATCAACCCGGGGCACCCGCTGGTCACCGGCCTGCAGCAGGCGTTCGCCGGGAACGAGGACCACAGCGGGCTGGAGGGCACCGTGGAGCTGCTGCACGGCATGGCCCTGCTGGCCGAGGGCGGCGACCTGCCGGACCCGGCGCACTTCGTGCGCGTGCTGTCGGACCACCTCCAGCGCACCCTGTAACCGGGGCGTTCCCCGGCCGGTCGTCCCGATCGGGACGGCCGGCCGGTCCACGACCTCGGCTAGACCGGCTGGTCCCGCTCGGCGGCCCGGTCGGCGTTGCGCCGGACACCCCGGACCAGCGTCGGCCAGATCGCCGGGGGCAGGTCGTGGCCCATGCCGTCGACCAGCAGCAGCTCGGAGTCGGGGACGGCGGCGGCGGTCGCCTGACCGCCGCTGGGGCCCACCAGCGCGTCGTCCATGCCGTGCACGACCAGGGTGGGCAGCCGGACGCCCTGGAGACCGGCGGTCCGGTCCGGCGAGGCGATGATGGCGGCCATCTGCCGCGCCCCGCCGGCCGGGCGGAACGCGCGGTCGAACGCGGCGGCGGCCCTCGCGCGGACGGCCTCCTCGTCGCCCTCCGCGCCCGGTGAGCCGAAGACGCGCCAGCCCGCCACCGCGTTCTCGATCGCCTCCTCCCGGCTGGTCGCGGGCGGGCGCACCAGCACCGCCCGCGCCTCCGGCGTGGCCTGGCCGACCGCCGGGTTGCCCGTGGTCGACATGATCGAGGTGAGGCTGAGCAGCCGCTCCGGGTGGCCGATCGCGGCCTGCTGGGCGATCATGCCGCCCATCGACGCGCCCACCACGTGCGCGCGCTCCACGCCGAGGTGGTCGAGCAGGCCCACGAGGTCGTCCGCCATGTCGGACAGCAGGTACGGCACCGTGCTCCGGTCGCCGCCCGCGATGGCGGCGAAGTCGGGCACCGGCAGGTGGTCGAGCTGGGTGGACAGCCCCGAGTCCCGGTTGTCGAACCGGACGACGTGGAAGCCCTCCGCGGCCAGCAGCCCGCACAGCCGCTCGTCCCACGCGGTCATCTGCGCCCGCAGGCCCATGACCAGCACGAGGGTCGGGTCGGACGGGTCACCGAAGGTGTCGTGCTCCAGCTCGATGCCGTTGGACTTCGCACGGGGCATGGGTTCCGGCCTCCTCGTCGATCGCCTGCCCCACACCGTAGTGATCACGCCCGCGCTCCGCCGCCCGGTGCGGTGCGGTGCGTCGGGGGTGGCGTGTCGGGAGTGGCGTGCCGGGGGTGGCGTGTCGGTGGTGGCCTGCCGGGGGTGGCGTGTCGGGGTGGCGCGCCCGGCGTCGAACGCGGAGGCCCGGCGCGGGGGGACCGCGCCGGGCCTCGGTCATGCGGGGTGGATCAGCTGGCGCTGCACGTCGGCGTCAGGCCGGTGGCGGAGCCGGTGCCCTGGAAGCCGAACTCGGTCGACTGCCCGGCCGCGACCCGGCCGTTGTAGGCGACGTTCGTCCAGTTGACGTTGCCGGAGGTGCCGCTGCGCTGCGCGTTCCACGAGTTGGTGACCGCGGCGCCGGAGGGCAGGGCGGTCGTCACCGTCCAGCCGCTGATGGCGCTGGACCCCGCGGTGACCTTCACCGTGGCGACGAAGCCGCCGTTCCACGAGTTCAACGACACCGAGGCGGTGCAGCCGCCGGGCACGGGGTCGGGAGTCGTGGTCGTCGTGGTCGTCGTGGTGGTGGTCGTCGTGGTCGTGGTCGTGGTGGTGGTCGTGTCCGTCGGGGTGACCGCGTTGAGGGCGTTGAGCGTCGACGTGTACGCGGCCTTCTTGTTGCCGCTGCCGTCGAACAGCAGCGGGGTGCCGGAGGCGCGCCACGAGTCGGTGTCGCGGATGCCCCAGACGGTGATGCCGGTGCAGCGGGCCACGGCCAGGCACGCCTGCGTCACCCGGCGGAAGTTGTCCGCCTGGGCGCTGCCGGAGCCCTCGATGTCCAGCTCGGTGATCTGCACGTCCACGCCGAGGTTGGCGAAGTTCTGGAGCGTGGTCTGGTAGTTCGACGGCACCGGGCTCTGGCTGTTGAAGTGCGACTGGAGGCCGACGCAGTCGATGGGCACGCCGCGCGACTTGAAGTCCTGCACCATGCGGTAGACGCCCTGGGTCTTGGCGTGGGTCCAGTCGTCCGTGTTGTAGTCGTTGTAGCAGAGCTTCGCGCCCGGGTCGGCGGCGCGCGCCGCGCGGAACGCGGCCTCGATCCAGTCGTTGCCGGTGCGCTGGAGGTTGGAGTCGCGCCGGCCGCCGGAGCTGCCGTCCGCGAACGCCTCGTTGACGACGTCCCAGGCGTAGATCTTGCCGCGGTAGTACGTGGCGACCTGGGTGACGTGGTTGAGCATCGCCTGGCGCAGCGTGGAGCCCTCCATGGACTGCATCCAGCCGGGCTGCTGCGAGTGCCACGCCAGGGCGTGCCCGCGCACGCGCATGCCCTGGTTGCGGGCGTGGTTGACGATCCGGTCGCCGCTGGCGTAGCTGAACTGGCCGCGCTGGGGTTCCGTCGCGTCCATCTTCATCTCGTTCTCGGCCGTGACCATGTCGAACTCGCGGTTCAGGATGCCCACGTAGGTCGAGTCCGAGAGCTTGTTCGCCGCCACGGCCGTGCCGAAGTACCGGCCGCTCTGCTGCGCCGCCGCGGCGAGCGTGGAGGCGGCGCCGCTGGCGGACGTGGCCAGGAGCACCGTCGCGCCGGTCGTGGCGGCGACGAGGGTCGACACGAGCGCGGCTCGTAGCACTGACCTCGATGTCAGCTTCATGATTGGCACCTTCTGGGGGAGCACCTGCTGGTTCACCAGGTGGGTTGGTCGGGGATTGACAGCCCAGTCCCTGAAACTTTTAGCAGTATTGACCGAAACATCAAGGTCTTGCAAGCGTCGATCCAGCCGTATTTTGCGGATCAAGAAGGCTCGGCACCCGATCTGGATCGTGTTCTACGTGGTGTTTGCCGGTGCGCGTCCGGGATCGCTCCCAGAGTGAGATGCTGCGTGTATGCCCAGTTGAGACGTAGTGTTCGATGATTGGGGATTAACTCTTGAGTGGTGTGGGGATAGTGCGATCGGCGTAGTGAGGCCGTCGAAACTATTGCGATAAAGTAGTCGAAATTTTTCGAACACTCGGCCGGTGTCCGGTGTTCTCGCAGGAATCGCGGGCCCTGCCGCCCGCCTGACCCGCGCCGGAACTCCGGGACCTGATATGCCTTGACGCGCACGCGCGTAATCACCGCTGAGAGGTCGGTCGTGGGAGAGCTGAGAGTGCTGGGCCCGGTCGAGGCGTGGACCGCGGGGCGGCGGCTGGACGTGGGCCACGCCCGCCGGCAGTGCGTGCTGGCGGCGCTGCTGGTCGACGCCAACCGCGTGGTGACCGCGGACCAGCTGCTCGACCGCGTGTGGGGCGACCGGGTGCCGCACCGCGGCAAGGGCAACCTCCACTCGTACGTGTCGCGCCTGCGCACCGCCCTGGCCGACCTGGGCGACGTGGCGATCGTGCACCGCTCCGGCGGCTGGGTGCTGGAGGTGGACCCGGAGCGGGTGGACCTGCACCGGTTCCGCGCCCTGCTCTCCCGGGCCCGCTCGGCACCCGACCCCGCGCGGGGGCTGGCCGCCGTCGACGAGGCGCTCGGGCTGTGGCACGGCGAGGCGTTCAGCGGGCTGGACACGCCCTGGGTCGTCGCGGCGCGGGAGATGCTCGACGGCGAGCGGTGGACGGCCGAGCTGGAGCGCACCGACCTGGCGCTGCGCCTCGGGCGGCACACCGACCTGCTGCCCGAGCTGGCCGCCCGCGCCGCCGAGCACCCGCTGGACGAGCGCGTCGCCGCCCAGCACCTGCTCGCCCTGGCCCTCGGCGGTCGGCAGGCCGAGGCGCTCGCCCACTACGAGCGGGTCCGCGCGCGGCTGGCCGGGGAGCTGGGCACCGACCCCGGCGCCGCGCTGCGCGACCTGCACCGGCGGCTGCTCGCGGCCGAACCGGTCGGGGCGGCGGGACCCGCCGCGCCCGCCGCGCCCGCCCCGCGGCAGGTGGCCGTCGTGCCGCGCCAGCTCCCCGCACCGCCCCGCTCGTTCATCGGCCGCGCCGACGAGCTGGCCGCCCTCACGGCCGCGCTGGACGACGTCGACGCCGGCACCGTGGTGATCTCCGCGATCGGCGGCACCGGCGGCATCGGCAAGACCTGGTTGGCGCTGCACTGGGCGCACCAGCACGTCCACCGGTTCCCCGACGGCCAGCTGTTCGTGGACCTGCGCGGGTTCAGCCCGGAGAGCGAGCCCATGCCGCCCGCGGTGGCGGTGCGCGGGTTCCTCGACGCGCTGGGCGTGGAGCCCGGCCGGATGCCGGCGGGCCCGGACGCGCAGGCGGCGCTGCTGCGCGGCGTGGTCGCCGACCGGCGGATGCTGATCGTGCTGGACAACGCCGCCGGCGCGGCGCAGGTCGTGCCGCTGCTGCCCGGCGGTCGCTCGTGCACCGTGCTCGTCACCAGCCGCAGCAGGCTGCTCAGCCTGACCACCGCGCACGGCGCCGGCCACCTGAACCTCGACGTGCTGTCCAACGAGGAGTCGCGCGACCTGCTGGCCCGCCGCCTGGGCGCGGCCCGGGTCGAGGCCGAGGCGCGGGCCGTGGACGAGCTGATCGCCCTGTGCAAGGGGTTCCCGCTCGCCCTCGGCGTCATCGCCGCCCGCGCCTGCGCGCACCCCCGCATGCCGCTGGCCACGTTCGCCGCCGAGCTGCGCGACCTGGGCCTGGACGCGCTGGCCGACAGCGACCCCGCGGCCAGCCTGCCCACCGTGCTGTCCTGGTCCCACCAGGCGCTGACCCCGGAGGAGCGGGAGGTGTTCGGCCTGCTCGGCATCGCCCCGGGCCCGGACACCGCGCTGCCCGCCGCGGCGGCCCTCACCGGCCTGCCGCCCGCCCGCGCGGCGGCGGCGCTGCGCGGGCTGGAGCAGGCGTCGCTGCTCACCCGCGACGACCGCGGCCGGTACGCGATGCACGACCTGATCCGCGCCTACGCCGCCGACACCGCCCGCGGCCTGCCGGAGGCCGTCCGCCGCCGCGCGCTGCGCCGGGTCGTCGACTTCTACCTGCGCACCGCGCACGCCGCGGACCGCCTCCTGGACCCGCACCGCGAGCTGGTCGAGCCGGAAGAGGCCGAACCGGGCGGCGAACCGCAGCCCCTGGCCGACACCGCCGAGGCGCTGGCCTGGCTGGACACCGAGCACGCGTGCCTGCTCGCCGCCCAGCAGGCCGCCGCGTCCCACGGCCTGCACCGGGTCGTGTGGCAGCTCGCGTGGAACCTGACCACGTTCCACAACCGGCGCGGGCACCTGGACGAGCAGCTGGCCGTGTGGCACGCCGGGCTGACCGCCGCCGAGCGGTTCGACGACCCGACCGCCGGCATCCGGGTGCACCGCAACCTCGGCCGCGCGCACGCCGCCCTGCGGCAGCACGAGGACGCGGTCCGCCACCTGCACGTGGCGCTCGCCCTGGCCGAGGAGCACGACCCGGTCAACCACGCGCACGTCCACCAGGTGCTGGCCTGGACGTGGTCGCGCGGCGGCGACGACGGCAAGGCGCTGGAGCACGCCACCCGCGCGCTCGACCTGTACCGCACGCTCGGCAACCCGGCGTGGGAGGCGAACGCGCTGAACATGGTCGGCTGGTACGCGGCGCAGCTGGGGCAGCACGACCGCGCCCGCGAGCACTGCCGCGCCGCCCTGGACCTGCACCGGCGGCACGGCAACCCGGAGGGCGAGGCGGACACCCTCGACAGCCTCGGCTACATCGACCACCACACCGGGGACCACGCGCCGGCCGTGGAGCACTACCGGCGGGCGCTGGTGCTGTTCCGCGAGATCGGCAACACCTACCAGGTCGCCGACACCCTCGAACACCTCGGCCACCCGCACGCCGCCCTGGGGCAGGTGGACGAGGCCCGCGCGGCGTGGCAGGAGGCGCTGGAGTCCTACGAGGCCCAGGACCGCCCCGACGACACCGCCCGCATCCAGGGGCTGCTGGACGGCCTGGGCGCACGCCGAGCGGGCGCTGGGCTGAGCGGACCAACCCCCCGCGTGCGGTAATTTCCTTCGCGCGCAACGTTCTTGTGCCCCACCGGCCCGTGGACTAGGTTCGCCGCCTATACGTCGACCGTGGAGCCCGCCGTGGCGCTGAAGTCCGTGCGCATCCAGGTGCTCGGTTCGCTGCGGGCGTGGCACGACCGCGACGAGCTGGACCTCGGACCGCCGGGCCGGCGGGCGGTGCTGGGGCTGCTCGTGCTCGCCGGCGGCGAGGCGGTGACCACCCGCGAGCTGGTGGACGCGCTGTGGGGCGACCGGCCGCCGCGCAGCGCGCTGAACGTGCTCCAGACGCACGTCAAGCACCTGCGCCGGCTCCTGGAGCCCGACCGGCCGCCGCGCGCGGGCAGCGGGGTGCTGCCGCACGTCGGCGGTGGCTACGCCGTGCGGGTCCACGTCGTGGACGTGGACCTGCTGCACGTCCGCCGCCTGGTCGCCGAGGCGCAGGACGCGCACCGCGACGGCGACACGGCGCGGGTGGCGTCGCTGCTGGGCGAGGCGTTGCGGTGGTGGCGGGGTCGCCCGCTCGCCAACGTCCCGGTGCTGGCCAAGCACCCGGGCGTGCTGGCGCTGGTCGCGGAGCGGCGGGAGCTGCTCGCCCGGTACGGCGACGCGATGATCCAGGTCGGCGCGGCGGCGGAGGTGCTGCCCGAGGTCGCCGCGGACGTCGCCGAGCAGCCGTTGGACGAACCGGCCCAGGCCCGGCTGATCCGCGCCTACCACGCGGTCGGGCAGCGGGCCAGGGCCTTCCAGGTCTACCACGAGGTGCGCGACCGGCTGGTCGAGGAGCTGGGCGTGGACCCCGGGCCGGAGCTGGTCGCGGCGCACGCGGCGCTGCTGCGCGACGACCCGGTCACCGGGTCGGGTCCGGCGCGGGCCGGTCCCGCGGTGGGCGGCCCCGCGCCGCGTGCGCCGCGTGCGCCGGGGCAGCTCCCGGCCGACCCGGGCGGGTTCACCGGCCGGGCCGCGGCACTGTCCGAACTGGACGCCCTGCTGCCGGCCGGCGGTGGAGCGGCCGGTGGTGGAGCGGCCGATGGTGAAGCAAACGGCGGGGGAGCGGCCGGCAGGGAACAGGGTGGGGAGCAGGGCGGGGAAGCGGACGGCGGGGGACCGGGCGGCGCGGTGCGGGTCGTCGCGATCTCGGGCACCGCGGGCGTGGGCAAGACCGCGCTGGCCGTGCACTGGGCGCACCGGGTGCGCGACCGGTTCCCGGACGGGCAGCTCTACGCGAACCTGCGCGGGCACGCCCACGGCCCGCCGGCCACGCCGATCGAGGTCCTCGCCCGGTTCCTGGTCGCGCTGGGGGTGCCCGCCGAGCGCGTGCCCGTCGACGTGGGGGGCGCGTCGGACCTGTACCGCTCCCTGCTGACGGACCGGAAGGTGTTGGTGCTGCTGGACAACGCCGCCGACCCCGACCAGGTGAGGCCGCTGCTGTCCGCCGCCCCGGGGTGCCTGGTGGTGGTGACCGGTCGCGACCGGCTGGGCGGTCTGGTCGCGGTGCACGGCGCCCGCCCGCTCACCCTGGGCGTGCTCGGCCGCGCCGACGCGCTGGAGCTGCTGACCCGCGTGCTGGGGGAGCGGCGGGTGCGCGCCGAACCCGGGGCGGCGGTCGAGCTGGTCGAGCTGTGCGTGCACCTGCCGCTGGCGCTGCGGATCGCGGCGGCCGACCTCGCCGAGCACCCCGGCGCGGGCATCGCGGACCACGTCGCCGAGCTGCGGGCGGGCAACCTGCTGGCCGCGCTGGCGATGCGGGGCGACGAGCAGGCCGCGGTGCGGACCGCCTTCGACCTGTCCTGCGCGGCGCTGCCGCCCGCGGCGCGCCGGCTGTTCCGGCTGCTGAGCCTGGTGCCCGGCGCGGACGTCGGCACCGAGGCGGTGGCGGCGCTGGCCGACGTGACGCCGGAGCGGGCGGCGCGGCTGCTGGACCGGTTGGCGGGCGCGCACCTGGTCGAGCACCACGCGCCCGGCCGCCACCGCTTCCACGACCTGCTGCGCCGCTACGCGGCCGAGCAGGCGGAGCGGTGGGAACCGGCGGAGGAGCGCGCCGCGGCGCTGCGGCGGCTGCACGACTGGCACCTCAACGCCGTGGACGTCGCGGCCGGCCTGCTGTCGTCGCACCTGCTGCGCCTGCCGGTGCCCCCGACCGGGGCCCGCACGCCCTCGGGCCTCACCGACGGGGTCGGTGCGGCGTACTGGCTGGACGCCGAGCTGGGCAACCTCGTCGCGGTGGTCCGGCACGCGGCGCGGGCCGGACCGCGCCGCGTGGCGTGGCTGCTCGCGGACTCCCTGCGGGGCTACTTCTGGATGAGCACGCGCCGGGTCGAGTGGCTGGCGGTGGCGGAGGCGGGACTGGCCGCCGCCGAGGGCGCGGACGAGCCGAGGGCACCCGCCGCCGCCCGGCTCAGCCTCGCCGACCTGCACTTCCGGCAGGGCCGCTACCGGCAGGCCGTGCGGCACCACGCGCACGGGCTGCTGCTGTCCAGGCGGGCCGGGTGGGTCGAGGGCGAGGCCGCCGTGCTCGGCAACCTCGGCTGCGTGTACTGGCAGGCCGGGCGGCTCACCGCCGCCGCGGCCCGGTTCGACCGCGCGCTGGCGCTGAGCCGCGGCATCGGCCAACCCGCGGGCGAGGCCGCCGCCCTGGGCAACCTGGGCCTCGTCCACTGGGAGATGGGCCGGCTGGCGCGGGCCGCCGAGCACTACGCGCGGGCGTTGAGCCGGTACCGGCGGATCGGGTCCCGCCACGGCGAGGCGATCAACCTCGCCAACCTGGGCCAGGTGCAGCGCGTCCGCGGGCTGCCCACCGAGGCCGCCGAGCTGCTGTCCTCGGCGCTCGACCTGCACCACGAGGCGGGCGACCGCGGCAGCGAGGCCGAGGCGCACGGCCGGCTGGCCGTGACGTGCTGCGACCTCGACCTCCCGGCCGAGGCGCTGGAGCACGCGCGCGCCGGCCTGGCCCTGGCCCGGGAGGCGGGCGACCCCCGGACCGAGGCGGAGGCGCTCACCGCGCTGGCCACCGTCCACCGGCGACTGGGCCACCGGCCGGACGCGGTCCGCCGGTACCGCCAGGCGCTCGACCTGATCCGCGAGACCGGCGACCGCTACCCCGAGGTGGACGCCCTCATCGGCCTGGCGACGGCCACCGCGGGCATCGGCGACGCCCGGCACGCCCTCGCCCTGGCCCGGCACGCCGGCTACCGGGCGCTGGTGGGGCAGGCCATGGGCGTGCTGGCCGACATCCGCCTGCTCCAGGACCACCCCGGGGACGCCGCCGAGCACGCCCGCCAGGCGCTCGCCGTGCACCGCGAGACCGGTCACCGCCTCGGCGAGGCGCAGGCCCTGGCCGTGCTGCGGCGGGCGTCGCGCCGGGCTACCGCTGGACCGTGACGCCCTCGCCCACCACCTCCGGCGCGCGGTCCGCGTGGACCACGACGTCCGCCCACGGGTTCACGCCCATGACCGTGCCCAGGTCGTCGACGCGGCACGAGAACTCGCTCATGTTGAACGCGGTCCAGCTGCTCGTGCCCGGCCTCGGCGCCACCTTCTCCTCCATGCTGCCCACCCACGTGCAGCGGGGGTCGACCCCCAGCGGGGTCACCCGCGGGACGACCCAGGTGATCCCCCCGTCCACCACGCACCAGGAGAGGGAGTAGCGGTAGGTCCACAGGTCCTCGTAGTCCAGGACGACCACCGGGTCGGCGGTCGCGAGCGCCCCCTCGCACGCCGGGGTCCCGGCGGGGGCGGCGGTCGACGGTGCCGCACCGCCCACTGCCGCAACGGTTACCGCACCGGCCACCGCCCCACCGGCCACCGCCCCACCGGTTACCGCACCGGCCACCGCCGCATCGGCCACCGCCGCACCGAACCCCGCCCCGCCGAACACCGCCGCACCGGCCGCCGGGCCGGACACCGTTCCGCAGATCACGAGCACCCCGAGCAGAACCCCGGTCCTCATCGTGTCGTCCCCCTTCGTCCCCCTCGTCGCGTGGGGCCACTCTTCCGCCGCCGCTCCGACGACGGCAAGCGCCCGCGCCCGAGGTCCAGTCGATGTCCAACCGATGTCCAGTCACCGCCCCTAGCTTCGGCCCGGGAATTCCGCGCAGGACGCTTCCTGAGGGGGAGAACTGATGACAACGCGGTTCACGAGAGGGATCGCCGCGGCGGCGGTCGTGGCCACCACCGCGGCGGCGCTGGTGGGGACGGCGGGCTCGGGCTGGGCACAGCCCTTGGCCTTGCGGGCGTTCGGGATCAGCACGGACGGCAAGGTGATGACCATGTTCACCACGGACCGGCCCACCGTGCTCGACTGGGTCAGGGAGATCACGGGGCTCAGCGGCGACACCTCGTTGATCGGCATCGACTTCCGCGTCCAGAACGGCCTGATGTACGGCGTGGGCGACCAGGGCGGCATCTACACGATCACCACCCCGCCCCAGACGGACGACGTGGTCGTCACGAAGGTCTCGCAGCTGGGCGTCGCGTTGTACGGCACCAACTTCGGCGTCGACTTCAACCCCGCCGCCGACCGGCTGCGGGTGGTCGCCAACACCGGCCAGAACCTGCGGCACAACCTCGCCACCCACGCCACCGACGAGGACGCCGTCCTCACCACGCCGCCCGCGCTCGGCCCGGCCCGGGGCGTCTCGGCCGCCGCGTACACCAACAACGACCTGGACGCGAGCACCGCGACCACGCTGTTCGACATCAACACCGCCACCGACCAGCTCGTCATCCAGTCCCCGGCCAACAACGGCACCCTGGCCGCGGTCGGCTCACTTGGCTTCGACGCCCAGGCCAACGCCGGCCTGGACATCTACAGCGACCTGACCGGCGGCAGGACGACCTCGGTGTCGTTCTTCGCCACCCTCACCCCGGCGGGCGGTTCGTCGACGTTCTACGGCGTCAACCCGTTCACCGGGGCCACCACGAGCCTGGGCCGGTTCCCGCTGGGGATCAGCGACGTCGCCATCGCGCTCGACGCGGGCTGAACCGCGTCGGGGACCGGTACCCCGAGGTGGCCCGCCCCCGCTCTCCCAGGGGGCGGGCCCACCGCTGCCGCGCCCCCGACCACCTGTTCCCGTCCCGTCTCCGTCCGTCCGTCGGAAGTGGTAGGACGGGAGGTGTCGAGGCGAGGAGGTCGCCGGTGCCCGGGGTGCTGGTCGTGGGTGCGGGGATAGCGGGGCTGACCACGGCGCTGAGCCTGCACGGGGCCGGGTGGCGCGACGTCCGCGTGATCGACGCGGCGGCGGAGCTGCGGCCGGTCGGGGCCGGGCTCAACGTGCTGCCCAACGCGGTGCGGGAGCTGGCCGCGCTCGGCCTGCTGGAGGAGCTGCTGCGGGTCTCCGTCTCCACCGCCGAGCTGCGCTACCACCACCGGGGCGGCGGTCTGGTCCTGCGCGAGCCGCGCGGCGTCGAGGCGGGGTACCGGTGGCCGCAGCTGTCCCTGCACCGGGGGCCGTTGCAGGCGGTGCTGCTCGGCGCGGTGCGGGCGCGGCTCGGTCCCGGCGCCGTCACGACCGGGCTGCGGCTGGCGGACCTCGACCAGCGCGGCGACGGGCGGTGGCGCGTGGTGGCCGTGCGCCCCTCGGGTGAGCGGGAGGTGCTGGAGGCCGACGTCCTCGTCGGCGCGGACGGCATCCGGTCCGCCGTGCGGGAGATCCTGCACCCGGAGCACCCCGGCCCCCGGCGGCGGCTGGGCATGACCATCTACCGGGGCACCGCGAACCGCGCGCCGTTCTCCGGCGGGCGCACCATGCTCGTCGGCGGCGACGAGGAGCGCAAGGCCGTCGTGTACCCGCTGACGACGGCCGCGCCCGGCGGCACCGCGGTGGTCAACTGGGCGGTGGTCGCCCCGTCCCCGCACGGCGACGGGGTCGTCGACTGGAACCGGCCGGTGCCCGCGTCGGTGTTCGTCGACCAGTTCGCCGGGTGGTGCTTCGCCGACGTGGACGTGGCGGACCTGATCAACGGCAGCGACGTGGTCCTGGAGTACCCGATGGCCGACATCGACCCGGTCGAGGGCTGGTCGGTGTCCACCGCGACGCTCGTGGGCGACGCGGCGCACGCCATGGTGCCCATGGGTTCCAACGGCGCCGCGCAGTCGATCGTCGACGCCCGCGCCCTGGCCCACCACCTGACCGCCGACGACCCGGCGGCCGGGCTCGCCGCCTACGAACGCCTCCGCCGCCCGGTGACGACCCGCATCCAGCGCGCCAACCGGGAGTACGGCCCGGAGGCCGTGGTGAACCTGGCGCACCGGGCCGCGCCGGACGGCTTCGACGAGCAGGACCCGCCGTTCTCCCGCCGCGAGCTGCGGGAGCTGGTCGACGGCTACGCGGTGGCCTGCGGTTTCGACGTGGCCTCGGTCAACGCCGGGTCGCCGTTCGGCCCCCGACCCGCGTCGCCGTCCGGTCCCTGACCCGCGTCGCCGTTCGGCCCCTGACCCGCGTCACCGTCCGGTCCCTGACCCGCGTCGCCGTTCGGTCCCTGACCCGCGTCGCCGGCTGGTGCCCGGTGAGCGCGCCCGGTGCGGTGAGCACCCGTCAGCAGTCCGGGTTCATCGCCCGCGCCAGCTCCTCGGGCCGCAGTGGCGGTTCGGGCAGCGGGTGGGCGGCGTCGGCGCGCATCCCGTCGAGCAGGATCGCCAGGTGGCGGCGCCACAGCGAGGACCGGATCGCGCCCGCCGCCTCGACCGTGCGCGCCGTCCCCCAGGTCACGAACGCCAGGTCCTCCAGGGTGACGTCCGCCCGGAGCGCCCCGCTCTCCTGGGCTCGTTCAACGATCCTCACCATCAACTCGTACCCGCGCCGGTACTCCTCGGTCGGCGTGGCCTGCGGCACCCGGCGCGACACCAGGTCGTTGTAGCCGCGGTCGGCCGCCTGCTGCTCGCAGACGCGCTCCAGGAAGTGCACCAGGCCGTCCCACGGGTCGGCGAGCGACAGCGCGTGCTCCGCGATCCGCACGACCGTCTCCGCCCGGTCGGCGAACACCTCGTCGACCAGGTCGGCGCGCTGCGGGAAGTGGTTGTAGAGCGTGCCGATGCTCACCCCGGCGGTGCGGGCGACCTCCTCCAGCGGCACGTCGAGCCCGTGCCGGGCGAACAGCTCGCGGGCCGCCCCGACCAGCAGCTCCCGGTTGCGTCGGGCGTCCTTGCGCAGCGGCTTGGGTCGCGTGGTCACGCGGCCATCCTAATGAAGTTGAGGTGCCCCTCGATTTGTGTATGCTCGAATGAAGTTGAGGATGACCTCAACTTCTGGCACCACGAAGGAGCTGACGGCGCACATGGCCAAGACCCTCGCCATCTTCGGAGCAGGTCCCGTCCTCGGCCTGGCCATCGCCCGCCGCTTCGGGCGCGAGGGCTTCCGGATCGCCCTCGTCGCCCGGACCAGGGCGAACCTGGACCGCCTCGTCGCCGAACTCGCGGCCGACGGCGTCGAGGCGGCCGGGTTCACCGCCGACGTCCAGGACAACGACCAGATCGCCGTCACCGCCGCCGCCGTCACCGAGCGCTTCGGCCGGATCGACGTCGTGTCCTTCAACCCGGGCGGTGGGAATCTCGGTGAGGGCATCGCGCCCGCGCTCGACGTCACCCCGGAGAACCTCCGCCTCGTCCTGGACCGCTTCGTGGTCCCCGCCGTCGCCCTGGTGCGCGCCGTGCTGCCGGCCATGGAGGCGCGCGGCGACGGCGCGGTCCTGTTCACCGCCGGTCAGTCCGGCCTCCACCCGACCCCGTTCCTGGGCAACATCGGCATGGCCCAGGCCGCACTGCGCAACTACGTCCACAACCTCAACGCCACCCTCGCCGGGAAGGGCGTCTACGTCGGCGCGGTGAACATCGGCGCGCTGATCGAGGGCAGCGTCCCGCACCGCGCGATCACCGCGAGCCCCCCGGGGTACGAGCCGGAGGTTCTGGCCCCCGAGGTCTTCGCCGACCACTACTGGCGGCTGCACGCCGAGCGGGCCGCGCCCGAGGTGCTGGTCGGCAGCTTCGGTCGGTGAGTCGCACCGGGACGGGCGGTGCCGCTACCGTCCCGGGGACCGGCGGCGGAGGGGGACGGGGGTGGACGGGATGACCGCGGCCCACCTCGTGCTCGTCTGCCGGGCGCTGCTCTTCGGCGTGTTCCTGGTCGCCCTGGTCGGCAAGGTGCGCGGCCCCGGGGCGTTCTCGGGGTCGGTCGCCGGGCTGCTGGGGACCTCCCGGCGCGCCTCCGGGGTGGTGGCCGCCGCCGTGGTGGCGGGGGAGGGCGCCGTCCTGGTGCTGCTGGCCGTGCCCTCGACGGTGCCCGCCGGGTTCGCGGCGGCGGCGGCGCTGCTGGTGGTGTTCGGGGTGGGGATCGCACGGGCGGTGCGCGGTGGTCGCCGGGTGCCGTGCCGGTGCTTCGGCGCCTCGGCCACGCCGCCCGGCCGGGCGCACGTGGTGCGCAACCTCGTGCTGGCCTGCGCCGGGCTGCTCGTCCCGGTCGCCTCGACGCCGCCGCCCGCCGACCTCGGCGGCGTGCTCGTCGCGCTGCTCGTGGCCGCCGTCGGCGTGCTGGTCGTCACCCGCCTGGACGACCTGGTGGCCGTGTTCTCCCACCCGTGACGGCCCGCGGCCCCGGTCAGCCGGTGCCCAGGCAGACGAACGGCCGCCGCAGCGGGTCCACGGCGATCGCGTCGGCCAGCGCCACGGCCGGTCGCGCGCCGGCGGCCAGGCTGCGGTGGTAGTCGTCCATCGCGGCGGCGCACGCCTGGTCGCCCACCCGGCTCAGCGGTGCGATCACCGTGCGCGAACCGCCGGCCAGCAGCGCGCTGGCGAACCCCAGCGGCTCGTCACCCTGGCGGATGCGGTTGAGGGCCAGTTCGCATGCGGCCAGCACCACCTGGCGCGGCGGGCGGTCCAGGCCGGCCAGCTCGTACGCGTAGAGCGGCCCGTCGCTGAGCTGGAGGCGGGAGAACAGGGCGTTCTCCGGCTCGTGGACGCCGTGCGCGGCCAGGTGCGCGATCTCCGCGCCGTCCAGCGCGGCCAGCACCGCCGACGCCGTCGCCGGTTCGCCGTGCAGCAGCGACGCGGTGCGGTGGTGCGCGCCCAGCCGGTCGATCTCGCCGACCGCGGCGGGCAGTTCGGGGCCGCGGACCAGCACGGTCCGGCCGTCCGCCCCGGTCCCGGCGCGGTCGGCGGCCAGCCACGCGGTCGCCGAGGGCGCCACGACCGCGGGTCGCCCGCGCAGCGACGGCAGCACGCCCCACGGGACCGCGTAGAGCGCGCCGGTCGGCACGACCACCAGCTCCCGGTTTCCGACCAGCTCCGCCAGCGGCCGGACGAGCTGCGCGTCGAGCCGGTCCGCCTGCCTGTGCGCCGACGCCGCGAGCACCCGCACCAGCGGGTCCGGCAGGCGGTCGGGGGCCAGGGCGTTGAGGTCGGCGTTGAGCATCCGGGCGCTCTCCGACGCCGCGCCGGCCGACCCGAGCCGGACCAGCCGGACGGCGGAGCCCACCACGACGACCGCGACCAGGACGTCACCGGACGACGCGTAGCTGACCAGCGCCCGGTCGCCCAGCCGCGCCAGCACCTCCTCCGACCCGACGACCGGGCGCGGCCTGCCCCACTTGCCGGCGTGCCAGCCCAGCCGGTTGGCCTCGCGGAGGCGCTCGGCGTACCGGCCGCGCAGCGCGGACGTCGGGTGGCCCTCGTGCTCGGCCTGGTGGATCGACTGCGCGAGGCTGCGGACCTCGGCGATCCGCTCGGCCAGCTCGGGGTCGTCCACGCGGGTCAGCTGTTCGTAGCGGTACGTCTGCGCCCGGGTCCGCTCCAGCCACGAGAACAGCCGGCGGGCGTCGCCGCCCTCCAGGACCAGGGTGACGGCCAGTTCGGCCAGGTCCTGACCGTGCAGCGCCGTCCCGGACAGCAGCTCCAGGCCGCTCATCCGGTCCCGCACGTGCCCGAGGTCGGTCAGCCCCGCCCTGATCTCGGCGAGCGCGCCCGACCGGTCGCCGAGGGCCACGGCCAGCTCGGCGCGGCACAGCCGGCGCAGCATCCGGTGCTCGACCGGGGTGAGCCTGCCCGGCCGGGGCACCCGGTCGAGGACGCGCCGCGCCGCGTCGAGGTCACCGCGCCGGACCTCCAGCCGCACGGCCAGCAGCCGGGCCACGGCCGCCTGCTCGGCCAGCCGGGGCACGGGCAGCCCGTCGGCGAAGGCCAGCGTCCGCTTGACGAGCGGCCGGGGCGCCCGGCCGGCGCGCAGGGCCACCGCGGTGTCCACCCGCAGGCCCAGCAGGGTCGCGTTGGCCACGCAGTTCTCGCAGCCCCACCGGCGCATCCGCTGCCGGGCCGCGCTCGCCATCCGGCGGGCCAGGTCCAGGTCGCCGGTCAGGTACGCCGCCGCCGCCCGGTACAGCTCCGCGTTGGCCAGGTACCGGGTGGTGCCGTGCTCGGCGCGCAGCACCTCCAGCACGCCGTCGAGCTGGGTGCCCGCCTCGTCGGCGAGACCGGCGGCCATCAGCGCCTGCGCCCGGTCCACGCCGAGCAGCACCGGCAGGTCGGGACCCTGGCCCCGGGCGGAGCGCTCGCTGTCCTCGTAGCGGCGCAGGGCCGCCGGGACGTCGCCCACGCGCAGCTCCAGCACGCCCAGCGCGTGGCTCGCGTCGGTCGCCCTGGCCGACAGGCCGTGCTCGGTCGCCAGGGCGACGGCCCTGGTCAGGTCGTGCCGGGCCGCGCCGATCGCGCCGAGCCTGGTGTGCGCCGTGCCCCTGCTCCACAGCGTCTTCACGATCGACTCGACCAGCGGCGGTTCGGGCGTGCCCTCCGCGAGCCGGCGTTCCTTGTGCTCGATCACCGAGTCGAACACGGCGACGGCGGTCTCGATCAGCCCCGCGTTGAGCAGCAGCAGGCCGCGGTTGTGCGCGATCGTGCCGTCCAGCTCCGCCTTGACCTCGGGGTCCACCACCTCGTCGACCAGTCGGCGCACCTCGGCCAGCCCGTCGAGCCCCGCGGCGGGTCCCGCCTTCTCCGCGGCGAGCGTCGCCAGCGTGGACGACAGCCGGATGCGGGTCACCAGCCACTCGGACCGGGTGGCCGGGTCGACGGGGTCGATCGTCTCGGTCAGGCTCTGCCCCCGGCGGAGCAGTCTCACCGCTTCCCGGTGCCTCCCGGAGCACGACGCGTCGACTCCGTCGCGGTGCAGTCCGCGCGCTTTGTCGATCACTGCGATCTCGGCCGGGAATGCGGTCACAGGCACTCGTCCATGAGATCACAGGACCGAACGGGACAACGCCCGCCGACCAGGGGTCCGGTCGGCGGGCGCTGTCACCTTTCACGGTCAGGGCTGGGTGGCCGGGACCTTTTCCACGCACCCGCCGCCGATGCACTCGGCGGTGGACGCGCCCTCCTCCGACTGCTCGGTGCCGCTCTGCTGTTCCTGCTGCTCGCCGTGCTGTTCCGGCACGTCCGTCAGCGTGGTGACGCCCTGTGGGACGTCCTCCCCCAAGAACTCGGTCTCCGTGGTCGTAGACAAAGAGATCTTCCTCCCCTGAATGATCTTGTCCAGTCCATCGAGCAACGACTCAACCGACTTCGCTGAGTCAGTCCGACGGCCCCCTCGTGCCGCGAACGGGTCAATCGTGGCACAACGGAGTATTGATCGGAGCTGAATTCCCCACATCGAGTAGCGAGTGCGGGGTGACGTGGGCCGATGGTGCGACGGGTGTCGTCCTCCCGGGTGTGCGCCGCCGGACGGAGCAGCCCTTTCCGGTCGTCGTCCGGCGCCGGGGCGGGGGCGCCGGCCGCGGAGCGGTAACGGGGGACGTGCCGCCGGACGTGGTGCCGGGTGGACGGCGGTGGGGTCCGGGTGCGCCGGGGGTGTGCCGCACCGCGGTCGCGACGTGGTGCGGGGGTCGTGGTGTTGCGCGTTCGCTTCACGGTGGGGACCCGGGGCGGCTGCGGGTGGTGGCCGGCCTGGTCGTCACCACCCGCCGCGGCGGCACGGCGCTGCACGCGCTGACCGCGCTCGGGTCGGCGCCGCTCGACAGCCGCGGGCCCGGGTTCGCGGAACTGCCCGCCTGAACCGCGCCCGGCGCGCCGCCGGTCGTTTTCCTGGGTGCCGCGCCGCGCTCTCCGGCGGTTGCCCGTGAATCTGCACGTGCACGCGCCGGTGATCGCGCATCGGGACCCCGAAAAGGCTGGAAATGCATTCCAAATCGCCGACGACGCTCCGGGCGGTCGGGGGAAAATCTTGCCAAAATGGTCGATTCGCGGCGAAATCTTTCCCGGAGCGACTGCACGCCCCCCTGTCAACCCCTTGCTGACCTGCGAAGACGTGGAATACTGCGAGGTGCCGGCCTGCTCGGCGCGGCGTCAGCCTGCGCATTTGTCCGGACAATGGGGGCCATTCGAGTTCGTTATGTGAAAAAATCCTGTCAATCGGCGGGCAATGGGCTACGGTTGCGTCGCTCCGCGCGGAAGCGGAGAAACTGGGGATGCTGGAGGGGACTTTGAGCAGGCCATCTGTTCTGTTGATCGGTGCCGATCCTTACGTGTTGCGGGCGTGCCAGCGCCACGACATCGAGCCGGTGCTGCTGTGCAATTCGTCGGCGTACGACTCCGGCCGCGTCCAGCTGCCGCCGGGCGGCACGCTGATCCGCGTCGACGACGTGACCAACGTGGAGGACTGCCTGGCGGCCCTGCACCGGGCGGGCCTGGGCGACCGGGAGTTCCTCGCCGTGCAGACCACCTGGGAGTACGCCGTGGTGACCGCGGCCGTGCTCGGGCGCGCCCTGGGCACCCGGACGATCGACCCGGGCACCGCGCTGCTCTTCCGCGACAAGTCGCTGCAGAAGGCGGCGTTGCGGGCGGCAGGCGTGCCCGTCACCCGCACCCAGGTCGTCGAGGACCTGTTCAACGTCGCCGACGTGCCGCTGGAGTTCGAGCGCGCCGTGCTCAAGCCCATCGCCGGCGGCGGGACCACGTCCACCAGCGTGGTGCGCGGTCGCGAGGACCTGGAGGCGGCGAGCCGGGCCGCCCGCCTGGCCAAGGAGACCAGCCGGACGTTCCTGCTGGAGGAGTTCGTCGAGGGCGACGAGTGGATGGCCGAGGGCGTGGCCTTCGACGGCGAGGTGCTGTTCTTCGGCCTGGGCGCCTACACCCAGCCCTGCCTCGACGCCATCACCGGCCAGGAGCCGATCTCGCTGCGGCGGCTCGACCCCGTGCAGGAGCCGGAGGCGTACGAGGCCGCCGACCCGGTCGTGCGCGAGGCGATCAAGGTGCTGGGCCTGCGGGACGGCGTGTTCCACATGGAGATGTTCCGGGAGGAGGGCACCGGGCGGATCGTGTTCAGCGAGTGCGCCGCCCGCCGCGGCGGCGCGCTGACGCAGGAGCAGGTGCTCGCGAAGTTCAACGTCGACCTCGGCGAGGCCGCCCTGCTGTGCGCCATCGGCCGCCAGCCCGAGATCGAGGTCAAGGTCAACCCGAACGTCGTCGGCTGCGCCGGCCTGTTCGGCCCGCCCGGAACGGTCATCGGCTACCCGACCGCCGACGAGCTGATCGCCCAGCCCGACGTGGCGTTCGCGCAGATGTACGTGCCGCCGGGCCACACCCTGGCCGACAAGTTCTCCGCGTCGGCCGACATGCTCGGCGCGCTGCTGCTCGTCACGGAGGACGTCGACCGGTTCCAGGCGCGCGTCAAGGAGCTGCGCGCGTGGTTCGCCGAGCGCCTCGTGGTGGCCGAGCCGTGGCTCACCAGCGGTGAGCGCTGGGCGCTGGAGCGCAGGCGCGCGCCGGAGCGCGAGTACCGCGACTGGCTCTACGACGGCGAATGAGCGACCGGGAGGACGTCGACCCGGTACCCGGTACCGGGGAGCGGCCGGGCGGGGGACCGCTCGGCCGCGCCCGGCGGGCGGTCCTGCGCGTGCTGCCCCCACCGGGGCCGCAGCGGGCCCTGCTGGGATCGGTCTTCGCGGTCACCGCCGGCGGCGGGATGCTGCTGGGCAGCAGCACCCTGTACCTGACCCGGATCATCGGCATGTCGCCGGTCGAGGTCGGGTTCGGCCTCACCGCCGGCGCGGCGGTCGGGCTGGCCGCCGGACCGCTGGTCGGGCACGCGGCCGACCGCCGCGGGCCCCGCGAGGTGCACATCGCCACGATGCTGTGCGGCGCGGCGGCCACCGCCGGGTTCGTGTTCGTGCGGTCGTTCTGGGCGCTGGCCCTGGTGTCGCTGCTGACCGCGCTCGTCGGCGCGGCCGGCTCGGCGAGCCGGGCACCGCTGATCCGGGCGGTGGCGGGCGACCGCACCACGTGGTTCCTGTCCTACCAGCGCGCGGTGTCCAACGTCGGCGTCATGCTGGGCATCCTGATCGCCACCATCGGCATCCAGCTCGACACCGGGCCGGTGTACGTCGCCATGATCCTGGGCAGCGCGGCCACGTTCCTGCTGTCCGGCGCGATCCTGACCAGGCTCGCGCACGTCGTGCCGCTGCCGGTGGAGGCCACCCAGCGGCGGTGGGTGGCGCTCACCGACCGGCCGTACCTGGCCATCACGCTGGTCAACGGCGCGATGTCCGTGCACCTGGCCATCCCCAGCTTCGCGCTGCCGCTGTGGATCGTGGACAGCACGTCCGTGCCGCGCTGGGCGATCACCGCGGTGATCCTCGTCAACGGCGTGCTGATCGTCGCGTTCCAGGTCCGCCTCAGCCGGGGCGTGGTCGACCCGCGCTCGGCGGGGCAGCGGATGCGGTGGGCGGGCGGCGCGCTGCTGGTGGCGTCGGCGCTCATCGGCCTCACCGCCGCGCTGCCGACGTGGACGGCCGCGTTCGTGCTCCTGCTCGGCGTGGTGGTCTACACGCTGGGCGAGCTGTGGCACGCGGCGGCGTCGTTCGAGCTGGCCTTCGGGTTGGCGCTGCCGCACGCGCAGGGCCAGTACGCCGGGATCTTCGGCCTGGGCGCGGGCGCGGCGAACGCGGCGGGGCCCGCCCTGCTGGCCGCGCTGTGCCTGGACCAGGGGCTGCCCGGCTGGGTGGCGCTGGGCGTGCTGCTGCTGGGCCTGGGCCTGGTGACGCCGTTCGTGGTGCGGTGGGCGCAGCAGAGCCGCCTCGACGCGGCGGCGCGGGTGCCCGTCGAGAAGTGACCGCGCCCCTCGGGAAGTGACCGCGCCCCTCGGGAGGTGACCGCGCCCGTCGGGAGGTGACCGGACCCGGCTCGGACGTCCCCCGTCCGAGCCGGGTCGCCCGCGCCGGCCTCAGCGCACGTCCACCAGCACCGTGCCCGACGCCGTCCGCTCGATCAGCGGCACGACCTTGTCCTCGGCGTCGCCGTCGCCGGTGTAGGACAGCCGCCCGCTGGCACCCGGCACGGCGTTCGCGTCGTGCAGGGTGTGGATGACCTTGAGCACCTCGCGGTGGTCCAGCGGTGTCCGCTGCTCGGGGTCCACGGCCTTCGTGACGAGGGCGAGCGCGGTGAGCACGGCGTCGTAGGACAGGACCGCGCCGTCGTCGCGCAGCGCCGCGCCGCTCACCGCGTAGTCCGGCAGCCCCGGACCGGTGAAGTCCTCGACGGCCTGCCTGCTCATCCGCCACTCCTCACCCCTGGCCGCCAGCACCGAGTAGCTCTCCAGCAGGTCGGGGGCCGCCAGGTCGGTCTGGATGATCCTGATGCCGCCGGCCATGCCCGCGCGGAACTTCTCGGTGCCCGCCTGCTCGTCGCTGGGGCTGTCGTCGCCGGTCAGGATCACGAGTTCCCGGCCCTTCTCGCACGGCTCGTCGCCCAGCGCCTCGACCAGCGCGCCGAGGTGCACGCCCCGCCCGGCGAAGTAGAAGACGCGGGTGCTCGCGTAGCAGATGTTGGCCTGGTCGGCCCGGAACGTGACCCTGATGTCCTTCAACCTGCTGTCGTACGTCATGGTCTTGAGGACCTCGACGCCCAGCGCCCCGGCCTGGGTCCCGAACTGCTCGGCGAGGTCGACGGAGTACTGGTCGTCGGTGTTCCGGTCGGTGATCACCACGACCCCCCGGGGTGTCGGCCCGGCACCGGGAGCGGCCCGCGCGGCGTCGGCGTCGAGGACCTCCCGGGCCTTCTGCGCGGCCACCGCGGCCTGCCGGGAGTTGTTGG
Organism: Saccharothrix sp. DSM 118769; assembly: GCF_052936295.1. Lineage (NCBI taxonomy): Bacteria > Bacillati > Actinomycetota > Actinomycetes > Pseudonocardiales > Pseudonocardiaceae > Saccharothrix > Saccharothrix sp. DSM 118769. The sequence continues at coordinate 6,695,536 of NZ_CP193627.1, read as the reverse complement.
GCGCCGGGCGGAGCAGCCCGTCGACCTCGCGCAGCGAGTCGGAGGTCATCGTCGAGGCCACCAGGGGCACCTGGTTCCGGGACAGCACCGTGAGCGCCTCCACCGCCGGGGCGAGGCTCTGCCCGAACCCGGTCACCGCCACGAGCCGGTCGGGCGCCCCGCGCCTGCGGAGCAGCTCGTCCACCGCCGGCCGCCAGTGCGTGAAGCCCTCGCCCGCGTTGGCGGGCAGCAGGACCACCTTCGGCACGTCGTCCTCGTTGTAGAGGGCCTGGGCGCGCACGGCGCCCTCCAACTGGTGCTCGACCTGCTCCACGGGCTCGATCGCGTGCGCGCCGCGCGGGGTCAGGGTGAGCAGGACCGCGATGCTGACGTGCTCCGGGTCCCGCGCCGCGACCTCGTTCTGCACCCGGATGCGTTCCATGACGCCCTGGAGCGCGGGCCGGCCGAAGTCGAACGCCCGGCCAGGGTCGGCGACCCCGACGCACTGCTCCTCGACCAGCGCGAGCCCTTCCTGGTCGTCGCAGACCGGTTCGCGCACCGCCCGCGCCACCGCCACGACCACCGCGAGCAGGACGACCACCGCCGAGCACAGCGCGAGGACCTTCCGCCTGTCCCACCGGGGCCGCGCGTCGGGGATGTCCACTCGGGTCACCGCTGTTCCTCCCTGTCCTGGTGGGGCGGACCGGGTCGGCGCGGTCGCCGGCGGCCCAGTTCCTCGTGCCGGTCGGCGGCGTCGAGGAACTCGACCTGCCCGCTGCGCGCCAGCCCCGCCACCTGCCTCAGGTGGGTGGCGGTCGTGATGTGGTGGTCGGCCCACTCGTCGATCAGGTGGACGTCGCCGGTGGCGTGCCACGACAGCAGCACGGCCTCGACCGGCGAGCGGAACGCCCCGGGCGGCGGCTGGCCCGGTCGGGCGGGGCAGGACGCGACGACCTCCACGACCTCCAGCCAGCGCCGGCCGCCGACGGTGGTGAGCAGCTCCTCCAGCCGCCGCAGCACGGCGTCGACGTCCCCCGCGGCGAACAGGTGGTGCAGCTCGCCCTCCTCGTCGCCGCGCCGCTTCGCGAACCCGGCGAGCCGGGTGAACACCGCCTCCCACGAGTCCGACGCGTCGGCCGGTCGCCCGGCCAGCCGTTCGACCAGCAGCAGCCGCAGCAGCGGGTGCATCACCGGGACGCCGTCCGGTCCCGTGCACGCCCACTCGGTCGCCGGTGCGGGACCCGTCAGCCGCGCCCGGCGCGCGTCCGCCATCAGCAGGGCGGCCTCGGCCTGGTTCCTGGCCGCCGAGCGGGTCACGGCGTCCTCGACGCCGGTGGTCCGCCCCGCCAGCAGCCGGTCCAGCAGGTGCTCGCGCAGCGGACCCGAACCGTCGTGGGCGTGCACGCCCAGCAGGGGGCCGGGCACCCACTCGGCCGGGGGGAGCAGGCTCGCGGCGCGCACCAACTGGGCGGCCGCCCCGGGGTGGCCGGCGCTGAGCCGCAGCACGGAGGACACGAGGCGCTCCCGGTGCCGCTCCGGCACGCCCACCTCGGCGGCCATCGCCTCGACCTGCGGCGCGGTGAGCCCCGACAGCGGCAGCGGGGTGTACGGCCCGCGAACCGCGGTGGCGCCGCGGCTCAACCGCCGCACCTCCTCCCGGTCGGCCGGGAGCACTTCGTCGCGCGGCAGCCCCAGCCTCTCCACCAGCGCGCGGTCGCCCACCGCGACGAGGGTCGCCCTGGCGCGCGCCCCCGCGGCGAGCGCCCCGCCCCAGGCGCGCAGCAGCGGCGCGGCGTCGATGTCGCTGCTCAGCACGACCACCGGGTCCACCCGGCGCCCGCCGGGTTCCACCGCCGCCAGGTCCTCCAGGAAGGCCGTCATCAGGACGCGGTCGGCGTGGTCCCGGGAGTCCTGGTCGACGCGCGCGGACAGGTCGGCGAACGCGCCCAGCGACCCGGCCCGGCGGTGCCAGTCGTGCCCGCCGCCCGGCCGGGTCCAGCGGGGCCGGAGCAGCCGGGCGCCCGCCCGGTGGGCCGCCGACCGGGCCCAGTCGCCGAGCCCCGCCACGTCGACCAGCCCGCCCAGCGCGGCCTCCAGCGCGTGCCGCGACCGCGGCGGTGGCAGCAGGCCGTCGACGGCCCCGCCGCCCGCGCGCCGGGTCGACGCCGCGACGAGGTGGCCCAGCAGCCCGGAGAAGTCCCAGGGGCCGTCCTGCGCGACCAGCCTGAGCGCCGCCTCCAGCAGCAGGTCGGGCACCGGCGGGGTGGTGCGGTCCTCGTCCGCGCCGAGCAGCACCCACCACTGGCCCCGCGCCGCCAGGTCGTCGCACAGCCACCGCTCGGTGCGCGACCTGCCCGACCCCGGTGGCCCGAACAGCACGGGCGCGGTGGTCCGCTCCTGCGGCGCGGTCGCGCCCGGCGCGCCGAGCACGATGACCGACCGGAGGACGTCGAACACCGGGTCCGACTCGTCGCGCGGGATCGCGGGCAGCGCGGGGCCGGTCTCCCGCGCGCCGTCGTCGGCGACCTCGGCGGCCCGGGAGGTGCGCCCGCCGAAGAGGCACAGCCAGGCCGTCAGGGCGACGCCCCGGAAGGGCTCGGTGAACGCGGTGAAGTCGTACCGGTCGCGGATGGCCGCGACCTCGTCGACGATGTTGTCGTGGAAGTCCGCGGAGACCACCAGCGCCAGCACGGCGCCCGACTCGCGGAGCCGCTCCCGGACGTGCCGCGCGTCCTGGATGCGGGTGGCGTGCTCCATCGCCTTGGAGACCTCGGTGGTCCCCGCCGGGGTGACCTCGCCGTAGTGCAGCGCGACCCTGAGCCGCAGGCTGCTCTGCTCGTTGGACCTCTCGTTGTGCTCCAGCAACCCGTCCACCAGTTCGCTGACGAACCGGCGCGCCAGGCGGGCCTTGGGCACCGTGCCGTCGACCAGGATGTGGTAGCCGTCCCCGCGGTCCCGGAAGTCGCAGTGCTCCGGCGCGATGCCCGCCTCGTCGAGGGCGCCGTCGACGATCCCGCGCAGGGAGTGGACCGCGTGGAACCGGTGCCCCACGCGCCTGCCCTCGGCACTGGAGCCCGCGATGTCCACCGAGATTATCGATCGGTGGTGCGCCTCAGGGTGGAGCGACAAGGTTGTTCCTCTCTCGGCCCCCGGTTCGGAAGAGTGGCCGTCGCCGCTCTTCCGACCACCCGCAGTGTGGGAAAGCGCTGAGGCGGGCACTGTGCCACATGACGCAGAACTCCGATTTTTCGGATAACGCGTGCTCACCCGGGGGAAAGGTGTTGATTTTTTCCGGACCGGTGAATACGGGGTCGAGGGTGAACCTGTCCGCGTGATTGTTCGGGCGTTGGGGTGAATGCGCCGAAAGAAGTGGCGCGGAATGCGTTATCGGCCGACAGGGGGCGGGGAAGGCGTGCTGCGCCGGTCGGGGGAGGCGCGGTTTCGCAAGGTTGCGCCAAGCGTTGCCCGCGCCCGCCGGGCGCAAGACCATGGTCGCCCCACGGCCGAAAGGACCGCCCAGTGCGCGCACTCCTCGTCGCAGCCCTCCTCGCCGCCTCGCTCCCCGCGCCGGGCCTCGCCGCACCCGGTGCCGCGGCCTCGGGTGCGGCTGCCTCGGGTGTGACCGCCTCGGGTGTCGCTGCCTCGGGTGTGACCGCCTCGGGTGCGGCAGCGCCGGCGTCCACGCTGGCTGAGGCGGCGCGGCGGACCGGGCGGTACTTCGGCGTCGCCGTCGCCGGGCGCAAGCTGTCCGACCCGGTCTACGCGGCGATCCTCGACCGCGAGTTCGACGTGGTCACCCCCGAGAACGAGATGAAGCTCGACGCGACCGAACCGCAGCGGGGCCGGTTCACGTTCGCCGCGGCCGACCCGATCGTCGAGCACGCCCTGCGCGGCGGCAAGCGGGTGCGCGGCCACACCCTGCTGTGGCACGCCGGTCAGCCCTCGTGGTTGGCGGCGTTGAGCGGCACGGCGCTGCGCGCCGCGATGCTCGACCACGTCACGGGGGTCGCCGCCCACTACCGGGGCCGGGTCCACGCCTGGGACGTGGTGAACGAGGCGTTCGCCGACGGCACGTCCGGCCGCCGCCGCGACTCGAACCTCCAGCGCACCGGCGACGACTGGGTCGAGGCCGCGTTCCGCGCCGCCCGCGCCGCCGACCCGGGCGCGAAGCTCTGCTACAACGACTACGGCATCGAGGACCGGGCGCACGCCAAGACCCGCGCGGTCCTCGACATGGTGCGCGACTTCCGGCAGCGCGGCGTGCCGATCGACTGCGTCGGCCTCCAGTCGCACTTCGGCGCCGCCAACCCGGTGCCCGTCGACTTCGCGGCGACCCTGCGCGACTTCACCGACCTCGGCGTGGAGGTGCAGGTCACCGAGCTGGACGTGGAGGGCTCCGGCGCCGCCCAGGCCGACGACTTCGGCCGCGTGACGAGGGCGTGCCTGGCGGTGCCCCGGTGCGCCGGGATCACGGTGTGGGGCGTCCGCGACACCGATTCGTGGCGCGCCGGCAGCACGCCCCTGCTGTTCGACGGCGCGGGCAACCCGAAACCCGCCCACGCCGCCGTGCTGCGGGCGCTCCACTGCGGACGGACCGGATAACGGTTCCGGCGGCATCATCGCGGGGTGTGCGCCACCGCGCACCGCACAAAGTGGGAAATGCCGGGAAATCCCCCGCGCGGCGCGGTCCGCACCCGGATGCGCACCCCCTTCGTGCGGAATACCAGCGCGGACCCCGGGAAGCGGTAACGGCGCATCCGACCGCACCGATCCCCGACGTGTGATCGGGTGGTCCGGTCTGAGGGGAAAGGCGACAACCATGCCGTTACCAGGCGCCACCCGCCGCGCTGCCGGTGGACCGCTGAGACGACTGCTCGTGCTCGCCGTCGCCGCCCTGGCGCCCGTGCTGCCCGTCGTCCCCGCCGCGTCCGCCGAGTCGAGCCGCGTGCCGCGACCGGACGAGGTGGGCGGGGCCACCGCGACCACGTCCGCGCTGCTCGGCGCGGAACCGCCCGCCGGCGCGGGCAGCGTGGGCTTGACCCCCACCGTGACCGCCACCTTCGACCGGACCATCGCCGACGCCGAGGTGCGGTTCACGCTCACCGGGCCGGCCGGGGCGGTCGAGGGCCGGGTCGCCCCGGCGAGCGGCCCGACCGCGGGGTTCACCCCCGACGCGCCGCTCCTCCCGGGCACGACCTACACCGCCTCCGTGCAGGCCGGCGACGCCACCGCCACCTGGTCGTTCACCACCGGCACCCCGCGCTCGGCCGACTGCCCGTGCACGATCTGGGACGACTTCGCCGTCCCGGGCCGCCCCGCCACCGACGACCCCGACCCGGTGGAGCTGGGCGCGAAGGTGCACTTCACCGGCCGGGGGGAGGTGCTCGGCGTCCGGTTCTACAAGGGCCCCGGCAACACCGGCACGCACACCGGCTCGCTGTGGTCGGCCGCCGGGCGGCGCCTGGCGACCGGCACGTTCACCGACGAGACCACGACCGGCTGGCAGTCGCTGACCTTCGCCGCGCCCGTCGCGGTGGAGCCCAACACGACCTACGTCGTCTCCTACTTCGCGCCGCGCGGCCACTACGCGATCGACGAGACGTTCTTCGGCAACTACGGCCGGCTGATCGGCCACGACCAGGTCTGGGCCGTCGCCGACACCGCCACCACGCCCAACGGCCTGTTCCGCTACGGCGGCGGGATGCCCGACAGCGGCTACCACGCGTCGAACTACTGGGTCGACGTCGTCTACCGGCACGGCGCGGACGGCGACTACACCCGGCCCGTGCTCGACACCCGCGACCCGGCCCCGGACAGCGCGGGCGCGCCCGCGACCGGCGTGCTCACCCTCGGCTTCGACGAACCGATCGACCCGGCGTCGCCGACGATCACGCTGTCGGACGACGGCCGCGCCGTGCTGCACGGCACCGCCGCGCTGTCCGACGACCGGAGGACCGTCACCTGGACCCCGGACGCCCCGCTCGCCCCCGGCACCCGCTACACCGCGAGCGCCGTGGTGGCCGACGCGCGCGGCAACGCCCTGGCCGTGCCCGCGACCTGGTCGTTCACCACCGCGCCCGGCACCGCGTGCCCGTGCTCGCTGTTCAGCGCCGCGACCGTGCCCGAGGTACCGGCGAGCCCCGACAGCGGCCCGTTCGAGCTGGGCGTCCGCTTCGGCACCTCCACCCCGGGCACCGTCACCGGCGTGCGGTTCTACAAGGGCCCCGGCAACACCGGCACGCACACCGGCTCGCTGTGGGCGGCGGACGGCACGCTCCTGGCCACCGGCACGTTCACCGGCGAGACCGACACCGGCTGGCAGGAGCTGACCTTCGCCACCCCGGTCCGGATCGGCGCCAACCGGGTGTACGTGGCCTCCTACACCGCCCCGAACGGCCACCACGCCATGGACCACGGCTACTTCGACCGCCGCCCCCGCGTGTTCTCCGAACCGCTCTGGACCGCCGCCGGCCCGTACGCCAACGGCAGGTTCCGGCAGGGCGCAGGCTTCCCGACCGACTACTACGGCGGCAACAACTACTGGGTGGACGTCGTCTTCACCGCCCCGGCGTAGCGCGGGGGCCCCGCCGAACGATCCCCACCACGGGGGACCACTCCCCGTCCGCCGCCCCCAGAGGAGTCCGCATGTCCCGCTTACCCAGGCTGCTCGCGACCGTCGCCGTCGCGGCCCTGGTCCTGTCCGGCTCCGCCCAGGCGGTCGACCAGCACCGCCCGGTTCGCGTCCCCGCCCACCACGCCGCGCCCGCGACGCTGTCGGCGGCCTCGCCGGAGTCGCCGCTCGGCATCCCCGGGCCGCGGGCCGTGTCCTGCGTGGAGGGCTGCGAGTTCGTCACCCGTCCCGCGCCGGAGGTCGTCAGCGACGACGTGAGCCCCACCGAGGTCGGCCTGCGGACCGTCTTCGACCGGCCCGGCCACGTCCTCGGGGCCTCCCTGCTGCGCGGCGCCTACCGCGGCCCCGTCACGCTGCGCCTGTGGCAGGACGGCGCGCTGCTCGCCGAACGCGCCTGGGCCCACCCCGGCCGGATGGCGGAGATCTTCTTCGCCACCCCCGTCCCGGTCCAGGCCGGCCGCGAGTACGTGATCTCCTACTACAGCCCGTACGGCGGGTACCTGACCTCCCCGGACTACTACACCGCCCCGGTGACCCACGGCCCCTTCACCGCGCCGGCGGGAGCGGGCGTCCTGCGCCGCGGCGAGGGCGGCGGCTTCCCCACCGAGAACCGCGGCAACAGCACCTACTGGGTCAACCCGGAGTTCCGCGGCTGACCGGCGCACCGGGCGGGGACCGGTGCTCACTTGTGGCACGACGGAACGCGCGCGGCGGCGTAGAAACGGGCTCCCGGTCCCCCGTGAAGGAGTCGCCGTGCGTGTCCTGTTCACCTCCACCCCGACGTCCGGTCACCTGCACCCCCTCGTCCCGCTCGCCACCGCGCTGCGCGACCGCGGCCACGAGGTCGCGTTCGCCTGCGCCTCGAACCTGCTCGACGACGTGCGTTCCCTGGGGTTCGCCGGCTTCGCCGCGGGGTTGAGCCGCGACGGGGACGGCGACGAGGAGTTCACCGCCCTGAAGGCGGGGGCGAGGGGGTTGTCGCCGGGCGTGGAGATGGACCGGTTCGCCATCGCCCGCGTGATGTACGGCGTGCGGGCCCGGCGCACCGCGGTGGACCTGGTCCCCGTGTGCCGGGAGTGGCGGCCGGACGTGCTGGTGCGCGACAGCTACGAGCCCGCCGCGGCGGCGGTGGGCGAGGCGCTCGACATCCCGTGCGCCTCCGTGGACATCACGCCGCTGTACGACACGACCCCGCTGCTGGACGACATCGCCGAGGAGATGGTGCGGCTGCGGGCCGAGGTCGGCCTGCCGCCCGGCGACGGCCTGGGGATGCTGCACCGCCACCTGAACCTGTGCTTCGCGCTGCCGCGCCTGCTCGACCCCGCCCGGCCGGTGCCGCCGACCACCCACCACCTGCGGGACGGCCTGTTCGACAACCTGGGTGACCAGCGGCTGCCGGAGCACCTGGCGCACCTGGGGGAGCGACCGCTGGTGTACGTGTCGTTCGGCACCGTGGCGATCCGCTTCTACCCGGGCGCCTACCCCGGGCTGATGGGGACGGTCCTCGACGGGCTGGCCGACCTCGACGCCGACGTGGTCGCCACCGTCGGCCACGACCGCGACCCGGCCGACCTGGGGCCGCGACCGGCGAACGTCCACGTCGAGCGCTACCTGCCGCAGTCGCTGCTGCTGTCGCGGTGCTCGGCGGTGGTGAACCACGGCGGTTTCAACACGATGACGGGGACGATGGTCGCCGGGCTGCCGCAGGTCAGCATCCCGCTGCTGACCGACGACCACGACAACGCGCGCCGGTTCGCCGCGCTCGGCCTGACCAGGCCGCTGGACGCCGCCACCGCGACCCCGGAGGGGGTGCGGTCCGCCGTGCTCGGCGTCCTGGGCGACGAGGACATGCGCGCCGACATCGCGAAGGCCCGCGCGGAGATGGCGGAGCTGCCCGGCACGGACCACGCGGTGGACCTCTTGGAGCGGTTGGCGGTGGAGCGCGCACCGGTGCTGCCCGGCGCGTGACGCGGTGCCGGTGCCCGCCGGGCGGCGGGCACCGGCACCGGCCCGATCAGGCGGACCCGTCGACCCGCGCGTCCTTCGCCGACTCCCCGGCCGGCTCCGGCCCGGCCGCCTTGGCGGCCTCCGCCTCGGCCAGCAGCGGCGCGATGTGGCGCTTGCGCAGCAGGGCCGCGAACACCACCGCGCCCGCGGCGAGCAGCACCGCGCCGCCGACGAAGGCGACGTTGAAGCCGGCGACCTGCGCCTCGGGCAGCGGCAGCGGCGAGGGACCTTCGAGGACCGCCTCGGTGCGGTTGGCGGCCAGCACGGCGAGCACCGCCAGGCCCATCGCGCCACCGATCTGCTGCACGGTCTGGTAGATGCCCGACGCCAGGCCCGAGTCCGCCTCGGGGACGCCGGACGTCGCCAGGAACGTGATCGGCACGAAGGCGATGCCCAGGCCGATCGACAGGCACAGCAGGCCGGGCAGCAGGTCCGCGGCGTAGGTCGACTGCGCGGTGATGCGCGACAGCAGCAGCATGCCGACCGTGGCCAGGCCGAGACCGCCCGCACCGGTGACGACGTGGCCGATCTTGCGCGCCAGGGCGTCCGCGACGGTGGCGCCGACCATGACGCCCATCGCGGCGGGCAGGAACGCCAGGCCGCCCTGGATGGGGCCGTAGCCCAGGATGCCCTGGAGGTACAGGGCGGAGAAGAAGAACATCGTGAAGATGCCGGAGGTCAGGAAGATCAGCGTCGCGTTGGCCACGGCCAGCGTCCGGATGCGCAGCACGCTCAGGCGCATCAGCGGGAACTTGCTGCGCGACTCGATGACCACGAACGCCGCCAGCAGGGCCACGCCGAGGCCGAGCAGGGCCAGCACCACCGGGGAGGTCCAGCCCCACGCCTGCGCGTTGCTCAGCGTCCACACGAGCAGCACGAGGCCGCCGGTCACGGTCAGCGCGCCCGCGACGTCGAAGCTGCGGTGCGGCAGCTCCTCGCGCGAGTTCGACACCGTGCGCACCGCCAGCACCAGGGCCGTGACGCCGAACGGCACGTTGATGAAGAAGATCCAGTGCCACGACAGCAGGCCCGTGAGCAGGCCGCCGATCAACAGGCCGAACGCGCTGCCGCCGGCGCCGATGGCGCTCCAGACGCCCAGTGCCTTGGTGCGCTCGCCCGGGTCGTGGAACGCGGTCGTCAGGATCGACAGCGCCGAGGGCGCGATCAGGGCGCCGCCGAGGCCCTGGAGGCCGCGGCCGATGGTGAGCACCTCCGGGGAGGTGGCGAGGCCGCTGAGCGCGGAGGCGACGGTGAACAGCACGACGCCCGCGATGAACACGGTCTTGCGGCCGGCGAGGTCGGCGAGCCGACCGCCGAGCAGCAGGAAACCGCCGAAGACGAGGGCGTAGGCGTTGACGACCCACTGGAGCGCGGCGGGCGACATGCCCAGCTCGCGCTCGATGGACGGCAGCGCCACGTTCACCACGGTGGCGTCCAGTGCGACGACGAAGTAGGCCAGGCACACGATGACGAGGACGAGCCAGCGGTTCCCGGACGCGCCTCCTCCGGAGGCGGACTGGCTGTCGAGACCCGGAGATGCGGTCATGGCTGAACTCCTGGAGGGGATCGGGGCTTCACCGTAGCAGCTAAGCGGACCCACTGGTCCGCTTAAGGGGTGTGCCGGTCGATCCTCCGGGACGCGCGGCCCTCGCGGCTGCGCAGAACAGCGCACTACCGGGCGGGTACTGCGGGATGCGCGCTGTCTGGAGGGCGCTGTGGGGTGGGCGCTGTGGGGTGGGCGCTGTGGGGTGGGCGCTGTGGGGTGGGGCGGGCGGCGCGGGGTGGCCGTCGCGGGCGGTGCGGGGGCGGGGCCCGCGCTCAGCGGGCGGCGGCCCCCATGGCGGTGTCCAGGTCCTCGGCCGCCGGGCCGCGCCCAGGCAGCGGGTCGCGGTCGTCCACGCCGGACCGCAGCCCGTCCAGGACGACGTGCAGGTAGCGCCGCCAGGCGTCCGGCCGGACGGCGCCCAGGGGCCGCGCGGTCCGCGCCACCGCGCCGGCCAGCACCACCACGTCCACCGCCGTCACGCCCGCGCGCAGCCCGCCCGCCTCGCGGGCGGGTGCGACGACCGCCTCCGCGGCCTCGACCAGGGCCGCCACCGCCGCCCGGACCTCCGGGTGCGCCTGGACCGGGTCGTCCAGCGCCTCCGACACCCCGCGGTCGGTCACGAGCAGCTCCACGTGCCGCTCCAGGAACCGCAGCAGGGCCGCCACCGGCGACTCGTCGTCGGTGGCGGGGACGGCGAGGGCCGCCAGCTCGGACAGGCGCGCCGCGACCACCGCGGCCACCAGGTCCTCCTTGGTGCGGAAGCACCGGAACGCGGTGCCCTTGCCGAGGCCGACCTCGTCGACCACCGCCGAGACCGAGACCTGGAGGCCGGACCGGGCGAACGCCCGGCCGGCGGCCTCGACGAGCAACCGCTGGTTGCGGACCGCGTCCGTGCGGGATCGCGCGACGCCGCGCTCGGCCTTGCCGGCCATGGTGCCCCCAGTGCTGGTGGTTCCGGTCGTCATCGCGTCCAGGGTGCCCGTCGTCGCGGTCAGCCCGCCACCGGCTCCGGCAGCAGCACGGGGACGCCGTCCACGATCGGGTACCTGCGGGAGCACGTCGGGCACACCAGCTCCGCGCCGTCCTGACCCAGCGGGGTCGCGGTGTCGTGGGGGCAGCGCAGCAGCTCCAGCAGGGCCGACTGGATGCTCATCGGTCGTTCACTTCCTTCCGGGACGTCACCCGCGGTCGCGGGTCGTGGGGTGCCTGCCGATCGCGCGCGCAGCTCGCGCTTCACGACCTTGCCGAGGAAATTGCGGGGCAGCGCGTCGACCGCCTCGACCTCCACGGGGACGCCGACCCGCTCCGACGCCCGCGCGGACAGCTCCGCCACGACGACCGGGTCGCCCGTGACGACCAGCGCCACGACCCGTTCGCCGTCGTCGCCGGGGACGCCGTAGGCGGCGGCCTCCAGCACGGCCGGGTGCTCGTAGAGCGCGGACTCGACGGCGAACGTCGAGACCAGCCCGCCGGCCGTGCGGACCGCGTCCACCGCGCGGTCGAAGAAGTGCAGCACGCCCGCCTCGTCCACGTGGCCGAGGTCGCCGAGCCGGGTCCACCCGTCCACGTGCGTGACGCGGTTCAGCTCGGGGTCGAGGTAGAGCCGCTTGGGCGCGGCCGACCGGAGCCAGACGTGCCCGACCCGCCCGGTCGGCAGCTCCACCCCGTCGTCGTCGGTGATCTTCAGCTCGGTGCCGTGCGCGGGCACGCCGAGCGCGGTCGGCGCGGCCGGGTCGAACACGTTGATCACCACGGCCGGCGCGGCCTCGATCGAGGTGTAGGACGTCGCCAGCCGGGCCTGCGGCAGCGCCGCCAGCAGCGCCTCGGCCACCGCGGGCGGGAACGCCGCCGACGCCGTGGCCACCGTCTCCACGCAGCTCAGGTCGTGGCGGGCCGCCGCGCCGGAGTTCACGAGCTGGATCGCGGCGTGCGGCGGCACCATGATCGTGCCGAGCCGGTGCCGCTCGATCAGCTCGGCGGACCGCTCCGGGTCGCCGGGGGCGTTGAGCAGCAGCGGCGTGCCGGACAGGATCGGGAAGCAGATCGTGGCCTGGCTGGTCGACGTGCCCAGGGGCATGGGGGCGAGCATGTGGTCCACGGCGGCGATGTGGTCCATGGTCGCCTGGGCGCGGCCGAAGACGTAGTTGCCGTGCGGGCACGCGACGGCCTTGGACAGGCCCGTGGTGCCGGTGGTGTAGAGGACGTCGGCGAGGTCGTCGGTGCGCAGCTCGACGCCGGTGGGGCCGGTGCGGCCGGTCTCCAGCGCGGTGACGGGCGTGCTCCAGCGGTCGGTGCCCAGCAGCACCGGGCGGGGCGCCTCGGAGCCGTGCACGAACCCGGCGACCCGGCACTGGTCGAGCCGGCGGACCAGCTCCTCGTCGGTCATGCCGCCGTTGAGGTGCACCGCCGTCGCGCCCGCCTTGAGCACGCCCAGGTAGGCCACCGCGTAGTCGACCCACTCGTCGCCGCCGAAGTACACCGCGACCCGCGCGCCGCGCTCGACGCCGCGGGCGAGCAGCTCCAGCGCCACGGCCTGCGAGCGGCGCTCCCACGTGCCGAAGGTCAGCACGGCGTCCGGGTCGACGGTGACCGCGACGGCGTCCGGCGCGGTCGCGGCCAGGTTCCGCAGGAGCACGGGCAGGGTGACGTCCTCGGGCACGGTTCCTCCAGGGTGCGGGCAGGGGACGACCCGGCCCGCCGCGCGCGGCGGGCCGTGCTCCCGAAAGGGCTCCGGGCGGTCAGTCCAGGGTGAAGACCGAGAGGGGGACCTGCCACACCTGGTGGCGCTCGGTCCCGGGGTCGGGCAGCGCGCGCAGGGCGGCCACCGCGGGCACGACCAGGCGCTCCCAGTCGGCCTCGTCGACGTTCTTGAGGTAGGACCACACGCGGCCGGCGATGCTGTCCGCGTAGTCGTTCGGGCTGATGTCCAGCTCGTACGGGTTCGCGCCGCCGGTGGCGACCAGCTTCAGGCCGAGGGACGCGGCCGTCTCGTGCAGCTTCTCCGGGGTGTCGGGCACCTCGGGCTTGAGCACGTCCAGGACCGACGCGGCGGCCACCATGTCGTCCGGCTCGGCCTCGGGCACGCCGTGCACCGCCACGAGCCGCCCGCCGGGGGCCAGCACGCGGGCCGCCTCGCTCAGGGTGGCCTTCATGTCGTCCACGACGTGCAGCAGGTGCACCATGACCACGTTCGGCACGGAGTCGTCGCCGAACGGCAGCTTCTCGGCGGTGCCGAGCACGGCCATGCCGTCGAGCCGGTACCCGGCGCGGGCCGCCATCTGCGGCGCCACGTCGATGCCCACCACCGGGTGGCCGAGTTCGCGGATGCCGTAGGCGACCAGGCCGGTGCCGACGCCGACCTCCAGCACGGTGCCCGGCACCAGGTGCGGCGCGATGTCGGCGGCGGCCTTGCGGCCCCGCTCCAGGCCGCCGTGGTAGGCGTCGTAGTCGTCGGCGTCCTTGTCGAAGGACATCGTCTGGGCCATGGAACCGGACTCCCTCTGGTGCGCTCGACCGACAGCGTCCCGCGGCAGGCGGGCCTACGGCGGGAGCATAGCCCAACCGGACCGTCGGGTCCGCTTGTCCGCCCTCCCGGCGTGCCCCGAATACTGCGTCCTGCCAGGTGACCGGGGATGCACAACTTTGAGCGGCGCGGCCATCCCGGCGTGCTTAGCGTCCTGCTCCGCCTGCCGCACAACCGCCGCGGGGGCGTCCCTTCGAGAGGAGCAGGCGATGACGGCGTGGACCTTCGTACCGCCCGCGCAGGCGCAGACCACCGATCCCGTGGACGAACTGCTGCACACCGGCAACAGCGGGCTGATCATCCACCGCGTCGGCCAGGTCAACTACCGGTTCCGCCGGCAGGCCCGGTCGTTCGCCAAGGACCTCCAGGACGGCACCAACAAGGCGCTGCACCCGTACGCCACGACGCTCGTCTACGAGGAGCTGTTCGGCGTGCAGGACCGGCTGCACTGGCTGATCCACATGAAGGCGCCCAACGACTACGGCCGCCTGCTGGAGATGGTCGACCACGACGCCGAGTACCAGGAGATCGCGCAGGCCGACCGGCTCGCCGACGAGGGCGGCGGCAACTGGGAGCGGATGTTCGCCGAGGGGTCCTTCCAGGAGCACATCATCGTGCCCCAGCACGGCCTCACCCACGCCGACGACCACGACGTCGAGGGCCTGTTCGCCGCCCCCGCGCAGTTCCAGACCAGCCAGGCCCCCGACGTCATGCTGCACAGCGGCAACGCCGGGGTCGTGCTGCACCGCACCGGCCAGGTGCGCTACGCGCTGCGCAAGCAGGGCCGCAAGTTCGCCTTCGAGTGGGGCGCGCACCTCAACGAGCAGCTGGCCGGCCGCTGCACGGTCTTCCTGTACGAGGAGCAGTGGGGCACCCAGGACCGCATCCACTGGATGATCCACCTGCGCACCCTGGACGACTACCGCGCCGTCCTGGAGCAGGAGACCGGCAACGACGAGATGCGGGCCCTGCTGAGCAGGCAGCGCGTGTCGGACGGCGCGGGCGGCGGCGACTGGGGCGCCCTGTTCCTCGACGGCTCCCTGCACGACACCGTGCTCATCCCGCACTACCCCGGTGCGGCCGGCAGCTGACGCCGCCGCCGACCACGACGACCGGAGCGAGGGGTGCGAGTGACGACGGACTCAGCGGTGGGCATCGAGGCCATCGACGTCTACGTGGGCAGGACCAGCGTCGGCGTGCGCGAGCTGTTCCAGGCGCGCGACCTCGACCAGCGGCGGTTCGAGAACCTGATGATGCGGCGCAAGTCCGTCGGGCTGCCGTGCGAGGACGCGGTGACCAACGCGGTCAACGCCGCCAAGCCGCTGGTCGACGCCCTGGCGCCGGACGAGCGCGACCTGATCGAGCTGGTGGTCGTCGGCACCGAGTCCGGCATCGACTTCGGCAAGCCCATCAGCACCTACGTCCACGAGGCGCTCGGCCTGGGCAGGCGCTGCCGCTCGTTCGAGGTCAAGCACGCCTGCTACGGCGGCACCGCCGCGCTCCAGACGGCCGCGGCGTTCGTCGGCACCCACCCCGACCCCGAGGTGAAAGCGCTGGTCATCGCGGCCGACGCGGCGATGGCGGCGGCCCGCGGCACCTACTGGGAGCCGTCGCAGGGCGCGGGGGCGGTGGCCATGCTGGTCAGCCGGCAGGCCGACGTCCTGGCGCTCGACGCGGGGGCCAACGGCTACTACAGCCACGAGGTGATGGACACCCTCCGCCCCCGGCCGGACCTGGAGGCGGGCGACTCCGACCTGTCGCTGCTGTCCTACCTGGAGTGCCTGGACCAGAGCTACCGCCACTACGCGGAGCGCGTCGTCGGCGCGCACGTCGTGACGACGTTCGACCACCTGGTGCTGCACACCCCGTTCGCCGGCATGGTCCGCGGCGCGCACCGCACGCTGGTGCGCCGGCACGCGGGGCTGTCGGCCGCGGAGATCGACGCGGACTTCGCCGAGCGGGTCGCGGGCTCCCTGGAGTACTGCGCCGAGGTCGGCAACGTGTACTCCGCCGCGCTGTACCTGGCGCTGTGCTCGACGATCGACCACGGCGCCTTCGACCGGGACACCCGGGTCGGGATGTTCTCCTACGGCTCGGGCTGCGCGTCGGAGTTCTACAGCGGCGTGGTGCCGCCGCGGGCCAAGGACCGCCTGGGCGCGGCCGGCGTCGGCCGGCGCATCGCCGACCGCAGGCCGCTGGAGATGCCCGAGTACGAGGTCCTGGTCGACGGGGCCGCGCACCGCATGAGCGGCGTGCGCGACCACGTCTTCGACACGAAGGAGTACCAGGACGTCTACGACGACCGCTTCGCCGGTCAGGGGCTGCTGGTGCTCGACGAGATCCGCGACTTCCACCGGGGGTACCGGTGGAGCTGACGACCACCACCGCGGTCCGGGCGAGCCTGGACGGCGAGGTCTGCACGGTCGTGCTCGACCGGCCGGGCGAGCAGAACAGCATCACCGGCGACCTCCTCGCCGACCTGCACCGGGTGCTCGACGCCGCCGAGGCGGACCCCGGCTGCCGGGTCGTGGTGCTGCGCGCGACCGGCGGGGTGTTCTGCTCGGGCATGGACCTCGCCTCGGCGGCGGACCCGGGCGCGCGCCCCGCCGAGCGCGGCGGCGCCGAGTTCCTCGGCGTGCTGCGGCGGCTCACCGAGACGCCCCGGGTGGTCGTGGCCCAGGTGGACGGCCGGGTCACCGGCGGCGGCGTGGGCATCGTCGCGGCCTGCGACCTGGTGCACGCCACGGCGCGCACCCGGTTCAGCCTGCCCGAGGCGCTGTGGGGGCTGCTGCCCGCGTGCGTCACGCCGTTCCTGATCCGGCGGGCGGGCTTCCAGGCCGCCTACTCGATGACCCTGACCACCACCGCGGTCGACGTGGACCGCGCGCAGCGGTGGAACCTCGTCGACGAGGCCGTGGAGCGCGCGGAGGAGTTCGACCTGCTGCTGCGCAGGCTGCTGTTCCGGGTGGGCAAGGTCGACCCGGTCACGGTGGGTGACGCCAAGCACTACTTCCGGCGGATGTGGATCGTCACCGACGAGGTCGAGCGGACCGCCGTCGCCGAGTTCCGCCGCCTGCTCGACTCGGCCACCGTCCGCGAGCGGATGGCCGCGTTCGTGACCGAGCAGCGGTTCCCCTGGGAACGCTGACGCCCGTCTCGCGCCGAGGTGAGGAGTGTCCGTGCAGGCATGGGTTTTCCCCGGTCAGGGGTCGCAGCGCCGCGGCATGGGCGCGGACGTGCTCGACCGCTTCCCCGAGCTGGTCGCGCGGGCGGACGCGGAGCTGGGCCTCCCGGTGCGCGACCTGCTGCTGCGCGACCCGGACAACCTGCTGCGCGAGACCCGCTACGCCCAGCCCGCGCTGTTCGTCGTGGGCGCGCTGACCTTCCTCGACGCGAGGGAGCGCGAGCCGCTGCCCGCGTACCTCGCCGGGCACAGCCTCGGGGAGTACGCGGCGCTGTTCGCGGCGGGCGTCTTCGACTTCGCGGCCGGCCTGCGCATGGTCCGCAGGCGCGGCGAGCTGATGGGGGAGGCGCGCGGCGGCGGGATGCTCGCGGTGCTGGGCCTGGACGCGGAGCGGGTGGCCGAGCTGGTCGCCGAGCACGCGCCGGACGTGGACCCGGCCAACGTCAACGCGCCCGACCAGGTGGTGCTGTCCGGCCCGAGGGACAGCCTCAGCGCGCTCGCCCCGGTGCTCACCGCCCTGCCCGGCGTGCGGTGCGTGCCGCTGAACGTCAGCGCCGCCTTCCACTCGCGGTACATGGCGGGCGCGGCCGAGGAGTTCCGGCGGGTCGTCGCGGCCGAGACCTTCGCCGACCCGGCGGTGCCCGTCGTGGCCAACGTGACCGGCGAGCCGTACACCCCCGGCCGGGTCGCCGAGCTGCTGGCCGAGCAGATCGTCAGGCCCGTCCAGTGGGCGCGGACCGTGGACCACCTGCGCCGGGCCGGGGTGTGCGAGCTGCGCGAACTGGGACCCGGGACCGTGCTGACCGGTCTGTGGCGCAAGGCCTTGGAACGCCCGCTGCCCGCGCCCGCCGCACCCCCCGCGCCGGCCGTCCCGCCCGCCGTCGTGCCCGCGCCCGCCGAGATCGCCGCGCCCGTCGTGCCGCCGCCCGCCGCGTTCGGGCTGCGCGCCGAGAACCTGGGGTCGGCCGAGTTCCGCGCCGACTACGGGCTGCGCTACGCCTACCTCGCCGGGTCGATGTACCACGGCATCTCGTCGGTGGAACTGGTGCTGCGCATGGCGCGGGCCGGGCTGATGGGCTTCTTCGGGGCCGGCGGGCTGCGCGGGCACGTGGTCGAGGACGCGGTGGCCCGGCTGACCCGCGAGCTCGGGCGCGGCGGTCGCTTCGGGGTGAACCTGCTGCACGGGCTCGACGACGACGCCCGCGAGCACGACCTGGTCGCCCTCTGCCTGCGGCACGACGTGCGCCACGTCGAGGCCGCCGGGTACGCGACCGTTACCGCCCCGGTTGTCCGGTTTCGGTTCTCCGGCGCGCACCTCGACGAGCACGGGAATGCGGTCGCGGTGCGCCACGTGCTGGCCAAGGTGTCCCGCCCGGAAGTCGCCGCCGCATTCATGAGGCCGCCCGCGCGGGCATTGTTGGACGACCTGGTCGCCCGCGGGCACCTCACCCGCGCGGAGGCGGCGGCGGCCATTCGCCTGCCGGTCGCCGGGGACATCTGCGTGGAATCCGATTCCGCCGGCCACACCGACGGCGGCGTGGCCCTGGCGCTACTCCCCGCAATGTGCCGGTTGCGCGATGAAGTCATGGCCGAGCACCGCTACGCGCGGCGCGTCCGGGTCGGCGCGGCGGGCGGCCTCGGCTCGCCCGAGGCGGTCGCGGCGGTCTTCCTGCTCGGCGCGGAGTTCGTCGTCACCGGGTCGATCAACCAGTGCACCCCGGAGGCCGGGGTGTCCGACGACGTCAAGGACCTGCTGGCCGGCCTGGACGTGCAGGACACCGCCTACGCGCCGGCCGGCGACATGTTCGAGATGGGCGCGCGGGTGCAGGTGGCCCGCCGGGGCACGCTGTTCGCGGCCCGCGCCACCAGGCTGTACGAGCTGTACCGGCGGCACGGTTCGCTGGAGGAGCTGGACGGCGCCGCGGTGGCGTCCCTGGAGGACAAGTTCTTCCGCCGCCCCCTGGCGGAGGTGTGGCGGACCACCGAGGAGTACCTGCGCCGCGAGCGGCCGGCCGACCTGGAGCGCGCGCTGCGCGACCCCAAGGCGCGCATGGCCCAGGTCTTCCGCGCCTACTTCGTGGACGGGACCAGGGCGGCCCTGCGGGGCGGGGAGCGGGTGAACGCCCAGGTGCACACGGGGCCCGCGATGGGGTCGTTCAACCGATACCTCAAAAGCACCGAACTGGCACATTGGCGTAATCGCCACGTCGATGTCGTGGCCTCGCGCCTGATGGAGGATGCCGTCTCCGTATTTGCTCGGTGGCTCGGCGTAATGACCGGCGGTGGCGTGCTCAAAAGTGAGCTGGGGAGCCATCGGGTAGACGCATAGGGTCGCCTCGAAAATGGTTATGAGGGGGTCGTTGCGTTCATCCGTTCGGACGTTCTGCCGGATGGATTCGCCATATATGGTTCCCGCGTCTCCAGGGCACCTGGTGCTGCGGAAGACTGGAGGAGGAATGTGTGACAATCGTTGAACCGCGCACCGGTGGGCAGCTTTCCGCGGTGTCCGCCCCGCGCGGCGCGCAGGGGCAGACCAGCCTGTCGCCGGGCCGCGCGCTGCACAGCGCCAACGCGGGCATGATCGTCGAGCGGACCGCCCAGGTGCGCAACGAGTTCCACTCCGAGGCGCGCGTCTTCGCCCGCGAGCTGGCGGAGCACATCAACACCACCCAGGAGGGCGTGGCCTCGGTCTTCCTGTACGAGGAGACGTTCGGGACCAAGGACCGCATCCACTGGCTGATCCACCTGAAGTCCCTGGACGCCTACGACACGCTGGTCCGGATGGGTGACTCGGACGAGTCGTACCGGGCGCTGTTCGGCAAGCAGCGCATCGCCCCCGAGCGGGGCGGCGGCACGTGGTCCCGGATGTTCCTGGACGGCAGCCTCCAGGAGACCGTCATGCTGCCCCAGTTCTGGGGGATGTACGGCACCAGGGTGGACGGCGAGCTGGAGCGGAGCACCGACGTCTACCTGAGCGAGGACGCGGACGTCGACCTCCCGCCGGCCCGGGCCCAGACGACCCAGGCCGACGAGGAGCTGCTGCACTCGGCCAACGCCGGCATCCTGCTGCACCGGACCGCCGAGATCGTCTACGACTACCGGTCCGAGGCGAGGCAGTTCGCCCGCGAGGCCGCCCAGGTGATCAACGACAACCTGGCCGGCGAGGCGACCGTGCTGGTCTACGAGGAGGCGTTCGGCGCGGCGGACCGCATCCACTGGATGATCCACATGCGCTCGCTGTCCACCTACCGCAGCCTGATGCGCCTGCACGTGCGCGACGAGGGCGCCCGGGAGATCTTCTTCCGCGAGCGCGCCCCGGAGAAGGGCGGCGGCGGCACCTGGGCCCGGATGTTCACCCAGGGCAGCTTCCTGGACACCGCGCTGACCCCGCACCACTGGGGCCTCTACGCGACGGCCAAACCGGACCAGGCATGAACGACGGCACCAGGAACGGGGGTGAACCGGTGACCGGGCTCCTGCACGAGGCGTTCGCCGCGCAGGCGGCCCGGACGCCGGACGCCGTCGCGGTGACCGCCGCCGACGGCGTCCTCACCTACCGCCGGCTCGACGAGGCGTCGACCGAGCTGGCCGAGCGCCTGCGCGCCGTCGGCGTCGGCCCGGAGACCCTGGTCGGCCTGTGCGCGCCGCGCGGCGCGCAGCTGGTGGTCGGCCTGCTCGGCATCTGCAAGGCGGGCGGCGCGTACGTGCCGATCGACCCCGACTACCCCGAGCAGCGGCTGCGCTACCTGTTCGAGGACAGCGCGGTGCCCGTCGTGGTGGCCTCCACCCGCTCGGCCGGCGCGCTGCCCGCGGACCTGTCCGCCGGCGTGGTCTGGCTCGACGGGGCCGCCGACGCCGACCCGCCCGCCGGGTCCGCCGCCCCCGCGACCGCGCCCGCCGGCGCGGACCGCGCCGCCTACGTCATCTACACCTCCGGGTCGACCGGCGCGCCCAAGGGCGTCGTGGTCGAGCACCACGCCGTGCTGCGCCTGATCACGCAGACGCGGTCCTGGTTCGGGTTCGGCGAGGACGACGTGTGGACGATGTTCCACTCGCCGTCGTTCGACTTCTCCGTCTGGGAGACGTGGGGCCCGCTGCTCACCGGCGGCCGGGTCGTCGTGGTGCCCCCGAACACCGCCCGGATGCCGGCGCTGCTGCGCAAGCTCCTGCTCACCGAGGGCGTCACGGTGCTCAACCAGACCCCGTCGGCGTTCCGCGCGCTGATCGCCGCGGACATGCTCGACGAGCCCGCCCCGTACGCGCTGCGGCACGTCGTCTTCGGCGGCGAGCGCCTCGACGTGGGCCTGCTGCGGCCGTGGGTCGAGCGGTACGGCGACGACCGCCCCCGGCTGACCAACATGTACGGCATCACCGAGACGTGCGTGCACGTCACCCGGCGCCGGATCACCGAGGCCGACCTGGAGCAGCCGTCGGTCAGCCCGATCGGCTGCCCGATCCCGGACCTGGTGGTGCACGTGCTGGACGAGCGCCGCCAGCCGGTGCCCGCCGGCACGCCCGGCGTGCTGCACGTCGGCGGTCCCGGCCTGGCGCGCGGCTACCTCAACCGGCCCGAGCTGACCGAGGAGCGGTTCGTGCGGGTCGACCGCGGCGCGGACCGGCCCGTGCTGCGGCTCTACGACTCCGGCGACCTCGGGGTCCGGCTGGCCGGCGGCGAGCTGGTCTACCTGGGCCGCGCCGACGACCAGCTCAAGGTCCGCGGCTACCGGGTCGAGCCCGGCGAGGTGGAGGCGTGCCTCCTCGCGCACCCGCGGGTCGAGGCGGCCGTGGTGACCGCCCGCGACTTCGGCGAGGGCGACGTGCGCCTGGTCGCCCACGTCGTGCCCGCCCCCGGCGCCCCCGGCGGCGACCTCGTCGCCGAGCTGCGCGACCACGTCGCCGGGCTGCTGCCCGCGCACCTGCGACCGTCCGCCGTCTGCCCGGTGGCGGCGCTCCCGATCACCCCCCAGGGCAAGGTGAACAGAAAGGCTGTGAGCGACTTGCCACTCACGGAAGAGAACCCGCCCGCCGCGACCGACGTCGTGACCGCGGTCCGCGAGATCGCCACGACGGTCATGGGCCGCCAGGTCGACCCCGCGGTCGACCTGTTCGACATCGGCGCCACCTCCCTGTCGCTCGTCCGGGTCATCACCGGCGTCAACCTCCGGTTCGGCCTGCGCCTCACCGGCGGGGAGCTGGACGGCACGGCCAGCGTGCTGGCCATCGCCGAGCAGGTCGAACTGGCCCTGGCCGCCGCGGGGCGCGCCACCACCGAGCACGTCACCGCCTGAACCCGAAGGAGCCCTGACATGACGCTGGCAGGTCGTGAGCGGACGTTCGCGCTGACCCCCGAAGAGCTGGACAGCTTCCGCGCCAACGGGTACTTCGGCCCGTTCAAGGTCTACGAGATCGACGAGATGGTCGCCACCTGGCGGCGCGAGCGGCTGCGGATGCTCGACCGGTCCATGGCCGTGTACCAGGACGAGGCCGCGGAGTCCGGCAACACCAACATCTCCAACTACGACCGGCACCTGGACATGCAGTTCCTCGCCGACCACATCTGCCGCCCGGAGATCACCGACCGGGTCAACAGCGTGCTCGGCCCGGACGTGCTGTGCTGGCGCACCGAGTTCTTCCCCAAGTACCCGGGCGACGAGGGCACCGACTGGCACCAGGCGGACACGTTCGCCAACGCCTCCGGCAAGCCGCAGATCCTGTGGCCCGAGGGGCAGGAGGAGTTCGGCGGCACCATCACCGTGTGGACCGCGTTCACCGAGGCGAACGAGGACAACGGCTGCCTCCAGTTCATCCCCGGCACGCACCAGCAGATGTTCTACGACGAGACCAAGAAGATGCACTACGACCCGAACCGCATCAACAACGCGGAGAAGGACGGCGTGCGGCGCGGCTTCTTCGGCTACGACTACCGCGAGCTCCAGAAGGACGAGAACTGGAGCCCGGACGAGTCGAAGGCCGTGTCGATGGTCATGCGCCCGGGCGAGGCCATCATGTTCTGGTCCACCCTCATGCACGCCTCGCACCCGCACAGCGGCAACACCGACGAGATGCGGCTCGGCTTCGCCTCGCGGTACGTGCCCACGTCGGTGGACGTCTACCCGGACTCCGAGGACATCGAGGAGTACGGCGGCCGGGTGTCGCTGGAGCGCTACGGCGCCGTCCTCGTCACCGGCGAGAACACCAACCCGCACAACCGGGTCGTCACCGAGACCACCCGCGGCCACCGCTTCCCCTCGCGCCACGACGTCCCGTCCGCCGACGGGGCGGCGTCCTGATGAGCACCGGCGCCCGACCGCACCCCGCCGCGAGGCTGGCGGCGGCGGTGCGGTCGGTCGCCCCGCTGGCCGGTGCGCTCACCGTGCCCGCGGTCGTCGAGGCGGCCCCGGAGGACGGTTCGCCGTGGCCCGCGGCGGCGACCGACCTGCTCGCCCGGGTCACGGCGCTGTCGGGCGGTCCCCGCTTCGAGGTCGGTCCGGCCGGTGCGGCGCTGCCCGCGCTGAGCCGGGTGGTGGGCGACCACCTCGACCTGGCGGGCACGGCCGCCGCGCTCGCCGCCGCCGGCCTGCCCGCACCGTCCGATGTGGACGCCGTCGTGGCGGGCGCGCTGGCGGACGACTTCCTCGCGCCCGACAACGGTGTCGTGGTGGAGACGGCCGACGGCGCGCGGCTGCCCGCGTGGGCGGTCGGTCCCGCCTCGGCGCCGCCGGTGCTCCTGGTGCTGCCGTGCGGGATGCCGGTGCGCCTGGCCGAGGGCTGGCTGCGCGCGCTGGCCGCCGACCGGCGCGTCATCACGTGGGAGAGCCGCTGGCTGTTCGCCGACCTGGGGTCCGAAGTGGACCTGGCGCACGACGTCGCCGCGCAGGTCGCCGACCTGGCGGCGGTCCTCGACGCGTTCGGGGTGCCCTCCGCGCACGTGGCGGGCATGTGCGGCGGCGCGCTGCTCGCCCTGGCCGCCGCCGCGGAGCTGCCCGACCGGGTCGACTCGCTGAGCCTGTGGCACGGCGACTTCGACCTGGGCGACGACGCGCCGAAGACCGACCACCAGCGCAACCTGCAAGCGCTGATGGGCATGGCCGCCGAGGACCGCGAGACCGCGGCGGTCGTGCACGACGTCCTGCTCCAGAACGCCCTCGCCGGGGTGCCCGCCGACCTGGCGCACCTCGTGCTCTACCCGTACGCCTCGAAGGAACTGTTCTTCCGCTACTGCCGTCTCAACCTGGTGATCATGTCCCAGGACGCCCGCCCCTACCTGGCGCGGGTGGCGGCCGAGACGCTGGTCGTGACCAGTGAACAGGACAGCACCGCGCACCCCGCGGGGTCGCTCGCGGTGGCGGAGCGGTTGTCCGCCGCCCGGCTGCACGTCGAGCCGGAAGGTGACCACCTCACCCTGTTCCGCGCCCCGGCGCACCTGACCGGCCTGCTCCGGTCCCGCTTAGCGGGGACCGGGTCGCCGGTCGGCTGAGCAAGTCCCGAGGGGACCGGTTCGGCGGCCGCGAGGCCGCGGTCCCATCACATGCAGCACATTCTAAACCGTGTTCGATCCGCCCGAACAATGCACACTGGGGGTGCTCCGTGCGCTCATCCCGCAATGTCGTCGAACGGTCCACGAGTGGTATTTCGTCATATATCCGCAACAACTGCGCAGGCGCGGCGCGGCTAGTCGTGGAGAAAGACGAGAGTATTTACAGCGTCGGTAGCCGGGATTCCGGCGTGTACCTGGTCGAAAGCGGCCAGGTGAAAACCGTCGCCTATTCTCGGGACGGCAAGCGATGTCTGCTGTCGATTCACCCGGAGGGTGACACGTTCGGCGAGCTGGCGCTGTTCGGCCCGCCGCGCGCCGAGTCGGCCATGGCGATGACCCGCACCGTGCTGCGGCAGGTGCCGGCGTCCAGGCTCCGGCAGGCGCTGTCGGACGACGCGCTGCTCCAGGACTTCATCGTCAAGCTCGGCGAGCGGGTCGTCGAGCAGCAGCAGATGATCACCAACCTGCTCACCATGGACAGCGAGCGGCGGCTGGCCGCGATCCTGCTGCACCTGGCGCAGAAGGTGGGGAGCAGGGCCGACTGCGGTTACGTCGTGCAGATCCGCGACCGGATCACCCAGGAGGACCTGTCCGGCATGGTCGGCACCACCCGGTCGCGCGTCGGGTACTTCCTCAAGCGCTTCCGGGACGCCGGCCTGGTGGAATCGGTGCCCGACTCGTTCCTGTGCATCAACGAGTCCCGGATGACGGCCTTCCTGGAGGGCTGTCCGTGCTGACGGCCGGGGGTGCCGCGCTCCCCGCGCGGCACCCCCGGCATGCTCAGTTGTGAGCAGGAATCCACGGCGGCGGTTGTTACCCTCCACTTGGTCGACATATCCGGAGGTAGCCGTGGAATCGACGCTTGCGGCAAACCGCGAGAATGTCCTTTCGGTTGTCTCGGCAATTCTCGCCGAAGTGCTCCCCGCCGCCGACCCGATTCCCGGGAGAACCCTCCGGGAATGCGGGCTCGATTCCATCGCGGCCACCCGCGTGGTGCTCGAACTGCGTCGCCGGCTCGGCGTCGACGTGCCGGTGCAGTGGTTGGCCGGCGCCGACTCCACCGCCCTGGTGGACCGGGCGCTGGAAGGCCGGGCGCCGGAAGGCCGGGCGCCGGCCGACCGGGTGCTCGCGGACCGGGCACTCGCGGACCGCGCCGACGGTGGCGCCGCGACCGCCCCGGCGACGGCCCCCGCCGGCGACGCCGCGGACCCGTTCCCCCTCAGCCCCCTCCAGCAGGCGTACGTCGTCGGCCGCGACCCGGAGCTGACCGACGACCCGGTCGGCTGCCGCGTCCACCGCGAGTTCACCGTCCCCGACGCCGACTGCGACCGGCTGGTCGCCGCGTGGCACCGGCTCGTCGCGCACCACGACGCGCTGCGGCTGGTCGTCTCCGAGACCGGGACCCAACGGGTCCTGCCCGACCTCGCCGCGCCCCCCGTGCCGGTGCACGACCGGCGCGACGCGACCCCGGACGCCTTCGCCGCCCACGTGCGCGCGGTGCGCGACCGCCTGGAGCGGGGCGTCCCGGGGTTCGGCGAACCCCTCGCGGCGGTGGAGATCTCCCTCGACGCCGACGACACCGCCGTGGTGCACCTCGCCCTCGACGGCCTCGCGGTCGACGGCCGCGGCCTGGCCGTGCTGCTCGCCGACTGGCACCGCCTCTACACCGACCCGGCGCACGTGCCGCCCACCGCGCCCCTGTCGCTGCGCGACTGCGCCCTGCTCCTCGCCGCCGAACGCGACCCGGCCGCCCGCGAGGCCGACCTGGCCCACTGGACCGCCCGGCTCGACCCGCTGCCGCCCGCCCCGGTGCGGCTCCGGCCCGCGGCCGGGTCGTCGGGGCGGCGCGCGCAGTTCGGCGGCGAACTCGACCCGGGGCGGTGGGCGGCCCTGCGCGCCCGCGCCGACCGGCTCGGCGTCTCGCCGACCGCCCTGCTGCTGACCGCGTTCACCGAGTCGCTGGCCCGGCCGGGCCCGCCCGAGCCCTGCGCGGTCGTGCTCACCACCAGCGACCGCACCCGCCTGCCCGCCACCGCCGACCGCGTGGTCGGCGCCTTCACCTCGACCGCGGTGTTCGCCGCGCCGGCCACGACGGCCCGGCCGTTCGACGACGCCGCCCGCGAGGTGCACGACCTGCTGTGGCGCGACCTCGACCACATCGGCACCTCGGGCGTCACCGCCCTGCGGGCGCTGCGCGGGCGCGGACCCGCCCCCGACCTGCCGGTGGTCTTCACCAGCCTGCTGGACGCCGCGCACGAGGGCGAGGACGGCGGTTTCGCCGACGCGGTGGTGCACGGTTCCAGCCGCACGTCGGGCGTGGCCCTCGACTGCCAGGTGTGGTCCTGGCGCGGCGGTCTGGCGTGGCGCTGGGACGTGGCCGCGGACCGGTTCGCCACCGGCGACCCCGAGGTGCTGTCCGCCCGCTTCGCCACCGCGCTGGACGTGCTGGCCACGCCCGACGCCGCCCCGGTCCGCCGCCCGCTCAACGAGTTGCAGCAGGCGTACTGGGTGGCGCGCGTCGCCGAGCGCACCGACGACGACGGCTGCCAGGTCCACCACGGCTTCGAGTTCGACCACCTGGACGTCGACGCGCTGGCCCGCGAGTGGACCAGGCTCGTCGACCGGCACGACGCGCTGCGCTCCTGCGCCTCCCACGAGGGCGACCTGGTCGTGCTGCCGCAGGGGCCCGGTCGGGCGCACGTCGCCGTGGTCGACCTGCCCGCCGACGAGGACGCCGACGCGTTCGCCGAGCGCACCGCCGCCGACATGGTCGGCGCCGCGTTCCCGCTGGGCCGCTGGCCGCAGTGCGAGCTGCGCGTTGTGCGCCGCCCCGACGGCTCCGCCACCCTGCACGCCGCGGTGGACCTGATCGTCCTCGACGGCCGCAGCATCCACCTGGTGCTGCGCGAACTGGTCGCCCGCACGGCCGGCGCGGACGCCCGGTACCTGCCCGAGCCCGCCGACCACGTGCCGCCGACACCGTCCCCGGCGGAGGTCGCCGCCGCGTCCGCGCACTGGCGGGACCGCCTCGCCGACCTGCCCGCCGGACCCCCGGTGACCCCCGCCGCCGGGCGGCGGCGCACCCGGCTGTCGTCCCGGCTCACCGGGTGGGCGGCGCTGCGCGCCGAGATCGACGCGCGCGGCCTGCACCCGGACGCCGTGCTGGTCGCCGCGCTGCTGACCGCCCTGGAACCGGGCGTCGACCGCGACTTCGCCGTGCCCGTGGTGCGCTGGACCGCGGGGACCGAGGCGCTGCGGCCCGGCGAGCACACCGTGCTGAGCTGGCTCGCCCGCGGCCCGGCGGGGCGGACGGTGGCCGAGCGCGCCGCCGACAACCACGCCCTGCTCGCCGCCGACCTGGCCGCGTCGGCCGTCGGCGGCCTGGGCGAACTGCGCCGCAAGGTGCTGCGGCAGCGCGACACCACCGGCTCCGGCTTCCCGGTCGTGTGGACCGGCCTGCTGGAGATGGGCGACGCGGCGCTCCCGCCCGGCACGCGCACCGCCCCGTGGCGCACCGCGACGCCCGACGTGTCGCTGGACTGCATCCCGATGGCCGAGGGCGACGTCCTGTCCTGCTGGTGGGACGCCGTGCCCGACGACTTCGCGCCCGGCGCGGTCGAGGCCGCGTTCGAGCGGTTCACCGCGCTGCTGGCCGCGCTCGCGGAGGGCACCGGCTGGGACGCCCGCGCCGAGGGCGTGACGGGCCCCGCCGCGCCCGACCTGGACGCCTGGAACGACACGGCCGCGCCGTTCCCCGTCGACCGGCCCGCGCACGTGCTGGTCGAGGACCAGGCCCGCCGCACCCCGGACGCCGTCGCCGTGCGCCACCGCACCGGCACCACCACCTACCGCGAGCTGGACCGCCGCGCCAACGGGATCGCGCACGCCCTGCGGGCGAAGGGCGTGCGCCGGGGCACGGCGGTCGCGGTGTCGCTGTCCCGGGGACCCGACCTGGTCGCCGCCGTGCTCGGCGTGCTCAAGGCGGGCGGCTGCTACGTGCCCGTGGACCCGGCCCTGCCCGCCGCGCGGGCCGCGTCGATGCTGCGCTCCAGCGGCGTCGAGGTCGTGCTCGGGACCACCGGCCCGCGCTGGGAGGCGCCCGCCGGCACCGGCCTGCTGGACGTGGCCGACACCGCGCCGGCCGACCACCCGCCGACGCCGGTCACCGACCAGCACGACCTCGCGTACGTCATCTTCACCTCCGGCAGCACCGGCACCCCCAAGGGCGTCGCGGTCGACCACCGGGCCCTGCTGAACCTGCTGAACTGGTGCGGGCGCACCTTCGCGTTCGGCCCGGCCGACACCGGCCTGATGGTGACCTCGCTGGGGTTCGACCTGTCCGTGTTCGACCTGTTCGGTCTGCTGGGGTGCGGCGCGTCGGTCTACGTCGCCGACGAGAAGCAGCTGCGCGACCCGGTCGTGCTGCTGGACCTGCTGCGCACCGAGCCGATCACCTTCTGGAACTCCGCGCCGACCACCCTGGCCCAGGTGATGCCGCTGCTGGCGGACCTGCGCGGCGGCGACCCCGGCACCGACTCGCTGCGGCTGGTGTTCCTCAGCGGCGACTACACCCCGCTGAGCCTGCCCGACGAGCTGCGCCGGGTGTTCCGCGGCGCGGAGGTCGTCAGCCTCGGCGGCGCGACCGAGGCCACGGTCTGGTCCAACTTCCACCGCGTCGACCGGGTGGACCCCGAGTGGCGCAGCATCCCGTACGGCCGGCCGATCGACAACGCGCGCTACTACGTGCTGGACGAGCGGTTGCGCCCGTGCCCGGTCGACGTCGAGGGCGACCTCTACATCGCGGGCGAGTGCCTGGCGGTCGGCTACCTCGGGATGCCGTCCCTGACCGCCTCCCGGTTCGTGGCCGACCCGTTCTCGCCCGAACCCGGCGGCAGGCTCTACCGCACCGGCGACCGGGCGCTGTACCGGCCGGACGGCGTGATGGTGTTCCTCGGCCGGGCCGACGGCCAGGTCAAGGTCCGCGGGTTCCGGGTCGAGCTGGGCGAGGTGGAGCACGCGCTGCGCGGCCACCCCGGCGTGCAGGACGTCGTGGTGCTCGCGCGCACCGACCCCGGCGGCGACCGCAGGCTGGTGGCCTACGTCGTGCCCACCGGCGGCCCGGTGACGACCGCCGAGCTGCGCGCGCACGCCGCCCGCACGCTGCCCGACTACATGCTGCCCAACGCGGTGGTGCCGCTGGCCGTGTTCCCGGCCACCGCCAACGGCAAGCTGGACCGGGACGCCCTGCCCTGGCCGGTGCCCGCCACCCCGGCTGTGCCCGCTGCCGCCGCACCCGCTGCTGCCGCACCCGCCGCACCTGCCGCCGCCGCGCTGGGCACTGCCGCGCTCGCTGCGCCGGCCGCCGTGCCTGCCGCAGCCGCGCTCGCTGCGCCAGCCGCAGCCGTGCCGGCCGCAGCTGTGCCTGCTGCCGCTGCGCCGGCCACAGCCGTGCCTGCCGCCGCTGCTGTGCCTGCTGCGCCTGCCGTGCCTGCTGCGTCTGCCGTGCCTTCTGCGTCCGCTGCGCCTGCTGGGCCCGCCGTGGCGGCTGCGTCCGCGTCCACCATCGCCGAGGAGTTGCGCGGCATCCTGTCCTCGCTGCTGGGCGTGGCCGAGATCGACCCGGACACCGACCTCTGGGACCAGGGCGCGACCTCGTTCACCATGATGCAGGTCTCCGGCGCGCTCCAGCGCTCGCACGGCTGCCGCATCCCGGTCGCGGTGCTGCTCGACGACCCGACCGTGACCGCCATCGCCGCCCACGTGGCCGAGCTGACCGGCGGTCTCCCCGAACCCGGCGGGGCGGTGGCGGACCGCCCCGCCGATCCACCCGCGCACCCGGCGCACCCGGCGCACCCCGAGCACCCCGCGCAGTCCGGCCCGCCGGCGGTGGTCGACTTCTTCTCCGCCGAGGAGCGGGCCGCGTTCAAGGCCGCCGGGTGGGGCACCCGGCGGTTCGGCGCGGACGCCCGCCGCGTCGCGCTGCCGGGGCCCGTGCCGACCGCCGCGGAGGTGCGCCGCCGGGCCAGCACCCGCGAGTTCGACGACCGGCCGGTGGACGTCGCCGAACTCGGCGCGCTGCTCGCCCTGCTGCGCGAGGCGGAGGTCGACGGCCGCGCCCGCAGGCTCTACCCCTCCGCGGGCGACACCTACGGCGTGCAGGTCTACGTGCGGCTGCGGTCCGGCGCGGTCACGGGCGCGGAACCCGGCCTGTACTACCACCACCCGCACGAGCACGCCCTCGTGCTCGTCACCGCCGAACCGGCCATCGACCGGTCCGTCCACTTCGTCTACAACCGGCCCGTGCACGACCGGGCGGCCTTCGAGCTGTACCTCGTCGGCAGCACGCGGTCGGTGGCCCCGCTGTACGGCGAGGACGCGCGGCACTACCTGTCGCTGGAGGCCGGCTACCTCGGCCAGCTCCTCATGCTGGGCCAGGCGGACGCGGGCCTCGGCCTGTGCCCGATCGGCGACCTCGCCTTCGACCGGGTGCGCGGCGAGTTCGGCCTCGCCGAGGACGACGTGCTGCTGCACGCCTTCCTCGGCGGACCGGCCGGGCGCGCGACGGCCGCCGCCGGCAGGCTCCCCGCGCCGCGCGCGGTCCCGGCGGAGGTCGCCGTGATCGGTGTCGCGGGCCGCTACCCGGGAGCCGATGACGTGGACGGCCTCTGGCGGCTGCTGCGGTCCGGCGCGACCGCCGTGGCCCCGCCGCCCGCCGCGCGCCGGGACGTGCTCGGCACCGTGCCCGGCGGCTACCTGCCGGGCGTCGAACCGGTCGACGCCGCGCTGTTCCCGTCCGTCGACGGCGACGCGGTGGACCCGCAGCTGCGCCTGCTGCTGCACACCGCCTGGCAGTGCCTGGAGCACGCCGGGCACACCCCCGCGTCGCTGCCCTCCCGGGTGGGCGTGTTCACCGCCGCCATGTGGCACGACCACCAGCAGGTCGGCGCGGACCGGTGGCGCGCGGGCGACCGGGCGGTGCTGTCCGCCCTGGCCGCCGACCTGCCGAACCGCGTCTCGCACGCGTTCGGGTTCACCGGCCCGAGCGTGGCCGTGGACACGGCCTGCTCCTCCGCGCTCACCGCCGTGCACCTCGCCGCGACCGCGCTGCGGGCGGGGGAGTGCGACGCGGCCCTGGTGGCCGGGGTGAACCTGATCGGCCACGGCTACCACGCCGCGCTGCTGTCCGACCTCGGCCTGGTCGCCGAAGAGGGCTCCACGGGCGCGTTCGACGCGGCCGGCCCCGGCTGGTCGCCCGGCGAGGGCGCCGGGGTGCTGCTGCTGCGCCGCGCCGCCGACGCGGCGGACGACACCGTGCACGCGCTCGTCGAGGGCAGCGCCCTCGGCCACGCGGGCGGCGGCCGGTTCGGCGCGCCCGACGCGGAGGCGTTGCGCGCCTCGGCGTCGGCCGCGCTGGAGGCGGCGGGCGTCGGTCCCGAGGACCTCGGCTACGTCGAGTGCGCGGCGGCCGGCGCGACGATCGCCGACGCGGCGGAGGTCGAGGCGCTGAGCGCGCTGCTGGCCGACCGCCGCGACCCCGTGCCCGTCGGCACCGTCAAACCCAACACCGGCCACTTGGAGGCCGCCGCCGGCCTGGCGCAGCTCACCAAGGTGCTGCTGCAACTGCGGCACGGCGAACTCGCGCCGACCCTGCTCGCGGACGAGCCCAGCCCGCTGGTCGACTGGACCGGCCTCCCGGTCCGGCCGTGCACCGCCGTCGAGCCGTGGACCGGCGGGCCGCGCCGCGCGCTGGTCACGGCGATCGGCGCCACCGGTTCGCACGCCCACGTCGTGCTGCGCGCCCCCGACCCGGTCCCGCCGCGCCCGGAACCCGCCGGTCCCGCCGTCGTGCTGCTGTCGGCCGACGACGCGCCCGCGCTGCGGTCCTCGGCCGCCGCCCTGCGCGACCACCTCGCGGACGCGCGGCCCCGGCCGGCGGACGTCGCCTGGACCACGCAGTGCGGTCGGGCCGCGCGCCCGGTGCGGGCCGCGTTCGACGCCGGCGACCTCGCCGCGCTGATCGCCGACCTCGACGCGGTCGCCGCCGGGGGAGCGGTCGCGGTGCGCGACGAGCGGGCACGCCGCTGGGCCGCGGGCGAGGACGTCGACTGGCGTCCCCTGTGGACGGTTCCGGCGCGGCACGTCCCGCTGCCCACCCGCAGGTTCGGCCCGGGGGAGGCGGTCGGAGCGCGGAGCGGCCTGCCGGCCGCGTCCGCCCCGGACCTCTCCGACGTCGAGCGCGAGCTGTGCGCCGCCTTCGCCGACGTCACCGGGTTGCCGCCCGAGCGGGTGGGACCGCGCACGCCCCTGGCGGACCTGGGGTTGACCTCGGCCGCGGCGGTGCGGATGACCGTGTTCGTCCGCGAGCGCTTCGGGCCGGCGTCGGCCACGCTGTTCTTCGAGCACCGCGACCTCGCCGGGGTCGCGGCCCGGCTGACCGGGACCGGCGCGCGGGTGACCGCCCGGCAGCCGGAACCCGCACCCGTGCCGTCCCCCGAGCCGTTCCCGGAGCCGTCCCCGGAGGCGTTCCCGGACGCGGGCGCGATCGCCGTGATCGGCCTGGCCGGCCGCTACCCGGGCGCCGACGACCTCGACGCGTTCTGGGCCGACCTGGTCGCCGGGCGCGACCGCGTCACCCCGCTGCCCGCCGACCGGGCGCGCCCCGACTGGCCCGCCGGGTCCGTGCACGGCGGCTTCCTGTCCGACGTGGACCACTTCGACCCGCTGCTGTTCGGCATCGCGCCCCGCGAGGCCGCGCTGATCGACCCGCAGGAACGCCTGTTCCTGGAGGTCGCCAGGCTCACCCTGGACGACGCGGGCTACTCCGCGCGCAGGCTGCGCGACCGGCACCGCGGCCGGGTCGGGGTGTTCGTGGGCGCGATGCACAACGAGTACCCGTTCCTGGGCGTGGAGCGCTCCGCCGATGGCGACCCCGCCTACACCGGGTCCACGCCGGGCGGCATCGCCAACCGGGTGTCCTACGCGTTCGACCTGTCCGGGCCGAGCATGACCGTCGACACGATGTGCTCGGCGTCGCTGACCGCCCTGCACCTGGCCGTGCACAGCCTGCGCCGGGGCGAGTGCGAGGTGGCCGTCGCCGGTGGCGTCAACCTGTCCCTGCACCCCAACAAGTTCGTCCAGCAGCGGGCCATGCGGATGACCGCCGACAGCGGGCGGTGCCGCGCGTTCTCCGCCGAGGGCGACGGGTTCGTGCCCGGCGAGGGCGTGGGCGCGGTGCTGCTCAAGCCGCTCGCGCACGCGGTGCGCGACGGCGACCGGGTGCACGGCGTGATCCGGGCGACGGCGGTGAACCACGGCGGCCACACCTCCGGCTACACCGTGCCCAACCCGGTGGCGCAGGGCGAGGTGGTGGCGTCGGCGCTGCGCGAGGCGGGCATCGCCCCGGACACCGTCGGCTACGTGGAGGCGCACGGCACCGGCACGTCGCTGGGCGACCCGATCGAGATCGCCGGGCTGGGCCGCGCGCTGGGCGACGGGCTCGCGCCCGGTTCCGTCCCGGTGGGGTCGGTGAAGTCCAACATCGGCCACCTGGAGGCCGCCGCCGGGATCGCCGGCCTGACCAAGGTGCTGCTCCAGCTGCGGCACCGCACCCTCGTGCCGTCGCTGCACGCCGAGCGCCTCAACCCCGAGGTCGACTGGGCGGCGAGCCCGCTCGCGGTGCAGCGCGAGGCCGCGCCGTGGCCCGCGCCCCGGTCCGGCCCCCGCCGCGCGGGCATCAGCGCCTTCGGCGCGGGCGGGTCGAACGCGCACGTGGTCGTGGAGGAGTTCGTCGCCGCGCCCCGGTCGCCGCGACCCGCGCGGCCCGCCGTGGTCGTGCTGTCCGCGCGCACCGCCACCGGCCTCGCCGAACAGGCCCGCCGGCTGGCCGACCACCTCCTCGCGACCCCCGCCGCCGACCCGGCCGCGCTCCGGGCCGAGCTGGAGCGGATCGCGCGCGGCGAGCTGCCGCCGGGCCTGGCCTCGGCGCGCGACGCGGGCGCGTACCTGCTCGGCCTGACCGCCGCCGACGACCTCGCCGACATCGCCTTCACCCTCCAGGTCGGGCGCGAGCACGGCGTGGAGCGGCTGGCGTTCGCCGCGTCGTCCCGGGCCGAGGCGGGCGAGCGCTTGACGCGGTTCCTCGCGGGTGACCCGACCGCCGTGCACCGGGGCCGGGTGGCGCGGGCCGACGAACGCGCCACGACCCCGGAACTCGACCCGCGCGCCCTGCCGGCGGACGAGCTGGCCGCCCGGTGGGCGGCCGGTGAGGACGCGGACTTCGCCCTGCTGGACGACGGGGGCCACCGCCCGGTGGCGCTGCCGGGCACGGTCTTCGACCGCGTCCCGTGCCGCCTGCCGGAGCGCTCGGAGCGCGCGGAGCGCCCTGAGCGAGCGGAGCCGGTCGCCGCACGACCCGCCGCGCCGTTCCCGGCCGACGTGCGCCCGGCTGCGCCGTTCTCGGCCGACGTGCGCCCGGCTGCGCCGTTCTCGGCCGAGGTGCGCCCGGCTGATGCGCGCTCGGCCGATGGGCTCTCGACCGGAGTGCCCGTGACCGGAGTGCCCGTGACCGGAGCGCCTGCGGCCGGAGCGCCCTCGGTCGAGGTGCCCCTGTACGAGCGGACCTGGGTGGCGGCCGTCGCCGTCGCCCCGACCGCGCCGGTCGTCGGGACCGTGCTGTGCCTGCACACCCCGGCCACCGCGGACCTCGCGCGGCGCGTGGCCGCCGGTATCGGCGGCGCGACCCTCGTGGACGTCACCGGTCCCGACGTCACCGGTCCCGACGCCACCGGTCTGGACGCCACCGGCGTCGCCCCGGCCGCCGCGGGGGTGCTGGACCTGTGCGACCTCGACCCCGCGCCGGTCCCGAGGCACGCCCGCGTGGCGCTGCTCCAGGCGTTGCTGCGGTCGCGGACCGGCGCCCTGCGGGTGCTGCACGTGACCTCGGGCCTCGCCGACCTGCCCGGACCGGTGCCGACCGCGGCCGGCGCGGAGGTCGCCGGATTCGCCCGGGTGCTGACCGCCGAACACCCGGCGGTGCTCGCCACCACCCTCGACACCGACGCGCCGGAACGCGACGTGCCCGCCGAGTGGGTCGTCACCGACGCCCCGGGCGAGGTCTGCGCGCGCAACGGCACCAGGCACCTGCCCGCGCTGACCCCCGTCACCGACACCGGTGACCCGGTCGTGCCCGACCCCGACCGGGTGCACCTGGTCGTCGGCGGCACGGGCGGGCTGGGCATCGCGGTGGCGCGGCACCTGGTGCGCCGCGGCGCGCGGCGCGTCGTGCTGCTCGGCCGCCGCCCGGTCGCCGACCGCGAGCGCTGGAACGCGCCGGGCCTGCCCGCCCGCGACGCCCGGATCGCCGCGGCCGTCACCGGGATGGAGGCGGCGGGCGCGACCGTGCGGCTGTGGTCCGGTGAACTGGCCGACGCCGCCTCGGTGGTCGCGGCGGTGCGAGCCGAACTCGGGCCCATCGGCGGCGTCGTGCACTGCGCCGGGGACGCCGGCGGCCCGCCCGCGCCCCTGGGCCGGCAGGACCCGGCGGACCTCGACCGGGCCTTCGCCGCCAAGGTGGACGGGCTGACCGACCTGCTCGACGCCTGCGCGCCCGACCGGCCCGCGTACACGGTGCTGTTCTCGTCCGTCTCGGCCGCCCTGCCCGCGCTCGGCGCGGGTGTGGCCGGGTACGCGGCGGCCAACGCGGTCCTCGACGCCGTCGCCCGCGTGCGCGGCCTCACCTCGGTGCAGTGGCCGGTGTGGCGGGACAGCGGCTCGGGCGCGTCCGGCGAGGCCGCCTGCGCCGCCGTCGGCCTGCGCGCCCTCGGTGACGACGAGGCGCTCCGCTGCCTGGACCGCGCGGTCGCCACCGCCCGGCCGGTGCTGCTGCCCGCGCCCGCCGCCCCCGGCGGGTTCGACCCGGTGTCCGCGCTGCGGCACCGCCCCGCGACCACCCCGCGCGCGGCCGTCCCCGGCGGCGACCACGACTGGCTGACGCGGGTCGTGGCCGAGACGCTGGGCGCGGACGCGTCCGCGATCGACCCGGCCACGCCCTTCGCCGACCTCGGCCTGGAGTCGGTGCTGCTGGCCGAGCTGGTCGTGCGCCTGGAGGCCCGGCTCGGCCGGCCGGTGGACCCCTCGCTGGTGCTGGAGCACCCGACCGTCGACCGGCTCGCCGCCGTCCTCGGCACGCCCCTGCCCCCGGCGCCGGGGCCCGCGCCCGCCGCCGGAGCCCCGGCACGGGTCGTGGACGACCGCATCGCGGTCATCGGCATGGCGTGCGCCTTCCCCGGCGCACCGGACGTGGACTCGTTCTGGCGCAACCTGGTCGACGGCGTGGACGCGATCACCGAGGTGCCCGCCGACCGGTGGGACGTCGACGGGCTGCACCGCACCGACCACGCGCCCGGCAGCAGCATCAGCCGGTGGGGCGGGTTCGTCGACGGGATCGACCGGTTCGACGCCGCCTACTTCGGCCTGGACGACGCCTCGGCCGACGCGCTCGACCCGGCGATCCGGCTGCTGCTGGAGAACGCCGTGACCGCGCTGCGCGACGGCGGCTACCACGACGACGAGGTGCGCGGCCGGGACGTCGGGGTGTTCGTCGGCGCGCGGATGTCGAACTACCGCAGGCGCACGGGCGCGGGCGGGCCCTCGGGCGACCAGAACTTCATCGCCGCGCACCTGGCGCACCACCTCGACCTGCACGGGCCGAACCTGGTGGTGGACAGCGCCTGCTCGTCGGCGCTCGTCGCGGTGCAGCTCGCCGTGCGCAGCCTGCTGGCGGGGGAGTCGGAGCTGGCGCTGGCCGGCGCGGTCGACGTGCTGCTGGACGAGGAGCCCTACGTGGAGTTCACCGCCGCGCGGGCGCTGTCGCCCAGCGGGCGGTGCCGCACCTTCGACGAGCGCGCCGACGGTTTCGTGCCCGGCGAGGGGTGCGGGGTGCTGCTGCTCAAGCCGCTGGCGGCGGCGCTGCGCGACGGTGACCGCGTGCGCGCGGTGATCGACGCGGTGGCCGTCAACAACGACGGCCGGACCATGGGGCTCACCACGCCCAACCCGACCGCCCAGGCGGCGGTGGTGCGCCGGGCGCTGGACCTCGCCGGGGTGTCCGCGCGGGACGTGGGCCTGGTGGAGGCGCACGGCACGGCCACGCGCATCGGCGACCCGATCGAGCTGCGCGCGCTGACCGACGCGTTCCGCGCCGACACCGACCGCACCGGGTTCTGCGCGGTCGGCAGCGTCAAGTCCGGCATCGGGCACCTGCTGAGCGCGGCCGGGATCGCCGGGCTGGTGAAGGCCGCGCTCGCGGTCGAACGGGCCGTGGTGCCCGCCACGCTGCACTGCGAGCGGCCCAACCCCAGGTTCGACTTCGCCTCCTCGCCGTTCCGCCCGGCGACCGCGACCGCGCCGTGGGAGGGCGGGCGCAGGGTGGCCGGGGTCAGCGCCTTCGGCCTCGGCGGCACCAACGCCCACGCCATCGTCTCCAACCCGCCCCCGCACACGCCCCGGCGGGCACCCCTGCCGCCACCGGGGTTCCGGCGGAGCAGGCACTGGATCGACCGCACGCCACCACCTCCACCGGTGTCACCGCAGCCGGTGTCACCGCAGCCGGTGTCACCGCAGCCGGTGTCACCACCGCCGTCACCGCCCCGGCTGGTGACGTCCCTGGCGACCCTGCGCTTCACGAGTGAGCACAGCACCGGCGAGCAAGGCGAAAGGACCCCGTGATGCACGACGGCGCCATCGACTGCCGCATCCAGTTGGCCCACGACGACTTCGTGATGGACAACCACCGGGTGCACGGCGTGTCCGTCATGCCCGGCGTGACGCTGCTCGACGCCGTGCACCGGGTGCTCGCCGGCGCCGGCCTGCCGCACACCCGTGCCGACCTGCGGGACGTGCTGTTCCCCGAGCCGATCGCGACCGAACCCGGCCGGGGCAGGGAGATCCGGGTGCTGGTGGGCGCGCCGGACGCGGGCGGCGTGCGGGCGGTGTCCGTGTCGAGCCGGTGGGAGGGCGGGGACAACCCGTGGCACACCAACCTGACCGCGCGGCTGCTGCTGGACGAGCGGGAGGCGGACGGGCGGATCGACCCGGCGGCGCTGCGGGCCGGCGCGGTGCGGCGCTACGAGCTGGCCGAGCTGTACGCGCGGGCGCGGGCCGAGGACATCCGGCACGGGGCCGCCATGACGTGCCGGGGAACGCTGCACGTGGGCGACGGCTACCTGCTCGCCGAACTGGACCTGGACCCCGCCGCCGGGTCCGAGGAGCTGTTCCACCTGCACCCGGCCAAGATGGACGCCTCCACGATCGCCGCCTACGGGCAGACCGAGGCGGTGTCCCGGGACCCGTTCATCCCGATGTTCGTGGAGGGCTTCCGCGCGCCGCGCCCGTTGCGCGGGCGGACCTGGCTGTACGCGGCCGGGGTGGAGGTGCTGGCCGACTCCGGTGACGTGATCACCAACAGCTACGGCCTCTACGACGAGGACGGCCTGCTGTGCGCGGAGGTGCGCGGCCTGACGTGCAAGCGGATCAGGTTCCCCGGCCTGATCACCCGGCTGCTGCACGGCGGGACGAGCGCCGAACCGCCTGTCCTGGAGTCGCCCGTCCTGGAGACGCCCGTCGTGGAGTCGCCTTCGGGGAGCAGCGGGGTCCTGCCGCCCGGCCCGGAGGCCGTCCGGGCGCACCGCGCGCACCTGCGGGAGCTGGTCGGCGGTGTGCTCGGCCGGGTGCCTGCGGACGTGCCCGCCGACGCCGGCTTCTACGACCTGGGCCTGGACTCGGTGGCCCTGCTCGACCTCGGCCGCGAGCTGGAGCGCGCGGCGGGGACGACGCTGTACCCGACGCTGCTGTTCGAGTTCACCGACATCGAGGGCGTGGCCGGGCACCTGGGCGGCCTGCACGGCTTCCACGGGGCGACCGCCGAGCCCGCTCCCGCTCCCGGTTCCGCTTCCGCTCCCGCTCCGGTTCGCGAGGTCACCACCCGCGTCTACCGCCCCGTGTGGACGCCGCTCGCCCCGGTCCCGGCACCGGTCGGCGACGTGGTCGTGGTGCGCGTCCCCGGTGCGCGGGGCGAGGCGCTGGCCGCAGCCCTCCGCCGCCGCCACGGCGGCGCGCTGGTCGACGCGACCGGCCAGGACGCCGGGGACCTGCTCACCGGCCGGTCCGCCACCGTGCTCGTGCTCGCCCTGGACGCCCCGGACCCGGCCGAGGCCGGCGGTGCGCTGTGGGACGTGGCGGGAGCGCTCGCGCGGACCGGCGCGGCCGGTGCGGTGCACGTCGTGCACGACGGCTCGCTCGGGTCGGCGGTGGCCGGCGCGGCGCGCACGATCGCGGCCGAGTCGCCGTCCGTGCGGTGCCGCGCGGTCGAGGTCGAGGACGTGCCGGCCGATGTCCTGGCCGCCCTGGTGCTGGCCGAGGCGGGGGACCGCTCGCCGGAGGCCGAGGTCCGGTACCGGGGCGCGGTGCGCTCCGTGCGCCGCCACCTGCCGGCGGTGCCGGAACCGGTGGTGCCGGAACCCGCGGCGCCGGCGGTGCGGTCCGCCGGCGGCGTCTACCTGGTCACCGGCGCGGCCGGCGGTGTCGCCGGACCGGTCGCCGAGCACCTGGCCCGCCGGCCCGGCGCGTGCCTGGTCCTGGTCGGCCGCGACGCCGACGACCCGCGCTTGGTGGAACGCGCCCACCGCCTCGCCGCGCTCGGCGCGCGGGTGCTGCCCGTCGGCGCGGACCTGACCGACGCGGCGTCCACCGCGTCGGCCGTGGCCGCCGCCCGTGCCCGCTTCGGCCGGGTGGACGGCGTGCTGCACCTCGCCGGGGTGACCCGTGACGGCCTGTTCGTCCGCAAGACCGCCGACAACCTGCGCGCCGTGCTCGGGCCGAAGCTGCTCGGGGCCGTGCACCTGGACGAGGCGATCGGCGACGCGCCCCTCGACTTCTTCGCGGTGGCGTCGTCGCTCACGGCCGCCATCGGCAACACCGGGCAGAGCGACTACGCCTACGCCAACGGCGCGCTGGAGGACTTCGCCCGCCGCCGGGCCGAGCGGTCCGACCGGGCCGGGACGAGCGTGGCGATCGCGTGGCCCATGTGGGCCGAGGGCGGGATGCGCCTGCCCGAGACCGCCCTGCGCCGCGTGTGGGACGTGCAGGGCACCGCGCCGATGCCCACTGCCGACGGCCTGGCCGTGCTGGACCGCCTGCTGACCGGTCCCGACGGCGTCGCGGTCGTTGTCCACGGCGACCCGGCGCGGATCGACGACCTCGTCCCGCCGCCCGCCGCCCAGCCCCATGCCGGGCAGCCCCATGCCGCCCAGCCCCATGCCAGGCAGCCCCTCACCGAGCAGCCCGCCGCCGGGTCGCCCTCCGTCGAGCAGGCCCCCGCCGGGTCGCCCTCCGTCGAGCAGGCCCCCGCCGGGTCGCCGTCCGCCGGTCCGGGCCGCGTGGAGGAGGTCCGGGAGACGGCGGACGACGGGGCGATCGCGGTGATCGGGCTCGCCGGCCGCTACCCGCAGGCCCCCGACCTGGACGCGTTCTGGCGCAACCTGCTCGACGGCGTGGACAGCGTGGTCGAGGTGCCCGCCGAGCGCTGGGACCACGACGCCCACTTCGACCCGCGCCCCGGTGTCGACGGCCGGACCTACAGCCGCTGGGGCGGTTTCCTGGACGGCGTCGACCGGTTCGACCACGCGTTCTTCGGCATCTCCCGGCGCGACGCCGAGCGGATGGACCCGCAGGAGCGCCTGTTCCTCACGACCTGCTGGCAGGCGGTGGAGGACGCGGGCCGGGTGCTGGCCGGTCACGACGTCGGCGTGTTCGCCGGGGTCACGTGGAGCCACTACCAGCTCTACCAGGACGCCGGGGTCGCGCCCGTCGCCATGCACGCCTCCGTCGCCAACCGGGTCTCCCACGTGCTCGACCTGACCGGCCCCAGCCTGTCCGTGGACACC
Source organism: Saccharothrix sp. DSM 118769 (assembly GCF_052936295.1). Lineage (NCBI taxonomy): Bacteria > Bacillati > Actinomycetota > Actinomycetes > Pseudonocardiales > Pseudonocardiaceae > Saccharothrix > Saccharothrix sp. DSM 118769. Next base: position 6,654,189 of record NZ_CP193627.1, on the reverse strand, counting down.
GCGTGCTCGTCGTCGCTGACCGCCGTGCACCTGGCCGTGCAGGCGATCCGGCGCGGCGAGTGCGACCTGGCCCTCGCGGGCGGGGTCAACACCTCCGTGCACCCGCAGAAGTACCTCCAGCTCTCCCAGGGCCAGTTCCTGTCCCCGGACGGTCGGTGCCGCAGCTTCGGCGCGGGCGCGGCGGGGTACGTGCCGGGCGAGGGCGTGGGCGTGGTGCTGCTCAAGCCCTTGTCCCGGGCGCTGGCCGACGGCGACCACGTGCACGGCGTCATCCGCGGCACGTCGCTCAACCACACCGGCCACACCGGCGGGTTCACCGTGCCCAGCCCCACCGCGCAGACCTCCCTGATCCGCCGCGCGATGACCGGCGCGGGTGTGGACCCGGGAACCGTCGGCTACGTCGAGGCGCACGGCACCGGCACGTCCCTGGGCGACCCGATCGAACTCGACGGGCTGCGCGCCGCGTTCGGGGCCGACCTGCCGGCGGGCTCGGTGGCGATCGGCTCGGTCAAGTCCAACATCGGCCACCTGGAGGCGGCGGCCGGCGTCGCCGGGCTCACCAAGGTGCTGCTCCAGATGAGGCACCGCACCCTCGTGCCCTCCCTGCACGCGGAGGAGCTGAACCCGCACCTGCGGCTGGACGGCTCGCCGTTCGCGGTGCAGCGGGACGCGCGCCCCTGGCTGCCGGTGGGCGGCGACGTCCTGCGCGCCGGGGTGAGCGCGTTCGGCGCGGGCGGCGCGAACGGCCACCTCGTCGTGGAGGAACCGCCCCGGACGGTCGCCGCGCCGGACGTCGCCGCCACCCGCCTGTTCGTGCTGTCCGCGCGGGACGACGAGGCGCTGCGCCGCCGTGCCGAAGACCTGCTCGGGGTGCTGGACCGGGAACCGCGACGGCCGGGCGCGGACCACGTGCTCGCCGTGCTGCTGGAGCAGGTCGCGGCGCTGCTCGACGTGCCCGCGGACCGGGTCGACCCGGCGGAGCCGCTGACCGACTTGGGTTTCGACCTGCCGATGCTGCGGGAACTGGCCCGCCGCTGCGACGACGTCCTCGACGCGCCGCTGCCGGTCACCGCCGGGCCCGAGGCGTCCCCGGCGCACCTCGCCGCCCTCGTCGCCGCGCGCTCGGCACCGGTGCCGGGAGGTGCCGGGCCGGCGCTGCGCGACATCGCCCACACCCTCGCCGCGGGCCGCGTCCCGCTGCGCACCAGGCTCGCCGTGGTCGCCGCCGACGCCGACGAGCTGCGCGCCGGCCTGCGCCGCTACCTCGACGGCGGCCCCGCCTCCGCCGGGTGCGCGTGGGGCGTCGGCGATCCCGAGACCGCACCCGACCCGCGGACCTGCCTGGAGCTGCACCGCGCGGGCGACCTCACCGCGCTGGCCGCGGCCTGGGTCGCCGGCGCCGACGTCCCGTGGGACCGCTGCGCCGAACCCGGCGCCCGCCGCGTCCCGCTGCCCACCTACCCGTTCCGCGAGCAGGCCCACTGGGTGGGCCGGTGGCGCTCCGCATCGCCGGCCGCCGCACCGAACCACGAGGAGACCACGGTGCAGACCCCCGCGTCCCCCGCCTCCCCCGTCGAGCTGCGCGTGCCCGCCGAGGGCATCGCCCTGGTCACCATGCGCGGCGGGCACAACATGTTCACGGCCGAGCTGCTGGCCGCCTTGGAGGCGACCTTCGCCGAGGTCGCGGCGCGCACCGACCTGAAGGTCGTCGTGCTCACCGGCTCGGACGGCGTGTTCTGCATGGGCGGTACCCCGGAAGGGCTGGCCGACCTCGCGGACGGCAACGGCCGGTTCACCGACGCGCCGTTCGTCTACGAGGGGCTGCCGCGCTGCCCGCTGCCGGTGATCGCCGCGATGGACGGCCACGCCGCCGGCGGCGGCCTGGCGTTCGGGCTGCACGCGGACGTGGTGCTGCTGGCCCGGGAAGCGGGGTACGCGGCGAACTTCCTCAAGTTCGGGTTCACGCCCGGGGTCGGCGCCACCCAGGCGCTCCAGCGCCGGTTCGGCGCGTCCACGGCGTCCGAGATGTTCTTCGGCGCGCGGACGCTGTCCGGGGCCGAGCTGGAGCGGCGGGGCGCGCACGTCGTCGTGCACGACGCGGCCGACGTGCTGCCGGCGGCGCTGGAGCTGGCGCGGTCGATCGCCGCCCAGCCGCGTGCCGCCGTCGTCGCGCTCAAGGAGGAGCTGGCCGGTCGGGTGCTGGCCGAGCTGTCGGGTGTGGTGCGCCGGGAGGTGGAGCTGCACGAGCGGGTGCTCGGGGCCGAATCGCTGGAACGGGTGCGCGCGCACCAGGACAAGGCCGACGCCTTCCGCCGCAACGGCACCCCCGCGCCCGTGACCCCCGCGCCCGTGACCTCCGTGCCGGCGACCCCCGCGCCCGTGGCTTCCGTGCCGGCGGCTCCCGCTCCCACTGCCTACACCGCTGGTGCCACTGCCCCCGTCGCCACTGCGCCGGTCGCCTCGCCGTCCGCCACCCCTGCTCCTGTCGCCGCCGCGCGGATTGTTGAACAATCCCCCCATCCCTCCATGGGGCGTCCGTTGCCCGCTCGGACCGAGGTGATCGAGGTCATCGAGGAATCGCTGTGCGCGCAGCTCTTCGTGGACCGCGACGAGATCGACCCCGGTCGGACGTTCAGCGAGCTGGGCGTGGACTCCATCGGTGCGGTCAGCCTGGTCCGGGCCGTCAACGAGCGGTTCGGGCTCGACCTGGACTCCGTGACCGTCTACGACCACCCGGACGTCGAGCGGCTGACCGACCACGTGCTGGAGGTCGCGGGCCGGTCCCGGGCGCTGCTCGACGCGGCCCTCGCAGATGCGCCCACCCAACCCGCCCCCGTCGCCCCCGCCCCCGTTGACCCCGCGACCTCCGCCTCCGCGACCTCCGCCCCCGCGACGTCCGCTCTCGCGATCAGCGTCCCGGCCGCGTCCCGACCGCCGAGGGTCGTGCTGAGCGCGCCCTCCCGGCCGGCCGCCGCGCCGCTGACCCTGGCCGCGCCGCGTGGTCGCCGCGTCCGCACCGAGCGGAGCCCGCTGGCCGGGGAGGGCGACGAGTCCGAACCCGCCCGGGCCGACGCCGAGACGCGCCCCGAGCCGGAGCACCGACCGGAGTCGGAGCTTGAACCGCAGCCCGAACCGCAGCGACAGTCGGCGGCGCAGCCCGAGCCACAGCCGGAGGCGAAGTCGCAGCCGGAGCCACAGCCGCAGTCGGAGGCGAAGCCGCAGTTGGAGCCGCGCCCGCAGTCGTACCCCGGTGACGCCATCGCGGTGATCGGCGTGTCCGGCCGCTTCCCGGACGCGCCCGACGTGCCGACCTTCTGGCACAACCTGGTCTCCGGCCACGACAGCGTCCGCGAGGTGCCGCGTGAGCGCTGGGACGTGGACGCGGTCTACCACCCCGACCGCCTGCGCGCGGGCACCACGAACAGCCGCTGGGCCGCGATGTTGTCCGACGTGGACCGCTTCGACGCCGCGTTCTTCCAGCTCTCGCCCGCCGAGGCGGAACTGGTCGACCCGCAGCAGCGGCTGTTCCTGATGACCGCCTGGTCGGCGCTGGAGGACGCCGGGCAGGTCGGCGGCGGCCGGTGCGGCGTGTTCGTCGGCGCGGGCGCGGGCGACTACCTGCGGCTGGTCGAGGAGGCCGGCCGGGACGACACCGGCCAGAGCTTCCTGGGCAGCGCCACGTCGATCCTGCCCGCCCGCATCGCCTACCACCTGAACCTGACCGGTCCGACGATCGCGGTGGACACGGCCTGCTCGTCGTCGCTGGTCGCCGTGCACCTGGCGTGCGACAGCCTGCGCGCCGGCGAGTGCGACACGGCCATCGCGGGCGGCGTGGCCGTGATGAACACGCCCCGGATGCACGTGTGGACCAGCAAGGCCGGGATGCTCTCGCCCACCGGCCGCAGCGCGCCGTTCGACGCCTCCGCCGACGGCATCGTGCTCGGCGAGGCGTGCGCCGCCGTGGTGCTCAAGCGCCTCGACCGCGCGTTGGCCGACGGCGACCGCGTGCACGCGGTCATCCGCGCCGGCGGCGTGAACGGCGACGGCCGCACCAACGGCATCACCGCGCCCAGCGCCACCTCGCAGGCGGCACTGCTGCGCGCGGTCCACGCCCGCGCGGGCATCTCCGCCGAGGACGTCGACTACGTCGAGGCCCACGGCACCGGCACCGCGCTCGGCGACCCCATCGAGGTCAAGGCCCTCGCCGAGGTGCTGGGCGGACGGCGCGCGCCGGGCGTCCTGGGCTCGGTCAAGGCCAACGTCGGCCACACCACCCTGGCCGCCGGCATCACCAGCCTGGTCAAGGTCGTGCTGGCGCTGCGCAACGGCGAGCTGCCGCCGTCGCCGCACTTCACCGAGGCCAACCCGGACATCGACCTGGCCGGGGGACCCCTGCGCGTCCTGCCCGACCGGGCGCACTGGTACCCGGGACCGAGCGGCGTCCGCACGGGCGTGGTGAGCAGCTTCGGCTTCAGCGGCACCAACTGCCACGTCGTGCTCCAGGAGGCCCCGCCCGCGCCCGCCGACCCCCGGCCGCGCCCCGAGCGGTCCGTGGTGGCGCTGTCCGCGCGGACCCCGGAGGCGCTGCGCGCCCGGGTCGCCGACCTGCGGGCCGCGCTGGAACCGGCCGGCATGATCCACTCGGGCGTGCTCGGCGGCGGCGACCTGACCGACATCGCGCACACCCTCGCCGTGCGCCGGGCGCACTTCCGGCACCGCGTCGCGTTCGTCGCCCGGGACCTGGCCGACCTGCGCGCCCAGCTCGACCGGCACCTCGCCGGCGCGGAGCCGGTCCGCGGCGACACCGACCTCGACCGGGTCGCGCTGGACTGGCAGCACGGCGAGGGCGACCTGGCCGCCGTGTTCGCCGACCTGCCGGGCCGGCCCGTGTCGTTGCCGTACTACCCCTTCGCCCGCGACCGGCACTGGATCGTCACCCCCGAGGTCACGACGCCCGAAGCCACCACCCCCGAGGTCACGGCGCCCGAGGTTGCAGCGCTCGCCGGACCGGTGCCCGCCGGAGCGGTGGACACCCGGCCGGTGACGCTGGCGCTGGAGCCCGACGCCCCGTTGGTCGTGGACCACGTGCTGGCCGGCAAGCCCGTGCTGCCCGGTGCGGCCACCGTCGCCCTGGCGGTGACCGCCGCACGGCGCGCCGGCCTCACCGGACCCCTGCGGCTGAGCGACGTGACCTGGTCGCGGCCCCTGGTCGTCGACCGGCCCACCACCGCCACCCTGACCCTCGACGGAACGGCCTTCCGCCTCGCGCCGGAGGGCGGCGAGACCTGCGCGACGGGTCGGGTCACCACCGGGGGCGAGGCCCGACGTGTCGACCTGACCGCCGCCCGCGCCCGGTGCGGCCGGTCCGTGCCGGTCACCGACCTGTACGCCGCCTTCGACCGCGCCGGCCTGCGCTACGGCCCCGGCTTCCGCGTCGTCACCGACCTGCGGGCCGGTGACGACGAGGCGCTGGCCACCCTCGCGCGCCGGGAACCGGTCGGGCACCGCCCCGACCCGCGCGTGCTGGACGGTGCGTTGCAGACCGTCGCCGCGCTGGTGGGTGAGCGCCCGACGCCGCTGGTCCCGCACGGCGTGGACGAGGTCGTCGTGCACGACGACGGCGTCCCGACCCACGCCCACGCGGTCCGCGCGAGCGGTGAGGACAGGTTCGACGTGCGCCTGTGCGACGCGGACGGGCGGGTGCTGGTCTCGTTCTCCGGCCTCGCGCTGCGCCCGCACCGGGGCGCGGCGAGCCCGGTCCAGGTCCCGGTCTACGTGCCGCAGTGGACGCCCGCGCCCACGCCGGTCCGCGTCGTCGGCCCCCGTCGGGTCGTCGCCGTGCACGCGGCCCCCGGCTGCGAACCCCTCGCCGCCGCGCTGGCCGCCGAGCACGCGGGCGACGACGTCCGCCGGCCCGCGCTCGACGCCGCCGACCCCGCCGCCGACCTGGTGTACGTGGTGGCGGCCGGCACGACCGACCCGGACGCCGTTCCGGCCGCGTTCCGGCTGCTGCGCGCGCTGGCGCGGGTCAGGCCGACGCTGGAGGTGCGGGTCGTCCTCGCCGACGCGGTGGCGGTGCGCGACGGCGACCCCGTGCGGCCCGAGGCCGCCGCGCTGATCGGCCTGGCGCGCGCCGCCGGGGCCGAGCACGCGGGCTGGCGGGTCGGCTGCGTGGACGTGCCGGGCGACACCGCGCTGGACGACACCGCGCTGGGCGACACCGTGCCGGGCGACACCGTGCCGGGCGACACCGCGCGGGCGGCGGCCCTGGTCGTCGCCGAGGACCTGGTCGAGCCGCTGGTGGCGTGGCGCGGCGGGCAGCGGCTCGTGCGCCGGTTCGCGCCCCTCGCGCTGCCCGCCCCGACCCGGCCGGCGTTCGCGGACGGCGGCACCTACCTGATCACCGGCGGCGCGGGCGGCCTCGGCCTGGCGCTGAGCGAGCACCTGGCGCGCGAGCACCGGGCCAACCTGGTCTGGGTGGGGCGCCGCCCCTCCGACGCCGCGATCGGCGAGCGCGCCGCGCGGGTGTCCGCCGCCGGCGGCCAGGTGCTCTACCTGAGCGCCGACGTGACCGACCCGGCGTCGGCGCGCTGGGCGGTGCGCGCGGCGAAGGAGCGCTTCGGCGGCCTCGACGGCGTCGTGCACGCCGCGGGCGTGTGGCGGGACGGTCCGCTCGCGACGATGACCGACGAGGCGTTCGCCGACGTGCTGGCACCCAAGCGGGACGGCGCGGTCGCGCTGCTGGACGCGGTCGCCGACGAGGACCTGGACGTGCGCGTGGTGTTCTCCTCCGCGGCGTCGTTCGTCCGCCCGCCGGGGCAGGCCAACTACGCGGCGGGCAGCACCGCGCTCGACGCCGTCGCGGCGGCGGCCGGCGCGACGGTCGTCAACTGGGGCTACTGGGGCGGCGTCGGCGCGGTGGCGGACGAGGCCCACGCCCGCCGGTTCGCGGCGCTCGGCGTCGGGTCGATCTCCCCCGAGGAGGGGTTCGCCGTCCTGCGCGCGCTGTCGGCCTCCGGTGTGCGGCAGGCGCTGGTGCTCAAGGCCGACGTCGACCGGTTCGCGGAGTACGGGCTCGCCCTGCCCTCCGCCGACCGGGAGGTGCGGGACTACGTGCGCTCGGTGTTCGCGGCCGTGCTGAAGCTGCCCGAGTCGGCCATCGGCGACCGCGAGACGTTCGAGAACTTCGGCGTCGACTCGCTCAACGGGGCCGAGATCCTGCGCCGGTTCTCCGAGGACCTGGGGGAGCTGCCCGCCACCCTGCTGTTCGAGCACGTCACGGTCGAGGACCTGGCCGCCCGGCTGGCCGACGCGTTCGCCGCGCGGCGAACCCCGGCCCACGACCCCGCGCCCGCCCCCGTCGCGACCGCACCCGCTGCGGCCCCGCCCGCCGTGACGCGGTCGCGGGAGGTGCGGGAGGGCGACATCGCCGTCATCGGCGTCAGCGGCCGGTACCCGAAGTCACCCGACCTCGACGCGCTCTGGACCAACCTGCTCGCCGGGGCCAACTGCGTGACCGAGGTGCCCGCCGACCGGTGGGACTGGCGCACCCACTTCGACCCCCGGCCCGGTGTCCCGCACCGCAGCCGGGGCCGGTGGGCCGGTTTCCTCGACGACATCGCCGCCTTCGACGCCCCGCTGTTCGGCGTGCTGCCGCGCGAGGCGGCGGCCGTCGACCCGCAGGAGCGGCTGTTCCTGGAGACCTGCTGGAACCTGCTGGAGAGCACCGGCCACCTCGGTCGGCACGGCGCGGTCCGCGAGACCGGCGTGTTCGTCGGCGTGATGTACGGGTCCTACGGCAAGCTCGCGGCGGTCGACGGGTGGCCCAGGGGCGAGTTCCCGGCGGCGCACTCGGCGTACTGGTCCATCGCCAACCGGGTGTCGTACACCTTCGACCTGACCGGTCCGAGCCTGGCCGTCGACTCGGCGTGCTCGTCGTCGCTCACGGCCGTGCACCTGGCGTGCGAGAGCCTGCGCCGGGGCGAGTGCCGGCAGGCCGTCGCGGGCGGGGTGAACCTGGTGCTGCACCCCGCGCACCTGGTGGCGCTGTCCGGCATGACCATGCTCGCCGGCGGCGACGGCTGCCGCGCGTTCGACGCCGCCGCCGACGGTTACGTGCCGGGCGAGGGCGTCGGCGCGGTGCTGCTCAAGCCGCTGGCCGACGCGCTCGCCGACGGCGACGACGTGTGGGCGGTCATCCGGGGCGGTTTCGCCAACGCGGGCGGCAAGACCAGCGGCTACACCGTGCCCAACCCGAGCGCGCAGGCGGCGCTGATCGCCGAGGCGCTGCGCCGCGCCGACGTGGACCCGGCGACCGTGGACTACGTCGAGGCGCACGGCACCGGCACGCAGCTCGGCGACCCGATCGAGGTCGCCGCGCTGAACCGGGCGCTGGGCCGTGCCGAGGGGCACGAGTGCGCCCTGGGCTCGGTGAAGGCCAACCTGGGCCACCTGGAGGGCGCGGCGGGCATCGCGGGCCTGACCAAGGTGCTGCTCCAGCTCCGGCACCGCACCCTCGTGCCCGCCGCGAACCTCACGCGGCTCAACCCGAAGATCGACTTCCGGGACTCGCCGCTGCGCGTGCAGCGGGAGGCCGCGCCGTGGCCCGAACCCGTCGGCCGCCCGCGCCGCGCCGGGGTCAGCTCGTTCGGCGCGGGCGGGGCCAACGTCCACATCGTCCTGGAGGAGCACGTGGCGGAGCGCGTCGAGCCCGAGGTCGAGGTCGAGTTCGGCGGCGAGCACCTGGTCGTGCTGTCCGCGCGCGACCACGAGCGGCTCGGCGTCCTGGCCGGCCGGGTCGCAGACCACCTGGCCGGCGGGGACGTCGACCTGGCGCGGGTCGCCCGGACCACCCAGCTCGGCAGGCGGGAGATGCCCGCGCGGGTCGCCGTGCGGACGACGGACCTGGCGGGCCTGGTCGACGCGCTGCGGGCGTTCGCCGGTGGTGGGGAGCACCCGGCGGTCACGTCGGGCACCGCCGTCCGCACGGACGCCGTCGTGCCGCCGGACGCGTCCCCGGCCACCGTCGCCGCGGCCTGGGTCGCCGGCGCGGAGGTGGACTGGCGCGCCCGCTGGACCGGCCCGCTGCCCCGCGTGGTCGCCCTGCCCACCTACCCGTTCGACCACCGCAACCGCTACTGGGCACCGGGACCGATCGCTGACCTGCCTGCCGCTGACCGGCTCGCTGCCGACCAGTTGGCCGCCGACCGACTCGCCGCGGACCAGCCTGCCGCCAGTCAGTCGGCCGCCGACCGGGCCGCTGCCGATCGGGCCGCCGTGGAGCGGTTGGCCGCCGAACAGGTCGCCGTGGAGCGGTCGGTCGTCGACCAGTCGGGGGCCGGTGTGCCCGAGCACCTGGCCGATCACCGGGTCGGCGGTGTCCGCTGGCTGCCCGCCGCCGCCGTGGTCGAGTCGGCGCGCGACCGGCACCCCGCCGCGGTCCTGCGCGACCTGCGCTGGCACGCGCCGGTGCTCGTGGACGACCTGCCCGGACCGGTGCCGGTCGACCTCACCCCCGCGGACGGCGGCACCCGCTTCGCGGTGCGCGTGGCCGGCGCGCTCCTCGCCTCCGGGCTGCTCTCCGACGACCCCGCCCCGCCCCGCCCGCCCGTGTCGGTCGCGGACCGCTGCACCGACACCGTCGACGTCGCCGGGTTCTACGCGGGCATGGCCGCCGCCGGCCTCGCCCACGGTCCCGGGCTGCGGGTCGTGGACGAGCTGCGCACCGGCGAGGGCGTGGCGTGGGCGCGGCTCAGCCCCCGGGTGGCTCCCCGGTCCGATGTGGACGCGTCCCTGCTCGACGGCGCGCTCCAGGCGGTGGCCGCCGCGTGCGGCGGGTCGTCGGTGCGCGTCCCGGTGGCGCTGGCCGAGCTGGCCGTGCACGACGTGCTCGCCGGTCCGTGCGAGGTGCACGTGACCCGCGTGGGCGGAACCGGTCCGCGCGAGCTGTACGACGCAGACCTGACCACCTCCGGCGGTCGACCGCTGGTGTCGCTGCGCGGGCTGGAGATCCGGGCCACCGGGACGGTGGACGAGTGCTCCTACGCCACGCCGGTCTGGCGGCCGGCCGCGACCGCACCTGCCGGTGACGCGCCCACGACCGCCGTCCTGCTGGCCTCCGACGCGGAGACCGGCGAGGCCGTCGCCGACCGCCTGGAACGCGACGGCGTCCGCTGCGTCGTGCTCGTGCCCGGCGTCCTGCACGGCTGGGTCGACCACCGCACGCACGAGGTCGTCGCCGGCGAGCAGGCCCAGTACGGGCTGGTGGTGCGCGAACTCGCGATCCGGGGGGTGCTGCCCGACGCCGTGGTCCGCTGCTGGGACCCCGGCGCGGCCCCGTCCTCCGCCGCCGAGGTGGCGCACGAGATCGGGCACGGGTTCGCCCCGTTCCTGTGGCTCACCGCCGCCGTCCTCGCCGAAGGCGGCCCGAGGCCGGTGCGGGCGGTCTACACCTACTCGGCGTCCACCGCCCACGCCCGACCGCACGACGTGGCCGCCGCCGGGGCCCTGCGCACCGCCGCGCTGGAGCACTCCGGCCTGCGGGCCGTCGTGGTGGGCTTCGAGGGCGCGCGGGCCGCCGCCCCGGCCGCCGAGCTGGCCGAGGCGACCGCCGCGGAACTGCTGTCCTGCGAGGCCGGCGTGACCGAGGTGCGGCACGCCGGCGGGCAACGCCTGGTCAAGTCGTCGACCGGGTGGGACCCCGGTGCGCCGACCACCCCGTCGACCGGGGGCACCTACCTGGTGACGGGTGGCGCGGGCGCGGTCGGCCTGCACGTCGCCCGCCACCTCGCCCGCCGCGGCGGGACCGTCGTCCTGGCGGGGCGCTCGGCGCTCGACGACCGGCGGCGGGCGCTGGTGGCGGCCATCCCGGGCGCGACGCACGAGGTGGTCGACGTCGCCGACCCGGTCGCGCTGCGCGCGCTGGTGGAGCGGGTCGGTCCGCTGCGCGGCGTCGTGCACGCCGCCGGGGTGCGGCGGGACTCCCGACTCGTCGTCAAGACGGCCGACGACCTGGCCGCCGTGCTGCGGCCCAAGGTGGCGGGGACGCTCGCCCTGGACGAGGCGACCGCGGACCAGCCGTTGGAGTTCTTCGCGCTGTTCTCCTCGGTGGTCGCCGAGACCGGCAACCCCGGCCAGGCCGACTACGCCTACGCCAACGCGTTCCTGGACGCGTTCGCCGAGCAGCGCGACCAGCGCCGCGCGGCGGGGCTGCGCGCGGGCCGCACCGTGTCGATCGGCTGGTCGCTGTGGGCCGAGGGCGGGATGACCGTCGACGGCGCGACCGAGGAGCTGCTGCGGCGTCGCTGGGGCCTGCGCCCGCTGCCCACCGCTGCCGCCCTGGCCGCGTTCGACCGCGCCGTGGCCGGCGGGGTCAGCAGGGTGACCGTCTCGACCGCCGCCACAGCTGGTGCGGCCGAGGCCGACCGCGCGACCCGGCAGGTCCCGGCCGCCGGTGGCCCGGTGGCGTCGGTCCTGCCGGTCGTGACGGCCGACCTCCAGGCGCTGGCCGCGGACTTCCTGCTGGTCGAACCGGACGACGTGGAGCTGGACGCGGAGCTGCTGGAGCAGGGCTTCGACTCGATCACGCTCACCGAACTGGTCAACCGGCTCAACGAGCGCTACGGCCTGGACCTGCTGCCGACGGTGTTGTTCGAGCACCCCACCCTGGGCGCGCTCGCCGCATACCTCGACCGCGAGCACCGGGCCGAGATCGCCGCCGCGACCACGGCCACCGCTGCTGCCGCCGACACCGACCCCAACGACGCCGCCGACGCCGCCGACACCGCCGTCGCCGTTGGGCAGGAGCCGGAGGCCGCACCCGCGCCCGCGCCCGCACCGGCCGCGCTCCCGGACGGGATCGCCGTCATCGGCATGGCCGGGGTGTTCCCCGGCTCACCGGACGTCGAGTCGTTCTGGGACAACCTGCTCGCGGGCCGGCACCTGGTCGGCCCGGTGCCCGCCGACCGCACCGACCTGCTGGCCGACGAGCAGGCGGCGGGCGTCCGCGGCGGGTTCCTCGACCACGTGGACCGGTTCGACGCCCGGCTGTTCGGCATCGCCCCGCGCGAGGCGGCGCTGATGGACCCGCAGCAGCGGCTGTTCCTCCAGACCACGTGGCGCGCGGTCGAGGACGCCGGTTACCGGCCGTCCTCGTTGGCGGGCACGAGCACCGGCCTGTTCGCGGCGGTGTCCACCTCCGACTACGACGACCTGCTCAAGGATCACGGCGTGCCGGTGCGGGCGCACACCGCCACCGGCATCGCCCACTCCGTGCTGGCCAACCGGGTGTCCTACCTGCTCAACCTGCGCGGACCCAGCGAAGCGGTCGACACCGCGTGCTCGGGCTCCCTCGTGGCCGTGCACCGGGCCGTCGCCGCGCTGAAGGCGGGGGAGTGCGACCTGGCGCTGGTGGGCGGGGTGAACGTCCTGCTCAGCCCCGGGCTGTTCAGCGCGTTCACCCAGTCCGGGATGCTCAGCCCCACCGGGGCGTGCCAGGCGTTCGCGGCCGGCGCGGACGGCTACGTGCGCGGCGAGGGCTGCGGCGTGCTGCTGCTCAAGCCGCTGCGGGCGGCCGTGGCGGACGGCGACCACGTCTACGGTGTCGTCACCGGTTCGGCGGTCAACCACGGCGGCCGGGCCGCGTCGCTGACCGCGCCCAACCCCGAGGCGCAGGCCCAGGTGGTGGTGCGCGCCCACCGCGCCGCCGGCGTCGACCCGCGCACCGTCGGCTACGTGGAGGCGCACGGCACCGGCACCGCCCTCGGCGACCCGGTGGAGGTCGAAGGGCTCAAGCGCGCCTTCGACACCCTTTACGCCGACCACGGCCTGCCGCCCGCCGGCACGGCCCACGTCGCCCTGGGGTCGGTGAAGTCCAACATCGGCCACCTGGAGGCGGCGGCCGGCGTGGCGGGCCTGGTGAAGGCGCTGCTCGCGGTGTCGCGCGGCGTGGTGCCCGCGACCCTGCACGTCACCGAGGTCAACCCGCTCGTCCGGCTCGACGGCACGCCGCTGCGGCTCGCCACCGAGCCGGTGGACTGGTCGGACGTGCCGGTCCGCCGGGCCGGGGTCAGCTCGTTCGGGTTCGGCGGCGCCAACGCCCACGTGGTCGTCGAGTCCGCGCCGAGCGCCCCCGACCTGCCGGTGCCCACCGGTCCGGTCGTGGTGCCGCTGTCCGCCTCGACGGGGGACGCGCTGCGCCGCACCGCACGGGCGCTGGCCGACCACGTCGAGCGCGCCGACCTCGACCCGGCCACGGTCGCGCACGTGCTCCGGCACGGTCGGGACGCGCTGCCCGAGCGCGCCGCGTTCGTGGCGGCGGACCGGGACGAGCTGATCGCGCTCCTGCGCGACCTGGACGACGACCGGGTCCACCGCGGCCGGGCGAGGAGGGGCGAGGCACCCGCCGAACCGGGGGCGTCCCCCGGCGACCTGGTCCGCGCCTGGGTGCGGGGCGCGGAGGTGGACTGGGCGACCTGCCTGCCCGGCCCGGCACCCCGCCGGGTCCCACTGCCCGGCACGGAGTTCGCCGCCGACCGCCACTGGTTCGACACCGAGATCGAAACGCCGACCACGATGCCGACGCAGACCGCGATGCCGACGCCGACCGTGACGCCGACGCCGACCGCGACGCCGACGGCGACGCCGACCGCGACGCCGACGGCGACCGTGACGCCGAGCGTCGCGACACCCACCACCGAGGAGGCCACCGTGCGCCCAGCCGCGAAGCCCGCGCCGCAGCGCCCCAAGATCAAGCTGTCGCGGCCGGGCGCGGAGCCCGCACCGGTCGCCCCCGCGCCACCTGCCCCCGCGCCGCCCGCGCCCGCTGTGGCGGCCCCCGTCCAGCCCGCGCCCGCGCCTGTGGCCGCCCCGCCCACGCCCGCAGCCACCCCGGTCCCGGCCCCGGCGGCGGCGATCGCCCGGGTCGCCCAGGTGGTCACCGAACGGCTGGCCGACATCCTCGGCACCCCCGCCGACGAGATCGAGCCCGACCGCCCGTTCGGTGAGCTGGGCCTCGACTCCATCTACCGGATGGACCTGGTGCGGCTGATCAACTCGACCTTCGAGCTCGACCTCAAGGCCGTCGAGCTGTACGACCACGACACCGTCGATCTGCTGGCGAACTTCGTCGCGCCCCTGGTCGCCGCCCCCGACGCCCCGGCCCCGACCCCGATCCCAGCCCTGACCCCGATCCCAGCCCCGACCCCGATCCCAGCCCCGGCCCCGGAGTCCCGCTCCACCGTCGACGCGCTGATCGGGTTCGTCCTCGACACCGTCGGGCACCGGGTCGAACCGGAGGCCACCTTCGAGGACAGCGGCTTCACGTCGTTCGACCTGCTGCGGGTCGTCGCCGCCCTGGAACGCGGCCTCGGCGCGCTGCGCAAGACGCTGTTGCTGGACCACCCGACCCCGGCCCGCCTCGCGGCCCACCTCGACGAGGTGTTCGGGCCGGGCGTCGCCGAGCTGATCGCCGGCACCGAGCGGGCCGAGCCGAGCACGGTGCCCGACGCCGTCGCGGGCGGCGAGCTGGTCGTCGGCAAGCGCGAGCTGGACGAGCGGCCCGAGCTGGCCGAGCTGGTGCGGCGGCTCGACCTCGCGCACGCCAAGGAAGGCGGTCTCCCGGGGCGCGACATCGCGCCGCTGATCTTCCTGGGCTCCCGGCGCGAGGGCTACTTCCACTTCTCCCGGCGCGGTGACGTGCTGTTCGCGTGGAGCTACGTCGGCACCGCCGACTACCTGCCGGAACTGGCGGGGGAATGGCTGGCGCACGCGGCGGCCCAGGGCGCGAAGCCCGCGTTCCTGGCGATGTCACCGCTGGCCGAGGCCGGTGGCCGGCCGCTGTCGGCGACCCCGTTCGGCGCGGTCCAGCGCATCGAGGACCTGTCGGCGTTCGACGTCGACGGGCCGAGGGCGCGCAAGCTGCGCAACCAGATCAGCCGGTTCGAGCGGGCGGGCAAGGCCGAGGTGGTCGAGTACGCCGTGGGCTCGGACCCGGCCACCGACGCGGCGGTCGCCGAGCTGATCGGCGACTGGGCGGCCCAGAAGGACATGGTCAACCCCTACGTGCGCACGGTGCGCGACGAGATCGGCCGCGGCGTCCTCGGCCCCCGGCACCGCATGTTCCTCACCAGGCTCGACGGGGTGCTCCAGAGCGCGATCATCGTCACGCGCATCCCGTCCGAGCGGGGGCACCTGCTCGACCTGGAGTTCTACCGGGAGAGCACCCCGCGCGGCTGCCTGGAGCACGGCATCGTGGAGATCATCCGCAGGCTGGCCGCCGAGGGCGACACCTCGTTCAGCTTCGGCGGGACCTTCGGCGTCCGGCTCACCGGCTCGCCCAACGCCGACCCGGACGTCGAGCGCGGCCTGGCCGAGCTGCGCTCCCTGGGCGTGTTCACCGGCGAGGGCAACTTCCGCTTCAAGAACAAGTTCCAGACCACCAACCACCCGGTCTACCTGTGCCAACCGGCCGACCAGCCGGCCGCCGACGTCGCGTCGATCATCCTGATGATCGCCAACCCGCCGGCCATCACCGCACAGGACCGCGCGACCACCGAACCGGAACCGGAGACCGAGACCGAGAACGCGACCGCGACCGTGCGGCGCGCGACCCCGCGTCCCACACCGGCACCGCTGCCCACCGACGACGGCGCGGCACGCCGGGACAAGGCCCTGTCCCGGGCGGGGCACAACCCGCTGCGCGTCCCGGCCCACGACGTGGAGTTCGACTTCACCACGGACTCCTGGACCGAGCTGGACACCCCGCACGTGCGGGACCACTCCGCCCGCCTCGCCACCGCGGCCCGGGACGTCACGGCCACCGTGGACCTGGTCGCCGGCGCGTACGGCGTCACCGCGCCGCTGCCGCACCGCTGCGTCGTGCCCACCAACTCGGGCCGGTCGGCGGAGGCGCTGCTCTGCCGCGCCTGGCCCGGTCGCCGGGGCCACGTCGTGCAGAACGCGCTGTTCCCCACCTGGGCGGTCAGCGAGCTGGACCACGGCTTCACCCCGGTGCCGGTCCGCGTCGACCCCCGGGCCGCCGAACCGTTCCTGGGCGACCTGGACCTCGCCGAGCTGGACCGCGCGCTCACCGCGCGCGGGGGCCGCGTGTCGTTCGTGTGCGTCGAGCTGAGCACCAACGCCCGCGGCGGGCACCCGGTGTCGCTGGCCAACCTGCGCGGCGTGCGGGAGGTCGCGGACCGGCACGGCGTGCCGCTGGTCCTCGACGCCACGCGCGGCCTGGAGAACGCGGCGTTCGTCCGCGAGCACGAGCTGCGCACCCCGGACCGCCCGCTGGTGGACGTGCTGGCCGAGCTGCTCGCCGGCGTGCGGGCGGTGACGATGGGCCTGTCGAAGGACTACGGCGTCACGTCGGGCGGGCTCGTGCTCACCGACGACGACGAACTCGCCGCGTCCCTGCGCGAGCAGGTCGCGCTGCGCGGCGTCGAGGCCGGCCTGGCGACCCGGCGGGTGATGACGGCCGCGCTCGCGGACACCGCCGGCGCGGAACGGGCCGTGCTGGAGCGGATGGAGGCCGTGCGCGTCCTGTGGCGGGCGATGGTCGACGCCGGCCTGCCGGTCGTGGGCCCGGCGGGCGGGCACGCCGTGCTGCTCGACGCGGCCCGGCTGCCCGGCGCCGACGGGCTGGAGCACGTGGTGGCGTCCGCGCTGGCGTGGGTCTTCCGCGCCACCGGCGTCCGCGCCGCCCCGCACCTGGACGGCGGCACGCTGATCCGGCTGGCCGTCCCGGTCGGCACGACCGCCGCGCGGGCCGCCGAGGCGGGGGCGAGGCTGGCCGCGCTGGCGCGCTCCGGCGGCACGCCCCCCGCGCTGGTGCGCGCGGCGGACGCGGGCGGCACCGGCGCGGCGGAGGCCGCCTACTACCCGGCCGACCTGCTGCCCGACGACGTGCGGGAGGCGATGGACGAGGGGCACCGCCCGCTGGACGAGAACCTCGCCGTGCTGACCGGGTTCCGGCCGGACGTGCGCCGGGTGCTGGTCCGGGTCGGCTCGGGGGAGGTGGAGGCGTTCACCGCCGGTTCCGGCGAGACGCTGCTGCTGATGCACCCGTTCAACATCGGGGCGGGGTTCTTCGGGCCGCAGTTCGCCGCGCTGGCCGACCGGTACCGCGTGCTGGCCGTGCACCACTCCGGGGTCGGCGCGACGACCGAGGCCACGGACATCTCGGTCAACGGCCTGGCGGACCTGTTCGGGCGCACGCTCGACGCGCTGGGGATCACCGGCCCGGTGCACGTGGCGGGCGCGTCGTTCGGCGGCATCGTGGCGATGGCGTTCGCGCTGCGGCACCGGGCGCGCACGGCGTCGCTGACCCTGATCGGCAGCTCCTACCGGGTGGGCAACCGGGCGGGGGAGATGAACCGGCTCAGCCTGGTCGCCGACGAGGACTTCCGGCGCCTGGAGCGCAACGGCGTGACCGTCGACCGGGTCGGGTTGCAGCGGATGCTGCTGCGCTGCGAGAGCATGAGCACCCACACCGGCCTGCGCTACCTCGACGAGTTCGCCACCGACCCCGGCCTGCTGCCGCACCTGCCGGAGCTGGACGTGCCGGTGCTCCAGGTGCACGGCGCGCTGGACACGGTCATCCCGCTCAAGACCGGGCACCTGCTGCACGGCACCCTGCCCGACGTCCGGTTCCACGAGTTCCCCGACGCGGGGCACTTCCCGAGCCTGACGGCGGCCGACCGGTTCAACGCCCTGCTCGACGGGTTCCTCGCCGAGCGGTCCACCACCGCCCCGGCCGGGGGTGCGCGATGACCAGCGCGACGGCCACCAGCTCGCAGGAGTTCGTGCTCAGCCCGGCCATGTGCGGCCCGAACTCGCTGTTCGTCGGGCGGCTCGGCGACTGGACGTGGAACGCGGTCAGCGCCGCGTGCGGCGTCGACGCGCTGACCGCCCGCAACGCGGACGGCGAGCCGACGTACCTGGCGTTCCAGCTGTTCGACGTGTGGGGCGCGGACCCGGCGGGCTTCACCTTCGGCGACCGGATCGACGTGCGCACCGCCGTGTTCGCCTGCGGCGCCGAGTCGGTCGCGACGCTGCACCGCGTCGCCCCGGCCGGCAGCGAGGGCGCGGCCGACCCGTCCCTGGAGCCCGCGGAGTTCTTCGAGGACCGCCGCCCGGACTGCCTGTACGCGCTGAACTTCAACCGCTGGGTCTCCCGGTCCGCGCCCGGCAGCAACCGCGGCCTGGTGCGCGCCTCGCCGCCGGGGTTCACCACCGCGCACCTGCCGGAGCTGCCCCGCGAGCACTCGCCACGGCTGGCCTGCGCGCAGGCCCGGCAGCAGCTGACCCTGCGGGACCTCACCGCGTCCGGCCCGGCGAGCACCGGCGAGCCCGGCATCACCGGGTTCACCACCGACTACCGCATCGACCCGACCCGCGACCTCAACGGCGTGGGCCTGGTCTACTTCGCCGCCTACTTCTCGATCGTGGACGGGGCGCTGCTGGCGGCGTGGCGCTCCGCCGGCCGCCCCGGCGCCGCGTTCCTCGCGCGGCGGACCCGCGCGCGGCGGCTGTGCTACCTGAGCAACGTCGACGCCGACACCGTCCTCACCGCCGGGGTGTCGTCGTGGCTGACCCATTCCCCCGGCGGGTGGACGGACGAGGTGGTGGACGTGGTCCTGCGCGACAGGGAGACCGGCGCGGTGGTCGCCGTGGCCTCCCAGGAGCTGACCTGGGGTGCGGCGTGAGCGGCCGGCCGGAGGTGGAGCGCGTGGTGCGCGAGGTGATCTCGGTGATCCTGCCGGCGGCCGACCCCGCCCGGGTGGCCACCGCGAACAGCCTCAAGGAGCTGGGCGCGGACTCGGTGGACCGGGTGGAGATCGTGGTCGAGGCCATGGACCGGCTCGGCGTGGTCGCGCCGATGTCGGACTTCAGCGGCCTGCCCGACCTCGACGCCCTCGTCGACCGGCTGCTGGAGCGGAGGCCGGTGTGAGCGCCTACGGGATCGAGGCCGTCAACGCCTACCTCGGGGTCGCGTACATCCCGGTGCCCGAGCTGTTCCGGGGCCGGGGGCTGGACCCGGCGCGGCTGGCGAACCTGATGATGTCCGAGCGCTCCATCGGCCTGCCGGTGGAGGACCCGGTCACCAACGCGGTCAACGCCGCCAAGCCGGTCGTGGACGCGCTCGACCCCGCCGAACGGGACCGGATCGAGCTGCTGGTCACCTCCACCGAGTCCGGTGTGGACTTCAGCAAGTCGGTGGCCTCCTACGTGCACAAGCACCTCGGGCTGTCGCCGAAGTGCCGCGTGGTGGAGGTCAAGCAGGCGTGCTACGCGGCGACGGCCGCCGTGCAGCTCGCCGTGGGCTACCTCGCCTCCGGCCTGTCACCGGGGGCGAAGGCGCTGGTCATCGCCACCGACGTGGCCCTGGTCGACGCGCGCGCCGAGTACGCCGAACCCGCCACCGGCCACGGCGCGGCGGCCGTGCTGCTGGGCGACGACCCGGCCGTGCTGGCGATGGACCTCGGCGCCTTCGGCAACCACAGCTACGAGACGCTCGACTCGGCGCGGCCGACGCCGGAGTTCGACGTCGCCGACGTGGACCGCTCGCTGTTCGCCTACCTCGACTGCCTGGCCAACAGCTTCGCCGACTACGCCGACAAGGTGGAGGACGCCGACTTCGTCGACACGTTCGACCACCTCGTCATGCACACCCCGTTCGTCGGGCTGGTCAAGGCCGCGCACCGCAAGATGATGCGCGACCTGCGCCGCGCCGCACCGGCGGAGGTCGAGGCCGACTTCGAACGCCGGCTGCGGCCCGCGACGGCGTACGCGAGCCGGGTGGGCAACCTGTGCTCCGGCTCGGTCTACCTGGGCCTGGCCAGCGCCATCGACAACGCCGCGATCGGCGGCGGCGTCCGGCTCGGCCTGTACTCCTACGGCTCCGGCTGCTCGGCCGAGTTCTTCAGCGGCGTCACCGACCCGCGCGCGGCGGCCACCGTGCGCGCGGCCCGCATCGCCGAGCGACTGGACGCGCGCGCCGAGCTGACCTTCGCCGAGTACGACCTGCTGCTCAAGGACACGCTGCGCTGCCTGGTGCCGGTGCGCGACCGCGAGGTCGACCTGCCCAGGTGGGACGAGTACCTGGACCGCGTCCCCGACCGCGAACCGATGCTCGTGCTCAGCCGCGTGCAGGACTACCACCGCCAGTACGAGTGGCGCTGAACCCCCGGAGGGACACCATGACCCACGACGAGATCTTCGCGGTGGTGCGGGACAACCTGCTCACCGTGGTGCCGGGCATCCCGCGCGAGAGCGTCACCATCGACGCGGCGATGTCCGACCTGGGCGCGAACAGCATCGACCGGGCCGAGGTCGTCACCATGACCATGGAGCGCCTGAACGTGGTCGTGCCGGTGATGGACTTCCAGCACGTGGCCGACATCCGCTCCCTGGTCGACCTGCTGGCGGAGCGGGTGTGACGTCCTCGCCCGGCACCCCCGTCCCGGTGATCACCGGGACGGGGGTGCGCTGCGCCGTCGCCGACGACGTGCCGACCTTCGCCGACCGGCTGCGCGCCGGCGCGCGCGGCGTCGTCCGGGTCGTCGACGACCTCGACGGCCCCCGCGCGGGCGCGCCCCTGCCGCCGGTCGACCTGGACGCCGCGCTGGTCGCGGCCCACGCCGACGACGGCGTGCGGGACCGGGCGCGGCGGGCCGCCCACCGCGCCCCGCCGGGGGTGCGGGCGGCGGTCGCCGCGGTCGCCCAGGCGTGGCGGGAGGCCGCCCTGGACCGCGCCCCGCTGCCCGCCGACCGGGTCGCCGTCGTGGTCGCCGGGCACAACCTCACCGGCGGCTACGCCGACGACGTCGCGCGCAAGCTCGCCGCCGCCCCGGCCTTCGTCCCCGGCCGGGCCGCCCTGCACCTGATGGACACCGACCTGCTGGGCGTGCTCACCGAGGTGTTCGGGCCGCGCGGCGAGGGGATGACCGCGGGCGGGGCGTCCGCCAGCGGCAACGTCGCCCTGGTCGCCGCGGCCCGCCTGCTGGCCTGCGACGCGGCCGACGCCGTGCTGGTCGTCGGCCCGCTGGCCGACCCGTCGCGGCTGGAGCGCCACGCCCTGGCCAACCTCGGCGCGGTCGCGCCGCTGGCCGACGACGCGGACCCGGCGGCGCTGTGCCGGCCGTTCGACCGCGCGCACAGCGGTTTCGTGCCCGGCCAGGCGTGCGCGGCGGTGGTCCTGGAACGGCGCGGGTCCGCCGCGGACCGGGGCGTGCCCGCGCTGGCCGCCCTGCCCGGGCACGCGGTGCGCATGGCCGGCACGAGCCTGGCCCACCCCAGCGAGGACGCCCAGGTCGAGGTCGTGACGGCCGCGCTGAAGGCCGCCGGGCTCGACCCGGCGGCCGTGGACCACGTCAACGCCCACGCCACCGGCACGCCGCTGGGCGACCGCACCGAGGCCGCCGCCCTGCTGCGGGTGTTCGGCGACCGCCCCCTGGTCAACGCCACCAAGGCGTTGACGGGCCACTGCCTGCACGCCGCCGGGGTGCTGGAGGCGGTGGCCGTGGTCGCGCAGCTGCGCGGCGGGTTCCTGCACCCCAACCCCAACCTGCGCGACCCCGTCGAACCGGGGCTGCGGTACGCAGGGGAGCGGGCCGAGGACGTGCGGGCCCGGGTCGCGGTGTCGAACGGGTTCGGCTTCGGCGGCATCACCACGTCCCTGGTGATCACCGACGCCGAGGTGGTCCGGTGACGGCCCCGTGGGTGCCCCGCGACGCCGGGGGGCGGGACGCCGGCGTGGTGCTGCTGTGCTTTGCCCACGCGGGCGGCGGCACGGCCGGGTTCCGGCCGTGGCGGGAGCCGCTGGGACCCGACATCGGGGTGTGGCCGGTGCTGCTGCCCGGCCGCGAGTCCCGGCTGCGCGAGCCCGCGCACCGCCGGATGGGCACGCTGGTGCCGGAGCTGGTGGACGCCCTCGCCCCGGCCCTGGACCGGCCGTACGCGCTGTTCGGGCACAGCACCGGCGCGGTCGTGGCCTACGAGGTGGCCCGCGCCCTGGTGGCGCGGGGCGCGCGCCCCCCGCTCCGGCTGTTCGCCTCCGGCCGCCGCGCGCCGCACCTGCCCGCGCGCCACGAGCCGCGCCACGGCCTGCCCGAGGCCGCGTTCCTCACCGCCCTGGCGGGACTCGGCGGCACCGCGCCCGAACTGCTCGCGGAACCCGGCCTGGCCCGGCTGTTCCTGCCCGCCCTGCGCGCCGACTTCGAGCTGAACGAGACCTACGTCCCGCTGCCCGGACCAACGCTGACCTGCCCGGTGTCCGCCATGACCGGTGACGCCGACCCCGAGGCCCAGGTGGACGAACTGGCGGCGTGGCGCGACGTCACGCGCGGCGCGTTCAGCCTCCGGACCTTCGCCGGGGACCACTTCTACCTGCGCGGGGCCCCGCCCGCGCTGATGCGCGCCGTGCGCGAGGACCTGCTGGGCCGAACCGCTCAACAGTGCGCAGACGGGGCACCGAGGTCCGTGCCACCCTCCTGACCGCCCCCGCAGTCGGGGGGCGCCCACCGCGCGAGGAGGACCCACCGTGGCCGACCTGGACCTGTCCCGAGTCCACCCGCTGTTCGCGAAGCAGATCGAGTGCCTGCAGAACGCGGACATCGCCGGTCTCCTCGAGACCTACCACCCGGAGGCGGTCGTGGTCCGCTTCCAGGGCGTGCTCAACGGCATCGACGAGATCCGCGAGACCTTCGGCCGGTACATGGACATCGCCGCGAGGTACGAGGAACTGCTGGAGTACACCCACACCGAGGACACCATCTTCGTGCGCGCCCACATGAGCGTGCGCGGCGAGCACGAGCTCGGCTTCGGCGCCTACGTGCTGCGCGACGGCCTGATCTGGCGCCAGGTCGCCGGGATCGAGGGCGGGATGCGGAACTGGTTCGCCGAGTCCGCCGAGGCCACCGAGTCCGCCGAGACCACCGAGGCGGCGGGCTCCGCTCCCTGACCGGCACTTCGAGTAGGAGGAACCAATCATGGGCTTCACCGCGACCGGTGACCTGTTGCTGCGCAGCTGGGACGAGACCACGTTCTCCGAGGAGGACGGGATCAAGCTGACCCGCTCCACCATCCGCTACGTCTTCGAGGGCGACGTCGAGGGCAGCGGGCTCAAGGAGTACGTCATGGCCTACCGCAGCGAGGAGTCCACGACGTTCGTCGGCCTGGAGCACGTGGTCGGTCGCATCGGCGACCGCAAGGGCACGTTCGTGCTCCACCACACCGGCGAGCTGGACGGCGAGCAGGCGACCGTCGAGTTCACGGTCGTGCCCGGCTCCGGCACCGGTGAGCTGGCCGGCCTGACCGGCAAGGGCGGGTTCGTGGCCAAGCACTCCGACAGCGGCAACGCCGCCTACCGGTTCGACTACGACTTCGAGTGACCGGGCGCGGCGGGCGTGGTCGCGCGCCACGCCCGCCCGTCCCCGTGGAGGAGAGGCACCCATGGACCCGGCTCCCGCACCCGGCGCGCCGCTGGTGGCCGAGCGCTACCCCATCCCGCGCGGTCGGCCGACCCACCCGGCGGAGGAGTACGCCGCGCTGCGCGCCGACGCCCCGATCAGCCGCTCGCGCCTGGACTTCGACGGCAGCGACGTCTGGTTGGTGACGCGGCACGCCGACGCCTGCGCGGTGCTGGCCGACCCCCGCTTCAGCTCCGACTTCTCCCGCCCCGGATTCCCCGCCCGGATGACCGTGCGCCCGCCGGGACCCGGCACGTTCATCCGCATGGACGCCCCCGACCACACCCGGCTGCGGCGCGCGGTGCTGGAGGAGTTCCGGCCCCGACGGGTCGAGGAGATGCGCCCGGCCATCACGACCATCGTCGACGACCTGGTGTCGGCGATGCTGGCCGGCCCGAAGCCCGCCGACCTGGTGCAGGCGCTGGCGCTGCCCCTGCCGACGCTGGTGATCTGCGAGCTGCTGGGCGTGCCCTACGACGACCGCGAGTTCTTCCAGGACCGCACCGCCGTCATCGGCGACCAGGAGGCGTCCCCCGCCGCCCGCCAGGTCGTGCGCGACGAGCTGCGCGAGTACCTCGACCGGCTGGTGACCGACAAGCACGCCGCCGGGACCGACGACCTGCTGGGCCGGATGTCGCGCGACCGCGACCGCAGCGGCCTGACCCACGACGAGGTCGTGGGCGTCGCCACCCTGCTGATGATCGCCGGGTTCGAGACCATCGCGAACCAGATCGGCGTCGGCACGCTGCTGCTGCTGACCCACCCCGACCAGTACGCCCGCCTGCGCGCCGAACCCGGCCTCGTCGTCCCCGCGGTGGAGGAGCTGGCGCGCCACCAGACGGTCATCGACTACGGCCTGCGCCGCGTGGCGACCGAGGACGTCGTGGTCGGCGGCACGACCATCCGCGCCGGCGAGGGCGTCGTGGTGGTCCTGTCCTCGGCGAACCGCGACGCCGAGGTGTTCCCCGACCCGGACCGGTTCGACATCACCCGCGACCCCCGCGGCCACCTCGCGTTCGGGTTCGGCCTGCACCAGTGCCTGGGGCAGCTGCTGGCCCGCCTCCAGCTCGGCCTGCTGTGGACGACCCTGGCCGATCGCGCGCCGGGCCTCCGGCTCGCCGTGGACCTCGACGAGGTCCCCTTCCGCACCGACATGTTCGTCCACGGGGTGCACAGCCTCCCCGTCACCTGGTAGCAACGAGGAGCACCACCATGACCCAGGCCGAGGCGACGACCGCCGAGACCCCGACCGACCCGCCGTTCCCGTTCCCGATCACCTCCGCCCTCGACCCGTCGCCGGAGTACCGGCGGATGCGCGACGAGCAGCCGGTGATGCGGGTGCGCCTGCCCAGCGGCGACGCGGCGTGGCTGGTGACCAGGTTCGCCGACGTGCGCGCCGTGTTCGCCGACCCCAGGTTCAGCCGCGCCGCCGCCGCCCTGCCGGGCGCACCGCGCCTGATGCCCGGCGTGGAGGGCGACCCCGAGTCCATCGTCAGCAAGGAGGGCGCGGACCACGCCCGGCTGCGCCGCCTGGTCGCGCCCGCCTTCACCGCCCGCCGCATGGAGACCATGCGCAGTCGGGTGCAGGCCACCGTGGACGACCTGCTGGCGCAGGTGGAGGCCGCCGGCAAGCCCGCCGACCTGGTGGGCCTCTACACCTCGCAGCTGCCGATCATCACCATCTGCGACCTGCTCGGCGTGCCGCGCGAGGACCGCGACCGGTTCCGGCACTGGTCGGACGCCATGTTCCACAGCACCGCCGACAAGCTCGACGAGGCGGTCGCCGCCCGCAACGCGCTCATCGGCTACCTGGCGGCGATGGTGCAGGCCCGCCGCGCGAACCCCAGCGACGACCTGCTCGGCGTGCTGATCGGCCACCAGGACAACGACGCGCTGACCGAGCGCGAGCTGGTCTCCTTCGCGGGCGGCCTGATCGTGGCCGGCTACGAGACGACCGCCAACCGGCTGGCCAACGCCGTGCTGATCCTGCTCGGCAGCCCCGACCAGCTCGCGCTGCTGCGCGAGGACCCGAGCCGGGTCCCGGCCGCCGTGGAGGAGCTGCTGCGGTTCATCCCCGGCGGCGCGGCGGGCGGCCTGATGCGGGTCGCGACCGAGGACGTGGAGGTCGCCGGCACGCTCATCCGGGCGGGCGAGGGCGTCATCGCGGTCACCAACTCCGCCAACCGCGACGGCGAGGTGTGGGCCGACCCGGACCGCTTCGACATCACCCGGGCCCCCGGCCCGCACACCAGCTTCGGCCACGGCGCGCACCACTGCGTCGGCGCGCAGCTCGCCCGCATCGAGATGCAGGTCGGCCTGGGCTCGCTGTTCACCCGGTTCCCGACGCTGCGCCTCGCGGTCGACGAGTCGGAGCTGCCGTGGCGCAAGAACGCCGTCATCCACAGCCTCCAGGGCCTGCCGGTGGAGTGGTGATGACCGGTACCTGGAAGGTGTCCCTCGACCAGGGCGCGTGCATCAGCTCGGGCATCTGCCAGGCGCTCGCGCCGGGCCGGTTCCGGGTGAAGGCGGGCAGCCCGGCCGAGGTCGTCAGCGAGGAGGTCGACGGGGAGGACGCGCTGCTCGACGCGGCCGAGTCCTGCCCGGTGGAGGCCATCGGCCTGGTGGACGTCGCCTCCGGCGGCGTGGTCTACCCGCCGGCCGACTAGCGCGCCCCGAACGCGAGCGGGCGCCGTCGTGGAGTCCCACGACGGCGCCCGCTCGGACCACTCGGGGATCAGCGGAACCGGCCGCAGCTCAGCGGGTGCGCGCCCGCGTTCCGGACCTGCGTTTCGCAGCACTCGTCCGGGGTGGCCCGGAGCTGCGGGACCGCCCGGCCCACGTTGCCCCGCTGGGTCTCGCGGGTCGTCGACACGTTCCCGCCCGAGGGAGGCCCGGGAACTGCCGTTCGGCCGCGCTCCGCCGGGCCGGGCGACCGCGCTCCGCTGGGCCGGGCGACCGCGCGCACCCCGCCGGCCGGCCCGGCGCGGCACCGGAAAAGGTGTGAGGGCCCCGACCGCGGTCGGGGCCCTCACGTCGTCGCGCACCTGTTCAGGCGGTCCCGTCGAGCCGCTGGTTGAAGAACCACTCGTGGCCCTCCACGTCCACCACCTTGAACACCCGCATGCCCTGCGGGGTGTTGGTGGGCGGGAACGCGACCTCGCCGCCCGCGCCGGTCACCCGCTCGTGCAACGCGTCGGCGTCCGCCACGTCGACCGAGACCATGGCGTTGACCGCGCCGCTGTTGCGCGGGTTGCGGTACTCGCCGCCCGGCCCCGCCAGGTAGACGGGGTCGCCGAGCGGCGTGCTCATCTCGGCGTGGAAGACGGTGCCGTCCTCGTGCGCGTAGCGCTTGTCCTCGGTGAAGCCGAACGTGGTGCTGAGCCAGTCCAGCGCGGCGGCGGCGTTCTCGTACTTCAGGTAAGGGATCGCAGGCATGGGCAGAGGGTGGCACCCGGTGGTGGCGCGGTGATGCCCAGAATTGAACACCCCCGACCGGACACCCGGTCGAACCGCCGGGTCAGCCGCCGACGACGAACTCCAGCGTCACCGCGGGACGGCCGTCGTAGCGCTGACCGTTGGCCTCGAACAGCCGCGTCAGCGGGGTCCGCACGTCGGTCGCGCCCAACGCGTCCAGGTACGCCCGGTGCGCCTCCAACGACGCCACGGCCAGGTCCACCGACCCGCTCACGTCCACCGCGTGCGTGGGCCGCGGCGAGGCCAGCACCGCCACGTGGCGCACGCCCGTCCACGGCTCGCCCGCGTCGGGGAAGATCCAGCGGTTGCCCGCGTCGGCCACGGCGTCGAGCAGCGCGCGGCCCACGGCGCGGTGGTCGGCGCTGTTCCACCGGTTCGTGAACGTCTCGTCGCGGTGGTTGTAGCCCACCACCAGCTCGGGCCGGAAGCGGCGGACCTCGGCGGCCAGGTCGCGGCGCAGCGCCACCCCCTCCTCGATCACCCCGTCGCGGTGGCCCTCCAGGAACACCACCTCCTTCACCCCCACCAGGTCCGCGCTGGTGCGCTGCTCCCGCTCGCGCACCGCCGCCGACTCGGCCGGGTCCAGGCCGTCGATGCCCGCCTCACCCCGGGTCACCAGGACGTAGGCCACCTCCTTGCCCGCGGCGGTCCACGCCGCCACGGCGCCCGCGCCGGAGAACTCGATGTCGTCCGGGTGGGCCACCACGCACAGCACGCGGGTGAAGTCCTCCGGCACGTCCTTCAATCGCTCGCTCATGCCCCGCACGATCGCAGGCGACCGCGACGCGTGTCTGTGCCGAACTGCGCATCACAGGTCGGACCGGATGCCTACTTCTGAGCAGTCGCCCACGCGCACCGGCCGTTAGCGTGCCGCCGACGGTCGCCGAGCGCGACCCTGTCCTGGACCAGGAGGTGCGATGTCCATGTCGGACGGTCGTGGTTTTAACCGGCGGGCCCTGTTGCGGGGGTTCGCGGGTGTGTCGCTCGCCGCGACGGTGCCGGGCGCTCTCGCGGCGTGCGGCGGGTCCGGCGCCGGACCGCTCGCGCAGAGCACCGCGCCCTCGGTCGAACCGAAGCGCGGCGGCCGGATGCGCGCGGCGTTCATCGGCGGCAGCAACGAGACCGCCAACATCCTCAAGTCCACCAACACGCCGATCGACTACGTCCGCACGCGCGTCGTGTACGACGTGCTGGTCGACATCGACGCCGACGGCAAGCCGACGTTCGTGCTGGCCGAGGAGATCGCGCCCAACGCCGACGGCACCCAGTGGACGATCAGGCTGCGCGAGGGCATCACGTTCCACGACGGGCGCACCATGACGTCCGAGGACGTGCTGCACACGCTGCGCACCTACGTGGACCAGAAGTCCAACACCGCGCCGCTGCTCATGGACATCGACCTGGCCAACGCCAAGCGCCAGGACGACCGCACCCTGGTGCTGCCCATGCTGCGCCCGCACGGCTTCCTCGACCTGGCCCTGACCCAGGGCGTGTTCGTGTTCTCCAAGGACACCACGGACTTCACCAAGGCGATCGGCTCCGGCCCGTTCACCGTCGACCGGCTGGAGCCGGGCAAGGGCAGCCTGCTCAAGCGCAACCCGAACTACTGGCGGCCCGAGGGCGGCCCGTACCTCGACGAGCTGGAGCTGCTGTCCATCGCCGACCCGGAGGCGCGGCTCAACGCCCTCAAGTCCGGGCAGCTCGACTACGCCGCGAGCATCCCGCTCACCTCGGCCCGCGTGGAGCGCGACAACGCCGACGTGAAGCTGTTCGTGCCGCCCAAGTGGGAGTGGGCGAACTTCGGCGCGTCCATGAAGCGCAACAAGGAGCCGTTCACCGACCCGCGCGTCACGCAGGCCCTGCGGTACGCGGTCGACCGGCAGAAGATGGTCGACAACGTCACCCTCGGCTTCGGCGAGCTGGGCAACGACCTGTTCGGCAAGCACCTGCCGTTCTACGCGGAGGAACTGCCGCAGCGCGAGTACGACCCGGAGCGCGCCAAGAAGCTGCTCAAGGACGCCGGCATGTCGGACCTGAAGCTGAAGATCCGCACCAGCGACTACGAGTACGGCCTCACCGAGGGCGCGGTCGCGTTCGCCGAGCACGCCAAGGCCGCCGGCATCACCATCGAGCTGGACAAGGTGCCCGCCGCGGACTTCCTCGCCGACTACAAGGTGTTCGTCGGCGCGCAGTTCCAGTCGGCCAACCGCAAGCCCCGGCCGCTGCCGCTGGACGTGCTGTTCTTCTACGGCTCCGACGCGCTGCTGCCGTTCACCGGCCTGGCGGGGGAGAAGGTCGACAAGCTCGCCGCCGCCGTGCGCACCGCGGTCAGCGAGGAGCAGCGCCGCACCTCGATGGGCGACCTCCAGCAGCTGCTCAGCGAGGAGGGCGGCGACCTGGTGTGGGCCCGCGCCCCGATCGTCTCGGCCGGCACCCCGAAGGTCAACGGCGTGAAGTCGTTGGGCTACCCCGGGTTCCCCAGCTTCCGAGACGCCTTCCTGGCATGACCGCGGAGGTGGCGGTGCGGCGGGCCGGGGGGTTGCCCCGGCTCGTCGCCTTCCGGCTGGTGGCCGGGTTCGGGGTGCTGCTGGCGGTGTCGGCGATCGTGTTCCTCGCGACCGAGCTCGCACCCGGCGACGCCGCCACCGCCGCGCTCGGCCCCGACTCCGACCCTGCCTCGGTGGTCGCGATGCGCACCGAGCTGGGGCTCGACCGCCCGGCGGTGGTGCGCTACTTCGACTGGCTGTGGAGCGCGGCGGGCGGCGACTTCGGCGTCTCCTACGTCAGCCACCGCCCGGTCTCCGACGTGATCGCGGAACGGGCGGGCAACACCGCACTGCTCGGCGGGCTGGCGGTCGTGCTGCTGGTGCCGCTGGCGATCGGCCTCGGCGTGTGGTCCGCGCTGCGCGCCGGCCGCACCGCCGACCGCGTCATCTCGGGCACCACGCTGGGCCTGGTGTCGGTGCCGGAGTTCGTCATCGGCACCGTGCTGGTGGTCGTGTTCGCCGTGCAGCTGGGCGTGCTGCCCGCCGTGTCGTTCGTGCCGCCGGGGCAGCAGCCGCTGGACTCGCCGGAGATCCTCGTGCTGCCGGTCGTCACGCTGCTCGCCGTCTGCCTGGCCCACAACGTGCGGCTGGTGCGGGCGGGCGTGCGCGAGGTGTCCACCGGGGACGCGGCGGAGAACGCCCGGCTCAACGGCGTTCCCGAGCACCGGGTCGTGCTGCGCTACGTGCTGCCCTCGGCGCTGCCGCCGGCCCTGCCGATCTTCTGCCGCTACGCCGGGTTCCTGCTCGGCGGCGCGCTGATCGCCGAGACCATGTTCGGCTACCCCGGCCTCGCCTCGGCCCTGGTCACCGCCTCGGCCGGCCGCGACGTGCCGGTGGTGCAGGCCGTCGCGCTGGCCGCGGCGGCGGTGACCGTGCTGCTCAACCTCGTCGGCGACGTGCTCGCCGTCCTGCTCGACCCGAAACGGGGGGTGACCCGGTGACGTCCGAGGCGCGGCGGGGTGCGAGGGTGCCGTGGGGCCTCGTCGTGCCCCTGGGCCTGGTGCTGCTGGTGGCGGTGCTCGGCCCGTTCCTGGCCCCGCACGCGCCCGACGAGTCGGTGTCGTTCCCGTTCGCCCCCTCGGCGCCCGGGCACCCGCTGGGCACCGACTACCTGGGCGCCGACGTGCTGAGCAGGCTGCTGCACGGCGGCCGGACCCTGGTGCTCGTCGCGCTGGCCGTGCTGGTGGTCACCTACTCGGTCGCCACGGCGGCCGGGATGCTCGCCGCGCACCGGGGCGGCTGGGTGGACCACACCGTCATGCGGACCGCGGACGTGCTGATGGGCCTGCCCGCGATCGTGCTGCTCACCGTCATCGTCACCGGCGTCGGCCGGGGCACGGGCGGCGCGGCGGTGGCGATCACCGTCGTCCTGCTGCCCGACATCGTGCGCGTGGTGCGCACCGCGACCGCCGGCGCGCTGTCCCGCGACTACGTCGAGGTGGCCGCGGCGCGCGGCGAGCCCGGCCGGTCGGTGCTCGTGCGCGAGGTGCTGCCCAACCTGGGTCCCGTGCTGGCCGCCGACCTCGGTGTGCGGTTCGTCGCCGCGGTGTACGCGGTGGCCACCGCGAGCTTCCTCGGGCTCGGCGTGCAGCCGCCCACCGCCGACTGGGCGTTGATGATCTTCGAGAACCGCGGCGGCCTGGCGTTGCAGCCGCTCGCCGTGCTGGCCCCGGTGGCCGCGCTGGTCGTGCTGCTGAGCCTGTCCAGCGCCCTGGCCGACCGCCTGGCCGTCGACCGCTCGCCGCGCCGCGCCCCCCGCCGCGCGCGGGTGGTCCGCGCCGTCGCCGACGACCCCCGGCCCGCGGTCGCCGCCGAGGTGGTGGGGCTGCGCATCGCCGTGGCGGGCACCGACCGCACCGTCGTGGACGGCGTGGACCTGGCCGTGCGGCCGGGCGAGGTGCTGGGCCTGGTCGGCGCGTCCGGCAGCGGCAAGACCACCATCGCCCTGGCCCTGCTCGGCCACCTGCGCCCCGGGCTCGTCCACGTCGGGGGCGTCACCCGCGTCGCCGGGCACGACCTGGGCGCGCGGTCCGGCCGTGCCCTGCGCCTGCTGCGCGCCCGGCACGCCGCCTACGTCGCCCAGGACCCGCGCACCGCGCTGCCGTCCCACCTGCGGGTGCGCGCCCAGCTGGCCGAGGTGCTGCGGGCCAGGGGCGTCGCCCGCGCCGAGGTCGACGCGCTGTCCAGGGCGGCCCTGCGCCGGGCGAACCTGCCGGACGACGACGAGTTCCTCGACCGCCGGCCGCACCAGATGTCCGGCGGCCAGCTCCAGCGCCTCGCGCTGGCCATCGCGCTGACCCACCGGCCCGCGGTCGTCGTCCTGGACGAGCCGACCAGCGCCCTGGACGCGGACAACGCCGACCGCCTGCTCGCCGAGTTCGTGGAGCTGTGCCGGGTCTCCGGCGCCGCCGCCGTGCTCGTGTCCCACGACCTGCCCGCGCTGGCCACCGCCGCCGACCGGCTCGCCGTGGTCGACGGCGGCCGGGTCGTCGAGGTGGGGCCGGCGGAGCGCGTGCTGACCGCGCCGACGCACCCCGGCACCAGGCAGCTCGTGGTCGCCGCCGACACCCCGGTGCGCCGGGAGCCCCCCGAGGACGCCCCGGACCTGCTCGTCGTCTCCGGCGTCACCGTCCGCCGGCGCGGCGTGGGGGTCGTGCTGGACCGGGCGTCGCTGCGGGCGCCCGCCGGCGGCGGCGTGTGCCTGGTCGGGCCCTCCGGGTGCGGCAAGACCACCCTGCTGCGCGTCGTCGCGGGCCTGATGGCGCCCGCCGAGGGGAGTGTCCTGCTCGACGGCGTGCCGCTGGCCCCGCTGGTGGCCGGCCGCGACGCCGAGCAGCTCCGCCGCGTCCAGCTGGTCCCGCAGAACCCCTACGACTCGCTCAACCCGCGGCACACCGTGCGCCGCATCGTCGCCCGGCCGCTGGAGCAGTTCGACCTGTGCGGCGACGACGAGGAGGTCACCGACGAGGTGGTCGGGCTGTTGCGCCGGGTCGGCCTCACCGAGCGGCACGCCGACTCCCTGCCCGCCGCGCTGTCCGGTGGCGAGCGCCAGCGGGTCGCCATCGCCCGCGCCCTGGCCGCCGACCCGGACGTGCTGCTGTGCGACGAGGTCACCAGCGCCCTGGACCGCGCGGTCGCCGCGAGCGTGGTCGACCTGCTCTCCGAGCTGCGCGAGGAGCGCGGGCTCACCCTGCTCGTGGTCACCCACGACCCGGCGGTGGTGCGCCGGGTCGGCGGCGAGGTGCACGAGATGGTGGACGGCAGGCCCGTACCGCGACCCCGCCCCGCCATGGCCTGAACCGTCGCGCCGAGCCCGGACCACCCCGAGCCCGGACCACCCCGGGCGCGGCGGCTCAGACCGGCGCGGACACCTGGTAGTAGCTGATCAGGTCGCCCTCCACGAGCACGCCCAGCTGCACCCGCAGCGTCGGCCGGTCGACGAAGGAGAACGCCACGTCCAGGTAGCCGAGCACCAGGTCGTCGGCCAGTTGGCGGGTTTCGAGGACCTCGTAGTCCGCCTTCAGCCCGAGCGGCTGGGAGCCGTAGTACTCGGCCACCGCCGCGCGGCCCACGCCGTGGGGGCGCAGGCCCCGGAAGATCGCGTCGGTGGTGAAGGTCGCGGCCACGCGCTCGGGGTCGTGCGCGTCCACGGCGTCCTTCCACCGGTCCATGACGTCCCGCAGCACCTGTTCGCCCACGTCAGTGCCCCGCGCTCTGGCCGCCGTCGACGTGCAGGACCTCGCCCGTGACGAACCCGGCCTGCTCCAGGAAGGTGATCGCCTCGACGACCTCGTCGACCTCGCCCAGGCGGCCGACCGGGTGCAGCGCGGCGAGGGCGTCGTGCGCCTCCGGCGCGTGCATCGGCGTGCGGATGACGCCGAGCGCGAGGGCGTTGACCCGCACGCCCCGGGACGCGTACTCGATCGCCAGCGACCTGGTCACGGCGTTCAGGCCGCCCTTGGTCAGCGACGCGAGCGCCGAGGGGAACGCGGACAGCGCGTGGTCGACCAGGCTGGTGGACACGTTGACCACGTGGCCGCCGCCGCCCCGGGCGAGCATCGCCGCCACGGCGCTGCGGGAGATGTCGAAGAAACTCCGCAGGTTGGTGCCCACGACGGTGGCGAAGTCCTCGTCGGTGTAGTCGGTGAACGGCTTGGCGACGAACACGCCCGCGTTGTTCACCAGCGTGTCGACCCGGCCGAACCGCGCGAGCGCCTCCTCGACGACGCGGGCGCCGTTCCCGGGCCGCGACAGGTCGGCGCGCACGGCCAGCACCTCCGGGTCGTCGGGGGCGTCGATCGTGCGGGACACCGCCACGACGGAGTAGCCGAGCTTGCGGTAGGCCGGGACCAGGGCCGCGCCGATGCCCTGGGACGCGCCCGTGATGACGGCGACCTTCTGGGTGTCCATGTCGGAGTACCCGCTTTCCGGTGAGGAGTGGTGGAACCCGCTCCTCGATCGTGCGCGCGGGCGGGTCCGCGTGCCACGACCTGTTTCCTCCTCCGCGGGAGGCTCAGCCTCCCGGTGCCCGGTGGGGATCGTCCGCGGGCAGCCACACGCCCTCCCGGCGCAGGCCGAGGTCGCCCACGTCACGGGTGAGGGCGTCGGCGGCGGCCAGCACGGTGGCGCGGACCTCGTCGTCGCGGCGGACGAGCGACCACGTCCACACCACCTCCGGGTCGACCACCGGCCGCTGGACGAGGTCCGGTGGCAGCGGCGCGGTCTGGCCCTTGGGCGAGTTGAGCACCGGCGTGGCGCACGCCCGCACGTGGTCGAAGAACGCGGGCCCGGTGACGGCGCCGTTGTGGATGCGCACCACGCGGGCGCCGGTGTCGCGCGCGAACTCCTCGGCGAAGGCGTTCCACGACGACCACGACGTGACGTCGTCGTCCACCAGCACCGCGGTGTCCGCCGCTCGCACCGGGCCGCTGTCCGCGCCGCTCGACACGGCGTAGAGCCGGTCCGCGCCGAGCAGCCGGGCCGTCAGCCCCCGGCGGGCGAGGTCGGCGGTCCGCACCCAGCACACGGCCAGGTCGAGGCTGCCGTCGGCGACGCGCGCCGCCTGCGCGTGCGACGGCACGACCCACGTGTCCACGTACAGCTGCGCGACCCCGGACGTGCGAGAGGACAGGTCCGGGGGCAGCCAGTTGACGTAGCCGACGCGTACCGGGTCGGCCCCGGCCAGCCGCTGCGCCCGGCGACGCAGCGCGTCGGCCGAGTCGAGCAGCGCGCGCACGTCCGGGAGCAGCGCGGCGCCGGCCGCGGTGAGGGCGACCGCCCGGTGGTCGCGGGCGAACAGCGGCACGCCCAGGTCGCGTTCGAGCGCCTTGATCTGCTGCGACAGCGACGGCCCCGCGATCAGCAACCGGGCCGCCGCCCGGCCGAAGTGCAGCTCCTCGGCGACGGCGACGAAGTACCGGAGTCGGCGCAGTTCCACGACGCCCATCCTAGGAGGCGGGCCCTCCCGCGCCGGGGCCCGCGACGGGCCGGCCCTCCCGCGCCGGGGGTTCGCGCCGGGCGGGTCAGCCCTCCACGACGACCGCGTGGCCCTTGGCGTCGGGCTGGGCGAACCGGGCCAGCCGCTCGGCCTCCGCCTCCAGCGCCTTGCGGTCCTTCGCGGACAGCGCCTCCAGCGGGCGCAGCGACACGGTGGCGACCCGCCGCTTGACCTCGATCGCCCACGTGCCCGCCACCAGGCCGTCGACCAGGAAGGTCGGTTTGATCTGGAGGTTGGACTTGGCGTAGACGACGTCCTTGTGCGCGGTGGGCAGGATGCGCTCGCGGTGCGCGCCCTGGTACGCCAGCAGGGTGCTGTCGAACGCGGGCAGCAGCTTCACCGGCGCGGGGGTGCCCGCGTCCGGCCTGGGCGCGTCCGGCAGGTCGTGCAGCACGCGGCGGCCGTCCTCGGAGAACGTGACCAGGTCGTCCATCGCGGCCAGGGCGTCGCGCACCGCGGGGGTGCGGTGGCCGATCCAGGTGGCGACGTCGTCCGCGGCGGCGGGGCCGAACGCGCGCAGGTGCGCCCGGATGACCGCCCCCAGGGCGGCGTCGGCGTCCTCGTCGGCCGGGGGAGCGGCGCGCAGCGCCTCGGGGGCCTTCGCGCCCCACGTGCCGTCGGCCGGCGCGCGGACGAACGCGGGCACACCCCGGAAGGGACGCCACTTGTACTGCCGCTGGAACGCGATCTCCTCGTCGGTGGTGGCGTCCGGGTGGCGTTCCAGGAACGCCTCGATGAACGCGCACACCTCGTCGACGGTGCGGGCCCGCTCGGCGGTGTGCTCGCGCAGCTCGGCCAGCAGCCGGTCCATCAGCGGCGCCGGCCCCTTGGTCTTGCGCCGCCAGTCGGCCGCGCCGGTGAGGGCGGTGACCGCCGCGTACGCCGGGTACTGCTCGGCGGCCACCACGTGCAGCGTGCCGCGCAGCAGGGTCGACAGCAGCAGCTCGCCGCGCTCCGCCGCCGCGGTGACCGCGTCCGGGGCCAGGTCGGCGGTCCGGGTCCACAGCGCGACCGGGACCGCCGGCCAGCTCTGCGCCTGCACCGCCCCCACGCGCGCGAGGACTCCCGGGACCGAGTCGTCGATCGGTTCCAGGAGTCCTTGGCGAGCCAGCAGGGCGCGGTTGAGCTCTCGGGTCGTGATGCCGGCCGCGGTCACGTGTCCTTGCCTCCACAGTGCGGGTCGTGTCCCGGGTACGGTAACCCGTCCCGCCGTGCCGGGGGCGGTCAGGAGCCGACCGCGCCCGCCTGCGCCGTGGCCTTCGCCGAGCTCAACCGCTCGTCGCGCAGCGCCAGCTCCGCGCGCCGCGCCCGCCGCCTGCGGAGCAGGTTGCGGGTGGACACGTACAGGCCGCCGCCGTCGAGCAGCACCGCCACCAGCACGATCGTGGCGAAGTCGAACGAGTTGATCCGGCTGTCCTGGCCGGTCGCGAACAGGAACGCCTGCGACAGGTAGCCGATCAGCACCGGCAGGGTGATCGCGAACAGCGAGGCGATCGTGACGCCGCGGCCCAGCAGGTACACCGCCGAGTACCAGCGCACCGACTTCATCTCGCGCGGGCTCAGGTCGGACAGGTCCTCGCGCTTGGGGGAGCGCCACAGCCTGCGCAGGCCGTTGAGCATCCACTTCTCGGTGTCCTTGATCAGGTTGCGGGTCCCGATCGCGGTGGTGATCACGTAGTAGAAGTCGGTGTGCATGAAGAAGAAGCACTGCCACAGCAGGCGGCCGAAGTAGGTCCACAGCGCCGCGGCGGTGAGCCACTGGATCTCCTGCGGAACCGACAGCGCGCCGGTCTCCATCAGCTTGAGCAGGATGATCGCGATCGAGCCGAACACGCCGTCCACGATGGGGCCGGACAGGAACGCGACGTAGCGCTCCTTCTTGGACGCCAGCCAGATGCCGCTCATGTCGGTCTCGGCGACCAGGATGTAGAGCCGGCTGCCGATGCCGATGCGCGCGGGCACGCCGGCGGCGCGGGCCGCCACGAGGTGCGCGACCTCGTGGATGTAGATGCCCAGCACCATGATCGCCATGGTCGACCAGGTGAGCAGCGCGAAGTGCTCGGGGAACAGCAGGACCGTGGCGCCGGGGATGATGCCCGGGTTCAGGATCGCGATGAGCACGCCGGTGGCGATGACCAGGCCGGAGAGCACGAGGACGGGCGTCGAGAAGATCCGCCGCGCCGTCTTCTGGCTGATCCACTCCATGTGGCTCTTCCAGCGCAGGCCCGGTGCCGGGTCGCCGGCCGGTGCGGCGGCGCCCGAGGCCGCGGTGGCGGTGCCGGCCGCGGCGGTGGCGGTGACCGTGCCGCCCGCCTCGCCGTCCACCGTGACGAAGCCCTCGGCGACCATCGCGTCGATGAAGTCGTCGAGGTCGGCGGTCTCGCCGTGCTTGGCCTCGTAGCGGCGGCTCGCCTCCGCGGGCGTGCAGCCCTCGGCGAACCACTCCAGCACGTCGAGCCCCTCCAGGGGGATGCTCAGGAAGACCTGTCGGTCGACGTCGCCGATGACCGCGGAGTCGGCCTCGCGCCGATGCGAGTACGGCAGCACGGTGATCACCGAGTCGGGGGGATAGCCGGGCATCGGTGCGGTCCTTTCTCTCCCGTGGGAAACCGGTGGGCCGGCGCACGCGCGCCGACCCACCGGCTGGTCATTCCGTTGCTGCCGGGTGTCGTCAGGCGACGACGACCGAGCAGGAGGTCGCGGCGCTGGTCTTGACGGTCTCCAGGCGGCGGACGACGAGCTTCTTCATGTGTGGTCACCTCCCCTCGCTCTGTGCTGTGGGGGAATCGTGCTCCGGACCGCCCGGTCCGGTCTGCGCAACGTTGAGCACTCCTCGGCAACGGACTTCGTTGTCCCGCAACGACTTCCGCCAGTCGGTGCGACGGCTTCCGGTGTGCGCGCCGACCAGCACGACGACCAGCGCGACGGGTGTCCCCGTCGCGCTGGTCGTCCGCTCCACCGCCCGCCCGCTAGCGGCGCGCCACCTCGTCGGCCACGAGGCGCGCCACGGTGTCCCGCAGCCCGTCGCGCGCCGCCACCGCCGGCCGCCACCCGGTGACGGCGGTGAACGCGGCGGCGTCGAACTCCACGCTCTCCAGGTCGGCCGGGTCGACCTCGCCCGGCGGCGGCACCGAGCGCACCGGCACGGCCGGTCGGCCGGTCAGCTCGGCCACGAGCGCCGCGACCTCCCCGAACACCTCGCCGAGGGGTGCGCTGCGGCCGGTGCCGATGACCCAGTGCCGGCCCGCCAGGCGGTCGACGTGCCGCAGCGCCAGCCGGAACGCCTCCGCCGCGTCCGCGACGTGCAGCAGGTCCCGCCGCACCGTCCCGTCGTGCCACATGGTGATCGGCTCGCCCGCCAGCGCCCGCCGCGCCATCGCCGACACCACGCCCCGGTCCACCGCACCGGTGCCGGGCACGTGGCCGTAGGTGGTGGGCAGCCGCAGCGAGACCGCCCGCAGCGCGCCCCGGGCGGTCGCCGCCGTCAGCGCCCGTTCGGCGGCCAGCTTCTGCCGGCCGTACGGGGTGCGCGGCCGGTCGGGCTCCGTGCCGTCGACGCGCACCCGGTCGGTGTCCCCGAGCTGGCTCTTGGTCCCGGCGTAGAGCACCACCGGCGGCGCGCCGCCCCGCGCGGACAGGACGTCCACCAGGTCGAGCACCAGCCCGGTGTTGACCCGCTCGGCCCCGGTGTCGCCGTCGGCGACCCGCCAGGAACCGGAACCGGACCGGTAGGCCAGCGCGTACACCACCACGTCCGCGTCGCCCACCGCCTCCGCCAGCGCGCCCGGCGCCGCCAGGTCCGCCACCACGGCCTCGAACCCGGTCGCGCCCGGCGGCGGCGGTGTCGGCCGGGTGGCGACCGCGCGCACGGCCAGGCCGTCGCGGGCCAGCGCGTGCAGCACGGCCGAGCCGATGAACCCGGTGCCGCCCAGGACGACGGCCCGCGCGCTCACGCGGTCAGCTCCCGCTCCAGCCGCAGGCAGTCCTCGTAGCGGGGCAGCAGGCCCGCCGCCCCGGCCTCGGCGAGGGTCGGCGCGACGGAGTCCCGGTCGGAGAGCAGCGGCTCCAGCCCGTCGGGCAGCTCCAGGCCCAGTGCGGGGTCCAGCGGGTGCACGGCCAGTTCGTGCTCCGCCACGTACGCCGACGACACCAGGTACGCCATCACCGTGTCGTCCTCCAGCGCCACGAACGCGTGCCCCAGCCCCACCGGGAAGTACACGGCGCGGAAGTCCACCGGGTCGACGCGGACCACGTCCCACCGCCCGAACGTGGGCGAGCCGACCCGCAGGTCCACCACGAAGTCCAGGGCCGCGCCGCGCGGGCAGTACACGTACTTGGCGCAGCCGGGCGGGGTCGTCGTGAAGTGCACGCCCCGCACGACACCCGCCCGCGACCGGCTGTGGTTGGTCTGCGCCGGCGTGAACAGCCGGTGGCCGGTGGCCTCGGTGAACGCGCCCTCCTGGAAGGGGGAGGTGAACAGCCCCCGCTCGTCGGGGAAGGTGGTCGGGGTGAACTCGAACGCGCCGTCGACGGCGAGCCCGCGTGCTTTCACGAAACGCTCCTATCAGGACAGTCCGGCCAGGACGGCGCGCACCGCGTCGATGACCCGGTCCTGCACGTCCGGCGCCAGCCCGGCGTACATGGGCAGCGAGAAGATCTCGCCGGCGAGCCGCTCGGTCACCGGCAGGGAACCGCGCGGGTAGCCCAGGTGCTCGAAACCGCTCATGGTGTGCACGGGCCACGGGTAGCTGACGTTGAGGTGCACGTCGTGCGCCTTGAGCGCCTCCAGGACGTCGTCCCGGCGCGGGTGGCGGACCACGTACAGGTAGTAGACGTGGTCGTTGCCGTCGGCCACGGCGGGCAGCACCAGGTCGGTGTCGGCGAGCCCTTCGGCGTAGCGGCGGGCTACCTCCCGCCGGGCCGCCAGGTAGCCGTCGAGGCGCCGCAGCTTGCGGCGCAGGATCTCCGCCTGCACCTCGTCCAGCCTGCTGTTGTGCCCCGGTGTCTCCACCACGTAGTACTTCTCGGCCATGCCGTAGTAGCGCAACCGCCGCATCCGGGCGTCGACGCCGTCGTCGGAGGTGACCACCGCGCCGCCGTCCCCGTAGGCGCCCAGCACCTTGGTCGGGTAGAACGAGAACGCCGCCGCGTCGCCGGACGTGCCGGCGATCCGCCCGTGCCGCCGCGCGCCGTGGGACTGCGCGCAGTCCTCCAGCACCGCCAGCCCGTGCCGCCGCGCCAGCTCGGTCAACGGTTCCACGTCCACGCACTGGCCGTACAGGTGCACCGGCAGCAGGCAGCGCGTGCGCTCGGTGATCGCCCCCGCCACCTGCCCGGTGTCCATCAGGTAGGTGTCCGGGTCGACGTCGACGAACCGCG
Source organism: Saccharothrix sp. DSM 118769 (assembly GCF_052936295.1). Classification (NCBI taxonomy): domain Bacteria; kingdom Bacillati; phylum Actinomycetota; class Actinomycetes; order Pseudonocardiales; family Pseudonocardiaceae; genus Saccharothrix; species Saccharothrix sp. DSM 118769. The sequence goes on along the minus strand of NZ_CP193627.1, from coordinate 6,613,822 downwards.
GCACCGCGCCGACCGCGTCGATCGCCACCACCGTGGGCGCGGCCGTGTTCGACACCGTCACGACCTCGTCGCCGGGACCGACGCCCAGTGCCCGCAGCGCCAGCACCAGCGCGTTCGTCCCGTTGTCCACGCCCGTGCAGTGGGCCGCCCCGTGGTACGCGGCGAACTCCCGCTCGAACCCCGCCACGCTCGGCCCGAGCACCAGTCGGCCGGACGAGAACACGGTCTCGACCGCGTCCATGATGTCCGAGCGCTCGTTCTCCCACTCGTCCAGGTAATCCCACACCAGGGTCGCCATCGCCACGCCTCCCGGTCCGGCAACGCCCCGGGACGCCCCGGGGCCCGCAGAGTGTGCACCGCGGCGACCCGGCCGTGACGGTCAATTCTGAGCAGCGCGCACCGACCGCCCTGCCCGCACAATGCGGTGCCCGCCCCCGAGACGGGGCCGAGCACGAACGGAGGTGCGCCATGACCGCCCACGTCACCGGGTCGTCCGCGGGGTCGGACATCAGCGCGAGGCTGTTGCGCTCGGCCCGCCGCGCGGACAGCCCGCTCACCCCCAACGCGGAGGTCGACGCGTGGCTGGAGCGGCAGCGCGCCGAGTGCGCCGCGGTGGTCCACCGCGTCCCGTTCGCGGACGTGCGGGGCTGGCGCTTCGCCGAGGACACCGGCAACCTCCGGCACGACAGCGGCAAGTTCTTCAGCGTCGAGGGCGTCAAGGTCACCACGGACGACGGCACCTGGGTGCAGCCGATCATCGTCCAGCCGGAGATCGGCGTCCTGGGCCTGCTGGTCAAGGAGTTCGACGGCGTCCTGCACTTCCTGATGCAGGCCAAGTTCGAACCGGGCAACGTCACCGTGGTCCAGCTCTCGCCGACCGTGCAGGCCACCCGCAGCAACTACACCGGCGTGCACCGGGGCGCGTCGATCCCGCACCTGGAGCACTTCCTGCGCGACTGGTCGTCCGGCGTGCTCGTCGACGTGCTCCAGTCCGAGCAGAACGCGTGGTTCCTGCACAAGCGCAACCGCAACATGGTGGTGGAGACGACCGAGCCGGTCGAGCACGACGACCGGTTCCGGTGGCTCACGCTCGGCCAGGTGTGGCGGCTGCTGCACCGCGACGACGTGGTCAACATGGACGCCCGCACGGTGCTGTCCTGCCTGCCCCCGGTGGTCACCGCGGCCCGACCGGACGGGACGGGGCGCGACGGGGCCGGAGCCGACGGGGCCGGGTTCGACGAGGTGGAGACGGACGACTTCGGCGCCGCGGTCCTGGCGTCCTTCCGGGACCACGACCGCGACCCGCGCGGCGCGGGGGAGGTGCTGAGCTGGTTGACGGACCAGCGCTCGCGCCGCGAGTTCCTCCAGGAGCGCGTCCCGCTCAACCGGGGCGCGAACCACGGCTGGCGGCGCGGCCCGGACCGCATCGAGCACGACAGCGGCCGGTTCTTCACGGTGGTGGGCGTGGACGTGCGCACCGGGGCGCGCGAGGTCGCCTCGTGGTGCCAGCCGCTGATCGCCCCCGTGGGCAGCGGCCTGCTGGCCCTGCTGGTGCGCCGCACCCGCGGCCCGGTCGAGGTGCTGGTGCAGGCCAAGCTGGACGCGGGTTCCCTCAACGGGGTCGAGCTGGCCGCCTCGGTGCACTGCACGCCCGACAACTACCGGGGCCTGCCGCCCGAGCGGTCGCCGCTGTTCCTCGACGCGGTCCTCGGCGCCGACCCCGGCGCGATCCGCTACGACGTGATGCAGTCCGAGGAGGGCGGCCGGTTCCTCGACGCCAGCAACCGGTACGTCGTCGTGGAGGTCGGCGAGGACTTCCCGTCCGCGCTGCCGGACTCCTACCGCTGGCTGTCCCTGGGTCGGCTGTGCGCGCTGCTCGCCCACAGCAACTACCTCACCGTGGAGCTGCGCAGCCTGGTGGCCTGCGTGCAGACGCTGCCGCACCGCGACCTCGCGGCCCCCGCCGGCGGCGGGCGGTGATCCCCCGGGAGGTCACCCGGCCGCCGGCGGGGGGCGGGCGGTGGCCCTGGGTGGGGCCGCTCGTCGGCGTCGCGGTCCTGGTGGGCGCCCTCGTGCTCCTCGGGCCCCGGGTGGGGCACGGCTTCACCACCGCGGCCCGCTTCCTGGTCGCCGTCGGCGTGGTCCTCGCCGCGAGCCACCTCCTCGGCCTGCTGTTCGCGCGCCTGGGCCAGCCGCCGGTGGTCGGCGAGATCACCGGCGGGCTCCTGGTCGGTCCCTCGGCGCTGGGCGCGGTGTGGCCGCGGGGGCAGCAGGCGCTGTTCACGCCCGAGGTCACCGACGGCCTCGCCCTGGCCGCCCAGCTGGGCGTGGTGACGTTCATGTTCCTGCTCGGGGCCGAGCTGCGGCTCGAACGCGTCACCGGCAGCGAACGGGTCGTCGGCCTGGTCGTGGTCGGTTCGATCGCGGTGCCGTTCGCGACCGGCGCGCTGCTGGCGTGGCTGTGGCGGGACGCGTTCCTGCCGCCCGGCACGCCGCTGCTGCCGTACGTCCTCTTCCTCGGCATCGCCCTGTCGATCACGGCGCTGCCGGTGCTGGCCCGCATCCTGGTGGACTCGGGCATCCAGTCCACGGGTGTCGGCACGGTGGCGATCGCGTGCGCCGCCATCGGCGACGCGGTGGCCTGGTCGGCGCTCGCCGTGGTGCTCGCGCTGACCGACGGCGGCGGCATGGGCGCGGTGCCCGCCAAGGCGGCGATGGCGGTCGCCCTGGTCGTCGCCACCGCGCTGTGCGCGCGGCCCGGCCTGGCGGCCCTGGACCGCGCGCTGCGGGGACGGCCGCGCCCCGAGGCGGTCATGCTGCCGGCGCTCGTGGTCGGCGCGGTCGCCTGGTCCGCGCTGAGCGAGGTGGTCGGCCTGCACCCGGTCATCGGGGCGTTCCTCTTCGGCCTGGCCGTGCCCCGCGACAGCGCCCTGGTGACGCGGGTGGGGGAGCAGCTCCAGGGCTTCGCGGTCGCGGTCCTGCTCCCGCTGTTCTTCGCCGGCATCGGCCTCAAGACCGCGTTCGGCCTGTTCGGCGGCGACCTCGTGATGTGGGCGGCCCTGCTGGTGCTGCTCCTGGCGGCCATCGGCTCGAAGGTCGTCGGCGCGGCGGGCGGCGCCCTGGCCGCGGGCCTGCCGAGGCACGAGGCCCTGACCCTGGGGGCGCTGATGAACTGCCGGGGCGTGACGGAACTGGTGGTGGTCTCCACCGGCCTCCAGCACGGCCTGGTCAACGAGGCGGCGTTCACCGTCCTGGTGCTGGTGGCGCTCCTGACGACGGCGGCCACCGGTCCCCTCGTCCGCAACCGCGTGCCACGTCCCGAGGAGGTGCCGACGTGACCACCCCCTTCGACGGCGACGGCCCGTTCCTGGTGCTGGTCAACGACCGCGGCGAGCACAGCCTGTGGCCGACCGCGGTCCCCGTGCCCGACGGGTGGCGGACCGTGCTGGGGCCCGCGACGCGGGCCGCGTGCGCCGCGTACGTGGACGAGCACTGGACCGCGCTGAAACGCTGATCCACCGCCCGCGCGGCTGTTACCGCTCGGTAAGGTCACTGTCCACCCCCCGAAGGCAGCGGGGCTGTTCGGCGGTGCGGTAACTCGCGCGAACGGGGCCGGGGGCGAGCCGCCGAACGGGTGTGTGCCCGGTCACAGTATTCGGTGTGCGCGTGCTGCGTCCATGTCCGGCCGGTAACGCCGCCGTGACCGCACGTGAAGCGGATTCGCGTCCAATGGGCGAACTGCGCTGCTGAACGCGGTCGTGCCGACAATGCGTGCCCTGCTCGGTTATCGCTGTTCAAGCCTACGGTCGCGTAAGTTCGGGGCGTTGACGCGACGTACCGCACTCCCTTGACTACACGACGTCATCGGCTGCTCGTGTCGATTGGGAGTGGCGGAACGGATGGATGTCTCCGAGCTGGTCGTCGCGGTCAACCCGGTCCACCACCCTGCGCCCCGGCTGACCGCCGTCGCGGCCCGCGCAGGCGCGCTCGGCGTGCTGGAGCTGCCCGGGGACCCCCGGGCCGCGGCCGACGCGCTGGACCGCGCCGCGAGGTGGACCACCGGGCGGTTCGGCGTGCGCGTCCGACCCGGCTGCGCGGTCCCCGACCTGCCCGCCGCCGCCGACACCGTGCTGCTGGCCGACCCGGCGCGCACCGCCGCCGACTTCCCCGGCCGGCGGGTGCTGGCCGAGGTGGTCGACCTCGCCGGGGCACTCGCCGCGGTGGCCGCCGGCGCGGCCGGCCTCGTCGTGCGCGGCCGGGAGGCCGGCGGCCGGGTCGGCGAGCTGAGCACGTTCGTGCTGCTGCAACAGGTCCTCGGCGCGGTGGACGTGCCGGTGTGGGCGGCGGGCGGCATCGGCCCGCACACCGCCGCCGCGGCCGTCGCCGGCGGCGCGGCGGGCGTCGTGCTCGACACCCAGCTCGCCCTGTTCCCCGACGCCGGGCTGCCGGCGGAGCTGACCGCCGCGCTGGACGGCCTCGACGGCTCGGAGACCGTGCTGCACCACGGGCACCGGGTGCTGAGGCGACGCGGCCCCGGCGTGCCGGAGCTGCCCGCGGACGGGGTCGCCGACCGGTTGGGCCCCGACCTGCGCACCCAGTTCCCCCCGGTCGGGCAGGACGTGGCGCTCGCCTCCGCGTTCGCCCGCCGCTGGCGCACGGCCGGCGCGGCCGTCCGCGGCGTGCGGGACGCGGTGCTCGCCGCCATCGCCGACGACGCAGCCGTGCGCGTGCTCGGCCCCGGCTCCACCGGCGCCCGGCACCTGGGCACGGCGCTGCCCGTCGTGCAGGGGCCGATGACCCGCGTCAGCGACCGACCAGGGTTCGCCGCGGCCGTCGCCGACGGGGGCGGCCTGCCGTTCCTGGCCCTGGCGCTGTCCGGCCCGGAGCAGACCCGCGAGCTGCTCACCCGCACCCGCGACGAGCTGGGCGACCGGCCGTGGGGCGTGGGCGTGCTCGGGTTCGCCGCCGAGGACGTGCGCGCCGCCCAGCTCGCCGTGGTCGAGGAGGTCCGGCCCACCCACGCGATCATCGCGGGCGGGCGGCCCGCGCAGGCCGCCCACCTGGAGGCCGCGGGCGTCTCGGCGTTCCTGCACGTGCCCTCGCCCGGCCTGCTGCGCCAGTTCCTCGCCGCCGGCGCGCGGAAGTTCGTCTTCGAGGGGGCGGAGTGCGGCGGCCACGTGGGCCCCCGGCACAGCTTCCCCCTGTGGGAGTCCCAGGTGGACGTCCTCCTCGACCACCTCGCCGCGGGCGGCGCGGGCGGGGACCTGACCGTGCTCTTCGCGGGCGGCGTGCACGACGAGCGCTCCGCCGCGATGGTCGCCGCGCTCGCCGCGCCCCTGGCCCGCGCCGGGGTCGGCGTCGGCCTGCTCATGGGCACCGCCTACCTGTTCACCGAGGAGGCCGTGCGCACCGGCGCGATCGGCCCCGTGTTCCAGCGGCACGTCGTCGCCGCCGACCGCACCGACCTGCTGGAGACCGCGCCCGGCCACGCCACCCGGTGCGTGCGCAGCGGCTTCACCGAGGACTTCGCCGCGCTGCGCGACGACCTGCGCGCCGGCGGCGTGCCCGACCGCGAGGCGTGGGACCGCCTGGAGCGCTTCAACGTCGGCCGCCTGCGGGTGGCCAGCAAGGGCGTCGAGCGCGTCGGCGACGACCTGCGGCCCGTGCCCGAGGAGCGGCAGGCCGCCGAGGGCATGTTCATGGCCGGCGACGTGAGCGTGCTGCGCGACGCCGTCACCACGGTCGCCGGCCTGCACGACTCCGTCGGCGCGGCGGCCGGCCGGTGGCTGGCCGACCGGGTCGCCGCGCTGCGCGCCGACCTGCTCGCCCCCGAACCCGAACCGGAGCCCGCCCCGCTGCGGGTCGCGGTCATCGGCATGGCCTGCGTGTTCCCCGGCGCCCCCGACCTGGCCTCGTTCTGGGCCAACGTGCTGTCCGGCGCCGACAGCGTCACCGAGGTGCCGCCCGAGCGGTGGGACCCGGAGCTGTACTACGACCCGGACGGCACCGGCGAGCGCACGCCGTCGCGCTGGGGCGGGTTCCTGCCGCGCATCCCGTTCGACCCGCTGGCCTACGGCATCCCGCCCGCCTCGCTCGGCGCGGTCGAGCCCGTGCAGCTGCTCGCGCTGGAGGTGGCCCGCCGGGCGCTGGAGGACGCGGGCTACCCGCACGCCGCCACCGACCACCGCCGCACGTCCGTCGTGTTCGGCGCGGAGTCCGGCAGCGACCTGTCCAACGCCACCACGCTGCGCACCGTGCTGCCCTCCTACACCGGGTCCCTGCCGCCCGCGCTGGACGCCCAGCTGCCCCGGCTCACCGAGGACTCGTTCCCCGGGATGCTGGCCAACGTCATCGCGGGCCGGGTGGCCAACCGGCTCGACCTCGGCGGCGCGAACTACACCGTGGACGCGGCGTGCGCGTCGTCGCTGACCGCCGTGGACGTGGCCTGCAAGGAACTCGTCGCCGGCACCAGCGACCTCGTCGTGGCCGGTGGCGCGGACCTGCACAACGGCATCAACGACTACCTGCTGTTCTCCTCCGTGCACGCCCTCTCGCCCAGCGGGCGCTCGGCCACGTTCGACCGGTCCGCCGACGGCATCGCGCTCGGCGAGGGCGTGGCGTGCGTGGTCCTCAAGCGGCTCGACGACGCCCTGCGCGACGGCGACCGGGTGTACGCGGTGGTCGACGGCGTCGGCAGCGCCAGCGACGGCCGCGCGCTCGGCCTGACCGCCCCGCGCCCCGAGGGGCAGCGCGCCGCGCTGGAACGCGCCTACCGGATGGCCGGCGTGTCACCCGCCCGGGTGGGCCTGGTGGAGGCGCACGGCACCGGCACGGTGGTCGGCGACCGCACCGAGCTGCGCACCCTCACCGAGGTGTTCACCGAGGCGGGCGCCGAACCCGGGTCGTGCGCGCTGGGGTCGGTCAAGTCCCAGATCGGGCACACCAAGTGCGCGGCCGGGCTGGCCGGGCTGATCAAGGCGGCGCTGGCCGTGCACCACGGCGTGCGCCCGCCGACCGCGCACCTGCGCGAGCCCAGCTCGGCGTGGGAACCCGACCGCAGCCCGTTCGCGTTCCACACCGCCGCCCGGCCGTGGGTCGCGCCGCCCGCCGAGCGGGTCGCCGGGGTGAGCGCGTTCGGGTTCGGCGGCACCAACTTCCACGTGGTGCTGCGCGCCCACGACCAGGCGCCCGCCGCGCACGCCCTGGACCAGTGGCCCGCCGAGCTGTTCCTGTTCCGCGGCGCGGACCCGGCCGCCGCCGCGCGCGCCGCCGCTGCTTTGCTCGACCAGGTCGACGCCACGCCCGCCGCCCGGTTGCGCGACTTCGCCCGCGGTGCGGCGACCAAGGCCGACGTGGCCGCGCTGCGCGGTGACCGGGTCTGGCTCGCCGTGGTGGCCCACGACGTCGCACAACTGCGCGACCGGCTGCGGCTCGCCGTGTCCGGCGGCACCAGCACCGCCACCGGCAGCTCCGGCTCCGGCGGCGGCGGTGTTGTCGGCTCTGTCGTGTCCGGCGGCGGCGTGGCCGGCTCTGTCGTGGCCGGCTCCGGGGTGCTCGGCTCCGGGGTGCTCGGCGACGGCGTGTTCAGCGCCGACGTGGCCGAGACCGGGTCGGTCGCCTTCCTCTACCCGGGCCAGGGCAGCCAGCGGCCGGGGATGTTGGCCGACCTGGTGGTGGCCTTCCCCGAGCTGCACCGGTACCTGGAGCTGGGGGCGCGGTGGGCCGACGCGCTCTACCCGCCCACCGCGTTCGACCCGGCCACCGAGGCCGCGCAGCGGGCCCGGATCACCGACACGGCCGTCGCGCAGCCCGCGCTCGGCGTGGTCGAGCTGGCCGCCACCGACCTGCTCGCGTCGGTCGGCGTGCGGCCGGACGCGGTGGCGGGCCACAGCTACGGCGAACTGGTCGCGCTGACCGCCGCCGGCGTGTTCGAGCCGGCCGACCTGCTCGCCGCCAGCGCCGCCCGCGCCGAGGCGATCCTCGACCAGGTGCGCGACGGCGACCCCGGCGCGATGGCCGCCGCGTCCGCGCCGGCCGACGAGGTCGAGGCGGTGCTGCGGGCCGCCGACCTGCCCGTGGTGGCGGCCAACCGCAACTCGCCCAAGCAGACCGTGGTGTCCGGGCCGACCGGGGCGGTGGCGTCGGCGGTGGAGCTGCTGCGCGCCGCCGGGTGGTCCGCCAAGCCGCTGCCGGTGGCGTGCGCGTTCCACAGCCCGCTGGTGGCGGGCGCGGGCGAGGTGTTCCGCCGGGTGCTCGACGGGATGCCGCTGCGCGCGCCGGAGCTGCCGGTCTGGGCCAACCGCACCGCCGACACCTACCCCGCCTCCGCCGACGCCGTGCGCGACGGGCTGGCCGCGCAGATCGGCGCACCGGTCCGGTTCGCCGAGCAGGTCGAGGCCATGCACGCCGCCGGCGTCCGGGTGTTCGTCGAGGTCGGGCCCGGCCGGGTGCTCAGCGGCCTGGTCGCCGCCGTGCTCGGCGACCGGCCCCACCGGGTGGTGAACCTCGGCGAGGACCTGCCCGGTTTCCTCACCGCCCTGGCGCGGCTCGCGGTCGCCGGGGTGGACGTGCGGACCGGACCGCTGGTGCGCGGCCGGGACGCCGCGGACCCGTCCGCCGTGCCCGCGGTGCCGGGGTGGACCGTCGACGGCCACCTCGTGCGGCGCGCGGACGGCGCCATCCAGCCCGGCGCGCTGCGCCCCGCCCAACGGATCACGGAGCCGATCGTGCCCGAACACCTCTCCACGCCCGTGTCGTCCGACGCGCTGGTCGCCGACTTCCTGCGCACCAGCCGCGAGATGATCGCCGCGCAGCGCGACGTGCTGATGACCTACTTCGGCGCGACCGGCGTCCCCGGAGCGCCCGTCGCGCCCGTCGCGCCCGTGGTGCTCCAGGCCGTCGCGCCCGCCCCGGTCCCCGTCGCCGTCGCGGCGGCCGAGCCGATCCCGCTCGAGCCGATCGCGGTGGAGCCGATCCCGGTGGAGCCGATCGCGGTGGACGTGCTGACGACCGTGGTCGAGGTGGTGGCCGAGCGCACCGGCTACCCGGTGGAGATGGTCGAACCGGGCCTGGACCTGGAGGCCGACCTCAGCGTCGACTCGATCAAGCGCGCCGAGATCGCGGGGGAGATCGCCACCCGGCTCGGGCTCGACGCCGGCGCGGGCGCGGCCCTGGAGGCGCTCAGCGCGGCCCGGACCGCCGCCGCCATCGCGGAGCTGATCGAGCAGCAGCGCGCGGCAGCGCCCGAACCCGCCGCCGCGACCGGACCCGCAGCCGGACCCGCGACCGGCCCCGTCGAACTCCGGACGGCCGAACCCGAACCCGAGGCCGTCGCCGCACCGCTGGTCGTCGCGCCGAAGCGGCTGGTGTTCGAGGAGCACGACCTGCCCGTGCCCGCCGCCGACGTGCGCGGCACCCGCGTGGTGGTCGTCGGCGCGCCGGACGAGGCCGTGACCTCCGCCCTGCTGGCCGCCGGCGTCGAGATCGGCCTGGAGGTGCGGGGTGCGGTCGTGCTGCACCTGGGCGCGCTGGACGCCGACGAGTCGCTGCTGCCCGAGGAGTTCCCGCGCATCCAGTCGCTGCTCGCCGCCGGGCCGCGCGGCCTGCTCGCGGTGGACCGGCGCGAGGTCGGGGCCGCCACCGGGCTGCGCGGCTTCTTCCGCACCCTGGCCCGCGAGTACCCGGACCTGACCACCACGCTCGTCGAGGTCCCGGCCGACGCCGGGCCGGACGCCGTGGCCGCCGCCCTGCTCGCCGAACTCGCCGCGCCGCCCACCGCCGACCGCGAACCCGTCGTGCTCGCGGGCCCCGGCACGCGGCGCGGCCTGCGCCTGACCGTGACCGACCTCGGGCCGGTGGCGGCGGCCGGCGCGGGACCCGCTGGCGACGGCGCGGCCGAGGCCGAGGCCGCCGGGCTGGACCGGGACGCCGTGGTGCTGCTCGCCGGCGGCGCGCGCGGCATCACCGCGCGGTTCGCCCGCACCCTGGCCGCCGCGGGCCGCTGCCGGTTGGAGCTGCTCGGCCGCACCCCCGCGCCGCTCGGCCCGGAGGAGCCCGACCTGGTCGCCGCGACCGACCGGGCCGCGCTGCGCGCCGCGTTCCTGGCCCGCGGCATGACCTCGCCCACCGAGGTGGAACGGGCGGTGTCCGCCGCGCTGGCCGAGCGCGAGGTCCGCACCACCCTGTCCGACCTGGGCGACCTGGCCCGCTACCACGCGGTGGACGTGCTCGACGCCGAGGCGGTGCGCGCCACCGTGAAGCGGGTGCACGACGAGCACGGCCGGCTGGACGCGGTGGTGTACGCGGCGGGCGTGATCGAGGACAAGCTGGTCGCGGACAAGTCGGTCGAGTCGTTCCGGCGCGTGTTCTCCACCAAGGTGGACGGTGCCCGCACCCTGCTCGACGCGGTCGACGCGCTGCCCGACGGCCCCCGGTACGCGGTGCTGTTCGGCAGCATCGCCGCCGCCCTGGGCAACCGGGGCCAGTGCGACTACGCCGCCGCCAACGACGCGCTGGAGGAGCTGGGCCGGCGCTGGTCGCGGCCCGGTCGGCGCGGCCTGACCGTCCACTGGGGACCGTGGGCGGGCGGCGGCATGGTCTCGCCCGAGCTGGCCCGCTCCTACGCCGCGCGCGGCGTCGCGCTCATCGACCCCGAGGAGGGACCGCTGAGCCTGCTGCGGGAACTGGCCTGGGGCCCGGCCGACGTGCACGCCGTCGTCAGCTCCGCGTCCGGCTGGTGACCGGGGTGACGCCGGTCGCGATCGTCGGCATGGCGGTGCTGTTCCCGGGCGCGCCCGACCTGGGTTCGTTCTGGCGCAACGTCGTCGGCGGCGTGGACGCCATCACCGACGTGCCCGCCGACCGCTGGGACGCGGGGTTCCACGACCCCGCCTCGCACGACCCCGCGCTGCGCCGGGCCGACCGCGTCTACACCCGGCGCGGCGGGTTCGTCGAGGCGTCGGTGGACGCGGCCGCGTTCGGCGTGATGCCCGCGTCCGTGCCCGGCACCGAACCGGACCAGCTCATCGCGCTCCAGGTGGCGGCGGACGCGGTGGCCGACGCGGGCGGCGACGCCGCGCTGCCCGGCGACCGGCGGCGGGTCGGGGTCGTCCTCGGCCGGGGCGGCTACCTCACGCCCGGCCTGGTGCGGCTGGACCAGCGCGTCCGCACCGCCAACCAGGTCGTGCGCACGCTGCGCGAGCTGATGCCCGAACTGGACGACGACCGGCTGGAACGGGTGCGCGCCGCGTTCGCCGAGCAGCTGGGGCCCGAGGCCCCCGAGTCGGCCATCGGCCTGGTGCCCAACCTCGCCGCGTCCCGCGTCGCCAACCGGCTCGACCTGCGCGGCCCCGCCTACACGGTGGACGCGGCGTGCGCCTCGTCGTTGGTGGCCGTGGACCACGCGGTGCGCGAGCTGGACAGCGGCCGGTGCGACGTCGTGCTGGCGGGCGGCGTGCACCACTGCCACGACATCACGCTGTGGAGCGTGTTCAGCCAGCTCGGCGCGCTGTCGCGCAGCGGGCGCATCCGGCCGTTCCACCGCGACGCCGACGGCGTGCTGATCGGCGAGGGCACCGGCGTGGTCGTGCTCAAGCGGCTGGCCGACGCCGAGCGCGCCGGCGACCGGGTCTACGCGGTCGTCGACGGCACCGGCGTGGCCAGCGACGGCCGCTCGGCGAGCCTGCTCAACCCGGACCCCGGCGGCCAGGCGCGCGCCGTGCGGCAGGCGTGGGAGGCGGCGGGCCTCGACCCGCGCGACCCCGACGCGCTGGGCCTGCTGGAGGCGCACGGCACCGGCACCCCGGCGGGCGACGGGGCCGAGCTGCGCACCCTGGCCGAGGTGTTCGGCCCGGCGAACGGACCGCGCGCCGCCCTCGGCTCGGTCAAGTCGATGATCGGCCACACCATGCCCGCGGCGGGCGTCGCCGGGCTGGTCAAGGCGGCGCTGGCGCTGCACCACGGCGTGCTGCCGCCCACCCTGCACTGCGACGACCCGCACCCGGCGCTCGCCGACACCCGCTTCGAGCCGCTGGCGCGAGCCCGGCCGTGGGAGGCGCCGGGCAGCGGCGCGCCGCGCCGGGCGGGGGTCAACGCGTTCGGTTTCGGCGGCATCAACGCGCACGTCGTGCTGAGCGAACCCGCCACCCGCGCCGCACCCGTCGTGGTGCGCGAGCCGACCAGGGTGCTGCGGCTGGCCGCGGCGACCCCGGCGGCCCTGCTGGAGCAGCTGACCGACGACCCCGCCGGCCTGGACGAGCGCGCCGACGTGCGCCACCCCGTGCGGCTGGGCGTCGTCGACCCGACGCCGCGCAAGCTGGCCCTGGCGCGCAAGGCCGTGGCCAAGGGCGTGCCGTGGCGCGGGCGCGGCGACGTGTGGTTCAGCCCCGCCCCGCTGGGCGGGCGCACCGCGTTCCTGTTCCCCGGCCTGGAGGCCGAGTTCGAGCCGGAGGTGGCCGACGTCGCCGCCCGGTTCGGCCTGCCCTGGGCCGAGGCCGAGGTGCGCGTCGGCGACGTCGGGCGGCATGGCGCGGCCGTGTTCCAGGTCGGGCGGCTGCTGGACGCGGCGCTGCGGCGGCTCGGCGTCGTGCCCGACGCGGTCGCCGGGCACAGCGTGGGGGAGTGGACCGCGATGGCGGCGGGCGGCATCCACGCCGCCGCCGAGGTGGACGCGTTCCTGGCCTCGTTCGACCCCGGTTCGCTGCGCGTGCCGGGCGTGGTGTTCGCGGTGCTCGGCGCGTCCGCCGACCGGGTCGCCGCCGCGCTCGCCGACCACCCCGACGTGGTGCTGTCCCACGACAACGCCCCCAACCAGGCGATGGTGTGCGGCCCGGAGGCGGAGGTGGACGCCGTCGTGCGCCGGTTCCGGGCGGAGGCGGTGATCGGCCGCGTGCTGCCGTTCCGGTCGGGCTTCCACACGCCGATGCTCGCGCCCTACCTGGCCCCGATCCGCGACGCCGCCCAGCGCTACGCCCTGCACCGGCCGACGACGCCGGTGTGGTCGGCGACCACCGCCGCCCCGTTCCCGGACGACCCGGCGGCGGTGCGCGAGCTGTTCGTCCGGCACCTGCTGGAACCGGTCCGGTTCCGGCCGCTGACGCAGGCCCTGCACGCGGCGGGCTTCCGCACGTTCGTGCAGCTCGGCGCGGGCCAGCTCGGGTCGCTGGTGAACGACACCCTGGCGGGCGAGGAGCACCTCGTGGTGTCCGCGCACGGCGGCCTCGCGCAGCTGCGGCGCGTGGTGACGGCCCTGTGGGTGCACGGCCGCCCCGCCGACGCGGAACCGCTGCTGCCGGCGCGCCGGACCGCCCACCGCACCCGCCTGGAGCTGGGCAACCCCCAGGTGTCCCTGCCCGCCTCCGAGCGGATCACCCCGCCCGCGGCGACCACCGTCCCCGACGCCCTGGCCGGCCTGGCGCACGACCCGCTCGCCGCCGAGCTGTCCGCCCTGCTGCGCGACACGGCCGGCCTGGCGACCGACCTGCTCACCGCCCGCGCCGCCGCACCGACCCGGCCCGCCGTGCCGACCCGGCCCGCCGTGCCGACCCACGCCGCCGTACCGACCTACACCGCCGCACCGACCCGCGCCGCAGCACCCGTCCACGCCGCCCCGCCCATTCACGCCACAGCACCTGCCTCCGGCGCGGCACCGACCCGGCCCGTCGTGCCCGGCCCCGCCGCCCCTGCCTCGCCCGTCGCGCCCGGCCCTGCCGCCCCGCCCGCCCGTGCCGCCGAACCCGCCCGCGCCGCCACCACCGCGCCCGCACCACCCGGGCAGGTCCTGCGGATCGACCTGGCGGACATGCCGTACCTGCGCGACCACTGCTTCTTCCGCCAGCGCCCCGACTGGCCCGACGACGCCGACCGCTGGCCGATCGTCCCCGCCACCACCGTCGTCGCGCACCTGACGGCCATCGCCGAGCGCACCGCCCCCGGCACCCGCGCCACCGCCGTGCACGACGTGCGGCTGCTCAAGTGGATCACCGCCACCCCCGCAGCGGACATCCCGGTCACCGTCCACCACCGCGCCCCCGGCGAGGTCGAGGTGGGCCTGACCGGCTTCTCCCGGGCCACCGTCACGCTCGCCGAGGACTACCCGCCACCACCGCCGCGCTGGCCCGTCGACGACCCCGAGCGCGTCCCCGACCTGCGCGCCCACCAGCTCTACGACGAGCGCTGGATGTTCCACGGCCCCCTGTTCCAGGGCGTCACCGAGCTGACCGCGATCGGCGAGCGGCACGTCCGGGGCGTGCTGGCCGCCCTGCCCACCCCCGGCGCGCTGCTGGACAACGTCGGCCAGCTGTTCGGCTACTGGGTGATGGCCGTCCTGCCGAACCGCACCACCGTGTTCCCGGTGCGCTTCGACCGCATCGCGTTCCACGGCCCGCAACCCCCGCCGCACGCCGAGCTGCACTGCCACGTCCGGATCACCGCCGTCACCGACAGCACCGTGACCGCCGACGTCCAGCTGTCCCACGACGACCGGGTCTGGGTGGAGATCACCGGGTGGAGCGACCGCCGCTTCGACACCGACCCCGGCATCCGCGCCGTGGACCGGTTCCCCGGCGCGCACACCCTGTCCGCCGTGGACGAGGACGGTCTGGCCGTGGTGCACGAGCGCTGGCCCGACCTGGCCACCCGCGAGCTGGTCATGCGCAACGTCCTGGGCGGCGTCGAGCGCACCGACTACGAGACCCGGCCGCCGAACGCGAAGCGCCGCTGGCTGCTCGGCCGCATCGCCGCCAAGGACGCCGCCCGCGCGCTGCTCTGGCGCGGGGGCGAGGGCGACGTCTACCCGGCCGAGGTCGCGGTGGACGACGTCGAGGGCCGGCCGAGGCTGCGCGGCGTGCACGGCCGGGACGTGACCGGCGTCCACGTGGACCTCGCCCACCACGGCGAGGTCGGCGTCGCGATCGCCCGGCGCGGACCGTGCGCCGTCGAGGTCCGGGAGGGCGGGGAGCGGCACGAGGCGGCCCTCGCCGCGGTCGCCAAGCTCGCCGGCGCGCCGGGCCGGGTCCTCGCCGAGGACGACGACCGGCTGGTCGTGGCCGCCGGCGGCCGGGAGCACGTCGTGCGCGTGCGCGCCGTCGCCAACCCGCCCGGCCTGCCCGCACGGGAGTACGTGGTCGCGTGGACCGCGCAGGAACCAGGAGAGGGATCATGAACACCGACACCGCCGCGGACCCCGACACCGTGCTGGCCGACATCACCGGCATGCTGCGCGAACTGCTGGAGGAGCACGGCCTGCCGGACGCGGACATCACCCGGGGCTCCACGTTCCACGGTGACCTGGAGCTGGAGAGCATCGACCTGGTGACGCTGTCGGCGTCGCTGCGCGAGCACTACGGCGACCGGGTCAACTTCGCCGAGTTCGTCGCCGACCTGGAGCTGGACGAGATCATCGGCCTCACGGTCGGCGAGCTGGTCGACCACGTGGTCGCCTCGCTGCGGGCCGCGTGATGGCGAAGGTCCGCACCGGCGACATCACCACGCACGTGCAGCGGCTGCCCGCGGCCGACGGCGACCCGGCCGCACCGCTGGTGGTGTTCGTGCACGGCCTGCTCACCGACAGCCTGGCCAGCTACTACTTCACGATCGGCCCGCAGGTCGCGGCGGCCGGCGCGGACGTGCTCATGTACGACCTGCGCGGGCACGGCCGCAGCGACCGCCCGGCCACCGGCTACCGGCTGGAGCACTTCGTCGACGACCTGGCGCACCTGCTCGACGCGCTCGGCGAGACCCGGCCCGCGCACGTGGTGGGCAACTCGTTCGGCGGCACGGTCGCGGCCGGCCTGGCCGCCTGGCACCCCGACCTGGTCGCCACCGTCACCATGATCGAGGCCGAGCCGCCGGTGGCCGCCTGGACCCGGCACATGGCCGACGGCCTCGCCGACGCCAAGGCGCGCCTGGCGCGCGAGGAGGTCATCGGCTGGATCGAGGCCAACCACGGCGCGCACACCGCGAAGCTGTCCCGGGGTGCGAGCCGCATCCTCCAGACCACCACGCTCGCCGAGGACGTCCCGCGCAGCCGGGTGGTCGACGACGACCTGAGCGCGCTCACCCGCCCGCTGCTGGCCGTGTTCGGCGACGAGTCCGGCCTGTGCGAGCAGGTCCCCGGGCTGGAGGCCGCGCTCGCCGACTGCCGCACCGTCGTGCTGCCCGAGCAGGGCCACTCGGTGCTGGTGGAACGGCCGCACGAGACGCGCGAACTGCTGCTGGACTGGGTGCGCGCCCACCACGCCCCGGCGGTGGCGCCCCGGTGAGCCGGTTCCTGTTCGTCGCGCCGCCGCTGGTCGGCCACGTCAACCCGCTCGCGGCGGTGGCGGCGGAGCTGACCGCGCGGGGCCACGACGTCGCCTGGGCCGGGCACGCCGACCTGCTGCGCCGCCTGCTCGCGCCGGGCGCGCGGGTGCACGACTGCGCGCTGCCGCCCACCGACCTGCTGCACCGGCCGCCGGAGCTGACCGGCCCGGCCGCGTTCCGGTTCCTGTGGCGGGACTTCTTCGTGCCGCTGGCCGACGCCATGGCGCCCGGCGTGGCCGCCGCCGTCGAGCGCGAGCGGCCCGACCTCGTGGTGGCCGACCAGCACGCGGTGGCCGGGTCGCTGGTAGCGGAACGGCTCGGCGTCCCGTGCGCGACCTCGGCCAGCACCTCCGCCGAACTGGTCGACCCGCTGGCCGGGCTGCCCAAGGTCGCCGCCTGGCTGACCGACCTGCTCGCCGACCTGCGCCGCCGGATCGGCGACCCGACCGCCGGCCACGACCCGCGCCACCCGCCCGGCGGCGTGGTCGCGTTCACCACCGGCGACCTGGTCGGCGACGTGCCCCTGCCCGACGGCGTGCGGCTGGTCGGCCCGGCCGTCACGTCCCGCCCGTCGAGCGACTTCCCGTGGCACCGGCTCGACCCCGACCGCCGCGTGGTGCTGGTCAGCCTCGGCACCGCGAACGTCGACGCGGGCGCGCGGTTCCTGCGCGAGGCGGCCACGGCCGTGGTCGCCCGACCGCACGTGCAGGGCGTCGTGGTGGACCCCGGCGGCGTGCTGGGCGACGTGCCGGGCGCGCTGGTCGTGCCGCACGTGCCGCAGCTCGACCTGCTGGCCCGCTGCGCGGCGGTGGTGTGCCACGCCGGGCACAACACCGTGTGCGAGTCCCTGTGGCACGGCGTGCCGCTCGTGCTCGCGCCCATCCGCGACGACCAACCGGTGGTCGCGGGCCAGGTCGTCGCGGCGGGCGCGGGCGTGCGGGTGCGGTTCGGCCGGGTCACCGCCGAGGGCCTGGGCGCGGCCCTGGACACCGTGCTCGACCCCGCCTCCGGGCACCGCGACGCGGCCCGTGCGCTCGCCCGGTCCTTCCACGCCGCCGGCGGCGCGCCCGCCGCCGCCGACCACCTGGCGGCGGTGGCCGCCCGCACCCCCGCCACCACCTGAGCCGCACCCCCTCGCCCGACCCGGCTACCGCCTTGGGGAACACGATGACGACCAGTCCCTCGACCAGTGCCCTGCGGGTGCTGCTCGACCACGCCCGCCCCCACCGCGCCGTGCTGGCCGGCAGCCTGCTCCTCGTGCTCGCGGCCGGCGCGTCGGGGCTCGTGCAGCCGCTGGTGGCGCAGGACGTGCTGGAGGCGCTGGGCACCGGCGGGTCCGTGCTGGAACCGGTCCTGCTGCTGGCCGGGCTGGTGGTGCTCGGCGCGGTGCTGACCGGCGTGCAGTCGTGGTGGCAGCAGCGCACCGCCGAGCACGTCGTCCGCCAGGTGCGCCGCGACCTGGTGTTCCGGCTGATCCGGCTGCGCGTGCCCGAGCTGGACCGCCGCCCGCCCGGCGACCTGACCGCCCGGGTGACCTCCGACAGCACCCTGTTGCAGAACGCCGCCACCGAGGGCCTGGTGCTGGTCGCCAACGGCCTGCTGACCACGCTCGGCGCGGTCGTGCTGATGGGCGTGGTGCACCTGGGCCTGCTCGGCGTCACCGCCGGGGTGATCGTCGCGGTGGCCCTGGTGCTGCTGGTCGTGCTGCCCCGCATCCGGCTCGCGGTGGCGCGGGCGCAGGCGGCCGTGGGCGCGGTCGGCGCGGCGCTGGACCGGGCGCTCGGCGCGGCCCGCACGGTCAAGGCCAACGGCGCGGAGGCCCGCGAGACCGCCCTTGCCGGCGCCGCCCTGGACGAGGCGCACGCCGCCGGGCTGGTCGGCGCGCGGTACGCGGCCGTGGTCAAGGTGCTGACCGGCGTGGCGATCCAGGGCGCGTTCCTGGGAGTCCTGGGCGTCGGCGGTGCGCTGGTCGCGGCCGGGCGGATGACCGCGCCGGAGCTGATCGCGTTCCTGCTCTACGTGTTCTACCTGGCCTCGCCCATCGGGTCGCTCGCCGCCGGGCTCGGGATGCTCCAGCAGGGCCTGGGCGCGGTCGGCCGGATCGACGAGGTGCGGCGGATGCCGGTGGAGGAGGACGTGGACCTCGCCGTGCCGACCCCGCACGGCCCGCCGCCCGCGGTGGAGTTCGACGGCGTCGAGTTCGCCTACCCCGGTCGCGGGCCCGCGCTGCGCGGCGTGTCGTGGACCGCGCGGCCCGGCACGCGCACCGCGCTGGTCGGCCTGTCCGGTGCGGGCAAGACGACGATGTTCGCGCTGCTGCAGCGGTTCTACGAGCCGACCGCGGGCACGATCCGGGTCGGTGGCGCGGACATCGCGGACCTGTCGCGCGCCGAGCTGCGGCGGCTCATCGCGTACGTGGAGCAGGACTCGCCGGTCATGGCGGGCACCCTGCGGGAGAACCTGCTCTACGCCGCGCCGGACGCCTCCGCCGAGGACATCGCCGAGGCGCTGCGGGTGACCAGGCTGCTCGGCTTCGTGGACCGGCTCGACGCGGGCCTGGACACCGAGGTCGGCACGCGCGGCGTCACCCTGTCCGGTGGCGAGCGGCAGCGGCTGGCCATCGCGCGGGCGCTGCTGCGCAAGCCGCGCGTGCTGCTGCTGGACGAGGCCACCGCCCAGCTCGACGCCCGCAACGAGAACGCGCTGCGCGACGCGGTGGAGCAGGTGGCCCTGGGCTGCACGGTCATCCTGATCGCGCACCGGCTGTCCACGGTGACCGACGCGGACCGGATCGTCGTGCTGGAGCACGGCGCGGTGCGCGCGCAGGGCACGCACGACGAGCTGGTGGAGCGGGACGAGCTGTACCGGGAGCTGGCCGCGACCCAGCTGCTGGTGCCGGCGGCCCCCGGTGCCTGACGACGGGTGGGGCGCCCGCCGTGCGCGGGCGCCCCACCCCCTGCCGGACCGGGAGCCGTCAGGCCACGCCCGCCACGCCCGCGGTGAGCGCGTTGAGCCGGGCGTAGTAGCCGTCGCGGTGACCCGCCGCGTTCGGGTGGTAGGACTCGTTGATCTTGTCCCACTCCAGGCTGGTCAGCCACTTCGTCCCGCTGGAGCACAGCGTGTGCGGGTCGAACACCGGCCGGGCGTCGAGGAACGTGAAGCCCGCTTCCGCCGCGCGCTGCGCCATGACCGCGGCCAGCGTGTCGGCGGCCGAGTTCAGCGCGTTGCGCTCGGTGTCGCTGAGCCCGAAGAGGCCGCAGGTGCCCCGGATCGTGTAGATCCGCGGGTAGCCGACCACGATGACCCGCGCCGACGGGGCCTTGGCCCGCACCGCCGCGTACACCTGGACGAGGGCGGGGGAGAGGTAGGCGTTGGCCGCCTGCTTGGCCAGCTCCACGCCGTTGACGCAGTCGCGGTCGTCGATGGTGAGGATGCAGTTGGTCAGCACGTCGACGAAGCCGACGTCGTTGCCGCCGACCTGGATGGTGACCAGGGTGGTGTCCGCCGTGAGCAGCGGGATCTGGTCCGTGATCACGTCGGCGGTCTTGGCGCCGGAGCAGGCGGCCTCCACGAACGCCACCGACGGGTGCGCCGCCGCCCACAGGCGGGGGTAGGTCAGCGGCCCGCGGCGGCAGGCGTCGTTGGGGTCGTCGTAGGTGCGGGTGCCGGGGGCGGTGGTGTACGAGTCGCCGATGGCGACGTACTTGCCCGCCAGGGGCGCGGCCTGCGCCGGTGCGGCGAGGACCGCGGTGGCGATCAGCGCCGCCAGTACGGGGAACAGGGCCCGTGGTGCGCGCATGGATCTCGTCTCCGGGGAGTTCGGGGGGAGAGCGGACACCACCATGCGTAACAGGTGATCTTGTGGGTGAATACCTCACCACAGGTACTAACGCGTAAACTATTCACATTGGCTGCGGACTTCGGCCCCGGAAGGCCCACCCCCGTTGCGACCGCCGGCCCAGTGCCGCTGCCCCAGGACGAGCGACACCCCCACCAGCACGGCCGCGCCGCCCGCCGCCAGCGCCACCACCGGCAGGCCGGTCGGGATCTCCAGGTGCGCGGTGATGCCGAGGATGCGCGACAGGCCCCACGGCAGCAGCGCCAGCTGGTCGTTCCACGCGGTCAGGGCGCGTTCCAGGCCCAGCACGGCCACCAGCCGCCCAGCACCGCCACCGGCGCGCCGGCCGCCATCAGCACGCGCCCCGCCGCGCCCGCGCGGCCCAAGCCGCCGCGCAGCGCCGCGTACGCCGCCGCGAAGGTGCCCAGGAACGCGGCGACCGCCGCCGTCGCGTACACCGCCCGCGCGGTCGGGTCGGTCCAGAACGAGAACCAGTAGAGCCCCGGCCCGCGCACCGCCAGCACGCCCAGCAGCAGCACCGAGCGCAGCAGCGCCACCGCGCCGACCGCCGCGCCGACCGCCGCCGCGACCCCGGGCGCCCGCCGGGTGGTCAGCCACAGCACCGCGGCGAACAGCGCCCACGCGCCCAGCGCCGGCACGAGGTGCGCGGGCGCGGCGAACCACGTGAGCACCGCGCGGCCCAGCACGACCGCGACCGCCGGCACCGCCCACACCAGCACCCGGTCGACGCGCGACGGCGACCCGCCCGGCCGCCACGGCCGGGTCAGCGCCCGCGCCCACGGCCTGCGCCACCCGAGGGCGAACAGCAGCCCCAGCCCCAGCAGCGCGCCCCGCGCCGCCCACGCCATCGCCTCGTCGCGCTCCGCCCGCGCCAGGCCGAGGTCGGCCGCGGTGAGGTTGTAGGCGGGCAGCGCCAGGTCGTCCCCGTACCGCCGCAGGTGCTCCGCCCGCAGCGCCCGGTACTCCACCGCCGCCGCCCGCGCCGCGTCCCGCGCGCCCCCGTCGCCGGTGTCGAGCCACTGGACGTGCCGCAGCGCCGAGGTCCGGTAGGCGGCGAGCACCCCGAACAGGTCGACCTGGTGGTCCAGGGCGGCGACGAACCGCTCCCGCAGCGCCGGGTCGCGCCACCCAGCCGGGTCGGTCCCGGCGACCAGCTCGCGCATCCGGCGGGCGGTGCCGGTCGCCGCCGCGCCCTCCGCGACCGCCTCGTCCACCCGGTCGCGCCCCACCGCGTAGACCGTGCCCCACGTGGCGCTGTCGCCGGTCGGGACGTCCCACTCGAAGATCCACATCATGGGTGGCGGCTCCAGGCCGAGCGCCCGCACCCGGTGGCGCGCGTACGGGCCGACGTACAGGCCCGCGGTGATCGCCTCGCGGGACAGCGCCAGCGCGCGGCACACCGCGTCCACCACGCCCGGGTCGTGCGAGAACGTGCGCCGCACCCAGTCCGCCGTGGCCTGCGCCGGGTCCAGGTCCGGGTCGCGCGCCAACCGCCCGGTGACGTGGGAGTTGAGGTCGTAGAGCTGCCAGAAACCCGTCCTCAGGTCCAGCAGCCGGGGCCCGGCGAGCAGCGGCCCGCCGCCCTGGCGCCACGTCCACACCCCCTCCACCCGCGGGTTGGCCAGGAACGTGCGCAGCGCGTGCCGGTGCAGCTCGCCGAGGTCGTTCGGCAGCGCGCCGGAACCCTCGAACTCCCGCCGGGACTGGAACTCCACGATCCGGCGGTGCCGCCCCACCAACAGGGTGTCGTTGAGCGGGAGGTGGCTGTAGAAGTCACCGAGGGTGTACTTGGTGGACACGATCAGGCGATCGTCGACCAGCTCGCCGAGGACCCGTTCGTAGACGTCGCGGTCGGTGTGCAGGTCGCCGACCTCGCCGATGCCGACGCTCCACGTGCGGAAGACGACCTGCCGGTCGTGCTCGGCCGCGACGTCCAGGAAGGCCCGCAGCATCGCCCGCACCGCCGCGGGCGTGGTGACCGCGATCTCCGAGGTGTAGTCCCAGCCGGCGAACCGGTAGGCCGACCCGCCCTCGCCGATCCGGACCATCACGCCGGCCGCGTACGGCAGTCGTGCGAACAGCTCCGCCAGCCCCGCCCGGTAGACCCGCCACAGCCGGTCGTCCTCGGTGCGCAGCCCGCCCACCTCGCGCTCCAGGAAGGCTTTCAACGGCGGTGACAGGGCGAGCATGTCGGTGGACAGGAACACGTCCACGCCCATGTCGTGCGCGTAGCGCCACACCGGGCCGAACGCGGCCACCATCGCCTCCGCCCGCTCCCGGTGCGGGTCGCCGGGCGGGTGCACGTCGAGCCCGTCGAACGTGACGTACTCCAGGAAACCCGGCACCACCACGGCGTTGTACCCGTCGGCCAGCGCGTGGTGCACCAGCGCGCGGAACTGGCGCGAGACGCCGTCCACCGCAGCGCGGTCGACGTAGGGCGCGCCCGGCAGGACCGCCGCACCCACCACGTCGGAGTTCAGCGAGTAGTCCGCGCCCGCGGCGAACCGCGCCGGGTCGTCGGGCAGCCCGACCGCGCCGAGGTCGGTCATCCGCAACCCGAGCCGCGGCGCGACCACCCGCCCGTCGGCGACCACCTCGGCCCCGGCGCGCACGCGGTCGGCCACGGCGTACAGGCCGGCCGCGAGCCCGTCCGGCGTGCTGCCGACCACGACCGGGCCGGGGTCGACCCGGTAGCCCTCGTCGGGCAGGCCGGGTTCCAGCCGCCCCAGGAGCCGCCCGTCGACGCCGACGACCGGCCGGGGACGGCCGCGTTCGACCAGGGCGTCGGCGACGGCGGAGGCCGCCAGCCGCACCCGGGGCTCGTCGGGGACGCCGATCGAGTCGACGTCCGGTGGTGGGGCGAGCGGGCGCGGCGGGGCGGCGACGGGCCGTTCGACCGGCACGTCCGCCGGCCGCACCTCCACCCGCAGCGCGTCGCCCAGCTGCCAGGCGACGGCACCGCCGATCCCGAGCAGCACCAGCACCACCGCCACCGCGCGCACCCGGCCATCGTCACACGGCCGGCGCGCCACCGGCCCCCGCCGCTTCGGGCCCGTCCGGCGCCGGGGGGCGCTCGGGGCAGCCGACGAGGACCGGGTGCCGGGGGAAGGTCGTCATGCGGCCCGGCCCGCGCACCGGATAGTCTGCCGACAGGACGACCCGGGGTCCCGGACCTGGTCACCCGCCGCCCCGACCCGGCCGACCGCCGTGCCCGCCGGGTGCCGATCACCGCCCGGGGCACCGAGGCGCGCCGACCGCGCGGCCCCTCGAACGCGTGGCGCGGACCGCCCGGCGCGAGAGGGCCACCCCGGCGGACGACCGCCGAGAGGCCCGCACCCGACCGCGGAACAGGGAGGCGTCAGGCGTGACCGAGTCCCCGGACGGCCGTGCGGTGTCCCCGGACGGCCGTGCGGTCCGCCGGGCCCTGCGCCCGCGGCGGACGTGGCCGTGGCCCGACCTGGAGGCCCGGGTCGCCGAGGTCCGGGGCTGGGCGGAGGCGGGCGTCGAGCTGGGCGGACCGCTGCGCCGGCTGACGTGGCCGGTCGTCCGGCGGCGCAACGCCGGGTTCGTGCCCGCCCTGCTGAGCCGGGGCGTCCCCGTGCCCGACGACGTCGTCGCGGCGGCGCGCCGGGCGCTGCGGGCGCTGGTGGGCGGGCACGCGCCGGACACCGCGTGGCGCCGGTACGCCCGGTGGCACGCGGAGCTGGACCCCGACGACGCGGCCGAGTGCCTGGCCGCCCTCGCGCGGACGCCGTCCCGGCACGAGACCGAGCGCTACCGCGCCTTCGACGCGCTGCACGGCATCTCCCCGGAACGCGCGGTGCCCGTCGCCGGGGAGCTGGTCCTCGACCCCCGCGTGCGGCGCACGGTCCGCATCCCCGTGGGGCAGGTGCTCGCCCGGCACGACCTGCCCACCGCGCTGGCCGTGTTCGAGCGGGTGGCCGCCCGGTCGGACGACGGCGCGGTGCTCAACGACGTGGCCGAGTTCTTCCGCCGCCACGACCCCGCCAGGGCGTTCGCCCTGTCCGCCACGACCGCCGCGAACCGCCGGCTGCCCGACGCCGAACGCCTCACCGCGGCGCGGCACGCCTTCGCGCACGACCCGGGCAGGGGTGTCGCGCTGCTCGCCGACCTCGTCGACGACGCGGCGGGGGACGACGCCCGCGGCGCGGCGCTGGACGAGCTGCGCCGGGTGGCCCCCGACCGCCTGGCCGGCCTGCTGGACGACCGCCGCCGCACCGCGGCGCCCGAGCGCAGGCTGTACCTCGCGCGGTACCTCGTCGAACGCCTCGGCCGGGGCCCGGAGGTGGTGGTCGACCTGGCGTCGGACCGGACCGTGCCGGTGGAGCTGCGGCTCCGGGCCCTCGACGTCGACCGGCGGGCCACCACGGCGGAGGTGCTGGAGGGCGTCGTCGCGGACGCCGGCGACGACTTCGGGGTCGCGGTGCGCGCCGTCGCCCTGCTGGCGCCGCTGTCGCCCGACTCCGCGTTCGAGCACCTGCACCGCGTCGCCACCGACCGGCGGTTCCCGTTCCGCGACCGGGCGCGGGCGGTGAAGGCGGCGGCCGGTCACCTGGGGCAGCGGCAGAGGACCGCGCTGCACCGGGACATGGCCCTGGGCGCGGCCACCGCGCGGGAACGGGCCGACGCCGTGGCCGCGCTGGTCAGGACCGACCCCCGGGAGGGCCGGGAGCTGTGCGCGCAGTTCGCCCGGCGCGGTGACCTGCCGGTCGACGAACGCCTGTGGTTCACGGGGAAGACCGGGTCCCGCACGGCCCTCGAACTCCTGCGCGGGTTCGTGCGCGACCGCGACGAGGACCCCGCGCTGCGGGTGAAGGCGGCGCGGGAGGCCGTCCTGAAGGGCGGCGACGAGGACGCCCACCTCCTCCGGCGGCTGGCGGCCACCCCCACGGTGCCGTACTCGTTCCGGAAGGGCCTCGTCGCGGACCTGGAGCCGGCGGACCGGACCGCCGTGCTCGGGACGATCGCCGACAGCGCGGCGGAGCACCCCGACACGCGCTTGGCGGCCGGCATCGCCCTGGGCGACCTGGACCCGGCGGGCGCGGCGGCGAAGCTCGACGAGCTGGCGCGGGACCGCCGCACGCCGCTGAGGACCAGGGGCCAGGCGCACGACGCCGCCGCCCGGCTGCGCTGACGCCCCCCGGCCGGCTGCGCTGACGCCGCCGCCCGGTGCGTACCGCGTCACCTCCCGGCGGCCTCCCAGCGCTCGCGCAGATCGGCCGGGATGGTGAGGGTCGTCGACTGGCCGTTGGTGAGGGTGCGGACGCTGCCGCCGAGCAGGATGGTGCCGGCGCGGTCGAGGATGGTGGTGGCCAGCGCGCTGGTGTCCTCGGAGCGCTCCAGCGCCCGCACCAGGCGCGTGCCCGCGCCGACCACGCGCGTCCAGCCCCGCGACTCCGGCACCTGCATCCAGTCGGCGACCTCGGGGGTGACGACCTGGCGCACCACGGCTGCGGCGATGCCGTCGAAGATCTTGCCGGGGAACAGCTTCTCGTAGAGGTCGAGCAGGTGGCGGGTGAGCGCCACGCCCTCCGGGGAGGGCCCGTAGGCGGCCTCGACCATCGCGGCGCTCAGCTCGCGCGCGTCCTCGACCGACTCGGGCACGGCCTCGACGGGGATGCCGAGCATGGCGCCCGCCGCCCGCCACACGTAGTAGTAGTCCCGGGCCTCCTGCTCGGTGACCGAGATGCCCATGCGGCGCATGCCCTCGATCACCTGCACGGAGAAGATCATCAGGCCGCCGACCATGTCCTGCTGGCACACCGGCACGCCGTCGGCGGCGACGTCCCAGCGGCCCGACGCGGTGAGGAAGTGGCGCACGGCGGCGTGGATGAGCCGCGTCTTCTGGATGGTGGGCACGAACGACCCGCCCGAGCCGAACGCGTCGCGGCCCATCATGTCCATCACGAACTGGGAGGTCTCCGACAGCCGCCGGTGGGGCTGGTTCAGGCCGTGGGTCCGCGTCAGCACCCGGGACGTGCGGGCGTGGGCGTAGCAGTTGACCATCGCGCCGAAGGTGAGCACCGAGGCGACGTGCACGCCGTCGTCGACGAAGAAGTCGTAGGCCCGCGCCACCCGTTCGGGGTCGACCCACGCCGGCGGGCTGTCGGTGGCGACCAGGAACTCCCGCACCGAGTCGGGCAGCTGCTCCGGGATCGGCTGGTCGTTGGTGCGGAAGTGCTCCAGCACCTCGTTGACGAGGCCGACCCGGTTCGTCGCGACGAGGTCGGCGACCACCGCGTCGGCGAGTGGATCGCCCTGGAACTTCAGGGCCTCGAAAGCGGCTGCGTCGATCACGGGGTCCCCCCTTCCACGTGTGTGCCACCACCTCATCGGTAGTGCGCCCGACGCACCAGGGCGCGTTCCGGTGAACGGGCGTACCGGAGCACCCACCCGCTGTACGCGCACCGCAGAAAGCGGGTCTCGAACGCGGGAAGGCCGGGCGCGGAGGGGTGATCGGGTGGTCGGTCGAGCGGATCTTCGTGGACACCGGCCGGCGGCGTGCGGAGAATCCCGGTCATGGCCCACCCCGAGGAGCTGGCTGCCCTGGACCTGCACCCGGTCTGGACGACGGCGGAGGAGCTGGGCGGGTCCTTCGACCCGTTCCGCTTCGAGCAGCGGATGGCCGCCTACCGGCTGATGATCCGCAGCACCAACGCGACGGGCGGGTTCGGCGCGGACAACCGGCGCAACCCGTTGTGGGGCCTGGTGTTCCAGCACCAGTGGCAGTTCCGCACCGGCCGGCTCGGCGTCCGCACGCGGGAGGACGGGCTGATCGACCCGGACTCGCCGTGGGGCTACGGCAACTACGCGCTCAGCGCCGTCCCGTGGCTGGGCGCCGTGGCCGCCGGGGTGGTGCCCCCGCTGCCGGTCGCCGACCCGCCGACCCGCTCCCGGTTCCGGTACGCGGTGGGCGGGGTCCCGCCGGAGGAGCTGGTCGACGCGGTGGCCGACTGGCGCGCCTACTTCACCCTGGTGAGCCGGTCCGCCGAGCAGGAACCCGCGCGCCGCGCCCTGTGGAAGGCGCACAAGACGTGCCTGGACGTGGTGGTCCGCGCGCTCGCCGACGTCGACACCGCGCCGTGGCCGGAGCTGGAGGTCGACTTCCTGCGCGGCTGGTGCCGGATGGTCGACTACCTGTGGGCGGCGGCGTGGCCGACGGACTTCGACTTCATGACCGAGCACGGCCTCGACGTGCTGCCCGAGTCACTGCTCAGCACGCCCGCCGACCTGGCCGCGCTGCCGCCGAAGGTGCACGGCAACGTCGTCAACGTGCTCAAGCTGGCCACCACCCCGAAGTGGCGCTACGCGCTGAACCTGGCCCTGTGGAAGCGCGTCATGCGCACCCCCGAAGCCCGCGCCCGCGTCCTCCCCCTGCTCGACGCGGTGTTCAACCCGAGCCCGGCCAACACCGCCGAGCGCCGCGCCCTCCTCGGCCACCTGCTGCGCCCCTGACGCCGGCGGGCCGTGCACGGCCCCGCGTTGCTTCCCCGGGGTGACTTCCGCCCACGGGGGTCGAACCAGTCGCTACCGTGGGGCGAGCCGCAACGCGAACCGCGCCGAGGAGGCCGACCGATGACGGCGACCGGTGATGGCACGACCCCGCCCACCCCCGAGGAGATCGGGGCCGGCTACGACCGGTTCACCGACCTGTACGGCATCGTCATCGGTGACGTCGGCCTGCACATCGGCCAGTGGTCCGAGCCCGGTGCGCGCGAACCCGCCTCGACCCTCGCCGACCTGGCCAACCGGGCGCAGGAGCGGCAGACCGAGCACCACATCAGGACCCTCGGCCTGCGCGCGGGCGAGCACCTGCTGGACATCGGCTGCGGCACCGGGATGCCCGCCGTCCGGGTGGCCCAGCGCACCGGGGGGCGCGTCACCGGCATCAACGTCAGCCGCGAGCACCTCGCCAGGGCCGGGGAGACGGCCAGGGCCGAGGGCGTCGCCGACCGCGTCTCGTTCCGCTACGGCGACGCCATGGCGCTCGACTTCCCCGACGGGTCGTTCGACGCCGCCCTGTCGATCGACGTCCACGCCCACCTGTCCGACCGCCAGGAGGCGTTCCGCGAGGCGTTCCGCGTGCTCAGGCCCGGCGGGCACTTCCTGATGAGCGAGTTCACCGTCCGGGGCACCCCGGACGAGGCGGGGATGGCGGCGTACCGGGAGGTCTGGCGCTCCATGCCCCCGACCACCCCCGCCGAGACCGTCGCCCGGGCGGCCGACGCCGGGTTCGAGTTGGTGAAGGTCGAGGACATGACGCAGAACTGCGCGTTCAGCGGCGAGCTGATGAGCCTGCTCTACACCGACCGGCGCGCCGAGGTCGTCGAGCGCTACGGCCCGGAGCTGGCCGAGCAGATGGACACCACCATGCCGCTGCTGCGCGCCTTCGTCCGCGACCACCTCGGCTCCTACCTCTTCCTCTTCCGCAAACCCGCCTGATCGCGGGCTCGCCGCAGTCCTGCGGGAGCGGCGGCGGCGAGGTGCAGGACCCTGTGACGGTGCGCGACCGGCCACGCGACCGGTCGGCCGGACCAGGGGTGGGAACATGCCGTTCTTCACGGACAAGCAGGGACGCGTCAGGCCGATCACGCCCAAGAAGGGCAACGGGGGCGCGGTGGTCGCCGGGGTCGCCGTGCTGGGGATCGTCGCCGGCGGCGGGGGAGCGACCTCGGTGGGCCTCGGCACGGCGGGGACGGCGTCCGAGGTGGGCGTGGGGTCGGTGCGGCTGGGCGGGTCGTCGGGGCAGCTGCGGGCGCGCAAGGACGAGGGGCGGAGGGCGGCGCGGCGCGGCGAGTTCGAGGGCGCCTGGCAGCGGATGGGGCTGCGGCAGGGCAAGCGGGTAGCCAGGCAGCAGGCCGAGTGCGTCACGGCCTCGTTCGGGCAGGTCCGGGACCTCGTGGACGTCCACGGCAGCGGCGACATCACCCCGCTGGGCGGGGAACTGCTGGGACTGGGCGGGATCACCTTCACCGGGCTGCGCTACGGCAGCGACATCGACGTCGGCGGGGCGGGCGTCACCGTCGCCGAGGCCGAGAACGCCCCCGGCGGGCAGTTCGACCACGACACCCTCGACGCCATCGCCGAGGTCGCCTCCTACCTGCCCCGCACCTGACCGGGCGCACTCCACCGCCGGCGGCGGCTCGCCCGAGGATGTCCGTTGTGGACAGCCGATCCCGGGCGGTGCCCACCCGGACGGGCCGCGGCGGGAGCAGTTGGCGATGCCGGCCGGGTGAACGTCCCTTACCGCTCCCGGCTGGAGCAGGGCGGTCGCCGTCGCCACGACGCTGCTCGGACCCGCCGAAAGGGTGCGGAACCCGACCTCGGTGGCCGTGCGCGGGCGCACCGCGCGCGTCCTCGGCGCCGCCACCGGCCCGGACCTGGTGCCGGCCACCCCGGGGTGACGGGTTTGAACCGCCCCCGGGAGGGGTAACGCGTGCTGGTGTTGACGAGGTGTGCCCCCCGCGCGCGACGCGGTTCCGCCCTGCCCCGGTCGGGCGCGGTCCGGCTGCCGTGCGCCGGTCGCCCCCGGTGACCGCGCGGGACGTCGGGCGCGGCGCCGACCTGACCGGCCTCGTCGACGACATGGGCGTCGTCGTCTGGGAGGCCGACGTGCCCTCCCGGCGCTTCACGTTCGTCTCCCGGTACGCCGAGGTGCTGCTCGGCCGCCCGGTGGACGAGTGGCTGGACGACGTGGGCACCCTGGTCCGCTGGGTCCACCCCGGTGACCGCGCCGAGGTGCTGCGCGCGTGGCGCACCGGCGCGGAGAAGGACTACGTCGAGCTGGAGTTCCGGGCCACCGCCGCGGACGGGCGCGTGCTGTGGCTGCGGTGCCGCGCGCAGGTGGCGCACGACGACGCCGGCGTCCCCGTGCGCGCCCGGGGGATGCTGGCCGACGTCACCCGGCGGAGGGTGGCCGAGCAGCAGGACCGCTTCCTCGCGGCGCTGGAGCGGCGGTTGCAGGGGGTCGACGACGCCGAGCAGGTCATGGCCGTCGTCACCCGGCTGCTGCGGGAGCACCTGGAGGCCGACCGGTGCGCCTACGCGCGGGTGGAGGCCGACGAGGACCACTTCGTGATGAGCGGCGACCACGCCACCGGCCTGCCGTCGCTGCGGGGCAGGTTCGCGATGTCGGCGTTCGGCGAGGGAGCGCTGCGGGCGATGCGGGCGGGGCGGCCGTGGATCGTGGCGGACGCGACCCTGGACCCGCGCCTGTCCGGTGACGACCGCGTCGCCTACGAGCGCACGGGCATCCGCGCCGTCGTGTCGGTGCCGCTGCTGCGCGGCGGCCGGTTCGTCGCCGGCCTGGCCGTGCACCAGGCGTCGGTCCGCCACTGGACGCCGGGGGAGGTCGAGCTGATCTCCGCGGTGGCCGGCCGGAGCTGGGAGTCGCTCCAGCGGGTGCACGCCGACCGGGCGCTGCGCGAGAGCGAGCAGCGGCACCGGCTGCTGGTCGAGCGGGCCACCGACGCCATCTGGGTCCTCGACCGCGACCTGCGGTTCGTCGAGGTGAACCCGGCGGCGTGCGCGGTGCTGGGCCGCTCGGCCGAGGAGCTGATCGGCACGCGGGCCACCGACCTCGTGGTGTCCGGCCGGACCGCCGGGGTGGGCGTGCCGGACGGCGACCCGGCCGCCGGGCACGTGGTGACCGAGGTGTGGCGGGTGCGGCGCGCGGACGGGGCGGTGATCGCCCTGGAGCTGGGCATGCGGACCACCCCGACCGGGGTGCAGGCCATCGGGCGCGACGTCACCGAGCGGCAGCGCGCCGAGGCCGAGCGCGAACTGCTGCTGCGGCGCGAGCACGAGATCGCCGAGGCGCTCCAGCGCAGCCTGCTGCCCCGCGAGCTGCCCGCGCTGGACCGGCTGGCGACCGCGGCCCGCTACCTGCCCGCGTCGACGTACGCGCAGATCGGCGGCGACTGGTACGACGTGCTGGAGCTGGACGGGACCTCGGTGGCGCTGTGCGTCGGCGACGTCGTGGGCAAGGGGCCGGCCGCCGCCGCCGTGATGGGGCAGCTGCGCACCGCCCTGGCCGGCTACCTGCTCGACGGGCACTCCCCGGCGGCGGCGCTGGAGCGCCTGGACGTGTTCGCCCGGCGGGTCAACGGCGCGACCGGCAGCACCTGCGCGTGCCTGACCTTCGACCACGCCACCGGGGTGCTGCGGTGGGCGCTGGCGGGCCACCCGCCGCCCCTGGTCGCGGACGCGGGCTCCGCGCGGTACCTGACCGGCGGGGGAGGGCCGGTGCTGGGCGTGCCGGGCCGCCCGCCCTACCCCGAGCAGGACTGCGAGCTGCCCGAGGGCGCGACGGTCGTGCTCTACACGGACGGGCTGGTCGAGCGCCGCGACGTCCCGTTCGACGAGGGCCTGGACCGGCTGCTCGCAGTCGTCCGCGACTCCGCCGCCGCGCCGCCCGCCGAACTGGCCGACATCGTGGCGGACACCCTGCTCGCGGACGGCCGGCACGACGACGTGGCGCTCGTCGTCACCCGCCACCTGCCGCGACCGCTGCGCTCCACGCTGCCCGCGCTACCGCCCTCGCTGACCGTCATGCGCCGCGAGGTCACCGCCTGGGCCGCCGCGGCGGGGCTGTCCGCGGACGCGCTCGACGACCTCCAGCTGGCCCTGGGCGAAGCGGCGGCCAACGTCGTGGACCACGCCTACGCGGACGGGACCGGCGACCTGGAGTACGAGCTGGCCACCACCGCCACCGGCGTGCACGTCACCGTGCGCGACCACGGCCGGTGGCGGCCCCCGCCCGCCGACCCGGGCCACCGCGGCCGGGGCGTGCGGATCATCCGGACGCTGACCGAGCAGGTCGTGTTCGACCGCCGCGAGGACGGCACCACCGTCGACTTCCACCTCACCCCGCAGCCGGACATCCCGCAGGCCGGCACCCCGCACACCGGCACCCCGGCCCGACCCGCCCCGACCTCGCCGCCGGCCTCGACCTCGCCGGCCGCAGCCCCGCCGGCCGAAGCCCCGCCGGTCGTGACCCTGCCGGTCGTGACCCTGCCTGCCGCAACCCGACCAGCCGCGCCGACCGCGTCCCCGTCGACGGCGGACGGGGACGTCGGCCTGGTGGACGACTCGACCGACGGGGCCACGCGCCTGCGGCTGACCGGCGAACTGGACACCGGCACGGTGGACGGGCTCCGCGAGGCCCTGCTGTTCCGCGTGGGCGGCGGCGACCACCGCCCCGTGGAGCTGGACCTCACCGACCTGCGCTACCTCAGCAGCTCGGGCGTCGCGCTGCTGCTGGACGCCGCGGCGGCGGCCGGCCGCGCCGGGCGGGCGTTCGCCCTGGTGGTGGCGGCCGGCTCCGCCCCGGCCCGCGTGCTGTCGCTGTCGGGGCTGGACGACCTGGGCACCAGGACGACGGGCCGGCCGGCCGCGGCGGCGGCCGGCGGCCCGCCTCAGCCGATCCGGTAGGCGCGCAGCACGGTCTGCCGGAAGGTGTTCCCGCGCACGTCCGCGCCCTCGACCCGCAGCGACGCGAACGCCCCCGCCGTGCCGGGGTGGCGCACCAGCGCGGTGCGCCCGAGGACCGGCACGCGGCTCCAGCTCCTCCCGTCGTCGAACGACGCCTCGACGCGCAGGTGCCGGATCGGCGCGCTCACCTGCTGCCCCACCACCAGCGGCACGGGCAGCAGCCGGCCCGGGGGCGCGGCGCCGTCGCGGTCCAGCCGGGGCGCGAACCGGACGGTGGTCAGCGGCAGCTCCCGGTCGCCCGCGGCGGAGCCGAACGTCCAGCTCCCGCTCACCTCGGTGGAGAAGTCCGACACGCCCGCCTCGCGCACCGCCCCGGTCTCCAGCCGGTACGCGGCCCGGCCGGCGGGCACGTCGAACGCGCCGCTGCCCGGCGCGGCGGTCTCGCCGACGAGCGCGCCGTCGCGGAACAGCGCCGTGCGCGCCGACGCGGTGCGCGACGTGCCCGCGTTGCCGGCCCCGTCGGTGAACAGCGGCAGGTCCAGCGCGATCCGGTCGCCCGCGCGGCGCAGGGCCGGTGACCCCCGGTCGGGCGCCGCCGGGCCGAACACCGGGACGTTCACGCTCTCCCGGTACACCCGGCCGGGCCGGTAGGTGCGGGTCGGGCTGGTGAACCGCGCCTCCGTGGTGCCCGACCGCCACTGCTCGGCGTGCCAGGTCCACCGGACGTCCTCGGTCGTCACGCGGTCGACGAACCCGCCGGACGGCCCGGAGCCCTGCGACCACGTGTACCCCCGGATGCCCGCCGCCTCGGACTCGCCGCCGTGCACCGCGGTCCGGCCCTCCGGGACCGGGCCGGACGACGTGCGGACCTCGGCCAGCTCGGACCTCGCGGGCGCGCGTTCCAACCCGGTGAACGACCTCCCGGTCGAGCCCCAGGCGAACCGGTAGCGGACCTTCGGGTCGGCACCCGGGTCGCCCTCGAACTCGGCGGCGACCTTGGCGGCGAACCGGTCGGCGGGCACCTCCGGCCCGGCGTGCCCGACCGCGAACCGGTCGTCGAAGCCGCCGAACAGCACCGCGATGCCCCAGCCGGTGGTCACGTCCCCGTGGTACCGCCTGGCCGTGATGACCGAGAGCATCCCCCGGGCGGCCGGGTCGGGCGCGGTGACCCGCACCGGTCCCGCCGTCCGGGCGTCCGCGGTCACCACCGCGTCCGCGGTGACCCGCAGCTCCGGCCGGTAGACGAGGGCGATGCCGCCACCGCCGGTGTCGACGACCCCGACCGCGAAGTAGTCGCCCCGGGGCAGCCGGGTGACGCCGCCGGGGACGTACCGCTCCGTGCCGGTGGTGACGTCGAACAGGCGCGTGCCCGCCTGCTGGGCGGGCTGCCCGTCGCGGCCCAGGTGCCGGAAGTCGACGTCGTAGCTCTCGACCTCGCGGCCGACCACCACGGGGGTGCGCAGCGCCGCGCCGCCCGTCGCCGTCGCGACGACCACACCGGCGTGGTCGCCGTCGCGGGAACCCACGCGGGTGTCCGCGGTGACGGTCACCGCGGCCTGACCGCCCGCGGGCACGACGACCTCGGCGGGTGAGGCGGTGAGCAGGCCCGCCGGGGCGGGTGCCCCGTCCGGTCCGGTCAGCTCCGCGCCGACGCGCAGGGTCACCGGCGCGGTCCCGGCGTTGCGGTAGAGCAGCTCCTTCGCGACCGGGGTGTCGTCGTGGTGCGGCCACGGCTGCGTGCCGAACGCGAGGCCGGCGGGCTCGGAGGTGACGACCTGGTCGACGGCGGCGGCCACGTCCAGGCGTCCCGCACCCTGGTCGTACGGGCCCAGCGCGGGGTTGGGCCGCGCCGAGGACGTCAGCGCCGCCTTGAGCCGCGCGCCGGTCCAGTCGGGGTGCCGCTGGGCGAGCAGGGCCGCCGCGCCCGCGACGTGCGGGGTGGCCATGGAGGTGCCGGACAGTGCCACGTGGTGCGCGTCGACGGGCGTGCCCGCGGTGCCCTTCGACGCCCTGGCCGCCACGATGCCCACGCCGGGCGCGGTGAGGTCGGGTTTGACCGCGCCGTCGCCGAGGCGGGGGCCCCGGCTGGAGAACGGCGCGAGGCCGTCCTGCCGGTCCACCGCGCCCACGGTCAGCGCGGCGTCGGCGCTGCCCGGCGAACCGATCGTGCCGGGGCGGCCCGCGTTGCCCGCGGCGACGACGAACAGCGTGCCGGTCTCGGCCGACAGGCGGTCGATCGCCGCCTCCAGGGGGTCGGTGCCGGGGGTGTCGGTGCCGCCGAGGCTGAGGTTGACGACGTCCGCGCCCTGCTCGACCGCCCAGTGCAGGCCCGCCAGGACCGCCGACTCGGAGCAGCTGGTCGTGGCGCACACCTTGCCGTCCAGCAGCCGCGCCCCGGGCGCGACGCCCCGGTAGCGCGGGCCCGTGCCGGCGATGGTGGAGGCGACGTGGGTGCCGTGGCCGACCGTGTCGGTGGCGTCCCCGCCGCCGGTGAGGTCGGCCTCGGCCACCTCCCGCCCCGCCAGCCCGGGGTGCCCGGCGTCGACGCCGGTGTCCAGCACGGCGACCAGGACGCCCTCACCGGTGAGCCCGGCCTCCCAGGCGGCGGGCGCGCCGACCTGAGCGGTGCTGCGGTCCAGGGCGAGCTGCCGCGTCCCGTCCAGCCAGACCTTCTCCACCGCCGGGTCGGCCATCAGCGCGCGGAACGCCGTCGCCGCCCCCGCCTTGGGCGCGTGCCCGGCGACGGCGCCCGCCGCGGGCAGGTCCCGGGCCGAGCGCAGGTCGCGGGCGGCCCGCAGGTCCCCGGACCGGGCACCGGTGACCAGCAGCGGCACGGAGTCGCGGCTCGCGTCGTCGTACCCCGTCCCGGCCAGGCCGGTCACGTCGAACAGCCGCCGGTCCAGCCTGCCCTCGTCCAGCGGCCGCAACGCGTCCGACGGGACGACGTGCTCGTGCCCGCCGTCCAGGAAGTGGTGGAAGTACACGTCTTCGCGGCCGGGCCCGGGGCGCATCGACACGACGCGACCGCCGTCGAGCGAGACCCGGTCCCCGGTCACCAGCGTGACGTCGACGTTCCCGGTGGGCGCCACCGCCGTCACGGCGGACACCACCGCGGGGGGCGCCGCCGGTGTCGCGGACGCCGGTGGCGCGCCGCTCGCGGCCACCAACCCCACCACTGCCGCAACACCCGTGCGGCGCAAGAGTTTCGTGCTCGGCACAGACACCTCCGGTCCGGTCGCGCGACAAGGCGCCACACCCGTGTCGGCCGGCGGACCGGACGTCGCGGAGCCCCGAACCCCTTCGACGCTAGTGACCCGCGCGGCGCGCGGAAGGGTGCCGGTGGACGATCGCGCCCGGACGAACAGGCCAACCCGCCGGTCGCGCCCGGACAGCCTCACCCGATCGGCCACCGCAGCCCGGGTGGCCGGACGACCCCGCCCCGGGCACCGGCAGGCCAGCCACCGGTGCCGCGGTCGTCCTCACGCCCGCCGCGGTCGGCCTCAGGAGGTCTTCCGCCGGTAGGCGGCCGTGGCGAAGGCGTAGGCGACGACGAGGGTGCCGACGCACCAGGCGAGGGCGACCCAGAGGTCGGTCCCGACCGGCTGCTGCGCGAACAGGGCCCGGAGGGAGTTGACGATGGACGTCACCGGCTGGTGCTCGGCGAAGGCCCGCACCGGACCGGGCATGGTCTCGGTGGGCACGAAGGCCGAGCTGAGGAACGGCAGGAACACGAGCGGGTAGGAGAACGCGCTCGCGCCGTCCACGGACTTCGCGGTGAGGCCGGGGATGACGGCCAGCCACGTCAGCGCCAGGGTGAACAGGAACAGGATGCCCGCGACCGCGAGCCACGCCCCTGGTCCCGCGCCCGAGCGGAAGCCCATGAGGAGGGCGACGAGCACGACGACCACGAGCGAGGCCAAGGTGGCCACCAGTGAGGTCACCACGTGCGCCCACAGCACGGCCGACCGCGCGATCGGCATGGACCGGAACCGCTCGAAGATCCCGCCCTTCAGGTCCAGGAAGAGGCGGAACGCGGTGTAGGAGATGCCCGAGGCGACCGTGATGAGCAGGATGCCGGGCAGCAGGTACCCCACGTAGAAGTCCGAGCCGGAGCCCGGACCCGTGTCGATCGCGCCGCCGAAGACGTAGACGAACATCAGCATCATCGCGATCGGCACGACCGCGGTGGTGATGATGGTGTCCGGGCTGCGGGCGACGTGGCGCAGCGACCGTCCCAGCAGGACCGAGGTGTCGCCGGCGAAGTGCTTGGTCGTCATCGTTCCCGCCCCTTGTCCCCGACGAGCGCGAGGAAGACGTCTTCCAGCGTCGGCTGCTTCTCGACGTACTCGACCTCGGCGGGCGGGAGCAGCTCCTTCAGCTCGGCGAGGGTGCCGTCCACGACGATCCGGCCCTCGTGGAGGATCGCGATCCGGTCGGCGAGCTGCTCGGCCTCGTCCAGGTACTGCGTGGTGAGCAGCACCGTGGTGCCCCCGGCGGTCAGCTCCTCGACGGCCCGCCACACCTCGATGCGCCCCTGCGGGTCGAGCCCGGTGGTGGGCTCGTCGAGGAAGACGACCGGCGGGTTCCCGACGAGGCTCATCGCGAGGTCGAGCCGGCGGCGCATGCCGCCGGAGTACGTCGCCACCCGCCGCCCGCCCGCGTCGGTGAGCGAGAAGCGGCCGAGCAGCTCGTCCGCGATCGCGCCGGGGTCCCCGAGGTGCCGCAGCCGGGCGACCAGGACGAGGTTCTCCCGCCCGGTGAGGATGTCGTCGACGGCGGCGAACTGCCCGGTGAGGCTGATGGACTCCCGCACGTCCCCGCCCCGCGCGGTGACGTCGAAGCCGTTGACGACGGCGGTCCCGGCGTCGGGCGCGAGCAGCGTGGACAGGATCTTCACGACCGTGGTCTTGCCCGCGCCGTTCGAGCCGAGCAGGGCGAAGACGCTGCCCCGCGCCACGTCGAGGTCCACCCCGCGCAGGACCGCCAGGTCCCCGTAGGACTTCTCCAGGCCCCGCACGCGGATCGCGGGCCCGGTGGTCGGCGGTGCCGTCACGGTCGGGCACCCCCGCCCGATCCGGCGGGGGCCGCCGTAGCCCGGTGGCCCCCCGGAAGCCGCCGCGTGCGCGCCTCGCACGCCCGCCGGTGCCGTTCGTCGCCGATCGCCCTCGGCGTCGGGTCTGCTGTCCGCACCCTCGTCCACCCCTTCGTCGCTGCCCGTCCGTCGAGGTGTCGCCCTCGAACCGGTCACGGCGCAACGATCGCCGGCGGCGCTGACACGGCGCAGCCACGGCGCTGACACCGGGGTCGGCCCGGGGTGGGCGGGCCGACCGCGTCCCCGGTCCGCCCGCCGCGGGGACGCGGGTGGGACCGGGGGAGTCGGGGACGGGCGGGGCCTTACGCCTCGATCACCACCGGGATGACCACGGGGCGCCGGCGGTGGGTCCGGTGCGCCCAGTACTGGACCTCCCGGCCGACCAGCCGCTCCAGCTCCTCGAAGTCGGTGACCCCGCGCTCGCTCGCGCCGGCGAGGGCCTTCTCGATGGCGGGGACGGCGGGGGCGAAGGTCGAGGCGTCGTGCTCGAAGCCGTGGGCGATGAAGTCCGGCGGCTCGGCCAGCCGGCGGGTGTCGAGGTCGACGATCGCCACGACGGTGATGACGCCCTCCTCGCCGAGGGTGCGGCGCTGGGCCAGCGACGCCTCGGTGACGCCGCCCACGGTCTGCCCGTCCACGTAGACGTTGTGGATCTCGACCTTGCCGGTGACCTGGACGCGCCCGTCCTGGAGGTCGATGACGTGCCCGTTG
The DNA here is from genome assembly GCF_052936295.1 of Saccharothrix sp. DSM 118769. Classification (NCBI taxonomy): domain Bacteria; kingdom Bacillati; phylum Actinomycetota; class Actinomycetes; order Pseudonocardiales; family Pseudonocardiaceae; genus Saccharothrix; species Saccharothrix sp. DSM 118769. Next base: position 6,575,408 of record NZ_CP193627.1, on the reverse strand, counting down.
GCGGCGATCGGCACCCGGTCGCGGTGCACGCCGGTCCGGACGGCCAGCTCGGCGTTGGCCCGCAGGTGGCGCGCCTCGCCGTGCACGGGCAGCACGTTGGCCGGCTGCACGATGTTGTAGCAGTAGACCAGCTCGCCGGCGCTGGCGTGGCCGGAGACGTGCACCTTGGCGTTGCCCTTGTGCACCACGTTCGCGCCGCGGTCGATCAGGCCGTTGATGACCCGGTAGATGGCGTTCTCGTTGCCGGGGATCAGCGAGCTGGCCAGCAGGACGGTGTCGCCCTCCTCGACCTGGATGGAGTGGTCGCCACCGGCCATCCGGGACAGCGCCGCCATGGGCTCGCCCTGGGAGCCGGTGCAGACCAGCGTCACCTGGTGGGGCTTGAGCCGGTCCATCCGCTTGATGTCCACGACCAGGCCGTCGGGCACCTTGAGGTAGCCCAGCTCGGTGGCCACGGCCATGTTGCGGACCATGGAGCGGCCGACGAAGGCGACCTTGCGGCCGTGCGCGTGGGCGGCGTCGAGGACCTGCTGGATGCGGTGCACGTGGCTGGCGAAGCTGGAGACGATCACCCGGCGCGGCGTGGTGCGGAACACCTCGTCGATGGCGGGCGCGAGGTCGCGCTCGGCGGTGGTGAAGCCGGGCACGTCGGCGTTGGTGGAGTCGACCAGGAACAGGTCGACGCCCTCCTCGCCCAGGCGGGCGAACGCGCGCAGGTCGGTGATCCGCCCGTCGAGCGGGAACTGGTCCATCTTGAAGTCGCCGGTGTGCAGCACGAGCCCGGCGGAGGTGCGGATCGCGACCGCCAGGCTGTCCGGGATGGAGTGGTTGACCGCCAGGAACTCCAGGTCGAACGGCCCGCGCACCAGCCGCCGGCCCTCGGCCACCTCGACCGCGACCGGTGTGATGCGGTGCTCGACCAGCTTGGCCGTCAGCAGGGCCAGGGTCAGGCGGGAGCCGACGACGGGGATGTCGGGGCGTTCGCGCAGCAGGTAGGGCACCCCGCCGATGTGGTCCTCGTGGCCGTGGGTGAGCACGACCGCGACGACGTCGGACAGGCGGTCGCGGATCCAGGTCCAGTCGGGGAGGATGACGTCCACGCCGGGCTGGTGCTCCTCGGGGAACAGCACCCCGCAGTCCACGATCAGCAGCTTGCCCTCGTGTTCGAACACGGTCATGTTGCGGCCGATCTCGCCGAGCCCTCCCAGGGCGACGATCCGCAGGGCCTCGGGGGCGAGCGGCGGCGGCGGGGTGGAAATTCGAGCCATGGTCACACCCTCACGTTACGTCAGAGTGTGGTCGGGCCGTGAGGCACCCGGTCGTTCGGGTGCTCAGCCGGTGGGCAGGTGCGCACGCAGGGTGGCGGCGAAGTCCTCGGCGATGCGCAGCTGGGCGCGCAGCTCGTCGCAGCGCTCCTCGGCCGCGGTGTGGAACTGCGCCAGCCGGTCGAGGTCCTTGTCCCGCTCGGGGGCGTCGGGGGTGGCCAGTCCGTCGAGGATGGTGAGCAGCTCGCGCATCTCCTCCAGGTGGAACCCCAGCGGCTTCATGCGCTTGATCACCTGGAGGCGGTCGACGTCGGGTTCGGCGTAGAGGCGGAACCCGCCCTGGCTCCGGGCGCTGGGGACGACGAGACCGACCTCCTCGTAGTAGCGGATGGTGCGCAGCGACAGGCCGGTCCGCTCGGCCACCTCGCCGATCTGCATCTTCCCGCCCACGTAGTCCCTTCCGACGCCGAACCCCGGTGATTCCACCATTGTGGCACCAGGTGCGGCGGGGGCCGTGCGTCCGCCCGACCGGCGCGGGGGTGGCCACGGGCTTGACCTTGACACGGTGACAAGGTGTCCACTGGGCGCAGGAGGTGGTCCCGATCAACACGACAAGCGGAACCCCGCGGCACACCCGGGTGGCCGGCGCCCTGCGCGCCGAGGACCCGTCGACCAGGCTCCGGGCGGCCCTGGCGGCCGGCTCGGACCCCGACCCCGGCCTGCTGGAGGTGCTCGTCGAGCGGTGCGCGGTCGAGCCGGACTTCTTCGTGCGGGACATGCTGTCCTGGGCGCTGACCCGCCTCCCGCCGGACGTCACCCTGCCCCGGGTCCGCGAGGAGCTCCGCTCCGGGCGTCCCCGGGCCCGCGGCCAGGCGCTGCACACGCTCTCCAAGGTCGGCGACCGGCGCGCGTGGGCCTGGATCACCCGCGACCTGCTGCGCGACGCCGACGACGAGGTCGCGCGCACGGCGTGGCGTACGGCGGTCGCGCTCGTGCCCGAGGACGGGAAGGAGGCCCTGGCCGGTGAGCTGGTCGCGCAGCTCGGCCGCGGCGACCGCACCGTGCGGCTGAGCCTGAGCCGGGCCCTCGTCGACCTCGGCGACGTGGTCGAACCCGCCCTGGAGGAGGCGGCGGCGGACCCCGACCCGGAGCGGGCCGAGCACGCCCGCGCCACCGCGTTCCTCCTGCGCGACCCGGAGACCGGGTTCGACGCGGCCGTCGAGGAGGCGAGGCGGGTCGTCGCGCTCGGTCCCGAGCGGGCCGCCGCCGTCGCCCGGTCCGCGGGGGCCGCGGGGGCGGTGGGGTCCGTGGGGTCTGCGGGGTGCTGATCGGGGACGTGTCCCGCCACTCGGGGGTGAGCACCCGGATGCTCCGGCACTACGACGCCCTCGGCCTGGTGCGCCCGACCGGCCGCACCGTCGGCGGCTACCGCGAGTACTCCGCCGAGGACGTCCGCAGGATCTTCCACGTGGAGGCCCTGCGGTCCCTCGGGCTCTCGCTCAAGCAGATCGGGCGCGCCCTGGAGGACCCGGCCTTCACGCCGTCCGCCGTGGTCGGCGACCTCATCCGGTGGACGGAGGACCGCCTGGAGCGGGACCGGGAGCTGCTCGACCGGCTCCGCGCGATCGACGCGTCGGCGCCCGCCGGGTGGCAGGGCGTGCTGCGCATCGTCGAGCTCGTGCAGGGGCTCGGCTCGGCCAGCGCCGCGCGCAGGCAGCAGGCCGTCCTGACCCGGCCGGAGGGCGCGCCCGCCCCCGCCGAGCTGCTGGCCGGGGCGGTCCTGGCCGAAACCGACCCCCACGTCGCGGGCGCCCTGCGCTGGGCCCTCGCCCGGTCGGGTGGCGACGGCACGGCGACGCTGGCCGCCGGCGCGCGCTCGGCGGACGTCGACGTCCGGCGGCGCGCGGTGCTCGCGATCGCCGCGGCGCCCGGTGCCCCCGCCGCGTCCGCGGTGCTCGCGGACGCGCTCGGCGACCCCGACGCGACGGTGCGCGGGCACGCCGCCCTGGCGCTGGGCGGGCGCGGCGCGACCGCGGCCGTGCCGGTGCTCGTCGACATGGTGGTCGAGGGCACCCGCGACGTCGACGCGGCGGAGGTCCTGGGGACGCTGTCCCGGGACCCGGCGTGCGCGGACCGGGTCCTGGCCGCGCTGGTCGACGAACTGGCCGCGCACACCGCGGACCCCGCCGTCCGCATCCGCCTGACGCAGGCGCTGGTCGAGCTGCCGGGGACGGCGGCGCGGGACGTCCTGCGCCGGCTGGCCCGCGACGACGACCGCGCCGTCGCCCTCGTCGCCTCGGCCTTCCTCGGCGTCCCCGGCGCGTCGCGGACCGGGCTCAACCCCGGTGGGGAACCCCCGGACGGGTGAACGGGCCGATCGTGCCGGGGCGCGGCGGCGCGGTGCTCCCGCGGCGGACGAGTTCGGTGGGCAGGACGACCCGGTGGTGCGCCGGCAGCTCGTGGCGGGAGATCCGGATCGCGGTCCTGGTGGCCTCGGCGGCCATGTCGCCCAGCGGTTGGCGGATCGTGGTGAGGCCCGGCGTGGCCCACTGCGCGGGCGGCAGGTCGTCGAACCCGACCACGCTCAGGTCGTCGGGCACGCGCAGGCCCAGGTCGTGCGCGGCCTGGTACGCGCCCAGCGCCTGCGCGTCGTTGCAGGCGAACACGGCGGTCGGCGGATCGGGCAGGCGGAGCAGGTCGTGGGTGTGCCGGCGGCCGTCCACGACCTGGTAGCCGCCCTCGCGGACCAGCGCGTGGTCCAGCGCCACGCCCGCGGCGTCGAGGGCCTCGTGGTAGCCGGTCAGGCGCTCCCGGCCGGACAGCACGCCGAGCGGCCCGGTGATCACCGCGATCCGCCGGTGCCCCAGCTCCAGCAGGTGCCGGGTGGCGGTCAGGCCGCCCTCCCGGTTGGCCGCGCGGACCACCGGCACCCCCGCGCCGGGCTCGGTGAGCGGGTCCACCAGGACGACGGGGATGAAGCGGCTCGCGAGCTGGGCGCGCTGCTCGTCGGTCGGCCCGCACAGCACCGCGACGACCCCCTGGGAGCGGTGGGACAGGACCGTCTCGATCCACGTGCCGTCGGGCACGTGCCGCCCGCCGGGCTCCGACACGACCACGGCCGCGCGGTGGGCGTCGGCGGTGCGCGCGGTGCCCCGGATGACCTCCATCGCGTACGGGCCGGTGAGCTCGTGCATCACCAGCTCCACCAGCGGTGCGGTGACGAACCTGGTCCGGGGCTGGTACCCGTGGGCCAGCATGATCTCCTCGATCACCGCACGGGTGCGCGCCGCGACGTCGGCGCGCCCGTTGAACACCTTCGACACCGTGGTGGTGGACACCCCGGCCAGTTCGGCGACCTGCGCGATGGTGATGGTGCGCGCGGGCGCCGGGGGCGGCCGGTCTCGGCCGGCGGGGGAGTGGCCGGGATCGGCCATGGGCGTTCTCCTTCGATCTCGTCGGACGGCTCATCGGGGCCCCGCGGCCGTCAGCGCACCGAGGCCCACCCGAGCAGGGCGTCGGCGAACCGGCGGCGCAGCAGGACGAGCGGCACGACCACCGGGGCGGTGATCAGCAGCGCGCCCGCGCACAGCAGCGGCACGTCGGTGCCCCAGCGGTCCTGGAACGCGCTGAGCGCGCCCGCCGCCGTCCGCCGCAGCGGGTCGTCGACCAGGACCAGGGCGAGCAGCAGGTGGTTCCACGTCCACACCGCCAGCAGCAGCGCCAGCGACCGCAGCGCGTCCCCGGACAGCGGCAGGTGCACGCGCCGGAACACCGCCCACGGGCCGGCGCCGTCCACGCGTGCGCAGTCGGACAGCTCCGCGGGCGCCGACGCGAAGCAGGCCCGCATCCACACGACCCCGAACGGCAGGTGCACCGCGATCAGCGGCAGCGCCAGCCCGGTGGTGGTGCCGAGCAGCCCCAGGTCGCGGACCTGCTGGTACAGCGGCACGACGAGCGCCTCCCGCGGCAGCACCAGCCCGAGCACGAACAGGCCGAGCACCGCGCGGGCGCCGGGGAACGGGAGCCGCGCCAGCCCGTACCCGGCCGCGGTGGACAGCACCAGCACCGCGGGCACCACGGCGAGCACGACCACCAGCCCCGACAGCAGCGCCCGGTCCACCCGCGCCGTCCGGAACGCCAGGGCGAAGTTCGACCAGTGCGGGTCGTCCGGCCAGGTCAGGCCGGGGGGATAGGTGCCGGGCGGGTGCAGGGCGGTGACGAACAGCTCCGCCAGGGGCAGCACCGTCACGGCGACGAGCCCGACGCGCACCAGCACCGCCCCGCCCACCGCGCCCGCCGCCCCCACCCGACCCCTCACCGGGACCACCGCAGCACCGGGGCGACCACGGCCAGCACGAGCACCACGAGCACCACGGCCAGCGCCGACGCGAGCCCCACCTCGCGCTCGGTGAAGGCCAGGTGGAACACCTCCAGCGCCGGTACCGACGTGGCGCCGCCGGGCCCGCCCCGGGTCGTGGCGTACACGACGTCGAAGCTGGACAGCGCGGCGACCGAGGTGATCACCACGCACACGCCGACCTCCCGCCGCACGCCCGGCAGCGTCACCGCGCGGAACACCTGCCACCACCGCGCCCCGTCCAGGCGGGCGGCCTCGTACAGCGCCGGGTCCAGCCGCCGCACGCCCGCCGACAGCAGCAGCGCGCACGTCCCGAGCAGCACCCACGCCCCGATCACGCCCACGGCGGCGAGCGCGGTCGAGGAGTCGCCCAGCCACGTCCGCGCCGGCCCGGAGAGCCCGACCGCCTCCAGCGCCCGGTTCACCGCGCCGGTGGACGACAGCAGCACGCTCCACACCAGCCCCGCCGCGACCGGCGGCACGGCCTGCGGCAGCACCAGGACCAGCGACGGCCCCGGCCGCAGCGCGGCGGCCAGGGCCAGCCCGAGCAGCACCGGCCCGCCCGCGAACGCCACGACCAGCAGCAGCGCGTGCGCCAGGGGCGCGAGCAGGTCGGCGTCGGTGAGCACGGCGACGTAGTTGTCCCAGCCGACCCACGTCGACGGGCCGACGCCGTCCCACCGGTACAGCGAGTACTGGGCGGTCAGCGCCAGCGGCCGCAGCACGAACACGCCGTACACGGCGAGCGCGGGCAGCACGAACAGCCACCCGACCAGGCGGTGGGCCACGCCTCAGCCCCCGGTCTCGGCGAGGTAGTCGGTCTGCACGTGCCCGAGCAGCCCCTCGGGGGTCTGCGCGCCCTCCACGAGCCGCTGCAGCTGCGGCGTCCAGCTCCGCGCGTACGCGGAGCCGGTGGCGTTGGCGATGAAGTCCATCGCCGTGTCGTCGGCCAGCACCTCGTCGGTGGCGGCGAACGTGGCGGCGGTGACCGAACCCGGCTCGACCGGCAGCGAGGCGTCGGCCGGCCCCAGGGGACGTGCGCCGCCCACGCGCACGACGAGGTCCCGGGCGGCCGGGTCCGACGCGGCCCAGTCCAGGAACACCGCCGCGCAGTCCGGGTGCGCGGCCCGCGCCGGTATCCCGAACGACGGCGGTCCGGCCATCGCCGCGCGCGGCGCCCCCGCGCTCAGCGGCGGCGTCAGGAAGAACCCGACGCGGCCGGGCATGCGGCGGTCGAGCGCGGCGGACTCCCAGTCGCCGTTGACCATGAACAGCGCCCGGCCGGAGGTGAACCGGTCCACCATGCGGGCGTAGTCGGTGGCGTTGAGGTCCGGGTCGAAGTAGCCGGCGGCGATCCAGCGCGCCAGGTGCCGCGCGGCCTCGACGTTCGGCAGGGTGTCGATCCTCGCGCCGGGCCGCTGGAACGTCCAGTCGTCGATGGCCCTCGTCGAGCCGTAGGCGCCCATCAGGCTCTGGAGCGGGAACGTCAGCCCGCCCGTCGCGCCGCCGTTGAAACCCGCCAGCGGTGTGACGCCCGCGCGCTTCGCGCGGGCGAGCGCGTCGTCCAGCTCGGCCAGCGTGGTCGGCTCGCGCACGCCGATCCGCTCCGCCAGGTCCCTGTTGTAGAAGAACCCCGTCACGCTGGTGGACAGCCCCGTCGCGTACAGCGGCCCCTCGCCGCGCGGCCCGCCGCCCGGCGCGACGCGCAGCGGGCGCGTCTGCGACACCGGCCTGCTGTCCCACCCGAACCGGCGGGCGTAGCCGTCGAGGCTGCGCAGCAACCCGGCGCCCGCGACGTCGGACACCTGCGGCAGGCGCATCAGGTCCGGCGGGTCGTCGGCCAGCACGCGCGGCGCGTTGCGGGTGAGGACGTCGAACTGCTCCTCCCGGACGTCCCACGTGACGTGGGGGTGCTGCCGGGTGAACTCGTCGGCCAGCGCCCGGGCCAGCGGGAAACCGGTCTCGAAGCGGGCGCGCAACGTCACCGGTCCCGGCCCGCACGAGGGGTCCGCCGCCACGGCCGCGGTGTCCGCCCCGGGCGGGGCGTCGGCACCGGGCGCGGAGCAGCCGACCCCGCACAGGGTCAACGCGACTGCGGTCGCCAGGGCGCGGCGGAGGGCCGAGCGCTGCATCGCGTTCTCCTCACTCTTGTGTGCTAAATCGTGTTAGCGTCGCGCAGCCATGGCGCGACGACGGTCGGGGGGTGGTCCTGCGGTGGGGCGGAGACGGGTGACGCTGGCCGACGTCGCGGCGGCGAGCGGCGTGTCCAGCACGACCGCGTCGCTCATCCTCAGCGGGCGGGCGCGCGAGCTGCGCATCTCGGAGGAGGCCGAGCGCCGGGTGCGGGCGAACGCGCAGGAGCTGGGCTACCGGCGCAACACCCTCTCGGTGGGCCTGCGCACCGGCCGCACGCAGACGATCGGCTTCGTGTCCGACACCGTCGCCTCGTCCGGCCTCGCCGGCAACATGATCAAGGGCGCGGTGGACGCCGCGTACCGGCGCGGGTTCATGCTCTTCGTCGGCGAGTCCGGCGGCGACCCGGCGGTCGAGCGGGCGCTGGTCGAGGCCATGCACGACCGCCGCGTGGACGGCATCGTCTTCGCCGCCATGTACACCAGGTCGGTCGCCGTGCCGGAGGGCCTGCACGACGGGCCCGCCGTGCTGCTCAACGCCGTGCCCGCGACCCGCTCGTCGATCCCCTCGGTGCTGCCCGACGAGGTGCGGGCGGGGCGGTCGGCCGCACGGGCGCTCCTCGACGCGGGCCACCGGTCGGGCATCCACCTGATCGGCGCCGGGCCGGACCCGGAGGACATCCCGCCCAACAGCGTCGCCGCGGTGGAGCGGCTCCTCGGCCTGCGCGGCGAGTTCCGGGCGGCGGGCGTCGAGCCGGCCGGCGCGCACCGCTGTCCGAAGTGGATGCCGGAGGACGGCTACGACACCACCCGCGAGATCCTGCGGGACCACCGCCCCGAGGCGCTGGTGTGCTTCAACGACCGCCTGGCGTTCGGCGCCTACCAGGCGTTGGCCGAGGCCGGCCTGTCCGTGCCGGACGACGTCTCGGTGATCGGGTTCGACGACCATCCCATCGCCTCCTGGATGCGACCGCGGCTGACGACCGTCGCCCTGCCGCACCACGAGTTGGGCGCGCGTGCGGTCGAGGTGCTGCTGGACCTGTTCGAACGGCGGCGGCGCGGGGGGAAGGCGCCGACCGTCCACCGGGTGCCGATGCCGTTGCGCGGTGGTTCGTCGGTGCGCGCGGCGGCCCCCTGAGGGGGGCGCGTCAGCCCGGTGGCCTGCCGCCGGGCGCGGTCGGGGCACCCGTCGACGTGGTGGTCACCGACTGCGGCGTCAGTTCCATGCGGCGGCACCTTCCGGGGACACCCGACCGGGTCGGGCGTGCGCGGGCACGAACAGGTCGACCCAGCGCTCGGAGAGGTCCTCCGCACACCGTGACGGCCCGGTGACCGGCAGTGTGCCAGGTGTTTGTTCACGCTCACAAGATGTCATCGAAAGACAAAGTGGCCTGACTGCTCTGAACGGAGTCCGGCTGCGAAATGTTTCGTTCCACCTGGGGTGATGTCGTCGAGTCGATCGATTTTTTCGGCCTCAGCGGGCCAATTAGCTAAAGTTAGCGCTAACACGTTTAGCTTTGACGCGCCGTGTTCGCCTGGTTACATTGCTGGCTGTCGGGACGCCTGTCCGGTCCCGGCGCCTCCCGGCCAGCCGGCTCCGCCAGGTCGACCGACCGTCAACGACGACGTGGGAGAACCCGATGCGCACGCGCACGTCGAGCACCCGCCGCCCCGCCGCGGCGGCGACCGCGACGCGGGACCCCGACCGGCGGGCGGCACGACGCTCTCCCGTCGGCCGGTGCCCCTGGCGGGACGCGGCCACCCTCCGGCGTCGTCACCCTCCACCGGCCTGAACGGCAGAAGGAGTCGTGTGATGTCCAAGCTGAGAACCCTCGGGGCCGTCATCGCGGCCGCGACGCTCCTGGCGGGCGGCCTGGCGCTGAGCGCCGGCCCCGGCGCGGCGGCACCCACCGAGATCGGCACCCTGGCGACGACCGCCGGGTGCGGCAAGGCGCCGACGCTGCGGAACGGGACGCAGACCGTCCAGGTCGGCGGCCGGAGCCGGACCTTCATCCTGCGCATCCCGGACAACTACGCCAACACCAGGGCGTACCGGCTGATCCTCGCCTTCCACTGGTGGGGCGGCACGGCGAACGAGGTCGCGTCCGGCGGGAGCAGCGGCACGCCCTGGGCCTACTACGGGCAGCAGGAGCAGTCGAACAACAGCGCGATCCTCATCGCCCCCCAGGGCATCGACAACGCCTGGCCCAACACCGGCGAGCAGGACACCGCGTTCGTCGACGAGCTGCTCAGGCGGGTCGAGGCCGACCTCTGCGTCGACACCGCGCTGCGCTTCGCGACCGGGTTCAGCTACGGCGGCGGCATGAGCTACGCGCTGGCCTGCGGCCGGGCCACCGTCTTCCGCGCGGTGGCGGTGTTCTCGGGCGCGCAGCTGAGCGGCTGCAACGGCGGCACGCAGCCCGTCGCCTACATGGGCATCCACGGCCTCGGCGACACGGTGCTCAACATCTCCCAGGGACGGTCGCTGCGCGACAGGTTCGTCCGCAACAACGGCTGCACCGCCACCACCCCGCGCGAACCCGCGGCGGGCAGCCTGACGCACATCACCACCACCTACACCGGCTGCCGGGCGGGGTACCCGGTGGTGTGGGCCGCGTTCGACGGCGGCCACCTGCCGGGCGCCGTGGACGGGTGCGCCTGCGAGAACGGCGTCAGGACGTGGACCAAGGGCGAGGTCTGGCGGTTCTTCTCCCAGTTCGAGGGAACCCCGCCGGGCAGCACGACGATCACCACCACGACGACCACCACGACCGGCACGACGACGACCACGACCGGCACGACGACGACCACGACCACCACGACCACGACCCCGCCGGGCGACGCCTCCTGCCGGGTGTCCGACACGATCAACGCCTGGAGCGGCGGACTGACGTCGGAGATCACCGTCACCAACACCGGCACGTCGCCGATCCGCGGCTGGTCGCTGGTGTTCACCCTGCCGGGCGGGCAGACCATCACCTCGGGCTGGAACGCGGCGTACTCCCCGTCGTCCGGCCAGGTGACGGCGAGGAACGCCTCCTACAACGGCGACATCGCCCCGAACGCGTCGGTGGGCATCGGCTTCCAGGCCACGCACACCGGCGACACGGGTGAGCCCGCGTCGTTCACGCTCAACGGCGCGGCCTGCGCGGTCGCCTGACCCCACCACCTGCGAGGCCGGGGGCGCCCTGTCCCCGGCCTCGCAGGCGTGCGCTCGCCCGGCCGTCGCCACGGCATGTTCACGTTCACAAAAATCTGCTCGACAACCACCGGTGAAAGTGCTCCACCCGGGGTCCTGCGGTTCGCCGAGCTAAAGTTAGCGCTCACACATTTAGCGCTTTGCGCAATTGACGGCCCCGTACCGCGCGGTTACGTTGACCTGGAGCCGACCTCCTCCGCCGGGGCCCGGCCCACCGCCGCCGCGGGTGAGCGGCAGGAGCGCCCTCTCGACGACGAGCAGGAGGCACCGTGCGTGGAGTCGCCGCCACCCCGCCGCTGGGCTGGAACAGCTACGACTCGTTCAACTGGAACGTCACCGAGGCGCAGGTCAAGGCCAACGCCGACTACATGCGCGACAACCTCCGGCAGCACGGGTGGCAGTACGTCGTCGTCGACTGGGCCTGGTACCGCCCCGGCAGCGGCACGGGCGCGCCGAGCCAGGACGCGAACCTCCGGCCCAGGCTGCGCACGGACGCGGGCGGCCTGCTGCTGCCCGACACCACCCGCTTCCCCTCCGCCGCGGGCGGCAACGGGTTCCGGCCGCTGGCCGACTACGTCCACGCCCAGGGCCTGAAGTTCGGCGTGCACCTCATGCGCGGCGTCCCGCGCCAGGTGGTCGCCGACGACCTCCCCGTGCCGGGCACGGCCTGCCGCGCGAACGAGGTCGACGACGGCACCACCGCGGCGTGGCTGAACCTGAACTGGGGCCTGGACATGGCCAACCCGTGCGCGCAGGCGTACCTGGACGCCCAGTTCGCGCTGCTCGCCTCGTGGGGCGTGGACTACGTCAAGGTCGACGACATCGCCGCGCCGACCTACCGGCGGGCCGAGGTCGAGGGCTACGGGCTGGCGATCCGGCGCAGCGGTCGCCCGATGGTGCTCAGCCTCTCGCCCGGCCCGACCTCGACCGGCAACGGCGCGCACGTCGCGGCCAACGCCCACCTGTGGCGGATCGTCAACGACCTGTGGGACGACTGGTCCGGGTTGGACGCCCTGTTCGAGCGCCTGCACGCCTGGACGCCGCACCGCGCGCCCGGCGCGTGGCCCGACCCGGACATGATCCCGATCGGGCACCTGTCCCAGCAGGGACCCGTGGGCCCGCCGCGCTACTCCAACCTCACCCCCGACGAGCAGCGCACCCTGATGACCCTGTGGTCCATCACCCGCTCACCGCTGATGTGGGGCGGCGACCTGACGCGGAACAGGCCGAGCGAACTGGCGCTGATGACCAACGCCGCGGTCCTCGCCGTCGACCAGCACAGCACCGGCAACCGGCAGCTCTTCGCCGGCACGCACACCGCCTGGACGGCGGACGCGCCCGGCGGTCGGGACCGGTACGTCGCGCTGTTCAACCGGGGTGGCGGCACGTCGACCGTGTCGCTCGCGCTCGCCGAGCTGGGGATCGGTTCGGCCGACGTGGTCGACCTGTGGTCGGGCGCGGGCCTGGGCGTGGTGAGCGGCACGCTGTCCCGGTCGCTGCCCGCGCACGGCTCCGGCCTCTACCGGCTCACGCCGCGCACGACCGTGCCCGTGCCCGCCGCGGAGACCTTCACCGCGCAGCACGGCGACGAGGTCGTCGACGTGCGCGACGCCCCGGCGGTGGACGGCGGCGACGTCGTCCGGTCGGCGCCCGACGGCCGCGCCGCCCGGTCGGCGCCCGACGGCCGCGCCGCCCGGCGCCGGCGGGTCCGCGACGTCGGCGGCGGCCACCACGAGGTCGTCGACGCGGGCAGCGGCACGTGCGTGGACGTGCGGACGGTCCGGCTAAAGGCGGTGGCATTACCTTTAGCATTCCCGATAATTGACCCCATCCGGGCTCCTGGCTAGATTGATCCGGAGCCGAATTCCTTTCCGCAGGTGCGGGAACCACCGTGATCCACCACCGGGGACATTCGGCGACCGCTCGTCTGGGAGCGCTCCCGGAGCGGATCTGCCCTTATCGCGACACAGCAACGACGCTGCGAGGACATGGGATGAGAACAACGAACCCGACGCGCGACACCGGCACTTCGGCGGGAGGCGGTCCCGTGCGGCGCAGGAAACGGGCCGCGTCCGCGTCCGTGCTCTCGATCGCCCTCGTGGCCGGGGCGGCAGTCCTGGCCACGAGCGGCGGCACGACCGCCCAGGCGGCCGATTCACCTTTCTACGTCGACCCGTCCACCTCCAGCGCGAAGTGGGTCGCCGCCAACGCGGGCGACTCGCGGGCGGCCGTCATCCGCGACCGCATCGCCTCGGTCCCGCAGGCGCGGTGGTTCACCACCACCAACACCTCGTCGGTCCGCTCGGAGATCAGCTCCTTCGTCGGCGCGGCGGCCTCGGCGGGGAAGATCCCGATCCTGGTGGTCTACAACATCCCCAACCGCGACTGCGGCGGCGCGAGCGGCGGCGGCGCGCCCTCGCACCAGGCGTACCGGGCCTGGGTGGACGAGGTCGCGGCGGGGCTGGCCGGTCGCCCGGCGACGATCGTGCTGGAGCCCGACGTGCTGCCGATCATGAGCAACTGCCAGAACGCGGACCAGCAGAGCCAGACCAGGGCGTCGATGGCCTACGCGGGCAAGAAGCTCAAGTCCGGCTCCGGGCAGGCCAAGGTGTACTACGACATCGGCAACTCCGCGTGGCTGAGCCCGTCGGAGGCCGCCAACCGGTTGCGCGCCGCGGACATCTCGAACAGCGCCGACGGCATCGCCAGCAACGTGTCGAACTACCGCAGCACCCCCGACGAGGTGGCCTACACCAAGAACATCCTCAACGCCCTGGGCGACAGCCGGCTCAAGGCCGTCATCGACACCAGCCGCAACGGCAACGGCCCGCTGGGCGAGGAGTGGTGCGACCCGGCCGGGCGCGCGATCGGCACGCCCAGCACCACCAGCACGGGCGACGCCAGGATCGAGGCGTTCCTGTGGGTCAAGCTGCCCGGCGAGTCGGACGGCTGCATCGGGCCGGCCGGCCAGTTCGTGCCGCAGCGCGCCTACGAGCTGGCGATGGCGGCGGGCCCGACGTCGACCACCACCAGCACCACGACCACGACGACCACCACGGGCACCAACCCGGGTGGCGGCTGCGCGGTGGCCCACCGCGTGGTCAGCCAGTGGACGGGCGGGTACACCGGCGAGATCGTGATCACCAACCGGGGACCGGCGGTCACCGGCTGGACCCTCGCGTTCTCGGCACCCGGCGTGTCCGTCACGCAGGGCTGGAACGGGACGTGGACCGACGCGGGTGACGCGGTCCGCGTCGTCAACACGTCCTGGAACGGCGCCCTCGCGTCCGGCGGTCAGGTGACCGTCGGCTACAACGCGAACTACAGCGGGACGACGCCCCCGTTCTCCGCGCCGTCGTTGAACGGGACCGCTTGCGCCTGATGTCGTGACCAGCCCTGCCGCGGTCCCCCGTCCGAACGCTGTCGCCTCCTCCGGACGGGGGACCGCACCCAGACCCCGGAGGCCCCCGTGACACGCACCCGATCCACCCTGCGACGCGTCCTCGCCTGGACCGCGTCGGCCCTGTGCCTCGCGGCGCTGCTCCCCGCGGCGGCCCGGGCGGACAACCCGATCGTGCAGCACGTCTACACCGCCGACCCCGCGCCCCTGGTGCACAACGGGCGCCTCTACCTCTACACCGGCCACGACGAGGACGGCGCCACCTACTTCACCATGAAGGACTGGCGCGTCTGGTCCACCACCGACATGGTCAACTGGACCGACCACGGCTCGCCGATGAGCCTGAGCACGTTCTCCTGGGCCAGCAGGGACGCCTGGGCGGGGCAGACGATCGAGCGCAACGGCAAGTTCTACTGGTACGTGCCCGTGGTCAACCGCGCCACCAACCGGATGGCCATCGGCGTCGGCGTCTCCGACAGCCCCACCGGGCCCTTCCGCGACGCCCTCGGCCGGCCGCTGGTCGAGAACGGCGAGATCGACCCCTCCGTCATGATCGACGACAACGGTCAGGCGTACCTCTACTGGGGCAACCCGAACCTCTGGTACGTCCGCCTCAACGCCGACATGACCAGCTTCTCCGGCAGCCCCACCCAGATCCCGCTCACCACCGCCGGCTTCGGCACCCGCACCGGCAACGCGAGCAGGCCCACCCTCTACGAGGAAGCGCCCTGGGTCTACAAGCGCAACGGCCTGTACTACAACGTCTTCGCCGCGAAGTGCTGCTCGGAGTTCATCGCCTACTCGACGGCCACCTCGCCCACGGGGCCGTGGACCTACCGCGGCACCGTCATGCCCACGCAGGGCAGCAGTTTCACCAACCACGCCGGTGTCGTCGACTACAAGAACAACTCCTACTTCTTCTACCACAACGGCGCGCTGCCGGGCGGCGGCGGCTACGCCCGCTCCGTCGCGGTGGAGCGGTTCGCCTACAACGCCGACGGCACCATCCCGACGCTGAACATGACCACCGGCGGCCCGCCGCCCGTGGACGTGCTGAACCCCTACACCCGCCAGGAGGCCGAGACCGTCGCCTGGGGCAGCGGCATCGAGACGGAACCCGCCGGCGAGGGCGGCATGAACATCGGCTACCTGGAGAACGGCGACTGGACCAAGGTGCGCAACGTCGCCTTCGGCAACGGCGCGGCGACCCTCACCGCCCGCGTCGCCTCCGGGACGTCCGGCGGCGCGCTGGAGGTCCGCACCGGCGGCCCGACCGGGACCGTCGTGGGCCGTTGCACCGTCCCCGGCACCGGCGGCTGGCAGAACTGGACCACCGTCTCGTGCCCGGTCAGCGGCCTGTCCGGCACCCAGGACGTGCACTTCCGGTTCACCGGGGGCAGCGGCTACCTGTTCAACGTCAACTGGTGGCAGTTCACGCCCAGGTAGCCCAGCGACCCCCGGAGCACGACCACCGCCGGCTGAAGGAGACGGGATGTCCGACCTCACCCGAAGGCAGATGCTCAGGTACGGGGCGGCGGGTGTCGGGGCCGCGCTGACCACCGCGTCGTGGACCGCCGCCCCCGGCGCGGGCGCCGCCGCGCCGCCCGAGGTGGGCGACCTCGCCCTGTGGTACGACGAACCCGCCGGCGCGGACTGGCTGCGCGCGCTGCCGATCGGCAACGGCAGGATGGGCGCGATGGTGTTCGGCAACACCGACACCGAGCGGTTGCAGCTCAACGAGGACACGGTGTGGGCGGGCGGCCCGCACGACTACACCAACACCCGGGGCGCGGCGGCGCTGCCCGAGATCCGGCGGCTGGTGTTCGCCGACCAGTGGACCCGGGCGCAGGACCTGATCAACCAGGCGATGCTGGGCAGCCCGGCCGCGCAGCTCGCCTACCAGCCCGTGGGCGACCTCCGGTTGGCGTTGCCGGCCGCCACCCCGACCGGCTACCAGCGGTGGCTCGACCTGACCACCGCCACCGCCGGCGTCACCTACACCGCGAACGGCGTGCGGTACCGGCGCGAGGTGTTCGCCAGCGCCCCGGACCAGGTCGTCGTCGTGCGGCTGACGGCGGGCACGCCCGGCTCGGTGTCGTTCACCGCGTCGTTCGGCACGCCGCAGCGCGCCTCGTCGTCCAGCCCGGACGGCACGACGATCGCCCTGGAGGGCGTGTCCGGGGACATGCGCGGCATCCCCGGCTCCGTCCGGTTCCTCGCGCTGGCCCGGGTGCTCGCCGAGGGCGGCACGACCAGCTCCTCCGGCGGTTCGCTGCGGGTGGCCAACGCGGACACGGTCACGCTGCTGATCTCCATCGGCACCAGCTACGTCGACTTCCGCACCGTCGACGGCGACCACCAGGGCCTCGCCCGCACCCGCCTCGCCGCGGCGCAGGGCCAGTCGTTCGCCGCGCTGCGCGCCCGGCACGTCTCCGACCACCAGGCGCTGTTCGGGCGGGTCGCCCTCGACCTCGGCCGCACGGCCGCCGCCGACCAGACCACCGACGTGCGCATCGCCCAGCACAACAGCACCAGCGACCCGCAGCTGTCGACGCTGCTGTTCCAGTACGGCCGCTACCTGCTGATCGCCTCCTCCCGCCCGGGCACCCAGCCGGCGAACCTCCAGGGCATCTGGAACGACTCGATGACCCCGGCGTGGGAGTCCAAGTACACGATCAACGCCAACCTGCCGATGAACTACTGGCCGGCGAACACCACCAACCTCGCCGAGTGCCACCAGCCGGTGTTCCGGATGATCGAGGACCTGGTGGTGACCGGGACCCGGACCGCGCAGGCCCAGTACGGCGCGCGCGGCTGGGTCACCCACCACAACACGGACGCCTGGCGCGGGTCGTCCGTGGTGGACGGTGCCCTGTGGGGCATGTGGCAGACCGGCGGCGCGTGGCTGGCCACGCTCGTCTGGGACCACTACCGGTTCACCGGCGACGTGGAGTTCCTGCGGAGGTACTACCCGGCGCTCAAGGGCGCCGCGCAGTTCTTCCTCGACACCCTGGTCGTCGAACCGACCTTCGGCACGCTGGTGACCAACCCGTCCAACTCGCCCGAGCTGCCGCACCACGCCAACGCCAGCGTGTGCGCGGGGCCCACGATGGACATGCAGGTCCTGCGCGACCTGTTCGACGGCTGCGCCGCCGCCTCCGAGGTGCTGGGCGTGGACGCCGAGTTCCGCGGCCAGGTCCGGTCGACGCGGCAGCGGCTGGCGCCGATGAGGATCGGGTCGCGGGGCAACGTCCAGGAGTGGCTGCACGACTGGGTGGAGACCGAGCCGCAGCACCGGCACGTCTCCCACCTCTACGGCCTGCACCCGAGCAACCAGATCACCAAGCGCGGCACCCCGGACCTGTTCGCCGCCGCCCGCCGCACGTTGCAGCTGCGCGGCGACGCGGGCACCGGCTGGTCCCTCGCCTGGAAGATCAACTACTGGGCGCGGCTGGAGGAGGGCGGCCGGGCGCACGACCTCGTCCGCTCCCTGGTGACCACCGAGCGCCTGGCGCCCAACATGTTCGACCTGCACCCGCCGTTCCAGGTCGACGGCAACTTCGGGGCCACCTCGGGGATCGCGGAGATGCTGCTGCACAGCCACGACGGGGAGCTGCACGTGCTGCCCGCGCTGCCGCCGGCCTGGCCCGCGGGCAGCGTGACCGGCCTGCGCGGGCGCGGCGGCCACACCGTCGGCGCGACGTGGGCCGGCGGTCGGAACACCGAGCTGACCGTCACCCCCGACCGCACCGGCGCCGTCCGGGTGCGCAGCCGCCTGTTCACCGGCGCGTTCACCCTGCTCGACACCACCACCGGCACGGCCGTGCAGCCGGCCCGCCCCGAGCCCGACGTGGTCGAGTTCACCGCCCAGGCGGGCCGCGCCTACCGGGCGACCGGCCAGGGCGGGACCGACCCGGTGGTCGAGGTCGGCGTGGACTACCGGCTGGTCGCCCAGCACAGCGGCAAGTTCGCCGACATCAGCGGCGCGTCCACCGCGGCCGGGGCGCTGCTGACCCAGTGGTCCGCGACCGGCGGCGCCAACCAGCGGTTCGACTTCCTCGACTCCGGCGGCGGGTACTACCGCGTGCGGGCCCGGCACAGCGGCCTGGTGCTCCAGCCGGCGGGCACCGGGACGGGCGCCGACGTGGCGCAGCGGGCGGACGGGAACACGACGGCCCAGCAGTGGCGGGTGGTGGACCAGGGCGGCGGTGTCGTCAGCCTGGTCAACCGCGCCGGCGGGCTCGCGCTGGACGTGTGGTCGGCGTCCACGGCGGACGGCGCGCGCATCTCGCAGTGGACCGTCACCGGGGCGGCGAACCAGCGCTTCCAGCTCCAGCGCGCCTGACGCGCCTCAGGGGCCCGGGCGGTGCGCCCGGGCCCCTGAGGCGGTGGAGCGGGTCAGAAGTTCTTCTTGGCCACGACCCACGGGTACCGGGACGCGAGGCCGGACGGGTCGAGGACGTAGCTCCGGGCGGTCTGGTTGCCGTTGAGGACCATGTCGAGGAACTGGACGACCGTGGTCATGCCCTCGGTCACCTGGGCGCCGGTGATGAAGCCGCCGTGCCCGGCCTGCGGGTGCTCGGCCAGCACGGCGGGCACGGTGACCAGGCCGTAGTTGGCCCGCGTGTTGTCGTAGGCGATGTCGGACGGGCCCCCGTCCATGAACAGCACCGGCGCGTGCAGCTTGCCCAGCTCGGCGCGCGAGTAGCCGAAGGAGCCGTCGGCGAAGAGGCCGCTGTCCAGCGACACGGTCGCGTCGACCCGGGCGTCCTGGGCGGCGATGAGGGCCTCGATGCCGCCGCACGAGTGGCCCGCGGTGGCGACCCTGGTCAGGTCGAGCTGCTGCCGCAGCGCCGCCCCGGAGCGGTTCTGCTCGCGCTCGGCCCAGCCGATCGCGTCGGTCAGCAGGGACGGGATCGGCGACCCGCTGGGCACCCCGTTGGGGGAGCCGTTGGCCGACCCGGTGTCGACCACGACGAAGCCCTTGGAGGCGATGAACGTCAGGATGCGGGTGACCTCGCTGTTGTCGGTGTGCGCGCACGCGCCGTTGCCGAAGGCCACGACGGGCAGCGCGCGGCCGACGGCCTGCGGGTTCGAGGGGCGGAACACCGTGTAGCGGTTGTCGCCGTAGGCGCCCTCCCGGGTGACCGCGAAGTTGTTCTCCACGGCGGGGCGGTTCGGCGGCGTCGTGGTGGTCGTGGTGGTGGTGGTCGTCGTGGTCGTCGTGGTCGTGCTCGTGGTCGTGGTGCTCGTCGGGGTGGTGGAGCCGGTGCACGCCACGCCGTTGAGCGTGAACACCGCCGGGGGCGTCGGGCGGGCCCCGGAGGTGCCGTTGAAGCCGAACGACACCGCGGCACCGGTGGCGACGGAGCCGTTCCAGGCGGCGTTGGTCGCCGTCACCCGGGCGCCGGACTGGGTGTGGGTCCCGTTCCACGACTGGGTGATGCGCTCGTCGCCGGCGAACGACCAGGAGAGCTGCCACCCGTTCACCGGGTCGCCCAGGTTCGTCACGACCACGTTCGCGCCGAACCCGCCCGGCCACTCCGAGGAGACGGCGTAGTCGGCCCGGCAGCCGGCGGCGGCGGACGCGGACTGCGCCCCGACCAGTGCCACCGCCGTGGTGGTCAGCGCCAGCGCGACGCCGACCGCCGCCGTTCGCCGGGCGAGTGGATCGATTCCGTGCACGGTGATCACGTCTCCTTCGGAGGTGGGCCGGTCCGGGGTGGGGCCGGGTCCGCCGACCGGGCACGCGGTGGCCACCCGAGTCCGAACCATGGCTGTTAGCGCTAACAAACCAGGGATTCGCGCTCTTTTGCGCAAGCGGGTGCGATGAGGCGTCGGCATCGCCGTCGGAGGGACGTCCGCCGCGTCCATAAGACTGTGGAGGATTGCGCACAGCGGGTCAAGAGATGACGAAAATGTTTCGCCGAGGTAAGTCTCGTGCGAATAGCTAAAGTTAACGCAAACATCTTTAGCTGGGCGTCGGCGTTGACCGCCCGGCGGAGCCGCGGTTACCTTTCGCGCGGTGGGGCCGGAGAAGACCTGGTGCCGGGCGGGTCGGGCCCGATCCCGGCGGAATTGCGCGGACCGCACCGCCGGGGCCTGCGCCGCGCCGTGTTCCACCTTTGTTTCGGTGAATGGCGTCCGGTCGCCGCCTTCGGCGACGCCGCTGGTGGGCGCGTGATCCCCGCGGATTCCCGAGACCCGTCCTTGACGGCCGGTGTGACGCGCCTTACGGTCGTGAGCGCTAACAATCGGAGTTGGAAGCGAAACTTTCGGCCGCTGAGGTGGGTGCCGCTCGACGCGGTGCCCGCCGGAACTCCCGGCCACCCAGGAACCCGCGCGGCCACGTGCCGCTTGGCCGCACACGTTGGAGAAGCGTCGTGACCTTCCGCCCGCCCCTGCTGCTCGCCGCCGCCGCGGCCCTCGCCCTGATCACCGCCTGCACGCCGGGCGGCGGAGGGGGCGGGGGCGGGGACGGCAAGTCCTTCGACTTCTGGTCGTTCTCCGCCATCAACCAGAAGGCGTCCGTGGACGCCTACCGGGAGAAGCACCCGGACATCGAGATCAAGCTGACCGAGGTGGGCACCTCGACCGAGACCGCCCAGGCGCTGACGACGGCGCTGGCCGGCGGCAAGGTGCCGGACCTGGTGCTCATCCAGGGCGACAACCTGCCGCAGTTCGTGCAGCAGCCGCAGAACTTCGTCGACCTGCGCACCCTCGGCGCCGATGACCTGAAGGGCGACTACCTGGACTGGGTGATGACGCAGAGCGTCGCCAAGGACGGCGAGGTGCTCGGCATCCCCACCGACGTCGGCGGCATGGCCGTGGCCTACCGCACCGACCTGTTCGCCGCCGCCGGGCTGCCCACCGACCGGGAGGCGGTGAGCGCCCTGTGGCCGACGTGGGACGCGTTCATCGAGACCGGGAAGCGCTACAAGCAGGCCACCGGCAAGGCGTTCACCGACAACGCGGCCACCAGCGTGTTCTACCAGGCCGTCAACCAGGTCTCGGAGAAGTACTACAGCGAGGACCGCAAGCCGGTCTACGACAGCAACCCGCAGGTGAGGACGGCGTTCGACCTCGGCATCAAGGCGGCCACCGCCGGGATCACCGCCGGGCAGTCGTCGTTCGAGAGCGCGTGGAGCGCCGGCATGGCGCAGGGCGCCTACGCGGCCGTGTCCGCGCCGTCGTGGATGCTCAACTCGATCCGCAGCACCGCGCCCGACACCGCCGGCAAGTGGGACATCGCCCGCATCCCGGGCGGCTCGGGCAACTGGGGCGGCAGCTACCTCGCCATCCCCAAGCGCGCGCAGAACCCCCAGGCCGCCTGGGAGTACATCAAGGAGATGCAGTCCCCGCAGGGGCAGCTGGAGCACTTCGGCCGGTCCGGCGCCCTGCCGTCCACGCCCTCGGTCTACCAGGACGCCAAGGTCGCCGAGGCGACCGACCCGTTCTTCTCCGGCGCGCCGACCGGCAAGATCTACACCGACGCGCTGCTGGAGCTCAAGCCGTTCTACATCGGTCCCGACAGCGCGACCATCGGCCAGGAGTTCCTCAACTCGATCACCAACGTCGAGCAGAGCGGCGGCGACCCGGCCACCGCGTGGGACGACGCGGTGCGCAACATCAAGACCGCCATCGGCGGGTGAGCGCGGTGGCCATCGTGCTCACCCCGACACCACCGGTCGCGCCGCCGCCCCTCGCCCCCCGGACCGCCCGGGGGCTGGGGGAGCGCCTGTCGGCGTACGGCTACATCGCGCCGTTCTTCGTGCTCTTCGCGGTGTTCGGCCTGTTCCCGTTCGCCTTCACGTTCTACGTCGCGCTGTTCGACTGGAACCCCATCGGCGACCAGGTGTTCATCGGCGCGGACAACTTCACCCGCATGTTCGCCGACCCGCGGTTCTGGAACGCCGCGGGCAACACGGTGAGCATCTGGTTCCTGTCCACCGTGCCGCAGCTCGTGCTGGCCCTCGTGCTGGCGCACGTGCTCAACCACGCCCGGCTGCGGTTCGCGCTGTTCTTCCGGATGTCGATGCTGGTCCCGTACGTCACCTCGGTGGCGGCCACCGCGATCGTGTTCGCGCAGCTCTTCGACCGCGACTACGGTCTGCTCAACTGGCTGCTGGGGCTGGTCGGCGTGTCGCCGGTCGACTTCGTCCAGTCCACCTGGGGCAGCCACCTCCTCATCGCCACGATGGTGACGTGGCGGTGGTTCGGCTACACCACCCTGCTCTACCTCGCCTCGCTTCAGTCGGTGCCCCGCTCGGTGTTCGAGGCCGCGGCCATCGACGGCGCGGGCCCGTGGCAGCGGTTCCGCCACATCACCGTGCCGTCGCTGCGACCGGTGATCATCTTCACCGTGGTCACCTCGACCATCGGCGGCCTCCAGGTCTTCACCGAGCCGCTGCTGATCGCCTCGGGCGCACCGCTGACGTGCGGGGCGGTGCGGCAGTGCCAGACGTTGACGCTGTTCCTCTACGAGCAGGGCTTCGGGCAGTTCGAGTTCGGCTACGGCTCGGCGATCGGCGTCGCGCTGTTCGCCATGGTCGTGGTGATCGCCGCGGTCAACTACCTGCTGTCCACCCGGATCAAGGCGGACCGATGACGACCACCGCGCCGCGCCGGCGGCACCCGGGCCGGGTCCGGTGGTGGACCTACCTGCTGCTGGCGGTGGCCACCGTCGCGTGCCTGTTCCCGCTGTACTGGATGTTCATCGTCGCCACCACGGACACCGCGACGGCCACGCGGATGCCGCCCGAGGTCGTGCCCGGTGACAACTTCCTGCACCTCCTGGGGCTGGTCCTGGAGACGGTGCCGTTCGTGCAGGCGCTGCTCAACAGCCTGGCCGTGGCCACCGCCATCGGGGTGGGCCAGGCGGTGCTGTGCGCGCTGGCCGGGTTCGCCTTCGCCAAGCTGAGCTTCCCGGGCCGCAACACCCTGTTCCTGGTCGTCGTGCTCACCATGACCGTGCCCACCCAACTGTCCGTCATCCCGCAGTACATGATCATGTCGTGGCTGGGCTGGGTGGACACCCTCCAGGCCCTCGTGGTGCCCGGTCTGGCCAGCGCGTTCGGCATCTTCTGGATGCGCCAGCACATCACGGCGACGATCAGCGACGAACTGGTGCAGGCCGCCACGATCGACGGCGCGAACACGTGGCAGGTGTTCTGGCGCATCGCGTTCCCCATCGTGCGGCCGGCCGCGTTCGTGCTCGGCCTGTTCGGGTTCGTCACCGCGTGGAACGACTTCCTCTGGCCGTTCATCGTGCTCAAGTCACCCGAGCGCTACACCGCCCAGATCGCCATCAAGGCGCTCCAGAACAGCTACGACGTGGACCTCGGGCTCGCCATGTCCGGCTCGTTCCTGGCCACCGTCCCCCTCGTGGTCCTGTTCGTGGTCGTCGGCCGCCGCATGGTCGCCGGCATCCTCGACGGCGCCTTCAAGGGCTGAAACCCCCCCGCACGACAAGGGAAGACATGACGTCACCGAGAACCGAAGCGCCGTTCTACGACAACCCGGTGATCCCGGGGTTCCACCCGGACCCGAGCGTGTGCCGGGTCGGCGAGGACTACTACCTCGTGTGCTCCAGCTTCGAGTACTTCCCGGGCGTGCCGATCTTCCACAGCCGCGACTTGGTGCACTGGCGGCAGATCGGCAACGTCCTGGACCGGCCCTCCCAGCTCCCGCTGCCGCCCGACGCGGCGGCCTCCGACGGCATCTACGCGCCCACGATCCGGCACCACGACGGCCGGTTCTGGATGATCACCACGAACGTGTCGAGCGGCGGCAACTTCCTCGTCACCGCCGAGCGGCCCGAGGGCCCGTGGTCGGACCCGGTGTGGGTGGACCTGCCGGGCATCGACCCCGACCTGGTCTGGGACGAGGACGGCAACTGCTGGTGCGCCTTCGCCGGCGCGCACGGGGCGGAGTTCTTCGGCGTGCAGGTCGCCCGCGTCGACCCGGGGTCGGGGAAGGTGCTGGAGGGGCCGCTGCCCGCCTGGGAGGGCACCGGGTTGCAGTGGCCGGAGGCCCCGCACCTGTACCGCGTGGGGGAGTGGTGGTACCTGCTGATCGCGGAGGGCGGCACCGAGCGCGGCCACACCGTCGCCGTGGCGCGGGCGCGCTCGCTGCACGGCCCCTGGGAACCCGCGCCGCACAACCCGGTCCTGACCCACCGCGGCACCAACCGCCCGGTCCAGAGCACCGGCCACGCCGACCTCGTCACCACCCCGGACGGCGAGTGGTGGATGGTCCTGCTGGCCACCCGCCCGCGCGGCTACAGCCCGAACTTCCACGTGCTGGGCCGGGAAACCTTCCTCACCCCCGTGCGGTGGGAGGACGGCTGGCCGCGCGTGGGTCCCGTGGAGCTGCGGGAACGCGCGCCGGGCGCGCCGCGACCGCTGGAACCGGCCCCGCGACGCGACGACTTCGACGACCCCGAGCCCGACCCCCGGTGGATCTCGCCCCGGTCGCGCCCGGACGGCTCGTGGTCGCTGACCGAGCGGCCGGGGTGGCTGACCCTGCACGCCACCGGCCCCACGCTGGACCGGCCGGGCGCCACCTTCTTCGGCCGCCGCCAGCAGCACCAGGAGAGCCGGACCGCCGTCCTCCTCGACCCGGGCTCCGGGCGCGCGGGCCTGTCGGTGCGCCTGGACGAGGCGCACCACTACGACCTGGAGGTCGCCGACGGGCAGGTCGGCGTCGTCGCGCGCATCGGACCGCTGCGCCAGAGCACGGCCACGCGCCCGGTGCCGCCGGGACCGGTCACCCTCGTGATCACCACCCGCCTGGACCGGCAGTCGCCACCGGGCGACGGGGAGCCCGCGGGCCTGCACGTGGCCGCGCCCGACTACGTCGCCTTCCACGTCGGGGACGACCCGGAGCCGCTGGCCGAGCTGGACGGCAGGTACCTGTCCACCGAGGTCGCCACCGGCTTCACCGGCCGGGTGATCGGCGTGTACGCCGTCGAGGGCACCGCGTGGTTCGACTGGTTCGAGCACGGTCCGCACGACGATTCGACGCCGGCTTGAGGACCTGCTCAAGAGCCTGCGCAAGGCAAGAGTTGCGCACGAAGTTTCGAATATTTTCGATACTTCTGCATCGGTTTTGATGGTGTTTCCCCTGGTTGAGCGCGTAGTTCTGGGGCTGGATCAGGGACGGATGGGTTCAGGCATGTGAAATTGGGGCTTGATCGGCCGATCTGTTTCGGTTAATACTCGTAAAGGTTTCAGAGCCAACAGCGGGTGGTGACGAGAGTCCTCGGCCACCCCGCACCGAGCGGGCCGCCAGCCGCTCCGACCCGTCCCCCACCCGCCCCCGTGCGGGTACTTCCTCAGAAAGCGCGAACATGAAGCTGACAGCGAAGTCGGTCTCACGAGCCGCACTCGTGTCCACACTGGTGGCCGCGGCCGCGGGTGCCGCGGTCCTCGTGGCGGCGCCCGCCAGCGGCGCCGCCTCCACGCTCGCCGCGGCGGCGCAGCAGAGCGGCCGGTACTTCGGCACGGCCGTGGCGGCGAACAAGCTCTCGGACTCGACCTACGTGGGCATCCTGAACCGCGAGTTCGACATGGTCACGGCCGAGAACGAGATGAAGATGGACGCGACCGAGCCGAACCGGGGGCAGTTCAGCTACGGCAACGCCGACCGGATCGTCAACCAGGCGCGCGGCCAGGGCAAGCGGGTGCGCGGGCACGCCCTGGCGTGGCACTCGCAGCAGCCCGGCTGGATGCAGTCCATGGAGGGCTCCACGCTGCGCCAGGCGATGCTCAACCACGTCACCCAGGTCGCCACGTACTACCGCGGCAAGATCTACGCCTGGGACGTCGTCAACGAGGCGTTCGCGGACGGCAGCTCCGGCGGCCGGCGCGACTCCAACCTCCAGCGCACCGGCAACGACTGGATCGAGGCCGCGTTCCGCGCGGCGCGCGCCGCCGACCCGGGCGCGAAGCTCTGCTACAACGACTACAACACCGACAACTGGTCGCACGCCAAGACCCAGGGCGTGTACCGGATGGTGCAGGACTTCAAGTCGCGCGGCGTGCCCATCGACTGCGTCGGCTTCCAGGCCCACTTCAACAGCGGCAACCCGGTGCCGAGCAACTACCACACCACGTTGCAGAACTTCGCCGCGCTCGGCGTGGACGTGCAGATCACCGAGCTGGACATCGAGGGCTCCGGGTCGACGCAGGCCCAGCAGTACCAGGGCGTCGTGCAGGCGTGCCTCTCGGTCGCCCGCTGCACCGGCATCACCGTGTGGGGCATCCGCGACACCGACTCGTGGCGCGCCTCCGGCACCCCGCTGCTGTTCGACGGCAGCGGCAACAAGAAGGCCGCGTACACGTCGGTCCTCAACGTCCTGAACAGCGGCTCGGGCACCAGCACCCCGACGACCACCGACCCGACCACCACCACCCCGCAGAACCCCGGCGGCAGCTGCACCGCGACGTACTCCGAGGGGCAGAAGTGGAGTGACCGCTTCAACGGCCAGGTCACCGTCTCGGGCACGGACAACTGGGTCGTCACGGTGACCGTCAGCTCGCCGCAGCGGATCATCGCCACCTGGAACACCACCGCCACGTGGGAGAGCGCCAACGTGATGACCGCGCGCCCCAACGGCACCGGCAACACGTTCGGCTTCACCGTCCAGCACGGCGGCAACTGGAACTGGCCCGTCCTCTCCTGCCGGGTCGGCTGACCCCGGTCGACGGGGGAGGGCCCGGGTGCCACCGGGCCCTCCCCCCGGCGGGCGGCTGCGCGTTCGAGCAGAGGGGACGGCGGTGGGGAACAGGATTCCCGGGGTGCCCGCGATGGCGGACGTGGCCCGGCTCGCCAACGTCTCGCACCAGACGGTGTCGCGGGTGCTCAACGGGCACCCGCACGTCCGCCAGCAGACGCGCCTGCGGGTCCGGGCGGCGATCGCCGAACTGGGCTACCGGCCCAGCGAGGTGGCCCGCGCCCTGGTGACGGGCCGTTCGCAGCTCATCGGGGTGGTGGCGCAGAACTCCACCCTGTACGGACCCGCCTCGCTGCTCGCGGCCATCGAGCAGGCGGCGGCCGAGGCCGGGTTCGTGGTGACCGCCCTGCGGGTGGACGTGCTCGACCCCGGGTCGGTGTCCCGGGCGCTGGAGTGGCACTACGGCCGGCAGGTGGCCGGCATCGTCGTCATCGCGCCCACCGCCCCGGTGCACGACGCGGTCGACGCCGTCCGGTCCGCGACGCCCCTGGTGATGGTGGACGGCGACCCGGGGCGCGCGACGCCGACGGTCACCGTCGACCAGGTGGCCGGCGCCGCTGCGGCGACCCGGCACCTGATCGACGCCGGTCACCGCGCCGTGTGGCACGTGTCCGGCCCGGAGGACTGGTTCGACAGCGCGGGCCGCGTGCGCGGCTGGCGGTCGGCCCTGGAGGCGGCGGGGCTGGAAGCGCCACCGGTCGTGCCGGGCGACTGGAGCGCCGCGTCCGGCTACCGCGCGGGCCGGGAACTGGCCCGCGTGCCCGACCTCACCGCCGTGTTCGCGGCGAACGACCACCTGGCGCTGGGCATCCTCCGGGCGATGCACGAGGCCGGCAGGCGGGTGCCGCACGACGTGAGCGTCGTCGGCTTCGACGACGTGCCCGAGGCCGCCCACTTCACCCCGCCGCTGACCACCGTCCGCCCCGACTTCGACGCCGTCGCCCGCGACGCCCTGGCCCTGCTGCTGGCCCAGACCGGCGGGGGCGGCGCGGGGGAGGACGGCGCGGGGGAGGTGCCGCGCAGCCGTGAGCCGACCCTCGTGGCGCGGGACAGCGTGCGCCCCCCGGCTACGTGACCGGGCTCGGCGCGGTCGCGTCCCGCCGACCGTCGAACAGGTCGGTGGTGGTGTGCGCCCGGATGTCGGTGAGCGGCTCGTCGGTGTACCGGCCCGCGACGGCCCGCACGTAGTCCTCGGCGGGGGCGGCGAGGTTGTCGTACACGGCCGCGAACAGCGCCCGGGCGGGTTCCCGGAGCCAGCCGGGCGGGAGCAGGCGGGCGGGCAGCCGCGGGTCGAGGTAGGGCAGGCGGCGGTAGGTGTCCATCACCTCGGTGCGGGCGCGGACCGCGTCGGCCCCGGTGACGCGGGCGGCGCGCACGTCGTCGAGCAGCGGGCCCCACCTGTCGATGAAGGTCTCGTACTGCCGGGCGATGGCCGCCGTGTCCCAGGCGTCGAGGGGGTCGCGGTGGATCACCGCGTCGAGTTCGACGTGCTTGGCGCGGAAGGCCGTCACGGCGCCGAAGGCGAGTTCGGCCAGGTGCTTCCTGGCCTGCTCGGTGAGGGCGTGCGGCGAGATCCACAGGCCGTCGTAGAGGGGCGCGTACCCGAGCCACCGCAGGCGCGTGCGCAGTTCCCGCCGCCGGGCGACCTCGTCCTGGGGGAGCGAGAAGGCGATCAGCGTCCAGTGCTCGTCCCACGCGCCCGCCTCGGCCGCGGAGGCGATCGACCGGCCGCCCGCGGACAGGACGGCCGCCGCGGACCGGGTCAGCCGGTAGGAGCTGTTGCGCCCCCGTTTGCTGCCCTCCAGCACGCCCCGGCGGGCGAGCCGGCTGATGGCCGTGCGGGCGCCGGCGCTGGTCACGCCGGCCTCGGCGAGCAGGGCCACGATGGCAGCCGACGGCAGCCAGGCCCGGGTGCGCAGCGTGTAGTCGGCGAGCAGCGTCACGGCGAGGCCCTGCGGGGAGTTGCCCGACTGCCGCCGGGGGAGCCGGACCTGCCCGGACCCGTCGTCCGGGAAGATCTCCTCGATGTCGTAAGGGCTCGTCACGGCGGCTCCGGCGGGGCTCGGGCGGGCGGTCGGCACCGACTGTAATCGGCCCGGCGCGTGGCGACCGGCGCGCGGCGCGCTCCCACCGACAGGCCACCGGCGGTGACCTCGGGCGGGTCCGGCAGCCGGTCGCGGTCGAACCGAGACAGTCGATTGACAGTTTTTCGGCCGGCGAGCAAGCTAACTGTCATACGACAGGTGGTCGGGTGCCGGGCACGCCGAGATCGGGCACCGCCGTCGACGCCGGTCCCCCGTCGGCGACCCGCGAGCGGGTCCGCGCCGCCGCACCGCGGGCCGCCCGCGCACCCCTCCACGGTCGTCCGACCGCGCGCGGAACAAAGGAGTCCCCCGCATGAAGATCACCCGAAGTCCCCTGCTCGCCGCGGCCGCGTCGCTGGCCGTGGCCGGCCTCGTGGCCACGGCGCCCGCACCCGCGTCCGCGGCGACGCTGACCGAGGTCACGGGGTTCGGCGCGAACCCGGGCGGGATGCGCATGCACGTCTACGTGCCGGACTCGCGCCCCGCCAACCCCGGGATCGTGGTGGCCATGCACGGCTGCGGCGGCTCCGGCCCCGGGTTCTACTCGGGCAGCGAGTTCGCCTCGCTGGCCGATCGGCACGGGTTCGTCGTCGTCTACCCCAGCGCCCAGCAGGAGGCGGGGTTCGGCAAGTGCTTCGACACCTGGTCGGACGCCGCCAAGCGGCGCGGCGGCGGCAGCGACCCGGTCTCCATCATCTCGATGGTCACCCACGTCCAGCAGCGCTACGGCGGTGACCCGAGCAGGGTCTTCGCCACCGGCTCGTCCTCCGGCGGCATGATGACCAACCACATGCTCGCCCTGTACCCGGACGTGTTCAAGGCCGGCGCCGCGTTCATGGGCGTGCCCTTCAACTGCTTCGCGAACGCCGCCGACTACCCGCCCGGCAACAGCCGCTGCACCGGCGGCGGCGGCGCGAACCGCACGCCGCAGCAGTGGGGCGACGCCGTCCGGCAGGCCAACCCCGGCTACACCGGGACCCGGCCGCGCGTCCAGCTCTGGCACGGCAGCGCCGACACCCTCGTGCCCTACTCGCTGCTCCAGGAGTCGGTCGAGCAGTGGACCGACGTGTTCGGCCTGAGCCAGACGCCGACGTCGAGCGACACCCCGCAGCCCAACTGGAACCGCCGCCGCTTCAACGACGCCTCCGGCACCACCCTCGTCGAGGCGTACAGCATCCAGGGCGCCGGGCACAGCCTCCCGTCCGCCGGCATGGCCGCGCGCGCCGTCGCGTTCTTCGGCCTGGACGGCACCGGCGGCCCCACCACGACGACCACGACCACCACGACCACCACTCCCACGACCACCACCACGACGACGACGCCGGGCACGGGCGCGTGCCGGGTCAGGAGCACGGTGAACGCCTGGAGCAGCGGTCTGACCGAGAGCATCACCATCACCAACACCGGCACCACCGCCGTCAACGGCTGGTCGCTGGCCTTCACCCTGCCGGGCGGGCAGACCATCACCTCCGGCTGGAACGCGAGCTACTCGCCCAACTCCGGGCAGGTGACCGCCCGCAACGCCGCCTACAACGGCGCGATCCCGCCGAACGGCTCGGTCGACATCGGCTTCCAGGCCAGTCACACCGGTGACACGGCCAAGCCGGCCTCCTTCACCCTCAACGGCGCGCCCTGCTCCACCGCCTGACCCCCTGGTCGAACCGCCATCCCCGCCCGACCGGGTGCCGTCCGACGACGGACCCGGCCGGGCGGTTCCCCGTGCGTCGTGCGCCCGACTTGACGAACGGCGAGACGGTCAACCACCATTGAGTCAATGAGCACTGACTGGCCTCCCGGTCTGGTGGCGCGGGCACGCCTGCACGCCGCGCTGGGCGAACCCGCGCGGCTGGCGGTCGTGGACCTGCTGCTGCTCGGCGACGCCTCGCCCAGCGAGGTCGGCCGGGAGCTGGGGCTGCCCAGCAACCTGCTGGCCCACCACGTGAAGCTGCTGGAGCAGGCGGGGCTGGTGCTGCGTTCGCGCTCGGAGGGCGACGCCCGCCGCACCTACCTGCGGCTGCGGACGGCGGCGCTGTCCGGCCTGGTGCCCTCGGGGGTGCGGCGGGCGTCGCGGGTGGTGTTCGTGTGCAGCCGCAACTCCGCGCGGTCGCAGCTGGCGGCGGCGCTGTGGGCCGCGCACAGCGGGGTGCCCGCCGCGTCGGCCGGCACGCGACCCGCCGAGCGGGTGCACCCCATGGCGGTGTCCACCGCGAAGGCGCACGGCCTGTCGCTGGGTCGCGCCCGCACCCACCACGTCGAGCAGGTGGTGCGCCCCGAAGACCTGGTGGTGGCGGTGTGCGACAGCGCGCACGAGGAACTCGACCCCGCCGACCGGCTGCACTGGTCCGTGCCCGACCCGGCCGCGGTCGGCACCGAGGACGCCTTCGACGCCGCCTACCGCGACCTGGCCGACCGGGTCGAGCGCCTGGTGCCCGCCGTCCGCGCCCCCTGACCCGCGCCCCCTGACCCGCACCGCCGCCCGGCTCGGCCCACCGCCGGCCCCGCAGCACCACCTCGTCCGAGAACGGAACCCCCGATGACGCGGCACGTGTTCCGCCCCCTGGTCGCCGAGTTCCTCGGCAGCCTCCTGCTCGCCGCGCTCGTGATCGGCTCCGGCATCGCCGCCCAGCGGCTCTCGCCCGACGACGTCGGCCTCCAGCTGCTGGAGAACGCCGCCGCGACCGCCGTGGGCCTGTACGCGCTCATCCTCGTCTTCGGACCGGTCAGCGGCGCGCACTTCAACCCGGCGGTGTCCCTGCTCGACGCCGTGCTCGGAGACCTGCCGTGGCGGCGCTTCGCGCTCTACGTCCCGGCCCAGGTCGCCGGGTGCGTGACGGGCGCGGTCCTGGCCAACGTGCTGTTCGACGCCGCCCCGGTCAGCATCTCCACCACCGACCGCGCCACCTGGTCGCACGGCCTCTCCGAGGTCGTGGCCACCCTCGGCCTGCTGCTGGTGATCTTCTCGCTGACCCGCTCCGGCCGCGCCGACCGCGCGCCCGCCGCCGTGGGCGCCTACATCGGCGCGGCGTACTTCTTCACCAGCTCCACCAGCTTCGCCAACCCGGCCATCACCGTCGGCCGGGTGTTCAGCGACAGCTTCGCCGGCATCGCCCCGACCTCCGTGCCCGCCTACGTGCTGGCGCAGCTCGTCGCGGTGGCGATCGCGGTCCCGCTGCTGCGCCTGCTGTACCCGGGACGCGTCGTGGCGCCCCGGCCCGACCACGAGGGAGCACGATGACCGACGCCACCAGCACCGATCCCGCCGCCCGTCCCGACGCGACCGCGCCGCACAAGCCGTCGGTGCTGTTCGTCTGCGTGCACAACGCGGGCCGCTCCCAGATGGCCGCCGCGTGGCTGTCCCACCTGGCCGGCGACCGGGTCGAGGTCCGCTCCGCCGGCTCGGCACCCGCCGACCGGGTCAACCCGGCGGTGGTCGAGGCGATGCGCGAGGTCGGCGTCGACATCTCCGCCGAGAGCCCCAAGGTGCTGACCCACGAGGCGGTGCGGGAGGCGGACGTCTGCGTGACCATGGGCTGCGGCGACGCCTGCCCGGTGTTCCCCGGCAAGCGCTACCTGGACTGGAAGCTCACCGACCCCGCCGGGCAGGGCGTCGAGGCCGTCCGACCGATCCGCGACGAGATCAAGGCGCTGGTCGAGGGCCTGCTCGCCGAGATCGCCCCGGCCGCCGCGCGCACCGCGGTCGAGTAGGGCCCCTCGGCCCAGCGGGACGGCGGGACGGCGGCGCGCGCGGCGACCGGGCGAGCGGGTGGGCACGGGCGGCGGCGCGCTCAGCGCGTCAGTGGCGCTCCCGGCACGTGCTCCCGGTCGTCACGCGGTCGGCGAGACGTTCGCCTGGTAGGCGCCCTCCATGTTCCCGGCGGGGGAGAAGACCAGGGCGATGTAGGTCTCGTACCAGTCGCCGCCCTTGCCGTACGCGCGGCCGGCGCCGACCCGGGCGCTGTCCTTCCACACGAGCTGGGTGAAGTGGCCGGTCTTGGAGGAGTCGGCGGGGGCGGGCAGGGCGAAGTCGTAGTCCTTGATCTCGCCGTACCAGCTGCCGGTCGCCCCGGTGGTCGCCGCCACGCCGGGCGCGGAGGACGCCTGCCAGGACAGGTTCTCCCCCAAGCCGGTCCGCAGCCCCGCGTGGCCGTGGTTGAGGTAGTTCTCGGTGGAGACCAGCGCGGCGCGGGACTTGGCGTACTCCACCAGTTCCGGGTCGAGCTGCACGGGGGCCGCGCCGTGCTTCGCGCGGTAGTCGTTGATGCTCTGCACGATGCCGTCCAGGAATTCCTGGTCGGTGTGGTCCGGGAACGCGGCTCTGGAGCCCATGGGGGTCTTCTTCCTCTTCTTCAGTTGTGCTGCCGCCGGACGACGATGTCGTCCGGGAATCGCGGGTCGATCTCGTGGTGGGTGTCGTACTGGCTGCTGAAACCGGCGACCCGCACGACCTGGCCCACCGCGAGACCGGAGAGGTCGATGCCGGCCTGGGTGTTGACGAAGATCGTCAGCTCACCCGAGCCGTCGTCGACGAAGAACTTGTACCCGTACTCCGCGTCCTGCGCCGGGGGGCGGGTGATCGTGGCGACCACGCGCACCAGCAGCCCTTCGGTGGCCTCGCCGACGGCACCGGTGGTCACCGGCTCCGGGCGGACCGCGGGACCCTTGCCGCGCACGCGGACCGCGGCCGGGTCGGCGGGCACGAGGACGCGCAGCCCGGCGCTGTCGCGCAGCACGCCGGTCACCCGGACGCGGTCGCGGGGCGCGACCCCCGCGTCGACCGCGGTGCTGACGTAGATCCCGGCGGAGCGGTCCTGGACCGCGAAGCCCTTGTCGAAGAAGCTGGACTCGAACGCGCCCGACGGGGTGGTGGCGGTGCCCTCGACCGTGACCACCGCGCCCAGCGGCGACGACCGGGCCTGCGCGATGGACACCACCTGGTGGGGTGCCTCGGCCTGGGCGGGCGGCGCGGCACCGGCGCAGGCGAGTGCCAGGACCAGCACCGCGACGGCGCGTTGGCGGGAAGACATGGGGGAGTGCTCCTCTCCGGATCGCCACCGCGCTCGCGGGCGCCGCCGAACGCCGGACCCCATCCGGAGTCCATTCGGGACGGTCGTGTGCGCGGGGTGCGGGTCGGCGCCGACGTCGTGCCGCCCCCGAGTGGTGTCGGCCCTCCCGTTCGCCGTGTTACCCCCGCGCAGCCGGTGGATCGAAGACGCACGACATGGCCCAGCCGAAGCGGTTCCGGCGTGCCCGACGCACACGCTCGGCACCGGCGGCGTGTGAAAACGGCTGACCGGGCGGAGTCTTGACCGCGCTCGAACGGCCCAGTTCCGGCATTCGGCCCCGCGTCACCAGGGGACGACGCCCCCGTCGTCGAAGAAGCCGCCGCGCGGTCCGTCGTCCGGCAGGGTGGCGAGCCGGATCGCGACGGCGGCACCCTGCTCGGGCGTCCGGGGCGCGGCGAAGCCGGTGAAGTCGGTCGCGACGTAACCGGGGCAGGCGGCGTTCACGATGACGTTCGTGTCGGCGAGCCGGCGCGCGTACTGGGTCGTGATGCTGTTGAGCATCGACTTCGACGGTGCGTACGCGGCCATCACCGGCCCGGTCCGCAGCGTCAGCGAGCCCATGTTGCTCGACATGTTCACGACGCGCGGCGAGGCCGAACGGCGCAGCAGCGGGAGCATCGCGTTCGTCACCCGGACGACCCCGAACACGTTCGTGTCGAGGACGGTCCGGACGACGTCGAGGTCGAGCGTCGTCGGGTCCTGCGCGCCGCCGTCGAGCCGGCCGGCGATGCCGGCGTTGTTGACGAGCACGTCGAGCCGCCCCGCCGTCCGCTCGACGGTCGCCGCCGCCGCCGCGACGCTGTCGTCGGAGGTGACGTCGAGGGCGACCCCGACCGCGTCGACGCCCTCGGCGCGCAGGCGCTCGACGGCCTCCGCGCGCCTGGCCCCGTCACGCGCGCCCACCGCGACCGTGAAGCCGAGGGCCCCGAGCCCCCGGGCGACGGCGAGACCGATTCCCTTGTTCGCGCCGGTGACCAGCGCGATCTTCTTGTCGTCCACGTGGTCCATGCTCGACGGGGCG
The DNA here is from genome assembly GCF_052936295.1 of Saccharothrix sp. DSM 118769. Lineage (NCBI taxonomy): Bacteria > Bacillati > Actinomycetota > Actinomycetes > Pseudonocardiales > Pseudonocardiaceae > Saccharothrix > Saccharothrix sp. DSM 118769. The sequence goes on along the minus strand of NZ_CP193627.1, from coordinate 6,540,151 downwards.
CGCGCCCGTGTCCAAGACAGGTCCGGCACCTCCTGATACCCGCCGGGTATCAGTGGGTAGGCTCCGCCCGTGGACGACCTGGAGACCCGCGAGCTGCGCTACTTCGTCGCCGTCGCCGAGGAGCTGCACTTCGGGCGCGCCGCCGACCGGCTCGGGATCGCGCAACCGCCGCTGTCCCGCGCGATCAGCCGGCTGGAGCGGCGGCTCGGCGTCCGGCTCCTCGACCGGGACCGCCGCGGGACCGCGCTCACCGACGCCGGCGCGGTGCTGCTCCGCGAGGCCCGGACCGCCCTCGACGCGGTCGCCGCCGCCGCGCGCCGGACGCGCCGCGCCGGGGACGCGGAGCGACCGCTGGTGCTCGTGACGAAGGCCGGGGCGTCCTACGAGCTGCTGCAACGGCTGCTCGACGCGGTCGCGCGCGAACCCGGTGCGCCACCGGTCGAGGTGCTGCTGTGCGAGGTCGGCGAACAGGCGCGGGCGCTGCGCGACGGGCGCGCCGACGTGGCGATCATGCACCGGCCGGTCGACGACCTCGCCGGGTTCGACACCGAGGACCTCTGCGTGGAGGGCCAGGTCGCGCTCCTGCCCGCGAGGCACCCGCTCGCCTCGCGCGACCGGCTCACCCTGGCGGAGGTCGGCGACGTGCCGGACCTGCCGATCGCCCGGTGGCCCCGGCTCGACGGGTCCTACCCGGACGGACCGGGACCGGAGGTGCGCACCCAGTCGCAGCTCGCCCAGCTCGTGGCGCTCGGCAAGGCGCTGCTCGTCATCCCCGCCTCCAGCCGCGCCTGGCAGTGGCCCGACCACGTCGCGGTGCCCGTGGTCGACGCGCCGGACATCACCACGGTGATCGCGTGGCCCTCGGGCAGCCGCTCACCGGCGATCACGTCACTCGTCCGCTCGGCCACCGCGCTCCGCACCGCGACGGCGCCCCGACGTGCCCACCGCGGCTCCGCGGGGTGAGGTCCCCGGCTCCCCGGGCGGCGCCGGGAGCCCGATCGTGACGAGGAGGCCACCGGCGGGGCGGGGCGCGAGGTCGAGGGTGCCGTCGTGCGCCTGGACGACGCTGCGCACGATGGCCAGCCCGAGGCCGACGCCGGCGTGCTCGTCGGTACGCGTGCGCCCCGTCCCGCGCCGGAAGGGTTCGGTGAGGGGCGGCACCAGCTCCGGCGGCAGCGGGTGGCCGGTGTTCTCGACCCGCAGCACGCCCACGCCGTGCCCCGTTCCGGTGTGGACGGTCGCGGTGCCGCCGGCGGGGAGGTTGTGCACGACGGCGTTCTGGACGAGGTTCGTCACCACCCGCAGCAGGAGCGCCGGGGAGCCGGCGGCCCACGCCGTCCCGCCGGTGACGTCGAGCGCGACCCCGCGCCGCTCGGCGAGGGGCAGCAGCGTCTCGACGGCCTCCTCGGCGAGGAGGGAGAGGTCGACGGGCTCGCGGGCGAAGCCCCCGCGGTCGCCCCGGCTGAGCACCAGCAGGGCCTCGGTGAGGTCGATCGCCCGCCTGGTGGCGGTGTGCAGGCGTTCGACGAGCTCGTCCCGGTCCCCGGTGGGGTCGTCGCGGGCGACGTCGAGGAGCGCCTGCGAGATGGCCAGCGGGGTGCGCAGCTCGTGGGAGGCGTTGGCGGCGAACCTCCGCTGCTCGGCGACGTGCGCTTCGAGCCGCGCGAGCATGGCGTCGAAGGCGTCGGCCAGCTCGCGGAACTCGTCCGCGCGGCCCGGCAGCCGGACCCGGTGGGAGAGCGACCCGTCCCCGGCCCGGCGCGTGGCGTCGGTGATGCGGGTCAGCGGGGTGAGCACGCGGCCGGCGAGGAACCAGCCCCCCACGAGCCCGAACACCAGCAGGAACACCAGCGCGGTGGCCAGGAACGGCACGAAGGCGCGCACGATGGCGTAGCGGTTGATCTGGAAGTCGTCGGTGGCGTGGACCGCGTCGTCGGGCAGGCCCCGCAGGTAGAAGAGCACCCCGGCGGCGAGCAGCAGGGTGCACGCGAGCACCAGGAACCCGGCGTAGCTGAGGGTGAGCTTGAGGCGGACGCTCGGACCGGGCCGCCTACCCACGGTCCGCCGCTCCCCGCCCGGTGTCCCCGTGCCCGGTGTCCCCGTGCCCGGTTCCCCCGTGCCCGGTGTCGATGCGGTAGCCGACGCCGGGCACGGTGGCGATGACCCAGGGCTCGCCGAGGCGCTTGCGCAGCGCCGAGACGGTGATGCGCACCGCGTTGGTGAACGGGTCGGCGTTCTCGTCCCAGGCCCGTTCCAGCAGCTCCTCGGCGCTGACGACACCGCCCTCGGCGGCGACGAGGACTTCGAGCACCGCGAACTGCTTGCGGGTGAGCGCGACGTAGCGGCCGGCGCGGTGGACCTCGCGGCGGAACGGGTCCAGCCGCAGGTCCGCGACCTCCCGCACCGGTGGCCTGCGGTGGGCGCGCCTGCGGTCGAGCGCCCTGAGCCTGAGCACCAGCTCCCGCAGCTCGAAGGGCTTGGTGAGGTAGTCGTCGGCGCCCAGCCCGAAACCGGACGCCTTGTCGTCGATCCGGTCGGCGGCGGTGAGCATGAGGATCGGCATTCCGCTGCCGGAGGCGACGATGCGCCGGGCGACCTCGTCACCGGAGGGGCCGGGGATGTCGCGGTCGAGCACGGCGATGTCGTAGGAGTTGACGCCCAGCAGCTCCAGGGCGGTGTCGCCGTCGCCCGCGACGTCGGCCGCGATCGCCGCCAGCCGGAGGCCGTCGCGCACGGCCTCGGCCAGGTGGGGTTCGTCCTCCACGACCAGCACGCGCATGCCCGGAGGGTAGGCGGCGCGGCATATCGCCCGCGTATGCGGATCGGACGCGCCCGCGCCCGGTCCGGCGGTGGTCGGACCGGGCGCGGTCCGGCGGTGGCCGTCCGCGCCCGGTCCGGCGGTGGCCGCGCTCAGCCGCCGCCCGGCGGGTCCAGCTCCACGCCCGTGACGGCCTCGGTCTCCGCGATGCCCATCTCCAGCAGCGGGAAGTCGTCGTAGTTGGCGAGGACGACGCCGACCCACCCCGTGTCCGGGTAGACGGTCCAGGTGGCGCCGCCGCCCCCGGTTCCGCCGCCGCGCCCGATCGTCCACTGGTCGCCGACGATGGAGATCGGCATCGTGTACCCCCGGTACGAGGTGGGGTCGTGACCGGGGAGCTTGGGCCCGGTGAACAGGTCGGCGTACGGGCGGGCCAGCAGCGTGCCGTCGTGCAGCGCGGTCGCGAACCGCACCAGGTCCGGCGCGGTGGCGAAACCGTCGCCCGAGGCGTTGCCGATGAAGGCGCGGGCCGGGTTCCGGCCCTCGATGTGCGGGTTCACGGAGCCCTTGTCCAGGTTGCGGACGGCGTCCACCCGGCTGCCGTCGGCCTGGCGCATGTACGGGTGCGCGATGTGCTCGTCGGTGAGCCACCGGTCCCTGGTGTAGTACCCCGAGCCGGTCATGCCGCAGCGCGCGAAGACGTGCTCGTGCACGTAGTCCCAGAACGTCGTGCCGGACACGGCCTCCACGACCTGCGCGGCGATGGACAGGCCGACGCCGCCGCCGGGTCGGTGGCCGTTCTCGCTGTCGGCCGAGCCGGGGACGGCCACCAGCTCCGCCTGCCGCGCCCAGTGCCGGTCGTGCTCGTGCACCTCCTCCCTGCTGTGGAAGACGCGATCCCGGTCCGGCATCGGGGCGTCCAGCCCGGAGGTGCTGGTGAGCAGGTGGTGGAGGGTCACCTGCTCGGCGATCCCCTCGGCGAAGCCCGTCAGGTGCGCGCCCACCGCGTCCGACAGCGCCAGCCTGCCCTGCTGCACCAACTGGAGGACGGCCACCGCGAGGAACGGTTGGCTCGCCGAGGAGAGGGTGAACGCGATGTCCTCGTGGTTGCGGACCCCCCTTTCCCGGTCGGCCATCCCGTAGCTGCGCGACAGCACGGTCCGGCCCCGGTGCGACAGCAGCACCACGCCGGAGAACCGGTCCTCGGCGGCCAGTCCCGCCACGTACCGGTCGTAGGCCCCGCCGGGCCGCGTGTCCAACGGGATCGGGCCGTGCCCGCGCCCGTGGTCGTGTTCGTTCCCGGGCTGCCCGGGCGCGGCGTGGCCGAGCCCGGTGCCCACCAGCGGCGCACCGGCCGCCACGCCGGCCGCCATCAGGCCACCCCACCCGAGCAGTCGTCGTCGGTCGACACCACGTGCGGAACCAGGGTCCACGATCACCGTCCTCTCCCGATCGGCGGACCGACCCGCGCCACCCGTGCGGTCGCGCCGCGGTCCGTGCCCCCACCGAAGACCCGGGACGGTTGCGGCGGCGTATGCGGTTTCCCATACGCCCGCGATACGCACGCCCGGCGACACCGGCCTCAGTGCCGGACCAGGTCGACGTCGACCAGCGACGACCGGTGCAGGCGGGCGACGTCGGGGATCGGCGTCCACACCGACTCGGCGGTCTCCCCGTTCGGCTGGGGCCGCGGCTCGCCGCCGGTGGGCCGGACCCGGTGGAAGACACCGACGTCCTGGTGCGGGAGCGGGCCGGGCACGCGGCGTTCGGCCGCCGGGCACGGGCGGAGCCCTCCCGCGGGGTGCACTTTCGGGACGTCTTCGCGCCGGCGGTCCGCAACAGTTTCGACAACGCTTGTGGCGCGGCGACCGGCCCCGCTAGAACTGGTCGGCCGTCGCTCGACCCCGAGGGGGATCGCACATGCGCTTGACGACACTCCTGTTACCCGCCTTGGTGGTAACCGCTCTCACGACACCGGTCGCGGCGACGGCCCAGGTCCTGCGGGCACCCGACTCGCCGCCGCCGGGGTGGGCGGTCAGCGGCGAGCGGCTGGCGTGGACGGCGCCCGCCCCGGTCCCGCCGGGCGGCGCCGCGGTCGAGTTCTGGGACGGCGACCGGCTGCTGGGCGTGCCGCGCCCGTCCGCCGACCTGCGCACCTACACCCTGGACGCGGACGGGGTCGGCGACGTCGACGGGCTCCAGGTGCGGCTGTCGGGCAGGCGGCTGGACGCCGAGGAACCCGCGGCACCGCCGGTCGCGGCGAACGCGACACCGCCCGCGCTGCTCCCGGCCGGCGCCACCGACCCCGGCGTGCCCGGCCCGTTCGCCACGCGCACGGGGGACTACGCGCTGGACCCCGTCACCGTGCCCGGCTACCCGGTCCCGCTGGAGATGGAGGCCGTGGTCGTCGCGCCGACCGACGCGCCGGGCAGGCGCCCGCTGGCGCTGTTCCTGCACGGCAGGCACATCACCTGCTACGACGGCACCACGATGCTGCTGGACTGGCCCTGCCCGGCCTCCGCCACGTCGGTGCCGAGCCACCGCGGCTACCTCCAGTCGCAACGGCTGCTCGCCTCGCAGGGCTACGTGACGGTGTCCGTGTCGGCCAACGCCGTCAACGCCCACGACACGCTCGACTTCGAGGCCGGCGCGGGCGCGCGGTCGGCGCTGGTCCGCGCCCACCTGGCCAGGTGGGCGGACTGGGCGGGCGCCGGTCGGGGATCGGCCCCCGACGTCGTCCGCGCCGCGCCCGTCGCGGACCTGGGCCGGGTGTTCCTGGTCGGGCACTCCCGCGGCGGCGAGGGAGTCAACCGCGCCGCGGTCGACAGCCTCTCCCCGGCCCCCGGCGACGCCCCGGTGCGCTGGAACGTCAAGGGCACCCTGCTCATCGGCCCGACGATCTTCGGGCACAACCCCGCGCCGGACGTGCCGTCGGTGACGATCCTGCCCGGCTGCGACGGCGACGTGTCCGACCTCCAGGGCCAGCTGTTCGTGGACGCGACCCGCGGCGTGAGCCGGGGGACCGCGCTGCACAGCGCGCTGTACTTCGTCGGCGCCAACCACAACTACTTCAACACCGAGTGGACGCCCGGCCAGGCGCAGGCCCCGGCGTCCGACGACTTCCGCTCCCCGCCCGACGACGCGGTGTGCTCGCCGGGCACCGCCACCCGGCTCACGGCCGAGCAGCAGCAGACCGCGGGCGCGACCTACGTCGCCGCGGCGGCGCGCCTGTTCGTCGAGGGCGACCGGCGGGTGCTGCCGCTGCTCGACGGCTCGGGCGTCCGCGCCCCCTCGGCCGACCCGGCGCGCGTGCTCGCCCACGCGGTCGGCGGCGCGCGGTCCCCGTTCGTCGTGCCCGACGAGGCGACCTCGGCGGGCGGGTCCGCGAGGGTGTGCGCGCAGGTCTCGGCCGACCCGGCCGCGGCGTGCGTCGACCCGGCCGCCACCCGACCCTCGCCGCACTTCGTCCGCTTCAACCGCGTGGTGCCCGAGTCGGGCCGGTTCGCCGTGGCGCTGCGGTGGACCGCGGACGGGCAGGCCGCGACCGCGCGCCCCGGCTCGCCGGTGTCCCTGGCGGGGGCGCGGCACCTCGCGCTGAGGCTGGTCGTGCCGCCGAACACCACCGGCACCCGCTTCGACGTGGCCGTCACCGACGCGACCGGGCGCCGCGCGCCGCTGGGGTCGGTGACGCTCGACGGGCTGCCCGCCACCGAGCGGTTGTCCGCCCGCTGGGCGCAGGAGGTCCGCGTGCCGCTGCCGTCGCGCGGGATCGACCTGCGCCGCGTCGCCGGGCTGGAACTGGTCCCGCACGGCGGTTCCGGTGAGGCGTGGCTCGTCGACGCCCACGGTTGGGCGCCCGGCCTGCCGGACCCGCGCCCGGTGGCGCTCCCGCGCGTCGACGTGGGCGCGCTGACCACCGAGGAGGGCGACTCCGGCACGCGGACCGTCCGGTTCCCGGTCTCGGTCACGGGTGACGGCGCGGGCTCCGTGCGGGTGTTCGTCCAGGACGAGGACGGCCGCGCGTACACCGAGCGGCTGGTGGCGGTCCAGCCGGGGCAGCACGAGGTCGAACTCCCGGTGCAGGTCACCGGCAACACCCGCTGGAGCTTCGACCTGAAGCGCGTGGTGCTGGCCAAGGCCGTGCGCGGCGCGGTCGTCGGCCACTACACGAACAGGCTGACGGTGCCGAACGACGACCCGGAGCCGACCCTCACCGCCACGCCGGTCACCGACTCGGTCACCGAGGGCGGCACCCTGACCTGGCGGGTGGCGCTGTCCTCGCCGACCGACTCGAACTACACGGTCGCGGGCCGGCCGGTCGCCCCGGAGGGGGTCGAGCTGTCCACCACGGACGTCGACGAGACGTGGTTCCGCCAACGCGTCTCCCGGGAGGAGCCGCTGCCCTCGCGGCCGCTGTCGACCACCGGGTTGCAGGTGACCGCCTACTTCCAGCGCGGTGAGGTCACCAAGGACGTGTCCGTGCTGACGGCGGCCGACGCGGAGGTCGAGCAGGTCGAGCGCATCCGCTTCGACCTGGCGTCGCGCAACCCGGGTTCCGTCGGCGTCACGGTCGTCGGCGCGGTCACCGACGGCACGGTCACCGACGGCGCGCCGACCGGCGGGTGACCGCCGACCGACAGCGCGCCCGCCGGGTTCAGGGGTAGCTGACGCCGGTCAGCTCCTCGGCCACCGCCCAGAGCCGCCTGCCGACGTCCGGGTCGGTCGCCTCCCGGCCGAACCGGGCCCGGGCGACGCCGCCCCGCGCCTCCCAGGGCCCGGACGGCCCGAAGAACTCGCCGCCCCGCACACCGGTCCCGGTCGCGGCGCGCAGCTGCGGCAGCGCGCCGCGCTCGACCGGCTGGGTGACCAGCAGGCCGACCGCCGCGATCGACCGGCCCAGCCGGCCCCGGTGCTCCCAGGCGCGCGGGGTCAGGTTGGTGCGGGTGAGGCCGGGGTGGGCCAGCACGCCGGCGACCGGCGACCCGGCGGCGCGCAGGCGGCGGTCCAGCTCGACGCCGAGGACCGTGGTGGCGAGCTTGGACCGGCCGTAGGCGGTGGCGGCCCGGTAGCCGCGCTCGGACATCAGGTCGTCGAAGTCGAGGTGCGCGTTGCGGTGGGTGATCGAGCTGAGGCCGACCACGCGGGCCCCCCGCCCCGCGGCCAGGGCGTCGAGCAGCAGGCCGGTCAACGCGAAGTGGCCCAGCGCGTTGGTGGCGAAGTGCAGCTCGAAGCCGTCGACGGTCGTGCGGCGCGGGCCGAGCAGGACCACGCCGGCGTTGTTGACCAGCAGGTCGATCGCCGGGTGGTCGGCGACCAGCCCGGCGGCGAACGCGCGCACCGAGCCGAGGGAGGCCAGGTCCAGCTCCCGCACCTCGGTGCCGCCGCCGATCCGGTGGGCGACCCGCCCGCCGGCGGCGGTGTCGCGGACGGCGAGCACGACGTGGGCGCCGCGCCGGGCCAGTTCGGTGGCGGTGACCAGGCCGAGGCCCGAGTTCGCGCCGGTCACGACGGCGACCCGACCGCGCTGGTCGGGGATGTGGTCGGCGGTCCATCCGGTCATCTGCTGCTCCTGGGGGTGTCGGCGTGCTGCGCCACCGACGCTAGGAGCGATCCGGCGCGGTTCGGTCGGCCCCGCCTGCCCGGGTCCGCCAGACCTACCCAGGGCGCCGGCCGGGGCGGCACACTCGGGGCATGGGCAGCAGTCACCCGCACGCTCGGGAACTCGGCGACTTCCTGCGCGCCCGGCGCGCCCGGCTGCACCCGCGCGACGTCGGGTTGGAGCCCGGCGGCCGGCGCAAGGTCGTCGGGCTGCGGCGCGAGGAACTGGCCCTGCTGGCCGGGTTGAGCACCGACTACTACCAGCGGATCGAGCAGGGCCGGGAGGTGCGCCCGTCCGACGACGTCCTGGACGCGATCGCCGGCGCGCTCGGCCTCGACGACGAGGAGCGCCGGCACCTGTTCACCCTTGCCCGCGCCGCCCGCCGCCCGGTGCCCACCCGGGTGGACCGCGCCCCGGAACGGGTGCCCCGCAGCACGCGCCGGCTGCTGCGGGTGGTGGACACCCCGGCGGTCGTGCTGGGCAGGCACCTCGACCTGCTGGACTGGAACCCGATGGCGGAGGCGCTGCTCGGCGACCCGGGCGACCTCCCGCCCGACCGGCTCAACATGCTCCTGCTGCTGTTCGACGACACCGCGACCGGCGGCCGGAGCTGCCCGGACTGGGAGCGGCAGGCCCTGGAGTACATCGGCATGATGCGCGCCGCCGTCGCCGCCGACCCCACCCACCCCCGCGCCACCGCGGTCATCGGCGAGCTGAGCATCCGCAGCGCCGAGTTCCGCCGGCTGTGGGCCCTGCACGACGTGCGCGAGTCGGTCAGCGGCACCAAGACCTTCCACGTGCCCGGCGTCGGCGACATCACCCTGGACTGGGACACCTACCCGCTGCCCGGCGACCCCGGCCCGTTCCTGCTCGTCTTCACCACCGAACCGGGCAGCCCCGACGCCGACCGCCTGCGGCTCCTGGCGTCGCTGCACGCCACCCGCTCCGCGTCCGCCGACCGGCACCCGTCCTGACGACCGGGCACGTGCGCTGAACAGCCCGGCCTACGCGTCGGCGTGGGCGTCGGCGGACAGGAGCCGGGCGAGCCAGTCGGTGCGGGTCCGGCGGGCCGTGGCCGAGATGCGCGCCCGGGGGTACAGGGCGTCGAAGCCGTGGAAGCCGCCCGCCCGGACGTGCAGCTCGGCCTGGCCGCCGGCCGCCCGGACGCGGGTGGCGTAGTCGGTGTCCTCGTCGCGGAAGACCTCGGCGGAGCCGGTGTCGACGTAGGTGGCCGGCAGGCCCGAGAGGTCGTCGGCCGGCGCGGGGGAGATGTAGTCGGTGACCTCGTCGTCGCGGAGGTCGCCGAGGACGGCGTGCCGGCCGAACTCGTTCCGCGACGTGCTGGCCCGGCACGTCCGCCCCGACTGGGGCACCGCCGTCGACGGCGTCCTCATCTCGCGGGTCGACCGGGCGGACCCGCCGACGCCGTCGATGACCGGCACGGTCCTCGCGGTCATCGCCCAGGGCGCCAAGCGCCTCGCCCTGGGCGACCGGGTTCACGAGTACGGCCCCGGGCAGTACCTGGTCGCCTCCGTGGACCTGCCCGTCACCGGGCAGTTCACCGGGGTGGAGCCCGGCCGGCCCGCCCCCGGCTTCGGCCTCGTGCTGGAACCCGCCGCCGTCGCCGAACTGCTGCTCCAGGCCGGTCCGGGGGACGTCCCCCGGACCGGCGAGGGCGTTCCGCCGGGGATCGCGGTCAGCGACGCGTCCGCCGAGCTGCTCGACGCGGTGGTCCGCCTGCTGCGCCTGCTCGACCGGCCCCGCGACCGGGCCGTGCCGGCGCCGCTGGTCAAGCGCGAGATCCTGTGGCGGCTGATCACCGGCGAGCAGGGGGCGACGGTCCGCCGGCTCGGCCTGCCCGACAGCGGCCTCAGCCACGTCTCGCGGGCCGTGCGCTGGATCCGGGAGCACTACGCGCAGCCGTTCCGGGTCGAGGACGTGGCGCGCATGTCCGGCATGAGCCCCTCCGCCTTCTACCGCAACTTCCAGGCGGTGACCGCGATGAGCCCCATCCAGTTCCGGAAGCAGATCCGCCTCCAGGAGGCCCGGCTGCTGCTCGCCACCCACCCGGGCGACGTCACCGGCGTCGGCCGGCGCGTCGGCTGCGACAACCCGTCGCAGTTCAGCCGCGAGTACCGCCGCCGGTTCGGCGCGCCCCCGAGCCAGGACGCGGCCCGCCTGCGGGACGCCATGAAGACGGTCCTGATCACCGGCACCTCCTCCGGCTACGGGCGGGAGACCGCCCTGCACCTCCACGACCGGGGCTGGAACGTCGTCGCCGGGATGCGCACCCCGAGCCCGGACGTCCTCCCCGCGTCGGACCGGCTGCGCGTCGTCCGGCTCGACGTGACCGACCCCGACGGCATCGCCGCCGCGGTCGAAGCGGCGGGCCCGTCGACGTCCTGGTCAACAACGCGGGCGTCCCGTCGATCGGCGTGTTCGAGGGCACCCCCGTGACGCGCGTGCGGGAGGTGTCCGAGGTCAACACGTTCGGCGTGATGGCGACGACCCGGGCCGTGCTGCCGCTGTTCCGCGAGCGCGGCTCCGGCGTGGTGGTCAACGTGACTCCAGCGTGCGGGCGAAGACGGTCGAGCCGGGCGCCTGCCTGACGACGAACTTCGGGGCCAGGGCGACCGGCGGCGCCCCGGTGGGCGAGCTGGTCCCGGCGCCCTGCGCGCCGTGGGCGGAGAAGGCGGTGAGCGCCTTCACGAGCCAGGAACTGTTCACTCGGGAGAGTGAGGTCGCCGAGGCGGTGTGGCGGGCCGCGCACGACACGACGGGCCAGCTCCGGTTCCCGGCCGGTCCCGACGCCCTCTGGCTCGCCCGGGCGAGGTGACCGACCCGCTGTCCCGTCCGGGGCCGGGGTCCGGCCGGGCGGTGCACCGTCCACAACGGACTCGGCCCGGTCCGGACCGGACCGTTGCGCCACCGGTCCAGTCCCGACCGCGCGAACAGCGCCCGTGGTCCAGCTTTTCCGGAATCCTTCGCGCTTCCGCCCCGCCCCGCACGCGGTCGTGGCACCCTTGATCGACATCACCACCACGACGCGCGCAGGAGGGGATTCCGCGATGAGCGCGACCCTGGATACACCGGGGGCCGCCCCGGGGGTGGCGCCGACCGCACCCGGCCCGGCGTCCTTCTCGCTGGACGACCGCTACCTGGCCGAGGACGGGCGGGTGTACCTGACCGGCGTGCAGGCCCTGGTCCGCGTGCTGCTCGACCGGCAGCGGCACGACGACCGCCGGGGGCACCGGGGATCGCTGTACGTCACCGGGTACGAGGGCTCCCCCCTCGCCGGCTACGACCTGGAGATCGCCCGGCGCCGGGAGCTGATGGACGCGCACCGCGTCGTGCACGCCCCCGCGCTCAACGAGGAGCTGGCCGCGACGGCGCTGGCCGGGACGCAGCTCGCCGGGCAGGTCGCCGACCTGAACACCGACGGGGTGACGGGTTTCTGGTACGGCAAGGCGCCGGGCCTGGACCGCGCCACCGACGCCATCCGGCACGCCGCGATGATCGGCACCTCGCCCCGGGGCGGGGTGGTCGCGCTGGTCGGCGACGACCCGGCCGCGAAGTCGTCCAGCGTCCCCGGCTCGTCCGAACCGGCGTTGGCGGACCTGCAGCTGCCGACCTTCTACCCGGCCGACCCGGACGAGGTGCTCCGGTTCGGGTTCCACGCCGTCGAGCTGTCCCGGGCGAGCGGGCTGTGGACGGCGGTGAAGGTCGTCACCAACGTCGCCGACGGCGCCTCCTCGGCCGAGGTGACGCCCCGGTGGACCCCGCCGGACCTGTCCGACCTGCCCGGCGGCCTGCGCGCCTACTCCCACGTGCCGCACGCGCGGCTGCTGGGCCGGGACCTCGCCGGGCTGGAGCGCGGTTTCCAGCAGGTCCGCCTGCCCATCGCCCTGGAGTACCTGCGCCGCAGCGGCGTCAACCGCGTCCTGGGCGCCACCGGCCGCGCGCGGGTCGGGATCGTCGCCGCCGGCAAGACCTACCTCGACGTGCGGCAGGCGCTGGACTCGCTCGGGCTGGGAGAGGCGGACCTGGTCCGCCTGGGCGTCCGGCTGCTCAAGCTGGGCGCGATCATCCCGGTGGAGCCGACGATCGTGCGCGAGTTCGCCGAGGGGCTCGACGAGATCGTCGTGGTCGAGGACAAGCGCGCCTTCCTGGAGGTCGCCGTGCGCGACGTCCTCTACGGCACCGCCGCCGCCCCGGTGGTGGTCGGCAAGCGCGACCCGCACGGGGCGCGCCTGTTCAGCGACATCGGGGAGCTGGACCCCGACCTGGTCGCGACGGGCCTGGCCAGGCGGCTGCGCGACCTCGGCGGCTTCGGGCCGCTGCGCTCCCGCGCCGAGCGCGAGCCCCGGGAGCGGATCTCGCTCCCCCTCGCGGTGCGGTCGCCGTACTTCTGCTCCGGCTGCCCGCACAACTCGTCCACCAAACCGCCGGAGGGCGCGCTGGTCGGCGGCGGGATCGGCTGCCACGCGATGGTGCTGATGATGCCGGAGGAACAGGTCGGCAAGGTCACGGGCCTGACCCAGATGGGCGGCGAGGGCGGCCACTGGATCGGCATGGCCCCGTTCGTCGAGCAGCGGCACTTCCTCCAGAACCTCGGCGACGGCACGTTCGCGCACTCCGGCAGCCTGGCCATCCGGGCCGCCGTCGCCGCGGGCGTCCCGATCACCTACAAGGTCCTGTTCAACGCCACGGTCGCGATGACCGGCGGGCAGGACGCGGTGGGCGGCGGCGACCTCGCCCGGCTCGTCGCGACCGTGCTGGCCGAGGACGTGACCCGGGTCGTCGTCACCACCGAGCAGCCGGCGCGGGTCCGCAAGTCCCTGCGCCGCCGGGGGATCGGCGTCCGGGGCCGGGTCTCGGTGCGCCACCGCGACGACCTGCTCGACGTGCAGACCGAACTCGCGGGGCAGCCCGGCGTCACCGTGCTGGTCCACGACCAGGAGTGCGCCGCCGAGAAGCGCCGCAAGCGCAAGCGGGGCACCCTGCCCACCCCGACCACCAAGGTGCTGATCAACGAGCGGGTGTGCGAGGGCTGCGGTGACTGCGGCCGCAAGTCCAACTGCCTGTCGGTGCGCCCGGTGGACACCGGGTACGGCCGCAAGACCCGCATCCACCAGTCCTCCTGCAACCTCGACTACTCCTGCCTGGACGGGGACTGCCCCTCGTTCGTCACCGTCACCCCCGCGGCGCGGCGCGTCGCGAAGCGCGTCCCGGTCGACGTGGGGCCGCTGCCGGACCCCGTCCTGCGCGTCCCGACCGACGACTACCGCCTGCGCGTCAGCGGGGTCGGCGGCACCGGCGTGGTCACCGTCGCCCAGGTCCTCGCCACCGCCGCCGCGATCGAGGGCCGCCACGTCCGCACCCTCGACCAGACCGGCCTGGCGCAGAAGGGCGGCGCGGTCGTCTCCGACGTCAAGGTGAGCACCACCGCCACCGACCGCGCGGCCAAGCTCGCCGGGGGCGAGTGCGACCTCTACCTCGGGTGCGACTCCCTGGTGGCCACCGACCCCGAGCGGATGACCGTCACCGACCCCCGGCGCACGATTGCCGTCGTCTCCACCGCCGAGGTGCCGACCGGGCACATGGTCGTCGACCCGACCGCGTCCTTCCCGGACCAGGACCGCATCCGCTCCGCGCTCGACGGGCGCGTCGCCCGGGTGCACTACCTGGCCGCCGACGAGCTGTCCCAGCGGTTGTTCGGCGACGAGCAGTTCGCCAACATGCTGCTGGTCGGGGCCGCGTTCCAGGCGGGCGGCATCCCCCTGCCCGCCGAGGCCCTCGAAGGGGCGATCCGGCTCAACGGCACCCGGGTGGACGCGAACCTGGCGGCCTTCCGCCACGGCCGCCGCCTCGTCGCCGAGGCCGACCGGCCCGACCGGCCCGCCGGGCACGACGAGCCCGGGGCCGACGAGCCGGCGGACCTGGACGAGCTGGTCGCGCGCCGCACCGCCGAGCTGACCGCGTACCAGGACGAGCGGTACGCCGGGAGGTACGCCGCGTTCGTCGACGAGGTCCGCGCCCGCGAGGAGCTGGCCGTCCCCGGCAGCACCGGGCTCGCCGACGCCGTCGCCCGGCACCTCTTCAAGCTGATGGCGTACAAGGACGAGTACGAGGTCGCCCGGCTGTCGCTGGACCCGTCGCTGGAGGACTCGGTCCGCGACCAGTTCGGCGAGGGCGCCACGATCCGCTACCGCCTGCACCCGCCGGTGCTGCGCGCCCTCGGGATGAAGCGCAAGATCGCCCTCGGCCCGTGGGTCAGGCCCGTCTTCCGCGCCCTGCGCGCGATGCGCCGCCTGCGCGGGACCGCCTTCGACCCGTTCGGCGTCGCCCGCGTCCGCCGGGTCGAGCGCGCACTCGTCGAGGAGTACCGCGACGCGGTGCGCTCCGCGCTCGACCACCTCGACGCCGGGACGCTGCCGGTCGCCGTCGCCCTCGCCGGGCTGCCGGACGAGGTCCGCGGCTACGAGCACGTCAAGCTCGCCTCGGTCGAGCGCTACCGGACCCGCCTCGCGGAGCTGCGCCGCGAGCTGGCCGCCCACCCGGTGGCGGGCTGACGCGGGCACCGCCCACGCCGGCCCACCCGGGCGGGCGACCGCTCCGGCGGGTCGTCAGCCCGGGTGGGCCGTCAGCCCGGCAGGCCGTCAGCCCAGCAGGTCGGCGGCCTGCCGCGCCGCGCGCAGGCCCGACTCGAAAGCACCCTCGACGAAACCGGTCCAGCCGCTCGCGATGTCGGAGGTCGCGAAGGCCACCTTGCGGTGCGGCTGCTGGATCGCGGGCAGCTGGGTGGTGAGCTGGCCGGGCCTGCGCAGCGCCCAGGCGCCCCGCGCGTACGGGTCGACGCCCCAGTCGTGGGCGCGGAAGTCGACCAGGATCGCCTCCGGCAGCACGGCCTTCAGCGCCAGCTCGACGGCCGAGCGGTCCCTGATGTCCAGCGCGGGCAGGGCGTTGATGCCGAACATCAGCTGGCCGTCGGCCAGCCTGCCCTGCGAGACCAGGGCGGCGAACGGGTCGCCCTCGGCGCCGTTGACGAGCACGTCGTCGTCCAGGCCGCGCACGTGCAGCCACAGCTTGCGCACGTTCGGCACGCCGACGCCCTGCCGCGTCGCGGTGGCGTGCACCTCCGGCAGGGCGGGGAAGAAGCGGATCGTCCTCCACACGTTCACCGGCACGGCCACCACCACGGCCTTGGCCGTGTAGCCGCGGCCCAGGCCGGCGGTGACGGCGACCCGCCGCGCGCTCTGGGTGACCGCGCGCACCGGCGCGTTCAGGCACACCGTGGCGTCCGAGTCGCCGAGGACGGCGCCGATCAGCGCCGACATGCCGCCGGCGGGGCGCAGGCCCTGGCTGGAGTACCAGTCGGCGGCGTTCCCACCGGCCAGGGCCCACCACTGCGCCAGGCCGGTCAGCGCGCCGAACGCGCTGGAACCGCCGGACTGCCCCGCGGTGACGCCGGTGACCCAGCTCTCGTCGTCGGCGGACAGCCCCAGCTCGTCGAGCCGGTCCCGCAGCGAGAGGTGGTCGACCGCGCGGACCAGGTCCTCGCGGGTGAGCGGTTCGGCGGGGTTCGGGAAGTACTCGTCCGAGCCCGCGAACAGCCTCTCCAGCAGCCCGCCCTGGCGGGTGACGAGGTCGGTGATCGTGAAGTCGCCCGGGCCGTCCGGGGTGGGCATCACGGCGCGGGTCGGCGCGGGTCCGCCGACGGTCCCGATGCCGTACCGGCGCAGCGCGTCCATCACCAGCGGGTGCCCGGCGGAGACGAACTGGCCGCCCACCTCCACGCTCTGCCCGGCGAAGGTGTCCGTCCACGTGCGACCGCCGAGGCGGTGGCGTGCTTCGAGGACGAGCGTATCGAGGCCGCGGGCCGACAGCTCGCGGGCCGCCACGGCCCCCGCGAACCCGGCTCCCACGACGATCACGTCGTAGTCCTGTCGCGCCAACGACGAGTCGTCGGTGGCGACGGTGATCCCGTTCATGGTCCTTCCCCCCTGTTCGTGCTTCTGACCGGCGCGGCTGTTGCAACCCCCGAAGAACGCCGCGCCGGGGTGCCGGGTACGCCCGTGGACCCGACAGGTCGTGACCTGTCGGGTCCACGGGCACGCGGTCAGACCGCCCAGCCGCCGGCTTCGGCGGTGCTCTTGGCGAACTCCGCGAAGGTCCGCGGCGGGCGACCGAGGGCGCGCTGCACGCCGTCGGACAGGTAGGCGTCCGTGTTGTTGCGCAGCGGCTCCACCATGTCCGCGAAGACGCTCGCGTCCTCGCGCGGCAGGCCCTGCTCGACGAGCTCCGCGACGAAGTCCTCGACGGAGAGCGGCACGTAGCGGACCTCGCGGCCGGCGGCCTCGGAGATCGCGGCGACCGCCTCGGCCAGCGTGATCGCGGCCGGGCCGGACAGCTCGTAGATCTGGCCCGAGTGCTTGTCCTCGGTCAGCGCGGCGACGACGACGGCCGCGATGTCCTCGGCGTCGACGAAGCTGGCCGCGCCGTCGGCGGCGGGCAGCCGCAGCTCACCGGCGCGGACGTAGTCGGCGAAGAAGCCCTCGCTGAAGTTCTGCGCGAACCAGCCCGGACGGGTGATCGTCCACTCCAGGCCGCTCTCCCGCACGGCGGCCTCGCTGTCGAGGAGGCCCTCCAGCATGCCGGTGCTGTCGTTCGCGTAGTCGGGGTTGTCGATGCCGCGGCCCGAGGCCAGCACGATCCGCCGGACGCCGTGCTTCACCGCCAGCTCGACGAACGGGCGGACGAGCATCGTGCCGTCGAGCTGCACGATGTAGGCCGACTGGGCACCTTCGAGAGCGGCGTCCCACGTGCCGCTGTCGGTCCAGTCGAAGACGTGCTCACCGTGCCGAGCAGCCGCGCGGACCGGGCGGCCCTGGGCGCGGAGCTGCTTGACGACGCGGCTGCCGGACTTGCCGGTGGCCCCGGTGACGAGAATTGGTTGGTCAGACATGACCTCATCCAACCGGGGGTAACCGAGAGCATCAATGGCTGAGACTCTTTGTTTGATGTCTTTGCGTCTACAGTGTGGGTATGGATGCTGTCTCGGACCTGCTGGCGGACGTCCGGGCGCACGGCGCCCTCTTCCAGCAGGCGATCATGCGACCCCCGTGGGCCCTGCGGATGGCCAGCGGCGCCCCGCTGACGCTGGCCACGATGCTGCGCGGCCGGGCCTGGATCATCCCCGACCGGGGCGAGCCGGTGCCGGTCGACGCCGGTGACGTCGCCGTCGTCCGCGGCGACGTGCCCTACACCGTGGCCGACGACCCCTCGACCACGCCGTCGCTGGTGGTGACCAGCGCCGACTACTGCTCGACGGTCGAGGGCGTCGAGCACGCCTCCGGGTGGACCTGCGGCACGCCCGACGACGGGTCCACCGTGCTGCTCAGCGGGGCGTTCGAGCGCCGCGGCGAGCTGAGCGAGCGGCTGTTGCAGGCCCTCCCGCCGGTGCTGGTCGTGCGGGCCGAGAACATCTACCCGCCGGCGGCGGTGCTCGCCGACGAGGTCGCCAGGGACCGCCCGGGGCAGCAGCTGGTGCTGGACCGGATGCTCGACCTGATGCTGATCTCCGTGCTGCGCAACTGGTTCGACAACCCGGCCGCCGACGCCCCGGGCTGGTGCCGGGCGCTGGAGGACCCGGTCGTGGGCACGGCGCTGCGGCTGATGCACGACAAGCCCGCCCACCCGTGGACGGTGGCGGAGCTGGCGACCGGGGTGGGGGTGTCGCGGGCGGCGCTCGCCCGGCGGTTCACCGCGATGGTCGGCGAACCGCCGATGGCCTACCTGGCGAACTGGCGGATCGCCCTGGCGGCGGACATGCTGCGCGAGACGGACGACACGGTGGGCACGATCGCGAGGAAGGTGGGCTACGCCAACGCCTTCGCGCTGAGCGTGGCGTTCAAGCGGGTGCGCGGCACGCGGCCCAGCGACCACCGCAGCCCGGAACCGGCGTGGCGGGCCGGCTGAGACCCGCCGCGCCGGTGGGCGGTCAGCCCGGGAGCCGCACCGAGAGCCCGTGGTTGAACACGTCGCGCGGGTCCCACCTGGCCTTGACCTGTTGCAGCCTCGGGTAGTTCCCCTTGTAGTACAGGGTGTGCCAGGGCACGCCCGAGGTGTTCCAGGCCGGGTCCGCCGTGTCGACGTCGGCGTAGTTGATGTAGGAGCCGTCGTACAGCTCGCCGGGGACCGGGACGCCGCCGGTGTCGGCGTGCACGTCCCGGTAGAACTCCCTGATCCACCGCAGGTGCTCGGCGTCCTCGGCGGGGTCGGTCCAGCTCGTCACGTAGACGATCTTGTTCACCGAGTCGCGCTGGGCCAGCGCGGTGGCCGTCGGCGGGACGGTGTTGACCGCGCCGCCGTAGGAGGTGATCAGCCAGCCCGCGGCCGGGTTGTCGTAGTCGTCGTCGGTCAGCCGGTCGTAGGCGATGTCGAGCTGCCGGTCCGGCAGCGCCTTGCGCAGGTAACCGGCCTTCACCTTCGCCCTGGTGCCGCTGAACGTGTCCGGGCTGCGCGACAGCAGCGCGGACTTCAGCCACGGGTCGCGGCGCGCGTCGTGGGTGAACGGCACGCCGACCCCGTCGTTCAGCGCGGCGAGGTAGTCGGCCAGCAACCGGTCCGCGTCGGGCAGCGTGCCGTCCAGGGTGGTGCTCAGGTCGAGGACGCCCGACTGCCGGCGCATCACGGTGAACAGGCTGTAGAGGCTCGCCCACGGCGAACCCGGTTCGCTGTTCGCCTCGTGCCAGCGGCCGTGGTTGCGCAGCAGCCTGCGGAAGGCGTCCCGGGTCATGTCCGCCCACGACCACCGCACCAGGCTGTCCAGCACGATCGCCGGCGGCGCGGGCAGCAGCCGGGTCGGGTCGGTCCCGGTGGCGCCGGGGGAGCGGAACCAGTACTTGACCACGACGCCGAAGTTCCCGCCGCCCCCGCCGGTGTGGGCCCACCACAGCTCCCGGTTCGGGTCGTCGGCCCGCCGCGTGGCGACCACCGACCGGGCCTTCCCGGCCGCGTCGACCACCACGACCTCGACCGCGTGCAGGTGGTCGACCGAGGTGCCGTGCAACCGGCTCAGCCTGCCGTAGCCGCCGCCGCTGACGTGCCCGCCGGTGCCCACGGTCGGGGTCAGGCCGGCGGGCACGGTGACGCCCCACTTCTTGTAGAGCGCGCGGTAGACCTCGCCCAGCTCGGCGCCCGGCTCGACGCGGAACGCGCCGTGCACCGGGTCGTAGTCGATCGCGTCCAGCTCCGACAGGTCGATGATCACCTGCGAGGACGGCGCGTGCACGAAGTCCTCCCCGCAGTGCCCGCCGCTGCGGACGACGACCTTCAGGCCGGCGTCCACCGCGCCCTGCACGGACCGCACGACCTGGGCGGCCGAGTCGACCACGTGCACCTGGCGCGGCGTGCCGACGAACCGGGCGTTGGAACCGATCACCAGGTCGGCGTACCGGCGGTCGGCGGGCGTGACCACCGCGGCGGGTACCGGCGGGGCGTCCGGCGGGGTGAGGTCGCGCAACTGGTCGGTCATGGGGGTCCTCCCGGACCTGTCGGGGGCACCGGCGGGCGGTGCGGAGCACGTGGTGGGGCGGGTCAGCCGAGGAGGTCGCCCAGCCCCGACCGCAGGGCCGCCAGCTTCCGCAGCGCGGACTCGCGCAGGGCCGGGTCGCTGAGCATGATCTCGACGGAGGTCCTGCCGTTGAACGAGTAGATGACGTAGAGGTGCATCGAACCGGAGCTGGTCGGGCTCAGGACGCTCGCGTCCTGGACCTTGGTGTGCAGGACGCCGCGGTAGGCGTCGAGGGCCAGTCCCGCCGGTGAGCGCAGTTCCGGGATCGTGCCCAGGTTGGTGGTCAACACGCTACCGGGTGCGGACGGCCGGGCGAGGTCGTTGAGGAAACCCGGGATGCCGGCCGCGGTCCGGCGGATGCCCGTCCCCTCGTCGAGCGCCTCGGGCAGGCACGCGCCGACCGCGCGCGCCAGGCCGACCAGGTCGCCGTCCGTGTCGTCGGTCGCGGTGAAGCCGACGAAGCTGATCACGTTCGTCCCGTCGGCCGCCGCCACCGGCGGGGTCAGCCTGGCCCGCATGTCCACGGTGATGTAGTAGGGGATCGCGGTGATCGGCTGCCCGCGCTCGGCGGCCTCCGCCCGGATGATCGCCGCGGACACGAGCGCGTTGAGCGTGACGCCCTCGCGGCGGCACAGCTGCCGCAGCGCTTCGGTGTCCAGCTCGCACCCGACGATCTCGTTCGTGAAAGCGGGCAGGTCGAGGACCTCGGCGTCGCGCCCGGTCGGCGGCCCCGCCGGCGGGGGCGGGTACTCGAAGTCGCCCACGCCCCGGTCGGCCAGGATCTTCTCCACCGCGTCCGGGTAGCCGCGGGCGTCGAGGCGGAAGGACCTGCCTTCCACGACGTCCGTGTAGCAGGACCAGAAGTCCTCCAGCACGGCGACGCCGTGGTGCCCGTCGGCGATGGCGTGGTGGATCATCAGCGCGACGGTCGCCCGGTCGCCGTCGCGCACCACGTGGACCGCGGACAGGCCGTCGTGCGGGTCCACGTCGTAGCCCGTCAGCGGGGCCGACGGGTCGGCCTCGACCACGCTGACCCCGGGCAGCGGTCCGGTGGCGGCGACCAGCACCCGGTGGTCGCCGACCTGTTCCAGGCGCGCGGCCAGGACGGGGTAGGCGTGCCGGACGCACTCCAGCGCGGTGGCGAGCGCGTCGAGGTCCAGCGGGCCGCGGACCTCCATGGTGTAGCCCACGCAGGTGCCGAGCGCGGCGTACCAGCTCTCGGTGGGGGAGAGGCTGCGGACGGCGAGGGTGCGGCTGACGGGTGCGATCACTTCGCGCATCTCCTTCGACGGGGTCGGCGGACCGGTCCTCGACCGGCCCGCTTCCGCTGTCTACCGGAGCCGCGCCGCGCGGCCCACCCGTCGACGCCGGTGCCGTGCCTCCGGAAGCGGAAGTGCAGCTTCATGAGCGCGCCGCGACCTGGAAGCCCGCCGAACCCCGGACATACGGTCCTCATCGACGGCACCACCGCGGTGGCCGACGGAGAACGCCTGGGGGGAAGCATGCGATTCCACGTGTTGGGCCCGCTCCAGGTGCGCGACGACGACCGCCCGGTGCGGGTGAGGGGGGTGCGGCAGGCCGCGACCCTGGGGTACCTGCTGTTGCACGCCAACGAGATGGTGCCGGTGAGCAGGCTGATCGACGCGCTCTGGCCGACGAGGGTCCCGCCCACCGGGCGGCAGGTCCTGCACAACGCCGTCTTCCGGTTGCGCGGCACCCTCGCCGCCGTGCGCAGCACCCGCCCGGCGGAGCTGCGGCGCGTCGGCCCGGGCTACGCGCTGCTCGTCGACGAGGAGGCCCTCGACCTGGCGGCGTTCCGGCACCTGGCCGGCCGCGGCCGGGCCGAACTGCGCGCCGGCCAGTGGGAACGGGCGTCCGCCACGCTGCGCCGCGCGTCGCGGCTGTGGCGCGGCACGGCGCTCGCCGACCTGGCCGAGCACGGCTACGACTGGCCGGAGCTGCGGTCCCTGCACGACGAGCGGGCGTCGGTGCTGCTCGACCGCGTCGACGCGGACCTCGCGCTGGGCCGCGACGCCTACGTCATCGGCGACCTGGAGCGCCTGCTGGAGGTCGACCCGCTCAACGAGCAGGTCTGCGGCCGGCTGATGCGGGCGCTGTACGAGACCGGGCGGCAGGCCGACGCGCTCACCCTGTACCGCACCACCAGGTCCGCGCTGATCGGCCAGCTCGGCCTGGAGCCGAGCCCGCCGCTGCGGGAGCTGGAGCACGCGATCCTCAACCACGACCTCGCGCCCGTGTCCGCCGGGGACCCGGTCCCCGGCGTCCGCGGGCGCGGCTGACGCCGCCCCGAACCCGTGACCCCGCCTAGGCGGAAGAGAACTGGAGACCACTGGATGACTCGGATGTCACCGGCCGTGCTCGCGTCGGTCGAGCACGCGACGCTGGACGAGCTCAAGGACGTCAACATCGACGACATGATCGCCTACGTCCACAAGGACCTGAAGAAGCTGCCGGAGAACATCGACCTCTACAAGCGCTACTTCACGCACCGGTGGAACGCCTACGACCTGGACTTCACCCAGGACGCGATCGACTGGCGGACCAAGATGAGCGACATGGAGCGCAAGGCGTTCACCGAGATCGCCGCCGCGTTCCACCACGCCGAGCGCCAGGTCGAGGTCGAGCTGCCGATCTTCATGCTCACGGGCAGCGAAGAGGCCAAGATGTACCTCGCCACCCAGCTGGAGGACGAGGCCCGGCACACGCTGTTCTTCGACCGGTTCTACCGCGAGGTCGTCGGCCTGCCCGGCGACTCCGTCGAGGAGATGCTCACCGCCTCCTTCCCGCACGTGCCCGAGACGTTCGTGGGCGCCTTCGGCCTGCTGTCCTACCTGTCCGACGACCTGCGCCGCGACCCGGAGAGCCCGGCCAAGCGGGTGCGGTTCGCCACGTCCTACTTCCTGTGGATCGAGGGCGTGCTCGCCCTGACCATCATGAAGCTGACCCTCACCTACTGCCGCAACAAGGGTTACCTGCCCGGCTACTACACCGGGTTCATCGCCTCCTGCCGGGACGAGGCCAGGCACGTCCAGTTCGGCATGCGCTTCCTGCGCGACTCGGTGCAGCAGGACCCGCGGCTGCTGCACGAGATCCACGAGACGCTGCGCACCGAGCTGGCGATGAACGGCGGCGCCAGCGTCCCGGCCCCGCTGCAGCCGCTGGGGTTCTCGGAGGAGGAGGTCGTCCACTTCATGATCCGACAGGTCAACAACAAGGTGTCCGACGTCGGCATCTCGTTGCCGCCGGACATCCAGGAGATGGTCAACAACATCCAGCCCGAGATCGCGGGGGGCTGACCGATGACCGCGACCGCGCAGACCTACCGATTCCTCGGCGACGAGTGGGCCGAGGCCGTCCGCGAGCGGCTCGACCGCGGGCCGAGCGAGGAGACCCTGGCCCGCAAGCAGGCGAGCTACTGGGAGTGGATCGCCGCCACCCGCGGGGCGTACTCCCACACCTGGGCGCTCGGCGTGGAGGAGCGCGACGGCCGCACCACCTACCTCCACCTGACGTGGCAGGAGGGGAAGTGCGCCAAGGCCGAGGTCGTCGCGCCGGGTGAACCGGTGTCGGCCGATTTCGTCATCGTCGGCACCAAGGACACCTGGCGGCGTTTCCACGCCGGGCAGCTGAACCACCAGCGGATGGTGGTGGACAAGCAGTTGCGGCTGACCCACGGCAATGTCCTGATCTTCTTCCGCGCGGTGTTCTTCTTCATCGAGAGCCTCGCCGCGATGGAACTGGTCCCGACCAGCTTCGACTGAGCACCGGTCTGCCGGAAATCCGGGGAACAACATCGATCGAAAGGTGAACTGCGTGTCCACGGACCTCGATATGGGATATGCGCCGGACGTCCGGAAGCTGGTCGACAAGGCGCACGGGTTGATCCCGCTGCTGCGCGCCAACGCGGCCCGCGGTGAGGAGGAGCGCGGCCTGGCGGCGGAGTGCGTGGACGCGCTGCGCGACGCCGGGTTCTTCCGGATGAGCGTGCCCCAGTGGCTGGGCGGCGACGGGCTGGACGTCCGGGGCCAGTCCGCCGTCATCGCCGCGGTCGGCCGCGGCGACGCCTCGGCGGGCTGGCTGGTCAGCATCGGCGTCGCGGCCGAGACGCTGGCCTCGCTGATCTCCAAGGAGGGCGCGAAGGAGATGTTCGGCCCCTCGCCGGACGTCTTCGTGTGCGCCAACGGCGGGCACCACTCCGCCACCGCGACGCGCGCCGACGGCGGCTACCGGGTCTCCGGCCGGTTCCCGACGATCTCCGGCTGCGAGATCGGCGACTGGATGATCCTGGCGGTCGTGCCGGTCGTCGCCGACGGCGAGCCCACCGGTGAGCTGATCTCCCTGGCCGCCCCGCCCCGGGACGCCCGCATCGACCGCACCTGGCACGTCGCGGGCATGCGGGCCACCGGCAGCCACACCGTCGAGTACGACGCCCTGTTCGTGCCGGACAGCCGGGTCATCAAGCACACCCTCGACCCCGAGCTGGGCCTGACGAACTTCCCCAGCCTGGAGAGCTTCGCGGCGGTGGCGCACCGCACCATCGCCTCGCTGGTCGGCACCGCGCACGGCGCGCTGGACGTCGTGCGGGCGATGCTGGACAAGGGCAGGCCGCTCATGGACACCACCTACGGCTCCGCGCTGGAGTCGCCGGTCGTGCGCCAGTGGCTCGGCGAGGCCACGCACCTGGTGGACACCGCCTACCAGCACGTGATGACCGCCTCGGACATGTACGACTCGGCCCGGGCGGCGGGCTCCATGTCGCGGGAGGAGCGCACCCGCGCGCGCAGGCACGGAGCCTCCGCGCTGGACGCCGCCCGCCAGGCCATGATGAAGATCCTCGACCTGGGCGGGACCAGCGGTTTCGCCGAGTCTAACCCGTTGCAGCGCTACTGGCGGGACTTCGAGGTGGGCAGCCACCACATCCACCTCAGCAGGCTGATCGCCATGGAGGACTACAGCCGGGCGCTGCTGGGCACCGAACAGCCGGTCTCGGTCATCCACTGACCCGACCCGCACGACGCGGCTCGCCCACCGGGACCGGTGGGCGAGCCGCGTGGCGTAGGGGGTCAGCGGTCGGGGGTCAGCGGGAGCCGAAGCGGTTGTCGATGGCGAACTTCCACCCGCCCTCCGGGTCGCGCACCAGCACGTCGGTGGCCCGCCCGCTCTGCGTGTGGCGGGCGCCGTCCGGGCCGAGCTCGTCCAGCGACCACTCGGTGACCGCCAGGGCCACGTCGCCGGCCAGGTAGGTGTGCACGAACTCGAAGTGGACCTGCGGCTTGGACTCGGCGAAGTACCCGGCCAGCGCCTCGCGAAGGTCACCGCTCTTGGGCAGGGCCAGGCCCGGCTCGACCACGGTGGCCCCGTCGTCGACGAAGGTGGCCAGCACCCCGTCGACGTCCCCCGCGTTGAACGCTTCCGTGTACTTCTTCTGGATTTCGGCGAACATCCACAGATCCTCTCTGAACATTTCCCGCTCCTCTGTGTCGGGAATGTGTCCCGCTGGGGCAAGGTTAAAGTCCGGACCGGTTCCGGCGATAACCGCCCGCTAATCCACCGCTAACGCCCCGCAGGCGTTAGCGGTGGATTAGTGAGCAGTTAAGCCGGTCGGAAAGAATGAACTCAGGCCGAGGGGAAAGAGAGGGCCATGACGTCCCAAGTCAACGAACTGGTCGAC
The DNA here is from genome assembly GCF_052936295.1 of Saccharothrix sp. DSM 118769. NCBI lineage: Bacteria > Bacillati > Actinomycetota > Actinomycetes > Pseudonocardiales > Pseudonocardiaceae > Saccharothrix > Saccharothrix sp. DSM 118769. The sequence goes on along the minus strand of NZ_CP193627.1, from coordinate 6,514,527 downwards.
GGCGCCCTGCACCAGGCGACGGGCGAAGTCGGCCTGGACGTGGAATACGTGCGGGCCACCGGCAACACGCTGTTCGCGAAGGGGGTGGACGGGACCGAGGTGCCGGTGGCGGACTTCCTCGGCGGGTACGGGGCGCTGCTGCTGGGCCACAACCACCCGGTCCTGGTCGCCCACCTCACGGACCTGCTCCGCCGTGACGCCCCCGTGCTGACGCCGCTGTCGCTGCGCCCCCGGGCGAACGAGGTCGTGCACGCGCTGAACCGCGTCCTGCACCGGGAGTTCGACACCGACGAGCCGTACTTCGGGGTCTTCGCCAACAGCGGCGCCGAGGGCGTCGAGGTCGCGGTGAAGCACGCCGAGCTGGACCGCCGGATGCGGGAGGGCGCGCTGCGCGCCGAGGTCGAGGAGCACGTCGCCGCCGCGCTGGCCGCCGCGCCGGCGGAGGTCGACGCCTCCGCGCTGGGGCTGCCCGCCGGGACCGGGCTCGACGAGGTGGTGGCGGCGGTCCGCGAGCGCAACGAGGCCGCTCTCGCCACCCCGCCCCGGCTCCTCGCGCTGAGCGGCGGGTTCCACGGCAAGCTGGTGGGCACCAGCCAGCTCACCCACAACGGGGACTACCGGCTGCCGTTCTCCTCGCTGGCCGCGCAGGCGACCTTCGCCCCGGCCAACGACCCGGAGGCGCTGCGGGCGGTGTTCGAGGACGCCCGCGTCGTCGCGTACGACCTGCGGACCACCGGCGCGCGGGTCGAGGTCGTGCGGCGCGACGCCCCGGTCTTCTGCGCGCTGCTGCTGGAACCGGTGCAGGGCGAGGGCGGCATCGTGCCGCTCACCACCGAGTTCGCCAAGCAGGTGCAGGCGCTGGCCGCCGAGTTCGGCTGCCCGGTCGTCGTGGACGAGGTGCAGAGCGGCATGGGCCGCAGCGGCACCTTCTTCGCCTCCGCCCAGCAGGAGCTGCTCGGCGACTACTACGTGCTGTCCAAGAGCCTGGGCGGCGGGCTCGCCAAGCTCTCGGTGACCCTCGTGCGGGCCTCCCGGTACCGGCCCGAGTTCGAGATGGTGCACAGCTCGACCTTCGCCAAGGACGGCCTGTCCACCTCGGTGGCCGCCGCCGTGCTGGAGCTGCTGGAGGCCGACGGCGGGGCGCTCTACCGCCGGGTGCGCGAGCGCGGCGCGCGGCTGGCCGGGGCGTTGCGGTCGGTGCGGGCGGACTACCCCGAGATCCTCGTCGACGTCCGCGGCCCCGGCCTGCTCCAGGGCGTCGAGTTCGGCGACCTGTCCACCTCGGGCTCCGCCCTCGCCGCGCAGCTCCAGGCCGCGGGCCAGTTCGGCTTCCTGGCCAGCGGCTACCTGCTGCACGAGCACCGCGTCCGGCTGTTCCCCACCGGCAGCGCGCCGAACACGCTGCGGTTGCAGCCCTCGGTGCACGTCACCGACGAGGAGATCGACCGGCTGGCCGCCGGCCTGCGCGCGCTGTGCGCGCTGCTGCGCGCCGGCGACGACCAGGGGCTCACCGCGTTCGTCGCCGAACGCGCCTTCTAGGGAGTGGGATGACGAACACCGCGAGGCTGCTGCTGTCCGCGGCGCCCGGGGCGGCGGGCCAGACCGCCTGCCGCTCCGAGGTGATCGAGGAGGCGGCCACCCACTGCGGGCGGGACGGGGTCGGCTGGGCCGTGTCCACCGCGCTCGGCCTGCGGACGGCCATCACCCGCGAGCTGGCCGAGTGCGGCGACACCCGCCTCACCCGGGAGGACCACGCGTTCCTGGAGATCATCGCGCTGTGGTGCGCGCTGCGGCTGAGCGGGGCGCGGCGGCTGCCCGCGCCGCTCACCGAGGGCGTCGAGGCGGCGGTGCGCACCCACGTGGAGCGCGGCTTCGAGCTGGACGGCTCGCTGGCCCTCGTCCGCATGGCGCACGCCCGGATCACCCGGGACCTGATGGGCAGGTGCGGCCGGCTGGACGAGGAGCACCAGCCGGTGGCGGTGATGTGCGAGCTGTCCGAGGCGCTGTTCGACGCGGTGGAGACCCTGTGCAGGCTGGTGTCCACCCGGTTCCTGCGGGAGCGGGAGAGGTGGCGCGGCGGGCTGGTCGCACAGCGCCGCGAGCTGGTGCGCGGCGTGCTGCGCGGCGAACCGGTGCCCGAGGACCGGGCCACCCGCCGGCTCGGCTACGACGTGACCCGGCAGCACCTCGCCGTGCTGGTGTGGTCCGAGCGCGCCGACCGGCGCGACGCCGACCTGGAGCTGGCCGCGCTGCGCCTCCTCGGCCGCGCGGGGTGCGCGGCGACGCTGCTCATCCCGGCCGGTGCCGCGGGGCTGTGGGCGTGGGGCGCGCAACCGGCGACGGGCACGGGGCTGGCCGACGTGCCGCTGCCCGAGGACGTGCGCGCGGCGGTCGGGCTGCCGGCCGCCGGGCTCGCCGGGTTGCGCGCCTCGCACCTCCAGGCCGTGACCGCCGCCCGGATCGGGGCGCGCTCCGGCGCGTCCGCGGTGCACGAGTACCGCGACCTGGAGTTCGTCGCGCTCCTGGCGGCCGACGAGACCGCGGCGGCGGCCTTCGTGGCGCGGCAGCTCGGGCCGCTGGGCGCGGACACCCCGTCCGCGCGGGTGCTCCGGGCGACGCTCAAGAGCTACCTCGACGAGGACCGCAGCCCCGCGGTCGCCGCCCGGCGCCTGCACGTCGCGAAGAACACCGTGCTGTACCGGGTGAAGAAGGCCGAGCGGCTGCGCGGCAGCCCGCTGGGCGACAACCGCCTGCACCTGCACGCCGCCCTGCACCTGGCCGAGGTCCTGGACACGGGCGACCCCCGGCCCGTCGGCACGGCGGCGACGGCCTGACCGCACCGGGCCCCGCCCGGCCCGCACGAGCACCCGGCCCGCACGAGCAACCCGGCCGCACGAGCACCCAGCCCGCACGAGCACGAGGAAGGTGTACCACCGTGGCGGAAGCCGAGAAGCTGCGCGACTACCTCAACAAGGTCACCGTGCAGCTCAAGCAGGCGCGCAGCCGCATCCGCGAGCTGGACGACGCGGCCGGTGAGCCCATCGCCGTCGTCGGCATGAGCTGCCGCTACCCCGGCGACGTGCGCGACCCGGACGACCTCTGGGAGCTGGTCGCCGAAGGGCGGGACGCGGTCACCGACTTCCCCACCAACCGGGGCTGGGACCTCGACGCCCTCTACGACGCGGACCCGGACCGGCCGGGCACCTCCTACCTGCGGGAGAGCGGTTTCCTGCACGACGCCGACGAGTTCGACGCCGAGTTCTTCGGCATCTCGCCGCGCGAGGCGCAGGCCATGGACCCGCAGCAGCGGCTGCTGCTGGAGTCCGCGTACTCGGCGCTGGAGGACGCCGGCATCGCGCCCGGCACGCTGCGCGGCAGCGACACCGGCGTGTTCGTCGGCGTCATGGCGCAGGAGTACGGCCCCAGCCTGCTGAACCCGACGGTCGCCGCCGCCGACGGCTACCTGGTCACCGGCAACCAGCTCAGCGTCGCCTCCGGCCGCATCTCCTACACCCTCGGCCTGGAGGGACCGGCGGTCACCGTCGACACGGCGTGCTCGTCCTCGCTGGTGGCGATGCACCTGGCGGTGCAGGCGCTGCGCGGCCGGGAGTGCGGGCTGGCGCTCGCCGGCGGCGTCGCGGTGCTGTCCACCCCGGGTTTCTTCATCGACTTCAGCAGGCAGCGGGGCCTGGCGCCGGACGGCCGGTGCAAGTCCTTCGCCAAGGCCGCCGACGGCACGAGCTGGTCGGAGGGCGTCGGCACGCTCGTCCTCGCCCGGCTGTCCGACGCGCGGCGGCTCGGCTACCCGGTGCTGGCCCTCATCCGGGGCAGCGCGGTCAACCAGGACGGCAAGAGCAGCCAGCTCAGCGCCCCCAACGGGCCGTCGCAGCAGCGGGTGATCCTGGGTGCGTTGGCGTCGGCGGGGTTGTCGGTGTCCGATGTGGACGTGGTGGAGGCGCACGGTACGGGTACGCCGTTGGGTGATCCGATCGAGGCGCAGGCGTTGTTGGCGACCTACGGTCGCGGTCGGCCCGCCGACCGCCCGCTGTGGTTGGGGTCGGTGAAGTCGAACATCGGCCACACGCAGGCGGCGGCCGGCGTCGGCGGCGTGATCAAGGTGGTGCAGGCGATGCGCCACGGCGTCCTGCCCAGGACCATCCACGTGGACGAGCCGACGCCCGAGGTGGACTGGTCGGCGGGCGGCGTGGAGCTGCTGACCGAGTCGAGGCCGTGGCCGGAGGTCGGTCGGCCGCGTCGGGCCGGGGTGTCGTCGTTCGGCATCAGCGGCACCAACGCGCACGTCATCCTGGAGCAGGCCCCGGAGCCCGAGCCGGCCGGGCCCCGCGACCTGCCGGCCGTCGTGCCGTGGGTGCTGTCCGGGCACAGCGAGGAGGCGGTGCGGGCGCAGGCCGCGAGGCTGGCCGAGCACGTCGCCCGGTTCCCGGACCCGCACCCGGCGGACGTGGCCTTCTCGCTGGTCACCGGCCGGGACCGGTTCGACCACCGGGCCGCGGTGGCCGGCGACCGGGACACCCTGCCGGCCGAGCTGGCCGCCGTGGCCGACGGGCGCGCCGACGTGCACCGGGTCCGGCCCGGTCGCGTGGTGTTCGTGTTCCCGGGTCAGGGGGCGCAGTGGGTGGGGATGGCGGCGGGGTTGTTGGGGTTGCCGGTGTTCCGGGACGCGTTGGTCGAGTGTGATGCGGCGTTGTCGTCCTTCGTGGGTTGGTCTGTGGTGGATGTGGTGCGGTGTGTGCCGGGTGCGCCGGGGTTGGACCGGGTGGATGTGGTGCAGCCGGTGTCGTTCGCGGTGATGGTGGCGTTGGCGGCGTTGTGGCGTTCGGTGGGTGTGGAGCCGTCGGCGGTGGTGGGTCATTCGCAGGGCGAGATCGCGGCGGCGGTGGTGGCCGGTGCGCTGACCGTCGCAGACGGGGCGCGGGTCGTGGCGCTGCGCAGCGGCCTGATCGCCCGCGAGCTCAGCGGCCTGGGCGGCATGCTGTCCCTGGCGGTGTCCGCCGAGCGGGCCGCCGAACTGGCCGCGGGCGCCGACGTCGCGGTGGTCAACGGACCCGCCTCCGTGGTCGTGGCCGGCGCGCCCGACGTGCTCGCCGAGGTGGCCGCCCGGTGCGAGCGCGACGGCGTCCGGCACCGGTTGCTGCCCGTGGACTACGCCTCGCACAGCGCGCAGGTCGAGCGGATCGCCGACCCGCTGCACACCGGGCTGTCCGGCGTCGCGCCGGTGTCCGCCGGGGTCCCGTTCTACTCCACGGTCACCGGCGGACCGGTCGACACCGCCGGGCTGGACGCCGGGTACTGGTACCGCAACCTGCGGCGGCCCGTGCTGTTCGCCGACACCGCGCGAGCCGTCGTGGACGACCTCAGGTCGGCCGTGTTCATCGAGGTGAGCACGCACCCGGTGCTGGTGGCCGCCATCGAGGACACCCTGGCGGACGCCCCGGTGGCCGCGCTGGGCACCCTGCGCCGCGACCACGGCGACCAGCGCCAGTGGCTCACCGCCGTCGGCCGGGCGCACAGCCGGGGCGTGGCCGTCGACTGGACCGCCGTGCTCGGGCCGGACGCCGCCCGCGTGCCGCTGCCCGGCTACGCGTTCCAGCGCCGCCGGTTCTGGCTCGACACCGACCAGGCCGGCGGCGACCCCGCCGGCCTGGGCCTCGACGCCACCGGCCACCCGCTGCTCACCGCCGCGCTCCCCGCGGCGACCGGCGACGGCGTGCTGCTGACCGGTCGGGTCGGCCTGGCGACCCACCCGTGGCTCGCCGACCACGCGGTGGGCGACACCGTCGTCCTGCCGGGCGCGGCCCTCGTCGAACTGGCCGTGCACGCCGGGGACCACCTCGGCCTGCCGACCGTGGACGAGCTGGTCGTCGAAGCGCCCCTGGACCTGACCGAGCCGCGCCGGCTCCAGGTCGACGCGCACCGCGACGGGGACGGCCGGGCGACGGTGACCGTCCACTCCCGCGCCGAGGACGAGCCGTGGGTGCTGCACGCCGTCGGCGTGCTGAGCGGCGGGCAGCGCCCGGAACCCGCCGACACCGACCAGTGGCCACCGGCCGACGCGCGGCCCGTGGACGTCACCGGCGCCTACGCCGAGCTGGCCGGTCGCGGCCTGCGGTACGGGCCCGCCTTCCAGGGCCTCACCGCCGCCTGGCGCCTCGGCGACGAGCTGTGCGCGGAGGTGGAGCTGCCCGCCGAGCCGGACGAGGGCTTCGGCATCCACCCGGCGCTGCTCGACGCCGCGCTGCACCTGTTCGCGCACGAGGACTTCACCGACGGCGTCCGGTTGCCGTTCAGCTGGCACGGCGTGCGGCTGCACGCGGTCGGGGCGACCCGGCTGAGGGTCCGGCTCACCCCGGCCGGGGAGGGCGCGGTCGCGGTGCGCGCCACCGACCCGGCGGGGCAGCCGGTGTTCACCGCGGACTCGCTCACCACCCGGCCCGCCGAGCCGTTCACCACCCGCGTGCCCGGCGGCGACCTGCTGCTGGAGGAGACCTGGCGGCCGGTGGCCGTGCCGGGGAGCACCGCGGCCGTCGTGTCCGCGCTGGACGACGACCGGCCCGGCCCGCTGGTCCGCTGGGACGCGCCCGCCGCCGACGCCGACCCCGCGACGGCCGTGCGGCAGGTCGTCGGGCAGGCCCTCGACGCGGTCCGGCGGTTCCTCGCCGAGGACCGGTTCGCCGACTCCACCCTCGTGGTGACCACGCGGCACGCGGTGGCCGCCGCACCGGGGGACCGGGTGGACCCGGCCGCCGCCGCGGTCTGGGGGCTGCTCCGCTCCGCCCAGTCGGAGAACCCCGGGCGGATCGTGCTGGTGGACGCGCCCACCGGGACCGACCTCGCGCGGGTGGCCGCGACCGGGGAGCCGCAGCTCGCCGTCCGGGACGCCGACGCGGCCACCGCGCTGGTGCCCCGACTGGCCCGGCTCACCGCACCCGCCGCCCCCGCTGCCGGGTGGCGGCCGGACGGCGTCGTGCTGATCACCGGGGGCACCGGCGTGCTCGGCGCGGCCCTGGCCCGGCACCTGGTCCGCGAGCACGGCGTCCGGCACCTGGTGCTGGCCGGCCGGCGCGGCCCGGACGCCCCTGGCGCCCGGGAACTGGCCGACGAGCTGACCGGGCTGGGCGCGGCGGTGCGCGTGGCGGCCTGCGACGTGGCGGACCGCGAGGCCGTGCGGGCGCTGCTGGCCGACCTCGACCGGCCGCCGACCGCCGTGGTCCACACCGCCGGGGTGCTCGACGACGCGACCTTCACCGAGCTGACCCACGAGCAGGTCGACCGGGTGCTGCGGGCCAAGGTGGACGCCGCCTGGCACCTGCACGACCTGACCGGCGACCTGGACGCCTTCGTGCTCTACTCCTCGCTGGCCGGCCTGATCGGCAGCGCCGGCCAGGCCAACTACGCGGCGGCCAACACGGCGCTCGACGCCCTGGCCCGCCACCGCCGCGACCTCGGGCTGCCCGCGACCTCGCTCGCCTGGGGGCTGTGGGCGCAGGCCAGCGGGATGACCGGCCACCTCGACGGCACCGACCACGCCCGGCTGGCCCGCGACGGCCTCGCCGCGCTCGACACCGGGGCCGGCCTGGCGGCCTTCGACGCCGCCGTGGCCGCCGACCGGCCGGTGCTGGCCGTCACGCCGCTGGACCTGGCCGCGCTGCGCACCGCCGAGGAGGTGCCGGTGCTGCTGCGGGGCCTCGTGCCGCCCGCCCGTCGCCGGGCCGTCCCCGGCGACGCCACCGACCTGGCCGACCGGCTGCGCGCGCTCACCGAACCGCGGCGGCACGCCGCGCTGCTCGACGTGGTGCGCGGCCACGTGGCGAACATCCTCGGCCACGCCGACCCGGCCGCCGTGCCCGCCGACCAGGCGTTCCGCGACCTCGGGTTCGACTCGCTGACCTCGGTCGAGCTGCGCAACCGGCTGTCCAGGGCGATCGACGCACGACTGCCCGCCACGCTGGTGTTCGACCACCCCACCCCCGCGGCGCTGGCCGGGTTCCTGCTCGCCACCCTGGGCGTCGCGCCAGCCGCGCCGACCGCGCCGACCGCCGGGCCCACCGCCGGGTCCGCCGCCGACGAACCCGTCGCCATCATCGGCATGGCCTGCCGGTTCCCCGGCGACGTGCACGACCCCGAGCAGCTGTGGGAGCTGCTCGCGGCCGGGCGGGAAGGGCTGTCGGCGTTCCCGGCGGACCGGAACTGGCCGACCCTGGACACCGTCCCCACCGGGCGCGGCGGCTTCCTCGCCGGCGCGGCCGACTTCGACCCCGCGTTCTTCGGCATCTCGCCCCGCGAGGCCGTGGCCATCGACCCGCAGCAGCGGCTGCTGCTGGAGACCGCGTGGGAGGCCGTGGAACGCGCGGGCATCGACCCGGCGTCCCTGCGCGGCACCGCCACCGGCGTGTTCGCCGGCTCCATGTACCGGGACTACAGCGCCCGGTTCACCGGTACCGCCGGCGGCTACGAGGACGTGCTCGGCGCGGCCAACGCGGGCGGCGTGCTGTCCGGCCGCCTGTCCTACGTGCTCGGCCTGGAGGGACCGGCGATGAGCATCGACACCGCGTGCTCGTCGTCGTTGGTGGCGATGCACCTGGCGGCGCAGGCGCTGCGGAGCGGGGAGTGCTCCCTCGCGCTGGCCGGCGGCGTCACGGTGATGGCCACCCCGGAGACGTTCGCGGAGTTCGGCAGGCAGGGCAACCTGGCGGCGGACGGGCGCTCCAAGTCGTTCGCCGACGCCGCCGACGGCACCGGCCTGTCCGAGGGCGTCGGGCTGCTCCTGCTGGAGCGGCTGTCCGACGCGCGGCGCAACGGGCGTCGGGTACTGGCGGTGATCCGGGGCAGCGCGGTGAACCAGGACGGTGCGAGCAACGGGATGACCGCGCCGAACGGTCCGTCGCAGGAGCGGGTGATCCGGGCGGCGTTGGCCGCCGCCGGGCTCGGTCCGTCCGATGTGGACGTGGTGGAGGGTCACGGGACGGGTACGACGTTGGGTGATCCGATTGAGGCGCAGGCGTTGTTGGCGACTTATGGGCGGCGTTCCGGTGGTCCGTTGTGGTTGGGGTCGGTGAAGTCGAATTTCGGTCATACGCAGGCCGCTGCGGGTGTGGCGGGTGTGATCAAGGTGGTGCAGGCGATGCGGCACGGTGTGTTGCCGAGGACGTTGCACGTGGATCGGCCGAGTTCGGAGGTGGATTGGGAGTCGGGTGCGGTGCGGTTGTTGTCGGAGGCGCGGCCGTGGCCGGAGGTGGGTCGTCCTCGTCGGGCGGGGGTGTCGTCGTTCGGGATCAGCGGCACCAACGCCCACGTGATCGTGGAGCAGGCGGAGGAGGCGGCCGAGGAGCGGACCACCCCACCGACCGCGACCGTGCCGTTGGTGCTGTCCGCGCGGACGGTGCCGGCGTTGCGGGCGCAGGCGGAGCGGATCGCCGCGTTCCTGCGTGAGCGCCCGGACGTGCCGCCGGTGGATGTCGGTTTCTCCCTGGCCACGACGCGCACGGCGTTCCCGTTGCGGGCCGCTGTGGTCGGTGCGGATCGGGAGGAGTTGCTGGCGGGGCTGGAGGAGTTCGCCGAGAGCGGTGAGAGTGTGACCGCGCGCCCCGGTGGTCTGGCCTACCTGTTCTCGGGTCAGGGTGGTCAGCGGGTCGGGATGGGGCAGGGGCTCTACGCGGCATATCCGGCGTTCGCCGAAGCGTGGGACGCGGCGCTGGACGCCGTGGACGCCGAACTGGCGGACTGGGTACCGCTGCCCGTGCGCACCGTGCTGGCCGAGCACCCGGAGTTGTTGGACCGCACGGATTACGCGCAGGCCGGGTTGTTCGTGGTGCAGACGGCGTTGTTCCGGCTCTACGAGTCGTGGGGGATCAAGCCGGACTGGTTGGTGGGTCATTCGGTGGGGGAGATCGCGGCGGCGCACGTCGCCGGGGTCTTCTCCCTCAAGGACGCGGCGCGGTTGGTGGCGGTACGGGGCAGGTTGATGGCGGCCCTGCCGGAGGGTGGCGCGATGATCGCCGTGCAGGCCACCGAGGATGAAGTGTTGCCCCTGCTGGACGACGAGGTGGGCCTCGCGGCCGTCAACGGCCCGGACGCGGTGGTGGTGTCCGGGAACCGGGAGGCCGTCGAGGCGGTGGCGGCCCGGTTCACCGCCCAGGGACGTCGGACCAAGGCGCTGCGGGTGAGCCACGCGTTCCACTCGCCGCTGATGACGCCGGTGCTGGACAGGTTCCGCGAGGTGCTCGGTGAGCTGTCCTTCGGCGAACCGGCCATCCCGATCCTGTCCACGGTGACCGGGCAGCCGGTCGACGGCGACATGGCCGACCCTGGGTACTGGCTCCGGCACGTCACCGACCCGGTCCGCTTCCACACCGCGCTGACGGCGGTGGACGGCCGGTCCGTGTCGACCTACCTGGAGCTGGGGCCGGACGGCGTGCTGGCGGCGCAGGCCCAGCGGGTGCTGGACGACCGCGTCGTGGCGCACGCGCTGCGCGCCGGGCAGGACGAGGAGCGCAGCGCGACGACCGCGCTCGGCGCGCTGCGCTCGGCGGGGCACGAACCGGACTGGGCCGCGGTGTTCGCCGGGGCCAGGGTCGCGGACCTGCCGACCTACCCGTTCCAGCACGAGCGCTACTGGCTGGACAGCCCGCCGGTCACCGGCGTCCCGGCCGCGGTCGGCCAGCAGTCCGCCGACCACCCGCTGCTGGGCGCGGCCGTGCCGCTGGCGGAGGACGGCGCGCTGGTGTTCACCGGGCGGTTGACGCCGGACGAGCCGGGCTGGCTCGCCGAGCACCGCGTCCTCGGCCGGGTGGTCCTGCCCGGCGCGGCGCTGGTGGAGCTGACCCTGCACGCGGCGGCGCGGACCGGCGCGACCACCATCGAGGAACTGCTCGTCGAGACCCCGTTGGAGCTGGACGGACCGCGCCAGGTGCAGCTGACGGTGTCCTCGGCGGACGACCGGACGCGGGTCCGGGTGCACTCCCGGCCGGACGACCCGCACGCGGACTGGGTCCCGCACGCCACCGCGACCCTGGTGGACGCGCCGGTCCCGACGCCGACGCCGATCGGCCAGTGGCCGCCCGCCGGTGCGACGCCGGTCGGGGTGGCCGAGCTGTACGAGGACCTGGCCGACCGCGGCCTGGACTACGGGCCCACCTTCCGGGGGCTGCGCGCCGCCTGGCGGCACGGGGCGGACCTGTACGCCGAGGTGGCCCTGGACCAGGACGGCTACGGCCTGCACCCGGCCCTGCTGGACGCGGCGCTGCACCCGGCGGCGCACGCCGACGGCCGGTTGCGCCTGCCGTTCGGCTGGACCGGCGTCCACCTGCACGCCACCGGCGCGCGGCTGCTGCGGGTTCGGCTGACCAGGCACGGCGAGGACTCGCTGACCCTGCACGCGGTGGACGCCGCCGGGCTGCCCGTGCTGACCGTCGACCGGTTGACCACCCGGCCCGTCAGCGCGGACCAGTTGGCCACCCGGCCCCGGACCGGCCACGCGGTGCACGTGCTCGCCTGGCACCCCCTGGCGGACCGGGACGCCGGGCGGACCGACGTCCGGGTGGTCGAGCTGCCGGAACCGGCCGCCGAACCCCTCTCGGACATCCGGCAGGCGCTGAACGCCGTGCTGCTCGGGCTGCGGGACGAGCTGACCCGCTCCGAGGGGACGATCGTGGTGCGCACCACCTCGGCGGTGGCGGTGGACGACCGGGAGACACCGGACCCGGCCGGTGCCGCGGTCTGGGGGCTGGTGCGGTCCGCGCAGGCCGAGCACCCCGGCCGGATCGTGCTCGTCGACGCCGAACCGGGCGCCGAACCCGACCTGGCCGCGCTCGCCGCCACCGGGGAGCCGCAGGTCGCCGTGCGGGCGGGCCGGGCGAGCACGCCCCGGCTGACCGCCGTGCCGGTCGCGGCGGACGGCTCCCCGTGGACGCCGGGCAGCCGGGTGCTGGTCACCGGGGCGGGCGGCGCGCTCGGCTCGGTGATCGCGCGGCACCTGGTGCTCGCCCACGGCGTGCGGCGACTGGTCCTGGTCGGTCGGCGCGGCGTGCCCGCCGAGCTGGTCGGGGAGCTGACCGACCGGGGTGCCGAGGTCACGGCGGTCGCCTGCGACGTGTCCGACCGCGCGGCCGTGGCCGACCTGCTGGGCGAGCACCCGGTCACGGCCGTGGTGCACGCGGCCGGGGTGCTCGACGACGGCGTGCTGACCGCGCTCACCGAGGAGCGGTTCGACAACGTGCTGCGGGCCAAGGTGGACGCGGCCTGGCACCTGCACGAGCTGGCCGGGCCGGTCGAGGCGTTCGTGCTGTTCTCCTCCGTGGCGGGTCTGCTGGGCGGCCCCGGCCAGGCCAACTACGCCGCGGCGAACGCGGCGCTCGACGCGCTGGCCACCCACCGCGCGCGCCTCGGGCTGCCCGCCCGGTCGCTGGTGTGGGGGCCGTGGTCGGGCGGCGGCATGGCGGACCGGCTGTCGGGCGGCGACCGCGACCGGCTGCGCCGGGGCGGGCTGCTGCCCATCACCGACCCGGAGGGCGCCGCGCTGTTCGACCTGGCGCTGGCCGGTCCGGACCCGGTGGTCGTCCTGGCCCCGGTGGACCGGGCCGCGTCGCGCTCCGGGGAGGTGCCCGCCCTGCTGCGCGGGCTGGTCCCCACCGCGCCGCGCCGGGCCGCCGCCGAACCGGTGGCCGACCTGGCCGACCGCGTGCGCGGGCTGGGCGAGCGGGAGCAGGACCAACTGCTGCTGGAGGTGGTGCGCACCGGGATCTCCCGGGTGCTGGGCCACCGCGACCCCGCGGCGATCGACCGGGACCAGGCCTTCCTGGACCTGGGCTTCGACTCGTTGACCGCCGTCGAGCTGCGCAACCTGCTCGCGGCCGGCACCGGCCTGCGGCTGCCCGCGAGCCTGGTGTTCGACCACCCCACGCCCGCCGCGCTGGCGAAGCACCTGCGCGCGCAGCTCGCCCCGGAGGTCGCGGACGTGGTCCGGTCGAAGATCGACGAGGTGGACGTGCTGCTGGCGGACGTGGCGCTGGACGCCGACGCCCGGGGCCGGGTCACCGAGCGGTTGGAGCAGGTCCTCCAGCGCTGGCGCGAGGTCGACGCGGCGGCGGACGAACCCGATTTGGACAGTGCGAGCGATGACGAGCTGTTCCGCCTCGTCGACGCCACCGGGAAGGAGTGAGGCGATGTCCACCGAGGCGAAGTCCACCGAGGCGAAGCTCCGCGAGTACCTGAAGAAGGCGATCTCCGACACCAGGCAGGCCCAGGGCCGGCTGCGCGAGCTGGAGGAGCAGGCCAGGGAACCCATCGCGATCGTGGGCATGGCGTGCCGGTACCCCGGCGACGTCGGCTCACCGGACGAGCTGTGGGAGCTGGTGCGCGACGGCCGGGACGCCATCGGCGAGTTCCCCGCGGACCGCGGCTGGGACACCGACCGCATCCACCACCCGGACCCGGACCGCACCGGCAGCACCTACACCCGCAACGGCGGCTTCCTCTACCGGGCCGGCGAGTTCGACGCCGGGTTCTTCGGCATCTCGCCGCGCGAGGCGCAGGCCGTGGACCCGCAGCACCGCCTGCTCCTGGAGACCTCGTGGGAGGCGCTGGAGCACGCCGGGATCGACCCGAGCGGCCTGCGCGGCAGCCGCACCGGTGTCTTCGCCGGCGCCATGTACCAGGACTACGCGCCGCCCGCGGGCCAGGCACCGCCGGAGGTCGAGGGCCTGTTGGCCGCCGGCACCGCCGGGAGCGTGGTCTCCGGGCGGGTCGCCTACACCCTCGGGCTGGAGGGGCCGGCGGTCACCGTCGACACGGCGTGCTCGTCGTCGCTGGTGGCCCTCCACCTGGCCGCGCAGGCGCTGCGCGCCGGGGAGTGCGACCTGGCGCTGGCCGGCGGCGTCACCGTCATGGCCACCCCGACGGTGTTCCTGGAGTTCAGCAGGCAGCGGGGACTGGCCCCGGACGGGCGGTGCAAGGCGTTCGCGGACGCGGCGGACGGCACCGGCTGGTCGGAGGGCGTCGGCCTGCTCGCGCTGGAGCGGCTGTCGGACGCCCGGCGCAACGGGCGGCGCGTCCTGGCCGTGGTCCGGGGCAGCGCGGTCAACCAGGACGGCGCCAGCAACGGCCTCACCGCGCCGAACGGGCCGTCGCAGCAGCGGGTGATCCTGGGTGCGTTGGCGTCGGCGGGGTTGTCGGTGTCCGATGTGGACGTGGTGGAGGCGCACGGTACGGGTACGCCGTTGGGTGATCCGATCGAGGCGCAGGCGTTGTTGGCGACCTACGGTCGCGGTCGGCCCGCCGACCGCCCGCTGTGGCTCGGGTCGGTGAAGTCCAACCTCGGGCACACCCAGGCGGCGGCGGGCGTGGCCGGGGTGATCAAGGTGGTGCAGGCCATGCGCCACGGCGTGCTGCCCGGCACGCTGCACGTGGACGAGCCGACCCGCCGGGTGGACTGGTCGGCCGGCGGCGTGGAGCTGCTGACCGGGTCGCGGCCGTGGCCGGAGGTGGGTCGGCCGCGTCGGGCCGGGGTGTCGTCGTTCGGCATCAGCGGCACCAACGCGCACGTGGTCGTCGAGCAGGCGCCCGAACCGGACCCGGTCGGCCCCCGCGACCTGCCCGACCTCGTGCCGTGGGTGGTGTCCGGGCGGACCGGGGAGGCGGTGCTCGCCCAGGTCGCCAAGCTCGCCGAGCACCTGGCGGGCCGCCCGGGCGAGCACCCGGCCGACGTCGCCCACTCCCTCGCCACCACCCGCGCCCACCTCGGGGTGCGCGCGGCGGTGGTCGGCCGGGACACCGCGGAGCTGATCGGCAGGCTCCGCGCGGTGACCGCCGAGGACACCGCGCGGACCGTGGGCGCGGACCCCGACGTGGTGTTCGTGTTCCCGGGTCAGGGGGCGCAGTGGGTGGGGATGGCGGCGGGGTTGTTGGGGTTGCCGGTGTTCCGGGACGCGTTGGTCGAGTGTGATGCGGCGTTGTCGTCCTTCGTGGGTTGGTCTGTGGTGGATGTGGTGCGGTGTGTGCCGGGTGCGCCGGGGTTGGACCGGGTGGATGTGGTGCAGCCGGTGTCGTTCGCGGTGATGGTGGCGTTGGCGGCGTTGTGGCGTTCGGTGGGTGTGGAGCCGTCGGCGGTGGTGGGTCATTCGCAGGGCGAGATCGCGGCGGCCGTCGTGGCCGGCGGCCTGTCGCTCGCCGACGCCGCCCGCGTGGTCGCCCTGCGCGCCAAGGCCATCGCCGAGGACCTCAGCGGCAAGGGCGGCATGCTGTCCCTGGCCCTCTCCCCGGCGGAGGCCGCCGAACTGGCCGGGGGACTGGCCGAGGTCGCGGTCGTCAACGGGCCGACCTCGGTCGTGGTGGCCGGGGCGCCCGACGACCTCGCCGTGCTCGCCGCGCGGTGCGCCGAGCGCGGCACCCGGCACCGGCTGCTGGCCGTGGACTACGCCTCCCACAGCTCGCAGGTCGAGTCGGTCGAGACGCGGCTGCTGGAGCAGTTGGCGGGGATCACCCCCCGCTCGGGCGGGGTGCCGCTGTACTCCACGGTGACCGGCGCGCTCACCGACACGGCCGGGCTGGACGCCGGGTACTGGTACCGCAACCTGCGGCGGCCCGTGCTGTTCGCCGACACCACCCGGGCCGTCGCCGACGCGCTCGGACCCGCGGTGTTCATCGAGGTGAGCGCCCACCCGGTGTTGGTGGCCGCCATCGAGGACACCCTGGCGGACGCCCCGGTGGCCGCGCTGGGCACCCTGCGCCGCGACCACGGCGACCAGCGCCAGTGGCTCACCGCCGTCGGCCGGGCGCACACCCGCGGCGTCACCCCGGACTGGTCGGCGCTGCTCGGCCCGGCGACCACCGTGGAGCTGCCCACCTACGCCTTCCAGCGGCAGCGCCACTGGCTCACCGGCACCCGGCCCGCCGACCCCGCCGACCTGGGCCTCGCACCCGCCGGGCACCCGCTGCTCAGCGGCGTGCTGCGGCCCGCCGAGGGCGACGGCGCGGTGTTCACCGGCCGGATCAGCCCGGCGTCCCAGCCCTGGCTGGCCGACCACACCGTGCTCGGCGGGGTGGTCCTGCCCGGCTCGGCGCTGATCGACCTGGCCCTCCACGTCGGCGACCAGCTCGGCTCACCGGCCGTGGAGGAGCTGATCACCGAATCGCCCCTGGTGCTGCCCGTGGACGGCGCGCTCCAGCTCCAGCTCGTGGCCACCCCCGGCGACGACGACGGCTGGTCGCTGACCGTCCACTCGCGACCGGACGTCCCGGACACCCCGTGGACGCGGCACGCCACCGCGGTGCTCGGCCCCGGCACCGCCCCACCCGACGACGACCTCGCGGCCTGGCCGCCGCCGGGGGCCGAACCCCTCGACGTCGGCGCGGTCTACCCGGACCTCGCCGACCACGGCCTGGACTACGGCCCGCTGTTCCGGTGCCTGGTCGCCGGCTGGCGGCGGGGCGAGGAGCTGTACGCCGAACTGGAGCTGCCCGCCGCGCCCACCGAGGGCTTCGGCATCCACCCCGCGCTGCTCGACGCCGCGCTGCACCTGTACGCGCACGACAACCTGGGTGCCGGGCAGGCCGCGCTGGCCTTCGCCTGGTCGGGCGCCCGGCTGCACGCCACCGGCGCCACCGCGCTGCGCGTCCGGCTGACCCCGCGGGGCGCGGACGGCGTGCGGCTGCACGTCGCGGACCCGACCGGCGCCCCGGTGTGCACGGTGGAGGCGCTGACCACGCGCCCCGTGACGGCGGACCGGCTGACCGCGCCCAGCGCGGCGTCCGCCCACCCGTCGCTGTTCCGGACGACCTGGTCCCCGGTGCCCGTGAGCACCGCGCCGATCGGCGGGCACACCGTGCTCACCCCTGACACCACCGGCAACCCGCTGACCGCCGCCCACGCCGCGACCCGCGAGACCCTGGCGGCGCTGCGGGAACTGCTCGCCGGGGACGGGCTCGTCGTGGTGCGCACCGAGCGCGCCGCGGCCGTGCGACCCGGGGAGGCCGTGGACCCGGCCGCCGCCGCCGTCGCGGGCCTGGTGCGCACCGCGCGCACCGAGCACCCCGACCGCCTGGTCCTGGTGGACACCGCGCCGGGCGCGACCGTGGAGCTGGCCGACGCGGTGGCCACCGCCCTGGCGCTGGACGAGCCGCAGGTGGCCGTGCGGGAGGGCGCCGTGCTCGTCCCCAGGCTGGTCGCGCAGGGCCCGCCCGCCGACCGGGACGCCCGCCGGACCCTCGACCCGACCGGCACCGTGCTGGTGACCGGCGGCACCGGGGCGCTGGGCGCCATCACGGCCCGCCACCTGGTGACCGGGCACGGCGTCGGGCACCTGCTGCTGACCAGCCGCCGCGGTGCCGCCGCACCCGGCGCGGCGGAGCTGGTGGCGGAGCTGACGGCGCTCGGCGCGGAGGTCACCGTGGCCTCCTGCGACGTCACCGACCGGCGGGCCGTGGCCGGGCTGCTGGCGGGCATCCCCGCCGAGCACCCCCTCACGGCGGTCGTGCACGTCGCGGGCGTGGGCGACAACGCGCTGGTCACCGCGATGACCGAGGACCAGCTGACCGGCGTCCTCCGGACCAAGGCCGACGCCGCCTGGCACCTGCACGAGCTGACGGAGGGCCACGACCTGGCCGCCTTCGTGCTGTACTCCTCGACGGCCGGCGCGATGGGCAACCCCGGCATGGCCAACTACGCCGCCGCCAACTCCTTCCTGGACGCCCTCGCCGAGCACCGCGCCGGCCTGGGGCTGCCCGGCCTGTCGCTGGCGTGGGGGCTGTGGGACGTCGCCGAGGGGATGGTCGAGGCCCTGTCGGCGGCCGACCACGCCCGGATGGCCAGGGACGGCCTGCGGCCCGTCACCGCCGCGCAGGGCATGACCATGCTCGACGCGGCGCTGCCGGGCGACGTGCCCGCGCTCGCGGCCGTGCCGGTGGACCTCGTCGCGCTCCGGGCCCGGCCGGACGTGCCCGCCCTGCTGCGCGGCCTGGTGCGCGGCACCACCCGGCGGACCGCCGCGGGGCGCGGACCCGGCGGGAGCGCCCTGGCCGAGCGGATCGCCCGGCTGCCCGAGGCGGAGCAGCGCGACCTGCTGCTCCGCGTGGTCACCGAGCACGTCGGCACGGTCCTCGGCCACGCCGACCCGGCGGCCATCCGGGCCGACCAGGCGTTCGGGGAGCTGGGCTTCGACTCGCTGACCGCCGTCGAGCTGCGCAACCGCCTCAACGGGGCCACCGGCCTGCGCCTGCGCGCCACGCTCGCCTTCGACTACCCGACCCCGGTGGCCCTGGCCGACCACCTGCGCACCGCCCTGCTGGGCGGGCGGGCCGCCGCGGCACCGGTGACGGCGGTGGCCGCCGCGGACGAACCCATCGCCATCGTGGGCATGGCCTGCCGCTACCCCGGCGGCGTGCGCAACCCGGACGACCTGTGGCGGCTGGTGGTCGAGGGGGTCGACGCCATCGGCGAGTTCCCCACCGACCGGGGCTGGGACGTCGACGGCCTGTACGACCCCACCGGCGAACGCCCGCGCAGCACCTACGCCCGCACCGGCGGCTTCCTGCACGACGCCGCCACCTTCGACAGCGACTTCTTCGGCATCAGCCCCCGCGAGGCGGCGATCATGGACCCGCAGCAGCGGGTGCTCCTGGAGTCGGCCTGGGAGGTGCTGGAGGCGGGCGGCCTCGACCCCGCCGACCTGCGCGGCAGCCGCACGGGCGTGTTCGTCGGCCTGATCCGGCAGGAGTACGGCCCCCGGTCGGACGTGATCGCCGACCAGCACGAGACCCACTTCCTCACCGGCGGGGCCGCCAGCATCGCCTCCGGCCGCATCGCCTACGCGCTCGGGCTGGAGGGCCCGGCCCTGACGCTGGACACCGCGTGCTCCTCCTCGCTGACCGCGATGCACGTGGCGGCGCAGTCCCTGCGCGCGGGGGAGTGCGGGCTGGCCATCGCCGGCGGCGCCACCGTCATGGGCACGCCCGGCCTGTTCACCGGGTTCAGCCGGCAGCGCGGGCTGTCCCCGGACGGCCGGTGCAAGGCGTTCGGCGCCGGTGCGGACGGGACCGGGTTCGCCGAGGGCGTCGGGTTCCTGCTGCTGGAGCGGCTGTCCGACGCGCGGCGCAACGGCCACCCGGTGCTGGCGGTGATCCGGGGCAGCGCGGTGAACCAGGACGGCGCGAGCAACGGCCTGACCGCGCCCAACGGTCCCGCGCAGGAGCGGGTGATCAGCCAGGCGCTGGCCGTCGCCGGGCTGCGGCCGGAGGACGTGGACGCGGTGGAGGCGCACGGCACCGGCACCACGCTCGGCGACCCGATCGAGGCGCAGGCGCTGCTGGCCACCTACGGGCAGCGCCCCGCCGACCGCCCGCTGTGGCTGGGCGCGGTCAAGTCCAACATCGGCCACACCCAGGCCGCGGCCGGGGTCGCGGGCGTCATCAAGGTGGTGCAGGCCATGCGGCACGGCGTGCTGCCCAAGACCCTGCACGCGGACGAGCCCACCCCGCAGGTCGACTGGGGCACCGGCGAGGTCGCCCTGCTCACCGAGAACCGCGAGTGGCCCGAGACGGGCCGCCCGCGCCGGGCCGGCGTCTCCGCCTTCGGGATCAGCGGCACCAACGCGCACCTCATCCTGGAGCAGGCGCCGGACGAGCCCGCGCCCACCACCACGACCGCCGAGGAGCGGCGCGGTCCGGTGCTGTGGGTGCTGTCGGCCCGCGACGACGACGCGCTGCGCGCCCAGGCCGCCCGGTTGGCGGAGCACGCGCGTCGGCACCCGGACCGGCGACCGGCGGACACCGGCTGGTCGCTGGCCACCACGCGCACCCCGTTCGACCGGCGGGCGTTCGTGGTCGGCGAGGACGTCGACGAGCTGGCGGACCGCCTCGCCGACATCACCCCGACCACCCCGCGCCCCGGTGGTCTGGCCTACCTGTTCTCGGGTCAGGGTGGTCAGCGGGTCGGGATGGGGCAGGGGTTGTACGCGGCGTACCCGGTGTTCGCGGCGGCGTGGGACGCGGCGTTGGACGCGGTGGAGGACGGTGTGTCCCCGTCGGTGCGGGAGGTGTTGGCCGGGCGCCCGGAGTTGTTGGACCGCACGGATTACGCGCAGGCCGGGTTGTTCGTGGTGCAGACGGCGTTGTTCCGGCTCTACGAGTCGTGGGGGCTCAGGCCGGACTGGTTGGTGGGTCATTCGGTGGGGGAGATCGCGGCGGCGCACGTCGCCGGTGTCTTCTCCCTCAAGGACGCGGCGCGACTGGTCGCGGTACGGGGCAGGTTGATGGCGGCCCTGCCGGAGGGTGGCGCGATGATCGCCGTCGAGGCCACCGAGGACGAAGTGTTGCCCCTGCTGGACGACGAGGTGGGGCTCGCGGCGGTCAACGGACCCCGCTCGGTCGTCCTGTCCGGCAGCGAGGAGCGGGTGTCGGCCGTCGCCGGTCGGTTCACCGGCCGCCGGGTGAAGCGGCTGCGGGTGAGCCACGCGTTCCACTCGCCGCTCATGACGCCGGTGCTGGACGAGTTCCGCGAGGTGCTCGGCACGCTGTCCTTCGGGAAACCGGCCATCCCGATCCTGTCCACGGTGACCGGGCAGCCGGTCGACGGCGACATGTCCGACCCGGAGTACTGGGTCCGGCACGTCCGGGACACCGTCCGCTTCGCCGACGCGGTGCGCGCGGTGGACGTCGCGGGCGGCACGAAGTTCCTGGAGATCGGCCCGGACACCGTGCTGGCCACGCAGGCGGAACGCGTCCTCGACGGCGGCGACCACGTGCTCACCGCCGCGCTGCGCGCCGGCAAGGACGAGGCGCGCACCGCGCTCACCGCCCTGGGCGCGCTGCACTCCGCCGGGGTCGCCCCGCGCTGGCGCGCGGTCTTCGGGGAGGACGCCGTCGCGGTCCCGCTGCCCACCTACGCCTTCCGGGGACGGCGGTTCTGGCTGGACGTCGACGGGACGCCGGTGCCGGCGGACGGCTCCGCGCCCCGGAGCGCCCGGCGCGACACCCCCGCGCCCGGACCGGACCCGGCGGCCACCCCGCCGGACCCGGCGGACCCGGCGACCCTGGCGGACCGCCTCACCGGGCTGCCGCCGGCCGAGCAGCAGGAACTGGTGCTCGACCTGGTGCGGGAGCACGTGGCGGCCGTGCTGGACCACGACGGGATCGCCGACGTCGACCCGGACTTCCCGTTCCAGGACCTCGGCTTCGACTCGGTGACTGCGGTGGAGCTGCGCAACCTGCTCGGTGCCCGCACCGGCGTGCGGCTGCCCGCCACCACCGTGTTCGACCACCCCACGCCCCGAGCGGTCGCCGCGCACCTGCGGACGCTGCTCGTGCCGGACGACGACCCGCTGACCGGGCTGCGGACCGGGCTCGACGAGTGGGAGGGCCGGCTCACCCGGGCCGACCTGGACCCGGACGACCGCGTCGCCATCGCCGACCGGCTGCGGGACCTGCTCACGGCGCTGACCGGCGAGCGGGCCGTGCCCGGTGAGCTGGCGACCGCCTCGACCGAGGAGATCTTCGACTTCATCGACAACCAGCTCGGCCGAGCGACCCGCTGACCAAGCCAGCCCGAAGGAGGACGAGCCGGTGTCCGACGACAACAAGGCCGTCGAGTACCTCAAGTGGGTGACCGCGGACCTGCGGCGCACCCGTGAACGCCTGTCCGAACTGGAGAGCGCGCAACGCGAGCCGATCGCGATCATCGGCATGGGCTGCCGGTTCCCCGGCGGGGTCGCCGGGCCCGAGCAGCTGTGGCGGCTGGTGGCGGACGAACGGGACGCGATCACCGAGTTCCCCGCCGACCGGGGCTGGGACGTCGCCGGGCGGTACGACCCGCAGCCCGGCAAGCCCGGCAAGACCTACACCAGGCACGGCGGCTTCCTGCACGACGCGGCCGAGTTCGACGCCGACTTCTTCCGGATCTCGCCCCGCGAGGCCACCGTCATGGACCCGCAGCACCGCCTGCTGCTGGAGGTCGCCTGGGAGGCGGTGGAGCACGCCGGCATCGACCCGCGCTCGTTGAGCGGCACCAAGACCGGTGTGTTCACCGGTATCGCCGCCCAGACCTACAACCAGTCCCTGGACCAGGAGGAGTACGCCGGCTACCTGGCGACCGGCGTGATCGGCAGCGTCGCCTCCGGCCGCATCGCCTACACCCTCGGGCTGGAGGGGCCGGCGGTCACCGTCGACACCGCGTGCTCGTCGTCGTTGGTGGCGATGCACCTGGCGGCGCAGGCGCTGCGGAGCGGGGAGTGCTCCCTCGCGCTGGCCGGCGGGGCCTCCGTCACCGGCAGCCTGGACGGCTGGCTGGAGTTCAGCGCGCAGGGCAACCTGGCCCCGGACGGCCGGTGCAAGTCCTTCGCCGACACCGCCGACGGCACCGGCTGGTCGGAGGGCGTGGGCCTGCTGCTGCTGGCCCGGCTGTCCGACGCGCGCCGGCTCGGCCACCCGGTGCTGGCGGTGATCCGGGGCAGCGCGGTGAACCAGGACGGCGCGAGCAACGGCATGACCGCGCCCAACGGCCCCGCGCAGGAGCGGGTGATCAACCAGGCGCTGGCCGCCTCGGGGCTGCGCCCGGAGGACGTGGACTTGGTGGAGGGTCACGGGACGGGTACGACGTTGGGTGATCCGATTGAGGCGCAGGCGTTGTTGGCGACTTATGGGCGGCGTTCCGGTGGTGGTCCGTTGTGGTTGGGGTCGGTGAAGTCGAATTTCGGTCATACGCAGGCCGCGGCGGGTGTGGCGGGTGTGATCAAGGTGGTGCAGGCGATGCGGCACGGTGTGTTGCCGAGGACGTTGCACGTGGATCGGCCGAGTTCGGAGGTGGATTGGGAGTCGGGTGCGGTGCGGTTGTTGTCGGAGTCGCGGCCGTGGCCTGAGGTGGGTCGTCCTCGTCGGGCGGGGGTGTCGTCGTTCGGGATCAGCGGCACCAACGCCCACGTGATCGTCGAACAGGAGGTGGAACCGGCGGAGGAGCGGAGCGCGCCGTCCATCGCGGTGACGCCCCTGGTGCTGTCCGCGCGGACCGCACCGGCGTTGCGGGCGCAGGCGGAGCGGATCGCCGCGTTCCTGCGTGAGCGTCCGGACGTGCCGCCGGTGGATGTCGGTTTCTCCCTGGCCACGACGCGCACGGCGTTCCCGTTGCGGGCCGCTGTGGTCGGTGCGGATCGGGAGGAGTTGGTGGCGGGGCTGGAGGAGTTCGCCGAGAGCGGTGAGGGCGTGTCTGCGCGTCCCGGCGGCTTGGCCTACCTGTTCTCGGGTCAGGGCGGGCAGCGGGTCGGCATGGGGCAGGGGTTGTACGCGGCGTACCCGGTGTTCGCGGCGGCGTGGGACGCGGCGTTGGACGCGGTGGAGGACGGTGTGTCCCCGTCGGTGCGGGAGGTGTTGGCCGGGCGCCCGGAGTTGTTGGACCGCACGGATTACGCGCAGGCCGGGTTGTTCGTGGTGCAGACGGCGTTGTTCCGGCTCTACGAGTCCTGGGGGCTCAGGCCGGACTGGTTGGTCGGGCACTCGGTGGGCGAGATCGCGGCGGCGCACGTCGCCGGTGTCTTCTCCCTCAAGGACGCGGCGCGACTGGTCACGGCACGGGGCAGGTTGATGGCGGCCCTGCCGGAGGGTGGCGCGATGATCGCCGTCGAGGCCACCGAGGACGAAGTGTTGCCCCTGCTGGACGACGAGGTGGGCCTCGCGGCGGTCAACGGACCCCGCTCGGTCGTCCTGTCCGGCAACCGGGAGGCCGTCGAGGCGGCGGCGGTCCGGTTCGCCGCCCAGGGACGTCGGACCAAGGCGCTGCGGGTGAGCCACGCGTTCCACTCGCCGCTGATGACGCCGGTGCTGGACAGGTTCCGCGAGGTGCTCGGCACGCTGTCCTTCGGCGAACCGGACATCCCGATCCTGTCCACGGTGACCGGCCGCCCGGTCGAGGACGACATGGCCGACCCGGACTACTGGGTCCGGCACGCCCGGCACGCCGTCCGGTTCCTGGACGCGGTGACCGCGCTGGACGCGGCGGGCGTGACGGCGCTGGTCGAACTCGGCCCGGACGGCACGCTGTCCGCGCAGGCCCAGCGCGTCCTGGACGACTCGCCGCGCGACCGGCACCTGGTGGTGCCGGCGCTGCGGCCCGACCAGGACGAGCCGCGCACCGCCTTGGGCGCGCTGGGCAGCCTGTACGAGGCCGGCGCCACCCCGGACTGGTCCGCGGTGTTCGGCGGTTCCGCGGCCGCGGTGGACCTGCCCACCTACCCGTTCCAGCGACGCCGGTACTGGCTGCCGGCCGGGTCCCCGGCCGAGGCGGGCGACCTCGGCCTCGTCCCGGCCGGGCACGCGCTGCTCGGCTCGCTCGCGCAGCACCCGGACGGGGCCGGGGTGCTGTTCACCGGGCGGCTGTCCACCTCCGCGCACCCGTGGCTGGCCGACGTGCCCGACGTGGCCGACGCGGTCGTGGCCGACCTGGCCCTGCACGCCGCCGACCAGACCGACTGCGACGTGGTCCGGGACCTCGTCCTGCACAGCCCGATCCGGCCGGCCGCGCGGTCCGCCACCGGGGTGCGGCTGGCCGTGGAACCGCCGGGGGAGCTCGGCGAGCGCCGGTTCACCGTCCACGCCCGCGAGGACACCGTGGACGGCGCGTGGGTGCTGGTGGCCGACGGCACGCTGGCCAGGCAGGTGGCGCTGGCCGAACCGCCCGACGCCGACTGGCCACCGGCCGGCGCGGTCGCCGAGGAGGTCGACGCGGAGTCGGCCGCGCTGGGCGTGACCGCCGTGCTGCGCCGCGGGGACGAGCTGTTCGCGGAGCTGGCCCTGCCCGCCGAGCACCTCGGCGCGGTCGCCGGGTTCGCCGTCCACCCGCTGCTCCTGCACGCCGCGCTGCGCCCGCGACCCGGCGGGGGCGCGCTGGTGCCGCGCCGCTGGCGGGGCGTCCGGCTGCACGCGTCCGTCGCGTCCGGCCTGCGGGTGCGCCTCACCGCGACCGGTGAGCACGCGTGGGCGCTGCGGGCCACCGACCCCGCCGGGCAGCCCGTGCTCACCGTCGACGAGATCGGCACCGCGCCGGCCACCGCGGCCCGCGGGCCGGAGCGCGACGCGGTGTTCCGGGTGACCTGGGTGCCCACCGCGCTGCCCACCCCGGCCCGGCGGCCCGGCTGGGCGCGGGCGACGGACCCCGGCGCCCTCGACGACCCGCCGGAGGTGCTGCTCGTCGGCCCGTACCCCGCCGGGTCGCCGGACGACCCGGTCGGGTCCGCCCACGCCGTGCTCCACCGCGCCCTGGTCGAACTGCGCGACCTGCTGGCGGAACCGGGGCTCGCCGGCACCAGGCTGGTCGTGCTCACCGAGGGCGCGGTCGCCACCGCCCCCGGCGAGGAGGCGGACCTCGCGGGTGCGGCGCTGTGCGGGCTGGTGCGGTCCGCGCAGTCCGAACACCCGGACCGGGTCGTGCTGGTGGACACCGAGCCCGGCCGCGAACCGGACGTCGACCGGGTGCTCGCCGCCGCCCTGGCCGTCGGCGAACCCCAGTTCGCGCTGCGGGCCGACCGCGTGCTGGTGCCCCGGATGGCCCGACTGCCGCTGCCGGCCTCCCCGGCCGCCACCTGGCGGTCGGACGGCACCGTGCTCATCACCGGCGGCACGGGCGCGCTGGGCGCGACCGTGGCCCGGCACCTGGTCACCCGGCACGGGGTCCGGCACCTGCTGCTGGCCGGTCGGCGCGGCCCGGCGGCGACGGGCGCCGCCGAGCTGGTCGCCGAACTGGAGGCCGCCGGCGCCCGGGTCACCGTGGCCGCCTGCGACGTCGACCGGCGGGAGGCCGTGCGCGACCTGCTGGCCGGCGTCCCGGACGCCCACCCGCTGACCGCCGTCGTGCACACCGCGGGCGTGCTGGCGGACGGCCTGCTCACCTCGCTGACCGCCGACGACCTGGACGCGGTGCTGCGGCCCAAGGTGGACGCCGCCTGGCACCTGCACGAGCTGACCGAGCACCTGGACCTGTCCGCGTTCGTGCTGTTCTCCTCGGTGAGCGGCGTGATGGGGACGCCGGGGCAGGCGAACTACGCCGCGGCCAACAGCTTCATGGACGCCCTGGCCGCGCGCCGCGCCGCGCGGGGCCTGCCCGCGGTGTCCGTGGCCTGGGGCCTGTGGGAGGGCACCAGCGCCATGACCGGGCACCTGACCGAGGTGCACCTCCAGCGCATGGCCAAGGAAGGTCTGCTGCTGCTCCCCGTCGAGCTGGGCATGGCCGTGCTGGACGCCGCCGCCGCGCAGCCGGAACCCGCGGTGATCGGCATGCCGGTGGACCTGTCCGCCACCCGCACCCACCCCGCGCAGCCCGTGCTGATGCGCGGCCTGACCCGCACCCGGGTCAGGCCGGGGTCGGCCGCGGCGGGGGTGGTCGGCGGTGGCGCGCTGCTGGACCGGCTGTCCGCGCTGGGCGACGCCGACCGCCGCGCCCTGCTGCGCGACGTCGTGCTGGACCACGCCACGGCGGTGCTGGGCCGGGACGAGCGACTGACCGCCGACCAGGTGTTCCAGGAGGCGGGCTTCGACTCGCTGACCGCCGTGGACCTGCGCAACCGCCTGGCCAAGGCGGTGCCCGTGCAGCTCCCGGCCACCGCGGTGTTCGACCACCGCACGCCGGACGCCCTGGTCGAGCGGCTGCTCGCCGACCTGCTCGGCGAGCCGGCGGCGGACACCGCGGGCGTCGACTTCGCGGGCGAGGTCGTCCTGGCGCCGGACATCACCGCGGCGACGTCGCCGCACCGCACCGCCGACCCCCGGCACGTGCTGCTCACCGGGGCGACCGGTTTCCTCGGGTCGTTCCTGCTGCGCGACCTGCTGCGGCACACCGGGGCCCGGGTGCACTGCCTGGTGCGCGGCGCCGACGACCGGGAGGCCGAGGACCGGCTGCGCCGGGCGGTCGTCCAGTACGACACCGGCGTCGAGCTGGACGACCGGGTCCGCGTCGTCCGCGGCGACCTCGGCCGACCGGGCCTGGGCCTCGCCGAGGGCGTCTTCGACGAGCTGGCCCGCACCGCGGACGTGGTGGTGCACGCGGGCGCGAACGTCAACTGGATCTACCCGTACCCGGAGCTGAAGCCGGTCAACGTGCGCGGCACCGAGGAGGTCCTCCGGCTGGCCGCCCGGCACCGCACGGTGCCGGTGCACTACGTGTCGTCCACCGGCGTCTACGGCCAGCTGCCCGGCGGCGCGCCCGTCACCGAGTCGGACCCCATCGGCCCGCCGGAGGCCCTGTCCAACGGCTACCGCCGGTCCAAGTGGGTCGCGGAGGGGATGATCGAGCTGGCCAGGGAGCGCGGCGTCCCGGTCTCGGTGTACCGGGTGGACTCGGTCTCCGGCGACCACGAGCGCGGCACCTGCCAGACGCAGGACTTCGTCTGGCTGAGCGTCCGCGGGATGCTCCAGGCCGGGGCGGCACCGGCCGGCGCCGCCCTCGCCTTCCACCCCACGCCCGTGGACTTCGTCAGCCGCGCGGTCGTCGCGCTGCTCGGCAGGCCGGAGAGCGTCGGCGAGACCTACAACGTGTCCAACGAGGACGCGCTGACCTTCGGCCAGGTCGTCGACCGGCTGCGGGAGTCGGGCTACGACATCGCCGAGCTGCCGAGGGAGGAGTGGGTGCGGCTGGTCCGCCGCGACCCGGCGAACGCGCTCACCCCGCTGCTCGACGTGTTCGAGACCGCGTTCGCGGTGGGCGGCGGCTACCCCGACATCGACACCAAGAAGCTCGACGCGGCGCTGGCGGGCACCTCCGTCGGCTGCCCGCGGGTGACCCGCGAGCTGCTGGACACCTACCTGGGGTTCTTCGTGCGCAGCGGCTACTTCCCGCCGCCGCCGGGCCGCTGAGGCTCGTCGCGTGCAGGTTCCCGAGCACCTCCGCGGGGCCGTTCCCCGGCCCTGCCGGCACACAGTGGATTCGCGCACACCGGGCGGCCCGCCGAGGCGGGCCCGGCGAAAGGTGGACATCGTGCAGAGCAGGAAGGCAGTGCTGACCGGCGGGCCCCGGACGTTCGACGGCGAGGTCGTCGAGCTGGTGGACGGGCTCGACGCGAAGGTCCGCGTCCCGCACGCCTCGGGCCACGAGCACTTCACGCGCAGCGAGGAGAGCAGGCTGGTGGACGGGGAGCACCTCCCGGTGTTCACCTGGTCGTACCGGACGAAGATCGCGGAGTGAGCCCCGGCGGACGGGTCCTCGGCGAGGGCCCGTCCGCCCGCCTCACGCGTCGGCGGGGGAGTACACGACCAGGCAGGCGTCGCCGCGCTCGTCCGCGCCGAGCACGGCCCGCCGCAGCCGGGTGTGCGCGCCGTCCGCCCGCCGGACCTCGACCACCGCGCACGCGCCGTCGGTGATGTGCTGCTCGCGCCACAGCTCGCGGAACACCGGGCTGGTGGCGGACAGCTCGCGCACGAGGGCGGCCACCCCCGGGTCGCCGGGGAAGCGGGCCGCCTGCACCCGGAACGCGCCGAGCAGCAGTTCGGCGGTGTCGAGCCAGCGGTGGTGCCGCTCGCCGAACGCGGCGTCGGTGAAGAAGTCGACCAGGCGGTTGCGGCCGACCCGCACGCCCAGGGTGTCGCGCGCCTCGGCGTTCGCCGCCTCGACCGCCCAGAGGCGGCCCAGCACGTAGGCCGGTCCGGTGCGCCAGCCGTGCGCCAACCGGGCCAGCCCGGCCGCCTGGAGGCCGGTCGGGGCGGCGTGCGGCGGCGGGGTGCGGTCGGCCAGCCGGTACAGGTGCGCGCGCTCGGCCGGGCTGAGCCGCAGCGCCTCGCTGACCGCGTCGAGCACCGCGTCGGAGACCTTGATGTCGCGGCCCTGCTCCAGCCACGTGTACCAGGACGCGCTGACCCCGGCGAGCGCCGCCACCTCTTCGCGCCGCAACCCCGGGGTGCCGCGCCGGCCGCTGGACGGCAACCCGACGTCGCTCGGGGAAAGGCGTGCCCTCCGTGAATGCAGGAACTCCCGGCGCATGGTCTTCTTCACCGCATTCTCACGCAAGACCACCGCATCCCCCGAGTCGACGTGGTCGAACACCGGTCAGCCTATTCGCTGCCGCGCGGCCTGTCCATCAGGCGCACCGGTGGAAAGCTTCGATCTTGTTCCGCCAATTGGATGTGATTAGGATCACTCCTTTCTCAGTGTTGGGAAAGTCTTTCGGTTCCGCTCCGTAAACCGCGTCGAACAAGGCTTTTCTCGCTGCTCAGAGCGTCTTTGGTGGGTGGCCGGCGCTCGGGGGACCGGCTCGATCAGCCTAGTCGTGCCCCATTTGCGGCATCTTCCGTGTGCGCGCTGTGACGTCCCCCCGGTGTCCAAGATTCTTTTTCGTCCGTCCGGGTGAAGACTTTGTGTGGTGCCTTTTGGTGCACACTTCGGCACGTCTTCCGCGTCAATCCCGTGATTCCTCCGCGCTTCCCGGGATGTTGCCGCGCGGTCGGTGGCCGTCCTACTTTCGAAGTATGGACAAGAGAACCTCGCCGGCGCTGAGCGCGCCCGCCCGCCGGCACGAGTTGCGCGATTTCCTCCGTTCTCGCCGGGCGAGGCTCGCCCCCTCCGACGTGGGGCTCGCGGTCGACGGCCGCCGCCGCACGCCGGGCCTGCGCCGCGAGGAGGTGGCGGTGCTGGCCAACGTGGGGCTGTCCTGGTACACGCTGCTGGAGCAGGGCAAGGACATCAACGTGTCCGAGCGCGTCCTCGACTCCGTCAGTCAGGCGCTGAAGCTGTCGCACGCCGAACGCGCGCACCTCTACAACCTGGTCGGCCTGGTACCACCGGCCCGGCACGTCGAGCCACCCGGCCGCGACGTCCGCGACCTGGTCCTGCTGGCCGACGGCTGGTCGCCCAACCCGGCCTACGTCCTGGACCGCCACTGGAACGTCGTCGCCGCCAACGTGGTGGCGCAGCGCGCGTTCAACCTCGCCGCGCCGCACGAGAACTGCTTCCACTCGTTCTTCCTCGAAGAGGGCGTCACGGACTTCTACCCCCAGGAGGAGGAGCTGGCCCGGGAACTCGTGGCGCAGCTGCGCGCCCAGGTCGCCCGCTACCCGGACGACCCGGTGCTGGAGCGGCTGGTGCTGGACCTGTCCGCGTCCAGCGACCGCTTCGTGTCCCTGTGGGGGTTGCAGGAACTGGTCGAGACCCCGTTGCGGCTGCTGCGGTTCCGCCACCCCGTCGTGGGCGTCCTCGCCTTCGAGCACGTGGCCCTGACCCCGATCGACCGGCCGGACCACCGGCTCATGCTCTACATGCCCGATCCCGCCTCCGACACGGTCGAGCGGTTGACCTACCTGGAGCGACTGGTGGTGCCAGTACCACGATAAGACGACACTGGTTGCACTCCTTCAACTGTGAATACGTTCGTCTGCGGGGGTCGGCGCGGGTGTGAGCGGTGCGCCACCGGCCGGAAGAGGATTCGTCGGGGCCGCCGCGTGCCGCCGCGCTCCCCGTCTCCGATGTCGCGGGCGCACCGCCTTCCGCCCGCGCAGGCTCCCCTCGGCTCCGGACCGGCCCCTGGCCGCCCGGTGCGTGGACTTCGCGGCGGAGAGGATGCGAGCATGGTTTGGACCTTGCGTCGCCGAACGGGGCGGACCGGGATCGGGTCCGCCGCGGTGGCGATCGGGCCCGCGTTCGTGGTGGCGGTGGCCTACGTCGACCCGGGCAACTTCGCGACCAACACGGCTGGGGGCGCCGCGCACGGCTACCTGCTGCTGTGGGTGATCGTGAGCGCGAGCGCGTTGGCGATGTTCGTGCAGCACCAGTCGGCCAAGCTCGGCGTGGCGACCGGCCGGAACCTGGCGGAGCTGTGCCGGGAGCACTACCCGCGGCCGGTCACCCGCCTGCTGTGGGTGCAGGCGGAACTGGTGGCCATGGCCACCGACCTGGCCGAGTTCGTCGGCGCGGCGGTGGCGTTGAACCTGCTGTTCGACGTGCCCCTGCTGGTCGGCGCGGTCATCGCGGCGGTGGTCTCGGCGGGGGTGCTGGCGCTGGCGCCCTCGGGACGCCGGCGCTTCGAGACGGTGATCGGCGGGATGCTGGCGGTCGTGCTCGCCGGCTTCCTCTACCAGGCGTTGCAGCTCGGGCCGCTCGACGGCCTGGCGGGCGGGCTGGTGCCGGGCTTCGCGGGCGTGGACAGCGTGCTGCTGGCCACCGGGATGCTCGGCGCGACGGTGATGCCGCACGTGATCTACCTGCACTCGGCGCTCACCCAGCACCTGCACTCGTCCGATGTGGACCGTCGACGGGTGCTGGTGCGCGCGGCCCGGGTGGACATCGCGGTCGCCCTGGGCCTCGCGGCGCTGGTCAACGCCACCATGCTGGTGGTGGCGGCCGACGCGCTGCACGGCACCGGCGTCGGCGAGTCGCTGGAGGAGGTGCACGCCGGGCTCGGCGCCGTGCTCGGGACGGGCGCGGCGCTGGCGTTCGCCCTGGCGCTGCTGGCCTCGGGGCTGGCCGCGTCCAGCGTCGGCACCTACTCCGGTCAGGTGATCATGGAGGGCTTCCTGCGCCGGCGCATACCCCTGTGGCTGCGCCGGCTGCTGACCATGGTGCCCCCGCTGGCCGTGCTGGCGTCCGGCGTCGACCCGACGCGCGCCCTCGTGCTCAGCCAGGTGGTGCTGTCCTTCGGCATCCCGTTCGCGCTCGTCCCGCTGGTGCTGCTCGGCAGGCGGCGCGACGTGATGGGAGCCCTGGTGAACCGCCGCGCGACGACGGCGGTCGGCGTGGTCGCGGCCGCGCTGGTGTCCGGGCTCAACCTCTTCCTGGTCGTCCGGGGGTTCACGGCATGAGCGGCGCGCGCGATCACCAGGAGGACGGCAGTGGACTGGGCGGAAGGTATCCCGAAACCGCTGGACGGCAGTTTCGAGGTCTACCGGTGGGCGCTCGGCCAGGACGACTTCAGCGCCGCGGAGGCGGCCGGCGCACTGGGCCGCACCCTCGACGAGGGCGAGCGGGTGATCGCCAACCTGCTCGCCATGAGGTTGATCAGGAGAACGGCCTCGGGACGTTACGTGCCGAGCAACCCGAGCGTCGCGGTGAACACCCTCCTGCCGTCGGCGGAACTCGAGGTGCTGGAACGGCAAGCCGAGCTCGATCATTTCCGGGAAGAGTTGAGGAATGCCGCTGAACAATTCCGCGAGAGCCGTTTCGGCATCCGCGGCGCGTCCGGGTGGGGTGTGGTGCCGGACGTCGTCTCGGTCCTCGCGCTCCTCCGTGAGGCGGCCGCGAACTGCACCATCGAGGTGGTGTCCGTGCAACCGGGCGGACCGCGCTCGGCGCAGGAGCTGCACGAGGCCGAGGAACGCGACCGGCGGATGCTGGCCCGTGGCGTGCGGATGCGGGTGCTCTACCAGCACACCGCCCGCTTCGACCCGAACACCCGCGAGCACGCCGAGAAGCTCATCACCGAGGGCGCCGAGTTCCGGACCGCCGAGGCGCTGTTCGGCAGGCTCATCATCTTCGACCAGGCCACGGCCTTCGTGCCCGCCCCGGCGGCGGGCCCCGGCGCCGCGGCGGTGGTCCGCGACCCCGCCCTCGTGGGGTTCCTGCACTCCTGCTTCGAGCAGGCGTGGGGCGGCGCCAAGGAGTTCGACACGCGCCGCGCGGCGCCCGACGTGATCGGCGACGACCTCAAGGTCGAGATCGTCAAGATGCTGGAGGCGGGCGCCAAGGACGACGCCATCGCCCGACGGCTGGGCCTGTCCGTGCGCACCTGCCGCAAGCACATCGGCCAGCTCATGCAGCGGTTCGGCGCGACGAGCCGCTTCCAGCTGGGCTACGCCGTGCGGGAGATGCGGTACGACGAGTCCTGACCCACCCGTGCTCGGGACGGCGGAACCGCCCTCGGCGGTTCCGCCGTCCGCCGTGCCCGCTCCCGGCGCGTTTCCCGGCCGACCGCCCGAGTCGTTCCGGAAGATGAAGTGCAGCTTCCTGCGCAGGGGCGCGGTGGAAGTCCGGCTGATTCCGTGTTTAACCTCGAAATGGCTGCGGGAAGACCTCGGGGGTACATCCCGGGCGTTTTGCCCGACCGAATCAACCGGTACTTGGGAGAAGAAATGTTCGATCGAAACCGTGGAAACCGCACCGCGCTCGACACCGGCTGGGGCGCGCAGGACTGACCGGTGGTCGCCCCGGCACGACTTCCCTCCCGCGCACGAGCACGGCGACACCCCATCGAGGTGAGTCATGTGGTTCGAGGTGCTGGGCCCGCTCCGGGTCCACGACGGTGATCGGCAGGTGCGGCTCGGCGGCGTCCGGCGGACCGCCACCCTCTGCTACCTGCTGCTGTACAGCAACGAGATGGTCCCGGTGAGCAGGTTGATGGACGCGGTCTGGCCGGCGGCGGCACCGCCGTCGGGCAAGCAGGTGCTGCACAACGCGGTGTTCCGGCTGCGCACCGCCCTGGCGGGCGCGCCCGGTGCCGACCCGCCGCTGCTGCTGCGGCGGGGACCCGGCTACCTGCTCAGCGTGGACGACGACCGGGTGGACCTCGCCCGCTTCCGCACCCTGTCCGAGCAGGGCCGGGCCGAGCTGTCGGCCGGGCTGTGGGAACGGGCGTCGGCCACGTTGAGCGCGGCGCTGGACTGCTGGCGGGGACCGGCGCTGGCCGACCTCGTCGAGCACGGCTACGACTGGCCGGAGATGAGGGCGCTGCGCGACGCCCGGACCGCGGCCGTGGAGCACCGGGTCGAGGCGGACATGGCGATGCGCCGCTACCGCGACGTCATCGGCGACCTGGCGGCGCTGGTCGAGGCCGAACCCCTGCGCGAGCGGGCGTGCGGCAACCTCATGCTCGCGCTCTACCGGTGCGGGCGGCGGTCGGACGCCCTGGGCGTCTACCGGCGCACCCGGGCCGCCCTCGTCGAGGGGCTCGGGCTGGAACCCAGCCCGCCGCTGCGGGAGCTGGAGCGGGCGATCCTCGACCGCGAGCCCGGCCCCGACGCGGCACTCGCCCCGGCGGGCACCCGAGGCGGGCGCTGAGGGCCCACCTCACCGCGCCGGGTCGAACTCGGCGAAGGAGCCGTAGCGGCCGCGGTGGAACACCAGGGGCTCGGCGGGCGACTCGCCGACCTCCAGCGCGAGCACCCCGGCGACGACGATCACGTGGTCGCCGCCGGGGTGCTCCGCCGCCACCTCGCACCCGATGCCCGCGACCGCCCCCTCCAGGGCCGGCCCGAACGGGGTGGGCGTCCACGGCACGCCGGCGAACCGGTCCACGCCGCGCGCGGCGAACCGGCGGCTCAGGTGCTCGTGGCCGCGGTCCAGGACGTTCACCCGGAACCTGCCCGCCGCCCGGACCGCGGGCCAGGTGGACGAGCCGAGCCCCACGCAGAACAGCACCAGCGGGGGCTCCAGCGACACCGAGGTGAACGAGTTGCACGCCAGGCCCACCGGGAGCCCGAGCCGGTCGGTCGCGGTGATCACCACGACCCCGGTCGGCAGGTGCCCCAGGGTGTTCCGGAAACGCGTTGCGTCGATCCTGCCCACGTTCGTCCCCGTTCTTCTCGCGCGGTCGTGGGGAAACGGTAGTCCCGCGCCCGCCGCGACAGCTGTGGCCGCGGCACCAAAGTCCGCCGCGGATTTGGTCCCCCGGCGCGCCGGACCGCCCGGGAACGCCACCCGCGCCGCGTTATCCGCGGGTTAGCGGTGGGTTATCCGGGATCACCAGGATGAAGTGGACGCGGCAGCCGAACGGCTCGGGCGCCACTCCGCGAGCCCCGTGCGCCGCGACGGCGCGGGCCCGCCCTTCCCGAGCGAGAACGGGGTACACATGAGCGCACCGATCACCCGGACCGACGCCATCGCGGTCGTCGGCGCGGCCTGCCGCCTGCCCGGCGCCGACGACCCGGCCGGGTTCTGGCGGCAGCTGGCCGAGGGCCGCAGCGCGGTGGTCGAGGTCGAACCCGGCCGCTGGGCGGGCGTGGTGCCCGGTGCGGACCTGTTCGACGCGGCGTTCTTCGGCATCACCCCGAGGGAGGCCGCCGACCTCGACCCGCAGCAGCGGCTGGTGCTGGAGCTGGGCTGGGAGGCCGTCGAACGGGCGGGCACCCCGCCCACCGCGCTGCGCGGCACGGCGACCGGTGTGTTCGTCGGCGCGATGGCCGACGACTACGCGGTGCTCGCGGCGCGCGGCGGCACCGGCGCGATCACCCGGCACACGCTGACCGGCCTCAACCGCGGGATGCTCGCCAACCGCCTGTCCCACGCCCTCGGCCTGCACGGCCCCAGCCTGACCGTCGACTCCGGGCAGTCCTCGTCGCTGGTCGCGGTGCACCTGGCGTGCGAGAGCCTGCGCCGCGGCGAGTCCGAGCTGGCCCTGGTGGCGGGCGTGCACCTCAACCTCGCACCGGACAGCACGGTCCGCGTCGAACGGCTGGGCGCGCTGTCCCCGGACGGCCGCAGCTTCACCTTCGACGCCCGCGCCAACGGCTACGTGCGCGGCGAGGGCGGCGTGGCCCTGCTGCTCAAACCGCTCGCGGCGGCCGAGGCCGACGGCGACCGGGTGCTCGGCGTGCTGCTGGGCAGCGCGGTGAACAGCGACGGCGCGACCGACGGGCTCACCACCCCGGACGCGCGCGGCCAGGCCGCCGTGATCACCGCCGCGCACCGCCGGGCGGGGGTGGACCCCGCCGACGTCGCCTACGTGGAGCTGCACGGCACCGGCACCAGGGTCGGCGACCCGGTCGAGGCGGCGGCGCTGGGCGCGGTGTTCGGGCGCGACGCCGCCACCCCGCTCGCCGTGGGCTCGGTGAAGACCAACACCGGCCACCTGGAGGGCGCGGCGGGCATCACCGGCCTGCTCAAGGTGCTGCTGTCGCTGGCCAACGGCGGCCTGCCGCCCAGCCTGAACTTCGAGCGCCCCCACCCGGACGTGCCGCTCGACGCGCTGGGCCTCGCCGTGCAGCGGGAGTACCGGGAGCTGCCCGGTCCCGCGGTCGCCGGTGTGTCCGCGTTCGGCATGGGCGGCACGAACTGCCACGTCGTCGTGGCGAGCCCGCCGCGCACCCCGGTGCCGTTCCGCGCCCGGCGCCGCCCGACCGCCGTCGCCTGGCCGGTGTCGGCGGCCTCGCCCGCCGCGCTGCGCGGCCAGGCCGGGCGGCTGCACGACCACGTCGCCGCGCACGAGCACCTGCCGCCGCACGACGTCGCCCTGTCCCTCGCCGTGGACCGCCCGCACCTCGACCACCGCGCCGTCGTGGTCGGCGCCGACCGGGAGGCCCTGCTGGACGGGCTCGCCGCGCTGCGCGACGGGGGCCAGGCCGCGGGCCTGGTGCGCGGCCGGCGCCGGAGCACCACCGGCGGCACGGTGTTCGTCTTCCCCGGTCAGGGCACCCAGTGGCCGGGCATGGCCCGCGCCCTGCTCGCCGACGAACCGGTGTTCGCCGCCTCCCTGGTCGACTGCGCCGACGCGCTCGCCCCGCACGTGGACTGGTCGCTGTTCGACGTGCTGCGGGAACGGCCCGGCTCGCCGTCGCTCGACCGGGTGGACGTGGTGCAGCCGGTGCTGTTCGCGGTCATGGTGTCGCTGGCCGCGCTGTGGCGCTCGGCGGGCGTGCGGCCGGACGCGGTGATCGGCCACTCCCAGGGCGAGATCGCCGCCGCGCACGTCGCGGGCGCGCTGACGCTGGCCGACGCGGCGGCGGTGGTGGCGCTGCGCAGCAGGGCCCTCACCGGCATCACCCGGGCCGGCGGCATGGCGTCCGTGCCGCTGCCGGCGGCCGGGGTGCGCGACCGGGTCGCGGGCGGGCCGCTCGCCGTCGCCGCCGTGAACGGGCCGTCGTCCACCGTCGTCTCCGGCGACCGGGACGCGCTGGAGCGGCTCGTCGCGGACTACCGGGACGAGGGGGTCAACGCCCGCGTCGTGCCGGTGGACTACGCCTCGCACTGCGACCACGTGGAGGAGATCCGCGACGAGCTGCTGGGCGTGCTGTCCGGCGTCCGGCCGCGCGCCGCCGAGCTGCCGTTCTACTCGACGGTGACCGCCGGCCCCCTGGACACCACCGGCCTGACCGCCGGGTACTGGTACCGCAACCTGCGCGGCACCGTCGACTTCCAGGGCGCGGCGTCCCGGGCGGTGCAGGCCGGGCACCGGACGTTCGTCGAGGTCAGCGCCCACCCCGTGCTGGGGGTCGGCATCGAGGCGCTGCTGGCGGAGGCCGGCGTGGACGGCCTCGTCACCGGCACGCTGCGCCGCGACCACGGCGGGCGGGGCACGTTCCTGACCTCGCTGGGGCGCGTGCACGCGAGCGGCGTCGAGGTGGACTGGCGGGCGACCGCGCGCGCCGGCGCCCGCCGCGTGGAACTGCCGACCTACGCGTTCGACCGGCGGCGGCACTGGCTGCCGGGCGCCCCCGGACCGGCCGCGCCCCTCGCGGATCGGGCCGACGTCGTGGAGCCGGACCTCGCGGAACCGGCCGGCGTCGGGCGAGCGGTGGACGGGCCCGCGCCCGACCGGGTCGACTTCGCGGCGCTGGTGCGGCAGACGGCCGCCGTCGTCCTCGGCACCGCGCCGGACCCGCTCGACCTCGACCGGCCGTTCCGCGACCTCGGGTTCGACTCGGCGGGCGTGGTCGAGTTCCGCGACCTGCTCGGCCAGGCCACCGGCCTGCGCCTGCCCGCCACCTTGACCTTCGAGCACCCGACGCCCGCCGCCGTGGTCCGCCACCTCTCCGGCGACACCCCCGCGCCCGCGCCGCCCCCGGCCGCACGGGTCGTCGAGGACGAGCCCATCGCGATCGTGGCGGTGAGCGGCCGGTGGCCCGGTGGCGCGGACACGCCCGACGCGCTGTGGCGGCTGGCCCTGGACGGGGTCGACGCGATCGGGCCGTTCCCGGACAACCGCGGCTGGGACCTGGACGCCCTGTACGACCCGGGCGGCGCGCCCGGCACCACCTACACCCGGCAGGGCGGCTTCCTGCACGACGCCGACCGGTTCGACGGCGACTTCTTCGGGGTGCCGCCGCGCGAGGCCGCCGTCATGGACCCCCAGCAGCGGCTGCTGCTGGAGTCGTCCTGGGAGCTGCTGGAGAACGCGGGCATCGAGCCGGGATCGCTGCGCGGCAGCCGGACCGGCGTGTTCGTCGGCCTCACGCCCCACGACTACGGACCGCCCCTGCACCGCACGCCGCGCGGCCACGAGGGGCACGCCCTGACCGGCGGCACGGCGAGCGTCGCCTCCGGCCGGCTGTCCTACGTCTACGGGCTGGAGGGCCCGTCGCTCAGCGTGGACACCGCGTGCTCGTCGTCGCTGGTGTCGGTGCACCTGGCGGTGCAGTCGCTGCGGCGCGGCGAGTCCGACCTGGCGCTGGCCGGCGGGGTGGCGGTGATGTCGTCGCCCGGCATGTTCACCGAGTTCAGCCGCCAGCGCGGGCTGGCCGCGGACGGCCGCTGCAAACCGTTCTCCGACCGGGCGGACGGCACGGCGTGGGCGGAGGGCGTCGGCCTCGTGCTGCTGGCCCGGCTGTCCGACGCGCGGCGGCTCGGCCGGCCCGTGCTGGCGCTGGTGCGCGGCACGGCGGTCAACTCGGACGGCGCGTCCAACGGCCTCACCGCGCCCAGCGGGCCCGCCCAGGAGCGGGTGGTCCGCGCCGCGCTGGCCGACGCGGGCCTGCGCCCGGCCGACGTGGACGCGGTGGAGGCGCACGGCACCGGCACCGCGCTCGGCGACCCGGTCGAGGCGCGGGCCCTCATCACGGCGTACGGCGACCGGCCCGCCGACCGGCCGCTGCTGCTGGGCTCGGTGAAGTCGAACATCGGCCACACCCAGGCCGCCGCCGGCGTCACCGGCGTGATCAAGATGGTGCACGCGCTGCGCGAGGGCACCCTGCCCGGCACCCTGCACCTGGACGTCCCGTCCCGGCACGTGGACTGGGCGGCCGGTCCGGTCGAACTGCTGACCGGCGCCCGGCCGTGGCCGGAGGTGGACCGGCCGCGCCGGGCGGGCGTGTCGTCGTTCGGGATCAGCGGGACGAACGCGCACGTGGTGCTGGAGCAGGCGCCGGGCGCCGCGCTCCCGGCGGGCGAGGTGGCCCCGGTGGTGCCGCTGGTGCTGTCCGGCCGCACGGACGAGGCGGTGCGCGACCTCGCCGCCCGCCTGGCCGAGCGCGTCGGCGCGCACCGGCCCGCCGACGCGGGCCTGACCCTGGCGTCGCGGGCGGTGCACGAGCGGCGCGCCGCGGTCGCCGGCCGGACCCCGGACGAGCTGGTCGCGGGGTTGCGCGCGCTCGCGACGGGCGGCCCGGTCGGTGGACCGGCCCCGGCCGGGCTGGTGTTCCTGTTCTCGGGGCAGGGCGGGCAGCGGGTCGGCATGGGCTCGGGGCTGCGCGGGGCGTTCCCCGTGTTCGCGTCGGCGTTCGACGAGGCCGTGGCGGCGGTGGACGCCGCGCTGGCGGGCCACGTCGACCGCCCGCTGCGCGAGGTGGTCGCGGACGACGCCGACCGGCTCGACCGCACGGTCTACGCCCAGGGCGCGCTGTTCGCCTTCCAGACCGCCCTGTTCCGGCTGTTCGAGTCGTGGGGCGTGCGCCCCGACCGGCTGATCGGGCACTCGGTGGGGGAGATCGCCGCCGCGCACGTGGCCGGCGTCGTGCCGCTGGAGGACGCGGCGCGGCTGGTGGCCGCCCGCGGCCGGTTGATGGACGGGCTGCCGGGCGGCGGGGCGATGGCGGCCGTGGAGGCCACCGAGGACGAGGTCCTGCCGCTGCTGGGGGAGGGGCTGGCGGTGGCGGCGGTGAACGGGCCGTCCTCGGTGGTCGTCTCGGGCGACGCGCGGCGGCTGGACGAGGTCGTCGGGCACTTCACGGGTGCGGGGCGCCGGGTGAAGCGGCTGCGGGTGAGCCACGCGTTCCACTCGCCGCTGATGGACCCGGTGCTCGACGAGTTCCGCGAGGTCGTCGCCGCGATCCCGTTCGGCGCACCGGAAATCCCGATCGTGTCCACCGTGACCGGTGAGCCGGCGCGGTCCTTCGACGCCGACCACTGGGTGCGCCACGTGCGCGGCACGGTCCGCTTCCACGAGGCACTGTCCTCGGTGGACGCCGGTCGCTTCCTGGAGGTCGGGCCGGACGGGGCGCTGACCGCGCAGGCGCGGCGGACCGCCGAGGACGCCGCGGTGGTGCCCGCCTCGCGGGCCGACCAGGACGAGGCGGTGGCCGCGGTCCGCGCGCTCGGCGAGCTGTGGGTCGCGGGCGTCGGGTTCGACCCGGTGGCGGTGTTCGGCGCGGGCGCGGCGCGCGCGGCGCTGCCGACCTACCCGTTCCAGCGCCGCCGGCACTGGCTGGACGCGGGCGCCGACGCGCCGGTCGACGGGCACCCGCTGCTCGACGCCTCCGTCGGGCTGGCGGGCGGCGGCGCGGTGCTCACCGGGCGGCTGTCGCTCCGCGCGCACCCCTGGCTGGTCGACCACGCCGTGCTCGGCGGCCCGCTGCTGCCCGGCACCGCGTTCCTCGACCTCGCGCTGCGCGCCGCCGCCGACGCGGGCTGCGCGGCGGTCGAGGAGCTGACCCTGCTGCGCCCGCTGGTGCTGCCGGAGGACGGCGTGGTGCGGGTGCAGGTCGAGGTGGGCGACCCGGACGGCGACGGCCGGCGGCCGGTGGCCGTGCACGCCCGCGCGGGCGACGACGAGTGGGTCCGGCACGCCGAGGGCCTGCTGGCCCCGGACCCGGTGGCCGCGCCCGGACCGGTCGACGTGCCGGCCGGGGCGGAGCGGCTCGACGTGGACGCGCTCTACCGCGACCTGGCGGACCGCGGCTACGACTACGGGCCCGCCTTCCGGGCGCTGCGCGCGGCCTGGCGGCACGGCGACGAGCTGTTCGCCGAGGTGGAGCTGCCCGAGGGCGTGCCGGGCGGGTTCGCGCTGCACCCCGTGCTGCTCGACGCCGCCCTGCACCCGCTGGTGGGCGTCGGCGAGGGCGTGGCGCTGCCGTTCTCCTGGTCCGGCGTCGGGGTGGCGGGGCCGACCGGCGCGGTGCTGCGCGCCAGGCTGACGCCGTCGCCCGACGGGGTGGCGCTGGCGGTCGTGGACGTCGACGGCCGGCCGGTGGCGTCCGCGCGGTCGCTGCGCCTGGTGCCCGTGACGCCCGACCAGGTCGCCGCCGGTGGCGCCCGGCCGCACGTCGTGGCCTGGTCGCCGGTGCCCACCGCGGGCACCGAGCCGTTCGCGCTGGTCCGGCCCGGTGACCCGGTGCCGCCCGGCCGGTCGGCACTGGTGCTCGACACGCGCGGCGCGCGCGGCGACGACGTGCCCGCCGAGGCGCGGCGCGTGCTGGCCGACGTGGTCGGCGCGCTGCGGGCGGCGGCGGTGCGGGACCGGCCGCTGGTGGTGCTGACCTCCGGCGCGGTGGCCACCGCGCCCGGGGAGGACGTGCCCGACCTGGCGGCGTCCGCGCTGTGGGGCCTGGTGCGCGCGGTGCAGGCCGAGGAACCCGGCCGGGTCGTGCTGCTCGACGTGGACGACCACGGCGACCGGCACGTGTCGGCCGCCCTCGCCGCCGGCGAGCCCCAGGTGGCCGTGCGGCGCGGGGTCGTGCTGGCGCCCCGCCTGGCCCGCGCGACCGGCGGCGCGCCGGGACGGCCGCTCGACCCGGCCGGCACGGTCCTGGTCACCGGCGGCACCGGCACGCTCGGCGCGCTCACCGCCCGGCACCTGGTCACCGCGCACGGCGCCCGGCACCTGCTGCTCACCAGCCGGCGGGGACCGGGCGCGCCCGGTGCGGCCGACCTGGTCGCCGACCTGGCGGCGCTGGGCGCGGAGGCCAGGGTGGTCGCCTGCGACGCGGGCGACCCGGACGACCTGGCCGCGCTGGTGGCGGGCGTCCCCGCCGCCCACCCGCTGACCGCCGTCGTGCACGCGGCGGGCGTGCTCGCCGACGCCACGTTCGACCGCCTGACCGAGGCCGACGCCGACGCCGTGCTGCGGCCCAAGGCCGACGCCGCCTGGCACCTGCACCGGCTCACCCGCGACGCCGACCTGGCCGCGTTCGTGCTGTTCTCCTCGGCGGTCGGCGTGCTCGGCAACCAGGGCCAGTCCGCCTACGCGGCGGCCAACGCGTTCCTCGACGCGCTGGCCCACCACCGCACGGCCCGCGGCCTGCCCGCGACCTCCCTGGCGTGGGGCCCGTGGGCCGGGGCGGGCGGCATGGCGGACGGGGTGTCCGCCGCCGACGTCGCCCGGCTGGGCAGGCGGGGC
Organism: Saccharothrix sp. DSM 118769; assembly: GCF_052936295.1. Taxonomy (NCBI): domain Bacteria; kingdom Bacillati; phylum Actinomycetota; class Actinomycetes; order Pseudonocardiales; family Pseudonocardiaceae; genus Saccharothrix; species Saccharothrix sp. DSM 118769. The sequence goes on along the minus strand of NZ_CP193627.1, from coordinate 6,472,360 downwards.
CTCGCGACCATGTCCGCCGCGCACGGCCTCGCGCTGCTCGACTCCGCCCTCGCCGCACCGGGACCGCTGCTCGTGACGGCCCGCCTGGACACCGCCGGCTGGTCGGCCGACACCGGGTCGCCGCTGGTGGCCGGCCTGGTGCGCGCCGCGCCCCGCCGGCCCGCCCCGCCCACCCGGTCCGTGGCCGACGACCTGGTCGGGCTCGCGGACGAGGACCGGCTCGCCCTGCTGCTGGACCTGGTGCAGAGCACCGCCGCGGGCGTCCTCGGGCACGACGACCCCGGCGCCGTCCGCCCGGACGCCGGTTTCCTGGACGACGGGTTCGACTCGCTGACCGCCCTGGAACTGCGCACCCGGCTCGCCGCGGCGGTGGGCGCGCGGCTGTCCACGACGCTCGTGTTCGACCACCCGACCCCGAGGGCGGTGGCCGCGCACCTGGACGAACTGCTGGCCGGCGACCGACCGGCGACCGGCGTGGAGCGGATCGACGCCGCGGTGGACGCCGTGCTGGCCGACCCGACCGCCGACCGCGCGGCCGTCGTCACCAGGCTGGGCGACCTGCTGCGCCGCCTCGACCCGGAGGCCACGGCCGTGGCCGAGCTGGCCGGGTCCTCCGACGACGAGCTGTTCGCCCTGATCGACCAGGAGCTGCACGCGCCCTGACCCGCGCGGGACCACCGGCGGGCGGCACGCGCCGCCCGCCGGTGGTCCGGTGGCACGCGGGTGTCAGCCCACGACGGCCAGGGCCTGCGCCGCCGCCCGGAACCCGGACTCCAGCGCGCCCTCCACGAAACCGGCCCACCCGCTCGCGATGTCGCTGGTGGCGAACGCGAGGCGGCCGTGCTGCTGCTGGATCGAGTAGAGCTGCGCGGTCATCTGACCCGGCTTGCGCAGCGCCCAGCCACCGCGCGAGTACGCGCTGGCGCCCCAGTCCTGCGCCCGGAAGTTGACCACCGTCGTCCCGGGCAGCACCCGCTGCACCGCGGTGCTCACCGCCGCGCGGCTGGTGATGTCCAGCGCGGGCAGGCTGTTGAGCGCCAGCATGAGCTGCCCGCCGTCGGTGGTGTGGCTGTGCGACACCACCGTCATGAACGTGTCGCCCTCGGCGCCGTTGACCAGCACCGGCTCGGTCAGGCCCTGCACGTGCAGCCACAGCTTCCGGTTGTTGCGCACGCCCACGCCCTGCGCGGCGGCGGTGGCCTGCACCGCGGGCAGGCCGGGGGAGAACGCGATGGTGCTCCACAGGTTCACCGGCACGGCCACCACGACGGTCCGGGCGGTGTGGCGCGCACCCGCCCGCGTGGTGACGGTGACCAGGCCGCCGCTCTCGCTGATCGCGGAGACCGGCGTGTTCAGCCGCAGGTCGGCGTTGGCCTCGTTGAGGATGGCCGCGACCAGGCCGGACATGCCGACCGACACCTGCTGGCTCTGCGCCCGGTACCAGGCGCCGGTGTTGTAGCCCGCCAACGCCCACCAGTGCATCAGCGAGGTCATCGCGCCGTAGGCGCTGGAGCCGCCCGACTGCCCGGCCGTCATGCCGCTGAGCCAGCTCCGCTCCTCGGCGGTGAAGGCCAGCTGGTCGAGCCGGTCCTTGAGCGAGAACCCGTCGATCTGGGCGACCAGGCTGCGCCGCAGCATCGGGTCGTGCGGCGCCGGGAAGTAGTCCTCGGTGCCCGCGAACATCCGCTCCAGCAACGAGCCCTGCCGCGTGACCATCTCCTCCAGCGAGTAGGAGGAGAAGCCGCCGGGCGCGGGCATGATCGCCCGCGCGGGCGTGAGCCCGCTGGAGACGGGGATGTTGTAGCGCGCCAGCTCGGCGGTGACGAGCTGCTGCGAGCTGTCGACGAACTGGCCGCCCATCTCGACCCGCTGCCCGACGAACGACTCGGTCCACGTCCGGCCGCCGATGCGGTCCCGCGCCTCCAGCACCAGCGTGTTGAGCCCGGCGGCGCGGAGCTGCCGCGCCGCGATGGCCCCGGCGAACCCGGCGCCCACGACGATGGCGTCGTGGATCACCGGCCGGGCGGACGGCTGCGCCGTCGCGGTGCCCGCGCCGACCGCCGTGGCGGCGATGGCCGCGCCACCCGCCTTCAGCAGGCGTCTCCGCGACCACGCGCGATCGGGGTTGTGCGCGGCCCCCTTGTTTTCACTCACTGCTTGTTCCCTCGTCTCGACGGCGTTTCACCGAATAGGTGAACTGCATTGGTCGTGCCTGGACGCGCCGCCCGGGGTGTGCCATAGTTGTAGCTGCGTAGCCGGGCGGATACGGAGTGTGCGCGAGAGGTCGTTCCCGCACTCCGAACTGCGTGTATGTCCGGTTCCCGTGCTGCGGGACCGCCCTGTCCGGCGGCGCGGGAACGGTGTGCCCGGGCGGTCGTTGGAGCGCCTGAAAAGGCGTCATGCCGTGTTTTCGACATGGCACCTGCGCTGTTCACGACCTCAATGCGACGGTGTTCCGGTTTTCCCGTGCCGCGACCGTCGACGTCGCGTGCCGCGAATCGCCGACGTGCGCCACGGGAATTCGGTCGAATTCACCGCCGCGCTGTGGTGAGCCCCCAGTGTTCGTTCACGAAGTGGTCGCCGCTCGGACGGCGACCCGGCCTCCAGTGCCGCGCACCGGTACGCCCGCCCCCGGGGGGAGGGCGACGACCCGGTCCCCGCACGTGCCCGTGTCGGCGACCGGAACCGGGTGTTGAGGCATGTGCCAAGTCAAGCCGCCTTTAGCAGGACGGGCCATGTCTGAGGCGCGCTGATCGATGTCTCAGCGTCTCCCGCTGCCCCCGTCCGGTGGAGCGGGGCCGGCGCTGCCGGGTGCACGGTGCGCACCCCCGGTCGCAGCCGCGGACGCGGCGTTCCCGTTCACGGCTGTGAATGTTCCCGACATCCCGTTCCCGCGCCGGACATCGTGCCTGAATCGATTCCCGGTATCCCTGAACTGCGGCTGGGGAAATCGACGGTGATTGCTCCGCCGACCGCTTCGACAGGGTGTTCATGCAGGTGAACGGCCTGCGCCGTTCATGATTGTGAATCTTGTTGCTTGTTTCGCAAGCGTGCGCAATGCTCCCTGGGAGCGTTCCCAGAGATAGTCGCCATCGCGGATTCCGTCGCCGTCGCGATCGGTGCGCGACCGGGGATCGCCATCGGACCACCCTGCACGCGAGGAGGCGATGCATGAGTCTGCGCACGGACGAGCGCACGATGAGCCGGACCGCCGCTGTGGCCGTGTCGGTGGTGGCGCTGACCGGGGGACTGGTGGTGGCGGCCACCGCTGCCGTCGCCACCACGTCGGCCGCGGACGCGCTGTACGTGGCGGTCGACGGCGACGACGGCAACCCCGGCACCGTCGACCGACCGTTCAAGTCCATCCAGAGGGCCGTGGACCTGGCCCAGCCGGGCACCTCGATCCTGCTGCGGGGCGGCACCCACACCGTCACCACCAACGTGCAGATCCGCAAGAGCGGCGAGCCGGGCCGGCCGATCCGGCTGGCCAACCACCCCGGTGAGCGGGTGGTCGTGGACGGCGAGCAGCTGCCCGCCAGCCACACCCCGGTGGGCGGCAGCATCCCGCGCGAGCAGCGCGGCACCTTCCACCAGGAGGGCTCCTCCTGGTGGCACGTGTCCGGCCTGGAGATCGTCCGCGGCCCGTACGCCTGGTACTGCGACGGCTGCAACGACAACGTCTACGAACGGCTGGTCACCCGCGACAACTACGAGTCCGGCTTCCAGCTCCAGGGTTCCTCGGCGAACAACCTGATCCTCAACCTGGACAGCCACGGCAACCGCGACCCGCGCAAGAACGGCGAGAGCGCGGACGGGCTGGCGATCAAGGAGGGCTCCGGCACCGGCAACGTGGTGCGCGGCGCGCGTCTGTGGAACAACGTCGACGACGGCTTCGACGCCTGGAAGTTCACCTCGCCCATCCGGATCGAGAACACCATCGCCCACGGCAACGGCTACAACCGGTGGGACCTGCCGGACTTCTCCGGCGACGGCAACGGGTTCAAGCTCGGCGGCGGCGACCCGGCCCCGGCCGCCGCGCACACCGTGGTCAACACGATGGCCTTCCGCAACGCCGCGCACGGCTACACCGACAACGGCAACCCCGGCGCGATCACCCTCACCCGCAACACCGCGTGGAAGAACGCGAAGACCGGCTTCACCGTCAACCGGTCCCGGTCCACGCTGACCGGCAACCTCGCGGTCAACAACGCCTCGCCGGTCTCGCTGGGCACCTCCACCGCCTCGGGCAACTCCTGGAACGTCAAGTCCGGCTGGAAGGACGCCGACCTCGTCAGCACCGACGCCGCCACCACCACCGGCGCCCGCGACGCGAACGGCGACATCCGCACCTCGTCCTTCCTGGTGCCCAAGAGCCACCCCCAGCTCGGCGCCCGGCTGTAACCCGACTTCGCCGGCGAACCGCGCCGGCACCGTCCACCCTTCGACGACGCAGGAGACGACATGGCACGATCACTCACCTGGCGAGCTTCCGCGGTCGTGGCCGCGCTGGCCGTCGCGACCTCGACCGGCGCGGTCCTGGCGACAGCACCGGCGTCGGCCGCGGCCGGCACCGCGACCGGCTACGCGTCCCAGAACGGCGGGACCACCGGTGGGCAGGGCGGCGCGACGGTCCGGGCCAACACGGGGACCAAGATCCACCAGGCCCTGTGCAGCCGGGCCGGCAGCTCCACCCCGATCATCATCGAGGTCGAGGGGACGATCAACCACGGCAACACCACCAAGGTCTCGGGCGACAGCTGCGAGACCGCGGCCGGGGTGATCGAGCTCAAGCGGATCAGCAACGTCACCATCATCGGTGTCGGCGGCGGCGCCGTGTTCGACCAGCTGGGCATCCACATCCGCGAGTCCCGCAACATCGTCATCCGGAACGTGACCATCCGGAACGTCAAGAAGTCGGGCTCGCCCACGTCCAACGGCGGCGACGCCATCGGCATGGAGAAGAACGTCCGCAACGTCTGGGTCGACCACGTCAACCTGCTGGCGTCGGGCGGTGAGTCGGAGGGCTACGACGGCCTGTTCGACATGAAGGACAACACGCAGTACGTGACGCTGTCCTACAGCACCCTGCGCAACTCCGGGCGCGGCGGGCTGGTCGGGTCGAGCGAGAGCGACCGCTCGAACGGGTTCGTCACCTACCACCACAACCTCTACGAGAACATCGACTCACGGGCGCCCCTGCTGCGCGGCGGCGTCGGCCACATGTACAACAACTACTACGTGAGCCTCAACGAGTCCGGCATCAACTCCCGCGCCGGGGCGAAGGCCAGGGTGGACAACAACTACTTCAAGAACTCCAAGGACGTCCTCGGGACCTTCTACACCGCCGAGGCCGGCTACTGGCAGGTCAGCGGGAACACCTTCGACAACGTGACCTGGTCGGCCCCCGGCAGCGAGCACAAGCCCGCCGGTCCCGACGTCAAGTCCACCACCGCGGTCGCCATCCCCTACAGCTTCACGCTCGACCAGACCGCCTGCGTGCCGGGCATCGTGAACCGCACGGCAGGTGCCGACACCGGTATGCAGGAGTCGAACGGCACCTGCTAGCCGGGTGGTCCGGACCGGTCGCGCGCGGGGGCGGCGGCCGGTCCGGACCGCGTTGTCACGCCCCGGCGCCCAGCGCGGCCCCCAGCCGGCGCAGCAGCTCCGGGTGCACCGGGTCGGCGATGTCGGCCCGGTCGGGGTGCCTGCGCAGGAACGCGGCGAACACCGGGCACACCGGCACGACGCGCAGGCCGGTCGCGCGGATGTCGTCGAGGGCCCCGGCGACGAGCGCGGTGGCCAGGCCGCGCCCGGTGAAGGCGTCGAAGACCTCGGTGTGGTGGGCGACCCGCTTCCCGTCCAGGTCGGCGTAGTCGGCGATGCCCGCCAGCTCGCCGTCGACGATGATCTCGTAGCGGCTCTCGGCGTCGTTGCGGCGCACGTCGGTGGCCATCGGGTTCCTCCTCGGGTGGTGCGCGGGGTGCGGGGCGGGTGTGGTCAGGGGGTGATGACGAACTTGCCGCTGACGTGCTGCCCGGTGAAGTCCAGCAGCGCCCGCCGGGCCTCGGCGAGCGGGTACTCCGCGGCGATCCCGACCCGCAGCGCGCCCTCGGCGGCCAGGGCGGCGAGTTCGGCGAGGCGACCGGGCGGCGTGGTGGTCCCGGTGTAGGCGGCGGTGACGTCCCGGTCGAACGCGGGCGGACCGCCCAGCGGGGAGGCCAGCAGGCCACCGGGCCCGACCGCGGCGGCGGAGGCGGCCAGGGCGGGCCCGGCGGCCACCAGGTCCACCACCGCGTCGACGCCCTCGGGGAACCGGTCGCGCGCCCAGCGGGTGACGTCCTCGGCGCGGTGGTCCACCACGTCGTCGGCGCCCAGCCCCACGAGCCGCTCCCGGTCGTCCTCGTGCCCGGTGGCCAGCACCACCGCTCCGGCGCGCCGGGCGAGCTGCACGACGCAACCGCCGATGCCGCCGGCCGCGCCGACGACCAGCAGCGACGAGCCGGGGGCCGGCCGCACCAGGTCCAGCAGCGCCGCCGCGGTCAGCGCGGCCGTGGGCAGGGCCGCGCCCCGGCGCGCGTCCAGCTCCGGTGGACGGGCGGTCGCGGTGTCGTCGGCGCGCACGAGCGCGTACTCGGCGAACCCGCCCGAGGGCACGCCGTTCCACGCGATCACCGCGTCGCCCGGGGCGAACCGCCCGACGTCCGCGCCGACCTCCTCGACCACGCCGCTGACGTCCACGCCCGGCACGAACGGGTGCGCGATCGGCAGGAAGTCCCTCATGGCCCCGGTGACGAGCTTGACGTCGATCGGGTTCACGGCGGCGGCCTCGACGCGGACCAGCAGCTGCCCCGGCCCGGGCACGGGCCGCGCGACCTCGGCGATCTCCAGCTCCTCCAGCGCCCCGTAGGCGCGGGCGACCAGTGCCCTCATCGCTGTCCCCTCGACTTCCGACCGAGCATTTGATGATGTGTCAACAAACTAGTGCCCTGATTGTTGATGTGTCAACATCACCTGGCGGCCGGAGCCGGGGACGCGGCGGCGCGTGCCGCGGCCACGACGTGGTCGCGCGAGGCCGTCACCTCGTCGCGCAGCGCGGCGAGGTCCACGTCGAGCACCTCGCCCGCCCACTTGCGGACCTCGCCGCCGATCAGGACGGTGTCGACGTTGCGGGCGTCGGCGCCCAGCACGACGGTGCCGACGGCGTCGTTGAGGGGCATGGTGTTGAGCGCCTCGGCGGTGATCAGCAGCAGGTCGGCCTGCTTGCCGGGGGTCAGCGAGCCGGTGACGTCCCCCAGGCCGTTGGTGCGCGCGCCCTGGAGGGTGGCGAAGTCCAGCACGTCGGCGACGCCGATGCGGCGAGGGGTGCGGTCGGTGCCGTAGGCGCCCTCCACGGCGCGCATGCGCTGGATGGCGAGCAGGGCCCGCATCTGGGTGAACATGTCGCTGGATAGGGCCACCTCCACGTCGATGCTCAACCCGGGGCGGACGCCGACCGCCAGTGCCTCGTCCACGGCGGGCACGGCGGTCTCCAGGCCGATCTGCGCGTCCGAGGTCGGCGCGAGGGCGACGGTCGTGCCCGTGTCGCCGATGGCGCGCCAGGCGTCGGCGGTCAGCCCGGTGGCGTGGATGAGCGTCACGTCCGGGCCCAGCAGGCCCTGCCGCTCCCACTCCAGGACCGCGCGGGACGACGACTCGCCGAACACGGCGTCCACGCTGACTCCGACGCCCAGCTCCCGGGCGTGCCGGGCGAGCGCGGGCCCGTAGGCCAGGTCGGGGCCCGCGATCCCGTCGGTCGCCAGGCAGGCCAACCGGAAGGTCAGCAGGTCGCCCCCGTGCTGGTCGCGCAGCCGGGCCAGGTCGGCCGGCCACTGGTGGTCCCACGCGCCGAAGTGCGGGCCCATGGCGGCGTGCACGCCCCGGACGCCGGTGTCGCGCAGCGCCCGGACGGCGGCGTCGGAGTGCGCGGCGGTGCGCGAGTTGTGCGAGAAGTCGAGCATGGTGGTGATGCCCGAGTCGATCGCGGTCAGCGCCGCCAGTTTCGTGCCGGTGTACATGTCCTCGGGCCGGTAGGCCGGCGCGTACCCCAGCAGCGTCTCGGTGACGTAGGCGCCCAGGTCGTCCACGTCGGGCATGACGCGGCGCAGCTGCGCCTCCCAGGCGTGGCGGTGGGTGTCGACGAACCCGGGCGCGGCGATCATGCCGGTGGCGTCGACCACGACGGCGTCCGCGACGGGCAGCGCGTGCCCGACCGCGGCGATGGTCGGGCCCTCCACGAGGACGTCCCCTCCGGCGAGGGTGCCCGTCGCGGGGTCCACCGTCACGACGGTGGCGTTGCGGAACAGGACGCGCCGACGCGGGTCGCGGGCGGTGCGGCGCAGCAGGTCGAGGGTGGCTTCGCGGGAGTTCGTCACGGCGGTCTCCGTCGTCGGTCGTGCTTCTCGGGCACCACCCACCCTCCGACGGCGGCGGCCGGGCAACCAGGTCGTGCTCACCCTGGACGCGCCACGTCCAGGTTGAGCACGACCTGGGCGGCACCCGGCGGTGGGCGCAGGCTGGACCTCGTCGGGCACCACCGGGTCCGACACCACCGAGGACACCGGAGACCGGGATGACCAGCACCACCAGCACCACCAGCACCACCGCCGCCGCCGCCACCGCCACCGCCGCAGGCGGGACCACCGCCACCACCGCCGACCGCGACGCCGAGGCGTTCGCCGCGCTGACCGCCGGTTCCACCAGGCCGCTGCTGCTGACCGGGGGAGCGGTGGTCACCGCGAACCCGCTGCTGGGCGACTGGGAGCGGGCGGACGTGCTCATCGGCGGCGACCGGATCGTCGGCGTCGGACCGGGCCTGCTCACCGCCGCCGAGGACGACGGCATGATCGTCGTGGACTGCACGGGCTGCGTCGTGCTCCCCGCCGTCGTCGACTTCACCGGCGGCCCCGGCACGCTCACGCCCGGCACCCGCGCGGACGTGGCCGTCGTGCGCGTCGCCGACCCCGAGGACGCCCCGACCGACGCCGTCCCGTACCGGGGCGGGCACCTCGACGTCGTGGTGCTGGCCGGCCGGGTCGAGCTGTGGCGGGGCCGCCGCCTCGACGGCACCAGCCCCGTCACGCCCGTCGAACCGGTGGCGACCGAACACCCGTACACGGGCACGTGGGTGGACGACGCCGGCTTCATCCGCCAGGAACTGCTGCCGGACGGGCGCTACGACGAGGCGCGCGGCGACCGGCCCAGCGCCTACCAGGGGCGCTACTGGGTCACCGGCACCCGCATCGTCTACCTCGACGACCTGGGCTTCTGGGCGTTCGGCGAGTTCGACGGCGACGTGCTGCACCACGCGGGGTACCGCTTCACCCGCCGCTGAGCACCTCCGGCGACCGCGCCGCCCGACCACCGGTCGCCGACCGGCCACCGGCCGCCGGGCCCAGCAGCGCCAGCGCCCGCGCGCTCGGGCTGCCGGGCTCGGCGTGGTAGACCACCAGCTGCTGCCCGGCCGCGCCCCGGACGTCGAACGACTGGTAGGCCAGCTCCAGCGGGCCGACGTCCGGGTGCAGGAGCGCCTTGGCGCCCTCGCTGGTCTTGGCGCGCACCGCGTGCGACTCCCACAGGGCGGTGAACCCGGGGCTCACCCGGCTCAGCTCCGCCACCAGCTCCCGCAGCCGGGGCGAACCCGGGTCGTGCCCCGCCCCCTCCCGCAGGTGCCCGGCGGTGGCCTCCGCCGCCTGCTCCCAGCGGACGTGGAACCGCCGCGCCGCCGGGTCGGCGAACACCATGCGCGCCAGGTTGTCCACCGCGGCGAACGGCGAGAACAGGGCGTCCGCCATGGCGTTGGTCGCCAGCACGTCGAGGGTGCGGTCGAGCACGAACGCCGGGGTGGTCGGGTAGCCGTCCAGCAGCCGCCGCAGCGCGGGGTCCACCACACCGGACGCCGGGACCGGCCGGCGCTCCGGGACCACGCCGGCCAGGCGGTGCAGGTGGTCGTGGGCGTCCGCGTCCAGGTCCAGCGCGCGGCTCAGTGCGTCGAGCACCTGCGGCGACGGGTTGCGCTCGCGGCCCTGCTCCAGGCGGGCGTAGTAGTCGGAGTTCAGGCCCGCCCGCACGGCCACCTCCTCGCGGCGCAACCCGGCCACCCGCCTGCGGCCGGTGCCGGGCAGCCCGACGTCCGCGGGCTCGACCCGCGCCCGCCGGGCCCGCAGGAAAGCGCCCAACTCGCTCATGGCCGCCAGTCTACGAACGCGTGGCGGCGGGGGACGGGCACGACGGCGACGGGGTCGGGGGGTACTGGCGTTACCTCCTCCACCTCCGGCGAGCGACCTACCCTGGGTTCATGGGACAGGTCGACCACCGCGCGGAGGTCCGCGAGTTCCTCAGCTCGCGGCGGGCGCGCATCACCCCTGAACAGGCGGGGCTGCCCGCCTACGGCGGCGGGAACCGGCGCGTCAAGGGACTGCGCCGCGAGGAGGTCGCCCTGCTCGCCGGGGTCTCCATCGACTACTACGTGCGCATGGAGCGCGGCAACCTCTCCGGCGCCTCGGAGGGCGTGCTGGACGCGGTGAGCCGGGCGTTGCGGCTCGACGAGGCCGAGCGCGAGCACCTGTTCGCCCTCGCCCGCGCCGCCGACCCGGGGTCCCGCCGCCGCCGCACACCGCCCACCAGCGTGCGACCAGCGGTGCAGCAGGTCCTCGACGCCATCCGCGACGCCCCCGCGTGGGTGCGCAACGGCCGGCACGACATCGTCGCGCTCAACCGCCTCGGCCGCGCCCTCTACGCCCCCGTGCTCGCCGACCCGCGCCGCCCCGCGAACACCGCCCGGTTCCTCTACCTGGACCCGGCCGCCCGGGAGTTCTTCGTGGACTGGGACCGCGTCGCCAACGACGCCGCCGCGATGCTGCGCCTGGAAGCCGGCCGCGCCCCGCACGACCGGGCGCTGATCGAACTGGTCGGCGAGCTGTCCACGCGCAGCGAGGTGTTCCGGCGTCGCTGGGCCTCGCACGACGTGCAGTACCACCGCAGCGGCCGCAAACGGCTGCGTCACCCGGTCGTGGGACAACTCGACCTCGACTTCGAGTCGATGGAACTGCCCTCCGAACCCGGCCTGACCCTCAACGTCTACACCGCCGCCCCCGACACCCCCACCGCGGACGGCCTCACGGTGCTCGCCAGCTGGGCCGCCACCCAGGACGCCTCGGGTGAACCCCTCGGCGTGAACCCCTCGGCGTGAACCCCCCGACGTAAACCCCTTCTGGGGGGGTCCTGCCATTACCCGGAAGGACAGCCCCTCCCGCGCGGGCGCGCGGTGGAGTTTTGTGGGAGGTGTCCAGGGTACGCCGGAGGAAGCCGCCGACCAGCGGTCGAGCGCCGGCCGCCGGTCGACCCGGCGGTGCCGGCCGTCCACGGGCCGAGGCCGGCCGTCCCGGCGGCCCGAACGCGAAACCCGTGTTCCTGAGAGGAATTCATGCGAGCCACGTTCATGTACGGTGCCGGTGATGTGCGCGTCGAGGACGCCCCGGACCCGGTGCTGCGGCAGCCCACCGACGCGGTCGTGCGCATCGTGCGCTCCTGCGTGTGCGGCAGCGACCTGCACCCGTACCACTCCATGCCCGCCTCCGAGCGGGGCACGCCGATGGGCCACGAGTTCCTGGGCGTCGTGGAGGACCTCGGCCCGGAGGTGACCGGCCTCGAACGCGGCGACCTCGTGGTGGCCCCGTTCGGGTACTCGGACAACACCTGCGAGTTCTGCCGCGAGGGCCTGCACACCTCCTGCCGCAACGGCGGGTTCTGGGCCAACGGCGACGTCGGCGGCGGGCAGGCCGAGGCCATCCGCGTCCCGCAGGCGTCCGGCACCCTGGTCAAGCTCCCCGGCGTCGGCGAGGACTCGCCGCTGCTGCCGTCGCTGCTGACCCTGGCCGACGTGTACGGCACCGGCTACCACGCCGCCAGGCAGGCGCACGTCGACCCCCGCACCACCGTGACGGTGATCGGCGACGGCGCGGTCGGCCTGCTCGCCGTGCTCTCCGCGAAGCAGTTGGGCGCGGAGCGGATCATCCTCATGGGACGGCACGAGGACCGCACCGACCTCGGCCGCGAGTTCGGCGCCACCGACGTGGTCGCCGAGCGCGGCGAGGAGGGGATCGAGAAGGTCCGCGAGCTGACCGGCGGCGACGGCACCCACGCCGTGCTGGAGGCGGTCGGGCACATGAGCGCCTACGACATGGCCGTCGGCGTCGTCCGCCCCGGCGGCGTCATCAGCCGCGTCGGCGTGCCGCAGTACGAGCAGGCCCCGATCGGGTTCGGCAGCCTGTTCGGCCACAACATCACCCTGACCGGCGGCCCCGCCCCGGTGCGCGCCTACATCGACGCACTGCTGCCCGCCGTGCTGGACGGCACCGTCGACCCGGGTAAGGTCTTCGACCTCACCATCGGCCTGGAGCAGACGCCCGACGGCTACCGCGCCATGGACCGCCGCGAAGCCCTCAAAACCCTCATCCGCCTCTGACCGCTCCCCGGACGACCTCACCCCGCCCGTCCGCGACCACCGCGACGAAGCCCCGGAAGCGGACGACCGACTACCGACAGCACCGGAGGACGACGTGGAGATCCTGCCCCGGCAGCCCAGCACGAAGGGCCCGGCGGAGATGTTCACCGGCGACGTGTGGTTCGACGTCCTCGCCAAGGGCGAACAACCCTCGCGGATGAGGGTGAACAACGTCCGCTTCGCCCCCGGCGCCCGCACCGCCCGGCACCGCCACGCGGTCGGCCGGACCCTGCACGTCACCGAGGGCGTCGGCCTGGTGCAGTCGCGCGGCGGCGAGGTCGTCGAGATCCGCCCCGGACACCGGCGCCTGTTCCTCGACCACCGCGACCCGGCCGTGGTCGACCAACCGGGCACGGTCCGCCTGACCGACTGATCAGGCCACCGCGCGGGACGGCGGCACGGCCACGAGAGGGCTGCCGGGCACCCCCCGGATGCCAAGGGCCCGTCCTGGCGGGCGATCGAGCCGTTGCCACCCGCGTCGGGCGTGGAGGGGCGTCCGCGCCGCCGCCGTCACGACGGGTGGAGGCGCTCCAGCGTGAACAGGTTGTCGGTCGGGTCGACGGTCGCGTACAGCAGCGCGCCGGGCCGGAACTCCGGGTCGGGGCGACCGCGGTGGGTCGCCTCGAACGGGGGCACGCCGTCACCGCTGACGCGCAGGCGCAGCACCGCGACTTCCGAGTCGCCGTCGTGGGACTCGACCAGGTCCACGCCGACGACCTCCGCCACCGCGGGGCGGCCGTCGCGCAGCAACCGCTCGGTGTCGTCCTTGTGCTCGGCGGCGTCGAACCAGATCGCGAACCCGAGCGGCACCATGATCACCAGCAGCAGCACTCCGGCGAGCACGGCCGCCCACAGCGGGATCTCCGTGGTGAACAGCAGCATCACGGGCATCGGGACGCTGAGCCAGCACAGCACGGCGCACAGGCGGAGGGCCGCCCGCGTACCCGGGCCCCCGATCGACGCCTGCCTCGCGGTAACGCCCTCTCCTGGGGTCACCGGGCCATCGTAGCGAGGTCGCGCCACCCTCCGAGGGCCTTTCGCCACCGGGGTGCGTTGTGGCTCAAGCACTTCCGCTCCGGCACGTGGCCTGCGCCCACCGGGGTGGGCGGGGATCGGCGCGGTGGGCGCGGAGCCGGTGCTAGGACGCGGCGTACTGGTCGACCGTCTCCGGGGCGCTGAAGACGCCGTTGAGCACCGCGTCGAGCAGGCCGGGGAACCGGGCGTCGAGGTCCTCGCGCCGCAGGGAGAGCAGGTTCTCCCGCCCCGACGGCCGCTGCCGGATGACCCCGCTGTCGCGCAGCACCCGCCAGTGGTGGGTGAGCGTGGACTTCGAGATCTCCTTGCTCAGCACGGTGCCGCAGGCGTGCTCGCCACCGCCGGCCAGCGCCCGGACGACGGCGAGGCGCATGGGGTTGCCCAGTGCGGTGAGCACGTTCTCCAGCCTGATCTGGTCCCGCTCGGGGTGGTGGTGCGTCACGTCGTCAAGTGTAACCCCGAAGATACGTGTGCACGCGAACTTTCGTACTGACCCTTCCACTCGGTACGTGGGTTGTCGTACGATCCGACTGTTCGACAATCCGCGTACTGTTTAAGAAGGGCACGCCATGTCCACCTCCGCGTCCACGCCGGCGCGCCGCGGGCTGGGGCTGAGTCTCACCCTGCTCGCGCTGGCCCAGCTGATCTTCTCCCTCGACATCAACATCGTCTTCGTGGCGCTGCCCGACATCGGTGCCGAGCTCGGCTTCTCCGGCCAGACCCAGCAGTGGGTGGTCAGCGCCTACATGGTGTTCGCGGGCGGGTTCCTGCTGTTCGGCGGACGCGCGGCCGACCTGCTCGGGCGGCGGCGGATGTTCGTGCTCGCCCTGACGATCTACGCGGTGTCGTCGCTGGCGGGCGGCCTGGCCACCTCCCCGACGGTGATCATCGTGGCGCGGGCGGTGCAGGGCATCGGCGGCGCGCTGCTGCTGCCGTCCACGCTGTCGCTGATCAACACCCTGTTCGAGGAGGGGCCCAAGCGCAACCGGGCGCTGGCCGTGTGGGGCGGCGCGGGCGCGAGCGGCCTGACGGTGGGCGCGCTGCTCGGCGGCGTGCTCACGGAGGCGTTCGGCTGGCCCGCCGTCTTCTTCGTCAACGTGCCGCTGGCGGGGATCGTCGCGATCGCCGCGCTGCTCGTCATCCCCGCCGACCCGCGCGGTCGCGAACGCCGCCGCTTCGACCTGCCCGGCGCGCTCACCGTGACCGGCGGCGCCACCCTGCTGGTGTTCGTGCTGGTCCAGGGGCCCGAGGTCGGCTGGGGCGCCACGCCGGTCGTGGTGAGCGCGGTGCTCGCCGTGCTGCTGCTGACCGCGTTCGCGGTCATCGAGGGCCGCAGCGCCGACCCGCTGATGCCCTTCCGGCTGTTCGGCAACCGCAGCCTCGTCGTCGCGGTCACCGTCACGGCCGTCTACATGGCCACGTTCGGCGCCCTGCCGTACTTCCTGACCGTCCTGCTCCAGAGCGTGCACGGCTTCAGCGCCCTCCAGAGCGGCCTGGCGTTCCTCGTGCCGTCGGTCGCCATCGCCCTCGGCACGCAGCTCGGCGAGCGGATGGCGACCCGCCTGGGCACGCGCACCACGTTGCTGACCGGGTTCGGCGTCGGCGTCGTCGGCACCGCCGTGCTGGCGGTCGGGTTCGACGTGGACAGCACGTTCCTCACGCTCGTGCCCGGCCTCGTGGTGTCCGGCATCGGCCAGGGCATCTCCTGGACGGGCATGTGGATCGCGGCGTCGAGCGGTGTCGCCCCCGAGGAGCAGGGCGTGGCGTCGGGCATGGCGTCCACCACGCTCAACCTCGGCAACGCCGTCGGACTCGCCGTGCTGATCGCCATCGCCAACGCGGGCGTCGGCGACCGGGAGGGCGACCTGCTGCGCTCGGCCACCGCCGACGGCGGGTACGTCGCGGTGCTGGTCACCGCCGCCGGGATGCTCGTCGGCCTGCTGCTCACCCTCGCGCTGCCGAGGGCCGTCCGGACCCCCGCGCCGGCCGACGTGCCCGAACCGCGGTCGGCGACCGCCGTCTGACCCCGGACCCGCCGTCCGCCCCCGGACCACTGCGCGGTTCCCCCAGGCCGCGCGGCCCGAGCCCGGGAGGCCGGGTACCCCCCCGTACCCGGCCGCCCGGGCCCCCTCCCGCCACACCGACCTGGAGGTCCCGATGCCCGTCGGTCCCGCCGAGTTCACCGCCGCCCTCGCGAAGGTCCCCGCACCCGTCGCCGTCGTGACCACGGTGGACGAGCAGGGCAAGCGCTGGGGCTTCACCGGCAGCGCGTTCTGCTCCGTGTCGCTCGACCCGCCGCTGGTCCTGGTGTGCCTCGCCAAGTCGGCGAGCACCCACGCGGCCTTCCGCACCGCCGACCGCTACCTCGTCAACGTGCTCGGCCGGCACCAGGCCGACGTGGCCCTGCGGTTCGCCAGGTCCGGGTCCGACCGCTTCGCCGCCGAGGACGCGGTCTCCTGCGAACTGGGCCTGCCCGGCCTGCTCACGGCCTCTGCCCGGCTCGCCTGCACCGCGCACCAGTCGATCGACGCGGGTGACCACACCATCCTCGTCGGGCTCGTGCAGGCCGCCTACCGCGCCGACCACGTCCCGCTCACCTACTGGGACCGGTCCTTCACCCACCCGGTGGGCATGGGGTGAGCCGGCTCCGCGTGGCCCTGCTCGGCACCGCGCACATCCACCTGCCGGATCACCTGGACGTGCTGCGGTCCGACCCGGACGTGGAACTCGTCGCGGTGTACCGGGGCGACCGGGGCGTGCCGGTGCCGGGCGCCCGCGAGGTGACCGACCCGGTCGACGCGCTGCGGTCCGCGGACGCCGCGGTGGTCGACTCCACCACCGCGGAGCACGCCGTCCTGCTGCCCCGGGTGGTGGCCGCCGGCGTGCCCGCGCTCGTGGAGAAGCCGCTCACCTCGACCCGCGGGTCCACCCGGTGGCTGGCGGCGCTGCTGGACGTGAGCCCGGTCCCGGTCACCACGGCGATGTTCCTGCGCTGCGCGCCCGCGCTGCGGGTGGCCCGCCGGGCGCTCGACGACCTGGGGGAGCTGGTGTCCGCGCACGCGCGCCTCACGCACCCCGGCCTGTGCGACGGCGCGCTGCGGGAGGTGCCGTGGATGCTCGACCCGCGCTGCGGCGGGGTGGGCGGTTTCGCCGACCTGGCCGTGCACCTGCTCGACCTGCTCCTCTGGCTGCGCCCGGGCACGCGGCTGACGGCGTGCGCGGCGGCCCTGCGGCCCGCGGCGGGGTTGCCGGTCGACTCCGGCGGCGCGGCCCTGGTCGACTGGGGCGGCACGCCGACCACGCTGCACGCGGGCTGGACCGCCCGGCCCGGCGGGTTCCACCTGCACGTCGAGGGCACGGCCGGTTCGCTGACCGTGCACGGCGGGACGCTGACCGTGCGCGGGACGCCGACCACCGCCCCCGGGACCCTGACCACGACTCCCGGGACTCCGACCACGACTCCCGGGACGCCGACCACCGCCCCCGGGACGCGCCACTTCCCGCCGCCGGCGGCGGGGGACGCCCTCGTCGCCTTCCTGGCCCACCTGCGCGGCCGGCCCGCGTGGGAACCCGCGACCACGGCGGACATGACCGCGGTCGCCGACCTGGTGGCCGCGCTGACCGCGGGGGACGCCACCGCGTGATCGCCCCACCGACCCGCGCCGCCGCCGGGGGCCGTCGGGTGCCGCGGCGTGACCCGGTCACGACGTTGTGACCGGCGCACCCGGCCTACCTGAAGTCGACGATGGTCTTCAGGTGGGTCGTGCCCCGGTAGTTCTCCAGCACGGTGACGAGCTTGTCGTACTCGGAGAACCTGTGCACCGACGACAGCAGCCGCCGCCCGTCCACCACGCCCGACAGCAGCATCTGCATCGCCGAGGCGATCACGTTGGCCGTCTTGTGCATGGGGAAGCTCGTCACGTCGAACGGCGCCGACATGATGTTGATGCCCTTGGCCAGCATCAGCCAGGTGTCGAACTTCTGCATCTCCTGCGACGCGCCGTAGAGCACGTACCGGCCGCGCGGCTTGAGCTTGCGCATCGCGAGGCGGCGCGGGTCCTTGTCCTCGTCCACGCCCTGGATGGTGGGCAGCGCGTCGAAGACGTAGTCGAACGTGCTGTCCGCGACCTCCTCCCGCAGTTCGTCGGGGAGGTAGGCGCGCTCGGAGAAGTGCTCCTGGGCGAACGCGTTGCGCTGCGGGTTCGCGTCCACCGACACCACGGAGTTCGGCGCGAGCAACCGCTTGATGATGCTGCCGGCGATGACGCCGATGGGGCCGCTGCCCAGGATCAGCACCCGGTCGCCGACCTTCGGCGGGTGGGTGAGGATCGCCCGCAGCGCGCCGGTCGTCGGTTCGATGAACGACGCCTGGAGGTCGTCGAGCTCCTCGGGCACGCGCACCGCCGCCGCCCGCTGGTCGTCGAAGAAGTTGCGGTCCGCCGGGAACACGTCCTCCACGACCTGCCCGGAGAAGATCGGCCGCAACGAGCGGTACTCGGCGAACCCGCCGAAGTCGGTCTGCCCCCAGTACACGACGCGGTCGCCGACCTGGACGTGGCCGTCGGCCGCGGAGAAGCCGGAGCCCAGTTCCACCACCTCGCCCAGGTACTCGTGGCCCAGCACGACCGGGTACTCCGACGGGAACAGGTGCCCTTCGAAGAACGAGATGTCGGTCGAGCAGATCGAGACGCAGCGGGTCTTCATCAGCACACCGTCGCTCGGGGTCTCCGGCAACGGCATTTCCGCCATGACGAGTTTGCGCGGAGCGATCAGCTGAAGCGCCTTCATGGTTTCCACGGAATTTCCCACCCCATTTTTTGTGGTACGCCGGACCGGCGCGTGGGCCGGTGTTCCGGCGCGGTGCTGCTGCTCTCTGGTCAGCTGGTCAGGAATTGCCGGTCGACATCAGCGGCGCATCTGCAACGGGCCCCCGAGCAGGTACTGCCCGACCGTTTCGAAGTGCGACGAGGAGAGGGTGATGTGCTTGGTCGCCGAGTTGATGTCCCGGAAGCACCGCTCCAGCCTGCTGGTGGTGTAGAGCGAGCTGGAACCGGCGAGCTGGTAGAGCCCGTTCACGGCGGCCACGGTGTGCTCGGCGACGCTGGCCGCCGTGACCCGGACGAGCGCGGACAGCGCGTCGCCGCCGTCCTCGCCGTGCGCGACGACCTCGCGCGCGGTGTCCCGCAGCAGGACGCCGGCGGTGCGCACGAGCATCTCGTAGCGCGCGTACCGCTCCTGCGCGGTGTGGCTGGACGCGAGCGTCGTGGCGGCGCCCGTCGGCGTCTTCGCGGTGGCCAGCTCGCGGAACGCGTCGAGCGCGTCCTGCGCGATGCCCAGCGCGGTGGACGCCGACGTGAACGGGCCGAAGTCGTAGTAGCCCACGGCGTAGGCGCGCGACGGGCGGGCCGCCGGCGGGCGCAGCGTGTCCAGGCCCGCGACGGTGAACTCCTCGGGCACGAACGTCTCGGCCACCGTGTAGTGGCTGCTGCCGGTGCCGCGCAGGCCGACGGTGTGCCACGTGTCCAGCTGCCGGGTCTCGGCCACCGGCACGAACACCATGCGCGTCTCCCGCCCGGCCGGCGTGGTCCGCGGCTTGCCGCCCTCGGTGACGAAGGCCGAGCAGACGATCCAGTCGGCGTGCGCGTACCCGCTGGCGAACGCCCACTGGCCGCTGAGGCGGAACCCGCCGTCGACGACCTCGGCCGTGCCGGACGGGTTGACCCCGCCGACGACCAGGCCCGAGTGGTCCTTGAACAGCTTGCGGGCCGCCGGTTCGGGCAGGTAGTCGGAGAGCCGGCCGATGGCGCCCTGGACGCCGACCTGCCAGGCGACGGAGGCGTCCAGGCGCGCCAGCGCCTGCACGACGGCCGACCCGGTCTCGATGCCGACCTGGCCGCCGCCGAACTCCTTCGACACCCACATG
This sequence comes from Saccharothrix sp. DSM 118769, assembly GCF_052936295.1. Lineage (NCBI taxonomy): Bacteria > Bacillati > Actinomycetota > Actinomycetes > Pseudonocardiales > Pseudonocardiaceae > Saccharothrix > Saccharothrix sp. DSM 118769. The sequence continues at coordinate 6,452,861 of NZ_CP193627.1, read as the reverse complement.
CGGTGCAGGTTGGCGGCGCGCAGGGCGTCCACCACGATTTCCGGTGTGCGCCTGGCCTCGTCCGCGCCCTTGCGGTGCTCGGTGATGAGCGGGGCGATTTCCGTCACCTTCGCGACCCATTCGGCTGTTTCTCGGGAACTGTCGGACGGGGGTAAGAGGGCATGCGGAAGGAGGGTGCTCGTGGTGCTCATGTGTTTCTGGGCCCTTTCTCGGAGTCGCCGTAGTTCGACACTACGCAAACACACGTACTGTCCTCTGGAGCGTACAAGCGGCGAGAGGGCCGTCGCAACCTTCTTCGGGGAGGGATCGGGGGTCGTCCGGAAGCGCCTTCGGTGCTCCGGTGAACTGCCGGTTACTTCCGGGGGTACGGCGCGGCGGGTATATTACGGATATAGTCCGCGCAATGCGGGAAACCGATTCGGCGACCCCGCGCGACCCGGCCCGATCACGCGCCCGTTCGGCCTGCCGCCGGGCCTCCCCCTGGCCGAGCAGGTGGGCGTCGTGCCGGTCGTCGGGCAGCGGTTCCACGTCCGCCGTGCTCGTCCCGGCCGGCGCGCGAAGTCGGCGTTCGTCCACACGGGACGGTCGCGCAACCGGGCGGCGATCCGGAGGGCCGGGGCGGACCGCCGCCCAGGAGGCGATGCGCGCGCCCGACCGCCCGGAGACCGCGGTGAACAGCGCCTCGGCGTCCGCGCCGGGGTCCGTGCCCAGTCCCTCCGCCGGCCGCTCCCGGTGCAGCCGGTAGTCGCGGATCGACACCTCGCCCTCCTCGGGCGAGACCGGGTTCAGCGCGACCGTGCGGTTGTCGGCCGCAACCGGCCCGCAGCCCGCCCATCCCGCCCTCCCCGCACGAGGGCCGAAGAAAGAATCCCCACACGTGAAAGGGCGACCGGGTGTTCCCGCCGGCGGGTACCGGCGAGGTCCGGATCGCGTCGTCCCCGGTCCCGGTCGAGCGCTTCCGCACCGGGGCCGTGAGAGACCGAAAGACCCTGGAAAACGCGTGGGGCCGCCCTCGTGCGCTCCGCGCGGCGGTCCTCGGGTCCACCGCCGCGGGGCCGATGGGCCGGGCGGCGGCGGACCGCGGGTGGAGGAGAGCGGGAGAACTAATCCGGAAGTAGAAGGAAGTGCCCCCATGGCCTCACCCGGGCAACCTACAACACGCCGGGGTCAGTGCGGCACCAGGTTCCGCAACGTCGCCAGGGTGATCGCCGTCGACCCGGCGGGCAGCCCGTCCGGCCGTTCGAGACCGATGTAGGTGACGGGTTCGGTGAACACCGCGCCCGGCGTCCACGTCGTGCTGCTGCCCGCCTTGGCGCGCAACAGCTCCACGACGTGACCGACCGTCGTGCTCCGGCGCTCCACCAGGGACTTGACGAGCAAGGCCACCGACACGCGGTTGCCCTCGACCCGGTTGCCCCACGTCGCGCCGCGCTGGTGGAGGTGCAGCCACTTCGCCGACCACGAGCCGTCGTCGTCCCGGCGGAACACCATCGGCACCGCGACGCGCCCGGTACCCCGCAGGTCGGACCGCGTCCGCACGGTGGCCGGCTCGAACGGGCGCCCCCACTGGTCGCGGTCCCGGGTCATGAAGCCGAACACCGACTCGGCGACGTCCGCGAACCCCTCGCCGGAGTAGACGTTCACCTGCGGCACGACGTACCGGGCGGTCACGCCGTCCAGCGGCACGTCGATGAACTCCGTCGCGCCGTCGCGGGCATCGGTGAGGTCACCGGAGTAGTACGCGCCACCCGAGCCGTAGGCGGTCCACGACACCTGCCCGGCGAAGCCGAAGTCGTCGTCCAGCAGCAGCGCCGACAGGTCGAAGTCGGTCTCCTCCGCACGCTGCCGCCAGTGCACGAAGAACCGCAGCAGCTCGCCGTCCAGCGCCGTCACGGACCCGCGGGGCACCACGCCGAAACCGTCCGCGACCGCCTTGTCCGACAGCGGCAACGCCAGGGTGAGCACGTCGGGGTCCACCACGAGCCGTTCGTGCGCGGGAAGCCGGCGCGACAACTCGTCGTCCACCGCCGCCGCCAACCGGTCGACCACCGCCGGGGCGAGCCCCGGACGCTCGTCGGGGGTCACCCAGCCGCGCCCCTCCTTGTTCACGAACACCCGCGTCGAGCCGGCGGCGGTGCGGTTGACCAGGTGCTCCCGCACCGAGCACAGCACCCGTCCCGACACGTCACCGAGCACCGACCCCACCACCCGGACGACGTCCTCCACGTCACCGGGCGCGCAGGACCGCAGCACCCGGTCCAACGACCGGACCAACCGCCCGGGGGCACCGGACAGCAACCGGGCCGCCCCGAGGACGTCACCGGCGGCGAACGCGACCTCGACCCGCCCCGCGAACGACCGGACCTCCCGCTCGCCGCGCGCTACCGCGAAGACGTCCTGGGCGTGCGGGAACGCGCCGTGCTCGTGCGGGTGCAGGCGCTCACCCAACCGCTGCCACCGCCCCCGGTGGGTGACCACGTCCCCGAGCTTGCCGCGACCGGCGGCGACCACGGCGTCCAGCGCGGCCATCAGCACCCGGCGCTCCGCCCGGCGGAACGACCGGAACCGGGTCGGCTCCACCAGCGTCACGTCCCCGCCCGAGGCCGCGCACGCCAGCCGCAACACGTCCGTCACCGTGTCGACGGCCACCGGCGGCCGACCGGCCGCGAGGCGGGCCGCGTTGAGCACGGCCCGGTTCTCCCGCACCGGGACCACCCCGGGCTGCTCCCCGTCGAGGCAGGACCGGGCCAACCCGTCGAGCAGGACCAGGTCCTCCTCCCGCAACGGCGTCGCACTGGTGGCCAGCTCGACGTAGAGCGCCCGGGCCTCCTCGGCGGACGTCCCCCCGAGGTGCAGCACCGTGAGCCGGTCCCGGACCGAGGGGATCAGCTCGTCGTGCGCGGCCAGCAGGTCCTCGTAGGAGTGCTGCACGCGGCCGTACCCCGGCAACCGGAGGAGGTCGACGACCGGCGGGGGAGGAGCGTCGCCGACGGCCTTGCGCAGGCACTCCAGCCAGAACTCGGTCGTGTCGGGAACCCCGCGCGGGAAGTCCCGGAAGTAGGGGTTGTGGGCGATGTGATCGGCGACCAGTTCGCGCACGGCGGCGACCACCCGACCGGCAAGCCCTTCACCGGCCGCCGGCGACAACCCCGACACGTGCCGCAGGAGGTCACCGGAGGCCTTGAAGCCGACCTGGAGCAGAGCGGCGTCGAACCGCCGCGCCACGGCCCGACCATCACCGGTCGGGCCGGGCGACCGCGGCACGCGCAGCGTCTTCTGGATCAACGTTCCGTCGTCAAGCATGGGACGCCCATTAGAACAGAGCCGCCCCGCCCTCACCGGGGTTTTCCGACGAGCGGTCATCGGTGGGGCCCGTGCGGGGTTACCGGTGCGTGAGGCGCCGGTGAGGTCGGTGGCGTTAGCGTCGGCGGTGACCGACCGCGGGTGAACGGAAGCGAGGAACCGCATGGCTGACGCTGTTGGCACCTGGGAAATGACCGACGACCCGGAACAGCAGAACGAGGTCTTCATCCGGGCCTTCAACTCCGGCGACGGGCGAATCTTCGACAGCCTTTACCACGACAACGCCATCTCCAACCTGTCCGGTGCGCCGTTGACCGGGCGGGCCCGCACGGAGTTCATCACCGAGTTCCTGCGCGGGGGGCCGAAACTGGAGGCGAAACTGCGGGAGACCTACCGCACCGGTGACACGTCGCTGCTGGTGGTGCACTACCGGGTCGGGATGACCGGCGAGGACGGGCAGCCGGTGCAGATCAGCGGCACGTGCACCGACGTCATGACGCGCGGTGCGGACGGCCGCTGGAAACTGGCCATCGACCGCCCCGTGCCCGACCAGGTCCCCGACTCCGGCCAGGCCGCGTAGCACCCGGGCCGCGCAGCACCCGAGCGGCGCAGCACCCGGGCCGCGCAGCACCCGGCGGGTCCGCGCGGGCCGCGGAGGACGGTACCGGTGACAACGGGAAGGCGGCGCTCCACCGGGAGCGCCGCCTTCCGCCGTGCCGGGGTCGTGCCGCCTGCGCGCTACTCGCGGCCCCCGCTGTACGGGCTGTCCACCGCGTGCCGCCAGCGGCCCTCCGCGTCACGGCGCAGCACGTCGATGCCGATGCCGGAGAAGTGCTGCTCGCCCTCCGCGGGGTCGGTCACGTCGATGGTCCAGTCGACGACGACCAGCGCGGTGTCGTCGACGACGTGGGCCTCCACGACGCGCGTGGAGATGGTCGGCCGCAGCGCCAGGAACTCGGCCAGGGCCTGACCCCGGGCCGCCCCGGAGAGCGGCTTGTCCGGCTCCCAGGCGGAGATGCCGTCCTCGGTGTAGAGCCGGTCCACCCCCTCGGCGTCGCCCTCGTTGAACAACCGCTCGTACAGCCGCACGTGGTCCAGGACGTCCTGAGGAACTTCGACGGTGGTGTGCTGACTGGTCATCGGAAATCGATCCCGCCTTTCGGTCGTGCCGCTCTGCCGGGCAACAGGTCCGTCCGTCCGGTCCAGGTCTCGCCGGTCCAGGTCCCGGCCACCATAACGGCGGCGGCCACACCGCCCGCTCATCGCGCGCCGGGGCCGCCGCGTATACCGGGCGATTACCTCGGGCGAACTTCCGGGACCGCCCGGATTCGTAACATCGACTTCGGCCCCGGATATCCGGTCGGCCGCTCCGCGAACCTCGTCCATCGACCGGACACGGCCGGAAGGCAGAGAACGCGATGACGATTGAGCACCGGATCGAGCAACGCCGGATCGAGCACCGCCCGGGGGTGTGGCACCACGACGCGGTGGCGGTCGTGGGCGTCTCCTGCCGGCTGCCCGGGGCCGCGGACCCGGCGGCGTTCTGGGAGCTGCTGCGCACCGCCGGCAGCGGTCTCGGTGACGCCCCGCCGGACCGCTGGGGGCCCGAGGCGGTGATCCGGCGCGGTGGCTTCCTGCCCGACCCGGCCGGTTTCGACGCGTCCTTCTTCGGCATCTCGCCGCGCGAGGCCGCGATGATGGACCCGCAGCAGCGGATCGTGCTGGAGCTGGCGTGGGCCGCCCTGGAGGACGCGGCCATCGCGCCGACCTCGTTGGCGGGCAGCCGCACCGCGGTGTTCGTGGGCTCCCTGCGCGACGACTACGCCGCCCTGGTCGCGCGGCACGGGGCGGACGCGGTGACGCAGCACAGCATGACCGGTCTCAACCGCGGTGTGATCGCCAACCGGGTGTCCTACCACCTGGGCCTGCGCGGCCCGAGCCTCACCGTGGACTCTGCGCAGTCCTCGTCGCTGGTCGCGGTGCACCTGGCGTGCGAGAGCCTGCGCACCGGGGAGGCGGGGCTGGCGATCGCGGCGGGCGTGAACCTCAACCTGCTGGGCGAGAGCGCCGTGGTGGAGGAGCGGTTCGGCGGCCTGTCGCCGGACGGGGAGTGCTTCACCTTCGACGAGCGCGCCAACGGCTTCGTCCGCGGCGAGGGCGCGGTGGTGTTCGTGCTCAAGCCGCTGCGCGCGGCGCTGGACGACGGCGACCGCGTCTACGGCGTGCTGCGCGGCAGCGCGGTGAACAACGACGGCGACACCCCCGGCCTGACCGTGCCCAGCCGCGTCGCGCAGGAGCAGGTGGTGCGGCAGGCGTACCAGCGGGCGGGGGTGCCGCTGGAGGCGGTGTCCTACGTCGAGCTGCACGGCACGGGCACCCCGGTGGGCGACCCGGTGGAGGCCGCCGCGCTCGGCGCGGTGTTCGCCCCCACCCGGCGCGCGCCGCTGCTGGTGGGCTCGGCCAAGACCAACGTCGGGCACCTGGAGGGCGCGGCGGGCGCGGTGGGCCTGCTCAAGGCGCTGCTGGCGGTGCACCACGGGGTGATCCCGGCCAACCGCAACTTCACCCGCCCCAACCCGGCGATCGACCTCCCGGCGCTGCGCCTGGCCGTGCCCACCGAGACCCGGCCGTGGCCGGAGGTCGAGGGGCCGCGCGTGGCGGGGGTCAGCTCCTTCGGCATGGGCGGCACCAACTGCCACGTCGTGGTGTCCCAGGCGCCGCCCGGTGTGCCGCGGCGGGCGCCGAGCACCCGGCCGCCGCTGGTGCCGTGGGTGCTCTCGGCCCGCGGCGCGGAGGCCCTGCGGGAGCAGGCCGGTCGGCTGCGCGCCGCCGTCGGCGAGGCCGACCCGGTCGACGTCGGCTGGTCGCTGGCCGCGACGCGGGACCGGTTCGAGCACCGGGCCGTCGTGCTGGGCACCGACCGCGACGGGTTGCTGGCCGGGCTCGACGCCCTCGCGTCGGGCGGCGCGGCGCCGGGGGTCGTCCAGGGCGTGGCGCGCGCCGGGGAGCGGGCGGTGTTCGTCTACCCGGGGCAGGGCGCGCAGTGGGCCGGCATGGCCGTCGAGCTGTGGGACACCGCACCCGCGTTCGCCGCCCGCATGGCCGAGTGCGCCGCCGCGCTGTCCGAAGTGGTCGACTGGGACCTGGAGGCGGTGCTGCGCGAGCCCGGCGCCCCGGCGCTGGAGCGGGTGGACGTGGTGCAGCCCGCGCTGTTCGCGGTGATGGTGTCGCTGACCGAGCTGTGGCGCGCGCACGGCGTGGAGCCCGCGGCCGTGGTGGGCCACTCGCAGGGCGAGATCGCGGCGGCCTGCGTGGCGGGCGCGCTGTCGTTGCGCGACGCCGCACGCGTGGTCGCCCTGCGCGCCGGGGTGATCCGGTCGCTGTCCGGCGCGGGCGGGATGGCGTCGGTGGCCGAGCCCGCCGAACGGGTGACCGAGCGGCTGGCCCGGTGGCCCGGGCGGCTGTCGCTGGCCGCGGTCAACGGCCCGGCGTCCGTGGTCGTCTCCGGCGAGCCGGGCGCGCTGGCCGAGCTGCTGGCCGAGTGCGCCGATGAGGACGTGCGCGTCAAGCGGGTGAACGTGGACTACGCCTCGCACTGCGCCCAGGTGGAGCAGGTCGAGGCCGAGCTGCGGGAGGCCCTGCGCGACATCGCGCCGCGACCCGCGTCGGTGCCGTTCTACTCCGCGGTGACCGGTGACCTGCTCGACGGCGAGGAGCTGGGCGCCGACTACTGGTACCGCAACCTGCGCCAGACGGTGCGCTTCGCCGACGCGGTGGCCGCGGTGCTGCGCGACGGTGACGCGGTGTTCGTCGAGTCCTCGCCGCACCCGGTGCTGGCGGTGGGCGTGGAGCAGGTCGCCGACGAGCGCGGCGGTGCGGCCGTGGTCGGTTCGCTGCGCCGCGGCGACGGCGGGCCGGACCGGTTCCTGACCTCGCTGGCCGAGGCGCACGTGCGCGGCGTCCCGGTGGACTGGGCCGTGCTCAACCCCGGCGGTGCCCGGGTCGACCTGCCGACCTACCCGTTCCAGCACCGCCGGTACTGGGTGGGGGAGGAGACCGCCGCCGCGGAACCGGCCGCGACCGCCCGCCCGCGTTCCGCCGAGGACCGCCCGGGTGCGCTGCTGGAGCTGGTCCGCGGGAACGCCGCGGTGCTGCTGGGCCACGGTTCCGCCGCGGACGTGGACGCCGAGCGCACGTTCAAGGACCTCGGCTTCGACTCGGTGACCTCGGTCGAGCTGCGCGACCGGCTGGCCGTCGCCACCGGTCTGCGGCTGACCTCGTCGCTGCTGTTCGACCACCCCACCCCGCGCGCGGTCGCCGCGCACCTCGACGAGGAGCTGGTCGGCGCACCGGAGGCGCCCGAGGTCGTGCCGGGGGCCGCGCCCGTGCCCGCCGGCGCCGCGCCCGAGCCGGCGGACGACCCCGTCGCGATCATCGGCATGGCCTGCCGCTACCCGGGCGGCGTGGCCTCGCCGGAGGACCTGTGGCGGCTGGTGGTCGAGGGCGGTGACGCGGTCACCGGGTTCCCGACCGACCGCGGCTGGGACCCCGAGCTGCACCACCCCGACCCGGGCCGCCCCGGCCGCACCTACGCCCGCGGCGGCGGGTTCCTGGACGACGCCACCGGGTTCGACGCGGACTTCTTCGGCATCTCCCCGCGCGAGGCGCTGGGCATGGACCCGCAGCAGCGGCTGCTGCTGGAGACCGCGTGGGAGGCGGTCGAGGACGCCGGGCTGGACCCGACCGCGCTGGGCGGCACGCGCACCGGCGTGTTCGTCGGCGGCACCGCGCTGGACTACGGGCCCCGGATGCACGACTCGGCCGAGGAGGTCGCCGGGCACGTGCTCACCGGCGGCACCGCCAGCGTGATGTCCGGCCGCATCGCCTACCAGCTGGGACTGGTCGGCCCGGCGGTGACCGTGGACACCGCCTGCTCCTCGTCGCTGGTCGCGCTGCACCTGGCGGTCCGGTCGCTGCGCTCGGGCGAGTCGACGCTGGCGCTGGCCGGCGGTGTGACCGTGATGTCCACCCCCGGCATGTTCATCGAGTTCGGCCGGCAGCGGGGCCTGGCCCCGGACGGCCGGTGCAAGCCGTTCTCCGCCGACGCCGACGGCACCGGCTGGGCCGAGGGCGTGGGCCTGCTGCTGCTGGAGCGGCTGTCCGACGCGCGCCGCAACGGCCACCCGGTGCTGGCGGTGGTGCGCGGCACCGCGGTCAACTCCGACGGGGCGTCCAACGGCCTCACCGCGCCCAACGGCCCCTCGCAGCAGCGGGTCATCCGCGCCGCCCTGGCCGACGCCGGGCTGTCCACAGAGGACGTGGACCTGGTCGAGGCGCACGGCACCGGCACCACGTTGGGCGACCCGATCGAGGCGCAGGCGCTGCTGGCCACCTACGGGCGCGACCGCTCCACCCCGCTGTGGCTGGGGTCGCTGAAGTCCAACACCGGCCACACCCAGGCCGCCGCCGGCGTGGGCGGCGTGATCAAGGTGGTGCAGGCCATGCGGCACGGCGTGCTGCCCCGCAGCCTGCACGCCGACCGGCCGACCCCGCACGTGGACTGGTCCTCCGGCGCGCTGGCCCTGCTGACCGACAACCGGCCGTGGGAGGCGGGGGACCGGCCCCGGCGCGCGGCGGTGTCGTCGTTCGGCATCAGCGGCACCAACGCCCACGCGGTGCTGGAGGCCGCCGAACCGGAGCCGGCCGCCGAGCCGGTCGCGCTGCCCGGCACCCCGGTGGCGTGGCTGCTCTCGGCCAAGGACGAGGAGGCGCTGCGCGCCCGGGCGGCCGGGCTGCTGGAGACCCCGCTGGACGACCCGGCGGGGATCGGTGCCGCCCTGGCCCGCCGGACGGCGTTCGCCCGGCGCGCCGCCGTCGTCGGCCGCACCGCCGAGGACCTGCGCGCCGGGCTCGCCGCCCTGGCCGGGGGCACCGCCTCCCCGGCGGTGGTGCTCGGCGACGCGGGCAAGGCGGGCCGCACCGCCTTCCTGTTCACCGGCCAGGGCGCGCAGCGGGTCGGCATGGGCCGCGAGCTGGCGCGGGAGCACCCCGTGTTCGCCGACGCGCTGGCCGAGGTCTGCGCCGCGCTGGACGAGCACCTGGAGCGACCGCTGCGCGAGGTGCTGTTCGCCGAACCGGGCACCCCCGACGCCGAGCTGGTGCACCGCACCGACTTCACCCAGCCCGCCCTGTTCGCGGTGGAGGTGGCGCTGGCCCGGCTGCTGGCCCACCACGGCCTGGTGCCCGACGTGGTCGCGGGCCACTCCGTCGGCGAGCTGGCCGCCGCGCACGTGGCCGGGGTGCTGGACCTGGCCGACGCGGCGCTGCTGGTCACCGCCCGCGGCAGGCTGATGAACGCCGCCCGCCCCGGCGGTGCCATGGTCGCGGTGGAGGCGCCCGAGGACGAGGTCGCGCCGCTGCTGGAGGGCACCGGGGCGTCGCTGGCCGCGGTCAACGGCCCGGGGTCCGTGGTGGTCTCCGGCACCGCGCGGGACGTCGAGCGGGTCGCCGGGCACTTCCGCGACCGGGGCAAGCGCACCCGCGCCCTCAAGGTCAGCCACGCCTTCCACTCCGCCCACGTGGACGACGTGCTGGAGGAGTTCGAGCGGATCGCGGGCCAGGTGCGGGCGCACGAGGCGCGCGTCCCGCTGGTGTCCACCGTCACCGGTGAGGTCCTCGACCGCCCCGACGCCGCCTACTGGGCCGCCCAGGTCCGTCGCCCGGTGCGCTTCCTGGACGCCGTCCGCCGCGCCGAGGCCCTGGGCGCCACCACGTTCGTCGAGGTCGGACCGGCCGCCGTGCTCACCGCCGCGGCCCGGTCCTGCGTGACCGGCGCGGCCACGACCGTGCCGACCCAGCGCGCGGGCGTCCCCGAGGCCGACGCCCTGGTCACCGGGCTCGCGCAGGCCCACGCGGCGGGCGCCCCGCTGGACGGCGCCTCGTTCTTCCCCGGCGCCGCCCCCGCCCGGCTGCCCGCCTACCCGTTCCGGCACCGGCGGTACTGGCTGGCGCCGGGCCGGCGGCCGGACGTGCGCCGCCTGGGCCTGGACCCGGTGGACCACCCGCTGCTGTCCGGTTCGGTGGAGCTGGCCGAGCGCGGCGGTGCCGTGCTCACCAGCTCGCTGTCCCTGGCCGAGCACCCCTGGCTGGCCGACCACGAGGTGGACGGCGCGGTGCTCGTGCCCGCCACCGCCTTCCTGGAGCTGGCCGTCGCGGCGGGCGAGGGCGTCGGCGCCCCCGGAGTGCGGGACCTGACCCTGGAGGCGCCCCTGCTCCTGCCCGAGCGCGGCGCGGTCGGCTTGCAGGTCGCGGTCGGCCCGGCCGACGACACCGGCTCGCGCGCGTTCACCGTGCACGCCCGCGCGGCCGGCGCCGGGTGGACCCGGCACGCCACCGGCACCCTGACCGCCGGGCAGGAGACCACCGGGCAGGAGACCGCCGGGCAGGAGACCGCCGGGCCCGGTGGCGGGGCGGTCGCGTGGCCGCCGGCCGGCGAGCGCGTCGCCGACGCCTACCCGGAGCTGGCCGGGCGCGGGTACGCCTACGGCCCGGCCTTCCGCGGCCTGACCGCCGCGTGGCGGGACGGCGAGGACTGGTTCGCCGAGGTGCGCCTGCCCGAGGAGGCGCGCGACGACCGCTTCGCCGTGCACCCGGCGCTGCTGGACGCGGCACTGCACCCGCTGGTGCTCACCGGCGGCGAGCCCGACGCGATCCGCCTGCCGTTCGCCTGGTCGGGCGTGCGGGTGCACGCGGTGGGCGCCACCGCCCTGCGCGCCCACCTGCGCCGCACCGGCCCGGACGAGTTCGCGCTGCTGCTGGCCGACGAGGCCGGGGCACCCGTGCTCACCGCGGACTCGCTGGCCTTCCGCACCGCGCCGCGCGGCGGCCTGACCCGGCGCGCCGACGCACCCCTGCACGCGGTCGACTGGACCTCCGTGCCCGTCCCCGAGGCGCGGCCGGAACTGCTGCCCGCCGACCACGACCTGCCCGCGCAGGTGCCCGACGGCGTGGTGGTCGTCCTCCGGCACACCGCCGGGGCGCAGACGCCCGCCGCCGCCCACACCGCCACCCGCGACCTGCTGGAGGTGGTCCAGCGGTTCCTGGCCGAGGAGCGGTTCGCCGCCGCGCGCCTGCTCGTGCTCACCTCCGGCGCGGTCGCCGCCGGCGCGGAGGACGTGCCAGACCTGGCCGCTGCCCCCGCGTGGGGCCTGCTGCGCACCGCCCAGGCCGAGCACCCCGGCCGCCTGCTCCTGGTCGACACCGAGCCGGGTGCCGACGCGCGGCCGGACCTGGTGGCCGCCGCCGCGGCCACCGGCGAGCCGCAGGTGGCCGTCCGGGCGGGGCGGCTGCTGGTCCCGCGCCTGGTCCGCACCGGCACCACCGCCGGCGGGACGCCCGCGTTCGACCCCGACGGCACGGTCCTGGTCACCGGCGGCACCGGCGGGCTGGGCGCCCTGGTCGCCCGGCACCTGGTCGCCCGGCACGGCGTGCGGGGCCTGCTCCTGGTCGGCCGCCGCGGCGCCGCCGCGCCCGGCGTGGACGCGCTGGTCGGGCAGCTGCGCGACCTCGGCGCCACCCGCGTCGACGTGGTCGCCGCCGACTGCGCGGACCGCGACCGGCTCGCCGCCGTGCTCGACGGCGTGCCCGCCGAGCACCCGCTGAGCGCCGTCGTGCACGCCGCGGGCGCGCTCGACGACGCCACGGTCACCGCGCTCACCCCCGAGGCGCTGGCCGGTGTGCTGCGCCCCAAGCTCGACGCCGCCTGGCACCTGCACGAGCAGGTCGGTGACACCCCGCTGGTGCTGTTCTCCTCGGTGTCCGGCCTGCTGGGCACCCCCGGCCAGGCCAACTACGCCGCGGGCAACGCCTTCCTCGACGCCCTGGCCGCCCACCGGCGGGCGCACGGCCTGCCCGCGCTGTCGCTGGCCTGGGGCCTGTGGCGCGAGGGCATGGGCGCCGCGCTGACCGACGCCGACCTGGCCCGCTGGTCCCGCGTCGGCATCGCCCCGCTCGACGCCGACCACGGGCTGGCGCTGTTCGACGCCGCCCTGGCAACCCTGGCCGGCACCGGCACCGGCACCGGCACCGGCACCGGCACCGACGCTGCCGCCTCGGCCGGGACCGGCACCGCCGCCCCGACCGGCATCGACGCCGCCGCCCCGGCCGGCACCGACGCCGCCGCGGCCGGCACCGACGCCGGCACCGCCGCCCTCGCCGGTAACGGCACCGCCGCCCCGACCGGCACCGACGCCGGCACCGCCGCCCCGGCCGGGACCGGCACCACCGCCCCGGCCGGCACCACCGCCACCGCGCTGCTGGTGCCCGTCCACCTCGACCCGGCCGACGCCACCGACACCCCGCCCGCCCTGCTGCGCGGCCTGGTCCGCCCCAGGACCCGCCGCGCGACCACCACCCGCCGGGACACCCCGGGCGGCTGGGCGCAGGCCATCGCCGCGCGCCCCGAGGGCGAGCGGCGACCCGCCGTGCTCGACCTGGTCCGCTCCCTGGTCGCCGAGGTGCTCGGGCACCCGTCCCCGGCGTCGGTGGACCCGGACCGCGCCTTCCGGGACATGGGCTTCGACTCGCTGGCCGGCGTCGAGCTGCGCAACCGGCTCGGCGCGGCCACCGGCCTGACCCTGCCCACCACGGCGGTGTTCGACCACCCCACGCCCGACGCCCTGGCGGGATTCGTGCTCTCCCGCGTCGCGGGCACCGCCGCCCCCGTCCGCCGCACCACCGGGACGCGGACCGACGAACCCGTCGCCATCATCGGCATGGCCTGCCGCTACCCCGGCGACGTGGCCTCGCCGGAGGACCTGTGGCGGCTGGTCGCCGAGGGCGTGGACGCGATCAGCGGGTTCCCGGACAACCGGGGGTGGGACCTCGACGCGCTCTACGACCCGGACCCGGATCGCACCGGCACCTCCTACACCCGTCACGGCGGCTTCCTGCACGACGCCGACCGCTTCGACCGCGGGTTCTTCGGCGTCTCGCCCCGCGAGGCCACCGCGATGGACCCCCAGCAGCGGCTGCTGCTGGAGACCGCGTGGGAGGCGTTCGAGAGCGCGGGCATCGACCCCGCGTCGCTGCGCGGCAGCGACACCGGCGTGTTCGCGGGCTCGATGTACGACGACTACGCCCACCGCCTGGCCGCGGTCCCCGACGAGTTCGAGGGCTTCACCCTGACCGGCAGCCTGGCCAGCGTGCTGTCCGGCCGGGTCGCCTACACCTACGGCCTGGAGGGACCGGCGGTCACCGTGGACACCGCCTGCTCCTCGTCGCTGGTCGCCCTGCACCTGGCCGCGCAGGCGCTGCGCCGCGGCGAGTGCTCGCTCGCCCTGGCCGGCGGCGTGACCGTGATGAGCAGCCCCAACACCTTCGTCGAGTTCTCCCGCCAGCGCGGCCTGGCCGCCGACGGCCGCTGCAAGTCCTTCGGCGCCGGCGCGGACGGCACGGCCTGGTCGGAGGGCGTGGGCCTGCTGCTGGTCGAGCGGCTGTCCGACGCGCGCCGCAACGGCCACCGCGTGCTGGCGGTCGTGCGGGGCACGGCGGTGAACCAGGACGGCGCGTCCAACGGCCTGACCGCGCCCAACGGCCCGGCCCAGGAGCGGGTCATCCGCGCCGCCCTGGCCGACGCCGGGCTGTCCACGAAGGACGTGGACCTGGTCGAGGCGCACGGCACCGGCACCACGTTGGGCGACCCCATCGAGGCGCAGGCGCTGCTGGCCACCTACGGCGCGGACCGCGAGCAGCCGCTGTGGCTGGGGTCGCTGAAGTCCAACATCGGCCACGCCCAGGCCGCCGCCGGCGTGGGCGGCGTGATCAAGGTGGTGCAGGCCATGCGGCACGGCGTGCTGCCGCCGACGCTGCACGCCGAGGAACCGTCCCCGCACGTGGACTGGTCCTCCGGCGCGCTGGCCCTGCTCACCGAGCGCCGCGAGTGGCCCGCGCCGGCCGACCGGCCGCGCCGCGCCGGCGTGTCGTCGTTCGGCATCAGCGGCACCAACGCGCACGTCGTGGTCGAGCAGGTCCCGGCCGAGCCGCCCGCCGAGCGCCCGGACACCCCACCGGCCGTCACCGGCGCCCTGGCCTGGGTGCTCAGCGGCCACGACGACGAGGCCACCCGCGCCCAGGCCGCCCGGCTGCGCGACCACCTCGCCGCCCACCCCGACCTCGACCCGGCCGACGTGGCGCTGTCCCTGGCCACCACCCGCACCGTGCACCCGCGCGGCGCGGCGGTCGTCGGCGCCGACCGCGACGCCCTGCTCGCCGCGCTCGCCGCCTTCGCCGACGGCGGCCCCGCCCCGGTCCGGGGCGGCGACGAGCGACCCGGTCGCACCGCGTTCCTGTTCACCGGGCAGGGCAGCCAGCGCCCGGGACTGGGCGCCGAGCTGGCCGAGCGCTCCCCGGTCTACCGCGCGGCGCTGGAGGAGGTGCTGGCCCACCTCGACCCGGCCCTGCCCCGGCCGCTGGGCGAGGTGCTGTTCGCCGAACCCGGCTCGCCGGACGCCGCGCTGCTGGACCAGACGCTCTACACCCAGGCCGCGCTGTTCGCCACCGGGACCGCCCTGTTCCGCCTGCTGGAGCACCTCGGCGCGCGCCCGGACTACCTGCTCGGCCACTCCATCGGCGAGATCACCGCCGCGCACGTCGCCGGCGTGCTGGACCTGCCCCGGGCGTGCGCGCTGGTCGCCGCGCGCGGCCGGGCCATGCAGGACGCCCGCGCCGGCGGCGCCATGGTCGCCATCGCCGCCGCGGAGGACGAGGTCCGCGCCACCCTGGAGGACGGCGTGGACGTCGCGGCCGTCAACGCGCCCGGCGCGGTCGTCGTCTCCGGCGACGCCGACGCCGTCGAGCGCGTCGCGGCGGTGTGGCGCGAACGCGGACGCAGGACGCGCGCCCTGTCGGTGAGCCACGCGTTCCACTCCGCCCACATGGACGACGCCCTGGACGACCTCCGCGCGGCCCTGGCGGGCCTGGAGTTCGGCGAACCCCGCATCCCGGTGGTGTCCAACGTGACCGGCGCGGTGGCCGATCCCGCCGAACTGGCCTCACCCGACTACTGGGTGCGGCACGTGCGCGGCGCGGTCCGCTTCGCCGACGGCGTGGCGACCCTGGTGGCGGCGGGCGTGACCGAGTTCGTCGAGCTCGGCCCGGACGCCGTGCTCACCGCCCTGGTGCGCGAGTGCGTCCCCGACCACGCGGGCACCGCCACCGCGGTCCTGCGCCGCGACCGGTCCGAGGTGGAGACCCTGCTGGGCGCGCTGGCCGTGCTGCACCTGCGCGGCACCCGCCCGGACTGGGCCGCGCTGCTGCCCGGCGCGCGGCCGGTGCCGCTGCCGACCTACGCCTTCCGGCACGAGCGGTTCTGGCTCGACGGCCCGACCGGTCCCGGCGACGCCACCGGCTTCGGCCTCACCCCGACCGGTCACCCGCTGCTCACCGCGGCGGTGCCGGTCGCGGAGGGCGAGGCCCTGCTCACCGGCTCGCTGTCGCTGCGCACGCACCCGTGGTTGGCCGACCACCGGGTCGGCGGCGCGGTCGTCGTCCCCGGCACCGCGCTGCTGGAACTGGTCGGCCTCGCCGCGGCCGGAGCGGGCTGCGCCGGCCTCGCCGCCCTGACCCTCGGCCGCCCCCTGGTGGTGCCCGAGCGCGGCGCGGTGCGCGTGCAGGTGCGCGTGGGCGCCGCGGCCGAGGACGGCCGGCACCCGGTGTCGGTGACCTCCCTGGACGACGGCGGCGAGCGGACCGAGCACGCCACCGGCTCCGCCACCGCCACCGCCCCGGAAGTGCCCGAGGTGCCGTGGCCGCCGACCGGCGCGACCGAGGTGCCGGTGACCGAGGACGCCTACGCCGCGCTGGCCGACACCGGGCTCGCCTACGGCCCCGCGTTCCGCGGCCTGCGCGCCCTGTGGCTGTCCGACGACGCGGTGCACGCGGAGGTCGAGCTGCCCGAGGGCGTGGAGGCGGCCGGGTTCGTGCTGCACCCGGCGCTGCTGGACGCCGCGCTGCACGCCCTGCTGCCCGGCCTGGGCGGCGACCGGGTCGTGGTGCCGTTCGAGTGGGTCGGCGCGCGGGTCGTGGCGACCGGCGCGACCGCGCTGCGCGTGCGGCTGACCCGGACCGGCGCGGACACCGTCGCCCTGGTTGCCACCGACCTCGCGGGCGGCCCCGTCGCGGCGGTGGACGCCCTGGTGCTGCGCCCCCTGGACACCGGCGCGGCCGTCCGCCCCGCCGCCGACCTGCTGCACCGCGTCCGGTGGGCGCCGCTGGAGGTCGCGCCCGCCGAACCCGAGCACGTCCTGCTGCCCGGCGCGACCCGTGACGCGCTCGACGCCCTGGACCTGTCCGCCGGCGCGCCACCGGTCGTGGTGGCCCCGGTGCCCGGCGGCGCGGACCCGGTGGCGGCCCACGAGCGGCTGGTCGAGGTCCTGGGACTGGTGCAGGCGTGGCTGGCCGACGAGCGGCTGGCCGGCTCCCGCCTCGTGGTGCGCACCGAGCACGCCGTCGCGGTCGACCCGGACGACCGGCCCGACCTCGGCGCGGCGGGCGTGTGGGGCCTGGTCCGCTCCGCCCAGAACGAGAACCCGGACCGGTTGCTGCTGGTCGACGGCCCCGTGGCGGACGACCTGCTGGCCGGCGTCCTGGCGTCCGGTGAGCCGCAGGTGGCGGTGCGCGGCGGGCGGGTGTGCGCGCCCCGTTTCGCGCCGGTGTCGCCGGGTGACGAGTCCGGTGTGGACTGGTCGGTGGGTCGGGTGTTGGTGACGGGTGCGACGGGTGTGTTGGGTCGTGCGTTGGTGCGGCACCTGGTGGTGGAGCGGGGTGTGCGGGAGTTGTTGCTGCTGAGCCGGCGCGGTGGGGACGCGCCGGGTGCGGCGGAGCTGGTGGGGGAGTTGCGCGGGCTGGGCGCGGACGTGGAGTTGGTGGCGTGCGACGCGGCCGATCGGGAGGCGTTGGCGGCGGTGTTGGGGCGTCATCCGGTGCGGGCGGTGGTGCACGTGGCCGGTGTGCTCGACGACGGTCTGGTGACGGATCTGTCGCCGGAGCGGTTGGCGGGTGTGTTGCGGCCGAAGGTGGACGCGGCGTGGAACTTGCACGAACTCGTCGGGGACGTGTCGGCGTTCGTGGTGTACTCGTCGTTGGCGGGTCTGCTGGGTACGGCGGGGCAGGCCAACTACGCGGCGGCGAACGCGTTCCTGGACGCGTTGGCGGCTCACCGGCGTGCGGCGGGGCTGCCGGGCCTGTCGCTGGCCTGGGGCCTCTGGGAAGACAGCAGCGACCTCACCGGCCACCTCGACGAGGTGGCCCGGCGCCGCCTCGCCCGCAGCGGCCTGGTGCCGCTGCCCACCACCGACGCCCTGGCGGCCTTCGACGCGGCCGAGACCACCGGCGAGGCGCTGCTCGCCGTCAGCCGGATCGACCGGACCGCGCTGCGCGGCACCGAGCCGCCCGTGCTGCTGCGCGGCACGACCGGCGCACCCGCCCGCCGGGCCGCCGCGGCCGGGAAGGGCGACACCACCCCTGCCGACTGGGGCACCCGGCTGGCGGCCCTCGACCCCGGTCAGCGCGACCGCGCGCTGACCGACCTGGTCCGCACCCACGTGGCCGAGGTCCTGGGCCTCGCGGGCGCCGCCGCGGTCCCGCCCCGCCGGCCGTTCCGCGAACTGGGCTTCGACTCCCTGACCGCCGTCGAGCTGCGCAACCGGATCGGCACGGCCACCGGGCTGGCCCTGGCCCCCACGGTCGTGTTCGACCACCCGACCGCCACCGCCCTGGCCGCGCACCTGCGCGACCACCTCGTGGTGGACGAGGTCGGCGCCGCCCTGGCCGACCTCGACCGCGTGGCGGCGGTGCTGCCCGGCGCCGCGGGCGCCCACCGCGCCCGCCTGGCCGACCGGCTGCGCGAACTGCTGGAGCTGGCCGGGGCGACCTCGGGCGAGGACCTGGCCGGCGCCACCGACGAGGAGCTGTTCGCCCTGGTCGACGAACTGGACGACCTGGACGAGGCGGAACCGCGGTGACCGGCGCGCGGCAGCCGGCCGCACCCACCCCGACGACACGTTCCCGAACCGACCACCGGAGCTGACACGTGGCTGACGAGAAGGAACTCCGTGAGTACCTCAAGCGGGCCGTCGCCGACGCCCGCGACGCCCGCCGGCGCCTGCGAGAGGTGCAGGACCGGGCCCGCGAACCGATCGCGGTCGTCGGCATGGCCTGCCGCTACCCCGGCGACGTGGCCTCGCCGGAGGACCTGTGGCGGCTGGTCGCCGACGAGGTCGACGCGATCAGCGGGTTCCCGGACAACCGGGGGTGGGACCTCGACGCGCTCTACGACCCGGACCCGGACCGCGTCGGCACCTCCTACACCCGTCACGGCGGCTTCCTGCACGACGCCGACCGCTTCGACCCGGTGTTCTTCGGCATGTCCCCGCGCGAGGCGCTGGCCGCCGACCCCCAGCAGCGGCTGCTGCTGGAGACCACCTGGGAGGCCCTGGAACACGCCGGCATCGACCCCGACCGCACGCGCGGCAGCCGGACCGGCGTGTTCACCGGCGTGATGTACCACGACTACGGCTCCCGCCCGAGCCTGTCCGGCGAGGGCCTGGAGGGCTACCTCTACAGCGGCAGCGCGGGCAGCGTCGCCGCGGGCCGCGTCGCCTACACCTTCGGCTTCGAGGGACCGGTCGTGGCGGTCGACACCGCCTGCTCCTCCTCGCTGGTCGCACTGCACCAGGGGGTCGCCGCGCTGCGCCGCGGCGAGTGCGACCTGGCGGTGGCGGGCGGCGTGGCCGTGATGGCCACGCCCACCGGGTTCGTCGAGTTCTCCCGCCAGCGCGGCCTCGCGCCGGACGGCCGCTGCAAGTCCTTCGCCGCCGGCGCGGACGGCACGGCCTGGGCCGAGGGGGTGGGCCTGCTGTTGCTGGAGCGGCTGTCCGACGCCCGCCGCAACGGCCACCGCGTGCTGGCCGTCGTCCGCGGCACCGCCGTCAACTCCGACGGCACCTCCAACGGCCTGACCGCGCCCAACGGCCCGGCCCAGGAGCGGGTCATCCGCGCCGCCCTGGCCGACGCCGGGCTGTCCACGAAGGACGTCGACCTGGTCGAGGCGCACGGCACCGGCACCACGCTCGGCGACCCCATCGAAGCCCGCGCGCTGATCGCCACCTACGGCGCCGACCGCGAGCAGCCGCTGTGGCTGGGGTCGCTCAAGTCCAACATCGGCCACGCCCAGGCCGCCGCCGGCGTGGGCGGTGTCATCAAGGTGGTGCAGGCCATGCGCCACGGCCTCGCCCCGCGCACCCTGCACGTGGACGACCCCACCCCGCACGTGGACTGGGACCGCGGCGTCCGGCTGCTCACCGAGGCCCGCGAGTGGTCCGCGCCGGCCGACCGGCCGCGCCGCGCCGGCGTGTCCTCCTTCGGTTTCGGCGGCACCAACGCGCACGTCGTGCTGGAGGAGCCCGAGCCCGTCGAGGCCGACCGGCCCGCACCCGAACCGCCGGTCGTCCCGCTGGTCGTCACCGCCGCGACCGCCGCCGCCCTGCGCGAGCAGGCCGCGCGGCTGGCCGACCGGCTCGCGGACGCCCCCGACCTGCGCCCGCTGGACGTGGGCTGGTCGCTTGCCACCGGCCGCGCCCGGCTTGACGAGCGGGCCGTGGTCGTGGCCGCCGACCGGGACGAGGCCCTGGCCGGCCTGCGCGCCCTGGCCGGCGGCGACCCCGCGGGCGCGGTCCGCGGCACCGCCGTGGACGCCGACCGCCCCGTGCTGGTGTTCCCGGGTCAGGGGTCGCAGTGGGTGGGGATGGCGGTGGGGTTGGCGGAGGGTTCTCCGGTGTTCGCGGCTGGGTTGGCTGGGTGTGGTGCGGCGTTGCGTCCTTTTGTGGAGTGGGATGTGGATGCGGTGTTGCGTGGTGGGGGTGGTTCGGGGTGGTTGGAGCGGGTTGATGTGGTGCAGCCTGTTTTGTGGGCTGTGATGGTGTCGTTGGCGGGGTTGTGGCGGTCGGTGGGTGTGGTGCCGGCTGCGGTGGTGGGTCATTCGCAGGGTGAGATCGCGGCGGCGTGCGTGGCGGGTGCGTTGTCGTTGGAGGACGGTGCCCGTGTCGTCGCCCTGCGCAGCCGGGCCATCGGCCGGGTGCTCGCCGGTCGCGGCGGCATGGTCTCCCTCGCACTGTCCGAACAGGACGCCCGTGACCGGGTCGCCCCCTACGCCGGCCGGGTCGAGATCGCCGCGGTCAACGGCCTCAACGCCGTCGTGGTCTCCGGTGAGCCCGCCGCGTTGGAGGAGCTGTTGGCTTCCTGTGAGGCCGAGGGGGTGCGGGCCAAGCGGCTGCCGGTGGATTACGCCTCGCACTCGGCGCACGTGGAGGACGTGCGTGAGGAGTTGGCCCGGTTGTTGGCGCCCGTGACGCCGCGTCGGGCGGAGATCCCCATGTTGTCCACCATGACCGGTGACTGGGTACTGGGTCCGGAGCTGACCGCGGACTACTGGTTCGCCAACCTGCGCCGGCCGGTGCGCTTCGCCCCCGCCGTCCGGGCGCTGCTCGACGCCGACCACACCGCTTTCGTCGAGTGCAGCCCGCACCCCGTGCTGACCGTCGGCGTCCAGGAGGTCGTGGACGACGCCGGCCGGGCCGCCGCCGTGGTCGGCACGCTGCGCCGCGGCGAGGGCGACCTGCGCCGCTTCTGGACCTCGGTCGCCGAGGCCCACGTGCGCGGCCTGCACGTCGACCTCGACGCCGTCCTGACCGGCGGACGGCACGCGGACCTGCCCACCTACGCCTTCCAGCGCGAGCGCTACTGGCTGGACGGCAGCGGCGCGGCGGGCGACGCCGCCGGGTTCGGCCTCACCGCCGTCGAGCACCCGCTGCTCACCGCCGCGGTCGAGGTCGCGGGCGGCGCGGAGACGCTGTTCACCGGCCACCTGTCCCGCCGCACGCACCCCTGGTTGGCCGACCACCGGGTCGGCGGCGCGGTCGTCGTCCCCGGCACCGCGCTGCTGGAACTGGTGCTGCACGCCGGCGGGGAGACCGGCACGCCGGTCGTCGCCGACCTCGTGCTGAGCGCCCCGCTCGTCGTGCCCGAGCGGGGCGGCGTGCCGGTGCAGGTGCGCGTCGGCGCCCCCGACGAGGCGGGCGACCGGCCGGTCAGCGTCCACTCCGGCTCCGGCGGCACCTGGACCGAGCACGCCACCGGCACCCTCGCCCCCGACCAGCCGGTCGGCACCGCCGAGTGGGCGCCCGGCGGCGAGGCGATCGACACCGACGACCTCTACGAGCGCGTCCCCGACACCGGCATCGAGTACGGCCCCGCGTTCCGCGGCCTGCGCCGCGCCTGGTCCGCCGACGACGTCGTGCACGCGGAGGTCGAGCTGCCCGAGGGCGTGGAGGCGGCCGGGTTCGTGCTGCACCCGGCGCTGCTGGACGCCGCGCTGCACGCCCTGCTGCCCGGCCTGGGCGGCGACCGGCCCCTGGTGCCCTTCGGGTGGAGCGGCGTGCGCGTGGCCGCGACCGGTGCGACCGCGTTGCGCGTCCGCCTCACCAGGACCGGCGCGGAGGCGGTGTCCCTCACCGCCCTCGACGGCGCCGGCGTGACCGTGGCCGAGGTCGAGTCGCTCGCCCTGCGGCCCCTGGACACCGCGGGCGTCGGCCGCCCCGCCGCGGACGGGCTGCTCGCCGTGGAGTGGCAGCCGCTCACCGACCGGCCCGAGCCCGTCCGGTGGACCGCGGCCGACCCGGTCGCCGGCGCCGAACCGGGCGACCCGGTGGTGACGTCACCGCCCGAGTTCGACGGCGACGTCCCGGCGCGGACGCACGCCGCCGCGCGGTGGGCGCTGGAGACCGTGCAGGGCTGGCTGGCCGACGAGCGCCTCGCCGACACCCGCCTGGTGATCCGCACCGGCGACGCGGTCGAGCACGCGGCGGTCCGGGGCCTGGTCCGCTCCGCGCAGACCGAGCACCCCGGCCGCTTCACCCTCGTCGACGCCGCCCCGGACACCGACCCGGCCGACCTGGGCGCGGCCATCGCGTCCGGTGAGCCGCAGCTGGCGGTCCGCGACGGCGCGATCACCGTGCCCCGCTTCACCCGGGCGCACCCCGACCCCGACCGGTCCGGTGTGGACTGGTCGGTGGGTCGGGTGTTGGTGACGGGTGCGACGGGTGTGTTGGGTCGTGCGTTGGTGCGGCACCTGGTGGTGGAGCGGGGTGTGCGGGAGTTGTTGCTGCTGAGCCGGCGCGGTGGGGACGCGCCGGGTGCGGCGGAGCTGGTGGGGGAGTTGCGCGGGCTGGGCGCGGACGTGGAGTTGGTGGCGTGCGACGCGGCCGATCGGGAGGCGTTGGCGGCGGTGTTGGGGCGTTACCCGGTGCGGGCGGTGGTGCACGTGGCCGGTGTGTTGGACGACGGTCTGGTGACGGATCTGTCGCCGGAGCGGTTGGCGGGTGTGTTGCGGCCGAAGGTGGACGCGGCGTGGAACCTGCACGAACTCGTCGGGGACGTGTCGGCGTTCGTGGTGTACTCGTCGTTGGCGGGTCTGCTGGGTACGGCGGGGCAGGCCAACTACGCGGCGGCGAACGCGTTCCTGGACGCGTTGGCGGCTCACCGGCGTGCGGCGGGGCTGCCGGGCCTGTCGCTGGCCTGGGGCCTCTGGGAGGACACCAGCGCCATGACCGACGGCGTCGGCGACCTCGAACGCCGCCGCATGGCCCGCGACGGCCTCCTGCCGATGACCACCGGTCACGCGCTCGCGCTGTTCGACGCCGCCCACGCCACCGGCCACGCCGTGCTCGGCGCGACCGGCCTCGACCTCGCCGCCCTGCGCCACCACCGCGGCGACCCGCCGGTGCTGCTGCGCGGCCTGGTGCCCCGGCGGCGCCGGACGGCCACCGCCGCACCGACCGGCGGATCGCTCGCCGACCGCCTGGCCGGGCTGCCCGCCGAGGACCGGCGGCGGACCCTGCTGGACCTGGTGCGCACGCACGTCGGCTCCGTCCTCGGCCACGACCCGGCCACCGTCGAGCCCGACCGCGCCTTCGGCAAGCTGGGCCTCGACTCGCTGACCGCCGTCGAACTGCGCAACCAGTTGGCCGCGGCCACGGGCAGCACCCTGCCCGCCACCCTGGTGTTCGACCACCCCACCCCGGCCGCCCTCGCCGCGTTCCTCGACGAACGCCTGGCCGGCCGCGCCGGCACCGATCGCGCCGCAACCGGCCGCGCCGCAACCGGTCGCGCCACCGCCGGACCGCCCGCGGACGACCCGATCGCCGTCGTCGGCATGGCCTGCCGCTACCCCGGCGGGGTCGCCTCGCCCGATGACCTGTGGCGGCTCGTCGCGGACGGCGCGGACGTGGTCTCCGCCTTCCCCGAGGACCGCGGCTGGCCGCTGGACCGGCTCTACGACCCCGACCCGAACCGGACCGGGCGCACCTACGCCCGCGGGGGCGGCTTCCTGCACGACGCCGCCGACTTCGACGCCGACTTCTTCGGCATGTCCCCCCGCGAGGCGCTGGCCACCGACCCCCAGCACCGCCTGCTGCTGGAGACGGCCTGGGAGGCGGTGGAGAACGCCGACATCGACCCCACCGGGTTGCGCGGCAGCCGCACCGGCGTGTTCACCGGCGTGATGTACAGCGACTACGGCTCCCGCGTCCGGTCCATCCCGCCCGACCTGGAGGGCTACCTGCTCAGCGGCAACACCGGCAGCGTCGCCTCCGGCCGCATCGCCTACACCCTCGGCCTGGAGGGGCCCGCGGTCACCGTGGACACCGCCTGCTCCTCCTCCCTGGTGGCGCTGCACCAGGCGGTGTCCGCGCTGCGCCAGGGCGAGTGCGACCTCGCGCTCGCGGGCGGCGTGACGGTGATGGCCACCCCCAACGGGTTCGTCGAGTTCGCCCGCCAGCGCGGCCTGTCCGCCGACGGGCGCTGCCGGTCCTACGCCGACGCCGCCGACGGCACCGGCTGGTCCGAGGGCGTGGGCCTGGTCCTGCTGGAGCGGCTGTCCGACGCCGAGCGCAACGGGCACACCGTGCTGGCCCTGGTGCGCGGCAGCGCGGTGAACCAGGACGGCGCGTCCAACGGCCTGACCGCGCCCAACGGCCCCGCCCAGGAGCGGGTCATCCGCGCCGCGCTCACCTCGGCCGGCCTCCGGCCGGCCGACGTGGACGCCGTCGAGGGCCACGGCACCGGCACCCGGCTCGGCGACCCCATCGAGGCCCAGGCGCTGCTGGCCACCTACGGCCAGGACCGCGAGACGCCGCTCTACCTGGGGTCGCTGAAGTCCAACACCGGCCACACCCAGGCCGCCGCGGGCATCGCCGGCGTGATCAAGGTGGTGCAGGCGCTGCGGCACGGCGAACTGCCCCGCACCCTGCACGTGGACCAGCCCACCCGGCACGTGGACTGGTCGGCCGGGAAGGTGGAGCTGCTCACCGAGCACCGGCCCTGGCCCGAGGTGGACCGGCCGCGCCGCGCCGGCGTGTCGTCGTTCGGCATCAGCGGCACCAACGCCCACGTCATCCTCGAACAGGCGCCCGAGCGCGCCGAGCGGACCGCGGGGCGCGAGCACCAGCCGGTCGTGCCCTGGCTGCTGTCGGCCAAGACGCCGCAGGCCCTCGCCGAGGCCGCCCGGCGGCTGCTCGACACCGACGCCGACCCGGTGGACGTCGGGTTCACCCTGGCCACCGGCCGCGCGGCGCTGGAGCACCGGGCCGCGGTCGTCGGCCGCGACCGCGACGCCCTGCGCGCCGGGCTGCGCGCCCTGGTCGACGGCGCCCCCACCGCGCAGCGCCGCGCCGGCCGCACCGCGTTCCTCTTCACCGGCCAGGGCGCCCAGCGGGTGGGCATGGGCCTGGCACTGGCCGAAGCGCACCCCGTGTTCGCCGACGCCTTCGCCGAGGTGTGCGCCGCGCTGGACGAACACCTGGAACAGCCCCTGCGGCACGTCGTCGCCGAGCGCCCCGACCTGCTCGACCGCACCGGCTACACCCAGCCCGCGCTGTTCGCCGTGGAGGTGGCGCTGAGCCGGCTGCTGGAATCGCTGGGCGTGCGCCCGGACGTGATGGCCGGTCACTCGGTCGGCGAGCTGGCCGCCGCCCACGTCGCCGGCGTGCTGTCGCTGGCCGACGCCGCCCGCCTGGTCGCGGTCCGCGCCCGGCTGATGGACGCGCTGCCGCCCGGCGGGGCGATGGTCGCCGTCGAGGTCGCCGAGGACGAGCTGCCGCCGCTGCCCGCCGGCGTGGACGTCGCCGCGGTGAACGGCCCGACCTCGCTGGTGCTGTCCGGCGACGAGGACGCCGTGACCGCGTTCGCCGCGCGGCTGGCCGCCGGGGGCAGGCGCACCAAGCGGCTCCCGGTCAGCCACGCCTTCCACTCCGCGCGGGTGGAGGCCGTGCTGGACGAGTTCGCCGAGACCGCCCGCGCGCTGGAGTACCACGAGCCGCGCGTCCCGATCGTGTCCACGGTGACCGGCGGCGACGTCGACCTCACCGACCCGGACCACTGGGTGCGCCAGGTGCGCGCCGCGGTCCGGTTCGCCGACGGCGTGCGGACCCTGGTCGAGCGGGGCGTCACCGCGTTCGTGGAGGTCGGCCCGGACGCCGTGCTGACCGCCCTG
This sequence comes from Saccharothrix sp. DSM 118769, assembly GCF_052936295.1. Lineage (NCBI taxonomy): Bacteria > Bacillati > Actinomycetota > Actinomycetes > Pseudonocardiales > Pseudonocardiaceae > Saccharothrix > Saccharothrix sp. DSM 118769. The sequence goes on along the minus strand of NZ_CP193627.1, from coordinate 6,426,955 downwards.
GCGCGGGAGACGGCGCCCGGCACCGCCGCGGTCGCGCTGCTGCGTCGCGACCGGCCCGAGGCGGAGACCTTCGTCGAGGGCCTGGCCGCCGCGCACGGCCACGGCGTCGCCGTGGACTGGGCCGCGTTCTTCGCGCCCCACGCCCCGCGGCCCGTGCCGCTGCCCACCTACCCGTTCCAGCGGCGGCGCTACTGGCTCGACGCCGGGTCCGCCGACGAGCCGGCGGGCGGCCACCCGCTGCTGGGCACCGTGGTGCGCCTCGCGGGCGCCGACGAGGTGGTGGGCACCGGGCGCCTGGCCGTGCGGTCGCAGCCGTGGCTGGCCGGGCACGACGTGCGCGGCACCGTCGTCGTCCCGACCTCGGCCCTGGTCGAGGCGGTGGCCCGCGCGGGCGCCGAGGCCGGCTGCCCGACCGTGGCCGACCTCGACGTGGTCGCACCCGTCGTGCTGCCGCCCGACGGTTCCGCCGCGCTCCAGGTGCGCGTCGCGGCCGAGGCGGGCGGCCGGCGGGAGGTGGTCGTGCACGCCCGCCTCGGCGACGGCGAGTGGGTCGAGCACGCCCGCGGCCACGTCACCGCCGACCACCCCGCCGCGCCCGCCGGGGACGGTCGGGTCGTCGAGCCGGTGCTGCCCGACGAGCTGCGCGCCGAGGCCGACCGCTACGGCCTGCACCCGGTCCTGCTCGACGCCGTGCTGCGCGAGGTCGGCGACGGCGTGGCCGACCGGTGGCGCGGCGTGCGCCTGCACGACCCCGGCGCCACCGCCACCCGGGCCGTGCTGGTCGAGCGGGACGGCGGCGCCGCGCTGCGGCTGCTCGACGAGCAGGGCGAACCCGTCGCCACCGTGGACCACGTCGCCCTGCGCCCGCTGCGCACCGCCGACCTGGCCACCGCCCGCCTGGGCGCCCTGCACGCGCTCACCTGGGCCCCGGTCGAGGTCCTGCCCGCCGTCGGCGGGGACCGGGTGGTGCACCGCGTCACCGGCGGCACCCCTCGGGAGGTCGTCGACCGGCTCGCCGCCGAGCCGGCCGACCGGCCGGTGGTCGTGCTCACCCGCGGCGCGGTCGCCGTGGCCGACGAGCCCGTGACCGACCCGGCCGCGGCCGCCGCCTGGGGCTTCGCACGGGCCGCGCAGGCGCAGGGCCGCCCCGTGCTCGTGGTGGACGCCGACGAGCAGCCGTCCGACGCGCTGCTGGCGGGGCTGTCGGCCGCGGGGGTCGACCAGGCCGCCGTGCGCGACGGCAGGGTGTTCGTGCCGCGGCTGACCCGGGTCGCACCGCCCGCCGCGGCCGAGCCCGGCGGCACCGTGCTGGTCGTCGCCGACGACCGGGCCGCGGACCTGGCGCTCGACCTGGCGGCTGCCCTCGCCGGGCACGCCGTGCGGGTGGGCCCGGACGAGGTGGCCGCCGCGCTGGACGCCCACGACCCGGTCGCCGTGGTGCACGCGGGCGACGTCGAGGACGCCTGGCGGCTGCACCGGCTGACCGCCGAGCGCGACCTGCGCGGGTTCGTCCTGCTCGGCCCGGCCGCCGGGATCGTCGGCGGCGACCGGGAGGAGGCCGTCACCGGCGCGTCGCTGGACGCGCTGGCCCGCCACCGCCGAGCCCTGGGCCTGCCGGGCACGCACCTGGCCTGGCTGCGGCAGGGCCGGGCGCCGGGCCTGCGCCCGGTCGCCGGCGCCGACCTGCCGGCCGCGGTGCTCGCCGCCGCGGCGAGCGGCGCGGCCCACGCGGCGGGCCTGCTCGTCGCCGAGGTGGACGTGGAGGCCCTGCGGGACCTGCCGGTCGTCCCCGCGCCGCTGCGCGCGGAGCCGACGCGCCCCACCGGGTCGGTGTCCCTGGCCGACCGGCTGGCCGACCACACGCCCGAGGAGCGCCGCCAGGTCGTGCTCGACGTGGTCCGCGCCGAGGTGGCCGGCGTCCTCGGCCACACCGACCCGCTGGCCGTCGGCGCGAACCGGCTGTTCTCCGACCTCGGGTTCGACTCGCTGACCGCGGTGAACCTGCGCGACCGGCTGGCCGCCGGCACCGGCGTCCGGCTGCCCGCGACGGTCGTGTTCGACCGGCCCACGCCCGCCGCGCTGGCCGATCACGTCCTGGAGCGGCTGGCCGCGACCGGGCCGGCGGACGAGGCCGACCCGGGCGCCCCGGCTGCCTCGGCGCTGGCCGAGCTCGACCGGCTGGAGGCGCTGCTGGCCGCCGTGCCCGGCCGCGAGCGGGCGACCGTATCGACCAGGCTGCGCACGCTGCTGGCGACCTTCGGCCCCGAGCCGGAGCCGGAGCCGGAGCCCGACCCGACGCCGACCGCGGACCTGGAGTCCGCGTCCGTGGACGACGTCCTGCGCTTCATCGACACCCAGCTCGGCCGCTCGACGAGCTGAGCCGGACACCCACAGGAGGGCGAAACCCCGTCATGGCCGAGGAGAAGCAGGACAAGCTCGTCGACTACCTCAAGTGGGTCACCACCGAGCTGTCGTCCGCGCGTTCGCGGATCGCGGAGCTGGAGTCCGCCGCCGACGAGCCGATCGCGATCGTCGGCATGGCCTGCCGCTACCCCGGCGGCGTGGCGTCACCGGAGGACCTGTGGCGGCTGGTGGCCGACGAGGTGGACGCCATCACCGAGTGGCCCACCGACCGCGGCTGGGACGTGGACGCCCTCTACGACCCCGAGCCGGGCAAGCCGGGCCGCACCTACACCCGGCACGGCGGCTTCCTCGACGGCGCCACCGGGTTCGACGCCGACTTCTTCGGCATCTCCCCGCGCGAGGCGCTGTCGATGGACCCGCAGCAGCGCTTGCTGCTGGAGACCGCGTGGGAGCTGTTCGAGCACGCCGGCATCGACCCGGAGCCGCTGCGCGGCAGCGACACCGGCGTGTTCGTCGGCGTGCCCGAGCAGACCTACCTGGGCCTGGAGGCCCCGGAGGAGCTGGAGGGCTACCTGATGACCGGGAAGCTGGCCAGCGTCGCCTCCGGTCGGGTCGCCTACACCTTCGGCTTCGAGGGACCGGCGGTCACCCTGGACACGGCCTGCTCCTCGTCGCTGGTCGCGCTGCACCTCGCGGTGGGTTCGCTGCGGCGCGGCGAGTCGTCGCTGACCCTGGCGGGCGGCGTCACCGTCAACGGCGACCCCGGCGGGTTCGTCGACTTCGCCCGCCAGCGCGGTCTGGCCGCCGACGGCCGCTGCAAGTCCTTCGGCGCCGGCGCGGACGGCACGGCCTGGGCCGAGGGGGTGGGCCTGCTGCTGCTGGAGCGGCTGTCCGACGCGCGCCGCAACGGCCACCGCGTGCTGGCGGTGGTGCGGGGCACGGCGGTGAACCAGGACGGCGCGTCCAACGGCCTGACCGCGCCCAACGGGCCCTCGCAGGAACGCGTCATCCGCGCCGCCCTGGCCGACGCGGGCCTCGTCGAGTCCGATGTGGACCTGGTCGAGGCGCACGGCACCGGCACCCGGCTGGGCGACCCGATCGAGGCGCAGGCGCTGCTGGCCACCTACGGCGCCCACCGGGACGAACCGCTGTGGCTGGGATCGCTGAAGTCCAACATCGGCCACTCGGCCGCCGCCGCCGGCGTGGGCGGCGTGATCAAGGTGGTGCAGGCCATGCGCCGCGGCCGGATGCCGAAGACCCTGCACGTCGAGGAGCCCACCCCGCTGGTGGACTGGGACCTCGGCGCGGTGCGCCTGCTCACCGAGGCCCGGGACTGGCCCGCGCGACCCGACCGGCCGCGCCGCGCCGGCGTGTCCGGGTTCGGCGTCAGCGGCACCAACGCGCACGTCGTGCTGGAGGAGGGCGACCGGGAGGAGGTGCCGGAGGGCCCCGGGCTGCCGCTCGTGCCGTGGGTGCTGTCCGCCCGCCCCGGCGGGACCGCCGACCAGGCCGCCCGGCTCGCCGCCTGGGTCCGCGACGGCGGCCTGGACCACCGCGGCCCCACCGCCGTGGGCCGCGCCCTGGCCGCCCGCGCCCGGCTGGCCGAGCGCGCCGTGCTCCTGGTCCGCGACCGCGAGGACGCGCTCGCCCGGCTGGAGGACCTGGCCGCGGGGCGGCCCGCGGCGGACGTCGTGCTCGGCACCGCCGGCGACCCCCTCAAGCCCGTGCTGGTGTTCCCGGGTCAGGGGTCGCAGTGGGTGGGGATGGCGGTGGGGTTGGCGGAGGGTTCTCCGGTGTTCGCGGCTGGGTTGGCTGAGTGTGGTGCGGCGTTGCGTCCTTTTGTGGAGTGGGATGTGGATGCGGTGTTGCGTGGTGGGGGTGGTGGGGGGTGGTTGGATCGGGTTGATGTGGTGCAGCCTGTTTTGTGGGCTGTGATGGTGTCGTTGGCGGGGTTGTGGCGGTCGGTGGGTGTGGTGCCGGCTGCGGTGGTGGGTCATTCGCAGGGGGAGATCGCGGCGGCGTGCGTGGCGGGTGCGTTGTCGTTGGAGGACGGTGCCCGTGTCGTCGCCCTGCGCAGCCGGGCGATCCGCTCCGCCCTGGCCGGCCGCGGCGGCATGGTGTCGATCGCGCGCCCGGAGGAGTGGGTGCGCGAGCGGATCACCTGCTACGCCGGCCGGGTCGAGATCGCGGCGGTCAACGGTCCCGGTGCCGTGGTGGTCTCCGGTGAGCCCGCCGCGTTGGAGGAGTTGCTGGTCTCTTGTGAGGCCGAGGGGGTGCGGGCGAAGCGGGTGCCGGTGGACTACGCCTCGCACTCGGCGCACGTGGAGGACGTGCGTGAGGAGTTGGCCCGGTTGTTGGCGCCGGTGGTGCCGCGTCGGGCGGAGATCCCCATGTTGTCCACCCTGACCGGTGAGTGGGTGCGGGGTCCGGAGCTGACCGCGGACTACTGGTTCGCCAACCTGCGCCGGCCGGTGCGCTTCGCCCCCGCCGTCCGGGCGCTGCTGGACCAGGGCTTCGGGGCGTTCCTGGAGTGCAGCCCGCACCCCGTGCTGACCACCGCGGTGCAGGACACCGTCGAGGAGAGCGGGCGGCCCGGTGCGGCCGTCGGCACGCTGCGCCGGGGCGAGGGCGACCTGCGCCGCTTCTGGACCTCGGTCGCCGAGGCCCACGTGCGCGGCGTCCCGGTGGACCTCGCCGCCGCGTTCCCCGCCGGCCCGCACGTCGAGCTGCCCACCTACGCCTTCCGCCCGCGCCGCTACTGGGTGGACGCGGCGGCCGGCCGCGACCCGGCGGGCCTGGGCCTGGCCGGGGCGGACCACCCGCTGCTCGGCGCGGCCGTGGAGGTCGCCGGGGCCGACGAGTTCCTGTTCACCAGCCGCCTGTCGCTGCGCACCCACCCCTGGCTGGCCGAGCACGCCCTGCGCGACGCACCGGTGCTGCCCGCCGCGGCCCTGGTCGAGCTGGCCGTGCGGGCGGGCGACGAGGTGGGGTGCACCGCGATCGAGGAGCTGGCCGTCGACACCCCGCTGGTGCTGCCCCGGCAGGGCGGTGCGCAGGTGCAGGTGCGCCTGTCCGCCCCGGACGGCTCGGGCAGGCGGCGGTTCGCCGTCCACGGCAGGCCCGACGACGGGGACCCGCGGTGGACCCGGCTGGTGAGCGGCGTGCTCGGCACCCGCGGCCTGGACGCGGACTTCGACCTGCGCCGGTGGCCGCCCGCGGCCGAGCCCGTGGACCCCGCCGGCGCCCACGCGCCGCTGGTCGGCGCGGGACTCGACCTCGGACCGGTGTTCCACGGCGTGACCGGCCTGTGGCGCGCGGGCGACGACCTCTACGTCGAGGTCGAGCTGCCCGAGCCGGCCGAGTCCACCGCGGGCGCCTACGCCCTGCACCCGGCGCTGCTCGACGCCGCGCTGCACGTCGTCGGCCCGGCCGGCGGGCCGGGCACCGGTGTGCCGATGCACTTCAGGGGGGTGCGCGTGCACGCCGCCGGGGCCCGCGCGGTGCGGGTGCACCTGCGCCCGACCGGCGACACGACCTGGGAGGTGCGCGTGGCCGACCGGACCGGCCGCCCGGTGGCCACCCTCGACGAGGTCACCATCGCGCCGGTGCCGTTCCGCGAGGTGGCCGAGGCCCGCGCCCGCCTCGGCGACGACCTGTTCACCGTCGACTGGTCGCCGGTCCTGCTGTCCCCGCGCCCCGCCGTCGCCTGGCGGGCCGTGCGCACCACCGGGGACGTCACCGCGACCGACGCGCGGCCGGCGCTGCTGACCTGCGGCGGCACCACCGCGGCCGAGGCGCACGCCGAGACCGGGCGGGTGCTGGCCGTGCTCCAGGCGTGGCTGGCCGACGACCGGCCGGCCGACGCGCCGCTGGTGGTCGTCACCCGCGGCGCGGTGGACCCCGACGGCTCCGGCGTCACCGACCCGGCGGGCGCGGCGGTCTGGGGCCTGGTGCGCTCGGCCCAGTCCGAGGCGCCGGACCGCGTCGTGCTGCTGGACACCGACGGCGACCCGGCCGACGTGCTGCCGGGCGTGCTGGCGCTGGGCGAACCGCAGGTCGCCGTGCGCGGCGGCACCGCGTTCGTGCCGCGGCTGGGCCGAGCCACGCCCACCGGGCGGGAGAGCGGGCGCTGGGACCCCGACGGCACCGTGCTCGTCACCGGCGGCACCGGCACGCTCGGCGCGCTGGTCGCCCGCCACCTGGTCACCGCGCACGGCGTCCGGCGCCTGCTGCTGGTCGGCCGCCGCGGACCGGCCGCACCCGGCGCGCGGCGGCTGGTCGCCGAGCTGGCGGACCTGGGCGCGCACGCCGACGTCGTGGCCTGCGACACCGCCGACCGCGACGCGCTGGCCGCGCTCCTGGCGGGTGTCCCGGCGCGGCACCCGCTGACCGGCGTCGTGCACGCGGCCGGTGTGCTCGACGACGGCCTGGTCGCCGACCTGACGCCGGAGCGGCTGGCGGCGGTGCTGCGGCCCAAGGTCGACGCGGCGTGGAACCTGCACGAGCTCGCCGGGGACGTGTCGGCGTTCGTGCTGTTCTCCTCGGTCGCCGGTGTCGTCGGCGGTCCGGGCCAGGGCAACTACGCCGCCGCGAACGCCTACCTCGACGGCCTGGCCGGGCTGCGCGCCGCACGGGGCCTGCCCGCCACCTCCCTGGCGTGGGGACTGTGGGACGAGGCGAGCGGCATGACCGGCGGCATGGACGAGGCCGACCGCGAGCGCATCACCCGCAGCGGCCTGCGCCCCATCACCTCCGATCGCGGCCCGGCGCTGCTCGACGCGGCGCTGCGCCACGGCCCGGCCGCCCTCGTGGTCACCCCGCTGGACGTGACGACCCTGCGCGAGCGGGCGGAGCAGGCGCCCCGGCTGTTCGGCGCGCTGGCCCGGACCTCGCCGCGCCCGGCGGCGCGCACCGGCGACGGCGGCCCGGAGGACCTGGCCACCCGGTTGGCCGAGCTGGCGCCGCAGGAGCGGGAGCCCGCCGTGCTGCACGTGGTGCGCGCCGAGGTCGCCGCCGTGCTCGGCCACCCCGACCCGGCGCGCATCGGCGCGGACGCGCTGTTCCCCGAGCTGGGCTTCGACTCCCTGACCTCGGTGGAGCTGCGCAACCGGCTGGCCGCCGCCGTCGGGTTCCGGCTGCCGCCCACCCTCGTGTTCGACCACCCGACGCCCGGTGCCCTGGCCGCGTTCCTGCTCGACGGCCTGGGCGCGGAGCTGGGCACCACCGCCCCCGGCACCGACTACACCGCCGACATCGCCCTCGACGACGACATCCGCCCGGCGGCCGAGGTCGTGCCCGCCGTGGACGACCCGGAGGTCGTGCTGCTCACCGGCGCCACCGGTTTCCTGGGCGCCTACCTGCTGCGCGACCTGCTGCGCACCACCCGCGCCCGCGTGCTGTGCCTGGTGCGGGCCGACGACGGGGACGCCGCCCACGAGCGGCTGCGGGACAACCTGGCCTGGTACCGGCTGCTGTCCGAAGTGGACTTCGACCGGGTCGGGGTGGTCCCGGGCGACCTGGCCGAACCCCGGCTCGGCCTGACCGAGGAGCGGTTCGACGAGCTGGCGCGCGAGGTCGACGTGGTCTACCACGCGGGCGCGTCGGTCCACTGGCTGCACCCGTACCCGATGCTGCGCGCCGCCAACGTCGGCGGCACCCGGGAGGTCCTGCGGCTGGCGGCCCGGCACCGCACCGTGCCGGTGCACCACATCTCGACCACGGGCGTGTTCCCGCGCGGCGCGGGCGACGGCCGGCCGCTGCGCGTCGAGGACCCCACCGGGCCCGCCGAGGCGCTGCCCACCGGGTACGTGCGGAGCAAGTGGGTCGCCGAGCAGGTGGTGGAGCTCGCCCGCGAGCGCGGCCTGCCCGTGTCGGTGTACCGGGTCGACGTGGTGTGCGGCGACCAGCGCACCGGCGCCTGCCAGACCCGCGACTACGTGTGGCTGAGCCTCAAGGGCCTGCTGCGCGCGGGCGCCGCGCCGGGCGGGCTGACCGCGCCGGTGCGGGCGGTGCCCGTGGACTACGTCAGCGCGGCGGTGCTGGCGCTGTCGTGGCGCCCCGAGCACACCGGCCGCACGTTCCACGTGTGCAACCCGGAGGGGCCCGAGTTCGGCGAACTGGTGGACTGGCTGCGGGAGCGGGGCTACGAGGTGCCCGAGCGGGACTGGGCCGCGGTCGCGGACAGCGTGCGGTCGGACCCGGGCAACGCGCTCAACCCGCTGCTGGACGCCTTCGAGGCGATGGTCTCGACCGGCGCGGACTTCTACCCGCCGATCGACACCGCCGACACCGCCGCGGCCCTGGCCGCGAGCGGCATCCGGTGCCCGGACGTGGACCGGCGGCTGTTCGACACCTACGTCGACTTCTTCGTCGCCACCGGGTACTTCCCCGAACCCACCGGACCCACCGGGGCCGCCGCCCGCCCGGCGGTGACCGCCCGCTGAGCCGGTCACCGCCCGGCGAGGACCCGGCGGTGACCGGCCGCTGAGCCGAATCCCGTTACGTTGCCGTGCAGGCCCCGAGGAGGTCGAGATGGACACCCTGACCGCGCAGCCCGAGTTGTTCGGCAGCGCGTACTACCAGAACCCTTACCCCGCCTTCGCCTGGCTGCGGGAGCACGCGCCGATGCACCGGTTCCGGTACCCGGTCGGCGACGTCCCCCTGTGGATCGTCAGCCGCTTCGCCGACGTGCAGCGGCTGCTGGCCGACCCCCGCTTCAGCACCGACGGGGCGAAGTGGGCCCGGCAGGACTTCCGGGACGCCGGCCTGGTGCTCGGCGGGGGGACCGTGGTCGAGCGGACCCTGACCATGCTCGACCCACCCGACCACACCCGCGTGCGGAAGCTGGCGATGAGCTCCTTCACCCCGCGCGGCGTCGCCAAGTGGCAGGAGACGATCGACCGCGAGGTCGCCGACGCCCTGGACTGGCTCGGCGAGCAGGCGGAACCGGACCTGATGGACTACGCCGAGCGCGTCCCGGCCCGCGTCATGGGGGCCATGCTGGGGTTCTCGCTCGACCGCTACCACGACGTGCTCGGTGCCATCGCGCGCGGCTTCGACCCGTCCCCGCCCACCCCGGACGCGCCGATGAGGGCGTTCGAGGAGGTCGCCGACTACGGGCGGGAGCTGATCCGGGAGAAGCGGCGCACGCCCGGCGACGACCTGATCTCCATGTTCATCGCCGCCCGCGAGGGCGGCGACCGGCTGACCGAGGACGAGCTGGTGTCCATGGTCGCCCTCATGATCATCGCCGGCCTGGACACCGTGCGCAGCGTCATCGGCTCGGCGGCGCTGGCCCTGTTCGACTTCCCCGACCAGCGGCGCCTGCTGCTGGAGCAGCCGGACCTGGTGGACCGCGCCGTCGAGGAGTTCGTGCGCTACGACGGCGCGTTCACCATCGGCCTGATCCGGTTCGCCACCGAGGACCTGGAGTTCATGGGGGAGCGGCTGACCACCGGCACGCCCGTCATCGCCGCCCTCCAGTCGGCCAACCGCGACCCCGAGCGCTTCCCCGACCCGGACCGGCTCGACATCACCCGCACCGGCCCCCGGCACGTCGGTTTCGGCCACGGCCTGCACAACTGCCTGGGCGCCGCGCTGGCCCGCCTGCAGACCCGCACGGCGCTGCCCGCGCTGTTCCGCCGCTACCCGGACCTGGAGCCGGCCGTGCCGCGCCAGGACGTCCGCCACGACGAGAACTGGCTGGGCCGCAGCGTCAAGCACCTGCCGGTCCGCCTGGACGGACGTGGTTGAGGTGGCCGGGAAGGTGTTCGTGAGCGTGGACCGCGCGGTCTGCGGCGGGGTGGGGCTCTGCGAGTCGATGCACCCGGCGCTGTTCCGCCTCGACGCGGACGGCGTCGCCGAGGCGCGCAAGACCGAGCTGGGCGACCCGGACGAGATCGCCGCCGCGCGCGCCGTGCGCGACTGCTGCCCCACCGAGGCGGTGCTGCTGCGCGGCACCGGGGAGCGGCACGCCACCAGCCCCGACTAGGAGGGACACCATGCTCGAAGCGAAGTCCGGCCCCGCGTCCGGCCACGCCGTGGTCCTCGGCGCGGGCATGGCCGGCCTGCTCGCCGCCCGCGTGCTGGCCGACCGCTGCGCGAAGGTCACCCTGGTGGACCGGGACGAGGTGCGCTCCGCCGGGGGCTGGCGGAAGGGCGTGCCGCAGGGCAAGCACCTGCACGGCCTGCAACCACGCGGTCAGCAGGTCATCGAGGAGCTGTTCCCCGGCCTGACCGCCGCCGCGGTGGCGGAGGGCGGGCAGACCGGCGACGTCGCGGCCAACGTGCGCGTCCACCTGGGCGGCAGGCAGATCCGCAAGCCGGTCGCCGGACTGGTGCTGCTCAGCGTCAGCCGGCCCTTCCTGGAGCGCCACGTCCGCGAGCGGGTGCTGGCGCTGCCCGGGGTCGAGCTGATCGAGCGGTGCGACGTCGTCGGCCTGCTCACCACCGAGTCGCGCGACCGGGTGACCGGCGTGCGCCTGGCCGTGTCCGGCGCCGAGGCGGAGGTGGTGGCGGACCTGGTGGTCGACGCCACCGGCCGGGGCTCCCGCACCCCGACCTGGCTGGAGGAGTGGGGGTACGGGCGGGTCGAGGAGGACGGCGTCAAGATCGGCCTGGGCTACGCGACCCGCCTGTACCGCCTCGGCTCGGGCCTGCCCGCCGACGAGGTCGGGATCAACACGATCGCCTCCCCCGAGGTGCCGCGCGGCGGCATCTGCACGCGCATCGAGGGCGACCGCGCGATCGTCACCGCGTACGGCATCCTGGGCGACCACCCGCCCACCGACCCCGACGGCTTCACCGCGTTCCTGGAGTCGCTGGCAGTGCCGGACCTGGCCAAGGCGCTGGCGGACGCCGAACCGCTGACCGACCCGGTGCCCTACCGCTACCCGACCAGCAGGCGCCGCCGCTACGAGCGGATGCGCGCCTTCCCCCGGGGCCTGCTGCCCATCGGCGACTCGGTGTGCAGCTTCAACCCCTCCTACGCGCAGGGCATGACGGTGGCCGCGCTGAGCGCGCTCGTCCTGCGCGAGCACCTGCGGTCCGCGGACCCCGACCCGCGGGCCTACCTGCGGGACCTGGCGCGGCGGGTGCTCGACCGGTCCTGGGACATGATGACCTCCTCCGACCTGGGCCACCCCCGCGTGGCGGGCGAGCGCGGGGCGCTGCTGCGCCTGATGAACGCCTACATGCGCCGGGTGCAGCTGGCGGCCACCGCGGACGACCGGGTCGCCGCCACCCTCATGCGGGTCAGCGGCCTGGTCGACCCGCCCTCGAAGCTCGTGCGGCCGGACCGGGTGCTCCGCGTCCTGCGCCTGGCCCGCCGCGCGGTCGCGCGACGACCCCGACGAACCGACCCGAAGAGGTGAGACGATGACCCGACCCACCCCCGTGGGGGACCTGACCTTCGACGTGCGCGTCGAGGGCCCCGAGGACGGGACCCCCGTGCTGCTGCTGCACGGCTTCCCGCAGAGCCACCGGTCCTACGACGCCGTGGTGCCCCTGCTGACCGCCGAGGGCCTGCGCACCATCGCGTTCGACCAGCGCGGCTACTCCCCGGGCGCCCGCCCCGCGGAGCCCGACGACTACCGGTTGCCGCTGCTGGCCGGTGACGCCCTGGGCGTGCTGGACGCGCTCGGCGTCGAGTCGGCCCACGTGGTCGGGCACGACTGGGGCGCCGTGGTCGCCTGGTACCTGGCCGCCCGGCACCCCGAGCGGGTCCGCTCGCTGACCGCGCTGGCGTTCCCGCACCCCGACTCCTACCGGGCCGCGTTCCGGTACGACCCGGCGCAACGGGCCGCGTCCGAGTACCTGGACTTCTTCTCCGCCGAGTCCACCCCGGACGCCCTGGTGGCCGACGACGGCAAGGGGCTGCGCGGCCTCTACCACGCGGTGGACCGGACGCTGACCGACGAGCAGGTCTCCACCTACGCCGCCCCGCTGTCCCAGCCGGGCGCGCTGCGCGCGGCGCTGAACTGGTACCGCAGCGGCAGCCTGCTCGACGAGTCGATCGGGTTCGGCCCGGTGCCGGTGCCCACGGCGTACCTGTGGAGCCCGGAGGACCCCTCGGTGAGCGAGGCCGCCGCGCTGGGCACCGCCGACCACGTCACCGGGCCCTACCGGCTGGTGCGCCTGGACGGCGTGTCGCACTGGCAGGCCGAGCAGGTGCCCGACCGGGTCGCGGCCGAGGTGCTGGCCACCGCCCGGCAGGCGCAACCGGGCTGACCGACCGCGCGGGCCCGCCGGGACCCGCGGACACGAAAGAGGGCCGGGGACGGGCGGGGTGACCGCCCGTCCCCGGCCCCCGTCCGGGCCGGACCTCACGCGGTGACGTGCCGCGCCCCGTCCTCGGCGGGCGCGTCGCCGCCGGTCCGCAACCGCTTGAGCGTCAACGGCACCACGACCGTCAGCACCAGGCACAGCGCCGCACCCACCCACGCGGCGGCGTTGACGCCGTGCGTGAACGCCGCGCGCGCGACCTCCAGCGCGGGCGAGTCGGCCGGCAGGTGGGCCACCGCGCCGCCGATCGTGTCCGCGGCGGGCGAGGTCACCGGGACCGCCGCGGTGACCTCGCCCCGGTAGACCGACGTGGTCACGCTGCCGATCAGCGCGATGCCCGCGGCCGAGCCGAAGTCGGTGGCGGTCATGGACACCGCCGAGGCGCTGCCCGCCTTCTCCGCGGGCGCGGAGCCCACCACCAGGTCGGTGCCCAGCACCATCGTCGGCGACAGCCCCAGCAGCAGCACGCCCAGCCCCACCGACACCGCGACCGGGCCGTCGCCCGGGTCCGCCACGGCCACCAGCGCGAAACCGGCGGTCGCCACCGCGGTGCCCAGCGCCACCACGGACGCGGGCCGCAGGGAGCGCCCCAGGACCGGCGTCAGCTGGGAGCCGATCAGCAGACCCGCCGCGCCGGGGAGCAGCCACAGGCCGGCCGCCAGCGGCGACAGCCCGACCACCATCTGGAAGAACTGCGGCACCAGGTACTCCAGGCCGCTCATCGCCGCCATCACCAGCACCAGCAGCGACAGCGCGGCGCGGAACGAGCCGCCGCGGAACAGCCGCAGGTCCAGCAGCGGCTCCTCCAGCCGGTTCTGCCTGCGCACGAACAGCACGCCCACCGCCAGGCCCACCGGGGCGGACAGCCACACGTGCGGGCCGAGGCCGTGCTCGGCGTACTTCTTCACCGCGTACACCACCGGCAGCACCGCGGCCATGAACAGCACCACGCTCAGCGGGTCCAGCCGCGGCGCGGAGGGGGAGCGGAACTCCGGCAGCAGCACCGGGCCGAGCACCAGCAGCAGCAGCATCACCGGGACACCGATCAGGAACACCGAGCCCCACCAGAACCACTGGAGCAGCACGCCGCCCGCCAGCGGGCCGATCGCCACCCCGAGCGACATCGCGGTGACCCACATCGCGATGGCCCGCCCCCGCTGCCCGGGGTCGGGGAACACGGCCGCGATCAGCGACAGGGTGGACGGCAGCACCAGGGCGCCGGACACGCCGAGCAGCGCCCGCGCGCCGATCAGCACGGCGGGGCTCGTCGACCACGCGCACAGCAACGACGCGGCGATGAACGTGGCCGCGCCGACCAGCAGCAGGCGGCGCCTGCCCACGCGGTCGCCCAGCGCCCCGGAGGTGACCAGCAGGCCCGCCATCACGAAGCCGTAGACGTCGGTGACCCACAGCAGTTCGGAACCGGACGGTCGCAGGTCGGCGGCCAGGTACGGGGCGGCCAGCCACAGCACGCCGAGGTCGAGGGTCAGGACGGTCGTCGCCAGCAGCAGCACCGCGAGACCCGCCCACTCCCGGGGGCCTGCGCGCTGCACGGGGGGCGTCCCGGTCATCGCTCCGTTCTCCTCTCCCGGTCGGCCCGGGGCCGACGTGGTCGAGCCCGGCGCCCGCCTCGATCGGGGCACCGCGACGCGTTCCTCGCGGTGCTGCCCCCGCGGCCGGGCCGCGAACGGCCGGACGCCGGGCACAGCGGTTCACGGCGAGCGTGCCCGATGCCGCTTTCGGTCCGGTCACGGTCCGCTTCGGGTTGGCTTCGGTGCGTTCGGATGCCGGGACAGCCCGTGCGTTAACGTGGCGGTATGCGTTTCGGGGTGCTTGGGCCACTGGCCGTGTGGACCGAGGAGGGGGCTCCGGTCAAGATCCCGGAACTGAAGGTCCGCGCGCTGCTGGCGGACCTGCTGGTGCACGCCGGGCGCCCGGTGGCCGTGGACCGGTTGACGGACGACCTGTGGGGCACCGACCTGCCCGCCAACCCCGTGGGCGCCCTCCAGACCAAGGTGTCCCAGCTGCGCCGCGCACTGGCCGCGGCGGAACCGGGCGGGCGCGACCTGCTGCTCTCCCGCCCACCCGGCTACCAGTTGCAGACCGCACCGGACGCCGTGGACGCGGAGCGGTTCCGGGCGCTGGTGGCGCGCGCCCTGGGCGGGGGCGAACCCCGTGCGCGCGCCGTCCTGCTGTCCGACGCGCTGGCGCTGTGGCGCGGTCCCGCCTTCGCCGACTTCGCCGACCAGGCGTTCGCCCTCGGGGCCGCGCAGCGGCTGGAGGAGGAGCGGCTGGTGGCCGTGGAGGAGCTGGCCGAGGCCCGGCTCCGGCTGGGCGAGCACAGCCTGCTGGTGGGGGAACTGGGCGACCTGGTGGCCCGGCACCCGATGCGCGAGCGGTTGCGCGCGGCGCAGATGCGCGCGCTCTACCGGGTCGGCCGGCGGGCCGACGCGCTGGCCGCCTACGCGGACCTGCGCACCCGGCTGGTCGAGGAGCTGGGCCTGGACCCCAGCCCCGCGGTCGCGGACCTGCACCAGGCGATCCTGGAGCAGGACCCGGAGCTGGAGGCGCCGCGACCGCCGGTGACCTCGGCGGCCCGGCCGGCGTCGAACCTGCCCGAGCCGCTGACCGAGCTGATCGGGCGCGGTGACTCGGTCGCCGAGGTGGGCAAGGCGGTCGCCGCGGCGCGGCTGGTCACCCTGGTCGGCCCGGGCGGGGTGGGCAAGACCCGGCTGGCGCTGGAGAGCGCCGGGCGGCTGGCCCCCGGCTTCCCGGACCGCGCGTGGCTGGTGGAGCTGGGCGGGCTGCGCGCCTCGTCGGGCACGGTCGCGTCCCTGGCCGAGGTGGTCACCTCCGCGCTGGGCATCCGCGACGACGTGGCGGGCGCCGCGTCCGCGCCGCTGGTGGACCGGCTGGCCGGTGCGCTGCGCGGCAAGCGGGTGCTGCTGGTGCTGGACAACTGCGAGCACGTCGTCGACGCGGTGGCCGAGCTGGTGGACCGGTTGCTGCGCACCGCGCCGGAGCTGCGGGTGCTGGCCACCAGCCGGGAACCGCTGGGCCTGCCGGGCGAGGTGGTCTGGACCGTTCCGCCGCTGGAGCTGCCCGTGCCCGAGCGGGCGCACGACCTCACCGAGCTGTCGCGCTCCAGCGCGGTGCGGCTGTTCGTGGCCCGCGCCTCCGCCGCGTCACCGGGGTTCGAGCTGACGCCGGACAACGCCGCCGACGTGGCGACCCTCTGCGCCCGGCTCGACGGCGTCCCGCTGGCCCTGGAGCTGGCCGCCACCCGCGTGCGGTCGCTCGGCCTGCGCGGCCTCGTGTCCAGGTTGGACGACCGGTTCCGCGTGCTGGCCGGGGGACCGCGCGGGGTGCCCGCGCGGCAGCAGACGCTGCGCGGGGTGATCGACTGGAGCTGGGAGCTGCTGACCGGGCCGGAGCGCACGGTGCTGCGCCGGTTGTCCGTGCACGCCGGCGGCTGCACGCTCGGCGCGGCCGAGGTGGTGTGCTCGGGCGACGGGGTGGCGCCCGGCGACGCGCTGACCCTGCTGGCGCGGCTGGTCGACCGGTCGCTGGTGGTCCTGTCCGAGCACACCGAGGAGCCGCGGTACCGGCTGCTGGAGTCGGTCGCCGAGTACAGCGCCGAACGCCTGGTCGAAGCGGGCGAGGCCGAGGTCGTCCGGGCCCGGCACCGCGCGCACTACCTGGCCGTCGCCGAGCACGCCGAGCCGCGGCTGCGCGGGCACGGCCAGCGGCAGTGGCTGGAGCTGGTGGACGCCGAGGTGGCCAACGTGCGGCGGGCGCTGGACGACGCGGTGCGCGCCTCCTCCGCCGACGACGCGCTGCGGCTGGTGAACGCGATGGCCTGGTACTGGTTCCTGCGCGGCCGGCTCGGCGAGGCGCTGCGGGCGCTGGACCTGGCGCTCGCCGTGCCGGGCGGCTGCGCCGGCGCCCGGTCGTGGACGCGGGTGTGGCGGGCGGGCATCGCCATGCTGGTGGGCGGCGACGGCGCGCAGCTGGTCGCCGCCGCGGACGCGGCGCTGCGCGACTTCGCGGGGGAGGAGCGGACGCGGGCGCGGGCCGAGTGGTTCATCGGCTTCGCGCAGTGGGGCATCGGCGAGCTGTCGGCGGGCGAGCAGCGGGTCGAGACCGCGCTCGCGCACGCCCGGGCGCACGGCGACGACTGGGTCCGCGCCGCCGCCCTGGCCGCCCGCGCCCGGTTGGCGATGGGCCGCGGCGACCTGCGCACCCTCGCCGGGGACGGCGCCGCGAGCCAGGCGCTCTTCCGCGAGCTGGGCGACCGGTGGGGACAGCTGCGGGCCGCGGACATGCTCTGCTCCCACGCCCTGATCACCGGCGACTACCCGGTGGCCCAGCGCCTCAACCGGGACGGCCTGCGCAGCGCCGAGGAGCTGGGGCTGTGGACCGAGGTGTCGCACAAGCTGGCCACGTCGGGCCGGATCGCCCTGCTGGAGCGGGACTTCGCCGCCGCCGAGGAGTTCCACGGGCGGGCCCTGCGGCTGGCCGTCGAGCAGTCCGACCCGTTGATGGAGCAGTTCGCGGAGATGGGGCTGGCGCTGGGTGCGCGGCGGCAGGGGCGGTTGGACGCCGCGGAGGAGCACCTGCTCGCGTGGCTGGACTGGAACCGCAGGCTCGGCGGGGACGCCGGCGTCGCGCTGATCCTGGCCGAGCTGGGGTTCATCGCCGAGCAGCGCGGGGACGCCGCGCGCGCCCGGTCGTTGCACCTGGAGGGGTTGGCCGCCGCACGGGCCACGGGCGACCCGCGGGCGGTGGCGCTGGCCCTGGAGGGGGTGGCGGGCGCGGTGTCGCTCGCCGGTGACCACGCCGGGGCCGCCCGCCTGCTCGGCGCCGCGGCCGTCGCCCGGGAGTCCGTGGGGGCGCCGCTGCCCGCGGCCGAGCGCGGTGACGTGGACCGGGTCGAGGAGCGGGTCCGGGGCGCGTTGGGCGAGCCGGCGTTCGAGGAGGCGTTCGCGGGAGGGTGGTCGGCGGACCCCGCCGCGCTGCCGTGAGCGCCGGCGCGGGCACTGCCGCTGACCGGGCTGCGGACCGGGCCACCGACCGCGCCGAGCGACCGGCCGGCCACCGCGGCTGAACCGGGTGCGGTGCGCACCGCACCCGGACCTCGGTCGCTGCGGCCCCGGTGATCCCGGCCGGTCCGCCGAATCCCGCGCCGAACCCCGCGGCGAAGGCCGGTCGGCTCCCGCGAGGAGAGCCGACCGGCCCCGGCCGCTAGGCGGCGGCCCCGGCCCCGACGCGACCGAGCAGGCCGACGACCTGCTCCGCCGCCCGGAAACCGGACTCGACCGCGCCCTCGATCGCCGCGTTCCACCCGTTGGCGATGTCGGCGGTGGCGAACGCCACCCGGCCGTGCGGCTGCTGGACGTGGGGGAGCTGGCGCAGCAGCTGCCCCGGCTTGCGCATGGTCCAGCCGCCCAGGGAGTACGGGTCGGTGGCCCAGTCCTGCACCCGCATCTCCACCACCGACGCCTCCGGCAGCACCCGGCGCACCGCGGTCTCCAGCGCCGCCCTGCTGCCGAGGTTCAGGCCCCGGCCGTTGCCCGCGATCATCAGCTGGTCGCCGTTGGTCAGCCGCGCGTACGGGATCAGCGCCAGCACCGGGTCGCCCTCGTCACCCTGGGCGAACACCCGGTCCGACACACCGCGGACCCGCAGCCAGATCTTGGCCGCGGCGGGGGTGATGCCGACCCCCTCCGCGGTCGCGGCGGCGTGCTCCGGCGGCAACCCCGGCTCGAAGCGGATGGTGCGCCACACGTTCACCGGCACGGCCAGCACCACCGCGGGTGCGGTGAAGCAGCCGCCGTCCCCGGTGCGCACCGTGACCCCGTGCCCGTCGTCGGTGATCGAGGTGACGGGGGAGTTGAGCCGCAGCTCCGCCCCCGAGTCGTCCAGGATCGCGCGGACCAGGCCGCCCATGCCGGTGGCCGGGCCGGCCGCCGACTGGGCGTACCAGCCCTCCGGGGTGAACCCGCACAGGGCCCACCACTGCGCCAGGGAGGTCAGCGCCCCCCTGGAGCTGTCGCCGCCGGAGTAGTTCTCCAGCACGCCGGCGACGAGGCTGCGGTCGACGGGCGACAGGCCCAGCGAGTCCAGCCGCTGCTGCAGCGACACGTCGTGGAGCTGCCGGATCAGGTCGGCCCGGTAGAGCGGTTCGTGCGGTCGGGCGTAGTACTCCTCGGACCCCGCGAACAAGGCGGCCAGCACCTCGCCCGCGCGTCGCGACGTCGCCACCGGGTCCACCGGCGAGTAGGCGCCGGTCCCGGTGGGGTAGATGACGCGGTCGCTCGGGGCGTCGCTGACGGTCCCGATGCCGTACCGCGCCAGTTCCCGGTACACCAGGGTGTAGTTCGGGTGCAGCCACTGCGCGCCGAACTCCACCCGGTGCCCCAGGTAGGTGTCGGTGTAGGCCCGGCCGCCGATCCGGCCGCGCGCCTCCAGCACCAGCGGCCTCAGGCCCCGGGCGGCGAGCTCGCGGGCGGCTGTGACGCCCGCGAAGCCCGCGCCCACGACGATGACGTCGCGTTCCCCCAGCCGGTACCGTTCCGGCGCGGCGGCGCCGGCCCGGGCCACGCCCGCGGTCGCGGCGGTGACCGCACCGCCGACGACGCCGCTGAGCAGGGCCCTGCGGGTGATCGGGCGACCACCCGTGACGGTCCCGGTTAAGCCTCCAGAGTTCATGTGCTCCCCTATGCGTGGTGCGTTACAGGACTTGCGTACCGGGGTCCAGGCCCAGCAGGACGCGGCCCTGGACCTCCAGGTTGGTGTTGAGCAGGAGCAGACCGTGCAGGGACAGGCCCTGGATGTCGCGGTGGAACCGCTGCAGCGGCACCGACTTCTGGATCACGGTCGCCCCGGACGCCGTGTAGAGGATCTCCACGGCCTCCTTCGCGAGCTGGATGGCGTACGCGGCACGCCCGCGCACCATCGCCCGCTCCGCCACGTCGGGCTGGGCGCCCGCGTCGGCGTACCGCTGCAGCATCGGCAGGTAGCCGTCCTGCAACCCCTCGGCCGCCGCGATCTTGTTGGCCGCGGTGGCCACCTGGATCTGGGTCAGCGGGTGCTGCGACTGGTCGGTCCAGTCGGTGTAGGCGATGCCGCGGCCGGGGACGCGCTCCAGGAACATCTCGTACGCGCCCTTGGCGATGCCCAGGTACGCCGCGACGCTCTCGGCCATGACGAAGGTGAACAGCGAGTAGTCGCGGTCCTCGGTCGGGGTGCGGTCGGCGGTGGTGCCCAGGATCGCGTCGGCGTAGCTGATCACCCGGTGCTCGGGGACGAAGACGTCCTTCGCGGTGGAGGTGGAGCTGCCGGTGGCCGCCGCGGCGGAGGTGTGCCAGTCGTCGGCGATGGTGAACTCGGACATCGGCACCGCGGCGACCATCTCCTCGGTGGTGCCGTCCGGGTGCGTGAGCACGGCGGCGTTGATGTTCCAGTCCGCGCCGCGGCAGCCGGAGTTGAACCGCCAGCTCCCGTTGAGCAGGTAGCCGCCCTCGGTGGGGGTGAGGGTGCCGGTGGGCGTGAAGCCACCGGACACGCGCACGGAGCCGTTGGCGAAGATCTCCTGCTGGGTCCGGTCCGGGTACAGCGTCGCCATCCAGGCGCTGGACACCCACACCAGCGAGACCCAGCCGGTGGACCCGCAGCCGCGGGAGATCTCGGTGAGCACGCGCACCTGGTCGGCCAGCGACAGGTCGAGGCCGCCGAACCGGCGCGGCGTGGCGATGCGGAACACCCCGGCCTTCTCCAGCAGGTCGATGTTCTCCTGCGGCAGCCAGCGCTGTTCCTCGGCCGCTCGGCCGTTCTCGCGCAGGGTCGGCACCGCCTCCCGGACCGCGTCGAGGACGGAGTCCACCTCGTGCGCGGTGGCGGGGACCTGGTGTGTTGCGGTCATGCTTCCTCCAGCGGGCGACGTCGTCGTGCGGTGGTGGTGGGAAAACCGCGAACGGGGCCTGCGATCGCACTGGGCGACCGGTGTTGTGCGTGCGGATTCCGCGGACTGCTTTCGGGGGACTGGCGCGACCATAGCAACGGGTCGCGCCCCGGGCGGGCCCGCGGCGTAACCGGCTGATAATCGGCCCCCGCGGAGAATGCGCCCGCATTGGTCGGGTGATATCGATCGGCGATTACCCGGGTATGAGCGCCGGGAATCTCCCCGGCCGCGCGGCGGGGGTAACGTCCGGCGGTGAATGCGCCGGGTGCCGGCATTCCCGCACGCGGCGACCCCCGAAATCGCACTCGATCGACCGACAGGGAACGCCATGAACCCCGCCAAGCAGGAGCACGGCTCGGCCGACGCCCACCTCGGCGAGGTGCTGTCGAGCGTCGGGCTCGACGTCGCCTACCACCGGGCCGAGGGCAACACGCTGTACCACCGCACCGAGGACGGCGAGGAGGTCGCCGTCACCGATTTCGTGGGCGGCTTCGGCTCGCTCGTCCTCGGCCACCACGACCCCGGCGTGGTGGCCGCCGCCCGGGACTTCCTCGACCGCCGCCGCCCCGTCTTCGCGCAGTTCTCCCGCTCCGACGACGCCACCGCGCTGGCGGCGGACCTCGACCGCGCGGTCCGGCGGCAGGTCGGCGGCGAGCAGCCGTACCACGCGGTCTTCGCCAACAGCGGCGCGGAGGCGGTGGAGATCGCGGTCAAGCACGCCGAGTTCGACCGCGGCCTGCGTGCCGCGGCCCTCACGACCGGGGTCGCCGACCGGGTGGCCGCCGCGCGGGCCGCCCTGGCCGACGGCTCGGCCACGTTGTCCCCGGCCGCCGCCGAGCGCCTGGGCCTGCCCGGCGACGCCGCGCCGGAGTCCTTCGCCGCCGCGGTGACCTCGCACAACACCGAGGCGGCCGGCCTGCCGCCGGTGTTCCTGGCCGCAGCGGGCGGTTTCCACGGCAAGCTGGTGGCCAGCGTGCAGCTGACGCACAACCCGGCGTTCCGCGGCCCGTTCGGCGCGTTGGCGGCGCAGGCGCGGTTCGTGCCGCCGGACCGCCCGGACCTGGTCGCGGAGGTGGCCCGGGACGAACGGGTCGTGCTGCTGGACGCCGTTGTCGAGGGCGGTGCGGTGCACGTCGTCGAGCGCGACCTGCCCCGCGTCGCCGGGTTCGCGCTGGAGCCGATCCAGGGCGAGGGCGGCATCCGCGAGATCACGCCGGAGTTCGCCGCCGAGGTGCACCGGGTGTGCGCCGAGCTGGGCTGCCCGGTGATCGCCGACGAGATCCAGACCGGCATGGGCCGCACCGGCGCGTTCCTGGCCGGCCCGGCCGTGGGCCTGGTCGGCGACTACGTCACGCTGGCCAAGAGCCTGGGCGGCGGCCTGGCGAAGGTGGCCGCCACGCTGATCCGGGCCGACCGCTACCGGCCGGAGTTCGAGCTGGTGCACAGCTCGACGTTCGCCAAGGACGGGTTCGGCACCGCGCTCGCCCGCCAGGTCCTCGCCCGGCTGGAGGCCGACGACGGCGCCGCCTACCGGCAGGCGGCGCGGGTCGGGGCGGGCCTGCGGGCCGCGCTGGACGACGTGGCCGCGGACCACCCGGAGGTCGTGGTCGGCGTGCGGGGGCGCGGCCTGATGCTCGGCCTGGAGTTCCGCGACCTGCCGGGGTCCTCCTCGGCGCCGATCGCGGAGCTGTCCCGGGCCGGGTTCCTCGGCTACGCGATCGCCGGGTACCTGCTGCGCGCCCACCGGGTCCGCACGTTCCCCACCGGCAGCGCGCCCAACACGCTGCGCTTCGCGCCGTCGCTGCACCTGACCGACGACGAGGTCCGGCGGCTGGCCGCCGGGCTGCGGGACGTGTGCCGGTTGCTCCACGAGGAGGACGGCCCGGCGCTCGTGGGCGCCCCGCGCCGGGCGGTCGCCCCCTAAGCGCGCGGGCCGGGGGTGTTCGGGACCGGTTCGCGTCGACCGCCTCGAACACCCCCACCGGCCGGTCGACGGCGCGCGGAAAGGCCCTCCCGGGATCACCGGGAGGGCCTTTCCGCATTTCCGCGAGGTCAGCCCCGGGGCTTGCGGATCAGTTCGACCATGCTCATGTAGCTGTTGTCGCCGTAGCCGGCCGCGATGGTCTTGTCCAGCATCCCCTTGAGGAAGTCCGGGACCTGCGTGCCCACGCCCTGGCTGCGGCTGGTCTCCAGCAGGTGCTCGGCCGCGGTGAGGTTCATCTTGACGGTGCCCGCGTCGCCCGGGTAGTCGCCCTCGTCCAGTTCGCGGGTCGCCGCGTGCAGGATGGGGGTCACCACCGACGGGATGAACCAGTCCAGCGCGATCGGCGCGAACTCCGCCGCCGTGGCCTTGGCGGTGTTGACCATCGCCGTCGCGTGCAGGTAGCCGTTGACGGTGGCCCACATGAAGCCCAGCAGGGCCGTGTTGTAGAGCACCGCCAGGCCCGGGTCGTCACCCAGGTACCGCGCGTCCCCGCCGACCGCCCGCAGCGTCTCCACGTGCGCGTCGAACACCGACCGCGAACCGCTGTAGAGGAACACGGCCTCGGGGCTGCCGATCGCGGGCGGCGGCACCATGATCGCGCCGTCGAGGTACTCGGCGCCGTGGCCCGCCGCCAGGCTGACCGCCTCGCGGGCCTCGTCGGGGGTGCTGGAGGTCAGGTTGACCACGGTGCGGCCCGCCAGCGCGGAACCCGCCCCGTCGAGGATCGACCTCACCGCGGCGAAGTCGTTGACGCAGATCACCAGCAGCGGGCTCGCGCCGGCCGCCTCCGCCGGGGTCGAGGCCCGCTGCGCGCCCTTGGCCACCAGCGGCTCCGCCTTGGCGGCGGTGCGGTTCCACACCGTCGTCGGGTACCCGTGCTCGATGAACGCGGCGGCCAGGGCGGCACCCATCGGACCGAGGCCGAGGACGGTCACCGGCGCGCGGTCGCCGGGTCCGGTCGTGTCCATGTTCTCCACTCCTCCTCACCACTTCGGCCGGGCCGCGGCGCGACCGGGTGGAAATACCGGTATCCGTTTCCTGTTCATGATGGCGGCAAAGACTCCGGAATCACTTGTGGCCCGCTTTCGGTCCGCTTCCGATTTACGCCTATCGGGTGTGACTACGCTCACAGTTTGATTGAGGCGTGAAATACGGTAGTCATGGTTCATGGGGGTACCGGTGATGCAGTGCCGGGTCTACTGGGGTTCCAGCTCTTCGCCGTCTCCGGCCTCCCGCGCCTACGCAGATTCGAATGCACCAGTCTGCCCATTGGATGTGCAACGAGAACTGGGGTTCGCATGCGATTCCGACTTCTGGGCCCGCTGATGGTGGAGGGCGACGACGAGGCCGTACCGCTGGGTGGCGTCAAGCAACGGGCGGCGCTGGGCTGCCTGCTGCTGAACGCCAACCAGGTGGTGGCCTCCAGCGCCCTGCTGCGGGCGCTGTGGAGTGACGGGAAACGGCCGGCCTCCGCGCGGAAGATCCTGCACAACGCGGTGTGGCGGCTGCGCACGACGCTGGAGTCCGCCCCCGGTTCGCGCACGCCCGTGCTGGAGACCCGCGCCCCCGGTTACGTCCTGCACGTCGACCCGGCCGAGGTGGACCTGCTGCGCTTCCGCGACCTGGTGGCCGAGGGCCGGGCCCGGATGGCCGCGGGCGACCCGCACGCCGCCGCCCCCCTGCTGCGCGACGCCCTGCGGCTGTGGCGCGGCCCCGTGCTGGCCGACCTGGTCGAGCAAGGCCTGTCGTGGCCCGAGCTGGACGCCGTCAACGAGTCCAGGTTCGACGCCCAGGAGGACTGGTTCGACGCCGAGCTGGCCTGCGGCAGGCACCACGCCGTGCTGGGCGAGCTGCGCGCCCTGGTCAACGGCGGTGCGCTGCGCGAGCGGGCCTGCGGTCAGCTGATGCTCGCGCTCTACCGCTGCGGTCGCCAGGCCGAGGCGCTGGAGGTCTACACCGCGACGCGGGCCGCGCTGATCAACCGGCTCGGCCTGGAGCCCGGCCAGGACCTGCGGCGCCTCCAGCGCGCCATCCTCACCCACGACCCGTCGCTGGCCGCGCCCGCCGCTACCTCACCCGCCGTGATCCCACCCGCCGCGGTCCCACCGGCCCCGGCGGCGTCCCCGAGCGCGTCGGAGACCGAAGGCGCGCACCACCACCGACCCGTGCCCGCGCGCCCGGCACCGGTGGTGACCGTGCTCGGTTCGCACCACCAGCGCTGCGCCGCCCGGCCCGTCCCGCGGCGGGCACCCGCCGTGCCCGCGCTGCTGCCGGTGCAGCGCGGCGGCGTGGTCCGCCGCGACGTCAGCGTGCTCATGGTGCACGGCGGACCCGTCGAGGGCGCCGACCCCGAGCACCTGGACGAGGTCCTGGCGGAGACCGCCGCGGGCGTGCGCGCCGAGGTCGAGCGCGCCGGCGGTGTCGTGGCCACGTCCATCGGCTCGACGTCGCTGGCGGTGTTCGGGCTGTCGGGCGCGGGCGCGGACGACGCCGAGCGGGCGGTGCGCGCCGCGGTGGCCGTGCGCGACCGCTTCGGTCCCGACGCCGCCGTCAGCGCGGCGATCACCACCGGCGTGCTGAGGCTGACCGCCGCCGACGCCATGCCCACCGCGGTCACCGGCGTGCTGGTCGAGCACTGCCGGCTGCTGCTGGCCGGCACCGCGCCCGGTGAGGTGCGGGTGTGCGGCGCGACCCGCCGCGCCACCGAGGGCATCGCGGTCTACCGGCGCGTGGGCGGGCTCGACGACTGCTGGTCGGTCCGCGCGCTGCCGTCGTCGCCGCCCGTGCCCGACGACGTCCCCCTGGTCGACCGGGACAGCGAGCTGGCCCTGGTCGCCGGCCTCGTCGAGCGCGCCGGCCACCGCGCCCGCCCGCACCTGGTGACCGTCCTCGGCGAGGCGCGCACCGGCAAGACCCGCTTCCTGGCCGAGATCGGCAGGCGCTTCCGGGCCGTCGCCCTGCCCGCGGCCGAGCACCCCCTGGCCGAGCACCCCCTGTCCGTGCACGCCGCGCTGCTGGCGGCCCGCTGCGGCATCGCGCCCGACGACCTGCCGTCCACCGCCCGGACCAAGCTGACCGAGGCCCTGGGCGACCGCCTGCCGGACGCCGGGGAACTGGTGGAGCAGCTGCTGCCGCTGTTCGGCGGCGACACCGGGCGGCCGTCGCGCGCCGTGCCGGCCACCTGGTGTCGCGTCATGCGCCACCTGCACCGCGACGCGCCCCTGGTGGTCACCGTGGACGACCTGCACAGCGCCGACGACACCCTGCTGGACGCGGTCCGCGACCTGCTCGACGCCCCGGTGCCCGTGCCGCTGTGCCTCGTGGTCGGCGCCCGGCCCGTCCTGCTCGACCGGCACCCGGGCTGGGGCGGTGGTGCCGCGCACGCCGCCACCATCACCCTGGAACCGCTGACCGACGAGGCGATGGACCGGATCTTCGAACAACTGGTGTCCGAAATAGGCGGACGCTGGTCCGCACCGCTGCCGGACGTGCTGGACTGCTGCGCCGAGCAGGACGCGCGCGACCGCCGCGGTTACCTGCGGGGCCTGCTGCGGCTGGAGCACGACCGGTTCCCCGCGCCGGGTGCGGTGACCCCGGGGTGAGCGGCCGGTGGGGCGACCGCCGCTAGCGTCGGGCGTGACGGCACGACCCCGTCCGACGCAAGCTCTCCGACGCCAGCGGAAAGGACGCTCCATGGCCGCGAAAGGCACCGCCACCCCGCCGACCACCGCCCCGCGGGCGCTGCTGCGCCAGGTGATGTCCCGGTTCGCCACGGGTGTGGTGGTGATCGGGGTGGGCGGCGAGCACATCCACGGCATGACCGCGAACGCGTTCACCTCCGTCTCCCTCGACCCGCCGCTGGTCGTGTGCTGCGTGGCGCACACCGCCGTGATGCACCGGGCCATCAGCTCCACCGGCCGGTTCGCCGTGTCCGTGCTGGACGCGGCGCAGCAGGACCTGGCCCGGCACTTCGCCGACAAGGACCGGCCGCTGGGCCCCGCGCAGTTCGCCGACGTGCGCTGGACACCGGGGGAGCGCACCGGCGCGCCGGTCCTCGACGACGCCCTGGCGTGGTTGGAGTGCGACCTGGAACGTGCCGTGGACTGCGGCGACCACACCCTGTTCATCGGCACCGTGCTGGCCGCGGGGCGCGGTGAGGGCCGGGACGGCCTGCTGTTCTTCGACGGCGGCTACCACACCCTCAGCACCCCGGCGCCCACCGTCCCCGCCGCCCGCACCGCCGCGCCGCACCACGGCTCGCCCCAAGCCGCCGCGGCACCCCCTGCCACTGCGCCCCTTGCCGCAGAACCCACCGCCACTCCACCCTCCGCTGCGGCACCCTCCGCACCGGCCCGGACCAGCGCGCCGGCCAGGCCCGGCGCACCGCGGCCGGAAGCGCTGTCCCTGCCGCGGGTCGACGACGACCCCCGCCTGCCCGCCGCCCGCCTCGCGCGCCTGCTCGATCCCGGCCCGGTCGAGGTCCTGCACCCGACGGGCGACAGCGGCGTGGCGGTGGTGCGCGGCGCGGTGGACGGCACGCCCGTGGTCGCCTTCGCGACCGACGCCACCCGGATGGGCGGCGCCCTCGGGGCGACGGGTGCGGACCAGGTCATCCGCGCCACCGAGGCGGCCGTGGCCGATGGCGTGCCGGTGATCGGCCTGTGGCACTCCGGCGGCGCCAAGCTGGCCGACGGCGTGGAGTCGATGGACGGCGTGGGCCGGATGTTCGCCGCCATGACCGCCGCGTCGGGTCGCGTGCCGCAGCTGTCGGTGGTGCTCGGCCCCGCCGCGGGCGCGGCGTCCTACGGCCCGGCGCTGACCGACCTGGTGGTGCTGGCCGACGCGGGCCGGATGTTCGTCACCGGCCCGGACGTGGTGCGCAGCGTCACCGGCGAGCGGATCGACATGACCGGCCTGGGCGGGCCCGAGGCGCACGGCGCGAAGTCGGGCGTCGCCCACGTGGTCGCCGCCGACGAGGACGACGCCCTCGCCCGCGCCCGGCGGCTGGCCGTGCTGCTCGCGAGTCCCGCCCGCATCGTGCCGGACGACGGCGGCACCGACCCGGGCACGCTGCTCCCGGCGTCGCCGCGCCGCGCCTACGACGTGCGCCCGGTGGTGCGCGCCGTGCTCGACGCGGACTCCTTCGAGGAACTGCAGGCCAAGTGGGCGCCCAACGTGGTCGTCGGCCTGGGCCGGCTCGGCGGCGGCACCATCGGCGTGGTCGCGAACAACCCGCTGCGCAAGGGCGGCTGCCTGGACTCGCTGAGCGCGGAGAAGGCGTCGCGGTTCGTGCGGATGTGCGACTCCTTCGGCATCCCCCTCGTCGTCCTGGTGGACGTGCCCGGCTACCTGCCCGGCGTGGGGCAGGAGTGGGGCGGGGTGATCCGCCGCGGCGCGAAGCTGCTGCACGCCTTCGCCGAGTCGGTCGTGCCCCGCGTCACGGTGATCACGCGCAAGGCGTACGGCGGCGCGTACATCGCGATGAACTCGCGCTCGATCGGCGCCACCTCGGTGTTCGCCTGGCCCGACGCGGAGGTGGCGGTCATGGGCGCCGAAGCCGCCGTCACCGTCCTGCACCGCAAACAACTCGCCGCCACCGCAGAGGCGGACCGCCCAGCCCTGCTGGCCCGACTGGTGGCCGAGCACCAGCGGGTGTCGGGCGGGGTGCGACGAGCCCTGGACCTGGCCGTGGTGGACGAGGTGATCCACCCCCGCGAAACCCGCCGCCGCATCGCCGAGGCACTGCTCGCGGCCCGCCCCGCACGCGGCGCGCACGGCAACATCCCGCTGTAGCCACGGCGCGTCCCGCGGTCCGGGCGATCAGTTCGAGGACCGGCCCGGACCGCCCCGGGACGACCGGTACCCGGCCACCACGGAGGTGGCCTGCGCCGAGGCCAGGACCCGCCTCGAACGGTGCCCGCCCCCGCGGTGAGCGCGAATCCCGGTGTCCCGCCGGCGAGGCACCGGGCCCGCTGCCGTGCTGTGGCCGACACGACAGGGTTGCGCCGGAGAGGCCGTCATGCACTACGGTCTGCGAGCGTTGCTCGGTTACGAGCCGCAGGTGCGCCGGACCGCCGGCGCGTGGGTTCCGGGGGAGCGTTGGACAGGGGCGTGGGGAGAGGTGCGTCCTCGTGGCGGTCGGCCGACCGCGCCGTCGCCCGGCGCCGCCGAGGAGACCGCCTGCCGACCGACCCGGCGTTACCGCGCCCCGTGCACCCCGGCGCCGTGAGCCGCCGCGACCGGCCGCCGCGCGCCGGGCGGCCCGCCCCCGACTGACGGACGACAAGACCTCCGCGTGATGACACCCGGTGGTGGACCTGGCCGGTCCACCACCGGGTGAATCGCGCGCGAACCCGAAGTGCTCGACCTTCCGACGTGACAATGCAGGGGGACTTTCCACATGAGAACGGAACAGCCGCTCTCGGCCGAGGGCGGCAGACCGGGCGCGTCCCGGCGACTCGGCCGCCGGGTGAAGTGGGTCGGTGTCCTCGCCGTCCTGGCCGCCGTCGCGGCCGGCGTGCCGGCGTCCGCCGTGTCCGGCGGCACCGAGGTGCCCGCCGGTGCCCACCGGTTCCTGGCGCGCGTCGTCGTGGGTGAGCAGGCGTGCTCGGGCGCGCTGGTCTCCCCGCAGTGGGTGCTCACCGCGGCCCGCTGCCTGCCGCCGAGCGGCGTCCCGGCGGGCGCCACCGCGAGCCTGGGCGACGTGGCCGTGGCCACCGGCGCCGGGACCAGGACCGCCGTCGTCGACGTCGTCCGCCACACCGACCGCGACCTGGCGCTGCTGCGCCTGGAGAACGCGGCCGCCGGCACCACCCCGGTGCAGCTCGGCACCACTCCACCGGCGGTGGGCGAGTCGCTGCTGGTGGCCGGGTTCGGCCGCACCAGCGGGTCGTGGGTGCCGAACCGTCCGCACGCCGCCGCGTTCACCGTCACCGGTGTGGGCGCCGGCACGGCGTCGCTGACCGGGCCGGGCGGCACCGACACGTGCAAGGGCGACGCGGGCGGACCGGCGCTGCGCGCGGTCGGCGGCGGGGTCGAGCTGGTCGCGGTGCACAGCACCTCCTGGCAGCACGGCTGCCTGGACGTGGACGACACCCGCCAGGGCAGCACCGAGACCCGCACCGACGACGTCGCCGACTGGATCGGGCAGCACGCCGACCCCTCGCGGGCGAGGTTCGGTCGCGTGACGGGCACCGGCGGGTTGTGCCTGGACGTCAACAACGGTTTCGACGACAACGGCACCGGCTTCGGCCTGTTCGGCTGTCACGACCAGGACCACGAGCAGAACGGCGCGCAGGCGTTCACCGCGACCAGCGACGGGGCGTTGCGGGTGCTGGGCAAGTGCGTGGACGTCTACGGTCCGTTGTTCGACTCGGTGCACCGCTACGCGGTGTTGTGGCCGTGCAACGGGACTCCGGCGCAGCAGTGGCGGTTCAACGCTGATGGTTCGGTGACGAACGTGGCGACCGGTCTGTGCCTGGACGGGACCTTCGGCACGTCCGGTAGCCGGGTCATCTCCCACGGGTGCCACGGCGGCCCGAACCAGGAGTGGGCCGCGCCGACCCGGCAGGTCCGCTTCGGCCAGGTGGTGGGCGTCGGGGGCATGTGCCTGGACGTCAGCGGTGGCCGGGACGACGCCGGCACCGGCTTCGGTCTCCACGGCTGCCACGCCTCGTACAGCGCGGACGCCCCGGCCCAGGGTTTCACCGCGACCGACGACGGGGCGTTGCGGGTGCTGGGCAAGTGCGTGGACGTCTACGGTCCGTTGTTCGACTCGGTGCACCGCTACGCGGTGTTGTGGCCGTGCAACGGGACTCCGGCGCAGCAGTGGCGGTTCAACGCTGATGGTTCGGTGACGAACGTGGCGACCGGTCTGTGCCTGGACGGGACCTTCGGCACGTCCGGCAGCCGGGTCATCTCCCACGGGTGCCACGGCGGCCCGAACCAGGAGTGGGCCGCGCCGACCCGGCTCGCCTGATCCCGTCACCCGAGCCACCGAGCCACCGAGCCACCACTCACCCGAGCACCCGCGCCACCGCGCACCCATGCACCTGCGCACCGCGCCACCGCGCACCCGCGCAACCACCATCGAACCGAGGTACCGACACGTGAAACCGTTGCCGCGCAAACCGATCACCGCCCCCGTTGCGACCGAGGAGACCTCGTGAGACGCGGGATCGCCGTCATCGCCGCGGGCGTCGCCCTGCTGGCCGCGGGAGCCGCGCAAGCCGTGCCGGGCGGGTCCGTCCCGCAGGGCGCGTACGGCTTCCTCGCCCGGATCACCGCGCCCGGCCAGGCGTGCTCCGGCGCCCTGGTCGACCCGCGGTGGGTGGTCACCGCCGCGTCCTGCGTGCCGCAGGACGGGCGGGTCGACGTCGCCGTCGGGAACGTCGACACCACCACCGGCGCGGGCACGAAGTCGGCCTCCGCCGGCGTGGTCCGCCACCCGGACCGCGACCTCGCCCTGGTCAAGCTCGCCACCCCGGCCACCGGCACCGCGCCGATCGCCGTCGCCACCGCGGCGCCGACCGCGGGCGAGGTGCTCAAGGCGGGTGGCTTCGGGCGCACGGCCACCGAGTGGGTGCCCGCCCGGCCGAGCCTGGCGACCTTCACCGCGTCCGGGACCACCGGCGCCGACCTGGCGCTGTCCGGTGACCGCGACACCTGCGCGGGCGACGCGGGCGGTCCCGCGTTCCGCGAGGTGAACGGCGTGCCGCAGCTCGTCGCGGTCAACCGGCTGTCGTGGCAGCACGGCTGCCTGGGAGTGACCGAGACCCGCGCGGGCTCCACCGGCACCCGCGTGGACGACGTGGCCGGCTGGGTCGAGTCGCGGCTGGTCGACCTGACCGCCACCGCGCTGCCGCGCCACGCCGTCGGCCTGACCTGGGCCCCGCGCGGTCACGGCTCGTTCGCCGTGCACGCCTCGCGGTCGGCCGACGTGCCGGTCGACGCGTCCACCCGGATCGCGACGGTGACCGGGGCGTCGTTCACGCATGCCGCGCTCCCGGCCGGCGAGACGTGGCACTACCGGGTCGTCGCCCAGGACGGCACCGCGTCGGTGGTGGCGTCCGCCACGACGCGGGTGCCCACGCGCAGCGACTTCGACGGCGACGGCTTCGACGACCTCGCGGCGGCCTACGACAGCGGGGACGACCGCACGCGCATCCCGGTGTGGCCGGGCGGCGAGGACGGCATCGGCGTCCCCGAGTACCGCTGGGACAGCGGCGCGGGCCAGTTCACCGCCGGCCGGGCACGCTGGCTCACCGGTGACTTCAACGGTGACGGCCGGGCCGACGTCGGGGCGTTCTACAACTACGCCGACGGTGCGACGAGCCTGCACGTGATGTACGCGACCGCCACCGGTTTCGCACCGTTCGCGGAGAAGTGGAACGGCGGTGCGGGCAACTGGCCGGCGCAGGGTGCCAAGCTCGCCGCGGGCGACTTCGACGCCGACGGCCGCACGGACATCGCGGCATTCTACGACCTCGGCGGCGCGCGCACCGCGCTGTACGTCTGGCGCGCGACCGCGACAGGCTTCGAGCCGCCGGCGCTCAAGTGGGACAGCGGCCCCGGCCAGTTCGACCACGGCAGGGCCGCGTTCGTCTCCGGCGACTTCGACGGTGACGGCCGCGTGGACCTCGCCGCGGCCTACGACTACTTCCAGGACAACACGTCGCTGTGGGTGTTCCCCGCCAACGGCGGCGCGTTCGGCCCGCCGGTGGAGAAGTGGTCCAGCGGTGTCGGCCAGTTCACCCACGGCCGGGCCCGGTGGGTGGCCGGTGACTTCAACGGTGACGGCCGGGCGGACGTCGGGGCGTTCTACAACTACGCCGACGGTGCGACGAGCCTGCACGTGATGTACGCGACCGCCACCGGTTTCGCGCCGTTCGCGGAGAAGTGGAACGGCGGTGCGGGCAACTGGCCGGCGCAGTCCGCGCGGATCGTCGCGGGCGACTACGACGGTGACGGCCGGGGCGACGTCGCGGCGTTCTACAACCTCGACGGCGGGGTCACCCGCGCCTACCTGTGGTTCGGCACCGCCACCGGTTTCGCCGCACCGGTGCAGCAGTGGGACAGCGGTCCGCAGAACTGGCAGGCGCAGGGGGCGAAGCTGCTGTGACCGCCAGGACGAGAGCCGCACGGCGTTCCGCGCCGGCCGCGGGTCTCACCGCGGCCGTGGCGCCGGGGCCGTCCCCGGCGGCACGACCGTGCCCGGCGTCTCGGCGCGGGCGGGGCGTGCGTCCTCGTGAAGTGACCGACGGGCGGGAGCCGTTGGCCCGCGCGGAGATGTCCACCCCTTTTTCGCACCAACAGATTCGGTGATCACCATGTTTCGTCTCGTTGCGGCCGGCGCGGTCGTGTTGTCCCTGCTGACCGGTGGTGCGGTGGCCCTCGGGCAGACCGGCGGCGACCAGCCCGCCACCGAGCAGTCGCCCCTGGTCGAGGACTTCTCCTACCCGGGCGCCGACGCGATCTTCGCCCGGCGCGGCATCCGCCTGGTCAAGGGCGACGGCAACATCACCCTGGTGGCGTGCGGCGGCGCCGGCCTGATCGAGGTGCGCCGCTCGGGCGCGGAGGACGTCGACGACGACCCCGACCCCGGCCACTACTGCTTCCAGGTGCGCGGCACGTCCGGCTACCTGGAGCTGGAGGTCCCGGACACGTTCCAGATCAAGGGCAACAACCAGGTGGTCAAGGCGACCGTGACGGTCGACGAGGAGACCAGCGACGTGTCCATCGAGAAGAACACGTGGACCGGCGTCGGGTACGGCGTCGGTGACGGCCCCGCCGTGCTGCTGGCGCTCAAGGTTTCCTGACCCTTCCGACCCCGCCCGCGGGCACCCGGCCGTGAGCCGGGTGCCCGCGGGCGGGCGCAGCACGCCCTCCGCCCGGTGCGGGCGGCGACGGTTTTCGACGAACGGGGGAGACACCGTGGTTACAGGCAGGCGCAGACACCTGCGCACCGTGGTCGCCGGGGTGCTGGCGACGTCGCTGGTCGTCATGGGCAACCAGGCCCTGGCGCAGGAGGACGCGACGGGTGACCGGGCCCAGGCGTTCGCGCTGCTGCGCGCCGGCGGCGTGGTCGTGTCCGCGCAGGCGGAGACGGCGCTGCTCGGTTCGGACGCCGACGTCCGGGAGTTCCTGGCCGCGCTGCCCGCGGCGCAGGAGGCCGACGACCGCATCGCCGTGCAGCGGCTGCTGACCGAGGGCGGCCCGGCCACCCGGGAGGCGGCCAACACCGCGCTGGGCAAGCCGATCCAGGACGTGCGGGCGTTCCTGGTGTCCGGCTGGAAGCGGCCGTGGCAGGACGACCTGCGGATCCGGGTGCAGCGGCTGCTCACCAGCGCCACCGGCCCGGTCGTGCGCACGAAGGCCAACGCCGCCCTCAACGGCGACGACCAGGCGCGGCTGGACTTCCTCGCCACCGGCTGGCGGCTGGCCCAGAACGACGACGACCGCATCACCGCGCAGCGGCTGCTCAACACCGGTGGCCCGGCGGTCAAGCGGGCCGCCAACATCGCGCTGTCCGGTCCGGTCGAGGACGTCCGCGAGTTCCTGACCACCGGCTACAACGTCGCCCTCCAGCGCGACAACGAGGTCGCGTCGGTCTCGCAGCTCACCCTGCTGGCGCAGAACGCCTCCGCCAGGGCCGGGCTCCAGAGCGAGATCGCGCTGGACGAGGCGGGTCGCGCGCTCGCCGCCGCGGCCGCCGCGAAGCAGGCCGCCGAGACCGCCGCCAGGGAAGCCGACGCGGCCCAGGACTCCGCCGTGCGCGCCGCGGCGGCCGCCGGTCGCGCCGCCGACGCCGCCGCGCGCGCCGCCGACGCCGCCCAGGTCGCCATCAACGCCATCGCCGCCGCCGTGGTCGCGGCCCGCGAAGCCGCCAACGCCGCCGCCCAGGCCGCGTGGGCCGCCTCGAAGGCCGGCGACGCCGCGGCCCTGGCCCAGGGCGCCGCCACCGCCGTCGCCCTGGGACGCGGCACGGTCGAGCAGGCGTCGGGCGCCGCGGTGACCGCCTCCCAGGCGGCCAAGGCCGCGCAGGACGCGGCCACCGCCGTCAGGCACGCCGCAGAGGTGGCCCGCCAGGTCGCCGCCGCCGCCAACGCGCTCGCCCAGGTCAACACCGACGCCGCCGCCGCGGCCCAGGCGGCGCTGGACGCCGACCGCTACGCGGTCGAGGCCGGCGCGGCCGCGGGACGGGCCCAGAACGCCGCGACCCGGGCCCAGCGCAACGCCGCCGAGGCCCGCCGCGCCGCCGCGGCAGCGGCATCGCTGGCCACCGAGGCGGCCAACCAGGCCGAGGAGGCCGAGCGCGCCGCCACCCAGGCCGCCACCCACGCCACGAACGCGGCCAACGCCGCCAACGAGGCGATCAAGCACGCGGGCGAGGCGGACGGCGCCGCGACCCGCGCCCAGAACGCCGCGGACGCGGCCCGCGTCACCGCGGAAGAGGCGCAGAAAGCCGCCGACCAGGCCGTCCGCACCTTCGAGGTCGCGCGCGCCGCGGACGCCCAGCAGCTCGCCGCCCGGGAGAGCCAGGCCACCCGGGACGCGCAGGACGCCCTCGCCGCCGAGAACGAGCAGGAGCGCAACGCCGCCCAGCGCTGGCAGGCGGGCAGGACCTACCAGCCCGACCAGGAGACCAGGGCGCTGCTCGACCGTGCCCGTGCCCAGGACACCCCGGCCGACACCGCGGCCACCGCGGGCCGCCAGGCCGCCCTGCGCCTGTGGCGCTCGGCCGGCCCGAACGTGGTCACCGCCGCGTCCCAGGCCCTGTCCGGCGACGCCACCACCGTGACCGCGTTCGTCCGGACAGGTGTGGACGCGGCCATCGAGCGGGACGACCGCGCCGGTGCCCGCATCGTCGGCGGCGCCTCGCTGCGCCCCGCCGAGCGCCAGGCCGCCAAGACCGCCGTCGAGGGCACCCACGACCAGGTCAAGACCTACCTGGCGACGCGCGCCTACCCGGGCCGCGCCGACGACGACCGCATCGCCGTCCAGCTCATCCTCAACAGCGGCGGCCCCGTCACCAGGGCGGCGGCCAACACCGCCCTCTCCGGAACCGCCGAGGACGTCCGCGAGTTCCTGACCACCGGCCAGTACAAGGCCGCCGAGGACGACGACCGCATCGCCGTCCAGGAACTCGTCAACGCGGGCGGCCCCGAGCTGCGCGCCGCGGCGAACGCCGCCCTGTCCGGCCCGTGGTCCTACGTGCAGGACTTCCTGCGGGTCGGCCAGTACCAGGCGTCGACCCGCGACTTCGAGGCCACCCACCACATCGCCATTGTCACCGGTTACCTGGCCGCGGCCTCCCAGGCGGCGGCCACCGCGTGGCAGCACGCCGCCACCGCCTCCGAGGCCGCCGCCACCGCCCGCAACGCCGCCGACGAGGCCGCCGCCTGGGCTTCGAAGGCCGTCGCCTCGGCCGACCGGGCACGGCAGGCCGCCGACGAGGCCCGGGTGTCCGCCGACAAGGCCGAGAGGTCGGCGAACGACGCGGCCACGTCCGCCTACACCGCCCGCCAGGCCGCGGCCACCGCGCAGCGCTACGCCGACGCCGCGTCCCGGTCGGCCGCCCAGGCGTCGGCGTCGGCGAGCCAGGCGGCCCTGTCGGCCGCCGCGGCCCGCACCGCGGCCGAGAACGCCCGCCTCGACGCCGAAGCCGCGGGCAAGTCGTTCGCCGCGGCCCTCCAGGCCCAGGTGGACGCGGACAACGCGGTCCTCGCCAAGCAGTCCCAGGAGCAGACCAGGCAGGCGGCGACGGGCACCCGCGCCTCGGTCGCCACCCTCCGCGACGCCGTCAACGAGGCGCTGGAGCAGGACAACCTGCCCGACGACCTGCGGCAGGAGCTGGAGCGGTACCGCGACCGGGTCGTGGCCCTGCTCGGCCTGATCGACCAGATGGCCGCGGGCACCCTGGAGTTCGTCCAGGAGCACGCGGGTGAGCTGATGGCCCTGCTCACGGACGTCCTCCAGATCGGCGCCGGACTCGGGGTCGCCGCTGCGGGCGTGGCGGCGATCGCCGGCGGGCTCGAGCTGTGCGCGGCCACGGTCGGCGGCGGCGCGGCGGCCGGTGCCGCCGTCGGCGCACCGGTCGGCGGTGTCGGGGCCCTGCCCGGTGCCGCCATCGGGTCCGTCGGCGGGCTCATCGCCTGCGTCTTCGTCGGCGGCGGGGCCATCGTCGGTGGCGCGGCCGCGGTGCTCGACGGCCTCGCCATGGCGATGGACGGCCTCGGCAAGGCCGCCCAGGACCTCAGGGACGGCCAGGCCGCGAACGCGGCGGGCGCCGCGCGCGAGGTCCGCGTCGCCGAGCTGACCGGCGGCCGGGTGGCGGGGTCCGCGGGCAAGGGGGACTACGAGATCATCCGTCCGGGCGTCGGCAAGACGGACGTCGACGTGCTCGGGCAGAACGGCGAGTACATCGCCGTCGGCGGCCCGAGCAAGGCGAAGGACCCCGCCAAGTTCGGGAAGGCGACGAGCATCCTGAAGTGGTGCGCGGACCGGGACGGCGTGGTCGCCAAGGTGTACTTCGAGGAGGGCACCCCGCAGAGCATCATCGACCTGGCGGCCCGCCACGTCGGGGTCGAGAACGTGCACATCTTCAAGTGAGGCGTCAATGGCAGACGGTTACGTCCACCTCTACCGGACCGATTGGTCACCCGAACGTGTCACGCAACGCATCGCGTCCGTGGAGGCGGCCGGTGGCACGCTGGAGAACCCGGACACCGGCCTGATCATCACCGGCGAGTTCGACGACCGGAACGAGCCGATCCCGGCGGACCGGGACCGGCTCGTCCGGGAGCTGGCGCTCGCCGACCGGGACACCGGGTCCGTCACCTTCTGGCTGGGTGCGCCCAACGACCTGTTCTACACGGTGCGCCGCGTGTCGCCGGACGTCGTGGTGGAGCAGTTCGACCTGGTCGGGTTCAGGCAGCCCGAGCCCTTCACCCACTCGGGCGTCGTGCCCGAGATGACCCAGGACGAGGTGATCCACCTGGTCCTGGGCTGGATGGGGGAGGTGGGCCAAGCGGCCGTCGGCCTGCTCGCCGACCGTTGGGGCGGCTCGCTGGAGATCGACCTGGACGACGTCGTGCTGGGCGGCCCGACGCCGGTGACCACCCGGCCCGACGTGCTGGTCCTGCGCCCGGAGGTGGCCGACCGGCACCCCGAGCTGGCGGACTGGGGACGTCGCCCGTACGGGCGGTTCGTCGCGTTCGACCCGACCGGCATCCTCGGCCCGGGGTGAGACCGGGGTGAACTGAGGGTCCACGGAGAGCGGTGTCCGCCGATCGGAGGCGGGCACCGCTCTCTCGTCGTGCTGGTCGTGGCCCGTCCACGCTGTGCCGGGACGGCACCGTCAACGGCCGCCGGACGATCGCGAACGGTCCTCCTCGGTGGCACCACCACGTCGCGCGACGGCCCGGCGCCCGCCGATCACCAGGCACACCGGCAGCGACAGCGAGGCGACCGCGGCCGGCACCAGCAGGCGTCGGGGGTCGACCAGGTCGCCGACGGTCCCGCTGACGGCGGCGCCCAGGGCCATGCCCACCTCGGGGATGAGGATGGCCGCGGCCGAGGCTCGGGCGATCGTGTGGATCGGCACGGCGGCGGGGATCGCGGTCATCAGGGAGGCGATGAAGAGGACGCCCGCGAAGCTGCCGACGCCCTCGTACCAGGCGAGGCCGACCACGGCCGTCCAACCCGGCCCGGCCAGCGGCAACGCCCACGTGGACGCGGCCATGAGCAGCAGGGCGAGCAGTGCGACGCGGGTGGTCGGCATCCGGCTCGCGAGTGCCCCGACCGACGCGCCGCCCGCGATGCCGCCCACCGCGCCGGCCGCCAGCAGCCATGCGTAGGTGCTCGGGGCGAGACCCAGTTCGCGCGTGGCGAAGATCGGCAGGACCGTGCTCACCACACCGTTCAACGCGGTCATCAGGAGTGCGCCGCAGGCGATCGGGGCCAGGGGTCTGCGCAGCACCACCAGGAATCCCCGCACCACGCCGGCGAGCCCGGGGTCCTCGTCGGTCCGCGTTCGTGGGGGGGCCTGGACCGGGCCGCGCAGCAGCAGGGCGGACGCCAGGTAGGTCACCGCGTCGAGCAGCAGCACCACGGGCGCCGCCAGGAAGCGCAGCGCCACCCCGGCCAAGCCGGGGCCGGCGACCTGGGCGAAGCTGGTGACGGTGCCGATCAGGCCGTTGGCCCGGGCAAGGGACCCGCGGTCGACCAGGTCGACCACCACGGGCACGGCGTACGCGGTGAACCAGCCGGTGAACGCGGATGTCACGGCGGTCAGCGCGATCAGCGACCAGACGGTGAGGTGGCCCGTCCACCACGTCACCGGCACGAGGCCGACGGAGGCGAAGCGGCCCAGCTCCAGCAGCCGGAGCGCGGTGGTGCGCCGGGTGGACCGCTCCGCCGCGACGGCCGCGAGCAGCCGGGCGACGGGTCGGACGCCGTAGGTGACGGCCGGCGGGACGCCCACCTGGCCGGTCGTGGCACCGAGCACCACGGCCGCGATGAGCGGCACGACCGCGTCGCTCACCGCGGTGCCCAGGGCGGACTGCCCCCTGACGGCGGGGTAGCGGTGGAAGACGGCGGCGTGCCGCTCCCGGCTCACTCCCGCTGGGTGTGCCACTGCCCGTCCTTGCCGCCGTTCATCGAGGCGGCTTCGACGCGGGCGGCCTCCAGCAGGCCCAGCACCTCCCAGCGGGCGGCGCCGGACACGATCATCCGGAGGTCCGCGCCGGTGGGGGTCAGGCACTCCAGGACCACCACGGCCTTCACCGCCCGCCAGTCGTCGGGCAGGCTGGGCATGGTCAAACCGAACACGTGCTCGGTCGGCATCTCTTCCACCGCGGTGCCCCGTTCCCCGGCGGCGAGCGCCGGTGTTCCCGATCGGTCGTCAGTTCTCGCGGAGCACCAGGCACTGCTCGACGGTGAGGGCGCAGCAGTCGCCGTCGATGTCCTCGTCGTTCACGCCGTCGGGGTGCGGCGAGCCGTCGTCGCGGGGTTCGGCGAGGTCGACCGGTTCGTCGTCGACGTCGGTCGTGACGAGTCCGCCGAACGCGATCAGGTCGAGGTGGATCTCGCAGAAGTAGTCGACGATCTTGATGTCCTGGTTGTGCTGCCCGAAACCGATGTGCACCCCGGGAACCCGTTCGTTGATGTGCGAGTTCATCGGGATCAGCGAGGTGACGCCGGAATTGGTGCCGAACCCGAGTTCGCCGACGCGCCGGGCGTGCGGCAGGTCCCGGCACAGCTCCAGCAGGCGGGACACGTCCGGGCTGGCGCAGGTGAAGTCGACAGCGGTGCTGTCCACGACGTCGACGGTCACCGGGTGGTCGCGCAGGCGGGCGTCGAGGCGCGTGAAGACGTTGACGTTGAACGCGGCGTCCGCGACGAGGGTGCCGTTGACGCGCGTCGGGAAGGTCGCCACCTCTCCGGGCGGCAGGATGGGGAAACCGCTGCCGCCCTTGACGCCGCGGTTGCTGGTCCACTGGTAGCGGTCGTGGTCGAACTCGACGCTCAGGTCCGAACCGCTGGGCGTGGTGATGCGGGCCGAGCCCGCGGTGCGGAACCGGCGCAGGAGCGTGGATCAAGGAATTGTGCGGTGATGATTTCCGCAATTCCGCGTGACGGAGGACAAGGGCGGGATGTCGGGGTCCGGGACGCCGGGAACACCCGCACCGAGGGGCGGCAGCGGCGTCGACGCGCACCCGCCGGGAGCCTCGTCCACGCAGGTCGAGGGCATGGGAGCCCGTGGGTCCGAAGTGCCTGGGGAGTGGTGGCCACCCGCCGTGAAGGCGGGCGGCGCCCTGTCGTTCGTCAGCCGCTCTGGGCGTGGGTGGTTCCCTTCGGGTGGTGGCGGCGCAGGTTGGCGGCGAGGACGCGGTCGAGCGTGCGGTCGGACAGCACCCGGGTCAGGCGGGTGATCAGGGCGGCGTCCCGGCCGATGGTGTAGCGGGTGCGCGGTCTGCGGGTCGTCACGACCTTCGCGATGACGCGGGCGGCGGCGTCGGCGGTCAGGCCCGACGCGGTGCCCGAGGCCATCAGCGCGTTGGTCGCCTGGACCAGGTCGCCGTAGCGCTCCTGCTGCTCCGGCGTCATCTGCGCGGCCAGGTCGTTCGCCGTCGCGATCCCGCGGGTGGCCATCTCCGTGCGGACGCCGCCGGGCTCGACCACGACCACCTGCACGCCCAGCGGCGCGACCTCCCGGCGGAGCGAGTCGCTGACCGCCTCCAGGGCGAACTTCGCGCCGGCGTACGCGCCGTACGTGGCCATGGCGACCTTGCCGCCGACCGAGCTGATGTTGACCACGCGACCCTTGCTGCGCAGCAGCGCGGGCAGGAGCGCCCGGGTGAGGGCGACGTGGCCGAACAGGTTGACCTCGAACACCCACCGCCACTGCGCCATGGGCAGGGCTTCGACCGGGGCGTTCACCTGGATGCCGGCGTTGTTGACGAGCGCGTGCAGTGCGCGCGGGTCGTCGGCGACCCGCGCGGCGAGCGCTTCCACCTGCTCGGGCTCGGTGATGTCGAGGATGATCGGCTCGACGCCGGCCGATCGGATGGCGTCCGCGTCGCGGTCGCGCCGCACGCCGGCCAGGACGTGGAACCCCCGGCGGGCCAGTTCGCGGGCGGTCGACGCGCCCATGCCCGTGGAGGCCCCGGTCACGACGACCAGCCCTTGATTTTCAGATGACATTGTCACCTTGACGACGCTACCAGTTCAGATGACAACGTCAACTGTATGATGGGCGTCATGGCCACCCGTGCGGAGTCCGCCGCCGCCACCCGCCGCGCCCTGCTCGACGCCGCCGCCGAACTCCTCGACCTCGGCGGCCCCGAAGCGGTCACCCTGCGCGAGGTCGGCGCGCGGGCGGGCGTGACGCGGGGAGCGCCGTACCGGCACTTCGCGGGCAAGGACAGCCTGCTGACCGCCGTCGCGGCCGAGAGCTGGGAACGGATCGGCGACCGGGTGCACGCCCTGCGTGCCGACCCGGCCCTGTCGGCCCCCGAGAAGCTGCGCGGCGCTCTCCGCGCCCTCATCGGCGTCGGCCGGGACCAGCCGCACCTCTACCAGGTGTTGTTCAGGCAGCGCGGGGACCGTCCCGGGGAACGCGGTGACGGACTCGAACGCGTCCGGCTCCACCTGTGCGGACCGGAGGGCGACCCGGCCGCGGCCGTCCGCGCGGCCGGACGCTTCCAGGACGAGTTCCTGGCCATCGTCGCCACCCTCGTGGGGGAGCGGAACGCACCGCACTACGGCGCCCTGCTGCTCAGCAGCGCCCACGGCATCGCGGGCATGGAGCTCAGCGGCCACCTCGGCCCGGACAAGTGGCGCACCACCGCCGACGAGCTCGTCGACACCCTCGTCCGCATGGTCGCGGACGCCCGCTGAACGACGTGCCGCTGCACGGGACCGCGGCCAAGGCGCTGCCGATCGACGGTGGTGACGCGATGTTCCGCGACGGCGTGCACGAGGTGGTGGAGGAATGGGGGTCGTGCGTGCCGGGGCGTCCTGGTGTCCGCACCTCATCCTGTCGGCCGGCCACTTCCACGACGATCACATCGGTTCACCGGTCAACGTCCTCGGTCGTGAGGTGGCGCAGGTGAAGCACCACCTGTGGACCACACCGGGTGCTGCGTACCTGAACAAGGAGCACTCCTGCGCCGATAAGACGGCCTCCGGGCACACCTCCACCCCGCGGAGGTACCTGTCCCACGCGAGCCGGAAAAACACCGCGCCGTGATCCACGAGGTGCGGCCCGGCGAGCTTGACGGGTTCGGCGGGCGTTCCCAGGGGCGGCGCAGGTCGGCCACCAGTGGGCGGGCCGGGCGCAGTCGGGTGTGGGCGGCCAGGATCGCCAGGTCCAGCGGTCGGCGGCTCGCACCCGT
Source organism: Saccharothrix sp. DSM 118769 (assembly GCF_052936295.1). Lineage (NCBI taxonomy): Bacteria > Bacillati > Actinomycetota > Actinomycetes > Pseudonocardiales > Pseudonocardiaceae > Saccharothrix > Saccharothrix sp. DSM 118769. Next base: position 6,384,465 of record NZ_CP193627.1, on the reverse strand, counting down.
CCACGTCCGCGCCCGCCGCACGGCGCCCACGGCACGTTGTGCCGCGTCAGGTGGTTCTGCTGACCGGCACCCGTGCGAACTCCGGGCCGTGGGTCGCGTTGTGCGGCAGGACCCACGGCCCGGGGCCGTTCAGTTGAGGATCGACCAGTCCGGCGAGCCGAACGTCACCGTCGGCCGGGCTCTGTTGTTGTCGTCGTGCCAGGCCAGGAGTGCCTCGATGGTCGTGTAGCCGACCGTCGTCCGGGCACCCGGCCCGAACGACTTCTGCAGCGGGGCGGGCCAGAAGCTGATGACCTGCGCCCCGGTCGGGTGTTGAGGGCTGATCATCGGGCCCTCGGTGTGGACGCCGGTCGCCATCGCCACGTGCGCCAAGCCGTCGAACAGGACGATGTCGCCCGCGACCGGGGTGCCGACGGTCCTGCCGGTGTAGGGGAGCAGCACGCCGCCCATCAGCCGCGTGGTCAACTCCGCCTCGAAGTTGTGGGGCCGTTCGCCGTAGGCCACCCGCAGTTTGTGCGTACTGGTGATCTGGCCGTCCAGCATGACCGCGAGCAGGATCACCTCCCAGCAGTTCACCGTGGTCGAGGGGTCGCCGAACGGGAACGTGTCGGAATCACCGTCGATCAGCCGGACGAAGGCGTTGCCGCCGCCCGGTCCGGACGGGACCCACGAAAGCTTCGGCGCGCTTTCCGCGAGCTTCCTCATGGCGCCGAACGCGGTGAGCTGCCGGCCGGCCAGGTCAGCCGAGTCCACCGCCCTCTTCACGCTGCCGCGCAGCTGCATCCGGCACGCCAGGACCGAAGCCTCCTCCCCGGCGTGGTTCCGGACCTGCGCGTACTCCTCCGTCTTCTTGATGTCGTCCGCGGTGATCTTCGGCAGCCCGAGTAATTCCGAGAGTTTCACATGTCCTCGCTTGGCGTCGGCGGTGTGTCAGGTAGTCGTCCCGGGGCGAGCCGCCGTTACGATGTCCGCCGGACACCCCGCGTTCCACCTTCCGGTTGGTCGCGCCTCGCTCATCCGGGGGTTCACGTGCGTGATGTCGATGAGCTGTTGTGTGCGGACGCCTACGCGGGCTGTCCCGACCCGGCGGCTGCGCTGTCGCTCGGCACGTGGACCGTGGTGTTCGAGCCGAACGGGTTCGAGAGGTTTGCTCGAACCCGCAGATGTGGAAAATTGCCCATCCCTGCTTTCGTTCAGCGGAAGAAAGTGTCACCGGTTCACGTCGTCGAGCAGCAGTGCCAGGACCGACTCTTCGTGCACCGCGACCCGGCGCTCGCGCATCGCGCCGGCCAGGCCGGATTTCGGCTACGGCACGCTCCCGGAACGCCTGCAGGTCGACCTTCGTCACCTCGCGTGCCCTGCTCGCCGCTGCTGCGCGACTGGGAGGACTGACCGGACGACACCTGGCAGGCAGAAGCGCCCGCCACCCCGGCCGCCCACCCTCGCCGCCGCCTGCGCCGACCGCCTCGTGAACGACCACTCGTGGACGTTCCGGTGGGACTGACGTCCCGCGGTTCCCGACCGTCCGCGGTGGGGGCCGGTCGCTGACCGGCACGATCACCGGTCGTCACAACAGGTGGGTGTCGCTGTCCGTGCCGCCGACCTCCACCAGGACCGCGCTCCACGCCGCCGTCGGGCTGGTGTCCAGCAGCACCACCCGGCTGCCGGGTGGCACGTCGGCGGTGTGCAGGTTGTGGAACGTGTCGTTCGGCCCCAGGTGGCCGTAGCGGGCGAGGTTGTCGCCGCACGACGGCGCCAGCGGGTGGCCGAGGACGTCGACGTAGTTGCGGTGCGAGGGCGCGGACAGGTTCTGCGCCACGTAGCACGTCACGTCGGCGGGGCTCAGGGCGTTGCGGTCCAGGAGGCGGGCGGTGAGGTCGCGCAGGCGGTTGCGGGTCTCCACCGCGAGGCGGAACGAGTAGGTGGTCGGGTCGGCGCACTCCTCCCGCCACTCGCGGAACGGGCGGTCGCGGTACGGCACGCGGAAGAGGTCGGCGTAGTCGCCGTTGGTCTCCAGCAGCACGTCGCGGATGCGGGTGTCGCCGGACCTGATCAGCACCAGCGCCCCGCCGCTGTCGCCGTTGATCGTCACGGGGTGGCGGTAGCGGCGCGAGGTGGCGGGTTTGCTGCCGTGCGCCACGAGCACGGTCCGCACGTCGGGGTCGCGCAGCAGGCCCGCGGCGGTGAGCAGGGCCGGGGTGAGCGACGTGCAGCCGAGCCCGCCGACGGAGAACGCCATCGCCCGGCGCGCGCCGAGGGCGGCTTGCAGCCGGGTGGCGTCGGAGCTGATCAGCGTTTCGGGCGCGCGTGCCTCCACGGTGATCACCACGTCGACCTCGGCCTCGGAGACCGACGCCGCCGCCAACGCGCGTCGGGCGGCCACGACGGCCAGGTCGGTGGCACCGGCCGACTCGGCCACCGCGACGCTCCCGATGCCCAGCGCCGGCCACACCGCCCGTTCGGCGTCGGCCAGGTCCGCCCACTCGGGCAACTCCCCGATCGGCACGGGGTCGCCCAGGCACCAGCCCGAGCCCGCGAGCGCGATCACGCCAGCTCGCCGTAGGCGGAGGTGATCGCTTCGGCCAGTTCCTCCACTTCGGACTGCCCGAAGTCGACCAGGCTGTTGACCTCCAGGCGCTGCTCGCCGTCGCGCCCCGACACCGCGATGATCAACGGGAACCACGAGGTCATGCCCCGCTTGAGGTTCACCGACAGGTCCCACCGCGTCCGCAGCAGGCCGATGCCCGAGTCGAACGCCGCCAGGTCCCCCGGCACGTGCACCAGCAGCACCCGCGGCTCGGGCAGGGCGCGCAGCCGGCCGACCTCCGGCCCGTGGGGCGACAGGTGCCGCAGCACGCCGTAGCCCACGCCGTCGTTCGGCACGGACCGGGCGCGGTCGACCGCCGTGGCCAACGTGTCCCGCGCGCCTGCGGTCACGGGCAGTGCCACGGGGTGCAGGCTGGTGAACCACCCGATCGACGGTCCCCGCCCGGCGTGCCGGTAGACGTTGGGCGTCGCCTCGCCCTCCACCACCAGGTGAGCGCCCTCCTCACCGCGCCAGCGGGCCAGGCCGGTGGCGACCGCGCACAACGCGACCTCCCGCGCCGACGCGTCCGGGGTCGACACCGGCGGCAGCGAGCGGTGCACCAGGCCGGTCCCGCCCGGTCCGGTCAGGGTGCCGAACGACGCGCCCTCGCGCAGGACCGCGGTCCAGTAGCCCATTTCCCCCGCGACCTCGTCGGAGGACGCCATGTCGTGCAGCCGCCACGCCCACTCCCGCCACCCGGCCGCCGCCGGGCGGGGCGTCGCGGCACGGCCCGCCGCCGCGTCGGCGAGCAGCGCGTCGAGGTCGTCCATCAGCACGACGGTGGACATGTTGTCGAACACGAAGTGGTGCACCAGGAGCACCAGCAGCCCGCCGCGCCGGTGGCCGCGCTCGTAGTAGCGGGCGCGGGCGACCGGTCCGCGGTCCAGGTCGAGGTCGTCCTTCAACGCCCGGCAGTCGGCCTCCACCACCTCGCGCTCGTCGCCCGGTGGGAGGAACACGACGTCGAACGGCACCTCCGCGTCCGGCCGGCACTCCGCCCGCGTGCCGACGGCGTTGCGCCGGAAGCGGTAGCGCAGCGGTTCGTGCCGCGCGACGAGGTGGCGCAGGGCGGTGCGGACGTGGTCGGCGGTGATGTCGGCGGACGTCAGCTCCAGCACGTGCACCTCGACCAGGTCACCGCGCCGTTCGGGCAGGTGCTCCAGGAAGCTGCGCATGATCGGCGTCAGCGGGATAGGCCGCTCGTCCACCGGCTCGGCCCCGGGCGCGATCACCGGGGCGCCGGCTCGGTCGGCGACGACGGCGGGCGCCGCGGCGGGAGCGCCGTCGACCACGGCCGCCGCCGCCAAGCCGCCCAAGGTCTGGTGCTGCAACAACTGCTGCGGCGTGATGTGCACGCCCGCCTTGGCCGCCCGCGCCGCCACCCGCACGCCGAGGACGGAGTCGCCGCCCAGGGCGAAGAAGTTGTCGTCCGCGGACACGGCGTCCACGCCGAGCAGGTCGGCGCAGATCGCGCCCAGCACCTCCACGGCCTTGGTCGGAGCAGTGCTCGTCACGCGTACCTCCTCATCGCCGGTCAGGTCGTCCAGCCGCACGTCCGGGTCCGCCGCCACCCGCGCGACGATCGCGGCCAGCCACGACGCCAGCCGGTCGGCGGTCCCCCGGTCGTACAGCGCGGTGGCGAACTCGACGTAGCCGCTCATGGCGCCCGTGCCCTGGTCCACGACGCCGAAGGTCAGGTCGAACTTCGCGGTGCCGGGCGCGATGCCGGCGATGGCGCCGTCCAGGTAGCGCGAGCACGGCAGGCCGGCCAGTTCGGCGGTCGCCTGCGGCACGTTCTGGTAGGTGTAGACGACGTCGAACAGCGGGTGCCGCGCCGGGTCGCGTCGGCCCAGCACGTCGGCGACGATCTTCTCCAGCGGCACCTCCTCGTGGTCGAGCACGCCGGCCACGGTGCGCGCGCAACGCTGGACGAGGTCGCGGAACCGCGCTTCACCGCGCACGGGAGTGCGGAACGGCAGCACGTTGTTGAAGTAGCCGATCAGGTCGTGGGAGGCCGGGTCGACCCGGCCGGACGTGGCCACGCCCACCACCACGTCGGTGAGCCGCCCCCAGCGGTGCAGCAGGGCGTCGACCGCGGCGAGCATGGTGACGAACGTGGTGACGCCCAGGCGCCTGCTCAGCGCCCGGACCGCTTCGGCCTCCCGCGCACCCACCTCGAACTCCACCATCGCGCCCGCGAACGAGCGCGTGGCGGGCCGCGGCCGGTCCAGCGGCAGTTCCGGCGACCGCAGCCCGGCCAGTTGCGTCCGCCAGAACCGGAGGTCGGCCTCCAGCGCGCCGTCGGCGAACCGGCGGCGTTGCCGTTCGGCGAAGTCGGCGTACTGCGCGGCCGGCACGGGCAGGTCGGGCTCGCGGCCGGCCGACGCGGCCAGGTACAGCTCGGTGAAGTCGCGGAAGAACACCGTGGGCGACCAGCCGTCGAAGACGATGTGGTGGTAGCTCCACATCAGCACGTGGTCCTCTTCGGCCAGGCGCACCAGCGTGGTCCGCACCAGCGGTCCCGCGGCGAGGTCGAACGGCCGCTGGGCCTCCTCGTCCACCACCCGCCGCGCCCGGCGGTGGCGTTCGGCTTCCGGCAGCCCGCTGAGGTCGATCACGGTGACCTCGGGTTCTTCCTCGCGCACGTACGCCCGCGGAACGCCGTCGTCGTCGGCCGCGATGCGGGTGCGCAGCACTTCGTGCCTGGCGAGGATGCCGCGCACGGCGGCGACGAGCGCGGTCCGGTCGAGCGGGCCGGTCAGCCGCAGGTCGTGCGGGATGTTGTAGAGGGGGGTGCCGGGGTCGAGGTGGTCGAGGTACCACAGCTGCTCCTGGCCGAACGACACCGGCAGCGCACCGCCGCGCGGCACCAGCACCATCGGCGCGGGCCCGCTCGTCCCGCCCTCGTCGCGCAGTTCGGCCACGCGGCCGGCGAGCCCGCGCACGGTCGGGTGGGCGTAGAGGTCGGCGAAGGTGAGGCGCACGGAGAAGTCCCGCTCCAACGCGCGCAGCACGCTGATCCCGGCGATGGACGTGCCGCCGAGGGCGAAGTAGTCCGAGTCCGGGGTGAGCCCCTCCGCGCCCAGCACCTCCTGCCACACCTCGGCCACCCGGTCCTCGGGAGCGGCGCCGGTCCTCGGTCGGGCGACCTCCGGCGCCGGGCGGGTGACCTGGACCGGGCCGAGGGGGCGGCACCAGCAGCGCACCGGCTCGAACGGGTAGGTCGGCGCCTCGACGCGGGGGATGGCGGTGTCGGCGTAGTGCGCGTCCCAGTCGATCCGCGCGCCGAGCCGGTACAGGGCGCCGAGCTGGCGCAGCACGCCCCGCCGCCCCGGCACGGAGAACAGCTCCACGCACGGCAGGTCCGGTCGGAGGCGGCGGATCTCGCGGACGAGCACGCCGTTGCCGCCCAGGTCCACCAGCACCGCCTGGTCGGCGGCGAACCGCTCGACCACCCGTCCGAGGCGGGTGCGGTCCAGCTCGGAGGTCAGCCCCAGCTCCGCGGCGGCGGTGACGGCGTCCGGCAGGGACAGCTCACCGCGGGCCACCCGCACCGCGAGGTTGCCGGCGCCCGAGCCGACCAGGTGCGCGTCCCGCACGCCGAGTCCCCGTGCCAGGTCGAGCAACGCGGTCTGCGCCACGACCAGCCGGGCCGCGGACGCCTCGGGCAGCGTCACGGCGGCCAGCGCGGGGAACGACGAGGCCAGCTCCGCCCACGTGGCGTCGTCGGGCGCGGCGTCGCCCGGCAACAACACCACGACCGGCCGGTCGTCGGGCACCGCGGCGTCCGGCGGCACGGCCGATCGCAGCGCCTTGACCAGCTCCTCCCCGCTCTCCACCGCGAACGCGCCGCGGAACGCGTGGTCGTCGCGGCCCCGGTTCATCGCGTGCGCCACGGTCCGCAGGCCGTGCCCGGTGCGTTCGACGAAGTCGGCGAGCCGGTCGCAGTAGGCCCGGAACGCCGCCGCGGACTTCGCCGACACGGTCACCAGCTCCACGCCGGACCCCGGCTCCACGCCGGACTGCGGCTCCGGCGCCACCCGCGCGGGCGGCTGCTCCAGCACCGCGTGCACGTTCGTGCCGGTCATGCCCAGCGCGGTCACGCCGGCCCGCCGCGGCACGCCGTCGCGTTCGGGCCACGGCCGGTGCCCGGGGTTGACGTGCACCGGCCCGGACAGGTCGAGCATCGGGTTGGGCGAGGTGAAGTTGGCGGTCGGGTACAGCTCGCCGCGCCCCACCGACAGCAGCGCCTTGAGCAGCCCGGCCATGCCCGCGGCGCCGTCGAGGTGGCCGACGTTGCCCTTGACCGAGCCGATCGCGGCGCCCGGCGCGGGCACACCGGCCGCGGTGAACGCCTCGCGCAGGGCGTCCACCTCGATCACGTCGCCCAGGGGCGTGGCCGAGCCGTGGCACTCCACGTAGGCGATCGTGGCCGGGTCGACGTCGGCGTCGCGCCAGGCCTGGTGCAGCACCTCGGTCTGCGCGATGCGGCTGGGCGCGCTGAGCCCGACCATGCGGTGGCCGTTGTGGTTGACCGCGATGCCCTTCACCACGGCCCGGACCGGGTCGCCCGCCGCCACCGCGTCCCGCAGCCGGCGCAGCAGCACGACCGCGCCGCCCTCGCCCGCCAGGGCGCCGGTGGACCGCTCGTCGAACGGACGGCACCGGCCGTCGGTGGACTCCACGCCCCGGACCGGGCTGTGGGTCTGCTCGGTGAGCAGCACGGGCCGCACGCTGACACCGCCCGCCAACGCCAGGTCGGCGGTGCCGTGGCGCAACGCGTCCACCGCGCCGGCCAGCGCGGTCAGGCTGCTGCTGCACGCCGTGTCCACGACGTACGCCGGTCCGGTGAGGGCCAGGTGGTAGGAGACGCGGGCGGCGGAGGACGCCGACAGCGCGCCGAGCGTCTGGTGCGGGTCCTCGCCCTGGTAGAGGGTTTCGTAGTCGGACTGCGAGTGCCCGAGCACGACGGCGGTGCGCGACCCGCGCAGCGAACCCGGTGCCAGGCAGGCGTTCTCGATCGCCTCGTGCGCGAGTTGGAGCAGCAGCCGCTGGTGGGGGTCCATCATCTCGGCCTCGCGGCGGGAGATCCCGAAGAACCGGTGGTCGAACAGGTCGATCCGGTCCAGGTAGGCCATCGGCAGGTACCGGGTGCCGGTGGTGCCGCCGGTGTGCCGCACGCGGGTCGGCGACGGTTGCCCGATCAGGTCGGTGCCCTCGGCCAGCAGCCGGTGCAGGTCGTCCGGACCGGTGGGGCCGTCGAGGCCGGGCACCAGCGCGGCGACCCCGATGATGGCGATGTCCTCGTCCCGCACGGCTGCCTCCGTCGTCACAGCTGGTAGTCCCGGGCGTGGGCGTCCTCGGCCGCGGTGCTGCCGAGCACCGCGGCCAACGCGCCGACCGTGGGGTGGTCGAACAGCGTCCGGGGCACCACCGTCCGCCCGAAGACCGGTCGGAGCCGGGCGGCGACCCGGACGGCGAGCAGCGAGTCGCCGCCGAGGGCGAAGAAGTCGTCACCGCGGCCGACGCGGTCCACGCCGAGCACGTCGGCCCAGGCTCGGGCGACCGCCCGCTCCCCGGGCGTGGCCGGCGGCACGTACCGCGCCGGCCCGGTGGCGGGCGGGTCGTCGCGGTCGACCGGCCGGCCGGCGCGGTCCGGCGGAACAGCGGGAGCCGCGTTGCCCAGGTCCGCCAGCAGGGCCGCGAACTCGTCGAGCAGGGTGGCGGCCGTGGCCGCGTCGAACAGGTCCGGGTCGTAGCCGAGCCGGGCCGTCAGCGGCTCGGTGTCGTGGACGACGAGGTGCAGCGGGTAGTTCGTGTTCTCCACCGCCTGGACGTCGACCGCCGCGACGTCGTGGTCCAGCGGGTAGTTCTCGACCACCACCACGGTGTCGAACAGCGGTGTCCCGGCTGGCAGCCCGGCCCACCGCCGGATGTCGGTCAGCGCGGCGTGGTCGGCCGGCCGGCCCTCGGCCTGCAGCCGGGCCAGCCAGCCCGGCACGTCGTCGGTCTCCACCCGCACCCGCACCGGCACGGTGTTGACCAGCATGCCGACCACGGTGTCCGCGCCGGGCAGGTCCGGGGTCCGCCCGGACACCACCAGGCCGAAGCACACGTCACGCGTGCCGCCGTGCCGGGCCAGCAGCAGCGCCCACGCGCCCTGCACCACCGTGCCGAGCGTGAGCCGGTTGCGCCGGGCGAACCCCCGCACGCCGGCGGGCAGCCCGGTCACGTGGACGGCCGAGGAGCACGACAGGTGCGCGCGGTCCGGCGGCCGGTCGCAGGGCAGCGCGGGCGGCCCGCGGAACCCGTCGAACAGCGCCCGCCAGCGCTCCTCACCCGGGTCCTGGCGCAGCACCCGCGCCACGTGGTCGCGGAACGGCCGTCGCGACCGCGGCCCGCCCAGCACCTCCGACAGCACCTGGAACGCGCTCCAGCCGTCCAGCAGCAGGTGGTGGAACGTCCACAGCAGACGGATCTCGCGGTCGCCGGTGCGGACGAACGCCAGGCGGGTCAACGCGTCCGCCGACAGGTCGAACCCGGCCGCCCGGTCCTCGGCCAGCAACCGCCGCCACCGCTCGTCGTCCGCCGCGCCGCGCCAGTCGTGGTGGGTGATCGGCAGGTCGACCGACCGCCGCACCACCTGCACCGGCTCGCGCACCCCCGTCCACACCACGGACGTGCGCAGGGCGGGGTTCGCGTCGACCACCCGCCGCCACGCCCGGGCCAGGCCGTCCGGGTCGGCGTCGGTGAGGGTCAGGTGCAGTTGCTCCACGTAGGCGTCGGGCCGGGAGAGGCTGTGGAACAGCATCCCGCCCTGCGCGGGCGTGAGCGGGTAGACGTCCTCGACCGACCGGCCGTCACCCGCGATCACGTCCAGCTCGTCCTGCGCCAGCCGGGCCAACGGGAAGTCCGACGGCGTGACGCCGCCCGCGCCCGGTCCGGCGCAGTGCGCGGTGATCTCCCGCAACGCGGCCAGCACGTCCTCGGCGATCCGCTCGACCACCGGCGTCGGGTGGGCCCCCGGCGCGTACACCCACTCGACCTCCAGCTCGCCACCGGCCGTGACAGCGGCCGTGACGTCCAGGCGCGGCGCGGTCGTCGGCGGCTCGGCCAACCGGATGCCGCCCGGCACGCGGGCGAACACGGCGTCGTAGCGCCCGAGGTAGTTCACCCGCGCCAACGGCCGGTGCCCGGCCGGGTGGCTGGTCGTCAGCCACCGCAGCACACCGTGGCTGAGCGCGTGCCGGTGCGCGGTGCGCAGTTGCTCCTTCACGGTCTTGACCGCCGTGCCCCAGTCGGCGTCGGGCAGCTCGGCGGTGAACGGGAACAGCGTGGTGAACCAGCCGACCGTGCGGGACAGGTCGACCCCGGCGAACACCTCCTCCCGCCCGTGGCCCTCCAGCTCCAGCGGCACGCGCGCCTGCCCGCTCCACCGGCCCAGCGCCCGGCCGACCGCGGCGACCAGCACGTCCTCCGCGCCGGCGCGGTAGGCGGTGGACGCGCCGCGCAGCAACGCGGCCGTCTCCTCGGCGGACAGCCCCACGGTGACGGCGTGCCCGGGCGACTCGGCCTCGTCCGGCTCCGCCGCCACAGCGCGGTCCGCGGGTTCCGGTCGATCCGCCGGCCCGGCCACATCCCGCCCCGCCGCGGCGGTGACGGCGCGTTCCCAGTACTCCAGGTGCTCGGCGAACCGCCCGGCCCCGGCGTGCAACCGCCGCGCCCACTCCCGGAACGACGTGGTCCGCGGTCCGAGGTCGACGGGCCGGCCGGCGGCGGCCTGGTCGTAGCCGGTGGCCAGGTCCTCCAGCAGGATCCGCCACGACACGCCGTCCACGACGAGGTGGTGCGCGAGCAGCACCAACCGCGAGGCGTCGGTCGACAGGACGGCCCGGAACAGCGGGCCCGTGGCCAGCGGGGCACGCCACTCGTCCGGCACGAGCGGCCCGGTGGTGAGGACCTCGCCCGACTCCTCCGGCACGTGCTGCCGCCACTGCCCGTCGACCCGTTCGAACCGGGCGCGCAGCAGGTCGTGCCGGACGGGGAGCGCCTCGACCGCGGCCCGCAGCGCGGCCACGTCCACGTCGGGGTCCAGCTCCACCTCCAGCCACTGCGCGAAGTGCGCCGGGTCGGCCGAGGTGGCCAGGAACCAGTGCTGGACCGGGGTCAACGGCACCGGGCCGGTCGCGGGCTCGCGTTCGGCGGACGGGGGCCGGGCGGTGGTGGCGTGCGCCGCGACGCCGCTGAGCGTCTGGTGCAGGAACACGTCCCGGGGCGTCACCGACACCCCCAGTTCACGGGCTCGCGACACCACCTGGATGCTGAGGATGGAGTCGCCGCCGAGGGCGAAGAAGTTGTCGTCCGCGCCGACCCGTTCCACGCCCAGCACCTCCGCCCAGACGCGGGCCAGCACCTCCTCGTGCGGCCCGCTCGGCGGCACGAGGGCGCGGTCGGACCGGGCGCGGGGCGGCGGCAGGGCCCTGCGGTCGACCTTGCCGTTGACCATGAGCGGCAGCGCGGGCAGCGGCACGACCACGGCGGGCACCAGGTGGGCGGGCACCCGGTCGGCCAGGAAGCGGCGCAGTTCGTCGGCCCCGGCGCCCGCGACCACGTAGGCGACGAGTTGCCTGTGGCCGGGCACGTGCTCGTGCGGCACGACGACCACCTCGGTCACCTCGGGGTGGCGCCGCAGCGCCGCCTCCACCTCGCCCGGCTCCACCCGGAACCCGCGGATCTTGACCTGGTCGTCCGTGCGGCCGAGGAACTCCAGCAGCCCGTCGGCGGTCCAGCGCACCAGGTCGCCCGTGCGGTAGAGCCGGTCACCGTGCCCGAACGGGTCCGCGACGAACCGGGACGCGGTCAGCCCGGGGTGGCCGAGGTAGCCGCGGGCCAGCCCGGTGCCGCCGATGTGCAGCTCACCGGGCACGCCGACCGGCACCGGGTCCAGGTCCTCGTCCAGCACGTAGCACCGCGTGCCGGTGACCGGCCGCCCGATCGGCACGGACGCGGCGCCGAGGTCGACCGGCCGCACGACGTGCGCCGAGGCGAAGGTGGTGCCTTCGGTGGGGCCGTAACCGTCCACGACCCGCAGGTCCGGCACGTGCCGCAGCACCGCGGCGCAGTGGCCCGGCGAGATCACGTCACCGCCGCTGCCCAGGTGGCGCAGCCCGGCGAACGCGGTCGGGTCGGCCGCGGCGACCTCGTGGAACAGTCCCGCGGTCAGCCACTGGACGGTCACGCCGTGCGCGGCGGTGAACGCGCGCAGGTCGTCGGGCGACAGCAGCGTCCCCGAGGACACCGCCAGCCGGGCTCCGGACAGCAGCGCCGCCCAGATCTCGAACGTCGAGGCGTCGAACGACAGCGTGGAGCACTGCGCCACCACGTCGTGCGGGCCGATGGGGAACGGGTCGCCCTCGGCGAGCCGGGCCACCGACCGGTGCTCGACCAGCACGCCCTTCGGACGTCCGGTGGAGCCGGAGGTGAACATCACGTACGCGGCGTTGCGCGGCCGGACCACGACCGGCGGTGCGTGGTCGGGCAGCCGGTCGTCCGGCGTCGGGTCCGCGACGTCGATCCCGGCGGGCAGCCGTTCCCGTGCGCCGGCGGGTGCGAGCACCAGGCGCGCGCCGGAGTCGGTGATCATGTCGGCGAGCCGGCCGGCCGGGTAGCCGGGGTCCAGCGGCACGAACGCGGCGCCGGCCTTGAGGATGCCCAGCAGCGCGACGACGGCGGGCAGGCCGCGCGGCGCGCACAGGCCGACGCGGTCTTCCGGCCGCACGCCCCGGGCCAGCAGCCCGTGGGCGAGCCGGTTGGCCGCCGCGTCCAACCCCCGGTAGGTCAGCGACGCCCCGTCGCAGGTCACCGCGACCGCGTCCGGGCGTTCGGCGACGTGGTCGGCGAACCGGCCGGTGATCGTGCGGTCCGGTCTCGACGCCCCCGAGGTCCAGTCGTGCAGGACCCGGCGCCGCTCGCCGGGCGTGAGCAGGCGCAGCCGGGACAGCGGCCGGTGCGGGTCGGCGGTGATGTCGCCGAGCAGCACCAGGAAGCGGTCCACCAGCCGGGTGACGGTGGTGTCGTCGAACAGGTCGGTGCTGTGCTCGACGACCAGGTGCAGGCCGCTGTCGTCGCGGGTGAACTCCAGGGTCAGGTCGAACGCGGCGGCTTGGCGCGGCGGGTCGAACTCCACCACCTCCAGGCCGGCCAGTTCGGGTGGCGCGGCCGGCGCGTTCTGCAGCGCCACCACCACGTTCACCAGCGGCGAGCGGCCGGCGTCGCGTTCGGGTTGCAGCAGTTCGACCAGGCGGTGGAACGGGACCTCGTCGTGGTCGAGCGCGTCGCGGACGGTGTCCTCGACGCGGCGCAGGAAGTCCACGAAGGGCAGTCGGGGGTCGACCTGCGACCGGATCACCACGGTGTTGACGAAGAACCCGACCAGGCCGGCCAGGTCGGGGTGGTCGCGGCCGGAGGTCACCGTGCCGACGGCGATGTCGCGTTGACCGCTCACCCGCGCCAGGAACGCCTGCGTGGCCGCCATGAGCGTGGTGAACAGCGTCGCGCCGTGGCCGCGGCCCAGCTCCACCAGGCCCTCGGCGACCTCGGGCGGCACGGTGCGGCGGTGGGTCGAGCCGGCCGCGGTGCGCACCGCGGGACGCGGCCGGTCCACGGGCAGGTCCAGCACCGCCATGCCGGCCAGCCGCCGTTCCCAGTGCACGAGGTGCGCGTCCAGCGCCGCACCGGTGAGGCGGGCGCGTTGGCGGCGCGCGAAGTCGGTGTAGCGCAGGGGCAGCGGCGCGAGGTCGGCCTCCCGCCCGCGCACGGCGGCGGAGTAGCACAGGCCCAGCTCCTGCGCGAGCACGCCCATCGACCAGCCGTCGGTCACGATGTGGTGCAGGCACAGCACGAGCAGGTGCTCGCCGTCCTCGTCCGCCGCCAGCAGCGCCGCGCGCAGCAGCGGCCCGGTGCGCAGGTCGAACGGCCGGGCCGTGAAGTCGGCCAACCCGGCCTGCGTCCCCGACTCCACCCGCACCTCGTGGGGCGGTGCCACCACCTGCGTGCCGCGGCCGTCGACGGTGTGGAAGGTGGTGCGCAACTGCTCGTGCCGGGCGACGAGCCGGGTCAGGGCCACGCCCAACGCGCCCGGGTCCGGCTCGCCGCGCAGCCGGAACCCGGCCGTGGTCGTGTACTCGGTGCCGCCGGGCGCGAACTCGTCGAGGAACCACAGGCGTTCCTGGGCGTAGGACAGGGGTGCCGCGGTCCCCGGCGGCGTGGTGTCCGCGCCGGGTCGGGGGCGCTCGTCGGACGACAGCGCCGCGGCCAGCGCCTCGACCGTGCGCAGCGCGAACACCTGCCGCGCGGGCAGGTCCCGGTCCAGCGCGGCGACGACCCGCATGGCCAGGATCGAGTCACCGCCCAGCGCCACGAAGTCGTCGTCCGCGCCGACCCGCTCGACGCCGAGCACGTCGCGCCACACGGCGGCGACCCGTTCCTCGGCGGGGGTCCGCGGTGGCGTCACGGGGCCGGTGGGCCGCGGCCGCGGCAGGGTGCGCCGGTCGAGCTTGCCGTTGGCGGTCAGCGGGAGCGCGGCCAGCGGCACCACCAGCGACGGCACCGCCTGGGCGGGCAGGAGGTCGGCGAGGTGGGACCGCAGCGCGTCCGGGGTCCCGTCGGTCACGACGTAGGCGACGAGCCGGTCGTCCCGCAGGACCACGGCCGCGGCGGACACGTCGGGGTGCCGCAGCAGCGTCGCCTCGACCTCGCCCGGGTCGACCCGGGCGCCGCGCACCTTCACGTGCCCGCCGGCGCGGCCCAGGTGGGCCAGCAGGCCGTCCGGGCGGCGGCGCACGAGGTCGCCGGTGCGGTACATCCGGCCGCCGGGCGGGCCGTGCGGGTCGGCGACGAACGACGCGGCGGTCAGGCCCGGCCGGCCGAGGTAGCCGCGGGCCACGCCGGGACCGGCCAGGTACAGCTCGCCCTCGTCGGCCAGTCGCAGGTCGGCGTCCAGCACGTGCGCGCGGGCGCCCGCGATCGGGTGTCCCAGCACCGCCTGGTCGACCTCGGTCACCGGGCACAGGAGGCTCTCCACCGCGACCTCGGTGGTGCCGTAGGCGTTGTGCGCGGCGACACCGGCCGCGACCAGGCTCGCGCACAGGTCCGGGTCGACCGGCTCCCCGCCCGTGACCACGACCCGCGGTCGGTGCCCGCCTTCGAGCAGCCCGGCGCGCAGGAGCTCGCGCAGCCGTGACGGCGTCTCGTCCAGCACGTCGATGCCGGCGGCCGCCACGTGGTCGACCAGCGCCCTCGGGTCGGCGAGCGTGTCGTCGTCGATCACGTGCAGCTCGTGCCCGGCCAGCATCCACATCAGCGGCAGCCACATCGCGTCGAAGCCGAGCCCGGCGGTGTGGGCGACCTTGAGCGGCGACGCCGAGGCGAACAGGCCGCGGCTGTGGTGGGCGTGCAGGGCGAGCAGGCCGCGGTGGGTGGCCAGCACGCCGTTCGGGCGGCCGGTGGAGCCGGAGGTGTGCAGGACGTAGGCGAGGTGGTCGGGCGTGAGCCGGGGCGGGGGCGCGCCGCTCGGCGGGTGGTCGCCTTCGAGGAAGACGGTGGGGACGTCGGGCAGCCGGTGCGCGAACCGCCGCCGGGTGAGCACGAGCGCCGGGCGGGCGTCGGTGACCAGCTCGGCCAGGCGCGCGTCGGGCAGGTCCACGGCCAGCGGCACGACCGCACCGCCCGCCCGCAGGATCGCGAGCAGCGCCACCACGGCGTCCACGCCGCGTTCGACGAGCAGGCCGACCGGGTCCTCCGGCCGCACGCCGCGCGCGAGCAGTCCACCTGCCACCGCGTCCACCCCGGCGGCCAGTTCCCGGAAGGTCAGCCGCCGCTCCCCGCACACCACCGAGGTCCGGTCCGGCTCGGCGGCGACCCGGGCCGCGAGGAGGTCGTGCACGCTTCCCACCGACAAGTGCTCGACATCCATGCGCAATTCCGCCAGTCGACTCCGGATATCGTCCTCGAACGCAACAACCGGAGCGCCGACGTTTCCAGCGCCCGCCGACGGGGGCAACCGCCAATTGGTGGCATGTCATTCGGAGGACCGAACCGGCGCTCCGGTCGCGGCCGGACGTTGAATGTTGAACCACTGGTCGCCACAGTTGCCCGACCGTGTTACGTTGCCGTGGACTTCACCGGAGGAGGTCATGTGGCCAGCGACTTCGGCGTGGACGACGACCTCGGCCCGATCGTCGAGCGCATACGCGCGTTCTTCGCCTCGGCACTGCCGGAAAGCCCGTTGGAACCGGACCAGGACTATTTCGCGCTCGGCCTGGTGAACTCGCTGCTCGCCCTCGAACTGGTGACCTACGTGGAAAAGAGCTTCACCATCCGGGTGGACGTCGAGGATCTCGACCTGGACAACTTCCGGACCATGAACCGAATAGCCGCGTTCGTCCGCGGCAAACTCGCCGCGGCCCGGTGAGCGGTGGACCACGTCACCTTCGCGGAGTCGGTGCGCGCGGACGCGGCCGAGTGGGACCGGGCGGGCGGCGTGCCTGCCGAGGTCGTGCGGGCGGTGGCGGGGGCCGGGTTCCTGGCCGCCGACGTGCCCGCCCGCTACGGGGGCCGGGATTGGTCACCGACCGAGGTGGGGCGGCTGTGCGCGGACTTCGGTGGCGTCTGCGGCGCGCTGCGCGGCCTGGTCACCGTGCAGGGCATGGTGGCCGCCGCGGTGCTGCGCTGGGGTGACGCCGGCCAGCGCGACCGCTGGTTGCCCGCGTTGACCTCTGGCGAGGTGCTGGCCGGGTTCGCGGCGACCGAGGCGGGCGCGGGCAGCGACCTGGCCTCGGTGAGCACCGCGCTCGACGCCGGCCGGGTGCGCGGGCGCAAGCTGTGGGTGACGTTCGGGGCGGTGGCCGACGTGTTCCTGGTGCTGGCCACGCAGCACGGGCGGCCGGTGACCGTGCTGGTGGACGCCCGGCAGCCCGGGGTCTCGGTGGAACCGGTCACCGGGCAGCTGGGGATGCGCGCGGCGCGGATCGCGCACGTGCGCTTCGACGACGTGCCGGTGGCCGAGGTGCTGGCGCCGCCCGGCTTCGGCCTGTCGCACGTGGTCGGCACGGCACTGGACCACGGGCGCTTCACCGTGGCCTGGGGGTGCGCGGGCCTCGCCCGGGCGTGCCTGGACCTCGCGGTCGCCCACGTCGCGGCCCGGACGCAGGGCGGCACGGCGCTGTCGGCGCACCAGTCCGTGCGCGCGGTGCTCGGCCGGTGCCTGGTGGAGACGCGGGCCGCCCGGCAGCTCTGCGCGCACGCCACGGCCCTGCGCGAGTGCGGCGACCCGGAGGCGTTGGCGGAAACCGTGCTGGCCAAGTACGGCGCGGCGCGGGCCGCTTCGGTGGTCGCCGAGCACGCCGTGCGGCTGCACGGCGCGGCGGGGATCGCGCCGGACAGCGCGGTGGGCCGGTTCCACCGGGACGCCGCGGTCATGCGGATCATCGAAGGCGCCGACGAGGTGGCCGAGCAGCACCTGGGCGGCTACGCGTTGCGGGGTGGGTCGTGACGGCGGTGAAGTGCCTGGTCTGGGACTTGGACGACACGTTGTGGGACGGCGTGGTGCTCGAAGGCGACCGCCCCGTGCCGCGACCGGAGGCGGTGGCGGCGCTCAAGGCGTTGGACGAGCGGGGAATCCTGCACGCGGTGGCCAGTCGCGGCGACCACGAGGTGGCGTTGGCCCACCTGGCCGAGCACGGCCTGGACCGGATGTTCTGCGCCCTGGAGGTCGGCTGGGGTCCGAAGTCCGAGGCGGTGCGGCGGATCGCGCGAGGACTCGGCATCGGGCTGGACACCATCGCGTTCACCGACAACGACGTGGTGGAACGGGCGGAGGTCGCCGCGGCACTGCCGCAGGTGCGCTGCTACCCGGCCGAGCAGGTGGGGTCACTGGCGTCGCTGCCGGAGTTCCGGACCGGGCCGGTGACGGCGGAGTCGCGTCGGCGGCGCGAGTCCTACCTGACCGAGCGGGAGCGCGCGGAGGCCGAGCAGCGGTTCGACGGGTCGGCGGCGCGGTTCCTGGCCTCGCTCGACCTGGAGCTGACCGTCGTGCCCGCCACCGAGGCCGACCTGGACCGCGCGCGGGAACTGACCGTGCGCACCCACCAGCTCAACACCACGGGGATCACCTACGACCTCGACGAACTGCGGGCGTTGTGCGCGTCGCCGGAGCACGACGTGCTCGTGGCACGGCTGCGGGACCGGTTCGGCGACTACGGCACGATCGGGCTCGCGGTCGTGGCGCACCTCGGCGGCGACGCGGTGCTGGAACTGCTGCTCATGTCGTGCCGGGTGATGTCGCGCGGTGTGGGCTCGGCGCTGCTGGGCGACATCGTGCGCGACGCCGTGGAGCGGCGACGGCGGCCGGTGGCGCGCTTCCTGCGCACGCCGGTCAACCAGGTGATGCTGGTGACGCTGCGGTTCGCCGGGTTCGAGGTGGTGCAGCGGGACGGCGACCGGATGCTGCTGGCGCGGACCTCGCCCGAGCCACTGCCCGTTCCCGCGCACGTGCGGCTGGTCGACGGGAGGCGGCGGTGAAGGTCGGTGTGGTCGGCGCCGGGGTGATGGGCACCGGCGTGGCGCAGTGCTTCGCCGCGGCCGGGCACGAGGTGGTCGTGGTCGACCCGGACCCGGCGGCACTGGCCACCGGGCCGGACCGGGTGCGCGACGGCCTGCGGCTCCAGGTGCTGTTCGGACCGGCGCCGGCCGATCCGGCCGGGGTGCCGGGCAGGGTGGGCTGGACCGCCGACCTCGACGCGCTCGCCGGGAGCGGGTTCGTCGTGGAGTGCGGCCCGGAGCGGATCGCGGTGAAGGAGGAGCTGTTCGCGGCGCTGGACCGCCTGTGCGGGCCGGACACCGTGCTGGCGTCGTGCACGTCGGCGATCCCGGTCGACGTGCTGGCGGCCGTCACCACCCGACCGGACCGCGTGCTGGCCACCCACTTCATGAACCCGGCGCCGCTGAAGGAGGCCGTCGAGGTCGTGCGCGGCCCGAGGACCTCGGACGCGACGATGGCGCGCACGGCCGAGGTGCTGTCGTCGCTGGGCAAGAAGGCGATCGTGGTGGCGGACGCGCCGGGGTTCGTGACCAACCGGGTGCTGATGCTGGCCATCAACGAGGCGGTGAAGGTGGTGGCGGAGGGCACCGCCCCCGCGGCCACCGTGGACGAGGTCTTCGTGTCCTGCTTCGCCCACCAGACGGGTCCCCTGCGCACCGCCGACCTCATCGGCCTGGACACCGTCCGGGACACCCTGCTGGTGCTGCGCGAGCTGTTGGACGACCCGTTCTACACCCCGTGCCCCCTGCTGACGGACATGGTCGAGTCCGGTCGGCTGGGCAAGAAGTCGGGCCGGGGTTTCCACACCTGGCGGCCCTGAGCGGGGCGGGGGTCCCTTCGGGCGTCCGTCACGTGCCGAGGAAGTCCTCCAGCTCCGCCGCCACGTCGCCGGCCTGCTCCAGGTGGCAGAAGTGCGTGTAGTGGGCGTGCCGGCGGACCTGCGCGGCCGGCATCGCCTCGGTGAGCGCGCGGGCGCCCGCCGGGGGCAGGGAGACGTCGGTGGTGCCGGCGAGGACCAGCGTCCGGCTGCCCACCCCGCTGAGGTCCAGCTCCCAGGTGGCGACCGTGCAGTCGAGGAACGGCCCGAAGGCCCGCGGCACCACGTGCTGGACCAGCTTGCGCTCCATGCCCGCCAGGACGCGCGGTGCGATCGTCCTGGCGCGCACCTTCAACCGGAGCCCGTCGCGGACGGCCGACTCCAGCGCGACGCGCGCCGCGGACCTCAAGCCGTCGTCCACCTCGGCGCCGCCCGGTTGGTACACCGGGGCGAGCAGGGCGACGCGTTCGAACGCGAGTCCCGCGCTGAGCAGCTCCAGCGTCGCGTTCGCCCCGAAGGAGTGGCCTACCACGGCGTGGACCGGGTGCGGCACGGTTGCCAGCGCGCGGCGCAGCCACTGCCCCGGTGTGCCGCTCGCGTGCCAGGAGTAGTCGTTGCCCGCGCGCCACGGCAGGTCGAGCGCGATCAGTCGGTGGCGCGGCGCGAGCAGTTCCGCCAGCTCCGCCCAGCTGCGCCAGCCGTCCTCGATGCCGTGCACGAGCACCGCCGTCGGACCGTTCGCGGACAACTCGTGCCACTCGGCGGTCGCCACCTCCCGCTCACCCGCCGGCACGCGGGCGGCCCAGGCGCAGGAGGGCGGCGGCCACGGCTCCCCGGGGGTCGGCGGACGTCACCAGCGCGAGCCGGCCGGCGGAACCCGGGTCGGCCGCGGCGTGGCTCAGGACGGCGGCCAACTGGAAGGCGGCGGACGTGGAGTGGGCCTCGCCCAGCGATCCCGTCAGCGGGGCGAGCACGACCTCCGGACGACCCTCTTCGACGACGGCGGTGTGCTCGTCGTCGTCGGTGACGCCCGAGGTGGTGGCGATCCACACGGGTTCGGCGGGCGCGGCGTCGAGGACCCGCCGCACCGCGCGGGTCACGGCGGCGCCGGTCTCGCCGTCCGGGGCGACCAGCGAGGTGACGGCGAGGACTTCGGCGAGCCCCCGCCCCGCGCGCTCCAGCCGGAACATCGCGCACCCCTCGACCAGGGGCGCGGTACCGCCGGACAACCGGTCGACCTGCTGCCTGGCCTCGGAGTGCTCCTCGACGGCACCCGCGACGACGGTGTCCGCGCGGCCCGCGCCGAGGAGGCGCCGGGCGTAGCCGAGGGCGACGAGCCCGGAGGGCCGACCGGCGGCCAGGGTCGTGTTGGGCCCCTTGAGGGAGTGGTGGATGGAGCACTGGCCGGCGGCGCTGTTCATGGTCGCCGCGAGGATGGTCGACGGCGGGATGCGGTAGGGCTTCTTGCCGGTCAACGAGATGCGGACGACGTCGAGGCTGCTCTGCACGCTCCCGGTGGTCGCCAGCACCAGCCCGGTGCGGGCCGGCACGTCGTCGTCGGCGACCAGGCGGGCGCAGGTCACGACGGCGAGGGCCGCGGCGCGGCTCATGCCCAGCACCGCCTGCCTGCCGACGACCTCGCGGGGGTCGAAGCCCGGGACCGCCCGGGGTCCGTCGCCGCCGGGCCCCCCGGCGCGGATGCCGGCGGCGAAGTCCGCGGTGTCCACCCCGAACGGGGAGACGGCCGCCCAGTCGACGACGATCACGTGTGCTCCTCGTACCGGGTGAGGACGACGATCGCGTTGTTCCCGTTGAACGCGAAGCTGTTGTTCTGCACCACGCGCACCTCCGCCGGGACCGACTCGTTGGGGACGCAGTCGATCCGGCACTCCGGGTCGGTGCGGCGGTGGTTGGCGGTCGGGGGAATGAAGCCCCCGGTGATCGCGATCGTCCCGGCGACCGCGCCGAGGGCCGCCGCGGCACCCATCGCGTGGCCGAGCATCGACTTGAGGCCGATCGTCCGCGGCGGGTGGTCGCCGAAGGCGGCGCGGATCGCCCGTGCCTCGGTGACGTCGTTGAACTTCGTCCCGGTGCCGTGCGCGGAGACGAGGTCCACCTCCTCGGGCCGCACCCCGGCGTCGGCCAGCGCGAGCGCGATGCAGACCTCGACGCCGCCCTGGTCCGGCAGCGTCGGGTGGGCGGCGTCGCAGTTCAGCCCGTAGCCGAGGACCTCGGCGTGGATGCGCGCCCCCCGCGCGCGGGCGGCGGTGAGGCTCTCCAGCAGCAGCACCCCCGCGCCCTCGCCGTTGAGGATGCCCTGGCGATCGGCGTCGAACGGCCGGCACCTGTCGGGGGCGATGATGCCGAGCCGGTAGAACGACGCGAAGGACTGGAGGCAGACCGCGTCCGCGCCGCCGACGAGCGCGTAGTCCGCGTCACCGGACCGGATGGCGTCGAACCCGGACCCGATGGCGTAGTTGCCCGCCGCGCAGGCGGTCGTGAACACCACCGCCTCCACGTCCCACAGCCCCAGTTCGCCGGCGACGGACGCGGCCAGCCGGTCCACCCCCACCCGCCCGGCCAGGACCGGGTCCATCGCCTCCGGCCCGCCGGCGACGAACTGGGCGCCGAGCCGGTCGAGGTCCGCGCCCTCGCCGTTGGTCGTGCCGATGGCGACCTGGCCGCGGCGGTCCCGCAGGTCCGCGTCGGCCAGGCCGGCGTCCGACACCGCCATCCGGGCCGCCGCGACGGCGAACCCGCTCGCCCTGCCCAGTTCCGCCGCGGGCACCCGGCTGATCCACCGCTCGGGTCGGAAGTCCGGCACCTCGCAGGCGTTGACGTGGTCGAAGCCGGTGGTGTCGAACGCCGTGACGGGGCCGACCTCGCTGCGCCCCGCCCGCAGGCCCTCGGTGAACCCGGCCGCGCCGGTACCGATGTTCGAGACGACGCCGAGCCCGGTGACGACCACCCGCTCCGCCGTGCTCATCGCGCCTCTGCCACGACCTCGTAGGCCCCGGCGAGGTTCGTCATCCGGCCCGCCTCGGACAGGTCGATGGTGACGTCCAGCTCGTCCTCGATGATGGTGATGATCTCGATCACCTGCACCGACTCGACCCCGTACTCCTTGAAGTCGGCGGTGTCGGCGAGCTGCTCGGGCTGGAGGTCCAGCGCCTCGCAGACGATTCCTTTGACGCGGTCGCGCTCGTCGAGCGTCAGCTCTGCCATGTCGGCGGTGGCCCTTCTGTGCTCGTGGTTCTTGGTGGGTGCGCCGCCGGGTCAGCCGCGGAGCGGGCGGACCGGGCCGAGGGCCTCGACCAGGCGGTCGGGCAGCGCGATGGTGCCGTGCCCCTCGGTGGAGACGGTGGCGTAGACGATGCCGCCGGTGCAGGCGGTCCGCCCGTCGCGGCGGAAGGCGAAGTCGAGGGTGAAGCTCTTCCCGCCGATCCGGGACGTGCTGACCAGGACCTCCACCTGGTCCCGGGCCCGGACGCCGGCGCTGAAGTCGAAGTCGAAGTGCACGACGTGCACGTCGAAGCCCAGGTGCCGCCACTGCGGGTACGGCAGCCCCCGCTCGGTGAAGAAGACGTCGATGGCCTCGTCGACGTAGCCCAGGTACCACATGTTGAACATGACGCCTTGGCCGTCGATCTCGTAGAAGCGGGGCGTGAACGAGTACCCCGGCTTCACTCCGTCGTGGTCCTGCTCTCGGGCTGTCATGACCGCTCCTCCGCGTCGGCGTTCACCAGGTGAACGCGCCTTCCTCGTGCAGTTTTACCCCGAGAGCAGCCTTGCCCAGGTACTCCAGGCACTCGTCCGGCTTGGCGGGCATCACGGCGCAGTACTGGATCTCCCTGATCAACCGCTCCAGCGGCTTCGACCGGCTGACCGCCGCGGACCCGCACGTGGCCACGGCCTCCCGGACGAGGTCGGCGCCCAGCTCGCCCACGACGTACTTGGCGGCGTGCACCCTGGCGTTGGTCTCGGTGCTGCCGCGGTCCGCGTCGATCGACCGGGCGGCCTCGTGCACGAGGGCGCTCGCCGCGGCCAGGCGGGCCGACAGGTAACCGAGGTTGCGCTGGACCACGGGCGATTCCGCGCGCGAGGGCGTCGTGGCCACCGCCTCCACCACGTGCCGGTGGATGGCCTCGGCGATCCCGAGGTACGCCCCGGTGTACCCGGCGACCATCCAGTGCGGCTCGCGGATGATCCGGGGCAGGGACATGCCCTCGATGCCGAGGAAGAGCCGCGAGGCGGGCACCTCGACGTCGTCGAGCGTCATGCCGGCGGTGCTGGTGCCGTACATCGCGCTCAGGTCGTACACCTCCCCGAAGGTGACGCCGACGTCGTCGGGGGAAACCAGGAAGTGCGAGATCTTGCCCGGATCGGTGTTGCCTTCGGGGCGTGCCGGCACCGCGTAGTAGTCGGCCACGCCCGCCAGTGAGACGAACGACTTCCTGCCGGTGATGACGAACCCGGAGCGGTCGGGGGTCGGCCGGTAGGTGGTGCGCAGGCCCAGCAGCTTCGCGCCGCTGCCCGGTTCCGAGGTCGCGGAGGCGAACATCCGGCCGCCGCGCACGATCTCGTCGAAGAACCAGGTGCGGAACTCCTCGGCCATGGGCGGCAGTGGCGTGTCCGCCGATTCGCACATGGGTCCGATGACGGCGTTGTGCATGTTGAAGCCCAGCGCGGCGGCGCCGTTGTAGGAAGCGAGGACCGCCAGGACGCGCCAGTACTGCTCGAACCCCAGACCGGCTCCGCCGTGTCGCCGCGGGACGATGAGCCGCAGGAACCCGGCGTCGCGCAGGACGCGGTACGCCTCGCGGCTGTCACCGGTGCGGGCGTCGACGTCGCGGGCCGACGCGGCCAGCTCCGGACCGATTCCGTGGGCGGCTTCGAGGATGCCCTGGAAGTCGTCAGGAAGAGTCACCGTGTTCTCCTGTTCCGTGTCCGTCGACCGAGGGCCGGTACGTCGCCGACGCGAGCGCCAGGCGGTCGATCTTGCCGCGGTCGTTGACCGGCACCGCGTCGAGGCGGACGACGCGGTCGGGCACCATGTACACCGGGAGGTGACCGCGCAGGTGGCCCGTGATCTCCCCCTCGGTGGCGGCGCCCGAGGCGTACAGCCATATCCCGCCCTCGTGGTCGCCGGGCTTCTGGACGGCGACGGCCGCGTCCACCCCGGCTACCTCGCCGGCGACGCTCTCGATCTCGCCCAGGTCGATGCGGTAGCCGCGGCGCTTGACCTGGACGTCGCGCCGTCCGCGCAGCACGATCCGCCCGTCGGGCGTGCGGCGGCCGATGTCGCCGGTGGCGTAGGCGCGGCGCACGACCCCGTCGCCGAACCGCAGGGGGCGGGTCGGGTCGTGCAGCTCGCCCGCCTCCAGGTAGCCCCGGAACACCGTGGCGCCGGCGACGAAGATCTCGCCCTCCCCGTCCGTGGGCCGGCCGGACTCGTCGAACACGTCGACGACGTCGCCGGGGACGGCCCGCCCGACGGTCATCCCGCGGTCCGCGGTCCAGTCGGGCGGGACCCTGGTGAACGTGCACACGTTCGTCTCGGTCGGGCCGTACAGGTTGTAGAGGGGCCGCCCGTCCAGGAGTTCGACGTAGGTCTCCAGTGCGCGCGGCGGGAACGGCTCGCCCGCGTAGAGCGCGACGCGCAACGCGGGCGGGAAGTCGTCCCGGAAACCGCCGCGCTCCAGCAGCTCCTGGTACAGCGACGGCACCGCGTACAGCACGGTCACCGCCCGCTCGGCGAGCCACGCGGCCACGTCGCGGGGGAACGCACGGATGCGCTCGGGCATCAGGACGGCGCACGCCCCCACCGCGGCGGTGCCGAACAGGTCGAAGGTGGACAGGTCGAAGGTCAGGGCCGCCTGCGAACCGACCACGTCCGTCTCCGCCAGGCCCACCTCGCGGGCCGCCCACAGCGCGAAGTGCGCGACGTTCCCGTGCGACAGCAGGACGCCCTTGGGCCGGCCGGTGCTGCCCGAGGTGAACAGCACGTACCCGCCCTCGGTGGTGGGCGCGGTGGTCGGCGGGGGATCGCACCTCGTCCAGCCGATCCCGTGCCCCAGGTCGCCCTCGGCGGGTGGGTGGTCCTCGTCCGCCTGGGCCACCACCCGGGCCGCCGCGCGCGTCGCCGGAGTGGTGAGCAGCAGGGAGAACCCCGCCTGGTCCCGCATCCGGCGGGTGCGGCCGACCGGGCCCCGGACGTCGAGCGGCGCCACGACGGCCCCCGCGCGCAGCCCCGCGTAGATGCCGAGCACCGCCTCGGCCGACTTGGGCGCGAAGACGCCGATCCGGTCCCCGGCCCGCACGCCCGCCCGCCCGATCCGCTCCGCCAGGTCGTCGACGGCGGCGTCCAGTTCGGCGTAGGTCCAGGTCCGGCCGTCGGCGACCAGCGCCGGTCGGCCGGGGTGCCGCGCGGCGCTGGCGGCGAGCAAGCCGTCGAGCGTCACCGGTCCGACCACGAGCCACCTCCGACGCGCCTGATGTGCCCTGTCACGATCTCCAGCTCCCCGGGTCCTCGACTCACAGCAGCACCGTCAGCCGACGCGGCCCCCAGGCCGTCGTCAGCGGGACGGTCAGGGCGCCGCGCTCCGGCGACCGCCGGGCGGTCAGCGCGGCGAGGTAGAGCTCCACCAGGCCGGACAGCGCGCCGAACCCCGATCCGGGGTCGCCCTCGACCACCGCGCCGGACCGTGTCCGGTCGTGTGGCGGCGCGGCTCCGCGGAACAGGAAGGCCACCGCCGTGTCGGATCGCGCCAGGGGGAGCCGCGTGCCCCGCTCGACCAGCTCCTCGGCGACCCGCCGGGCCCGGACGTCGGCTTCGAGGTCGACGGCGACCAGCAGCACCTGGTCGACCTCGTCGTCGTTCAGCAGCACGTCCACCAGGTCCAGGGCCTCGTCGCGCAGGTCCCGCTGCGCGGAGAAGCACATCGTCGGCCCGGTGATGCCGAAGTCGCGCGCGACCACCCCGAGGATCGTGGTGGGCACCGATTGGTAGAACAGCAGCGGGTTCTGCATCTGGCCGGACGCCAGCAGCCTGCTGCCCAGGTCCGCGGTCACCGCGTCGCCGAAGGTCGTGGCGAGCACGAGAGCCGTCCTGGCCCCTTCGTCGCCGAAGGGCTCGCCACCGGTGACCCCGGCCACGCACCGCTCGACCACGGCCCGGACCAGGGGGCTGAAGGTCGACTCCACGAAGCCGGACACCCTGGGCAGCGCCACCGGCTCGTGCGCGGACCCGTCCGGGGCGCGCCCGGACGGGGACAGGAACGCCTCGGCCACCAGGTGGTGGCCGATCGTCGTCGCAGTGGTCACGGGCGGCTCAGCAGGAGTGCGGTGTTGACCCCGCCGAAGGCGGAGTTCAGGGAGACGGCGTGGTCCATGCGCACCTCTCGCGGGGTGTCGGTGACGTAGTCCAGGTCGCACCGGGGGTCCGGCGTCGTGAAGTTCGCCGTGGGCGGGACGATGCCGTGCCGCAGCGCCAACAGCGTGATCACGGCCTCGACCGCGCCGGCGCCCTCCAGCGGGTGCCCCGTCGTGCTCTTGGTGGAGCTGACCGCGACCTCCGGCGCCCTGGCGCCCAGCACGTCGTGCAGCGCGGCGGTCTCCGCGGTGTCGTTCGACGCCGTGCCGGTGCCGTGGACGTTGACGTAGTCGACGCGGTCCGCGTCGAGGCGTGCGGTGCGCAGCGCCGCCCGCACGGCGTCCGCGGTGCCCCGTCCCCTGGGGTGCGGGCGGCTCACGTGGAAGGCGTCGGAGGTGATGCCCCACCCCGTCACGCGGGCCAGCACCTCGGCCCCGCGCGCCCGCGCGCCGCGCCCCGACTCCAGGACGAGCGCGGCCACGCCGTCGCCCAGCAGCAGCCCGGTGCGGTCCTTGGAGAACGGGCGGACGTGCCCGTCCTTGGCGAACGCGCGGGCCGAGTCGAACTTCGCGAACAGCTCCTCCTCGACCAGGTAGGCACCCGCGCACAGCAGCGCGTCCACCCGCCCGGCGCGGATCAGCCTGGCGGCGTGGATGACGGCGTCCGCCGAGGCCACGCACGCGTTGATGAACGTCGACCGGAGCCCGCCGAGCCCCAGTTCGTCCGCCAGGGCGTGCGACAGGTGGCTCGGCAGGCTGTCCGCGACGGGGACCGGCGCGTCGCCGTCGTCGCCGGAGCGCCAGAAGGAGGTGATGGGCGTGTAGTCGCCCTGGCTCCCGACGAGAGTGCCGGCGATCGCCGAGGGGGCGAGCCCGGACATCCCGATCGCGGCCGACGAGCAGGCCACCAGGACGTCGCGCTGCCGCAGCGGCGCGGTGGCGTCGTCGGGCATGCCGGGGTAGCCGGGACCGCTGCCGGTGTAGGTGGCCGCCGCACCGCAGCGGAACCGCCCGGTGTCGAAGCGGCGCACCGGGCCGAACGCGTGCGTCCCGGTGAAGACACCGTCGAGGAGCGCCTGCTCGCCGAAGCCGAACGCGGTGAACACCCCGATCCCGGTGATGACGACGTCGGTGTCGGCTGTCATCGCGATTCCTCAGCCCTGCCTGGTCGAAGCGGCCAGTTCGTTGACGTAGTCCCGTATCCGGGTGAGCGACGAGAAGTGCTCCGCGCGGACCTCGCGAAGATCCAGTTCGATGTCGTGCTCGGTGCGCAGGCTGTGCTGCAACCAGGCCAGTGAGAAGGAGTCGACCACCAGTTCGGTGTCGTCCTCCAGCTCGTCGACGCCGGCCAGCGTTCTTCCCTCGACGAGAATCGTGCGGATGTCAGCCGTGGTGATCACCGGGTCACGCTCCTTTCGCTTCCGCGGTCGCCGGGTGCAGTGCGGCCACCTCGTCCACCAACGCGCCGAACGTGCCGGAAGCCATTCTCTCGATGACCTCGTCGGGAATGCTCAAGTCGTATTCCTGTTCGACGTTGACCACGACCTCCAGGATGCCGATGGATTCGACCCCCAGTCCGTCTGCGCCGATCGGCGCGGCCCAGTCGATCCCCTCGTCGAACTCCCCTTCGAGGAAGTTCGCGAGAACGGACGTGACGAAGTCGGCGATTTCTTCCCTGCTTGGGGGCATGTCTTCTTCTTCCCAGTTCGGTGTGCGCGTGCCCGGTCCGGTCAGTGCCCGCCGCCCACGGCGTGCACGCCGCCGTCCACGTGGACGATCTCCCCGGTGGTGCTCGGGAACCAGTCGGACAGCAGCGCCACGCAGGCCCGCGCCGCCGGCACCGGGTCGGTGATGTCCCACCCGAGCGGCGCGTGCTCGGCCCACGGGGCGGAGATCTCGTGGAAGCCCGGGATGCTGGTGGCCGCGACGGTCTCCAGCGGCCCGGCCGCGACCAGGTTGACCCGGATGGCCTTGGGGCCCAGGTAGTGGCACAGGTACCGCGCGCACGACTCCAACCCTGCCTTGGCCACCCCCATCCAGTCGTAGGCCGGCCACGCGCGGGACGCGTCGAAGTCCAGTCCCACCACCGAACCGCCTGGTCCGAGCAGTGGCAGACACGCCGTGGTCAGCGACTTCAGGGAGTACGTCGAGGCGTGCACGGCCGCGGCGACGTCCTCCCAGGGAGTGCTCAGGAAATTGCCGCCCAGCGCCCCCGGTGGCGCGGACCCGATCGCGTGCACCACGCCGTCCAGGCCGTCCACGTGCTCGCGGAGCCGGCCCTCCAGCGACTGGAGCTGCGCGGCGTCGGTGACGTCCAGCTCCAGCACCGGCGGGACGTTGTCCGGTCCGGACGGCAGCCGCCTGGCGATGCGCGCGGTCAGCCCGGGCCGCGGGTACGCGGTCAGCAGGACCTGCGCGCCCTCCTGCTGCGCGATCTTCGCGATGTGGAAGGCGATGGACGTGTCGGTCAACACCCCCGTCACCAGGACGCGTTTTCCGTCAAGAATTCCCATGACGAGTCCCCAGATCTCCGAGCCTGTTCGGAGCCGTCACCGGCTCCCGTTGCCCAGCTTCGAAGCCGGTACGACCGGCTCCCCGGGAGTTCGGCACGGAAACTCCGGCGCGCTTCGCGTGATTAATGCGCGCCAGCCGTTTCCGTCAATGATCACCGGTGCACGTGGGTCGCCGGTGCACGTGCCGATAGCCCCAGGGCGCCGAACCTGCCACTGCCCAAGCGATTACGGTCGGTTTTTCATAAAAGTGTGATCATCGTCACAGTGCCTTCGTGTCCCTTGTCCGAACCTTCGGATTGACCGCGGGCGCCCGTTGCGGGATAGTCTCGCCGCTCGATTCGAAACTTTTTCGTACCGAATCGGGAAACGCCTGCCCGGACGGGCGACCGGTAAACGGGAAGTTGGTTTTTCAATTATCGTCCGCGCCGGGTCTCCGTACTAGGGTGGCGCCATGGCTCTGGACCCTTCGTTCATCGGGCGCAGCTACCCGCGGACCCGGCCCTATCTGGTCAGCCGGGAGAAGATCCGGGAGTTCGCCGGGGCGATCGGCGACCCGAATCCCGTGTACCGGGACCCGCACGCCGCCCGGGCCGCGGGGTACGCGGACGTGATCGCGCCGCCCACCTTCGCGGCCGCCATCACCCGGGGCGCCTTCGAGTCGCTCGTCGCCGACCCCGCCCTCGGCTTCGACCACGCCCGCATGGTGCACGGTGAGCAGACCTTCCACTACCGCAGGCCCCTGGTCGCCGGCGACCTGGTCAACGACACCGTCTCGGTCACCGACATCACCACCCGGCTCGGCAGCGGGTTCCTGACCCTGCGCCACGAGATCACCACCACCGAGGGCGAGCCCGTGCTGACCGCGACCGCGCTGCTCGTCGTGCGGCCGGGGGGCGGATCGACAGGAGGAGGGGCATGAGCGCCAGGACCCACGAGTCGGTCTCGGTCGGGGACGCGCTGCCTGCCCGCCAGGTGCGGCTGCGGCGCGCCGACCTGGTCCGCTACGCCGGGGCCTCGCTGGACTTCAACCCGATCCACTGGAACGAGCGCGTGGCAGTCGGGGCCGGCCTGCCCGACGTCATCGCGCACGGCATGCTCGCCATGGCCCTGACCGGCACCGCGATCACCGACTGGGCGGGCGACGCGGGCGCGATCGTCGAGTTCACCAGCCGCTTCATCCGCCCGGTCGCCGTTCCGGACGACGACGCGGGAGCGGCCGTCGAGCTGTCCGGCAAGGTGCGCGACAAGTACGACGACAGCACCGTGCGCGTGGCCGTCGTCGCCACGGTCGCCCACGCCGCCGTCTGCAAGGTCCACGCCGTCGTGCGACTGGCCTGACCGGGTGAACCGGGACTTCAGCGCCTCCGCGCCGGACCGGTTGTTGTGTGTGGGGGGCGACGCGACCCGGATCCGCACCGGCGAGGGTGCCTTCTGGCTCGCGGCCGTGCGCGACGCGTTCTCCAACCGGATCGTGGGCCGGAAGACCAGCGACCGCTGCGACACCGACCTCGTGCTCGGCGCCCTGGAGTACGCGATCTGGTCCCGCGACGTGCGCGACGGGCAGTTGATCCACCACAGCGACCGCGGCTCGACCTACACGGCCTTCCGCTCCGCGGAACGGTTGGTGGACAACGGAATCCTGCCCTCGATGGGGTCGGTCTGCGACTCCTGCGACAACGCCCTGATGGAGAACTTCTTCTCCACGCTCAAGATCGAGCTGGTCTACCGCCGCTCCTGGCGCACCCGCGACGAGGCCGAGAACGAACTGTTCCGTTGTATCGACGGGTTCCACAACACCGAACGCATCCAGAAGGACCTCGGCCGGCTCAGTCCCGACGAGTACGAAGCCGCCTGGCACGCCGCCCAGACCGAACCGACTGCCATCCCGGCATCACCGATCCGATCCGGGTAACAACCGCCTCGGGTTGTCGGGGGAACCTCAGGTTCCCGCTCTCCGCGGGAGGTGCGGTCACCGAAGTCGGTGGCTCCGGCGGATCGCCGGCCGACGCGTCCTGGGACTTCGTCGGCCGGCGCCGTCGGGAAGTGACTACCGCCCAACCCCGACCTGTCGGGCGAGCTTGTCGGGAGCCAGGTCGAGCCACTTGTGGTTGGTGCTGTTCCAGAGGTCGCAGTGGTGGGTGGCGGAGAACTCCGCCGAGGACACGGTCGCGCTGCCACCGGTCTTCAGGATCATCACGCGGTCGTTCGAGATGCCCGGCCACGGGGCCTGGCCCGTCGTGTCCGGCGTACCCCGCCGGACGAAGGCGCCCCAGTACCGGACCATCTCGGACGAGAGGCGGAGCTCGTCGCGGTCGTGGAGGCTGTCGGGCGTCGGCCAGAGGTAGGGCTGGTCCACCCCGTGGTAGGAACCGGGGTCGAAGGCGTTCGGGTTCTCCGGCCCGGAACCGGGGCTCCGTGCGTCGAACCTGTACAGGTACGTCTTCGGTTGGTACTTCGAGACCTGCTTCGCGAGTTGTGCGTATCCGCACCCGCCGAGCCCGTAGAAGGCACTGGAGTCCAGCCACACCGAGCCCAGGGCGTAGGTCGCCGTCTCGTGGGAGGGGAAGTCGCTCAACGGGTACTGCTCCAGGACGTCGGCCGCCCGGTCGCCGAACAGGTACTGGAGGCTCTTCTCGTACTGCGCGGGAGTCGCGTAGGCGAACGGCAGGGCCCAGGGCCGCACTTCGTCACGGGTGCTGCCGATCAGCAGCGGGACCCGTTCGAACCTGCCGGTCTGCAAGGCGGTCAGCGGTGCGACCGGCAGTTCGGCGACGCCCGCCGTGGGGAGCGCTCCGGAGAGGACACCGCCTCGGAAGCCCGCACTGGAGTTGAGGATCTCGGCCGCGGACTTCCCGCGCAGGCAGGCCACGGGGTTGTTCGTCGTGCCGCACCCGGCGTCGGTGGAGAAGCGCCGGCCGGCCGCCTGGGACTCGGTGACGGTGCGGCTCGGGCACCCCCCGCTCTCGATGACCGCCCCGTTGATCAAGCCGTGGATCAGGGGTGAAGCGAGCAGGGAGCACACGGAGTGGCCGCCGGCGGAGTGGCCGGCGATCGTCACGCGCCTGCTGTCGCCGCCGAACCGGTCGATGTTCCGGTTGGCCCAGCGGAGCGCGGCGGCCTGGTCGAGGAGGCCGTAGTTCCCGGCGCCGCCCTGGCTCAGGCCCGGCAGGCTCAGGAAGCCGAAGGCGCCCAGCCGGTAGTTGATCGACACGACGATGATGTTGTTGGTCCGGGCCACCAGGGAGGCGTCCACGTTGCCGGAGCCGGCCGAGAACCCGCCACCGTGGATCCAGAACAGCACCGGGAGGCGTTCGCCGGCCGGCCTCGACGGGCGGTGCACGTTCACGTAGAGGCAGTCCTCGGTCACCAGCGGTTGGTACGCCTGGGGACAGGTGGGCCCGTGGTTGGTCGCGGGCCGTACTCCCGCCCACCCCCGCGGCGGTTGCGGTGGTTGCCACCGGAGACCTCCCACGGGGGGAGCGGCGTAGGGGATTCCGAGGAAGGAGTCCACCACGCCGTCGGTCTTCCCGATGAGCTCACCGGATTCCGTGCGGACCTGGAGCGAGCGCGTGTCCAGGCGCGAGCTGTCCGCGGTGGCCGTGCCACCGGTGGCGATGGACGTCACGGCCACCACCGCTGTGACCGCGACACCGAGCCATCTG
The DNA here is from genome assembly GCF_052936295.1 of Saccharothrix sp. DSM 118769. Taxonomy (NCBI): domain Bacteria; kingdom Bacillati; phylum Actinomycetota; class Actinomycetes; order Pseudonocardiales; family Pseudonocardiaceae; genus Saccharothrix; species Saccharothrix sp. DSM 118769. The sequence continues at coordinate 6,351,917 of NZ_CP193627.1, read as the reverse complement.
AGTTTTCTCCGCAACGTTCCTCCCGAGGGCGAGCTGCTTTCGGTCAGCTTGTTGTGGCGCTGGGCACGGGACAACGAGGCGGTTCGGTCACCGGACCCGCGGATCGGGAATCACCCCCGCGGCTCACGGCTCGGAGGACTGCGACTGCAGGGCGCTGATCGTCCTGGTGATCCGGTGGCCGACCATCGTCAGCAATCCCGTGTACTTGGCGACGTCGGCCCGGAACAACGGCGCGGTGATGGACAGCGCGCCGGTGGTCAGGCCGGTCGGGCCGGTCAGGGGGATGGCCACGCTGACGTACCCGACGCGGGTCTGCTCGTACTCGACCGCGTAGCCGTTCGCCCGCGCCTGGGCCAGCTCGTTCAACAGGAGTCCCGGCGCGCTCACCGTGTGGGGTGTGAGGCGTTCGAGCGGATCGGCGATCACCTCGTCGACCAGTGCCCGGGGACCGAAGGCGAGCAGGACCTTGCCGGTCGCGGTGCAGTGCATGGGCATGCGGCCCGCCACCCGCGACGGCCTGGTCACCTGGCCGTGGCCCGACACCTTCTCCAGGTAGAGGACTTCGCGACCGTCGGGGACGGCGAGGTGGACGGTCTCGTTCGTGGCGTGGTAGAGGTCCTCCATGTACGGGCGGGCGGCGTTGCGGAGGATGCGCTGGCGAGGTACCCGCTGGCCGATCTCGAACAGGCGGATGCCGAGCCAGTAGTCGCTGCCGCGCCGTTCCAGGACGCCCCAGGCCAGCAGTTCCTGCGCCAGGCGGTGGACCGACGCCTTCGCCACCCCGGACCGCCGGGACAGCTCGGTGAGGCTCAGGTGCTCGTCGTCGGGGCCGAACGCCTCCAGGATGAGCTGGACCTTGCCGAGGACGCTGTTCGCCGTCATGGAAGCACCGCCAGTCCGGACATCGGGCCGGTTCGGTCAGCGGAACCGGTTCGCACGGCGCGACCGGTCCGCCGACCGGACCTGGACTACGGGATCAGGACCGCTCGGCCGCGCACCCGGCCGGCCTTCAGGTCCTCGACGGCCGACGCCGCGTCGGCGAACGCGTACTCCTGCACGCCCACCCGGAGTTCACCCGCGGCCAGCCGCTTCACCAGGTCGCCGGCGACCTCGCGGGCCCGGCGTTCCCGGCGGATCATGTTGACCGGCAGCAGCGCGACGTCGTCGAGCAGCCAGGACGGCAGGTCGACGCGGACCTCCGCGCCGGTCACGTAGCCGATGACCACCGCGCGCCCGCCCGGTCGGACCCAACGGGTGCGGGCCACCAGCCCGTCGCCGCCGAGCGTGTCGACCAGCAGGGACGCCGGGCGGTCCGCGGCGAGCCGCTCGACGTCCTCGGCCGAGTCCAGGCACACGCCGGTGACCCCGTCGGGCACGTCGGCCAGTTGGTCCGCGCGTCCGACGACGCCGGTCACCTTCGCGCCGGCGAGCCGTGCCTGCTGCGCGACCATCGAGCCGACCGCGCCGGCGGCGCCGACCACGATCACCTCTTCGTCCTCGCCGAGCCGGGCCACGTCGTGCAGGGCCGCGAACGCGGTCGTCGCCGGGACGAAGAAGGTCGCCGCGATCGCCGGGGCCAGCGGGGCGTCCAGCCGGGTCACGGCCTTGGCCGGGACGCTCACCCGCTCGGTCCAGGTGCCTCCGCGCAGCAGGCCCAGACCCGCGCCGCGCAGCATCACCCGGCAGCCCGGTTCGAGGCCGGAGTCCGCGTCGCACTCGGCCACGACCCCCGCGCCCTCGACCCCGCCGGTGTAGGGCAGGGGCGGCTTCAGGTCGAACGTCCCGCTCGCGACGGTGGTGTCCAGGTGCGCCACCGCCGCCGCCTGGACGTCGACGAGCACCTCGCCCTCGCCGCGCACCGGCTCCGGCACGTCGTCCACGACGGGAGCCGAGCCCCACGCGTGGAACCGCACCGCCCTCATGCCGCGGCGGCCTTGCGCAGGAACTCCACGCTGAGCGGGTTGTAGCGGGCGGCCTGCTCGTGCTGCGGCCAGTGCCCGCACTCCTCGAACAGCTCCAGCTGCGACCCGGGGATGTTCTCGTGCATCTTGGCGGCTTCCGGGACCTCGCCGAACGGGTTCTGGCGTCCCCACACGATCAGCGTCGGTTGGGTGATGCGCGCCAGGTGCTCCGGGCGCAGCAGGTTGCGCTGGCGCCGCTCCATGTCCTGCAAGGACAGCAGGTTGTCCACGTTGGCCACGAATTCCGGCGTGTGGTAGATCGCGTGCCGGACCTCCACCAGCTCCTCGGTGGCGTTCTCGGCGCTGGCCATGAGCAGCCGCAGGCGCTTGCGGGTCAGCTCGACGTCGTCGGTGGTGACGGCGGCCTTCGTGCTGGTGCGGATGCGGTCCATGACCTGGAGGTTGGCCACGGTCCCGCCGGCGCACAGCAGTTGCAGGCTCAGCACCCGCTCCGGGCTGTCGATCGCGGCGCGCGCCCCGACCCAGCCGCCCAGGGACTCGCCGACGATGTGCGCGGCGCGGATGCCCACGGCGTCGAAGTAGTCCAGCAGGTGCTGGACGTAGTCGGCGATCTCGTAGGGCCGGGCGGGCTTGCCGGTGTAGCCGTGGCCCAGCATGTCGATGGCGTGCACGTCGAACTCGCCGTGCGCCGCGATGTTGCGGCTGAACGCCTCCAGGTGCCCGCTGGTGCCGTGCAGGAAGACCACGGCGTCGGCATCGGGGTTGCCCGCGCGCAGCGCTCGGGTGGGCACACCGGCCGCGTCGACGTACTCGACGCGGTGGGCGATCGGGCTCAGGTCGGTCCAGATGCTCATGAGGATTCCTCGGTGTTGATGCGGTGCACTTGGGTGTTGCTGTGGGCCGCGAGCTTGCGCAGGGCGGCGATGGCCGCCGCCGCGGCGGCCAGGGCGAACAGGGCCTTCACGCGGCGACCCCTTCCGGGACGAAGGAGCGGAAGAACCCGTCGACCACCGCGTGGTAGGCGTGGGGGCGCTCTTCCTGCAGGTGGTGGGAGACGTGGTCCATGACGTGCAGGTTGCCTCGGGGCACCATGCGGGCCAGCATCAGCGGGTAGTCGGGCGTGAGGAACGCGTCCTGCATGCCCCAGATGAACAGCACCGGGGCCTGGATGAGGCCGAGCTCGGCGGTGAGGTCCTGCCATTCCCCCCGTGGCGAGTCCGACATCGCGGCCAGTTCCCGCTCGCCGGGGTCGAGGCTCTGCTCGTAGCGCAGGTCGAGCGTCTCCTCGGGCAGCCGGTCCCCGTCGTACCACTCCAGGGTGGTGATCAGGCGGCGCATCTTCTCGCGCGTCGGGCCTTCGCCGCCGTAGTAGGCGTCGCGGGCGTTGCGACCGCGGCGGCCACCTTCGGGTAGCGGGGCGAGCGGGCCGTGGAACACCGGCATGCTGCCCGTGACGACCAGCGACCGCACCCGGTCCGGGTACTTGGCGGCGAGGTTGAGCGCGATGGTGCCGCCCCAGGAGTTGCAGACGAAGTCGGCGCGCTCGACGCCCAGGGTGTCGAGCAGGGCGACGGTCTTGGCCGCGTGGTGGTCCCACATCGGCCCGGTGATCTGGGTCTTCGAGGAGCGGCCGTACTGGTGGATGTCCACCAGCAGGCACCGCCGGTCGGTGGCGAACAGCGGCGCCACCGGACCGAAGTCGCTCCACCCGGTGCAGCCGGGACCGCCGCCGTGCAGGAACACGGTGTCCGGGCCCGAGCCGAGGTCGTGGTAGTGGTAGGTGACGCCGCCGCCGTCGGCGTAGTGGCTCTCGGGTGGTGGGCTCATGCTGCTTCCTTCTGGGTGATGGACAGGGTGGTGCGCGCCAGCACTTCGCACAGGCGGCGCATCGCGCGCACGTCGACGGTGTTCATGCCGCGGCTGAAGTCGACGTCGAAGTCGGTCGAGGTGACCTTGGGCATGCCGGTCCGGACGGTCGGGATGCCGCGGGCGCGCAGGATGTTCGCGTCCGTGGCGCCGCTGTTGTCCGGCACGGGTTCGTGCGGCCGACCGCGGGTGCTTTCCCACGCCTCGATCGCGGTGCGCACGATCGGCGCGTCCGGCGGGGTGCGGGTGCCGGGGATCGACAGCACCATCTCCAGCCCGAGGTCGTCGTCGAACCCGGCCAGGAACGCGGCCAGCTCCCGTTTGACGGCCATCGGCGTCACCCCCGGCGCGATCCGCAGGTCCAGGCGGATCCGGCAGACCGCCGGGGTGACCGCGAGCACCCGCTCCCAGCCGCCGGCGATCGACCCGATCACCCCCTGCGGTGCGGCGGTGGCGGTGCGGTGCCTGGCCGGGTAGTCGGCCAGCCACCGCTCCAGGCGCGTCACCACCTCGGCGGCGGTGACGATCGGGTTGCGGTAGGGGAGCCGGTGACGGCTGCCCACGTAGGTGTGGGTGCCGGGCACGGTGATCTCGAACCAGCACAGCCCGACCTCGTCGTGGGCGATGAAGTCACCCGGCTTGGCGATCACCGCGTGGTCGGCGTGCCAGCCGCGCTCCAGCAGGAACGAGCAGCCGACGCCGTGACCGGTGTTGGCGCGGGCGGGGTAGCCCGGCGCCTCGACGGCGTTGGTGGGCATCCCGCCCGCGCCGAAGGCGACGACCACGTCACCGGCCAGGTCGGGCCGGGCCGCGCCCAGCGCTTCGGCCAGCACGAGGACGCAGGCGGCGTGGCCCTTGGGGTTGCTCGCGCCCAGACCGAAGACGAACGGCCCCTCGTCACGCGCCTGCGCGAGCATGTCCGGGCGCAGCTCCGGCCCGATCCACGGGACGTCCAGCTCGGGCTGCCCGGTGGTGAGGGTGTCGATCGGTGCGTAGAGCATGAGGTCCTCGCCGCCGCCCGTCCCGCGCAGCCGGCCCACGGCGTTGGCCTGGAACTCGTCCAGGTGCTGCGCCTGCGCGGCGAAACCCGCGGCCGACAGCCGGGCGGCGAGCATCCGCGCCAACGGCGCCTCGCGGCCGGTGGGGCTCGGGATGGCCGTGACCGCGCGTGCCGCCGCGCGGAGCCGGTCCTCGGTGATGTGCCCCAGCACCGCGTCGAGGGCGGTCACGGCCTGATCACCGCGACGCCCATCCCGGTCAGCCACTCCGGCATGGGGGAGTACGCCAGCGCGCGGCCGGGCGCGAAGCCCAGCGCGGCGGCCATGACGAGCCAGGTGCGCAGCTCCTGACCGCCGTTGCCGGCGACCTCGCCGATCTCCCGGGTCGTCAGTGCGGTGTACTTCTCCAGCTCGCCGCGTTCGAGGTCGGCCAGGAACGCTTCGTCGAAGTCGGGGAACAGCACCGGCCGGGCACCGGTGATGATCTCGCGGCGGCGGCCGTCGTAGCGCTCCCAGTCGCCGCGGCCGTTGAGCCACGCCTCCACCAGGAACTCCTCGTCCTCGCCGTCGGGGGCGCGCCAGTCGTCGGGCCAGGGCAGCTGGTGCGACAGGCCGCCGGAGGCGATCACGACCACCTTCAGGTCCTCGGGCAGCGCTTCGACCGCGGCGGTCAGGTTGCGCCCCAGCTCGGCGCAGCGGTCGGTGCGGGGGAGCGGGGCGGCGAAGACGTTCACGACCAGCGGCACCACCGGCACGTCGACGCCGTCGAGGAGGTACTGGATCGCGTGGGTCTGGCCGTGGTCGATCTGCAGGCGGGCCGAGATCGCCACCTCGGTGCCCCGTTCGACCAGCTCCTCCGCGAGCCGCTGCGCGAACCCCGGCGCGGTCTTCTGCGGCCCGGACGGCGTCTTCGCCTCACCCGAGCCGATCACCTCGCCGACGCCGAGGGTGAACGACGGGATCATGTCCAGCCAGAACCCGCGGAAGTGGTTGGACCCCACGATGATCGCGACGTCGGGCTTCGCCGCGGCGATCTCGTTCCGCGCTTCGCGCAGCGCGTCGCGGAACCGCTCCGCGCGGTCGGTGTGCACGACCTGGTCCCAGTGGGTGTTCATCAGCGTCGAGTGGGACGCGCCGACGCCGAGCACCACGCGCGCCATCAGTCCGCCTCGGGAACCGGGACGGCGACGCCCTGCGCGCCCAGCCGCTCGACGCGTTCCTCGCAGGTGTCCTCGGCGAGCTTGCGCCACTTGAGCAGCGAGTCGTCGGGCCGGTAGAGCTTCTCCGGCGGCGCGTCGGTCACCTCCACCATCCACTTGTCCTGCGCGGAGAACTGGCCGTGGAACAGCCACCGCACGAAACCGAGGTACTTGGCGTAGAAGGGCAACGCCTTCCACCCGCGCCGGAAATCGGCCATCACGCCGACGTAGAGGTGGTTGTCGGCGTCGACCGGCACGTAGAACTCGTAGTGGATGAACGTCGGGTAGACGATGCGCAGCACACCGGGCATGCTCACCGAGGCGAAGCCGGGGAACTCCTGCGCCGCGATCACCGGGTTGACCTGCCGGTGCGAGCCGGTGTTGCCGATGTTGCCGACCTTCTTCGGCGGCCTCAGCTTGAACCACGCCTGGTTGTCCCACTTGCCCAGGCCGGGGAAGTCCGCCGTCCAGTACTGCTCGTCCTGGACGCGGTAGATCCACCGGCCGCGCTGGACGATCCGGGTCTCGTTCCACACCGGCATGGCCTTGAACAACCGCCACAGGGCGGTGCGGTGCAGGTACTTCGCGTGGCCCTCGTCGTAGCCGTTCTCGCAGGCGAAGCGCCAGTTGCCCTCGCGCGGCTGGATCCGCGACCCGACGACCGCGGCGTTGCCCACCAGTTCCTCGGGCAGCTGCTCGTCGATCGGCGGGGCCTGCTCGCCGTCGCCGACGAAGACCCACACCATGCCCAGGCGCTCCTCGACCGCGTACGTGGGCTGGGTGACCTTGCCGCAGATCGGTGAGGCGGGGCCGTCGGTGATCGCGGCCTTGAGGTCGCCGGTCTTCAGGTCGAACGTCCAGCCGTGGTACGGGCAGGAAATGGTGCCGGGGAACTGCTGGTTGCCCTCGGACAGCGGCACGCCGCGGTGCGGGCACCGGTCCTTGAGCGCGTAGACCTCGCCGCCGTCGCGGACGAGCACGATCTTCTGGCCCAGCAGGGTGACCTGCCGCGGCGTGCCGGTGAACCGCGACGAATAGCCGACCGGGTACCAGTAGCCGCGGAAGCCCGCCGCCGCGGCCTGGTAGTGCGGCCAGCTCGACCAGTCCTGCCGGCCCGGGAGGATCGCCGGTCGCCGGGTCCGCCGAGGCGGGGTGCCGGTCTTCTCCCCGTTCTGCGTGCTCATGGCCGCTCCAAGTTCGTTGTGCCGAAGCTGACGGCGAGTCCACCACCCGGGTGCCCGCAGGCCAACGCCTCCGGTCCGCTCACCGGACCGGATCCGAAATCCGGGCCGCGGTCCGCTCAGCGGTCCGCGACCCGCGCTCGTACCGCGACACCGCCCTAGGGTCCGGTGATCCGCGGACGTCGTCCGTCCACTCCCGACACCACCGCACCGACGGAGGCCGGCCCATGCCCCCTGCACCGCTCGACACCGACATCCTCCTGGTCGGCGCCGGACCGACCGGGCTCTACGGCGCCTACTGCGCGGGGTTCCGCGGGCTGCGCACCGTCGTGGTCGACGGGCTACCCCAGGCCGGTGGGCAGATCTCCGCCCTGTACCCGGAGAAGGAGGTCCTCGACGTCGCCGGACTGCCGCGCGTGCGGGGCCGCGACCTCGTGGCCGCACTGCTCGACCAGGCCGACCGGTACGGCCCGGAGTACCTGCTGGGCCGCCAGGCCGTGGCACTGGGCCGCGACGACGAGGGCCGGCCCGAGGTGACGCTGTCCGACGGCCGGCTCGTCCGCGCCGGCGCGGTGATCGTCACGGCCGGCATCGGCACCTTCACGCCGCGCAAGCTGCCCGCCGGGGAGGAGTACCTCGGCCGGGGCCTGAGCTACTTCGTCACCGACCCCGCCGCGCACAGCGGTCAGGACGTGCTCGTCGTGGGCGGGGGCGACAGCGCGGTGGACTGGGCGCTGGCACTGGGACCGATCGCGAAGTCGGTCACCCTCGTGCACCGCCGTTCGACCTTCCGCGCGCACGCCGCCAACGTCACGGCCGTCACCGAGGGCGGGACGCGGGTCGTCACCGACGCCGAGGTGGAAGCGCTCGTCGGCGAGGACACCGTGCGGCTGGCGCACGTCCGCGTCCGCGGCGAGGACGCGCCGCGGGTGTTCGAGGTGGACAGCGTCGTCGCGGCCCTCGGGTTCATCAGCGACCTCGGCCCCCTCGCCGACTGGGGTATGCGGCTGCGGGGCCGTTCGATCCTGGTCGACTCGCGGATGCGCACCAGCCTGGACCGCGTCTACGCCGCCGGGGACGTGGCGGAGCACGACGGCAAGGTGCGCCTGATGTCCGTCGGCTTCGGCGAGGTCGCGACGGCGGTGAACAACGCCGCGGTCGCCCTGGACCCGGAGCTGTCCCTGTTCCCCGGCCACTCGACCGAGAACTCCTGACCCCCGGAGGGAAAACCATGGCCTACGTCATCGGCGCGAACTGCATCGACGTCACCGACCGCGCCTGCCTGGACGTCTGCCCCGTCGACTGCATCTACGTCGGCGAGCGCAAGAGCTACATCAACACCACCGAGTGCATCGAGTGCGGCGCCTGTGAACCGGAGTGCCCGGTGGACGCCATCTTCGTGGACCGCAAGGCACGTGGTGACGAGGGCAAGGCGGTGTTCGTGACCGACTCGATCGCCTTCTTCACCCAGACCCTGCCCGGCCGGGACGCGCCGCTGGGCGACCCCGGCGGCGCGGGCAAGGTCGGCGACATCGGGGTGGACACCCCCATGGTCGCGCAGTACTGACAGCGCGGGGGCGGCACCCGGAGTGCCGCCCCCGCGCTGTCAGCGTCCGGTGAACCGCGGCGGGCGCTTGTCCAGGAACGCCTGGAGCCCTTCGGCGGCGTCCGCGGTGCCGGTCAGCTCCAGCACGCCCTTCTCCTCGTGCCGCAGCGCTTCCTCGATCGGCAGCCCGTAGCCCTCGTCCACGACCCGCTTGATCAGCCCGATCGCCGCGGTCGGCTTGGCCGCCAGCAACCGAGCCTCCTCCGCGACCACGGCGTCGAAGACCTCGGGCTCGACCACCCGGTCCACCAGGCCGAGTTCCCACGCCCGGTGCGCGGTGAGCCGGGTGCCGTCCACCATCAGCCGCTTGGCCCGGTGCGGCCCGACGAGCCGGGGCAGGCGCTGGCTGCCGCCCGCGCCGGGGAACAGGCCGAGGGTGATCTCGGGGAAGCCGAAGCTCGCCGCAGCCGACAGGATGCGCAGGTCACAGGCCAGCGACAGCTCCGCGCCGCCGCCCAGGGCGTGGCCGTTCATGGCCGCGACCACCGGTTTCGGCGCCCGTTCGAGCAGGCGCTGCACGTCGACCCACCCGCGCATCCTCGCCTGGTTGGCCCCGGACAGGTCCCGCATGACGGCGATGTCGGCGCCGGCGACGAAGAACCGCCCGGTGCCGGTGACGACGAGGCACCGCACGGTCGGGTCCTCGGCCAGCGGGGGCAGCACCTCCTGGAACTCCGCGATCATGGCCGGGTCCACGGCGTTGGCCGGGGGCCGGTCGATCCGGATCGTGGCCACACCCGCGTCCTGGGTGACGGTCAGCACCGGCGCTCCTCTCATTCGGTGACCCCGGCGGCGCGCAGGGCCGCCAGGCGGTTGTCGTCGACGTCCAGCAGTTCCCGAAGTACCTCGTCCGTGTGCCGGCCCAGCAGGGGAGCGGGTGAGGTCAGCGCACCGGGTGTCGCCGTCAGGCGCGCGACGATGCCCTCGTGCAGCACCGTCCCCGCGACAGGGTGGTCCAAGGGCTGGTAGAAGCCGCGTTCGGCCAGGTGCTCGTCACCTTCGACCAGGTCGCGGCCGGTCGCGACCAGGGCGGCGGCGACTCCGGCGCTCTGCAACCGCGCGGCGAGGTGCTCGGCGTCCTGCTCACGCGTCCACGCCGCGAGGGCCCCGTCGATCTCGTCCTCGGCCGCCCGCCGCCGGGCGAGGTCACCGTCACCGGGTAGGTCGGCGAGGTCCCGCAGCACCGCCCACTGGGCCTCGTCCAGCGCGGTGATGGCGACCCACCGGTCGTCCCCGGCCGCCGGGTAGACGCCGTGCGGCACGGCGTGGCGCGACCGGTTCGGGTGCGCGGCCGTGCGCGGGTCGTCGTGCCCGTGGTCGAGCACGGCCGGGCCCATCGTGGCGGCCATCGCCTCCAGCTGGGACAGGTCGACGTGCCCGCCGTGGCCGCGCACGAGCAGGTCGAGTGCGCCCAGCACCGCCGCGTTGGCCGCGACCACGTCACCCAGGCCGAACACGAGCCCTTGCGGTGGCATCCCGGGATCGCGCGTCTCGCTGGACAGCCCGGACATCGCGGCGAGCGTGTCGGCGAAGGTGACCGCCCTGCGCCACGGGCCGGTGTGCCCGACGCCGGACATCGACACCAGGACCGCCCGCGGGTTGAGCGCGCGGAGCGACTCGTGGTCCAACCCCCACTTGTCGAGCACGCCGGGGCTGAAGTTCTCCACGACGACGTCGCAGCGGGCGGCCAGGTCGCGCAGGACGGCCTGCCCCTCGGGCGTGCGCAGGTTGAGCGCGACGCTGCGCTTGCCCCGGTTGAAGTTCAGGAAGTAGCCCGAGTCGTCCGGGCCCGCGCCCGGCCGCAGCCGCATGGACGGCGAGAACCGGGTCGGGTCGTGCCGGTGCCGGGACTCCACCTTGATCACGTCGGCGCCGTGCTCGGCGAGGACCTTGGTCGCGTACGGCCCGGCCAGCACCCAGGTCAGGTCCAGCACCCGCACGCCGTCGAGGGGAGGACGGCCACTCGTGGCCCGCCGGCCGCGCGCCGGGCCGGTCCACGTGCCCTCCGTGAGCGGGGACAGCGCCACCGGTCGGGGCAGGCCCGGCGCGTTCCAGGGGAACCCGGCGTCCTCGGTGCCGTCGATGGAGACGAAGAACCGCCGGTCGCGGAGTTGCGGGTTGCGGACCAAGGCCGCGGGCGGCGTCACCTCGGCCCACGGCAGGGCCCGTTCGCGACCCTGCTCGGTCACCTCCCGCGCCGTCCGCTTCGCGACGAACCGGGCGATGACGGCGTCGACGCGCGGGCGCTCCGCCCAGCGCACCACCGGGTCGGCGAACCGCTCGTCCAGCAGCTCGCCGGCCTCGCCCTCCTCGGCCAGCCAGGCCAGCAGGCCCGTCCACATGCGGTCGCTGCCGGAGTAGCCGCCCGCCACGTACCCGTCGGCGGCCGGGAAGATCCGGTGCGCCACGTGCTCGTAGACGCCGCCGTTGCGGACCGGGAACCGACCGGCGTGGATCCACGAGATCGCGCCGGTCTCCAGCGTGGCGGCGACCGCCTCCTGGGCGGAGACGTCGATCAGCTGACCGGTGCCCACGCGGTCCCGGGCCAGGACGCCCAGCAGGGCCGCGATCGCCCCGTGCGCCCCGGCGACCTGGCACGCCTGCTCCCGCGGCGGGGGTTTGGGCTGGCCGCCGGGCTGCCCGCCCAGCCAGGTCATCCCACCGGCCGAGGCGAGCACGAGATCGCCGCCGATCCAGTCCCGGCGCGGGCCGGTCAGCCCGAACGGGGTCACGACCACGTGGACGGCGTGCGGCCAGCGCGAGGTGCCGTCGGCGCGCAGGCCGCGCAGCGTCGCGACCGGGCCGCTCTCCAGGACGACGTCGGCGTCTCGGGCCAGCGCGTCGAGGTCGTCGTCACCGGAGATCCGGACGAGCTTCTTCCCGGCGTGCCAGTGGAGGTGTTCCGCCTCGTCCAGCGTTTCGTCGGGGTCGACGCGCACCACGTCGGCGCCGAGTCCGACGAGCAGTCGTGCGCCTTGCCGGGCCAGGTCGTCGGTGAGGTCGAGTACGCGCAACGCTGCCCTCCAGGTGGACCGGGGTGAGGTCACCCGACCGTAAGGAGCGGCGACGTCGGGCAGCCCGCGTCCGGTTCACTGGGCGGACCGGTGCTCGGCATCCCACGTGGAGTCGTCCACGGTGGCCGGCAGCAGGGACTTGACGACCTTGCCGCTGCCGTTGCGCGGCAGCTCGCGGGTGATGCGCACGTACCGCGGCAGGGCGTGCCGCGGCAGCCGGGTGCGGCACCAGTCCCGCACCGCCGGTCCGTCGACGGTGCGGTCGTCGGTGGTGAGCACGACCAGGACCTCCTGCTCGGTGAGGTCGGACTCGACCCCGAGCGCGACGGCGTCCACGACGCCGGGCAGGGCGCGCACCACCTGCTCGACGTCCCAGGTCGAGATGTTCTCCCCGCGCCGCCGCACCACGTCACCGCGCCGCCCGGCGAAGGCCAGGTAGCCGTCCTCGTCCAAGCGCCCGCGGTCGCCGGTGCGGAACCAGCCGTCACGCAGGACCGATGCGGTGGTGACGAGGTCGCCGGCGTAGCCGTGGAACCGCATGTGCGGAAGCTTCGCGCGCACGGCGATCTGCCCGGTGCACCCGGGTGGCAGGGGCCGTCCGGCCTCGTCCAGGATCGCGACTTCGTACTCCGGGACCACACGCCCCGCCGTGCCCGGCCGCCAGTCGTGCGGGGTGTTGGCCGCGACGTCACCCAGCTCGGTGCTCGCGTACGCCTCCAGTGCCCGCACCCCGAACCGCTCCAGGAACCGGGCGGTCAGCTCGGCGGGCGCCGGCGCGCCGTAGGCGAGGCGGACGGCGTGGTCCCGGTCGCGGCCGTCGCCCGGCCGCCGGTCCAGGATCGCCAGCATCGCGCCCATGAAGTTGAACGCCGTGACCCCTTCGGACCGGCACGCCCCCCAGAACCGGGAGGCCGAGAAGCGGCGGTGCGCGACCAGCCGCGCGCCGGTCAGCAACGCGGGCAGCAGCGCCGTGTGCCGAACGTTGACGTGGTGCCAGGGGAACACGTTGAACAGCACGTCCGTCGGGCCGTACCCCATCGTCGCAGCCACCCGACGGGCGTGGCGCACGGCCGCGAAGTGCGGCAGCTCGGCCGCCTTGGCCCGTCCGGTGGTGCCCGAGGTGGACAGCACGACGAGCACGTCACCCGGTGCGGGCCGGTGCTCCCGCGCCCCGACGACGGGCAGTTCGCGGAGGAACGGGTGACCACCCGGACCGGGATCGTCCTCGGCGACCAGCACGACCCGCTCGACCCTGCTCAGCAGGGCGCGCACGGCGGGGTTGTCCGCGATCGCGGACGTACCCGCGACCAGCACGGCGGCGCCGGTGGACCGCCGGATCGACTCGGCGGCGGACGGGGTGACGTCGAGGGCCAGGGGCACCTCCACCGCGCCCTGCCGGGCGAGGCCGAAGAGCAGCTCGACGGCCACGCCGCCCGGCCGCACGCAGGTCAGCACGCGGGTACCGGGCGGGACCCGGAGCCGGGCGGCGAGCGCGCGGGAGCCTTCCTCGACGTCACCGACGCGCAGGCGCGTGCCGTCGTCGAAGCGGACCAACTCGCGGTCCGGGTCCTGCCGTGACCGGCTCGTCAGCAGGTCGACCGGGGAACTCGCCTGATCCTCGCTCACCCCGATCATCGTCGGGTCGGCGCCGGACCCGGCCAAGGGGGCGGACCGCTCAGCGGACCGGTCAGCCGGCCGCCCGCTTCACCGGAAGCGTCACGGTGAACGGCTCGTCGCGCACCGCCGAGGCGGTGAGCAGCGCGCGGTCGAGCGCCCGGGCGATGGTGGTCGCGGCCGTGCGCAGCTCGGGCAGCAGGTGCCGGGGGGTCAGACGGGCCACCGGCGCGGTGGTCGACACCGCCGCGTGGACGGTGCCGTCCGCGCCGGTCACGGGGACCGCGAGGCTGCCGACGCCGGGCATCGTCTCCTCGATCTCCAGGGCGAACCCCTGGGCCCGGACCGCCGTCAACTGCTTGCGCAGGTCGTCCACCGAGGACACGGTGCGGGAGGTCAGGTGGGCCAACCCGGCCGAGCGGAAGCGGGCCAGGTGCTCCTCGAGGTCGGGTGCGGCGGCCAGCAGCACCTTGCCCGTCGCCGTGCACGTCGCGGGCAACCGGCCCCCGATGCGCGAGTGCGAGTGGATGTTGGCCTCGCCCGCCACCTTCTCCAGGAAGAGCACGTGGGCGCCGTCGAGCACGGCCAGGTGGATCGTGGCCCGGGTGACGGCGAACAGGTCGGCCAGCGCGGGGCCCGCGACGGACCGCAGCACCGCCGAGACCGGCACCCGCTGGCCGAGTTCGAACATCCGCAACCCGAGCTGGTAACAGTCGCCCCGGCGTTCCAGGAGCCCCCACTCGACCAGTTCCTGCGCCAGCCGGTAGGCCGACGCCTTGGGCACGCCGGACCGGCGGCTCAGGTCGGTGAGCCCCAACTGGTAGGTGCCCGACTCGAAAGCGCGCAGCAGCAGTTGGGCCTTGCCGAGAACCGAGCTCGGCCGGCCCTCGTCCTCTGCTGGCATGGAGCCTCCTCACCGGCCGGGAACGGGTCGTGATTATCGCCATCCGGCAAGATCCAAGTCCAGTGACTGTCACCGTCCGTTACCTGCGCGTTTCCGGTAGCGGCCGTGGTGGGGCCATTCGTCGGCGGTGGTCCGCTGAGCGGACCGGAGAGGTGGGCTCACCGACCGTGACGGCGGACACTGCGCGCACGGCTCGCGGTGTCGCGGGACCGGCTGGAGGTGCGGCGGGTGGAGGCCGATGGTGAGGAAGACGGTTCCGGCCGGGAGCGCGGTGTGAGCGCGGTCGAGTACGGCTACGTCGCGGTCCCCGGCGGCCAGGTGCACTACGCGGAGCAGGGGAGCGGACCGCCCGTCCTGCTGCTCCACCAGGCCCCGCGCTCGCTGGACGAGTTCCGCGAGCTCCAGCCGCTGCTGGCCGCCGACCACCGGGTGATCGCGATCGACGTGCCGGGGTTCGGCAACAGCTCGCCGCTGCCCGTTCCGCAGCTCATCGAGGACTACGCCCGCGGCACGCTCGCGGCGTTGGACGCCCTCGGCGTGGACCGCACGGCACTGCTCGGCCACCACACCGGTGGCGTGGTCGCGGTCGAGCTGGCCGCCGCCGCGCCCGACCGGGTCACGGCCGCGGTGCTGTCCTCCACGCCGTGGACGGACGCGGGTTACCGCGCGTCGCGCGTGGGTGGTCCCGGGGTGGACGACGCCCCCCGCGACCCGGGCGGCGGCCACCTGCTGACGTGGTGGGAGCAGCGGCGGCCCCACTACCCGCGCGAGGCGACCGGCCTGCTGGACCGGTTCGTCCGGGACGCGCTGGCTCCCGGCGTCGATCCCCGCGAAGGCCACCTCGCGTGCGCCCGGTACGGGATGGAGCGGCGCATCGGGCACGTCCGGGCGCCGGTCCTGCTGCTCGGCGCCGCCGACGACCCGTTCGCGCTGCCCGCGCTGGAGCCGTTGGCCCGGAACCTGACCGCTGCCGAGGTCGTGCGCCGAGCCGTGATCGAGGGCGGCACGGTCGCGCTCATGGAGGACAAGGCCGAGGAGGTGGCGGCCGTGGTGCTGCCGTTCCTGCGCCGGTTCGCCCGGTGATCCGCTTCCCCGGTCCGCTGACTGAACCCGGGCGTTGTCGCGGTCGATCCCCGCGGCAAAGGTACGTCCACTCGACCAGCTCGCTCGGAGGCAGCCATGTCCACCGCTACACAACCACACCGGCAACCGGCCCGGGCCGCCCTCGCCGGGTGGTTCGGGACCACGATCGAGTACTACGACTTCGCCCTCTACGGCCTGGCGGCCTCGCTGCTGTTCCCGAAGATCTTCTTCCCCGCCGCGGACCCGGTCGTCGGCACGCTGATCTCGCTGTCCAGCTTCGGCGTCGGGTACGTCGCACGTCCCTTCGGCGCCCTGTTGTTCGGGCACCTCGGCGACCGGATGGGCCGCAAGTTCATCCTGGTCACCACGCTGGTGATGATGGGTCTCGCGACCACCGCCATCGGGCTGCTCCCGTCGTACGGCCAGTGGGGCATCGCCGCACCCGTGCTGCTGGTCGCCCTGCGCATCGTGCAGGGCGTGTCGTTCGGCGGTGAGTCCAGCGGCGCGGTGCTGCTCACGGTCGAGCACGCCGACGAGCACCGCCGCGGCTTCTTCGGCGGAATCCTCAACACCGGCACGGCCGTCGGCACCATCCTGGCCAACGTGGCGTTCCTGCTGGTGTCGCAGCTGCCCGAGGACGACCTGCTCACGTGGGGCTGGCGGATCCCGTTCCTGGCGAGCTTCCTGCTCGTGATCACCGGCTTCGTGATCCGGGTGAAGCTGCGCGAGAGCCCCGAGTTCGAGAACGCCAAGACCACCGGCGCGGTCCACAAGCTGCCGCTGGTGGACGTGCTGCGCAAGTGCGGCGGCACCGTCGTCCTCGTGACCCTGGCGACCGTCGGCGCCGGGATCATGATCACGGTGGGGTCGGTCTACGCCCTCACGTACGGCAAGACCGCACTGGGGCTCAGCACGTCCACGATGCTCGGCGCCCTCCTGCCGGGGCTGGTGGTGGTCGTGGTCTGCGCACCGCTCTACGGCCGCCTCGCCGACCGGATCGGGCCGCGGACGGTCTTCACCGCCACCGCCGCCTCGATGGTCGTGCTCCCGTTCGTGTGGTTCGCCTTGCTGAACACGAAGAACCCGGTGCTGATGTTCCTCGGGTTCGCCCTGCTGTTCGCCGGCTACTCGGGCAACTTCGCGATGTTCCCGGTGTTCTTCTCGCAGGCGTTCCCGGTGTCGCTGCGGTTCAGCGGGATGGCGATCGGGTTCACGTTCGGCACCATCTTCGGCAACGCGCTGGCCCCGGCCATCAGCGCGACGTTGCTGGAGTCCACCGGTTCCTGGGTCGCCGTCGCGGGGTACATGGCGGCGGCATCGGCGATCAGCCTCGTCGCCGGTCTCGTGCTCAAGCAAGCGCGTGCCGAGCAGCCGGAGGCCGTCGAGGCGAAGACCGCGGCGCCGGCGGCGTGATCCACCCACCCCCGGATTCGCGATGGGGGCAGCCGCGCTACCGGGCCGGTTCGGCGGACTGGCGCAACGTCCGCGACAGGCCGAGCGCGGCTGTCCGCACCGCGGGGGCCAGGTGGGCGGGGCGGAACTGCTCGCGCGGCACCGCCACCGACAACGCGGCCACGACGACCGCGCCGCGGAACACCGGCGCGGCGATGCAGCTCACCCCCGGTGCGGCCTCCTGCTCTTCGTAGGCCAGACCGGACACCCGCGTCTGCTCCAGCGCTGTGCGCAGGAGCACCGGGTCGGTGATCGAGGACGGCGTCAGCGCCGGCAGCGGATCGGCGAGGACGGCCTCCGCCAGCTCGGGCTCGGAGAACGCGAGCAGCGCCTTGCCGATCGCGGTGCAGTGCAGCGGCAGCCTGCCGCCGATCCTGGACGGCAGCGGGACCGCGTCGTGGCCGTGGATGCGTTCGAGGTAGACGACGTCGCGATCGTCGCGGATCCCGAAGTGGACGGTCTGCCGGGTGCTCTCGAACAGGTCCTGCAGGAACGGCAGCGCGGTCTCGCGGAGGTCCTGCCGGCGGGGCACGAGCGAACCCAGCTCGAACAGCGCGCCACCCAGCCGGTACCGCTCGCCGTCACGTTCCAGCAGGCCGAGGCGGACGAGGTCGCCGACGAGTCGGAAAGCCGTCGTCTTGGTCAGCCCCGCTCTGGTTGCCAGTTCCGTGAGGCGGAACTCGCCGCCGTTCGGTCGGTAGACATCGAGCACGGCGGCGGCCTTGTCGAGCATGTTCCCGTAGTGGCTGTTCCGCGTCACGGAACGAACTTTGGCACACCCCACCGCTTCGACCTATACCTGGCACGTCACATCCCACCCCCGGAGGTCCACGATGTCCTCGACCCGATCCCGCCGGGTACCGCGGTGAACGCCGCCGTCCGCAAGGCCGCGGAGGCGCTCGCGACCGCGGCCGACACCGCCACGCCGTGCCCGCCGGTCCGCGACCTGTTCGCCGACGGCGACGTCGACGCCGCCTACGCCGTGCAGCGGCTCAACACCGAACGCGTGCTCGCGGCCGGGCACCGCCTCGTCGGCCGCAAGATCGGCCTGACCTCACCCGCCGTGCAGCGCCAGCTGGGCGTCGACCAGCCCGACTTCGGGGCGCTGTTCTCCCACACGGCACTGGACGACGGCGCGACGGTGCCGGCCGGCCGACTGCTGCAACCCAAGGTGGAAGCGGAGCTCGCGCTGGTCCTGGGCTCCGACCTGACCGGTGCGGAGTGCACCACGGCCGACGTGCGCGCCGCCACGGCGTTCCTCGCACCCGCCCTGGAGATCGTGGACAGCCGGATCGCCGGCTGGGACATCACGATCGTCGACACGGTGGCCGACAACGCCTCGTCGGGACTGTTCGTCCTCGGCGACGCCCGCGTGCCGATCCACGACGTCGAACCGGCCGACGTCGAGATGCGGTTGCACCGCGGCGACGACCTCGTCTCGAAGGGCACCGGCCGCGACTGCCTCGGCGACCCGCTCGCCGCCGCGGCCTGGCTCGCCTCGACGCTGGCCAAGCGCGGCGAGCCGCTGCGCGCCGGGGACGTCGTCCTCACCGGCGCGCTGGGCCCGATGGTCCCCGTCGTGCCCGGTGACACCTTCTCCGCCCGGATCTCCGGCCTCGGGTCGGTCCGGATCAGCTTCGCCCCGGAAGGGAGCACCCCGTGAGCGGCCCCGCGAAAGTGGCGATCATCGGCTCGGGCAACATCGGCACGGACCTGATGATCAAGGTCCTGCGGCAGTCGGACCAGCTCGACCTCGCCGCGATGGTCGGCATCGACCCCGACTCCGACGGCCTCGCCCGCGCCCGCCGCCTCAAGGTCGCCACAACCCACGAGGGCGTCGACGGCCTCGTGCGCCTCGACGAGTTCGCCGACGTCGAGTACGTCTTCGACGCGACCTCGGCCGGCGCGCACCGGCGCCACGACGAAGTCCTGCGCGCCCTGGGCCGCACCGTCGTCGACCTCACCCCCGCGGCGCTCGGGCCCTACGTCGTGCCGCCGGTCAACCTGGACGAGCACCTCGACGCGACCAACGTCAACATGGTGACGTGCGGCGGGCAGGCCACCATCCCGATCGTGGCCGCGATCGGTGCGGTGACCCCCGTGCACTACGGCGAGATCGTCGCCTCCATCTCCTCCCGCTCGGCGGGCCCGGGTACGCGGGCCAACATCGACGAGTTCACCGAGACCACCGCGTCCGCGATCGAGAAGGTCGGCGGCGCCGCGCGGGGCAAGGCCGTCATCATCCTCAACCCGGCCGAACCCCCGCTGATCATGCGCGACACCGTGCACTGCCTCGTGTCCGGCGCGGACACGGAGGCCATCACCGCGTCGATCGAGGCGATGGTCGGGCGCGTGCAGGCCTACGTCCCCGGCTACCGGCTCAAGCAGGAGGTCCAGTTCGACGCCGTCGCCGCCGACGACCCCCTGCACCGCCTGGTCCCGGCCGGCGCACCCGCCGACGCCGTCAAGGTCTCCGTGTTCCTGGAGGTCGAAGGTGCCGCGCACTACCTGCCCGCCTACGCCGGGAACCTCGACATCATGACCTCGGCGGCCCTGCGGACCGCCGAGCACATGGCCGCCCGCCGCCGGGAGGACAACCGATGAGCAGCCTGTACGTCCAGGACGTGACCCTGCGGGACGGCATGCACGCCGTCCGGCACCGCTACACCGTCGACCAGGCGCGGTCGATCGCCGGCGCACTGGACGCGGCGGGCGTCGCCGCGATCGAGATCGCCCACGGCGACGGGCTGTCCGGCTCCAGCATCAACTACGGCGTCGGCGCGCACACCGACTGGGAGTGGATCGAGGCGGTCTGCGACGTCACCCGGCGCGCCGTCCCCACCACGCTGCTCCTGCCCGGCATCGGCACCCTGCACGACCTGCGGCAGGCACACCGCCTCGGCATCCGCTCGGTCCGGGTCGCCACGCACTGCACCGAGGCCGATATCTCCGCCCAGCACATCGGCGCCGCCCGCGACCTGGGCATGGACGTCGCCGGATTCCTCATGATGTCCCACATGGCCGAACCGGCCGAACTCGCGCGACAGGCCAAGCTCATGGAGTCCTACGGCGCCCGGTGCGTCTACGTGACCGACTCCGGTGGCCGCCTCACCATGGACGACGTCCGCGACCGCGTCCGCGCCTACCGCGAGGTCCTGGAACCGGACACCGGGATCGGCATCCACGCACACCACAACCTGGGGTTGGGCGTCGCCAACAGCGTGGTCGCGGTGGAGCACGGCGCGACCCGGGTCGACGCCTCCCTGGCCGGTCAAGGCGCCGGTGCCGGCAACTGCCCGCTGGAAGCCTTCATCGCCGTCGCCGACCTCACGGGCTGGGACCACGGCTGCGACCTGTTCCCGCTCATGGACGCCGCGGACGACCTGGTCCGCCCGTTGCAGGACCGGGAGGTCCGGGTCGACCGCGAAACCCTGAGCCTGGGCTACGCCGGGGTCTACTCCAGCTTCCTCCGCCACGCCGAAGCCGCCGCGACGCGCTACGGCCTGGACACCCGCGCGATCCTCGTCGAAGTCGGCCGGCGCGGCATGGTCGGCGGCCAGGAAGACATGATCACCGACATCGCGCTCGACCTCACCGCATCACCCGCAAGCCGCTGAAGCACACGTCCTCGCGGTCTCACAGCGCGTGAACCCGATCAGCGTCCCTCAGCACGACGGTCCACGAGCACCCCCCCGATCAACGATCAAGGGTCGGTCTGCCGACCACCTCATCGGACCGGCTCCCGGATCAACGCCCAAGACCGCAGCACCGGTCCACCCAGGCGTACCTCCTGAACCCCTCGTCATCGCGGCGTGGGCGCCTCGTCACCTCGACATCCAACTCCCCGTGCCGAGTCGAGGACCGCGCCATGACGGTGTCCGCCCCGCCGCGTCCCACCACGCTCGCCGAGTGGATCGCCGCCACCATCCCGCCGGGCATCCCGGCCCTGGACGCCGCTTCGGTCGGGAGTCTGCGGTTCCTGTTCTACGGTCGCGCTTTCACCCACGAGCACCAGGACCCGCGTACCTCGCGGGCGTGGCAGCTGGATGTCTCGCGCAGGCTCACCGACGGGCACGGCGCGATCGTGGGGGAGTACTTCGAGGTCGGGTGTTCCCGTCAGGTTCCCCGGCATCTGCGGCCTCGGGTCGCGGCGATGCTGCGCTGCATCGCGGCGAACGCGGACCGGGCCGACGCGGTGGTGGTCGGCGAGTACGAGCGTGCGTTCCTCGACGGCGCCCAGGTGCGGGAGCTGCGAGCGGTGCTGGAGCAGTTCGGGGTGCAGCTGTGGCTGCCTGAGGCCGAGGGGCCGGTGGACTTCGACAACCCCGCGCACGAGGCGTTGCTGTCGCTGCTCGCGATGCGCTCACAAACGGAGGTGATCCGCTCCCGCCACCGGGTCGTCACCGCCATACGCGTGCAGACCGTCGATCGGGCTCGTCTTCCGCTGCGACGCCACCCGCGTCGAACTCCTCGAACGCGGTGCCGTCACGTCAGCGCGCACACCACGCAGGCGCCTTGTCCGGCAGCCCGGACACGACACGCTTCGGAACGGAGACGACCAGCTCCTGCCGGCGGGGCGTCATGGGGTGCGGGTGT
Organism: Saccharothrix sp. DSM 118769; assembly: GCF_052936295.1. Lineage (NCBI taxonomy): Bacteria > Bacillati > Actinomycetota > Actinomycetes > Pseudonocardiales > Pseudonocardiaceae > Saccharothrix > Saccharothrix sp. DSM 118769. The sequence continues at coordinate 6,330,482 of NZ_CP193627.1, read as the reverse complement.
GGATGCCGAGGCGGGTGGTCCGGTCTCGGTGGACGGTCCGGGGTTTCCGGGGTTGTCGACCGTGTTGCACGGTCACCGCAGCTCAGCGGCCCGGTGCAGAGTTCTGGCACCCCACACGCCAACGGCGACACCAACATCGCCCGTGCCCTTCGACGCGCCAACCGCCGGTCACAGGACCTGATCACCGCCGTGACCAGCAGCTACCCCGCAACGCAATGACCCTGCCGGCCTGGCACACGCGCTGACGCCGCGACTTCGGTCGACAGTTCCGCGGACGTGACACCACACGCTCATGGACCTCCCGGACCTGCGACGACTGGGATCGGGCGGGCGCTCCGACGTCGACCGGGCAGGCGGACGCGCTGGTGACCAGGCTCTCCGGCGGGCAGCCGCTCCTGCCCGTCGACACGGTGAACCTCCTCCGCGACCTGTACCTGCGCCACTCGCGGGAGGAGAAGAAGGACGAATGAGCGCCCGTGCCACGACGACGGCCGGCCCGCGAGCGGGATTCGCTCGCGGGCCGGCCGTGGTCGGTGGAGAGGTCAGGGGAGGACCTCCAGGTGGGCGTTGACCCGGTAGACGCCGCCGTGGCCCTTGTACCAACCGGACATGGTCGGCGAGCGGTGGTCGTCCCAACCGAGGTGGACCGGGTTGGTGTACATGAACTCGGCGTTCGACGGCAGCTTGACGTTCACGTGCTGCGGTGCGAAGACGTCGTCCTTGACGAGCTTGATCAGCCACCCGATGAAGACGTTGACCAGCCATGCGACCGCCTTGCCGATCGCGCCTGCGATGGCGGCGCCGAGGTAGGGCGAGAGCAGCCCGCCGATCAGCTTCGCGATCGCGTCCTGCACGATGCCCTTGACCTTCTCCCAGGCGGTCGTCAGGGCGTCGGAGAACCCGCCGAGATCCTCCTCGGAGAGGAAGACGCTGTGCCCGTAGTACCGCGGCCACACGCCGGGCTGGGACATGTCGAGCGTGGAGAACCGCTTGCCGCCGTTGCCGTAGGTGATGATCTCACCGGCGTCGAAGTCGTCGTGCACCTGGAACGGCGGGACCTTCTTGGTCACCCCGTCGGAACCGACGACCACCCCGCCCATCTCGATCTCGTCGCTGAACCACTCCTGGGAGGTCGTCTCGAAGCACTTCACCGACGTGATGTCCAAGGCGAGCGCCTTCACCCGCTTGATGGTGGACGGGTCGACGCCGAGCCTGTCGGCCTCCTCGTCGACCTGCTGCTCGGCCGCGCGGCCCTCGATCGCCAGTTGGTCGGCCTGGCTGGTCAGCCGGGCGGTCAGCGCGGCCCGGTCCACCGGCAGCGTCTCGGTCCGGAAGACGCCCGCGAACCCCAGCCGGGCGTGCGTGGTCCAGTCGTTGCGGCCGTACTGGCCGAACTCGGCCATCCTGGCGTCGACGTCGGCGTTCACCATCGCCTGCGCCGAACGGGTGGCTTCCCGCAGCACCTCCGCCGGCATCGTGAGCATCCCGGCCTGGAGGATGGCCTCCACCGAGCCCTCCGGGTACACCCTGGTCGGGTCGGCCGCCACAACCGCCGTGGAGTACTCCAGGGCGTCCGCCGCGGCGCTGGTGACGGCCAGCACCTCCGGGTCGGTGCGGGTCGGGTCCGGCGTGGTCATCGGCGGGAAGTCCTGGTCCTCCTCGACCGTCGTGGCGGGGTTCACCTGTGCGACGGCCTGGGCCGGGACCAGCGTCGCGGCCACGGCGGCGGTCACCAGGACGGCGGGCAGCGCGTAGCGCCAAGTGCTTCTCGGACGACTACGGAAGTGTGCATCCATCGCAGCTTTCCCCTCGGTTTCCGGGCGATCCCTGTCCGCCCGACACCGACAGGTCTACGGAGGTGTCGTTGTCCTGCGGTTGTGGTGCTGTTGTGACCGGTGCCCGGCACCTGGAACACCCCGCTGACCTGGTCAGATCCGATATCCGCGTGCTGGGTCCGGTCTGCGCGCACGGCTCCGGCGGCGCGGCGGCGCTGGCCGGCACCCGACAGCGTGCGGTACTGGGCGTGCTCGCCCTGCACGCCGGCGAGGTGCTGTCCGCGTCACGGCTGGTGGACGTGTTGTGGGGCGAGGACCCGCCGCGCACCGCACTGCGCACCCTGCACAGCCACGTCGCGCGCATCCGCCAGGCGCTGTCCGCCTGCGGCGTGCCCGAGGCGTTGACCACGCGGAACCCGGGCTACGTCCTGGACGTGCCGCGTGAGGAGGTCGACGCGCACCGGTTCGAACGGCTGGCGTCGGCCGGGCGGTCGGCCCTGACCGGGGGAGCAGCGGTCGACCGGGCGGTGGCGGTGCTGCGCGAGGCGGTGGGCCTGTGGCGGGGCGACGCGTTCGCGGGCACCGACCTGAGCTCGTGGGGCGAGCACGAGGTGGAACGCCTGCACGCGCTGCGGCTCTCCGCCGTGGAGGACCTCTGGGAAGCCGAGATCCGCGCGGGCGGCCACGAGGCCGCCGTGCTGGAACTGCCCCGACTGCTGGCCGAGCACCCGACCACGGAACGCCTGGTCCGGCTGCACATGCTCGCGCTCCACCGCTGCGGCAGGCACACCGACGCCCTGGACGCGTTCGCCCGCCTCCGCCGCACGCTCGCCGACGAGTTCGGCGTCGACCCCGGCCCGGAGCTGGTGGACCTGCACACCGCCATCCTGCGCCGCGAACCAGTGCTCGACCCGCTGCCCGCGGCGGTCACCGTGCCGCCGCGGCAGCTCCCGGCCAGGGTCGGCCACTTCACCGGCCGCACCGCGGAGCTGGCCGAACTGGACCGGGTGCTCGCACCGCACGACGCCCGGGACGGGTTCCCGATCGTGGTGGTCGCCGGTGCCGCCGGCATGGGCAAGACCTCGCTGGCCGTGGAGTGGGCGCACCGGGTCGCCGACCGGTTCCCCGACGGGCAGCTGTACCTGGACCTGCGCGGGCACGACCCGAAGCTGGCCCTGCCCGGCCGCGACGCGTTCGCCCACCTGCTGCGCGCCCTGGACGTGCCCGACGACCGGATCCCCGGCGAACCCGACGAGCAGGCCGCGCTGTACCGGTCGCTGCTGCACGGCAAGCGGTACCTGGTGGTGCTGGACGACGCGGCCGGCGTGGAGGACGTGCTGCGCTTCGTGCCGCCCGGCCCCGGGAGCCTGTTGCTGCTCACCAGCAGGCAGAACATGGCCGCGTTGGCCGCCCGGCACGCCACCCGGGTCGTCGGCGTGGCGGCCCTGTGCGACGACGAGGCGGTCAGCCTGCTCGGCAGCGTCATCGGGGACGACCGGGTGGCCCGCGAGTCCGGTCCGGCGGCCCGGCTGGCCCGGCTGTGCGGCGGGATGCCGTTGGCCCTGCGCATCGCCGCGGCCCGACTGGTCGGCCGGCCCGTCGGCGCGGTCGCCGAGTTCGCCGCCGAACTGACCGACTCCGAGCGGCTGGACGGCCTGGCCGTCGTTGGCGACTCCCGCACCGTGCGGACCGTCCTGAACAGCGCCTACCGGCCGTTGACCGCGGAGGTGGCCCGGGTGTTCCGCGGGCTCGGCCTGCACCCCGGCCCCACGTTCGGCGGCGACCTCGGTGCCGCCGTGTGCGGCCTGCCCGCCGCGGCCGGTCGACGTGCCGTGGCGGAACTGGCCGCGTCACACCTGGTCACGCCGGTGGAGCAGGGCCGCTACCGGTTCCACGACCTGATCCGCGAATACGCCCGCTGCCGCGTGCGCGCCGACGAACCCGACCACGACGGCACCGCGCGGCTGGTCGACTGGTACCTCGCGGCGGCGTTCCGGGCGAGCAGGCTCATCGACCCCGACCGCAGCCCGGTCACCCCCACCCCGCGGCACACGCCGGCCGAGCCGCCGTTCGCCCCGGACAAGCGCGCGGCGCTGGCGTTCCTCGACGCGGAGCGGGCCAACCTGGTCCCGGTCGTGGCGCACGCCCGGGAGAACGGCCACCTCACCGCGGCCTGGCAGCTGACCTCGCTGCTCACCAGCTTCTACGACGCCGCCGGCCACTGGCACGACCGCGTCGAGCTGTGCCGGCACGGCGCGGCGGCGGCCGGCGACCTCGGCGACACCGCGGCCGAAGCGGAGATGCTGCGGGCGCTCGGCGTGGCCTACTTCATGACCCGCAGGCTGCCCGAAGCGCTCGCGGCCAGCGACCGCGCCCTGACCGTCGCGCGTGCCGTCGGCGACCTGGCGGCCCAGGGCCACATCCACAACAACATGGCCAACATGCACGCCGAGCTGCGCCACTTCGACCGGGCCGTCACCGCCCACCACCTCGCCGTCGAGCACAGCACCGCCGCCGGGAACGACCTGGGCCGGGCGCTGGCCCAGCGCAACCTCGGCCACACGTACGTGCGGATGGGCCGGCCGGACCTGGCGTTCGCCCCGCTGCACGAGGCGCTGCGCCGGCTGCGCGAGCTGGGCCACGCCCGGCTGGAAGCGGGCACCCTCGACACCCTCGGCGAGGCGTACTTGCAGGTCGGCGAGCGGCACCGGGCGTCGGAGCACTTCGAACGCGCGCTGGCCATCAGCCGCGACATCGGCGACCGCTGGCTGGAGTGGGAAACGCTGCTCGACACCGGTATCGCGCGCCTCGACGGCGGGCACCACGCGTCCGCGCTGGAGCGCTTCGAAGAGGCGCTGGCCGTCAGCCGCGAGGTGGGTGACCGGCACGGCGAGTCCTCGACGCTGGGCCACATCGGTCGCGCGCTGCTGCTCGTCGGCGACCTCGACGCCGCCCGCGAGCACCTGCACGCCGCCCTCGTCGTGAGGGAACGCGTGCCGGACCCCTACGAGGAGGCCCACGTCCACCGCAACCTCGCCGATCTCGCCGACCGCCTGAGCGACCCGGTCGCGGCCCACCACCGCCGGACGGCGATGAGGCTGTACGAGCAGGCCAACGCCCTGCCGGACGCCCAAGCGCTCAGCGCGTGACCGTGGGGGGGGGCGATGACCACCGCCCCCCACGGCCAGAGCACTTCGCCACGCGGCCCGATCAGGTCGGGGGCCGCACCGTCACCGTCGCCCGGCTGGTGCCGACCGTCCCCGCCGACGGGTCGAAGATCTCGACCACGAAGTACCGGTCCGGCTCCCGCTCGGCACCCGGCAACAGCCGCACCGCGGCCATGCCGGTCGTCGAGCCCGCGGGGATCGTGACCGTCCCCTCGCGGACCGGTTCGTAGTGCACGCCCGCCACGGCCGTCCCGCCGGACACGTGGAACCTGACGGTCACCGGCATCTCGGCCGCGGACGTGAGGTCCAGCTGCACGCCCGTCCACTCCGGGTCCCAGCAGATCTTGCCGCCGTCGAGCGACACCGACAGCGAGTCGTCGTCGTACACCGTGCCGAGGCCGAAGACGTCGTTGACGATGACGACCCCCTGCGGGTCGTACAACTCGACCGCGATCGACTCGTCCTCCTCGACCTCCTGGTCCGAGACCAGCGGCACCTTCACGACCAGCGGCCCCTGCCCGACCTGGAGCACCCCGTTCACCGGCGTGTAGTCGTTGTGCGCGGTCGCCCACCCCTCCACGCCGTTGTAGTCCTTGGTCCGGTACGCCACCGTCCCCTGCCCATCGCACCCCGGCGCCACGTCCACGGTGAACACCAGCGCGTTGGCCGCGTTCAGGCTGCCCTCGTACTGCCCGGCGTTCTGGATGGTCACCTCGGGCACGCACGTGGCGGTCGCGGTCGCGGTGTGCACCATCATCGGCGTCAACGCCGCCGCGGCGGTGAGCACTGCCGGTATGAGTCTGCGCATCTTCCTGTCCCCCTCTGACTGCCTTGCCTGGTGACAGGAATACGCGAGCCCTGTTGCGGCCCGGTTGTGAACGTCCTGCGACGAGACGGGAGGCCCGGAACAAGAGTCGTTCCGGGCCTCCGTGTCATCGGCTGGTCAGGCCTGCGCGGCACGTCGGGCTCGGCCAGTTCCGGTTGCCGCCGTGCCGGACGGTGCTGGCCGTAGGGCAATGGTCGCCAATTTCGTCGAACAACCGGCACATGCGCTTCACCGCGGTTCCAATGGGCTTGCCGTCGACATCCTCAACGACGTCGGGGTCAAACGAGTGGCTCTGGCGCACTTCCGGTGGTGACGGTTGGTAGCCGGTCGCGGCCGTGACCTTACGGTGGAGATCGATCCCCTTGCGGGGAAGGTGCTTTCGGGCTGTCAATGCCTTCGTCATCGCAGCCCCGGGCGCCGGACGGGACGGTCACAACCCGGATGCGGACCGCGACCACCGCCCTCCGCCACCCACCCGACGACCGGAACCGACAGTCCGGAAGTACCGTCCCCGCAAGTGAACCGCCCCGGGTTCGATAGAGACTCGTTCAGTTGACTGCTCCAGCCGGGGTTGGCTGATGTTGACGGTAGTAGACGGCCTCGACTTCGGCGGGTGCCAGGTGCCCGATGCTGCCGTGCAGCCGCCGGTTGTTGTACCAGTCGACGTATTCCAGGGTGGCGTATTCGACCTGGTCACGGGTGCGCCAGGGGCCCTGTCGGTTGATTAGTTCGGTCTTGTACAGCCCGATGGTCGACTCGGCCAGGGCGTTGTCGTAGGCATCGCCCACCGAGCCGATCGAGGCGTCGATCCCGGCCGCGAGAAGGTGGTCGGTGAACGCGAAAGACGTGTATTGACTGCCCGCGTCCGAGTGGTGGATCAACCCCGCCGTGACCGGGTGACCCGTGTGCCCGCGGGCCCACAACGCCATCTCCAGCGCGTCGAGCACCAGCGCGGTGCGCATGGAGGTGTCGGCCTTCCAGCCCACGATCCGGCGGGAGAACACGTCGACGACGAACGCGACGTAGACGGTTCCCGACCAGGTCGGCACGTAGGTGAAGTCCGCCACCCACAACGCGTCCGGCCGTCCGGCGGTGAAGTCCCGGTCGACGAGGTCGCCGGCGCGGCGCCCGTCCTTCGCCGGGATCGTGGTGCGGCGCGGACGGCCCCGCACCACGCCGGTGATGCCCAGTTCGCGCGTCAATCGCTCCACGGTGCACCGGGCGACCGTGATCCCCTTGTGACGCAACGTGGTCCAGATCTTGCGCGCCCCGTAGACCTCGTAGTTGTCCCGCCACACGGACAGGATCTCCTCGCGCAGTTCCCCGTCGCGGACGGTGCGCGCCGAGGCGGGGCGAGTTCTGGCGGCGTAGTAGGTGGACGGGGCGATCGCCACGCCTGCCCCACGCAGGACACGACAGATCGGCTCGACCCCGAACTCCTGTTTGTGGCGGTCGATGTAGTCGATCACCGTTGCGTGGGGCGGTCGAGCTCCGCCGCGAAGAAAGTCGCCGCCGATCGAAGAATCTCGTTGGCGCGCTTGAGTTCCGCCACCTCACGCTTGAGGCGCTTGAGTTCCGCGGACTCCTCGGTCGTGGTACCGGGACGGGCACCGTGGTCGACCTCGGCCTGCCTGATCCACTTGCGCAGCGTCTCCGGGGTCACCCCGAACTTCGGCGCGATCGAGGACACCGCCGCCCACCACGACGGGTACTCATCCCGATGGTCCTGGACCAGCCGCACCGCCCGCTGACGCACCTCGGCCGAGTGCCGTGACGTTCCTGCCATGACTCCATCCTCCACAAGCAATGGAGTCCCCACCAAAGCCGGGGCGGTTCAGTCGGGCTGACCCAGATACTCGTGGGTCACGGCCAGACTGTGGAACACATACCCCTGCCCGTGCCGGTCTCCGATCCGTCGACGTACCTCCAGCGAACCGGTCAGGTGCGCCAGCGACTCGTCCAGAAGCCCCAAATCCCGGTACACCGAACCCAGCCGGTTCAACGTGATCGCCACACCCCGTTCATCGCCGATGCGCTCACGGACGGCCAGCGACTCACGCAAGTCGTCCAACGCCGCGGAGAAGCGCTTGTGCCTGCGGTGGAGGTAGGCGCGTCCGGCCAGGGCGGCGCCCACTCCCCAGCCGTCGCCGATCCCGCGACTGAGCGCCAACGCTTCCCGGTACCGCGCGGCGGCGTGGTCGTCCTGCCAGAGTTCGTAGTGGATGGTGCCGAGTCCGTAGAGCAGATGGGCTTCCACCGGCCGGTCGCCCGCAGCCCGCGCGCTTTCCCTGCCGATCTCGAACGTGGTCGCCCAGTCGAGCCAGTACTTGCGCAGGTCGAAGAAGCTGCACAGCGCGACTGGCAACCGTGCGGCGATGGCGTGTTCGCCGGAGTCCGCCGCGAGGCGGACGGCTGCCACCAGGTTCACGCGTTCCGCCTCGCACCACCGCATCGCCGCCGCCCGGTCGGCGAACTGCTCGCGGGCCACCCGGTCGTCGGGCAGCGGCAGCCGGCGGTAGAGCGGCAGCAGGACGCGGTCGGCCGCGTCCGCCGCGTACAGGTACCACGCCAGGACGCGGCGGATCGCGCCCGCACATCCAGGGGCGTCCGCGGCAAGTTCCACCGCGTAAACCCGGAGCAGATCGTGCAGGCGGTAGCGGTCGCGGGCGGTGCGTTGGACCAGGTGTGCCGACACCAGTGCTTCGACCAGGCGCCGGGCCCGGCCGGGCGTGGCGTCGAGCAGCGCGGTCACGACGCGCAGCGAAAACTCCGGCGTCGGGTGCAGACCGAGCGCCCGGAACGCCGCCGCGGTCTCGTCGGACAGCGACCGGTAGGACCAGGAGAACACCGCGCGCACCGCCGACGACGGGTCCCCCTCCGCGGATAGCAGGTCGAGGCGGTCCTCCTCGGCAGCCAGTTCGGCGGTCAGGTCGGCGAGCGTGGCGAACGGGTCGGCCGCGATGCGTTCGGCGGCCACGCGCAACGCCAGCGGCAGATACGCGCACTGCTCAGCCAACCGCGCGGCCCCGTCCGGGTCGGCATCGACGCGGTCGGCGCCCGCGGTCGCACGCAACAGGGCCAGGCACTCGGCCGCCGGCAGCACGTCCAGGCCGAGGCGGACGGCGCCGTCGCGGGCCACCAGGCCCGCCAACCGGTTGCGGCTGGTGACCACGACCGTGCCGAACGCGGACAGCAGCGGGCGTACCTGGTCGGCGTCGGCGGCGTTGTCGACCACCACGAGCAGCCGACGGCCGTGGGTGAGCGAGCGGTACAGGGCCGCCTTGTCCTCGTCGGAGACCGGGATCGTCTCCGGGTGGACGTGCAGCGAGCGCAGGAAGCCTGTCAGGGCCTCGCCGGAGGTCACCGGACCGCGTGGCGAACTGCCGTGCAGGTCGACGTAGAGCTGGCCATCGGGGAAGCCCTCAAGGTGGCGGTGCGCCCACCGCACGACCAGCGAGGTCTTGCCGACCCCGGCGGTGCCGGTGACCACCACCACCCCGCCCTGCCGCGCACGCTCGTCCAGCCACGCCAACTGCTCCTCACGACCGGTGAACCCGGCCACGTCGGCGGGCAGTTGTCGCGGCACCGGCCGCGCGGGAACATCGACATGAAGATGCACACCCCCGTGCACGGTGCCCGCCTGCACAGCGGCCCCACCCACGCGACCCGACAACTTGTTCACCGCGCTCGTCTCGCCCATCCAGCGAGTCCACACGGCAAGCCACCCGCCCGCACCGAAGAACTGCGGGCACGCCCAGCACGATATCGCGTCGTTCCGGCGCTGTCAGTCACCAACGGCGCCCGCCTTGCGCCACACCCCGCAGCAATACACCCCGTAAGACTCGGATCTGTTGAGCGCGAAACATCCACGACCCGTCGGCCCGCGGGCGACGGGCAAGACGCGTCCGACACCTCAGCCCAGGCACCGATCAACAGCACCAGCCCCGATTCGAATATCCACACCGACCGGGCGATACCGGCTCGGAAACTACGCGAACGTCCTGACATGCCGCTGATCGAGCATGGCGGCGAACGTCCGCTAGTGCCGAGATTCGGTAGACGCGCGAACGCTTGCTCGCACGGTTTATGGTCCGAGCGACAGTACTGGTCCAGAGTTGCGGAGGTGGTTCCTTTGACTGACATCGCTGCGGACAAGCGGACCGTGATCGACACTGTGGCGGTGGAGCTGTCCGAGCCCGTGGCTGCACTGGCCACTTGGTCGCCCTGGATTCCGTTTGACGTGTTGCCTGCGGCGGCGCCTCGCTCGCCGGGGGTGTACTTGGCCGCCACCACGGCGGGACTGGTCTACGTGGGTATGGCTGGAGACCGCCGGGGCGTGGGCCTGCGTGGCAGGATGGCCGCCTACTGCACCGGCAAGGCGGCGGTGTCCGGTTTGGGCCGAGCGGTACTGGATCGCGCCTTGAACGATGGAGCGTTCCTCAGCAGGCGGCTGGCGGCCTTGACCGCTGGGGAGCGGCTGGACGTGAAAGGCTGGGCGGCCCTGGCCATGTGTGAAGCCGGGTTGTGGCTGTGTTGGGCCACCACGGCCGACCGGGCCACCGCGGTGGAACTGGAGAAGCGCGTGCTCACCGCCCTGCACGAGCAGCAGCTGTGGAACCTCCGCCGCTTCTGAACCCGACGTGGCGTCAAACGCTGAGGGGCGCGATGGAGTGTCGGGATGGGTGGGCAACACCGCCTTGTCACGATGCCCGCATGAATGAGAAGAGCACCGACCCGAACATGTACTTCTGGGCGCTGGCGAAGGCCGCCGAGTCCTGGGCGCCGACTGCGGCGAGGCGTGGCCATGCGGCGTGTTGAACAGGGCCGTGACGGACCTGAGATTGGTGCCGGCGAGTAGCTGATCCGTTCGGCTGGAGTTGCTCGGCGTATGTACCTGGCCGACTGCGCGGTGCACCTCGTAGGCATGTGGACCACCCTGGCCCCCGCTCTGATCGCCGCGACCGCCGCGCTCGGTGGCGTGACCGTCGGCGCCCTGGTCGAACCGCTCAAGCTCGGTGCCGCGCGGCGTGCCCGTGTCCGCGACGACCGGGCGGCACGATGTGCGAAGTTGATCGAGGCGTCGATGACGTGTCGAGCCCGTCTGCTGGCGCTGAACCAGGCCCACCGTCGCGCCGCGTCCGGAGTCGAGGTCGACGCGACGCGCGAGGAGGAGTTGGTCGAGGCCTACCGGCTGGCCCGCAACGAGCTGCGGCAGGCCGTGGCGCTGCTGCGGCTGAGCGGCCCGGACGAGCTGGTGGACGCCGCTATGGGGGTGAGGGAGGCTGAACGCGCGCTCCGCGGTGCCCGGTTCGTCGGCGACGACGGCGAGCGCTTCGACAAAGACAGGCCGCCGAAGGCCGTGCTCGACGTCGCCCACACGCTAGAGGATGTGGTGCACGAGTTCGCGGCGACAGCACGGAAGCTGCCGGCGTAGCGATCTCACCGTGTCGGTCGATCGCCCGGCCGCGCGACTGCGGCGACGCTGTCGGGATGCTGACCCCATTGATCACCGGCCTGTTCGCGCTGGGCGGTGTCGCGCTCGGCGTGATGCTGGAGCCCGTGAAGGCACTGTTCGCGGCGCGTGCCCGGTCCCGGCAGGAGAGAGCGGAGCGATGCGCGCGATTGGTAGAGGCCGCGACCACGGCCCGCTCGACGTTGATCCGGCTGAACACACTGCACCGCCGCCGGACACTCGGGGCCGACGTGGTGGAGATGGCCGAAGAGTTCGAGGTCGAGAACACCTATTACACGGCGCGCAACGAGATCCGGCAGGTCTCCGGCCTGCTCGACCTGTCCGGTCCGGACGAGCTGGCCGCCGGCGCGCGGGCCGTCCGCCAGGCCGACCGCGAGCTGGGGATGGTGCGGTTCATCGCGGAGGACGCATCCACGTTCGAGCGGTATACGTTGCCGCTGACTGTGCGGAAGGCCGCGGACGCGATGGAGGCGGAGGTGCGAGCGTTCGTGGACGTGGCGCGCCAGTACGTCCGCTGACCTCCGGACCTCAGTTCGTTTTCACGGGAGCGGGAAGTCGTGGGCGGTCTCGATCGGCTACGTAGTCGAGCAGGGGCTCGGTCGTGGCGGCTTGCTTGCGGCTGGTGGTGGTGATGATCGGGTCGGTTCGTCGGCTGTTCGGCGGTGGGGTGACCGCACTTGGCAGCTCCGATCCGACATGGGGCCGACAATGAGCGGTGTGTCCTACAACGCGGCCCGCAGTCGCGGGTGGTCGGCGCAGGCGCGTGGGCGTAGGTCGAGTACCACCGCTTCATGCTCTCGGAGATCATCCAAGGAGCGCGCAGCTTCTTGGCCTTCATCGCGTCGGTCATGGTCTGATAGCCCATGAGCGGCCCGTGCCGCGTCGAGCGCAACTGCCAGATGAGGCCCGGCAGGTAGTCGCCCTCGAAGAGGTTCGTGACGTTGTACCGGTCACGCGAGTCGTCAGGGTGGAAGCGCAGCTCGCCGGGCACCGTCACCGTGTTCGAGTAGTCCGACTGCCCGATCCGTTCACGGACGAAGCGGGCCTGGAGGCCGACCGCCTCCCATCTCAGCAAGGACAGGGCGACCGCATCGATGTCGACCTTGATGGCGAGAACTTCCGTCGTTGACATCCGTATCCTTCGGGTAACGAATCAGGCACGGATTCAACCACGGCAGACGGCGACGTCCGTTTGGTCGAGCGCGATGCGACTGGCTGGAGGCGCAACATCTAGAGGACTACTACGCCCGATCGGCTCTAGATCTGCTGACATGCTCACGACACCGTCCATCCCCGCCCGGTCGATCAGTAACCGTGTACACGACTCTGACGATGATTCGTATGTGAGCGATTTGAAGGACCCAAAGGCCGAGACGTCCAACCACGCCGTTCGGCAATCCGGATTGACGGCGTGGCTCACTGGTCTACCAAGTGCTGGAAAATCGACAATTGCGAACGGTGTTGCGAGCCGTCTGCGAGCCGAGGGGCACAGAGTCGAAGTGCTCGACGGCGACAAGATCCGCCGAGACCTCACCGCCGACCTTGGGTTCAGTAGGGTCGACCGCGAAGAGAACGTACGCCGCATCGGTGTTCTGGCGGTGATGCTTGCGCGCAACGGCGTAACGGTTCTGGTATCGGTGATTGCCCCGTATGCGGCTAGTAGAGAAAAGGTTCGACTTCTTCACGCCAGCGAGGGGATAAAGTTTCTCGAGGTGCACATCGCTACGCCCGTCGCGGTGTGCACTGAGCGCGACGTAAAGGGGCTATATGCCCGACAGAGGGCGGGTCAGCTTAGTGGTCTTACCGGCGTAGATGATCCGTACGAGACGCCGTCCCACCCTGATCTTCGAGTCTTCACCGACACTCAGACGGAAGTCGAGTCTGTTGACTCCGTATACCAGCTAATTTCCCATAGGTAGTTGCCAGTTGCGTCGAGCAAGACAGTATGACCAAACTAATCTTTCCCTGAACTGAGCGCCGCCTTTACGTCAGTGGAGTGGGAGTGTCCGCGCAGGACCCGACGAAGCTTTCCTGGCAGGACCCGACCTCCACTATGCAGGCAGTCGGTATCGAAGATGGCTAGGCTTCCTGCCGGACTATTCATTGAGATAGCTACCCGGCCATCGTGGCCGAATTCGATGGGTAGATCGGATTCCGGAATTCCGGCGCCGAGGTGAGCCTCGCGGATCATCTTGCTGTGGCGATGGCTGCCCGGGACGAACTCCGGAGCGCCATATGCCCGGCATGCGGGAGTAAGGCATAAAAATGCTTTGAGGGCATGCTTTCGATCGTAGTGCAGTTCGGTCACAGGCGTGGAGTGGGCGACGTCAAGAGTCAGATAGGCGGCGTGGTTGATAGTGGCAGTTCGACCAAGATAGGATCCGGCGATCCCGCGCAATGTGGTGTCAGTAAGGAAGGTGAAGGTCTCTGGTAGAATAGCCGCGATCTGGTCGGTGACCAGCCGTGCCGCGCGTGACCCTGTGCCTGGACGATAATTGTTCAGCTCGCGCGTGGTGTCGATCTTTGCCGCGAAGACCTGATTATGTTCGTCGATTAACTGCTCAAGCTTGCGCCCGGTCGCCCATCGCTCAACTATTACAACCCCATACTTGCGCAGGGCGGCAACGCAAGTAGCGATATCGACGGATGCAACTGAGGCAATGATTGGAAGACCGACGCTCATGCATATCCCCATGCGTCACCCAACGCTGCCAACTCAGTGCGATACGGCCGCACGGTCGGGTGGTCCCAACGCGGGGAGCAATAAATGTCGTTGGGTAGCGCCGCGAGCGCTGCCTGCTGCCAGTCTCTCTCGTTGGACAGCTTGGTTGTGTTAACCAACTGTGCGAGCGATACCTCGGTCTGGGTCACCAAGTCTTCGAGACGAACTAACAATGTCGGAAACGCCGAAGTGGCAAGGAGATGGGCAGCTTGCCGTAGATGGAGTTCAACGTATTGCACAGCCTCCGCAGGTCGCATGCCGTCCACCACCGACTCGGTGAGGCCGATTACAGTCTCTGCGGGATGGCGAATTGTATATATCAAGGCGTCAGCCGGTCGCAACAGCGAAAGCGCAAGAGGGGCGCAGTGCGGGCCAGTCTTTAGAGCTAAGTGGGTTGCATCATCAAGGCCAGCTGCCTTGAACAGTGTCTGGCGCACAAGAGAACTCCATTGCTGCAGGGGAATTTCTGCGGGAAGCATCAGTTGTCCATACACCGGGATGTACATCGGTTGAGCCTGTACGGATCTTGCTAGGGACATAGCCGCAACCCGGCCACCCTCGCCCATCGCCTCCAGCCGCTCGAAAACATCAGTGAACGCTTGCGCCGCGCGCCGCGGCAACCAAACCTCATTGTCGCTGGGCGCGTGGATGAGTAGCTGGATAAAAGCTGCAACCACTGGCGGTCCGAGCGATTGGCACACAATGGCGGACCGGTGGCGCCCCAGGACATCAAGCACCGTGTCCGCGCCACAGCGACCTGGTCCGGAGGCTACAAGTATGAGCCTGTCATGGTCCGACACGGCCTGCCTCCAGGGCTGCAACATGCGCTTCGACCGCGTCCCGGACGGTGATCTCCAGAGGTATCGGATGCACCCCATGCCGCGTACACAGGTCTCGCCATGCGGCCGGGCTTGCTGGACTGGGGCTATGGTTGGCTGGCATCGCGGCACGAACAAGCTGCGTTCGCTGGCGTGTTACGGCGTACACAGTGTCAGCCACTAGCTCGGCGAGACCGAAGAGATCCACGGGACCGGCTGTTGCGTGAAGTGTCATGCGGCGCCGGTCAGGCGCAACGGAGACGGCTGCCAGTACGGCCGCCGCCTCTCGAACGTCGAGCAGGTCGACTGGTCGGGTGTGCTGAGGGACAGTGATCGTCCTATCGCGGATCGCATGAGCGGTCATGCGTGACAAGAACGATCGTCCGAGGCCGCCAGGTGACGGGCCCGCCAATACCGTGAGTCGCAGCACGCACGTTGGTCCAGGATGGGCGGCCACCAGCTGCTCCGCAGCCTGCTTGCTGCGGCTGTATTGGTCTGGAACCGCCGAGTCGACAGCGCGGGAAGAGGCCAAGACGATCACAGTATTCGACCGCACGGCCCGTAGTAGCGTGGCGGTGGTGGTGACGTTGTCGGCCCAGATCCGCTGGGCGCCGTGCCCGCGAAGCCTGCCAGCGCAATGCAGAACCGCTTGGCAATTCAGGGCGCCTGGGCGGAGACGTTCTAGGCGCTCGGCGACGATAGCGTGTACGTAGTTGCGCTCCGCCAATGCCTTGGTGACTGCGCTGCCGAGATAGCCCTTGGAACCGGTGACGGCGATAGTCGACGTGATCACTAAGTAAGTACCTCCGGCCCAGGGCGGTCGGCGTTGACGACAACGCCTGACACCGTGTTGATGAGTAGGCCTACAGTCGGCGATTCCAACACTGACTGGGAATAACCGAGAATCAACGCCTCGTACAATAGGTCTAACTCATTGAATCCGAGTCGGGCCCGTAGTCCGGTAAGTCCGGTAGGTCGCGCGTTGATCTCGAACACGCGGATGGTTCCGTCATTGCAGCATCTCCCTTGTAGGTTCCAGACACCCCATGCGCCTAGCGAACCCAAGGTATGATGAAACTGTTGAAGAAGAACGTCAATCTGCGTGTCGGCTACAGTTTCCACAAGGCGGGGAACGCCCGCTGCCAGCGTATTGCGACTACAGAAGTGGCCGATCTTTTGTCCTCGTCTATCCAAGAGGAGTTGCAGGGAATACTCGCCATCTTGCCCCCCAGGGAATTGGCCGTCCCAGCTACGTTGGTCCCGCGAGCCCACCTGAAGGAACTCCTGAGCAATGTCCACGTCCGGACGAAAACAGGCACGCAATCCGCTTTCGTTTCGCGCTAGTCGGACACCGCGCGATGAGTTTCCATGTCGAGGCTTGATTATCAGTGGCCAGCCGAATCGGCTAGCCAACTTCGCAGCACCTTCAATGTCGTCCGAAGTTCCAGCAAACGGCAGTCCTATGGCACCAAACATACGCACAGTAGCTGCTTTGTCATAGGCGGCCGAGATCACGCTTCCCGGTCCGCTGGTCAGCGTCGCCCCACGTTCAGACAACGCCAGGGCGATTTCCAATAGCGCGACGGCGTCCTCGTCTCTGCCAGGTACCAGCAGGCATTGGCCAACCGTTTCCACCAGCTCCAGAACTCGCGTCTGGAAGGCCACGCGGTGTGCGGTCGGAGGGCATGCTAAGGCGGTAACACCCATCGGTATATCTGCGGGGACCGAACTCATCCCCGTGATCCGGTAGGCGTTCCGACTGAGTGCGGCCGCTTGCAGCACTGCGGCGCCCACCCCGCTCGTCGCGCTCGTCAATACGATCGTCCTCGCATCGTTCATGATGCGGCCACCAGGCTCGTGTAGCGGCGATCACCGTAGTAAGCGCGGGCTGCACGCCGGTAGAACGCAGAAACAGGCTTCTTCAAAGGCCATGCAGAATCGGGGAACCACAACTCCAGTGTCCGGCCTAGATCGAGATAGGAGGCGCTCGGCCGGTCTCGGAATAGTCGGGCGATGAGCCATTGTGCGCAAGTGCCTAGTTCAAACAGATAGAGCAGTGGTCGGGCACTTTTAATCGACTTTAGCTCCGCAAGTAGTTCGTGGCGGATCCGGAAAGTCTGCAGAGCTGGCAGCACAGGGTCGCTGAACAGGTTGCCGTCAGGACGCCGCGAGGGCCAATCAGGCGCTGGGATAAATGAGAAGTGGCCGTCATCTAATCGCCATCGCGACGCGAGATCCCGAGTCTTCTCTGGGCCAACCACAATGACGTGGCAGCTGCGCGCGATATCCGGGAGTTCCAGTATTGAAAGCGATATCACTCCCTGCGTGAGCATCTGTGCAAAATGGAACTCGCGGGTCGCCAGGCCGTACGCCCCGATAAGGTCTGCATAGGAATACTGCCATTGCCAGTAGGCAAGCAGTCGAGGGTCAACTCTCGTTCGAAGTCTGAAAGCTGGTTTGTAGAGCTTCTTTGTGAGGTAGTCCAGATCCAGACTGATTGTCTCCAGCCAGCGGGGATCTCGAGGGGGATTGACCACATCGTCGAGGAGTTCGTTGAGGTAGCGCATGTACTCCCGGCGTTCGCCCTTGATTGAGGGCTCGAACTCTCGAACCTGCTTAAAGATCATCTGGTCGCAACGGCGCCAACTGTCGGCCCGCCAACCGCCGGTTGTAAGCAGGCTCAGATGATCCCAAACTCCATGGGTGCGCTTCGCCATAGCCACGCCGGCACCAGCGGCAACTCTCTCTAACAGCATCGCACAGGGCGGATTTTGCACCCATACCTCACCGCGGCTGCGCTCGGTCATGCCATGACCTCCTCGATGACGTCGCTTATGCGCCGCAAAGTCGCAAGGGGGATGTCACCCCAAAGCGGGAGGCACAACACGTCTTCCGCGGCCGCATCAGCAACAGCGGTTTCATCGCGCCGCAGTACATCGGCGAGTTGATAGCAGTGGTTGAAATAGCGTCGACTGTCGATTCGGGCAACCTGAAGTCGGCGATGCACTTCATCAGCCCTTGCCTGTACACCTGTTCGTAGTCGGACGACTGCGTATGCATTATTGGGCTGCACATCTGCGGCTGCACTCAAAACTCGTACGCCAGGAATATCCGCAAGCATTTCGATATAGGCGTTCATAGCAACTGCACGATTAGCGATCTCAGTATCCAACGCGTCCAGCACCAACAAGCCCACCGCCGCCTCGAGTTCGTTCAGCTTGGCGTTCGTACCTAGCGCGAGCGCCTCTCGACCGCCACCAAGGCCAAAGTTTCGCAATCGCCGCACCGCGTTGGCTACCGATTCGTGAGGGGTCGTAACCGCGCCGCCCTCTACAGTGTGCATCACCTTGGTGGCATGAAAGCTGACGACGGACACGTCGCCGAATGCAGTAACAGGCTGGTTATGGACACGGACGCCAGCTGCGGGAGCCGCGTCATATACCAGCGCAAGACTGTGCCGGTCGGCGACTTTCTGCAGAGCCAGGACGTCAGCAGGTTGCCCGAAAGTGTGTACAGCGAGTATGGCAACTGTCCGCGGTGTGATGGCGGCCTCCACTGCGTCGGGAGCGATGGTCAAGTAGTCCGGCTCCACATCTACGAGAACGGGTACCAGAGAGTTCCACATCAATGCTTGCAGAGTCGCTGGGAAGGTGAAGGCAGGAACGATCACCTCGCCGTCGAGATCGAGCGACCGGCAGGCCAATTGCAAAGCAAGCGTGCCATTTGCTGTGGCCACGACGTTGCGCCAGCCGAGGCGGTCTTGTAGAGCCGCCTCTAACCTCTGCTGAAGCGGGCCATTGTTGGTGATCCGACCGCAAGCCCAGATCTCAGTTAACAGCGGTAGAAGTTTGTCCAGAGGAGGCAAGTAGGGCCTTACAAGTGGAACATACGCCCGCTCCCTCTCGTCCGCCTCGGTTTCCCATTTGGCCTGCAAGAACGCTGAGATCTCACTGCTCATCGCCTGCCCCGGTTTCAGCTTTCGTACCCAAATGCATCGAGTTCGTCGCCTAGCCGTGCCTTCAGAACCGCCAACTCCGATATCGCGAACCGTGAACGGCGGTCCACACTTGGCCGCAGTTGGCTGCGCGCGTGACGCAGAAGCTCGTCATCCTTGCGCAGACGGAGGTGATCTAACATCAGCGAGAAGGTCCGATCGGGGTCGATAACCAGGTCTTCCTGTCTCACCAGCAGGCAGCGCTCCTCTTGTACGTCCATGAGCCGCCACCGCTTAAAATACGCGGCGGTATATGCGACAGCCTCGGCCGGGTCAGGCGGACCCCAGTCTCGTTGCGTGTGCGATAGCGCCACGGCCAACGGAGCCCGGACCATCACCACAATGCGAGCTCCAGGCAATAGACGGCACAATCGGCGAAGATAGAGAGCGTTGCTGGGAGTCTTCTCGCACAGGACTGGCCTAGTTGGGTCAAGAGCAGCAGCGCTAAACGCTTCGACGATGAAAGCCCCGAGTGCTTCGGTCAGCGACCCCTCATCCTGAGGCGCTGGCATAGGCAGACGTTGCCGGCCGGGCAGGCGTAGGTAACGCACGCCGAGTTGGTCGGCGAGCCTGTCGATTGCTCCCCTCAGCTCGGGAGTGTCCCCGAGCATGTTGTGCACGTGGGCCGTAAAGGCGGCGAGTCCGCTCATCGCTGCACTCGGGGTATATGCGACATTAATTGCCAGCGTCGGCCAAAGTTCGCAAATTGCCTCGAGCATCCGCGTCTCGCCGCCGGCGACGGCACTGACATCTGGGTGGCCACACAGCAATCGTTTAACCACGCTCGTACCAGTACGACCGTGCACGCCTCCAATGAAGATAATTCGTCGTGGCGCTTCGGCGAGAGACTTCTCCGGTTCCAAGTCCCGCTCCTCTCGGCCAGATCGCATTGCGTTTAGATCACCGGTGTACACTCGAATGTAGGCACGCCCAGCGACGTTGAAACTAAGGAATTCTCGATTCGTTTCACCGTTGGCAGACAGTCCGAAAAAGACACGTTTAGAGGAGACATGCCTCGAATAGTGTCTGACGCTTGTCCTTAATTCGCCAATCGCAACGCTTCGGTCCCACAGCGCCTCCCGCTGGCTCCGTCACTTCAAGAGGTGGTGACGATAGGCCGGCAACGTCACGGATTTGTTCTCTGTTACTCCAATCGAGCGAAAATTCACTCCAGTGCAGTAGCGCCGCTGCGGATGAAGTGGGCTTCATCATCCACTCAACCGTGAAGTAGGGACGGCGCGTGCAACGCCAGAGATCAGGTCAGGCCGTCCCCGATATCCTCTTCACGGGAAGCGTCGCCTCACGGCGTTGTCAAGCAAGAACTTCGAGCTGCTCGAGGTGGCCGACCAGATCGCGGCCTTGTGGCTGTCGATAACCTCATCCGTGCAGGTAGCGGGGCTGCAGAGACGGTGCGCGGAAGCGGTCCTGATTCCGCGCTGTTGTCGATCAGCACGGCATGATGGCCGGTGATGCTGCTCCGACTGGCTTAGCTGGCGTGACCAATGCGTTCGCGCTACTGCGGCTGCTGCCCGCGAGCGATCGGGACAAGGATGCGGAGATCCTGGTGCTGCGCCATCAGATCACGGTCTTGGAACGCCAACTGGGCAAGACCCGACCGCGGTTCTCCCCAGGCGACCGGGCGTTCCTCGCGGCGCTGTTGCACCGACTCCCGACGGAGGCGCTCCGTCGGTTCAGGCTGCGGATACGTCCGGAGACGGTGCTGCGCTGGCACCGGGATTTCTCGCACACCGCCACGCGGCCTAAGTCCCGCCCCAAGCGTCCCGTCCGACCACGGACCGTACGGTCGATCCGGCTCCTGGTGCTGCGCCTGGCAAGTGAGAATCCCAACCGCCGCATCCACGGCGAACTGCTCGTACTCGGCATCAAGGTGGCCGCGTCCACCGTCTGGCAGATCCTCAAGGACGCCGGAGTCGATCCGGCGGCCGAGCGCACCTTCGCCACCTGGTCGGCATTCCTCCGCTCGCAGGCTGGCGCTGTGCCGGCGTGCGACTTCGTTGAGACCTCCACCTTGAGCGGTGCCCGCCTGTACGTGCTCGCGGTCATCGAACACGCCAGCCGCCGGATTCACGTCCTGGGCGCCACCGCACACCCGACCACATCCGGCGCCGGCTGATCAGCCACGTGGGTGTCAGGACGAGGAGTGCTCCGAGGGCGACCGCGCAACCGGTGACGACCGGGGGAGCGAGGCGCTCCGCCGCTGCCATCCAGACGATGCTGCTGACGAGCCAGCCGAGCGCTGCGCCGAAGCACGTTGCGGCGACGAGGTCGAGCCACCGGTATGCCTCTGTCCGTGGAACGAGACCGCTCCACCGGGCTACGAGCACCGGGAGCCCGAACGCGGCCGCGGCGAGCGCACCGATCACGGGGCCTTTGAGGGCCGGGTTCAGCGACGTCGTGTACTGGAAGGACTGGATGGCGGCGAGTGCCATCAGCAGGGCGCCCAGGAATGACGTTTGCAGCAGGGTGATCCGGTCGCGCCGTCGGGTCGTCACGGCGCTGGTGACGTTGGCCGCCGTGGCGTTGACGGTGGTCGCTCGTTGGATCAGGGCATCGAGGTAGGTGGCTTCGCGGTCGAGCTGGTCGACGAACCACGCCAAGTCGGTGTCGTCACGGGCGAACATGCCGCCGGGGATCGGGCTGGGGGCGGGCCGGTTGCGGCGGGCGTTCACGTGCAGCGCCCGGGTGGTCGTCGCCATCTCCCGGATCTTTGTCTGGCGCCACAGCAGTTTCGTGGTGGCGAGCTGGACCTGCTGGACGAGGTCGTCCGTGGCGAGCACCGTGGCCGGGGCAGCGGACGGGCTGCCGACACTGGCCAGTTGAGAGGCGAGGCCTGTGACGGCGGTGTCGGTGTCGGCCACGAGGTCGGGCAGTGGTGTCTGTGCTTCGTGGACACGGCGTTGGTGACCGGCTCGGTAGATGTTGAGGCAATACCGGACAAGCGGTACCAGGCCCTGGTGGCCGTCGGCCGTCCAGATCCATTCGTCGACGGTGTCCTCAGCGTGTTCCGGTGCGGCGATGACGAGGGTGCGGTGGCGATCAGCGGTCTCGAACGAGGGGCGAAGCTCCCACAGCAACGCCCCCGCGGGGCCTGGGTCGGCCAGCGGCAGGTCCGCGTGCACGCCCAGCTTGCGCGCCAGCCGGTTACCCACCGTGGCGAGGTCGTCCAGGGCTGAGCTGTCAGGAGACAGGCCGAGCAGCACCGTGACGCGCCCGATTCCGTTGCGCTCGGCGTCGGGCCGGGCAACGGCGTGCCACTGCTCGATCAGGTCGGCCCAGGCTCGTTCACCGTCGTCGTCCGCGGAGATGGCTGCCACCAGACCCGCGGTGCCGTGCTCAGCGAAGACGAACATCGATCGGATACGGCCGGCAGTAGCCCGAGCCGCGGAGGCGACGATCCGGAAGGGACCGCTTCCCGTGGGCACCGCAGGCAGCTGCTCCGGCGCGTCCACGCTCAACAGCGGCGCGGTCATCGAGCCGGCCTCCCGGCACGCTCGCCACACCTGATCGAGCTGCTGCCAGCCCTGTTCGGCCATGACCCGACCACCGTCGAGGGACGCGAAGGCGTAGAGCAGCAACGCGGGTCTACTGATCATCGGCGGGCAAACCGGCGAGCCGTGCGTCTGTCGCCAGCTCCACCTCGTGCACCAGGTGCACGACCTCGTCCGGCGGTCCGTCGACCGGCAGGGCGCCGGGCTCGGCCCGCACCCGCACACCGACCAGATCGTCGAAGACACCCATGGCCCTCAGCACCTCGCGGGCCGTCCCCCGGCGGAGGGCGTCGCGGAGGGTGACCAGAGTGGTGGCGACTTCGGCCCATTCCTCGACGGTCAACCGGCTCCGCCTGACGCGGGTGCGCAGCTCGCGCAGGTCGTCGGCGTTCTCACCGTGTAACAGGGCGTCCGTCGTCACGATGGACCACCGTACCTGCCGGCGCGTGGAGACGAGGGCACACCATGGGGTTGTTCGGCCAGCGCAAGAGCCTAGACGACCGCTATCTCGAGATCAGGGATCTGGCCCGGCACGCGCACGCCAATCCCGGCGGCCCCAACCGCTGGCCCCGAGTGCAGGAGCTGGCCTGGCAACTGATCAAGGACTGCGCACCGCGGATCGTCGACGACTTCCGGGCAGCCGTGGTCGCCCTGGCGACCGCGAAGATCCTGCTGGTCCCAGATCTGGGCGCCCGCAACTGGCACCGGGTGGTGGCCACCGGCTGGGTGATGGCCTCCGCGATCTCCAAGCTGGACCTCGACAACGAGATCCAGCCACGCCCGGGCCTGCTCGAGGCGTTCGCGCGGGACCTGTTCCGCAACGCCGAGATGATCGCCTACGCCGCTCACCACGCCAGCCTGCCTGCGGCCGCGGGCGCGATCGCCGAGCAGCTCACCTCGATCCGGTTGGACGACCGGATGCTCCTCCGGTCGGCGACCGCCCTGGCCACCGGGCAACCGGCCTCGGCACAGGGGCAGGTGCAGGAGACGCTGCGCGAGCAAATCTCCGCCGCCCGGCGCACGCTGACGTTCGGCGGTGAACCCGGCGAGCTGGATGCGTTCTACTCCCAGCAGATCCTGGCTGACTTCCAGCGCATCGACCACAACCGGACCGGCGGTGCCCGAGTCGCACTGGCCGCCGGTACGGGCATCACACTGGAGGCGATGCGGGCCACCGGCCGCTCGCTGGTCTACCTGGGCGGTGGCGTACACGACGGGGTCGCAATCCGGTTCGACGCCGCAGCACTCAACGACCCGCAGACCCGCCTCGCCACCAGCATCACACTGCCCGACGCGGACATCAAGACGATCGAGCGCAAGGTCAGCGAACTGCACGCCGTGGCCACGGACCGGCGCGAACGGCGGATCACCGGCCTCGTGCTGTCCCAGCACATCGAGCAGTTGCTGGAATGGCTGGGCCGGACGGTGTGGCAGCCGCTGTTGGACCGCTGGCCCGACCTGCGGGAGCAGCCCTTCGTGGTCGTGCCGCTGGGCGAGGCCGCCCAGCTCCCGCTCTACACGGCACTGATCGACGACCGGCCAGTGTGCGCGACGCTCGACCTCACGATCGCGCCATCCGCGCGGTCTCTGGTGCTCGCCGCCGAACACCCCGTCGCATCCGGAACCATCCTCGTGGCAGCCGACCCCTCCTCCGGCGACGACGAACTGCCCTACGTCGTGGACGAGGCCAAGGCGGTCGCGGACGTCCACGGCGTGCCGCCCACGATCATCGGAACCGTTGCCGGCCCTGGGAACGAAGAACGGCTGCGGTCGGCAACCCGGCAGGCCTTCGACACCGGCGCCCGGGCATCGCAGGACCTGGTGGACCGGATCCGCACGAGCGCGATCGTGCACCTCGCGTGCCACGGCATGATCAGCCCGGCCAAGCCGCTGGAATCCGCGCTCCTGCTCGGCGGCACCCTACCCGTCGGCACCATGCTCGCCGAAGACCTTCAGCCCGGGTCCCTGATCGTGTTGTCCGCGTGCGATCTCGCCGGAATCGGCACCCAGAGCCCGGGGGAACAACTGGGATTCCCCGCGGTACTGCTCGCCTGCGGCGCCCGGTCGGTCGTCGCCGCACTGTGGCCGGTGCCCGACACACCGAGGACTGTGCGGCTGATGACCCGTTTCCATGAAGGTCTGGCCACGATGACGGGGACCAAGGCTCTCGGCTCGGCGATCGAGCGAGCACGTGACCACGGCGCTCCAGCGACCCTGTGGGCTCCGTTCACCTACTTCGGTGCGTGAGTCCCACACGGGCTGGCACCTCCCTGACCCCGGTCTGGGACTGGCTGGCGGCGTGCTCGACAACGTTGCCTGCAACTGCCACCCGGCCGAGCCGGGCCCACTGGCCGAGGTGCTGCCCTTTCATCCGCGCGCCCGCGGCTGACACCACTCCGCCGCCCGGCAGCTACGCCCGGCTGCCGCCGTGGCGTAGCCAGCGGTGCAGCGCCGCGCGCTCTTCGTCTTGGAACCGCGCGTAGCCCGGCTGCACGCGCCGCCACACGCAGTGCAGCCCCTGGCCGTCGAGATTCCCGGCCAGCAGCCCGAGGCCGGGCAGCATCGTCCATCCCGCCGCGTCGGGCGGCACAATCCACATTCCGGCCAGCAGTGCGGCGTCCACGAGGAACACGCCCGGCGCGGGGCTGTCCCACAGGTACTCAGGCCGCTGTATCGCCGCGAGGACCACCTATTGGGCGAGCTGGCCGGGCTTGCGGACTCGGGCGGCGGACTCGGGCGTCGCGGTGGGCTCGCTTCCAGCTCGTCTGCGCGCCTCGGGACTGGTGGTCGTGTGCGGAGCCGCGGGAGTGGACCTGCGCGGCGGCATGTCGTAGCCCTCCGATGATCGGCTGGCCTGCGAGAATCGTGGGATGGATCTTTCCGCCGCGCTGGAGGTCTACGACCGGGTGGCGCTCAACCTGGACAAGCTGGATCGTGTATGGCAGCGGATGCGGGATCTTGTGCCCGAGGGGCCGTTCCTCGCCGGCGGTAGTGACGACGAGGTCCTGTACGGCGAGTTGGCGCAGTCGTGGAAGGACATCGCGGCGAGCCTGCCGGCCATCGACGGTTGGCGCCTGGAGGTTGAAGTCGTCGACTACGGGGCGATCGGGCAGGCACGTGTGGACTACCTGGAGATCGACGAGCCCCTGGGCTTGCACGCTTTCGAGGCGCAGGTGGCCGCGCCGGGCACCGAGGCGGCCCGGTACCGGCAGCGACTCGCCCGCGCCCGCCAACGCCTGGTGCGCAAGCGTGCCGCCGACCTCGTGCGGGAGGTCGACGGCCTGCTCGAGCCGGTGCCCACGGACCCGGAGACCTTGCTGACGGAGGTCGAGACGGCTCCGGTTGTCGACACCCTGCGGGTGGTGGTCGCAGAGATCGAGCGCCTGCTGGGCGAGGCGCTGACAGGAGGTCCTCGTCAGCATGACCTGCACCGTCATCTGCGTTTCGGCGAGCCGCACGACCTGCGCGACATCGCGGTGTTCGACTGGCCGGCGTTTCGGCCGCACGTCGAATTGGCCCTCTACGGTGACGAGGCACCGGTGCCGGTGGAGGTCGACGACCTTGCGGTGTTGGCCGGTGCCACGGCCTCGTCGGTGCCGTCCGTGGTGCACTGGGAGCGGGTCGACGCCGACGGGTTCGAGCGGCTGCTTGCCCGCCTGCTGGAGCATGCCGGCACGTACACCAACATCAACCGGCCCATGAACGTCAACGCAGCGGACGCCGGCCGTGACATCGAGGCGTTTCGGCGCGTGTCCGACGGCCTGGCGGCCGAGCGTCTGGAACGGGTCATCGTCCAGGCCAAGCACTGGCCCGGGCGCGGGATCAACTCCTCCGATATCGCCGACCTGGTGCACGCGAAGCTGCCGCTCTGGGAGGGTGAGCCCATCCGGGGACTGATCGTCGCCACCACGGGTTCTTTCACCCAGGACGCGGTCCGTTGGGTCGAGCAGCACAACCGGGAAGCCCGGCGGCCGGACATCACGATCTGGTCCTCGGCCGAGTTGGAGGCGCTGTTGCGCAAGTGGCCGGCGATCCTGGCGGAGTTCGGCCTGCTCGGCTGACGGAGCGCTGTCCGCGGCCTCGACCAGCCGAGGCCGTCGGGGATGGCGGCGACGAAGTCCTCGGTGACGGCGCTCTGCGTGACGTAGCCGCCCAGGGGGATTCGACGCCCTGTAGCCGCTTGTGGCGCGGGCGTCGCGTCCACTGTGGCTGCCCCGACGTGGGGAGCGAGGTCGCCAACGCTGCCGGGTGGCCTCGTGACCGCTTCTGTCGGACTCTGCGAGCCGCCAGGATCCCATCACGTTGTGGGGTCGTGCCCGATCGAAGATCCGCCCACCTATAGTTGATCATGAAGTGATCGTCGGCCGCGTCGGTTCTGCTCGCGGTCGTGTGTGACGGGGTTGAGGGTGGCGTGGTCGTCGAGGCGGGTGTCGTGCGGTCGGGTCGTGATGTGCTCATCGAGTGGATGGGGCTGCCTGATCAGGCGCGTTCGGAGCGGCAGTCGGTATGCGCGGCGGGCGGGGTGCGGTTCGCGTTCTACGGTCGCACCTCCACCTCCGAGCACCAGGACCCGGTGACGTCGGCGGCGTGGCAGCGTGAGTCGGCCGAGGAGTTGACGGCTGGCCACGGCACGATCGTGGCGCACTACTTCGACGTCGGGAAGTCGCGCAGTGTGCCGTGGCGGGACCGCCCGGAGGCCGCGGCGCTGCTGCGGGCGTTGCGCGACCCGGACCGGGGGTTCGACGCGATCGTGGTGGGGGAGTACGAGCGTGCGTTCGCCGGTGAGGAACTGGCGCGGCTGCTGCCGTTGTTCCGGCGTTACGGAGTCCGGGTGTGGCTGCCCGAGGCCGCAGGCCCGGTCGATCCGGACACCCCGGAGCACAAGGCGCTGATGACGATCCTCGCCGCAAGGTCGTTGCACGAGATCCGGCGGGCCAAGTACCGGGCGCGGGCGGCGATGACGGTCCAGACTCGCGACCAGGGCCGCTACCTCGGCGGCCGGGCGCCCTACGGCTACCGGTTCGTCGACGCCGGACCCCACCCGATTCCTTCCCACGCCCAAGCGGGTCGTCGGCTGCGGCGGTTGGAGCCGGATCCGGTGGCCGCGCCGCACGTGCGGTGGATGTTCGCCCAACGCCTCGGCGGGGTCAGCCTGGAGTCGATCGTGGCGGCGCTCAACGACAAGAAGGTGCCCTGCCCGGCCGAGCACGACGCCGACCGCAACCGGCACCGTATCCGCGGGCTCTGGACGGTGCAGACCGTGGCGACGATCCTGAACAACCCCCGCTACACCGGCTGGCAGGTCTGGGGCCGCCAGACCGCCGAACGCGACAACACCACCCCGACCGAACGGCGCCGCGGGCGACCAGGGCGCCGTACCGCCGCCAAGAAGAACTGGGTGCTCTCGAACGCTCCCGCGCACGCCGCGCTGGTCGGCGAGCACGCCTTCGTCTCAGTCCAGCGCCTGCGCACAGCCCGTCCCACCCAGGACGGCACCACCCGCACCTACCGGCTCGCCGGAGACCTCCGCTGCCGCCCCTGCGGACGCCGCATGGACTCCCACTGGGCCCACGGCCGTCCCGGCTACCGCTGCCGCCACCAAGGCGACCACCCCGAACAGCGTAGGGGAGAAGCGGCCAAGACGCTCTACGTCCGCGAGGACGAGCTGCTGACCAGGCTCGCCGAACTCCTGCATCCCGACGAGGATCGCCCGGCCCGATCACCGCACGAGCTGGTCGCCGAGCTTCGCGCACATGGTCAGGTGATCGTCTACGACATCGACCAACTGACCCTGGCCGCTCGACACCCAGCCCCCGAGGCCGTAGAAACGACAAACCCCACGGAAACGCTTTGATAGTCTTCAAAGCGTTTCCGTGGGGTAATTCTGTGTCCGAGAGCGACTTGCGCACTATCCACACGTTTCCAGTTGCGCGAAACTGACCGACTTTATCTCGGAATTGATGGCCCGCGCCATTGAGGTATCATTTGGAATGGTGTTTATGTATTGATGTCATCTATAAAAAACTGGATCGAACTCGGAGTGCTCCGCTTAGGCGCGGAGCGCATCGTGACACAGAAGCAGTTCTTATGGGAGGGCATTGGGTCGATAGTTTGCAGATGGAAGATCAGAATTTCTGACCTAGACAACCCTGGGCGACTGCTGATGGTGCGCGCGACTCCAGATGCGCATAAGATGGCACCTGTCGAAGGGTAGTGCCGAACCTCGTGGAGATGATATACCGTACGGACTAACGAGAGGTGTGAATCTGGAAATGCACCTAGCAATGAGCCGCTGGGTTGACCAAATGGGTGATGAAAGAGGTTGACATGAAAGCTATACCGGAAAAAATCGTTAGTCGGCTAAAACTGAGTGAAGCAATACAGGAGGAAGCTGCAACTGAGCGCAATATGCTGCCTCGTGAAGTGAACTGGATTAATATTACGAAGAATTCCGGGCGGCTAGTAAAATCGATCACTTCGCAGCTAAGGGGCGGCTTCAAACCGGCACCCCAAGAGATTACCTCGGTTCGTAAATTGCACGGTACGAGGCCCGTGGCGGTTTGGGGGGTAGTTGAACGTATCGTCTACCGGGCGTTGACGAAGCTGGCAGTAGGTGATGGATTCGTCTTCGATCGATCAGGAAATGCGTATTTGAAATTTGTGAACGGGCCAATTTCATAT
This sequence comes from Saccharothrix sp. DSM 118769, assembly GCF_052936295.1. Classification (NCBI taxonomy): domain Bacteria; kingdom Bacillati; phylum Actinomycetota; class Actinomycetes; order Pseudonocardiales; family Pseudonocardiaceae; genus Saccharothrix; species Saccharothrix sp. DSM 118769. The sequence continues at coordinate 6,301,517 of NZ_CP193627.1, read as the reverse complement.
GCCGCGACAAAGCGGCGGCCCGCTACCGAAGATTCCGTGCTGAATCTGTTCTTTCTGAATGACTCCGAAATCGAGTATGTTGTATCTGCCGATATTGCCGCCTTCTATCAGTATGTCGATCACAATATTCTTGCACGTGAACTGAGGGTGCGAGGAGGGGACTTCGATGCGATCGAACATTTGATTGAACTGCTACAAGAGGTCCAAGGTAGAACGTTCGGGATTCCGCAACTCCTTGATCCATCTGACTTTCTGTCGGAAGTTTATATCGAACGTGTTGAGCGGGATCTGATACGTCACGGTCTGCCGGTTTGGCGGTATAACGATGACTTCCGGATAGCGTGCCGGTCCTACGGCGAAGCTCTGCAATCGATTGAGAAGTTGGATGCTTCGGCGAGGGCTGTTGGCTTGGTGACAAGCGAATACAAAACTTTGACTCATGGCTTTGTGAAATACGTCTTTGACAATGTTGGCCTGGTCGAACATGAACGCCAAGGTGCGGTAGACTTGGACGAGATTGAAACGGCCGTCAGTGAATATATTGAAGATTTTTCCGAAAATCCGGAGAGTGCTCGACTGATTGTTCAGCGTACCGCGACCGGACAAGAGGGGGAAGGCATAAAGCTGCGTAGTATCGATTCAGCCGGTATGCGCACACTTCGTCGCGCTATCGGGAGCCTTGCTGTGGCAGGAGACTCCACAGTGGTGAAAGATGTTGGCAAGATACTCCCCTACATTCCGGCGATAACGCCTACTGTATGCCGTTATCTCACAGCGGCCTACAAAGATGCTCCTGAGGAAGTTGCCAAGGTGGTCGATTCCGCTACGGACCTTTCAATGAATGAGTGGCAGCGGCAATGGTTCCTGCAACTGATGCAAGACCTGGATCTACTTAAGGGTTCACATGCCGACCTGCCTCGTAGGATCACTTGGGTTAGCCGCCTTCGATTTGAATCGTCATCCTCTACTACAGTTGCCTACGCAACACGAACGCTGGCAGGCGCAGGACGCTTGGCAGCGAGCGATGTAGTCGACGGATTTGAATCGGCTCCAGATGTGCTGAAGCCCTGGTACATAGAATCACTGATGAGTTGCTGTCAAGTAGAAGGCGAAGAGGGTGAGGGGGCAAAGAAGCGCCTAGCTGCTTTTAAAGCGTCCTCGCCTCTGTACGCATCTATTGCTGGTCGGACGGCAGATGTCTAGGTATAATTTGGAGCTGGCCGAAGAAGCTTTGGCCCTTCTTGCTGAGAACCGCGCTGTCTATCGGTCGACAGAGCAAGACGACGTCATTGTTGGTCGAATCCAGGTCGCGGGATCACTCGGTGCGTTCGATCATGATCAAACGAAGCTTGCATCGACATACCTTAGATACGTAGGCGTGGTTGAGTCATACCTAGACTCACTTGGTGGGCAAATCTGGCGAGAAACTATCAAAAGTCATAGTTCGGTTATCAGGCAACTGGTCACCGACATGGAACTTCGCGCGACTAGTACTTGGGATGAAAGAAAAAGTAGTTTGTCTCGGTATCATTCTATCGATATTCAGTCCTTTGGTCGTTGGTCTGAATTCGACGCTGCGATAGATGTGCGCAACGCCATTGCGCATGGTCTTGGTTCTCTTACCATGCGACAGCGGAACTCAAAAGACCGTGACAAGATTCGTGCTATTGGAGTCTCGGTGGTCGGCGACAGAATTGATCTTGATTGGAATGCGCTAGATCGGTGCTATCTGCTCTGCCGTGAGCTGATTTTGTACGTCGACGCGGCACGGCCAGTCGAACTGCGACATACCGGCTGGTCGCCGATAACGTCCGATGGTGCTGATTCCTCTCAGTGACCGCGTATGTCTTGGTAGGTCAGAGATAGGTCATTCATCTCGGCGGGACCGCTGGCCAAACTCCTGGTCAACGGATCGTCTGAGGTGGTGATGGTTGTGGTGTGGAGTGAGTTGGCGAGTGATCTCGGCGGCATGGCGCTGTTCTTGGTATGGCTCGTGATCCCTCTGCTCTACCTCGTTGCCGTCGGTAGGCAGTACGTGCGGCAGTGCCAGGAGAACGCACAGGCGGCGGTTTGGGCGCGGGATGAGGTGCGCCTGATCCGTGAGGAGCAGAGGGAAGGCAGTCATGATGGTGACGCTGGTGAGTGACGGCGAGCAGGGAGAGGGTGGGGAGAGGCCCGTCTCGCTGTTCGATGATCCGAAGGTCGTCGGTGAGGTTCAGGAGTTCGTGGACGATCAGGCTCCGCGTGTGTTCGCGATGGTGCAGGAGACGTTCGGGCCTCCGGAGGACTTGCAGATCGTGGCGTGGGGGATGACCACCAAGACGGGCGTGGAGGTGGTCGGGGTGCACGGCGGGGCGCGTATGGGTCTTCAGTCGGCGGAGAACGCGCTGATCTTCTACCGGGCCGGTGGGCGTGCGATTCCCCGTATCTTCTGGGTTGGCGGCGAAGGTGGGGAGTAACGGGCTGGAGACCGCGCTGGAGTGCGTCGAGCGGGGGTGGCCGGTGGTTCCGGGTGCGCTGTGGATCGATGACACCTACGTCGATCCCGTGACGAACGCCGAGTCCGATGCGCTCGCCCTGTCATCTCCGGCGTTGGCGACGCTGGACCCGGAGGAGGTCCGGCGTCTGTGGCCGGTGGTGGGGGAGGGCGTCACGCGGTCGACGTTGGCTGTCCTTGGGACGCTGATGACCGCGCTCGTCGTGGAGCTGGAGCCAGCGCGGCGGGTGATCGAGTCGGAGGCGTTCAGGACTGCGCCGACGCCGGTGGTGATGCTTCCGGTACCGATGTTCGGCGTGATGATCGAGTCGGCGGTGTTCGTCGTATCGTCGGCCGAAGGGTTGAACGAGAAGCTGGTCTTCCCCGCGGATGGGTTGCTGCCGCTGCCGCCGGCTGTGGTTGAGGGGTACGAGACGCGGTGGCTCGTGTCGCCGGTCGAGAGTGACGGGTTGCTGAGCGGCCGGGAGCTGGCGCGGCTGTTGGCGCTGGAAACCTCCAACCGTCGTTGACTGCGTCCTGACGGTTGGGCATAGGTGCCGGACGCCTCCCGACACCCGTGGGACGGGACGGCCGTGTGCGAACCATCCATTCGGATGGCGTCGCGCACGGCCGTTTCGTGCGTTTGGGACGGGTTGATGTGTCCCGTCCCAAACGTCACTACGGCGCGTTTTCGCTGGTCAGTGCTGATGTGCTTGGTGTCCCGTCGGTCGGGACGGGTTGGTTGGGTGGAACGGGCCTCGGGACGGGTGACTGCTGCGTCGTGACACACTGAAATCAACGGCTTGTCAGCGCAGAATCAGCCGATAAGAGGTGGTCATGCGGACGGCGCGCACGGTGCTTGAGCAGAAGATCTGGGACCGACAGCAGACGCTGGAGGAGTTCGCCGAGTACGTCGAGGTCTTCGCACGGGAGGCTGGAGAACCCGGCACGATCAGCTTGCGCCACCTTCACAGGTTGGCTGCGGGGCGGAGGTCGTCCGGTCAGCCGCTCGGTCCGGTGCGGCCGGTGACTGCTCGGCTGTTGGAGAAGATCTTCCGGACCAGCATCCATGACCTGTTGGCGGAGCCTTCGGCCGCTGGCTCTGCGGGCAACAGGGTCGGCAAGCTGGACATGCGTGGCAACGCCGATTTGGCCGGCATGGCGGATTGGTTGGACGAGCGGGCCGGGTGGGCGCCGGGGGAGAGTCGGGCGAAGGTTCACGCCAAGCTCGCCACGTTCGAGGCGGGCGCGCTGGTCGACTGGCGGTATCGGCGCACGAGGGCGAGCCGGGAGCAGATCGTTCGGGCGCTGCGTGCGTACTACCGCCGTGGAGTCGCGGAGTACGACATGTACCGCGTGCGTTGTGGTGGCGAAGACGTCAGGACCAGCATCCTTGCTCGTCACGAGTGGCTTGATCAGCCCGCTTCGTTGACGGCGGAGAACGACCGCCTGGTGCTTGCCGGCCGTCGTGACGGCCCGCGCGCTGGCTTGAGTGAAGCGGCGGCGGAGGCGGCCGTGGCACGGCTCGCTGAGTGGGCCACGTTGGACGTACGAGTCATGAACCTGCCGCTCTACCGGCTGTTGCGAGTAGACGTCGACTCGGCCATCGAGGGCACTGTGGGGTTGGTGGACTTCGCCGAGTACGCGTTGACGGCGGACCTGCTCGAAGGCGAGCTGGTTGACGCGGTGGTCTCTGGCGCGGGCCCGGATGCCCTGCCGCTTCGGAGCGAGTTCTTGCCGAATCTCGACGCCGTGCTCGACCTACCGGGCCGGGTGTGCGCGGGTGGTGTGCTGGCGCTGTGTGCGATCGCTCGACCGCGTGATCCGTACCGGGGAGCGCCGGACTACGCGCTGCTGGTGCAGGAGCGGTCGGGGCATGTGCTCAACACGTCCGGGCGGCTTGCTGTCGTGCCGAAGGGCTTCCACCAGCCGTTGACCGATGTGCGTGCGGACGCTCGGGTCAGTGCCACGCTGCTCCGTGAGCTGGAGGAGGAGCTGTTCGGCCGCGACGAGGTGGACACCACGGTGGGGGAGGGTCGTGCGGCTTCGCCGATGCACCCTGGCCGGTGGTCTGCGCCGATGAGGTGGCTGCGTGATGATCCGAGCAGGATGCGGATGGAATGCACCGGGTTCGGGTTCAACCTGGTGAGCGGGAATTACGAGTTCGCCAGTCTTGTGGTTATCGAGGACGAGGAGTTTTGGACGCGCTTCGGTGGGGCGATTGAGTCCAACTGGGAGGCGTCTGGTCTGCGGTTGTATTCGAGCCTCGATGACGAATTGATTGCTGATTTGGTGACGCACAAGTCCTGGAGCAACGAAGGGCTGTTCGCGTTGCTCCAGGGACTTCGGCGGCTTGCGGAGATTGGTGGCCGGCGGGTGAAGCTGCCGGCGGTCGAGGTGTCAGGTCTGTGACGGCCACCGGACCGTGAGGACGGTCGAGTCTTCGAGCGCTTCCCACGAGTGATCGACGCCGGCACCCCACATGACGTAGTCGCCGGGGCGGGTCATGGTGGTGTTGCCTTCGGTGGTGTCGATGCGGAAGTTGCCCTGTACCAACAGGACCAGGGTGGTTCGCTGGTCGTCGGAGGTCCACTCGACGCGCTTGTCACCCGCCGGGTGGTTGAACCACTTGACCTCTACGTCCTTCTGGGACCGGACGCCCTCGGACGGGTCGATGAAGTGGCCTACCAGCCAGCCGCGGGTCACCGCGCCGTCCTCGTTGGCGTTTCCGGCTTGCCAGTTGGCGGTCACTCTGTCTCCCATTCGATCGTTGGCAGGTTCACGCGACTTCCGCCGATTTGCCGTAGGCGGCGGAGTCCCTGGAGGAGCGCGAACAGTCCTTCGTTGCTCCACGCTACATCGTTGGTCAGTTCTTCGAGGCTGTCGGTGTCGAGGCTGGAGAACTGACGGAGGTTCGCTGATTCCCAGTTCGCTCGGACTTGTCCGCCGAACTCGGTCCAGAACTGTTCGTCTTCGATCACGATCAGGCTAGCGAACTCGAAGTTACCGCTGACGAGGTTCAGGCCGAAGCCGGTGCACTCCATCCGCAGACGTCCGGGCTCGGCGAGCAGCCAGCGCATCGGCTCGGACAGGCGGGTCGGGTGCATCGGGTCCGCGTGGCGCTGGTCGCCGACCGTGTTGTCGATGTCGTCGCGGCCGAACAGCTCCTCTTCCATCTCGCGGCGGAGCGTCGCGCCGATCTGGGTATCGGCCCGGTAGTCGGTCAGCGGCTGGTGGAAGCCCTTGGGAATCACGGCCAGGCGGCGTGCGGCGTTGATGACGTGGCCGGAGCGTTCCTGGACCAGCAGGAGGTAGTCCGCTTCGCCGCGGAAGGGGTCGGCTGGCCGTGCGATCGCGGTCAGGGCGAGAGCGCCGCCCGCGCACATGCGGCTGGAGACGTCGAGGACCGAGAGCAGGTTGGGTAGGTAGGCGTCGCGGAGGGGTAGGGCGCCGGGGCTGATCGGCTGGTTGGTGGTGAGCGCATCGACCAGCTCGCCTTCGAGCAGGTCCATCGTCACCACGTACCCCACGAAGTTCGTCACGCCGACTCCGCCGCCGAGCTTGTTCCTCTGCACGCCTACGTCGAGTAGTCGATACAGCGGCATGTTGACCATGCGGTTGCCGAGCGCCAGGGCTTCGGCCAGCCGCTGGGCCGCGCGTCCAGCGCTCTCCTCGTTCATCGGCTGAAGATCGTCCGGGGTTACGGTCGACAGCTTGAGCCGGTCGTGGGCCGAGATGAGTGGGCAGTCGAGGTCGAGCCAGTTCGGGTGCGTGAGCACGGTCGTGGACGCGCGGGTGGCGGAGCCGAAGCGGGCGGCGTAGCGGCCGTGGTCGGTGGTGGTCGTGCCGTAGTACTCAGCGAGCGCTCGTGCTGTGTCGCGCTGGTTCACCCGACCTCGGCGGACGCCCCGGTCCTGTAGCGCGCGGACGTCCAGGCGGACGAGGCGGGCGGCGACGTCGCGCCGTGCCGTTCCCGGCTCCCAGCTTGCGTGCTGGTCGAGCCAGTCGAGCGCCGCGACGATGTTCGGGTCTGAGCTGAGCCGTAGTTCGGCGTCGGCTGCCGAGCCGTCGGGGAGGTCGAGCTTCGGTGTGATCAGGGCGGCGAACCTGGACTTGACCGCTGGGTCCGCCTGGTCGTGGGTGGTGTCGAGGAGCTGTTGCATCTCGGACTTCGGCTTGAGGTCCGGTTTCTGGTGCCAGCCGGCGACCGTGCGGACGGCGATTCCCAGGTGCTCGGCGAACGCTTCGTTGGTGAGGCGCATCGCTGCTTGGAGTGCGCTGGCGGTTCGGCCGGTCCAACCCTCGTGCTGGCTCATCTTCTCGCTATCCCCCGGAGCGATGTGCACTGGTGGTGCACTGGATGTGCATCGGTGATGCATGGGGCCGAAGGCCTCTCCGCTGTGGAATTGAGCCTATGGAAAGCAGCTCGTTCTACCAGCGGAAATGCATCGCGCTAGCGGCGGTCGCGGACGTGTTCGATCACGGTCGAGAGGTCCGACTTGAGGTCGTCGAGGCGGTCGGTGATGTCGTTGAGCCGCTGCTCGAAACCGTCCAAACGGGACCAGAGGCTGTCGGTCGGGTTGGTGATCGGCTCGTCGGCTTCCGGTGGCCTTCGACCGTGCAGCACGGAGTCCAGGTGCTGCGGGTGCCAGCCGAGCGTGGTCGACAGGGACTCCAGGGTCCGCGGGCTGCGGCGGCGCTCGACTGTGTGGTGCTGGATCTCGCGGACGATCGCTTGGGAGACGTGCGAGCGTTCCGCAAGCTCCCGTTGACGCCAACCCAGCTCGTTCACGCGCTGGTTGATGGCCTTGGCGACTGCCGCCCAATCCTCCGACACGTATTCCTCCGCGCTCCGCCTCAGCGCTGAGATTAGCCGTCTTCCGCTGTTCCGTGACGTGACACGGCGCATTTCGCGTCGGGTGCGATCAAACGCGCCTTCCGTTGCGCTGAAATCAGCAATCTAGAGCTGAAATCGTCAGCTCGATTAGTCGAAGGGCTTTTCTGATGCGTACTTCTCTGTCTTCTTCCGGCTACACCGTTCGTCAGGCGGCTTGGGCGCTCGGAGTCGAGCCGGCCACGATCCACCGCGCCGTTCGGCTCGGCAGGCTGCCGCTGGTGCGGCGGCACGGCCGGTTCGTCATCCCGGTGGTCGCGCTCGTGCGGCTGCTCGGCAAGCCCCGTTCGGGAGGCACGCCGTGAACCTGGTTGAGATCGCCTGGGAGCTGGACCGGCTCCGGTGGGTGCCGAGTGCGGTGCTGGCCCTGGTCGTGGAACGCGACGGGCTCTGCATGGAGGCGTTCCCGGACTTGCCGCCGTGGATTGACGAGGAGATGACCGATCGGGAGTTGGCCGCGCGCATGTGCGCCGGCTGCCCGGTGCGGGACGAGTGCTTGGAACTGGCGTTGCGCACGGCCGGGGCGGACACGGTCGGCGTGTGGGGTGGGCTGGCTGCCGATGATCGGCGCGATCTGCACCCGCACTGGCTGCGACGCGGTGAACGGGTCGAGAGGGGGCCGGGTTCATGAACGCTCTCAGCCTCACTCCGACGCAACTGCTCGCTGGGCTCGGCGTGGTCCTGGTGTTGCTGCTCGTCTGGCGGGCTGGTGCTCGGCGAGCGAAGGCCGCCGCGAGTGCGGCACGGACGAGTGCGCGGCTGGTGTCGCTCGCTGGCCGGGTGGCCGTGAACGCGGTATTGATCGTGCTCGTGCAGTGGGTCGTGATCACCCATCGCGGTGACGGGTGGCTGCTCCTGGTGGTGCTCGTCGTGCCGGCGCTGTTCGCGTCCTATGCGTTGACGCGAGCGCTGACCGTGACGACGTACGAGCCGTCTCGTCGTCGGGGTGAGCGACGATGAGTGAGCCGGTTGATCGGGCGGCTCGACAGGTTGACCGGTTGTGCTGGACGGGGATCTTGCTCGGGCTGGCGTTCACGATGACCAACGTCCAGCAGTTCGCAGCGGCTGGTGCGCCGGTGTGGTCGCTCGCCTGGGCTGCGGCGTGGCTGCTCGATCCGATGGTGTCGCTCGTGCTCCTGGCGATTCTCCGGGCCGAGCAGGTCACCGCGCGGTACGGCGTCCGGATGGGCGGGTGGGTGCGGGCGGCGAAGTGGTTCACGCTCGCTGCCACGTACGTCATGAACACCTGGAGTGCGTTCGTGGCCGGCTCGGCGGCGCTCGTGGTGCTGCACTCGGTGCCGCCGTTGGTCGTGTTCGTGGCGGCGGAGGCGGTTACGGAGTTGCGGGACAAGCTCGGCGCGGCCGTGAGCGCTGCGCCGAGCGCTCCGCCGGCACCGGCGCCTACGGCTCCGCGGACGTCGTTCGCGGACTATCTCGCGGTGGCTCGGGCGGCGCGGACGCCGGACGTGAAGGTGACGCCGGCGTGGGTCCGGGAAGTCACCGGGTGCTCGCGCGGGTTGTCGTCACGGCTTGCTGCGGCGCTCATGGAGGACGGGGGCCGTTCATGAACGGCGACCTGGTGCCTACGGAGCCGGTGCTCGATGGCGAGTTGGTCGGTGAACCGAAGACGTTGGTTCGGCGGTTGGGGAGCGGCTGGCGGCGAGGCGGTGTCGTACCGCCGAAGTTGAAGTCATCACAATTCCTTCAGTGTTGGTTGAAATATGTACTCGGATGGCTTGTGGGTCTGCCGAGTCGGTTCGTCAGCGGAGTGGGCAGGGGAGCAGTGGTAGCGGCTCGCGCGTGGCGGCGCTGGGTTCGCGTGCGGGACTACCGGGAGGCTGCGGAGCAGTCCGAGAAGTTGGCGGACAAGTTCGTGGAGATCCGCGTCTTGACGCTGTTCCGGTGGAAGGTGACCGGTGCGGTGGTCGGGGCTGTCGCGGCGGCGCTGCTCGTTCTGTACGTGCTCTATGGCGGGATTGTCTTGTGGAGTGCCGCCGGGTTGGTGTCGGTGGTGCTGGCGATCGTGGGGCGTCGGAAGGACGGCTCGCCGGGGCGCAAGGCGGTGTTGGGTGGACCGCGCACACTGGCTTGGACGATGGACTCGCAGCTCCTGGTCGACGCGTTCCGGGACGCGAAGCTGATCGGCAAGGACGAGACCTTGCGGTTGGTCGAGCGCGCGGCACGTGTGGGTGAGGGCTGGGCGGTCACGGTCGACCTTCCGGCCACGCGGAAGGCTGTGGACGTCATCAAGCACCGGGACGCGCTGGCATCGGCGCTGGCGGTGGACGAGGTGCAGCTCATCGTGGAGCGGGTCCGCGGTCGGGGCGGGCACGCGGGGCGGGTGGCTCTGTGGGTGGCGGATGAAGACCCGTATGCGGGTGCGCCGTTGCGGACGCCGCTGCTCGACGTGGAGCGGTGGGATGCGTGGCGGCCGGTGCCGTTCGGTCGGGACGCGCGGAACCGGCGGATTGATCTTCCGTTGGTGTGGACGTCATTGCTCGTTGGGGCGATTCCTAGGCAGGGCAAGACGTTCGCTACTCGGTTGGCTGCCGCTGGGCTCGTGCTGGACCCGTACGCGCGGCTGTACGTGTTTGACGGGAAGGGTGGCAAGGACTGGGAGGCCGCCGAGCAGATCGCCTACCGCTACGTGTGCGGGGACGAGCTTGAGCACGCGTACGCCGTGCGGGATCACCTCGTGGAGTTGGTGGCGGAGGTCCAAGCGCGGTATGCGCGGATGGCCACATTGGACGATGAGATCTGTCCGGAGTCGAAGATCACGCCAGCCATCTCGCGGGACGCAGACCTTGCGATGCCGATCACTGGGGTGGTGATCGACGAGGTTCAGGTGTTCCTGGAGAACCCGACGCGTGAGCAGGTGGGCGGCAAGAAGACCACGCTCGGCGCGTACATCGCGGACCTGTTGACCTACCTCGTGCGGAAGGGACCGGCGGCCGGTGTGGTGGTCATCCTGGCCACTCAGCGGCCGGACTCGAACACCATCCCGTCTCGGCTGCGGGCGGTGCTCGGCTCGCGGTTCGCGCTGCGGGTGATGGACTGGCGTGACTCGAACATCGTGCTCGGCGAGCAGATGAACACGCGTGGGTACGACGCTTCGACGTTGTTGCCGAGTCACAAGGGCGTCGGCATCCTCCGGCCGGACGGCGAGACGGACGCTGGGACGGACATGATCGCCATGACCGTGCGGACGTACTACATGCCCAACGCCGAGTGGAGGGTGATCTGTGCGCGTGGTCGAGCGCTGAGGGAAGCCGCGGGCACACTCGCCGGTCACGCCGTGGGTGACGATGCGGCACGTCCGATCGACTCGACGTCGGTCGTCAAGGCGATCGTGAGCGGGACGTCGGACGGATGGGTCGTGGACCTGCCGGAACCGTTGGCGGCGGTCGTGGACTACCTCGGCGAGGAGCTGGACGAACGCGAGTTCGTGCCCACATCGGAGCTGGTCGAGGGGTTGGAGGTCGAGGCGGTCACGTTCGCTCGCGAGATGAGCGAGCTGGGGTGCAAGCCGCTGCGGCAGTACGTGCCGGATGGGGAGACCTCACGGCGTGTCCGTGGCTACCTGACGGCCGACATCCGGGCGGCTGTCGAGCGAGTAGGGATGATGAAATCGGCTCGCAGGGCGGTGATCAGGCATGACCGGTGATGGCCGTGTCACCGTGCGCCTGCCGGATGAACTACCTGTGCTGACGGCTTCTACCAGCCGCATACTGCTTGCCATACTGGTCGAACTGACCGAGGTGGAGGTCTTGGACGGACCTCCGGGAGGGGGTGACGATGACTGTTGAAATCAGCCGAGATCCGTGGGCGACGCTGGACGAGCTGCTGGGCGTCGAGGTGGTCGAAGCGATCGAGGACGGGATCGGGCCGGTAGCGGTCTACGGGCGGTGCTCGACCGAGGACAACCAAGATCCCGAGACGTCGCGTGGTTGGCAGTTCGGCAACGCGCGGAAGTTCGTGGAGCCGCTTGGCGGTGTCGTCGCTGAGGAGTTCTTCGACGTAGGGCAGTCGAGGTCCGTGCCGTGGGAGCGGCGCGAAGAGGCGGCTCGGCTGCTCGCGGCGTTGAAGGACTCGTATCGCGGGTGGAACGCCCTGGTGGTCGGGGAGGGCACTCGGTGTTGGTTCGGCAATCAGTTCTCACTCGTCGCGCCGAAGTTCGCCGCGTACGGCGTTGACCTGTGGGTGCCGGAGCTGGGCGGGAAGTTCGACGCCCGGAACCCGTCACACAAGATGCTGATGAGCGTGCTCGGAGGGATGAGCGAATCCGAGCGGCAGCACGTGCAGGCACGAGTTCGCGCGGCGATGGACGCTCAAGTCGTGAACGAGGGGCGGCACCAGGGCGGACGTGCGCCGTACGGTTACGTCGTGGTGGACGGTGGTCCGCACCCGAACCCCCGGAAGGCGAGTGAGGGCTACCGGTTGCGGGTGCTGGCCATTGACGAGCAGTCGGCGGAGGTGGTCCAGCGGATCTTCGCCGAGTACGTGCGCGGTCGAGGTGACCGGGCGATCGCAACGGGCCTCAACAGGGACGGGATTCCCTGCCCGTCTGCTCGGCGGCCGGACCAGAACCGGCACCGGTTGGCCGATGGCTGGCAGGGCAGCACGGTCCGGGCGATCCTGGACAACCCGAGGTACACCGGGTTCGCGTTCTTCGGCCGGTGGGCGCGGCAGGAGATGCTGCTCGACCCTGACGACGTGGCGGCCGGCTACGTGATCCGCTTCCGGCGGGCGAGCGCCGACCGGATCGTGCGGTCCCGCAAGCCTGCGCACCCGGCGATCGTGAGCGTTGAGGAGTTCACGCAGGCGCACCTGCTACGCAAGTCGAAGTCCGCTGGCGGGCTCAAGACGGCACGCAAGACCGAGCGCGCCGAGCGGCCCACGAAACGGCCGTACCTGTTCCGGGGCATCGTTAGGTGCACCGCCTGCGGTCGGAAGATGGAAGCAAGCCCACGAGCGCGCGGCGTGTACTACCGGTGTCCGGCTAGGACGCTCGCGCCCGGATCACCTGCGCTCGCCACGCATCCGCCTACGGTCTACCTCCGCGAGGACGTTCTTCAGGATGCGGTGAACGGGTGGCTCGGGCGATTGTTCGCGCCGGAGAACCGGGACCGGACCGTTGCCGCCCTGTTGGAGTCGCAGGGAGCGAACGGCGCGGCGAACGGCAGGGAGGCCGTGAAAGCGCGGCTCGCCAAAGCGGAAGCTCAGTTGAGCCGGTTCCAAGAGGCGATCAAAGCGGGAATTGACCCGCTGGCACTGGTCGAGCCGATGAACGAGGCGCAGGCGGTACGGGCAGCCGCGCGGGCGGAACTGGAGGGAACGCCGGCACCAGACGCGCTGAGCGCAGCCGAGGTGCACGCGATGATCGACTCACTGGGTAACGTCGGAGCGACCCTGGCCGATGCTGAGATAGAGAGCGTGGCGAGCCTCTACAGGGCAGTTGACCTGCAAGTTCGCTACACGCACACGGCCCACGAGGCTGATGTGATCATCAAACCCGTGGGCCGTGTGAATAGTGCGCGTGTCCGAGAGGTTTGCCCGAACACGCGCCCGTGGGAAATTCCCCACTCCTGTCGAGGAGGGGTGGCTCATAAGTCCAGCTTAGCAGGGGCGCGAGCCTCCTGTGGCAAGAGTGGGGGATTCCCCACGGAGACTTTCATGCAGCGGAAGCCGGAGCCCTCTTCGGTGAACACGCTCCGTCACTACGGGCGGCGTCTGCGGGTATTTTCGGCGTTAAACGACGCGAAGTGAACTCGCTAAAAATGTTGACAACATCACAAACTTCAATAGTTGGACGCTTGCACTGGTGGCCTTATTGGATGATATGGCGGGAAGTGCTGGAGGCTGTACGAGGGACAAAGCTGCGAAGCCGAACGCGTTCAGCGGCAGTTCGACAACCTCGAAGACTACGTCGACACGTGACTTTCCAAGGCGTGCGGACGACCGTTTGGATATGATTCGTGTTCAAGTCGAGTGCGTATGTAGATCGGGCTGATCCGTGAGAAGCTCTCCCAACACCGCGTCGTGTTCTTGGTACACGATGCGTCCGGAAAGGGCGATGGCATCTCGGAGTCCGGGATCGAGCCAGTCGGCAGGCTCACCGAACGGCACGGCAGACGGCTCCGCCCCGGCGTGCCGGACGACGTCCGCAGACATGGCAACCAGCGTGGCTCCGTACGTCGTCGCGACCTGGCCGGCGATGCGCAGGCCAGGGCCGTCCAGGTCTCCCGCGTAGCGCAAGGCAACGCCCTGGTCGACGGCGAGTTGGAGCAAAGCGTGGTCGACACTGCCGAGGTGGCCGCTGGTGCATGCGAAGGCGAGCGGGCTTCGGTGGCGCATCGCGGCTTCGAGGACGGAAGGGTTCTCCACAACGGTGAGCACCTGGGGAGCCAGCGTGGGTGGGTGCACGGTCAGGTCCAGCAGCGTGACCGCTACCGGTGTGGTCGCGTCGCGCAGGCGGCGGTCCACCGGGCCGTCGCCGACCACTCGCACTTGGTGCAACAGGACCGTGGCGGACAACCGGTCGGCGAGGATGCCTACCTCGGTCAGCAGAGCCCGGATCAAATCGGGACGTGTCGGTTCGGGCTTGCCGGTCCACTCCGCGACCGCGCTCACGAGCCGCGCGCCGGCGAGACGATCGAGGTCGAAGAAGTGGGGATCACCCGCATTGTCGTGGGACAACTTGGCCAGGCTGATCGGTGGATCGCACGGCAGTGCGGAGACGATCTTCGCCAGCGCGTCGGTGAAGCGCCGGACCGACGCTTCGTCGTCGGTTCCCGCGGCGCGCATCCGCGCGACCAGACCAGGCAGGGTGGGCAGCTTCGCCTCGACTTCGGCCCAGAGGTCACGTCGTTGGGCGAGGGCTTCCCGTCGCAGGGCCGCCGAGTCGATCACCGGACGCCCCACGGCCAACTCAACCAGGGGGAGCAACTGGTCGGTCCCTACTCCGAGGGCGGTCAGCACTTGGCGCAACGGCACCACTGCCGCGCCGTCCCGGACTTCCACGGCCGATTTGTCGCGTCGACGGCGCGTGGTGGTGTCCAGCCACGCCCTGAGCAGCGCTATCCCGTTGGTCGACAGGCCGTCCACGCGAATCCCTGCGATGGCCTCCGGTCGAGCACCCGTGCACAGCCTCCTGTGCACGGCCTCCCACAGCGGAGCCAGGTCCTGGTCGCGTGCCAGGTCGTCCAGCCGTGCTGGCATCAGTCGTCGCTCCTGCCGAGGGCCAAGTCGAGGGTCAGCACTTCCGGCTCGCCCTGTCCCTCCCACAGCCACGGCACGGTGACGCGGCGCTTGCCCGCGGTGACGACCTGGTGGACCACGACCCGACCCGTTTCCTTCTTGATCATGGGAGTGATGAACGGTGCGGTCGCCAGCACGTCGAACTCCCAGGATCGGAGGAGGGCAAGCACCTGCCGGAGGTTCGGTTCGTCGAACGCGGCGTCGATCTCGTCGATCGACACCCACCGCGGTCCCCGGTAGTCCGCTCCGGAGTACATCGACCACGCCGCCGCGAGGAGGGGCAGCATGGTCGCCAACCGCCGCTCGCCGGTGGACAGGGTTTCCAGCGGGTTGGAACGCGCAGTCACCTCGCGGAACTTCCCCTGGTCCTGGTCGCTGAAGGAGGAGTGAGTGACGAAGATCTTCCAGTCGTGCCACGAGCGGTAGTCGAAGGTGTGCGCGACGCGGTCCTTCCACGACTCGCCCGCCTTCTCGTTCATCCGTTGGCGCAGCACGGTGTACATGTCCTCGAAAATCTCATCCGACTGCGGCTGCGAGATCAACTCGACCATGCGCCGGGCGTCCTCGTCCTCCCGGACGATCCAGTCGACCTGCACGCCGACCTTGGCCACACCGGTGCGCACCTCGGCAAGAGTGCCGCGGATGTGGCGAACCAACTCCTGGGCCGCCTGCCTGCGGACCAGGATGTCGCGCCGGAGTTGCGTGAACAGGCCCGTCTTCAAGGTGCGCTTCACGTCATCTCGCAGGTCCTCCTCCAACTGCGTTGCCGTCGCTTCCAGCTTCTCGACGGCAGCGTGGAGGTCTTCACCCCGGTTCGCTCCGGGGTCGGCCACCACGGCACGACGCCACTCGGTGCCCTCGACGGTTTCGAGCACGACTTGGCGGTCGAACCGCGCCAAAGCGCTGCTGGTCGTGCGGACGCTCGCCTCCAGTTGGGAGAGCGCCTGGGCGCGTGCCTGGCGAAGTGCCTCCAACCGGTCGGTTCCTCCCGTGCGGTCGGCCAGCAGCCGTCGTGCCCAGGTGAGAGCGGCGGTGAGGTGCGCGGGCTTGCCCGAGTCGTCCCTGAGGTCGTCCGGTACGGAGGCGAAGCGTTCCTCGACGAGCCGACCGAGTTGTCGCACGCACCCATCACGTCGTCTCTCGGCGGCCTCGCGTTGGGGCGCGATGCCATTGAGCGTGGCCTGTGCTGCGGCTGCGGCTTCTCCGGCCTTCTGACCGCGCTTGAGCACCCCGGAGTGCTCCTCCTTCGCGCCGGTCAGCTCGGTGACGACCTGTTCCCTGGCGGACCGCAGTTGCTCGTACTCGGCACCGTGCAGTTCCCGCGCCTCGGCGACGGCGGAGGCTTCACGGATCGCGGTGAGCCTGGCCTCCTCCACCTCAGCCCGCGACCTGGCGGCGATGTCGGCGCGTTGACGAGCCACGTCGGCCGAGGCGCGTGCTTGACGGGACAGGTCAGCGGCGCGCTTGGCGGCCTGTCCCCACAGCTCCACCTGGTGCCCCAGGCGGGTGACGATGGTGCCGTGCTCCCGGAGAAGCGTTCGTTCAGTGGGCAGCAACGTCCCGTCAGGCAGCGTGGCCGCGTGATTCAGCCGACGCAGGGCTTCCCGCACCGCCTCGCCGGCTTCCCGGTGGCGTTCCGCGGCTGGGATGACCAGCGCGGTCGCGCGACGCAACTCCTCCTCGTGGCGGTCCTCATCTGTGTGTGCACGCCGGACATCTTCCAAGTCGGGGAACGACGCGCGTTCGCCATCTGCCTCCCGCTGTGCTTCGGTCGCCTCGCTCAGTGCTGTGGCCGTCTCGGCTGCTGTCGTTCGACGTACCTCCGCTACCCGTGCCGCCTCGTCGGATTTGGAACGTGCCCGGACGGCGACCTCCTCGGCATGACGGAGCTGCTGCTCGGCACTGGCGACGCGGGAGACCCGCTTCGTCGCTGCCGCGTCCAGCAGGGCGAGCACCCGGTCCCGCTCCCGCTCCGCCTGGGTCGTGCGCTCCGCTGCCCGGTGCCGTGCCTGGTCCGCTTCGGCACGGAGCCGCTCCGCTTCCCGGCGCGCGTTCAAGAGTGCGGTCGGTTCGGGGAACGCGTCGCGTTCCGCCCTCGCCGCGAGGACGTCCGCCTCCCGCTTCGACACCTCCTCCTCGGCCGCGCCGACCACCGCCACGGCGCGGGCCAGTTCTGCTTCCAGGTCGGCGACCAGCCTCAGGCGCCTGCGCTCGCGGGTCGTGCGGCCGATGAACTCCGCGCGGTACCCCTCAGGTGCGGCTGCGGTCAGGGCCCCTGCGGCGATGATGCCGTGCTCGACCACCTGAGGAGCCGGTATCGACCGGAGCAGCGCGGTGACCCGGTCCGGGGGAACGCCGGGGGAGGGTTCAAGGCGCAACAGATCGGCCAGCGTGCGTCCCGGCGCCGGTACGTCGGAGGTGAGGACCAGGTCGCCGACCAGTGCCGAACCGTCCTGCGTCACGAGCGCGTCCAGCAGGCCGGAGACCAGGAGTGCACCCTCCAGCCGGTCCGCCTCGTCGGGTGACAAACCCTCGGCGAAGTCCACCAGGGCCCACAGCGGTACGCCCTGGTCCGGTCGGCGACCACGCCACGGGGGCGCCGTCGGAACCGGAGCCGCCCTCCGAGCATCGGCGAGTGCGCCCTCGACCTCGTCAACCGCGCCCCGAGCGCTCGTGACTGCCCGCCGAGCGGCGTCGACGAGGAGCTCCAGCTCTGTCTTCACCTGCGCGTGCGCTTGCACCACCGCGATCCGGACGGTGGCCGGGTCGATGTCCACGGCGGGTTCGGGGAGGGGGACGGTGGTCAGGAACCGCGCGGCATGGTGCCACCGGTGGATCTCCTCCACCCAACTCGTCGCGGCCCGCCCGGCGGCTGCGTCGGCTTCGCGAGCGGCTTGCTCGGCGATGTCCAGCTGGTGTCGTGCGGCGACCGTCTCCCGTGCGCACCTCTCGGCCGCCGAGTCGCGTCGGCGCCCGTCCTCCGCCTCCTCGGCCTGGTTCTCCTCGTGCACCGCCAAGAGCGCCGCGGTCGTCTCCCCGACTGCCTCCTCGGCGCTCCGCTGCTCCTCGCGCGCGGCGCCGAGCGACTGCTCGGCCTGATCCCGCAGAGCCGCGGCGGTGTCGGCGGCGCGGTGACGTCCCGCCACGTCGATCCGGCTGCGGACGAGGCTCTCAGCCGACGAGAGCCAGGCTTCAATGCGGTCCGGTGCCAGGCGCTCGCCAACCGAATCGCGCGTTTCGACTAGGTCGACGGGCACGTCGCCGAAGTGCGTGCCCCGTGCCTCCCAGGCGGCGACCTCCTCGACCAGTCGTGCCTCGGCCGCTTGGCGTGCCAGGGTCGAGTCCTCCGCGCGGTGCCGGGCCTCGGTCTCGTCCTGTTCGAGCCGGCGCAGCTCCTGGGCGACCGAGCGCTCGTCGCGTTGGGCGTCCGCGTGCGCCTGCAGCGCTCCGTCGACGCGGGCGACCTGCTCGGTGCGCGCGGCCACCCACGCCAGTGGGGTGGCGCACGTCTGCTGGAACTCGACCGCCGACGGCTCGTGCTCGCCGGCCGACGTCAGCAGGTCAGCGACCTCGAAGAGCCTGTCGAGTGCGGCGCCGGCTCCCACCTCGCGGGATGCGGAGCGCAGTTCGTCGGACAGCTCTGCGAGGTGGACCGCCCCTTCCACGGCGCTCGACGCGGCCTCGACGGACTGCTCGGCTGCGCTCCGGGCGTCGTGCTCGGCTTCGTCGGCTCGGCCTTCAGCTCGAACGGCCTCCTGCGTCAGTTCCGCCGCCCGGCGTTCCATGTGCGGGAGTTCGGCTCCGGCGTGACCGCGCAGCGCGGTGTCCGTCGCATCCCGTCGACCTTCGAGCTTGGAGATGTGGGCGTTCAGGTCCTTGAGCCGCTCCGCGGCCTCGTCCTGCTCCCGTCGGGCCGCGTCGAGCTTCGCGGTGGCATCCCGGGTCCGGCGCGTCTGGGCGTCGAAGTCCGTGTTGGCCGCCGCGAGCTGCGCCGCCTCCACCGCGACCAGCGCCGAGACATACCGTTGGTACCGCCTGTCGGTGGCAGTCAGCTGCTTGGCCTCGTCGCGCATGTCGACCAGTTGCGTCTCCAGTTCGGAGATGCGTTCCATGGCTTCGCCGATGACGGTCAGGCGGTCGGGGTCCAAGGCGGGCAAGGCCTCGGTGAGGACGGCGCGCATCTGAGCCGGCGGGATGGCTTCCGCGGTGCGCAGGCTCCGCAGGCTGCGCAGGACGCCAACGAGCGCTTCGAACTGGACTTCGTCCAGCGGGGCGAACAGGCGGGTGCGCACCGCGTGGCGGTAACCGGGTTCGTCACCGACCGCCGCGAGGTGCCCCGAAGCCTTCGACCTCAGCGGGGCGGCCGACGTGAACAACTCGCCACCGGCCATGGCCAGTTGAGCAGCCAGGTCCTCGATGCGGACGGGGTTCCCCTCCCGTTCCAGCACGAGTTGCGGGCCGACCCGAGCAGGCGCGATGAAGAAGGCCCGTTGAAGGTTTCCACCGACCGAACGCAGCCATAGCCCGGTGGTCAGGTAAGTCGTCTCCGAACTGTCCGCGTCCCGCATCCCGTATTCGAGCCACCAGGCGCCCGTGCGGTCCTCACGTTCATTGCGGTCGGTGTGCCTGCTGGTCAGCGTGCCCGCCGCCTTGCCCGACACGGACAGGGCGGTCTGCGAGGTGTCGGCGTCCAGGAGGAGCGTGACCAGCATGGACGCCGTCAAAGACTTGCCGGACCCGTTCGGGCCGGTCAGGGTCATCCAACCGTCCGCGAACACCAAGACCTCGTTGGACCAGGCCCAGGAGTTGACCACACCGGCACGGGACGGTTGCCAACGGCCGTCGACGCCCGGCACACCGACGGAAGGCAGATCGCGCACAGCCCCCAACCGCGTCGCCGGGTGCTCCGTAGTGCTCATCGCTCGCTGTGCTCCTCGGTGTTCGACGTGTTGGTGCGCCGGACCACGACCCGCCAGAAGTGGACACCGGGTGTCGGCTGCCAGGTGTCCTGCCGCACCGGTACGAGCAACCCGACGGCGACGAGTTCCGCAGCCGCCGCCCTCGCCAGCACGCGCAGGCGGTGGTCGTAGGCGGCTGCCCAGCGCGGCAAGGTCGTCCTCACCCGCTCGAACAACTCGACCACCTCGGAGATGTGCAGCTCGCGTTGCGGTTCGGCACGCCGGTTCACCGCCTCCAGCAGGGCGAGCGCCGCCTGCCGCTCGTTCCGCCGCCCGTTGGGGAAGTTGATCGACGTGCCGATGCCGGTGGCATCGGTGACCTCCCACCAGTCGCGCCGAGCGGTCGTGGTGAACCCCAGGGCCGCGGTGACCTCGAGAGCCCGGTCGCGGCCGGCGGGTGTGTGCAGGTACGGCATCGCGGCCCGGTCGTCGAGCGGGTCGGTGGCGGGATCGTCGACCAGGCGGCGGATGGCCAGCAGTCGCCGGTCGTCGACGGTCGGTTCGTCCACGGGGGCGGAGTCGTCGACCAGTACGCTCGACGACAGGGCATCGGCGTGCCGGGCCACCGGCAGTCCCTCCAAGCCGAGGAGGGCGGGAGACAGCGCCGAGAACTTCTGCGCCAATCTCTCCCGCGAGGCGGTGACCACCAGATCGCTCTCGTCCTCGCCGATTACGCGGTCGAGGTCCGCGTCCACGGAGATCGCCCCCTCGTTCTCCAGGAGTTTGAGGGCGTCGACGAGGTTGATCCGGCTGGTCCGCGCCTCCTTCTTCCCCGTGCCGTCGGAGGCGACGATCTTGAAGTGGGGCAGCTGCCTGGTCGGCGCCTCGGCGGCGCACACCTGGGCGATGGCCTGCATCAACTCGCGCAGGCTCATCCGCGGCCTGCGCCACAGCTGTTCGCACACGAGCGCGACCAGTACAAGCACGTCCTTCGAAGCCAGGTGCGCATCACGGCCGTCACGGCGTAACCACGGTCCCCGGTCGGTCGGCACGTCGGTGCGACGTTTGTGGAGGCGGACCAGTTCAGCGGACTCGACGACCTCCAGAGTCCAGCCGAGCTCCGTGCGGAAGAATTCGGTCAGGTCGCGGCGCCCCTGCACGGCGGCCCGGTACAGCTCCACATCGCGCTCGGCCAGGATGCGACCGGTGGCGATCAGTTTGCGCGCGGGCTCCCGGAGTTCGGGAGTCAGGGCACGGGCGCTGCTCATGCCGCACCGCCCTTGCGTTCGGTGTCGGGATCGGTCTCGACGTCGGCGGACGGGATGACGCGCACGCGAACATCGGGGGCGGTCAGCACCCCGTTGGAGAGTCGGACGCGGACCACCCTCCCCGGGACCCCGATCCTCACCATAACCTGCAGGTTCGCGCTGTCCGCATAGGCTCGTCCGAGGCCGGTGACGGGGTCCAACCGGGTCAGCGCGACCTCGATGGTGCGCATCAGGACCGTGGCCGCGTCGGCGGTGAGCCCGGCGAAGTGGTCCAGCCCGACCTCGCCACCGGTCTCCAACAAGGCGATCAGCCGTTGCCGGTGCACGGCTTGCTCTGCGGCGTCCTTCAGTGCGGCCTCGCGCTCCTTGCTCGTGTCCGCCACCTTGCGCGGTCGTCCGCTGGGGGGTCCGTGGCGCTCGTGCTCCCGCAGTGTCACCTCGACGTGGTGTCTGGTGCGGCTACCCACCGCCAACGTCCCGTGCGCCACGTCCTCCTCGGTCGCCCGAGCCACGGCGTGCCACGCGGGCCAGTCCCCGAACGCGGCGGCGTACACACGCCGGGCCTCGACGTCCGTCGGCTGCCCGTGGAGACTCCGCGCCAGGATCCGGAAGTCGTGCCCGAGGTCGGATCCCCTCCGGCGGGCCGTGTAGCGGCGGTCGATCGCCACGAGCAGCGTGTGCACGGCTCCCGTCGCCGAGGCGATCAACCGGTGCACTGTGCCGTCGGGGTGGAACCACGCCTCCAGGTCGGCGAGCCGCCGCACCCTGTCCTCCACCCAGCTCTGCTGATCGGCCGCATCGATCAAACCGGCGTGGCCGACCGCAGCCTCCACCAAGGCGTGATGGCCCGCCGCTCGCAAATCCTTCAAAGCCGCTTCCACTCGCTGCAGCGCTCGTTCGTATTCGCGAGGGAACTGCCGCAACGCCTCGACGACCCGGTCCCGGTTCTCGCCGAAGACATCGTCGTCGGTGACGTCGGACTGCACCATCTGGGCGAGTGCCGCGTAGAAGTCGGCGGTCACCTTCTGCAGTTCGTCGACCCGTGTCCGCACGTCGTCCAAGTCCACCGGGAGCAAACCCGGGTCGCTATCCGCGTGTGCCAACAATCCGCGGATCGTGCTCTCAACCCCGTCGAGGAGCCTGCTGGGCAGTTGCAGTGCTCTCCGTGCGTCGACGATTGCGAGTCGCACTGCGGCGACGATCCCCCTGCCCTTGCGGGTGAGTGCCCACGATTCCTGTCGGACGACCATCCCTTGAAAACTGCGGACCGGCGCCGCGTAGTCCCGGAAGGGCTCGGCGAATCCCCATTTGGCGAGTTGGTCGAGCGCCGAACGCAACTCACCCTCGGGTAGGGGATCGTGGTAGCCGACCTCCTTGGCCTGATCGGCGATTTCGGTCAGAGTGGACATGGGGCCGCGAGTGGACAACTCCTCCAGCGCGGCCAGCAGGGCGGTATACCGCTCCCGCACCAGGTCGTCAGGCATGGCGAACGCCGTCCAGTCGCTCGCCTCGACCTCCTGCCACCACCGCCGCGGCTCCCGCACTGCTCCCCCTCCGGCTGCTTCACCACATCATTTCCGCAAAAATGCGGCCATATGGGCGTTGTTCGACTCGCTCGCCGTTGAGGGCGACCTGGTCACCGTAGCCCAGGCGGGCGGCATCATGCACGTGTCAAATTTGTGCTCTGCTGGTCAGTTTATTTCCAAAAGGTTGTGCTCGTCATGCTGTGATTCAGCGCCTTCTGTGGTCGGCGGTCGATCAGTTCGCCGATTTCCACATGCGATATGAGTTCGACGGTGGTGGGTTCACCGCTCAAGTCGATGGGGAGCAGTTCGTGGGTCGTGCGCTTGAGGTTGATCACGAGTTCGGTGGCCGAACCGCTCGTAGAGTGTCTGCCACGGCCCGAACCGCTCCGGCACCTCCCGCCAGGGCACGCCCACCGGGTACTTGTAGGCGATGCCCTCGATCGCCTGACGGTGATCACGCCACCGCTCACCCCGACGCGGCGAATGATCCGGCAACAACGGCTCCAGCACCGCCCACGCCGCATCCGGCATCAATTGCTTGCCCATGACCGGAACTCTGCCGGACCTCAACATCAAGATCCGTCAGACACGCCCTAGCTGGCGCGAGGCTGCCTTGCTGTCTCCGCCGGGAGCGGTGCGGAACCCGGCGGACGTCAGGTTGCACCCTTCTCCGGAGAGGGCGATGGCCGGATCATCCGGGCCCGGATCGAGAGCTGCCTGCTTCGACGCGGCGTCTCGCCACCGGGCGCACTTAACTGTAGTCGCTTGTAGGTGTGGGCTCCATGGCTTCTTCCGCCACGACATGCGGCTGCGTTCCCCGAGCCTGTAGAGCAAATCCATCACTGAGTCCTTTCCGATCTGATGGCGTGGGCGGTGACCGTGGTGCAGCATTGCGAAGCTCCTGGTAGATGACTTCTCGACCATGAGCAAGGCCATCGCCAGGAGCTTCGAGTGCTTGTCCGCCTATCAGCGATCGACCTGTCCAGTTCACACCTTCAGTTCCTGGCCCGGGAACTGACCACGCACCGGCGCCGGATCGGCAGCAGGTGGCGCAGGCTGGTTCCCGGACGCCAAGCCCTGCTGGTGCTGGCGCATCTGCGTCGCGGCGACACCTACAGCCGCCTTGCCGCGGGGGCGGCGTCGGCCTGGCCACTGTCTGCCGCTACATCCACGAAGCTGTCCAACTCCTGGCGGCACTGGCACCGGACCTGGCCGACGCGCTGAAAGTCGCCACACGCAAGGCATACGTCATCCCCGACGGCACCCTGCTGCCCATCGACCGCATCGCCGCCGACCGGCCGTACTACTCGGGAAACAGAAACGCCACGGCATGAACGTCCAAGTCCTCGCCGACCCGGCCGGGCGACTGCTCTGGACCTCGCCCACACTGCCAGGCGCGGCCCACGATCTGACCTCGGCCCGCGCCCACGGCATCGTGGACGCCTTGGCCGGAGCGGCCATCCCATGCTGGGCGGACAAGGCCTGCCGGGGAACCGGCAGTCCAATCCGCGTGCCCTATCGCGGCAAGTGGCACAACCTCTCGCCCGGTCAGCAGGCTGTCAACCGCTCACATGCCCGCATCTGCGCCCTCGGCGAACGATCCGTCTCGATCCTGAAGGCCTGGCGGCTGCTGCGCAGACTCCGCTGCTTCACGACCCGCACCACCGACCTGACCAGAGCCGTCCTCACGCTTCACCTCGACGCTGGATGAGGTTGGAAAGGGCTCACTGATAGCGGATCCCCCGGCAGCGGTCACGTGGAATCGCTAACGCTTGGGGATGGCGATTCGAAATACGGCTGAGCGGCCGCCGCGGCCGCCATCGTTGATCATGTATGGGTAGGGCATGGAGGAAACGCTGATTGGGGTAGTGGGTTGGTTGGTCGCCGCCCTGTCTGGATTGGCGACCGTTGTGGTGACCATGGTCGCCGTCGTGCAGCAACGTCGGGTGCAGCGTGGCGTCTTGCGCCTTACGGTCGGCGTGACCTGCATGATCCTGGGGCTCTTCGCGGTGGCGATGGCGGCGGTGCCGCTGTACACCCAGGACCTATCGCCGCTCGCGGGAACCGGCGTGAAGTTCGCAGCACTGGCTGCTGCCGGGGTGGTGCTCAGCATCATCGGTGCGACGGTCGTCCTGCTTGCCCCCAGCATCGACCGGCACGACATGCAGGAGGTGCTCGCGGCGGTCGAACTCCGGATCGAGCAGAGCGAGCGGCGTGATCGCATCGATCGTCGGCACCAGGTCGACCTCGGCGTGCGGCGCATGGACGAGCCTGTAGGACGGCCGCCGAGAAGCCTGTCCGTCTCGACGCTTGTCGCTGGCGGAGTGACGTTCCTGTGCGGCGGTCGCGGGTCGGGCAAGACGGCGGTGCTCCGCCGGTTCGCCCTTGACTGGTGCCGGCGGTCCTTCCACCGGCGCAAGCCGCGGGACCTCGTGGTGTATGTCGAGGTGCGCGCGTTGGAGAGCATCACCGTGGGCGCGATCCGGCGGCATCTTACTGAAGGATTCGACGACGCCGTGGTGGGGGAGAAGCTCGGGAAGTACCTCGACGACAGGACCGGCCGCCACCGGTGGCTGTTCGCGTTCGACATCGGCGACGATCTGACCCTCGACCAGGCAGCAAAGTACGCGGCGGCGGTCGGAGAGTTCCTGCGCACCAGGCACCGGGACCGGGCCGTGATCGCGATGCGCACGCCACCGCCGAACGCTGACGTCGTCCTCGCGGTCGGCGAGCTGACGGCGCTGTCAAGCTTGCGACTATTGCAGCGCCATGGCATCACGATATCGACGCATGCGGCCCTGCTCGACCGGCTGCACACCGATCCGGAGTTCGTCGAGCTGCGGCGGGAAGTGGCCTTGTTCAGCGGCCTCGCGTCGTACTGGGCGACGGCGCCATTCCGGGGCGAATCCCGGAAGGAGGTGATTGACGGCTTCCTTGCGTCCCGGTTTGATCTGGCAGGGTACCTCGGCGAAGACCTTGCCGCGAGAGTGGCGCACGCGGAAGAGGCGGCGTTTCGTCTGATCGTCGATCCGAACGCAGCTGTCGGTGCCAATAGCGTAGCGGCCGTCGTCGTGGCTGACCTCGGTCGATTCGAGGGAACGACATTCCGTTTCCGGAGCCCACTTACCCAGGCTCACCTGGCCGCCCGCTACGTCCTGCGGCAGAACCCGGAGATCGACGTTGACGCGCTCCTGGACGATGCTGATGGGCGTGCGATGTTGGTGGCCGCGTTGCGAAGCCCCGATGGAGCCGTGCGGGACGAGCTCATCACGCGGCTCGCGCGCCGAGTTCAAGACCACCAGCTCGACACTGCCAGAGCAGACGGACTGGTACCAGGTGAGGTTGTCCCCTTGAACCGGACGCCTTGATCCCAGACAGCGTTCTGGGGGAAGGATGTCCTCCGTGTCAGGTAAGTCGAAGTACCCCGAGCAGTTCCGCAGGGACGCCGTCGAGCTGGCCCGTTCGTCGGACCGGCCGTTGCGGCAGGTCGCCCGTGAGCTGGGCGTGAACCACGAGACGCTGCGCAACTGGGTCCGCACCGCCGAACAGGCCCAGGTCGCTGCGCCGGTGGGCGGTGTGTCGGCCGATGAGCGCCAGGAGCTGCGGGAACTGCGCAAGCGGGTGGCCGAGTTGGAGTTGGAGAAGGACATCCTGCGTAAGGCGGCCGCGTATTTTGCACGGGAGATGGGTCGTTGACCCGCAGCTACCGGTTCATCTCCGAACATCGCGCCGTCTTCGGCGTCACCCGGCTGTGCAGGGTCCTGGGCGTGCGACGCCCCGGGTTCTACGAGTGGCTCGCCGCCGCCCCGACCAGGGCGGAGCGGGCGAAGGCGGACGAGGAGTTGGCCGCCGAGATCGCCGAGGTGCACGCGGGTCACCGGGGCGCCTACGGGCGTCCGCGGATCGTCGTCGCGCTGCGCCGCCGAGGCCGTCGGGTGAACCACAAGCGGGTCGGGCGGGTCATGCGCGAGCGCGGGGTCGTCGGTCTCACCCGCCGACGCCGCAGGTCGCTGACCAGGCCTGATGCAGTCGCGGCGCCGGTACCGGACCTGATCGGCCGCGACTTCACCGCCCCGGCCCCGGGCAGGCGGCTGGTCGGGGACATAACCTACCTGCCCACGCGGGAGGGGTGGCTCTACCTGGCCACGGTGATAGACCTGCACAACCGCGAGGTCGTCGGGCACGCGATGGCCGACCACATGCGCGCCGAGCTGGTCCGCGACGCCCTCGACCTCGCCGTCCGACGCGGCCTGACCGGCGACGGCGCGGCCTTTCACGCCGACCGCGGCTCGCAATACACCTCCGGACTGTTCCGCTCCGCCCTCGCCGGTCACGGCATCCGGCCATCGGTGGGGCGGACCGGGTCGTGCTTCGACAACGCGGTCGCGGAATCGTTCTTCGCCACCCTCAAGACCGAGATCGGCACAACGGTGTGGGACACCCGCGACGACGCCCGCAGGGACGTGTTCGCCTACCTGGGCTACTACAACCACGACCGTCTACATTCGACACTCGGCTACCGCACCCCGCACGAAGCCCGCATCGGCTATCGTCAAGGTCTCACTCTCGTGGCATGAAATCCGGTGTCCGGTCATCGGGGACAACCTCAAGGTGACTTCCGCTGGCCATTGTCACAACTCTTCGCTCTGACCGTGCTCCGTGACAGCCTAACCGGGAGACCGCTCGTGCTGCCTCTTGCAGCGCAGCCGGCCGTAGACGCCACCATCCGTCGGGCGATCCTCGCCGGCGGCGCGTCGGCCCGCTACTCCGGGATTCGGATGCTGCCGCTGGCGTCTCCAGACTGTCGTACTGAGCTGCTGTGGTACGTCGTCGCCTTACCTGCGAATCTCCGCAGGCTTGCGGTCAAGCAGGCAGGTGCCTACGGCGATTTCCTAGCAGGTTTCAGCGGTCCGGAGCGATTGCGTCTAATGGTTCACGTGGCGAGGTCGGGACTCCTCACTTCGCTGGTTGACGCGACCCGCGCTGGAGGGGACGGCACTAGCCGGATGATCACAGCACTGGGTGAGGTGGCGAGGTGGACCGCGATCGGGATGCTCGTGTTCTTCGGGATCGCCCAGGTCCGCGCTGGCCGCCCCGACTTACTCAGCGTCGCTGGCCTGGTTGTGGCGGTAGCACACCTGGTGCTGAGCGCTCGACCGGGAAGGTTCGTTCCTGCACGAGCGGCGGAAGTGGTCGGCAAAGTGCTTTTCTGGCTCGTGGTGGGGCTCGGCGGGTTGCTGACGATCGGGACGGTCACGCAGTTCGCGCAGGACATTTGGGTCGGGGAGTGGGTTGCTTTTATGCGCCCACTGCTGTTCTGCGTCATCACCTGGCCCGCGGCGATGTTCATGGTGTTGGCTACCGAAGGCGGTTCGGCGGTGAAACCGCTGCCGCAGGGCACGGCGTTGCGGCTCCTGTTCGACGACCCATCAGCACACCGAGTTTTGGAACGTTGGCGTTCTATACGGCCCCAACTGACCTGGCGACGTGGACTCGCTGCGGCTGGCGTCGCGTCATTGGCCGCGCTCACGGCGTTCAACCTGCCGCTCGACGACGCGCTGGAACGGCAGGTGGACCCATGGCAGTGGGTGGCAGTCGTCGTCGGGGCCATTGCAGTTCTGCCTGGGCAGTCTCGTGGTAAATCGGTGGCCTGGAAGGCGCTTGAACGCCGGACGGGTGGTCCTCTTGATGCTGAGGCGCTGCTGACCGTCATGGACACGGCGTTCCGCCGTCGCAAGTGGTCGGTTAATCGATTCCTGTTGACCGCGTCCGCCGCTGAACCGGGTCGGCTGCGAGCCGCCTTACCACTGCTGAGTGACTTGGAACGTCTGCTGACGTTTATCGGTGAAACGATGCCGGACCAGACATCTACGGTGATCAAAGACGGCATGTGGCAACTGGCACCATCTTTTCAGATGGCTCGATTTCATGACTGGGCGGTCGCGTTCGATCAAGAACGGCCGGGCTTCTTGGTGAAGATGGCTGGTTCCTTGCGGCAACGCAACTTATTGGGGCAGGCAGTGCGCAACGCTGAGTCCGGATGAGCAATCAACGAATGACAGTGTCGAGGTCGTCGAGCTGCTGTTGGATGCGTTCGGCATCGGCGGTCCGGCCCTGCTCTTGATAGAGCATCAGGGCTTGCTGCCATGCTCGCCGAGCCTCGTTGTGTTGACCTAATGCGGCGTGAGGATGGCCAAGTCGGTCGAGGATATCGGAGACGTGCGCGCTGAAGCTATTAGCTACGAGAAGTGCAATGGAGCCCTTGTAGTGCTCGATGGCCTCGTGATGACGACCCGTGCTGTGTGCTATGTATCCCAAGCTGTCCAATGTCGATGCCTCGCCGGTAGCACTTCCGTGCTGTCGGTGCATAGCGAGAGCGGCCAGACAGTTGGCGCGCGCGGTGTCGAAGTCTTTCAAGCGGGCGGCGAACCAACCAAGGTCATTAAGGGCATTCGCTTCCCTTGTAGGCAGGTTGACTGTGCGATACAACCCAAGCGCGAGTCGGCAGTGTTCCAGCGCTCGACGACCGTTGCCTTGCATTGCCCACACCCAAGCGAGGACACGCTGGCTATGAGCTTCCTCAGCTCGATCACCTCGCTGTCGAGCGATGGAGAGGGACTCGTTCAAATGTCGGATGGCTTCATTGTGTCCTCCTACCTGTGCGTTGGCGAAGCCGAGTCCTCTATGGGTCAGTATGTGAGCATCGATGCTGGACGAGAGTTCGGCGGCCTTCAAGGCTGCTTTCCACGAAGCGAGATCGTCTAGTATGTGTCCTCGCCGAGAATGGAGCCCGATTAGCGTGCAAGCGAACTGAATCACAATGTCATTCCACTGATAAGTAAAGGCGGTGCGCTGGGAAGCCAAAACGCAAGCATGCTCAGCGTCCATCCAGGCTATCGCGGTGGAGTGGTCGGTCATCGGGTAATGTTGGACATCGGAAGCGGGAGGATTTGGCTGAATTGTCGTACCGTTGGGCTCTAGGATTCGGCTTGCAGTATATGCGGTGTGGAGATAGAAGTCGACGATCCGTCGCAGTGCTACAAGCTGATCCGTTTGGGGCAGGCTGTTGGCGCGTGTAGTGGCATAGCTGCGTACCAGATCGTGCATTGAGTAACGGTCGCCGGGAAGATGAGCAACCAGCGAGACATCGGTCAGGGCGCGTAGCATTATACGAGTTTCCCGTGAGGGTTGTCCGGCGAGAGAGGCGACAGCAGGCAGCGAGGCGTCGAGGCCGGGGGCGATGCCAAGCAACTCGAACAGAGCGCGTTGTTGTTTAGTGAGGTAGCGCAACGACCAAGACAGAACGGTAGGCAGACTGGCGTGCGAGTCGCCAGAGTCGAGGGCATCCAGGCCGAGTTCACGTAGTTCGGCAGCGAGGTCGTACAGCAGATGAGGATCGGTGCGGATTCGGGCGGCGATCAGCCCGAGCGCGAGGGGAAACCTGCCACACAGGCCGATCAGTTCGGTGATCGCGCGTTCGGTCTCGGAGGTGGTGGGGGTGTTATCGAGGGCGGTGGTGAGCAGGGTGTGGGCCTCGGCGTCGGTGAGGGTGTCGAGGTGAACAGGGCGTGCTCCATGGCGCGCGATGAGGCCGTGGAGTTGGTCGCGGCTGGTGATCAAGACGGTGCAGGTGGTGCCGCCGGGCAACAGCGGCAGGACTTGATCGGCGTGGGCGGCGTTGTCGAGCAGGATGAGTAGGCGTCTGCCGTTGGTGTGGGTGCGGTAAAGCCCGATTCGGGCTTCCAGGTCGTTGGGCTGGTTATCGCGGTCGATGCCGAGGGCGTCGAGAAAGTCGCCCAGCACGTCGATCGGCGCACGAGGCTGGCCAGGGCTGAAGCCACGCAGGTCGGTGGAGAGTTGCCCGTCAGGGAAGCGGTGCAGGTTGTCGTGGGCCCAGGTTTGGGCGAGCCAGGTCTTGCCGATGCCGCCGGTGCCGCCGATGGACGAGATCACCGCCGCGTCGCCGGTTCGGAATTCGCCGTTCCCGGTGTGAGGATCGGTGGTGAGAGCGCGGTCGAGCGCGGCGAGCTGGTCGACGCGGCCGACGAACGCCGTCGGTCGGGGACCGAGCTGCCGCGGGGCAGGTATGCGCGGTAAGGGTGGTGACTGGTGTAGGTGCAGGCCGCCGTGAACCGCTCCGATGGAGGTGCTGTTGTCGGTGGCGGTGAGGGCGCCGTGAATCCGTGTGACCGTCTGCGTGCCAGTGGGTGGTGTGGCTTCGGGCTCGTGTGCCGACACGGTGTGCCCGTTCCCCGTGTCGGCTACTGGGGGTTTTCCGAGTCGCCTGCCGGTGGTGCGCCGAGGGCGAAGTGGTCGCCCGTGGCGGCGCCGATCGTGATGCCTGACCCGGCTCCATTTACGCCGCCCACGATGGTCACGGCACGAGGCCCAGGAACACCGGGCAGTTCTGTGTCGTCGGTGTCGGGCACGGGCGAGGCGCGTCCACCTCGCATGAGGGTGGACGACACAGAATCCGTCGGTCGCCGATCGAGCCCGGCTGGGTCGGGTTCGTAGGGGCGATCCAGCACGGTGATCCAAGCAAGGTCGCGGATCCCGCCCACCGTCACTTCGACCGGCCGAAACGTCGCCGCGTCCAACGTGGCGCAGTGCCGCACTACCTCGTCGAACACCACCTGGGACACGATCATCGCTAGCACACCGGGCGCATCTGCCAGGGCGTGCTTCAACGGCGGCGCGTCGACCATCCGGAACGCCGTGGTCAGTGATGTGGAGGTGACGCCGTCTTCGTCGATGGCGACTTCACCCGCATGCACCGCCAGCCGCAGTCGTGCCCTGGAGGCGTCGGGGCTGCTGGTGTTGTGTCCATGCATCGTCCGCGCCAACGCTCCCGACAGCGCCTCAACCAGCGGCGCCCTCGGATGCTCCGGCGGGATCAGCAGGAGCAGGCCGTTGCTGCGGTCTTCGTGGTAGCAGGCGTCCCAAGGCACTCCGGCCGCCGCCAACGCCTCTCCGACCACCGCGTACAGCCCCGCGCGAGTGCCGAACTGGTGAGTCAGCGTCCGGTCGGGGGCGCTGGAACCCTCCACGTCGAAAAGGACCATCGTGCGGTGGACCGCGTGCCGACCTGTACCCGTCATGTCGACCCCCGAGGGCAGAACCGCGTGGTGCGCCGATGAACCCCCGTTCTACCGACCGGTGAGGGTGGATTACGTGCTATTTGGCGCACCAATCGCTCAATCGGCTGCACGAGTCCACCCGACTGGTGGGTATGCCACCACTCCGGTCCGCTGTTCGGCGGTGATCGTTGGTCACCGAACGCGCTCGGTGGACATCGGTGTTCGCGAGATTGCCGATGGCGTTGTGAGTGGCTGCGACGTGGTCTATCTCGCGTGTCGATCGCACCGTCGGTTGTACTCCACCATCCGACCGGCTGGTAGCGCCGTAGCTTCAGCAGCCGTGGGTCAACAACCGGTGTGCTATCCGATGCTTCCACATCCTCCTGGCCGTCGATCGATCGACGGCCAGGAGGATGTGTGTCGCGGGTGGGTGAGCCGACCGGGTGGACTCCAGTTGATGCGGTGGTGCGTCGGTGAACCGCCCCGGGTTCGATAGAGACTCGTTCAGTTGACTGCTCCAGCCGGGGTTGGCTGATGTTGACGGTAGTAGACGGCCTCGACTTCGGCGGGTGCCAGGTGCCCGATGCTGCCGTGCAGCCGCCGGTTGTTGTACCAGTCGACGTATTCCAGGGTGGCGTATTCGACCTGGTCACGGGTGCGCCAGGGGCCCTGTCGGTTGATTAGTTCGGTCTTGTACAGCCCGATGGTCGACTCGGCCAGGGCGTTGTCGTAGGCATCGCCCACCGAGCCGATCGAGGCGTCGATCCCGGCCGCGAGAAGGTGGTCGGTGAACGCGAAAGACGTGTATTGACTGCCCGCGTCCGAGTGGTGGATCAACCCCGCCGTGACCGGGTGACCCGTGTGCCCGCGGGCCCACAACGCCATCTCCAGCGCGTCGAGCACCAGCGCGGTGCGCATGGAGGTGTCGGCCTTCCAGCCCACGATCCGGCGGGAGAACACGTCGACGACGAACGCGACGTAGACGGTTCCCGACCAGGTCGGCACGTAGGTGAAGTCCGCCACCCACAACGCGTCCGGCCGTCCGGCGGTGAAGTCCCGGTCGACGAGGTCGCCGGCGCGGCGCCCGTCCTTCGCCGGGATCGTGGTGCGGCGCGGACGGCCCCGCACCACGCCGGTGATGCCCAGTTCGCGCGTCAATCGCTCCACGGTGCACCGGGCGACCGTGATCCCCTTGTGACGCAACGTGGTCCAGATCTTGCGCGCCCCGTAGACCTCGTAGTTGTCCCGCCACACGGACAGGATCTCCTCGCGCAGTTCCCCGTCGCGGACGGTGCGCGCCGAGGCGGGGCGAGTTCTGGCGGCGTAGTAGGTGGACGGGGCGATCGCCACGCCTGCCCCACGCAGGACACGACAGATCGGCTCGACCCCGAACTCCTGTTTGTGGCGGTCGATGTAGTCGATCACCGTTGCGTGGGGCGGTCGAGCTCCGCCGCGAAGAAAGTCGCCGCCGATCGAAGAATCTCGTTGGCGCGCTTGAGTTCCGCCACCTCACGCTTGAGGCGCTTGAGTTCCGCGGACTCCTCGGTCGTGGTACCGGGACGGGCACCGTGGTCGACCTCGGCCTGCCTGATCCACTTGCGCAGCGTCTCCGGGGTCACCCCGAACTTCGGCGCGATCGAGGACACCGCCGCCCACCACGACGGGTACTCATCCCGATGGTCCTGGACCAGCCGCACCGCCCGCTGACGCACCTCGGCCGAGTGCCGTGACGTTCCTGCCATGACTCCATCCTCCACAAGCAATGGAGTCCCCACCAAAGCCGGGGCGGTTCATCGGTACCGGTTGTGGGATCTGTGGTGGGTGACGGACGGGATGGGTGTGTCGAACTCGTTGGCGGGAACGGCCGTGGCGGGTGTGGTGGTGCAGGCGGGCAGCATCGGACAGGTGGTGCTTCCGACGCCACGGGGTCCGGTACCTCGGCAATTGCCAGCTGGCGTCCGGGACTTCACCGGCCGGGCCGTCGAGCTCGCGGCGGTGGACAGCGCGCTGGGCGGGTCGTCGGATGAGCCGAATGGTCCGTCGGTGGTGGTGTTGGAGGGGATGGGTGGGGTCGGGAAGACGTCGTTGGCGGTGCGGTGGGCGCGAGGTGCCGAGTCGCGGTTTCCCGACGGGACGTTGTTCGCCGATCTGCGGGGTTACGGGCCGAGTGCGCCGTTGGCGCCATCGGCGGTGTTGGCAGGGTTTCTTCAAGGGTTGGGGGTTTCGGCGGAGGCTGTGCCCGCGGCTGAGGAGGCGCAGGTCGGGTTGTATCGGTCGTTGACTGCGTCGCGGCGGGTGTTGGTGGTGTTGGACAACGCTGTGTCGGCGGACCAGGTGAGGCCGTTGCTGCCTGTGGGGTCATGGTGTGTGACGGTGGTGACCGGGCGTGCGGCGTTGACGGGGTTGGCGGTCTCCGACGGTGCGGTACGGCTGCCGGTGGGGGTGCTGCCCGCTCAGGATGCGGTGGCGTTGGTGGAGGGTGTGATCGGTCAGGAGCGTGCTCGGGTGGAGTCGGAGGCGATCGCGTCGTTGGTTTCGTTGTGTGGCGGGTTGCCGTTGGCGTTGCGGGTGGCGGCGTGTCGGGTCGCGGGGCGTAGGCATGGCGGTGTGGCGGGGTTGGTGGCCGAGATCGCCGGGCAGAGGGGCAGGGTGGAGGGGTTGAGCGTGTCGGGGGATGATTCGACTGCGGTGCGGGCGGTGTTCGACGCGTCGTATGCACGGTTGTCACCGGAGCAGGCTCGCCTGTTCCGGTTGCTGGGCCTGCATCCCACAGTCGAACTGAGCGAGGGTGCGGCGGCAGCCTTGTCGGACTGGCCGATGCCGCAGGCCCGTCGGCTGTTGGAGGACTTGGCCGATCTGAATCTGGTGGAGCCGGTCGGGGTGGGGCGGTACCGGCTGCACGACTTGGCGCACGCCTACGCGGCGGGGCGGGCAGATGCCGACGATTCCGGGCCGGAGCGGCGACAGGCTGTGGAACGGGTGATCGGCTGGTACGCGACAGTCGCCGATGTGGCAGACCGGGTCGTGTTTCCCGGCAATTCGCCCTTGGCGCTGCGAGGCAGGGCTCGTGGGGTGCCGGAGTTCGACCGCGCGGCGGCGATGGAGTGGTTGATCTCGGAGTTGCCTACGATGATGTCGGCGGTGCGCATCGCCCACCAGGACCGGTTGTGGGAAGAGACGATCCTGCTGGCTGGCGCGTACCGGTTCGTGACGTTGCGTCCGCAGTCGTGGTGGCCGTTGCGGCTGGAGGCGGAGACGCTGGGATTGTCGGCCGCACAGGCAACTGGCGACGATGCCTCGGAGTTGTCGTTGCTGATCCGCCGCGGCAACACCCATCATGATATGGGACTGTGGGCGCAGGCCGAAGCCGATTTTATGCAGGTGTTGGAGGTCTCGCGCCGGGTGGGCGATACGGTCCGTGAGTTGGATGCGTGGTGTGGCTTGGGCTATCTGCACAGGGCGCACGAACGCTACGGGCAGGCATTGGCCTGCTACACCGAAGCCCTACCGCTGGCGCGCCAGGCGGGGGAAGTGCGCACCGAGGCAGTGGTAGAGGGCAACCTGGGGGCGATCCACACCGCCGCCGGACGGCCACGGGAAGGACTAGTACACGCGGAGCGCGAGCTGGTATTGCGTCGCGCGGCCGATCCCGCGAGCGAGGCACACGCCCTGCAGGCGATGGCGGTCGCCTGGCAGCAATTGGGTGAACATCGCCGTGTGTTGGAGCTGTGCGAGCAGGCATTGCAGTCGTGCCGGGAGGTAGGAGGGATGGAGTACCTGGTCGCGCCACTGTGCGAGACCGCAGCCACCTCTCACGAGTACCTCCGGCAACCAGCGCAAGCCCGGCAGAAGCTGGAGGAGGCGATAGCGGTGCTGACCACTTTGATGGATCCGCAGGCGGAGCAGGTGCTGCTCCGGCTTCGCGCGCTGGAAGCCGGAGCAGCGGATCAGAGCAGCCCGTAACAGGTCGGGCAGTCGGGCCGGGGTGAATCCAACCCGACCGTGTGTTCGCGCAGGGTTATTAGGTTCAGCCCGTATTCCCGGTTGACCGACAGTGCGGGCGCGCCGGTGATCAGGCTGGTGACCGCGTGGGCCGCCAATAATCCGGTCATCCCTGCGGTCACCGCGTTCGCCGCGTGCGGAGGCGTCTGACTGCGGGCCGGTGTCCATGAGGTCAGCGGAGGCAACCTGGCATCACGCTCCAACCGGGCGGTGCGGCCGCAGTCTGCGCACGGCCCGCTTCCTGGCCGGTACAGTCCGATATGGACCTGCGGGCCAAAGTAGCCGCCGTGCACCCACGCCGTCCCGGTCACCAAACATGCCCGGTTGGCCCATGACCGGATCTCACCTGGCGTGTCCGCGGCGAGCAGCAGCACATCGCAATCCGCCGCCAGGGCCTCCAACTGCTGCGAGCCGTTGATCATCAGGTGCTCACCGGTGACCACGACCTCGCCGTTGTGCTGCCGCAGCCGTTCCACCGCAGCATCGACCTTCGACCGCCCCAGATCGTGCTCGGTGTAGAGGACCTGCCGATTGAGGTTGGACCGCTCCACTACGTCCCCGTCCACGCAGTGCACCTTCCCGACACCGGAAGCGACCAACGCCCACGCCGCCTCGGCACCGACACCACCGACCCCGACCACGGTGACCCGCGCCTGGTGCAGCAGCAACTGCGCGTCCCAGGCGCTGCGGCCGGGAGTGCGGTCCATCCACCGCAACAGCATCATTCCCCGGTCGTACCGATCCAACCCCGTGCCGATCACCCGCTCTGGTGGAGGTGCGGCGGCGTCGTAGACGTACCCTGTCGTGACCAGGTCGTCCACCGCCTGCCGCATTTGCTCCTGCGACCGGTCGGGGTAGCGGTGGACCAGGTCGGCGACGACCTGGTCCACCGTGCGCGTGCCGTCGAGGGTGTTGAGCAACGTCCACACCCACCCTTCCGGGTCACTGATCTCCGAGGCGACACCGACCACGTCGCCCCCGATCCTGATCCGGTCCTCGCCGTAGCGGACGGGCCGGTGTTCGAACTTGATTCGTGGACGAAACATCAACACCCTCCTTCTGATCAACCGCCGGACTGAGCGCCGCTGAACGACTCCTGCCACACCACATCCTCGAACTCGATCACCACAGCCACCTCCCTCCCCGCCCAAGGAGCCGGCACCACGCCGCGCACACCCTCCCGGAGTAAGACCCGGCAGTGGAATTGCTCCGCCTGGTACGCATCCGGTAGGTGATGGCCGTAGCCACCCAAGCCGCTCATGACGTCGATCTCCGATTCCGACCTCGCATCCCGTGTGCCGGGACTGGAATCAGCATCGGCGAACGCACGCGACAGATCCCCGGACGGCGTCCGCGACACCGGGACGGACATCGCTACCCCAAATGGGTGGGAATCGTGTCCGCCGTGGTGTCCGCAGTTGTCGGACACCACTCGGTTGAACCCGAAGTGTGAAACCGCCACGCACCGTCGACGGCTCCTGCCCCATCCGGGTGGACCCGCGTTACGGACGAGTGCAGCACCGTCGTATCGGCTGGACGGCGGTGCGAATCTCGACAGACTGCGCTCCCAAGAAGGGGCTACAGCCGGGGGGACGGGTGGAGATCCGGATACTGGGCAACGTCGAGATCCACAACGACCACGACGTCATCACGTTGACCAGGTCGGCGGAGCGGTGTCTGTTGGGCCTGTTGGCCGTCGACGTCGGCCGACCCGTACCCGTCACGACCCTGCTCGACCGAATCTGGAGCGAGGAAGGCCGCAGCGAGCCCAAGGCGGAAACCCTTACTCGCTACGTCACCTACATTCGCGATGCCATGGAAGAAGCGGGTGGTGAGCGGGCGTGGCTACGCCA
This sequence comes from Saccharothrix sp. DSM 118769, assembly GCF_052936295.1. Classification (NCBI taxonomy): domain Bacteria; kingdom Bacillati; phylum Actinomycetota; class Actinomycetes; order Pseudonocardiales; family Pseudonocardiaceae; genus Saccharothrix; species Saccharothrix sp. DSM 118769. The sequence continues at coordinate 6,264,266 of NZ_CP193627.1, read as the reverse complement.
TGAGCCCGGTGCCAACGCCTACCTGCTCGACATTGACCCAGACACGATCGACTACCACCGCTTCCTCCGCGCGGCCCATGTTGCAGGTGCGCGTCGCGATCCCGACCGGCTCCACGAGGCCCTCGGGCTGTGGCGCGGGACTCCGCTGGAGGACGTGCGTCGTCGGTGGGTGGACACCTTCCGCCACCACGCCTACGCACACCGCCGCACCGCCCTGGTCACCTTTTGGGAGCTGCTGCTCGAACGCGACCGACACCAGGAGATCCCACCCCAGCTCGGTTCCCTGGAGACCGACATCGTCCACGACGAACGGCTCCTGCTCCTCGGCGCGGAGGCACTTGCCCGCACCGGACGACACATCGACATCACCATCTGGGCGGACCACATCGTCACCCGCATGCGCGAGCTTAGCGGCGGCACCGGACTTTCGGCCACCACTCAGACCCGACTCCACCACCTTGCCGCCTATCCACCCGGCCCCAGCATACCAACCCTGCACAGCACGTCCCCAGACCCCGACGACGCATCCGACGATCCCGGTACCGCAGGCAAGACCCTTGGGGTCGGTCGCGACCGTGCCGATCAGGCTGGTGATCGCAGCACGACCATCCACGGCGGGGTCAACGGTGCGGCGTGGGGTATCACCATCGGCGCCGCCACAGGCGACCACCTCACCATCCACCCACCACACACCTCACCACCGAGGGAGTCAGGAGACCCTCGGTAGCCGACCCGGATTCCGGGCACACCGCGTCGGCGCCCAGCCCACCCCACCTCGACATGGCGCCAGCCGTCGGAACCGTGATGACGACAGGAACTCACGGTGGCATCACCGCTACCGATAACGGCGCCGCCGTCGGCGTGGTGCACGGCAACGTGCACCTGCACGCCGCACCACCGCAGCTAGTTCCGGTGGTGCCGCGGCAGCTGCCTGCCGCACCGGGACTGTTCGCTGGCCGGACCACGGAACTGGCCCGGTTGGATCATGTCCTCACCCGTACCGCCGCGCCGGACGGACCGCACGCCCGCGCGGCGGGACCGGCACCCGCTGGCCGGCCAACTGGTCCCCTTGTCGCGGGGGCGACGGTGCTGGTGTCGGCGATCGGCGGGGCTGGTGGCATCGGCAAGACCTGGCTCGCGCTGGCCTGGGCACACCGCAACCTCGACCAGTTCCCTGACGGCCAGCTGTTCGTGGACCTACATGGTTTCAGTGCTGCGGGCGATCCGGTGAAGCCAGCGGCGGCGGTGCGTGGGTTCCTCAACGCTTTGGGGGTCGACCCTGGCCGTATCCCAACTGACCTCGACGCGCAGGCTGCTCTGTACCGCAGCCTGGTCGCGGGGCGTCGAATGCTGATCGTGTTGGACAACGCCGCCACCGGTGACCAGGTCGTTCCCCTGCTGCCCGGCTCACCCACCTGCACGGTGCTGGTCACCGGCCGCCACCGGCTCGCCTCGCTGATCGACCGGCACGGCGCCCGCCACCTGCCTCTCGGCGTCCTCACCTGCGGCGAGGCCCGTGCCCTGCTGGCTGATCGACTTGGCCACGACCGCGTCGCCGCCGCACCCGAGGCCGTGGACGAGTTGATCGGGCTGTGCGGTGGCCACCCGCTGGCCCTGTCGATCACCGCCCGCACCGCCGACAGCCGCCACGACACCCCGCTGGCCGAGGTCGCCGCCGAACTGCGTGAACTCGGGCTGGAGATGCTCGACCACGACACCGACCCGGCCGCGAGTCTGCCCACTGTGCTGTCCTGGTCCCTGCGCCGGCTCACCGAACAGCAGCGCACCGTGTTCGCCCTACTCGGGATCGCCCCTGGTCCCGATATCACCCCATCCGCCACCGCCGCTCTTACCGGCCTACCCGACGGCCCCGCCCGCAGGACGCTGGCGGCGCTGGAGGACGCGTCGCTGCTCGAACGGCGACCGGGCGGCAGGTACGCGATGCACGACCTAGTCCGCGCCTACGCCGCCACCACCGCTCCTAGCTACCTCCCGGAGTCCGTGCGATGGGCGGCACTGGAGCGCGCGATGGACTTCTACCTGCACACTGCCTACACGGCCCACCACCTAGTCAATCCCTATGGCGCGTCGATCCGGCCAGAGCCGCCTACCGCTGGCGTGGTGCCGCAGTCGCTGCCCGACGAGTCGGCGGCGATGGCCTGGTTGGAGGCCGAACATCTCCAACTGATCGCGGCCCAGCGCACCGCCGCCTCCTATCACCGCCACCACACCGCCTGGCACTTCGCCTGGAATGTGGCAGTCCTGCACCAGCGGCGGGCCTACTTCCACGACGACCTGACCATGTGGCGAACGGCGCTGGACGCTGCCCAACACCTATCCGACCCTGCCGCCCGCATCCGCGCACACCGCTACCTTGGCCACGCCCATGCCGCCCTAGGCCGGTTCGACGAGGCCAGCGACCACCTGCATCAGGCGCTCACCCTGGCCACGCACCACGACGACACGCTCCAACGGGCAGGCACACACCATGCCCTCGCATCAATGTGGGCACAACGCGGAGCGGACGGGAAGGCGCTGCGCCACGCCCGACACGCCCTGGACCTGTACCGCACCTGCGGTACCCCGGTATGGGTAGCTGCGGCACTCAACGCAGTGGGCTGGTTCTCCGCCCATTTGGGCGATCACGATACCGCCCGCGAGTACTGTCAGGAGGCCCTGGCCCTGCACCGACACCTCCTGGACCCCGGTGGCGAGGCTACAACTCTGGATAGCCTCGGCTACATCGACCATCGCACCGGCCGTCACCATCAAGCCGTGCATCACTACCAGTCGGCACTCACGCTCTACCGCGCTACGGAAAACCTCTATCAGGTCGCCGACACCCTCGACCGAATCGGCCACCCATGTGTCACCCTCGGACAACATGACCAGGCTCGCACGGCCTGGCTAGAGGCACTGACGCTGTACCGGGAACAAGGTCGCAGTACTGATGCTGCACGCGTTCAGCAGCAACTCGACGATCTCGATGGCGTCACCGGCGTCAATCGGGACAGCGCCTGAGCGTGTGGCAGCACACGGGTTGAACCGCCCCGGGTTCGATAGAGACTCGTTCAGTTGACTGCTCCAGCCGGGGTTGGCTGGCGTTGACGGTAGTAGACGGCCTCGATTTCAGCGGGTGCCAGGTGCCCGATGCTGCTGTGCAGCCGCCGGTTGTTGTACCAGTCGATGTATTCCAGGGTGGCGTATTCGACCTGGTCACGGGTGCGCCAGGAGCCTCGCCGGTTGATCAGTTCGGTCTTGTAGAGCCCGATGGTCGACTCGGCCAGGGCGTTGTCGTAGGCATCGCCGACGGAGCCGATCGAGGCGTCGATCCCGGCCGCGAGAAGGTGGTCGGTGAAGGCGAAAGACGTATATTGACTGCCCGCGTCGGAGTGGTGGATCAACCCCGCCGCGATCGGGTGACCTGTGTGCCCGCGGGCCCACAACGCCATCTCCAGCGCGTCGAGCACCAGCCCGGTGCGCATGGAGGTGTCGGCCTTCCAGCCCACGATCCGACGGGAGAATACGTCGATCATGAACGCGACGTAAACGGTGCCCGACCACGTCGACACGTAGGTGAAGTCCGCCACCCACAACGCGTTCGGCCGCCCGGCGGTGAAATCCCGGTCGACCAGGTCGCCGGCGCGGCGCCCGTCCCTGGCGGGGATCGTGGTGCGGCGGGGACGGCCGCGCACCACGCCGGTGATGCCCAGTTCGCGCATCAGCCGCTCCACCGTGCACCGGGCGACCGTGATTCCTTTGTGCCGCAATGCGATCCAGATCTTCTGCGCTCCGTAGACCTGGTAGTTCTCCCGCCACACGGACAGGATCTCCTCGCGCAGTTCCCCGTCGCGGACGGCCCGCGCCGAGGCGGAGCGAGTTCTGGCGGCGTAGTAGGCGGACGGGGCGATCGCCACGCCTGCCTGACGGAGGACGCGACAGATCGGCTCGACCCCGAACCGGTCCCTGTGCTCGTCGATGTAGGCGATCACCGTTGCGTGGGGCGGTCGAGCTCCGCCGCGAAGAAAGTCGCCGCCGACCGGAGAATCTCGTTGGCGCGCTTGAGTTCCGCCACCTCACGCTTGAGACGCTTGAGCTCCGCAGACTCCTCCGTCGTGGTCCCGGGACGGGTGCCGTAGTCGACCTCGGCCTGCCTGATCCACTTGCGCAGCGTCTCCGGAGTCACCCCGAACTTTGGCGCGATCGAGCACACCGCCGCCCACCACGACGGATACTCCTCCCGGTGCTCCTCCACCAGCCGCACCGCCCGCTGACGCACCTCGGCCGAGTGCCGTGACGTTCCTGCCATGACTCCATCCTCCACAAGCAATGGAGTCCCCACCAAAGCCGGGGCGGTTCAGTCCGGCCTCGTAGCTTTGTGGTGTCTTGTCGTAGCGGGTGGCCAGGCCGCGCCATGTCTTGATCTTCTGGAAGCAGCGTTCGACGGTGTTGCGCCGCCGGTAGCGCGCGGGATCGAACGACACCGGCCGCCCTCCGGCCGAGCCTTTGTTCTTGCGGTTGGCCTGCTGGTCGGTCTTCTCCGGGATCACGGCGGTGATCCGGCGGCGGCGCAGGTAGGCCCGGTTGGCCTTGGAGGAGTACGCCTTGTCGGCGGCCACCGCGTCCGGGCGGGTGCGGGGTCGGCCAGTCGGGCCGGGAACCCGGATCCGGTCCAGCACGGTCTGGAACTGTGGGCCGTCCGCGGCCTGGCCGGGTGTGAGCACGAACGCCAACGGCAGCCCGGCGGCGTCGACCGCGGTGTGGATTTTGCTGCTCAGCCCGCCTCGGGACCGGCCGAGCCCGGCCGCCGCAGCCCGCGCCTTGCGACGCCGCCGGAGGGCGGCACGGTCCCGACCGGCAGACGTGCCCGCGCCGGACGCGTCAGGCGCGGACCGCGACGCACTACCCGCAGCACGCTGTGTTGGGTGGGCAGCGGAGCCCCTTTTTCCTCGGTCAGCGCCTGCTCCAGCGCGTCGAGGGTCTCCCCGGCGACCGCGAGTCCGGCCGATTCGTGATGCGCCCGCACGATCGTGGAGTCCACGCTCACCAGTTCCAACCCGACCTGCCCGCGGGAGGCGGCCTCGGCAATCAGCGCGTCCATCAACCTCTGGAACACCCCCGCCCTGGCCCAGGCGTTGAACCGGGAGTAGACGGTCGACCAGGGCCCGTACCGTTCCGGGACGTCACGCCAACCCGACCCGGTGCGGAACCGCCACAGGATCCCGTTGAACTGATCCCGCACCCGACGCGGCAACGGCCCCGTAGCAGCCACCGGCACATGCGGCTCGATCAACGCCCACTCGGCATCGGCCAGATCAAAACGCGCCACACCCGTGTTCTACCAGCCCTACCAGCACACCACCCGGCCTGACCTAGATCCGAACCCCAAACAGCTCCTAGCCGACGCGGACCACGGGCACACCGCGTCGGCGGCCGACCCGCCTCACCCCGACACCACCCCGGACGCCAGCACCGCGGTGACAACGAGTATCCACGGTGACCTGGTCGCCACCGATCACGGTGCCGCCGTCGGTGTGGTGCACGGCAACCTGAATCTGCACCCGCCACCACCGCGGCCCGCGCCGGTCATTCCGCGGCAGTTGCCCGCCGCACCGGGACTGTTCACCGGCCGGACCGCGGAGCTGGCCCGTCTGGATCGCGCCCTGACCCACGCCGCTACACCGCAGGAACCAGGCACCGACGCGTGGGAACCGACCACCGCAGCCCTAACCACCGGCCTGGCGGGTGCGGGGCAGGGCGCGACGGTGCTGGTCTCGGCGATCGGCGGAGCCGGGGGCATCGGCAAGACCTGGCTCGCCCTGGCGTGGGCATATCGGCACCTGAAGCGGTTTCCCGACGGGCAGTTGTTCGTGGACCTGCACGGCTTCAGCCCCACAGGCGAGCCGACCGAGCTGGCAGTGGCGGTACGCGGGTTCCTCGACGCCCTGGGCGTCGACCCCGACCGCATCCCCGCCGACCTCGACGCCCAGGCCGCGTTGTACCGCAGCCTGGTGGCCGGGCGGCGGATGCTGATCGTGCTGGACAACGCCGCCACCAGCGACCAGGTCACCCCCCTGCTGCCCGGCTCGCCGTCCTGCACCGTGCTGGTTACCGGCCGTCACCGGCTGGCCTCGCTGATCGACCGGCACGGCGCCCGCCACCTGCCCTTGGACGTCCTGGACCGCGACGAGGCCCGCGGCCTGCTGGCCGCCCGCCTGGGCGCCGACCGCGTCGCAGCCGAACCCGAGGCCGTGGACGAGCTGATCGGGCTGTGCGGGGGCCACCCGCTGGCGTTGTCGATCACCGCGCGCACCGCCGGGCCCCACCCCGACGTGGCGTTGGCCGAGGTCGCCGCCGAACTGCGCGACCTCGGGCTGGAGGCGCTCGACCACGACAGCGACCCGGCCGCCAGCCTGCCCACGGTGCTGTCCTGGTCCCTGCGCCACCTCACCGACACCCAGCGCACTCTGTTCGCGCTGCTGGGCATCGCCCCCGGCCCGGACACCACCCCGCCTGCCACCGCCGCCCTCACCGGTCTGCCCGACCGCTCCGTCCGCAGGACGCTGAGCGGGCTGGAGAACGCCTCGCTGCTGGAACGACGACCCGGTGGCCGGTACGCCATGCACGACCTGGTCCGTCGCTACGCCGCGGACACCGCCCACACCGCCCTGCCCGACGACGTGCGGGACACGGCCCTGACCCGGGTGGTGGACTTCCACCTGCACACCGCCCACGCCGCCGACAGCCTCCTGGACCCCCACCGCCCTCTTGTGTCGCCCGAGCCGCCCGCGCCCGGCGTGCACCCACACCCGCTGCCCGACACCGCCACGGCGCTGGCCTGGCTGCAGGCCGAGCACGCCACCCTGCTGGCCACCCAGCGCACCGCCGCCACCCTCGGCCACCACCACACCGTCTGGCACCTGGCCTGGAACCTGCACACCTTCCACCTCCGACGAGGACACCGGCGCGACGCGGTCACCACGTGGCAGGCCGCACTGGACGCCGCCGACCACCTGCCCGACCCCACCACCCGCAGCCGCACCCACCGGCAACTCGGCCTCGCCTGCTCCCTGCTGGGCCTGCACGAACAAGCCACCACCCACCTGGAACAGGCCCTCGCCCTGGCCCTACGCCACCACGACCCCACCGAACAGGCCCTCACCCGCCAGGTGCTCGCGGTCGCCTGGGAACGACGGGGAGACGACCGGCAGGCCCTCGAGCACACCCACCACGCCCTCGACCTCTACCGCGCCCTCGACCAGCCGGTGCGGGAAGCCAACGCGCTCAACTCGGTGGGCTGGTACGCCGCGCGGCTGGGCCGGTTCGATGCCGCCCGCGAGCACTGCCAGGCCGCCCTCACCCTGCACCGACACCACCACAACCCCACAGGCGAAGCGGCCACCCTGGACAGCCTGGGCTACATCGCCCACCACACCGGCGACCACCACCAGGCCCTCGACCACTACCACCACGCCCTCACCCTGAACCGCGACCTCGGCAACACCTACGAGGTCGCGAACAACCTCGACCGCGTGGGCCACCCCCACGCCGCCCTCGGACAACACGAGCAGGCCCGCACCGTGTGGGAGGAGGCACTGGAGCTGTACCGGGACCAAGGCCGCGACGCCGACGCCGAACGCGTCCAACAGCAGCTCGACGAGCTCGACCACTTCACCAGCGCCAACCCGGACAGCGGTTGAGCAGTCGACCTGGGGTAGGTCGGCGTCGGTGCGCGAGAGACTGAAGCCGACGTCAAGCCTGCGGCAACGCGGTTCCGCGCTATCGAGCAGCGACTTGCCGTGGGTATCGACGCCACCAGGCGGTCAGATACGCGTATGCCGCAGCTGTTCAGACAAGCACAGGCGGCTCGGGCTGCTCCGATTGGGCGTATATCTGGAGTTCCTTGTCATCGTGGCGAAGGCGCCTCGTCACCTCGGCGTCCAACCCCCGTTCCGATGTCGAGGACCGCGCCATGTCGGTGTCCGCACTGTCCCGTCCGACCACGCTTGCCGAGTGGATCGCCGCCACGGTCCCGCCGGGCATCCCGGCCATGGATGCGACTCCTGTCGGCAGTTTGCGGTTTCTGTTCTACGGTCGGGCTTCCACTCGTGAGCACCAGGACCCGCGCACGTCGCGGGCGTGGCAGCTGGATGTGTCCCGTAGGCTGACCGGCGGGCACGGTGTGATCGTAGGGGAGTACTTCGAGGTCGGGTGTTCCCGTCAGGTGCCGTGGCATCTACGGCCTCGGGCGGCGGCGATGCTGCGCTACATCGCGGCCAACGCCGACCAGGTCGACGCGGTGGTGGTCGGAGAGTACGAGCGTGCGTTCCTCGACGGCGCTCAGGTGCGGGAGCTGCGGGCGGTGTTGGAGCGGTACGGGGTGCAGTTGTGGCTGCCGGAGGCCGAGGGGCCGGTGGACTTCGACAATCCCGCGCACGAGGCGCTGCTGGCGCTGCTGGCGAAGCGCTCGCTCACGGAGGTGCTGCGTTCCCGCCACAGGGTCGTCACCGCCATGCGGATGCAGACCGTCGAGCAGGGCCGCTACCTCGGCGGCAGGCCGCCCTACGGCTACTGTCTCGTCGACGCTGGCCCGCACCCGAATCGAGCGTTGGCGCGGCGCGGTGTGCGGCAGCAGCGGCTCGTGCCCAATCCGGTCACGGCGCCTGTGGTTCAGCTGATCTTCTCCTTACGTCTGTCCGGACACAGTGCCGCAGGTATCGCCCGCCACCTCAACGAGCAGGCCGTGCCCAGCCCGTCGAGCGCCGACGCGGAACGCGACCGGCCTCGAGTCGAACCCGGCTGGTCGCTGCGTACGGTGATGGAGATCCTGGGCAATCCGCGCTACACCGGTCGTCAGGTGTGGAATCGCACCAGCGCCGACCGTGCCACCCGCTCGCCGAGCGGTCGACGCACCAGCGTCCGCAACGAGCAGCACGCCTGGGCGATCTCGACGTGCATCGCCCACACCCCGCTGGTGTCCGAGCAGGACTTCGTCACCGCCCAGACCATCCAGGCCGCCAGGAACAGCACCCGGCAGGCCGACGCTGACCGAGGCGAGTGCGTCTACCTGTTGGCGGGCAGGCTCCAGTGCGGGTTCTGCGGGCGGAAGATGGACTCGCACCGTTCCCACGGTCGTGCCGCGTACCGTTGCCGTCATGGTCACACCAGCGCCCGTACCCGACCGGAGGGGGCGCCGGGCAACCTCTATTTGCGCGAGGATCACCTGCTCGGCCGCATCGCCGCACACCTCACCGCCGTGGGCATTGCCGACAACCCCGGCCCGGAGCACACCGCACGGCTGGTCGACGAACTCGGACTCGTCCTCCGCTGCGACACCGTCGGGGTCGCTCTGCTCGACCGCGGTACCACCGGGCGAGCACGCACACCACGCAGGCGCGTGGCACCGCAGCTTGTCCATGGCAGGTTCGCGACCGGAGATCGTGGAGAGGCAGGTGAACAACACCTGCTGGCCTTGAGTTGTGCGGCGGTCTCGGCGGCGGATCAACCCGACGCGCCCGCCGCGAAGGTCAATGCACCGGCTCACAGAGCTCGCCCCACACGCCAGCCTCTACAGCGACCGATCCGCCCGGCAGTGCCCCAGCGTCGGCGCCGGCAGATTGGGTTCCAATTCGCCCTCCGCACCACCCGCTCGCGGGACGCATCCCGGGCCGGGGGAGTTGAGTACCCGCCGCCGGGCGAGCACGGCGGCGACCGCGGTCGACAGGTCGTGGGACGAGCTGGCCGTAGCCCACTGCTCCTGCCATCGCGCCAGCAGACACGCTACGAGCAGCGGCCATCAGGTAAAGTCGAAGCCGCATCGGGAAGCAATTTGCCCCACGAGCATCCCAGGTGACCTGGAAATATCTCGCGGGGCAAATTATGTGTCCGAGAGGTTTGCCCGAACACGCATCCGTGGGGAATTTCCCACTCCTCTCGAAGGGGAGTGGCTCATAAGTCCAGCCTAGCAGGGGTCTGGGGCGTCTTTGCAAGAGTGGGGAATTCCCCACGTCGGTTTTCGTCCAGTGGAAGCGGCCGCTGCCCCGCTGGGTACTCTCGGTGACAGCCTATAGGTTCTGCGGCACTCCTCTTGGAGCGGTTGAGAGATGTGCAAAGCTTGGACGTCATATTCTATGACGATATTCTGTTTTCAGAACCGCTGAATAAACAATCGCCACCTAATCCAGAGTTCGCGCCTCCATCGCGGCCATAGGTGAACGCGGTTCTCCATCTCCTCCACATACTCTTCCGACTGTGCGAACACCTTCTTCGCGTCGTCGATGAGGTGTTGCAGTGCCTTGCTGCCGAGCATCTCCAGTGGTGAGACGTCGTCTGTGCTGTACAGCAGCGTCTGCATGCACAGTTCGAGGGATGCCAGCGCCCAGGTCGCCGGCTCGGCCAGGCCGGACAGCATCGGTCCGGTCTGTCTGTGGAGGACGTCTCCGCGTTCGACGACGTTGAGTTGGTCGCCTCTGGCGTCGGCGTGGATCTCGTGGCTGGCCCAGTAGTAGTGGCCGCGCAGGTGGGCGACCTTGACCAACTTCTCCAGCTGGGCGAAGTTCGGGCGCCGCAGCCCGTCCACACCCGAGGCCCAGCCGTAGGAATCCTTGTAGTCGGTGCCGAACCTGTCGAGGAGCTCCTGCCGGGCTTGCTCCAGCTCGGCGATCTCCTCGTCGGCCAGCGGCTCGCCACCGAGCACTTCACAGTGGTCCTGGTAGGTCTTGGCGTCCTTGGCGGTCAGTACTCGTTCGTGGAGGTAGAACCGCTCTGCCAGGTCCGCATGTTCCGTCGTCTCGCCGAATTCGGTCAGCACGAGCATGATCACGGCGATCTCGTGCAATGTGCGGCAGCGGGCCAGTGCCGCCATCGGGTAGCCGCCTGCGAGGGCGTGATGGATCTCCAGCGCGGTGCGACAGGCGCGGGCGTAGAGGCCGGTCAGGACCTCGAAGTGGTAGTCCTGCCGTTCTTCGGCCTCGGCGGCCAGGCGGTCGTCGAACCGTTTGCCCGCGTCGTGGGCGTTGACGCAGATGGCCAGGTAGAGGTCGAGCGGTCGACCCCAGTACATCCTGAGAGCCCGCCGGAAGGGCGTGTGGCTGCGACGGCGATGTCGCACGGTCGTCGGTGCACTGCGCCGCATCATCGACGCCACCGCGGGTGCGTGTTTGTCCGCGGCCTGCGTCCAGGCGTTGACGACGCGTTCGTGTGCTTCGTCGTCGCTGAGGCCGTCGGCCGTGAGCTTGTTGATCCGCTCGACCATCGCCGTGAACACGTTGTGGTCGAAGTCTTCGTGGACACGGCGTCCGGGGAACTTCATGGCGGGATGCTACGAGTGCGTCGCGCCTCAACGAAGTAGCCATGCCGCTGGTCGTGATGTTGTATCGCGATCTGGTCGGGCATGCCGAGTGGAACGTGCGCGAGGTGCTCGACCGACTCTGTCGGTCGAGTGCGTCCGTTTCAGGGCAGTTCGACGTAGGGCAGGCCGACTGCGGACAGCTTGGTTTGCAGGTTGATGTCGCTGGTGGCGACGTAGAGCGCAGAGCCGGGGTGCCGCGATTGCAGCAGGAGGCTGGAGGCGATGAACTGGTCGTCGGGCACGGAGAGGTCCAGCCAGGACGGCAGGTCGTCGCCGCGGGGTTCGATGTGCTCGAAGACGGCGGAGACGTCGCCGGCGACCCGGACGCCTGTGCGTGGGTCGCCGTTGGTGCGTAGTCCTTTGAGGCGCCGGTCGGCTCGTTGGGCGGCGTCGCGGAGGTCCTGGTTCCGTCCGGCACATTTGGCGTCGTCGATCTCTCGGAGCACGACCGGTAGCAGGTGCGCCATGTACTTGCCGCCGAGCGTGGGGACGTGTGCGGCCAGGTCCGGATTGTCGAGCAGCGTGTTGGTGTCGACCACGAGCCGGACGGCATAGTCGTCGCCGGTGAGGAGGCCCGTCATCGAGCGCAGCTCGGCCAGATCGAAATTGATCATGCTGGTGGCTGCGGCGACGGTGTCGGGGATGCCACAGGCGCGGCCTGGGCGGACGAGCCAGTCCTCCAGGCGGCCCAGGTGCGTGTCCAAGCGCTTGGTCACCGCGGGGGTGGGGTGGGGGAACAGCAGTCGGTAGCGGGGCTCCCAGTCGCGTATCTGGGCCAGGAGTTTCATGCGTGCCGCTTCCAGCGGGGCATCGCTGGAAGCCCAGCCCCAGCTGGCGAAACCGATAAAGACCATATCTCCGCGGCCATGCCGGTTGGGGTCGATGTTGATGATGCCGGAGGCTGCCAGGACTTCCTGGTAGGCCGTGTGGATGTTGTCCAGTTCGGCCATTAGGCGCTCGACGTAGGAAGGCGGCTTCGGCGCAGCTGATCGTTTGGCCACTGCGCTACCTCCTTCGCCCTGTGAGTTCGAAGGCGCCGAAGTGGCACTTCGAGTTCGAAGCTCTGGCCGGGCGTGAGCATAGCCAGCAGTACCTCACTGCGACCATGGCCGTCGGACGATACGGGTAATCGGTCTTGCCGAGCGTGGACGGGCGCGTTCCGGGTGCTTCAGGGTAGGGGCGCGGTCGACTCGACCTCGATGGGGAACTTGGTTCGGTTCGGCGAGCTGGTTCGTGCCGGCCAAGGCTGTGGGCGGCGCCAGGTCAGTGTTATCGGGGCGTTCATCGATCCGCTCATGGGCAAGCCGGGTCACAGCTCTCCGGGCATTCCGCCGGTGGGTTGATCGAGGTGGCCAGGATCGCGGCTTGCTCGACCCTGCGCGCTCATCACCACGGACATGTCCGGGTCGTCGTAGAGCAGGACATCGCCGGTGCGGTGTGATACGAGCTGGGTGATCGCCGCTGCCTGCGGGGCGCTGCCAAGGGCTGAGCCAGTGGGAACAGTAGGGGCCAACCTCTCGACCTTACGGCAAGCGTGCCTCACGCTTTTTCCGTGACCGACCCATTCGATGGACCCGCTGCGGCTTGGCCCAACTCGCAGGCAGATCTTCTTGCCGGTAACGACGACTGGTGGTTCGTCGCCTGCATGGATTGGCCCCGGGACCAGTGGCTTGGCTACATCGAGGGCTACCGGAAGGCGGCCGGGCTGATCCTGGCGCAGGTTGCGGTCACCGGTCACAACCAGGACTACTTGGTCTATCCCTTCCTGATGTGTTGGCGTCAGCACGTTGAGCTGCAGCTCAAAAACTTGATCATTCAATGCCTGCGTTGCAAGAGAGAGGAAGTCGACTTTCCCCATACGCACAAGCTGGAACTGCTGTGGCGACAGGCCCGGAAGCTTCTGACAGAGGTCTATCCCGATGATGATACGGCCGCGGTTGATAACGTCGAGCGGGTGTTGATGCAGTTGCAGAGCTTCGACCCGACCTCGGAGCACTTCAGGTACCCCGTCGTCAAGGACGGCTCACCCACGCTCGCAGCGCTTCCCCGGGTTCACATGCGGCTGTTCCATGAAACGATGGAAGGAGTGGCGAACTACCTCGACGGCACTGACACCGGCCTTCGCGAGAAGATCGACGCCGAAAACGAGGCCCGTGCCGCGATGTACGACATGTTCGGCCCCTGGCCGGGCTTGACCGCTTCGCCGATCTGACGCATCGCTGGAGGTAAGACGTGGCGTGGGAGTGGCTGGCCCCGGTCGGAACAGTGGTCGGCTCAATGATCACCGCTGGGGTCGGTGCCTATTTCGGCAGCAAGAAGACCCAGGAGCGGCAGCACAAGTTCGAACACGAGAACGCGGTCCTGGAACGCGGCCGAGAGAAGGCGGATCAGGCAATCGAGGCCCTACGCACGTTGCAGAAGGACTCCGAGTTGGCCGCCCTCCTGGACAGTCCGAACGAAGTCGCTGCACTACAGCCCGCTCAACGCGCCCGCGCCCTGGAGCTCGGTAGGCACCTCGATCAACTGGGGCGGGCAATCGAGTACCTCACGGACCCGATGGTGCGTGCGGAAATCGACCTTGTCCATGACGCCATTCGCGAGTCGGGCATCTTGCTCATGTTCGGGGAAGGCGAGGACACGACCGCGCAGCCTCTGGTCTGGTGCGCGTGCCGTGAAGGGCTCGCCGTGCTCGGTCGCTACGTGCGCAACGAGCCTCCGCAGCCCTCTTCGGCGTACATGAAGGCACTGCGGGTGAGGCGGGACACCGGCGAGGCTGAACTTGAGCGCCAGATCGAAGAGTCGAGGTGTCGACCCGACGAGCAGCGCCGCATCACCGCTGCCGAATGAGGCTCTCCGTCCGGTGATCGGGAAGGCGCATGATGAACGGCCAGCGAAGTCGTCGGTCACGCCGAGGCGGCGGATGCAGTCATCAGTGCAGGATACGCTCGACCACCGCCCTGTGCATCCTCATGTCGGTATTGGGCGTGACGCCAGCGAAGCGCGTAGATGCTGCAAGGGTGCTGGCAGTAGGGACAAGCTTGATCACCGTACGAAATCATTGGTGAAGAAGGGTGGCACAACATGGGTGTTGACATCGACGAGTACGCAACTGCACTTCTGGAATTCCTGTATGATTCGCCCGACGAGGGTGTCTCGTCGTACCTGTCGACCCACAGCCTCGACGCCGAGACGGGCGGGAAGCTGGTCACCTTCCTTGGCAACAGGGGTCTGGTCGACGACCTTACGACACATGAGGGCCCGGACGCGTCGATCAACGCCGAGGGGGTGGTAGCGGTCCAAAAGATTCGGCGCGAGCGCATGAAGCCTGCTCGACGGTTGGGCGTCCTACGTTCGCGTATGCTGACCTGGCTAGATGGTCACGATCGACAGACCGGATCCCGCCCGTGGTCTGAATTTCTCGCCGGTCCTGACATCGGGTATTACGGCAATAACTTCACGGAGAAAGAAGTGTTGCGCGAGGCCGATTATCTCCATGAGCGTGGCCTGATAAAGACGCTGTCCACCGCGAGCAGGAGTCCGGGGGTGGCGAGGTCGACTATCACGTCTAACGGTCGGGATTGTCTTGTCGACTTCGATGGCAACGTCTCCGAATACTTGAACCGAGGGCAACAGTCGAATACCACGACCAACATCATGATGACCGGCAGCACTGGCAACATCACCGTCGCGAGTGACAATGTCGTACAGAACGTGAACGCGGGCCTGAGCACCACCGAGGTGCTCAAGTTCGCCGGTTTCGTCCGTCAGAGTCTGCCTGTCCTCGGGGTCGAGCAGAGTGCGCACGAGGCACTCGACGCCCAGGCGGAGGAGCTGCATCAGGAAGCGAGTTCGGCTGCTCCGGACCGGGGCAGGCTGCGCGGACTGCTCGACGCAGTTCTCGACGGGTTGCGCATGGCTGCGCCCACGGTGGTTCGGTCGACCGCCATCGGGTTGGGTGAGAAGGCCCTCAAGTCAGTGACCGGCGCGTAGACGGGACCGCGCTCGGCGGCGGGCGCGAACGACCATGCGATCGTCGGTGCCGCGTCCCAGGCGCGCTTGTTCTGCCTCTGGCTGGCGACGCTATTGAGCATCGCGACCTGCGGCGTCGATGGTTGAGTTGGGCGTCCAGAGTTGCAGCCCGGTCTCGTGGGAGCGGGCTGTCAGCCGCCGAGAGCCTGAATCGCCTGCATGCCCAGACCAGTGATCATCTCCAGGGCGATGGTCGGCACGGCCGTCTGCAACGTTTGCATGATGCTGTCGGTCAAGGCTCGCATCCGACCGCGGTCCGGAGTCGCGGCACTCGCCTGCTGGTGAAGTTCCTCGGCTTGGGCGTCGGCGGCTTGCCGGGCTTCCTCGTCCAGTCCGAGCACGGGCAGAGTCTGTCGAACGGCGCCGGCGAACTTGAGCACCTCGGTGGTGTCGAGCCCGGAGTTGACGTTCTGCTGGACGTTGGAGCTGGCGTTGGTGATGTTGCCGACGCTGTCGGTCATCGTGATCGTCGTGTTGTTGTGGGTCGTGTGGCTTGTGGTGGAGCGCCCACCACGGTTGAGGTATTGGTTCACGTCTCCCTCGAAATGGATCAGACAGTCGCGGCCTGCGGTGGTGATGCCGGGGCGGAGGGTGCCATCCTCGGCCTCGTCGACGCGCGCAGCGGTGATCAGACCGTGCCCGTAGAGGTAGGCGGCCTCCTTCTCCACCTCGGCTTTGGTGAAGTCGCCGCCGGGGTAACGCATGCCGTCGCCAGCGAGAAATCCGCTCCAGTCCGACACCCCGCGGTTGTCCTCCAACCAGCGCAGCATCCTGGTCCACAGCGTGCCCAGGCGGCGGACCGGGCTGTTCCGCTCGGCGATTAACTGCTGGGCCTTGGCCAGACCACTGCCGGTGAGACGACAGTCGGGACCACCGAAGGTGGAGCAGTCTCTGGCCAATCCCGTGCCGACGAGATACTCGACGACCAAGTGACCGTTCTGGATGTCGATCTCGTTCTCTCGGAGGTAGTCGGCGACCTCGTTCTCGCCGCTCTGCCCCAGGTGCTCCAGCAGCCCTCGGGCGTGGTGCTCGATGTCGATCCTCATGTGATCAGGCCTTCGTGTGAGCGTGCAGCCACGGGGATGACGCTGTCCCTGTAGCCTGCGGAAACAGGTTGTGACCGTAGACATTATCGAACACCCGTTCCCGTTTCGTCTCGACAGGCGCGCCTGTCGTCACCAGGGTCTGCAGGCGCGGGCGGGCGGCTGGTGAGGACCTCGGAGTGGTGGCCGGGTCGTTTCTCGGCCTCGGTGGCCAAGCGGCGGTCGGACCGTTGGCTGGCCTCGCGGATGCCGATGCAGATGGCCGGGTAGTGATCCAGCGGCTGATCACATAGGCTTCGAGGTTTTCTGGAACGGCCGGTAGACGCGGTGGCGATGGCGCAGCGTCCTCGGCGCGGATCGTCGCATCGTGGCCGCCACCGCAGGCGCTTGCTGGTCCGAGGATTGAACCCAGGCGTCGACCGCGAGCACGCGCTTTGTCCTGTCGAGTCCGCCGGCGGTGAGCTGTCCATCCCCGACGGTCGTCGCGAAGGCATCGTGGTTGAAGTCGCCGTGATGCCGACGTCTTGGGGAATCTCATCGCAGCGGGAGAAGTGCACGGGAAGTTCCGGGTGACGTGTCCGCCACCCGGATCCGTCGTCGCGGCGGGTCGGTCACAACGGGCAGGTCCGCTGGTCGATGCCGAACAGGTCCCACGGCTCTACGTGCTGGGTGATCTCGTCCGGTGCGATCGTGCAGATGTCGGGTGCCCAGGCGAGGAACCGCTCGCCTTGCGGGGCGGCGATGTCGAACCGTCGTGCCTCGGGACCGTGTTCGGGTGCCGGTCCGAGGTCGCGGGTGGAAGCGCGAGGGTGCCACACGACGAAGGCGGGCATCGGGACCTCAACTCCCGCCAACGTCATCGTCTGCGGTTCGTTCCGGATGAGGCAGCTGTGTTCGCCGGTGGGCAGTTCGCCGCGGGGGTCGATTCGTGGGCCGATAGAGCGGGCGAGTTCGGCGACTCGTCCTTCGTGGAGTCGTCGCGCGACCCGAAGCAGGACGCGTTCTTGATAGCCGACAGCGGTAGGGCGGCCCAGGCTTCGGCCGGTGAGGGCTCCGATGGCCAAGACGTCTTCGAGCGTGTCGATGACCACCCGGAGTTGTTCGGTGTCCTCGGCGGTGAGGTCGGTGGTGGTGAAGGTCAAGTGCGGTTCCTCGTCGTGTTCGCCGAAGAACGCCAGGGTGTGCGCCTCGCCCGTCCGCAGTTGGAAGCGGCACAGCGCCAGATGGGCCGTGTTGCTGTCGGTTGCGCTGACCAGCTTCATCGACGGTGGACCCGGCTGTCCGTCGGCCACCGGGAACCGTAGACGGCACACCACTCCGCCGGCGATCAGGACGTCGGCGCCCTGCCGATCCTCCGCATCGGCGGGGCGGGGCACGATGGCGGTGTCGTAGGCGGCCACCAGGGTTCCGTCGGCACGGTTGAGCATCACTCGCAGTCGTGTCGCCGAGCCCTGTCGGAGTGCCTCGACGGCGGTGAGATCACGCCAGGCTTCCCCGGGTTGCTCGCCGAAGTCCGCCGTAGTCGCCCCGGTCCCGGCGGGCGCGACGCGGATGATGCCCTCCTCGACGATCTCCGAGCCCACGACGACGTCGCGTTCCCAGTCGGCGGCGTCGAGCACGACCACGCCGGCGTCGCGCAGCTTCTCCACGTAGCGCAACGTCCGTACTACCAGCTCGGCGATCCGGCAGTAGTAGCGCACCGCGGCCAGGTAGCGCTGCCGCATCGGGTAGTCCAGGGCGTTACGTCTGCGCTGGTCGGGATCGACGTGCACGAGGTCGATGTACATCCATGCCTCGGCCAGGAGCACGTTGGACACCGGGGTGAGTGTGTCGGGAACCTCGGTTCCCCTCCATTGGACCAGCCCGTAGGTCTTGCCGGTCGTGGTCGTCTTCCACGCTTCGCGCAGCTCGTTCAACTCTTCACGGTACTGCTCGACGTCAGGGGCCGGACTCGTGTCGAGCAGGCGCCTCAACGCCTTGGTGACCTTGAAGTGGTGGACCGACTCGTCCCCGAGGAGCAGCGGGCGGACCCGCGTGGCCAAGGATTCGAAGACCTCCTCGTCGGGAGGAAGGCGATGGCGGATCCGACTTGTTCCGTCCGGGCGCAGGTGTACGTCGAACCGTTCCTGGGCGAGATCGGAGAGGATGGTGGGGTCCTGGACGAGCGAGTGGGCCTGGATGCGCCGGGCGCGGACGATGAAGGCGCCGACGACTTCGTGGTGACTCGGTGACACCCGGTCCATCATGCCGTGGCCCGTCCGCGAACGATGCGGCCGCGGTGATTGGTCTCGTCGTACTGCATGGAACGACCCACGTGGCGTCCCGTCGGTAACCGGTGGGTGGTGACGACGCAGCATCCTCGGCGCCGCCTTCCGCATCGTCGATGCCACCGCGCACGTGGTGGTCCGCTGCTTGGACCCAGGCGTTGACGGCGCGCTCGCGCGCCTCGTCCTCGTCGCGTCTTGCGGTTGTGAGCTCTACAAGCACCACCGCTCGGTGGTTGACGAGCTCGCCATGACCAGGCCGATGGACGGGAACGCATCGGACCGGGCTCCATGGCACATCGACGACGAGCCGTCGATGTCGGTAACGGTCAGTCCTGGCACGGTACTGCTGGTCCAACAGCCGGTCCCGCCGCTGGATCTTCCAGACGGAACCTACCGCGAGGGTGAATACCGGCCGTGCGAGTGCGGTAGCGGGTTGAAGTGGAAATTTTGCTGCAAAGACCTTGATATACCGCAGTAGTCGTTCGCCGTGAACGATGAGGTCGTGGGCGACGTCGATGCGGGCGCTGCCCTCGAAGAACGGTCCGGCGTGACAGGCGGCGAGCTTGGTCTTGCGACGTAGGCAGGACAGGTCGTAGTGCTTTAGCGAGGCCGTGTTGGTCAGAACGTTAGCGACGAGATCCCGTCTTCGCGACAGAATGCGTTCATTGTTAGGTCGCATCCGTACCGCGACAGGAGTCGTCTGACGACAGGTGCTGCGCAGTTCGTGCGATCGGAAATCGTTCACTCCGTCGGGTGGGTGCCCGAAGGTTGGGCCTTCCACCGGCACGATGGGATGATACTGGAGCAGACCGTTGAAGTGCTGGTCGAATTGGGGACCGGCCGGCGCCGGGCGATCGCGGGATGCGCTCGGGATTAGTGGAAGCGCCGTAGACACCCGTCGGTGACGCCGCAGCACCATGCGCGGACGGTGCGGGTGATCACGGACCAGTGGTAGGACGTTTTCTTTGGCAGAGGGTTGGTTGATGCCCTCCTGCGGCTGGAGCACGCTGTCGTGGTGATTGTTGAGGCTGCGGTGCCTTCGGTGCTACCAGATCGCTTGAAGGGGTTACTGGAGTTCGGCGAGGAACGTGCTGATGGGCGGCTCGAACGCGATGGCGAGGTCCTCTGCGGTGCGGAGGTTGTCCGACATGCCGGTGGTGGCGAGTCTGCCGTGGGGCAGTGTCGCGGCTACGGCTTCGGCGATCGCCGTGGGGTGGCGTTGGTCGATGCCGGGGATCACCAGTGTCGGTGTGGTGGTGTGGGCCAGTTCGGTGAGGGAGCGGAGCAGGCGGTCGTGGCCGATGGCGGCGGCCGCGGCGACGCTGTCGGGGTCCGAGCGGGGGATGGCGTCGGCGACCAGGGTGCTGATCACGGGCGTGAGGGTGGGGAGGATCGGGGCCCATGCCGCCTGGATGCCCTCGGTGCGTACTCGTGCGGCGAAGGCGTCGAGGAACTCGACCTCCGCTGCCTTGGCGTGGTCGTCTTCGATGTCCTCGACGCTGATCAGCACGGCGGCGCGGACGCGCGAGGGGTGTCGGAGGCAGGTGCGCAGGGTGATGCTGGAACCGAGGCCGGTGCCGCCCAGGACGGTGGTCTCGACGTCGAGGTGGTCTAGCAGGGCGGTGACGTCGTCGGCGTAGTTGTTCCAGGTGTGCCTGCCGGGGTCGGTGCAGATCGATCGGCCGTAGCCGCGCACGTCGGGTAGGACCACGGTGTACCGGTCGGCCAGGGATCCGGCCAGTGGTAGGAGGCTGTGGTGGTCGGGCCCGCCGCCGTGCAGGAGTACGACGGGTGGGCCGTCACCGAGGGAGGCGGCGTGCAGTGCGCAGCCGTCCCGACCGCGGTAGGTGAAGTGTTCGGGTGGGTGGGTCATCGGCTCAGTGGTGGTAGGCGTGCACGACGGCGTGGCCGCTGCCGCGTCCGATGAGCCACTTGTTCACCGGCACGGTGACCACGAAGGCGACCGCGAGGGCGAAGGCGAGCGCTCCCCAGAACAGCCACGACGCCACGCCTGCCTCCATCACGCCGGGGACGGTGAGCATCACGGCGTTGTCGACGATCTCCATGACGGCGATGGAGATGGTGTCGGCGGCCAGGGCCACCTTCAGCGCGCGGCGGAAGCCGACACCGGCCTTGAGGACTCCGCGCATGGTCAGGGCGTAGCCGAAGACGAACGCCAGTCCGACCGCCAGTACGACGGTGGCGAGGTTGTTCCAGCCCAGCGACGTGCCGATGATCATGCCCAGGACTTCGCCGATGGCGCAGCCGGTGAGGCAGTGCAGAGTGGCCGAGGCTGCCATGCCCCACCCCGCGCGGGGTGGGTGTCCTTGGTGGGTGTTGTGCTCTTGGTGGTGTCCGGCATGTTCTGTGTTCATACGTCGACCCCTCTCTGTGTCCTGGGATTGTCTCGTCAGCCGGTCGAGGCGGCCTCCTCCGACTGGAAACCGGTCTTCGCGTGGGTGCCGTCGCAGAACGGCTTCGTCGCGGATCTGCCGCATCTGCAGAGCAGGACGCTGCGGCGCGCGGGGACGTCGAACGCGTTGCCGGCGTGGTCCACCAGTCTCATCGGTCCTTTCACCTGATAGGGGCCCGAGTTCACGACTTTGATCACTACTTCTGGCTGTTCCTGGTCCACGTCGGCCTCCCTCGCAGTCAGGAGGTCTGCGGCGCACCAGGCGAGGTGCGCCGCAGACCGTCATATCAGGACGCGATCTTGTAGCCGGCCTCCTCGACCGCGGACTTCACGTTCGTCAGGTCGACCTGATCGCCGATGACGGTCACCTTTCCGGTGGCGATGTCGATGTCGACGTCCTCGACTCCGGGGACCGACGAGACCGCCGCGGTGACCTTGCCGACGCACGAGTTGCAGGTCATGCCGCTGACGTTGATCGAGTTGTTCTGCATCGGTGCTCCATGGCGGGAAGGTGGGGTGGACGCTGGCAGCGGAAACGTTCGTCGAACGCGGCCAGTATGGGGTACCCCCGTACCGTATACCGGACGGTTGGTGACCGGCAACTCCACGAGGCGACTGCTGGCGGGCAGTAGTCCTGAGGTGCGCAGGCGGCCATGTTCACGGAGCCGTTGCTCGTCGACCTCTCGCGAGGTCATCGGCGGCGTCGGGCGTGCTCACCGGTGCGACGCGACGGTGGCGGCGCAGAGGATGTGCCGCGCACCTGCCAGTGGGAAGGGTGCACCGGGTTGCGGCAACCGGGATGGGAATCGAAGTCGGTTCCGAGGCTGCGGGTCGCGCTGGAGACAGCCTCCCCCGAGCACCGCGGTGCGGTCTGTGCGGCAGGCTGGTGGTGTCGGGCGTGGATGCTCCGCGCGCCGGTTCCGGCGCGGCCACGCGCAGGTCGGTCATGAGATGACGAAGTAGGTTGCAAGCACCCGGAGTTGTTCTACGTCGTCCGGTACGACACGAGTACCGGCCGACGGACCGCGTGCCCGGCACGACGTCTGCGTTCAGGGATGTCTGGAGCGATCCTCGCCGCTCCGGGCATCACCTGGAGTCTTGTGTTGCACTTCCGTGTGGAGTGCTCACCCTTCGATGCGTCGGATGGTGTTGATCGGCCCGATCGAGTCGATGTCGGCGATCTTCACCGGGACACCCTCGGTGGAGGCGTGCACCGCGCGGACGCTGTCGACCGCCATGGCGACGTGGTGCTGGTCGGCGTAGTAGATGATCAGGTCGCCCGCCTTGACCTCGCCGCGGGAGACCGGGCGTCCGATGCCGGCCTGGCCGTAGGTGGTGCGGGGGATCGAGATGCCGGCGGCGCGGTAGGACTGTTGCATGAGGCTGGAGCAGTCCCACTGGTCGGGGCCGTTGGCGCCGAAGACGTAGTCGTCGCCGCGCTGGGCCAGGGCGTACTCGAGCGCCTTTCCGGCGGTGCCGGCGGGGACGGGGATGCGGGTGGTGTCGCCTGGACTGGCGAGCGTCGCCTTGTCGGCCGAACTCAGCCGGTCGTACTGGGCGCGCGCGTCGGCGACCTGCTTGTCCAGGTCGGATTTGCGCTGGGCGATGTCGTCCAGGATCTTGGTGGCCGCATTGGCGGCGTCGGTGGCCCGGCGTTGGGCGTCGTCGGCGTCGGTGACCGCCTTGGACAGCCCTGCCAGGGCCTCCGCGTTGTCGTCGGCCAGGATGCCGAGCGCGGACATCCGGTTCAGGTAGTCCTGCTGAGAGTTGCTGACCAGCAGCGCGGAGAGCTGGTTGAACCGGGCACCTTCGAAGGAGGCCTCGGTCAGCAGGTCGACCTGGCCGCGCAGTTGCTCCTCTGCCTGGCGCGCACCGGTGAGGTCGCCGTTGGCCTTGTCCAGCTCGCCCTGTTTGGCTTTGAGGTCGTCCTGTGCCCGCAGGTGCTCCTCGTTGAGCTTCTCGGCTTGGCCGGCCAGTTCGGTGTACTTCTTCAGCGCCTCGGAGGCGTTGGACGGCACCGCTGGGTCGGCTGCGGCTTGTGGTGCGGCGATACCGGCTGTGAGCACCGCGGCGGCGGTGGCCGCCAGCGCGGCCCGGACAGTGCGCTGAGCGGGTGGGGACGCCACGATCGCGCAAGCCTCCTTCGTGCGGTAGGTAATCCGAATGGGTGACCCCGGATCGGGTCTCGGACAGGCTACGGAAGGACGCGGCGTTCGTCCACTATCACGGATAGTAAGATCGACTGCGATGAGGCACATGAGGAAGCGGTGGACCGTTTTCCGGTCGACGCCGGGAGCACGTGCCATCGCCTCGTCGAGCCCGGGTCATGGCACGGACCTCCCGGCTCCGACTGTCCGTCACCCGAGGGAGGCAAGAAGTTCCCGGCACGCCTGTTCGCAGTGTCGGCAGGCTTCGGCGCAGATCCGGCAGTGGTCGTGCATCCCGGAGTGTTGGCCGCACTCGTCACCGCACGACTTGCAAGCCGCTGCGCACGCTTCGAGCACGGCGCGGGCGAGGTTGGCGTCGTAGCCGGTGTGCCGGGACAGGACCCGACCGGTGGTGGCGCAGATGTCCGCGCGGTCCAGGTTGGTTCGGATGCACTTGACCGGCTCTGCGACTCCGGCCTCGCTCAGGCAGGCGTCCGCGCAGGCGGTGCACGCCTGTGCGCATTCGAAACACGCCTGGATGCACTTCGCGAGGGCCTCTCGGTCCACCTTGCCGAGGTCGGCAGGGTAGGCGCGGAGCATCTCCTGTGTCGTGGTCGCGACGACCTCCTGATTGTCGTAGTGGGCGAGTCCTGCGTACCGGTACGGGGAGGGGGTTGACGGTGCCCGCCGGATCACTTGACAGAGGTACCCCCCGGGGGTATCTTTTCGTTTGTGAGCAGGGCGCCCGCCCCGAGGGTCTACTCGCGAGTAGTTTGAGGTTCGTCGGGCGGATGAAGGAGCGGACATGCGGGGATACACGAGCGGCAAGGACGACTTGCTCAAGCGGTTGCGTCGGGTCGAGGGCCAGGTTCGCGGGTTGCAGCGGATGGTCGAGAACGACGAGTACTGCATCGACGTGCTCACGCAGATCGCCGCGGCGACGAAGGCGCTGCAGGCGGTGTCCCTGGGCCTGCTCGACGACCACATCCGGCATTGCGTCGCCGATGCGCTGAACGCGGGCGGCGAGAGCGCCGAGGAGAAGGTGCGCGAGGCCAGCGAGGCGATCGCCCGCTTGGTGCGTTCCTGACAACGAACAGGAGTTACCGGTGATCGAGAGCAGTTACACCGTCGTCGGCATGACCTGCGGCCACTGCGTGGCGTCGGTGACCGAGGAGGTGTCGCAGATCCCCGGCGTGACGAACGTGGATGTCGACCTGCCGACCGGCGCGGTCAAGGTGACCAGTGCGACCCCGGTCGAAGAAGCGGACGTCAAGGCCGCGGTCGAGGAAGCGGGCTACGCGCTCGCCGGCTGAATGCCGATCCACCCGGAGCCCGCCCGCGCGGCGGGCTCCCCAGCTCAAGGATTGAGATGAACACAGCAGCGAAGCTCTCCGCCTACGGTGCGGTACTCGCCCTGGTCGCCGGTGGCGCCTGGGCGGCCGGAAGCGCTGTCGGTCCCTTCACCGTCGAAGCCGCCCCGAGCGGTCACGACGGCGAGTCCGGTGCCGAGGGCACCGGCCACGGGGACGACCACAGCGGCACCGTCGCGGAGACCGCGCAGGACCAGCCCGCGGGGCTGGCGTCGTCCAGGGGCGGTTACACCCTCGCGCCCACCGACACGACGCTGACCACGGGGAACAACTCCTTCTCCTTTCGTGTCCTGGGCCCCGGCGGCACGGCCGTCACCGCCTTCGACGTCGAGCACGACAAGCGGATGCACCTCATCGCGGTCCGTCGCGACACCTCCCACTTCCGGCACGTCCACCCCGAGATGGCCCCGGACGGCACGTGGACCGTGCCCTTCGACGTCCCGGAGGCCGGGAGCTACCGCGTCTTCGCCGACTTCAAGCCCACGGGTGCCGAGGTGACCACGCTCGGTGTCGACGTCAACGCGGCGGGTGCGTTCGAACCGCGCGCCCACGAGCCTTCCCGCGTCGCCGAGGTCGACGGTTACCGCGTGCAACTGGACGGCGACCTCGTCCCAGGCACGGCTTCCCCGATCCGCCTGACCGTCACCAAGGACGGCGCACCGGTCACCGACTTGCAGCCCTACCTGGCGGCGTATGGTCACTTGGTGGCGTTGCGCGAGGGCGACTTGGCCTACCTGCACGTACACCCGGAGGGCGCACCCGGTGACGGGAAGACGCCCGCCGGTCCGAGCATCGCGTTCGTGGCCGAGGTGCCGTCCGCCGGTGGCTACCGGCTGTTCCTGGACTTCCAGCACGACGGCGTCGTGCGCACCGCCGAGTTCACCGTGGACACCACCGGTGTCGAGCGGCCGGCGCAGACAACCACCACGGCATCCACGCCCACCGCGGGCGGTCAGGTGGAAGAGGAGGAGCACGGTCATGGCTGACATCGAACTGGCGATCACCGGCATGACCTGCGCCTCGTGCGCGGCCCGGATCGAGCGCAAGCTGAACAAGCTTGACGGTGTGACCGCGACGGTCAACTACGCGACCGAGAAGGCGCGCGTCACCTTCCCCGAGGACGTCGACCCGCAGACCCTCGTGGCCCAGGTCGAGGCGGCCGGCTACCAGGCCGCACTCCCCGCCGCCGAACCCGAGCGAGCCGACGCGATCGAGGTCGATCCGACCACGGCCCTGCGGCAACGGCTGATCGTCTCCACCCTGCTGGCGGTGCCCGTGATCCTGCTCGCGATGATCCCGGCTCTGCAGTTCACCTACTGGCAGTGGATCTCGCTCACGCTGGCGGCTCCGGTGCTGGTGTGGGGCGCGTGGCCGTTCCACCGGGCGGCGTGGACGAACCTGCGGCACGGCGCGGCGACGATGGACACGCTGATCTCGATGGGCACGATCGCGGCGTTCGCGTGGTCGCTGTACGCGCTGCTGTTCGGCACCGCCGGCACACCCGGCATGACGCACCCGTTCGAGCTGACCGTGCAGCGCACCGACGGCGCTGGCGCGATCTACCTCGAAGTGGCCGCGGGCGTGACGGTGTTCATCCTGGCCGGCCGGTACTTCGAGGCTCGGTCGAAGCGGCGGGCGGGTGCGGCGCTGCGGGCATTGCTGGAGTTGGGGTCGAAGGACGTCGCCGTGCTGAGGGACGGCCGCGAGGTCCGGATCCCGATCGGCGACCTCACCGCGGGCGACCGGTTCGTGGTCCGGCCGGGCGAGAAGATCGCCACCGACGGCGTGGTGGTCGAGGGCAGCTCGGCGGTCGACGCGAGCATGCTGACCGGCGAGTCGGTGCCGGTCGAGGTCGGCCCGGGTGACGCGGTCGTCGGCGCGACCGTCAACGCCGGTGGACGTCTCGTCGTCACCGCCACGCGGGTCGGGTCCGACACGCAGCTGGCGCAGATGGCCAGGCTGGTGGAGGACGCGCAGAACGGCAAGGCCGAGGCGCAGCGCCTCGCCGACCGGATCTCGGCGGTGTTCGTCCCGGTCGTGATCGCGCTGTCGGTGGGCACGCTGGCGTTCTGGCTCGGTGCGGGCGGGGGAGTGTCGGCGGCGTTCACGGCGGCGGTCGCGGTGCTGATCATCGCGTGCCCGTGCGCCCTGGGCCTGGCCACGCCGACCGCGCTGCTGGTCGGTACCGGGCGCGGCGCGCAGCTCGGCATCCTGATCAAGGGGCCGGAGGTGCTGGAGTCGACCCGACGGGTCGACACCGTGGTCTTGGACAAGACCGGCACCGTCACCACCGGCCGGATGAGCCTGGTCTCCCTGCACACGGCGTCCGGCGTCGAGGAGGATGAGGTGCTGAGGCTGGCCGGTGCGCTCGAGCATGCCTCGGAGCACCCGATCGCCAAGGCCGTTGCCACCGGTGCTGCCGAGCGGGTGGGCGACCTGCCCGAGGTCGAAGGGTTCCAGAACCTGGAGGGCCTGGGGGTGCAGGGCGTGGTCGATGGTCACGCGGTCATCGTCGGCCGTGAGCGGCTGCTGGCCGAGTGGGGCGTGCACTTGGACGACGACCTGGCCGAGGCCAAGCGTGCCGCCGAGGCCAAGGGCCGCACCGCGGTCCTGGTCGCGTGGGACGGCGAGGCGCGAGCCGTCCTGGTCGTCGCCGACACCGTCAAGGCCACCTCCGCCGAGGCCGTCCGGCAGCTGCGCGCGCTCGGGCTGACGCCCGTCCTGCTGACCGGTGACAACGAAGCCGCCGCGCGGGCCGTCGCGGCCGAGGTCGGCATCACCGAGGTCATCGCCGAGGTGCTGCCGAAGGACAAGGTCGACGTCATCACGCGCCTGCAGTCCGAGGGCAAGGTCGTCGCGATGGTCGGCGACGGCGTGAACGACGCCGCCGCCCTCGCCAAGGCCGACCTGGGCCTGGCCATGGGCACCGGCACCGACGCGGCGATCGAGGCCAGCGACCTGACCCTCGTGCGAGGCGACCTGCGTGCCGCCGTGGACGCGATCCGCCTGTCCCGCCGCACGCTGGCCACGATCAAGGGCAACCTGTTCTGGGCGTTCGCCTACAACGTCGCCGCACTGCCCCTGGCGGCGGCCGGCCTGCTCAACCCGATGATCGCGGGTGCCGCGATGGCGTTCTCCAGCGTGTTCGTGGTGTCGAACAGCCTGCGCCTGCGCGGCTTTCGCACCACCGCTACGGACACTGGGACCCCGTCGGTCCAGGTGAAGGCGGAAGAGCGGGAGTTGGCCGAAGCAGTGTGACCCACCTGGCGTCCGGAGCGGTCTGCACGACCGTTCCGGACGCCTTGCATCACGTGCCGAGAAGTGCGAGCAGAGGACCGGTCAGCAGCCCCAGCAAGACGGACACGGTGGCCGTCACGTAGGCGGTGCGCACCGCCCAGCGGCTGATCTCGGGTGCGGCCGACTCCTCACCCCGAAACGCCGGGCCGATCCAACTCAGGTAGTAGAAGACGCTGGCGACCGTGTTGATGGCGGCCACGACGACGAGCCACACGAGGTCGGCTTCGAAGGCGGCGGTGAACACGGTGAGCTTGCCCGCGAAGACGACGGTCGGCGGTGTGCCGACGAGGCCGAGCAGCAGCACGACGAGGCTGACCGCGAGCCATCGGTGGCGGCGGATCAGACCCCGGTAGTCGGTGAGGACCGTTGCGCGGGGTAGTGCGCACACCACGGCGAACGCGCCCAGGTTGGTCACGGCGTATCCGCCGAGGTAGAGCAACACGCTCGGCAGCGCGAGTTCGCTGCGGTCGACCGCGGCGACGCCGACGAGCAGGTAGCCGACCTGGCTGATCGTGGAGTACGCCAGCAATCGGCGGACGTTGTCCTGGAAGAACGCTGCCAGGTTGCCCAGCGTCATCGTCACGGCGGCGATGACCGCGACCAGAAGCGCCCAGTCCACCCGCGTCTGGCCCAGCGGCACGGCGACGAACCGGTAGATCGCGACCACCGCGCCGATCTTGGGCACCGTCGTGATGAACGCCGCGACCACGGGCTTGGCTCCCTCGGTCACGTCGGGCACCCAGAAGTGGGCCGGCACCGCGCCGGCTTTGAACAGCAACCCGGCCAGCACCGCGATCGCACCCACAGCCAAGGCCGCAACGGGTGCGTCCGCAAGCCCGCTGCTCAACGCGGTGTACTCGGTCGCACCGCCCACGCCGAAGAGCACCACGAGCCCGGCCAGCATCGTGACCCCGAGCAGGGCTCCCATCAGGTAGAACTTGAGCGCCGCCTCGGTGCCGGGCGCGTCCTTCGCGAAGCCCGCCAACGCGTAGAGGGGGATGCTGGCCAGCAAGTAGCCGGCAGCCAGCAGCATGAGGTCGCTCGACCCGGCCAGGAGCACGCTGCCCAACGCGGCGAGCAACAGCAGCACGACGAACTCGCTCTCCCGCATCGCACCGCGGACCGAGGCCCCCGCCAAACCCAGGACCAGCAGCACGGACACCAGCACGGCGACCCGCGTGGCGTTGGTCGCGACGTCCACCACGTAGGTCTCACCGAACACCGCCATCGGCTCGCCGTTCCACACCGAGGCCGTCACGACCAGACCGGCCCCGCAGGCGAGCGCGGCCAGCAGCCGCACCAGCCACTGCCGGTGTTTCGGCAGGTAGGAGCCGAGGAGCAGGCCGAGCACGGCGGCGACGGCGAGCAGGATCTCGGGCAGCAGGGCGAGGGGGTTCTCGTCCATCATCTCCACGACGGTGTCACCCACCGAGGATCGAGGTCAGCACCCGCGAGGCGGGCTCGATGAGGTCCAGCAGGAAGCGCGGGAACAGCCCGATGACGACCGCGAGCACGATGAGCGGTGCGATGGAGACCGCCTCCGGGGCGGTCAGATCCCGGAACGGGCCGTTGGGGGAGCGGAACGATCCCATCAGCAACTGCTGCAGGGCGCGGAGGAACAGCGCGGCCGTGATCAGGATGCCCAGGAAGGCCACGGCCGTGGATATCGGTGCGCCGCCGAGCGAGCCGGTGAAGATCTGGAACTCCGCGATGAACCCGGAGAAGCCCGGCAGCCCCAACGAGGCGAACGCGGCCAGACCGGTCAATCCGGCGAAACGCGGCGCCTGCGCCGCCAACCCGCTGTAGCGGTCCATCTCGTAGGTGCCGCCGCGTTCGTAGAGCACGCCGGCCAACAGGAACAGCGCACCGGTGATCAGGCCGTGGCTCACCATCTGGGTGACCGCGCCGGTCACCGCCAGTTCACGGGCCTGCGCGTCGGACGACGAGACCACCCCGGCAGCGCCGACGGCGAGGATGACGTACCCCATGTGGTTGACCGACGTGTAGGCGATCATCCGCTTGAAGTCGCGCTGTGCCAACGCCACCAACGCCCCGTACACGACGCTCACCACCCCGATGACCACGAAGACCATCGCGTAACTCCGCCAGGTTCCGGGCAGCGCGGGCATGGCGATGCGCACGAAACCGTAGGTGCCCATCTTCAACAGCACACCGGCGAGGATCGCCGATCCGGCCGCCGGTGCTTCGGTGTGCGCGGGCGGTAGCCACGTGTGGAACGGAATGGTCGGCGTCTTGATCATCAGCCCGAGAGCCAGCGCCGCCAGCACCAGGGCCGCCACGGTGCCCTTGCCCGCCAGCGGGTCCTGGCGGATCAGTTCGACGATGTCGAAGGTGTGTGGCGTGGCCGCGAGGTACAGGCCGATGAACCCCAGCAGCAGCGCCAACGAGCCGAGGAACGTGTAGAGGAAGAACTTCAGCGCCGCACGGGCCGCGTCCCGATGGCCCCAGCCGGCGATCACGAAGTACATGCCCACGATGGACAGGTCGAAGAAGACGAAGAACAGGATGAGGTCGAGCGAGACGAACAGCCCGAGGCACACCGTTTCCAGGAACAGGAACAGCGCCGCGTACGACCGGACCCGTCGCGTCTCCCGCGCCGAGTAGATCGCGCAGGCCAGGAACAGCACAGTCGTGAGCGCCACCAGCGGCAGGCTCAGCCCGTCGACGCCGACGTGGTAGCCGGAGTCCACGCTCGGGATCCACCGCCGGTCGACCTCGTAGGCGAACCCGGATTCCCCAGGTCGGTAGCCGATCCACAACGCGACGACGAGCAGCACGTCCAGCGCGCTCACCGCGATCCAGACCGACCGCACGACCCGGTCTCCGATCCGGGGCAGCGCGAGCAGCGCCACCGCCACCGCGACCGGTAGGAAGACCACGATGCTGAGCACGTTCACCTCATCCTCGTCCGACGACGATCGCCAGCAACGCGAGCACCACGAGGGCGACCACGGCTTGGGCGTAGTAGTGGTGCAGCTGGCCGGTCTGCGGCCGCCTGGCCACACGGCCGAGGCCACGTGCGACGCTCGCGATCCATCGCACCAATCGGTCCACCGACCAGTCGACCTTCGCGTCGGCGACACGCGCCACCGCGCCGCTCAATCCGGCCGTCACGCGCACGCCGCCGTCCACGACCCGGTCGTCGAATCGGGCGAGCAACCCGGCGAGCACGATCACGGGCGTGCCGAAGCCCCGGCGCACCCCGGCGTCCAGCACCCGGTCGTCGAAGCGGGCCAGCAATCCGGCGAGCCCGACCACCGGCGTGCCCACGCCCCTGCTCACCAGGGTGTTCATGTACAGCCATGTCGACAGTGCGCGCGACCGACCACCGAGAACATCCGATCCGTCACGGGTCGACGACGCCGCCGACCCGACCGCGACCAAGGCGATCACCGCGGACAGCACGGTCTCCCACCACCGGGAATCGCCCAAGCCGAACACGGCACCCAGTCCCACCGCACCGACCGCCAACACGGGCAGCGGCCACTGCTGAAGGCGTGTCACCACCCTTGTGCCGCGTTCCTCGGTGTCGAACTCGGGGTTCACCGCCGGCGGTCCCCACAGCAGGAACAACGCCCGGCCCGCGTACAAGCCGCTCGCCACCGCCGCGGCGAGTCCGACCACGTACAGCGCGATAGAAGAGTGCAGCGCCGAGCTCAGCACAGCGTCCTTGGTGAACCAGATCGACAACGGCGGCACGCCGGCCAGTGCGGCCGCTCCGACGCCGAAGCTGACCCCGACCACCGGATAACGCCGCCCGACGCCCCGCAACGCGTGCAAATCCTTGGTGCCCAATGCTGAGAGCCAGGCACCCGCACACAGGAACAACAGGCTTTTCGTCGCCGCGTGCGCGACCAGTTGTCCGGTCCCGGCCGCCACGCCACCCGCTCCTGCGGCGAGCACCATGAACCCGACCTGGGAGCACGTCGAAGCGGCCAGCAACTGCTTGAGATCCCGCTGCACCACGGCCACCGCGCCGAGCACCAACGCCGTCAGCGCGCCGACCCACGCGACCACCGCGGCCGCCCAACCGGTCGCACCGAGCAGCGGCTGCACCCGGAGCAGCAGGTACGCGCCCGCCGCCACCATCGTGGCCGAGTGCAGCAGCGCGGACACCGGGCTCGGGCCGGCCATCGCACGGGACAACCAGAAGCTGAACGGCAACTGCGCCGACTTGCCGAGAGCCGCGACGACCACACCCGTCGCCGCCACGTCCCGCCACCCCGGCTCGATCCCCGGCAGGTCGGCCAGCACAAGTCCGCCGGAACCACCGGCCAGCATCGCACCGGCGGCCAGGTAGAGGCCGAGGTCGGCGGTCCGCGTGGTCAGGAACGCAACGCTGCCCGACGCGACCCGGTTCTCGTCACGCCACCAGAAGCCGATGAGCGCGTAGGAAGTCGCACCCATCACCTCCCACGACATCAGCAGCGCCGTCATCGTCGTCGCGGTGACGGTCACCAGCATCGCGCCCGCGAACAGCAGCACCAACCCGAAGAACCGGGCGCGAGCGTCATTGATCTCGCCGGCCGAGAAAACCAGCACAGCCAGCAGCACGGCGGCCACGGTCAGCACCATCACCGCGGACAGCCCGTCCACCGCCAGCCCGACCGGAAGACCGTCGAGCAGCGGTGCGGACGCCGCCGGTCGAGAGACCGAGGCCCACACCGCCAGCGCGAGCACTATGACACCGGTACCCACGGCGGCAGCTGGAGCCAGCCGATCCGCTCGTCGCCCGACGACGGCCAGTGCCGAGCCGATCAAGACCGGCACGCCAACGAGCATCCACAGCAGCACGCCGTCAGCCCTTCAGGTCCGCGGCCATGTCGGTCATGTCGACGTCCCGGCTGCGGAAGATCGCGGTGGTGACGGCGAAACCGACCGCCATCTCGATGGCCATCGCGGTCACGGCCAGCAGCACGATCACCTGCCCGTCGCCGCGGTCGGGCGAGGTGTGGAACCAGAACGCGGCGGCGCCCACGATGACCGCGTTCACCATCAGCTCCAACCCCATCATGATCATCACGATGGACTGCTGGGACAACGCGCCGTACAGCCCGACGCTGAACAGCGCGGATGCGAGCAGCAGGAAAGCCTGGAGGCTCATCGGCCCAGACCTCCCCGGATCGGGTCGTGCGGGCGTTTGCGCTCCAGCCGGTCGCCGTAGCGGTCGTAGCGGCCCCGGTGCGTGGCCAGGACGACCGTGCACACCATGGTCGCGAACAACGCCAGGCCGAGCACGATCATGACCAGCATCTTCGAGCCCATCAGGGCCTCGCCGAGCTGCATCGTCGGGTCCTCCGGCCGCGGAGCGGACGATGTCGGCCACGGTGTGAGCAGCACACCTGACGCGAGCAGGACGAACGTGCCGATAGCGATCGTCAGCGAGCCTTTCTGGTTGTGCACCATGGTCATCGGCATCAGTCCCGCCGGGTTCATCATGTACATGATCATGAAGACCGCCATGACGACCATCTCCATGATCATCATCAGGATGACCAGCACACCGAGGTAAGGCAGGTCCAACAGCAGCACGGTGCCCGCCGCGAAGATGAACGACGCCAGCAACGCGAACGTCGCGCGGGCCATCGAGTCCACCCGGAACACGGCGATCCCGGTCGCCACGGCGAGCACCGAGCACACCCAGAACAGCACGTCACGCCACACCGGAGATCACCCCCACACGACCACGACGGACACGAACAACGCCTGCAGCAGGGCTGCCGGGATCAGGACCATCCACGCGACCTCCTGGAACCTGTCCACCCGGATGGTGGGGAGCCGGCGCCCGACCCACACCAGCAGCGCCAGCACGGCGGCGGTCTTGACCACCGACCACAGCCAGCCGGGCAGCAGTGGCCCGTGCCCGCCGCCCAGGAACAGCGGCACCGCCATCGCCGCGCCGGACGTGAGCAGCAGCCACCGGCCGGCGACGAACACCAGTCGGTCGACGCCGGACAGCTCGGCCAGCGCACCACCCGCGACGTCGACGCCGGTGGCCTGGTCGAACGGCCGGAAGAACGCCATGGCCGGCACCGACACCAGGTAGACGACGAACGCGATCGGCATCCACACCACGAACCACAGGTCGTCCTGCGCCGCCACGATGTCGCCCACTCGCAGAGACCCCGCGCCGAGCGCCGCCGTGATCAGCGCGAACATGTGCGGCAACTCGTAAGCCAAGCCCTGGGCGACGAACCGGTAGCCGGCCACCAGGCCGAACGCCGAGTTCGCGCCCCAGCCCACCAACCACACCGCCGCCCAGGCGACGACCTCCATCGCGTTGAACCACACGACACCAACCGACAGGTCGCCGACCACCCAGTCACCCAGCGGTGTGGCGGCCGACGCCAAGACCGCCGCTACCAGCAGCACAACCCCGCCCGTTCGCCACAGCGTGGAGTCGGCGGCGAGCGTGCCGCGGCGTTGCTGCACCAGGAGCCCGGCTGTGGCACGGAGTGGTCGGGCGAGGTCGAGCGGCGCACCCGAGGCCTTCGACGCCAGCGCGGAGTCCAGCGAGGCAGCTGCCAGCGCGAAGGCGATCAGGACCAGCGGCAACAGCAGGCCGCCCCACCACGCTGTCTCCTCAACCATGCGCGTGCACCCGCCGGCCGAGGTCCAGGCCTACGCTGGCCACGATCAATCGCGCGGCGGACAACTCCGTACCGACCAGCAGGTGCGGGAGGACGTCCGACGAGAGCGTTTCGTCTTCTCCCTCGATCCAGCGGTAGAGGCGACCAAGGGCATCGCTGCCCTCGCACTCGCCGACACCCGCCAGCGACCACCGCAGCGTCCGGGAACGCCGCACCCGCCTGGCCCATCGGTCCAGTCGGGGCTCGGGTGTCCACCCGGCCAAGATGTCGTCTCGCAGGCGTCGTGCGGTGGTGGCCGCGTCCTGCCAGCCGGCGACGGACAGCAACCTGGCCGCGCTGTCGAGCCGGTGGACGAGCGCAGGGTCGGCAACCTCCTGGCGCCACGACGTGTGATGCGCACCGGCGAGCAGTTCGACCTGTGCCTCTTGGACCACGTCTCCTTGCAAGACCGTGTGAACGATGAGACCTTCCGGCCAGTCCGGCAGGGCCGGGCCCAGCGGAACGTGCAGCACATCGAGCATCAGACCGTCGCGGTCGGTCGCGCGGTCCGCCATGGGCACCCTGCCGGGCATCTCCATGCCGGACATGTCGTGTCCGTGGTGCATGTCCTGGCTGTGGTGACCGCTGTGCGTTGGATCGGGTTCCTGCCCGCTGTGATGCTCTCGAGTATTGTGCTGGTGATCCGCCTCGTGCTGGTGGCCACCGTGGTCCATCCCCGGCGTGGCGGACCCGCAGGACATGCCTGAGCCGCAGGACATCTCGTGCACGTCCTCAGGAAGCTCCGCCGGTTGATGAGCGGCTTCGTCGCGTTGGCGCACCCGGTCGTGCAGCCGAGCGGCTGCGGCGTCCAGTGCGGTCGGCGCTTCTGTTGCGGCGGTGACGTGGGTGCGTGTCCGTGGAAGGGGCATGGCGTTCCACACGCGGTCGATGGAGGCGTCCAGTCCGGATGCGGGCGGGCCGGCGACGACCAACACGTTTCCCTCGGCGGGACTGCTCGCGGTCGACCAGCCGCGCTCGCGGACAACCCGTTCCACGGCGAAGCGAGCGAGGGTTCCGCCGGGGGTGGCGATGACGAAGGGCCGCGGGGGAGTGCGCCTGAGGAACCACTCGATCAGGTCCATCGGAACACGCCTTCCCGCCAGGCGTACCAGACCCCGGCCATCAACACCGCGAGGAAGAGGAACATCTCGACCACTGCGGGCGTGCCCAGCTCCGCCACGACGAGCGTCCACGGGTACATGAAGACCATCTCCATGTCGAACGCGAGGAACACCATCGTGATGGTGTACCAACGCACGTGATAGCGGGAGACCGCGTGCTCGCTCGGCACGTGCCCGGACAGGAACGGCGACGCCTCGACCATCGCCGCGCTCAGGCGGAACAACGTGGCCGCGCCGTACAGCGCCGCCACCGAGGCGGTGGTCACCGCCAGCAGTGTCACGAGGCCGGTCATGTTCCCCGACTATCCACGGTCGTAGATTTTAGGGGTCGGACGATCGACTCGCGACCGATGCGATTGGCAACGTCAATGGCAGGCGACCAGGATGACGGCCAGCAGTCCGGTGAACGCGGCGATCACCGGGATCACCATGGCCGCAACGCAGGCCGTTCCGTAGACCAGCAGGCTACGAGCCGAATCAGGTCGGCGACGCGGGCCGGCCAGGAGTTCGAGCCTCACGTCGACCGAGTCCCGGCCCATCGCGAGCGCCGAGCCCGGTGCGCCGTTGCCCGACACGCCCAGCAGGGCTGCCCGGACGGCGTCGACCCCGCAGGCGCGGACGGCGGCGGCGTCGGCGGCGAGTTCGACCAGTTCCCGCACGACGGCGGGCGCGCGGCGGAACAGGGGGAGGAATGGCAGCACGGTCGCCAGCGCGTCACCGGTGGCCACGAGGGGGTGGTGCCTGCCTCGCAGGTGGGCGCGCTCGTGGGCGAGCACGGCGTCGACCTGTTCGGGCGTGAGTCGGCGGCGGAGGCCTTCGGTGGCGACGACGACGCCCGGCGTGCCGGCCAGGCTGAAGGCCAGCGGCTCGTCGTGGTCGAGCCAGAGCGTCGTCGGTGAGCCGGGTTCGCGACGGGCGGCGACGCGGAGCGTCGCCAGGTGGTCCCGGCGCCTGCCTGCCCGCCGGCGTGCGCCTCTCATGCTCACGACGGTCAGCCTGCTCAGGAGTGCGACCAGCAGCACCAGGCCGATGACGCCGCCGGCTGCCTCGATGCGTGGCGTCATGCCATGGGCCAGCGACGACCAGCACTCGTGCGCCAAGGCCAGCGCGTGGGAACCGTGGTCGGGCAGGAGGAGCAGCGTCACGGCCAGGGCGGCGGTGGTCACGACGCTCACGGCGCAAGCCAGCCATGCGAGCAGCGGGACGAGCGGGTCGGTGCCACACGCGACCAGGCGCACCAACTGACGGGGTGCGAGCACGCCCATCAGCCCTGCCGTGACCAGCAACGCGGCGGCCACGGTCATTTCTTGCACGGCTTCCTCGGCAGCGCCTTGCGGAGCAGTTCGGTCTCGTGCTCCGACGCGGAGCGCGCGAAGTGCAGCAGCGCGCCGTCCGGGTCGCCGGAGGCGTTGACCAGCTCGCGCACGGCGTTCGCCGCGGCTTCGGCACGGCTCGTCATCGGCTCGTAGTGGTAGGCCTTGCCGACAAGTTCGCGCTGGACCCAGCCCTTGCGGTGCAGGTTGTCCAGCACGGTCAGGACCGTCGTGTAGGCGAGCTGCCTGCCGGTGTCGAGGTCGTCGAGGACGTCACGGACCTTCATCGGCTCGGACGCGCGCCACAGCACGTCCATCACCGCTTCTTCCAACTCGCCCAGCCCGTGCATCATGCCCCCTTCGACCACGACATGTTACGTGGTCGAAGGGGCCCTCAGAAGACGCGACCTCTACTAGTCGATATAGTAGGAAAGGGTCCGCGCTGCCCGCGCGGCCCGTGTCCGTCGAGCCCTCCCCCCTCCTCGGCGGCTGCGTCGGGTGAGCCGGACGTGTGTCTCCCGTCCGGCTCACCCGACGTCTCTCCCGTCCTGCGGGTCGCCCGCCGCCTGTCATCGGAAACTGCGACTTGACATCAGCGTACCCCCTAGGGGTATCTTTCGGTCGCTTTGCAAGATACCCCTAGGGGGTATAGGTGACGAAGATTGGAAGGACCGTCATGAACCCCGATCCCCGGCGCTGGTGGGCACTGGTCGTGCTCGCGGCGGCGCAGTTCATGGTCATCATGGACACTTCGATCATCGCCGTGGCGCTGCCCGACATGCAGCGCGACCTCGGTTTCACGCCCGGTGGTCTCCAGTGGGTGTTCAACGCCTACGCGGTCGCACTGGGTGGTCTGCTGCTGCTCGGCGGCAGACTTTCGGACCTCTGGGGCGCACGTCGGGTGTTCGCCGCAGGGTGGACCACCCTCATCGCGGGGTCCGTCGTCGCCGCCGCCGCGACCGGCGTCGGTGTGGAGATCATCGGCCGCGGTGTGCAGGGCGTCGGGGCGGCGTTGATCGCACCGGCCGCGATGACGCTGCTGATGGTCCTGTTCGCCGGTCAGCCGAACGAGCTGCCCAAGGCGATGGCCTTCTACGGCGCGGCGGCACCGGCGGGCGGCACGGCGGGTGTGTTCCTCGGTGGCGTGATCACCGAGTGGCTGAGCTGGCCGTGGGTGTTCATCATCTACATCCCGATCGGCGTGCTGACCCTCGCCCTCACGCCCAAGCTCCTGCCCGCCGTCCCCGGTCGCAGCGGTGGCATGGACGTCGGTGGCGCGATCGCGGTCACCGGCGGGCTCGCCTTGGCCGTCTACGCCATCGTTCAGGCTCCTGAGAAGGGCTGGGCGTCGACCGCCACTCTCGTGCAGCTGGCTGCCGCGGCGGTCCTGCTGATCGGGTTCCTGCTGGTTCAGCGCGCGGTGAAGAACCCGTTGATGCCGCTGAAGGTGTGGCGCACCCCCGACCTCGCCGCGGCGAACGTCGCGATGGCGCTGCTGGGCGCGGCGTGGATCCCGATGTGGTATTTCCTCAACCTCTACGTCCAGCAGGTGCTCGGGTTCGACGCGTTCGCCAGCGGTGCGGCGCTGCTGCCGATGACAGTGCTGATGACGGTGCTGATGACGACCGTCTCCGGCCGCCTGATCGGCCGGTTCGGCACCAAGCCGCTGATCGTGGCCGGGCTCGCCGTGCTGGCTGTCGGCCTGGGCCTGCTGGCCACCGCCGACCCGGACGGCAGCTTCGTCGTCGACGTCTTGCCGGGCTCGCTGATCTCGGCGGTCGGCATGGCGCTGGTCTTCATCCCGGCGACGATGGCCGCCATCGGCGGAGTCTCCCCTGAGCAGGGCGGACTGGCCTCGGGCATCGTCAACACCACCTACCAGGTCGGCTCGGCGCTCGGCCTGGCCGCGATGACCGCGGTGGCGACGTCACAGGGCGCCGACCGGCTGGGTGACGCGGTCGCCCTGACCGACGGCTACTCGGCCGCCTTCACCGGCGCTGCGCTGGTCGCCCTGACTGCTGCGCTGCTGGCTGCCCTCACCCTGCGCGGCCGGGTCGCCCAGCCTGCCGAGCAGGCGGCGGCCGAGGTCTAGTCCGGTGGCGTGTCAAGCTCGCACCGGTCTGCTCCCCGTATACCCCGAAGGGTATACGGGGAGCACTTGCACAGGTGCACGTCACGCAGTGACCGGCGTTGACCAGAGCACTACCCGTCCTAGTACGTTGAGGGCTGTAACGGCGGCGGCATGGAGATCAGGTGTCCGATTCGAGCAAGTTGACCGTCTGCCGGGGCTGTTGCTGCGGCACCGTGAAGAAGCACCCCGACGTCGACCACGTGAGGCAACTACGCAGGTTCCGCGAAGGTGTTGGGTCGCACGCGGTCACCGTGGCCAACTGCCTGAGCTCCTGCGAGTCGTCCAACGTCGTCGTGGTCAGGCCGGCGCGCGGTGTCGCGGCGAGGCCGGTGTGGTTCGGCGGCGTGCTCACCGACGAGGCGGTGGACCTGATCCTCGATTGGGTGGCCGCGGGCGGCCCCGGCCGTGCCGAGATGTCGGAAGGCCTGAACAACCACCTGATCGACCGACCGGCCGACGACAGCGCCGCGAGCTGAACCGCCGGGTGCCGGTCATCGGACCGGTGTCGGCCGCTGCTCACGCCGCTGCGCCTGCTGCCTGCGCCACCCGTAGCGCGTGACACCGCGCGGCTTGTACACCGACAGCATCACGACCAGCAGCAACACCGCCGAACCGCCGGCCGAGTGCAGGAGCGTGCCGGGCAACTCACGGGGATCGGCGGCCGAGGTCGCCGCGTCGGCCAGGTGGCGCACCGCCGACACCTCGGTCAAGAGCACGGTCGCGGCGAACGTGGTCAGCAGCAGCTTGACCAGCACCCAGTAGTGCCGCAACAACCCCCACGGCGTGCCCAGCGCGTTGACGATGCCGATGAGCACTGATGCCAGCGCCAGCGGAACGATGACGTAGGAAGTCATGAGTTCCATCGCGACATATGCGGCCCGCACCGTCTCCACGTCCTGACCGGTGGTAGCGGTGATGTCCAGCGCGAGGTAGGCCAGGACCGCCCCCAACCACCCCACCGCGGTCGTGATGTGGACGAGCAGCACGAACTTGCGGGTGCCGGGCGCCAACCTCACACCTCACCGCCGGCTGCCGTCTCCTCGGTCGTGACGCCGACCGTCACGCCGGCACCGGTGTGACGACCAGGGCCGTGCTCGCCTCCGAGTCCGGTCAGCATCACGATCAAAGCCAGCAGGATGAGGGCTCCGGCGATGACCGCGAGCACTTTCACCCAGCGCGGCACCCCGGGCGGGGTGTCCGAGTCCGGTCCCGGCGCGGGACTCGGGCCGGTGTCGTCGCCGGAGTGGTCGGGCGGTGTGCTCACGGTGGCCTCCTCGTCGTTCCGCGAAGTTTATCGAGACAATCTGTCGCTGTCCAACCATCGTGTCTCTGTGTTGTCGCGCCGTACACTTCGAGCGTGCCAAGGCTGTGGAACGAGACGATCGACGCGCACCGCCAAGCGGTCCACGAGGCCATCCTCGATGCCACCGCAGAACTGGTCCGGGCGCACGGCCTGCTGTCGGTGACCATGTCGAAGATCGCCGAGCACACCGGGATCGGGAGGGCGACTCTCTATAAGTACTTCCCCGACGTCGAGACGATCCTGCACACGTGGCACCAACGACAGGTCGAGGATCACCTCCGGCAGCTCGTCGACATCCGGGATCGGGTCGCCGACCCCCGCGAGCGGCTCGATGCCGTTCTGCACGCCTACGCGCACATCTCGCGGGAACGCTCGTCCCACGACCGTCCCGGCCACCAACTCACCGCGGCCCTCCACCAGGGCCCACAGCTCGTTCATGCCCAACAGCAGGTCCAGGACCTGATCAAGGACTTGCTGATCGAAGTCGCGGCGACCGGCGACCTCCGGGACGACGTCGCACCCGACGAACTCGCCGCCTACTGCGTGCACGCCCTCTCGGCAGCCGAGAGCCTGCGATCCGAGGCCGCCGTCCGCAGACTCGTCACTGTCACGATCGCCGGCCTGCGACCGCCGCGCTGACGGACGCAGTCGCGAAGCCTCGCCGGCCGGCGACTCCGATAGGTCCACCGCGCACATCGAATCGCTCTTCGCTGTAACGCCCCGCGCGTTGCGATCGACTTCTGCGGTGACGGCTTTCTACTACGGGTCATAGTAGTCAGTGCGTCACGGACTGTTGATGCCCCGGAGAGGTGACCCGTCATGACGACACCGCAGGTGCCGCTGCGCTCGATGCTCATCGCAAGACTCCTGCGGTTGGTCGTCGCGCTTGCGCTCGCACTCGGTGTCACCGTCGTCATCGGCACCATCGCCCCTCACGTGGCCAATGCCGCACCGTGTGATGCGCCGGTGGTCAACAAGGTGGCGTGCGAGAACACCAAGGCGGGGGCGGACAACTGGCAGGT
Source organism: Saccharothrix sp. DSM 118769 (assembly GCF_052936295.1). Lineage (NCBI taxonomy): Bacteria > Bacillati > Actinomycetota > Actinomycetes > Pseudonocardiales > Pseudonocardiaceae > Saccharothrix > Saccharothrix sp. DSM 118769. Next base: position 6,222,810 of record NZ_CP193627.1, on the reverse strand, counting down.
GCCCGTGCGCAACGACTCGATCGTGGGTTACACCACGGACATCAGCGCGCTACCCGGTGGCCGCGTCGACTTCAAGATGCAGACCACCGCGACATCCTACCGGCTCGATATCTACCGGTTGGGCTACTACGCGGGCAAAGGCGCGCGGTTCGTGGGATCGGTGTCGCGGAGCTCCGCGCAGAACCAGCCGCCATGCCTGCGTGACGGCCCGACCGCGTTGATCGACTGCGGCAACTGGGCGGTGTCGGTAAGCTGGAATGTTCCGGCGGATGCGGTCTCGGGCATCTACTACGCACGGGTGCAGCGCAACGACACCGGTGCTCTGAACGAGATCGTGTTCGTGATCCGCGATGACGCGAGCAGATCGAGGGTCCTTTTCCAGACCTCGGACTCGACGTGGGTGGCCTACAACCGGTACGGCGGCAACAGCCTGTACTTCGGTGACGGCCCCGGTCAGGGTGGCCAGGCGTACAAGGTGAGCTACAACCGGCCTTACACCGGAGGTGACGGCGACGACAACTTCGTCTTCAACGCCGAGTACCCGATGCTTCGGTTCCTGGAGCGCAACGGGTACGACCTGAGCTACACCACCGACGTGGACTCGGCTCGCCGCGGACAGCTGATCAAGAACCACAAGGTGTTCATGGCCGTCGGCCACGACGAGTACTGGTCGAACGAGCAGCGCGCGAACGTCGAGGCAGCCCGTGAGGCTGGCGTGCACCTGGCTTTCCTGACCGCCAACGAGATCTTCTGGAAGACCCGGTGGGAGAAGTCCATCGACCCCTCGCAGACGGACTGGCGCACGCTGGCCTGTTTCAAGGAGACCAAGGGAACCCAGAACGACGGGCTCGCCGATTGGACGGGCACGTGGCGCGATCCCCGCTACAGCCCGCCACAGGATGGCGGTCGGCCGGAGAACGCCTTGTTGGGCAACATCTTCACCGTCAACGGTCGCCGCGAAGACTCACTCCAGGTGCCTGCCGCCTACGGCAAGATGCGACTGTGGCGCAACACGTCGCTGCAGACCATGGCCGCCGGATCGACCTACACGTTCGAGCCGGGACGCTAGGGTACGAGTGGAACACCGTACCGGACAACGGATCTCAACCCCCTGGTGTGGCGCAGATGTCGCGGACGTCGGTGTACCTGGCCGGCGTCTACGGGTTGAAGAACTGGGGTGACGTGTACGGTTCCGGCACCGAGACCCACGCCATCACCTACTACCGGCACCCGTCGGGATCGTTGGTGTTCGGCGCGGGAACGGTGCAGTGGGCGTGGGGCGTGGACAACGAGCACGCGTTCCTCACCAACACGCCGACGGCCGACGTTCGGATGCAGCAGGCGACGATCAACTTCCTCGCGGACATGGGCGTGCAGGCCACCACGTTGATGGCCGGTCTGGTCCAGTCGGGCGGTATCACGGACACCCAGGCGCCGACCGTCGCTTACACCAACGTGCCCGCGGTGTCCACCGTGGGCGTTCCGCACACCTTCTCCGGCACGGTGACCGACGCTGCGGGCCAGGTCGGAGGTGTGGAGGTATCCACCGATGGTGGCGCGCGATGGCACCCGGCCGTGTGGCAGGCCGGTCAATCGTCGTGGAGCTACACCTACACCCCGTCGGCGTCCGGTCCGGCGCAGTTGCGGGTCCGGGCGGTGGACGACTCGTTGAACCTTTCAGCACCGGTGTCGGTTTCACCCGTCGTGGCGGCCCGGACGTGTCCGTGCGGCCTGTGGACGAATGCCGACGCACCGGCCGTGCCGGACAACGCGGACGGCGGCTCACTCGAACTCGGCGTGAAGTGGCGCGCGAACGGCGACGGCTACGTGCGCGGAGTCCGCTTCTACAAGGGGTCGGGCAACACCGGAACGCACACAGGCACCTTGTGGTCGTCCACGGGGCAGCAGTTGGCGACGGGCACGTTCACCGCTGAGACGGCATCGGGCTGGCAGACGCTGGCCTTCCCTGTGCCGGTCGCCGTCACCGCGAACACCACGTACGTCGCCTCGTACTTCTCACCGACCGGCAAGTACTCCGTCGACACGGAGTACTTCAGCCGCAAGTCGAAGTACCTGGAGCCGCTGACCGGCTTGCAGGCCGGAGTGGACGGACCCAACGGGGTCTTCCGGTCGGGCGCCGGGTTCCCGGACCGCACCTCGGTGGACAGCAACTACTGGGTCGACGTGCTGTGGGCGCCGGACACGGGTCCGGACACCCGGGCGCCGGACCTGGTGAACACCATGCCGTCGAGCGGCGCGGGCAGCGTGGCGCTGAACCCCACGCTGACCGCGACCTACGACGAAGCGGTCAACCCGACCTCGGTGCAGTTCGCGGTCAGCGGGCCCGGCGGCGCGATCACGGGCACCACCTCGGTGACCGGCAACGGCAGGACCGCGCAGTTCACCCCGAGTGCGGCGCTCCTGCCCCGCACCGCCTACTCGGCGTCGGTCCGCGTCGCCGACTCGGCGGGCAACCAGACCAGCCAGTGGACGTGGTCTTTCACCACCGGCGCGACCCGGCCCGCGACGTGCCCCTGCACGGTGTGGGACGACTTCACCCGCCCCGCGGCCGAAACCTCCGGCGACACCGCGCCGGTCGAGGTGGGCACGAAGGTGCGGTTCGACGGCAAGGGCGAGGTGTTGGGCGTCCGGTTCTTCAAGGGCGCCGGCAACACCGGCACGCACACCGGGTCGTTGTGGTCCTCGACCGGGCTGCTCCTGTCCACCGGCACGTTCACGGGCGAGTCCTCCTCCGGCTGGCAGACCCTGACGTTCACCACCCCGGTCGTCGTGCAAGCCAACACCACCTACATCGTGTCCTACTACGCACCCAACGGCCGCTACGCCGTGACCGGAGGCTACTTCGCCGGAGCGAGCGCGGACTACGGTCCGGTGCACGCGCTCGCGAACGGAGCCGACGGACCGAACGGGCTGTACCGCTACGGCGGAGGGTTCCCGACCTCGTCGTACAACGCGGGCAACTACTGGGTGGACGTGGTGTACCGCAACGGGCTCAACGGCGACACCACCCCGCCGACTTTGACCGCCCGCACCCCGGCGGTCGACGCGGCCGGCGTCGCATTGACCACATCGGTGACCGGGACCTTCAGCGAGCCGGTCGACCCGGCCAGCGCGCAGGTCTGGCTCACCGACCCTGCCGGGGCGAAGCTCACCGGCACGGTTTCGTTGTCAGGTGACCAGCGGACCGCGACCTGGACGCCGTCGGGGGCGTTGACGCCGGGCACGACCTACGGCGTGAGTTTCCGCATCGCCGATGCCAACGGCAACGCGATGCCGGGCGCGGCGACGTGGTCGTTCACCACGACCACCACGGCGTCGTGCCCGTGCTCGTTGTTCAGCACCGCCACCACGCCCGCGGTGACATCCGCCCAGGACAGCGGCTCCTACGAGCTGGGCGTGCGGTTCAGCCCGACGCAGAGCGGCCGGATCACCGGCGTGAAGTTCTACAAGGGTGCCGGCAACACCGGCACGCACACCGGCTCGCTGTGGTCTGCGACCGGTCAGCGGCTCGCGACCGGCACCTTCACCGTCGAGTCGGACACCGGGTGGCAGACCCTGACGTTCGCCACCCCGGTGACGGTGGCGCCCGGCCTGGTCTACACCGCCTCCTACACCACGACCACCGGCAGCTACGCCAACGACCAGGGCTACTTCCAGCGGGCCGGGGTGGACGCGGGGCCGTTGACCGCGCCGCGCAACGGCGACGGCAACCCCAACGGCGTGTTCCAGCCCGGCGGCGGGTTCCCGACCATGACCTACCAGGGCAACAACTACTGGGTCGACGTCGTCTACACGCCCAACACCGACACCACCGCGCCCGTGATGACCGGCCGCACACCGTTGCCCGACGCCGTCGACGTGGCACTGACCAGCACCGCCACCGCGTCGTTCAACGAGCCGATCGATCTGACCAACACCCGGGTCACCGTCCGAGACCCCGGCGGCGCCACGCTGGCCGGCGCGGTCACCCGCTCCGCCGACCAGCAGACGGTCATCTGGACACCGGCCGCGCGGCTCGCGGCGTCCACGAAGTACACCGCCACCGTGCGGGCGGCGGACGTCAACGGCAACCTCTCGGCGTCGGCGAGCACGTGGTCGTTCACCAGCACGGCGAGTCAGACCTGCCCGTGCTCGCTGTTCAGCGCGGCCACCGTCCCGACGACCACAGCGGCGGAGGACACCGGTGCCTATGAGCTGGGCGTCCGGTTCGCGTCCTCCGCCGGCGGCTCGGTCACGGGCGTGAAGTTCTACAAGGGCATCGGGAACACCGGCACGCACACCGGTTCGCTGTGGTCGCTCGACGGGACGCTGCTGACCACCGGGACGTTCTCGAACGAGACCGCCACCGGCTGGCAGACGTTGACCTTCGCCACCGCCGTGCCGATGACCGTCGGGACCGGCTACATCGCCTCGTACACCACGACGACCGGTCGGTACGCGATCAACCAGGGCTACTTCGGCGGCTACACGGTGACCAGCTCACCGCTGACCGCACCGGCGAACGCCGAGAACTCATCCAACGGCGTCTACCGGGTGGGCACGGGGTTCCCGAACACCTCGTTCGGGGCCAACCACTACTGGGTCGACGTCGTGCTCACCCGGTAGCCGATCACATCGGCAGCAGTGGGCAGGAGATCGCGGCCGTGGCGACCAGCAGGCCCAGTCCGGCCAGACCGGGCAGGCTGGTCGCCGCGACCGCGACCGTCACCAGTGCGCCGACGCGGCGCACGAGAGGGGTCCGGTGCGTGCGCGCCAGCCGTTCGAGTCGCAGTGCGACATCGTGATCGGCTGCCGCCAGCGCCCCGGCCGGTGCGCCGCCGGCCCCGATCCGGAGCAACGCGTCGCGCACGGTGTCCGCGCCGTGCCGTGCGGCGGCACGGCGGTCTGCGTCCATCTCCGCCAGTACTCGGATCGCGTCCGGCGCTTGGCGGGTCAGCGGCACGAACGGCATCGCCCAGGCCAGGGCTTCGGCGAGCCCGACGAGCATGTGGTGACGTCCGTGGATGTGGGCACGCTCGTGTTCAAGCACGGCGTCCAACTCTGCGTCGGACAACCGGTCGGCCAGCCCGCGGCTCGCCACGATGAACGGCGGCGTGCCGGAGGCGCTGTAGGCCAGCGGCTGGTCGTGGTCGAGCCACAGCACCGGGATGGGGCCGGGTTGCTCGCGTGCGGCGATCCGGAGCAGGTCCAGTTGTCGGCGGTGCGTACGTCGGGAGGCGGCACGTCGTCGGGCCGCGCCGATGCCGACCCTGGCCGCGACGGCCAGCAGCACGGTGGTGCCGAGGAGGCCCGCCAGGTCGTCCAGACGGGGCATGCCGCCGTGGGACACGGCGGTCCAGCACCCGTGCAGCCATTCCAACACCCACCTGGCCGGGCCGTGCTCCGGGAGCAGCACCATCACCACGCCCGCCGCCGCGGTCGCGGCCACGCCGAGGCAGGTCAGGAACCACCAGGCGATCCCCAATGCCGGGTCTACCCGGCTCGTGGTCAGCCTGTGCAAATGCCGTGGGGCCGCCCAGCCGACGACCAGGGCGCCCAGGACGAGCGCGAACGCGAGAATCATGGTTCTCCATCGAGGGCTTTGCGCAGCACCTCGGACTCCCGTGCGGACACCGTTCGCGCGAAGTGCATCAGGACCGCCTCCGGGTTGCCTGCCGTGTCCAGCAGTTCCCGCAACGCCTTGGCCTCGGCCTCGTCCCGACTCATCGCCGCCTGGTATCGGTAGGCCCGGCTCTCCATGTGGCGGACCACCCAGCCCTTGCGGTGCAGGTTGTCCAACACGGTCATGACCGTGGTGTATGCGAGCGTGCGTTCCTTGGTGATCGCTTCAAGCACATCGCGGACCCGCTTAGCCTCGGACGTGCGCCACAGCACGTCCATGATCGCGGTTTCCAACTCGCCGAGCCCTCGCATCACGCCTCCTACCGGGGATAATAAGCGTGATGCGAGGGCAGCGGTACTCGATCGGCGTCAGCCGGTCTGGAGCAGGCCTTGCATCTCGGTGATCTCGGCCTGTTGCGAGTCGATGATTTGCTGGGCGAGCTTCTTGGCGTCGGCGTTGGAGCCCTGCTGGAGCTCGGTCTGGGCCATCTCGATCGCGCCCTGGTGGTGCTTGATCATCATCTCCAGAAACATCTTGTCGAAGTCGGCGTCCTTGGCCTGCTTCAACATGTCCATCTCGGCCTGGCTCATCATGCCGGGCATGGGTGTGGAGCCGTGGTCCATGCCGGGCATGCCCGTGCTGGGCGCCTCGGCGCCCCACGCCTTGAGCCAGTCGGTCATCGTCTTGATCTCAGGGTCCTGCGCCTTCTCGATGCGCGACGCGAGGTCGAGCACCTTGGCGTTGGACGTCCGTCCCTCGGCGAGCTTGGACATCTCCAGCGCGCCCTGGTGGTGCGGGATCATCCCCTGCGCGAACGTGATGTCCGCGTCGTTGTGCTCGCCCGCCGGCGCGGCGGCAGCGCTGGTGGTGCTCGTGGTCCCGGTCATGCTGCCCATGTCGTGGCCGCCGGAGCCGGTGTCGGAGCCGTTGCCGCACGCGGTGAGCACGAGTCCGGTGGTCAGGACGGCAAGCGCCGTCCCGACCAGATTCTTCCTGGTCATGATGTCCTCTGCGGGTGTTGAAGATCGAGTCGGTCGTGTGGCGTCGCGTCGGCGTCCTGATCGGACGTCACGCGCCGCCTGTCACAGCCGCAAGACGCAGAGGTTGGCCAGCAGCGCCCGAGCGCCACCCGGTCTCGGAGGAGGGGGACGCGGCCGCACCGCTCGCGTCCGCAGTGAGCTGAAACGTTCCGTGATTGCCCGACCGCGCAGAGTAAAAAGGGTCAGCGTCAGGCCCAGTACCGCGCACAGGATCGCCAGGCACAGGTGCAGCATGTCGTGTTGGCCGCCGGGGGCCGGAGCGTGCTCTTCGGACGCGCCGTGCGCGCAGCAGTCGACCACGGTGACGGCTGCCGAGGCGGCCGTCGGGTGCGCGGCCGGCTCCTGCGTGCCGAGGTGGTGCATGCCGACCACGGCGAACGCGACAGCCCACACCAAGGCCCACTGCGAGGCTCGGATGCGGACGCGATAGAGCACGCCATCACGATACACAAATCACCTGACGCGCACCGGGCGGGCCTTTGTTCACGCCGAAGAGGTACGTTTCGATGCGGATGTGGAATGTGGTGAATCACATCTGAACCGAAGTCGTCGTCTTTCCGTAGCGGAATCGAATTCGCTCTCACTCTTTGCGGCCGTGCTCCACCGCCGAGCGCCACGGGACCGTGACGTAGCTCGTCAGCAGACCGGTCGCGCACGCGATGAGGATCGAGCCGGTCCACAGCTCCACCGGCCAGGTGACCCCGTCGGTCAGCGCCAGGGCGAGGAAGTACAGGGCGAACAGCACGAGCGGAACGGCGCTGCTGACGATCCTCAGCACGACCACCCGCCCGGACGCCGGTCGCGCGGGCGATGAGCAGGTCGGCGAGCAGGCCCGCGGCAGGCACGGCCGGGATCAACTGCTGGGTTCCGTGGACCAGGCACCCGATCGCGATCTCGACCGTGAACAGCGCGGTCACCGTGCCGAAGGGAGGGCTCCAGCGGCGGAGCAGGAGGAGTAGCGTCCCGGCGATCACCGCGCTCTGGAGCATCACGCTCGACACACCGATCAACTGTCCCCCTCGGGCGGCAGTTCGACCGCGCCGGGCATCTGCGTCCGGCCGGCCACAGGGTGTTGAACACGCTGCCGAACTCGGCGAAGAACCCGATGAGCGAGGACGTCAGCACCAGGGAGACGACCGCCGGCAGCGGAGCGCTCCCGCCGGGATGCGTCCGCCACGCGGATCGCAGCGGTCCGGACAACACGAGGACGCCGCCGGTCAACGACAACAGATGCGTCGGACTCAGCGCGGCTTCCAGGTCGACTTCGATGTCGAACGCGAGATGCCAGGCCAGGTCGGCCGCGCCGCCGACGAGGAACAGCGCCACCCCCAGCAGTGACGGCAGGTAACCGTCGGGCAGGGATCGCCGCAGTCCTGATCGCCGAGAGCGAACAGCAGGAATGACGAGCACCGCGGCCACCACGGCGAAACCGGAGTACAACACGGCGTGCCACGGGGTGAAGAACGTTTCCAGGGCCGAGGCGAGGTTGTGATGGGCCCACCCGTCGAGCACGACGCCTCCGAACAGCAACGTCGAGCCGCCGGCGACCGCCCAGTCGAACCGGGGCGACGCGGTCGTCCGTTCCTCGGTCGTGACCATGTGCGGAGCCTCCATTCCGGGACGGCGCCTCAGCGGCCCCCGGTCGGGTACGGCCACGCGTTGGGCCGGCACACCTTGCCGTCCGCGACCACTCGATCGGTGCCGAGCGCGGTCAGGTAGTCGTTCGAGACGCCCCAGGACTGCTGCATCATCACCGGGGCGAGCGCGCCGTTCTCCTGGCACGACTTGTGGGGGTAGCCGAGGCCGTGCCCGACCTCGTGGTTGACCACGTACTGTTTGTACTCCACCAGCGCGCCCTGGAACGAGACCGCGCCGCGCACCCACCGGGCGACGTTGATGGTCACGACGTCGGTGGTGGCGCAGGACCCTTCGTACGGGATCGAGAACCCGCAGACCTCACGCGTGGTCAGCTGCGACGTGAGCTTGATGCGCAGGTCCGGCTTGCCGTTGTCGATCCGCTGGAACCCGGTCTGCCCGTCGCCGATCCACCCCCGCGGGTCGGCGAGGATGGTGGTGACGTCGGCGGCGAAGCCCTCGGGGCCGCCGACGAGCTGCACGCCCTCTTCGATCTCGATCGTGTAGGTGACGCGGTCCGGTCCGCCGACGGCCGCTGCCGTGCCGGGGAGCACCGTCCACTTCTTGCCTCCTTGTGCGGTGAACTCCCCGCCGGGCGGGAGCTCGGCCGAGGCGGTGGCCGCGTCGAACAGCGCCGGATCGGGGTTGGGTGCCGGGGGAGTGCGGCCGGGGGAGGGGTGCCCGCCGTCCTCGTGGGCGTCGGCGGCGGCTGGCGCCGCGACTTGGACCGGCAGTGGAGGTGATGTGACGGTCTTGCGCACCACGACGACGGTCAGCCCCGCGAGGAGCAGCACGCTCATCGCCGCCGCGACCTGGCTGCGGGCTGAGCGCCGGCGCGGCTTGGCCGCTCGGTGGCCGTCAGCCGGCCGGGGTCGGGCGACGAGTGGCTGGTCGGAGCGCCGTCTCGGGTCCGATTTGGCGCGTTCGCGGAGCTGCGGCTTCATCACGACCAGGACCTCACATCGTCTACGATAGTTCATAGTAGGCCGCTCGCGGCGGTAAGGGTTGTGCACGGGAGCGGTTCGGGGGAGACGGTGCGGCACGCGCGGTTGGTCGGCCTGGCCGTCGTGGTCCTCGGGCTTGCCGTCGCAGCCGTGCTGGTCGACCTGCCCGAGCCCGAGCAGCTCCGCAGCTGGGTCGCCGGCAACGGACTGTGGGCTCCGCTCGTGTTCTTCCTGCTGTGCGCGGTGGGCACGGCGGCGTTCTTCCCGAAACCCGTCCTGGCCACGGCGTCCGGCCTGCTGTTCGGCATCCTGCCCGGACTGGTCGTCGCGGTGGTCGGCTTCACCGTCGGTGCGCTGATCGCCTTCTTCATCGGCCGCCTGGCGGGGCGGCGGTCCGTCGCGCGCTGGCTGGGGTCCGGCAGGCTGCGGGTTCTCGACGCCGTCTTCGCGCGCAACGGCCTGGCCGCCACGCTGGTGCTCCGCCTGCTCCCGGTGATCCCGTTCGCGGTGTCCAACTACGGCGCCGGCGTCACCGCGGTCGCCCCGACCTCCTTCGCCGCCGGCACCGCGCTCGGCCTGGTACCGACCACCGCCCTGGCCGCCACCCTCGGCGACGCCGCGCTCGCCCTCGACTCACCCCGCTCGATCGCGGCAGCGGCGGCCTGGCTCGTGCTGGCCGTCGTCGGTGTCGTGTGGGGCGGGCTACTACTCCGTCGGGCGGCACCGCCGGCTGTCGATCGTCAACTACTATGACGGGTAGTTGTTGCCGGGGGAGGTGGGGGAGGCGCGATGAGACCACCGCACGTGGTCCTGTTGCTGTGCGCTGCGGGCGGTGCGTTACTTCTCGCGATCCCTTTCCTCTTCGCCCCCAACTTCTTTCCCCAGGCGAATCAGGCGACCTCCGACAGCACTTCCGCGTGGCAGCAGACGTTCGAAATCGGGAAACTGCCCGCGCTGGCGCGTGAGACCGCGCCCCTGATCGACTCCTTCGTCGCGGCGAACTGCCCCGAGTTGAGTCCGCTGCGGGTCGTCGCCGAGGTGCAGGCCGAATCGGGGTGGCGACCTGGGGCGTGGAGCAACGACGTGAACGGGGGCGCGGCGGGTCTGCTCCAGATCAACCAGGCGAACTGGATCAGCCTCGGTGGTGAACGGTGGGCGAGCGTGCCGCCGACCGCCGATGCGGACATCTTCAACCCGGTGATCCACCTTCGGCTGGGGCTGAAGTTCCTGTGCGGCAACCTGCGGGCGATGACCGCGCACGTCGAGCGGACCGGCAAGTCGATCGAACCCCACGACGCGATGAGCGTCTGCCACATCGCCGGGTGCGGACGGGTCCTGTTCAGCCGGACCGGCATGCCGGAACCCGGTGAAGTGGACTGTGGTGCGCAGTGCGTGTCGCTCATCCGCCGCTACCTCGACAACATCCGGCGGTACGAGCGCGAATGCGCGGCTGTCGGCTCCACACCGGACCAGGCGGGCCCGGTCCCCGTGGGAGCGGACTTGGCGGGACTGCCCGCGCCGGTGGCCTACACCGGGCCGGTGACCGGATGCGTGGTGGACGACCCGACGACCTCGGGATGTCTGACTGCCGGCACGGCGCACGCGCTCGGTCAGATCCGGTCCGCGTTCGGCGGGCAGATCGCGTCGGTGAGTTGTTGGGGCGCGCGTCCCGAAACGCCCACCAGCGACCACCCGACCGGGCGTGCGTGCGACGTGTTCCCGGATCGCTTCGGCGTCTTCCCTGCCGGTGAACAGCTTGTCGCCGGGTGGCGGGTGGCGGCGTGGGCGCGAGCGTACGCGGGTCCACTGAAGATCCGTTACATCATCTGGCAAGCGCGGTACTGGGACCCCTCCACCGGTGATCAGGACGGGTGGGGCGAGCGGTACACGGGTGCGGGCGTGTACGACGTGAGCAGCCCGACCGGTGGCCACTACGACCACCTGCACATCAGCTTCGCCGCGTGACCGGGGAGTGGTGATGGCATCGGGAAGTGTCCGGGGAGTCGTGCTCGTGGCGTTGTTCGTCGGGGGAGTCCTGCTCATCTCCACACTGGACGACGAAGACCCCGGCGCGGGAAGCCCGCCCACCGGCCAGCCGTCCGCCTCGACCACCTCGGTGGACGAGCAGCCTCCCGGCCCGGACGCGAGGTCCGCTGCCGCCGTCCCGGTCGAGCCGCCCGAATCCGGCATCCCTCCCGCCGAACCGGGCGTCGACTTCACCGATCCCACGTCCGTCGCAAGGGCATACCTGGTTGCCGCGCACACCGTTCGACCGGAGGAGGTGAGCCGCGTCAACCGCCGTGTGCTGCCGTACCTCGCACCGGACAACCCCGACCACCCCAGGGGCAAGGTGGTCGGGGACGACAAGGTGTCGGTCGCCGGTGTGCTGTCACTCGACGTGGTGACGGTCGACGAGAACCGGGGCGCGATAGCGCTACGCGGCACGTGGCAGGCCGGTGACAAGCCGGCCCAGGACAGCTCTCTCGTGCTGCACCGGCAACCGGACGGCCGGTGGCTGGTCACCCAGGAATCCGCACGCCTTCAGCCTGCCGACCGGTAGGGGCCGACACGCCGGGACGCCGTTGCGAACGGAGCGACGTCAGGCATGTGTGGGGACTGGACAGCTGGCGAGGCATCTGCGCTGGCGCACGTCAGTGCGGCGGTCGCAGGCCGTCGAGGGTGACCGTGACGAGACGGCGGACCGCGGTCTCGGATGGCAGGCTGCCGGCTGCCGCGAGGGCGTGGACGCAGTAGCCGGCGAGTTCGCCGGGTGCGACGTCGTCCCGGAGGTCGCCGGTCGCCGCTACTTCGGTCAGCAGGTCCTTGATCAGGCCGTGGACGTGCTGCTGGGCTTGGGTGACGTGCATGCCTTGGTGCAGCAGCGCGGCGAGGTGAGGGCCGGGATGGTCGTGGGAGAACCGGTCGCGGGAGATGCGCGCGTAGGCGTGCAGGACGGATTCGAGTCGCTTGCGGGCGTCGCCGGCTTGATCTCGGATGTCGGTGAGTCGTCGGAGGGGATCGGCGATCTGCCGTTGGTGCCAGGCGTGCAGGATCGCTTCGACGTCGGGGAAGTACTTGTAGAGCGTCGCCCGCCCGATCCCGGTTTTCTCGGCGATCTTCGACATGGTCACCGACAGCAGTCCCTGCTCGCCCACCAGTTCCGTGGTGGCGTTGACGATCGCCTCCCGCACCGTGTGGCGGTGCGCGTCGATCGTGTCGCTCCATAGCCTGGACACGCTCGCAGTATACGTGACGACGACCCTGTGACGCTTCCGTCAGACAGCGACACAGTGTCTCAATAAACTCGGTGCAACGACCGAGGAGGTCCCTGGTGAACACATCGCCCGATCCGTCCAGCGGCGACGACACCCGCGTCACGCCCGACCGCGGACCGCGCTCGCACACACCGCCCAGGGTGCCGCGCTGGGTGAAGGTGTCCACGATCATCGTCGGCATCCTGGTCCTGCTGGTCGTGGTCGCGCAGCTCACCGGCCTCGCCAGTGATCACGGTCCCGGTCGCCATATGCGCTCCTCATCGCGTTCCCGATCCTGACGGCCGCGTTGTTCGGCCTGCTCGCCGACCGCCGGCTCGGCGCACACGTGTTCGACCCGGCCAACGGTGGCGTGATCCTGTGGCAGCACCTGTTCTGGTTCTTCGGCCACCCCGAGGTCTACATCGTCGCGCTGCCGTTCTTCGGCATCGTGTCGGAGATCTTCCCGGTGTTCAGCCGCAAGCCGATCTTCGGCTACAACGGCCTGGTCTACGCGACGCTGGGCATCGCGGTGCTGTCCGTGGCGGTGTGGGCCCACCACATGTACGCCACCGGCGCGGTGCTGCTGCCGTTCTTCGCGTTCATGACCTTCCTCATCGCGGTGCCCACAGGCATCAAGTTCTTCAACTGGATCGGCACGATGTGGAAGGGGCAGCTGACGTTCGAGTCACCGATGCTGTTCAGCGTCGGCTTCCTGGTCACGTTCCTCTTCGGCGGGCTCTCCGGAGTCCTGTTGGCATCACCGCCGATCGACTTCAACCTCTCGGACACGTACTTCGTGGTGGCGCACTTCCACTACGTGCTGTTCGGCACGATCGTGTTCGCCACCTACGCCGGCATCTACTTCTGGTTCCCGAAGATCACCGGCCGGATGCTCGACGAAGGTCTCGCCAAGCTGCACTTCTGGACGACGTTCCTCGGCTTCCACGCCACCTTCCTGGTCCAGCACTGGCTGGGCAACCAGGGCATGCCACGCCGGTACGCGGACTACCTGCCCAGCGACGGCTTCACCACGCTCAACACCATCTCCACCATCGGCGCCTACCTGCTCGGCGCGTCCACGCTGCCGTTCATCTGGAACGTGTTCAAGAGCTGCCGCTACGGCGAAGTCGTCACTGTGGACGACCCGTGGGGCTTCGGCAACTCACTTGAATGGGCGACCTCGTGCCCGCCGCCGCGGCACAACTTCACCGAGCTGCCCCGCATCCGCTCCGAGCGGCCGGCCTTCGAGCTGCACTACCCGCACATGGTGCAGCGGATGCGCGACGAAGCACACGTGTCCCTGGTCAAGCGGCCGGGGCGCAGCACCCCTGCGGATCAACTGACCGAGGCCGTGCTGGCCGCCACCGACCGCGAGAACCCGACACCTCCACACCATCGCGAGCAAGAGACCGGTGAGCGGAACCAGTAGGGCAAATGACGCGGCGGTTGTGCGGGCAGCAGCAACCCCCATCGGCTGCGCTGTGCCCCTGCCGGAACGACTCCTCACCCACGTGCCCACGGATTCCCGCCTCCGGGGAGCGGCGGGCGAAGCGGAAGTCGGGCACCGCCCGCACCGGCCCGATGACGCTGTCGACGTACGCCGCCACGACGGCGTGGCCGCCCTGGATACCGAATACTAAAGTGGCCGCGTCGCCGGTCAGGTCGTCGACCACTGGACCTGTGCGGCGGGCGAACTGTCTGGATGCGCCCGGTCGAGGTGGTTCGGGCAGTATGTACACGTGCATGTCAAGGACCTGATCGCCGCCCACGGCCACGGGCACGGCCCCGCCGAGCCCGCCTCCAAGCCGGTGCGCAAGCTGCTGCTGGTCCTGCTGCTGCCGTTCGTGCTGGCGACCGTGGTCGGCACGCTCCTGCTGTATCCATTCGGACGAGACCAGCCCACGGGTGCGGCGGCAGGGTTGGCGCAGGTGCCGGTGCGCGGCGACGTGACCGCCGTGGTCCAGGGCGGATGCGGGCCGGACGCGACCGAGCCGGGCGCCACCGGGTGCGTGCTGGTGACCGTGAAGATGAGCGACGGCGCGGCAGCCGGGCGGGAGATCCGCGTCCCGGTGCCGGACCAGCCGGGCACGCCGAAGTTCGCGGTCGGCGACGCGGTGGTGCTGTCCTACGGCGGGGGCAACCCCGGGGAGAGCACGTCGTACCAGTTGGCCGACTTCCAGCGCGGGGTGCCGTTGCTGCTGCTGGCCGTGCTGTTCGCGGTGGCCGTGCTGCTGCTGGGGCGTTGGCAGGGGTTGGCGGCGCTGGGCGCGCTGGCGTTGAGCTTCGTGGTGCTGGTGCTGTTCGTGCTGCCCGCGATCCTGGCCGGTGAGAACCCGCTGACGGTGGCCGTGGTCGGCGCGGGGCTGATCATGTTCGTGGTGCTGTACCTGACCCACGGGCTGTCCGCCCGGACGTCCACCGCGGTGCTGGGCACGTTGGCGAGCCTCGGGTTGATCGGCGTGCTGGGCGCGCTGTTCTCCGCGGCCGCCAAGCTGACCGGGCTCGATGAGGACACCGCGAACCTGGTGTCACTGCTCGGGCACGGCATCGACACGCGCGGGCTGTTGCTGGCGGGCACGCTCATCGGCGCGCTGGGCGTGCTGGACGACGTGACCGTGACGCAGACCAGCGCGGTGTGGGAGCTACGGCGGGCCAACCCGGGGCTGGGGTTCCGCGAGTTGTACGCGGCGGGGTCGCGGATCGGCCGCGACCACCTGTCGTCCGTGGTGAACACGCTGGTCATGGCGTACGCGGGCGCGGCGCTGCCGTTGCTGCTGGCGTTCTCGCTGTCCGGGCGGAGCCTGGGCGAGATCCTGACCGCGCAGGAGGTGGCGCAGGAGGTCGTGCGGACCCTGGTGGGCAGCATCGGCCTGGTGGCCGCCGTGCCGATCACCACCGCCCTGGCCGCGTTCGTGGCCGGTCGCGAACCCGTGCCGGCCGGCGTCGAATCGGAGTCCGCCCCGGAATCCCGCGCGGAGTCCCCCGGGAAGTCGTCCTCTGGGGCGTCCTCTGCTGAATCCGCGTCCGAACCGGCGTGGCGCAAGCGCGTGACCGGCGACCTGCGCACCGGCTACGACCCGGCCAAGCGCCCCTGGCGACGCCCCGGTGCCAGCGAGCTGGCAGGACCAGCGACAACGCGATCGCGGCGGGCACGGACCGCACGAGAAGAATCCGACGACCGACCGTCGCTGCGCCGTACGGGACCGGGATGACGAGGCGGATCCGGGTGTGGGGTGTCGGGGTGACGACAGGTCGGTCGAGCACGATCGGGTCAGCTCTGGATATCCTAAGGGTGCGCTGAAGCGGCCCTGACAGCGCCGTCGACGAGGTGGCGGTCCAGGTGCGTGCCGAGCAAGGCGGCGTCGTGCCCGACCTAGCCCGACAGGGCGGATCCACGATTGCGGCTGTGTCGGGCGGGGGCGAACAGCCGCAGTGAGTCCCCGCCGCAGCCAGGGGCAGCCGACCTGTGCGGCGGCGTCGAGGATCAGGAAGTTCCGTCCGGCGCCGGACAGGGCGTCGATGTGGCAGGAATCCACCGCTCTGGCACGTCCCTACTACGAATGATAGCAGTCCGATTGCAACGGTTGGATGATTGGCTACTATCAGACATAGTAATACTTGCGTAGGCGATCGAAGTCCTACTTTCGTAGGTGTGGTCGGCGGTCGGGACGTGGCTCACTGCACTGTGGTACCGGCACCTCACGGGCACCGTCCCTGCGTCCTGAGGGGCCCGCCATGCGCTAACCCCTGTGGGCACTTGTGCCCATGGTCATCGCTGCCTTGGTGACGACCGCGTTGCCCGTGAACGCCACCAACAGTTGGAACAACTACCACTGGAACCGGTCCTCTACCTCCACTCCGTTGCGTCTGGCCATCCTGGACAGCGTCACGTCCACCTGGGATTCGAGCCCCACCCAGGCCAACGCCGACTGGAGCCGGTCGGCCGCGTTCGAGAACGCCATCACCGCGAGCGACACGAGCACCTCGACGCGGAGCAGTTGTCCCGCATCATCGGGTCGAGTGCGTGCGTGTGTGCAACTACACCTACGGCCAGAACGGATGGCGCAGTCTGGCTCGGGTCAACCTGTCGGGCGGGCACATCGCCTGGGGTGCCACCAAGGTCAACGACTCCTTCTCCTGGACAAGTGCGGGCCGGTGGCACGTCATGTGCCAGGAGATCGGCCGCGACTTCGGGCTCGACCACAGGGTCGAGGACGCGGACGGCAAGGTCGTCTTGGAATGCTCGTACCGGTCCGCCCCCGCCGAGCTGTCCGAAAGCATGACCGTCGGGAGCTACCGGATCGTCACGTGGACTCGCGCCTGCGGCGGATCGTTCCCGGAGAAGAAGGACGAGGAGCTGGGCAATCCGGAACGGATCTGTGGGGCCAAGGTGAACGTGTTCGGCGAGGCTGTGACAGAAGTGGTGGTCAGCGTCCCCGCGGATGCCGACTGCGTCGTGAAGGCAGCCGGCTGACAGGGCTTGCCTAATTACCCCCCGGGGGTATGCTGGGCTCGTCTCCGATCAAGACGGGTGGTCTGCAGTGGACGAGCGCGGTGTGGGTCCGATCGGTGCTTGGAGCGTGGTGGCGGGTGCGGTTCTCGGGTTGTTCGCCACCTATTGGGACGATGGGTGGCACACGATCGTGGGACGCGACGACGCGTTGATCCCTCCGCACCTGCTGCTGTACGGGTCGATCGCCGTGGTGGGCGTGGTGCTCGCGACGTGGGTGGTGCGCGTGCTGGTCCGGACTCGATCGTTCAAGGCCGTCCTCGGCACACCCGGTCTGCCGCTCGCGGTGGCGGCCGGCGTCGTGACCGCGGGTGCCGCCCCGGCCGACGCCTGGTGGCACGCGGCCTTCGGGCGCGACGCGGTGCTGTGGTCACCGCCCCACCTGTTGTCCGTGGTGGCGACCCTCGTGCTCCTGGTCGCCGTGTTCGTCGGCCTGCGTCCGGGTGGATCGCGACCGCTGCACGGCGCGTTGGGCGGGGTTCTTCTCGGTGCGGGCCAGGTGGTGTTGCTGGAGTACGACACCGATGTCCCGCAGTTCGCCGGTTGGCTGTACCTGCCCGTGTTGGTCGCGGTGAGCCTGGGAACCGCGTGGGTCGTGCGTTCAGTGGTCGGACGCCGCTATGCGGTGACCTGGGCGGTGGCCGGCTACGTCGCGTTGCGCGCGGTCGTCGCGGCCGTGCTCGCCCTGGCGGGGTGGCCGGGGCCGGACCTGCCGCTGCCCCTGCTCGGGTTGCTGTTGCTGGACTTCCCCGGCCGGTGGGCCGCCGCCAGGTGGCCGCTCGCCGGGCTGGGAATCGTGGCGGGCCAACTGGTGGCGTCCGCGACCGGGCTCAGTTCGGTCGGTCTGACCGACACTGCGATCGCGACGGCCGTCGTGGTGCCGCTCCTGCTCCTCCTTCTTGTCCTTCGGCGTGTCGGAGCCCTCAAGGCCGCGGCGGCCGTCGGGTTGCTCGTGTTCCTGCCGCTCCTGACCCCACCTCAGGCCCGTGCCCATGACCCCGGGCAGGGCGAGGAGGTCGCCACCGTCGGGATGGAAGTCACGGCGGAGGGGGCTGGCCGGCTACTCGTGCGGGTGGCGGATCCGACAGGGGCGGCCACCGTCGACCTGATCCCGATGCGGCTGCTGGCCCGTCGCGCGGGTGAGGTGGTGGAAGCGCCGCTCACCGGGGCCGGGGAGTTCCGCGGTGACATCACGCTGCCTTCGGTCGGTCTGTGGTTCGTCTACGCGGAGCTGACATCGGAGGGACGTGCGGTCGAGGCGTGGGTGCCCGTGGACTTCGCCGGGCGCGGTGTCCGATCCGAGCGTCGTTCCCTCTACCTGCCGGCCGGCGCCGAACCCGCTGAGGTGGGGCAGTACGCAGCGGGAACCGCCCTGCTCCTGGTCGGAGTCGCACTCGTGGCGTGGGGTGCCCTCGTCGTGCGCAAACGCCGCTACTATGGTGCATAGTAGACAGCTCGACGGGAGTGAGATGACGACACGACGGGTTTTCCACCGACGCCGGTTCCTTCAGCTCGGTGTCGGTGCCGCGGCCACCATCGGACTGGCGTCGTGCTCGTCGTCCGGCCGAGCGGGCACGACCCCGGTCGCGCCGAACTCACCCAAGGTGGCCGACGCCGAGAACGCACGTCGGGCGGCCGGTGCGGCGAAGACGTCCGTGCGGTTGAACGCGGTCACCGGAGTGGTGGACCTCGGTGGTGTGCAGGTCGACACCTGGAGCTACGGCGGACAGTTGCCGGGCCGGGAGATCCGGGTCAAGCGGGGCGACGTGCTCAGCGTCGAGCTGGGCAACGAGTTGCCCGCCCCGACCAGCATCCACTGGCATGGCCTCGCCCTGCGCAACGACATGGACGGTGTGCCGGGGCTGACCCAGGACGAGATCGCGCAGGCCTCGAAGTTCACCTACGAGTTCACGGTTCCGGATGCCGGCACGTACTTCTTCCACCCGCACTCGGGCGTGCAGCTCGACCGCGGGCTCTACGCGCCGTTGATCGTGGAGGATCCCGAGGACGGGGCGGACTACGACAGCGAGCTGGTGATCGTGCTGGACGACTGGCTCGACGGCATCGACCGCACGCCCGACGAGGCACTGGACGAGCTGAAGCGCAACGGCATGGGCGGCATGGACCACGGGTCGATGGGCGCGATGCCGCGGTCGGTGCTGCTGGGCGGGGACGCGGGCGACCTGGTCTATCCCCACGTGCTTGCCAACGGACGCACGTTCCGCGACCCGGTCTCGACCGAGGTCAAGGCGGGTCAACGGGTGCGTCTTCGCCTGATCAACGCGGCGGCCGACACCGCGTTCCGGGTCGGCCTGCCGGGGGTGCGCATGCGCGTGACCCACACCGACGGGTTCCCGGCGAAGCCGGTCGAGGCCGACATGGTGATGATCGGCATGGGCGAGCGGGTGGACGCGGTCATCACCATGCCGGACGGGGCCGTGCCGGTGCTCGCCATCGCGGAGGGACGCGACCTGTACTCGCAGGTGATCCTCCGGAACCCGACCACGAAGGTGGCACCGGCCGGTCCGGAGGCGGTCGCGGAGTTGATGGAGCTGCGCGTGCTCATGGCGGTCGAACTGGAGGCGGCCGACCGGGTCGCGGTGCCGGTGAAGCAGCCCGATGTGGTGCACGACCTGGTGCTGGAAGGCCCCGGGGAGCGCTACGACTGGACGATCAACGGCAAGCCGTACGACCCGAAGGACGGCCTGCCGATCCGCGAAGGGCAGTACGTGCGGCTGCGGATGAAGAACAAGTCCACGATGTTCCACCCGATGCACCTGCACGGGCACACATTCCAGGTGCGCGGCTCCGGCGACCGCGGGCCACGAAAGGACACCGCGCTCGTCCTGCCCGGCCGGAGCCTCGACGTCGACTTCGTCGCCGACAACCCGGGCCAGTGGCTGACCCACTGCCACAACGTCTACCACGGCGAGGCGGGCATGATGGCGGTCGTCTCCTACGTCGAGTAGTGCGGAACGACCGGTCGCGTCCTGTCACGTGCGTGCGCGGCGGGACTTCCTGATACCGCGGTGATGTGCTCCGTGCGGGCTCATCACCGTGTCCAGGACGGGTCGGTTCGCCGCTCGTAGAGCGTCACCGCGAACGGCCGCCAGGATGTCCGGTCGACGTGCTCGTGCAGGCGCCGCAGTGCCGTGTCCGGTTCGAGGTCCGCGTGCAATTGCCGTGCCTCGGGCCATGGATGGGCCATGATGAGGATCCCGCCCGGCGTCGGCAGCTCGCTCAGTCGTCGGCACAACTGCCGCACCGCTCGGGACGGCCGAGGTGGTACAGCATCTCGGCGCAGATCACGACGTCGTACCGGTCGTCCAAGTCGTCGCTGACGATGTCCAGCCGCAGGTAGCGGGGCCGCTTCCCGGATCCGGACGCACTGCCGGCGCGAGCGCGGTCGACCGGCCGCTGGGTGATGTCCACGCCGACGACCTC
Source organism: Saccharothrix sp. DSM 118769 (assembly GCF_052936295.1). Classification (NCBI taxonomy): domain Bacteria; kingdom Bacillati; phylum Actinomycetota; class Actinomycetes; order Pseudonocardiales; family Pseudonocardiaceae; genus Saccharothrix; species Saccharothrix sp. DSM 118769. Next base: position 6,202,360 of record NZ_CP193627.1, on the reverse strand, counting down.
GGCCTGCGGGTATCGCGCGGCCAGTAGTTCGGTGAACACGCCTTCGCTGCAGCCCGCGTCCAGCACTCGTCGGTAAAGCCGCTCCGGGAGGTGGTCGAGCATGGTCTGGTAGCTGTGTTGTTCGTAGTCGTCTACCGCGAACCCCATGGGTCCGGCCTGCCGTGCCACCACTCGAACCCCAGCCTCAGTAGTCGTCCCTGTTCGGCGGGGCCGGAGCGGGACAGGAGGGCGAAGATCCTGCGGTGACACGAGTCGAGGAACGTGTTCACGGCGACGCCGTAGCCCGCTGATTTCACCGCCGCTGTGCGAAATGGACAGAGACCGGCCTGCGGGCTGACGTGGTGTCCGTGCTGTAGCTGATCACATCGGAAGCAGAGGTAGGAGCAGGGTGAGAACGCCGCTCGGCGGCCCACGTGGGCCCACGTGCGTGCGGCGACCCCGGCAGTCATGACGGACAGCTTTCTACTATCCAAGATAGTTGTTAAGGTCCCCGCGTCCCCCGAGCGGAAGAGGCTGTGCGTGTCCCGTCGCCGAGTGGTTGTGGTAGCCGGTGGAATCATGATCGGAGCAGCTGCGGCAGCGGTGCTGGACTCGCCGGAGAACGCGCCGCCGCCGGGTGGGATCGTGTCGGGTGACATCCGGCCGCTGGCGGCGGCGAACTTCGCCGGGGTCGGTGGTCAAGCCGCGCCGCCGGCTGTGGTGCTCGTGGCCAAGCCCGCCCAGGACGAGGTCGGCAAACTGCGCAAGTCGCAGCGAATCGACGACCAGCGCATCGAGGCGCAGCGGCAGGCCGAACGGGAGGCGGAGGAGGCGCGCCGCCCGAAGGTCGTCGCGCCGGTGCAGGGCGAGATCACGTCGAACTACGGGCCGCGCTGGGGCACCACCCATTACGGGCTCGACATCGCCAACCGGATCGGGACGCCCATCTACGCCGCCACCGACGGCGTGGTCCGGGAGGCCGGGCCCGCGAGTGGTTTCGGGTTGTGGGTGAAGATCGAGCGCGCGGACGGCACCATGACCGTCTACGGGCACATCGACAGCTACTCGGTCCGCGAGGGACAGCAGGTCAAGGCCGGCGACCTGATCGCGCGAGTCGGCAACCGGGGCATCTCGACCGGCCCCCACCTGCACTTCGAGGTGTGGGAGCCGGACGGTCGCAAGGCTGACCCGCTGGCCTGGTTGCAGGCACGTGGTGCGGGGATCAGTTGAGCGCCTGCCGCTGGGTGAACGTGGCGCCGCCGTCGGTCGAGCTGTGGATCGCGGTGGTGGTGGACACGAAGACCTCGGATGGACCGTTGGTGGCCAATGCGGTCGGTTTGCCGGGCACCTGACCGGGACGGGCCCAGGTCGTACCGCCGTCCGCGCTGACGTGGACCCCGCCGTTCGGGGCGACACCGACGATGGTCGCCTCTGACGGCCAGTCGACCAGTTGCAGCAGCGGCGCGCCCGTGAGCGGGGTGAAGGTGCGTCCACCGTCGGTGCTGCGGGCGAGTCCCTGCTCGGTGGTCGCCAGCAGGGTGTCCGGACTCGTCGGGCTGACCGCGAAGTCGGCCAGGGGCACCTGGCCGCGCCGGTCCCAGTTCCGCTGGTCCGACGTGACGGCGAGCTGCCCGGTCTGACTGTCGTAGCCGTACACCGCACTGTGCTTCGCCTCCAACGAGTGGAAATCGGCCTCACCTTCGAGCGACAGCGAACGCCAGCTCTTCCCGGCGTCCGTGCTCTCGATGAGACCGAGCTGTGGTGCCTTGCCGGCGTCCCTCGGGTCCGGGTGACCGCTGCCCAGGAAGTGGTTCGGGCCGACGACCGTGAAACCCATCGTGTCCTGCATCCGATCGCCGACCCGCTCCGCCTCCGCGCCTTCAGGCACCGTGAACAGGCCGTAGTGGCTCGCCGCGTACAGCATGCCGTCCGCCGGATCCACGCCGAGGCCGTGCACGTGGGCCAACCCGGGCGCCGCCGCGCCGGATGTCCCCGTGCCGGGCTGCTCTGGGCTTGCCTGGCTGCATGCGGTGGCCAGCGCCGCCAGCGCCAGGCAGGCGAACACCTGGATCCCACGTCGCATTCGGTCCTCCTCGGGAAGTGCGCCGCTCGACGCGGTGCGGTGCGCGATCTCCTTGTCGGACCGCGGTACTAATATGCATAGTAGAGGTCGTGGACATCGACACCGTGGTGATGCCTCGGGTGGCAGCGGGCCGGCCTGATGGCATCGGCCGGCGCATGCTCAGGGGCCTCGGCGAGTTGCTCGTCACCTTGGGGCTGGTGGTGCTCCTGTTAGTCGTCTACGAGGTGTACGTCACCGATCTCATCTCGGCGGGCAAGCAGGGCGAGGCGAGTGCGGCGCTGGACGAGCGGTGGTCCGCGGACGCCAACACGGTGCAGCAGGTCGGCCCGCAGCGCCAGTCACGCGTGGATCTCGTGCAGGGTGAGGCGTTCGCCAAGATGTACGTGCCGGTGTTCGGTGCCGACTTCCGGTTCGCGATCGTCGAGGGCGCCACCGACCGCGACCTGGAAATCGGTCCCGGCCACTACCCGGGCACCGCGCTGCCGGGGGAGAACGGCAACTTCGCGGTCTCCGCTCGCCGATGTCGCCGTCCGCTGCCTCGGCGCGCCCGGCACGGTTGATCTCGGCGACGCGCTGGTCGGCCGGACCGTGCTGCTCAACCTGTGGGCGTCCTGGTGCCAGCCCTGCCGTGAAGAGATGCCCGTGCTCCAGGCGTACGCCACCGAACCGGGCGCCGTGCCGGTGCTCGGGGTCAACGTCAAGGACCGGGCATCCGACGCTTTGGACACGGTCATCACGCTGGGAGTGCGGTATCCGAGCGTCGTCGACGACTCCGAGGCGGTGCAGCGGGCGTTGAAGGTGCCGCAAATCCTCCCGGTCAGCTACCTCGTCCGACCGGACGGCTCGGTCACTCAGGTGACCGAGCCGCTGGTGTTCCGCACGCCCGGGGAGGTCGGGACCGCCGTGGCACATTTCGGCGCCGGCTCAGGCTGACGCCTGTTCCGGCTTCCGGCGTCGCACCAGGAGGAACGCGACCACGACGACGAACAGGATCACCGACGTCCACACGTTGAGCCGCAGCCCCAGGATCTCGTTGGCCCGGTCCACCCGCATCATCTCGATCCACCCGCGTCCGGCGGTGTAGAGCGCGACGTACAGGGCGAACAGCCGGCCGCCCTCCAACGCGAAGCGCCGTCCCGCCCACAGCAGCACGAACAGCACACCCAGGTTCCACAACGACTCGTAGAGGAACGTCGGGTGGTAGAGACCGATGTCCGGGGTGGCCGCGGGACGGTGCGTGGGATCGATCTCCAACGCCCACGGCAGCGTCGTCGGGCCGCCGTAGAGCTCCTGGTTGAAGTAGTTGCCCCACCGTCCGATGGCCTGCGCGAGCACCAGGCCGGGCGCAGCGGCGTCCGCGAAGTCGGCGAAGCCCACACCGTTGCGCCTGCACCCGATCCATGCGCCCACCGCGCCCAGCGCGACCGCGCCCCAGATGCCCAGGCCGCCTTCCCAGACGTACAACGCCTCGACCGGGTTGCGGCCCGGTGCGAAGTACAGCTCCGGGCTGCTCACCACGTGGTACAGCCGCCCGCCGACGATGCCGAAGGGAACCGCCCACGTCGCGATGTCCAGCACGACGTCGGGGTCACCGCCCTCGGCGCGGATACGGCGGCGGGTCAGCAGCACCGCGGCGATGATGCCGAGGATGATGCACAGGGCGTAGGCCCTGATCGGCAGTGGACCCAGGTACCAGACCGACGTCGGCGGGCTGGGCAGAGCGGCAAGCGGCATCGATCGTCTCCCACGTCGTGGTCATTTGCGGCTGAGGACGACACCGCCCGCGACGGCGAGCAACCCGGCCATCGGGTATCCGGTGAGCAGGTCCTGAAGCCCGGTGGTCGGCAGGAACTGCACGCTGCCGAGGTGCACCACGACGTGAGTGGCCCCCGTGACGACCGCGACAACCAGCAGCGAGATGCCTACGAAGCGGCGGACCAGCCACCGCTTGTACGCGCTCGTGTAGCCGACCTTCTGCTGCTTGGAGACCTCGTCCTCGTGCAGGTTCGCCGCAGCCGCCCGGTCGCGTTCACGCCGGGTCCTCGATACCTTCGGCATCGACCTCACGCCCTTCGCGGACCTACTATACTAAATAGTAGACTTCGGTTGGTGTGGAGCGACGCGGACAAGGACACGGCTCGGTCACGGCCACTGCGCCGGCACCTCCGGCCGCACTCCCTGCTCGGGGTGGTGGTGATCGGGTGCTGGTCATTGAGTCTGGGATTGGACATCGCCTCGTACTCGGCCGCCGATCCCGCGCCGCTGGTGCGGGCGTCGACGTCGTGGATCGGTTACGGCCTGCTCGCGGCCCTGGCGGCGGGCATCGCGGGGTTCGTCGACGCGCTCCCCGTGCCGGTCCGCACCAGGTCACACGTCCTCGTGCTGCTTCACTTCGCGTTCATGACAACCGTGGCGGTCACCTTCCTGGTCGGTTACGTGCTGCGCCGCTCCGAGCCGGTCGACCAGCCGTTGGGCGTCCAGGCGCTCGTCACCTCGCTGATCGGTGCGGCGATTGTCCTTGCTGGCGGTGTCATCGGGGCGTTGCTCGCTCATCGGCGCGCCTGAGCCCGGCGACCGTCGCGGCCACCACGAGCAGGGAGGCCAGGAGTTCGAGCCAGGGGGACAGCCACGGCGATGTCGTGGTGCGGAGGTTGACCCGTTCGACCAGGACCTGCCTGGCCCACGGCTCGGTGGCGGCGGCGATCGAGCCGTCCGGTCGGACGACGGCGCTGACCCCGGTGGTGGAGGCGACTACCGCGGGTCGGTTGTGCTCCACCGCGCGCACCCGCGCCATGGCGAGCTGTTGGAGGGTCTCGCCTCGTTGGCCGTCGAGCATGTAGGTGGCGTTGTTGGTCTGCACGACGAGCAAGGCCGCTCCGGCTTCGACCGACGAGCGGACCAGGCCGTCGTAGGCGACCTCGTAGCAGATGACGTCGCCGATCCGGGTGCCGGCGGCGTCGAGCGCGCCGTCTCCGGTGCCGGGGCTGAAGTCGCGTGGCACGTACTGCAACTGCCCCACCCAGCCGAACAGCGACCGGCCCGGCACGTACTCGCCGAACGGCACGAGCTGCCGCTTGGCGTACTCGGCGGTAGCACCCCGGTCGGGCAACCACAACTGGCCGACGTTGAACATCCGACCGCCCTCGCGGACAATCGCGCCGATCAGCACCGGGCGGTCGATCGCCTGCACGGCTGAGCGGATGGCCTCGGCGACCACAGGGTTGCCCCGAGGGTCGGTATCGGTGGAGTTCTCCGGCCACACGACAAGATCCGGCGCGGGCACTCGCCCGGCCCGCACGTCCTCGGCCAGTTGCAGCGTCGCGTCGGCGTGGTTCTGCGTGACCTGCCGCACGCGCACCTGTTCGGTCAGAGTGCGCCCGCGCGGGACGTTGCCCTGCACCACCGCCACGACGAGGTCGTCGTCGGACGCGCTCGGCGCGGGCAGGACCACCCCGGCCGTCCACACCAGACCGGTGGCCAGCACCGCCGCCGCACCGGCTTTCCACGGGACGCCCGACAGTACCGCCCAAGCCAACGCCGTGCCGGTGGCCGCCGCCAGCAGGGTCAACAGCGGAACCCCGCCGAGGCTCGCCCAGGGCAACGAAGGGGCGTCCGCCTGGCTGAAGCCCAACCGGCCCCACGGGAACCCGCCGAGCGGGAACCGGCCACGCAGGGCTTCGACCGCCACCCAACTCGCCGCGACCGCCACCGGCCACCACGGCAGCCGCATCAGCAACCGGACGAGCACCCCGTGCAGGCCGAGGAACAACGCCTGGAGCACGACCAGACCGATCCACGGCAGCAGACCGAGGTTGCTCAACCACCACAGCAACGGGCCGAAGAAGGACAGCCCGAAGACCGTCCCGAGCCCGAACGCGACGCGCAAACGGCGGCCGGCTACCGACAGGACGAGCAGGGCGGGTCCGAGCGCGGCCAGGGGCCACAGGTCGAACGGTGGAAACGCCAACGCCAAGCTCACGCCGCCGACCACCGCGGTCGCGACCGCCCGCCACGTCGTGCGTCCGACCGTCTTGACCGGCACCACCGGCGGCCTCGTTTCTACTGTGGACATCGGTACGGGTTGACGAGGGTCAGGGCGTGCCGGCCGGCCGGGGAGGTCGGCGACCGGTGGCGTGGCGGTCACACCGAGTTCTTCGCGTCCCGCTGCAAGGGGATTGCCTCGCCTTGCGCGGGTGGACACGTCTGCGGCGCGCAATCGCGGAGCCGCCATCGGGCGGCCACTGCGGTCGCCAGGATGATCAGCGAGGCCACGGCCAACAGGGGTTGGAGCGGAGCCCACACGGCAAGCGCGCTGGACGTGCCCAAGAGTGCGATGACCACCTTGTTGCACACCGGGCACCCGACGGCCAGCGCGCCAAGCAGCGAACTTCCCCAAGTGCGGGCCGAGCCGACGCTCTCCGCGCGCTGTGGCCGAAGTCCGGCCCACATCGCCGTCAGGGCGGCGATGCACACCATGACCGGCAGTTCCCACCAGCGCACCGGGGTCATCCGGGTGAAGAGCGGGTTGTCGATGACATCGGTCGGCACCGCGACCGCGATCGCACTGAGCGCTGCACCGACAAGCGCGCGAGGCCAACTCCACAGCCCAACCACAGATCGCACCCCGCTCTCTCGGTCTACTAAACCTCATAGTAGACATGTCCCCGGCTCCTTGTACCGTCCGGCCTGCTTCCGAGGAGCCGTCCACCACCCCGACCGAGGAGGTATCTGCCCACGTGATGTCGCGACGAACCGAACGCGGCCTGCGAGCCACCTTCGCCGCCGCCGCTGTCATGACCGTCATCGGAACGAGTTCCGGTCCCGCTGCCGCGCAGCCGGCCGAATCCGATGCGGTCAAGCAGTACGAAGAGCTCAGCGAACAGGCGGAGAAGCTCAACGACGACCTGCTGAAAGCCCAGGAGGACCTCACCGCGAAACAAGGGGAACTCGACCGCGCCAACGCCGATCTGGCCTCGGCGGAGCAGGCGCTGGGCGGAGCCAAGGCCGACGAGGAGCAGTTCCGCGGGAGAGTGGACCTGCTCACCGAGGCGACCTTCGAGGGCGCCCGGTTCAACCAGCTGTCCGCGCTGCTGGTCAGCGACTCGCAGCAGGACTTCCTCGAGCGGATGTCGGCCTTGGACCTCCTGGCCGCCGACAACGCCGAGTCACTGGATCGGCTGGGTGCGGCGGTGGCGCAGGCGGACGACGCCCGTGCGAACGCGGAAGACGCGAGGAACCGCGCCGGGCAGGCCGCGGACGACGCGGCGAAGCTCAACGACGACCTGGGCAAGCGCAAGACCGACCTGGACGGTCGCATCGGCGAGTTGCGCAAGGCGATGAACCGGCTCAGCTCCACCGAGAAGTCGAACCTGGGCTTCGGGCAGGTCAAGGACACCGGCAGTTACCTCGGCCCTCTCGGTGCGGCCAACACCGCGCTCCAGACGGCGCTCGGCAAGCGGGGATCGCAGTACCAGTGGGGTGGCAACGGGCCGGCCGCGTTCGACTGCTCCGGCTTGACCAAGTTCGCCTACGCCGCCGCCGGCGTCACGTTGCCGCGGGTCGCGGTCGACCAGTACCGCGTGGGCAAGCCGGTGTCCCAGGACCAACTCCAGCCGGGCGACCTGGTGTTCTACGACGACGGAACGGGGAATCCCGCCGCCATCCACCACGTGGCGATCTACGTCGGCGAAGGCAAGATGGTGGACGCGCCCACCGAAGGGCAGTTGGTCGACGTCCGCCCGTTGCGCGGCGACGGGCACTACATCGGTGCCCGCAGGGTGGTGGGCTGACCCAGGCGGCGTGCTCGATGAGTGCTCGCTAGTTGACGCTCCGTAACAAAAATATCAGGTTTTGTTGTCGGACTGTTCCTTATTTGTGTCACATTAGTCACATTTCACGGTTCGTGTCTGAAGTGGCACAGTGCGTGAAGATCTCGGTAGGGTGGCCATGTGCCTATCGCTGCCACTGGGGGCGCGCGACCGCGCGGCGGTTCGACGGCCATCCTCACGGCCGTTCTCGCCCTGCTCGGTGTGTTGTTCTGCCATGGGCATGTCGACAGCGAGGCACGCACGTCGTTCGAGGCGGTAGGTGCTCGGACGTCTCAACCGCTCTTCGACACCGCGGTCGTTCACGATCATCACGGGGACAACGACCTGGCGGCTGAAGGCGGCCCGTCGGACTCGTACGACGTCCCGGACGGATCGGGCACTCCGGCCGAGCACGACGACCCGATCTGCGGGCCGTCGGGGACGGGACTGCTGGCTGTGCAGGCTGACACAGTCCGCTCCCCGGAGCTACCCGTTGTGCAGGTGACCGCACCTCAGCCGCAGGACGCCGCCGGCGCTTCTTGGCGTCCTGCGGCAGAGATCCCAGTGGTGTGCCCCCTCTCTGGCATCCGGTTGCTGGTGATGGTCTGCGTGTCGCGGCAGTGACAGGTCGCCGAGGCGTCCACCACCGTCGCCGCCCCCGTGCCGGAGGCGCCGCACCCGCGTGAACACGCCGCGGGCGGACTTCGGGAACGGGCTGGTCCACGGCGCGCTCGGCTCAGGGCTGTTGAACGCTGTCGTTTCGTTACTATCGAAGAGGTCTTCTTCCAATGTCTGTTTCTTCTCCAGTCGTTGCCGCACGCCCTGGTGCGGACGTTGCCGAGCAGCCCGTGCCGTCCTCGGCGCGGTTAGTGCTCACCTCCGCCGCCGCGCCCTGCTACACGCCGGCCGGGGTGGTGGGCAACACGCCGGTGCTGTGGATCGACGAGCCGTTCACCAACGATGGCCGGGGGTTCTGGGCCAAGCTCGAAGGCCACAACCCGGGTGGTATCAAGGATCGGCCCGCGCTGCACATGCTCGAACGCGCCCGCGACCGCGGCGAGTTGGCTGCGGGCGCCCCGATCGTCGAGTCGACCAGCGGCACCCTCGGCCTGGGGCTGGCGTTGGCCGGCATCGTGCACGGGCACCCCGTCACCCTGGTCACCGACCCGGGCATGGAGCCGATGATGGTGCACATGCTGCGTGCTTACGGCGCGCGCGTGGACATCGTCGCCGAGCCGGATCCGGTCGGCGGGTGGCAGGAGGCGCGCAGGCGTCGGGTGCGAGAACTGCTTGACGCCGAGCCCGGCGCGTGGTGCCCGGACCAGTACCACAACCCCGACAACGTTACCGCCTACGAGCCGCTGGCGATGGAGCTCGTCGCACAGTTGGGCCGGGTGGACGTGCTGGTGACCAGCGTGGGCACCGGCGGCCACTCCGCCGGCGTCAGCCGCGCGCTGCGCCGTTACAACCCGCGGCTGCGGCTCGTCGGTGTGGACACCGCCGGTTCGACGATCTTCGGTCAGCCCGCCGGGCCGCGGTTGATGCGTGGGCTGGGCAGCAGCATCTATCCCCGCAACGTGGACTACCGCGCGTTCGACGAGGTGCACTGGGTCACCGCACCGGAGGCGGTGTGGACGTGCCGGGAGCTGGCGACCGGCCACTACGCCAGCGGAGGCTGGAGCGTGGGCGCGGTCGGCCTGGTGGCGGGGTGGCTGGCCCGCACGCTGCCGCCGGAGACCCGCATCGCGGCGATCTTCCCGGACGGGCCGCAGCGCTACTTCGACACCGTCTACAACGACACCTTCTGCCACACTCACAACCTGCTCGACCGCGCCCCCTCCGAGCACCCCGACCAGATCTCGCACCCCGGCGAGCGGGTCGTGGACCGCTGGACCCGGTGCACCACGGTCACCGACCCGGTGACCGACCCGCGCCTGGCGCACTTGAGGGCCGGGCGATGACCGGCACGTGGCGGCAGTTGCGTGCCCTGCCCGGCAGCGTGCAACTGCTGGTGGTCAACCAGTTCGGCATCAATCTCGGTTTTTACATGCTCATGCCCTACTTGGCCAACCACCTGTCCAACGGGCTCGGGATGGCCGCGTGGACCGTCGGGCTGGTGCTGGGCGTGCGCACGTTGAGCCAGCAGGGCCTGTTCCTGCTGGGTGGTGCGCTGGCGGACCGGCTCGGCTACAAGCCGATGATCATCGCGGGGTGCGCGCTGCGGACCGTGGGGTTCGCCCTGCTGGGTGTGGTGGACACCCTGCCCGCGCTGCTGGTCGCGTCCGTGGCGACCGGTCTGGCCGGGGCGTTGTTCAACCCGTCGGTCCGCGCTTACGTCGCGGCCGACGCCGGTCCGAAGCGGGTCGAGGCGTTCGCCGTGTTCAACGTCTTCTACCAGGCCGGGATCCTGGTGGGCCCGCTGGTCGGACTGGCGTTGATCACGCTCGACTTCCGGGTCGTGTGCCTCACCGCCGCGGCGATCTTCACCGTGCTGGCAGTGTTGCAACTCCGCGCGTTGCCCGCGCGCGGCCAGGACCACGACGCCGAGCGCCCGACCGGCGCGGCCGGGGTGCTCGCGGACTGGCGGACGGTGGTGGGCAACCGGGCGTTCCTGCTGTTCTCCCTGGCGATGATCAGCTCCTACGTGCTGTCGTCGCAGATCTACCTCGCCCTGCCGCTGCAAGCCGCGCACGTGCTCGGCGCGGAGGCGGGCGACACCGGCAGCAGCGCTCTGTTCGCCGTGTCGGCGGTCGTGGCTATCCTGGGCCAGGTGCGGCTCACCGCGTGGGCCCGCACCCGGTGGAGCGCGGGCCGTTCGGTCACCACCGGGTTGGGGCTGATGGCGGTGTCGTTCCTGCCGCTGGTGATGACCGCTCACCTGTCGACGCCACCGGCGGCGGGCGTGGGTGCGGCGGTGCTGACTCTGACGCCCGCGTTGGTGTCCACGGTGTTGCTCACCGTGGGCATGGCCATCGCCTACCCGTTCGAGATGGACACGATCGTCACCCTCGCCGATGGTCGTCTGGTCGCCACGCACTACGGCTTCTACAACACCCTGTCGGGAATCGGCATCACGCTGGGCAACCTGGCCACCGGGTGGGTGTGGGGCGTGGGCCTGACCAGTGGGTGGCCCGCTCTGGTGTGGATCGCCTTGACCGCCACGGGTGCGGTGGGCACAGGTGCGCTCGCGTTGCTGCTGCGAGCCGGGCACCTGCCGTCCACGGTCTCACCGGCCGTCGTGCAACCCACGGCCACCACAGCCGCCACCAGCGGAAGGACGAAGTGATGAGCACTCAACCCCAACAGGCACCCACCGCCGCGACGGTGACGGCACGCGACGTGCACGACGCCGCAGCACGTTTGGCCGAGACTGCGGTGAGAACGCCCGTCTTGCACGCGGCCCCGTTGGACGAGCACACCGGCGGCCAGGTGCTGGTCAAATGCGAGAATCTGCAGCGCACCGGTTCGTTCAAATTCCGGGGCGCCTGCAACGCCGTCGCACGGCTGAGCGCCGAGCAACTGGCGCGCGGCGTCATCGCGTTCTCCTCGGGTAACCATGCCCTGGCCGTGGCCTCGGCCGCCGCGGCGGTGGGCAGCACCGCGATGCTGGTGATGCCCGCCGACGCCCCGCCGGCCAAGTTCGCCGCCGTCAGACGACTCGGCGCCGAAGTGGTGACCTTCGACCGCTACACCGAGGACCGCTTCGCCCTGACCGCCCGGCTCGCCGCCGAACACGGCCTCACCTCGATTCCCCCGTACGATCACCACGACGTGATCGCCGGCGCGGGCACCACCACCGCCGAGTTCCTGGACCAGGCAGGACAACTCGACGTGCTGGTGATCCCGCTGGGCGGAGGAGGCCAACTGGCGGGAGCCGGTGTGGTGACCGCGGCAGCCGACCAGGGCACCCGCCTGATCGGCGTCGAGACCGCGGCGGGGGACAAGAACCGCCGGTCGTTGCGTGCAGGGGAACGAGTGCGGATCCCGGTCCCGCGCACCATCGCCGACGGCGTCACCGGCGAGATCCCCGGTGAGCTGACCTTCCCGCTCATCCGCCGTCACGTGCACGAGGTGCTCGTGGTGGACGACGACGAGATCCGCGCGGCGATGGCACTGCTGTTCAACGAGATGAAGCTGGTCGTCGAGCCTTCCGGCGCACTGGCAGCCGCAGCGGTGCTGGCGGGCAAGGTCCACGCTCCCGGCGGACGCGTGGGAGTGGTGCTCTCCGGTGGCAACGTCGACCTCAGCCGCCTCCACGGACTGTTGCGCTCGGGGATCGTCGAGACCAGCAGCTGAGCACACCATCCGCACGGTTCGGCGGTACAGGCTGTGTGCCTGTACCGCCGAACCGTGCGGCTACACCGTCACGTCATCGGCGACGCGCGATATCCGAGTTCCTCGATCGCTTGGATGACGTCCTCCGGGCTGTTCCGGCTCAGGTCCAGCTCGACGGTGCTGCGTCCCTGCTTGACCGTGGTCTGCGTGTCGAGCACGCCGGGGAGATCCTCCAGTGTGTCGTCGATGAGCAGTGCGCAGCTGCCGCAGTGCATACCCTCGACCTGGAACACGTATGTCGTCATGGCTACTGTGGACTCCTGTTCAGACGATGGTGATGACGCCGGTGTACATGCCCATGCCGCACGCGTAGTCCAACCGTCCCGGTTGGAGCACGCCGAGGTCCACGCGGGTCTCCCCTTCGACCGGCAGGATCTTGTGCTCCTCGCGGATGACGAAGGACCGCGCGCAGCCCTGAACGCCGTCCGACTTGACCACGAGCGTGGTGGGCACGCCGGACTGGATCCGGACGTTCGCCGGGCTGTAGGAGCCCGTCCGTGCGGTGATCACCACGGTCTGCCGTCCATCCACGACGGACGCCGCCGTGGTGTCGGCCGGCGAGTCGGAGCCGCCCACGGCCTGGGTGATCCGGCTGGCCGCCAACGGCGAGCCCGCCAACTCCAACCCGCCGTTGAGGGTGTAGAGCCCCATGGCCAGCACCACCAGCCCGGTGACCACGGCCAGTCGTCCCCGCCATGCGGTGGCAGCCTTGCGAGCGGCGTAGCCGAGCACGGCGAACAGCGGCCCGGTGCCGAGCACGAACACCGACATGGTCGCCGCCCCGGCCAGAGCCGAGCCCGACGTCAACGCCAGCGCCTCCACCGACAGCGTCACCCCGCACGGGATGAGCACCGTGGCCACCCCGAGCAGCGCCGGAGCCAGCGCAGCCTGCGAACGGGCCCGGTTGCGCACCAGCTTCATCCAGGAGATCGGCGGCTCGACGACGATGCCGCGGAAGCCCGGCACCCCGAGCTGGGCCAGGCCGAACACGATGATCAGCAGACCAGCGCCGATCTGGAGCCACGTGCGAACGCCGACCGACAGCTCCACGGCGCTGCCGAGCGCGCCCAGCAACGCGCCGAGCACGGTGTGCGACACGAGCTTCCCGGCCAGGAACCCGCCGACCGGAACCATGTCGTCGGCGAGCCGGGCCCGCCACGTGGGCGGTTCGGCGGCCAGCACGGTCTGCTCGTCGCGCGCGGCGTCGGTCCCGCTGTGGCGGGTTCGACTTTTCGTCCGGCGCGGAGGTGCGGCCAGCTCGGTGGTTGCGGCCTTCTGCCGGGTGATCAAGCCTGTGAGCAGACCACCCTGCACAGCGGCGCAGGATACGCCGCCTGCGAACAGGCCGGTGACCAGGACAGCGCCAAGACTCACGGAAATGCCTCCAGCGGAGAACGGAAGAGGAAGGGACGACGAACGCCTCCGACCGGAGAGTCGGTGCGCGCGGTGATATCCGCGCCTCGACATGCGGTCCGTGACGCGGGCAGACTCCTCCTACGTCCGCAGCAAACAGAGTTCCGCGAGGCTGAGCGCCCGCGGCCGGACCGCACGGACCACTACTGCGGGGGCGGGTCGAAGCAGCCGGAAGACGCCGCGGAGCCGGTCCGGACCCAGCGACGCGGCGGCGGCCACGACGGCGACCAGGAACGCCAGACAGACCGCCAGCGCACCGCCCAGGCCGTCGGACTTCGGCGAGCCCTCTTCCATGACGGTTGCCAGGCTCACGCACGTGCCGAGCACCATGTCCGCGGCAGGTGAACCGCACGCGCAGGAGGCGGAGGTGACACCGTGTGCCATGGGCATGGCCGGGGCCATGCCGTCGGTGCACTGGAGACCGATCGCGAACCCGGCGAACACGGCCAGCACGACAACCAGCCGCGCGAGGCGTCCACACGCGGCCTGGCGACGGCGGGCCGTACCTGGCACGGCGGTGATGGTACGACTCGACGCCCTCGAAGCCGCCTTCGGATCCGTCAAACGCCTTGGCCAGAGGGATAGGACGACGTGGCGGCAGATCCCGCCGCCTGTGCACACGGCTCGACGGCGACGCTAGGCGTCGGGGCCTTCCAGGTCCTCCACCTTGAGCCGCGTGCCGACGTCGGTGTTCGGCACGCCCGGCATGGTGGACTCCTTGTCGGTCAGGTGGATAAGCTCACGCCCTTCTCGGCGCCGAACTCCGTGCGGCGTTGTCGGCGATCACGAGCTGTCCTCGGCCGACGAGCGCTCCCGAGAGCGTCTTGATGCGGCCGTAGATGCGTTGGCCGAGCTACCGGTCTTCGCGTTCGTCCCTTTCGGGGCGAGCACGGCATGCTGGACGAGCTACGCTCCCTATCCGACGCTGGCGACACTCACGCTCGCCGTCAGCTCTATCACCAGCTTGCAAAGCACGACACGATCGACGAGTTGCGCGCTCGTGGCGACGCTGGCGACACCGACGCCGTAATCGAGCTGGCCCGACACCTTGCCACGCGTGGACGCCTCTCCGTGGCCGTGACACTACTGCGCAGCCGTGCCGAAACCGATTCCACGTGTGCGTGGGCGTTGGCGGATCTGATAGCCAAGCATGGCGAACACGAGCTGCTGTGGGACGAAGTGCACGCCGGCAACAAGCACGCCTCTCGCGGCCTGATCAACTCCCTCCAGGCCACCGGGCAGCAGGAACACGCCGAGCGGCTGCGCATGTGGGGCCTGACATCCGACGGAGTGCCATCGCTGCCCTGGTGACTACTGTAGCGGCGAGCTGCACCGGTGAACCCAGCCATTGACGAGTATTTCTCGCTGGGCACAGTCACCTGGGTGGAGGCAGACACCACCGCGCAAGGATGGGCGGGCAAGCGGCACGGCGCATACCCCTCTTGGCCGACGCAACACGCAGCGCCCGGCCCGAACCGCTGCCCGACCATGTGGCTGGCCCGACGTCGCTAGCTGGTGGAATCCGTCGCAGGCAATGGCGGGATGGAATCGCGCATCATGCCGATACCGGCGCTGACAAGGAACTGGGCCGACTCCGAGCCAAGTTTCCACGGGTGCTGAAGAAGCGCACGTCGCAGCCGGTTGTTGTCTGCGATCTCCCGTGGGCGTGGGCGCAATCGGGAGAACCATTGGCCTTCCGTGCCCCAATGCGAGTCGGTCGGGTCGTCCAGCGCGCGGACGAAGCGGTCGACCAGCCCCGGCCAGGTCGGGGTACCCCACCAGTGGCGACAGGCAAGCCCTGCATGGGCTGCGGCGCGCCAGAAGGCGTAGTGGGCGTTGCGGTCTTCGGCCAGCTGGGCAACACCGCCGAGGACCCCCAAGGCGTGATCGGTGTACTCGTCGAGGTTGTCGCCAGCGAGGTCGGCGAGGGCGACCCCGGTAGGCAGTCTGCGCCGAGGGTCGGTCAGCCAACGGCACAGCTTGCCCGCGAGCCAGTCGACCGCCTCGATGTCGAGTTCGTCCAGATAGGCGACGGGTGCATGGGCGTCGATGCCGCAGTCGGTGCGCCAGCGTCGGATGATGTCGCGCACCCGGCTGGTTGTGTGGGAATTGATGCGGAGCATGTCGCCGTCGCTCAACGGGCCGTCGCCGGCGTGCCAGTCCTCGACCGGACTATTCCGCCACGCGCTGTTGACCAGTCCCACTGCGGCGAGGTCGAGGACCGCGCCGCAGTGGTCGGGTTCGATGCCGACCTGGTGGCGCAGCATCCGAGCCACCAGCTCTTCTTCTTGGGCGGGAGTCAGTTCTTCGCGCCCGGTGGTAGCGCCCTCGCTCACAGCGTCTCCGTTTCGACTTGCCGCGTCGGTGGTGTTGAGGTGTTGAGCCTCGCATAGTGGATGGCGTGACGCCGGATCCACCCGCACGGCCGAGATCAAGCGAAATAGAACATCGAGCAGGCTCGCAGGCTGCAACCGCACAGCAGCCTTGATAATAACTTATCGTTGTCGTATTAGGTGTGCGGGTTTAGCGATCCGTTTGATGGACAGTCGCCTTCTGGTCCAGAAATCACGCATGCATCGCGAGCATAGGACACGCATGTTCGAGGCCGACCAGGACTACAAGCACTACAACGCACCTGGCTCCGTCTGCACGTCGCCGGGCATGGCGCTTCTCGATGACCGAGGACGACGTCCGCTGCTCAGCACTTCGTGATTAGCCAGGCAGGTCCGAGAACCGGGCGTAGTGCAACTGGTGAGCAAGGGTCACGGTGGCCGTGGGGCCGCCGCGGTGCTTGGCGACTATCAGGTCCGCTTCACCGGCACGCGGATCGTCGCGCTCGTACTGGTCCGGACGGTGCAGTAGCACGACCGTGTCGGCGACCTGCGCCATCGTGTCGGACTCGCGGAGGTCTCCCAGTTGGGGACGGTGGTCCAGGCGTCCCTCGACGGCACGCCCGACCTCGCACGTCACCACGATCGGGATGTCCAGGTCCAGCGCGAGAGTCTTCAGCTGGCGTGTCACGATCGACACCTCGCGTTCCCGGCCTGCGCCGGGTTCCGTCCTCGCCCGCACCATGTTGAGCGGGTCGATCGCCACCAGGTGCAGCGCCTCGTCACGGGCCAGGGCGACGGCCTCCTCGCACAGTCCGTCGAGGTCGGCCGACGGTGTCGCGTTGAGGATCAACGGCGCCTCGTGTACCTCGCTCATACGTCGGGCCAGGCCCGTCCAGTCCTCGTCCGACATACGCCCGGTGCGCATGTCATGGGGTCTGATCGACGCTTCGGCGCACAGGATCCGCTGCACTACGTCGATGCCGGGTTGGTCGAGGCAGAACAGCGCGCTACGCAGCGAGTGCCGGATGGTGGCGTGGCGCACGAAGTCGAGCAGCAGCGTGCTGCGCCCCGAACCCGGCCGACCTCCGATCACGGTCAACGTGCCCGGAGCCAGTCCGCCGGTCAGCACGTTCAGGTCGGCGAACGGCGTCGGAACGCCCACGGGCAGACCATCTCGGGACGCGACGGCGTCGACGCGGTCCATCGCGTCCTGAAGCCAGTCCTCCAACACCATCGACGGCGCCATCTCGACCCGCTGGACGTCGGGCCGGTGGCGAGTGGTTCGGCGTCGCGTGAGCAGCAACCTGGTCTCCTCGGAGACGCCGGTCGTCCCGGGCCTGTCGCGGAACGCCTCGATTCCGGCCAACACGTCGTCCACGATCGGCGCTTCGGCCGGGTCGCGGGAGTCCAGCGTCACGCCCGCTTCGTGGTTACCGGTCAGGCCGCCGCGAGTCAGGTTCGCCGACCCCACCCACGCCTCCGCGTGACCGTCGGGGAAGTGGAGGTGGTAGGTCTTGGCGTTCTGGAACTCCTCGGGACCCACCACGACCCGCAGCACAGCCCGGTCACCGTAGGGCGCAAGAAGCTCGCTCAGCCGGACGAGCGCGTCCGGGTCGGCCTGGTCCGGCGCGCCGCCTGCGACGACCAGCACTCGACCCTCCCGGTCGAGCAGCCCGAGCAGGTGCTGCTCGATGGTGTCCACCGCTGACAGGGTGAGGAACCCGGTGCGGATCGCCGCCAGGTCGGCCTCGGCCAGACGCGGGAGCAACCAATCCTCGAACGTGGACCCGGCGGTGACTGTGTCGATGTAGCGCACGGTAACTTCTACCATCTCCGGGTATCGACTCGGTGCGATACGGGCTGCCGCGGGCCGAAGTGAGCGGCTCGTGAGACGTGCTCCTGCCTGCCTGCTGTGCAGTGTCTGCCCTGAGTGATCGCTTCCTGGTCGGTGAGGAGCTGCGCGGGCGGTGTTCGGCAGGATCGGTCGATGGTCAACACGCCGAACCTGGAAGCCCTGCGTGATGCACTCGACTTTCTGCCGCGATACCTGAGCGAGTCGGCGGTCACGCGCGATCGGCCGCCAGGGCAATACCGCTGGCACTGGGACTAGCGGGATCCACGCCCCGTCCGGGTCCTCCAGCGGACCGGCGGATGCCTCGTCCACCGGAAGGGAAGTGGATTGGTTTGTTCGTCAGCCAGGATCCACACGTCTTTCGAGTTGAGAGAAGGTCGGCGGACGGCGAGCCTGCGGGATCCCGACACTGTCGTTGGATGAAATATCTCCGACATCAGGCCCGCGCGACGGTGTGATCCTCGTCGCACTGCCGCAGGCTGGCATGCCTTCATTCTTTCGGCCAGTGGAAGGATTTGAGTCGCACGCCGTGGGAACGGCCACTGTTCGAGCGCGCACGCGCCGCTCGCCCTCGGATTTCGGCAGGTGAAATGCTGGCGACCGCATTTGGTGCGAGCTAACCTCGTCGGTACATCTAGTGTCGATGTTACTTCGGGGGGACTGTGAGCGAGAGTGTCGAGGCTGCGGGCCGATCTCTCGTCTCGCCTGGTTCTGGCTTCTCCGGCATCGATGATGCCGTTGTCGGCGCGCTCAATTATCCGGTGGTGCTACCTGGGCGGCAACGTCGCCAGATGCGCAAAGTGGATCTGGGTGACCTGCATTCTCGCATCAACGGTTCCGTGATTACCTTCGGTGCATGCCTGGTCGACGATCGCGGGCGCGTGGCGGGTCGCCATGTTCTCAGGTCGTTGAACTGGTCAATTGACACGCGTTTGGCCAGTTCGATCGGTGCTAACTACGCGGTGTTGAAGCCGGTTCCGGACGGTCGACTGACGGTTGACGGTCAGTTTCGGATTCGACTTACTGCAAGCCTGCTGCATTATTGCGACCTGTCGAACGGCGATTTGGCGTTTCTCGTTGGCGTGCCCGAGTACAACATGCTGATTGTGCATCCTCCCGTCAACGTCGAAGAGATGGTACGCGGCTTCCATGAGGAGCAACTCCGGCGCAGTATTGACGTGCAGGTAGGTGGATCACGTCATGAGCGGTGACATCGAAATGGCGGCGGCGCTTCTTGGGAAGTTGGGAGTATCGCCGGAACAGCTTATTGGTCGAGGGAGCCGTCGATCGCCTCTTCCTACTTTTGTGGAGTTTGTTCCGCGGGTTGCCGGTGCGGTGCCGGACGGGACACGCAAGCTTTATTCGACTTATTGGAACAAGATGCTGGGGGTATGGGCGGATCGTCGCATCGATGAGATTGATCCTACCGACGTCAACTGGTTGATCGAGCATACGAAGGCGACGGTGGTTCAGCGGCGGTCCGGCCGGGGAGGACACAGCGCTGCGGAGCATGCGTTCGAGGCGTTGCGATGTCTGTACCGACACGCCGTCAGCAACCGACTGATGGATCCCTGGGATGTACCTACCGAGCACGTGAGAAAGCCCAAACGTGTGAAGTCGAACCGTCGTTCTTTGGATGTCGGTCTGGTCGAGGAGATCGTAGAGGTCGCTTCGTTGACCGGAAACGATCCGAAGCTTGACTCGTTGCTGCTGCGGTTCCACATCGAGACTGCGGCGCGGCGTGGTGGGGCGTTGGCCCTGCGGCTTCGAGACCTGGATCCGGTGCAGTGCCTCGTGCAGTTGCGGGAGAAAGGCAATGTTCATCGGTGGCAGCCCGTGTCGCCGACGTTGATGTCGCACTTGCAGCGCCACGCGCGCACGCGTGGGGCGCGCGATCCGGAGAGCGCCGTCTTCCGCTACTTGGATGGGAAGCCGTTGACCGACCGACGGTATGACCATCTGTGGTCGCGTCTCGGTGAGCACATCGAGTCGGTGAGGACCCAGGGCATCACCATGCACTGGCTTCGGCATACCACTCTGACCTGGGTGGAGCGCAGTTTCGGCTATGCGGTTGCGCGAGCGTACGCGGGGCACGCGACGGCTTCGACGAACCGGTACGGGGTGACGGCCACGTACGTGCGTGCGTCAGTGCAGGAGGTGGCCGAGGCGCTGTCGGCCCTGACGGGTGAGGCGCATCCCTTGGCGCCGCAGGGCGAAGATCGAGGTAAGTCGTCTGCTGCGGGGTGATGTCGTGGCCGCCTGGGCTGGCGGGTGTCAATGAGGCGATGGTGACGGATGGCTGTGGTCGCGGACTCTGATTGGAGGTTTGCTCATATCTCGTGCGAGACCGCACTTTTGCGGTGTACGGTCGCTTGGGCACGGTAAGTGATCATCTTCTGTCTCTGTGGAGTCCTGCCTGGTAGGGCTCCAGCGGGAGCGGTCTCATACCGTGTCCGTGGAACCAGGTCGGCGCGGTGGGTGTGCCGGCTGTACTACGTGCCGGGGGGCAACGAGCATGGTGATAGGAGCTGAGGCGAACGGAGGCAGAAGGGCGATTCCTGCGTCGGAGCAGGAGTTGCCCGTCGACTTCGCCATCAGTGCCGCACTGTCGGACATGACGAGCTTCATCGGGCGCGGCACACTGCTGCGGGCGACGACGAAGTTGCTCGCCACGAAGCGTCTGGTGACGCTGACCGGTGCCGGTGGTGTCGGGAAGACGAGGTTGTTGGAACGCCTGACCGGTGATCTGGCCGGCGATTTCGACGAGGTCGTGCTGGTCCCGCTGGCGGGACTCAAGGCCACCGAGGACCGGCTGGCGTCCACGATCGCCGAGGCGTTGGGCCTGCTGAACAACTCGCCCGCTCCGGCAACGGCACGACTGATCGAGCACCTGTCGACGCGGGGCAGGATGCTGCTCGCCCTCGACAACTGCGAGCACCTGGTGGGTAGCGAGCCGGGATCGGGGCAGGTGCCGCGGCTGCTGCGTCATCTGCTCGCGGCTGCCCCGCGGCTGCATGTGGTGGCCACAAGCAGAGAGAATCTCGGCGTCAAAGGTGAGCAAATCGTAGCCGTGCCACCCCTGTCGGTGGTGAACAACGAACGTGCCTGCGTCGAGGAGTGCTCCTGCTGCGTACCTGAAGCGTTGCAGCTGTTGGAGGACCGGGCTCGGAATGTCGGCGCGGAGATCCAGCCATCGGATTATCCCGTGGCGATCGAGCTGTGCGAAGCGCTCGATGGCATTCCGTTGAACATCGAGCTGGCGGCGGTGCAGCTGGAGACGATGACGCTGCACGAGATGCTGGCGGAGCGCAGGGAGCTGTTGGACACGCTGGTTGGCGGTGACGCGGTGCAGGAGCAGCACCGGTCCGTGCGCGCCACGCTGGATTGGTCCTACGGTTTACTCGCCGAGCCGCTTCGGCAGATGTGGGCGTTGTTGTCGGTGTTCGCCGGCGGGTTCGACTTGGACGCGGCGGCGGCGGTGTCGGAGAGCCGAGGTATCGACCGGGCCGAGGTACGGTCGCTGCTCACGCGTCTCAAGCGCAAGTCGCTGCTGGTGGTCGACCAACGCGGGCCGAGCACCCGGTTCCGGCTGCTGGAGACCATCCGCCTCTACGGCGAGGAGCTGGTCGAGGCGTCCGGCGAATCGATGAAGCTGCGCTGCGCCCACGCCAACTACTTCCTCTCCCTCGCCGAGCGGGCGGCTGAGCAGTGGCTGGGGCCCGACGAGGTCGGGTGGATGAAGCGTGTCCGCGCGGAGTTGCCGAACATCCTCGCGGCGCAGGAGTTCTTCCTTGCGATGGGGCATCGGCGATCGGCGCTGCGGTTGACGTTGGCCACCGGACGTAGCCGTGCGTTGGTGTTCGCGGGAAGGCTCAACGACGGTCGCGACATGGTGGCCGCCGCCTTGGACGACACCGCCGAGACGGCGACCGTCGAACGTGTCGCGGCCCTGTCGCTGACGGCATGGCTTGCGTTCATCCAGGGCAACCAGGCCAATGCGCTTCCACTGCTGGAGCAGGCCGAGGACGGGGCACGCGCGCTGAATTGTGAGGACACGTTCCCTCCGCTGCTGTACGCGCGGGCGACGAGGCTGTGGCTGGCCGAACGAGATCCCGAACGCGCGCGAGGCTCTGTGGAGGGCTATCGACAGGCGGAACACGCGTTCCTGGCAGCGGGCAGCGAGGCCGATGCCTTCATGGCGCTGATGTTCGGCGCCATGAGCGCTGCGTTCCTCACCGATGGCGATACGGCGTTCCCCTGGTGCCGACGGCTGTTGGTCACCGCGGAGAAGGCCGAAGCCACGTGGTCGATCTCGTGGGCTCTGTGGACGCTGGCGCTGGCCGAACTGCTGCACGGCAGCCCCAGCGAGGCGATGGTGCTCGCTCAACGCACACTGCGTATCCAGCACGCGATCGGCGACACCTGGGGGCCTGCGTGGACGAAGTGGCTGCTGTTCCTGATCGCCGTCGAGTTCGGCGACCACGAGCACGGCGCGCAGTTGATGGGCGCGGCCCTTGCCGCTCGCAAGCTGACCAACGCGTCGATCGAAGGACTTCTTCCGTGGCTCCGCGTGCAGCAGAGGGCGGAGGACAAGGCTCGCAGCGAGCTGGGTGACGAGGAGTTCGACATCAATGTCGCGTTGGGCAAGCGCCTTGCCGCCGACGCGGTGATGGCCCTGGCCGATGATCTCCGGCCGCGGCCGATCATGAACGTCCGCCGTCCGGCGGATCTGTCCAAGCAGGAGTTCCTGGTCGCTTCACTGGTGGCGAAGGACATGAGCAACAGGGAGATCGGCGAGACCTTGGGAGGGCTGTCCCACCGCACGGTGGAGGTCCATGTGTCGAAGATCATCGGCAAGCTCGTCGCCGAAGACCCGAGCCGTGGGGTCAAGGATCGCAAGGGTGTCCGTAACTGGTTCTTGGGCCTGTCGGCGGACGAGGTCGCCGCCGGCCTGGCCGGTGCGTGATCGGGACGGCGGCGACACGACGCCGATCGTGTCGCCGCCCGCCCGGCTGTCTATGGTCGGCCGCCGAGTACGGGTAGTTCCTCGATGCCGGCCATGATGGCGCTGCGCTGTGCTGGGAGCCGGTCGGATTCGACCGCGAGCCGGGCGCGCGGGAAGCGGGCGATGAATTCGCGTAGTGCGATCTCGGCTTCCATGCGGCCCAGGGGTGCTCCCAGGCAGTGGTGGATGCCGTGGCCGAAGGACAGGTGTCGGCGTGCGTTCCTGCGGTCGATGTCCAGTGTGGTCGGGTCGTCGAAGGCGTCCGGGTCGCGGTTGGCGCTCATCAGCGATACCAAGACGATCTCGCCGGCCGGGATCTCGACGCCACCGTAGACGACCGGTGCCGCGGTGACCCGGTGGGTCGCCATGCGTACCGGCGAGTCGAACCGCCACACCTCGTCGATCGCCTGGGCAGTCTTGTGCGGGTTGTCCGCGAGATGGCGCCACAGCCGGGAGTCGGCCATGAGCCACCGTGCGGCCTTGGTGATGGCGTTGGTGGACGTTTCGTGTCCGGCGACGATGATTAGGAAGATCGTGCCCATCAGCTCCTCGTCGTCGAGACGGTCGGCACCCGAGCCCCGGAGCAAAGCCGAGAGGAGATCGTCTTCGGATCGTGTGCGCTTGGAGCGGATCAGCTCGGTGAAGTAGTCCTCCATCGCCAGGGAGGCCGGGAGCAGGCGCGAGGGGTTGTCGTCCATCAGCGCTGCGGTCCAGTCCCGCAGTGCCTCATGATCCTGTGCCGGTACGCCCATCAGTTCGCAGATCACGGTGAGCGGAAGCGGGAAGGCGAGCCTGTCGACCAGGTCGAACGGCTTGTCGGCGGGTAGCGCGTCGATCAACGTTCTGGTCAGGTGCAGCACCCTGGGGCGGAGTTGTTCGATCCGCGTGCGGGTGAACTTGTCGGCCAGCAAGCGACGCAGACGTCGGTGGGCCGGTTCGTCCTGGAACAGCATGTGCGGCCGGAACATCCCGGACAGTTCGGTCGGTAGTCCTGCGGCGTGCAGGTGCTGCTCCAGGACCGGGCGGATGAGGGCGGCGTCCTTGCTCAGGTCGGGGTCGGTCAGGGCGCGTCGCGCGTCGGCGTAGCGGCTGATGATCCACACGGGCAGGTACCCGCCCACCGCGGCGCGGTGCACGGGCTCGCTGGCCCGCAGTGCGTCCCCCACTTCCAGTGCCTGCTGCCAGTAGTCCTCCTCGAAGAGGCGGACGTGCGTCGTGTCGGTGTGCATTGCCAGTCCCCAGTGTGTCGTGAAGTTCCGCGCCTGCACGCAGAGGCGCGGATCTCGTTATTTAGGGTAAGTATCGATAAGTTGACAGGGATGCGCTATTAGTGGAACCACGTAGTGCTCCGCTAGGGCACTTAGAGGGACCACGTAGTGCTCCGCTGGAGCACTTAGTGGAACCACGTAGTGCGACTAGAAAAGCTACGTAGCTTCTCCACGAGCCACGTAGAAGCACTCCCGTGCACGTACTGCTTCGGCTTCTCCCGCAAGGCGGGACAGTCGGCTGACCGGCTTTCACATGTGAATGCGACGTCGTAGGCCGCGCTGCCATGTTTTAAGGGGGTGCGTGCCGATGGAGTTTCGACGGAATTTCACGCGCTGCTGCTGGAAGGTCGCTCCATGTGCGCACAGGCGCCCGTAGAGACGGTAGGGAGCTGCTGTTACGTGGACACAGGGCTGTCGCCTACGTGTTGGTTGCGCCCAAAACTACGTGCCTAAGTGGTAAGCGCCCCCACTCGAAAAAAAGCGCCCTGAAACTCCGTTCACGTTGACATGGAATATTGATGACATATGCTTTCGCCTGTTGACAGGCAGGGGTGATGCCTCCGGGCGTTGCGTCTGAACTGTGGCATCGGATGGATGCCGGCGGGATCGTGACGACGTGGCGATGCAAGGAGTGACGTGGGTGACACCGCACAGGTCCGGCAGTCGAGAGGTTGCATTGACCATCCGGGCCGCGGTGCCACACATGTCTGTTCGAAGGGCGCGGGTGTGCGCCGGTGATCGTGCTCCGACAATGCCGTGTGGTCATGAATCCGCGGGTGCGTGCTGGATACCCGGCACGCGTGGTGCGGGCGCTGACGGCGATGCGGAAGCCGTCGTCACCATCTCGTGCCCCGTCATCCGGCAGGCCGGGACGCCGGGGGTGTCCCGAGGTGAGGTCCGGCGCGCCGCGAACGGCGCGTCATGCCTATCCAGACCGTAACGGGCGGCGATCACCGAAGGGTTGGTCGCGTGCAGGACGAGGGAGGGAACACGTGTCGTTCACCAGTGAGGGGCGCAGCAGGGACTGGCGGTCTGACCGTGCACAACGGGAACCGCAAGCGGACGAGGAAGTGGTGTCGGAGAGCGATGGAGCGGACGACGCGGTCGGTGACGGCGGCCGAGGGTCGGTGCTGGAGCGGGCGTTCCAGGTGTTGGAGCAGGTCGCCAGCGGCGCGCGGCCGTTGAACCTGACCGAGATGAGCCGCGCCGCGCGGCTGCCGTTGCCCACCACCTATCGACTGGCGAAGACCCTGGTGCAGCTGGGGGCTCTGGAGAAGGAGTCCGGTCGGTACACCCTCGGCCCCGTGTGGTCAGAGTGGTCGGAGACGACAGGGCCGGAACACGCATGCACCTCGAACTGACGGACGGCGCTTCCTACCCGCACACCGAGCATCGGAGCCGTTTCGCGACTGTTCAGCCGTCCGCCCACTTTGCCGGCAGGGCCGCGGTGGTACCCCGAGCCGGGTTGTGGGGGCGTGCGGGGAGCGCTGGTGGCGAGTTTGCGGGCCGGTCGGCGAAGGAACGCTTCCGGCGCATCACGGAGGCGGTGGTGCGCGCCGGGCTGGTCGGGGGCGACACTGGAGCGGTCAGGGCGCTTCGGACCAACGTGGACGCCGGGGAGTTGGACGATGTTCTGGTGTGGATGATCGAGGCGGCGGTCGCGTGCCTGCCCGACTCGGGTGAGCCGTTGACTTCGGCGCTGTTCACACGCTGCGGGCACTGTGGTGGTGTGCTGGAGGGCTTCGACCGGAGCGACTCGGGCTTGGGCTTGGCGGGGCAGGCGGTCGAAGCGGCACTCGCCGACGATCACGCGCTGGTGCGCGGGTCGGCCGGGGGGCTGTTGGACGTGACCGATACCGACAGCCGCAACGAGGGGTTGGTGTGGCTGCTGCGCGTCGTCGTGTGGTGCTTCGGCGAGGTGCTGCACACGATGGACAACGTCTCGACCGGCCCACAGCATGGTGACGTGTGGTAACGAACCACGCGGGGTGGTCCGATAGCGTTCGTGTGAGACAGGACGACGACCCCGGCACGGCGACCGCGATGCAAGTGCGGGCGCTGGCCGGGGTCTTCGCTGTGATCGGCGCGACGGACGTGCTGCTGGCGTTGTTCGCGATGGAGCTGTGGCCGGTCGCGCTGGCGGTCGCGGCCGGACTGTTCGCAGGGTTGCTGTGGCACCGTGCCGGGTCTGCGTCCGTCTCGGGTGGTGTTCGTCGCCGTGGACCGGCTAAGCCGCAGGCCGGGAACCGTGATCGATCACGTCGGGTCGACGGGTGCCGTTCAGCGTTGCAGCACGACCGTTCCGGCGGTGACCGACGACAGCGGTCCGCGTAGGCCGTCGGGTGTCGGCACGCACCCTTGACCGTCCGACTGCCCGAGCGGGGAGACCTGGGACAGGGCGGGCATCACGAGGGTGCCGAGCATGCCGGTGCAGATCCGGTCGCTGTTGATCAGCAGTGGCTGCCAGATCCTGGCCAGCCAGCCGCCGTCGATGGTTGCGGGAGTGATGGCCATGAACGTGCGCGGCCGGGTGGCCGGGACCGGTGTCGGATCCGGTGGACCGCTGTCGGTGGTGACGCGGCTCAATCGGGCCAGCACGGTCGCGCTGCCGGTGGTGTGGTCGATGTCGACGCGGTGCGCCGACTGCGACAGGACCACGGTCTGGTCCAGGTACAGCCAACCGGTCGGTGCGATGCCGCCGTCGAGAGGGCGAGTGGGCAGCAGGACCCGGGCCCAGCCCGGCTGATGCTGCACGACCGGCACCCAGGTCGGGGTGAAGACCTGTCTGACCGGCAGGCGTGCGAAGGGTTGCCCACCGGGAGCGTCGTAGACGGCCGTCGTTGCGGTCGGGTGCAACACCTCGGGGCCTGGGTCGGAGGCGGGGTCCGGGTCTTCGGGCGCGTGCGGTAGGGACTGTCCGACCACGGCGAGTGGAAGTTGGTCCAGCTGGTCCTCGGCGAGGGGGCGTGGAGCGATCGCCGCGGGGTCCGGAGTGGGCGTGGTTGTGCTGGGTGTGGCCGCCTCGGTCGACGTGGTGTCGACCATGACCGTCGTGGTGGCGGTGACTACTGGGCGCGTCGTGGCCGTGTTGTCGTCATGGCCGCGTAGCAGCAGCACCAGGGCGACCAGCACGACGAGGCCGGCGGCGAGCAGCATTGACGGACTGCGTAGCGCGGTGAGCATCCGCGAACGTGCCGGTGTCAGGGGGCGCATGGGCTGGGTGGTCTCGGTCGCCGTGTCCGGCTCCTGTCCGGGGACGTCGACGGTGACGTCCCCGGACAGGGCGTGGACACGGACCTGCGGTCGGGTCACGGTGCGGTCGCCGCGATCTTGTCGGCGACGGTGCGGGCGATGGAGCAGGTGTCGATGTCCGGGAACCGCCCGTTGGTCAGACTGACGCCGCCCACGCCGTTGGCGAGTTGGATGATCGCGGTGCACATGGCATTGCCCTTGCGGTCCTTGCCGGGCTTGAGCACGCCCTGTTTGCCGCCGTAGGTGGTGGCCGAGGAGCCTGGGTGGTCGGCGGGGTTGGTCGAGATCTTGTCGGGGCGTGCCCAGACGATGAGTGCGAGGAAGTCCCGGCCGGTGTTGCTGCTGGCGTTGCCCTGTTCGTCGACGGTGGCTTCGACGGTGTCGCCGTTGTCGTAACGGCAGGCGATCGCGAAGGCGTCGTTGTCGCGCGGTGGGCGCAGCGATGGCTTGGCGTCGGTTTTGGTCGGGCGTACCTCGGCGGGGAAGGCTGCCCAGCCGATGGAGCAGGGGTCGTAGGGGGCGCCGACGCTCGCGGCGTCGACGCGCTGATCGAGGTCGCCGAGGGTGATGGGCGCGTCGGGCCGGTCCGACCCCGGCGGTGTCGCCGAGCCTGGGGTGGGAGTCGTGACCGCGGTCGACGATCCTGCGGTTTCTGATGTGGCACCGGCCGGGGTGGCGGTGCCGGGGACGGTGGTGGTGCAGGAGGTCAACGTCATCGCTGCTGATGCGGCGGTGGCCAGGGCCAGTGCCGCGATGGTGGTGCGCATGGCTGGTCTCCGTGTCGGTGGAAGGGTCATCGCGGGTAGAGCGCGCCGAGCAGCGCGCCGGCGAGGTGGTCGCGGAACCCGATGCGGTTGCGGTCGACCGGGGTGTTGGACGGTTTGCCGCGTGGCGGGTGCAGCTCCAGGTGGATCAGCAGCACGCCGGGCTTGCCTGCGTCGCCGTGTGGGGCCAGGGTGATCTGCTCGCCGTCGCGTCCGATGCCGTCGGAGTCGGTGGCCAGGCCGGTGGTCATGGCCGGTACTCCGGCGATCTGCACCTGGTGGGTGAGCGCGGCGATGCCCGGGTCGGACTGGAACCGGGTCAGGTACTCGCGCAGGGGCGCGGCTCCGAACAGGCCGAGTTTGATCGCGACCTGGTTGTCGTCGGACCACAGTTCGCACCAGGAGGAGTCGTTGACGTAGCGGTAGAAGCCCTCGCCCAGCCACTGTTGCCAGGTTTGGTCGGGCAGCGCGCTGCACAGCATCTGCGTGCTGGCGGCCTCGTCCTCGGCCCACGCTTGGAACAGTTGCTGGCCCTTGGCCGGTTCGGTGCGCTGGAACTCGGCGCAGCTGTCCGGGTCGGGCGCACGACTGCACACGGCCTGTTGAGGGTTGTCCGGGGTGGGTTGTGTGTGGGGGCGCGCGGTGCCGCCGATGGTGGTGGTGCAGGCCGATAGTGCCATGACCGCCGCCAGAAGCATGGTGCCGAGCGGGCGGGGGCGGGTCACGGCTTGCCCACCGCGTTGAGGATCTTCTCGACCAGTGCCTGGGACTGCTGTTCGCAGTCAGGGGTGTCGACCTGGATAACCTGGACCGCAGGTAGCGCGTCGTCGTCCTGGTGATTCTCGACGATCGTGGTGTCCGAATCCCAGACCGCCACTGTGCGGCACTGCCCGGCGCGGGTACCCGTCACCGCCTTGTACCCGGCGATGTCCACGGCCCGGTACTCGTCGGGCGAGATCGTCAGGTTGCGTGCGGGGTCCTCGTCGACGCCGAACACGACGGTGATCTCACCGACCCCGGCTTTGCTCTTGGGGTTCACCGTGCCGCCGGCGCCGGGGATGATGCTGCACTCGTAGACCTCGTGCGGCTGGATCTCCGCGTCCGCGCCCAGGTCGTCGACCACGGCGGTGAGCGCCTGGCAGGGGTCGCGCAGCGCCAGCGGCAGGGCGGGCTGGGTGCGGTCCGAACCGTGGCGTGGCAGGTCGCGCCACCGGTCCGCGAGCTGCCCGACGTAGTCGCGGGCGAAGTCGCACACCGGTCGCACGACGTTGTCGCGGTTGTCGGGGTGGACATCGAGCACGACCGCGTAGGTGTCGTCCAGGGGGCGGGCCAGTTCGCAGGAGGGTTGAGGTGCGCCCTCCTCCTTGACGTAGAACTCGACGCCGCCGATCTGCTCGGGCGCGGCCTCGCGCCGCAGCGCGGCGTCGTACTCCTGCGCCACGTGCAGGTACATCGTCCACGTGGAGTCGAACTCCGACTTGTGCAGCCGCAGGGTGCAGGTGTTGAAGCCGTCGTCGCTGGGCATCAGCTCGTCGCCGGTGCTGCCTTCCCCGGACGCCTTCTCGGCCGCCGCCGGGTCGTGCAGTGCGCAGGCGTCGATCTCCCGGTAGCGGGAGTAGGCCTCTGCCGCCGGGCGCAGGTCCTCTGGGATGGCCGGGTGGACCTCCGCCTGCGCGGAGGGGTTCGGGTCGTGCGTCGAGGTGGACGTCGACTGGTCGGATGGTGAACCGGTGCACGCCACTGCCGCGAGCGCCACAGCGCACAGCAGCAGGACGGCCCGAACAGGGCCGCGCAACATGGATCTCCCTACAGGTGAGTGAAGGCGCGCCGAGAGGTCAGCGCTTGAGGTGGTGGGCGAGGTCGACGACCGATACGCCGTCGAGGGTTTGGGTCGCGGGTGTTCGCGAGTCGTCCCGCATGACGTCGTTGCTCGCTGCCGGCCGAAAGGGCTGCGTGACCAACTCGCGCTGGCAATCGCGTGAGGAACATGTTTGGCTGCCGGCCCGGGATGCCTGTCCGTCCTGTGAGGACTCCCCGGGCGCGGCGAAGCGCCCGGTCCGGTGCAGCAGGATCGCGATGACCGGTCCGAGCAGACCCGCCAACAGCACAGAGCCCAGACCCACGGTTCCGTCGGTCACCGCGGCCACTGGTCCCAGGGCAAGCCAGCCCACCAGCAGGCAGGCGACGTCCGCGACGACCCGGATCGCCGCCGGACGCAGCCACGGCCGTCGGCGGTGCAGCTCCAGCATCAGGCCGTCACGAGGAAGTGCGCCGATCCCGGCACCCAGGTACAGGGCGATCCCCAGTGCGAACAGCACGCCGCCGAGCGGGAACAACGCCAGGCGCCACACCAAGGCGAAATCCGGCAGCAGCGCCAAGGCCACGTCGCACACGACCGCCGGAACCGTCGCGGCGACGACCGTCCCCACGCCCGGCCGCACCCGCAGCGGCAGGTAGGCCAGCAGCAGAACCGCCTGGACTGCCAGGAAAGCGCCGCCCATCGTCCACCCGGTGTGCCTGCTGATCGCCGCGTGCAGGACGTCCAGCGGCAGCAGGCCGAGCCGGGCACGCACCAGCAGCGCGATGCCCAACCCCATCGCGACCGTTCCGGCTACCAAGCGGATGAATCTCGCTCTCTGCGCCGTGATCCGACGGTCGGCGCTGGTCATGCCCGCACCTGTCCGGCCCTGCTTCGCCGCGCAATCGTGGTTGGTGACGTGACCTCGCATCGGACGGGCGGGCCGACGGAAGTCGACATCGCATCACGCATGGCTGTCCCCTTTCGGATTTCGTTGTGCGAAAACATCGACTAGCAAGGGGGACGCCGGCCGCGCGCTGAGCACCATAGCGGACTCCACGTGCTACGGGGAATGTTTTCATCAGTCGAAAACGTCCTTGCGGCGCGCGTGGCGAAAGATTCAATCTAGCGGAACCCGTCCTTTTCGTACATTGAAAGGATTTCACTCGAAGAAATATCAGACCGCGTCCAGGTGTGGGCGTTGGCGCAGGTCAGAAGGCTATTTCTGCCTTGTTTCAACTTTTCTCGTGACGTGATGAGGGGGTTTGTGTCATTGTTCTACCGGCAACGGGGTCACCTGTTGCGGCGAACCTGACGGATGTGGACATGGTCAATGGCCTGTCGCGATGACGCGGAACTCGTCTGCATGTGTCGGCTTGTTCGCGCTCGAAGGATTAATCGCTCGTGGACTGCCAGGGGGACGGCCGTCGAACGAAGTCGGGTCAAGCGGTTGTACGCGCCCTGCTGACGGGTGGATAACAGGGGGAACAAGGTGGAGACACGTCGTGCACGATGGCGGCACACCGTGGAAGGGCAGCTGCTGGTGCTGCTGGGACACCGGGCGGATCCGGTGCCGCAGACGATCAGCGACCGCCTGATCAGGGACGGGACGCTCCAAGTTCTGACCACCGATGCCGCCAACGATCTGCTGCTGCTGGAAGCAACGCTGCGGCGTGAGTCGGCCGAGGCGCTGGAACGGACCGACGACGCGGAGCGGCGCATCACGACGATCCGATCCGCGATCAAGCCCGACGTCGGCGCGCTGAAGCGGGCGGTGGACGAGCACACCGAGGCCGTGCGGGAGCTGGAGAACGCACGTGCCCTGGCCGAGGATCTCCGCGACTTCGTGATCGGGCTGGACCCGCCGTCGGGTCCGCTGCGGTCGGCCGCCGACGGCTGGCGCCTGTCACCGGACCTGCCGGCCCAGGTGATGGTCTTCGACGACGAGACCACCTTCCTCACCCTCGACCCCCGCAGGGCGACCGTCACTGGCCTTGGCGTCTTCGCGTTGGATGGTGTCGAGGAGTGGGGCTGGGCCTGGCGCCGCGACGGTGATGACGACGACCTGTCCTCTGCCCTGCAACCGGATCGCTGCGGTCAGTGGGTGCTGGGCTACCTGCCGGCCACCCAGGAGATCTACGCCGTCCTGCGCGGTGCGGGGGTGCCGACGCGGATCTGGCTGCTGGGACGGGACTTCGCCCGCGACACCGCCCACGCCGTCCTCGACGAGTTGGCACCGCGGATGGCGCAGCCGAACTCGTTGATCGCGGCTGCCGGGACGGTCCACGCAGCGTCGCTGTGGCGGACGCGGGAGCCGACGGTGCCGCTGACGGACTCGATGTTCTGGGACGTCGGAGTCCCGACCGACGAAGGCGACCTGCGATGAAGCGCCACCGACGGAGGTCCGCCGCGCTGGGAATGTCGAGCGTCCTCGTTGCGACGGTGGCCTGCGCGGCCACGCAACCGGGAGACGTCGTCGACTCGAAGTCAGCGGATCCGGAGCGTCCCGATCCGCAGGTGAGGACCGCGGTGGTGATCCCGCCGCCGCAGGCGCGCGGATCGATGGTCAGCGTCGTCGGCAGTGTCGAGTGGACCGGCCGTCAACCCGGCTGCGTCGTGTTGGAGTTGCCCAGCGGGCAACGCTTCCAGCTCACGGGCACGGCCGCAGACGACGGCGAGCGGCAGGCCCGAGCGGGTCAACGCCCGCCACGGCAGGAGATCGAGGTCACCGGGCACATCCCGCCCGTGGGCGCGACGTCCTGCGGCCCGGTGCGGGCGTTCTGGGCAGAGCGCCTGGTTCCGACCGCACGCTGACCCACTCGGCGGCAACAACTGCGTAGGCCGCGGAGTGCCGGCTCGCGCTCACCAAGCGCCCCGCTCCGTGACAACCACAGACCACCGGCCCCGACTGAGGGCCGGAGCCTCACCGCCGGATGGCGGGTGGGCACCAGACTGCCGGTCACTTCCGACCGGCGGGGTGTGCCGCGCCGCCGCTCAGGCCCAAATCCCCCTGGGGGCGCGGCGAGCGGCGCGGCACACCTTCCCCACCGGAAGCAAAGGAAACCGATGACACGCACGTTCATCCTGCGCCTGCTCGGCGTGTTCGGCATCGCACTCGGGCTGTCGCTGGCCGTCACCGCGGGAAGCGCCTCGGCACAGATCGCCATGGGCGGCCCGTACGGGCCCACCTCGGCCGGCAGTTCGGCGTCCCAGATCCAGGCGCACCCAGGCGCCCCCGGTTCGCAGATCCAGACGGAGGCTGGTGTGACCCTGCCCGGATCGCAGATCCAGGACGAGGGCAAGCTCGCGGCTCCGGCCCGTGCCCAGGCGGGTACCGAAGGCGTGACGGCCCAGGCATGCGGTTGGTACGCGCCCAACCGCAACGCCTACTACGTCCACTGCGGCTCCGGACGGATCTCGATCAACGTGGAGTTCTGGTGGGGCGCGGGCGCGACCCGCTCGATCTGCGTCTGGCCCGGCACGACCAACCTGTCCACCCACCCGTCACTCCAGGGCGGACTGATCACCTACGCCTACTACAACGGCCGCGGTTGCTGACAAGTCCACCTGTGCACCGCCGCTGTCGGGGGCGTCCGGCGCACCAACTCCGCTCCATCCCAACTGTCCACTTAGTCCAACCATGACAGAGGAGGTGACCATCGTGCGCCACGGCAGGACGAACGACCCCGGAAACGTGGTCCCACGACGAGCCCGAGGAGTCTTCCTCGGCGGGTTCGCGCTGGCCGTCCTGACCGTGGCCGCACTCGTTCTCACGGCCACCGAGGACCGGGGGCACGGTCAGACTATCCCCGGTCACTCGGCCGGTCGAGAACCGGAACCGGCCGCCGACGCAGCGGCCGGTCACGATGCATCACCGCAGCCTCGGCCGGTATCCGAGGCACAGTTGGCTGTGCTGCCGCCGGCGGACGTGTTCACCGAGGTGCCCGATGCGCCGCGCGACCCGGCACCAGAGCAGATACCCGACGGCACGGTCGCGCATCCCACGCGCATCGTGGCGGCGTACGCAACACCGGGTGGCGACCCCGTCGCCGCGGTGTCCAGCACCCAGCCCATCGGCATCGAACCGACGCGTGCCCAGGTCGATACCTGGTTGCCGGTCCTGGAGCGACGAACGGACTGGGCCATGGTCGCTCTGCCGTCGAGGCCCAACAACAGCGTGGCCTGGCTGCACCTGGGGTCTGACATCACGCTCGCCGCGACGCCGTACCTGGTCACGGTCGACCGGGCGGACTACTCGCTGACGTTGCACCAGCACGGTCGCGAGATCGGCCGGTGGACGGTGGGCATCGGCGCCGCGAACTCGGTCACGCCCCACGGGCGCACGTTCGTGATCGCCGCGATCCGCGATCCCGCCGCGACATACACCCCGGTGCTTCTGGCGCTGGGTGCGCACTCCGACACCTACACCACCTATGGCGGAGGGCCCGGAACCATCGGCGTGCACGGCTGGCCGGATCCGGCCGTCTTCGGCGTCGCCGGCTCCGACGGCTGCATCCGGGTTCCCGCCGACGCACTGCACACCCTGACCACATCCCACGGCGGAAGCCCCATTCCTGCGGGCACCACCGTGCTGATCAAGTAGTCGGCAAGACGCCGACGCCGGCCTCAAACCGTTCAGTCATAAGGAGATCCAGTGACCACGAGGTCTGCCCGCATCACGTTGGCCGGGATGGCCGCCGGTGCGCTCATCGCAGGTACCGCCACCCTGCTGGCCACGACCGGCGCATCGGCCCAGGCGGCAGGGATCAGCGTCCCGCCATCCACGACGACGACCAAGCCCACTACGACCAGCCCCACGACGACCGTCAATCCGACGACGACCACGTCGCCGAAGCCCACGACCACAACGCCCAAGCCCACAACGTCCAAGCCGACGCCGACCACGACGACCTCCCGCTCGACGGAAACCCCGTCGTCGTCGGCGCCGAATCCCACCAGCCCTCAGGCCGGATCGACGACGACCAGCGTGGTCGTCGTCCCGGCACCCGCACCATCGGTCGTCGTCGCCCGGCACCCGGTCACTGGGTGAACCCAGTGACCGGCCCTCAGCGCGCGGCCCGCCCTCTCTTCCCAGGAGGGCGGGCCGCGTTCCCACCCCCGCCGATCTTCAGGCAGGAGGAACACCGTGTCCCTCGTCGACATCGACACGCGCGTCAGCACCGGCCACGACGCCACCACGTTCACCGCCACGGTCGGCATCGAGAGATCGGCCGCTGACGTTCCCGACACCGACGGCGGAAACCCAGGTCAGGAACTGGAAGACCGGGCAGTGCGGCTCAAGCGCCTGATCAACACAGCGCCCACCTACACCGCGGCCTTGTCCTGGTGGACCGGCTTTGCCGTGCGCAGGACAGCGCGCGTGCCCGACACGCGTCGTGAGGTGAACCCGTTGGAGGCCAAGCTGCTCGATGTCCCGCGCGGTACTCGCGTCACCGTGCGCGACGGCTTTCTGGTGCCCGCCACGGGTGATCCAGCCGTTCGCCTGGCCGCGGTGACGGCACTGGTGTACGAGCCGGCGTTGGGCCTGGGCATCGACGGGCAAGCCGTGCTGCGGCAGGGCGGCGTCGCGTTGGGTGAGTTGCTCGGTGCGGCGGTGCAGCGTGCCACCCAATTCACCGTCCGTGTCGATGGACCGCCGCACGCTGATGCCCCGGCGTTGTACTCGCAGGCACGTCTGCTCGTGGCGGGACGTCCGGTCGCGGTGGTGACCGAGACGACCTACTGGTGGCCACTGCTGCGGCGGGCACCCGCCACCGTGCCGCAGTACACCCAGGCTTCCCCGTGGACGGCGCGGTCGTGACCACGCTGCTCTGGAGCTGAGCATGATGTGCGCCGCACACCTAGTGACAGCGCCGTTGGTGGCTGCTGATCGGCGCAGCGTCGAGGCGATGCTGGACCGGTGCTCCGACTGCACCGTGCTGGACCGGTGCGGCGGAGGTTCCCCGGACACCGCCCGCCTCTACCTGCGGTCGCTGCCCGACCGGTCCCGGCAGACCACCGTGGCCGGTTGGCATGGTCATCTGCTCGTCGGGATGGCCACCGCAGTGCACGACGACGACGGCAGTGAGCTGGCGATCCTGGTCGAGGATGCCTGGCAGCGCCGAGGGGTCGGCACGGCGCTGATGAGCCGGTTGCTGGCCGACACCGCAGGGCGATTGGCCGTGCGTGCGCAGGTAGCCGTCACCAACACCGCTGCTCTTGCCCTGCTGCGTCGCGTCGCCCCGACGGCGCGTCTCGGCGCGCCCGACGCGGGCGTGATCGAGGTCGAGTTCACCCACGCCCCCCATGACCGCATGAGGAGCACGTCGTGGCAGCCGACCGGTCCAGGCGCACGCCCGAACGCATGATCACACAGAACGCCTATCTCCGCCCGCACGGGATCTTCACCTTCTCCATCCCGGCACTGGTGGGCAGGTTCGACGACGGAACCCCTTACGTCACGTGCCCGGCAGCCGGTGTCTGTGCGGCCGTGTGCTACGCCCGCACGGGCACGTTCCGCTTCCCGAAGGTGCTGGCCAAACACCAACGCAACCTTCTGCGGATCAAGAACGACCTTCCACAGTGGAAGGATGACATGCTCGCGGAACTCGCCGCGCCGCGTCTGCGCGGAGGCAAGTACCTCAGAGTTCACGATGCCGGCGACTTCTTCAGCGACCTCTACCTGGCGGCCTGGCTGGACATCGCCCGCGCCACGCCGGATGTGACGTTCTACTCGTATACCAAGGAAGTAGCACGGTTCAAGAGGTTGGTGGAGCCGGACCCACCTGCGAACTGGCTGTGGGTCTACTCCTATGGAGGGAAGGAAGACCACCTCATCGAATCGGGCGACCGGGTCGCGGACGTGTTCCCCAGCGAGGAAGCGATCACCGCCGCGGGCTTCCACTCCAATGCCGCATCGGACCTGTTGGCGGTGCTCGGACCCTCACCGGTCGGCATGACCCAGAACAACCACCCGCACCTGCGTCGCCGCATCGGCGACAGGACCTTCCGGGAGTGGCAGGCGCAGAAGTCGGCACACCGACTGGGCCCTGGCCGACTGGGGGCGCGACCTCACTGGCTACACGTCGCGCAGCCTGGGCTACCGGCACATCCGGAACTCGATCCGACCGCGGAGCGCAGCGATGACCGGTGACCCGTCCGGGACGGCCCGACCCGCCTCCGCGCCCGCGACTGGTGGTCGCGACTCCTACCTGGAGCGCTGCCTGCGGGTGCTGGAGGCCATCGCTCCCCAACCTGCACCGTTGACCTTGGCCCGGATCAGCGAACTCGGCGGCCTTCCGCTGAGCACGGTCCACCGTCTCGTCCGCACCTTGGAGGACTGCGGTGCCGTGGAACGGGTGGGCCGCCGATACCGGATCGGCGGGCGACTGGTGGCGATCACCGCTCACGTCACATCCGAGCGGCTCGGCCGAAGGAGCTGACCGGCTGTCGCGCGATTGCTTCGACGACTTCGCCTTGACGCGCTCATGGTGGACGGGGTGTGCGGGAACCGGCCTTGAGTTCCCGCACACCCCGTCTTTTCGACACATGAAATATGTCGCCAGTGCGAGCGGTCGATTGTCCGTCTACGCCCCCACGGCTCGACGAACAATCAACCGCCCGCATCCCTGACGGTGCGCATCCCCGACTGCGCACCGACCACATCATGGCACGTCAAGAGCTTGTCCGCATCGCATAAGAGTCGAGTCAGGAGGTTTTCATTCAGCGACAACCCTTTTCCCGATCTACGGGAAAAACGCTTCTCGCGAGCGGGTGGGGGGTTATGGTGCCTGTATCGCGCCGCGCATCCGGGATTGTGGCGAAGTAGCGCCGCGATGTTCACAGGGGGTTTCATGTGCGCTTTCATCACGAGGCTGTCGGCCGTCCGGAGGGCGGATCATGGCCGGTGATCTGCTGTGGCAGTTGATGGCAGGAAAGAATCACCGCGCTGCCCGCGCCCGCTGGAACGCGAAACGCACCGGGAAGACCACTCGGGCGGACGACGCGGCGGTCGCCGCTGGCGACAGGCCAGGACATGCGGCCACCGGACCAATGGCACCGCCGGTGGATGCTCGACACCGGCCGCCCCCATGGACGGCCACGACACCCGGCAGTCCCGCACCAACCTGGCCAGTGCCGGTGCCCGGTGTCGCTCCACAGTGGGGGCCACCGTCCCCACAGTCGTCAGGGCCGTCCCCGACGCCGCAGGCCGATACCACGCTGGCACGACGCTCACCCTCGCCGCGCCGGACCGCCTTCGACGTGGTCGACGGTGTCCGCGAACCGTGGTGGACGCGGGCGCGGCGACTGGTGGCGCTGACCGCGATCACGGTGCTCACGGTCCTGGGTGCGGTCGATGTGACCGTCACCGTGGCGGGGTGGCTGCGCCCGTCGACGTCGACCTCGACCTCCGGTGTTGCCGATGAGGTGATTGATGGGGTCGCCGAGGGTGTGGCGGTGGACTATCTGTCGTGGGATGCCCGGGAACGGGAGCGTCGCGAGCAGGTGCTGCGGCGGTGGGCGTTGCCGGGGCGCGAGGTCGACGGTTGGGACGGGCACGGGCGTCAGTCCGCCGACAGCGCCACCGTGCTCGGCCGTGTCAGACAAGGCGACGAGCAGGCCGTGGTGACCGTGCGGGCACGGGTCGTGCCCTACGCTCCGGACGAGGACCCGGAGTCGTCGGAACAGACACCGACGCCACCGCCCCCCGAGCAGTCCGGTTCTTCATCGCCCACCGCCGGCTCCGGTATCCCGGCTGCGGAGCCCGCACCGACGGACCTTCCGGGTTGGCGGGCCTACCCGGCGCGTTGGCTGGTCGTCGCGATACCCCTCGCAGAGCACGACGGCCACCTGCTCTTGACCGCGCCTCCGGCCCTGATCGGCGAGCCCGGCACCGCGGCCCCCGAATCCGTGCCCCCAGATCAGACGGTGTCCGACGACCGGTTCACCCGCGACACCCGCGCGGCCGTGCAGAGCTTCATGGACGCCTTCGCCACCGGCGACCTCGACTTCGTCCGGGCCCCGCGCGCACGGATCGCCTCCCTCCAGCGCGCGGCGACGCTCGTGGAGTTGCGGCAGTGGCGGGGCATGCAGGCACCGCCGGGTGCGCCGCCCGACCAGCGCGTGGGTGTGGCGACGGCGGTGTGGCGCGTGGCGGAGAACGCCGGGCAGTTGACCTGTACCTACCGCTTGAGCCTGCACCGCCAGGACGACCGCTGGCTGTTGGCGGGCATCGACATCGACACCGGGAAAGCACCGTGATGAACACCGCGACGACCATCGTGAGCGCGCTGGAACTGGCGCAGACCCAACCGTTGCAACAGGTGAACCTGGACGGCATCAAGCAGGCGATCTTCACGTTGCTGGGCGTGCTGCTGATGATCGTGCTGGGCGTGCGGGCCTTCTGGTCGTACATGGAGGACAAGCCGGGCAGGATGATGGCGCAGATCCTGGGTGCCATGGCGTGCGGGGTGTTCATCTTCTTCCCGGACACCGCCGAGAACATCCTCAAGGGCGTCATCCAGTCGGTGTTCGGGGGCACGACATGAGGCTGCCCACCGACACCGTCCACTTGAAACTCCAGACCCGCCAATACGAGCTGTTCGGCCGGTCCCTGGGCCGTGGTGTGGAACGGCGAATCCTGTTGATCGGGGCGGTCAGCGTCGCCCTGTGGTGGGCGGTGTTGCTCCTGCTGGGCATGCCGATCCTGCACCGCCTCTCGCCACTGGTGTTCCTCGTGCCGCCGGTGGTGTTCGTGCTCTACGGCACACGGCGCGACGACACCGGCCGGATGATGCTCGCCGCCTGGCGCGACTGGGCGCAGTTCCGGATGCCGCCCCGCAGGGCGGCGATCGGCAACCCGCTGCTGGACATCACCGGCCACCGGCCCCATGCGATTCGACTGCTGGTCACCACCCGCCTCGTCACCTCGACACCCGACGCCGGAAAGAAAGGTGGCGCAGCATGACGCGCAGGACACGACATGCGGCACGCCGGATCACCGGCCCGCCCGTCGCGCCACTGCTGATCCTGGACGGCATCGAGGTCACCGACGACGCGGTGTGGACGTGGGCGCAGGTCCCTGACGGCTCCACCGAACTGATGGAGGACGGCGAGTTGGAGTCCGCGACCTGGGCCACGGCCGCCGCGATGCACACACTGCTGCCGGTCGACGCCGAGTACCACCTCAAGATCATGTGGACGCGGTACTCCGACGAGGACTACCGCGAAAGCTGGAAGTCCACGTCCGGGGTCCGCGCGCCGGGTGCGGACTACTACATCGAGCTGGGCGCACACCGCATCGCCCGCAACAGCGACGTGGGGCACTTCCGCCGCCGAATCGTGCTGCTCGGCGTCCGCTGGCCCACCCGCAACACCACCTCGCCCTGGGAACGCCGCCGACAGACGGTCGCCGCCCAGCTCCGCTCCCGGGCCGGGATGCTGCGCGACGCCCACGACCGCGTCGAGGAACTGCGGCCCACCGTGAAGCGGTGGTTCGGCCAGGTGCGCGACAGCCCTCTTCGCGGTGCCCCGGCGCCAGCTGCGACGATCGCCTGGGCCTACGCCCGTGAGCTGCGCCGCACCGCCGACCTCGCCCCGGTCGACGACGGCGAGCTGTCCGGCGCGCGGCTGGTGTCGCTGATGCACGGCGCGGTCGTCCCCAGCCCCGACGGCGGCCACGTGACCACCAGGGACGCCGCCACCGGCGCCACCCGGCAGGTGGCGGTGCTGGTGCCCGCGGTCAACGGCTTCCCGGCCGACGAGCTGGAGATCCCCGGCGGGGAGTGGCTGGCCTTGTTGACCGAGCTGACCGACGTGGAGGCGTCGGTGCGCGGGGTCAACCACGGCCGCACCGGGTCGCTGGCGCTGCTGCGCACCGGCCGCAAGTGGACCCGGTCGCAGTCGCTGGAGGCCGGTGAGGCGGGCACCGTCCCGCCGGAGGAGATCGACGAGGCCGAACTCGCCCTCGCCGAACGCGACCGGGAGGTGCGGCGGCGCGTCGACGTGCTGGCGACCTCGCACCCGCGGTGGGTGGTGCACGCCGAGACCGTCGAGGAGCTGACCGACCGCATCGAGGCGCTGCGCCGCCGCTACACCGGCATCGTCGCCTTGGAGTTGGCGCCCAGCATCCAGGACCTGTTGTGGAAGGAGCTGCTGCCGGGCGACCGGGTGCGGGTGCCGGAGTTCGGGCAGGTCCAGCCGATGCGCACGCTGGCCGGCTCGTGGTTTCACGGCGGCTCGGCGGTCGGCGACGCCAGCGGTCCCTACATCGGCGGCAACCTCGGCGCGACGCCCGGACCGGTGCGGCTGCACCTGGTCTCGCGCACCGCCGACGACCGGCGGATGCCCACGACGATGTCGTTCACCGGCCGCTCGGGCTCCGGCAAGTCGACAGCGGTGATGCTGACGGTGCTCGCCGCGTTGGCCGAGGGCGCCTGGTGCCTGCTGGCCGACCCCAAGGGCGACCTGGCCGGCATCGTGGAGGTCGCCGACCGCGTCCTGGGTGTCCCGGTGCAGGTCGTCGACGTCACCGCGGCGGACGCGGCCGGGTCGATGGACCCGATGCGGTGGGCGCCCACCGCCGACGAGGCCCGCGCCCTGACTCTCGATGCCCTGCTGGGCGTGCTCAGCGGCGAGGACCGGCGAGGCACCGAGGCGGTGCTGGAGTCCGCGATCGACCGGGTCTTGGCCCGCCCCCGGGAGCTGTGGTCGGCCACCGCGGTGATCGGCGAACTCGTCGCCACCCCCGGCGACACGCAGGCCGCGCAGGCGGCGCGGACGCTGGGCGAGACGCTGTCGGTGCGCTCCCGTCAGTCCGACGTGCGCGCCGTGCTGGGCACCCCGGCGTCCGGTGCCGCGCCGATGCTGTCCGGCCGCGGTCTGGTCTACCTACGTCTGGACGGCCTGGGCTTGCCGCAGCCCGGCAGCGTGGCGGAGCAGTGGACGGTGTCGCAGCGCTGCGCCATGACCACCTTCCGGACCTCCACGGCCTACGCGCTGATGCAATCGCGCCACGTACGGGAGCTGATCAAGTTGGTCGCGTTGACCGAGCTGCACCGCATCACCGCCTACCCGGAAGGTCGGTCGCTGGTGCAGTGGCTGGCCCGCACCGGGCGCGCGCTCAAGACCTACCTGCTGCTGGACTCCCAATCAGCGGTCGAGATGGCCGCCATCGAGGGCCTGGTCGAGCAGTTGGTCATGAGCGCGGCGTTCGAGGCGTTGGGCCAGGAGGAACAGCGCGCCCAGGCCGTGCTGCTGCACCGGCCCGACGCCGGTCCGCGGTTGCGTCAGGCGCAGGGCATGTTGGGGCCGGGCGAGTGCGTGATGCGCGATCGGCACAACCGGCTCGGGCTGGTGGCCTTCGACCGGCTGACGGAGTGGATCGCCGACACCCTGTCCACCGACGCGGCCGAGGATTCCGCCGACCTCTACGCCTACGACACCGACGGCGAACAGAGCGGAAGCGAGTCCCCGGATGCCCGCCTGGTCGCGGCGTCGGCTGACGCCGCGAAGTCCGACAACGCGGCGGCGGAGGACGCGGTCGGTGAACAGCAGCAAGCCGATTACCAGGAGCGTGCCCGGTGATCGCCACCTCGCCGTTGGGGCCGTCAGCTGCCCAGCGCCGCGCTGGCCTGATCGCGTCGGTGGTGTCCGCAGCGGCACTGGCGGGCCTGACGACCATCGCCGTGTCGTGGCCCGAGTCGATGTCCTCGGCAGACGCGGTGCCACTGGATCTCGGTGATCCGGTCTCGGTCGCGCTGGCCTTCGCGCAGCGCCACCAGGCACTGGACCCGGACGCCTGCTGGCTC
Source organism: Saccharothrix sp. DSM 118769 (assembly GCF_052936295.1). NCBI lineage: Bacteria > Bacillati > Actinomycetota > Actinomycetes > Pseudonocardiales > Pseudonocardiaceae > Saccharothrix > Saccharothrix sp. DSM 118769. Next base: position 6,159,662 of record NZ_CP193627.1, on the reverse strand, counting down.
GCAACACCACGGTGGCGTGCTCAGCTCGGCCGCGCAGCGCGCTGCCTGCCCGCCGGTCACCGGCCACGACCGGAGGTCCGGCTGCTCGGGGAGAGCAGGTCCGCCGGGTCCGTTGCCGCGGTGGTCGAAGTCCGTGCGCAAGGCGACGCACCCCGGCAGGTCACGGTCGGCTTGGCCCTGGTTGACGACGGGTGGTTGGTCGACTCGATGGCACCTGAGCCCGTGGAGGAGCCATGAAGGGACATGTTCTCGCTCGACTGGCCGGCTTCGGGCGCGACAGGGGCTCGCAGGCGCTGCTGGTGGTAAGCCTGGTGCGCGAACGCGCCCCGCGCCCGCTGCGGTGGCTGTGGAACCGACCCGAGCGGATGATGACCCTGGCCTGGCTGGTCGGGCTGCTCGTCGCCGGCCACGCGCGCAGCGCGGTGGCCGACGATGTGATCACCGGCCCGGACCTGGCCGGTGGCGGCCCGAAGACGCTGTTCGAGACGTACTCGTTCTACGACTACGCCATCACGGTCAAACCGGATGACTCGGCATCGGGCTGGCTGGATCTGGCATTGCCCGTGTACCAGATCATCGGCGTGATCACGCTGCTGCTGATGTGGCTCGTGCTCGGCGTGCTGGAAGGCGCGCTGACGCTGCTGGAGTGGCTGCTCAACCTCACCCTCTACGCCGAGTCCAGCAATAAGATCGACCAAGCAGTGAATATGGTCGCCTACCACGTGTTCTGGCCGTTGATCATGGCCACCGTGGCGATCGGCGCGGTCATGACCTACGCCCGATGGCGCGGCGAGGGCCGAGGCTTCGCCACCGACCTGGGCTGGGTCATCGCCACCGCCGCGACCGCCATGCTGTTCGCCTCAGGCCCCTCCACCGTGATGACCACCGTGGACGGGGCCCGGCAGCAGATCGCCGACGGGGTCATCGCCGGATCGACCCAGTTCGTGACCACCACGAACAACCCGACCGGATTTCCCGCCCCGGCGATCGCCGACGCAAGTCCGCACGCGGGTACCCGCCGACTGGTCGACAGCATGTGGTCCAACTTCGGTGCCACACCATGGTGCCTGGCGCACTTCGGTTCCCTTGACGTGTGCGGCAAGGCCGGTCACCACGCGCTGGCTAATGACGACACGTGGAAGCGATGGATGGAGATCCTCGACGACCAGGGCTCGGTCGAGGAGTTCGGCGCCTACGGCGACTACATCCGCGGCCAGGACCCGGCACGGCTGGGCATCGTGCTGCTGCTCGCGCTATTGGTGATGCCCCTGGCGTTGCTGTTGGTGCGCTTAATCGTGGCCGGACTCAACGCGTCGGTTGGACTGCTGCTCGCCTTGGTGGCGGGACTGGTATTCCTGACGTTGTGGCCCATACCCGGCTGGCCTCGCGCGGCCGGTACCCGCTACGTGATTTACACCTTCGGCCGAAGCCTGCAAGCGCTGACCATCACCACGACGGTGTCCGGCGTGACCGTCACCTCCACCGTCATCGTCACCCTCGCCGGTCAGCACGGCTTCTTCATCGTCACGGTGCTCAACATCGCCCTGCTGACCTCGGCGGTGCAGATGCAGTCCTGGGTGGACTCGCTGACCGGCGGCGAAGGAGCCCGCACGATGGGCGTCGGCTCGGCGTTGATCGCGCGGTCGGTGGCGCGGACAGCGTTCAAGGCCGTCGGCGGTATCGCCCGCGTCGCCGCCGGAGCAGCGCGAGTGGCCGGTGGAGCAGCGGTCGGCGGAGTCGGCCTGGCCGTCGCCGCGACCCGCACCGCGGGCAACCAGCTCAGATCGACGGCGACCAAGGCAGCGGACATCGACCGCGGACCGGTGCAGGCCACCGCCACCCGCATCACCCCGTCCACCGACGTGCAGCCCTACGGGCCGGGGCGAGATGGACGGCGGGCACGCCCGCACGGGACCGGTGCGACCACCTCGATTACTGCCGGACCTGCCCTGGCAGTAAGGGAGAAGCCTGTCCCGCGTCCCGATCCCGAGGCACGCAGGGGTGCGACATTCGACGCCGAACAGGCCACCGCGGTCGGCCCACGCCGTTGGATTGCACCACCCGGCGGAACCGGCACCACGCAAGCGGTCGGTGACACGCGTCGGGTGTGGGTCGTTCCGCCCGGCGGGCGGGGACTCGCACCGCCCGACAAGACCCCGCCGCCCCCCGCCCGCAACCGCCGGGGCGTCCACCGGATCACCACGGCACGACCACGACCCGCGCGACGCCTGACGCGCTCCCCAGAGCAGGGCGGCTCGGATCCGGCACCGCCGACACCGCCGCGCCACACACCCGGACAGCGACGTAGCGACACCGAGTCCGGCTGATCAACGAAGGGAGGAGCACAGGTGACACGCTTCGACGCGCACCATGACGACTCCGAGCCCCATGAGGCCGCGATCCCCGCGGCCGAACAGCCCGAGGGCGATGCCGATCGTCCATCACGAGTCGCCCGCGAGGTGAGCCGCGCGCTCTGGGGACGTGACCTGCTCGGTCCCCGACCGGGATGGTGGCTGTGGGGCGCGAAGGCCCGAGCCCGCGCGCACCGACGTCGCGAGCTGCGCGAGGCTGGTGCGCAGCGCCGCGCCGAGCTGCACCACCAGTTCACCCGAGGACACGCCCGGGGCGTGGGCGACGTTCGCATGCCGTGGCGGCCCGTGCCGATCCGCCGCAACATCGCCGCCATCACCGGCGTGATCACCGTGATCGCCGCGGTGGTGGGTCTTGCGTGGTCGGCGGACGGGCCGGGCACTGCGGGCAGCGCACCGAGGCAGCCCAGTGAACCGGCGTCGACACCCACCGGGGCCGCGTCCGCCACTTCGATGCCGGTGGTTCAGCCCTCGGGTGCCGCGTCGGCTGCATCGTCGTTGCCAGAACAACCGCCAATCCCGGCATCGGGGGTCGCACCGACAGTGGTCCAACCCCGGACCGGGACGGATCCGGCGACGATCGTCGCCGCCGCCGCTCCCGAAGGACCACCGGCACGTCAGGAACTGGCCGGTCCGGAGAGCGCAGCACGTGCGTGGCTGGCCCGCTGGTGCCCCTTCACCACCACCCACGACCAGTTCGGTGACGCCGAAAAGCGAGCCCGAACGATAATGACCGCTGACGCGTGGTCGCTGTTCGACCCCGCGGGCGATGACCGCGCCGCGCACAGTTGGCAACAGGCCACCGCCGCCGGGGAGTCCGGGACCTGCTCCGCGCCGGTCGCTCAGATCGTGCCCAGCGCGCCCCGAACCTCGGAGCGGGTCGTGGTGCGGGTGACCGCCGACCGGGTTGTCACCACCGCTGGGGGCACTCGGTACGTGGAGTCGGTCTCCTCCACCCGGGTCATGTTGCGGCAGGGCGACGGCACCTGGCGGGTCGACTTGGCCGCCGTGGGCGGCTGAGGGCGATGGTCAAAGGCATCCTCGGCGGCGCAGCCGCCCTGTTCAGCGTGCTGCTGCTGGTCGCGCTGCTCAGCACCGGCGCCCAAGAGGCGACAGCGGCCCCACCACGTGGCGGCTGCACGGTCACCGCCCCGCCGGCCGACCAACCAACCGGGCAGGCAACCGCTCCCGGTGGGCAGCAGCAGGCCACCCTGAGCGCCGACCAGATGGCGGTCGCCCGCACCATCGTCGCCGTCGGCAAGGGACTCGGCATCACCCGGCGCGGCACCGCGATCGCCCTGGCCACGGCCATGCAGGAATCCACCCTGAACCCCGACGCGGTCTCCGGACGCAGCCTCGGGTTGTTCCAGCAGCAGGGCGAGCTGTACGCGAACGTCAACCGGGCCGACCCGGCTGACACCTCTCGCGCGTTCTACGAGCAGCTGTTGGCCCGCGTTCCGAATTACAACGACCCGACCGTCGCGCTGGCCGACGCGGCGCAGACAGTGCAGGCATCCGGTGCCGGAGGCTCCTGGTATGCCCGGTGGGACGGGTGGGCCACCGCGCTGGCCGCCCAGCTCTACGACGGCACCCCCGCGCAAGGCGGCACCGGTGGCGGCATCGTCTGCGCGCCGGGCGGCGGCTCGGGACCGATCCGCGTCATGGTCAGTGGCACCACCATCACTTTGCCCGCCGAAGCCGGGATCCTCGGCACCCTCACCATGCCCAACGAACGAGTCACCACGGTCGTGGCCTCGGCGCTGAGCTACCTGGGCACCCGCTACTCCTGGGGCGGCGGCAACGCAGGCGGCCCCACCGTCGGCATCCGCGACGGCGGCGTCGCCGACGCCCACGGCGACTTCGAGAACGTCGGCTTCGACTGCTCCGGCCTGATGGTCTACGCCTTCGCCCAGATCGGCGTCACCCTGCCACGGGTCTCCCAGCATCAGCAGCAGTTCGGCCGCTCCCTGCCCTGGGAGCAAGCTCAACCCGGAGACATGCTGTTCTGGGGACGCCCGGCCACCCACGTGGCGCTCTACCTGGGCACGCTCAACGGCGTCCACTACATGGTCGAGGCACCCCAGAGCGGCGACGTCGTCAAAGTCAGCCTCGTGCGCACCCGCGTCACGGGATTCGACTCGTCCGCGGTGCGCGCATGGTGATCCCCGGAAGGCACCGCACCACGCTGGAACAACGCCGGCGCCGTGCGGCAGGTCTGCTGCTCGCCCTGACCGGTGCGATCGCGGCCGTGTGGTTGGCCGCAGGGCTGCTCTCCGTGGTCGACGGGCAGGGATGGCGCCCACCCCGGCTCCAACTGCACTCGCCGACGGGCGGTGACGGCGGACTTCTGGGCCTGCCGACCTACCTGCCCCAGTCCTCAAACGCCAGCCCCGACCCGACCGCGACGTCGACAACGGGCATCCCGGCTACGGACCCGACCACGACGCCGGACGAGAACGGATCGCGGTGGCCGGTCACCATCCGGTGGCCGGTGCGCCCGCTGTGGGCGTTCACCGTCGCCCTGCCGCTATGGGCCGCGTGGCTCGCGTTCGTGGTCGCACCCGTGGCCGGATACCGCCGCGAAGGACTGGCCAGCACCCGCGAGGTGCGGCGCACGCTCGGCCGCCGACAGGCCCGCCGCAAAGGCTCTGTGACCTGGCCACGAAGCCGATGGTGGACCCGCCTGACCATGCCCACCACCGCGTTCGGCTACCGACTGGGCCGACCACTGCGCCCATGGGCACCGTGGGTGCCGCTGTGGGCGCACTTCGAGCACAACATCCGCATCCTCGGCCGCACCGGCTGGGGCAAAACCCTGCGCGTGCTGATCCCGATCATCCGCGACCTGCCCGGCGCGGCACTGGTGCTCAGCATCGAACCCGCGGTGTTCACCCACACCGTGCTGGCCCGCCGCCACCGCCCCGCACGCCCGATGCGGGCACCGCTGCGATGGCTGCCGCGCCACCGGCGGATGCGCGAGTACCCGGTCGCAGCAGCGGACTTCTCCGACCCGGCCCACCGGTTCACCGCCGGATTTCCGCAGGTGCGGTGGAACCCGATCGACGGTTGTGCGGACTTCGCCGTGGCCACCCGACGCGCCCACGCCCTGGTCGCCGGCTCCGACACCGCGGGCACCCAACGACGCGGCAGCGAGGACGACGTGTTCTTCCGCAACTCCGCCAGCGAGGTCCTGGCCGCCTGGCTCTATGCGGCGGCGCTGGGCGGCTACGGCCTCGACGAGATCATCCAGTGGCTGTCCGACACCCAGCACACCACCCCACGCCGGGTACTGGCCGAGCACCCGCACGCCGACCGCACCGCCCTGCTCGCGCTGACCACCCACCTGAGCACCCGATCCGACCGCACCACCTCCGGTGTCGAGCGCTACCTCGCGCTCACCATCAACGCGTTGATCAGCAGCGAAGGCCGCGCGTTCTGCGACGTCGATTCAGGCCAGTCATTCGACATGGCCGGGTTCGTCCGCAAGGGCGGCACCGTCTACGTACTGGCCGACCCCGACCGCGTCCACCGGGTACGCCCGCTGCTGTCGTTGTTCACCGCAGAGATGTTCATCGCCGCCCGCACAGCGGCACTCAGCCATCCTGGGGGCAGGATGCCCGTGCCGTTCGTCGCGGTCCTCGACGAGTTGCGGCACAGCGTCGTGGTGCCCAACCTGCCCTACGTCGGCAACACCATGCGCAAACACGGCATCCACTACCTCTACTCGGTGCAGAGCAGCAGCCAGGAAGACGAACTCTACGGCGCCCAAGCCGACGGCCTGCGCGCCTCGGCCAGCGTCACCATCGTCGGCGGACTGGACATGACCGTCGCCCCCGAACTGACCACCAGAGCCGGCAACGCAGCCCTCGTCGAGCGGGCCCGTGAACGGGGCGGCGACCAGGTCACCCGCGTGGACAGCCTCCCGGTCTCCGAGCAGCAGCGCCTGGCCGACGGCCACGCCGTCGTCGCCCCACGCGGCAGTGGCCTGTTCATCGCCTCCGCACCCACGATCCACCAACGCCGCCGGCTGCACCGCCGCATCCACCGCGAGGTCGACGCCGTCGACGCGATCGTGCGCGAAGCACGCAGCCGTGAACACAGCCGCGCCCGAGCAGCCAAGGACGCAGCCGACGCACGAGCCACCTTCAACCAACCCGGAGGCACCCAGCCGTGACCGGCTACCCGACGGATCCCGCCTCGACAACCCTCGAACCGTCTGCCGAGCAGGACGTGGCGGTGTTGCTGGCCCTGCTGGACGACGAACCCGCTGCGGTGCGACGCACGCCGTGGACGTGGGCGGCCCTGTCGCACGAGGAGGCCGCGGCGCTGCGACGGACCGTGCGGCGGTGGGTGGCCGACTACAACCTGGTGCACGCGGTGTCCAGTCGCGAACTCATCCCCGACTGCTGGCCCCAGCACCCCGGCCTCGCCCACGACCTCGCCGTCATGGTCTGGGTCTACTACGACAGCCACCACGACCGCCGAACCACACCTCTGATGGCAGGCGACTATCACCTGCGCTACCTGCCCGGCTTCCGGTCGCGACTCGATCACCTGCTGGGCAGCGACCCTGCCAGCTGCCGGGCGGGCGAGCATCCCGCCTCCTGGCGCACCAGCCCTGGCGAGACCTTTCGTCCAGTCGATCGTCAGCTTGTGGATGTCGGCGGGGGAAACACCGCGTTGCACTTCTCGTTCGGTTTCACCGCCGACAACGGATCGATGAATGCGTCGTCACCTGCATCAGGCATCCAGTCAGCCGGCTACCGCTGACCGCATCGTCGAGCAGAGGGCATCACTCAACAGGCCCGAGGGTGGCAGGCACTTCCGCAGGTGTCAGCGAGGTTGACCACGGACCACTGAGCCACAGCAGCATCATCGGAACCTGCCTCCGCGATGGTCATTTCTGCCAAGAACATCGGCGAGCGGATAATCTGGACCGTCTCGATTGGTCTCGTTCAGTTCGTCGAGTTGCCGTTGGACGCGTTGGGCGTCGGTGTCTCGGCTTTGTTTCCGGTACAGCTCCAGTGCCTCCCGCCAGACCACGCGGACCTGATCGTGTCCGAGAGCGGCGTGGGGATGACCGAGGTTGTCAAGGGTGTCTGCGATCAGGTAGGTGTTGTCGAGAGTGCGGAACAGGGTGAGGGCCTCTCGGTAATGATCGAGGGCCTGTTGGTGGTCTCCGGTGCGGTGGGCGATGAACCCCAGGCTGTCCAGGACGGACGCCTCGACTTCGAGGTCATGTTGGTGTCGCAGCAGCGTAAGGGCGGCGCCGCAGTGGTCGCGGGCGGTGTCGAAGTCGCCCAGGCGCGCGGCGTACCAGCCCACCGCATTGAGCGCGATGGCTTCCCGCACCGGATGGCCGAGGGTGCGATGGAGAGCGAGGGCGTGTCGGGCGTGGTTGAGAGCCTGCCGGTCGTCCCCTCGCCGTTCCCAGGCGAGTGCGAGCATCTGGTGGGTGTGTGCCTGTTCGGTGGGATCGCGGTGGCGCACGGCTTGGTCGAGGGCGCGGTTGAGGTGTCCGGCGGCCTCCTCGTGCAGGCCCAACAGCGAGCAGACATTGCCGAGGAGTCGGTGAGTGCGACTGCGGGTGGTGGGCTCGGACAGGTGTTCGGCGGCGTCCAGCGCCATCCGCCACGAGGCGAGCGCATCGCGCAGATGCCCCCGCCGGCGGAAGAAAGTCTCCAGCGTCCAGGCGAAGTGCCAGACGATGTGGTGGTGACCAAGGGCGACTGCGGTGCTTTGGGCGGCGAGGAGGGTGGCGTGTTCGGCCTCCAGCCAGGCCGTCGCGGCTGCGGCGTCGGGCAGCGGGTGCGGGCGGACGCCGGGCGTGGGTGGGTCGGGCCGTACGGGCTGGCGGTGGGGAGCGAGGAGGCGGTCGGCGGTGCGGGCAGTGTGCAGGTGGAAGTCCACCACCCGTACCAGGGCTGTCTCTCGTACGTTGTCGGGCAGGCCGTGGGCAGTGGTGGCCGCGTAGTCGCGGACCAGGTCGTGCATCGCGTACCGGCCACGCGGCCGTCGTTCAATCAGAGACGCCTCCTCCAGAGCAGAGAGGGCCTTTCGCGCGCGGGCCGGGGACAAGCCGGTGAGGGAGACCACGGCCGGCAGGGTGGTGTCGGTTCCGGGAGCGATGCCCAACAGCCCGAACACGGCGCGCTGCGTGTCGGTGAGTTGGCGTAGGGACCAGGACAGCACCTTGGGCAGGCTCGCTGCGGGGTCGGTGTCGTGGTCGAGTGTCTCAAGTCCCAGTTCGCGCAGTTCCGCGGCGGTCTCGGCAAGGGGAATGGCGGGGCGGGTGGCGGCGATGCGGGCGGTGATCGACAGGGCCAGCGGGTAGCCTCCGCACAACTCGATCAGATCCTCGACGGCGTCGGGTTCGGCGGCAACGCGGTCGCTGCCGACGCGCGTGGCCAGCAGGGCGTGTGCCTCGTCCTTGGTGAGGACACCCAGGGTGAGGTGACGGACGCCGTGCCGGTCGATCAGGGAGGCGAGCCGGTGGCGGCCGGTGACCAGCACGGTGCAGGTCGGGCTGCCAGGCAGCAGCGGAACGACCTGATCGGCGGTTGCCGCGTTGTCCAGCACGACCAGCATCCGCCTGCCCGCGACCAGGCTCCGGTACAACGCAGCCTGCGCGTCCAGGTCCGGTGGGATGCGTCTGGGATCGACGCCGAGGGCGTCAAGGAACCCGCGCACCGCCGCCGCCGGGGCTACCGGGTCGCTCGCAGGACTGAACCCCCGCAGATCCACGAATAACTGACCGTCGGGAAAGCGGTGCAGGTTGCGGTGCGCCCAGGCCAACGCCAACCAGGTCTTGCCGATTCCTCCCGCTCCGCCGATCGCCGAGACCATCACCGTCGCACCTACGACGGGTAGTTCGGTGCAGGTCGGTCCCGGCAGGGCGGTGCCCGCGCTAATCGGTGCGGCGGTGGTCAAAGCATGGTCCAGCTCGATCAGGTCTGCTGCCCGCCCAGCGAACAGCCCGGGCGCGGCGGGCAGCTGCCGCGGTATCACCCGCGCCGGTGGAGAAGGTGCCGCGTGCAGGTGCACATCGCCGTGAATTGCGCCGGCTTGCACTACGCCGCCCGCATGACCTGATGCCGTGTTATGCACCTCAAGTCCGTGTCGTGCGCGGGACGCATCAGGCTCTTGGGACTGCTGCGGCTCGGGTGCCACCACCTCGAACACCTCCTCGGCCTGGTCGGCAAGTCGCAGCGTCGCACCGCGGTCACCTGATACCGGCCAGCGCTGGCGAAGTTCACCCGACCGCTCGAACCCGCTCCACAGAGAGACGGGCATCATCGGCGACACCTCACCGCGACCCGCTCGTCGTGAGCGGAGTGCGCTGTCTGTTTGCCTGTTACTGGTCACCGGGATGGGGTTCGATCTCACGGCCTGGTTGTGGCGGTTCGGGGTCGTCGAGGTGAGGTTGGTGATCGGCGGCCGGCTCCAGTGCGCGGCTGGCTCGATCGTGCGCGGGGACCAGTTCCGTGTGACGTTCCTGTCGTTCCCGATCGCGGACGTCCTTGGGCTGATTCGCGCGCAGCTCGACTTCGTTGCGCAGGCCGTCGATGCGCCTGGTGAGGTGGTGGTGTTCGGCGGCGAGGCGTTCGGCGCGGTCCTGCGCGATGGTGAGGGCGTCGAGGTCGCGCTGGTGGGCTCTGGGACGTGCGTGTTCGTGGTCTTTCTCGGCAGCGTTGGCACGAACGAGGGTGTGGTGGCGTTGCTCGGGTGGCCCGGTGCGCTCGTGCAGTCGGGCCGCTTGAGCAGCCAGGTCACGGGCGTGCCCCTGTGCCTGTTCCTCCATCTCGATGTGGCGTTCGACCTGCTTGGATAGCTCGGCGCGGCGTGTGCGGGCCAGCGGGCCGAGGGTGTCGAGGGTGTGTTGCGCGTGGGCGCGGTCGGCCGCTGCGTTCTCCGCGCGATCCAAGGCCGCGCGCCAGCGTGTTTCGAGGTCGTCGGCTTGACGCACCAGCTCGGCCTGCTCGCGGAGCCGGTGTAGGTGCTCGTCGAGCGCCCGCACGGCCGGACCGGCCTGGGCGTCGACCTCGATCCGCAGTTCGTCGGCCTGCCGGCGCGCTTCGTTGAGAGCGCGGTCGAGGGTGGCGAGGCGCTGTTGCCCGTCCGCGAGCAGGCGACGGAGGTGCTCGTCGTCGTGACGGCCGTGTTCGCGCTGCGCCCAGTGCCGTGCCCTCCGCGCTTCGGGCTGTCGAGTTTCCGGCTGGCGGGCGGAAGCACCCGCAGTGGTCTCGGCAGGTTCGGTCTGCTGCTGTGCAGCGCGCTGGAAGGCGGCGGTGGCCAACGCCGAGGGGTTCTTAACCCTCCTGCCGCTGACCTCGGTGGGCGAGATCTGACGCAGCGCGGCGTGCACGTCGACACCGGCTTCGATGGCTTGCTCGATCCGCTGCGCCAGTGCGCCGAACGCGTGCCCACCGGCGACGAGGTCGACGACCTCGGGATGGTCGGGCCACGCCTGACGCAGGTGTTCGAGGGCGATGCGTCGGCGGTGGCGCTCCGCAGCTGCCCGGTCGCTGCCCCGCTGCGCCTTGTCGGCCTCCCACTGGTGGGCGCCGGCGGTGCGCTTGATGAAGTAGGCGGTGAGGCGGGCCGGGTCCTCGACGTTGTCGTGGCCGACCTTGGCCAGCGGGACGCGTGCCAGCAGGGTGCGGGCGTCCAGTCCGCCGACGGCTTGCCGGTCGAGTTGGCGGACGACGGCGTCGAACGTGGAGCTGGTGATGACCGCTTCGGCCAGTTCGGGGCGTGCGGTCCAGGTCTCGCGCACCAGGTCGGCGACCTGGTCGCGCATGAGTTGCCACTGGTGTCGGCGTTCGGCCTGCTCGTGTGCGGCGTCGACGCGGCCGTCGGCGAGGCGTTCGGCGGCGTCGCGCACGGCCCACGCGGTGAACGCCGCGGGGTCGGTAACCGCGTCGGAGGCGACGGTGCGCAGCGGTACCCGGGCCAGCACCTCGCGCACGTCGAGTGCCGAGTTCTCGACCTCGGCCAGGCTTCGGACCACGGTGGTGAACGCGGCGGCGGAGATAAGGCGCTCCACCAGGTCGGGCTCGTGGCGCCACACCTCGCGTAGCAGCGTCGCCGCACGGTCACGCGATCGCTGGTCCCGCTGTGCGCGTTCGGCGCGTGCCTGCTTGGCTTCGGCGCTGTGCTCGGCGCGCTCCTCACGGCGGCGGACGGCTTCGCGTTCGGCTGCTTCGGCGTCGCGGGCGTGCTGCTCGCGGGTCTGGGCGTCGGTGAGGTCGCGGAACTCGGCAAGCCCGAGTTGGACGACGACGGGGACGTCGTCGGGTGAGGTTTCGGTGGCGCGGGCGCGTCGGGCGAGCTTCTCGACGGCGCGTTCCATTCGCTCCGCGCGGGTGCGCGGTTCGGGCCGATCGGTGGCTTCGCGTTCGGTGTCGAGGGCGTCGAGTGGGGCGAAGAGGTGGACCGCGCTGCGGTGGCGGCTGGTGGCGACGTGGGCGGCGGGGTTGTCTGCTCCGGCGGCGTGGAACAGCACCGTGCCGCCGGACCACTCGCCGTCGGGTCCGCGCCACTGATCTCCGACGGTCAGCCCTTCGGACTTGTGCACGGTCATGGCGTAGCCGAGGGAGACCCCGCCGCGGGCGATGTACTCCGGGGTGAGTCTGCCCAGGCGGGTGGTGCGGCCGTCGGCGGCGTCCTCCTGCCATTCGACGGTGAGGGTGCCGTCGTCGGCGATGGCGGTGACGACGGCACGGTAGCCGTTGAGGACATCGGTGTCGGCCAGCGTCCGCCGCTGTACGGCGTTGATGCGCATCAGCACGTGATCGCCGACGTGGAAGCGGATCTCGCCACCCCTGCGCGAGGCGTAGGTGCGGCCGGGGCCGAGTTCGCCGTCGGCCAGGCGCAGGGCCTGAGCGCCGTGGTTGAGCCGGTCGACCATGTCGCGGGTGGCGCTGAGCATGACCAGACCGCGGATCTCGGTGTGCGGATCGGGTGCTCCGACGCGCATCCGCGCCCAGCCGGCGAGCATGGCGGCGGTCGCTTCGGAGGTGGTGTCGGTGGCCACCAGCCGGTTGTTGAGCATCCAGATCGCGAGGGCCTCGCTGTAGCGGCCCTCGCGCCACAGCGCGATGGCCTCGCGTTCGTCCTCGTCGCGCTGCCGCCGGTTGTCGACCAGTTCCGGGCCGTCGACCAGGCGGTGGACGTGCCCGAACAACGAGCCCGCGCCGACGCCGCGCAGCTGGAGCTTGTCGCCGATCTCGATGACACGGGTGCCGGTCTGGGCTGCTCGCTGATAGAGCCGGGCCCGGTCGCGGTCGTCGGTGAGGTTGGCTTCGTCGACCACGAGCACGTCGACGCCGAGGAGCACCGTGCTGTCCGGGTCCTTGACGGTGCTCAGCAGCGAGGTCAGCGTCTTGGAGGGGATGCCGGATTCAGCTTGGAGGTTGCGGGCGGCGACGGCGGCGCTGGCCGCCCCCTGAATCACGTACCCGGCTGCCTCCAGGACCGTGCGCAGGGCGCGCAGCAGGGTGGTCTTGCCGGTGCCGGGGGCGCCGTTGACGGTGTCGATCAGGCGGCCGTCGGTGGCCAGGCGGGTCACGGCGGTGCGCTGCTCGTCGGAGAGCGGGTAGCCCTGGCCTGCCTCGACGGTGTCCAGGGCCATCTGCACCAGGTCCGGGTCGGTGACGCGGACCGGCGACTGGTCGGGGTGGCTGGCCTTCGCGGCGCGCAGGATGATCTTCTCGGCGTCGACGACGTCGGTGGTGGTGAACTGCTCGGCGTTGGCCATGTGCTGCGCGGCCAGGGACCGCTTCGCGCCCACCCCGTGCACCAGCTCCGCGCCTTGGGGCAGCCGGACGAAGTCCAGGTGCGCCAGGACCCGGTCGGTCATGGCCTCGATCTCCTCGGAAGATTCGTAGCCGCCGGGCATCGCGTCGGCGACGTGGCGCAGGGCGTCGGCGCGGGTGAAGCGTCGGCTGTGGGAAGTCAGCCCGACAGCCGGGTCGAGCAGTTGGCGCGCGATGGTCTCGGCGGTGACGACCGGCTCGGGTTCGGGCTGCCCGCCGTCTTCGGGTAGGTAACCGCCCGCGAGGACACGCCGCAGTTGCTCGGCGGGGTCGCGTCCGGCGGCCAGTTCCTGCCCTTGCCAGATGTCCTGGAGAGTGGCGTCCAGAGCGTCGATGTAGTCCCCTCGTGCCCGTCCCGGTGTGTGCTTGGGGCGGCGGGTCAGGCGGGCGGCGAGGTCCTGCTGGACCCGGGTCGCGGTCTGCGGGTCGTGTCCCAGATGGGTGAGCAGGGCGCGGATGTCGGTGTTGCGCTTGCTGAACTGCCGCAGTGTGGCATCGGGGATGCCTGCGATCTCCCAGCGTCCGGTGCGTTCGCTGCGGCGGTAGCGCACGCCGAACCGGGTGGTCATCTGGTAGCGGATCAGCGCGTGCACCATGTGCTGCACCACCGGGGCGTGGCGGATGAGGTCGCGGCCGCCGGCGGCGATGGTGCTCCACTTGCCGTCCTCGATACCGCGGGTCATGTTGGCCAGCGTGAGGTGGACGTGCCAGTGCGGATCACCGATGGGCATGCCCTCGACGGGCCGGGCGGTGCGTTCGACCATCGCCCAGCCCAGGAAACCCGTTCCCGGGACGGTGGCGGCGGTCTTGCCTTGGCCGTGTTTGCCGCGCATGCCGTAGGCGGTGCGGGTTTCGAGCCAGTCGAAGGTGCGCAGCACCTGCTGGAGGTACATCGGCTCCGCCTGCGCGGCAAGCTCCGGGGTGGCGATGGCCAGGAACACCGAGTCGCCCTTGGGGATGTCCACGGTGAGGTCGTAGGCGGCGTTGCCGGTGACGACCCGCCGCGGGACGCGCTTGTTGCGCGGCTTGCCGTTGCGGCCGGTGGTCTGGACGACGGTGAACAGGTTCGCCGTCGCTCGTGCGAAGGCTCCGGGCTGCCACACCTCGTCCGGTGCCAGTCCGACCGCGTCGAGGAGGAGACCGGCGTGGTCGGCGCGCAGGCGCGCGGTCTCGCCGTCGGCACGCCACACTCGTTCTACGGTGGCGAACATGTCGCGCAGCTTGCGCTCCGCGAGCACCTCCGACACCGGCACCCCGACTTGGGTGGCTATGCCGTGCACGGCGCGGACCAGTGGCGAGATCGGCAGCTTGGCGTCCTCGGGGACGGCCTTCTTGGGTTCCACCAGCACTTCGCCGGTGTGCGGGTGGCGTCCCGAGGCGAGGGCCCGTGCCCGGGGGAACTGGTCGCGGGTCAACGGGCTCAGTGGCGTGATGCCGACTTCGCGCAGCCCTTGGCCGATCCACAGCAGCGCCGAAGGACTGCCTTGCGGGTGTGTCGAGAGTGGTCGTTCGCGGTCGGCGCCGCTGCACGAGTCGAGTTCGCCGAGGCGGTAGTCGATCTCCACAGGGTTGAAGCCGATGGGCTTGACGTAGGCCAAGCGACTACCTCCCCACGCGGTGCTTCGGCGACGTCGCTGCGCGACCTGTCGCCTCTTCGGCTCTTGCGTGGGGGCCGAGATGACTACACCCGGGGCGTTGCCCGATGCGGAAACCTCGTGGATACCATAGTGCAAATTTGTTGATCTTGTAATGGCTTGTCGGTAGTTGGTGGGTCGGTGCCGACTTTTCGTTGAGCGAAAAGTACTCAAAGGACAGACGCGGTCGGGGGTGCCGTGGCCGTGTCTGTGCTGCTGTGGCAAGCGCGCTTTCTTCTGGAATTGTGGGGAATCGGCGTTTACGGTGGTGGTGCTCCCAGGGGGACTTTGTGACTGGAGGTCGGGGGCATGGCTGTGTCGGCGAAGGACATCGCTCGGCAGGTGGCGGAGGAGGACAGGCGGCGGGCGCGACTGCGGACGACGGCGATCCGGGATGTCGTGCGGGCCGCTGAGGCGGCCGAGGATGTGGAGCGCGGCAGCGACGAGCGGATCACGGGACTGCGGAAGCGGCACCGTGAGCGGGTTGCTGCGTTGCGCGAGCAGCTCGGGGAGGACATCGAGGCTGAGCGGGCGAAGAAGCAGATGGCTCGGGTGGGTCTGGCGGAGACGGTGACGGCGGCGCTGGAGGTGTTCGACGAGGTGGAGTTGGCGCGCTACACCGGGATGTCCGATCAGATGGTCGCTTCGCTGGTGCGTTTGGCGCGGTCGGCCTCGTCTGGTGGTGGGTCGGACGAGTCGGACGAGGAAACCGATGGTGCGGGCGGCGACGGTGAGGATGTCACCGAGGTGGGTGTCGATAGTGAGCCGGACGTGGTGGGCGATTCCGGCCGACTCGTGTCGACCGACGTGGAGCCGTCGGGCGATGACGGTCTCGGGAGTGCTCGTGCGGTCGGCGGGGGGCACCGCATTGGTGCGGGAGGCGTGGAGGTAGGCGGGGGTGAGTACCCGCCGCAGGCGGGTTCGATGTCGCCGTGAGGCGGTCGGGGGTGGGTGGGTGGGTGGGGCCAGTTGTTGACGGGGTGGGCGGCTCGATGCCGGCCACCCCGTCACCGCCGGGGCCGGCGGACGGGTCGCCCCCGTCCGCCGGCGGCTCACTGGCTCACGCGGCCACCGGTTCGGCCTGCTGCTGGGCGGTCTCCTGCTCCAACCGCCGGCAGTCGAGGCACAAACCCTGCCGGACCTGCTTCACCTCTCCGCACGTCCCACACGGACCACCGTCCACCGTGGGGACGCGCTCCGGCTGCGGCTCGGGATTCGAGTCCGGTTCCGCGTCGGGCTGCGGCTCGGACTCCTGTTCCTGCTCGCGCTGCGGCTGGAGTTCGGGAGTGTCCTCGGGGGCGGTGGCGGCGTCGGCGCACGCTCGGGAGCAGTAGCGCGGGTCATGCGGCGCGTTGCGCTCGTCGTGCTGGTTCGGTACGTCGAGGGGGTTGGGGGTGTTGTTCAGGTTCGCGTCACAGTGAGCGCAGCAGGGCACGCCCTCGGCAACGGTGACGGTGCCCTGCCGATCCTGGTAGCCCTTCACCCACTCTTCAATCGTGATGGCCGTAAGGCGGCGGTGGTTCCGCATGGCGCGTCGCCACTCGGCGCGCACGGTGGGCATGCCGTTGTGCGTGACGTGGTAGGCGCATCGGGCGCGGATGGCGTCGGCGTAGGTGTGGCCGGTGGACAGCTCGGGGATGCCGGGGCGGTCGAGCGAACGGCACTCGGTGCACAGCCCGTCGTCACCGTGTCCGGCTTCGACGCGTTCGGTACGAATGTCGGCAACCGCGCGTTCCCCTGCGCACCACACGCACGGGCGGGTGCGTAGGTCGGCAACAGCGGCCTTGTCATAGTCCAGTTCGTACGCGATGGGGCGTGCTGCGGGCGAGGGGGCGTCGTCCACTCCGGCGCGTGTGGTCATGTACTGGGTGACGACGGGCGAGTCTTCCTGTGCGCGGGCGTGCTGGCGCTGCTGGGGCACGGTGCGGCGGGCGCTGCGGTCGTTGCGGGTGCTGCTGTTGCGGGGGGCCTGGTAGTTGCCGTGACCGTAGCGGGGCGCGTCGGCGGTGTCGGTGTGCGGGCGGTAGAGGCCGGGGTCCTGGTCGGGGACACAGGCGGCGATGACGGCGCGGTGTTCAGGGCTGGTGGTGCGCTGCCACGCGTTGCGCAGCTTCGCAATCGCGATGCCGTAGGGGTAGCTGCTCAGCGTGGCGGCGCACTTGCCCATCAAGGCCAGCGTCTCGGGGTCGGTGTTGTTGACCACGGTGCGAACACGACGCTTGGCGGCGGCCAGATCACCGGCCCTGACCAGGGAAGCGACATCGGCGAGCGCTGCGGGGACGGAACCGAGCTGCGACATGAATAACCTCGGGTTAGGAATTTGTGTCCACCGGGCTTGGTCTTCCCGGTATTTCTTACGGTTTTAATCCTATCCGTCATGGTTGCGGTTCGCAAGACAAAGAAATGCGCAGACCATTCTCGTTGTTGAAACGTTACCGTGTCAGGTGGGTGCTCTGACCTGCGCTTTTGCTTCAACAAACGTGAGCCGCACGCATTGAGGAGACCGGTGGGAATGGTGGCTAACCCTTTTTCTCCCGCCCCCCTCGCGTAGTGCCGGTTTCGTGTCGCGTAGACCGGGTCAAGGTGGGCCCCAAAAATAATTGTTCGGAGCTTGCGGAGAAGAATTATTTTTGGGTGCCTTGATGCGGTCGGAGCGACATGGCAGCCTCAAGGCACGAGGGGGGCGATGGCGACGCGCGGTTCCGAGACGGCTTTCACTTGGTCGCGTATGCAACTGGGGATATGGCAAAACGCCAGTTCAGAGCCTCTTGAGAGCGTGATGGTGCCTTGAGGCACCAGGGCTGTGGTGACGATCCATTGGGTCGCTACACTGAACCGCGTAGCGCATCGGGATAGGCCCTTAGGAGCCTGTGTCGTCCTGATGCGTTGTCCCCGTGGTCTTGGTCGAGCCACTGCCTGGCGGTGGTAAGCCTTCGGGCTTCCGCGGGTGACACGGGGCGTGCCTGGCTTCGGCCAGGCACGCCCTCGACATCTGTCCCGAGGTTCTCCGGATCGGCCACCTCTTCCGCCGGGGCGTCCGAGTGGCGGATGTTCCTGCCGGTCACAGTCACCACAGCGGCAAGCCCTTAAGATCGTCCGCCCGTTCCCCGGTGCGGTGGGCGGAACACCGCGGGCTACTCGCTGGCATGTGTTCCATCGTCCGCAGCCAACGTCTCGACCAGGCCGACCACGGCCTGGGTTGCCTTGCGCTGCAACCAGTCGAGGAATTCCTCTGGTAGTCCCGTGGTGGTGTCCGTCGTCTCGTCCCGTCCCAGGAGCAGGCACGGTCCGGAGATTCGCGGCCTGTCCGCGGCAAGCAGTCGGCGGACGAAGGCGCGGTCGTCGTCTCCGGCGGCGTAGGCGCCGATGATGATGTCGTCGAGCAGGTCGTTGAGCACAATGGTGGCGGCAGGGTTGGGTAGGTGATTGCGCAGGCTGCGGTCGCCGATCCAGAAGTCGATGCCGCGGACGACGTGGATGCGGTCGGCGTGGGGATCGCCGACCAGCCCGATCGGCAGCTGGGCGAGTTCGTCTCGACTACCGGGCAGGGTGAGGAAGTGCAGCTGGTCGGCGTGGCAGAACATGCCGAGCCGGGAGCGCGGCCGTGGCTCTGAGGTGACGGTAGCCGCGTTCGGGCTGGGCGGCTCGACGGCTGAATCGTGGCCAGAGGCGGTGGCGAGCAGCTGCTGGATCCTGGCTGTCAACTCCGTGACCGAGTTGTCCATGGCGTGAGGTCCCTTCGGTGAATGATCCGTGTGGCTGTCCGCTGGGGCAGCCACACCGGTGGAAGCTGGGTGCGGCCGGCGGGTACTGGCCCCGTGCTGTTGCAGGAGCCGAGGCGCTGTCGTGTGAGGTGGTTCTCCAGCTCGGACGGACGTGTTGAGCCGGGCCGCTTTCGACGTCGGGTGTGAGCGGCAGTTGCATTCGGTGTCGGCGGGCGGCGCCTACGTGTTGTCCAGGCCGCAGCCGGGACACAGCAGGAAGACTCCTGCGGCGAGATCCGATGCGTCGGAGTCGACTGGGCGGCCGTGGCGGTCGAACCACACGCCGGTCGGTGAGTCATCGGTGCAGACTTCGGGACGTTCGGCGGGCCAGATGCGGTCGGGCACCTGTACCACCCGCCGGTCCGGATGGACGTACTCGCGGGCGAGGCCGTGGAAGTCGACCGGCCGGTCGTGCAGTACGACGACTTCGTCACCGCAGGCTGTCGTGGCCGGAACGTGGGAACGGGGCATACCGCTGTGCCTCCTGGAGGGTGTCGTGGAGCTTGGGATGTCTCACCGGTTCGTGGGTCGGTCCCACACGTTCACGGTCTGTCCGGTCTTGAGCGGCTTGTCCTGGGGGCCTCTGATCTGTGGGTTGATCCAGACGAGGCGGCGCAGAGACCGGCCAGGGCCGTGGGGTTGGTTGCGCCAGTGGCCGCGAACCAGCCAGCGCACCGTGTACCGGCGCTCATCGGTGCCGGACGACTGGTCGTCGGTGGGCTTGTCCCGGTGGCGGCGGTGTACGTGCACGATGCGGACCTCGGAGGTGCGCATGCCTTCACGGGTACTGCGGCGCTGGAGGCGGCGGTTGGGCGTGACGTGCTCGGTCTGGCTGATGCCCGGCTGGGTCATCAGCAGCCAGGCGGCGTAGAGCACCTTCAGCCACGGCACGACGGCCTGACCGATCAGGAGCGTGCTCAACTCCTGGATGAGGTGAAGGTCGGCGATGGTGCTGCCGTGGTGCAGGGTGATCTCGTTGTCCCACAGCCACTCAGGGGTGGTCCTGATCGCGGCGTCGAGTTCGGCGCGCTTGGGTGGCTGGCCGAAGATCCGGGTCAGGGAGTAGCGGACGTAGTCCAGGTCGCGGACGCTGTAGAAGGTCACCCCGGTGGCATCGGGCTTGCCCACCAGTGGCCCCCACGAGGCGGCGGCGATGTCGACGCGCCGGTCACCCAGCACGTCCCCGAGGTAGGAACCGATGGGTTCCGCGAAGACGATGAACCCCTGCTCGGCCGGCTGGTGGGTCTCGTCGATACGCAGGTCTTCAGGCAGCGTGCTGGCCGCCGCTGTGGCGACCTGGGTCATCTCCGGGGAAACCCAGTACAGGGCGGCCTCGGCCAGCCGTTCGCGTTCACCGTCGAGGATGAGCCGCGCCGCCCGCTCCGGACGGGGTGAGCGGATCAGGTCGAGTGAGAAGCGACCTTCCTTGACCATCTGGGTGTGGAAGGCCAACGCTTCCGGCTGGGCGAAGAACTCGCGCAGGTAGAGACGCACAGCGGGCAGGTCGTGGGGCGCGGGTGCGGTGTAGGTGCTATCCCAGATACCGGTGTCGGGGTTGAAAGGCATGACGGTGTGTGACTCCCGAAAGGCGAAGGAGTGGCTGAGGAGGCGCGGGGCTGCACGCGGCGTGCAAGCACCACGGGCCCCGGCCGAAGCCGGGGCCCGTGAGGTGGAGGTGCTGTTCCGGAAGCGGTACGCGAAGTAGGTGGACCGCCGCTGCTGCCGCCGTGTTCGGGATCGGCGACTGCTTTCGTCGGCGTCCGGTGGGCATGCCGCGGCGAAGCGACTGTGGTGCAGGATGCCGTCAGGACGCACTGTGTCCCGGCGTGCGGCGTCGGCACGTCCGACCGTGCAAGCGTGCTCGGCAGCCGAGACGGAGTGGTGCAGCGGCGGAGTCAGTGTTGAGCTTCGGGTGACCGCGGATCGGTTCCCGGCACGGGACGCTGGTCGTGGTGCAGTGGCGTGGTGCCATGACGGCGTTCGTGCACCTGCGTCGGTGCCGTGATGCGGCGCCACCCGATGCGCTGGCAGGCGTAGAAGCGTCCGTCGACCGCGACGATGTCGCCGATGGACAGCGACCGGTTTCCCCGGTTGCGGTAGCGGATGGCGCGCTGGTCGGGCTCGCCGAACTGGGGGTCGTCCCCGACGTTGCACAGCTGGAAAGCCGACTCGACCAGGTCCACGTCACGAGTGCGCGATGCCGGCGGCTCGTGGTAGACGAGGACCTCGACGACCGGCTGCCCCAGGTAGCCGGACAGCATCGCGCGGTCGCTGAGGTTGTGGAAGACCCTGATGCCCACTGGTCGGCGTGCCCAGCGCAGTAGCGTGTGCCTGCACCGGTCGAACGTTGAGGTTGTCCCCGATGACCGGACACCGGATTTCATGCCACGAGAGTGAGACCTTGACGATAGCCGATGCGGGCTTCGTGCGGGGTGCGGTAGCCGAGTGTCGAATGTAGACGGTCGTGGTTGTAGTAGCCCAGGTAGGCGAACACGTCCCTGCGGGCGTCGTCGCGGGTGTCCCACACCGTTGTGCCGATCTCGGTCTTGAGGGTGGCGAAGAACGATTCCGCGACCGCGTTGTCGAAGCACGACCCGGTCCGCCCCACCGATGGCCGGATGCCGTGACCGGCGAGGGCGGAGCGGAACAGTCCGGAGGTGTATTGCGAGCCGCGGTCGGCGTGAAAGGCCGCGCCGTCGCCGGTCAGGCCGCGTCGGACGGCGAGGTCGAGGGCGTCGCGGACCAGCTCGGCGCGCATGTGGTCGGCCATCGCGTGCCCGACGACCTCGCGGTTGTGCAGGTCTATCACCGTGGCCAGGTAGAGCCACCCCTCCCGCGTGGGCAGGTAGGTTATGTCCCCGACCAGCCGCCTGCCCGGGGCCGGGGCGGTGAAGTCGCGGCCGATCAGGTCCGGTACCGGCGCCGCGACTGCATCAGGCCTGGTCAGCGACCTGCGGCGTCGGCGGGTGAGACCGACGACCCCGCGCTCGCGCATGACCCGCCCGACCCGCTTGTGGTTCACCCGACGGCCTCGGCGGCGCAGCGCGACGACGATCCGCGGACGCCCGTAGGCGCCCCGGTGACCCGCGTGCACCTCGGCGATCTCGGCGGCCAACTCCTCGTCCGCCTTCGCCCGCTCCGCCCTGGTCGGGGCGGCGGCGAGCCACTCGTAGAACCCGGGGCGTCGCACGCCCAGGACCCTGCACAGCCGGGTGACGCCGAAGACGGCGCGATGTTCGGAGATGAACCGGTAGCTGCGGGTCAACGACCCATCTCCCGTGCAAAATACGCGGCCGCCTTACGCAGGATGTCCTTCTCCAACTCCAACTCGGCCACCCGCTTGCGCAGTTCCCGCAGCTCCTGGCGCTCATCGGCCGACACACCGCCCACCGGCGCAGCGACCTGGGCCTGTTCGGCGGTGCGGACCCAGTTGCGCAGCGTCTCGTGGTTCACGCCCAGCTCACGGGCGACCTGCCGCAACGGCCGGTCCGACGAACGGGCCAGCTCGACGGCGTCCCTGCGGAACTGCTCGGGGTACTTCGACTTACCTGACACGGAGGACATCCTTCCCCCAGAACGCTGTCTGGGATCAAGGCGTCCGGTTCAAGGGGACAACCTCACGTTGCGGTGATGTCGTGTCGGAACGGTCGGATTGTCATCGTGTCGCACCCTCTTGCGGGTCGGGGGTGCCCCGCGGTTACGGGGTGCGTCCGCCGGAACAGGGGCAGTGGGTGGGGCGGCGTTGTGTGCCGGCCCACCCACTGCCCCTGTACGGTGCGGCGCACCGCAACCGCGGGGCACCCCCGACGCGCGTGTGCGACTCCTCGGACGCGAAGTCGGGTTGCAGACCATAGAGAAGCCCTTTACCTGCCAAGAGATGGTCGGCAGGTCAGCGGAGATCGGCCAAGCTGCGTGGTCGGGCTCTGCCCCAGGCGAGCCCGTCGCTGATGGTCGTCTCGGCCTCCCGAACGCTCCAGCCTTCGACTCCGTCGTGCTCGGCGGCGGCGGCGTGCAGCACGGCGCGGGCTTCGTGCTCATCGAGCTCGCCACCGCCCACCCACCGACCGAGTCGGCCGGCCGCGCGCAGCAGGGTGTGGTGTCGCTGCCCGGGAGGTGCTGTGCGTACCTTGTCGGCTTCACCGTTGACGACGGCGTCGAGGTAGGCGTCGGGGTGGCGTGGTCTCCTGCTCGTCGAGCGCAGCGGCTTCGGTGGCTCGGGCGGCAACAGCAGGGGAATCAGCCACGGTGGCAGTGCCGCGATCGGTGCGCGGTTCATCGGCTTGTAGATGCCGGTGGTGCTGACGGATCCGGCGGCCACGATGTAGCCGCCCGCACCGCGGGTGTCGACTCGCCAGCCGAGACGTCCGATCGTGTTACGCAGCTCCGGTTCGGCGGGTGCCCGGAAGTACAGGTGCAGCCCGCCGGACGGGGTCCGGACGGTAAAGGTGTGAGCCGGGTAGGGCTGGCCTGCGGCGTCGGCCACGCGCGCCAGGACGTCGCGACCGTGCTTGGCTCCTGCCCACTCGGGTGGTGGTTCGTGTCCGTGGGCGTCGTCCAGGTCGAGCACGTACAGGCCGCTGGGGCGACAGGCGATGCCCACGTTGTAGGGCAGCGATCTCCAGATGTCGCGTATCCGCTCGGGGTCGCGGGTGGCGGCGGACTCCCACCTCTTGTCCTTGGGGATTTTGCTGCGCGGCCACAGCGGGATCACGTGGTGACCGTCGCGAGCGGCGTCGAGCGCGACGCGCATCAGTCGCGGTGAGACGCTCGTATGAGTTCCCGGAGATCGTGCTGTGCTCACGATGCTCAAGGCAGTCCTGCCCTTCCTGTTGGATGTCGGGTGCCGGTGATGTCGCGGGCCTCGCCGCGGATGAACTGCGTGACCGGCAGCAGCGGTCAGCCGGCTGTGCCGTCCCCGAGGATCTCGGCTGAGTGGTTCATGGCTGCTCGACTGGCTGGAGCGCGGTCTCGTTCCTGAGCTGTTCCGTGGCAACGGTGGTGTACCCCTGGGCGAGGCAGCCGGGTGCGAGGCGAGGATGGGTCCGGTGGTGCGCTGTCGCGGATGCGGGGAACGCGGCCGGTCGGGTTAGACGAAGTTGGCCATGACCAGCTGCTCGGCGGTCTCGGCCGCGTGGTCCACGATGGGGCGCAGGCTGTCCGGGGGGATCTGGTTGTCCAGGGCGGTGCCCAGCAGCGCGGCGAGTCGGTGGCCGGGGACGGCGGTCTCGGCACGGTCGAGCGCCAAGGCGGCGAGCCCGCCGTCGCCGCGCAGGTAGGCGGACAGGGCCAGCAACACGGCCGGCTCCGCGCACTCCGGGGTCGGGCACGCTCGGGTGAGTTCGGTCCACAGCTGTTCGGCGGCGTGGGCGTGTTCTCCCGCCGCGGTGGCGATGCACGCGTCGCGCACCATGGGGTCGGACAAGGCCACCGCCAGGACGGCGACGTCCTGGTCGGAGAGGGCCTCCGACCGTTCGCCGGTCCGCCTCACCTGGTGCATCACCAGACGGTAGGAGTCGCGCGCCGATCGCCAACGGTCCTGATCCGGCAGCAGGTCGATCATGTTCGCCCGACGGGCCAGAGCGTTCTGGGGGTCGGGCCGCACCACGGCGAGGCGGTCGTCTCGGCTGTCGAACACGTGCAGGCCCTGCGCCGCGGCCTTCACCGCGAGCAGGGAGGTCTTCGGGTCCGGGAGGGCGCCGGTGTGGAACGGGTTGTCGTAGTCGCGCCACTGGGCTCCGGCGGTGACCGCTGTGGTCCAGAACATGTGCAGTGACGTGTCGTACTCGGTGATCGTGCGTCGCAGCCGGGTGACCAGAGCGGTGCGCGGCAGCAAGAGACCTTCGGGTTCGCCGCCGCCGACGACCACACCGATGACCGCGGCACCGGGGTGGCGCGCCACGACTGTGGCGATCTGGTCGACCAGGCTGTCGGAGAGGCTGTCGTCGGGCAGCTCGGCACACATCGTCAGCTCGATCAGGTCGTCGACGATGATGTTGATCAGCAGTGCGTCACTCGGGTAGTAGCCGATCAAGTGCGGCGAGGCGGCGATCAGCTCGCCGGGCTCGCTCAGCTTGGCCGGGGTGCTCAGGTCCAGTGCGTAGGCGGACGTGGTCGGGTCGGGCGTCGAGTCGGACGTCATGATCGTGCTCCCTGGTGGATGTGATCGGAGGGGTGCGGGCGTCGAGGGACGTCCGCGATCGGGTGGCCGTGAGCGGAACCGGACGGCGGCAGGTCCGGGCCGGTGGTCAGTCGTGCTGGGCTATGCGCTCGACGCGCATACCGGCCTGTTCGGTGAGCAGGGCATAGACGTCGTCGCCGACGTGGAAGCCAGCCAGCTCGTGCCACGCCCTGCCGTCGTAGAGCACCTGGGTGCCGTCGGGTCCCTGTATGACGCCTGCGGGGAGGTACTCCAGGTGTGACGGGCCCTGGGTGCGGAACGCGAAGGACACCGCCTCATCGGTGGTGTCGAAGCGGACGACGGGAACCCCGGCGGGGATGGCGAACTCGGCGCGGCGTCGCAGGAACTCCGGCAGCGTGTTGTTCGACCGCATACTGCTGATGCGGCTGTGGTGGTCTGCGGCCTTGGTGTCGTGGATGGTGCTGGTGACCTGGTCTCTGGTGGCGGCGACCACGATTAGGCCGACCTGGTAGCGGTGCGATCGCATGGGTTGTGGTTGTCTTTCACGGTTGATGGCTGTGACTGCCCGGCTGGTGATTGGCTTCGGTGAGCCGCTGGTGTCTGTCGCGTGGTGGCGGGGCGCACTCGCGTAGGCGTCGGCGCCGGACATGCGGGGGCAAGCCTGCGGGTGTCCTGTCCCGTGGGCTTGCCCCCGGTCCGGTGCCGACGCAGCGTGGGCGTGCCCCGCCACCGCGACGGTCGCCGGTGGCTTCGCTGCCGCGGGGCGTGCGTCAGGTGCCGGGCTTGCCGCACCGGCTGTTCACGCCTGTTGCCTTACTGCGTGGGTGGGCGGTTCGTGTGGAGCGCGACGATCCTCAGCTCCAACGAGCGAAAGGTGCGGGAGCTGGCGGGGTTCGTTGCACGCGTCCGTGTGCGCTGCACGAGTTCGACCGCGAAGTCGATGCCGCCAAGGATGGACAGGATCGTCTGGTGCGGGGTGAACCAGTCCTGCTCGTTGTGCACCCGGCACAGGGCGGCCAGTGACGGCACCGCGTGGGTGAGCAACGTGTCGGCCTCCACCTCCGGAACGGTGAGCCGCACGGCCGCGCCGTCGACCAGTCGCGCGGTCAACGCGGCGAGGGCCTCGTCGATGGCTGAGGCCATCTCCCGGGAAGCGGCGGCCCCTGCGACGTGCCTGCCGCTGTAGCGGGCGGTCTCCCACGTGTCGCGGGCGTCGGCCAAGCGCCTGATGAGGGCGACAAGATCTGCGAGGCTGGTCTCGGAGTCCGCCGAGTCGGTGACGTGTCCGCCGTCCCCGTCGGGTCGGAACGGCTCGGTATCGCGAACGTCGGCTTCGGAATCATGGGAGCTCAAGGCGGTTACCTCAGGAAATTATCGAGATGGAGCGAGCCGTGGCTGGAGTCGGAAGCCCTGGCGGTCAGTGGAGCGCGGGTTCAGCGCAGTGTTCGCCGTGCGCGGTGAGCCAGCGCGTGGCCGCAGCGCGGTCGTGCAGTGAGAACTCCAGCACTCCGGCGAGCACGTTGACTTCGATGCAGGTCAGTTGCGCGCCCAGGTGCTCGGCGAGCATCGGGCCGGCGAACACCTGACCGAACGTGCCCACCGGGTCGTAGACCACGGCGTCGACGCTCGGAGACGGATTTCCGCTGCGGCGATCGGACGTGGTCATCCGGCACCGACCGGGACCTCGTCGACAGAGGAGGGAATTGCCGTCTGCACTGGCGGCCACGGCGTCCACGAGTCGTCGCCGACCGTGACGACGACCGCCTGGGCGCGCTGCTGGAACTGCTCGGAGGTGATGCAGCCGACGGTGGCTTCCAACGACAGCAGGTAGTGCTCGGCCTCGGCGTGCCGGTTCGCCGCGACCACGTCGGGCAGCCTGCGCAGAGAGCTGACCAACAGATCGGGTAGTACGTCGCCGTATTTGAGGTGGGCCGCGCGCCGGACGGCCGCGAGGCGGTCGTGCAGGTTGTGCACGTGGTGTGGCGGGTCGTCTGGGACGAGGGTGAAGGACTCGCGGCGTACGTGGTTGAGGGCGATGTAGTCGTGCTCGTCGACGAGCTCGTAGCGGAGACCGTCGGGGGTGTCGTCGGCGGAGGCGATTCGGTAGCGCCCCCAGTGGTCGTCGAGTGATCCGTGGTAGTTCACCCATCGACCTACTTCGGTTTGAGGTGGCGCGATTGCGGATGAGGTGCGTGGTGGCTGCATCGGCTCTTCCTTTTGCTGGTTGGGATTGCGATCGGCTTGGCGGGCCGAGTCACCCGGCCATGGCTCGGCTCGCCGTCGCCGTCTTTGGCACGCTGGGGTGGTCAGGACTTCTGCTCGGGCCACCGGGAGAGCTCGACGATGTGCTCGTCACCGGAACTCGGTCCTTCCCAGTGCCAGTCCCCGACGTCGATGAGGCGCACCAGGGCAGTGCCGTCGCCGTTGTCGTTGAGCAGTTCGGCGGTGACGCCGGGGTAGTCCAGGAAAACGCGGATCTGGCTCATCTGTGCCTCCGGTGGGACGTCGGTGGATCGCGGCCGGGCGGGCACAGCGGGTGAGGGTCCGAAGGACGTCATGCGCGCAGTGCTCGTTCATCCGGGCGGGATCGCGTAGCGACCGAGCGCAGCGAGGCCGGTCTCGCCCGGATGAACGGGCATGGAGCGCTTGACGTGAAGCCCTCGCCCGCTGTGCTGCCATCAGCGCGATTCATCGACGTCGCGAATGGAGGGGAGTGCCTACGGCCTCGAATCGTGGCTGTGGCGGTCAGGGACGAACGGCCTCGTCGAATGCGTGCACGGCGCGGTGCGACGAGGCCAGCATTGCGGTGGTGATGACCTCGTGGTCGGCACCGGCGAAGCTGGAGGGCAGGATCGCCCAGTGGTCGGTGGCGACGTGTCCTGCCTTCAGGAACGGGTAGTGCGGACCGTCGATGATCTTCAGTTCGATCGGCGAGGTGCGGTCGGCTGGGTCGATGACGAGCAGTCCGCTGCCGCGTGCGGGCGGGGTGGTGACGTCGTTGACGGGGAGGGCGATGTGTTCGGTGCCGCCGACGGTGCCCAGCGCCAGGTACTGCACCGGGCCGGTCACCTGCACGACCCGCAGCTCCCGCCCCCAGGCGGGCTGCGCCAGGAAGGCGATGACGTCGCCAGGTCGGACTCGGCGCAGTAGTTGCAGTTCTGTCGGAGCGGGGGAGAACAGCTCGGCCAGCAGCAACGCCAAGTCACGCAGCGTCCGGGCGCGGTCGGCGGGGATGTACCAGTCGTCGAGGGCGTCGAGCTGCTCGGCGCGGTGGCGCAGGGCGTCGACGGCTTGGCGGGGCCGTCCGCCCAGGGCGGTCAGCGTCGCTTCGACGATGACCGCCGTGGTGAGGCCGTCCTCGACGCGGGTTTCGGTGGGGCGCTGATCGGCGCGGCCGGTCTTGCGACCGCCGTTGAGTTCGTCGAGCGCTGCGCTGATCGGGTGCAGGAACGGTTCGGGCTTGCGGCCGTGTACCCAGGGCAGCGGTCCGTCCAGGACGCCGCGCAGGAGGGTGACGACGCTGTGGCAGGCGGCGTCGCGGGCCGGTGCGGCGGCCAGCGCGTGCAGCATCGCCGCGGTGTGCAGCGCCCGCGCTCCGGCGGCCAGATCCGGTTCGGCGGGGTCGTACCCGACACGCAGCGGGTCACGCCAGGAGGCGACCTGCTCCAGGACCTCCTTCGGCGGGCGCCCCCAGTTGATCGGGGCGCCGGTGGTGTTGGGCAGATGCTCCAGGGTTTCGACGTAGTCGGCGAACGCCTCGGCGGACAGGTCCAGGCCGGCGTGGGTGGCGTCGGCCTGGCCGTAGGCGAGGTCGGCGAGCGTGGGCACGTGGGTGGCGGTGGCGACGTGGACGACGTGGCGGCGGCCGTGGCGGGTGGCGGGGGTGGAGCGCGCGGTGAACGACAGCAGCTGTCGTGACGGTGACAGGCGCAGGTCGGTGGCCGAGCCGATCATGCCGATGGTGCGTGCCCGACCGGCCTCCCAGGAGTCGGTGTTGCGCTTGGTGGTGGGAGGGGTGGCGTCGCGCAGGACACGCAGCACCTCGTCGATGCTCGTCCACGGCGCTTGCTGGGAGGTGTCCTGGACCAGGGTGCGGCGGTGCAGTAGCGGCAGCGGGGCGTCGGCGACGGGTTCGATGTCGGGTTCGGTGGTCATGGCGGTGTTCCTCTGTGAGTGGGTGGTGTCCGGATGAGCGGGCGTGCGCCGTGCGTTGTGGCGGTCCGCGGGCCCGTTCACGTGGTGGTGAGGGAAAGGCTTTGCAGGCGTAGTGCGATGGCCTGCTCGACGTGCCGGCTTTCGGGGTGATCGCAGGCGTCGAGGTCGGCCAGCGACCAGGCGACGCGCCGGACCTCGGCGACGCCGCGTCGGCTGAGCAGCCCGGCCCTGTGGTGGCGGTCGAGCAGCTCCCACGACGCGCGGGGGAAGACGCTGCTCATGGCCAGGGCGTCCTCGGGAATTTCGGAGTTGGTGGACACGCCGGCGGCCGACCACCGGCGGGCGGCGCGCAGCCGCGCGGCGGCGACGCTGTTGGCCAGCGCCGGCAGCGTCGCCGCGGCCTGCTCGGGCCGGTCGGGATCGGGCCGGTGTTCATGGTCGGCGTGGGTGACGTGCAGCCGGACGGAGACTCGGTCGTAGATGAACGGCGGCACCTGCCGCATCTCCGAGGCCAGGTCCACACAGGACAGGACGAGCAGCGGGTCGGCGGTGAAGCGGGTGGGCGTGCCGTCGACGTCCAGGAACACCGCGCGTTTGTCGATGATCTGTCGGATCACCGCCCACTGGGTGGGTGAGCGTCGTGCGGCGTCGGTCAGGTGCAGCACGCCGTGGGTGGCCAGCAGTGCCGCTCCGGGCCGACGGGAGGTGCCCGCCAATGCCGACCACGACGCGACGCGGCCAGGCGCCTGGTAGGGCGGGTTGTGATCGATCGGCACGCCGTCTGCGTGGGCGTCGTGGCGTCGGTTCTCGGCCAGGGTGCGTGCCTGTTCGTCGGTCAGTGCGGGCAGCAGGGCGGCGAGCATGCGTGCGAACAGGGTCCGGTCGGCGTCGTCGGGTCCGGTGAGCAGGACGTGGTGTCCGCCTGCGACTGCCGTTGCCAGCCCGCGCGCCACCCAGGGCGAGAGCACCACGTCGTCGAGGATGGTTGGGATCGTGCGTTCGGGCGACGAGTGGGCGGTGGGAGCCGGGGTGAGCGCGTCGCGGCGGCCGTGGGCGTAGGCCACCACGTCGGACAGTGTGGCCGCGCCGAGCACTTGGACACCGTCGAGCGCGGGCAGCGGGTCCGTGTCGGGCACGATCACCCGGTGGACGTCGGTGCGTCCCCGAAGCGAGCGCAGGCACTCCCAGAGGTCGGGTGTCGAACGCACGCTGCCGTCCAGGGTCACGCCGCCCAGCACGATCGTGTCCTGGAGCGGCGGCATGTCACCGGCCGCGGTCAGCACCGCGACGGCGACGGCGAGATCGTGCATCGGGTGCTCGCTCCCGACGAACCGATCACTGTCGATGCTCACCGGCGTGACCGGGTAGGGGAGGTCGGAGTTGCGGATGGCCGCCTTGACCCGGTCCCGCCGCTCCGGTGTGACCCGGCGACGACCCGACAGTGCAGGGCGGAGGTGGCGGTCGGCTCCGAGGGCGGCGGTGATCACCACGTCGTGGGAGCCGCCGGCGATCGGCATGAGAGAGCGGATGTGAGCGGTCTGCATGGTCTTCCCTGCTGTGGAGAACTTCACGGGTTGTCCGAGAGGTGGGTGCGCGGCTGGCCGTGGCGTGGCCGAATCGAGGTCTGCTGCGCCGCCGACCCGGTGAGCGGGCGATACCGGCCCCGGGTCGCCTTGTGGCAGGGCGCACGCTGTTCGGTGACGGTGGCCGCCCGGGTGTCCTCGCTCGGTTCCCTGAGCGGCATACCGACTGCTGGTCGCTGCGGTCGGCCGCACCTGTGGGTGCGGGCCTGGGTGACGGGCTCTTTTCACCGACACCACGGGCCCACCCCGTCGCTACCGGGTGGGCCCGTGCCGTGCGCGTAGACGTCGAGGGCTTGTTGCCTCCTACCTGGCCAGGGCCATCGCGCGCAGGGCGAGGTCGTCCAGCGCGTCGGCGCGGCTGGGGTCGGCCACGGTCTGGCTGTAGCTGGTGATGGCGTTGGCCAGGCCCGCCGCGGTGGTCTGGCCCCCGGCGATGAAGTGGCGCAGCACGCCCTCGCGTTCGGTCTCGGTGAACCCGAGTTCGCGCTTGAGCACCTGCACGGTGGTGTGCGGCTCGGTGACCGGCGCCCCGGCCTGCTCCTCCAGCTTCGCGACCTGCTCGGCCAGGAACCGCGGCGAGAGCCACTCACGGACGTGGTCACGGGCCTGCGCGGAGATGACGTCGAGCTGCTTCTTGACGGTGTCCTGCGACCAACTGATCGTGCCGCCCTCCATCTTCTGCCCGAGGTGGACCTTGCGGAACGCCAAGGCCGGCAGCGTCAGGCCGTTGCGGCAGATCCGCACGAACAGCTCCGGCTTGAGGGTCACCGAGCCGGAACCGATCTCGGAGTTGGAGAAGCGGAACCCGGCGAAGACCACCGGCTCCGAGCCCGGCTCGTAGCCCAGGCCCTCGGCGGCGGCGAGGCGGCGGCCGGTGTCGAGGTCGGTGGTGACGCGCTGCCGGTCGGCTTCCAGGGTCGGGTCGGCGAACGGGTTGCGGTAGCCGGCCAGCAGGGTCGGCGCCAACCGCTCGACGGCGGGCGAGTAGACCTTGCAGTGCATGGAGGAGTCGGTCAGGTCGCAGGAGCGGATCTCGACCTGCACGTCGGCCTGGCGGATGCCGTCGAGCACCGCGGTGAGCAGGTCGAGGTTGTCGACCATGCCGAACCGGTCCGACAGCATCGCCCGCAGCACTCCCGGCTCGCCGTCCTGCCCGCGGAACAGCCGCAACAGAAACGACCGGGAGTCGGCCGGGTAGATCACGCTCGTCTTGCCTTCGGCGGTGCGCTTGGACTTGCCGTGCAGCAGCCCGTTGACGTTGGCGTCGAACAGGTCGGGCCGCTCGGTGCGCATGAAGCGCAGGTACTTCTGGTTGATGCCCAGCTTCGCCGCGATCGTGGTGTCCGCGGCGGCGGTGGGCACGTACAGGCCGTCGACCAGGGTGACGCCGTGGTCGTCGACGACCGGCTCGACCCCGGACAACTGGATCGCACCGTTGCGTGCCCGCAACGCGGTGGCCGGTGCCACCACATCGACCTTGGCGGCGTTCTGCGTGCGCAGCATGTCCAGCATGTGCTCGAAGGTGGCGTTGCGCACGGTGGTGGTCAGGGACACGGGAACTCCATTCCGAAGGGCCACGCGCGCACGGCGGTGTGGCCCTTGCACTCGGTTGATCGGCGGCGGTGGCGTGGTCGGTCGCCGTCGCCTGGTGTGATGGCGGTGATGTCCGCCCCTGGTGTCGGTGGGGCGCGGCCGGTTGGCCGTGGCGGCGGCAGAAGGGGGCAAGCCGTGCTGTTTGCGGCTTGCCCCCTTGCCGCCGCTGCGGCAGGCTGCGCGGGCCCACCGACACGGGGCGGACAGCGGCGCTGACGGGTGTTGCCTCAGCGGGAGGCGACCGGCCTGGTGCGGCGGGTCAGTCGCAGTCGCACTCGGCGACGCCGGCGCTGGTGACGAAAGCGCACTGCGGGGTGTGGAACTTGGTCAGGATGACGCCGCCGTCGGCACGACGGATGATGATCAACGGATAGCCGTTGAGTTCAGCCCACTCAAAGTCGTCCGGGTCCAGGCGCACCCGATCGGCGTCGTAGCCGTGGGTGGTGGCCACCAACGTCTGGAGGATCTCCAGCAGGTCCGGTCCCGGCGTAGCAGGTGCTTGCGGTGCTGCGGCGTGCTCGTACCGGGCGAGCAGGCCGCCGTCGCAGTTCGACAGGTCTATCCCGGTGTCCGGTCCCAACCGCTCGGCCAGAGCGTGCAGGGCCGCGTGAACCAGGTGGTCGGGTTCGGGGTGCTCGGTGCCGATCCGGACGCTGTAGGCGCCGCGGGCGGTCAGGGAGCCGCCGGGACGGCGGCGCACGGCCAGCCGCAGCTTCTGCGCGGTGGTCAGCGGATCGTTGTCGAGGTCGACGCCCAGCGAGTGGAACCACTCGTCCAGCAGCTCGACGGCATCGCCTCCGGACACGCTGCGTTCCGGGTCGTCGTGCTCGAGGTCCTTGTACCGGCGCAGCAGGCGCATGACCGCCGCGCCCTCGACAGTGTCGGGATCAAAACCAACAGCATCAGCGGTGACGTCGCCGGCCTCGCACCGGTCGCCCTGCCCAGGGTCCACTTCACCGGTATCTCCGTGTTCGAACGGCCGGAGGGAGCGGGAGGGGGCGTCGGCCACCGGGTTGCGGTCGGCGGGCGTATGTGATGTGGACATGCGCTACACCGCCAGCGAGGAGAACATCGGCAGCCGGTATGCCTCTGATGCCGGAATCAGGTCGATGACGTCGCGCTCGCGCGTCCACTGTTCAACGAACCGCAGATGGACCGACAACCATTGGCGGGCCCAGCCTGGCATGGCGTCGGTGACCGGCCGGTGACTGTTGCCGCCGTAGAACGTCATGAAGATGCCGTCCTCGTGCTGCCACGCGAACTCGGCGGCGATCCGGGCCGGGATGCAGGCCAGCTCGGCGGCGTGCCACCGGGCGCCGTAGGCGGTCCAGGCGTCCCCGCCGACCACGAGCGGCTGCACGACCAGCCGCAACGGCTCATCGTGGCCGACCAGCCTGCCCTTGGGATCGACCGGACGGACCTGCCGGCACTGCGGGCACTGGCCGTAGATCGAGGTGGGGTGACGGTCCGATCGCGGTCCGATGCTGCCTTCCGACGCAGACCGACGACGGCCGGCGCAGCGGTTGGTGTCGACGAAAAGACCGTTGGAGTTCTCCAAGCGCATGACAATCTTCCTATTGGCATTGTCCGATCCTCGATAGTTGCGCGATTATCGGAGCGTGGCTTAGCGGTCGACCGGGTGCGAATGACCGATGAGTCCACTTCTTCAGTGGCGGATCTTTCGTTCCTATTCGGTCGAAACCGACGCTGTCGTATAAGGCGTCGGGCCCCGTCCGGTGGGGCGCACTCGAATGGCGTTCGTGGCGGGTAAAGGGGGCAAGCCGCAGCTTTTCCGCGGCTTGCCCCCGGCCCGACGCGGACGCAGAGTGCGCACGCCCCACCGGACGGGATCCGCGCCCAGCTCCGTGCCCACCTCCTGGTCAGGGCCGGGTCACGAGAGCTGCTGCCGACCTCGATCAGCGAGCAGCCCGATGTCGCGCAGCCCTGAGGTGTGCGAGTGGTCGGATCAGCGCAAGCCCGACCAGCGGCGGTGCAACTGCCGTCCGTCCTGGTTGAGCGTGATGCGGAAGACCTCACGCGGACCGTCGTCGGTCTGCACACGGAAGGCAATTTCGCTGGAGAGCAGATGCGCTGCCGCGAGCAGCGCGTAGCCACGAGCCTCTTCTCCGTCGATCGGGCGCCAGGGCTCATCGGGATCGTGGATGTAGACGGTCTGCTCACCCCAGCGGCGCACATACCGGCCGCTGGCGACCAGTTGCAGTGCCCGGTGCACGATCCACCGCGCCGGGGCATCGAACCCACCGGAAACACGGGTGAGCGACTCGGGACGGGGAAGCAGCTCGGCCTGAACGCCTGCGGGTCGTGTACGCCGCCGCAGGGTCTTGCGGATCGGTGGCGTCGGTGCATCGGCGAGGACGCCCCGACAGGGGGCGCAGCGGTTGCGCGGCGACGCCGGCACGGTGCCCACGGCGGCGTCGACATCGAGGCCGCCGCACTGGGCGCACCGGTACCCGACGTCGTCGACGTTGACTCCGGCACGGTCGCAGGCGGCGTGCGTGCCGCCGAACACGATGGTCTCGGCGAGGCGTTCTGCGGCCTGGTGCTCGGCGAGTGTGGCCAACTCCGAGGCGCTACCGCGGTCGATTAGCGCTGCGAGCAGGCCGTTGGCATGCCGGGCCAGGCCGGAGCGGCGCAGTGGGTCTCGACGCCCGGCGAGGAACAGCTCGAACCGGCCCGCACGCCACGCCAACAGCGCGTCGACCGACTGCCCGGCGATGCGCAGGGTGAGCCTGAGCTCCATCCCCGAGCCGGTGTCCACGTGCAGTGTCTCCACCCGCAGAGTCGCCGAGATATGCTCGGCGACCGCGCGGGCGAAGGTCGTGGCGGGCACCTCGCCGGGCAGGTGCACTGCGGACAGGTTGCTTTCGGTCCCGTCCGGAACCGTGGCGTGCAGGTAGACCACGATGCCGCTCCTGGTAGGTGACGGTCACGGGCGCGACCGTTGAACGTAGCCATCGGTCTGCTGTGCTCCGATTGCCGATCAGCACGGCGTGCACGGCGCCGGTTCGTACCTCCTTTGAGGACAGATGCCTGGTGGTCTTCCCTGTGGGCCGGGGCGGACGCTGCGAAGCGCTCACTCGAGGCTCGCTTCCAAGGCCGTGAGCTGCACCGGGTCGAGGTCCGCCAGGTCGGCTGTGGTGAAGTGGTACAGCCGTTCCCACTCGTGGTCGTGCCGGTTGCAGAGCACGCGCAACCCGGCGGTGTCGAACAGGTAGAGCCATCGGTAGGCGGGATCGGGCTGCTCGGTCAGGCGGCCGGTGATCGGGTGCGACGCCGACTCGGCGAGGACGTAGCCGATGCCGCGGTAGGGCGTGATGTGCTGGGGCGTGAAGGGTGCGCGTTGGCCGGTGTCGAGTTCGTAGCCGGCCGCCCAGGGGTTGATCGACTCCCAGTCATGGCGCAGGAGTGCCCGAACGAGGCGGTCGACGTCGCCGTCGTGGTGACGGTGCAGGGCCTTGCTCAGCTCGGCCACCTGGACCGCGGGAAAGCCCGCTCGTGCACACGGGCGAGCTGTGTAGGTGACGCCGTCGGAGGCCAGTTGACCGATCAGTGATCGAGGCGACATGGATTGCTTCTTCCACTCGATGTTGGTTGCGGTGCGGGCAATACGGTTGCTTCGATCGCGCCCGGGATTGTGATGTCCGGTGCGCGGCGATGCTCCGGCGCTGCGGTGAAGGGCCCGGCTACTGCGGCCGGATGTGGTGACGGACTTCCTGCGATCGACGTAGATCGGCGAGAACCCGGCGCTGATGGCCGATGCCCGGCGCAGCCTGGTAGGCGTCGCGCAGGTGCAGCGTGTGCGTGTGGTGTCGCCGGATCAGGTCGAGGGCTTCACGTAGCCGGGCCACGTATGCCTTGGGGAGGAAGGCGACGATCTCGGTGTGGTGGTCGTCGGTGATGGCCGCGAGCTGGTCTGCCAGCCGCCAGGCGGCCACCGCCCCCGGCGTGGTCATCGACTGCTCGTAGGGCGCGATCTCGGTGTCGGGATCGACAAGCCCGTGCCGGGCGGACAGGATGACCACTCTCGTGGGAATGCCCGCTGCCGTGGTAAGGGCTGCTTCCCTTTCGACGATGGCGAAGCAGTACCGGAACATCGACCCGGTGTAGAGCGATCGCGCCGGTGCCGGGATGTCGAGTTTGGTGCTACTGCACGGCACGACGAACAGCTGCTTCCGCGCGGCGCCAGCCGACGGCCTCACTGGACCTGTGCCCGACCACCCTGCCCGGTGGTGTTCAGCGGGGTGCGGAGCGGGACGGCGTAGAGACGCTCGACGCGGCTCCACGGCTCGTGCTGCTCCCAGCCGCATTCCGACGGAGCGAGGTAGTCCACGGCCGCGGTCAGCTCACGTTGGATCTCGGTCACCAAGTTCTGCCAACGCATGCCGACGGTGTCGCGTGCACGGCTGTGATGTGCTGCGGGCGTGGGCGCTGCCTGGCCTTCGCGCCACAGGGTGCGACCGGCGGCGTCGTGCACCTCGCGCAGCGCCACGCCACCGGTGTCGACGTGCCAATCGTGTGCGTCCACCACCACGAGGCCGGCGTCGGGCAGCACACGGCGGACCAGGTGGGCCGCATTGATGTGCCGCAACTGCGCGTGAGCCAACGCCGCCTGGTGGACGACGGCGGCCAGCGATTCGGTTGTCGCCCGCAGTTCGGGCGGGAGTTCAGAGTGCTCGATGGTCATCACGGTGCTCCTGACTGATCGATGTACAGGTAGGTGGCGCGAGGTTTCGGCTGTTCACGGCCGTGGGCGCGAGTGGTGCCATTCCGCGCGATCAGGCCGTACGGCGTGGCGTCGGCCGTAGTTGGACAGGTTGGTCACGGTGGGGTCCCCCGTTCGGGCCGGTCGGGAGGTGCTACGGACGCCGTCAGGCCCGCACCGGACGATCGGTGCGGGCCTGACGGGCGGAAGCGACGAGCGGTTACGCCGCCTGGGCGTCCTGGCTGTCGGCGGGGGCGAGATGGGGCCACTTCTCGTGGTCCAACTCGGGGTTGTTGACCAGCCGCTCGACGTGGGAGAGCGGGTAGCCCAGTGCGGCGAGCAGCTCGAAGTAGAAGCGGGTGTCCTCGCTGGGGCGTCGCCAGCTGGAGTCGGCGTTCTTGTCGGTGTAGGCGAGGTCCCAGTGCTGCTCGCAGGCGCCGACGACCTGGGCGAGGCGGATCAGCACGGCCTGGGACTCGGTGGTGGACTTCCTGCGCAGCTGCACCGTGATCGGGTGCAGCTCGCGCCGGTGGTCCTTCGGTTCGTCCAGCTTGAGCAGGGTGCAGGCGTAGCGGTGCAGGGGTGCGGCGTCGCTGAGGTAGTCGCCCGCCAGCACCTCGGCCAGCCCGAGCCAGTGGTGCACCCGCGGCGGCAACACGATGTCCTTGGCCTTGGTCTTGCGCCACTGGGCGAAGTGCCCGGTCAGCCACTCCCGGCGGCCGGCTTTGGCGTCACGCCAACTCTGGTTGTTCTCCTTCGTGCGCTTGCGCTCGCCGGCCTCGAAGGCGCTGTCGGGCTCCGGCCGCGCCGCCCGCGCGAAGCGCAGCACGTGTCCGTGGGCGGTGTGGTCGGTGCAGACGTAGTGGACGTCCGGCTCCGGCCGGTCGTGGTCGTAGTCGATGTAGGCGGCGTGGCCGGGGCAGCCAGCGTGCGCCTCGGCGGTGAGCGTGTGCTCGGCCTGCTCGTCGGGGAGCAGGCCGTCGAGTTCGGCCACGTCGTCGGCCTCGGGGTCGATGATCGGCACCCCGCCGGCGCGCAGGCGCGCCTCGGTCTCGGCGATCTTCACCGAGGCGATCGTGTGGTGACCGTGCTCCGTGAACTGCACGCAGAAGTGGGTGACCTCCGCCTTCAGGTCGCGGTCGACCCAGATGGCGACCGCGCGCCCTGGGCAGGCGGCGTGCCCGGCCGGGTCGAGCGCGGTGGTGTCCTCGCCGTCGCACAGCTCGTCCAAGGACGCGCTGTCCTCGGGCAGGTCGTGTCCGGTCTCGATGATCGCGTAGCCCAGCTCGGTGAACCGTGCCCTCTCCTCGACCAGCTTGGCGCGCTGCTCGCGCTCACGCCGCAGCTGTCCGCGAGTCCACTCGAAGTTGCGTGGATCGCGGGTGAGGACCTCCAACAGCTTCTGGTGGGCCTGCTCGTCGCCGTCGAACTCCGCCAGCTGCGCCATGGCCAGCAGGTCGGTGTCGGGCAGGGCCTCGCTGGCGGCGCGCGTGCGCGGGTTGGTCGCGACCGCGAGCCCGGCCCGCACGCGCTCGGTCTTGCGGGACAGGGTCTGCGCGATCGCGTCGGTGTCCAGGCCGGTCAGGGACAATTGCTCGTAGAGACCGGCTTCCTCGGCGGGGGTGTAGCCCTCGCGGTGGATGTTCTCGATGCCCTGGGCCACCAGCACGTCCTGCCGGGTAGTGCCGGGCGCGTGGACCAGGACGTCGATGAGCAGGTCGGGGTTCTCCAGTTCCTTGACCGCGACCGCGGCGGCGGTGCGGTGGAAACCCACCAGCACACGCAACACTCCGTCCACCGGGTCGGGTGCGACGTTGACGATCGAGACCATCGGGTTCAGGCCGTGCTCGGCGACGGATGCCACGAGCTCGGGCCGCTTCAGGCGGATGTCGCCGACCTCGCGGGTGTTGCCCTCCGTACGCAGTTCACGCGGGTCGACCCGGTGCTGGAGGTACGGGTAGGTCTGCTCGGTCGTGGTGTCCACCGGCTCGACGACATCCGTGACGTCGTCGACAGCGATGGTGTCGGCGGTGGTGGTGCCGCGCTCGGCGACAGCGTTCGTGCTCATCGTGATAGCTCTCATTTCAGTGTGTCGTGGACATGGCGGTGCCGTGATCGAGTTACGGAATGTGCTGGTGTGGCAGGAGAAGGCACTCTTCTTCTGGTGCTGTGGCGGTTAGCGCGGTCCGGTGCGGACGAAAAGGCCCGGTTCTCCCATCATGTGGAAGGGCGAACCGGGCCTCCGTAACGGTCAGTCGATCGAGGGATCGACTCGGCAGCAGGTGACCGGGATGCCCTTCAGGTCGTAGCTGTCCCGGCCGCTGAGTGAGGCGTACTTGTCGGAGGAGTACGCCAGGGCCATGGTGGACTGGCGGTCCAACCTCACCACGGCCCTGGTGGTGCGGCCGGGTTCGATCGACTTGACGATGCCGGTGAGGCCGTTGAGGTAGGCGGGCTTCAAGCCGTACAGGGTGACCGGCTTGCCTTCCTTCACGTCGGCCGCGGCCTTGTCCCGCAAGAGTCCGCGACGCTTCTTCACGGCGTCGATGATCCGATCGAGATCGCTCTCGTCGGCCCGCTCCAGCACGAAGCCGATGACCTCGGCCATCGTTGCGGCGCCATCAGTCATAGCGGATGTCCCTCCTGGTGAGACCGACCCGACCCGGTGACCGGGTCGGGCCGGTGGTGTCGCCCCTGTTCGGTGGGGCGCACTCGACAAGGCGGTGCCGACGGGGGAAGGGGGCAAGCCGCGTGTAGTTCGCGGCTTGCCCCGGCCCGGCGGTGCCGCAGAGTGCGCACGCCCCACCGGACAGGGAAGAACCACCGGCCCACTGCGGCAGACTTCCCTGCCGATCAGGACTTCTGCCTCTGCGGAGATGAGTGACGCTTGGGCCTCGGCGTCGACTGGCTGACCTGGTCAGGTGGGCACGATCAGCGTCGCCTCACTGGCCAGTGTGTCGGCGAGGCGCCGCAGTGTGTCGAAGCCGGGCTCGGGGTGGACACCGGTACCCCTGTCACCCCACAGTGAGGTGCCGCTGTGCCAGTTCGACGGATCGTTGTCCACGACCGTGGACCATTCACGAGTGGCCGTGAGCACCTCGGCGATGGCGAACGACTGCCGCTCGTAGCTGTCGCGCTGAGCACGCACGCGGAAGGTGTGCTCGCCGCGGCGATAGAAGCGGACCACGGTGTAGCGATGGCGACCCGGGTCGCTTCCCAGGGTCTCGTGGAATTGGACGAGTTCACCGGGCGCTTCGAGCCAGCCGAGGAGGGCGCTCAGTGCGTCGAAGACGTGACCTGAACGGCGTTCCGGGTCCTGCTGCCGGTAGTCGGCCTGCTCGGTGTCCCAGTTGTATCCGACGACGGCTTCGATGAACGCGACGATCTCAGGCGGGGCGATCCTGGCGGATTGCTGGTCAAACGACATGGGCTTTCTCCGTATCGACGTGACGATGGGTGCCCCGTCGACTCGGTGGCTTGCAACCGCTGATCCATCCGGTCGTGCAACCGACTCGCTTCTCGATCGGAAGTGGCCT
The DNA here is from genome assembly GCF_052936295.1 of Saccharothrix sp. DSM 118769. Taxonomy (NCBI): domain Bacteria; kingdom Bacillati; phylum Actinomycetota; class Actinomycetes; order Pseudonocardiales; family Pseudonocardiaceae; genus Saccharothrix; species Saccharothrix sp. DSM 118769. The sequence goes on along the minus strand of NZ_CP193627.1, from coordinate 6,119,349 downwards.
GCCAAGGTGGTCGAATCGGCTGGCGAAGCCGCCTTGTCGGTGGGGCGCACTCGGAAGGCGGCGCCGTCGGCACGCAGCGGCAAGCCATCTTTTGCGGCTTGCCTCTGCGTGCTGCGGTGCCGCAGAGTGCGTCGCACCCATCGACAAGGCGGCGGACGGCCGGTTTGGCTGGCGAAGTATTGTATGAATCCGATTACGAAATACGGCTCGGCAACGCTCCAGAAGTGACGCGGCCTCCGACCGCGGGGTCAGGTTCGGGGCTGAAGGGTTCGCCACCGCCCTGCCAGGAGCGTTGCGGCCACGACACCGACAGCACCCGCTGCGCCGGTGACGACGTGCGGGTCGACAAGTTCGGCGGCAAGGCCGCCGAGGGTGACACCGGTGCCTTGGGCGGCCTGCATCGTGGCGACGGCGAAGCCGATGGCCTGGCCGGGGTGGGCGTCGGGTGCGCGTAGCACGAAGGTCGGCTGTGCGACGACGTGGTAGCTGGACGCGGCGCCGGACAGCACGAACAGCCCTACGACCACGGGTAGTGGCGGGTCGAACAGGCAGCCCGGCAGCGGTACGCCGGTTCCGATGGCCAGCAGCGGCATCAACCGGAGTTGGACCGGCTCGGCCAGGACGGCGATGGCGAGGGACGCCGCGGCGCAGCCAGCGAACAGCATGCCCATGGTCGCCGGCCCGCCACCGAGACGCGCGGAGTAGGGGGCGGCCAAGGCTTCGCCGAGGATGTAGGTCCCGGACAGAGTTGCGTAGCCGACGAGAACCAGCAGACGCCGGTCGCGCCACACCACGTCCGCGCCGGCACGAATCCGCTCCCACCACCCGAGCGGCTGGGAACCCCCCGTGGCGATCAATGGCACGAACAGTGTGACCAGCAGCGCGGAGGCGACGAAGGTGGCGGCGTCGGCCAGGAGCGCCCCGCCGGGGCCAATGGCGGCGACCAGGATGCCGCCGGCGGCGAACCCCAGGATCTGCCCCAGTTGCGTGACGGTGGACAGGGCGGCGACCCCGGTGCGCATCACGGCCGGTGCACCCGCCAACTGGACGTAAGCACACCACCTACCAGGGCAGGCCATGAACACGACCACGGCCGCCCGAACGAGGTCGGCGACGATCATGACGGTGCGCCGCGGGTACCGATCGGCCAGCCCCGCGAGCAGCAGACCGCCGAACAGCGCGGGCAGGAAGGTGAGCGCATAGGCCAAGGCGGACCAGGCGGCGGCCATTCACCTGGTCGGCGGCGCCCATCCGGACCCGGGCCGCTTCGCTGTCGCCACCTGTTGAACACCGAGCGGCGACACTCCGCGTCTCGACACCATCCGTCTTGACCGTCGCGCCGATCGCACGCGCTGCTCAGTACGCCGGTCCGTGTAGTCGGCGGCGGCGCCGCAGCGTCACGGCGCAGGAGGGATCGCCCGATGGTGTCGGGCGCGTGCCGGCACCATGCAACGCATGCACGACGTCTATGCACGTGAGGCCGCTCCGTCGAGGACGCTGCTGTTGGTGGTGGCAGTGGTGGTGGCTCTCTCGCCGGTCTCAGCCAGCAGAACCATCGGCGGGGCACACACCGCGCTCGGCGTGCCCACGATCGCCCGCTGGGCGCTCTACGCCTTGCCGCTGTTCTCCTACCTCGGAATCACCAGTTACTGCGTTGGACGGATGGCGGACCGACGACCCGGACCGGCGACCCGGACCGGCGACTCGGACCGGCTCGACAACGTCAAGCGCGCGTTGCATTGGGCCACGGCCTGGCTTGTGGTCGCAAATACGCTCGGCGGCTACCTCCGTGTGCCGCAGGCGGGAGTTGGCGCCGTGATCCTCGACGTCGTCTCGGCGGCCGGAGCGATAGTGCTGCTTCTGCTGCTGGCCCGGAAGCCTGCGGCGCGCGGACGGGCGGCCGACTCGACTGCATAGCGGGCGGAACAGCGGACGTGGCGGCGCGAACGTCAGGTCGCGGGCGCACACGTGCTGGGCTGGTGGCCCGCACCCATGCGCCTGTTCGCCCGCGCGGCAGCCTGTAACTCGGCGAACGCCCCGGACGACCCGCGACCGGCGCTTCCTGCGCCCTCCGGCGCTCGCCGAATGGTTCACAACATGCGAAAACACCTCGAACTAGTCCGCAACGACTTCTGGACAACGGCTCCGAGGCAGCACTGCGCGTACGACCAGCTTCCCGAATAGTCGCCGCTTCAAGTGAGGGACGATGAGCGAAGACGACACCACCCCCAACTGGTGTACCGCAGGACAACCCGCACCAGCCCCGGCACGTTCAACGAGAGGCGACATCGCGATCGACTACGGTAACAGCCTCCACTCCTGGACCCCTGGGCTGACCTGCCCAACCCCGTGTCCAACATCCGACGTGAAGTCCGTTCATCTCGCTGCGTAAGCTGTTGGCTTGTGTGCCTGTCCGTGATGTCGACGTGCACATCGACGCTCCACCGTTCGAACGAAGGACTGAGCTGTGCCCGACCGACCTGAAATTGTCTGCATCTGCGGTTCCACCCGGTTCATGAACGAGATGCGTGCGGCGAACCGCGATTTGACGTTCGCCGGTGTCATCGTCGTCGCGCCAGGTGAAGCAGACGAGCTGGTCACCAACGAGCAGAAGTCCGTGCTGGATGCCCTCCACCTGCGCAAGATTGACCTGGCTGACTGGGTTCTGGTCGTCAACCCCGGCGGGTATATCGGCGAGTCTGCGAGCAGGGAGATCGCATATGCTCACGCCACCGGCAAACCGATCTCGTTCACCGACCCCGTCTGACCGCAGTGAACGCTTGGTGGCGCGCGGCGACAATCTGTCATCTGACGGCCTTCACACGTAGTTCTACGTTAACTTGTCGTGAAGTGCTCAGGTGGCTGATCCGATGGTCGTCGGGTGGATCGAGCACCGTTCCCTGTCCTCCGCGTTCGCCCGCAGAACGTTCGTGAGTAGCACTGGCTTCTGTTCGATCCCGGTGCCCAGGCCCGGCCAGGCGGCGCGGCATCCGAGCGCGGTCCGTACTGATTGGCCCATGACCAGGCGATGGCTGCACTCCTAGCCCTCGCGTGTGTCCCCGATCGCCGGTTCGTCCTCGTCCAGCCACGCGCGCACCGCATCGGGCCGCTGCTCATAGGCTCGCCGGGCCGGGCGCTGCGGGGTCAAGCCGTGGCGGCGCGGCCGCAACCCCCATGCTCTGCTATTAATAGGTCATGTCCACGCCGGTGGCCAGTCGGTAGTCAGCCATCGCCACGCAGACGACGTGGCCCGATCCTCTCCACTGACCAGTTCAGCAGGGTCGGGGCGTCCCGCGTGGGTCGCCAGACTGTCGCGACGGTTCCACCGGTAAGCCCGCCACCAGGTGCCCACCGAGCGTTCGGGCACTCCGAACACCTCTGCCGCCGTCTACCGATATGTCCCTCCACCTGACCGGCCTCCAACGCGCCACCACCGGCAACTACAGCACCTCACGCTCTGCGAGGGTTGATAATGGACTCCGGCTGGAGTACTAGGGGACATCAATGCTGCCGGGCTGGCCGGACGGCATCGAGTGGTAGGTAATTGCGGCAGTTGCGAGTCGGTCGAGGATCGTGGCGAACACCTCGTCGGCAACGCCGAGGTAGAACCGCACCCATCGCGTCTCGCTGTCTACTCCTCCGAGGGAGGAGTCCTCGATGCTGGCGTGGGCGATCAGGATCCCAGTGCGATCCAGTAGGTACCGCCGGTACTGCTCGGCCCCATCGGGCAAGCGGGCCCACGCTGTCGGTATAGCCACCAAGACATAGGGCGTGAACTCCCCAGGGCTGATCATCTCCTTCGGCCAGCCGAGTTCTTGTAGCGTGCAGGCAAACCTGCTGCGCTTGTCGGCCAACGCCTCGCGTTGCGCGATGGCATCCTGTTCGCTGATCGGATCTGCAAGGTACTGCGCGACGGCCCATTCGTGGTGTGCGTTGCCGGGGAATCGTCGGCGGAACGCAAAATCCAGCAGGACTTTCAGCGTGTCGGGGTTGGCAATGAGCGTGCCGACTCCCCAACCGTTGACGCCGACCTGCTTGCCGAGCGACCGCACGGCACACCAGTCGAGTTTGCGTTTGCTGTTGCGGGAATCAGCGAGGAACTCGAGTAACGCAGCGGGCGCGGAGACCGGCACGGCGTTGGGCGTGCGCACCTCGAAGTACGGGTCGTCGAGGAGAACAGCGGCGTTGTGAGCGGCGGCGAGCTCGAAGAGGCCAATCAGGGTTTCCAGTGACCAGCCGCGCCCAGTGGGATTGTGCTGGGCGTTCACGATCACCATTGCAAGCCTTCTACTGCTCTGCGCTGCCACCTTTCCCGCCACGTTCTGCGCGTCGGCTATATCGGGCAGCCAGTTGTTGTCGGCGCGCAACGGCCAGTAAACCATCTCGAAACCGGCCTCAGCAAGGGGGCCAGCGTAATCCCAGCACGGGTTCGCGCACAAGGCGACAGGAACCGCCCGATCGCCGCCGCTAGTGGCCGCACGTGCGCGCAGCAGCCTCCCGAAGTCACCGATGACTCCACGGGTCCCTCCTGCGGTCAACGCGATCTGGAAGTCGTCACCGTACTGACCGACGTGATCAAGGCCGGTGGTGCGTATCAAGTAGTCGGCGATGGCCTGCCGGGCGGCGGGCAGGCCGCCCATCGACGCTTGATACCCGTGCAGCTCACGCGGTACCTCTCGTGCGTAGTCCAGCAACCGTTGGGGGACCTGGGCTGAGGTGAACGACGGGTCTCCGATGGATGTCATCAACGGCGGCATCGCGCGACCGGAGTTAAGATATTCGTCGATGAGGCGCGCATCCCGGTAGACCGGAAAGCCGGGGTCGTGGACGAATTCCGAGATGTTCATGAGGAAGCGGCCCGGTGCTGATGAACCAGGCTGGTCGCTTCGTGCAGGATCGGATAGAATCGGGTCTGCACCCTGGACCATAGATAGCGAGATCCGTTTGTGCCGCCGGTTCCGGATGCGACGGCTCCGATCATGGCCTCGACCATAATCGCGTGTTGTGCTCTCCACCGCACCCAGTCCAAGTCGTGCATGCGCAGCGCGTTGGCGAGTTCGGCCGCCGGACCGCCGCTGGTGAGCGCGTCGAGCAGGCCTTCTGCATCGTTGGCGCGGCTGCCGACGACGTTGAGAAAGGCGCCCCATAGGTTGGGTGATGTGAGCCGCCTCTTCAGCGTGCGGAGCTCCTCACCGCTGGCATCGAGCGCTCGCAGGCGCTGGCAGGCCGTCTTCCGGTGGCCGGACAGGATCTCGATTACCCAGAACTGCGCCGATTGCATTCCACTGGCATTGCCGAGCGCATCCCGGAACGTTGCGAACTCTGCCGGGCTGATCATACCAGGCAGCACTGTCAATAGGTTGGTGAGCTGCTCGGTTAGGGCACGGGAACGACGCAGGCAGGTCAGCGCGGCCGCCACATCCGGCTCCCGCTCACACAGGCTCGTGATCGCGAGTTCGAGTTCCTCGATCTGCTGACTGAGCAGCAGCTCGGCCATGTGGTGTAGCCCGATGAAGCGACTCTCCGCACGCTCCTGCGTGCGGGGGTGGTGCAATGCTTTGAGCTCGGCGAGGTGCAGGTAGTCGCTATAAGTGCCCTGATCTGAACCGGCACCGCGCGGTGCGCGACCGGAAAACTGATGCGAGCAGGCGTAAGCGTCCGGCGCATGCATGAGCTGTCCTTAGGATTGGAGTGGTGGGGCGGGAAAACCACCTTCGACGTCTTCGATCGACTTGGCCACGCGGAGACAGAGGGTGTCCGCGCCGATCGGGCCGATGATCTGGAGTCCGACGGGCAACCCGTCGACGATGCCGGCGGGCACCTGGGTTGCCGGATGGCCAGTCAGGTTGGCCGAGCAGGTATTCACGATCATGTCCAGCGCAGAGCCGATCCAGTCGGCGCGGGAGATGTCCGGGCCGGGCAACGATTTCGGCAGGTACGGCGCGGTCGGGGTGACCAGTACGTCGACCTCGCCCAGGGCCTTGTCGTAGGCGTCGGCAAGCAGTCCTGTCAGGCGCATCGCGGCGGCGAGGTACCACCCGGCGGGCCGGTGTCCGGCGTGGGCGCCGGCCGTGGCCGACAACGCGACGGTGGCGGCGAGGTTCTGTGGGTTCGCGAGCCGTGCGGCGGCGAAATGCTCGACGAGTTCAGGGTCGGCGTGCAACGCGGTCTGGACTGATCCTCCGTTGCCGGCCAGCAAGTCGGGCGCGCCTGCCTTCAGCGTGAGCATCATGGCCAAATCCGAGCCGCGGGTATGTTCCGGGACGCTGACCTCGGTCACCGTTGCGCCCGCTTCAGTCAGCCGGGCTATGGTGGCTCGGACGGTCTCGTCGACGGCTGGCTCAGAAAGACCGGGGATCGAGAACGCCTCGCGAAGCATTCCGATCCGCAGGCCACGGATGCCACCCTCTAGCGAGCCAGTCCAGTCCACAGGGGAGTCAGTGAAGCCTTGCCGCAGGTCACGTCCGTCGCGTTCGGCCAGTACCGCCATCGCTCTGGTCACGGTGTAGACGTCGCGGGCGAGTACGCCGAGGGTGTCTTGGGCGACGGTGAAGGGCATCGCTCCGGTGTAGGGAACCACGCCTCTGGTTGGTTTGTGTGCTACCAAACCGGTTCCGGAGCCGGGAAGGCGTACGCTGCCCGCCTGGTCGGCACCAAGCGCGAAGTCGACGAGGCCGGCGGAGACCAGTGCAGCGCATCCCGACGACGAACCGAAGGTGGCATGCGTATTCCGCCAGGGATTTCGAACAGGGCCAAGCGCGCTGGTATGGCTCGAGGCCGACAGGCCTAGGTCTTCGGCATTTGCGCTTCCCCGTAGCTGCGCTCCGGCCTCCAGCAGCAGTCGCACTGCGGTGGCGTCCTCGGTGGGCTGGTAGCCCTCGATCAGCCGGGATCCCGCGCACATCGGCCAACCGGCCACGGCGATATTGGACTTCACCACCCAGGTGAGGTCGGCCAGGCAGCCGTCGGGGGTTCCAATCACTGAACCGGTTACGTACCAGGCGTTGAACGGGTTGCGATTGGCGGACGGCCGCTGCCATGCCCGGTCCGGCCGGTTCCGTTTGGTCTCTTGGTGCCAGAGTTCGACGGCGTCATGTGCAGCGGCAAACGTCCCCGCGAGCTCGGCATATAATGCCGCCTCGCTAGCTGGCAGCGGTAAGCCGTTCCGTTTACCATGCGCAATTACGTCAGCCGGGGTAGGCGGAGTCCACGACACATAAGCTCCTAGTTTTATGATGACGTCGCCAACCTGTGACCGACTGCAGGCCCGCGCGGGTCGCAACCAGTTGCGGCATGATCCAGGCCGGGCAGCCCATCGTTGGAATTAGCAGCCCAGCTAAACCCTGACCACCTATGGTGAGACGCTCCTGGGGTGAACTGACCTTGGACCGAACCAGCGATTCGGCCAGCGGCTCCGGCGGCGAGTAGCTCTGACCGATGCGCGTCTGTTCGATCCTGGGCTGCAGCCGAAAGCAGTGCCGCTCAGATTTCCAGGCCGACCTCGCAGGGAAACAAGACTGATACGCCAACGGGCTCCTCTGTGAAAATAACCCTTTTGGAGAGCGCGGAGACAAACCCGAGCTCAAACATTGTGCCCTTTCCGACAATGCCGTCAGGGTTGCACACGATAATTGCATCGGATTGGCCGAACTGTGCCATATGATGGTACTTGTGCCGCCATGTGTCGCGTTCGTTCTTGAGGAAATCCTGGTAGTCGAAAAGGATAAAATTGGTGCCTTCGGTCTCCGGCTTGATCCTCGTGGTCAAAGGGCTCAGTACGACGGCACCGCTTTCGCGTAGTCGCGTGATGACGTCCTCGATGTACCAGAGGGAGTTTTGGAAGCTGCCACAGACGGCAACATTCCGGAACTCCCGACGAATGACGCCCTCAAGTATGCTGGTAGAACCTCCTGGAGACCGTCCGGCTTCAGAGTAGAATTGCTCCAGTTCGGGTCCTACGATGTTGAAGTACAAGCCGGTGTCGACATAGAAACTGTTGACCAAACTGGCCGCGTCCGCTTGTGAGAGTCGTTGAAAGACCCCGGTCGCGTATACCCGGATGCTCTTGTGGTCAGCAAGTTCTACGAAACTGCTGACCCTGTCGAAGGATTCGCAAATTAAGTCTGCCAACGCTCCGGGTGCGAGACTACCCTCAAATGCCTGCGGCTGTCTTTCGAACAATGTCAACACGCCGCTCCGGGAGTAGTAGAGGCTCACACAATCTGATTCGAAGTGGACCAGAGCTCTGCTGTCTGTCGTCAATGTGCCGTCCCCTTGCATTTTCGAAACGCTTTGCCTCGAGCGACCGTCAACCGCCCTGCGCACCATGGAGGTGGTCCACGCCGCAGTTAGTATCTTCCGTCGCGTAGGGCGCCGACGTACTTCTCGATGAACTCATCTTTTCTTCCGGAATTGTACTGGGTAATAAAGCGCGGATGCTCCAAGGGGACGATCTTTTCGAAGAAGTGTTCCTCCGTGTTGACTTGTGACAGAAACTTGAAGTTTTCACCGCTCCCGATGCAATAGCACACCGATGTGTCGGCTCCAAATTCCAGTTGACGTTTCAAGGTTCCTACGATGAAGGGGCGGAGGCTCTCCATCAACTTTTTTGTTTCGTAGTAGTTGGCGTTGACCTCGCGTCCCTTGGTGTTCGTCCTCGACACGCCGAGGGGGCACACGAAACTCATGACGAAGTCGGTATAGAACCTGTCGCGTCCACCGTAGCGACTGATGACGTCGTCTATGAACCCGGTCGAGACTCTGCTTATCGCGTAGCCCTCGATTTCGATACCGCTTTGACTCTTGAGAAGCTCGGCATCCGCAAAAGGAACGCCCGTCACGGCCGTACCACGTCGAGCGGGTGAACTGCCCAGAACTAGACGGCGCGGCTGATGGTCGTCGTAGAACTTCCGGTAGAAGGCAGTTGTCACCTTTCGAACATGCTCCTTCAGCGATCCGCTGAACGGATTGATCACGTTGAACCCAACGGGGACCTCGACAGCTGTCGTGGCGAGCTCCTCGTTGAACTGTAGTACCCGATCGGCAACAGTCGCCCGACCGCTCATCGCATGGATCCTTCCGTTGATGCTGGGTGAAATTGCCCTCAAACTAGTCCGATCGCACCCGGCTGTGATGCGACTCGGCCTTCCCGCAGAAGTACTGGACGTCCTTCACGTGGCCGCCTGACGGAGCGCAGTCGCCGTCACGTGGCGACCCCCGACAGGTAGATCTCGGTTCCTGTCGCGGTCATTCGGATGTCTTCGAACCCAACATTGCCGAACTCCGTGCGAATCGACCGCGCAGAATTCAGCCCGCGATATAGGTCCACGAAATCGGTGTCCGGGATGATCAGGCCCGGAACGACGCTGTTCTCCCGTTCGGCGCACAGGAAACCGTTGGCCACGGAGACGATTATTGCCGCGCCAGGTTTGAGGACCCTGTGTGCCTCCGATGCCGCTCTAGCCGGGTCGAAGAACGACGAGTTGTAGGTTCTCAAGGAGACATACAGGTCGTAGTTGTTTTCCGGGAGGGCAGACAGGTCGTCGGCACTGGAGATGATTACTTTTGACGACGGAACTCGCTGTCTGGCACTTTGCAGGCCGCTTTGCGCAATATCGACGAAAGTGATTTGTGGGCAATCCAAGAACAATGTTTCTGCTTCCTGCCCTCCTCCGACGCCGACGTTGAGGATATTGGCCGTGGCGAGAGGCATTGTGACTGAACTCTTATAGACCGATTTAAACTCCTCGGCCCAATTCGGGTTGACAGACCGGGCGTCGTTTGTATAGTCATAAGAGCCGTACTTCGCGTCAAATGCTTCAGACAGCGCATCGTATACGGCCTGATCGGCCACCTCGTGCTCGATCCCATACCTCTTGCAGATAAGCGAAGCCAGTGCAAACCTCTGCCTGTGCGCATTGACTTCGCTCCTGGTCAGGGTAAACCCTTTGGAGTCCAGGCTAGAGTGCACTGCCTCACCAATGCGTTTCTTGAAGTAGTAGGGGTTGCACTCGATACTTTGCTCGCTCACTGTATAGAATTGGCGGTTCTGTTTGAGGATTTCACGCTGTAAATCGTCAGGGAAACGGTATGCTTCACGTGAGGTAGTGACGGGGTCGTTATCGAGGTAACTGGTCAGCGCTGGATCCGGTAGGCCGATATAGATCTTGTCGTTGCCTACCTCCTTCAATAGTTCTGCGAGGTCAAAGGAGTGGTCTCCTGAAAGCGTGTTGATTGTCAGGTATAAGCTGTCCGCGTTGGATTCGCCGAGTTCTTGTAGCTTGCGCCGCAAGATGTGGTACCAGGATGCGCCGCGTTCTTCGCCTTCGAATGCAGAGCAGATCAACCGGTCGTCTTCAGACACCAGAGCAACGCCGACCTTCCGGCCTGGTTGTGGAGCTCTCTCCGCTAGGCCAATGGCGTAATTCATCCAGTAAGCGCTGTTTGGGTTCATCTGGGTCTCGACCTCCCGCGTCGGTGGTGTGCAGGTATTGCGCAGCACAATGAATAGCTGAGAACCCTGGCAGTGCGGTGTAATGACAGGGACTTGCACGGCTCGACTGTGTAGCGGGCGGACGGGAACGTCAAAGTGTGTGGTCTTGACGTCAATTCAGAAGCGTGCGTGGCGTGGTGTACCTAAATGTGAGTGTTCCTCCGGTGTTGATGTGGGGTACCACACGTTGATCGTCGTCCGGGCCCCCCTGTCTTGTTACTCCGCCCGAACGGAGTAGATGCCAGGGGACGGCGGCAGTGCGCGACCGATCCTGCTTACGTGGCGGCGACGAGCGTGAGTCGCTGCGCTCGGTTCCCGCGCGGGACGGTCGGCGCGCACCGGGTACACCTTCAGACGATGAGTGCGGCGACTGTGCTGGCACGGGGGGTGTCGCGGTCCATGCGTGGCCGTCCTCGGTGGCCGGTCGGTGTGCGCGCGTGGTCCCTTCACCTCGCGGGCGCCCGGTCCCGGTGACGGAAGGCTCGTCACCGGGACCGGGCAGGCGGTTACGGGCAGCTGATGCACGCGCTTGCGCACGTGGCGCCGCAGTTATCCCGGTGAGCTGCACCAGCACATCGAGCGCCGGACCCGATTCCGCAAAGCGGACATCGAGGTCGAACAGATCCGGTTTCACCCTCGGCGATGCAGCCACCCCGAGATCGACCTTAACGGTCATGGACATCTCCTCCTTGTCATGACGTTTCTTCCTCAGAAGGTTCGTCAGGACCAGGTCACGGCGACTCGCGTGTGCGTCTTGTCCAACAGGAGCCCGCCTTGGGGAAGCTGCTCGTCCGGCGTCGCAGACGGGTAGGCCCCGATCCGGGCGGACAGGCTCTGGCCGTCCCAGGACCGGATGCGCTCCAGCATCTGCTCGATCAGCTGCCCGGCGTCGGAGCCATACCCGTACACTCCGAACTCGCGCGCCGACGGGTCACCGTCGACTGGGCGCAGACCGAGGTAGGCCAGGCTGCCGCCTGCGGCGACGGCGGGCACACCGAGCGGCCAGGCGTGCGCCACGACATCCTGCGACTGCGCCTGCCTGGTCGCCATGAGCAGACCGAAGCCCAGCAGGCCCAGCGCCATCCACAGGTGCAGACCGTCGAATCGGCCTTCGCCGCCCATCGTGACGCCCGACCACACTTCGGTACGCGGCTGCCTGAGCACCTCGCCCAAGCCCTCGACATCCACACCGGGATCGTCGTCCAGCCGCAGCACCACGTCGTCACCGTGCAACGGGATGTTCAGCTCCGTGTGGGCGCCCAGCCCCCGCATCGGCACGAAGGCGCACAACTCGTAGCCCTGGCTGACCAGGTGCTCACCAACCCGTTGGAACACCACCGACCGCGTCAGGCTGCGCAGGAGTAGCGGAACGACGGTCCTGCCGTCTTTCACCAGCTGCTCCCACCACGCCCGCGGCAGATCCCACGCGGCGACCGTGACGATGATCCGGTCGAACGGCGCGTGCCGGGGCACCCCGTGCTCGGCGTCCGCCTCCACTACGTTCACCGCGTGATATCCGGCCGCGGCCAGGCATTCGCGTGCCCGGGTCACCACCTCGGGGTCGATGTCGACCGTGGTGACCTCGCCGGTCGGACCGACCAACTCGGCGATCAGCGCCGCGTTGTAGCCGCCGGAGCCGATCTCCAGCACCCGCATGCCCGGCTGGATGTCGGCCTGCTCCAGCATCATCGCCTGGATGTGCGGGGCCGACACCGTGCTCACGGCTTCGCCCTCATCGTTCCACTTGGTCAGCAGCGTGCCCTTGGCCGCATACGTCTTGTCCAGCGGCTCACCGGGACCGAACAGGTGCCTCGGCACTGTTGACAGGGCGGCGATCACGGCGTCGCTGCGCGCGGCACCCATGTCGCGCAGTTGGTCGACCATCGCCTGCCGGAACGCCTCGGGGTTGGAAGCCGCAGCTTCCGCACCAGCATCAATGTCACTTGCAGTGTTCACCGGTCACCTTTCACACATTCGCCGCCACCCGTGTAGATCGCACGGGTGCCGGCCTGTCATCACACTTCGCAGATCACGTCGTCCGGCTGTGTTCGCAGCCGCTTCCCGCAACGACTGTCGGCACTATGGGTCCGGGAGGGCCATCCGCCGACCCAGCTGCCTCAGGGGCCTGGTGGCTCCGGACCACGCGTCGAGGTAGGACGCGTTTGCCGGGGAGACCACGAAGGTGGTGGTCCTGACCGTCCTGTGGACGGGGGAGCGGTATGGGTCGGGAGCGGCGTCGTCGGCGGAACTGCCAGCGTCTCCACCTCAGCCGGTGGGGTGTCGTAGATGAGTGCTCCTGGCCGGAGTGCTCGCCGGCTGCGGCCAGGAGATGGTCCACCGGTTGTGCTTCTTGTCGACGACATGCTCCTCGAATCGCTGACCACTCGGTGTGCTTGCCGGAGCAACATGGAATCGCGGACCGGGTCCGCCACGATGGTCACGGCTCCAGACTCGAAGCAGCTCGGCAAGTTTCTCCACGAGTTCGGCGGCGTCGGCGCCGTAGGCGTGCACGCCCCACTCGACGTTGCCCTCGTCGGCCTTGCGGGTAGTGACGTAAGCGAGACTGGTGCCGTAGAGCGCCGCCGAGGTGGCAGTCATCCGCCCCGGTAGGGTGATCAAACCGGTGTCCTTCTCCGGGTTGAGCAGCAGGCGGCAGAAGCCAGGCAGGGTCGAGGCCAGCCACAGGTGCGCGTCGGCCCAGGGCTCGAACCTCCTGAGGGTCGCTCCGGTCCAGACCTCCACTCGCGGTGTGCTCAGCGCTGTCTCCAGCGTGGCCGGGTCGACGGGGATGTCGGTGTCCAGGCTCAGGACGACCTCGCCCTCGCGCAGCGGCACCTGCCGTGCCTGATGTGCTCCGGCGCCCCGCATTGGCACGAAGCCGAACATCTGTGACCACCGGCTGATCAGCCCGTGTCCATCGCGTTCGAACACGATCACGCGCGGCAGGTCTTTGATCACCATCGGTACCAGCAGAAGGCTGTCCTGGGCGAGCTGCGAGATCCAGGCCGGCGGGATGTCCCACGAGCCCACCGTGACCACGATCCGGTCATAGGGTGCGTACTCGGGCACCCCGCCGTCGGCGTCGGCGAGCACCACGCTGACCCGCGAGTACCCGGCCTCATCGAGGAAGCGGCTTGCTCGGTCGGTTACGTCGGGATCGATGTCGACCGTGATGACTCGACCGGACGGGCCGACGAGTTCGGCCAGAAGCGCGGCGTTGTAGCCGCCCGAGCCGATCTCCAACACGCTCATGCCGGGTGCGAGGTCTGCCTGCTCCAGCATGTACGCCTGGACCTGCGGAGCGGAGATCGAGCTGAGAGGGCTACCGTCCTCGTCGCGCTTGGTGACGAAGCCGTTGTAGAGGCGGTAGACCTCGTCCAATTTCGCGTCGGGAGCGAACAACTCACGGCGGACCTTGCGCATCGCCGCCTCGACCGTCGCCGAGGTGATCGTCCCTTCGGCGATGAGATCGTCGACCACCTTATTGCGGAGTTGCTCAGCTCGATCGCGAGCCGCGACCTCGCTAGCCGGAGCTGCGGATGACGTCTTGTCGATCACGAAGGGTTCCTCGCTTGCTCACAGAAAGATGAGCATTGCTTATTACTGGCGTCAGATTCTGACGAACCGTATCGCGGCGATCACTGACCGCAATCGTGCGGTGGCGCCTCCTGTGCTGTCTTACAGGGTTCGTCGCCGGTGGCACTTGCGTCTTTCGCAATCGGAGTGGGCTGTGGTCCGGGAGGTGGGGGAACGCTGCGGGGCGTTCCCCCACCTCTAGCAGCCCGCCGACGGTGCGCGCGTGGTGTGGTCGGCGGGGGTGACGTGTCGAGCCGCGCTGGTCGGGGGCGCGGCCGGCTCGACGGCGATCAGGTGCCGGTGGGCTGTGGCCCAGACCCGGCAGCTCGGGGTGCGACCGCGTCGCCACCGGGGACGGCATGGGCAGCGGCCCTTCGAGTCGGGCCGGTGCTGCTCGATCAGGTCACGCACGGTCGCCGTCAGCTTCGGCAGCTCGCCGTCCAGGAGCGACACCCGGGTGGCGTCGTCGCCGAGCACGACCATGCGTTCGAGGTAATCCAGATAGTCGGTGATGCCGCCGTGCAGGCCGGCGGCCAGGACTTCATCCATCGAGGGCTCCCGGCAGGTCCAGGGTCGGCTGGTCGGAGGTCGCTGCGGCGGGTGGCCAGAGGACTGGATGCAGGTCCAGTGGGATGAGGTACCCGACGGGGATGCCGAGTGCCGCCAGTTCGCGGGCTGCGGTGTCGAACGGGCCGCACGGCCACGACACGTCTCGGCAGACGGTGCACTTCCCGTGCTCACCGGGCGGCGGCAGGTGTGTGGTGGCGACGCCGACGGCATCGGCGGCTCGGCCCAGCGGGCTGTCCGCGGCCACGGCCAGCGCCACGATTCCGCGCCACTGCTCGGCCACGGGTGGCCTACAGCCCGAGTACGGCGGAGGCCGTGGTGGGCAGTCGACGCCGGCCGGTGCGCAGCTCGGCCAGCAGGTCGTCGTAGGCGTTGACGAGGGCGACGACTTCGTCCATCGTCGCCTGCGTCTCGCGCCCGGCCGACGCCCCGCGTGAGGGCGGCACGCGGTGCGTCAGTTGCCGCCAGTACGCCCAGGTCATCGCCATGCGGTCCACGAGCCGGCCCAGGGTCTCGGTGTGCAGCAGCGCCGCGGGCGGGCCGGCGGGCAGCCTGTCGTGCACCCACCGGTCGATCTGCTCGACGAGGGCTTCGCGGGCGCTCGCGCAACTCAGCAGGACCCGTGCGGCGGCGGCGAGCACGTGGTCGTTGTCGTACAGGTCGCGCTGCGCGGGTACGGCCTGGACGCGTTCGAGGTGTTTGCGGGCCAGGACCGAGACCGCGACCAGGATCGGGTCGGAGCCTGTGGGCGGTTCGGCGCCGCATGCCCGGATCACCTCGGCACCGCCGGGCAACAGGTAGGTGTCGGTCTCCGGTGTCGACGTCGCGTCGACACCGATGGTCGCGGTGGCGGATCGTCCTGCCGTGGTCGTGAGGCTGCGTGTCATGGAGGTCCTCCCTGGGCCGAGCCGGACACCGTCCACAACACTCCGGCGCAGGGGTGTGCCTCTAGGCTGAACCGTGACTCACGGTGGGTTCACGCCCACTCACGGCCAACAGGGGAACAGGGCGGTCATGGTCGACGACACGCAGGTCACCGACGCGGGCGGCGACAAGGGCAACGCCTTCGCGGCGGAATTCGCCCGCTGGCGGGACGTGCGTGGCCTGTCCCGCGCGGCACTGGCCCGCAAGATGGACTACGACCGTTCCTACGTCTCCAAGGTCGAATCCGGCGCGGAGCGGCCGTCGCGGGAGTTCGCGCTGCAGGCCGAGACCGTGCTGGCCGCCGGTGGAGCGTTGCGTGAGGCGTTTCGCGCCTTCGAGACCGGCCGTGAACCCCGCGTGCGCCCCAACGCCGCGGCCGAGTCGAAGGAGCCGGCGGGCACCGGTGGTCTGGTGGTGGACCACGACGACGCCACCCTGCGCTACGACGCAGGCGTCTACCGGCTGACCCAGCGACGTCGCCTGGTCAACGACGGGACCGAGCCGATCAGCCGCTACCTGATCCGCATCTCCGTCGACCGCCACCCCGGCGACCCCGAACGCTCCAACAAGCTCTACAGCGCCGACCCGCTCACCTGGGACGAGATCGACCTGCACGCCTGGCACGGCCCCGACCGCGCCGAGCCGATGACCTGGAGCGCCCACCACGACCGCGACGCGTTCAAGGAAGTCTGGCTGCACTTCTCCGGCGAGACCGGGCACTTCCCGCTCTACCCGGGAGAGTCGACCTGGATCGAATACGAGTACACCGTCCGCGAGGACCACTGGGGCAACTGGTTCCAACGCGCCGTGCGCCTGCCGACCACCACCCTGTCGGTGACCCTGGACTTCCCCGCCGAACTCGCCCCGGTGGTGTGGGGGCTGCACACCTCGATGACCGCGGAGGCCATGCCCTTCCGCACCGCCATCACCCGCACCACCACAGACGACCGCGTCCGATTCGCCTGGTCGTGCGAAGACCCGCCCCTGCACGGCCGCTACCGCCTCGAATGGGACTTCCGAGGCCGCACCACCACCGACATCGACCAGCCCGTACGGCCGAGTCAGACCATGGCCGCGCTCGGCGTGGTCCAGGAGGGCGATCCGCTGCTGCGCCGCACCGCCCGTTCCTTCGACCTGCCTGCCGAGGCCGAGGACGTCCGCCGGGTCATCACCGAACTGCACTCCGCCGCCCAACGCATCGCCGGCGCCCACAACTTCGGCAAGGGCATGGGCGTGGCCGCACCCCAGATCGGCATCGACCGCGCCGCCGCCCTGGTGCGACCACCGGGCACCGACCAGGTCATCACCCTGCTCAACCCCCGGATCATCGAGACCAGCGCCGAGACCGACGAGCAGTACGAAGGGTGCCTGAGCTTCTTCGACGTCCGCTGCCTCATCCCACGCCCGCTGCACATCCACGTCGAACACACCGACATCACCGGCGAACCGAAGATCACAGTCTTCGAGCGGGGTATGGCCCGACTGGTCGCCCACGAAGTCGACCACCTCCACGGCATCCTCTGCCACGACCACCTGCCCGACGGACGACAGCCCACACCCATCGAGCAGTACCGGGGCACCGGCCACACATGGGCCTACAACGCCTACTGACGCTCCTAGACGGTCCCCCGATCGGCGGGCGAGCCGAACCTGCCACTTCAACACGTCGGCCGGCTCAGGCGGAGAGCAGCAAGTCGCGGTCCTTCCAGGCCAGTCGCAGTAGCGTCAGCGCGCCGGAGGTCAGCCGTGGCTCCAGTCGATCGATAGCGTCTGCGGTGAACGGCACGCCGACTCGACCGTCCATCGCGACTACGCGCCCCTCGTCATTGGTCATCACCATGTCGCCGAACAGTTCGTCGAAGGTGTTGTCGTCAATAACCGCGACGGTGCGTTGGTTTGTCCCCAAGCGGAGCGGGTCCATGATCAGGCCGTAATGCCACAGCCTGAGTCGGCCGGCCGCTCGTGCCGCTTCGAGCGAGACGAAGGGCTCTTCCATGGCGTAGGCGATCGAGCGGGGCCCGTTGCCGTCGTGTTCGGGGTTGCCGAGGAACTCTTCGGAGAATTCGCGCATGATGTTGCGCCACAGGGAGAAGTCGTTACGGATGTCCACCGCCGCCACCGACGAGGGTTGGAATTCGCCTGCGGGCATCAGGCTGGCGATGTTCCGGCCGTCGGCCACGGCTCTACCGTCCCGCTCGTGGAGCACGAACCGGTGGTCACTGCGGGCTCCGCGGCGAATGGTCAGGGTGTTGATCCCGGGGGACATGAGCAGTCTGCCCGGGTCGAACGGGTCGCCGATCGCGCTGCGCAGGGGCAGCGCGGACCACTCGGGCAGCGCGCCTCCCGAGGCCACCCAGGCGGCCTTGAACTCGTGGGCCAACGCCTCCCTGACGTCGAACACCTCGAAGTAGGTCGTGGTGCCGAAGGTCAGCGTGAGCGCGTCGTGCCGGGAGATGCCCACCAGGCGGTAGCTGAGACGGTTTTCCAGCAGGCGGGGCCGGACGAGGTCCCGTACCGCGCGACTGTAGCCGGCGTAGCGCTCCCCGCGGCCGGTGAGTGGAACAACATGGTCGATTGGTCCGAACCTGGGCGTGGGGCTCGGGGCGTCGGAGAACTCGACCCGAACCGAGTCGAGTTCCACGGGGTGCTCCAGCAGCCAGCCGGGACCGGCCAGGACGTGGCCGCCTGGAGCGCGTATCTCCGGTGGATACAGCCATGCGGCCAGTTCGGCCAGTTCGCGACCTCGGGCACCAGCGGCTTGCCGTACCTTGAGCCACTGCTCTTGGCTGAGCCGCACATGTTCAGCGACGTCGGCGGCGGATCCCCGGTTGATACGATTGCGTACGCTATCCGGCGAGGCGCCATCCGTGTCGATAGGCGACTGGCCTGCGATTCGAGGTCGGTCCAGATGGCCATGTTGCGAAGGCCGGGCATCGTTGATCCAAGAAGACCGTGAATCGGTCGCTGGTGTCTCGTTCACGGATTGACTGCTTTGTAGTTCGTCCGTGATCGGCAGGCCCGCGAGCAGACGGTCGAGTTGATCGATGGTGACGTGCAGCGCGTCGGCCAGAGGTCGACGCTGGTCGGCGACCGGGGTGCTGGTGCCTGCTTCCCAGGTGCGGACCGCTCTGGCACTGACGGTCAGCTTCTCGGCGAGGCTCTCCTGGCTGTAGCCGGCCTTGACTCGCTGTTGCTGAAGCGCTTCGCGCCGTGCCATCGTCCGCTCCCCGTGTCCGACCCGACACGATAGCTGGCAGGGTCGGAGAACCCGCAGGTCAACTGTGGTACGTCCGGTGTCTTTCACCCATTCGAACTAACGGGCGTGTCGCGAGATTTCCGCAAAATTGCCGCTTCGTCGCCTGGTTTGTCGATCATGCCGGAGGTTGGCTGATGCATAGGTCCGGTGCCGGCGCTCCTGAGCCCGATGCGGCTGATCATCTGCACTTCGACGGCCGTGACGGATCCACATCGACCTGTGCTGCCGGCTCGAAGGGGATGACTCATGACATCGGTCCTCGCCGCCTCGATACCACTTCGTGTGGGACCTGGCATGTTCCGCCAGACCAGGCGGGGACACCGGTGCAACACCTGGCGCTACCACGGCAAAGCCGGGTGGGAATGCCTGCACGGGCACGTCCTGATACGCCAGGACATCCGGGCCCGTCCCTACTGACGAATCCGCTCGTTCGGTGACGCGTCCGTGGTCACACCTGCCATCGCAAACGCCGTAGGGGCAACACGAGCGCGCCGTCATGCTGCGACCGGCGAGCTGTCCACGAACCAGATCAGCCGTGCCGAGGGGATCGACATGTCCGCGCCCTTGCTTTCGCGTCCCGAGGAGAACGTTCCGCCTGGAAAGCGCGCGCCGCTGCGTGCGGTGCCGGTGCCGTCGACTTGGCCGATCCCCACTCCCCGCGGCGGTTTCGTCGACGGGGAGCTTCTTCCGGCGGGGCATGCGGCGCGCGCCGTGGACTATCTGTTGGGCGGCGGGTACAACCTGCCGGCGGACCGCGCGCTCGCGCAGGACTGGATTGCGGTCAACCCGGCTGCCGCCCGTTCGGCGCAGGCTGCTCGCGCGTTCCTGGTGCGCGCCGTGCGCCGTGTCGTCGTGGCCGGGGTCGACCAGCTGGTGGACCTGTCGACAGGCGTCGCGGCGCTGGGCGCCCCGCACCAGGTCGTCGACGACAACCGGTTGCGGGCCCGCACGATCTACCTCCACTCCGAGCCGATGCTGCTGCACCTGGCCAGGATGCTCGTACCCACGCCGCACGCAGTGGTCGAAGGTTCGATGCACGCGCCAGAGGAAGCGTGGACGGCCGCAGTGACCGCCGGCCGGTTTGTTGCGGGAGAGCCGGTCGGGTTGTTGGCCGTCGGGTTGGCGGATCTTGTCGGCTCGGCGGAGGAGCTGTTCGCGGTGTTGTCCGGGTGGCGCGCTGCGGTGCCGCCGGGGTCGTGGTTGGTGCTGTCCCAACGGTTCGACACCGCCGTGGTGCGCGGCGTCGAACCGGAGGAGAAACTGGCGGCCTTGGTGGTGGAAGCCGGGTGGACGCTGAGCGAACCGGTGGTGCGTGCGCCCTACTGGCACCCGACCTGGCTGCTTGACCTCGATGCGGTCCCGCCCGCCGTGCCGGTGTGCGCGGCAACCTCCGGGTAGCTCGACAACAGGACCGGGGGCGCGAACCGGGATCTTCTCTCCGTATTGCCGCCTGTGACGATCACCAAGGCGATGTGTTCTGTAAACCTGCCCCAGCCTCACCGGCCGGTTCGATTCCGACTGCTTCACCCGCCTGGTGTCGCCGGTTGCTTTGCGTGCTGGCGAACCCTGTGATTTGGTCGACATGGGACAGCTCGCGCACGAGTTGCCAGCGTTCGTGACGGTCCATCAGCGATCGAATCGGCCACGGTCATCGTGCCCATCATGGAGGTGTACGACGCCGAGCTGCATCCGCTCCCGGCACTGTTGACGGCGCAGGATGCGTGGTGAGCGCAGAAGTGCGGATGAACGGGCCCGGCAGCCGAAGTCGCGCTGCAGGGCCCGTCGTTGTGCCCGGAACCACTCCGCATCCCTGGCGACCGGTGGGGGTTGCCCGTGATATCCGCCGAGACCGTCACGGTCGTCTGGTACGGATGCGGTGGTGCCGTCTTCCCCGCGGACGCCCTATCGCCGAGGGGAAGTCTGTGGCCGCGAACGGACGGCGACGGTGTGGCTTCGCGGTCGAGGTGCCGGTGAGGCATCCGGTAGGCGGACTCGCGCTCGATGCGCGTGGCGCGGCCGGGGACGGCCAGGTGCTCCAGCACGTCGTGGGCGTCGGTGAACGACGCGCCAAGCCCCAGGATGTGGGCGGCCGACTCCACCGGCAGCACGTCCACGACAGGATTCGGCACCGACAACACCCGCAACAGCAGACCGGTGCGTACGGCCACGGTGTTCGCCGCAGGATGCGAGGGCGGGGGATCGCCTTCGTGTTCGAGATGACAGCTGCGGAGGATGCCGGCGCAGTGGGGCACACGACGGGCATGACGGACACCTCCACGGCTGGCCGAGCCGGGCCCGGCGGACCCGATCGGAGCTGGTGAGGCATCCGACTTCGAGGTCATTGCCGCCGCGTCCCGTAGAGCGTTGGAGGCGGGAACGGTCGGCGTGGCGGCTCGGAGTCGGATGCCGTGGCTTCACAGTCAAGTGCCGGCAGAGGTATACGGACCAGGCGATCCAGCGGCAATGAAGCGGCAATTTTGCGGACGAGGGCTTTCGTCGAGGAGCAAGGATTAGACGGGAGACAGCAAGGCTTGGGTTCGATGGGAAACCGTGCGGGGCGGCGGATAGCGCGGATAGACCACCCTAAAGAGTGATTTATATTCGTGTTCATATGGAAATCTGCGTGGTGACAGGGAGGTCGTACGGGAAGGCTGATGGGAAGAGCGGGTCCCCGGATTCCGTGATCACGCGACCGCGTGGCTGTATGTGACCCCGGTTGACCAGCGCGAACACTCCTCCTGGGGGCGGTGCGGCTTCCGGTCCCGGAGTGGAGTCGAGACGCGACTCGCCCCACGTGTCCCACGTCTTGTGCCTTATTCGAAGACTTGCGCCGATAGCTTCGGATGCCGCACAGTTCGTGGGTGTCCCCGAGATCGTCGCCCTATGGCGAGATGGTCGAGCCCGCCGGCATCGACGAGTTACCCGAACACCTACGCAGGATGTCCGCTTACGCGCCGTACTCGCTGGGCGTGGACGTACACCTGTCGACGCAAGCGCACGGCGACCTGAACTGGGCCGAACAGGCGGCAGCGAGGGTGGACGAGGCCGCGCAACGACTTCCCGACCGGAGGATGTTCGCGCTGTGCACCCGACTGCGGGAGGTGCAGAACTCGGCGCACATGTCCGGCGTGAGCCGGTCGCTGCTGGAGACATTCCTGGTCGAGCTGCTGTTGCAGCGTGCGGAGGGCATCGGCGAATCGGCGCGCGACATCCTGGCCCAGTACCCCACCGGCCGGTTCCTGCTGGCTTCGGAGCACTGCATGACCCTGCTGCGCGAGCCCGACGCGCGGCTGGACATGGACCTGTTGGGCCGAGGCAGCGCTCTGTTGACCGGCAGCGGACCGCGTTCGGGCATGCGGGGCGTCCGAACACACCAGGGTTGGCTTGCGGGCCCGCAGCCGGAACGGATCTACGCCTTGACCATGCCGCCCGGCGAGGGCCTGCTCACCGCGCTGCGGCAGCTGTCGGAGTGGTTGAACAGCCCGCATCCGCTCTCGCGAGTGGGTCGGGTGGCGCTCGGACACCTCCATCTGGAGCTGTTGCAGCCCTTTCCCGAGAGCAACGGTCACCTGGCCAGGCTGTTCGACTCGCTGGCGATGGTGAAGTGGAAGCTGCTGCGCGACCAGGTCCTGCTGTTGTCGCCCTGGCTGGCGACCCACGCCGAGGAGTACCACCGTCGGATCGAGTCGATCACCGAGGGCGGTTCGGTCGAGGAGTGGATCAGGTTCTTCGCCCGGTGCGTGCGCGAGCAGGCCGAGGAGCAGCTGCGTCTGATCGAGGAACTGGAAACGCTCCAGGTGCAGATGCTGGGACGGGCGCAGTTCTCGCCACGAGGGCGGGAGGTGGTGTCGGGGTTGATCACGGCGCCGGTGGCGACCAACCAGGCGTTGCAGGTGCGCTACGGCTTCTCCAGTCGCACCGCCAGCGAGATCACCGGTCAGCTCGTCGACGCCGGCATCGTGCACGTCCGCGGCAAGAAGGCCAACAAGCGGATCTTCGTCTGCGACCCCGTGCTGGACCTCTACACCATCCGCACCCCTCTCGGGCCGGCGTCCGACTCCGCCCTGTTCCACCCGTCCCCAGACCGGTAGTCCCGGCCTACGACGAAAGGCGAATCGAACCGATCATGTCCCTGTCCCCACCCCGACGACGTCGCTTACCCTCGCGCCGGCCGTGGCCGCCGCCCGGTCGTCCACGACGTGTCGCCGGACGCGCTGTCCAACGCTCGGACAAGCCCTGGCGCAGGCGCCTGTCCGCGGCTGTGAAGCTGCTGATCGCGCTGGCTCCCGTCGTGGCAGTGCTGCTGCGCATTTGGGAGTTTTTCTAGAAGTCCGGTAGTGGCCGCCCGTCGGGGGTGTCGAGCAGGCCACGAACCCGTTGCACGGCCTGCTCGACAGGCTCCTTCTCCTCGGATAACTCGTGCAAGCGCAGAGCGGCGTGGAAACGCCGCCGCGCGGCGTAGTGATCACCGAGTCGCCAGTACACCCGGCCCAGGGTTTCGACCACGACGGCTTGTTCACCCGGTGTCGCCGCAGGTAATGATGACAGTTGGCGCGCGGCTCGGTACAGGTGCTCGACCGCGGCCTGGTCGCTGCCCAGACCGGCGAAGGTGATGCCGGTGGCGGCGATAGTTCGGGCGATGCCCAGCTCGTCGTCACGGGCCTCGTAGAGCGACTGCAACCGCTCGTGGCAGTCAAGTTCGCGATCCTGCCGCCCTGCCGCGTGGTAGAGACCGGCGCGATGCCACAGCACGTCGATCATGCCGTCGGTGTCGCCGAGTCGCTCCCACGCGGTCCATTCCCGCACGCCGTGGCGTTCGGCGGTGGCCATGTCGCCGTGGTCGGCGAACCACTGCGCACTGAACCTCATTACACCGGCAAACGCGGGCACCGAGCGGTCGTCGATGGCGGCCTGCGCTCCGGCCTCGGACAGCTCGTGCGCCCAGGCCGGAGAAGCGTGGTCGGGTGCACAGACCCAACTGCGGGCGGCGATGGCCAACGCCAAGGGCCGGAATCGTGCCACGGCACAGGCCCGGACCACGGCCGGCAACAGCGCAAAGTGGGAGTCGATCCAGTCTCCGACGTCCTGGACGTCGGACAAGCCGATAGGCGGCAGAGGCCTCGTCGTGGTCGATCGGTGGTCGAACCCGCTCACCGGTCGGCCGAGGACTTCGCAGGCAATGGTCAGGGTGGCGAGAACGTCATGGCCGATCCGGTCCGCCACGTTGCGGGCAACCTCGCCCCACGGTTGCGGAAGCGGATCGAGGGGGACTGCCGAACGGAAGGAGTCCGGACCGGTACGGACCAGAACCGAATGATGCTCAACAGAAGCGGAGGGTATGTCGGCGAACGCCTCGAACGGCAGGTCGGCGCCGACGGCGAGCATCCGGGTGGGCAAGTCCTGGATGCTGTCGAGAACCCGGAATGTCGTACGGAGCAGGTCGGTTCGGGCTGAAAGTCTGTCCCACGCCTGGCTCACCAGCAACAACTCCCCGGTCGTCCCGATCTGCGGGTCACGGCGTCCTCCGCCGGTGCCGCATCACGTCCGAACACTCGACTGCGCCAACTCGGATCATGCAATGTCACGGCCTCACGCGAACCCCGGTTCCCCCGTTCGGCCCTAACGCTGCCGCATCGCCATGGACACCTGTCAAAGTTGACAGTGCACCTCTCATCGCTGATGAGCGGCCCTGTTGTTGCACACATGACCAACATTTGTCAACCAATCGGGTGACGCCCATCACTCACCGTCTGCTGTCGGTGTGTCAATCAGTGGCTGCGCCAGCGGGATCGACGGCTTCACGCAGGAGTCCCCGATACGGCGTCGAAAGGCCGTCTTAGCGCACCGGAACTGATCGAGATCGAGAGAGTTTCGGCGGTCTCGCACCACGGCGCGCACTGCGCCGCCACCGGCCGTGCCGACCGAATCCTCCAACTCGGGCTCCTCCACTGGATGTGTATCGCCCGCCCGCGCCTGGGTCGACCGTCTGTGCTGCCAGGCGCGGGAGCCCTCATGGTCCTCGTGCTGTCAGGTCCTGGTGGAGTCGCGGCCTGGGTGACCAAGCTGATCACGGCCTCGTGAGTCGGTGGACCGGCCAGGTAGACGGGGTTGCTGTGGTGGCACAGTACCTGCGCGTCGCGGTCGTCCGAGCTGGCGATCCAGCACGCCTTGGTGCCACTCCTCGGAAAGCATGCCGACTATGCTGCCGGAGCTGCTGGCCAGCCATTAGGGCGAGCGCCTAGCGGATTCCTAATGTCGTACAGGAAGATTTGAATGGAGCGCTTGAGGCTTCTCGCTGTCTCGTCCCCTCGGTACGTCCAGCCTTTGATGTTTCCAATAGTCTTCCGCACCCAATCGTCGAATTCTTGAGAAGGTGTGACGAGTAATTTCTGTGATGCAAAGTGTAAAAGTTCCGTGGAGGCGACCGTGGTGTCGTTGTCATCCGGTAAAAATTCTGCAAGCTCAGAGGCAAGTGTGAGGCGTTGCGTGTCACCGAGGCCCCAGGGATCTCCGAAAAGTTTGAATGAAATTCGCTCTTTTCGGTCAATTTGTCTCGTATTTTGCAGCTGTGACCCACGTTTCGCTGCCCGGCCGCGCCGTGTTGTGCTGAGTTCTGTGTGCCACAGCGACCCGTTCGCATCTAGGAACTTTATGCCTCTTAAGCGGCCGATGCTGCCGTATGACACAGCCAGTGCGGAACCCATCCACGTTTGCACGTCTAGCCCGTCGGTCCGCATGGACAACTGCTCGTAGATCTCAGCCTTATGTTCGTTCAGGATCAAAGGTCCGCTTCCTGCAAGAATGTCTTCGGGTAAACGCACCTCGGTTCCGGGTTCGGCATCTAGTAGACGTTTTGCGCGAGAGCCGGTGAAGATCCAGGCGGTCCACCAAAAACCAGCTTTTAGATCAGCCAAAAAGCGCCTGGACATCTCGCGGGGATCGATTGAAGAGTTTTGAACTTCTACTGCGTATCGCAAGGGAGTAATCGGGTGTTCGATAGTGACGGCGACGTCAACTCGCCGTCCTTCCGAGTGTGGCTCCTCCAAGGTCACCTTGTAGCCCACTGCCCGGAACTGCTCGCCCAAAACCCATTTGGCGTAAAGGTGGTCGGAACTTTCGCCTACGGAAGGACAGTGGGACTTCGTTGCATGTGCGAAGTGGGGGACCTTGACTCGTCCTGGCTTCGCGATCACCGGTGAACTGCACACAGGGCAGGAGTAGGTGTCAGGGGTCATTTGTCGAGCAGCTTCGATGCGCGCTCCGCTGGAATCGCGTGCAACAAGCATCCGGTCCTCCTCGTCCCCTCGTCACGGCAGTGAAAGCCGAGAGTTAAGTGGTTATGGCTACACAAGCTGCACTGCGCTTTCTGAAGTGTGTCGCAAACCTGTAGACTGCCGTACCTCCAATTGGCTGTTTTTGCTGGGGGTCAGTCCCTTGCTCACCTTTCGTCATGCGTTCCTGGACCTTCTCGCGCTTCGGTATCTCTGTGGTTCTCTTCGCGCCTGTGGTCGAGACGATAGCCGAGTTGAGGTTGTATGACGTCGGTCAGAACTCCAGCCAGGAGCCGGGTTTGCGACTTCGTGAGCCGTCCAGTCGCTGTCTGAGGGCTCTGGCGTAGCGTTTGTCGTAGTGGGCATGACGCAGCGGGCCGCCAAGCTGTGCCAGGTCGCGCATCTCAAGAAGTGTGGAGAATCCGGACCACTCGGACAAGTTGTATCCGTATTTCAGTGCGAAATTTTGTGGCCATTCGGCGCCTCGGCCGTAGCGATAAGCGGCGTGCCAGGAAGGGATCAGATCGACTTCTCGTGGGCCATGGCAGACCGAATCCCAGTCGCCCAGGCGTACGTCGGTCACTGGCGAACTACCTCCAGTCATTGTGGTGCTGGTGTCCCATAGCAGGTTTCCCGCCCATGCATCGGCGTGTATCAATCCATGTCCCAATGGCCAGTCCAGACTGTCGATTTCAGTTCGCAGTGTATCAATCCTATGCAGGAGCCAGTCCCTGTCTGTGCTCGGCAGCGCGGGTGACATGGCCGGATCAGACACGATTTTTTCCAGGGTATCCAGTGGGAGCCAGCGACGGAGACGCATCGGCGGATCCGAAGCCCCGTGCAGCGAGCGTACGATCTCGCCAAGGTGCGCGGAATCAGGACGTGGCCACTCCACGGGCTGAGGGTGGTAGACCCAGAAAGTGACTGTGAAAACGCTCGCCTGTGACTCGATCAGCACAGGGTGGGATTCGTTAAGCGGGATCGATGCTGGAAAATTCTGATCCAGAAGCCATCGGACAACGGCCAACACATGAGAGGCGTCCTCGCGGTGGTCGCCTGCGCTCAAGCGCGCCACGAGGTTCTCGGCGGGCAGAAGCAGCACGGTGTTGGCGTGATCGTGCAGTACGGAGGCACCTGACGGGTCGAGCCCTGTCGTCGCACACGCCGCCCGCACCGCAGTCTCGACGTGAGGGGGCGGCGCACGGAAGGTACCGGTCAGGTTCGGGGGCGTCTGTGTGCCGTCGTGTGTCACACCACGATGGTGCCCGAGTTCCCCAGGCGGAAATCGTCCAGCTCATGCCGCAGTGCCAGTGCCGCAGGCTCACGCCGCGGCACTGCCGTGAGCGATCTGGCCAGATCCTGCAACGACGGATGCAGCGGTGAGATGCGCCGGTCAGGTGGAAGCGTCAGCACCACGCGGGTTGACGAGGTGGCGCCGTCGAGGTCTCCCAACACCAGTTGGCCGCGAGCCAGGTCGAGATAGGCCAGCGCCTCGTCACCGTAGGAACGCTGTTGACCCGGCCCCTGCTCATAGGCGGTGATGGCGGCGCGAGTGTGGGCGACGGCGACGTCGGCACGACCACTGGCCAGATGCGCTCCGGCGGTCAACGCCAGTCGCTTGGCTGTACCGAAGGTCAGGATCCCGCCTATCCCGTCCAGATCACCGGAAAGAGACCCGGAGTTGATGTGCTCGTCGGCTGCCGCTGCGGATTCCGCTGCTCGCAGGGCCGCTGAAGCATCGCCTCGCCCAGTGTGCACGCGCGCGTAGTAGGTCCACAAGCGAACCGTCCCGGTGCCCGATGTGACCGAACGGCTCGACAGGGCCCGAGCCTGATCCAGCGAGGCCAGTGCCTCGATCGGACGGCCCTTCGAATCGAAGATCAAAGCCCGGGTACCCAATACCCACGACGACAGATCAGCGTGATCGATCTCGTCCGCGAGGAGCAGCGCGATATCGGCGTGCTCCAGTGCTTCCCGTGACTTCCCCAGAAGATGATGGGCATGTGCGAGAACCGTCGCAGTCATGCCCGCCAAGAGATAGACGTCGTGAACCTGCCGAGGGCGCACTCCTGTTGTCAAGCGATGGTGAAGACGCCTCCACAACGTCTGAAGAGACGTGAACCACAACGAAGGCGGATGGCAGACGAAGTCTGACGCAATATTGACCAGTTGCAGGCGACAGAAATCCATCTCAGTGGCAGAAATGGTGCGATCCGCCAGCCAGCGGGACAACTCTGTGGAATCCGTCGGAAGCGTCGCGTCGAAGATGGTGCTGTTCGCGTCCATGATCGGCAGCCCCGCAAGCAGTCGATCAAGATCGTCAAGGCCGATGTGAAGGGCATCGGCGAGAGGCTGGCGGTGTTCGGGGTAGGGAGCGCTGGTGCCTGCTTCCCAGCCGCGCACGGTCCGCGGGCTGACGTGCAGCAGCGTGGCCAGGCTCTCCTGGGTGAAACTGCGCGTGGTGCGTCGCTCCTGGAGCTTCTCGCGTTTCGCCATCCCCGCCGTCCCTTCGTGCCCGGGTCCGGAACGGTAGTCGAGACGGCAAGGAAACAGCAGGTCAATTGGACCGCCGCATGGTGTATCACCCGTTTGACGGATGAGCGTTGCCGCAAGATTGCCGCAACTCTGCCGCCGGATTTCCGCCTCCGAGGCACGCCGCCAGCATCCGGAAGAACCGGATCATGTCCGGGACGGTGCGCCCTCGCCGAGGCATACCGAGGCGACGTCGGTCCACTCGTATGCCTTGCGGTCCCGGTTGAGGTTGATCAGCGACACCGAGGACACGGTGACCTCGCCGGTGTGCCCGCCGTGGGAGTTCAGGGCTTGCGCGACGGGTTCAGCCGGGCCCGATGCGTTGGAGTAGCCGAGGCTCACGTGCGCCCGGAATCCGGCCTCGGGCTCCGGCACGTTGTCGGGCCCTCAGATGTCGCCGATGGCGGCGCGGATGGCCAGCCGTAGTTGCGCCAGCGGCTCCAGCGGTCGGGCGGGCATCTGGATGGTCTCGGGGTCGACGTGGGCGGGACCGATGGTGACGGTGAACGGCTCCAGTTCGGAGCAGCGGCGGCGGGCGGCCTGCACGATGCGGTCCACGTCGTCGTAGGCCACCTCGTCGGTGAAGCCGATGCCCTGGAGCGTCAGGTGCAACCACCGCGCCGGGACCGGGTCGAGTTGAGGCAGCGTCGCCAGGACGGGGGCGTAATCGGCGACGAGGCGTTGCGCGCCGGGCTGGTCGGCGAAGGTGACGTGCCAGGTGTAGAAGGATCGGCCGGTCTTCCAGCCCGGTCGCCACCACCAGTGCTCGCGCATCGGCTCGGCCGTGCTCACGCGGTCACTCCTTCGCCACGGTATCCCTGCGGAAGTCGGTGACGGCCCCTTGGATCCGCCTCGCTGTGGCATCGGTCGTACCGCCGATCCGTTTTGCCAGTGTGCCGACCTCGGTCAAGCGATGGACCAGGGGGCGGACGCGGTTGGCGGGGGCGTGTCGAGCACCGGGCGCAGGGCGTCCTCGGCGCCGGCCAGGTCGTGCAGCACGAGGTGCGCCTTGGCCTGCTGAATGCGGGTCATGCGCTCCGAGCCCCGGTTGCGGCGTTCGTCCGGGGCGGCTTCGAACTCCGCCACGGCCCGGTCGGCGTAGGCCAGAGCACCGTCGGCGCGGCCCAGCATCAGGTCGGTGTCCGACCACAGCGACCCGGCGCGCTCCAGCGAGCAGGTCAGCGGCCCGGACAATTCACCGTCTGCGTTCATGACGGTCTCCGCGGTGTCAGGCCCGGTGCAGTGCGCCCTCTGCGGCAGAAGCGGATGTTCGCTTGTTCGGTGGTTGATCGATGTGTGCTCGGGGTGGCACACGATGTTCATGTGCTGAAGGGCAATGTGGGGCGTGGTCGCCAGGGCTGTGGTGACGGGCGTGCTGGTGGGCGCGGGCGCGGGGGCGGGGGCAGGCGGCTTGGTCGCCGGGGTCGTCAGGCGCGGCCCCTGCGGGA
Organism: Saccharothrix sp. DSM 118769; assembly: GCF_052936295.1. Taxonomy (NCBI): domain Bacteria; kingdom Bacillati; phylum Actinomycetota; class Actinomycetes; order Pseudonocardiales; family Pseudonocardiaceae; genus Saccharothrix; species Saccharothrix sp. DSM 118769. The sequence continues at coordinate 6,089,283 of NZ_CP193627.1, read as the reverse complement.
TAGGTGGTGGCCAGGCGTCAGGGCCGAGAACCAGCGCCGCGACGTCGACGCCGAACGCGCCGTCGCGGCGATCAAGCAGCCAGCGGCAACGATCTCCGATTGCCTCGTCAACCGCGAGCCTGCAGGCCACGAACCTGGGCGGGGACGTCCTGGACGCCTGTCCGCACCATCCTCACGTGCATCGCTGCTATAACGCCGTGTAACACGCGAGTGCCTCGCCACGGTTAACGGCGGGACGGCCGGATCATGTGATCGGCGGGCGACGCGGCGGGGAGGTTCGGGATGGGTGAGCAGATCGACTTGTTCGAGGCGTCGGCTTCGGCGGTCGGCTACCTCTATCAGCTCCGCAAGGCGCTCTACTTCTGCGTCGAACAGACAGGAGCCGGTCCCGACTGGTCCGTGGCCATCGAAGCGGGCGACGACATCGAGGTCCACGAGGACGCGGGACCGGGCCTCTACCAGCTCAAGCACCGCGCCCCGGGGACCAAGATGACTGACAAGGCCACTGACCTGTGGAAGAGCCTGCGGATCTGGGCCACCGGTTGGGTCGAGTCTGCAGCCAGCCTGGATCGCCCCACCTTTTTCCTGCTCACGACCGCCGAGGCCGCCGCGGAGGGCGCCGCTTACCACCTCCGGCCTCCGGGCCCTGGCAGCCCCCGGGACGAAGCGAAGGCGCTCGGGCTGCTAGATGAAGCCCGTCGCACCTCCAGGAACGAGACCAACAAGTCCGCGTACGAGGCGTGGGACAGGCTGACGGCAGACCAGCGTCGATCCCTGCTCGAGCGGATTCGCGTGCTCGACGCGGCGCCTGACATCGACGAGACGACCCAGCGCCTCCAGCGCCTGCTGGGCCTCGCCGTGGGCCACGAACACGCGAAGGTCTTTCTGGAGCGCCTGGACGGGTGGTTCTTCCGCAGGGTCGTCGCCCAGTTGCGCGACCCTGCGTCGGGGCCGGTGACCGGCTTGGAGTTCGACGTGGTGTTCAGCGACCGCCGCAAAGGCTTCGGCCCTGACAGCCTGCCCATCGACGACGACCTGCCTGAGACAGGCGGCGCGGACCCCGACGGCGGAGAACAGGTCTACGTCCGGCAACTGCGCCTCGTGAATGTCGGCGACAGCAGGATCCAGCAGGCGGTCAGCGACTACCTGCGGGCGTTCACCCAGCGGTCGAGGTGGGTCAACGACAACCTGCTCCGGCCGGGTGAGCTGGGCAAGTACGAGAAGCGCCTCGTCGAGGAGTGGTCAAGCCGCTTCGAGGAGATGCACGAGGAGTTGGGGCAAGAGGCCGCGGAGGAGGCCAAGGTCCGCGAGGCCCGCGCCATCTACCGGTGGGTCGATCACCATGCCCGGTTCCCCATCCGGCCGGGATGCGACGAGCCGTTCGTCACCAAGGGCTCGTACCAGATCCTCGCTGACGAGCGGCGGGTCGGCTGGCACCCCGAGTTCCAGGAGCGCCTCATGGCGCTGCTCGGGTCGGTGTCGAGCAAATGAGCAGCCCTGTCGAGTGGAGCAGGGAAGAGCGGGCGCTGTACAACCCGGCCTTCACCGCCCTGGTCTGCGCCCGCGTCGTCCAAGGCCACCTGGACGCGCACGAACGCCCCGGTCCGCTGCCCCTCGTGGTCGCCTCCGCTGTCATGGCGTTGCAACCTGCGGTCCGGGACCTGCTGCCGAACGCCAACGCCAACATGGCCCAGTGGGCGGAAAACAACGGGACCATCAAAGTTCACATGTCCGCCAACGCCCCCGGACTTCTCACCGTGGTGCGACCCGGACTGCTGTTCGCACTGCAGACCCGGGTCCTCGTTCTGCATGGGGCCGCACTCACCCTGCGCGACAAGGCCATCCCGAAGGGGATCCGGAACCGGTCAGCCGAAGCCGCCGCGGTCCAGAAGGCCGCCCACATGCTCGGCCGGTGGCTGCCCACCGGCGGACCCACCGCCACCGTCCTCACCCTGCTTGGAGTACGACCGTGACCTGGCAGCTCAAGTCCCTGACCCTGTACGGCAAGCAGCCCGGTCAGGTGCGCAGCCTGGAGTTCAACCTCGGCGAACTCAACATCGTCACCGGCGACTCCCTCACGGGCAAGACCTCCATCTGGGATGTCACCAACTACTGCATGGCCAGCAGCGGCGACAACTACCCCATCAGCGCGGGCAAGCTGCGCGAGTACGTCGACGTTTTCGCGGTGCAGATCGTCCGCGGCGACCGCCAGCTGTTCGTGGCCCGCCCGGCAGCGCGCGGAACCACCCCATCCCCCCGGCTCTGCCTGGTCTTCCAGCAGCCAGGGGATCTCCCGCTGGCTGCAGAGCAGATGCAGTTCACTTTCACCATCGAGGCCGCGCGCGGCCTGCTCGCCGAGTTCACGGGCATCGACCTCTCAATCCGCCTGCCAACCACCCGGGGCAACACCATGGCCCCGTCCATCCGCCATGCCCTGTACTTCTGCATTCAAGCCCAAAACGTGGTGGCGAATCCCGACCACCTGTTCCACTCGCAGGGGGAGGATCACGGCCCCAGGACGATCCGCGACATCTTCCCCTACTTCATCGGGGCTGTGGACCCCGAACAGGCCGTGCAACGTGCACAGCTGCAGCGGATGAAGTCCGAACTGCGGAACCATGAGCGAGATCTCAACCAGCAGGAATCCGCAGCGCCCGCGTCCGGACAGGCCCGTGCCCTGGTAAGGGAAGCTGTCGAGACCTCGCTGCTCGACCCTCTGAACACCGACGAGCTCACGCTGGACGACGCGCTCGCGCTGCTCGGCACCGCCGCCTCGGCACCCCTGCCCGGTCTGCCCGAGATCCCCGAGGACGAAGACGATCCCCTGGCCACCCTCTCGCAGGAGCGGGATCGACTGCGCATCGCCTTCCAGCAGACGCGCGCCCGGCTCGCTGAACTCAGAAGCGCACTCCGCGACCGCAGCGAGTTCCTGACGCAAGCACTCGACCACCGCGAACGCTTGACTTCTTTGTCACTGCTCAAAGTCAGCCCTGACACCTCTCTGGAAGCATGCCCGGTCTGCAACAGCGAAGTGACCGCCCCGAGCGCCGTCGCGACCGCACTGCGGACAGACCTGGAGGAGCTCAACGCCAACGTCGTCCACGTCAGCGACGACACCCCGCAGATCCAGGCCCTCATCGACGAGCAAGAAGAATTGCTCCGCGAGCACCGCCGCGCACTCGGCACCAACCACGACGAACGGGACGCACTCGAGGCCGGCATGCGCGAGGCCGCACGGTACCGCGACACCACGCTACGCGCCGCCGCCGTCCGCGGGCGCATCAGCCTGTTCCTGGAGAACGCCGCACGTTACACAGTCGCCCCCCGCATCCGCGACCAGCGCGAAGAGATGCGCGCGGCCATCGAGGAACTGGAAGACGCCCTCGGCCACGACGTGCAGGCCGACCGGGTCAACAGCAGCCTGTCACTGATCAACCAAAAGATCACCGCCAAGGCCCGCGCACTCGTCCTCGAGCACTCCGACGCCCCGATCCGGTTTGACCTGCGCCGCCTCACCGTCGTGGCCGACACCAACGAAGGACCAGTCCCCCTCAAGGAGATCGGCGGCGGGCAGAACTGGCTGGGCTACCACCTGGCCGCGTTCCTGAGCCTGCACGAGTGGTTCATCGACCATAATCGGCCAGTGCCGCAGCTGCTCGTTCTCGACCAGCCTTCCCAGGTCTACTTCCCCGCCGACTACAAAGAAACAGACCTACAGCCAGCCGAGGAGTCCGACCGGGCCGCTCTCCTGCGCGCGTACCAGGCCATCGCCAACACCATCACCTCAGCGGACGGCAAGCTCCAGGTCATCGCCATGGAACACGCAGACCTGGAGCAACCGGTCTTCGTATCTGCGGTGATCCGGCGGTGGCGTGACGGCCAAGGCGCCCTGGTCCCGGCAGAGTGGATCACCGCAGGCTGACGCCAGGCCAGCCGGTCGCGATGAGATCACCGGTCGACGTCCTGCCGGTAGAGACTCGGCGGATCACCAGGGGTTGACGGGCGCACCGGTGCCGCCAGCTCGACGAACACAGGACCGAACCGCAGGTCGCTGTGTGTCTCGGCTGCCGCCGCCGCGCTCCTCCCGGTCAGTTCGATGAAGGAGTTGCGCGTGGTCAGCCGGCCGATGCGGTCATCGGGGCCGGAGGCCGCATGGTCAAGCGCTACCGGAGGCGACCGCCGAGATGGCGCAGTGGATCTCCGAGGGCCACACCGTTTGAAGGGACACGTGGTTACGAGCGCCATCGACGATTCCCTGCGACCCTGGACACGCTCTTCTGCGGCGAGAACGCGGGCAAGTTGCTCCTCGACGCCAGCTGACGTACTGCGGGCTAGTTGTATGAGGCCATGACGTCCAGAACCACCAGCCGACGCCTGGCCGGTAGGCCGGAACGGGTGGCCCACCGGATCGAGCATTACCCGGACGTCGTCTTGCGGAGGTTGCTCCGCCAGGACCGCGCCCGTGCCCTGTGCCCAGGCGGCGGGCAGGTTGTCTACCTCGATGCCCAAGCGGGCCTGCATCGGCTGGCCTTCCTGGGCTACATCGCCCAGGGCTTTCTTGGCGTGCCAAGTAGGTGTATCTGCGGGCTGGTGAGATCCCCCGGGGCGCGGCACCACGCGGGGTGGTCCACAGTTGGTGGATGCGTGAGCGAGAGCCTGAGTCCCGAGTGACGAATCGCGCCTCCGGGCAGATCGGCAACCTGGTGCAAGCGGGTCATATCGATCAGGTTGTCCTCCCACAGCCCGAGCGGGCCGGTGTGGCGGTGGTGCACCGGGTACGTGATTCGGACACCCAGGGGGAGGTGTTCATCGGTCGCACGCGGGTCGTCAAGCAGGTCGTGGCAGCTTTTGAGCGCGGGGTGGGCGTTGTCCTGGCGGGTATGGGTGGTGTCGGTAAGACCGCTGTTGCCGAGCACGTTGCTGTAGATGTGGTGCGGCGGGATCGGTTCCCGGGCGGGGTCTTCCGGGTCGACATGCATGGCTACAGTGCTGAGTGGCAGGTGCCAGCTTCGGCGGGGTTCGCTCCCTTCCTGCGCGTGTTCGGTCTGCCCGGCGAGCAGATCCCGGCCGACCTGGGTGAACAGGCGGCGGTATACGGACAGGTCCTCGACCAGTTCGCCGACCAGGACTCCGGTGTGCTGCTGGTCTTCGACAACGTGGCGACCGGTGAACAGGTTCGGGACCTGCTGCCCCGCCGAGTCCCGCACGGCTGGCTGGTGACCACGCGTGACACCTTGGACTTGCCCGGTGCCACGCGGGTGGATCTCGACGTCCTCGGGTCGGAGCAGGCGTGTGCCCTGCTGGATGAGGTCTTGGGCGTGGGAAGCGATCCCAAGGAGTTGGCGTCCGCGTGCGGCGGCCTCCCGCTGGCATTGCGGATCGCCGCGGCACTGCTGCTCGACGAATCCGGTTTGACACCTGGTGAACTCGCCCGGCAGTTGCGGCAGGCTCCCGGAGTAGAGGGCTACGCCCGGGGCGAACAGGCCTTGGCGGCGGTGTTCGACTGGTCCTGGCTCCGGCTGGTCGAACGCCACCCCGACCGGGCACGCCTGCTGCGAATGGTGTGCGCGGCACCCGGTCCGGACATCTCCACCGCCTCCGCCGCCGCCCTTGCCGATCATCCGGTGGACCAGGTTCGGGTCGCGCTCCGCGGTCTGCGGCACGCTTACTTGTTGCGCCCCAACGGTCCCGACCGGTGGGGAGTGCACGACCTCATCCGCGCGCACACCAGCAGCCGGGAAGCCCCCGGTCTCGACACCGATGGCGTACTGGCCGCCCGCGAGCGGCTGGCCGAGCACTTCACCCAGACCGCCGACGCCGCCGACGACCGGCTCCGCACGCTACCGGATGAGTACGTCGCAGGTCGGTTCGCCGACTTGGATGAAGCCCTTGAGTGGTTCGACGCCGAACGAGCCTGCTTGGTCGCCGCAGTGGTCGAAGCCGCCATCACGGGAGAACACCAGCGGGCCGCCCGATTGGGCACCGCCCTGGCCGTGTACCTGACCTGGCGCTGGTACCTCTCCGACCATCTCACCGTAGCGGCGCACGCCCAGGCCAGCTCCACTCATCTCGACAGGGGCACTTGGGCGAACTGCACGGTGATCCTGGCCAACGCCCTAAGCAGGAACAGGCGGTTCGACGAAGCCATAGCACTTCAGGTGCAGGCCGCAGAGTCGTATCGCGCACTGGGCGACCGGAGCGGGGAAGCGGCGACGTGGACCAACCTGGGCAACGCCCTGCTCAATCTGCGCCGCATCCGCGAAGCCGTCGCCGCCCACGCACGCGCCCGTGAGCTCTACCTGGCGATCGGGGACCGACACAGCGAGGCGATCGCGCTCAACAACCTGGGCCTGGCGCTGCACGAGTCCCAGCGGCTCGACGAGGCCATCGCCGTTCTCGAACAGGCGGGAGACCTGCACCGTGCCGTCGGAGACAGGCGCGGCGAGATGATCGCACGCACCGGCGCAGGCGCCGCCCTGCGCGACGCCGGGCGATCCGAGGAGGCGGTTGTCGCGCTCCAGCGCGGACTGGACACGGCGCAAGACTTGGGCGACGTGTACAGCGAACTCACGGCACGCGACAACCTGGCCGCGGCGCTGGCCTCCGTGGGATGCACAGACGACGCGATCACGGCGTACACGCGGAACCTGGCCTTGTCCGAAGAGCTGGGGGATCCGCACGTCGCGGGTTTGACCTGGAACAACTTGGGTTCGGCTTACCGGGAAGCCGGGAACTACGACGACGCTGTCGCCGCTCACGGACACGCGGAAGACCTGTTCCGCACCACGGGCGAGCGCTATCTCGAGGGAACAGCGTCGAACAACGCGGCCGTCGCCCACCTCCAAGCGGAGCGCTTCCAAGCCGCCGCGGACGCCCTCCACCGAGCCGGGCCGATCTTCCTGGAGTGCGGTGACAGCCGCGGTCTGGCTTTCGTGCTGCAGAACCTGGGCCGCGCGACGCTGGGCCTGGGCCAACCGGCCGAGGCGGAGGCGTACTGGCACCAAGCCCGGACAGTGTTCCTTGAGATAGGGGATAACGCTGGTGCCGCCGCAATACAGCACTACCTACGCGGCGCGGCTGGGCTCGAGTAGGTGGAAGTCATGCGGCCACGACAAAATGTCCGCTCACTGCAGGAGCATCCGATGGTTCGACCGCTCGCTCCGCGGCAGAAGAGTGCGTTCCCGCTGACGAAGGAACGTCGTTGCAGGTGTGGGCCGGTCGGTCCTAATTGCGCGGTGGAACTCGACCCGGGATACTTCGGTCATCTGTACGAAGGCTTGCTCGCTCACGATGACGGCGTCTGCAGGCGTCGGGCGTATGAAGCCGAGCCGGTGTGCGGGGCGCGAGCGCCACAGCACCTTACGACGCCACCGTGGCCACGACCTCGACACCGTACTTCACCTTCCGTGGGGCCCGCTTCAGACCACTGCTGAATGTGGAAGTCCGGGAAGCCCCTGGCGCAGGCGTGATGAGTGAGCGAGACTGCTTCGATGGTTTCCGAATACGCCCAGAGCGACCAATTCCGCGGTGCTCGCATCCACCTGTGCAACCTCGCCGGCCTCGAGATCCGCGATTGCGAGGTGAACGATCTGAAGATCGTCGACTGCTACGGCAGCGACATCTACCTCGGTGGCTACTTCGAGCGCCTCGTCGTCAACGACGTCGACGTGACCGCACATGTCGAGGCCGAGCTCGACCGCCGGCACCCCGCGCGGGTGCTGGCGCGGAATGCGGCTTCTCCCGAGGACTACCGGGCTGCTTGGGACGCCATCGAGACCCTGTGGGGCGCGGCACTCGACCGGGCGCGGCTGTTGCCCGCGGCCAAACTGCACGAGCAGGTCGACGGCGAGTGGTCATTCGTCGAGACACAACGGCATCTGCTGTTCGCCTGCGACGCCTGGCTCGGCAACGCGGTGCTTGAGGAGAAAGCGCCTTACCACCCGTTGGGTTTCCCCGCCGGGGGGACGCCGCCGGACGAGTCGGCGAACCTCGGCCTCACCCTCGAAGCCACCCCGACGCTCGAGGAGGTGCTCGCGCCGCGGCTCGCTCGCATGGCCGCGATGCGGCGTGTCGTCGACGGGCTGACCGCGGCCGAGCTCGACCGGGTATGCGGTCGCAAACCAGCTGACATGTATCCCGACCAGGAGTACGTCGTGCGCCGCTGCCTCAAGGTGGTGCTGAAGGAAGAAGCCGAGCACCACCGATACGCCGTGCGCGACCTAGCGGTGCTCGAGGCAGGTGTGCCTGAACGGCAGTAGTTCCCGCGTGGACCCCGACCAAGTGGCGACGCGGTGTAGCCGCGAATGACCGCACGCTCATCGGCATGTGCGGATGTCGCCGAGGTGTGCTTTGGGCGGCTCGGTCTGTGGGTCGTGTTCGGGTCAGTTCGTTGGCGTGAGGCGGTCGATGATCTGCTGAACTGCTGAATCGCACCTCCTGTTCGCCACCATCGGTGGTTGTGCTTCGGCTTCGGCAACCTCACGATCAAGTTCCGGTCGTTCCTTATTGGTCAGTCAGAACGCTGTCCACTTCCAGGGCTGTTGGATATCACCTCGTAGGCAGGCCAGGCGATGGGTGGCTTCGTTCGTCGCCTTGTGATCAGTCTCGGCTTTGCGGAGGGTGAATGCGGTCCAGCGGAGTTCCGTGGTGGTGGCCAAGGTGCGGTATCCGGGGTGAGTGGTTACGTCGTGCCCGCCGTAGGCGTCGACGAACGCGTCGTAGTCCGCAGGTGTGATGCGGGCGAAGTCGGTGTGGTCGACGGCCAGGGGAATCAGGTCCCACTCGCGTGGGCCCAGCCCGACGCGGTCGAGGTCCACCAGTGTGGGAGGGCCGTTCTCGGGAACGGCGAGGTTGCCTTGCCATGCGTCGCCGTGGATGACGCACTGGGGTAGTGAGGATTGCAGCCCTGCGTACCGGTGGCGGAGGTCGGCTAGGAGGTCTACAAGCCAGCGTCGGTCGTGGTCGGCGACCGTAGTCGCGTTCGCGATCACTTCGTCCAATCCGCTGAAGGGATCGAGCAGGGGCAACCGGGGCGAATCGGGCGCGGCGAGTGTGTGGATACGTCTCAGCGTCGTTCCCAGTTCGGTGGGGGTGGCGTAGCGGTGTTCGGGAAGCTGTGCCCACCACGTTACGGGCCGTTGTCCGACCATCGTGGGCTGTTCGACGTCGTCCAGGACGCGAACCGCCGGCACGTCGGTGGTGGCCAGCCAACGGGCGACGCGGACCGCGTGGGTCGCGGTGTTATACGAGCCTGCCGGGCCGATGCGGGCGACGACCTGGCCCGGCAGGCGGTACAGGACGTTGCCTCCGTCGCGGATCAGTTCGGCTCCGGCGGTCGGCACGCCCGCGCGGACACCCGCAGTAATGAGCACGTCGTATGCGGGGGCGGCGGTCTGCGTGCTGGACTCGTCAGTCGTCACCGATGGCCGATCCCAGTGACTGGGCCAGGTCTGCCACATCGGGGATCGACAGATGTTGTTCGCTGGCGCGCATCAGCATGAGCAACTCCGCGTTCATCCGTCTTGAGTGCAACAGCGCGGCATCCGCGGCGGCGTGTCGTCCGAGCACGAGGGCTTCCCGCGGGTCGCCCGCAGTCATGTGCAAGGTGGCGAGCCGTGCCGTCGAAAACGCCCGTGAACGCGGGTAGGCATCGCTGTGCAGGCTGATCGCCATGGTCAAGCGCTCAGCTGCTTCGCCGGGTTGTCCCTGGGCAACGGCGACGGGAATCAGCGCTCGTGCGCTGCTGCCCGCGTGTTCGGCCTCGTCGTAGTAGACCAGCCACGGTGGATCGGTGGCGGCGTGACGCCGTGCGAAGTGCGCGTCGCCGAGATCCACCTCCGCCATGGCCTCCTCGAGGCGACCGAGCAGAGCCAGTATTCGGGCGCGGACGACCGAGGTCGCGGCCCTGGCCGTGGCGGTCAACCGATCGGCACGGACTTGTGCGAACTCGATCAACGACAGGGCCTCGTCGAGGTCGCCGAGATAGACGGCCTGGCGCGCCATGTCGGTGAGGGTGGCCGCCCGCAGCTCCCACGAACCGCCCTGGTCCGCACACGTCAAGGCGATCCGGAAGCATCGTGCCGCGACCGCGTGAGCGTCGACGTCGAAGGCGGAGAAGGCGACGACGCCCGCCAAGTTGCCCACGGCTTCGAACAAGGCCGGTTTGATCGCGGGATCGATCTGCGCTTCCAGCATCCGGCATGCCCACCGCAAGTGGGCGATGCCCGCCTCGCCGGCCATGGCGCCGCCGTAGAGATTCTCGCTGGCGGCCAGCGCCCCGGTCATCAGCCTCACTTGTTCGACCTCGATCCGGCCGATGCGCCGTCGAGGCGGTACACGCAGATTCAAACCTTCGAGCGCGTCGACAGTGCCGACGTCCAGGGCGGCGTGCGTGGCAGGCGTTCGTGCGAACGACAGGTCGGGTCCGTCGGCAACCTGCGGTTCGTCGAGCAGTTGATCGAGTCGGTCGAGCGTGACGTGAAGTGCGTCGGCGAGAGGCTGGCGGTATTCGGGGTATGGGACGCTGGTGCCTGCTTCCCAGCCGCGCACCGTCCGAGGACTGACGTGCAACAACGCGGCCAGGCTCTCCTGGGTGAACCCGCGCCTCGTCCGCCGCTCCTGGAGCTTCTCGCGCTTCGGCATCCCTGTTGTCTCCTCCGCACCTTGGGTCCGAAACGATAGTCGAGGCAGCAAGAGAACAGCAGGTCGTTCAGTATCGAGGTATGGCGTGTCACCCGTTCGGTGGACAAGCGGTACCGCAAGATTGCCGCAAGATTTCCTCTTTTTTGCCTGGATCTAGTGGGTATCGGGCGGTTGGCTTGTAGCCAGCATCCGCTATCACTGCGATGTCGCCTACAGGGCGGCCCGGTCGGTGGCGGATGCCCTGGTTTCAGCTGACTCGTCCCTGGAGCATTTCGCATATGCCGACCGTCACCTGCCCGACAGCCATCGTCTCGTCGTCTGCTCCGCCGAGAACACGGTCGAGTGCGACCGGCTCCGACAGCGGACGTGTGCCGAGGCGCGCGGCATGAGGTCCGGTGACGTTGAGTCGGCCAACCGGCTCGGAGATCTCCAGCGGGCCGTCCAAACCCGTGTGGCTACCGATGCTGGCCCTGATCAGGCCCAGCGAGTCGCAGCGTAACCGGGATTCAGCCTGCGGATGTTCGCCCCATCGCGGTACGGCTCGCCGCCGCGCGGGCCGGGAAGGCAAGCCAGGAATGAGGAGATGATGAACAGCGAGGAGAAGCCGCACCCTGCTCGGCTGAGCACTGCGCGCAGCCGGGAGCTCGGAGAGGAGCTGCGTCGAGCGCGCCGTCGCGCGAGGGCGTCCAGCGGTCAGACCGCCGAGGGCCTGGAGTGGTCGTTGGGCAAGCTGTCGAAACTGGAGACGGGCACTCGCGGCACTCTTCCCAGTGACATCGCGACCCTGCTCGGCCGCTACGGGACCGACAAGGCGACCCGCGATCGGATCATGGCCGTCGCCCACGAGTCGAACACCGACAGCTTTCTGCGGGTGCACGACGGGTCACCGGACACGTTGGCGGCACTGGCGGCCCACGAACCGGTCGCCCGGACCGTCACGGCCTACGAACCTCTGATCGTCCCCCTCTTGGGGCAGACGGAGGACTACGCCCTGGCGTTGACGGGTGGGCCGAACGCCGCCCAGACCCGCATGGTTCGGCAACGTCGGTTGCGGCAGCCGGGTAGTCGGGAGACGGTCCTGTACGTCAACGAGGCCGCACTGCGCCAGGTTGCCGCGCCGCCGCGGGTGATGCGGGATCAGTTGCTGCACCTGGCGGCGATGTGCGACTGGCCCATGACCTGCGTGCGGATCGTTCCGCTGACCTGCGCTCCTCACCCGGCGCTGCGCAGTCCCGCCACGCTGTTGACCTTCGAGGGCCCTCTGCGTCCGCTGGTCTACGTCGAGACCGACGTCGCGACCGTGTTCCACGAGGATCCTCAGATCCTGGTCGCCTACGAGCGCAAGATGCGGCATCTCGACACCGTTGCTCTCGATGTCGAGCAGTCGCGCCGGATATTGGCTCGATGTGCGGATTCCTATCAGCATCACGTCGCCTGACCTCCGTGTCGCGCCCGGACCCGGGAAGCCGCCGATCCACCGTGGGTGGCCGTCCACTATTCGCGTGAGGTAGCGATGCCCTTCACCGTCCGGCTCAGAGGCGATGTGTTCACCAAAGCGGCGAGACTTGCCGGTTTCCGATCAGACTACGCACTGGCGAAGAAGATGGAGATCAACCGGTCGACCGTCGCACGGGTACTCTCGGGTGATCTGAATCCTGGTCCGGCTTTCATCGCAGGTGCCTTGCATGCGCTCGCCCCTATGCAGTTCGACGACTTGTTCGACGTTGTGCGACACGACCGGGACCTGGATATGCAGCACGATGCAAGGCTTATGGGGGACAGTGCGCGACCTGTCGCGTAGTCGCCGTCTACGCGCATTATGTCGCCGCTTGAATATCTGACTTGGCGGCATATGTCGTCGCCACTTCGCGACGCGGCAACGCTGTCGCATGATGAAAAAGGGAGAGTTGTTCGCAGATGGAACAGCCCGTAGACGCGATCGAGCAGACGTCCTACCTTCGGATCACGAAGGAGGCGGAGTTCAAGGAATCCATCACCGCTGACGGTGACTACGAAGTCAGCTTCGGCACTGCGGCGACGGTCGCGCTCACCCCGGACGCGGCGGAGAAGCTCTACTGGATGCTCGGTAAAAAATCCCGGAGCTGCGGCGGATCGCAGACACGTTCTCGCTCAGGTGAACGAACACCCAGTGGACACCTCGTGGGTCCACGACCGGGTAGCCGCCGACCGGTTCCCGCCCGGCGGCTACCCGGGTCACGTACTGGGCGATCCCACGGGGGCCAACGGTCCCGATCGGCAGCTCGGGACCCTGAGCGGCCGCACCAGGGTTCTCATGCTGTGTGGTCAGGTCCTGCTGCGCGACTACCTGCTCGGCTGCGGCCTCAACCGCCCGATCGACCGGCAGAGGGCTATCCGGCTGTGCGAGCCGGACCCGGTCATCGGGACACGGGCCCGCGCCATCGAGGTTCATCGCGAACACGTCCTGTGCGCACCGGCCGACCGCGGCTGGCGGGGCGGAACAGGTCCTGGACCTGTCCACAGGGTTTCCTCCCGTGGTGTCGTGCGCTCCGCGCACGTCGCCCTCGAACACGACGACCCGCCCGTCCCGGTGGCCTGCATCGTCATTGACGAGCAGTTGGTCACTGCGGCCCGGGCGGCGGTAGGCGACCAACCCGGCGTGGAGGCACAGCTGCCCAACCCCCGCGACGTGCGCACGGTGCGGCGGGCCGCGACCACCTTCGGCACACACTGTCCCGGCCGTCGTCCCCGTCCAGGACGCCCTGTCGTCCTCGGCGCCCTGACGATCAGGGACCTGGTACCCGATCCACGGCGGCTGCGCACGGTGCACGGCACCATGCGCAGCCGCCGTGCGGGAGCCGCCGCTGCCGGCCGGATCACCGGACCCGGCCCTGCCCGACGCCCTGCCGATCGCGCGACGCGCGGGCCGGCGCCGGCTTCCCGGCATCTCCCCACCGGAGCCGAAGACCACGGCAGTCCTCGGCGACCGGGCACAGGTCGCGGTCCTCATCACCGGGCGGCGCCGATGGTGGGGGAGAACGGCATGACGGGAGGGCACGACGCCACCGCCGGTCTGGCTCGGTCGTCGCCACCACGCGGTCCGGTCATCACCGGCGTCGATCACGCAGTGATCGGGCACAGGGACGCAATGGTGAGCCTTCCACCACCACGTCGTTCTTCCGATGCGGCGGACCCGTCGTGGGGACTCGCCCACCGCGGCGGGTCACCGTCGCTGCACGATCCGGGCCCACCGACCGAGTACCTGCCTGTACTCGGAGACCTGCCCCGCCCGACAGCGCAAGCCGACGCTGCCGAGCGCGACCGTGAGCGGGCCGCGGCGCTGGAAGCCCTGCGACAAAGGGAAATACCGAACGGTGACCACCTCGGTTTCCTCGACCAGGTCCTGCATGCACTACGTCGCCTCTGACCCGGACGGACCCGACATGACCGACATCCGCCCCGGCGGAGGAGACCGGAGCCCCACGTGGTGACCATCCGACCCGAGCTGGTGGCGCAGTGGACGGCACTGAAGGCCACCGAACTGCCCGAGGCCCGGCTGTGGCTGCGCGAGCACGTCCTGCATCACGACAACCTCGACTTCTACGTCCGTGTGCAGAACCGGAACATGGTGTACCCCGACACCACCGGCCCCTCGGAACCGGCCCTGCGCGCAGCCCTGGCCGGTGCCCGACTGGTGGCGCGGCAGGAGCACCGACGCCTGAGCGAGGCGGCGCTGTACTGGGTCGACGAGGACATGACCTCGCTCGCGCTCGCCGCCGCCGACACCCCCTCCCGGGAGCCGGTACGGGCCCGCCGCATGCCCGCCGAAGCCGGCCTGATGGTCTTCGCCCACCCGATCGGCGGACGCGACCTCGACCCGGCCCCGTCCATGGCCGCCCTGGGCTGGCCCGACGCGTGCGAGCCGGGCACGCTGCTGATGCCCACCCCGATCGTCGCCGTCTCCTGGTCGCAGATCACCACCGCCGACCTCCACCTCGAGGGCATGCCCACCGCACGGTGGAACAGAACCACCCCCGACGGCCCCATCCCGGTGCAGCACGACTTCGACGGCGTGTGGCTGACGTTCTGGACACCGGGCAGCCAGGGCTGGGACGCGCTGCCACCCGACGCCGTCATCTCCGGCGGCCCCGGCCTGTCCATCACGGTCGGAGAACTGGCCGACATCGAGAAACGCGACGGAGTACCGCCGCTGCGCAGCCTCGCCGAGACACTGCTCCCCTTCGACCGACCACTCCCACGCCCCGCACCCGACACCGAACACCAATGGGCACACGTCGTCTACACCACCTGGCAGATCATGGCCCAGACCGGCGCGGCCCGACTCACCGAAACCGAGACCCTCCACCGCACGCGCCGCGCCGGCAAACGCGACCAGCGCGACGGAATCACCACACCCGGCGGCGTGCAATTGGTACGCGTGCACACCCGACACCGCCCCACCTCCCAAGCCCGTGCCCAAGACGCGGAAGCATCCGACTACCGTCGGGTACCGCAGTGGACCCGACGCTGGCCCGTACGCGCCTACCGACGCAACACCTGCCTCAACCCCCACCTGCACGTCACCGGCGACTGCGAACACCAGGAAACCGTCGTACCCGGCCACATCAAAGGCCCCGCGGACAAACCACTGGTCATCACCGACCGCGTGCACCTGGTCGACGCACCACCATCACCCGAGAACACCTGACCCCGCCCGCACACCACCCCGCCGCAACCAGCACGTGTGCAGGACAACGCCGCCGCCAGCGAGCAGGTCCGCCCCTGGTGGCGTTGCGGCGCGTCGGGCAACAATGGACGCGCCAGCAGCCACAACGGCTCCGGGCACCACTCCTATACGTCGTTCATCGTTGATCAAGATTCGCGTGGAATCGAACGCTTGTGCGATGATCTGGTGGAGCGGTTCTTCCCCGATCGCCTGAGCCCGCCTGTGAGGGTGGGACGGTCGTCGGTGATCGAGGGGTTGGTCGCACGGAGCGGCGCGAGTACGAGCGGATGGTCGATCGGTTCCGTCGGTTGGTGGCGCCGTTGCCGGTTGGCGGGTCGAGGAGCACGACGGGACGCCGACGCTGGTGGACGCCCTGTGTGGGGGTGGTGTGCTGCTGCGGGTGGACAGCCGCTGGAACGCCTACCTGATGCAGTACCTCAAGGCCGTGGACAAGGACCGCCTGCTGGCCCTGGTCGCGTTGCTGGAGGTCGTGCCGCCGGACGGGTCAGCACACCGCGCCGCGGTCGGGTTTCTGAACGCGCTCCGGCTTGCCGATGAACCCGCTTCCGCGCCCCGACGGATGTAGATCGATGACCCGATGAGCCATCGGACACGGGAATCGTCTCGGTGGGCGCGGCCGTCGAGGATTTCGCGCGGCGACGGAGGGTGGATGGTGTCGTCGTCGATCATCTTTGCCCAGATCGTCGGATTGCGCTGTGTGCTCACGCTCAAGCTGCTTCGTTCCTCGACGCTTAGCATGGGTTGAGGCCAATGGCTGCGTGATTGGCTATCAAAGCTGCGGAAATTCGGAGGATATTGCCAGAAGTTGAGGATCGCTCAGGTGCTGTCGTATTATGACGCCATGGGGCGCGGGATGGTTATGGACGAAACCGGTAGGAGTGGGCTTCCGCTCACGCTGAGTGCGTTCGTGGGCAGGCGCGCGCTGTTGAAGGATCTGAGGCAGCGACTGACGGTCACGCGGATGGTGACGCTGACCGGTGGTCCCGGCGCGGGGAAGACCCGGTTGGCCTTGGAGCATGCTCAGGCTGTGCGGTCGGCGTATGAGCACGGCGTGTGCGTGGTCGAGTTGGCGAAGGTGTCCGAGGGCGACCGGACGCTGTTGGAGCAGGCGGTGCTGTGGGCGGTGGGGGTGCCCAGTCAGGCTGCCGATGATCCGCTGCAGACGTTGGTGGCCTATCTGCGTGACCGGCGCATGCTGTTGATCATGGACAATTGCGAGCACCTCGTGGACCAGGTCGGCGACCTGGTGGCCGTCCTGCTGCGCGACTGTCCCCATCTGCGGGTTCTGGCGACCAGTCGCACGCTGTTGGCGCTGGACGGCGAGGCGCTGGTGGTGGTGCCGCCCCTGGAGTTGCCGGACGAGGACGGCCCTCTGGACCGGGACGTGGAGTCCGTCCAGCTGTTGGTGCAGCGCGCTGCGGCCGGTGCGCCGGGCTGGCGGTTGGACGAGCGCGACTGGCCGACGGTCCGCAAGATCGTGCGGAGCACCGGCGGGTTGCCGTTGGGTATCGAACTGTTGGTCGGCCAGATGCGGTCGCTGTCGGTGGAGGTGGTCGCCGAGCGGTTGGACGCGGCCCCGCATCAGCGCAGGATGGCCGAGCTGATCCGTACCAGCTTCCAGTTGTGCACGCCGGCGGCGCAGCGGTTGTTGGCGGCGGCGTCGGTGTTCACCGGCTCGTTCGACCTGGACGCCGCGGAGCGGGTGTGCGCCGGCGACGCGCTGGCGGAGTCCGAAGTGGTCGATGCTCTGGCCGAACTGGTCGACAAGTCGTTGGTGGTGCCCTCGGACGATCGTCGGCGGTACGGGCTGCTGATGCCCATCCGGCAGTTCGCGACGACGCTGCTGGGGGAGTCGGATGACGGTGGTTCCGGTGTGCGTGCGCGTCACCGTGACCACTACAAGCAGCGCGCGGCAGGGTATGCTGCCGGGTTCCGCGGCGACAACGAGATCTCGCTGTTGCGTGAGGTCGGGCTCGACATGCCCGACCTCCGCACGGCTTTGAGTTCGGTACTGAAGGATCCGGACAGTGCTTCCCAAGGGCTGCAGATGGCCGTCGCTCTCTCGCGTAGTCGTTGGTGGACGTACTCGGGGAAATTGCCGGAGCAGTCGCTGTGGTTGCGGCGTGCCCTGCAGGCCGCCCCGGTGGACCGGTCGGGGTTGCGGGCCAGCGCGATAGCGCTCGATGCCTGGATGAAGCTATGCCTGGGGGAGGGCCGCGACGCCGTACTGGCGCGCATCGCCGACGCGGAGGCGGTGGCTCCGCACGACGAACCCGTGGCCGCGTTGCTGTTCATCCGCGGCGCGCAGGTGCTGCTGATCGACGGCGATCGCCACGGGATGGACCTGCTGCGCGAGTCCCACCGGCTGTGGGTGTCGTATGGACCCGGGGCCCTGGTCGACGCCCATCTGACGGAGATACTGCTGACGATGGGCTCGGTGCTGCTGGGCGAAGCCGCGGAGGGGCGGGCCGCGGCTGCTGCCTTCGTCGCGGAGTGCGAGCGGCTGGGCGCGGAGTGGGGGATGGCGTGGGCCCGGTGGTGCCTGGCGGTGTCGCTGGTCAGGTTCGACGACGACCCGCTCGCCGCCGTGGACGTGCTGTTGGACAGTGTGCGCGGGCAGCGTGAGATTGGTGACCGGTGGACGATCCTGTTCACGCTTCCGGTGCTGGCGTGGGCGCTGGCCCGTGCCGGACGCGAGTACGCCCGCGACGCGGCGCGATTGTTGGGGGCCGCCGACGCGCTGCACGAGGCAACCGGTATCCAGCTGTCCCGACGGCTCGAGGTGTTCGCGGCATTGCGCGAACACGCTGAGACAGCCGTCTGTGAACACCTGAGCGACGACGAGTACAACGCGGCCCACACCGCGCAGGTCGGCACCGTCGAGGACGCCTACACGCTGGTCCTCGACGGCGGCCTACGAGCCCTCGCGGAGCGGGAGCTTCGTCGGATGTCCGGCGGCCGAGCGCCCATGCCCGTGGCGGCGACCCACGTTGTCGACCGCGACACCGGCGGTCACCGGCCTCGGCCGGGCGGCGACGCGGGGACGCCGGGCGCGGTCGTTCCGCCTGCGCCTTTCACGACCTTCGAGTGGCAACTGGCCCTTCTGGTCAGCGAGGGGCTGCAGAACAAGCAGATCGCCGAGCGCCAGTTCAAGAGCCACCGGACCGTGGAGCACCAGTTGTCGATCCTGTACCGCAAGATCGATGTTGCCAACCGCATCGGTCTCATCGCCTACCTCAATGAGCATCACCGCGACTTGATCGGCAGATGAGAGCGGCGGGGTCGGTCAACCGCGCAGCGCGACACGAACTTCGGCGAACCCGTTGATTACCACGGCCGCGCCGCGGGCGAGATCCTCGGCCGGGTCGATCAGGCGCGCGGTGGGCCAACGCCTGGTCAATTCCCCCAGAGCGGTCTCGATCTCCATGGTCGCCAGACGGCTGCCGACGCAGCGGTGGGGACCGTTGCCGAATGTGGCGTGGGTGAGCGCGCCCGCCGGGCGGGCGCGGAACGGGTCGAACGTGCCGGCGTCGGCGCCGAAGGCGGCCGGATCGCGGTTCGCGGCACCCAGGTTGACCATCACGATGGCCCCCGCCGGGACCGTCACGTCGTCGAGCTCGACGTCCTCGGTGACGAGGTAGTGCGGGATGTTACGGGTGGGCGGGTCGTGGCGCAGCCCTTCCTGCACGGCGTCCGCCACGGACTCCGGCTGTTCGGCGACCCGGGACCAGCTCCCGGTGCGCAGGAGTGCCACCGCGGTGTTGGCGATCGCCGCGGTCGTGGTCTCGTGTCCCGCCGCGACCAACAGGATGGCGGTGGTCAGCACCTCGTCGACGTCTAGGCGGTCGCCGTCGACCTCACTGTGCACCAGCGCCGACAGCAGCGCCTCGTCCGGTCGTGTCCGCTTCTGCTCGATCAGCGCGGTCAGGTAGCCGGCCATCGCGTCGGACGCCGGTTTCTGCAGCTCGGGTACCTCGGTCATCATCGCCGACGACCACTGCGCCAGCTGTGACCGGTCTTCTCCCTCGGGGACGCCGAGCAGGTCGCAGATCACGGTCAGCGGCAACGGCAGCGCGAACTGCTCCACCAGATCGACCGGGCGGTCCGCGTCGAGACCGTCCAGCAGGTCGTGCACCACCTGGGTGATGCGCGGCCGCAGCGCGGCGAGCCGCTTGGCAGTCATGGCCGCCGCGACGGGGTGCCGCAGCCGGGTGTGGCGCGGCGCGTCACTGTTGATCATGCTCCGGCCGATGATGGCCGACAGGTCCTTCGGATTGCGGCCCGCAGCGGTCATGTGGCGGCCCATCGCGGCGATGATCGCCGCCGCGTCCTTGGACAGTCGCGGATCGTTGAGCAAGTCGCGTGCCTGGCGCAATCCGACGGTGAGCACGTGGACCTCGACCCCGTTGGGCTGCACAGCCACGTGCACCGGCCCCGCACGGCGGGCGGCGTCCTCGATCTCGTGGTGCCGGTACCCGCGCAGGCGGCCGCCGAGCAACAGGCCGCGGTCGGCTTCGGTGATCTGGGACGTCGCCATCTCCGGGTCGTCTCCTGGGGTCGAAATGGTTCGTCGGTGCGGCTGCCGCACACGATTCCCGTATCGCCGCGCGGTCGCATCCGGGTTGACACGGAGATCAGCGATATTGGCCAGGTGTCCCGCGTCCGCCAGGCACGAATACGCCTCGCGCTCGGCCGATGCGATTCCGCTGGTTGAACGCCCCTCGCACGTCGGGGATGCCACCCTTGATAGGCCGATCAGGCTACGTGCACTGCCGTACGTGACAGGTGCAGTACCAAGCGTGACATCTGACGGTGGTGCTTCTCCGCAACTATGCGGTTCCGGGTCGGGGTCCGTGTCGGCCCTGATGTCCGCGTCGTCTGGAATCGCGAAGCTGTTCGTCGGGTGCTGATGCGGACGGCGGTGACCCGAGTGGCCGACGGCGGCGGTCCGAACCGGTCGGCGTCCGCCGCGCCCTTGAACGGCGGAAGAATTGGAGGTGATGCGGTGTGGTGGTCGGCGACGACGAGTCGATCGGGACGCTCGAAGGGCACGTCGACGTCCTGGGTCGTGTGGTCGGGATCGTGACGTCATGGATCGAGGGGGCGGTCGACCCGCTCGGCCGGCAGTGCACCTCACAGGAAGCCGGGCGCGCCGACAGCCACACCGATCGGCACATGGCACCCGGCACGGGAACGGAGGCCCTGCGTCGTGCCGCCACGGCCGCCTCCGGCGCCGTCGACATCATCGTCGCGGCGGCCGACCGTTACGGATCACGTCACCAGATCGACGATGCGCAGCACCTCCGCAGCCGCCACGAACAGTTGCGAAGGCATGGTGACGTGTTGGATCGACTCGCTGACGTTCTCACCGATGGTGACGTGCGATCGCACCACGACCTGCGTTCGAAGGTCGGTTCGATCGCACCGCTGCTGACGGAGTTCCACCAGGCGGCCGAAAGGCTCTACTTCTCGCTCGAGCACAGGCTGGCCCTGTTGACGGCCCACTCGGAGAACAGACCGGGAGCGGACGGCCACTCCTCCCCGAACTGACCTCGCGTCGTCCACCGGCGTCGCCGCGCCACGTCGACCGGTCGACACGACAACACCCGTGTCGACCGGTCGTGACCGCCTGCCTAGGGGCGCGGCCCGCACCTCGTCGGCGCTCGAACCCCCATCTTCGTCCAAAGAACGACAAAGGGACACTCAGTGACAGACCCGATCACCCCGATCACCTTCGCGACGACAGGCGCGATGGGACCAGTCGGAGTCGCGGTGCGACTCGTCTACGACCCTGCCGACCCGTTCGCGGTCTCCGTGCATCTCCACGACTGGACCATCGAGGCCGACGTCGTGTGGGTGTTCGCGCGAGACCTGCTGGCGGCCGGTTTGACGCCCGACGAGGACGGCGCCGAGCACGGCGACGGCGACCTGATCATCACCAGGGTCAACGAGCACACCATGAAAATCACCAGAATCCTCCATGGCGACTGGATCGAGCGATCCGAACTCGTGCTCGTCTCGGCGCGGGTCCGATCGTTCATCGAAGCGTCCCGTGAACTCGTTCCCGCTGGAGGCGAGTGGGAATGGGCAACTCGATGCCCGTCTACGCCGGAAGCCGCCTTCCCCGCACGGCAGGCAGGGAAGGGCTCCTGACCTTCCGGGCAACGCGGGCACTGATCCACAGATGCCCTCGAACGGCGAACACATGTCGAACACCGTGGCACCCAATTCGCCACGGCCCCGATGCCGCTCGACGATGACGAGGCTCGGCATGAAAGCCATCCCGCACGGACGAGGAGGAGATCACGTGTGGACTGCCGACGACAACCACAGCAGGGACACCCGACCCGATGGTGCGCAGCACGAGCTACGGCCAAGCGGGGTGGAACCGTCCGGTCAGGACACCGCAGGCGGTGAGTTCGGCGCCGCCGGCAGGAACTCGGTACTCGACAGGGCATTTCAGATGCTGGACAAGGTCGCCAGCGGCGAGCGTCCGCTGAACCTGACCGAGATGAGCCGCGCCGCAAAGCTTCCACTGCCCACCACCTACCGCCTGGCGAAGGCATTGGTGAGGCTCGGCGCCCTGGAGAAGGACGCCGGTCGATACACGCTCGGCCCTGTGTGGTGGCAGTGGTGCGAGACGGCCGGACAGCACAGCGAAAGCTCACCGAACTGACCGGAAGACACCGTTGTGAGGTTGTCCCAAGGCCGGGTAGTTAAGGATTTCCGCGCTCCTGCAAGGAAGTCGGTGACCATGTCGTGGCGGCGTAGAGACCAGGAGCGATCTTGTGGATGAGTCCGCTGTCGGCCCATCGGGAAGCTGTCTGTACATGGTGTCGAGGGTGATGTCACCGAAGTGGACCGCGATGTCGCGGGGTCGCCAGAGACGGGTGGAATCTTCCTGTAACAGGATCAGAATCCGGTGCCTGCGACGCTCTGCTGGGGCGATATTGCGGTCGTCCCGAGAGGCGTTGGGCAGCGTGGGCTGCGGCTCCGGGGGTTCCAGGACGCCGATGTCGAGGGCGGTGACGGTGCGGCTTCGGCCCGGTCTGCCGTCGTCGCGACGTTCGTTGTAGCGGGAGATCGGGGATCTAACCTTGCGGGTGCTCACCCTCGGGTGTCGGGGCGGAAGGAGCGCGGCCAGGACCCGACGTGCGATGACCCCGGATTCTCCGTTGCTGTCGCTGATGATTCCGGTCGCCTGGACGACCTGATCGAGTGCGGCGTGCACGGCAATGGTGAATCCGCAGCGGTCGGGACCGGTGCCGGGCCGGGATTCCGCGGCGTCGACCATGACGGTGCGCAGGAGTTGGTAGAGCGTGAGCAGGGACCACATCTCCTGATCGAGCCCGGTCGGGTCGCCCGAGCGCAGCACGCGTCCGCCGGTGATCGTGTGACACAGGGCGTAGTACGCCGATTCGTGCTCCCACCGCTGGTGGTAGACCAACCGAAGATCGTCATGGTCCGCCCGGCGGGGGACGGCAAGTGGGGCATCGTCACCGTCGAACGCCGAGGCAGCGACCACAGGACCGAGCCATGTCCGCGCTGCCCTTGGCGGCTGGACGCCCCACCGGGGCATTCCCGCCGCAGGTGTTCCGCGACAGCGCCCGCACCACCTACGACATGGCCACCCACACTTTCGGCTGCCACGGCCCGGCCCGAACGCGTCCCCAGACCTGTGCGGGGTTCCTTCTGCGCGGAGCCTCGGACAACCTCACCGTCCGCCTGGCTTTGATCAACGGCCGGATCGATCCCGATTCGATCAGCAGCCTCGTCGGGCTCTACCCGAACTACCGCGCGATGGCCATCGCCAACGGCCTCGACCCGGACGACGCCGCATTGGTCCCATGCCGCTGCGACCGGCCGATGATCGGTCTCGACCACGAGTAGGACGACAACAGTGGCTGAGGACGACCGGCGCGACTGCTTCGCCGACATCTTCACCGTGGCATTGATCAAGGCACCATAGAGGGCGATCCCTACCGGCACTTCAGTTCCCTGGGCGGCGTCGCCCAGCACCTGGCGACCGCGCGACGCCTGGGACTGATCGACCCCGAAGACGAGCACG
Source organism: Saccharothrix sp. DSM 118769 (assembly GCF_052936295.1). Taxonomy (NCBI): domain Bacteria; kingdom Bacillati; phylum Actinomycetota; class Actinomycetes; order Pseudonocardiales; family Pseudonocardiaceae; genus Saccharothrix; species Saccharothrix sp. DSM 118769. The sequence continues at coordinate 6,065,848 of NZ_CP193627.1, read as the reverse complement.
CTGCAACTCCTCGCGCCCAGGCGCTGTACCAACGTCATGGGCTCAACCGCCTGCCCTACGGACGCGCCTACCTGGCATGGCACGGTTCGCCGATCGTGGAAGCGGTCCTGGCCGAGTTGCTGCCCGAAATCACCTCACCCGTCGATCAAGCTCGGCACGAGGCGCGCAAGAGCTGAGGCTCACTCGCGTGCGGTTCGGGACCTCCCGATGCCCCGCGCGGGCACCGCGAGGCACCGACGGGCCTCAGCGACGATCGGCGAGGCTGTCGGGCGAGATGAGCAGGCCGTCCAGTTGGCGATGAACCGCAGTTAGTTCCGCGACGCGCTCGCCGCTTGTGGCCGAGAGCGTGAACACGGTGTGCAGCGCGACGAAGAAGGCGTTGGTTGCGCAGGCCGCGCGCTGCTCGGGGGACAACAGAGTGGTGGCGACGTGCTGTGCCTTATAGGTCCCTAGGTGCTGGTACGCCACCATGACCTCCTCGCGCACGATCACGTGGATGCTGTTCTCGCCCTGGAACGGCAGCACTGCCGAGAAGCGATGAAGTGGCCTGGTCGCTGCGAGCGGCCGGATCGCAGCCAGCTGCGGTAGCACTGGATCGACCAGATGCTGCGAAGTGGTCATCAGCACCGTGTAGTGAGGCACTCGCGACGCGCGTGCGCGGGAGGCGTTGTCGAGGGTGGGCAGGAACGGATCGGTTATCTGCTTGCGGGAGTCACGATCGGCGATGGCTAACGCGGTTTCGGCGATTCGGGTCGGAAAACCGAGCAGGTCCAGGGCGAGGCAGCTCTCCACGACGATCTCCAGCGATTCACGTGGGACGCGGCCACCGGCGCGGCGCACTTGGCTCAGACTGAGCGCGTGGGCCGGTGCCGACTCCGCCTTGCATCCGAGCACGATGGTGGCGATGTCGCTGTCGTCACACGGGACGACGGTGTCGAGAGCCGGTGAGCGTGGGCCACTGACGACCTTGTCCATCATCTGCTGTGGCGTCTCGAACGGCCGGGTCTCGTTCTGAAGGATGCTTGGCGGAGCAGTCCAGTTGCGCAGCAGCCGGTACATGATCGTGGTCATGCCGCCGCGTTCGACGATGGTCAACTCGGTGAGGTCGACCTGGTCGAGCCATTCGATGCAGGCTGACTTGTCCTGGTCGAGGTAGGCACGCAGCGCCCGGAAAACCGCGATGACATCCCGGTCGCCGGCTTGGATCGCCACACTGTGGCGGTCGCACAACGAGGCGATGTAATCGAGGGTGCGGAACAGATCGAAGGCAGGTTGTTCTTGTTCGAGCATGGCGCTCACGAGGTCTATGCCGACATTGCGCAGCAGCAGTGCGAGGTCGAATCGTCGAAGCATGCCTTCGTCGGCCGCGTCGGTGAAGCGGGCGAGGGTGCTGCGGGCGGCGGCCCAGTCGCGCAGGTGGACGCAGGCTTCAGCGAGCATCCGCAGCACCTGAAGATAGTCAGGATGGTCGGACGACCATCGGGAGAGCAGGGCTTTGGCGATGAGCCGGACCTCGGCGTTCCTGCCTTCACCGATCAGGCTGTGCAGGCGCCGCAGTTCGACGAGGTGTCCGACGGTCTCGTCGTGCGGCGCCATCTTGAGGATGTCTTCCAGTGCCGACTGCAGGGCGGCCAGTCTGGGATGGTCGGCGCCTCTCAAGCGCAGGCTCAGCACGACTGAGCAGGCCGCGGCGACGGTGCGACCGACCACTTCCCGGTCCAGCTCCAGCGCCGCAGGTACGTCGCCGAGGAGATCCTCCATCAAGGCGACGACCCGCTCGGCCGCGTCGCGCGGCGGGTCGGCGAGGTTGTAGTGAGCGGTGGCCAGACCGACCACCGTCTGTATGCGGATCAACAGGTCGGGCTGATCGGTGGAGTCGACCCACGCCAGCTCGGCGACGAGGTAGCGAGCGGCGTCGCTCCACTCGTCGAGATAGCCCAACAGCCCAGCGGTGTTGCCCCACAGCAGTGCGACATTCTTGTCCGCAGCTCCCAGGTCGATAGCGTGCTCGGACGTCTCGATGCCGTGTCCGCGCAGGCCCAGCGCCAGCCGCATCCGGCCATGCTCGGCGAAGTGTGACATCCAAGCCTGCACGTAGAACGCGGTACGGACCAGGACTTGATGGGTGAGGTTTTCGCGGTCGACGAGGCCGCGGACGGTAAACTGAACGATGTCGTTCATCGTGATCGTGTAGCCCAGTCGCACCGCCGGTTCGGCTCTGGTCGGTCCGGGCAGCGGGAATGCCTCGTCGGCACGGACCAGCGAGTCACGGTGGACCGCCCGCAGCACCTCGCCGATCGGCGGATCGTCCTGTAGGTAGGTGGGCAGGCGGTCATACACCAGAGGGCCGCTGAACTCCCAGGAGTCAGTGGTCCAGCAGGCCAGCAACAGATGCAGCGGAATCTGGCGCGAGGCCAGAAACGCCGCACTGCGCAACGCCAGCGAGGCGAGCCGTTCGGCTGGCGTTTCCCGCTCGACGATACGCTGCCAGGTCAGGGAAACGGCACCGACTACGGTCTGTGGATAGCCCTCCGGGACCGAGGGCGGGTCGCTCATCGATCGTTTCAGCAGCCGCTCGTACTGAGCGACGCGCCGCGCGAGATCACCGGTCTCCTCCGGCAGCGTGCCGACCAGATAGGCCGCAGCCAGTTCCAAGGCCAAGGGCCAGTTGTTCAGCCATGCAGCCATACCACCGAGCACGCCCCACTCTTCGTCGGTGGGGGTCCGTTGACCGAGAATCCGGCGGGCGAGCAACCGGGTCGCCTCGGCGTCGGTCATGCCGGGTACCGGCACCGTGTGCATATGCGCTCCGGCCAAGCCAGTTTGATCGGTGCTCGTCACGATCGTGTGTCCTCGTCCCCGATGGGGGATCCAGCCGCGTAGGACGGCTTGGTCGGCGCAGTTGTCGAACACCATCAGCCACGGCCTGGCAGTGCGCGCCAGCGCGACGAAGACCCGCTGCTGCACCGGCAGGCCGGTTTCGGCGTCGGTTAACACGCCTTGGCTGTGAAACCAAGCGGCGATCACCGCGAAGGACGCCTCCAGTTGCACCGGACCGGAGGCGTCGACCCACAGAATCGCGGCGTAGGCGTCGGCGTGCTCGTCGGCCCAGGCAGCGGCCATACTGCTTTTGCCGATGCCGGACAGGCCGGTCAGCAGGCACACCGGCGCGGTGTCACCGCGCACCGGCGTGGACAGGTACCGGGCCATCTGGTCCAGGAGCTTAGGGCGGGCGATGTCGGTGGCCCGCGGCCCGGCCGTCACATGCACCGCCCAGTTCCGTTCGCGCAGCAGCCCGCGTAGTTCTTCAGGGTCCGCGCCCAAGGCGTCGGTCAACTCCGTAACCGTCAGCTCGGAGGCATCAGGGCTTGCCGCCCTGGCCATCACCTCCGACACCAGGTAACCGGTCAGCAGGCCGGTGACATCCCAGCCGATCGTCGACGGCGCCACTCGATGACGCACGGCGCGGACGCGGTCGCGCACCTGTTCGCGTACCTGCTCGACGTCCCGCAGATCCAGCACCACCTTGGTGCAGCGCAGCCGCTGCCAGAACTCCTCGTCCTTATCCCGCAGTTCGTCGGCCATCCTCGACTGCGCGAGCAGCGTCAACACCTCCTCGCGCAGGTCGGCCTGTTGGTCGTCGATCAGCGCCGACAGATCTCGCAGACTCGTGGTGGCCGCCCGGTTGGTGATCAACAGGTACCTTCGTGCCGGGTGCTTCAACAGGCGCACCAGCACCTCAAAGGTGTCCAACGCACTCAGCGAGCTGCCTGGTCTGCCGCTCTTGACCTGAGCGATCGTCAGGTTGCCCTCGTCGTCGACCAAGGCGAAGTCCACGATCTCGGGGTCGGGACCGCCGGTTCGGTCGATTGTCCCTTCGATGCGAACCCCGGTGACGTCGGTGTCGTCATCGCCGACAAGGTCGAGTGCGTATTCCAAAGTACGGAGAAACTGGTATTCGAATCCCCGTACCGCGTCCTGTCCACCCACCCGTATCCCTTCAGACCCACTCGACGACATACCTTACGGCTTAAGCGAGGTCCGGCGGTTCGCTTCAAGAGGCGTTTGCGGGTCCTTGCGGAGGCAAAGGGATCAGGGGAACGGTGTCTCCGGACTCACGTGGGAACGCAGGTCGGGGTCGGGGCGGTAGGAGACGACGTAGCGCAGCGGGATTGCAAGCAGCGCGGCCTTGGCGACGGCTGCGTCGATCCACGGCTCGTCCTGCTCGATGGGGAAGTGCGGGTACGGGGTCGCGTATGAGCATGTCGGTGCGGATCGTGTCGTCGTCCTCGAACGGCTGCCAGGTCAGCCCTCCGCTGCCGCTCGGCGCACGGGACACCGCGTCGAGCAGCGCTTGGAACGAGGCGTCGGCATCGGTGTCGTCGGGCACCCACAGCTCCGGGTCGCTGCGGTCGGCTGCGGTGCGCGCTGCCGCGACCGCGGCGCTACCGGCGCCGACAGCGGCCACCTGTTCGTGCGCGTCCAACTCCCGGTCCAGGCTGCGGGGCGGGCCGGTGACGGTCGGCAACCTGTATCGCAGGTCGTGCACCCGTCGCCGCGCCGTGGTCGGTTCGGCGTAGGGGTGCACGAGGTTGGTCTCGCCGAACGAGGCGAACCAGTCGTGCGCCCCCTCGCTGAACAGATTGGCCGTGCCGTCCAGGCGCGGGTCGTTCTCGACCCCGCTGACCTCGTCGGCGAACAGCGACTCGAAGTCGATGTCCTCCAACAGGTACTCGTCCAGGACTCCGGCGCCGACGCCCGCTTCCTCGCACATCGCTTGCGTGATCGCGGGCAGTGCCGCCCGGATGATCGCCTCGGCGGTGCAGGCGGCGGCACCGCCGTGCGGGTCGGCCAGGTCCTGGGCGACCTCGACGGCGGTGACCAGCGCCTTGCGGAAGAAGCCCTCGTCATTGCCGTCCCGGGAACGGATCGGGAAGAAGCGGTGGACGAACGACTCCTCCGCCTCGCCGGCGTTGGGTGCTCCAGCGCCGGGGAAGCCGATGCCGTGCAGGTCGTCGATGCACTCGTCGACGATGCGGTGGGCAGCGGCCATCACCGCACCGCGCCGCAGTCGGGCGTTCCGGAGTGCGTCATCGGACCACGCGGACGTGTCGACATCCTCGTCCATCGCGTGGACGCTGTCGGGATCGAGGAACAGGCTCAGCGGGAGATCGGGATGGCGGACTCGGTCCGAGAGCGTCGTGAGCATCCTGCGAAGCCGGTCATGCTCGCCTTGCTGCGTCATCGGCATCCTCACCTGGTTCATACGCCCGGTGTATCCGGTATCCGGCGCCGCAACCTTACCGGTTCACCGACCGAGACGTTCGAGGGTGCGGACCCGATTATGTAGAGTCGGACTTTCCGGTGATAACAGGGTCTGCGTCATATCCGCATGCGGTTCGCCCTCGCTCACTCAGTGCCATTTATCGACCTCTCGGCATGGTGTCATTCGAGGGAACCTGGACGGTCAGGTTATTTATCTGAAATAATCTCTTTGGCGGCATCCGTGCTGGTGGAGGCGGGTGTCACGCTTATCGTCCAGCGTGTGGTCGGCGAGATGGACGGCGCGATGCCTGTGTGGGCAACATTCTGGCCGGAGGCGTTGGGCTGATCGGATTGCCTTCCTGGCGGCTGCTCCTCTACATCGCTATCGGTGGTGTTTGCGCATCGATTCGCGTCATCGGGAGTGAAGGAGGTCGGCCTTTGTGGCAATAAACGTCATGGGCCACCCCCATCTCGACGTCGACGCCGAGATCTCATGCCCGCGCTGTCGTGGGCTGCTCGGCGCGTACCCGGAGCCTCGCGTGCGGACCGCGGCATCCATATCTGCCCAGACTGCGCACACGGCGAGGTCACGCGGCCAGCGGCGGCTTCCTGCTTTGTTCGCCCGAGCTGTGGCGGGCTGGCTGCCACATCGGGAGCTGGTGAACGGTCAGCGAGCGATCTCGTCGCGGGTGTCGACCGCGTCGGCCTCGTCGGTGCCAGAGCGGCCCGGCCGCTCAAGGGATAGGACGTCATAGGACGTAACGGGTGGCGCAGCTGTGCCACCCCAGCCCCGGCGCAGCCTTGCCGTCCCAGCCCCGGCGCAGCTGCGCCACCGGTGGCAATCTGCCGGGGGTGGCAACTTGCCGGGGGTGTGGATAACTCGGCGGCCCGGTCTCGAACCCAGCGCACAGCGTCAAGACCCGGCCGACCCGGAAGATTTCACAGGCCGAAATACCGGCTTGGTTCCATTCTTTGCCCCTGATTCCATTCGTTGAAAACTTTGACACCCTGGGCGATCGATGTGACGATGCCCCTGCGAGACGAACCGGGGGACGTGAAGTCGGATGGCGGCAACAAAGCGACAGCAGTGCATCGTCGACGCTTCCGGCAGGCTGTCAATGCGCATCGAGGACGGCTGTGAGTTGGCAGGGGAAAGGACTCTCGGGACCTATGGTTATTTCGCCGGTAGCCCCTACCGCCGGTGAAATCGTATGAGCATCCGCATCATGACCTGGGTGTGGGAGCACGCCGAGGCCGCGGGCACCGATCTGCTGCTGATGCTGGCGATCGCCGACTCGGCCGACGACCAAGGACGCAACGCCTGGCCGTCGATCACCGACCTGTCCCGCAAGACCCGGCTGGACGAACGCACCGTCCAACGCCGCCTCAAACGCCTGCACGACCAGGGCCGCATCGCGATCGAGATCGGCGGCGGACGGCGCCGTAACCGCTACGCCATCCTCATGACCCCACCGCCGACCCCGACCCGCCCAGCACCGCCACAGGATCAGCCCGCCGCACCGGTAGATCGCCGGACCACCGCTGTGCCCTCCCGTCGAGGCCGCGCCCGGGAATCGGACCGGAGGTCCGACCGCGTCGACTGGCGGCAGTGGTGCGGGCGCTGCGATGGCCCCGCACCGCAGGAACGCTACGTCGACGACGGCACCGGCCTACTGGTCCCGTGCCCCTGCTGCCACCTCAAAGGGCGTGACCAGGCCGTCCGGTAGCAGTTCGCGGACTCATCCGCGAGGCAACCTCGACGATCCGGTCACGGCAGGGCCGGGGCCAGTTGAAAGGCCTGCTGTTCAACCTTCTCGACGGGCCTCGGCCCGACCGCCGTCAGCGGTCCAGCTGCCAGATGCCACGTCCCGAGGATGTCCGGCCTCTACCCGGCCGCACTTCCGTCCCGTTTGGGATAGCGGAGGATCACCCGACTTCCGTGTCGTGCGCTACATCGTTGGCCGCAGTTTCTCGACCAGTGAGGTGAGGGTGGTGATCAGCGGTGCTCCGCCGGTACAGGTGCGCCAGGCGCGGGTGAGGTAGTCGGCGGCCTTGTTCTCGCAGACGACGATGTCGGCGTAGGCGCTGGCGCAGGCCAGGTAGAGCAGGTCGGTCAGGTCGTGGGCGTGCCAGGCGTCACCTGCGTTGCGCAGCCGGATGTGCGTGGCCTCGAACACCGCGCCCAGGTAGGGCAGGGTGGCGAGGTCGTCGGCGGCTTGGCCGAACACCCAGGTGTGGAACTGGTCGGGCGTCATGCCGGATCCCGCCGCGGCCTGGGCCAGGTGTGCCTGCATGTCGACCATGACACGGGCGAAGACGATCGTGCGAGAGTCCCGGCGGGCCGCCGGGTTGTCACGCAGCGCGCCGGCCAGGTCCTGGAAGGACGCCGCCCACTTAGCAGCCAGGTCATCGGCGACGGTCCGGTCGACGGCCTCCCCGTCGAGCATCGCCGAGTACAGGCCCATCGCCCAGGTCTGCCTGCGGTGCAGCTGGGCGAGCTCCGGCGGCAGGTCGGCGATGTGCTGCGCCTCGGGGTAGTCGGCGAACAGCATCCCGGGATCGAGGGTGAACACCGCCGGGCCGGTCCGCGGCGCGGACAGGGGCGTTCCGAGGCGGCGGGCGGTCAACAGCGCCCGCAGCTCGTCCGCGCGCACACGCAGCGGATTGCGCATCTGCCAGCCACGAGACAGCTCCAGCATCAACGGCACCAGCGTCGCCCGGTACCGCGTACGCGCCGACCCGCTCTCGGCCAGGTGCGCTCCCGACAGCGGCAGCACGACGCGTCCGGCCTCGACCTGGTCGATCACCACGGCGGCGGCGTCCCGCTCGGCGGGCCGCAACTTGTCCGGGGTATGCCGGTACTGGGCGAGCTTGATCCACTGGTTCTGGTCCAGGTACACCACCGTCCGCCCGGCCAGCGACAGGGCGGTGTCCCGGCCGCCGATCTCCACCATGACCTGGCGTCCTTCGACCAGGTCCAGGGTCATGGTGTGCTCGCCCTGCTCGTAGGCGATGCGCCGGATGCCCAACTCGGGGTCGTAGGGCTGGTCACTGGGCATGGTGATCTCGCGACCGTCGTCGAGCGCGATCGTGATCGTCTCGCGCTCGACGTCCCACACCATTCGAGTCCGCCGGTGACCGGTCGAGCTGTTCATCGGTTCAGTCTCCTTCTCGTATCCCGTCGGGCCGGTCATCGACACGTCACCGCAGACGGAACGGGCGCTAGCCACGCAGGCGACGGATGGTGGCATGCGTTCGCCTGGGCTCGATGCCCATCGGGCTCGTCCACTGGCAGGCGGGACGAGACGGCACCTGCGCGTCCGGACACCGGAGTGGGGCGCGGCGGTGGCGTCGGTCAGGATCCCGGCCATGGAGGCAGCGGCAACGGCACCCGGATATGAGCAGGATCCGCAGGGCGTGTGTCGAGCCCTGCCTGGGTGGCGTAGTGGAGGATCGTGTCCCAGTCGCCCTCGATCAGGGTGTGGGCGGGGCAGTTCCTACACGGCTCGGTGTTCGTGCAGGCACTGGTGGCGTCGGTCTGGTTGCGGATGTGGTTGAAGGCGCTGAGCGGGTCGTCGGCCTTGACCAGGAACCAGGTGCCGGCCCGTTGGTCGCTGGGCAGTCCGGCGGTGACCGCGGTGCTGCGGGGTGGGCCGACGCGGTCGCCGTGGCGGCGGATCACGAAGTGGCGGTCCAGGGTGTCGACCTCGTCGTCCTCGGGCCGGTGGGCCTGGACCCAGGCCCGTGCCTGCTCGGCGGTGCCCGGTCCCCAGAGCAGCTCCACCGGGTAGCGGGTGGTCTCGAACCGGGGATCGAACCCGAGCAGTTCGTCGCGGTCGTCGACCTGCGCCCGGACGACCAGGCAGGTGGCGTCGATCGCCATGTCCTCGGTGGGCACGGAGGACACGTCGCCGATCTTCACCCGCCCGGTGTGGTCCCAGACGATGAGCTGCACCGACCGGTGCACGGGCGCGGGGTGCAGGCGCCCGCCGGGCGTGCGGGCGCCCCATAGGCAGTTGATGATCTCGGCCAGGTCATGGATGACCCGGGCGGCGTCGACGGGTGTGCCGAGGTGGTAGCCGGAAGGATGCGCGACGGCGTTGCGCAGCGCGACTTGCACGAGCTGCATGCTTCTGGTTCGTTGGCCGGGTAGGAGCCCTTCCGCGCGGGCCCAGTTCCACAGGTCGTTCAGCATGCCGTTGAACTCGTCGAGCACGCCGCCGGTGGTCAACTGGAGCTTCCACTGACTGTTTCGCCGCGTGAAGGTGGCACGGACCTTCTCGAACGAGTCGACCTGCTTGGTGCGTTTCCGCCCGCTGGAGGTGTTCACCAGGACGATGCGGTGCCGGTAGAAGGCCATGAACCGGTCGCGGAGGGCGTGCTCGACGACCAGGCGGGCGTCGTCGTCGGCGACGGTGAAGGACTCGTAGTCGAGCACGCCGCGCAGGTAGAGGGTGCGTACGCGCTCGAACCGAAGGCGGGTGCTCTCGGCGACTTCGTCCACCAGGTCGGTGCCGTCCAGCATCGCGTGCTGATGGGCCAGAGCCGACTCCGGCGTCAGTATGTGGCTGACGCCCAGTCCGTAGGGCGTGAAGAGCTGTGCGCGCTCGTCGGGCGTGCGCAACTCGTCCAGCGTGCGGGTGATCATCGACTGGCTCCCTCATCGCCTGCTGCCGACCGAGGTGGTCGGGCCGACCTGGAAGCAAGCTCAGTAGGATGCCACACCACGTGACGGTCCCGCTCGATGAATCCGACGAGGCGCCCGACGGGCGACAGGGCCGCGCATGTCCGAACGCCCGGCGGTCGTGCATAGTGGATCAGGTGCAGCGGGTGTTCCGAGCTGAGGGCTGGCTGATCACGGTTCGACGGTGGTGAGAGGGAAGCAGGGCCGGCGGGTCGATTCATGTTCCGAGCACCTGTCCGGCGCGGGTTACGGCCTCGGCAAACCAGCCTCGCTGGTCGATCCCGGACGGGGCCGAGGCTGGCGGATTAGCTGGCCTGCTGATGGCGCTGTGTTCAGTAGCATGCTGAGGTGCTCCGGCTGCTGATCGACACGAGTGCGTGGCTCGACCTCGCCAAACGACGCGACGGCCAGAAATGGATCGTGCCGATCCGGGTCCTGCACCATCAGCGGAGGCTCGATCTTCTGGTGCCGCAGCTGGTACTCGATGAGTACACGCGCAACCGCAGTCGGATCGAGACGGCGATGACAAGTAGCGTCTCCGACCGTTTCCGCCTGCTGCGCCAAGACCTCGCTGAGTACGGCGGCGCGGATCAAGCAGCATCGATAGCGTTGGTCCGCGGACTTGAGCACCAGGTGCCTCTGATCGGGGCCATGACGACTCGTAACTTCGACGAGATCGCCGAGTTGCTCGCCAACGGCGAGCCGCTGGTACCAGGTGAACACGAGCACCGGCGGGTGGTCGAGCGTGGTATCGCCAAGAAGGCTCCGTTCATCGGCACGAAGAACAGCACCGCCGACGCCATGATCATCGAGCTCTACGCCACTGCGGTACGCGCCACCGCCCCCGGCACCGGAGCCGAACTGTGCTTCATCACCTCCAACCATCGTGACTTCTCCGCACCCGACGATCACCGCAAACCACACCCCGACATCGCTGAGTTCTTCACGAACAGCACCCCTGGCGCCGCCGTCACGTCGAGCTACCACCGGGGTATCGAGGGCATCGCGCTGGCCCTTCAGCAGCACTTCGGCGAGGAGTTCGACGAACTGGTGGAGGAGTCCGACTTCCAAGAGGAGCCGCGCACCCTTGCCGAGATCTCCGACGCGGAAAAGGAGTTCTTCGACCGCGTCTGGTACGAACGGCACCTACTCTTCCGCTACCGGTACGAGCACGGCGAGGACGACCGCACCACCAAGAACACTTACGAGATGGCACTGGCGGCAGCCGAGCGCGTCACCGCCGCCCGGCCCGATCTGCACCCAGTCGACAGCGACTTCGAGTGGGGCATGTGGAACGGGAAACTCTCCGCCCTGCGCTGGGTACTCGGCGAGGAGTGGGACTCCCTCGACACCTGAACGCGCTTCAGGGCACCGCCAGGACCCAACGCCCCGCAGAAGTAACCACAATCAGCGACTAAGATGATCGCCTGCGGCATCAGGCGGGTCAGCCCGAGACCGCCCGGCTGAGCTGCAGTTCAAGCGTGGTGCCGAACGGTTCGCCACTCCTGATCGCTGAGCACCAATTCGCACAAGCAGCTACGGCTCGTTGGCGCAGGCTGCCCGACCGGCGTTCAACGGCCGGGCAGCCTGCGCTTTCGCTACGGCGCCTGTGGCGCGACGAGCACTGCTCGCAATGGGTGTTCCTCCACCTCCTCGTACCCGACGATCGCCAGCGGGTGCCGGATGCCGGTCATCGCCTGCAACGCCGTGGACACCTCCGCCAGGCTGGCCTTGACGTAGGTGTAGGTCGCGCCGTGCTTGTTCGAGGTGGGCTCGGCGTGCCCGGCGTAGGCCCGCGCCACCGCGAACCCGAAGTTGCGCTCCACCCAGGTCAACGTGGTGTGCCGCAACCAGTGGGTGCTGATCATCTGGGTGTGCACGGTGTCCACGTGCTTGCCGATGCGTCCCCACAGGGTCTCGTAGCGCTTGCGGGTCAGCGCGGTGCCGTCGTGATACCGCAGCACCGGGCTGTCCTCGTCCCGTGCACCGCGCTGGTGGGCGTGGTGGAGCAGGGTGTCCATCAGCGTCGGTGACACCGGCTGCCACCGCGACGTCATGCCCTTCTCCCGAAGCAGCACCAGGCACTGCTCCCGGTCCAAGTCCCGCAGCCGCAGCCCGAGCGCGCCGCCGCGTCGGGCCGCGGTCTCGATGTGGAACCTCAGCAGCAGCGCGTCCAGCCCGGGATCGTTGCCGGTGGTCGAGGCGACCTCCTGGATCTTCGCCACCAGATCCGGATCGAGGCTGTGTCGACGCGACCTCACCCGCTTCGGTTTCGCCACCCGCAGCATCACGTTCTGTCGCAGCGACAGCAGTTCCTCGTCCATCGCGTACCGGTACAGGCACAACAACGCGTTGTAGGTGTGCTCGGCCGCGCCCTGCCCGCCGTTGCCCGACCGCCGCTTCACCACCCCGGCCTTGATGAGCTCGAACATCCCTTGGACGTCGGAGACGGTGACCTCGTCCAGCCTTCGCTCGCCCCAGACCTCGACGATCTTGCGCCAGTAGGTGCCGTACACCCGCCGCGAGGGCGCCGGAACCGCACCCTCGACCACCGGCACGAACTCCGCGAACGTCGGCACGCGCCGCACCGTCGGAACCTCACCGCCGCCGACTCCCGCGCGCTCGGCCACCAACGCGTCGAGGTCGACCAGGTCCTCGATGCGCAGGTTCATCCGCGCCAGCAGCTGCGTGGCCATCGCCACGTCGGCCGGGTCGGGAACAGCCTCAGCCACGACGCCCACCTCCCGACTCCACGGATCCGGACACGGGCGACGCCGACGCCCCCGCCTCCGCGGCTCGATCAGAGGGGCCATCGCCGGGACCGCCAACTTGGACCCCCACGGCGCGAGCCGCGTCCACGAGTCGACGTGGGTCGGGCAGGGCGTGGTCCAGCCGTTCCTGGCCGAAGATCAGCAGCGCCGACAGCTCCGGCACCGCCCGCAGCAGCACCAGTTCACGCTGGCCGAAGGAGCACCAGTGCCGGACGGTCGCGGGGATGTGCAGGAACCGGCGGCTCTTCACCTCGTACTCGCCGCCGCGGGCGCGGCGCACCACGACCGTCCCGGCCTGCGCGGTGATGTCGATCCGCGTTCCCGCTTCCCAGCCGAGAACGTCGAACAACATCCCGCACGTCAACCGGCCCTTGTGGTCGAACACCGACGTGGAATACCGGCGCAGGTGCCGCATCCGAATCGGCGGAAGCTCGCCCGGAGCCGGTGCCGGAGTGCGCCGCAGATCCAATTCCCGGGGTACGAGCGGTTCCGCCGCAGGGATGCCCGTCCCCGCTGTCGAGGGCGTCCGTCCCGGATCCGACGGCGCGCCCGAGGGGGCGCGGCGGGTCGTTCGGCCGGGAACGAGCGCGGGGATGATCCGATCACTCAAGGTGGCCACCCCGCAGGAGGGCGGACTGCCGTCGAAGCGACTTGAACCCCCGACCGCGTGCTGCGGTCGGGGGCCGGTACTGCCATGATGGGTAGTGGGGAATTCCCCACGTTTGAGTGTCCGAGGGGGGACTTGAACCCCCACCCCCTTTCGGGGACTAGCACCTCAAGCTAGCGCGTCTGCCATTCCGCCACCCGGACCTTCGGCTTTCGCCGTGGTGTGTGCATAGATTACATGATCGTTCCCGAGTACCAAAATCGGGGGTGGGCTTCGGGTGTCGTCGGAAGGTTTGCGCAGGTCACGGTGGGGTGGACTGTGGTGGGTGTGAGGTCGTCATCTGGAGGGCTCCGTCTGGCTGCGGTGCGGGACCTGCTTGGAGGGTGTGGGCGGAAGCGGCAGGCTGGGAGGTGTTTCGCGCCGGGATGGGTGTGCCCTGGAGCCCTGTCCTGGATGCTGGGCATGGGGTTGTGTGGCGTGGGGCACGTGTAGCCGGTGTCGGGGTGAGGCTGTTCTCGTAGTCGATCGGGAATGCCTGGCCGAGGGGAGTGGCGGGGGGCGGGTGTTGTAGCGGTGTGCTCAGTCGAACACGGCCAGGCGTACTTCTCTTTCGCTGTCCCAGGTCTGGGCGCGTTGGAGGAGCTCGCGTTTGGAGGAGGCGTTGAGGCTTTCGGCGGCGGCGCTGACCGCAGAGCTGCCCACCGCGCCCATGGACCTGGTGACCCCGGCGATCGGTAGATACGTTGTGTCGCCGACGTAGTGAGTGCTGGGCAGGTCAGTGGCCTTGATCGCGGTGGTGCCGGTGGCGTAGCCGCAGCCCGGCTGGCCGATACCGCGCATGACCTGGGCGATGCGCTTGTGGTCGACGGGGTGCCGTGCAGTTCGGTGGTGATGGTCTTCCTGTGGTGGTGGCTGGACCGGGCGATCCGACGATCTGGCACGACCGCTTCGCGCCATGGCGGCGTCGGCGGTCGGAGACGAATCCGAAGCGGTTCGCCGGCGCGTTTCCTGCGGAGTGCTGGGCCGCCTTGCGCGGGATGTCGCGTTTTCTCCGGCTCGCGGAACCGCCTGCGCAGCGTTCTTGTCCGCCGGTGAACTTGACGGCGGCACGGTCGCGGTGGCGGCGGCTCCTGGCCCGGTGGTGCGTTGGCCGTCGTTGAGGCGGATCCGGTTGCGCAGTGTCTTGTGGTTGACCCCGAGGTCTCGGGCCACCGACTTGATCGTCGTACCGGGGCGGGGTCGGTAGAGCGCGACCGCCGGGGCGGGGGCCGAGGGGCTGATGGCTGGTCTCCATGATCGTCGTCGGGGTGTGCCGCCCGCGTGGGTCCCGTCAGGCTGGACAGGACCGGGGCGTGCGTCCTGCCGCCGCGGGGTGCGGGGCCGCGTCTCCGGCTGGCGTCGTCACGGGTGCCGACTGCGGAAGTCCCGTGTGCGGGTTCCCCGGTCCTGCGCACGGGCCGATATTTCACGTTTGCTGATCGCGCGCCTCGCGTTTTCGGGACCCGATCCGGGTCGAAGTGCCCTTCCCCGGCGCCCGCGGACCTGCTCTCCGCATCGCGCGGAGCCTCTTGTCCGTATTAATCGTATCGCTGCGGGCGCATTGGATGGCATTATCGTTAATTCGCGTCCGGTCATCCCACGGGTGCGTCGGGTTCCCAATGGGACGGTAATGTGAAGGAATTTTATTCGACCTGTTCGGCCTATTCCTCGGTCTCCGATACTTGTTGATACTTGCCGCGCTGGATGTCTATCGAGCACGGGGGATTTTCCACACGACGAGTGAATAAGCCGATTGGTCCGTCACTCTTGGCGGCACCTTGCGGCGGTATTCGGCGAGTGGTTCCCCGTATCCATCGTCGTGCAACGCACAGGAGTCGTAATTATTATGAGCGCGAACCGAAGAACCAAGATCATGGCCGCTTTCGCCGGGCTGCTGTTCGGCCTGGCCTGGGTGGCGGCTGCGCCGTCCGCCTCCGCGGCCGACGGCAAGCCCGCCCCGACCGGCGACGCGCAGCACTGCGTCGTGTCCGTGGGCACCGGCGCGGTGAAGTGCTTCACCACCGCCACCGAGTCGATCTCCTTCGCCACCGGCGGCCGGGTGACCAGCGCGCCGGCCGACATGCGGGCCGTGATCCAGGACGCGAAGCTGACGCAGGAGATCAACGCCTCGGACCCCGGGACGATGGCCGTGGTGATCGGCATCGAGTACTACCTGCAGAACTACGGCACCCCGTCGTTGACCTTCTCCGGCGCGACCGCCTGCACCACGACCACCGGGGACACCGACTACCAGTACAACCCGCTGCCCAACTACAGCGGTAGTGGCGGCATCAACTGGAACAACAACATCCGTTCGTTCCGCGGCTACAACAACTGCTACCAGCGGATGTACGACTACTCCAACTGCACCGGGCTCATGCTCGGCTACGTCGGTTCCTCCGCGGACATGGGCACCGCCCGCGACCGCACCGAGTGCATCCGCTGGTCGTAGACCTCTGGAACAAAGCGCTGAACACGACGGCACAATGCCGCGTGGCGTGAGATCGGCCGGCCCCCGGGGAATTCCCCGGGGGCCGGCCGCAGGGGAATCAGTTGTCGAGCGCGCGCAACTCCGGGAGGTTGAGCCGGATGCAGGTGGCCGTGTCGCCGGGGAACACCCCGGCCACCCCGTCGGACACCACGCACGCCACCAGCGGGGGCGCGACCCGCTTGGCGGCGGGTTGACCCGCCTTCGGGTCCTGCTCCGGCGGGGGCACCTGCGCCGCGGCCGGGCCCTCGGTCAGCACACCGAACTCCCACAGCTGCCGGCACAGGGCCACCGCCTCGTCGGCGACGTCGGCGGGCTTGCCCTCGGCGGTCGCGCCCACGCCGTCGCTGCGGTAGCCGTTCACGTCCGCCTCGGTGTAGCAGTGGACCTGCTCGCGGACGGTGGCCTGCTGGGACACCACGTACGCGGCCACGGCCACGCCCCCGGAGAGCATCAGGGCGGTCACCGCGCCGGGCACCGCCCAGCGGACCGCCCGGCGGCGGGACGTCGACCGCTCGGCCACAACGGTCATGAGGTGCCCTCGGCGGGCTTCGCGCCGGCGCGGTGCCATGGGGATCTGGCCAAAGGAGTCCGTCATCGCATTTCCCTTTCCAAGGTGGTCGGCCGGTCGAGCAGCTCGCGCAGGTGTCGGCGAGCCCGGTTGAGCCGGGAGCGGATGGTGCCGACGGGGACGCCCAAGGCGATCGAGGCGTCCTCGTAGCTCAGGCCGGTCCAGGTGCACAGCGCCAGCACGTCCTGCTCCTCCCGGCGCAACTGGCGGTAGGCGGGCAGGATCGTGGCCATCTCCAGTTCCGCGTCCACGCGCAGCGCCGCCTCGTCGGCGGGGTCCACCTCGGGCGCCGCGGCGGGCAACCGGGCCAGCGCCCGGTCGTACCGCCTCAGCGCCCGCGTGTGGTTGCGCATCACGTTGTTCGCGATCCCGAGCAGCCACGGCAGCACCGATCCGGCCGCCGACAGCCGCAGCCTGCGTCGCTGCCGCCACGCCTCCAGGAACACCACCGAGGCCAGGTCCTCGGCCGTGCTCCAGTTCCCGATCCGCCGGAAGCAGTGGTTGTAGACGGTGTCCGCGTGGCGCTCGAACAACGCGCCCATGCCCGTCGGGTCGCCCGCGGCTGCCCGCCGCCACAGCGACTCGTCGGTCTCCGCAGGCTCAACTGGGTCCATGCCAACTCATGTCCGCTCGACGCGGTGTGGTTCCACCCGGTGTCCGATGATGCCGTTGCCGCGCTCGGGCCGTCGAGTTCCCTGAACTTCTCCCGGAGCCTTGACATCCACTTGGACGGCGGTCGGCTCGTCCCCAACGGCCCATGTGGTGGTCGCCGGAGGCGGTACGTCGAACCGGCCTGACCTTGTGGGGCGTCGAAGTCGGGCGGGTCGACTCCGGGCTGAGCCGGCCGAGGTCCTTCTGGATGCGCTCGGTGCCGCAGAACCCGTTGATCCTTCAACCGTTCCGCGCACCGGACGATCCCGCTCGCGGTCTTCTGAATCGAGTACCACCTCGAAAAACGGACCACTCCCGCTCGCATGGGAAGGTCGGGTCCCACGCGTACGCCCACGTCTCGCCAGCGGGGCACCCCTCGCTCGCGCGGGGAAGGCTGCGTACCTGCTGGGGGAGGGCCCGCCCGGAATGGATGTGGGCACTGTTGGTTCGGTGAGGTCTCTCAACGGAAGTCCGCGCCGGGCGTTGTTGAGTGCGGTTCTACCGAGAAAACCTCAGTGTCCTCGATGCCGGTGAACAGCTCCTGCGTCATCGGAACGGGTGTGCAATCGCTTCGCGGAGCAATGCTTGAGACCTGTGGATCGGCCGAGGGAGGGCGTACCTTCCCGGTGATCGAGTAGAGGTCTCAAACAGGCCGACGTTGGCGCGTCGGTCGGGAAGGCACGCCCGTGCTCACAGTAGTCCCTGACCCCGCATCCGGTGACGACCGGCCGGTCGCGGCGGGCTCGTCGTCGTTGATCGACGAGATCGTCCGCGAGGGCGCCCGACGAATGCTGGCCCAAGCGCTACGGGCCGAGGTGGACGCCTATCTCGCCGCGTTCGCCGACGAACGCGACGAACGCGGTCACCGCCTGGTGGTGCGCAACGGTCACCACCGGCCCCGCGAGGTGCTGACCAGCGCCGGCGCGGTGGAGGTGACCGCGCCGCGGGTCAACGACAAGCGCGTCGACCCGGACACCGGTGAACGCAAGAGGTTCGCCTCGGCGATCCTGCCCGCCTGGGCACGCAAGACACCGAAGATCACCGAAGTGCTGCCGTTGCTGTACCTGCACGGCCTGTCCAGCGGGGACTTCGTGCCCGCTCTGGGGCAGTTCCTTGGCAGCGAGAAGGGTCTGTCGGGTCCGGTGATCACGAAGTTGACCGAGCAGTGGAAGGCCGAACAACGCGCGTTCTGCGAGCGTGACCTGTCCGGTGTGGACTATGTGTACCTGTGGGCGGACGGGATCCACGTCAACATCCGCCTGGAGGAGCACAAGCTGTGTCTCCTGGTGATGATCGGAGTGCGCGCGGACGGCCGTAAAGAGCTCGTCGCCCTGACCGACGGCTACCGCGAGTCCACCGAGTCGTGGGCGGATCTGCTGCGCGACTGCATGCAAGCGGCGCGGGATGACCGCCCCGGTGCTGGCGATCGGCGACGGCGCGCTCGGGTTCTGGGGCGCGCTGCGCGAGGTGTTCCCCGAGGCACGAGAGCAGCGGTGCTGGTTCCACAAAATTGCCAATGTCCTTGCCGCGCTACCGAAAACCGCCCATCCCGGGGCAAAGAAGGCCCTGGCGGAGATCTGGAACGCCGAGGATCGCCAGCACGCCCTGGACGCGGTGACCTCCTTTCGGGCCGCCTACGGGGCGAAGTTCCCCAAAGCCGCCGCGAAGATCACCGACGACATCGATGTCCTGCTCGCGTTTTACGACTATCCCGCCCAGCACTGGATCCATCTCCGCACGACGAATCCCATCGAATCGACCTTCGCGACAGTGCGACACCGAACGAAGGTCACCAAGGGGCCCGGTTCCCGGGCTGCGGGTCTGGCGATGGCGTTCAAGCTGATCGAAGCCGCTCAAGCACGCTGGCGTCTGGTGAACGCGCCCCATCTCGTCGCCCTGGTCCGAGCCGGCACCCGGTTCATCAACGGTCTGCCGGTAGAACGACCCGACGACCAGTCCCCACCATCAGCGGCCTGAACCACCTTGATCCACAGGTATTGACAATAGCTCCGCTTCGCGTCGAACACCAGCCTGACCACTTCGAGCCCGATGAACGAGTGCCGGTCGATCAGCGCCTGGACGACGCTCACCGACTGCGCCGGGGCCACGGCGTCCGCGCATTGGTCGCGTTGAGGTGGGCCGGTCCGCGGCCTCTGAGGCGGCTCAGGGACGCCGCGTGCGCGAAAGCCCGGATACCTCTCCGCGGTACCGGGCTTTCGGGCTACCGGGTGACGCGGAGGCTGAGCACGCCCTGCGGGCCGGTGCCCGGCTTGGCCCGCACCTCGTCCGCTGGAGGACGACGACGCAGCCCGACCTGGCGAGCGCCTCCGACGAGGAGATGTTCGTCCTGATCGACACCGACAGGTGAGCCGAAGCCCGCGATCGTCCGCACGTGACCCGGTGCCCGGTCTTCGGGGACGACCTCGAACCCCTCCAGCGTTACCCGAGCGGCGTGTCGTGCAGCGACACGGCGTGTTCGTCGAGGGCGCGGATGCGGGCACGTGCCCGGTTGGCCGCCTTCTGACCGCGTGACAGCCGTGGCCGGGTGGCGTGGCGTTTGAACGGGGTGCGCACCGTTCCGCCCGTGCCTTGGACCGACACCGCGCCCGCTCCGCGCGGATGAGGCCAGCCAGGCGGACTCGACCAACGCGCGGTCCGCACGGTCGACGTCGCCGGCCGGACGGCCTGGGCCGTTGAGGTGAATCGCCTGCAACTCCTTCGCGTCGTGCTGCTCGACCCGCTATTGCTGGTTGTGGGGGTGGAGCGGTGCTGGAAGTACATTTGCTGGGTGAGGTGGCCGTACACGTGGATGGCCTCCGCGTCGATCCGGGGCCTTCCAGGCAGCGGTGCGTGTTGGCGGCACTGGCGGTGGACATCGGTCGTGTCGTACCGGTGGAACGCATGGTCGACCGGGTGTGGGGTGAAGATCCGCCGACGAAGGCGCGGGCGGTGTTGGCCACCTACATTTCGCGGTTGCGGCGGGTGCTGGCGGGGGCGCGAGCTGCGGAAGTGATTCGCCGTTCGGGAGGCTACCTGCTGGCGGTCGAGGAGCTCAGCGTCGATCTGCACAGGTTCCGCGCCTTGAACGCCCGCTCCCGCGAGGCCGACGACGCCGTCGCGGTGCCGTTGCTGACCGAGGCGCTGGGGTTGTGGCGCGGAGAGGCGCTGACCGGCCTGAACGGTGAATGGGTGGCCGCCGAACGAGACCGGCTCGGCCGTGAGCGGCTGGCCGCCGCGCACCAGTTGGTCGACGCCCGGCTACGCCTGGGACAGGGCGAGGAGTTGGTGACCGAGCTGGCCACGCGCGTGGAGGAGCACCCCTTGGACGAGCGGGTGGCCGGCCAGTACCTGCTGGCGCTGCACCACGCCGGGCGCACCGCCGACGCCTTGGAGCACTACCGGCGGCTGCGCGAGCGACTGGTGGAGGAGTTGGGTGTCGACCCCGGTGCCGCGCTGCGCGACCTGCACCGGCGCATCCTCGACGAACCCGCACCGTCCTCCGCTGCTGTGAGCACGGCGAAGGCGGTGGTGGTACCACGCCAACTGCCCGCCGCGCCCGGGGCCTTCGCCGGTCGCAGTGAGGACGTCGAACGGCTCGACGCCGCGCTGACCCCTTCGGTCACCACGGTGGCGACAGCTGCGGTCGTCGGTACCGGCGGTATCGGCAAAACCTGGCTCGCACTGACCTGGGCGCACCGCAACCTCGACGACTTTCCCGATGGGCAGCTCTTCGTCGACCTGCGCGGCTTCAGTCCCGACGGCGCACCGATGGATCCCGCGGTAGCCCTGTGCGGCTTCCTCAACGCCTTGGGCGTGTCCTCGGAACAGATCCCGGTCGACACGCACGCACGATCGGCGTTGTTCCGCAGCCTGGTGGCCGACAAACGGGTGCTGATCGTGTTGGACAACGCCGCCAACACCGACCAGGTCATCCCGCTCCTGCCGGGCAGTTCCACCTGCACCGCGCTGATCACCAGCCGCAACCACCTGCAGGCATTGGTCACCGGTCGCGCTGCACGACACGTGTCTCTCGACATGTTGACCGAGTCCGAAGCCCACGCCTTGCTGACCGCTCGGCTGGGTCCGGCCCGCGTCGGAGCGGAACCGACCGCAGTGCGGGAATTGGTGCGCTTGTGCGGCGGCTTGCCGTTGGCGCTGGGCGTCATCGCGAGCCGCGCCGCCATGCGGCCGCAGCTGCCCCTGGCCACTCTTACCGCCGAACTGCGCGACTTCGGCTTCGGCATGCTGGGCGACGCCGATCCCACCGCCTGCCTGCCGACCGTCCTGTCCTGGTCACACCACGCCCTGCCACCCGAGCAGGCCACCGCCTTCGCCCTGCTCGCGGCCGCACCCGGTCCCGACATCGGCCTTCCCGCAGCGGCAAGTCTCACCGGCCTTGCGCCTGCCGACACCAGGGCGGCGCTGCACGGGCTGGAACAGGCGTCACTGGTCGAGCAGGATGCCCATGGCCGCTACCGGATGCACGACCTGATCCGCCAGTACGCCGCCGCGTTACCCGTGCCCGATGCCGACGCCGCGCAGCGTCGGGTGATCGGCTACTACGTGCACACGGCCGACATCGCGGCACGGTTGGTGCACCCGCACGCCTCCAGAAGATCCCCGGCGCCCGCCGAGCCGGGCTGTGTTCCCGAACGTCCGGACTCACAGCAGCAGGCGTGGGCGTGGTTCCGCCGCGAGCAAGCGTGCGCGTTGGCTGCCCAACGCGTGGCCGCGGATCGGGGGGACCACCTGACCGCGTACCTGCTCATGTTCGCCCTGTATCCCTTCCACCACATGTCCGCGGACTTCACAAGCCACGTCACAGCGTGTCGGATCGCCCTGTCAGGAGTGCGACACCTGCAAGACCCGGTGCTGCACTGCAATGTCCACCGTTTCCTCGGCGAGGCGCTGTGCAGCGCCGGGCAGCACGACGAGGGGGTGCGGTACTTGAACACCGCGCTGCACAGGGCACAGAGCCTCGACCAGCCCGCCTACCTGTCGAAGACCCATTTCGCCTTCGCGTTGGCCTGGATGCACCAGGGGCGGTACGCAGAAGCGCTGCGCAGCGCCGGCCACGCCCTGCGCTCGGTGACAGCACCGGACAGCCCGCTGTGGACCGCCAAGATCCGCACCGTCGCCGCCAACAGCGCCGTCCGCCTGGGGCGTCACGAGCTGGCCACCGCGCACTGCCTGGCCGCGCTGCCCGTGCAGCGTGAACACGGTGACCGCGACGGCGAGGTCAACTCCGTGTTCGTCCTGGGACTGATCGCACTCGGTACCGGTGATCCGCGCAATGCCGCGACGCACTTCCGTGCCGCCTTGGAGCTATCCCACCAGCAGACCAACACCTACCTGCAAGCGGATCTCCTCGACCGGCTGGCCGAAGCGCTGTACGACCTCGGCGAACATCAGGAAGCCCACGACCGCCGGCGGGCAGCGTCCGCGCTCTACCGGCTGCAGGGGCGGAATCAGGAGGCCGCACGGGTGCAGTAGAGATCCGACGTCCACGGCCTTCGCGACCACAGCGGCGACCAGTCACGCCCGAGCACGGAAACCACCGCGTAAGTCCGGACAGCCAACCCGCAACCGTCCGACTCGTTCAGCGGATCACGGGTCAGCCGGGTGTCCGTCTGCACCTTCAACGGAGCTGTTTCAAGATCGGCTCTGGCGCACTCCCGGTGGTGGTGCGGCGGCCACCCAGTCCGTGACGGGGTCGAGGGTTGTCATGATCATTTATGGCTCAGGTGGCGAAGCTGGTCAGGGCGCGGATACGTCGAATGCGTTGCCCTGTCACGGAATGTGCGCGCCGGGTGTTCCGGGAGCAGGTACCGGGTCTGGTCGAGCGGTACCGGCGACGCACCGTCCGACTCGATGACCAGCTCCGCGGTGTCGTGCGCGAGCCGGCGGGCAGGGCCCCCGGCCGGCTGCTGCCGGCGCTGGGGATCGCGGTCGGGCGGGACACCGCGGTGCGGGTCCTGCTGGGTGTCCCGTTACCGGATCGAGCGGTGCCGCGGGTGCCGGGGATCGACGCCGACGCCCGGATCGACGCGCTGCCCGGACGCGGCGACGAGGTGGTGGCCGGGTGGTTGCGGGCGCGTCCGGGGGGTCGAGGTGGTGTGCCGGGACGGCTCGATCGCCTGCGCGCAGGCCGTGCGGGACGCGCTGCCGGAAGTGCGCCAGAGCCGATCACGAGGTAGACCCCGCTGCGGCATGACACGGGTGTGGGTGTCGGGTGCGTCCGGTGGCAGTCGGGACGGGGTCGTGGCGTGCCTCGGCGATGCGGTCGCGAACCCAGGGCTCCGAGCGGTCGAACAGGGCACCGAGTTGGTGCCCGGAGAGCGGTCCGCCTTCGGCGGCGCTGGTGTGATTCCTCCGCCTTCCGCCGCACGACCGTGAGTCGCCGGTGTGCTCCGGGACGGCCCGGTGCCGCCGTCGAGCGGCGCGGCCCCCACGCGGCTCATCGCCTCGACGCGGTCTCGGCACGCAGGCGTTGGACGGTCGACCGCAGCAGCAGCAGCAGTTCCGGTGTCTCGTGATGCCCGCCCGGCAGCACTTCCGTTCGCGGTGCCGGGCGGGCCGCCTTCGTCCTCCACGGCACGCGCGTGCGGGCGATGGCCCTCAGCAACGGCTGCCGGAAGACGTACCGGCCGGTCGCCACCGCGGACAGCATTCCCGACTCGCTCAACTCCTCCAGCGCTTCCGCTGTGCCCGCGTCGTCCGGGCGCAGTGCCCGTACGTCGTCGAGGTGCACCACGTCGCCGGTCAGCGCCGCGTCCTGGAGCACCTGCCGCAGCCGGTCGGGCAGGCCGTCCAGCCTTGCGGCGAGCACGCGGTGCACCGCACGCGGCACCAGGTCCCGCGGTGACGGGCACGTCGGGCCGTCGACCGCGGCCAGTGCGGTACGGGTGAGCTCCACCGCGAACATCGGGTTCCCGTCGGCCAGCGCCACCACCAGCCGCGCCAGTTCGCGGACGGTCGGACCGGAGGTCGGGTGCCCCCCGTGCTCGGCGACCAGGTCCAGCACCTCGCACGCCACCGCCTCGTCGCTCAGCGGCGGCAGCTCCACGGCCCCGGCCCGCCACCGAGGCCGCCGGTCGAACAGTTCCGGCCGCGCCACCGCCACCACCAGCGGCCCGTTGTCCTGATCGAGGAAGGCGTCCACGGCCAGCAGGGCGGTGTCGTCCGCGGCGTGCAGGTCGTCCACCAGCACCACCACCCGGCGCTCCGCGGCCAGCCCGCGCAGCAGGGTCCGCCAGGCCGCCACCACCTCGTCGAGGCCCGCGGTGCGCTCGTGCCCGCTCACGTGCCCCAACGCCACCAGCAGCGCGTCGAAGACCCGCCGGGCCCCGGTGTGGTCCACGACCCGTTCCACGACAGCCCACAGCCGGGCACGCGCGACCCCGGGCGGGTCGGCTTCGTCGATGCCGCAGCACCGGGCCAGGAACGGTGCCAGCTGCCCCACCTGCGACTCGTCGACGGTGAACGGCTGCATCGACACCAGCAGGGCCTGCGGCGAGTGCTGCCCCGCCCGCCGTTCGAACTCGGCCAGCAGCGCGGTTTTGCCCGCGCCGCTGCCACCCGTGACCAGCACCAGTCCCGGCGAGCCGTCCAGCGCCGCCAGCAGCGCCCGCACCTCGTCGTCGCGCTCCAGGAGTTCCCGTCGCCCGCCCCCGTGCCCGGACCGCACACCGGTGACCGCCCACAGCCGACCGGAGAACGGTGTGCGCTCGCAGTCGAAGCGGCTCGCGATCTGTTCCCGCACCACGTCGCTGACCCACAGCTCGCCCGGCGGTACCAGCGGCAACACCGAGTACGACCGGTCCAACGCCGCGCCCACCACGCGCAGCGTCCCGTCGTCGCGGTGGTGCACCAGCGCCTCGCCCGAGTCGACCACCGCCCGGACCAGCACTCGTTCGCCGGGGTGGTGCAGGCGCAGGCCGTGCCGAACGGCCATGACCGCGAACATCGCGCGCATGGCCTCGTTGTCGCGGCCGCGCCGTACCCCGAAGGTCACCGACCACAGCGAGCCCATCCGTCCGGTGACCGTGCCGCCGAAGTGCCGTGCCCGCTCGGCCACCAGGTCGTGGACGGCCTCGATCGAGGCGTCCAGTTCCTCGAGGTCGGCGTGTTCGGGTCCCACCGCGATGTGGAACAGGGCGGTGATGACCTCCTTGAGCTCCCGCACGTCGTCGACCGCCCGGAGGGGCGTGCGCACGGGCGGCGCTCCCGGGAAGGGGGAAGGGGGAGCGGGCGGCGTCACCACCTGCACACCGGTGGGTGCGGGCGTCGGCGTCAGCGCCGGGTCGTGCGCCAGGATCGCCTTCTGGAGTTCCCGCAGGTCCCGTCCGGGCTCCAGGCCCAGTTCCCCCGACAGGTAGGCCCGGGTCGAGCTGAACGCGGCCAGCGCGTCAGCGTGCCGTCCGCTGCGGTACAGCGACAGCATGAGTTGTCCCACCAGGCGTTCCCGCCTCGGTTCGGCGCGCACCACCGACTCCAGGTCGGGAAGCACCACCTCGTGCCTGCCCAACCGCAGTTCGGCGTCGAAGTACTCCTCCAGCACGTCCAGCCGCACCGCCTCGGTCGCCTTGACCTTCGGCCACGAGATGCCGGCCTCCACGAGGTCCGACAGCATCGGGCCGCGCCACAGGTCCAGCGCTTCGCGCCACAGCAGCGCGGCCTTCGCCACCGCGCCCTCGCGCGCGCTGTCGCGGCCCGCCGCGACCAGTTCGCCGAAGCGGAAGAAATCCACCGCGGCCAGGTCGACCTCCAGCAGGTAGCCGGGCGGCCGGGAGTGCAGCGACGCGGAACCAGGCCGCTCGCCGAACAGGGCGCGCAGTCGCCACACCGCGTTCTGCACCATCTTGCGCGCCGACGGCGGCGCCGCTCCGTTCCACAGCGCGGAGATGAGCCGGCTGGTCGCCACGACCTGGTTCGGGTGCGCCAGCAGGTAGCCGAGCACGGCCCGCTGCTTGATGCTCCCGATCGGCAACGGCCTGCCGTCGCGGACGACTTCCAGCGGACCCAACACGTCGAACCTGAGTTCGTCGCGACATCGGGCGGTGCTCATGAGGGCCTCCACTCGGGTTCGCGGGCGAGAAATGCGGGACGGGGTGGTGGTCGGCGTTCTTCCCGCATTGCCGAATCAGTGCAGGGGGCACGGGGGAGCGCCGGGGAAATGCGTGGCGCACACCCTCCGCGGTGAAGAGCGGTCAGGTGAACGCGGAAAGGGCCGGCGGTGACCGGACGGGGAACCGGGCATCGCGTGCGCTTCAGGCGGCCAGCAATTCGGCCGTGCAGTGTTCCGGTTGCCCGGCGCGGTGCATCAGGATGTCCTGTTCCAATCGGCGCAGCCGTTCGCCGGGAGCGGTCTGGAAATGGTCGGTGAGCGCCGAGCGGGTGCGCCGGTAGACGTCCAGGGCGTCGGCGGACCGGCCATTGCGGTGCAGCG
Organism: Saccharothrix sp. DSM 118769; assembly: GCF_052936295.1. NCBI lineage: Bacteria > Bacillati > Actinomycetota > Actinomycetes > Pseudonocardiales > Pseudonocardiaceae > Saccharothrix > Saccharothrix sp. DSM 118769. The sequence goes on along the minus strand of NZ_CP193627.1, from coordinate 6,039,324 downwards.
CGACCATCTGGAGCAGGCACAGCCGCTCCCGGGTCGGATCGGTCTCGGTCATCACCGCCAGTTCCGCGATGACGCCCCGGTCGCGACCCAGCACCAGTTCCGCGGCGATCCGGTCCTCGACGGCCTGCCACCGGCTTTCCCGCAGCGCGGCCAGTTCCGGCCAGGCGAAACCCGCTTCGGCGAGGTCGGCCAGTGGGTCCCCGCGCCAGAGGTCCAGGGCCAGACCCAGGTGTCGGGACGCCGACTCGAAGTCCCGCTCGGCCAGGTCCCGCCGCGCGGTGGCGACCAGTTCGTGGTGACGAGCGGAGTCGAGGGCCGCGGCGGGCACGCGCAGCATGTACCCCTGTGGCCCGGTGCGCAGTTCGAGCGGCAAGGCCGCGGCGGGGCGGAACAGCGCCTTGCGTAATCGGGATATCCCGTTCTGGAGGACCTTGCGGGCGGTCGCGGGCTCTTCGTCCTCCCACAGGGCGCGCGCGAGTCGTCCTACTGTCAGGTAAGTACCCGAATGCAGCACCAGGAAGGCCAGGATCGCCCGTTGTCGCACCCCGTTCACCGGGACGGGCAAGTGGTCGTGGACGACCTCCAGTGGCCCGAGGACGCGGAATTCCATATGGCTCCAGACGGGGTATCGGGTAGGCCGTTCGGCCTTTTGCTGAATTCCGCAGGGCTGGCGAAATTTCGAAGGGTGCCTCGAATCGATCCTAGTGGACCGCCCGGCCGGTGCGGCGAAGTGCTCCCGAACATGCAGGAAGTGGGATGTCGCACTCCCTCGGGAGGTGAACTCGCGCTATACTCTGAGCCTTCCCAATCCGCGGCGGATCGCATCGATCTCGTCGTGGACGTAAATCGACAGCACATCGACAGGACGCGGTACGGGACCGCGCCGGTCGCGCTCCCGGCGGCACCACCGGCCGACCTGCCGGCTTCGGACCTGCCGCGAGGTGCCGCCCGACGTACGCGTCGGATGTCGTCGCCACCATCGCCGTCGCCACCGCGTCCCGCCCCCGCCCCCCGCCGGGTTCGCTCCGGAGATCCTCGGCCCGTTCTCTGCGAAGTAATCGGCCGCGGATTACGGCGGGGTGGACGGCCCGGTGGGGAACGTCGTTACCGTTCGCCGGGGTGTCCGCACGCCGCGACGCCCCGGAGGAGGAACCCGATGTCGCTCAGCACCGCCCAACCGACTCCGACCACCGAGGAGCTGATCGGTCGAGCCCGTGATCTCATCCCGCTGCTGCGGGCCAACGCCGAGCGCACCGAGCACGAATCGCGGGTGGCCGACGAGAACGTGGTCGCGCTGCGCGCCGCGGGCCTGCTGCGGCTGAGCACGCCGCGCGAGCACGGCGGTTGGTTCCTGCCCATGCGGGACCAGGTCCGGGTGCTCGTCGAGATCGGTCGCGGCTGCCCGTCGACCGGCTGGATCGCCGCCAACCACGCCGCCTCGGTCGACCTCGTCATGGTCATGCCCGAGGCCGGCGTGCGCGAGATCTACGACGCCGACCCCGACGCCGTGATGCTGTCCGCGGCGAGCCTGGACCCGAAGCTGCGCGCCGACCGGGTGCCCGGCGGTCTCCGCGTGAACGGTCGCTTCCCCTACGCGTCCGGCTGCGAGTTCTCCGACTGGGCGTTCCTGGCGTGGGTGCCGGTGTTCGACGAGGACGACAAGCACGTCGGCGTCGCCAACCTCCTGGCCCCGCCCACCGACCTGCGGATCGAGCAGACCTGGAAGGTGGCGGGCCTGTCCGGCACCGGCACGCACGCCATGGTCGCCGAGGACCTGTTCGTGCCCGACCGGTTCGTGCAGTTCGCGCCGCTCAAGCCGGACGGCGAGCCCGAGTCGCCGATCGCCGCCACCATCCTGATCAAGGGCAACCTGCACTCGCTGTCGTCCCTGGTCGGCGCGGCCATGGGCGCGCTGGACCTGGTGGCGGCCAAGCTCGCCGAGCACAAGCCGCTCGCCTTCTCGATCTACGAGCGCGCGGTCGACTCCACCTCGGTGCAGCACCAGTTCACCGAGGCGACCCACCTGGTCGACACCGCCGTCCTGCACATGCTGCACGTCGCGGAGGGCTTCGACGCCGTCAAGGAGGGCGAGGACGCCACCCCCGCCGAACGCGCCCGCCTGCGGATGCACATGGTCACCTCGCTCCAACGGGCCCGCGAGGCCGTGCAGTTGCTGCTGGACCTCGGCGGCACCAGCGGCTTCGCGCAGGCCAACCCGCTCCAGCGGTACTGGCGCGACCTGGAGATCGGCAGCAGGCACACCGCCCTCAACCGCCCGATGATCGTCGAGGACTACGCGCGTTCCCTGCTCGACCTGGGCCGCCCGGTGTCCCTGCTGTTCTGACCCCGTACCGGACCAGCGACCGGCGACGCGGTCCCGTCCCGGAGCCCGGGGCGGGACCGCGCGTCGTCGTGGGCCGCCCAACCGACGAGCGCCAGCCGGCGAGCGTCAACCGGTGAGCGCCGCGGCCAGCTCCGCCGGGACCTCGTCACCGAAGCCGGGGGGCAGCGCGAACCCCGCGGGACCGCGCCCGGACGCCGACGAGCCGGTGAACTCCCCGCTCACCACCACCACGTCGAAACCCGCGCCGCGCGCCGCCGCGACCTGACCCGCCACCCCGGCCGCCACCGCGTCGGCCGACAGGTGCGGCCCGACCAGCAGCGGGAACACCGACACCGCCACGTCGGGGTCCCACGCGACCGCGGGCAGCGGCGCCATCGCGTTGACCGCCGCCGCACGGGCGGTGAACGCGCGCAGCGCCGCGTCGTCCGACCCCGCCAGCGCCGGGTCGAACCGCCGCAACCGTTCCGGCTCGCCCAGCGGCGCCACGAACGCCACCCGCGTGCCGCCCCCGGCCGCGACCGCGCCGGGGCCGCGGAAGTCCCTGGTCCCCACCGACGTCGCCGGGTCCACCAGGTGCAGCGCGTCCTCGTGGCGCAGCACGTCGCACACGTCCCGCAGGCCCGCCGCCAGCCGCCGGACGGACTCGTCGTCGATGCCGCTCGACGGCTGCACCCGCAGCGTCCCCGGCGCGCTGCCGGTCGGCATCAGCCGCAGGTCGTGCCTGCGCAGCAGGAACCCCGACACGGCGAACCCGAAGAAGCCGCCGCGCGCGTAGTCGCGGATCAGCGGCGAGGCGCAGTCGGACCGGTCGGCGAACTCGAAGCCCAGCAGCAGGCCCCGCCCGCGCACGTCGGCCACCACGTCCGGGTACTCCGCGCGCACCTCCTCCAACGCCGCCCGCAACGCCGCGCCCCGCTCGGCGGCCCGCCGGTAGGCCGCGCCGTCGTCGCGCTCCAGCATCTCCAGCACCTTCTCGGTGATCGAGCAGGAGAAGCTGTCCTTGGCGTAGGTGGAGCTGTGCAGCAGCTCGAACTCCTTGACGTACCGGGACTCCCGCACCAGCAGCACCGACGTCTTGGCGAGCCCGCCGCCGACCGCCTTGGCGAGCGTGCAGTAGTCGCCGACCAGCCCGATCGCGGCGCCCGCGAAGAACGCGCCGGTGCGGCCCGCGCCGGTCTGGATCTCGTCCACCACCAGCGGGCAGTCCAGCACCCGGCACACCTCGGTGATCCGGGCCGCCTGCTCCGCGGTCAGCGCGGTGATGCCGCCCTCGCCCCGCACCGGCTCGACGAAGAACGCGGCGACGAAGGGCACCGGCCGCCGCCGCACCCCCACCACCCCGTCGACCGCCACCACGTCCAGCACGTGCGGCTGCTCGGCCTCGGCCAGCTTCACCGCGTCCTCGCAGGAGTCCGCGGCGACGAACCGGGTGTGCGCCCCGAGCCCGCCGAACGGCACGCGGAAGACGGGGTTGTGGGTCAGCTGGAGGCTGCCCACCAGCTTGCCGTGGAAACCGCCCTCCAGCGCGAAGAAGACCGGCGGGTGCGCCAGCGCCGCGGCGTTGTGCCGCCCCGCCGCCTCCAGCAGCTCGGCGACCCCGCCGCCCGCCGCGACGGCCTCGGCCTCCGGTGACAGCCGCAGCGGGTCCGGCCCACCGGCCGCCGCCCCGACCCCCGCGGCGTGCTCGGCGACCTCCGCGCCCAGCGCCCCGACCCGCACCACCCGTGCCAGTTCGGCGTGCTTCACCGCCGCCTCGACCGCCTCCGCGCCGCTGTTGGCGAAGATCGCCGAGTACGGCTCGCCGGGCGACAGCTCCCGCTCGGCGATCACGTTCAGCGCGGCGGCGACCCGCTGCGCCTCGGCCCGCTTCGAGAGCTGCGCGTGCGCCGGGGTGCCCGCGTCCAGCAGCGACTTGGCGTGCGCCACCAGTTCCGGGTGGTTGTGGCCGAAGAACAGCGAACCGAAACCGCCGACCAGGTCCAGCACCGGCGACCGGCGCCCCGGGTCGGTGGTCCGGTGCAGCAGGTCGCCCGCGCCGTGGTCGTACTCCACGTCCAGCCCCCACGCGGCGAGCGCGTCGCCCAGGAAGCGTTCCGCGTGTTCCCTCATGCCCAGCCCCTCACATCGACGCGGCGGACCGGAACGGCCGCAGCGGGTTGATCCGGTCCTCGCCGATCCGGGCGCGCAGCTCCGGTGCGGTCACGCCCAACCCCCGCTCGGGGGCCAGGCAGAGCACGCCGACCTTGCCGACGTGCCCGTTCTCCTGCACCAGCCGCGCCGCCTCGCCCGCCGAGGCCAGCGGGTAGAGCGACGACAGGGTCGGCGCGATCGCGCCCGAGGCCACCAGGCGGGTCAGCTCCAGCTGCTCCTGGAGGTTCGCGCCGTGGCTGCCCACGATCCGCTTGAGCCGCATCCACAGGTAGCGGTTGTCGAACTCGTGGCGGTAGCCGGTGCTCGACCCGCAGGTCACCACCGTGCCGCCCCTGCCCGCGACGAACACCGAGATGCCGAACGTGGCGCGGCCGACGTGCTCGAACACCACGTCGGGGTCGCGGCCCGCCCCGGCGCGGATGACCCGGCCCAGCCGCTTGCCGACCTCCACCGTCCGCTCGGGCGAGAAGTCACCGCCCACCAGGCCGATGTCGGCGCGTTCCACGACCACGTCGCAGCCCAGCGCCCGCGCGGCCTCCGCCTTGCGGGCCGAGCCGACCACGCCCACGGCGATACCGCCGCCGTTCTTCACGAGCTGCACCGCGTACGCGCCCAGGCCGCCGGTCGCGCCCCACACCAGCACCACGTCGCCCTGCTTCATCCGGGCGCCGTGCTCGCCGACCAGCATCCGGTAGGAGGTGCTGCCGCACATCGGCGACACGGCCGCCTCCTCCCACGTCAGGTGCGGGGGCTTGGGCACCAGCATGTTGGCGCGGGCGACGGCGAACTCGCCCATGCCGCCGTAGTTCGTCTCGTAGCCCCAGGCGCGCATGTCCACGCCGAGCATCGCGTCCTCGTGGGTCGCGGGCTCCTCGTCGTCCACGTGCACCGGGTGCACGACGACGTGGTCGCCGACCTTCCAGCGGCGCACGCCCGACCCGACCCGCGCCACGACGCCCGCGGCATCGGAACCGACCACCTGGAACGGCTGGTCGTGCCGGGCCGCCCACCCGCCCTGCGCGCCGTAGCGGCGCAGGAACCCGAACGTCGGCATCGGCTCGAACGTCGCCGACCAGACCGTGTTGTAGTTGACCGAACTCGCCATCACCGCCACCACGACCTCGTCCGGCGCCAGTTCCGGCATCGGCACCGGACCGACCCGCAGCGACTTGCGCACGTCCTTGTCCGCCACCCCGGCGAACATGTCCGCGTCCTCGGCCCGCAGGTGCGCGGCCTCGTACTCGCCGGGCAGTTCCAGGGCCGCGAGGTGCGCCGCGGGCCGGTTCTCGACAATGGCTTCTGCAAAGGGGTTCACGACAGCTCCACACGCCGGGGCGGGTCCGTTCCGCACGCTAGCGGCGGGCGGTGGTGGTTCGTTCCTCGCGCGTTCTTCGCACCCGGATTACCGCGGAGTTCCGGTGATCCGGACGCCCGTCGATACGTTTCGGCACGTGGCTGGAGAAGCGCAACGAGAACCACGTGGTACCGATCCCGTCGCGATCGTCGGGCTCGCCTGCCGGTTGCCCGGCGCGGACGGGCCCTCGGACTTCTGGCGGCTGCTGAGCGAGGGGCGCGACGCGATCACCGACGCGCCCGCCGACCGGTGGCGCGACGCGCCCGTGCGGGTGCGCCGCGGCGGGTTCCTCGACGACGTCGCGGGCTTCGACGCCGGGTTCTTCCGGCTCACCCCGCGCGAGGCCGCCTCGACCGACCCGCAGCAGCGCCTGGTGCTGGAGCTGGGCTGGGAGGCGCTGGAGCACGCCGGCCTCGTGCCCGCCGCGCTGCGCGGCACCGACGTGGGCGTGTTCATCGGCGCGACCGCCGACGACTACGCGCGCCTCACCGACCGCGCCGGCCCCGACGCGGTCACCCCGCACACCCTGGCCGGCCTGAACCGGGCGCTGCTGGCGAACCGGCTGTCCTACCTGCTGGGCGCGCGGGGCCCCAGCGCCACCGTCGACACCGGCCAGTCGTCGTCGCTGGTGGCGGTGCACCTGGCGGCGCAGAGCGTGCGCTCCGGCGAGTCGGAGCTGGCCGTCGCGGGCGGGGTGCAGCTCAACCTGGCGGGCACGTCGACCGTCGCCGCCGAGCGGTTCGGCGCGCTGTCCCCGGACGGCCGGTGCCGCGTGTTCGACGCCCGCGCCAACGGTTACGTGCGCGGTGAGGGCGGAGCGGTCGTGGTGCTCAAGCCCCTGGCGCGGGCCCTGGCCGACGGCGACGAGGTGTGGGCGGTCCTGCGCGGCGGCGCGGTCAACAACGACGGCGGGGGAGCGGGGCTGACCACGCCCGACGCGGACGCCCAGCGCGCCGTGGTCACCACCGCGCACGCCGCCGCCGGGATCGGGCCGGACCAGGTGCAGTACGTGGAGCTGCACGGCACCGGGACCCGCGTCGGCGACCCCGTGGAGGCACGCGCCCTGGGCGCCGCGATCGGCGCGCACCGCCCGGCGGACCGCCCCCTGCTGGTCGGCTCGGTGAAGACGAACGTCGGCCACCTGGAGGGCGCGGCGGGCGTCACCGGCCTGCTGAAGGTCGTGCTGGCGCTGCACGCCGGCCTGCTCCCGGCGAGCCCGGGGCACGAGGAGCCGAACCCTGACATCGCGTTCGACGAGTGGCGGCTGCGCGTGCACGACCGCCTGTCACCGTGGCCGCGCCCGGACGAGCCGCTGATCGCGGGCGTCAGCTCCTTCGGCATGGGCGGCACCAACTGCCACCTGGTCCTGGCCGCGGCCCCCGGACCGCGCGGGGCGGGGACCGGGGACACCGCCCACCCGCCGGCGCTCGTGGGCGGCCCCCTGGCGTTCCCGCTCTCCGCGCCCGACGACGACGGCCTGCGCGCGCAGGCGGCACGGCTCGCCGACTGGGTGCGCGAGCGCCCCGACGCCGCGCCCGCCGACCTAGCGCACTCCCTCGCCGCCACCCGCACCGCGTTCACCCGGCGGGCCGTCGTGGTCGCGGGGGAGCGCGGCGCCCTCCTCGGTCGCCTCGACGCGCTCGCCGTCGACGAGCCCGCCGCCGGGCTTGTGACCGGCTCGGCCGGGGACGGGGTGCTCGCCGCGCTGTTCACCGGCCAGGGCGCGCAGCGGCTCGGCGCGGGGCGCGAGCTGCACGCCGCCCACCCGGTGTTCGCCGCCGCCTTCGACGAGGTCTGCGCCCACCTCGACCCGCTGCTCGACCGGCCCCTGCGCGACGTCGCCTGGGGCACCTCCGCCGAGGACCTGGACGACACCGCCTACGCGCAGCCCGCCCTGTTCGCCGTGGAGGTCGCGCTGCACCGGCTGGTCACCGCGCTCGGCGTGCGCCCCGCCCTGCTGCTCGGCCACTCCGTCGGCGAGCTGGCCGCCGCGCACGTCGCGGGCGTGCTGACCCTGCCCGACGCGGCCACCCTCGTCGTCGCGCGCGGCAGGCTCATGGGCGCGCTGCCGCCGGGCGGCGCGATGGCCGCCGTCGAGGCCACCGAGGACGAGGTGCTCACCGACCTCGCCAACCTCGCCGACCTCGCCGGTCGGGTGGGCGTCGCCGCGGTCAACGGTCCCCGCGCCGTCGTCGTCTCCGGTGACGCCGACGCGGTGGACGCGCTGGTCCAACGCCTGCGCGCCAGGGGCCGCCGCACCCGCGGGCTGCGGGTCAGCCACGCCTTCCACTCGCACCGCATGGACCCGGTGCTCGACGAGTTCCGCGCCGTGGCCCGTTCCCTGTCCTACGCCGAGCCCGCCGTTCCCGTCGTCTCCAACGTCACCGGTCGCCCCGCCCGCCCGGGGGAGCTGACCGATCCCGAGTACTGGGTGCGGCACATCCGCGGGACCGTCCGCTTCGGCGACGGCGCGCGGCGGCTCGCCGAAGCCGGGGTCACCGCCCACCTGGAGCTGGGCCCGGACGCGGTGCTCGCGCCCGCGGTCCGCGCCGCCGTCCCCGGTGACGCCTTCGCCGCCGCCCTGCGCCGCGACCGCCCCGAGCCCACCGCGCTCGTCGAGGCGCTGGCGACCCTGCACGCCGCGGGCGTGGCCGTCGACCTCGCCGCCCTGACCGGCGGTCACCGCGTGCCGCTGCCCACCTACGCGTTCCGCCGCCGCAGGCACTGGCTGCCCGATCCCGCCGACTCCTCCGCCCCGGCCGACCCGACCGCCCCGGCCGGTGAACTCCTGCCCGAGCAGCCCCGGCAGTCCGCCGAACCGCAGCGGCCCGAACCGCAGCGGCCCGAAGCCCGGCGGCCCGACACCCTGCGCCTGGTCCGCGTGCACACCGCCGCCGTCCTCGGCCTGGACACCGCCGCCGGGATCGTCCCCGACCGGTCGTTCCGCGACCTCGGCGTCACCTCCGCCACGGGCGTCGAGCTGCGCGACCGGCTCGCCACCGCCCTGGACCGGGCACTGCCCGAAACCCTCGTCTACGACCACCCCACCCCCGCCGCCCTCGCCGCGCACCTCGCCGAAAGCGGCGCGGACGACGACCCGGACGACACGACCCCCGGGACCCCGCGCGCGGCCCTCGACGACGACCCGGTCGTCATCGTCGGCATGGCCTGCCGCTTCCCCGGCGGCGTCCGCGCCCCGGAGGACCTGTGGCGCGTCGTCGCCGACGGGGTCGACGCCATCGGTCCGTTCCCCACCGACCGGGGCTGGGACACCGACCGCCTCCGCGACCCCGACCGCCCCGACGCCACCCCCGTCGACGAGGGCGGCTTCCTGTCCGGCGTCACCGGCTTCGACGCCGCGTTCTTCGGCGTCAACCCGCGCGAGGCCGCCGCGATGGACCCCCAGCAGCGGCTGTTGCTGGAGACCTCCTGGGAGGCGCTGGAACGCGCGGGCGTCGACCCCGCGTCCCTGCGCGGCACCGACACCGGCGTCTTCGTCGGCACCACCTACCAGGAGTACGGCCCCCGCCTCGGCGAGCCCGGCCAGGGCTCCGCCGGCTACCGCTTCACCGGCACCACCCCCAGCGTCGCGTCCGGCCGCATCGCCTACGTCCTGGGCCTGCACGGCCCGGCGATCACCCTGGACACCGCCTGCTCGGCGTCCCTGGTCGCCGTGCACACCGCCTCGGCGGCCCTGCGCTCCGGCGAGTGCTCCCTGGCGCTGGCGGGCGGCGCGACGGTCATGCCCACCCCCGGCGTGTTCGCCGAGCTCGGCCGCCTCGGCGGCCTGTCGCCGCGCGGTCGCTCCAGGGCGTTCTCCGCCGACGCCGACGGCACCGGCTGGGCCGAGGGCGCGGGCGTGCTCGTCCTGGAGCGCCTGTCCGACGCGCGCCGCCACGGCCACCCCGTGCTCGCCGTCGTGCGCGGCAGCGCCGTCAACTCCGACGGCGCGTCCAACGGCCTCACCGCACCCAACGGCGCGGCGCAGCGGCAGGTCATCCGCCGCGCCCTCGCCGCGGCCCGCCTGTCGCCCGCCGACGTGGACGCCGTCGAGGCGCACGGCACCGGCACCCGGCTCGGCGACCCCATCGAGGCCGCCGCCCTGATCGCCACCTACGGCCAGGACCGCGACACCCCGCTGTGGTTGGGCTCGGTCAAGTCCAACATCGGCCACACCCAGGCCGCCGCGGGCGTCGCGGGCGTGATCAAGGTCGTGCAGGCCATGCGGCACGGCGTCCTGCCCCGCAGCCTGCACGCCGCCGAACCCACCCCGCGCGTCGACTGGGACGCCGGGGCGGTCCGGCTGCTCACCGCGGCCGTCGACTGGCCGCGCGACCCCGACCGGCCGCGCCGCGCCGGCGTCTCCTCCTTCGGCATCTCCGGCACCAACGCCCACCTGCTGCTGGAGGAACCCCCGCCCGCCGACCCAGACGAGCCCGCGGCGGACGTCGACGGCCCGGTGATGTGGCCGCTGTCCGCCGCGACCCCCGAGGCGCTGGCCGCCCAGGCCGACCGGCTGGGCGAGCACCTCGACGCCCACCCCGGCCTGCCCGCGGCCGACGTCGCCTGGTCCCTGCTGCACACCCGCACCCCGTTCCCGCACCGCGCCGTGGTCACCGCCGGCGACCGCGCTGCCCTGACCGCCCTCGCGGGCACCGCGCCCACGACCGCCGCCACCGGCACCGCCACCGACCCCGGCGGCGTCGTGTTCGTCTTCCCCGGCCACGGTTCCCAGTGGCCCGGCATGGTCGCCGACCTCTACGCGGAGGAACCCGCCTTCGCCGCCCGGTTGCGTGAGTGCGCCGCCGCCGTCGACCCCCTGGTCGACTGGTCCCTGCTGGACACCGCGCTCGACCGGCCCGGCGCGGCCGACCGCGAGACCTCCGACGTGGCGCAGCCCGTGCTGTTCGCCGTCATGGTGTCGCTGGCTGCGCTGTGGGAGGCGCACGGCGTGCGGCCCTCGGCCGTCGTCGGCCACTCCCAGGGCGAGCTGGCCGCGGCCTGCGTCGCCGGGGCGCTGACCCTGGCCGACGCCGCGCGGGTCGTGGTGCGCCGCAGCCGCGTCTACGCGGAACTGCTCACCGGCCGCGGCACGATGGCCGCCGTCGAGCTGTCCGCCGCCGACACCCGCGCCCGCATCGCCGACCGCGCCGCCCGGCTGGAGGTCGCGGTGGTCAACGGCCCGCTCGCGGTCACCGTCGGCGGCGAGCCCGACGAGGTGGACCGGTTCGTCGCGGGCTGCAAGGAGGACGGCGTCCGCGCCAGGGTCGTGGTCCGGGCGGGCGCGTCGCACTGCGCGATCGTCGAACCGCTGCGCGAACCGCTGCTCGCCGCCCTGGCGGGCATCGCCCACCACCCGCCCACCGTGCCGTTCTACTCCGCGATCACCGGCTCCCGCCTCGACGAGCTGGGCGACGACCACTGGTTCCGCAACGTCCGGGAGCCCGTGGACTTCCAGGCCGCGGTCACCGCCCTGCTGGCCGACGGGCACGGCGCGTTCGTCGAGTGCGCCCCGCACCCGGTGCTGGCCGCCGCGGTGCTGGACACCGCGGACGCCACCGGGTACCGACCCGCCGTGCTCGCCACGCTGCGCCGGGGCGAAGGAGGCCGGGCGCGGTTCCGCCGCTCCCTGGCCGAGGCCCACGTCCGCGGCGTCGCCGTCGACTGGGACGTCACCCTGCCCGGGGCGCGCCGCGCCGACCTGCCCACCTACCCGTTCCAGCACCGCCACCACTGGCTCACCGCCGGCTCCGGGACGCCCGACGTCTCGGCCGCGGGCCTCACCCCGGCCGGGCACCCGCTGCTCGGCGCGGTCGTCGCCGACCTGGGCGGCGACCGGGTCGAGCTGACCGGCCGCGTCACCGCGAACGCCCCGTCGTGGGTCGCCGACCACGCCGCGTCCGGCACCGCCCTGCTGCCCGGCACGGCGTTCGTGGAACTGGCGCTGCGCGCGGGTGACGAGATCGGCGCGCCCCACCTGGCCGAGCTGACCGTCGAACGGCCCCTGCCGCTGCCCGCGGGCCGCCCTGTGCTGCTGCGCGTGGTCGTGGAACGCGACGGCGGCGCGGTCGCCGTGCACGCCCGCCCCGAGGACGGCTCCGGCCCGTGGACCCGGCACGCCTCGGGCACCCTCACCGCCCAGCCGGCCCCGCCCGACGACGAGGCGGGCGACTGGCCGCCGTCGGGCGCGGAACCCGTGGACGTCAGCGGCTTCTACGCCGACCGGGAGCGCGACGGCTACGGCTACGGCCCGGCCTTCCGGGGACTGCGCGCCGCCTGGCGGCACGGCGACGAGATGTGCGCTGACGTCGCCCTGGACCCCTCCCGGCACGCCGAGGCGCGCGGTTTCACCGTGCACCCGGCCCTGCTGGACGCCGCCCTGCACGCCGAGCTGCTGCGCGCACCCGCCGAGCCGGGCGTGCTGCGGCTGCCGTTCGCCTGGACCGGCGTGTCGGTGCCGGCGGCGGGCGCGACCGCGCTGCGCGTGCGGGTGCGCCCCGCGGGCGGTGAGGCCGTGCGGCTGACCGCCACCGACGACACCGGCCACGTCGTCGCCGTCGTCGAGTCCCTGCTGTTCCGGCCCGTGCGCCCGGCCGACCTCACCGCGGGGCCCACCGGCGGCGGCGCGCTCTACGGCCTGGACTGGCGGCCCCCGGCGGCCGCCGCAGGGAGCACCCCTACAGGGAGCACCCCCGTCGGGAGCACCCCCGTCGGGAGCACCCCCGTCGGGAGCACCGCCGTCGCGGTGCTGGAGCCGCCCTCCGGCGCACCGGCCGCCACCGTGCTGGCCGCCCTCCAGCGGCACCTGGCCGACGGCCGGCCCGAACCGCTCGCCGTGGTCACCAGGGGCGGCGTCGCCACCCGGGACGCCGCCGAGGTCACCGATACCGCGCACGGCGCCGCCCGCGGCCTGGTCCGCTCCGCGCAGGCCGAGTTCCCGGGTCGCTTCCTGCTCCTGGACGCCGACCCGTCAGCGGACCCGTCAACCGACGCCGACGCCGTGCGCCGCGCCGTCGCGGCCCTGGCCGCCGCCGGGGAGGACCAGGGAGCGCTGCGCGGCGGCGACCTGCTGGTGCCCAGGCTGACGCCCGTCGCGGGTGCCGCGCCGCCCGTCCTCGACCCCGAGGGCGTCGTGCTGGTCACCGGCGGCACCGGGGCCCTCGGCGGCGGTCTGGCCCGCCACCTGGTCACCCGGCACGGCGTCCGGCACCTCCTGCTCGTCTCCCGACGCGGTCCCGACGCGCCGGGAGCCGCCGAGCTGTGCGCCGACCTCGCCGAGGCGGGCGCGCGCGCCACCGCCGTCGCCTGCGACACCGCCGACCGCGCCGCGCTCGCCGCCCTGCTCGACGGGCTCGACCGGCCGCTCACCGCCGTGCTGCACCTGGCCGCCGCCGGTGACGACGCGCCCCTGGAGGAGCTGACCGCCGACCGCCTGGCCGCCGTGCTGCGGCCCAAGGTCGACGGCGCGCGGCACCTCGACGAGCTGACCCGCGACCAGCCGCTGCGCGCGTTCGCGCTGTTCTCCTCGGCCGTCGGCGTCCTCGGGACCCCGGCGCAGGCCGCCTACGCCGCCGCCAACGCCCACCTCGACGCCCTCGCCCAGCGCCGCCGCGCCCGAGGCGTGCCCGCGGTGTCCCTGGCGTGGGGACTGTGGGACCTGGACAGCGGCCTGGGCGCGCTCGACGCGCGCGACCTCGCGCGCCTCTCCCGCGCCGGGCTGGCCCCGATGTCCGCCGACGACGGGTGGGCACTGCTGGACAGCGCGCTGGGCGCGGACCGGGCGCTGCTCGTGCCCGCCGCGCTGGACCTGCCCGCGCTGCGGGAGCGCGCCCGGCGCGGCGACGTGCCACCGCTGTTGCGCGGCCTCGTCCGGGGACCCACCCGCACCGCCGCGGGCGCCGGTCGCGCCCCGGGGACCGGGTACGCGGCCAGGCTGACCGCACTGTCCGCCGCCGACCGGGACCGGGAACTGCTCGCCCTGGTCCGCGGCCACGCCGCCGCCGTGCTCGGCCACGACCCCGCCGACACCGCGGCCGTCGACCCCGAGCGGGCGTTCCGCGAATCCGGCCTCGACTCGCTGACCGTGGTCGAGCTGCGCAACCGGCTCGGCGCGGCCACCGGCCTCACGCTGCCCGCGACCCTCCTGTTCGACCACCCCACGCCCGCGGCGCTGGCCGCGCGCCTGCGCACCCTCCTGCTCGGCGGGGCGGAGCACGTCACCGCGACCACCCGCACCCGTCCCACCGACGACCCGATCGCCGTGGTCGCGCTGGCCTGCCGCTTCCCCGGCGGCATCACCGGCCCGGAAGACCTGTGGCGGCTGGTCGACGAGGGCGGCGAGGCCATCGGCGACTTCCCGGCCGACCGGGGCTGGGACACCGCCGCCCTGTTCGACCCCGACCCGGCGCGGCGCGGGCGGTCCGCCACCCGGCGCGGCGGCTTCCTGCACGACGCGGGCGAGTTCGACGCGGACCTGTTCGGCATCAACCCGCGCGAGGCGCTGGCGATGGACCCGCAGCAGCGGCTGCTGCTGGAGACCTCCTGGGAGACCTGGGAGCGTGCGGGCATCCCCCTGGCCGAGGTGCGCGGCAGCCGTACCGGCGTGTTCCTCGGCGTGGCCTACCACGACTACGCGGTGCGCGCCGCCGAGGTGCCCGAGGGCGTCGAGGGCTACCTGATGACCGGCTCGGCGGGCAGCGTCGCGTCCGGTCGCGTCGCCTACGCGTTCGGCCTGAACGGGCCCGCGCTCACCGTGGACACGGCGTGCTCGTCGTCGCTGGTGGCGCTGCACCTGGCGGTGCAGTCGCTGCGGCGCGGCGAGTCGGACCTGGCGCTCGCGGGCGGGGTCAGCGTCATGTCCACCCCCACCACGTTCGTCGAGTTCTCCCGCCAGCAGGGCCTGGCCGTGGACGGTCGGTGCAAGTCCTACGGCGAGGGTGCGGACGGCACGGGCTGGTCGGAGGGTGTGGGGGTGCTGTTGCTGGAGCGGTTGTCCGACGCCCGCCGCAACGGCCACCCGGTCGTGGGCCTGGTGCGCGGCACGGCGATCAACCAGGACGGCGCGTCCAACGGCCTGACCGCCCCCTCCGGCCTCGCCCAGGAGCGGGTCATCCGGGAGGCGTGGGCCGACGCGGGCACCACAGCGTCCGAAGTGGACTTCGTCGAGGGGCACGGTACCGGCACCCGGCTCGGCGACCCGATCGAGGCGGGTGCGCTGCTGGCGACCTACGGGCAGGACCGCGACACGCCGCTGTGGTTGGGTTCGGTCAAGTCCAACATCGGCCACACGCAGGCCGCCGCGGGTGTCGCCGGGATCGCCAAGGCGCTCCAGGCGATGCGGCACGACCGCCTGCCGCGCACCCTGCACGCCGACACGCCGACGCCCGAGGTCGACTGGTCCTCCGGCGCGGTCCGGCTGCTGCGGGAACCCGTGCCCTGGCCGCGCACGGCGGGCAGGCCGCGTCGGGCGGGTGTGTCGTCGTTCGGGATCTCGGGCACCAACGCCCACGTGATCATCGAGGAGGCGCCGGAGGTCGAGTCCGGACCGGGGGTTCCGCGTCCTGTCGGGGTGCCGGTGCCGGTATCGGTGCCGGTGGTGCTCTCGGCGGCGACGCCGGGCGGGTTGCGGGGGCAGGTCACGCGGTTGCGCGCCCACTTGGCCGATCACGACCTGCTCGACACCGCCTACAGCCTCGCCACCACCCGCTCACCGCTGCCGCGCCGCATCGCGGTCGCGGGCCGCGACACCGCCGAGGTGCTCGCCGCGCTCGACACCGCGGTGCCCGAGCAGGCCGCCGCCCGCCGCCTGGGGTTCGTGTTCTCCGGGCAGGGTGCGCAGTGGGCCGGCATGGGGACGGCCCTGGGCTTCGCCGCCGAAGGGGACCTGGACCGCACGGAGTTCGCGCAGCCGGCGTTGTTCGGGTTCGAGGTCGCGCTGTTCCACCGGTTGCGCTCCTGGGGTGTACGGCCGGACGTCGTCGCCGGGCACTCGATCGGTGAGATCGCCGCCGCGCACGTCGCCGGGGTGCTCGACCTGGACGACGCGTGGGCGCTGGTCCGGGCGCGCGGCAGGCTCATGCAGGCCCTCCCGCCGGGCGGCGCGATGGTCGCCGTGGAAGCAGGGGAGGACCTGGTCCGGCCGCTGCTGCGCGACGGCGTGTCGGTCGCCGCCGTCAACGGGCCGCGGGCGGTCGTGCTCTCCGGCCCGGAGGACGCCGTCACCGCCGTGCTCGCCGGCTTGAACGGGTACCGGCACAAGAGGTTGGCCGTTTCCCACGCCTTCCACTCCGCCCTCGTGGAACCGATGCTGGACGACTACCGGCGCGTCGTCTCGGGGCTGGTGCTGCGCGAACCCGTGCTGCCCCTGGTGTCCGGCCTCACCGGCCGCCTCGTCGGGCCGGGGGAGGTCACCGACCCGGAGTACTGGGTGCGGCAGGTCCGCGAACCCGTCCGGTTCGCCGACGCCGTCACCGCCACCGCCGCCGACCTGCTGGTGGAGATCGGTCCGGACGCCGTCCTCGCGCCGGTGGTCACCGACCGGCCGGTGGTGGTGCTGGACCGCCGTGGCGGTGACGAGGCCGCCCTGCTCACCGCCGGGGTCGCGCGCCTGGCCGCGCTGGGCGTGCCGGTCGACTGGGAGGCGTTCTTCGACGGCACCGGCGCACGCCGCGTCGACCTGCCCACCTACGCCTTCGACCACCGGCACTACTGGATCGCCGACGGCGCGTCGCCGGTGCTCCGACCGGACCCGCCCGCCGAACCCGTCCCGCCCGTCGACCTGGCCGCGCTCGCCGACGCGGACCTGCTCGACGTGGTGTGCGCGCAGACCGCCGCCGTCCTCGGCCGCGGTGACGCGGAGGTCGACCCGCACCGGGCGTTCCGCGAGCTGGGCTTCGACTCGCTGACCGCGGTCGAGCTGCGCAACCGGCTCGTCACCCTGTCCGGCCTGGACCTGCCGCCGACGCTCGTCTTCGACCACCCCACCCCCGACGCGCTCGCCGAGCACCTGCGCGACCGGCTGCGCCCCGACGACACCTCGCTGGAGGAGCTGTTCGCGCTCGTCGACGGCGAACTCGGCCCGGAGGAGAGCGACCACCGATGACCACCCCAGCCGAGCAGAAGCTGGCCGCGTACCTCAAGCGCGCCACCACCGAACTGCGCCGCACCCGGGAGCGCCTCGCCCGCCTGGAGGCCGCCGACGACCCGATCGCCGTCGTGTCCGCGGCCTGCCGCTACCCCGGCGGTGTCCGCGCGCCGGAGGACCTGTGGGCGTTGCTGGACGGGGGGCGGGACGCGATCGGCGACTTCCCGACCGACCGGGGCTGGGACCTCGACGGCCTCGCCACCACCTCCGACACCCGCCGCGGCGGGTTCCTCGACGACGCGGGCGACTTCGACCCGGCGTTCTTCGGCATGTCCGCCCGCGAGGCGCTGGCCGCCGACCCGCAGCAGCGGCTGCTGCTGGAGACCGCCTGGGAGGCGGCGGAACGCGCCCGCCTCGACCCGTCCTCCCTGCGCGGCACCCGCACCGGGGTGTTCGCGGGTTTCGCGGGGCAGACCTACACCGACATGGACCGCGGCGCGGAGGAGCTGCGCGGCTACCTGCTCACCGGTAGCGCCGCCAGCGTCGCCTCCGGCCGCGTCGCCTACGCGCTGGGCCTGCACGGGCCCGCGCTCACCGTGGACACGGCGTGCTCGTCGTCGCTGGTGGCGCTGCACCTGGCGGTCCGGTCACTGCGGTCGGGGGAGTGCGACCTGGCGTTCGCGGGCGGGGTGACCGTCATGTCCAGCGCCGGCGCGTGGGTCGAGTTCTCGCACCAGCAGGGCCTCGCGGTGGACGGTCGGTGCAAGTCCTACGGCGAGGGTGCGGACGGCACGGGCTGGTCGGAGGGTGTGGGGGTGCTGTTGCTGGAGCGGTTGTCCGACGCCCGCCGCAACGGCCACCCCGTCCTGGGTTTGGTGCGCGGCACGGCCGTCAACTCCGACGGCGCGTCCAACGGGCTCACCGCGCCCAACGGCCCCGCCCAGGAGCGCGTCATCCGGGAGGCGTGGGCCGACGCGCGGGTGACACCGTCCGAAGTGGACCTCGTGGAGGGGCACGGTACCGGCACCCGGCTCGGCGACCCGATCGAGGCGGGTGCGCTGCTGGCGACCTACGGGCAGGACCGCGACACCCCGTTGTGGCTGGGGTCGCTGAAGTCCAACCTCGGCCACACCTCCGCCGCGGCGGGCGTCGGCGGTGTGCTCAAGGTGCTGCTCGCCCTGGCGCACGAACGGGTGCCGCGCACCCTGCACGCCGAGCAGCCCACCTCCGCCGTCGACTGGACCGCGGGCGCGGTGCGGCTCGCCACCACCGAGCAGCCCTGGCCGCGCACGGCGGGCAGGCCGCGTCGGGCGGGTGTGTCGTCGTTCGGGATCTCGGGCACCAACGCGCACGTGATCATCGAGGAGGCGCCGGAGGTCGAGGCCGAGCAGGAGGTTTCCCGTCCTGCCGGGGTGCCGGTGCCGGTGGTGCTGTCGGCGGCCACGTCGGGCGGGTTGCGGGGGCAGGTCGCGCGGTTGCGCGCCCACCTCGCCGACCACGACCCTGCCGACCACGACCTGCTCGACACCGCCTACAGCCTCGCCACCACGCGTGCCACCCTGCCCCACCGGCTCGCCGTCACCGGCCGCACCCGCGACGAGGTGCTGGCCGCCCTCGACACCGCCGAGGAGCTCCGCCCCGTCACCCGCAGCCGCCTGGGGTTCGTGTTCTCCGGGCAGGGCGCGCAGTGGTCAGGCATGGGGGCGGCCCTGGGGTTCACCGCCGAGGGTGACCTCGACCGCACGGAGTTCGCGCAGCCGGCGTTGTTCGGGTTCGAGGTCGCGCTGTTCCACCGGTTGCTGTCCTGGGGCGTGCGACCCACCGCGGTCGCGGGCCACTCGATCGGCGAGATCGCCGCCGCGCACGTCGCCGGCGTGCTCGACCTGGACGACGCGTGGGCGCTGGTCCGGGCGCGCGGCAGGCTCATGCAGGCCCTCCCGCCCGGTGGGGCGATGGTTGCGGTGCGCGCCCCCGAGGAAGCGGTGCTGCCGCTGCTGCGCGACGACGTGTCGATCGCCGCCGTCAACGGGCCGCGGGCGGTCGTGCTCTCCGGCCCGGAGGACGCCCTCTCCGCCGTGCTCGCCGACCTGGACGGCTACCGGCACAAGAGGTTGGCCGTCTCCCACGCCTTCCACTCCGCCCTCATGGAACCGATGCTGGACGACTACCGGCGCGTGGTGGCCGGGTTGACCCTGCGCGAACCCGTGCTGCCCCTGGTGTCCGGCCTCACCGGCAAGGCCGTCAGCCCCGGCGAGGTCACCGACCCGGAGTACTGGGTGCGGCAGGTCCGCGAACCCGTCCGGTTCGCCGACGCCGTCACCGCGCTGCGCGCCGACGTGCTCGCCGAG
This sequence comes from Saccharothrix sp. DSM 118769, assembly GCF_052936295.1. Classification (NCBI taxonomy): domain Bacteria; kingdom Bacillati; phylum Actinomycetota; class Actinomycetes; order Pseudonocardiales; family Pseudonocardiaceae; genus Saccharothrix; species Saccharothrix sp. DSM 118769. The sequence goes on along the minus strand of NZ_CP193627.1, from coordinate 6,020,044 downwards.
ATCGGCCCCGACGCCGTCCTGGCCCCGGCGATCAGCGACACCCCCGTCGTGGTGCTGGACCGCCGTGGCGGTGACGAGGCCGCCCTGCTCACCGCCGGGGTCGCGCGCCTGGCCGCGCTCGGCGTGCCGGTCGACTGGGAGGCGTTCTTCGACGGCACCGGCGCACGCCGCGTCGACCTGCCCACCTACGCCTTCGACCACCAGCGCTACTGGCAGCACACCACCGCCTCCGGCGACCGGGGCACCGGACACCCGCTGCTGACCGGCGCGGTCACCGACGCCGACGACCGCGTCACGCTCACCGGCCGCCTCGTCCGCGCCGACCACCCCTGGCTCGCCACCGACCGGGTGCCCGCGACCACCTGGGTCGAGGCCGCCCTGCGCGCCGCCGACGAGTCCGGCTGCACCACCGTCGACCGGCTCGACGTGGACGTGCCCCTCGACCTGCCGGCCGGTCGCGCGGTCGACCTGCTGGTCACCGTCGACCCGGCCGACGCCGACGGCCGCCGCGCCGCCCGCCTGCACGCCCGACCCGGCGACCTCGGCGCGTGGACCCGCCACGCCCACGCCGTCCTGAGCCCCACCGCCGCACCCGCCACCCCTGCCGCCGCCGTCCCGGACGGCGAGGGGGAGCCCGTCACCACCGACGACACCGGCGCGTACCTGCTGCACCCCGCGCTGCTCGCCGACACCCTCGGCGACCGCACCCGCTGGCGCGGCGTCCGCGTCCACGCCTCCGGGGCCCGCTCCCTGCGCGTCCACCTCGACGGCGACCGGCTCACCGCCACCGACCCGACCGGGCACGTCGTCGTCGAGGCCGCCTCGGTGACCGCGTCCGCCGCAGTGACCGCGTCCGCCACGGTGACCCCGGTCGTGCCGCCCGGCGACCTCTACCACGTCACCTGGGAACCCGTGCTGCTGCCGCCCGGCGACCACCCCGCCCCGGCCGTGCACCGCGTGACCGACCCCGGCTCCGGCCACGAGACCCTCACCGCCGCCCAGCGGTGGCTCACCGGCGACGACCCCCGCCCGCTGGTCGTGCTCACCCGCGACGCGGTCGGCCCGCACGGCGCGGTCGCCCCCGTCTGGGGCCTGCTGCGCTCCGCCCAGTCCGAGCACCCCAGCCGGTTCGTGCTCCTCGACAGCGACCACGACGACGTGCCGCCCGACGTGCTCGCCGCCGCCGCGGCCTCCGGTGAACCCCAGCTGGCGCTGCGCGCGGGCCGCGCCACCACGCCCCGCCTCGCGCCCCTGCCCGCCGGTCCCGCCACCGGCGGCTGGCCGTCGCACGGCACCGTCCTCGTCACCGGCGGCACCGGCGCCCTCGGCGCGCTGGTCGCCCGCCACCTGGCCGGCCGCCACGGCGTGCGGCACCTGCTGCTGACCAGCAGGCGCGGCCCGGACGCACCCGGCGCGGCCGACCTCGTCGCCGAACTCGCCTCGCTCGGCTGCCGCGCCACCACCGCGGCGTGCGACGTCGCCGACCGGGACGCCCTGGCCGCCGTCCTCGCGGACGTCGAACCACCCCTCACCGGCGTCGTGCACGCCGCGGGAGCCCTGGACGACGGCGCGTTCACCGCACTGACCCCCGCGCGACTGGCGACCGCGGCCCGGCCCAAGCTGCTCGCCGCCCACCACCTGCACGAGCTGACCCGTGACGCGGACCTCCGCGCGTTCGTGGTGTTCTCCTCCATCGCCGGTGTCCTCGGCGGACCCGGCCAGGGCAACTACGCCGCCGCCAACGCCGGGCTGGACGCCCTCGCCGAGCACCGCGCCGCCCTCGGCCTGCCCGCCACCTCCGTCGCCTGGGGCCCGTGGGCCGTGGACGGTGGCGGCATGGCCGCCGCGGGCGACCTGCGCAGGGTGCGCCGCGAGGGGTTCGGCGCGCTCACCGCCGACCGCGGCACGGCCCTGCTGGACGCCGCCGTCGCCGCGGGCCACCCCGTCACCGTCGCCTGCCCGATCGACCTGGCCGCGGTGCGCGCCCAACCCCGCACCGCGCCGCTGCTGCGCGGCCTCGCCCGCCGGGGCGACCGCCCCGCCGCCGCCGAACTCGCCGAGCGCGCGGACGACCTCGCCGGCCGGCTCGCCGCGCTGCCCGCCGACCGCCGCCTCGACCACCTGCTCACCGTCGTCCTCGACCGGGTCGCCCGGCAGCTCGGCCGTCCCGCCGACGAGGTGCCCGCCGACACCGCGTTCCCCGCCCTCGGCTTCGACTCGCTCAGCTCCGTGGAACTGCGCAACGCCCTGGACACCGCCACCGGCCTGCGGCTGCCCCCGACGCTCGTCTTCGACCACCCCACGCCCGCCCTGGTCGCCGACCACCTCCTCACCGCCCTCACCGGCGCCGCCGCACGCGGAGGCGACCAGGTCGACCCGGAGGCGGACGTGGTGCTGCCCGACGACATCCGCCCCGCCGCCGAGGTCACCACCCACGCCCCCGACCCGCGGCACGTGCTGCTCACCGGCGCCACCGGCTTCCTCGGCGCTTTCCTGCTGCGCGACCTCCTGCGCGAGACCACCGCCACCGTGCACTGCCTGGTCCGCGCCGACGACCCCGACCGGGCGCTGCGCAGGCTGCGCGACAACCTCGCCTGGTACGAGCTGGACCTCGACCTGTCCCGGGTCCGCGCCGTGCCCGGCGACCTCGCCGCGCCCCGGCTCGGCCTCACCGAGGACGACTTCGACGCCCTCGCCCGCACCGCCGACCTCGTCGTGCACTCCGGGGCCCGGGTCAACTGGCTCCAGCCCTACGAGGCCCTGCGCGCCGCCAACGTCGGCGGCACCACCGAGGTGCTGCGGCTGGCCGCGCGGCACCGCACCGTCCCCGTCCACCACGTCTCCACCACCGGCGTGTTCGCCCGCCCGGTCGCCCCCGGCACACCGCTGCGGCCCGAGGACCCGACCGGTCCGCCCGCGCTGCTGCGCACCGGCTACACCCGCAGCAAGTGGGTCGCGGAACAGGTCGTCGGCCTGGCCCGCGACCGCGGGCTGCCCGTCGTGGTGCACCGGGTCGACCTGGTCTCCGGCGACCGCGCCACCGGCGCCTGCCAGACCCGCGACTTCGTCTGGCTCAGCGTCAAGGGGATGCTCCAGGCCCGTGCCGTCCCCGCCGACGTGGGCGGCCGGTTCCAGTTCGTGCCCGTGGACTACGTCAGCGCCGCCGTGGTCGCCCTCACCCGCCGCACCGACGCGGCGGGCCGCACCTTCCACCTCTCCGGCCGCGGCGCCATCGGCTTCGCCGGGATCGTCGCGCACCTGAGGTCGTTCGGCCGTGAACTGGCCGAGGTGGACCGCGTCACCTGGCGCGCCCGGATCACCGCCGATCCCGGCAACGCGCTGCTCCCGCTGCTGGAGTCGTTCGACGCCGCCTCCGCGGGCGGCGCGGACCTCTACCTGCCGGTCGACAGCTCCGCCACGGACGCCGCCACCGGCCTGGAGCGGCCCGAGCCCACCGCCGAGCTGATCCGCACCTACCACGACTTCTTCACCCGGGCGGGCTACTTCCCACGGTGAGCGCCCCGCCCCGAGCACCCCGAAAGAGGACCTCCATGATCACCCCCACCGAGCGCCTCGCCCGGCTCCACGAGGTGCCGCTGGACGGGCGCGCCCTCGCCCTGGACGACATCGTCGACATCGCCCGGAAACCGGGCACGCGCACCGTCGTCCTCGACGAGGGAGCCGTCCGGCGCATCGACGAGTCCAACGCCATGAAGCACCGCCTCATCGACTCCGGAACCCCCATCTACGGGGTCACCTCCGGGTTCGGCGACAGCAACCGCAGGCAGGTGTCCAAGCGCAAGACCGCCGCCCTCCAGGACAACCTCGTGCGGTTCCTGTCCGCCGGCGTCGGCCCGCGGGCCGCCCCCGACGTCGTGCGCGCCACCATGGTCGTGCGCGCCAACTGCCTGGCCCTGGGGCACTCCGGCGTGCGCCCCGAACTGGTCTCCGCCCTCATCGACATGATCAACGCCGACGTGCTGCCGCTGATCCCCGAGCGCGGCACCGTCGGCGCCAGCGGCGACCTGGTGCCGCTGAGCTACCTCGCCGCCGCGCTGACCGGCCACGGCCGCGTGCTGCACCGGGGCGAGGAGAAGAGCGCCGGCACCGCCCTCGCCGACGCCCGGATCACCCCGCTGGTGCTGGAGGCCAAGGAGGGCCTGGCGCTGGTCAACGGCACCTCGTTCATGGCGGGCTTCGCCGTGCTGGCCCTGCACGACGCAGCCGAGATCGCGTTCGCCGCCGACCTGTGCACCGCCATGACCAGCCAGGTGCTGCTGGGCAACCCCGGGCACTTCGCGCCGTTCCTGTTCGACGCCAAACCCCACGAGGGCGTGCTGGACAGCGCCGCCGTGATCCGCTCCGCCCTGCTCGGCGATATCGGCGCCGACAACGGCGTCCGCCGCACCGACGACGACTTCGCCGAGCTGGAGCGGCCCATCCAGGACCCGTACTCGATCCGTTGCGCCCCGCACGTCACCGGCGTGCTGCGCGACACCGCCACCTGGGCGCGGCACTGGCTGGCGGTGGAGGTCAACTCCGCCAACGACAACCCGCTGTTCGACGTGCCCGAGGGCAGGGTCCGCAGCGGCGGCAACTTCTACGGCGGCCACGTCGCGCAGGCCATGGACGCGCTCAAGACCGCGGTGGCCGGCGTCGGCGACCTGCTCGACCGGCAGCTGGAGCTGGTCGTGGACGAGAAGTTCAACAACGGCCTCACCCCCAACCTCATCCCCAGGCTCGGCCCCGACGACTACGAGGCGGGGTTGTTCCACGGTTTCAAGGGGATGCAGATCGTGGCGTCCTCGCTGGCCGCCGAAGCGCTCAAGTGGACGATGCCCGCCGCGTCGTTCTCCCGCTCCACCGAGGCGCACAACCAGGACAAGGTCAGCATGGGCACCATCGCCGCCCGCGACGCCCGGTCCGTGGTGGAGCTGGTGCAGCGCATCGCGGCCATCCACCTCATCGCGCTGTGCCAGGCCGCGGACCTGCGCGGCCTGGACGCGCTCAGCGCACCCACCGCCGCCGCGCACGAGGCCGTGCGCGAGGTGTGCGGGTTCCTCGACCACGACCGGCCCCTGGACGCCGACATCGAGCGCGTCGCCACCCTCATCGCCGGCGGCGGGCTGCGCCTGGCCGTGGAGCGGCACACCGCCGCGGTGGCCCGATGACGGGGGCGGTGGCGGCCACCGCCCGGCTCACCCGCTCCAGGCTCCCGGACGGCAGCGAGGTGCTCGGCTGCGACGAACCGCTGGCCGACCACCTGCCGACCCTCGCCCACTCGCTGCGCCACTGGGCCGCCGCCACCCCCGGCGCGGTGCTGGCCGCGGAGCGGGCCGGTGACGGCTGGCGCGAGCTGACCTACGCCGAGGCCGCCACCGGGGCCGCCGCGCTCGGCCAGGCCCTGCTGGACCGCGGGCTGGGCCCGGACGCCCCGCTGCTCGTGCTGTCCGGCAACTCCCTGGACCACCTGCTGCTCACCCTGGCGTGCCACCTCACCGGGGTGCCGGTCGTGCCGGTCAGCGCCGCCTACTCGCTGCGCGCCACCGGCCACGCCCGGCTGCGCGCCATCGCCCGGCTCGTCCGCCCCGGCCTGGTCCACGCCGACGACGGCCACCGGTTCGCCGCGGCGCTGGCCGCCGTCGACGCGCCCGCCGTCGTCTCCCGAGGGCCGGGCCCCGCCCTGGCGGACCTGCGCGCCACCACGCCCACCGACGACGTGGAGCGCGCGTTCGCCGCGCTGACCCCCGACACCACGGCGAAGGTGCTGTTCACCTCCGGCTCCACCGGGACGCCCAAGGGCGTGCTCAACACCCACCGGATGCTGTGCGCGAACCAGCAGATGCTGCGCCAGGTCTGGCCGTTCCTGGCGGCCGGACCGCCCGCGCTCACCGACTGGCTGCCGTGGAGCCACACGTTCGGCGGCAACCACAACCTCAACCTGGCCCTCACCAACGGCGGGAGCCTGCACGTCGACGACGGCTCCCCGCTGCCCGGGGCGTTCGACCGCACCGTCGAGGCGCTGTGCTCGGTGCCCCCCACGGTGTGCGTCAACGTGCCGGCGGGGTACGCGCAGCTCGTGCAGCGCTTCACCGCCGACCCGGCGCTGGCCGAACGCGCCCTGTCCAGGGTGGAGGTCATCCTGTACGCGGGCGCCGACCTGCCGGACGAGCTGCGGACCGCGCTGAGCGCGGTGGCCCGCCGCGCGACCGGCCGCGACGTGCCGGTGGTGTCCTCCTGGGGCGCCACCGAGACCGGGCCCGCAGCCACCTCCACCTACGGCGGGGCCGACCGGGGCATCGGCGTGCCGCTGCCGGGGGTGCAGGTCAAGCTGGCGCCGGTCGCGGGCAGGCTGGAGATCCGGGTGCGCAGCGCGTCGGTGACCCCCGGCTACCTGGGCGGTGTCCTCGCCGAGGCGCTCGACGAGGACGGCTTCTACCGCTCGGGCGACGCCGTCCGGCTGGTGGACGAGGACGACCCGCGCCGGGGCCTGGTGTTCGACGGCCGCATCGCCGAGGACTTCAAGCTGGCCAGCGGCACGTGGGTCGTCTCGGGCAGGCTCCGCAACCGCCTGCTGTCCGCCGCGGGCGTCCTGGCCGACGCCGTCGTGGTCGGCGACGACCGCTCCCACGTGGCCGCCATCGCGTGGCCCCACCCCGGTCGCGTGCGCGACCTGCTGGGCGAGGTCGCGGACCCGGAGACCGACCCGCTGCTGCACGCCCACCTGGCGCGGTGCCTGGCGCAGCTGAACGGGGGCGCGGGCGCGTCGGCGCGGGTCGACCGCCTGCTGGTGACCACCGCCCCACCGGACATCGACGCGGGGGAGGTGACCGACAAGGGCCAGCTCAACCGCCGGGCGGTCCTGGACCACCGGGCCGACCTGGTGGAGCTGCTCTACGCCGACCCACCGCACCCCGCGAGGGTGGTCCAGTGGGTCGCCCCGGCACGCTGACCCGCGCGGTGCGGGACACGGGCACAGCTCCGGCTGCCGCACCGACAGGTGCCTCGACCCCTTCTCGCGTGTCGCGTGGACCGGCTCTGCGCTCGCTGGGCGCCCTGTCGTGCCCCGCGATCCGCAGGGGGTCGGGTCACGCCGCCTCCGCATCGCTGCGGTCCGGTCGCGGTGTGCGCCACACGGCGTGGTGGCGTGCACGACCCGAGCCGGTCCGCACCGGCCGCCGGCGGGGCGACCGTCACCATCGTCGAACACCCCCGGAGCAGTGCTCGGAGGCTGTGTCGTGGTGCTGCACGGCAACGATGGTCACGGCAAGACGACCTGGCGTTGCGCGCCGGTGCTGTCGGTGTTCCCGGTCGCGCTCGTCCGGGCGGTGATCTTCCGGGACGACATCCCGGTGTGACCACGAGCCCGCGCCACGTCGCGCCGCGCTGTCGCCGAGGGCGCGTCGCGACTTCGTCCGAAGGGGACGAGTCCCCTCACGAGTGGCTTCGTCGACGGTGACTTCTCCGAACCCGGGGGTACCCGGAGCCCGGCTCGCGCTCACCCGCCGGACTCCCGCGGAGCGGGATCGGTGCCCGGGACTCCCGAAGGGGCGCCCGCCCCGGACGGCGAGAGCCCGGGGTGGGCGGCGGGTGTCAGCGGGACGGGGGCGTGGCGACCGGGGTCCAGCGGACGCCCTTCCAGGTGCCGTCGGCGGTAGCGCTGCGACCGACCACGACGCCGTGGTTGTTCAGCGCGACCGGCGTGCTGTGGGTGCCGCCCAGCGAGTCGAGGTAGGTGAGCCGCCCGTCGCGCCAGAGGAACACGCGGGTCGACGAGTGGTCCGGCGACGAGGCGTGCCCGATGACGTCGCCGCGCTCGTTGATCGCGGTCGCCACGGAGTTGCCGGGCACGCCGAGGTCGACCTGCTTGCCGCCGGCGGGCCACAGCACCGCGCGGGACGTGCCGTTGTCCAGCACCCAGCCGACCGCGTCGCCGCGCTCGTTGAGGGACTGCTCGCCGTGGGCGAGCCGGCCGCTCTCCGACAGGACGGTCACCTCCTCGCCGTCCCAGCGCAGCGCCACCATGCCCCGGTTGGCGACGACCACACCGGCCTCGTTGATCGCCTCCGGGTCGTACGTGCCGTAGCCCGGACCGGGTTCCAGCTCCGCGCACGCGCCGCCGGTGCAGCGGAACGCACCGAACTCCTGGAAGGAGGCGGAGGCGTAGCTCGCCGCGACGACACCGGCGTCGTTGATCGCGTACGTCGACACGTGGTCACCGGCCACCGGCAGCTCCACGTGCCGCTCGCCGTCCCACACGGCGGCGTGCTGCTCGCCCCGGGCCGACGTGGCGTACGACATCGGCACGGTGCCGTCGTCGTTGATCACGTGCGCCAGTGCCCACGCGGCTCCCGGCGGGGCGATGACCTTCCGCTGACCCGCGAACCAGACCCAGGGCTTCTGCGTGTCCGGCACGCCGTCGGAGGTCAACCCGAGCACCTTGCCGTTCCGGTTGATCGCGCCGGCCAGACCGGGGCCGAGGTCGGTCGCACCGCCGCGCGGCGCCCACAGCACCGCGCGCGTCAGCCCGTCGCCCTGGGCGCTGCCGATGACCTGGCCGAGGTCGTTGACACCGGTGGGGTGGTAGCCGAGGGTGCCGGGCAGGCCGGTGACGGCCGGCAGTTCGGCGATGACGTGCGTGGCGGACGCGACCGCCGCGGGAGTGGTGGCCAGTGGCAGGGCTGTCGCGAGCGCCAACACGGCCAGCGACGCGCGTAAGTCGGGCATGATCGCTCCGTTGCGAGTATGTCCTGAAGTGGTACTGGATCGATCAACGGTAATCCCCGCGCGCCCGCGGCGGTGTCGGCCGGACAGCGCAACGGTCCGCGGAACCCCTGGGCCGCACGGAGGTCCGCGGATCGCCGGGTCCTGTCCCGGTGTGCCGGGGTCGGGTGTGCGCACCGGTTGTCGCCCGCGGGGCGTGAGGTGCCGCGGTCGCGGGTGGTGGCGGCGTTGGAGGCCGGGAAGGCCGAGGGTGCGGTGATCGCGTGTGTCGACCGCATCGGTCGGGCCGGCAACCCGGCCGGTGCCTGCCCGGCAACCCCCGGCCCGGATCTCGACTCGATACGCCGGAGGCTCGATGAATGCCCGGCGCGCCGACTTTCCGGGGTGTACCACCTAATGGGTGATTACGGGCTGGCGCGGATAATTTTCAGGTGACGTTCGGTAATTCATGCTTTTCGGTGAAAAAAGGAATACTCCAACCCGCCGGGCACGACCTCCGACATCATGGAACCCGGCACCGGACACGGCGGACCACGGGAAACCCATCCGGTGGCGCGTCGTCGTCATCGATGGGAGAAGTGCAAGTGAACCGTTCTCAGGCGGCGTTGAGCCGAGTCGACCTCGTATTCGCGTTGTTCGACGCCAACGGCTCCGGCCAGATCGACGCTGACGACTTCGAGGTCATGGCGCGCCGGGTGGTCGACGCGGCGCCGCAGTCCGACGCGGCGGCGAAGGAGGCGATGGCCGCGGCGTTCCACCGCTACTGGAAGACCCTGGTCGAGGAGCTGGACGACGACCGCGACGACAGCATCACCCGGGAGGAGTTCGAGGACGTCGTGCTGTCCCCCGAGCGGTTCGAGCCCACGATCGACGAGTTCGCCCGCTCGCTGGCCCGGTTGGGCGACCCGGACGGCGACGGTCTGATCGAGCGCCGGGTGTTCACCGCGCTGATGACCGCCATCGGGTTCGAGCAGCAGAACATCGACGCGCTCTTCGACGCCCTGGAGCCCGACCGGGACGACCGGATCTCCGTGTCGAGCTGGGTGGAGAGCATCAAGGAGTTCTACCGACCGGACGCGGCCGGCATCCCCGGCGACCGGTTGGCGTCGAGCGTCGCCGGATGACGGCAGGCGTCGGACTCGCCGTGGGCCGGGGCACGGGCCCCGAACTCGCGGCCGTCTTCGAACGGGTGGCGGACCGGCTCGGCCGACTGCACGGCGTCGAGCCGACCATCACCCGCTCACCCCGGCTCTACCACTCCTACCACTCGTTGCGCGCCGAAGCCGGCGGGATCGCGGACGTGCGCCGGCTCACCGAGGACGACGCCGAGCACTACGAGCGGTTCTGCCGGGCCCAGGCCCGCAGGGGCGTCACCGCGGTGTTCCGCACGGCCGTCAACGCGCAGTCGCTGTACCTGGTGAGGCAGCGCCTGCGGGCGGTGAAGGTCGACGTCATCTCGGCACCGGGCTCCCCGCCCGACGCGGCGCTGCTGCTCGTCCGGGACCAGGCCCAGGGCTTCTACACCGGTGAGAACCGGCACGCGCCGGGCGTGGTCACCCGCACGATGCGGTTCAGCCAGGACGTCACCGACGAGGTGATCGCCCACGCCCTGGCGCGTGGCTGGCGGCAGTGGCCGGACGGCGGCCCCGACCGGGTCGTCATGGCCTACAAGTTCCACCTGCTCGACGGCGCCCTCGACGACTGGGTGCGCGCCGCGGCCGAGCGCCACCAAGTCCGGATCGAGCTGAGCCAACCCGACACGGTGAACAGGAACCTGATCCAGCACGGGTTGCCGAGGCGGACGGTCCTCGTCGCCGGCAACGAGTGGGGCGACATCATGCACGTGGTCCTGCTGGACCGCTACGGCGAGGACAAGCAGGAGAACCGCTGCACCGAGAACGCCTACCTGCACCCGGACCTGGCCGGGCTGGTGGAGTACCAGACCGTGCACGGCTCCGCCGACGACCTGACCGGTCGCGACACGGTCAACCCGGTGGCCACCGTGCGGGCGGCGGCGGCCGTCGTCGAACGGCACTGCGGCGGCACGGGCGCGATCGAGTCGGTGGAACGCGCGCTCGCCGCCGTGACCGCCCGCGGCGTGCGCACCCCCGACCTCGGCGGGCGGCACTCCACCACCGCCGTCGTCGACGCGCTGCTCACCGAGCTGTCCCACCGGTACGGCGGGCGGTCGATGAGGCTGGAGGCGGGTTCGTGACCCGGACGGCGTTGGTCGTCGTGGACCTGCAGAACGACTTCTGCACCGGACCGGCCGCGACGGCCCGGTACCGCCGGGACCCCGCACGCCTGGACGCGGTGACGACCAACGCCGCGCGGGCGGTCGAGCTGGCGCGCGCCCGCGGCACCGAGGTGGTGTTCGTCCGCTTCGTCGGCGACGTCGGGCACCAGGGCCCGAGCTGGCGGCGGCGCAACGAACGCGACCACCGGGCGCCGACCTGCCTCGAAGGCACCCGGGGCGCGGAGTTCCACAAGGTCGCGCCGGCGCCGGGAGAGCTCGTGGTCACCAAGCACGCGTGCTTCGACGCGTTCCTGGCCACCGGCTTCGAGGAACACCTGCTGCGGCGCGGCATCGAGCACCTGGTGTTCGCCGGGGTGTACGCGGACGTGTGCGTGGACTCGACCGCCCGCACCGCCTTCCAGAAGGGCTGGCACATCACGCTCCTGGTCGACTGCACCACCAGCCTGCTGCACCGCGACGAGGACACCGTGCGGTTCATGGTCGACCTGTACGGGGCCCGCGCCACCACCCACGACCGCCCCGACACGTGGTGCGACCCCCCCACCGGGAGCGAGGAGTCCACCGGGAGCGAGGAGTCCGCCGGGAGCGAGGAGTCCGCCGGGAGCGAGGACGAACGGTGCTCGGTGACGGCGTCGCGCTGACCGCGCTGATGGTCGCGGCGGCCCGCGCGATCGAAACCCACCGCCCGGACTCCCTCGCCGGCGACGCCTACGCCGAGCACTTCGTCCGAGCCGCACCCGCGTCCGCGGACTGGCCCGCGCACCCGCGCGACGTCCCGGGCGGCGACGCGAACCCGCTGTGGGGCAGGCTCGCCCGCTACTTCGGGCTGCGCACCAGGGTGCTGGACGACGTCGTGCTCGCCGCGGGCAACCGCCAGGCCGTGCTGCTCGGCGCCGGCCTGGACACCAGGGCCTTCCGCCTCGACTGGCCACCCGGCTCCGTCGTCTTCGAACTCGACCGGGCCCCGGTGCTGGCCTTCAAGCAGCAGGTCCTCGACGGCCTCGGCGCGCGCCCGCGCGTCACCCGCCACCCGGTGACCGCCGACCTCCGCGACGACTGGGCGCGGCTCCTGCCCGGCTTCCGGCCGGAGGAGCCCACGACCTGGCTGGCCGAGGGCCTGCTGCTGTACCTGCCCGGCGACGCCGAACGCCTGCTGATCGACACCGTGGACCGCCTGTCCGCGCCCGGCAGCACCCTGGCCTACGAGGTCAAGCTGGTCCGGGAGCACCCCGCGGTGCGCGACAACCCCGTCTACACCTCGACCAAGGCCCAGACCGGCATCGACCTGCTCGCCCTGTTCAGCGACGAACCGCGACCCGACTCGGCGGCCACCCTGACCGCGCGCGGCTGGACGACCCGGGTCCGCACCCCGTTCGACTTCACCCACCGGCACGGCCGCGGACCACTCCCCGAACCCCACGACGCGCTGGCGGCCAACCGCTGGGTCACCGCCACGAAGACCTGACCCGACGCGCCCGTCCCGCGGACCCGCCGGGTCACCCGCGCCGGTCCGCCCCGCCCGTCAGTTCGCCCCGCCCGTCAGCGCGAACGACCGCAGCTTCCAGGTGGCGCCGACCGTGCCCGCCACGGCGAACACCGACGCCATGACCAGCGCGGTGGGCACCGACAGGGTCGAGGCGATCAGCGGGGTGTCGCCGATCGCGTCCGCGATGGCCGTCGCGTGCTGGCGGACGCTGAACACGCGGGCGCCGTCGACGAACGACACCAGCAGGTTCTCCCACAGCACGATGTAGACGAGGCCGACCGCGACCGGGCGCTTGGTCGCCACGCTCAGGGCCAGGAACAGGGCGCTGTAGGCCAAGGCGCCGAGGGCCGCGCCGGCGACCAGGCCGATCGCCAGCGCGCCGGAGCCCGCGATGACGGCCGCGACGGCCAGCGGCAGGGCGGTGGCCGCGGTGGTCACCAGCCAGGCCACCAGGAGCTTGGACAGGATGATCTCCGAGCGCGGCAGCGGCTTGGTGATCAGGTGGGTGATGGTGCCGTCGTCGATCTCCAGGCCGAGCACGCTGCTGCCGACGATCAGCGCGGTCAGCGGCAGGATGACCGCGAGGCCGAGGTTGGAGAAGACCAGCGGGCCCCAGTCGGACGGGGTCGCGTACTCGTCCTCCTCGGTGACGCTCAGCAGGGTGAGCCCGATCAGGATGATCGGCATGGGGAGCAGCAGGAGCACGCGCCTGCGGCCGAGGAGGGCCCGCACCGTGAGCCGGGTGATCGTCGGGTTCATGTGGTCACCAGGTAGGAGAAGACCTTCTCGAGGGACTCGTCCGAAGGCAGGATCGTGGTCAGCCGGATGTCCCGCTCCCGGGCGAGCTTGGCCAGGGCGCGGGTGAAGGTGCCGTAGTCGCTGGTGTGCACCTGGAGACCCGCCTCGGCGATGCTCACCCCGGAGACCGACGGCTCGGCCATCAGCGCCGTCGCGAGGAGGCGGTCGTCGGAGGAGGCGATGGTGAACACGTGCGGCCGGGTGGTCATCAACCGCCGGATGTGCCGGTAGTCGCCGGAGGCGGCGAGCCTGCCCGCCACGATCACCTGCACGGTGCCGGAGAGCTGCTCGACCTCCTCCAGGATGTGGGAGCTGAACACGATGGTCCGCCCCTGCCCGGCCATGCCGTCGAGCAGTTCCATCATGTGCATCCGCTGCCGGGGGTCCATGCCGTTGAACGGTTCGTCCAGCAGCAGCACGTCCGGGTCGTGCACGAGCGCCGCGGCGACCCGGCTCCGCTGACGCATCCCCTTGGAGTAGGTGGAGATCGGGCGGTCCTGCGCGTCGCGCAGGTCCACCACGTCCAGCGCGGCGCGGGCGGCGGCCCGGGGGTCGGGGAGCTTGTGCAGCCTGGCGCTGGCCAGGACGAACTCCCACGCGGTGAGGAACCCCGGCACGCTCTCGCGCTCGGTCACCAGGCCGAGCTCGCGGTACACGCCGGGGTTGGCCCACGCGGGCTCACCGCCGATCGTGACCTCGCCCTGCGACGGGGCCAGCAGGCCCGCCATCAGGTGCAGCACGGTGGTCTTGCCCGCGCCGTTGGGGCCGAGCAGGCCGGTCAGGCCGGGGCCGATCGACAACGTCACGTCGTTGACCGCGACCACGTTGCCGTACCAGCGGGAGACGCCCGCGAGTTCCACCGTGTTCACGACTTCACCCCCTTGTACCGCCACACCGCGGCCGTCGTGCCGAGCGCGGTGAGCGCGAGCGCGACCAGGCCGTACACCGGTCCGAACGAGCCGATCGGGACGAGGCTGACGTCCGCCCCGAACAGCCACTGGTCCACGCCGTTGAGCAGGCTGTTCGGGTCGAGCAGCCCGGCGAGCCGGCCGATCGTCCCGGGGTCCAGCTCGCGCAGGACGGCCGAGATCGGGGCGGTGAGCAGGAAGACGCCGATGATCATGCCGGTGGCGAACACCCGGCGCCCCGACAGCGACGCGATCGGCAGTCCCAGTGCCGCCAGCAGCGCGGCGTGGACGGCCGCGGCGAGCAGGCCGACGAGCAGCCCGCCGAACTCCTCCAGCACGCCGGGGACGCCGTCGTCGGTGCCGAAGGCCATGCCGATGAACATGACCAGCATGGGCGCCGCGAACAGCAGGAACGTCGCGGTGGCCAGCGCGGCGACCTTGGTCAGCGCGTAGCTCGCCCGGCTCAGCGGACGGGACAGGTACAGCTGCACCAGGTTCGTGCGCAGGTCCACCGACACCAGTTCCGGCGCGACCACGGCGACGAACACCGCCGCGGCGAAGGTGAAGGTGGAGGCGATGCCGACGTGGTCGAGCACCGGTTCGGGCAGTTGGCTGTTGATGATCACGATGATCAGCGAGGCGAGGCAGGCCAGGCCGACCAGCCCGATCGGCAGCACCTTCGCCCACGGGCTGCGGCCGAGGCCGTAGGCGCTGCGGACGCTGTGGACGTACAGCGCGCGGGCCGAGTGGCCGGGGCCGAGCCTCGGGCCGGTGTAGCGCTGGTAGCCGATGTCGTGGATGACGCCGGACTCAGACACGGGACACCTCCCGCGCGGGGCGGTCGCGGAACAGGTCGGCGACCTGGTGCCGCTGGCGTTCGAGCCGGTGCAGGCTGAGGTCGAGGTCCGCGACGGCGTCCCGGATGAGGTCGTACACCGCGCCGTCGTCCTGCCCGAGGCGGACGGTCAGCACGCGGTTCTCGCGGCGCACGTCCACGCCCCCGGCGGTGAGCGCGGCGGCCAGCCGCTCGGCGCCCTCGTCGACCTCGACGACGAGCAGGTCGTTGTGCTCGGTCATCGACGACAGCGTCGCCGAGCGCAGGAGGGTGCCCGCGTCGATGGCGACCAACGACGTGCAGATCCGCTCGATCTCGCCGAGCAGGTGGGAGCAGACCACCACCGAGATGCCGAACTCGGTGCCGATGCGGTGCACCAGGTCGAGCATCGCCCGCCTGCCCGCCGGGTCGAGCCCGTTGGTGGGTTCGTCGAGGAGCAGCAGCTCGGGGTCGTGGACCAGCGCCTGCGCGAGCTTGACCCGCTGCTTCATGCCGGTGGAGTACCCGCCGATCCGGCGGTAGCGCTCCTCGTAGAGCCCGACGTGCCGCAGCGTCTCCGAGGCCCGCTCCCGCGCCGCCGCGGCGGGCAGGCCGCTGATCCGCGCCATGTGCGTGACGAACTCCGCGGCGATCATGTCGGGCGGCAGGCAGTCGTGCTCGGGCATGTAGCCGACCTTCGCCCGGACCCGCTCCCCGTCCGCGACCGGGTCGAGGCCGAGCACGCGGATCCGCCCGCTGGTCGGCGTGAGCAGCCCCAGCGCGAGCTTGATCAGCGTGGTCTTCCCCGCGCCGTTGACCCCGACCAAGCCGACGACACCCGCTTCGACGTCCAGCGTCAGGTCCGCCAGGGCGGTCACCCCGCCGTCGTAGCGCATTCCCAGCGCGGTGGTCTCGATGAGTGGCACACGAGGACCCTAGGCCGCCCGTCCAGTCGCCACATCGGGCTGCCCCCTGAGCCCGACGGCCCCCGACCCCTAAGGGTGGTCGGCGCGGTGCGGTCGACGCGCCGTCGGTCGTGCCCGGGTTCACGCCGGGGCGGCGTCCGCGCTCGGGTCCGGACAGGGCTCGAAGGCGGGTGCCTGGGGGACACCCGCCTTCGAGCGGCACCCCGCGGTCAGCCGGTGGCGACGACGGGGAGGTCGGCCACGACCTCGGCGAGCAGCCGGTAGGACCGCAGGCGGTCGGCCGGGTCGTGGGTCGGGGTGTTCACCACCAGCTCGTCCACCCCGTGCTCGTCCGCCAGCTCGACCAGGCTGCCGCGGACCTGCTCGGGGGTGCCGCTGACCAGGGCGTGCGCGTTGTGGGCGGCACGGTCCTGTTCCAGGTCCGACCACGCGTGCGCGGCGACCCGGTCGGGGTCGGGCATCGGCTCGTCGTGGCCGAGGTCGCGGCGGGCGCGCCACAGCAGCAGTGCCAGGGACAGCCGCCTCGCCTCCGCCTCGGTGTCGGCGACCAGCACCCGCACGGCGACCGCGCCGCGGGGACGGGCGGCGGCGCGGTAGCGGGTCATCGCCCCCACGCCGGGTCCCGGGTTGAGGAAGTGGGCGAAGCAGTAGGCGGTGCCCAGCTCGGCGGCCGTCGCCGCCGACCCGGTACTGGCGCCGAGCAGCCACAGCGGCGGGCCGTCGGGCAGCCGCGCCAGCAGCTCCACGAGCTTCCGCGGGAAGTCGGCGGCGGGACCACCGGCCCGCCCGACGCCCAGGTCCACGCGGCCGGGGTGCAGGGCGGACAGGACCGAGAACACCTCGGCGACCTTCGCCGGCTGGTACCGGGGCAGCAGCACGCCCCCGCTGCCGACGCGCATCGACGACGTCGCCGCCAGCACCCCGCCCATCGCGATCTCCGGCGCGGTGCCGGCGAACGCCGCCGACCCGTGGTGCTCCGCGACCCAGAACCGGTGGTAGCCCAGGGGTTCGACGGCGCGCGCCAGGTCGACGGTGGCCCGCAGCGCCTCGGCGCGGGTGCCGCCCTCGGGCACGGGGGACTGGTCGAGGACCGACAGCAGCACGGGCGCTACCTCCCCGCCGTGGTCGCCGGCACGATCCGGTAGTCCGCCTGGAACACCAGGTTGTGCAGGTCGGCCGACGCGATGGCGCGCAGGGTCGGCGCCTCGGCCTCGGCCTGGTCGGCGTCGAACACGTTGAGCGGCCACTCGCCGACCGTGCCGCCGCTGAGGTGCGGGTGGTGGAACCCGCTGCCGTAGTGGGCGCGCAGCACGACCGGCGCCACGCCCGAGGCGACCTGCTCGGCCCACGACAGCGTCCACAGGGCGTGGACGCCGCCGCCGGAGGAGTCGATCAGGCCGGTGCCGGACACGGTGCCGGTGTCCAGCAGCAGCTCCGCGTTCAGCTCGCCCAGGACGCGGCGCGCGACCGGGTCGAGCAGGTCCACCGCGGCGGCGAACAGCCTTTCCTTCTCCTGCCTGGTCACCGCGCCGCCGCCGTGGTCGCCGTCGCGCAGGTCCGCGAAGTGCCGCAGCAGGGCGTGGTGGTGAACGGTCGTCACGGGAGCTCCTCGGTCGGGGCGGCGCCGGTGCGGGCACCGCTCGAAGCGATGTCGTGCGTCGCGATGTCGCGCAGGGCCTGCCCGAGCGCCGCGCGCAGGCGGCTGTCGCCGGAGCGCAGGAACTCCCCGTGCCCCATCTGCGTGAACTCGTGCAGCCGGGTGGGGACGTCCGCCTCGGTGAGCCTGGCCGCGTACTCCAGCACGTCGTCGGCGACGGGGTCCCCGTCGCCGACGAGCAGGACCGAGAACGGCAACCCGGTGAGGTCGTCGCTGTGCCAGGGGGTCGCGGGCGGGTCGAGCAGCGGGGTCGGGCCCAGGTAGGCCCGCCAGGAGGAGCGCAGGTCGGTGCGGTTGGGGAAGTCGTCGCGCCGGTACGAGGACGCGCCGCACTCGGGGTCCAGTGGCGGGTAGGCCAGCAGCTGCGCGACCGGCGCGTGGGCCAGGCCGCGCAGGGCGAGGGCCACGCTGGCGGCGATCGTCCCGCCCGCGCTGTCCCCGCCGACGGCGACCGGTCCGCCGATCCGCTCCGACGCCCAGCGCACCACCGCGGCCACGTCGGACAGCGGGGCCGGGTGGGGGTGGGCGGGGGCGACGCGGTAGCCGACGCTGACCACGTTCCACCCGCCGAGCGCGGCCACGTCGGCGCACGGCTCGTGCCACCCGGCCACCGAGCCGCCGGTCCAGCTGCCGCCGTGCGCCCAGACCAGGGTGCCCCGCCCGCCCTCGGAGGGACGGAACACCCGGACCGGCCTGCCCGCGGCGATCGTGTCGCCCCACGCCACCGCGGCGCCTGGGGTCACGAGACCTCCTCGGTCGCGCGGGCCGGCAGGAACGCCGCGATCAGCACGGCCGCCAGCACGCACAGGGCGGCGTTGACCCAGATGGCGGTGACGACACCGCTGAGCACCGACGACGCGGTCTCCCCGCCGAGGGCGTTGACGCGGGCCGCGGCGATGGCGCTCATGATCGGGATGCCCATCGCGATGCCGACCTGCTGGCTCATCGTGGCCAGGCCGGTCGCGAGGCCCTGCTCGGCGTCGGGCAGCCCGGAGGTGGCCGTCACCATGAAGCCGACGATCGCGATCAGGTTGGCGACACCGCCGGTGAAGGTGAGGACCAGCAGCAGCGGCATCCAGCCGGACGTCGGTCCGAGCAGGACCAGGGGCAGCGTCGAGGCGGCCTGGAAGGCGAACCCGGCGATGATGGTGTTCCTGGACCCGAGCCTGCCGATGACCCTGGGCGCGACCACGCCGCCGATCACGGTGCCGATGCCGAGCACGGCGAACGACAGGCCGGCCGCCAGCGGCGTGAAGCCCAGGACCTTCTGCAGGTACAGGGTCAGCAGGAACACCAGCGACGTCTCGGTGATGAACGCCAGCAGGCCCGCGACGTTGCCCCAGCCGACGTTGCGGCGGCCGAGGATCGCGACCGGCACCAGCGGCTGCGCGACGCGCTTCTCCACCGCCCAGAACGCCACCAGCAGCAGGGCGCCCACCACGAGCGAGCCCAGCGCGACCGGGTTGGTCCAGCCGTGCTCGCCGGCCTGCGTCAACCCGAAGACGATCGCCAGCAGGCCGAGGGTGACGGTGAGGGCGCCCGGCAGGTCCAGGCGGACGCGCCCGGAGGGGCGGCTCTCGCTCACCACCATCGGCGCGACGACCAGCACCAGCACCGCGACCGGCACGTTGATCAGGAACGCCCAGCGCCAGCTGAGCAGGTCGGTGAGCAGGCCGCCGAGGATGGCGCCGGTGGTGAACCCGGCCGCCATCAGCGCGCCGTTGAGGCCCAGCGCGCGGTCGCGCAGCTTGCCCTCGGGGAACGAGGTGGTCAGCAGGGACAGCGCGGCCGGGGTGACGGCGGCGGTCGCGAGGCCCTGGGCGACGCGGGCGACCAGCAGCAGCGTCGGGTCCTGGGCGAGGCCGCCCGCCAGGGACGCGACCCCGAGCAGGGCCATGCCGCCCAGGAACAGCCGCCGCCGCCCGAAGAGGTCGGCGACGCGCCCGAACAGCAGGGTGAAGCCCGCCGCGCACAGCGCGAACGACGTGGCGACCCACTGGAGGTTCTCCAGCGAGAAGCCGACCTCGGCGCCGATCGCGGGCAGCGCCACGTTGAGGATGGAGAAGTCCACCGCCAGCGTGAAGCTCGCGGTGAGCAGGAGGACCAGGACGAGCCGCTGGCGACCGCCCATCCGCTCGGGCGGCGACGCCCCGATCACCGTGCTCTCGGTGTTCTCGACCGTTGACATCGCGGTTCCCTTCGTGCGTGGTGTTGTGGGGACCCACGATGTCGGCGCGCACGGGCACCAACCAGGACCCTGGCGAGCCGACCACTGGCGTGGGTAGCACTGCTGGGGACAGGCGGAGCCGGCGGTCGCCGGCGACCATGGGCAGGTCAACTCCCGAACTGGAGGACCTGGGGATGGACCTGCGCCTTGCTGGAAAGGTGTTCCTGGTTACCGGCGCGTCGGCGGGCATCGGGGAGGCGACCGTGCGGGTCCTCGACGCGGAGGGCGCGATCGCGGTGGGCCTGTCGCGCAAGCCCGTGCGCGACGGCGACATCGCGGCGGACGTCACCGACCCGGCCGCGGCGACCGCGGCGGTGGCCGAGGTGCTGGCCCGGCACGGGCGGTTGGACGGCCTGGTCAACAACGCGGGCGGGGTGGAGCCCCGGACGGGGTTCCTGGACGTCGCCGACGACGACTGGGCGTGGACGTTCGAGCTGAACCTGCACTCGCTGGTGCGGTTCAGCCGGGCGGCGCTGCCGGCGCTGGTCGAGCACGGCGGCGCGCTGGTGCACGTGGCCAGCGAGGCGGCCCGGTTCCCCGAGCACCCGATGGTCGACTACGCCGCGGCCAAGACCGCCGTGCTGTCGGTGTCGAAGTCGCTGGCCTCCGAGTTCGGCCGGCGCGGCGTGCGGTCGAACGTGGTCTCGCCCGGCCCCACGAGGACGTGGCTGTGGGACCGCCCCGGCGGCTTCGCGGAGAAGCTGGGGGAGCGGTTCGGGCTGCCCGTGGAGGAGGCCGTCGAGCACTTCGTGCGCGACGTGCGCGGCCTGCCCACGGGACGCGTCGGCGACGCCGACGAGGTCGCCGGGGTGATCGCCTACCTGCTGTCCCCGCTGGCCCGCCAGGTGACCGGCGCGGAGTGGACGATCGACGGCGGCGCGCTGCGCCAGGTCTGACCACCCCGGCGGGGCCCGTCCCCGCCGTCGTCCCCGGCGGGAGGGTTCCCGCCGGTACCTCCGGCGGCCCAGTCGACCGCCGTCCCGAGCCGCACACCCTGGGGGATCGGCCATGTCCGCAGCTCTTCTCGCGCTCGCCGCGGGCGCGTTCGGCATAGGCACCACGGAGTTCGTGATCGTCGGCCTGCTGCCGGAGGTCGCCCTCGACCTGGGGGTGTCGATCCCGGCGGCCGGCCTGCTGGTCTCCGGCTACGCGCTGAGCGTCGTGGTCGGCGCGCCGCTGATGACCGCGCTGGGGTCGCGCCTGCCGCGCAAGACCGTGCTGCTGGCGCTGATGGGCGTGTTCGTCCTGGGCAACGCGCTGTGCGCGGTGGCCGAGGACTACGCCATGTTGATGGTGGGGCGCGCGGTGGCGGCGCTGTGCCACGGCGCGTTCTTCGGCATCGGCTCGGTGGTGGCCGCCTCGCTGGTCCGGCCGGACCGGCAGGCGGGGGCCATCGCGCTGATGTTCTCCGGTCTCACGCTGGCCAACGTGCTGGGCGTGCCGCTGGGCGCGTTCATCGGCCAGGCGCACGGCTGGCGCTCGACGTTCTGGGCCGTGACCGCGCTCGGCGTGGTGGGCCTGGTCGGCGTCGCGGCGCTGGTGCCGCGGCAACCGCGGCCGACCGCGGGCCTGCGCGGCGAGCTGGCCGTGTTCACCCGGCCGCTGGTGTGGTTGTCCCTGCTGACGACGACGCTGGGGTTCGCGGGCGTCTTCGCGTCGTTCACCTACCTCGCGCCCATGATGACCGGTCTGGCCGGTTTTTCCCCCGGTGCGGTGGCGTGGTTGCTGGTGCTGTTCGGCGCCGGGCTGTGCGTGGGCAACTTCGTGGGCGGCAAGGCAGCCGACCGGGCGCTGATGCCCACCACCTACGTCGTGCTGGGGCTGCTCGCCCTGGTGCTCACGGCCTTCTTCTTCGCCACCTCGTCACCCGTGCCCGCCGCGGTGGCGGTGTTCCTGCTGGGCGTCACGGGGTTCGCCACCGTCCCCGCGTTGCAGATGCGCGTGATGCGCACCGCCGAAGGCGCGCCGGCGCTGGCGTCGGCGGCGAACATCGCCGCGTTCAACCTGGGCAACGCGCTGGGCGCGTGGCTGAGCGGGGTGGCGATCGACGCGGGCGGCGGGTACGCGATACCGAATTTGATCGGGGCGGCCCTGGTCGTCGCGGGATTGGGCGCGGCGGTGCTTTCCGGGGCCGTTGACCGGAAGCGCTTGGGACAACAGGGCGCGTCCGCCGGGTCCGGTCAGCCGATATCCGCTTGAGCCCGTTCTGCAACGCTTTGCACTCGCAGCCGGGGGACACCTTGTTGCCTCCTTGCGAAACACGAGCTTTACCTGTTAGTTGTTGACGAACCGACGCAATGCCCCGAAGAATCGTTTACGCGATTGTCCGGTACCACGTGCCGGTTCATGACATCCCGTCATATCTTGAGAAATGAGTCATCGATGCTGGGGAACTCGAACACATCACGCCGCTCGTTGTTAGTGGGGGCTGCCGCCGCCCTCGGAGCAGGGGCCGTGGCAGCCGTACCCGGCACCTCGGCCGCGACCCCGGCCGAGGAGGCCGCGTCGCGAGCCGCCGGGCCCACGATCCGCGCCGACGACCCGCGCTACGCCGAACTGCGCACGGGCAACAACCAGCGCTACGTGGCCGAGCCCGACTACGTGCGCCTGATCACCTCCCCCCAGGACGCCGAACGCGCCGTGCGCGACGCCGTGGCCGCGGGCAAGCGGGTGTCCCTGCGCGGTGGCGGCCACTGCTTCGCCGACTACGTCTGCCACTCCGAGACCGAGGCCATCCTCGACGTCTCGCCCATGACCGGCATCGCGTACGACGCCGAGCGCCGCGCGTTCGTCGTCGAGGCGGGCGCGCGCCTGGTGAACGTCTACGAGGCGCTGTTCAAGAACTGGAACGTCACCGTCCCCGGCGGGATCTGCTACGGCGTCGGCGTCGCCGGCCACGTCTCGGGCGGCGGCTTCGGCCTGCTCTCCCGCGCACACGGCCTCACCGTGGACCACCTGTACGCCGTCGAGGTCGTCGTGGTCGACCGCCACCGCCGGGTCCGCCGCGTCATCGCCAGCCGCGAGGCCGACGACCCCAACCGCGACCTGTGGTGGGCGCACACCGGCGGGGGCGGCGGCAGCTTCGGCCTGATCACCCGCTACTGGTTCCGCTCGCCCGACGCGCACGGGACGAAGCCGGAGGACCAGCTCGTCAGCCCGCCGTCGACGGTGCTGGTCAGCGCCATCGAGTTCCCGTGGGACGAGATGGACCGCACGTCGTTCGCCCGGCTGATCTCCAACTTCGACTCCTGGCACCTGGCCAACTCGGCCCCGGACTCGCCGTTCGTCCACCTGAGCAGCCTGTTCAACGTCAGCGCCAAGGCGCACGGCGGGCTGGGGATGTTCACGCAGGTCGACGCCACCGTGCCGGGCGCGCGGCAGCTGCTGTCGGACTACCTGGCCGCGATCACCGCCGGCGTGGGGGTGACGCCGCGCTCGGCGAACCGGGCGATCGGCGAGATCGGGCCGCTGCCCGGGTACGAGGCGCCGCGCGAGCTGCCGTGGCTCCAGGCCACCCGCCTGGTCGGCACCAACAACCCGACCATCACCAACCCGACCTCGCGCGGGGCGCACAAGTCGGCGTACATGCTCGCCGCGTTCACGCCCGAGCAGATCACCACGCTCTACGACTACATGACCCGCCCGGATTTCACGAACCCGGACACGATGCTGGTGCTGTTCTCCTCCGGCGGCCGGGTGAACGCCGTGGCCCCCGACGCCACCGCCACCGCCCAGCGGAACTCCACCTACAAGATGTGCTTCCAGACGTTCTGGGAACGGCCCGAGGACGACGATTTCTACCTGGGCTGGCTGCGGGGCCTCTATTCCGATTTCTTCGCGGAGACCGGCGGCGTGCCGGTGCCCGGCGAGCGGACGGACGGCTGTTACGTCAACTACGCGGACAACGACATGGCGGACCCGGCGCACAACCGCTCGGGCGTGTCGTGGGAACAGCTCTACTTCAAGGAGAACTTCCCGCGACTGCGTGAGGTCAAGCGCCGTTACGACCCCACGGACTACTTCCGCCACTCGATGTCGATCTCGCCGGCGTGATCGCGGTCCAGGGCCCGGCCGGCGTCGCGTCCACGACCGCCGGGCCGTACCACGAGGACGGCACGCCCCTCACCTTCGCCAACCGGATCGCGCTGGCCGAGCAGATGCTCCGCTCCTGCCCGGAGTCGTCGGACCGCGGCGTGGCCGCGACGACGGGGCTGTCCGCCGGCACGGTGGCGGCGATCCGGGTCCGCACGGGGACACCCGCCGCGGCCCGGATCGGCAGGGACGGCCGGGTGCGGCCGGTGAGCTGCGCGGACGGCCGCAAGGCGGCGGCCCGCTACCTGACCCGCTACCCGAAGGCGACGCTGCGCGAGGTGGCGCGGGCCGCCGGGATCTCCGTCGGCACGGCGCGCGACGTGCGGACGAGGCTGCGCCGCGGTGAGGAGATCGTGCCGTCGCGGGGCCGCACCGACCGCGGTCCCGTGCGGGCGGTGCGGACCACCCCGGCCTCGGACAGCCGCGCGGCGCTCGCCCTCCTGCGCCACGACCCGTCCCTGCGCGGGGCGCAGGACGGCAGGCTGCTGCTGCGGCTGCTGGACGCCCACGCCGCCGTGGGCGACTGGCGGCGCCTGGCCGAGACGCTGCCCGCGCACTGCGTGGACCTCGTGGTCGACCTGGCCGCGGAGTGCGCGGGCGGGTGGGTGAAGCTCGCCACGCAGCTCGACCACCGGCGGCGCGCGGTCGGCGCCTGACACGGTCGGTGCCCGACACGGCCGGCGCCTGACACGGCCCGGGCCCGGCGGTTCCCGCGGGAACCGCCGGGCCCGGGCCACGTCGTCAGCGGTCGCGGTGCGAGCGCTCGACCACCCTCGGGATCGGCACGGCGGCCTCGTCCGCCTGGCCGCGCCCCAGCAGGCGCAGCGCCGCCTCGGCGGGAGTACCCGGTTCCGCGCTGTACATCAGAATTCGGTGCGCCGAATCGTCGGGCATCTGCACCACCTCGAACTGCAATTCGAGTCGGCCCACCTGCGGGTGCGCGAAGTACTTCACGCCGAACGTGCAGTTGAGCACCGGGTGGCGCGACCACAGGGCCGAGAAGAACTGGCTCTTCATGCACAGCTCGCCGATCAGCTCGGCCAGGTGGCGGTCGTCCGGGTGGCGGCCGGCGACCAGGCGCAGCGACGCGACGGACCGCTTCGCCTCGTCCTCCCAGTTGACGTACAGCTCGCGGGTGGCCTGGTCGAGGAACAGCATCCTGGTCAGGTTGGGGCGCTCGGCGCTGGACCGCGGGCTGTCCGCGGCGTAGTGCGGCGCGAGCAGCTGGTGCCCCATGGCGTTCCAGGCCAGCACGTCGCTGCGGCGGTCCATCGCCACCACCGCCACGCCCTCCATCGCGCTGATGAGCTGCGCCGTCGAGGTCCGCACCGCCTCCGCCCGCGCGGGGTTGGCGCGCTTGCGGCGGATGGGTTTCGCCAGGTCACGCAGGTGGGCGACCTCGTCGTCGTTCAACCGCAACGCCCGTGCGATGGCGTCGAGCACGTTGTCCGAGACGTTCTGGCTCTGCCCCTGCTCCAGGCGGGTGTAGTAGGTCACGCTGACGCCGGCCAGCTGCGCCAGCTCCTCGCGCCGCAGCCCGGGCACGCGACGGCTGCCGTAGGAGGCCAGGCCCAACTCCTCCGGCCGCAGGGCGGCGCGGCGGGAACGCAGGAAGTCACCCAACTCCGTGTCCATGGCGCCATTGTCCCGCACCGGGGGCTCCTCCGGTGGCGTGAACCTGACCCTGTCAGTGCCACCCTGCGTGTGCCCCGCGCACTTTTATCCGCTGTATTCCTCCGAATGAAGACGCGTGCAACCGGCGACGGGTTGTCGGTTGAACACCGTTCCTTCCGGCACTGATCGAGCCCTAATATCGGATCACCGATCGCGCATTGTTGCCGGAATTCGAGCCAGACCCCCACGTCGAAGGAAATACATCGAAGGGACGCCATGCGCTCCATAGCCGTAGTCCTCGGTACCCGTCCCGAGGCCATCAAGTGTGCGCCGGTCATCCGCATGTTGCGCGAGGACCCCCGTTTCTCACCCGTCGTGCTGTCCACCGGCCAGCACCGGCAGATGCTCGACGAGACCCTCGACGCGTTCGGCATCCAGCCCGACGTCGACCTGGGGGTCATGGCCCCGAAGCAGACGCTGTCGCAGGTCACCCACCGGGCGCTCAGCGGGCTCTCCGACTACCTGGCCCGGGAGCGGGTCGAGGCCGTCCTCGTGCACGGCGACACCGCCACCACCCTGGCCGGCGCGCTGGCCGCGTTCCACAACCACGTGCCCGTGGTGCACATCGAGGCCGGGCTGCGCAGCGGCAACCTGCACTCGCCGTTCCCCGAGGAGGCCAACCGGCGCCTGGTCGCGCAGATCTCCGCCCTGCACCTGGCCCCGACCCCCGGCAACAGCGCCAACCTCATCCGCGAGGGCGTGAGCGAGTCGCGCATCGTGGTCACCGGCAACACCGTCGTGGACGCCCTGCGCTGGGCGAGCGGCCAACCGCAGACGGCCGTCGTCCCCGCCCTGGCCGACCTCGACGACGACCCGCGCCGGATCATCGTCGCCAGCGCCCACCGCCGCGAGTCCTGGCGGATGCTGCCCCAGATCGGGCAGGCGCTGCGCGACATCGCCGAGCGCCCGGACGTGCGGATCGTCGTCCCGCTGCACCGCAACCCGGTCGTGCGGGAAGGGCTGCTGCCGCTCATCGGCGGCGTCCCCAACATCACCGTCGTGGACCCGCTGCCGTACCTGGAGTTCTGCCGCCTGATGTGGCGCAGCGACCTCATCCTGTCCGACAGCAGCGGCGCCGAGGAGGAGGGGCCGGCACTGGGCAAGCCGACGCTCGTGCTGCGCGACGTCACCGAGCGGCCGGAGGCGGTGGCCTCGGGCACCGCGCGCCTGGTCGGCCGCACCCGCGAGCAGGTCGTGCGGCACGTCACGGGCCTGCTGGACGACCCGACCCAGCGCGAGCTGATGGCGTCGGCCGCCAACCCCTACGGCGACGGCAACGCCACCGAGCGCGTGGTGGGCGCCCTGGCGCACTACTTCGGCGACGGCCAGGCGGTCCTGCCGTTCGTGCCCGGCCGCCAGGTCGAGCCGGAAGCGATGGCGGCGTGATGGCCGCGCCCACCGGCACCGCGTCCGCCGCGTCCATGCCCACCGCGTCCGCGCCCACCGCGTCCGCGCCCACCGGCACCGCGTCCGCCCGTGCCGCCGTCGCCGCGAACGCGGTCACGGCGGTCGCCCTGGCCGACGGGTTCGTGGAGACCACCGTCGTGACCGACGCCGCCGGGCTCGCGGTCCCGGGCCGGACGATCGTGGTGAACCTCGCCCACACGCCCGCCCTGGTCGGGGAACCGCCCACCCGCCCGCTGCCGCCGTTCTCCTCCACCGTGCTGGTCGACTCGACGGTCGTGCGCGCCGACCGGGTGGCCCTGCTGCGGGTCCCCGACGACGCGGCGGACGACATCGCGGCGATCACCACCGCCCCCGGCTGGCAGCACTTCGCCGACGTCCTGCCGGGCTTCCCCCGCACGACCGGCCTGTACCGGGGCCCTCGCGCCGTCGTCGGCACCACCGCGTTCGACGCCGCCCTGGTGCTCGGCGAGGAGCGGCCCGAGGGCGTCGGGACCTTCGAGATCCGGGTGAACCTGTGGTTCGCCCCCGCCGGCACCGACTGCTCGATCCACGACCGGCACGACTTCATCGAGGTCCACAGCCAGGTGCACGGCCACGGGCGGATGCAGAAGTTCCGCGCCGACGACCACGCCACCCTCTACGAGGACCAGCTCATGGGCCCCGGGCACACCCCGCCCGTGCCGTTCTGCCGCACCCGCCCCGACGGGGGCTTCACCTACCCGTGGCACCAGTACCGCGCCGACACCGACTGCGTGTGGCTGGCCGTCGAGTACCACCGGACCGGAGGACGATGATGCTCACCCCACCGAAGTTCACCGGCGAAGTCGTCGCCGAGCAGCTCCGCGACGGCTACTGGCTGGAGGCCGCGGACATCGACGGCGACGGCCGGCCCGACCTGTTCGGCTACGGCCTGCGCCTCGGCGAGATCTACTGGTACCAGGACCGGCCGGGCTGGCCGCGCAAGCTCGCCGTCGACGGGTTCCGGATGCCCGTGGGCGCCGACTTCGCCGACGTCAGCGGCAACGGCCTGCCCGACATCGTCGTCTGCCACGAGCTGTACGGGCCGATCGGCACCATCGTCGACCCCGATCCGCGGGGCGGGAAGATCGACTGGGTGGAGAACCCCGGCGCGGCGGACAAGACCGACGCCCGCTGGAAGCGGCACTACATCGGGCGCGCGACCGGCATGCACCGGCTGCGGGTCGGCCACTTCACCCAGTCCGAGCGGCTGGAGGTCATCGGCGTGCCGATCGTGGCCACCGCCGACGTGCACGCCGTGCTGCCGCTGGTGATGTTCACCCAGCCCGACGACGTGCACGCGGCCGAGGAGTGGCCGATGACCGTGGTCGACGACCACTCGTTCCGGATGATCCACGGCGCGGAGAAGAAGAAGGGCCTCGTCCCCGGCTCGGACCTCGACTCGCTGCTGCTGGCCTCCGACGAGGGCGTCACGTGGCTGCACCACGACCCCGAGCGCCGCTGCTGGGTCAAGGAGCTGGTCGGCACCGGCGAGCTGACCCAGTTCGAGCGGACCGGGTTCCGCGGCAGCGGCGACCTCGACGCGGGCGGCCTCGGCGGCGACCCGATGGCGTACGTGGCGGCGCTGGAACCGTTCCACGGCAACACCGTCGCGGTCTACACCAAGGACGGCGAGGGCGGCTGGCGGCGGCACCTGCTCGACGTCTTCGGCGACCCGAACGACAACGGCGAGGGCCCCGGTCACCAGGTCGTGTGCGCCGACTTCGACGGCGACGGCGACGACGAGTTCCTGGTGGCGCTGCGCGGGCCGTGGCCGTGGCAGGGCGTCTTCTACTACAAGGCCATCGACGCCGCCCGCGGCGTCTGGACCAAGTGGCGGGTCGCCGACGAGTCGGTCGCGCGCATCGCCACCGCCGACTTCAACGGCGACGGCCGCCTCGACTTCGCCACGATCGCCTACTCCGTGCAGAACTACTACGTGGCCGAGAAAGCCAAGATCATGGTCTACCGCAACGAGATCCCGAGGTAGTGATGTCCACCCCCGACACCCGGCGGCCACCCCTGCCGTCGCTCACCGGCCTGCGCTTCCCGGCGGCACTGCTGGTGTTCTTCTTCCACTTGACCCTGTTCAACTCCCCGATCCCGCCGAACGACCCGGTCAACCCCTTCGGCGACCAGGGCCTCGCCGAAGGGCTGGAGTGGTTCTTCAGCAAGGCCGGCTACCTCGGCGTGTCGTTCTTCTTCGTGCTCAGCGGTTTCGTGCTCACCTGGTCCTCGGTGGAGGGCGAGCCCATGCGCGCCTTCTGGCGGCGCCGGGTGCTGAAGATCTTCCCGAACCACGTCGTGGTGTTCATCGCCGCGATGGTGCTCTTCGCGGGGGCCACGACACCGGTGTCGGGCTGGCTGTCGAACCTGTTCCTGCTGCACTCGTTCTCGCCCGACCCGGCGGTGTACGTCAACGTCAACCCGCCCGCGTGGACGCTGTGCAGCGAGCTGCTGTTCTACCTGCTGTTCCCGCTGATCATCCGCCCGGTGCGGCGGATCGCGGACAACCGGCTGTGGTTCTGGGCCGCGATGGCGGTCGTGGCGATGGTGGCCGTGCAGGTGGTGAACCTGACCTTGATCCCGGACACCCCGAAGTCCCCGATCACACCCGTCTCCACCACGCAGTTCTGGTTCGGCTACATCTTCCCGCTGCCCAGGCTCTTCGAGTTCGTGCTGGGGATGCTGCTGGCCAGGGCGGTGATCAAGGGCCGCGTCCCGCACGTCGGCCTGCTGCCCGCCGCCCTGTCCGTCCCGGTCGGGTACGCCGCGGCGCTCGTGCTCCCGTTCGCCTTCGGGTTCGTGGTGGCGACGATCGTCCCGGTCGCGCTGGTCATCCTGGCCTGGGCGACGGCGGACGTGGACAACAGGCCGAGCGGCATGCGCGGCAGGGTCGCCGTCTGGTTGGGCGAGGTGTCGTTCGGCTTCTACCTCTGCCAGGGCGTGGTCATCTTCTACGGCCGGACGCTCCTGCCGGAGGGCCCGTTCGGCACGGCCACCGCGGTGGCCGTGGCGGTCCTGCTCTTCGCGGCGACCCTGCTGGTCGGCTGGCTCATGTTCACGTTCGTGGAACGCCCCGTGATGAGGGCCTGGGCCCGCCCGCGCCGCAGGCCCGTCCGCGTGCCGGCCGCCGAGTCGGTCGCCGTGCCGGCTGTCGAGTCGGTCGCGGTGCCGGCTGTCGAGTCGGTCGCCGTGCCGGTGAAGGAGACCACCTGACCCGGTGCCCGGGTCGCGGGACGACGGTCCGGCAGGCGTGCGGCGTGACCTCGGGGTGGTCCCCGGGTCACGCCGCACGCGGCGTCCGCCACCGCCCACGGTGATCGCGCCCGTCACGACCGGGTGCCGTCCCCACGCGGTGGTCGATCGGTGGGTTGACCCGGTTTCCCACGGGTAGCCGAGCCTGTGTCAGTCGCGTCCCGGGGCGTCGTGCACCGGGACGTCCGACAGTGCGCGACCGGATGCGGAGGCTGCCCATGACCCGATCGGCGAGCCTGGCGAGAGGACGGGGAAGGCAGGACGAGGTGCGGCAGCGGGGCCGGCGGCTGGGGTGGTTGAGCTTCGCCCTGGGCGTGGTGCAGCTGGCGGCACCGGGTGCGGTGCGCCGGATCAGCGGCGTGGACGACTCCGCGAGATCGCGGGCGGTGGTGCCGGTCGTCGGAGCGCGGGAGCTGGTCCACGCGGCCGGGCTCCTGGCCGGCCGGCGGAAGGGCGCGTGGGCGTGGACCAGGGTCGCGGGCGACGCGATGGACCTGACCGCCCTGGGACTGGCCCTCGCCCACCGCGGCGGGCACCGCCGACGACGGCTCGTCGGGGTCACCGGCGCCGTCGCCGGGATCACGGTGCTGGACCTGATGACCGCCGTGCGGGCCACCCGAGCGGCACGCACCAGCCCCGTGCAGACGGCGCGGGGCGTACGCACAGGAGAACCCGTGGAGTTGACAGCGACGACGACCATCCGCAAACCCACCTCGGAGGTCTACGCGTTCTGGCGCGACCTGGAGAACCTCCCGACGTTCATGGCGCACCTCGAAGAGGTGCGGGAGACCGGTGGCCGGACGAGCCACTGGGTCGCCGACGCCCCGTTCGGCAAGAACGTCGAGTGGGACGCGGAGATCACCGAGGAGACGCCCGGCGAGAAGATCGCGTGGCGGTCGACCGGGAAGGCCGACGTGCCGAACGCCGGCACGGTCTGGTTCGTGCCCGCCCCGGACGGTGCGAGCACCGAGGTGCACGTCGTCCTGGTGTACGAGATCCCGGGCGGCGCGGTCGGCAAGGCGGTCGCCAAGTACTTCGGCGAGGAACCGCACCAGCAGCTCGACGACGACCTGCGCCGGTTCAAGCAGGTGCTGGAGACCGGCGAGGTCGTCCGGTCCGACGGGGCCCCGTGGGGCAAGCGGGCGCGCGCGGAGTTCCCGCAGCACCCGGCGCAGCCGCTGTCGGACGCCGAACTGGAGAAGGGAGCGGGCGCGTGAGGGCGAACACCTGGGCGGGCCGCAACAAGGTCGAGGTCCGCGACGTGCCGGACCCGAAGATCCTCAACAGCCGCGACGCCATCGTCCGGGTCACCTCCACCGCGATCTGCGGATCGGACCTGCACCTGGTCGACGGGTACGTGCCCACCATGCAGGACGGCGACGTCCTCGGGCACGAGTTCATGGGCGAGGTGGTCGAGGTCGGACCGGGCGTCGACCCGGGTCGGCTGCGCGTCGGGGACCGGGTCGTCGTGCCGTTCCCGATCGCCTGCGGCGCGTGCGGGGCCTGCTCCGCCGAGCTGTACTCGTGCTGCGAGAACTCCAACCCGAACGCCGGGATCGCGGAGAAGCTGTTCGGGCACCCGGTCGCGGGGATCTTCGGCTACTCGCACCTGACCGGCGGTTTCGCGGGCGGCCAGGCGCAGTACGCGCGGGTGCCGTTCGCCGACGTCGGCCCGTTGAAGATCGAGTCGGACCTGAGCGACGAGCAGGTGCTGTTCCTCTCCGACATCCTGCCCACCGGCTACATGGGCGCCGAGATGTGCGACATCCGGCCCAGCGACGTGGTGGCGGTGTGGGGTGCGGGCCCGGTCGGCCAGTTCGCCATGGACAGCGCCCGGGTCCTCGGCGCCGCGCAGGTCATCGCCATCGACAAGGAGCCCTACCGGCTGCGGATGGCGGAACAGGCGGGGTACGCGACGGTGAACTTCGAGGAGGTCGACGTGCGCTCCCGGCTGCTGGAGCTGACCGGCGGGCGCGGACCGGACAAGTGCATCGACGCGGTGGGCCTGGAAGCCAGTCACGGCAGCGCGCACATCTCCGCGTACGACAAGGTCAAGCAGGCCGTGCGGTCGGAGACCGAACGCCCGCACGCGCTGCGCCAGGCCATCCTGTCGTGCCGCAGCGGTGGCGTGGTCTCGGTGATCGGCGTGTACGGCGGCCTGCTGGACAAGTTCCCGGCCGGCGCGTGGATGAACCGGTCGCTGACCCTGCGGACCGGGCAGTGCCACGTGCAGCGCTACATGAAGCCGCTGCTGGAGCGCATCGAGCGCGGGGAGATCGACCCGACCCGGATCATCACCCACACCCTGCCGCTCGACGAGGCGGAACGCGGCTTCGACATCTTCAAGAACAAGCAGGACGACTGCGAGAAGGTCGTCCTCAAGCCCTGACACCACCCGCGTCCGGCCACCGCGCTGCCGCGGTGGCCGGACGCGGCGGACGCCGTGGCATCGCCCGAGCGCAACCGGAGCTGTCCGGCCCGGTGGTCGAGTTCGGTACCGACGAGTTGCCCGACGTCGTGGAGAGGTCGGGCAGGCGGTCGCCCGGCCGGACCGTCAGGCAGGGACGACCACCGCGTCGCCTGCGAGGTAGACGGGCAGCGGCAGGCCCGCTCGTCGGTCAGGCGGAATCGACGAGCGGGATCACCCGCGGAAACGCTTCGGTTCGACGGTCGGGGTCGGGGGCGGGGGCGGGAGTGCCGCGAGCCCGGTGGACACCGGGTCCTCCCGACCGTGACCACGGTCTGCGAGCCGCAGGCGCGGGGCCTCACCCGGTTCGGGAATGGCCGGTCGCGATCCGGGCTGCCGCTGGAGAGGCGCCGTCCGTGCTCGTGCTCGTATCCTCGCCGGCATGAGCCGCCCCAGGCAGACCGTCACGCTCACCGCCGACCTCGTCATCCTGACCATCCGGGACGGTGAGCTGTGCGTGCTGGTGATCGAGCGCGGCACCGAGCCGTTCGCGGGTCGGCTCGCGCTGCCCGGCGGCTTCCTCCGCGGTGACGAGAGCCTCGACGAGACGGCGGCGCGCGAGCTGGCCGAGGAGACCGGCGTCGACGCCGAGAAGCTCCACCTGCAGCAGGTCGGCGTCTACTCCGCCCCGGACCGCGACCCGCGCAGCCCTCGCGTCGTGACCTGCGCCTACCTGGCGATCGCGCCCGACCTGCCGTTGCCGAGCGCCGGGTCGGACGCGCGGGCGGCGCAGTGGCTCCCGGTCGCGCGGGCGCAGCGGGCGGGGCTCGCCTTCGACCACGACGAGATCCTGCGCGACGCCCTGGAGCTGGCCCGCGCCCAGCTCCAGTTCCGCACGATCGCGACCGCGTTCTGCGGCGAGGAGTTCACCATCGGTGAGCTGCGCGAGGTGTACGAGGCGGTCTGGGGCGTGGAGCTGGACAAGCCCAACTTCTACCGCAAGGTCACGGAGGCGGACGGCTTCGTCGTGCCCACGGGGGGCAAGCGCCCCACCCCCAACGGTCGTCCGGCGGCGCTCTACCGGGCCGGGGGCGCCACCGCGATCTCGCCGCCCATGACGGGTCCGCGCCCGACCACCTCTTGAGCGGGTTCCGCCTGCCGAATTTTGTTGTTGTGACAATTGGCTCAACGGAGCGGAAGTCACCCACATGGCCACTTGGTGTCAGGTTGACAATAACCTAGCCTGGGGGCATGACGGACAACGAGGGATCGTGGCCTGCGGGCAGCAGGCTCACGGCGGACGTGGTGCTGTTCACCCGGCGGGACGGCGTGCTGTCGGTCCTGGCGGTGGAGCGCGGCAAGGAGCCGTTCCGCGCGGCCCTGGCGCTGCCCGGCGGTTTCGTGGAACCGGGGGAGAGCGTGCCGGAAGCGGCCGTGCGGGAGCTGGTCGAGGAGACCGGCGTCGAGGTCGCCCGCGACCGGTTGAGGCGTTTCGGCTGCTACCGGGAGCCCGGCCGCGACCCGCGCGGGCCCGTGGTGAGCGTGGCCTTCCACGGTTATCTGGCCGGGTCGCCGCCGGTGGTCGGTGGCAGCGACGCCCACGCGGCCCGCTGGGTGGCGCTGCCCGAGTTCCTGTCCGCGGCGGCGCGCGTCGCCTTCGACCACCGCGACATCGTCCGGGACGCGGTCGTCAGGAGGTTCGGCTGGTGTCCGGCTTGGGGGAGGGCGGGCGCAGCATCGCCGGGTGCAGCACGTCGGCCGGGCCGCGGCGGTAGAGCGCGGCGGGACGTCCACCGTCCCGCGTCGTCTGAGTCCCGGTCGGGACCAGGAAGCCCTCGGCCCCGGTGACCTTGCGGTGGAAGTTGCGGGGGTCCAGTGCCTCGCCCCACACCGTCTCGTACACCCGCCGCAGCTCGGTGACGGTGAACTCCGGCCCGCAGAACGCGGCGGCCAGGGTCGTGTACTCCAACTTGCCCCGGGCCCGTTCGACGGCGTCCTCGATGATCGACCTGTGGTCGAACGCCAGTTCGGTGCCCGGGTGCAGCGCGGTCGCCGCGGGCACCCACCCGGCCGCCCGCGCGTCACCGCCCGCGGTCGGCGCCGCCAGCCCGGGCACGAACGCGAGGTAGCAGACCGTCACCACGCGCTGCCTCGGATCCCGGTCGGGCGCACCGTAGGTCCTGAGCTGCTCCAGGTGCAGGCCGTTCGCGTCCAGGCCGGTCTCCTCGGCGAGCTCGCGCTCCGCCGCGGCGTCCAGGCCCTCGTTCGCGTCGAAGAGAAAACCGCCGGGCAGGGCCAACTTCCCGAGGTACGGCTCGATGCCGCGCTCGACGAGCATGACCTGGAGGGCGCCCTCCCGAACGGTGAGCACGGCGAGATCGACGGCGATCGCGATCTCGGGGATCTTCCACGTCCTGTTGGCCATGATCGTCGCTTTCAGTGACCGCGGTGGCGACCGCCGGACGATCATCCGTCCACTTGCAACATTCTACTCGGAGTGGGCGCGGCCCGCGTGATCCTCTTTATCGTCATGTTGACGAGAAATGCTGGACCGCGTTACCGTCTACCCCACCCGCGGCCTCGGGCCGCGTTCCCCTCCGGCTCCACACCACCTGCGATGACTGCTGCCGCAGGGAGTTCGACCAGGCCGTGCCGCGGAACTCGCCCTCCGCAGACCTCGAGCACACGACGACGGCGCAGCCGCGACAGCGGACCGCCTTGGGGTGACCAGATGACCGTGATCCTGATCGACGACCGCACTCCGCCGCCCGCCGCGACGTCCGCGTCGCCGGTGGTCCGCGACAACGCCGCACCCGGTGACCTCGGGACCGGGCGGACGGGAGGCCGGCGGTGAGCACCGGACCGGACGACCAGGACGTGCCGCACGTCGAGAACCAGAACTCGGCCTCGGAGGGCGCGCACGTCGACCAGCAGATCGGCGTGCACGTCGGCGACACGACCATCCACCACGACCAGCGCACCTACCACGTCAACCAGGGCGATCCGCCCGAGCGCAAGCTGGAGGTGGCCCGCAACCTCCTCGACGCCGGCGCGCCGCGGCGCGCGGAGGAGATCCTCGACGACCTGCTGCGCAGCGGCTGGACCTCGACCGAGTGGGCCTACCACTACGCCCTGGCCGTGGTGGGCGAGCGGTCGTTCGTCGACTTGACGGGCACGCTGCTCGACCGGCTCAAGGAGGCGAGGCGGATCTGCTCCGCGGCGGCGCACGACAGGTGGTCGGTCGCGTTCGACGTGGTCTGGGAACTCCTGCGCTGGGCGCGCCGCGTGTACCGCCGCGAGGCCGACAGCGGGCGGGACTACGCCTTCGGCCTGCTCGAAGTCCTCCCCCTGGTGCGGCAGGAGGAGATCTTCCGCCACCTGGACGCGGTCATCAAGGACGTGCGGGACGAGGGCTGGGAGGCCGACCTCAAGGCCCGGATGCTCAAGGAGCGCACCGTGCCGGAGCGCAGGAGCCAGTCCGAGAAGTTCTTCGAACCCGATCCGGCCGAGCCGAAGCCGTACCTGCCGCCGTTGCTCAAGCCCAGGGCGCAGGACCGCGCCTGGAGCGCCGTCGCCGTGGTGGGCGTGCTCCTCGGGGTCCTGCTGCTGGTGTCGGGACCGTTCCGCTCGGGTCTGCTGCTCGAACTGCTCCTGCTGTCGGCGGGCGGCTACCTGGTGCTGCGCTGCGGTGCCGTGGCCCGGCTCGGGAACCGGGAGCAGCCCGCACCGCCCGACTTCCAGCCGGCCGGCAGGTTCGACAGGGACATCAGCGCCATGGTCGACCACCGCTTCCGGAAGGTCGGGCCGAAGAAGGGCACCCCGGGCGCGGAGGAGTGGGATCGCCGTACCAAGGGCCACCGCACGCACCTGAAGAAGCGGATCACCTGGTCGTACCACGCGGAGGACATCACCCCGGCCAACGTCAGGTGGCTGGTCGACTGGCACGCGGAACGCCTGTACGCGCAGTGGCCGTGGGGAGGCGGGGCCGCCGACCGGGACGTGCGCAAAGCGGTGTGGGGCTACCGGCTCGGCGTGGTCGCCGCGCTGGCCGGCTCGTGCGGCGCGCTGCTGGCCGGCGAGCTGTCGGCCGTCCTGGTCCTGGTGCCGACCGGCCGGCTCGTCCTCAAGCACGGCGTGCGCGTGGCCGCGACGCGGCACGCCAACCGGGCCGCCGAAGCCGAAGCGGCCCGCGTCCACCGCGAGGAGCTGGACGAGCACCTGGCCCTCGTCGACGCGCTCCGGGACCGGCCGAAGGACGCGCAGATCGCCTGGTGGTACACGCTCGACAAGTTCTACCTGGTGTCCGACGCGATCAAGCGAGCCCGACTGCCGAGGCAGGAGGTCGTCGAGGTGCTGGTGCTGACCGAACGCGCACCGTTCGCCCGGCGCGGCAGGGTGCAGTACGGACCACCCCGGTACGAGGCGTACAACGTCCACCTCCTCCTGCTCACCCACCACGGTGTGCGCGCCTTCAAGGTCCACCTCGACGCGCACACCGGGGAGGCGCGCAACGAAACGCGCCAGGTCTTCAGCTACGACAAGATCGCGTCGGCCTGGACGGAGGAGAGGGGCGTGCGCACCACGACCGACGGCACGGCCGATCCCGCGGTGGAGAACGTGAAGAGCGGCACGTTCCGCATGGCCCTGATGAGCGGCCAGGAGATCAAGCTCAAAGTGGACTGCCTGGAGGAACGTCCGTCCGACGAGGAGGCCGCGGCGGAGTTCGCCGACGTCGCCTACGAGACGTCGGGCGTCAGGAAGGCGATCCCGGTCCTGGAGTCGATCGTCTCCGAGGGCGAGAACTGGATCCTGCGCGACCGCGAGCGCCGCGAGCAGTGGGCGCGCGACTGGGACGAGACCACCGTCGGGGGCTGATGCCGCCGCAGACCGGGTCCCGCGGTGCCCGGTCGGCGAACCCGTCACCCACCGCGGCGACCCACCGCGCAGGCGCTTGTTCCCCTCGCGCCCCGACAACCCTGGAGTGGAGAACCGTGAACGTGATCATGACTGCGCTGAACGTGGAGCACGCGGCCGTGCTCGAGCACCTGGAGGGCGTGCGACCGCACCGGCACCCGTCCGGCACCGTGTTCGACGTCGGCACGGTGGCCGGCCACCCCGGGCACCGCGTCGCCCTGGCGCTGACCGGGGCGGGCACCACCGCCGCGGCCACGTTGACCGAGCGCGCCAACACCGAGTTCGCGCCCACCGCCATGGTGTTCGTCGGCGTCGCGGGCGGCCTGCGGGACTGGCTGGCGATCGGCGACGTCGTCGTGGCCACCAAGATCTACTCCTACCAGGGCGGGCGCAGCGAGGACGACGAGTTCCTGGTGCGCCCCTCCGCCTGGTCCGTCTCGCACCGCCTCGACCAGGAGGCCAGGAGGCTGGTGCGCGGCAACGCCTGGCACGCGTTCCTCCCCGACCGGGCCGAGGGCGACGCCCCGGTCGCCTGCTTCGAGCCCATCGCCGTGGGTGACGTCGTGCTCGACTCCCGCACCTCGGAGCTGGCCCGCAGGCTGCACACCTCCTACAACGACGCGGTGGCCGTGGACATGGAGGGCTCCGGGTTCGCGCACGCCGCCCACCTGGGCGATCGGGTGCACGCGGTGGCGGTGCGCGGCATCAGCGACCACGCCAACGGCGAGAAGGGCAAGGCGGACCGCGCGGGCGGGCAGCGGCTCGCGGCGCGCAACGCCGCGGCGTTCGCCATCGCGCTGATCACCGCGCTCGAACCCGACGAGGACGTCACCACCGATGAGGGGCCGTCCCTCCCGATGCCGTTCGTGCACAACAAAAACACCGCGCGGGGCAACGCCCGCGTGGGGCAGCAGATCGGCGTCAACTTCGGCTCGACCAGGAGGTCCCGGTGATCGGGGACCTGCTCGACGTCGACAACCAGAACGTCGCCTCCGGCAACGCCCACGTCGACCAGCAGATCGGCGTGCTCGTGGAGAGCGTCTACCACAACGACACCATCTACAACATCGGCGAGAACGACAACCCTGGGCGCAGGCACGAGGTCGCGCTCGCCTACCTCGCCGGCGGTGTCCCGAGGCGCGCCGAGGAACTGTTCGGCGCTCTCGTCTTCAACGGCGACCAGTCGACCGAACGCGCCTACTACTACGTGCTCTCGGTGCTCAGCGAGCGCAGCTCCAGCGACCTCACGGCGGAGCTGGCCACCGGCATCCGCGACGCCTGGAAGCTCTGCGAGTCCTTGCCGGAGGACAAGTGGAAGCGGGCTCACCGCGTGGTTCGGAGCCTCCTCGACCACCTCCGGACGAACGAGGCGGACGGCTCGTTCGCGGCGGTGTCCGCCTTCGGCAGGCTGCCCGCCGATCGGCAGGACGAGATCAGCAGGCACCTGTCGCTGCTGGTCGACGGCATGGTCGAGCGGCAGCTGAACGCCGAGCGCAAGCACCAGGTCGGCACCGAGCGCACCTCCGGGAACCGCTCCGGCCGGGCGCGGAAGTTCTTCGAGCCCGATCCCGTGCCGCCCACCCGGTACGAGCGGCGGATGCTCCTCCCGGCGCCGAAGGACCGCAAACCGGCGGTGGTCGGGGGTGCGGTCGCACTGCTGTCGTTCTCGACCCTGTTCTTCGGCTCGATGACGTTCGTCTCCTGGCTGGGTGTGCTGCTGTTGGTGGCGGGCTGCGCCGTGATGGCCCGCTACGGCATCGAGCACACCACGCGCCTGCTGGACCTCGCCCTCCGGCGCGACACCTCGGAGGGCGAGCAGACCGGACCGACGGACGTCGACAAGCTCATCGAGCGCTGCTTCCGCGACGCGCGCCCCGAGTACGCCAAGGAGTGGCCGCGATACGCCGTCGGGTACCGCACGCGCCTCAAGCACCGGTTCAACACCCAGCTCCGGCACGACCAGCAGGACGTCAAGCAGCTGAAGTGGCTGTTCGACTGGCACGCCCGGCGAGTCGCCCGGCGGTGGCCGCACCACGACCCGTACGGCCAGCCGGAACCCACCGCACCCGGCGGCGCCCGCCTGTGGCAGGCTGCCGGCGCCCTGGCGGCGCTGGTGGGCCTGGCCCTCCTGCTGCTGGTGGCGCAGCACTGGCAGGTCGTGCCGATCGCGGGGGGCGGCTGGTTCGCCCTGCCCGCGCTGGTGGAGGTCGTCGCGGCCGGCCGTGCCGCCCTGCTCCCGGTCAAGGAGGCCAACGAGCTGTTCGACGAGGAGATGGCCGAGTACCGCCGGTGGCGGAAGGACCTGGACGACCGGCCGACGGACGGCGAGATGGCTCGTTGGCTGGCACTGGACAAGGCGCACCTCAAGGCCACGGCACTGCGCGCGGGCAACATCGCCGAGCAGGACCTCGTCTCGCACGTCGTCATCAACCAACCGGCCCCCGGGGCCCGGCGCGGGGCGGTGGTGCACGGACCGCCGCGCTACGAGGCGTACCTGGTCACCGTCATCCTGCTGACCAAGTACGGCATCCGGGCCTCGCGCGTGTACTTGGACTTCACCACCGGCGACGTCAAGAACGAGAACTGGGACGTCTTCGGCTACGACCGCATCGCGTCGGCCTCGCTGCGCCTGCGGGAGAGGTCGGCCAGGAAGATCCCCGGCGAGCCCCCGCGGAAGGTGCACAACCGCGAGTTCCGGCTCCGCCTGCTCGACGGCGCGGAGATCCTCAGGGTCAGCGAACGCCTCGACGTCGAGAGCGACACGGAGGTCGACGACGAGTCCGAGCTGGAGCGGCTCGCCGCGGCGACCTCCGGGATGGACGCGGCCCTCCCGGTCCTGGAGGCCGTGGCCCACCACGGGCCGGCCTGGCTCGACCTCGAACGCGACCGCCGGAGCCTGTGGGCGGACACGTGGTCGGACTGACGGGAACACCTCCTCGCACGCGCGAGACCGACGGAGGAGTGACGACAAGCGGATGAACGGAACCCGGAACCGTGGAACCACATCGGAAGACGTGCTCAAGGACTTCCTGCTGGCCGAGTACGAGGCCCTGAAAGCCGAGCAGAAGTCGCGGATCGCCCTGCGGGACCGCCTGACCTACACCGCGTTGGCCACGCTGACGGCGACACTGGCACTGGTGGTCCAACCACCCACCCGGCCGCACCTGCTCCTCCTCGTGCCGCTGGTGTGCCTCGTCCTGGGCTGGACCTACCTGACCAACGACCAGAAAGTGTCGGCGATCGGCGACTACCTGCGCCGGCACCTGGCCTCCGCGCTGGTCGGGGCCGGGGGCCGGGAGGACGCGGTGCTCGCCTGGGAGTCCGTCCACCGCGACACCCCGTTGCGGCGGCTGGACAAGTCCGGGCAGCTGGCGGTGGACCTGTTGGTGTTCGCGGTCCCGTCCCTGCTCTCGACCGCGCTCTACTGGACGGCCGCCGACGTGCGCGCCGACCTGCTCGCCGTGTCGATCGTCGAGGCGCTGGCCACCGTGGCGTTCACCGCCCGCGTCGTCGTCGCCGCCGACCTGGCGCGTTGCCCGGGTCGGCGGCGACGAGCAGGCGACCGGGGCAAGAGCTGATCGGCCGGCCGCCACCGGTCGGTGGCGGCTAGCGCACGGTCTTGGCGTAGGCGCCCGCGCTCATGCCGAGCGCCTGCCGGAAGTGCCGGTTGAGCTGGCTCTGGTCGCAGTAGCCCAGGGTGGCGGCCACGTCCGCCACCGAACGGCCCTTCGCCAGCATCGTCGTGGCCCGGTCCAGCCGCAGCAGGGTGCGGTAGCGGTGGGGTGGGACGCCGTAGACCTGGCGGAAGCTCCTGACCAGGTGGTACTTGCCGCAGCCGGCCACGGCCGCGAGTTCGTCGAGGCTGACGTTGGCGTCCAGCCGGTCGTGCAGGACGTCCCGGGCTCGCCGCAGCGCCGGGGGGCCGAGCGCGCGGTCGTCCGGGCCGGGAGCGGTCGCGTGCCGGGTGACCAGGTCGTCGAGCAGGATGGTGAGGGCGGACTGGAGGGCGAGCCGGTCCGTGCTGTGGACCAGACCGCGGTGCAGTGCGGCGATGCCGTCGAACAGGCCGCGGTCGGGGTGGGCGAGCCGGTGGAACCTGGGCGGGCCGGTGGCGGCGCGCGGCATCAGCTCGGCGTCCACCAGCAGCAGGTCGAACTCGGCCCTGGGCTCGTTCCCGCCGAGCGCCTGCACGACCTCGTCCGGCTCGACCACCGTCACCGCGCCCGCGGCGCCCGACTCCTGCTCCCGGCCGCGGTACCGCACCGGCGGCGGGGCGTCGCCGTGCCTGATCTTGATCGTGTAGCCGCTGCTCAGGGTGAACCGCGGGCGGGTGTAGTTCGGGATGCGCCCGGACAGCACTTCGACCCCCGCCAACTGCGGGGGGCGCCACCTGCGCAGGTGCGACTCGTCCATGTCAACTTCGCCCTAGTTGGTGTTCCCGGCCTGGTCATACGGTGGTGCGTGCGGTCGCAGGAAGGCTTGGACCCCCCAACGGAGAGGGAGAGCGCCGATGGTCGAACCGGTCGAGCCGGTCGGACCCCAGTGCAGCAGATCTTGCCGGGTCGTGGCGCGTTCCCGGGCGGGCACTGCACTTCCGGGCAGGATTCGCGCATCGAACCCGAACTACCCCTGGGGACGAACCCGTCATGTCGGAGATCATTCGGGTTTTCGCACCCGTGCCCGCCGGGCCGAGCACCGGCGGGGCCGCGTGAACCACGCGACGGTGGTGCTGCGGCTGCACGGCTCGCACACCGACGACGCCTCGGTGGAGAACGCCACCGTGGAGGCGACGTGGGCCGCGGCGACGCCCGAGGACTCGATCGAGCGCGTGCACGCCCAGGTCGTGCGGGACCGCCTGTACGTGACCCTGTTCCGGGTCAGCCGGAACCGCGAGGAGACCCGGGCGATCGCCGCGGAGGTCTGCCGGCGGACGATCGCGGCCTCCCCCTTCCTCTCGCGGGTCGTGCACGGGGAGATCAAGACCATCGTGCTGCCGCTGAAGTCCTTCGGGATCGACCCGTAGTGCGCCCTGCCACGACCAGGACGAGGAGATGACCGTGACCGTCTTCGCCGTGACGACCGCGAAGGGACCCCGCTGGGACCCCGCCCGCGGCATCCGGGAGCAGGCCGAGTGGGACGGGCACTCGGATTTCGCCGACGACCTGTTCGACCGCGACGTCATCATCCTCGGCGGCCCGATCGGCGACGGCGGCGGTGAGGACGTCGGGCTGCTCGCCGTGGTGGCGGCCGACGAGGACGAGGTGCGGTCCGTCTTCGCCGAGGACCCGTGGGCGCTCAACGGGGTGCTGCGCATCAAGGAAGTACGTCCCTGGACGCTGTGGCTCGACCGGCGGTGACTCGGTCCGGCGGACGGTGTCCCGATCCGGAAGGCGCGGGCCGGTGAACCACAACTACACGCACGCGGTCCTGGAAAGCCTCGGCAGGCGACCCGAGCGGGTCGCCTGCCACCAACCCGACGGGACCGCGGTCCGCCGCGGCGACCTGCTGGCGCTCGTCCACCGGTTCGCGCACGTGCTGGCGGCGAAGGGGGTGCGGCGGGGGTCGAGCGTGACCCTGCTGTCCGACAACCGGGTCGAGGTCGTGGCCGCCAAGTACGCGGCGAACCTGCTCGGCGCGAGGACCACGTACCTCGGCAACGGCCTGGCGGCGGTCGTGCAGGCGACCGTCGTCGCCGCCGTGGGCACCGACGTGCTCGTGGTGCCCGCCGCGTCGGCCGGGCGGGCCGCCGAGCTGCTCGGACGGGCGCCGGTCGCCACCGTGCTCGGCCTCGGCCCCACGGGAGCGGGGGAGGACGTGCTGGCCCTGGCCGACGAGGCCCCCGGCGATCCGGTCACGCCGAGCGACGTGGACGCCGAGGACGTCTGCTACGTCCGGCACACCAGCGGCACGACCGGCGTCCCCAAGGCGATCCAGGTCACCTGGGCGGCCCAGGCGAGCCTCT
Source organism: Saccharothrix sp. DSM 118769 (assembly GCF_052936295.1). NCBI lineage: Bacteria > Bacillati > Actinomycetota > Actinomycetes > Pseudonocardiales > Pseudonocardiaceae > Saccharothrix > Saccharothrix sp. DSM 118769. The sequence continues at coordinate 5,976,515 of NZ_CP193627.1, read as the reverse complement.
TCGACCGCATGGGCGCGGTGGTCGACGCGGACACGGTGCTGCTGCTCTGCACGGCGCTGTCGCACGCCGGCGGCCTGTCCGCCGAGGTCGTGCTCGGCCTCGGCGGTCGGCTGGTGCTGCACCGGGGTTTCGACCCCGCGAAGGTGCTCGCCGACGTCGCCGCCCACCGGGTGACCGAGCTGATCCTGCCGCCACCGATGCTGTACCGGGTCGTCGACCACCCGGCGTTGGGCGACCACGACCTGTCCAGCCTGCGCTCGGTGAGCTACGGCGGCTGCCCCGCGTCACCGACCAGGCTCGCGCGGGCCGTCGAACTGCTCGGTCCCGTGCTGGTGCAGGTGTACTCGCAGAACGAGGCGGGCGTGATCTGCGAGCTGTCCGCCGAGGAGCACCTGGAACCGGAGCTGCTCGCCACCGCGGGACGCCCGGTGCCCGGGGCCCGGGTGACGATCCGCGACCAGGACGGCCACGAGGTGCCCACCGGCCAGGCGGGGGAGGTCTGCGTGCGGTCGCCGACGGCCGCGAAGGGGTACTGGCGCAACCCGGAGCTGACCGCGCGGGTGTGGCGCGACGGGGAGGTGCGCACCGGGGACGTCGGCTACCTCGACGAGCGGGGCTACCTGCACCTGTGCGACCGGATCGGGGAGAGGGTGATCGTGGAGGGCGGGTACGTGTACCCGGCCGAGGTGGAGGAGCTGCTGGCGCGGCACCCGGCGATCGCCCAGGTCGCGGTGTTCGGGGTGACCGACGCGGACGCGGTGGAGTCGCTGCACGCCGCCGTCGTGGCGCGCCCGGGGCACAGCGTCGCACCGGAACAGGTGCGCGCCTTCGTCACGGCCGAACAGGGCACCATGTTCACGCCGCACCGGGTGCACCTGGTGGACGGGCTCCCGCTGACCGACGCGGGCAAGCCCGACAAGGACCTGCTGCGCCGGTCGCTCGCCGGCCGGTGAACGACCTCACGGGTCGACGTCGTCCGCCATGGCGACCTGGAGGCTCCTCGGCCTCATGTCCACCCAGTTCCGCTCGACGTGGTCCAGGCACGCCGCCCGGCTGTCCTCGCCGAACCCGACGCTCCAGCCGGGCGGGACCGGGATGGAAGCCGGCCACAGGGAGTGCTGCCCCTCGTCGTTGACGAGCACGTAGAAGCTGCCGTTCTCGTCGTCGAACGGGTTGACGCTCATGATCGTCCCTTCCGGTCGGTCGCGGGGGTCCCGGCGGCGTCCTGCCCGACCGGTTCGCGGGTGAACTCGGTGACGGTCCCGATCGGCCGGAAGCCGGCCCGCCGGTACGCGCGTTCGGCGATGCCCCCGGTGGCGGCGAAGAGGCCCGTGGGCGTCCCGGTCGCGGAGGCGGTGGCGTGGACGGCCAGCGCGACCTCGGTCGCGATCCCCCTCCCTCGCCAACCGGGGCGCAGGAGCAGGTTCTTGACGCGGACCACCGCGGCCGAACGCACCACCCCGGTCGTTCCGCAGGTCCCGTCCGCGCCGTCGACCAGGAAGCAGCGGAGGACGCCGCTGCGCCACTTCCCGTGCTCGTACTCCGCCCACGACCGCGCGTCGACGGGGTGGCCGTCCGGGGCGTGCGTGGATTCGCCGTCGAGGCGCACCTTCTCGGCCCAGCCCGATGCCGACGTGATCTCGCGCAGCCGCACCCGGGTGCTCCCCCGGGGCGCGCGTTCCGGGTCGCGGACGAGCATCGACTCGAACCGCCGCACGTACCCGCGGGTGAGCAGCTCGGTCTCCAGGGCGGGTGATCGACCGGTCAGGTAGAGCCGGTGGCGGTGCCCGCCCGCGGTGCGCACGGCGTCCTCGAACCCGAGCCGCCACCGGCGCGCGTCCCGCTCCGCGGCGGGCAGGTCGACGCGGATGGCCAGGCAGCCCGCGGCGAGGTGTTCGAGACCGGGGGTCCGGACGAGCGCGAAACCGTTGCCCGGCAGTGTTTCGGCGCCCGCCTCGAAGTAGGTGGTGTCGGTGTCCACGACGTCCTCCGGGGAACACCGCTGGAGCAGGAAGTCCATGCGGCCGAGCCTCCCGCACCCGGCCCGGAAGTTCTGCGGGACCAAGGTCCCATGGTCGCCGCGCCGGATTCCGCACCACACTGGTCGGGTGGCTCGGTCCGCGAGCCCACCGCCCGTCCGGGACGAGCACCCCACGGTGAGGAGGAACCGTTGCCCCACCCCGCCGCGTCACCGAGCCCCGTGCGTTCGTACACGGAGTGGGACCCGTTGGAGGAGGTGATCGTCGGCATCGTCGACGGCGCCTGCTTCCCCGGCTGGCACCTCGCTCTGCCCCCGGTGCTGCCGGCCGACCAGCACGAGACGTTCCGCCGGATGGCCGGCCGGCCCTTCCCGCCGGAGCGGGTCGCGGCCGCGGCCGCGGAGCTCGACGAGTTCGCGCACGTCCTGGAGTGCGAGGGCGTGACCGTGCGCCGGCCCGAGCCCATCGCGCAGGGGCGGCCGTACCGGACGCTCGACTGGACCAGCACCGGCATGTACGCGGCGATGCCGAGGGACTCGCTGCTGGTGGTCGGCGAGCAGATCATCGAGTGCCCGATGGCCTGGCGCTCCCGCTACTACGAGTCGCTGGCCTACCGACCGCTGCTCAAGGAGTACTTCCGCGGCGGCGCCCGGTGGGCGGCGGCGCCGAAGCCGGAGCTGACCGACCACCAGTTCGACCAGGACTGGGTCGAGTCCGACCCGGTCCGGCTGGTGGTGACCGAGTTCGAGCCCACGTTCGACGCCGCCGACTTCGTCCGCTGCGGGCGGGACATCTTCGCCCAGCGCAGCAACGTCACCAACGACTTCGGCATCGAGTGGCTGCGCCGGCACCTGGGGGACGACTACCGGGTGCACGTGGTCGAGTTCGCCGACGCGCACCCGATGCACATCGACGCCACCCTGGTCCCGCTGGCCCCCGGCAAGCTGCTGGTCAACGCCGACCGGGTGCCCGAGGTGCCCCGCCAGTTCCGGGACTGGGACGTGCTGGCCGCGCCGAAACCGGTGATCCCCGCGTCGCACCCGCTGTACCTGACCAGCAACTGGATCAACATGAACCTCCTGGTGCTGGACGAGCAGCGGGTGGTGGTGGAGCGGCAGGACGAGCCGATGATCGCCGCCGTGAAGGAGTTCGGGTTCACCCCGGTCCTCTGCGACTTCCGCAACTTCAACAGCTTCGGCGGCTCGTTCCACTGCGCCACGCTGGACGTGCGGCGGCGCGGCACCCTGGAGTCCTACTTCTGACCACCCCGAACCACGAACCGATCTCCGTCGGTGCTTACGAGGGAGTGCCATGCGCGTCTGGAGGGTCTCGTCGCGGGACGGCCTGCTGGTGGCCTACAGCCTCGCCCACTTCGCGGTCCTGTTCTGGTGCGCCGCCGCCTGGGAGCAGGCCGGCTGGCCGGCCCGCGTGGCGCACGTCGGCCTGCTCGCCGTGATGACCGCGTACAACATCATCGTCGTGTCGCACCTGTTCACCCACCTGCCGTGGTTCGCCTCGGCCCGGCTGAACGCGGTGGCGTCGGCGCTGAACTCGGTCGACATCGGGCAGTCCGTGCAGGCGTACGGGTTGATGCACGTGCGCAACCACCACCGGTACAACAACGACGCCCCGGGGGAGGGCGGCGACACGCGGGACCTGTCCTCCACGTACCGGGGCGGCGAGAACGGGGAGCACGCGCCGCTGCTGCGCTACGCGGTCGGCGGGGCCGTGCAGTCGCTGCGCGACCGCGTCCGCGAGCTGCCGCTGCTCGTGGGGCTGACCGGGCCCGGTGCCGGTGAACGCGCGCTGATCTCGCTGGCCTGGCGCCGGGAACCCCGGCGCAGCCGGGAACTCCGCCAAGTCCGGGTCGACCGCGCGGTGTGCTGGCTGTCGCTGGCCGCGCTCACGGCGATCTCCTGGCGGTGGACCCTGTTCGGCTACCTGCCGGCCTACTTCCTCGCGCTGGTCATGGTGAACGTGCAGAACTACTACCGGCACTACGGCGCCGACCCGCACAACCGGGCCGCCGACTCGGTCAGCCACTACGGCCGGTTGTACAACCTGCTCGCGTTCAACGACGGCTACCACCAGGAGCACCACCTCAACCCGGGCGCGCACTGGTCGCAGCTGCCGGCCGTGCGGCGGCGGCACCGGGCGCGGCTGGACGCGCAGCCCCGGGTCGTCAGCCCGCTGCCCGCCATGCTGGGGTTCCTGCACGCCCGCCGGCCGCTGCTGCACCGCGACCGGGCGGACGGAGGACGTCCGTGACCATCACCGGCAGGTCGCTGCCGCGCGCCTCGTTCCGGGTGCACCAGACCACCCGGGTCGTGGACCACGACGCCGTGTCGCGCGTGCTGCGCGGCGAACTCGCCGCCTACCGGGTCCGCTCGTACCTGCCCGCGGCGGACTGCGCGCGCATCGTCGCGAACTTCTGGTCGCCCGCGATGTCCCGCACGCCGCGCTACGGCGACGGGGTCGGCGGGGTCGAGGGCTACATCGTCGGCGCGTCGCACGTCGACAACACCACCGAGGAGTACCTGGCCTCGGTGGAGCGGTCGGCGGGCGCGGTGCGCGACCTCTACCGGGGGACCACCGACCCCGTCGCCGGCTTCCGCTCCTCGCTGGCGGCCCACGGGGTCGTCCCGGCGGCACGGGCGGCCCGGCACCGCGGGATGCCGGCCGGGGACTCGAAGGCCGTCTGCTGGAACCAGGAGGGGGAGTTCCTGCTGCGACCGCACGACGACCTGGCCCAGCTCGGCGACCCCCGCCAGGCCGGGTTCGAGATCCAGCGGCTGCGCCGCGTGCTGGCGGTCAACGCCTACCCGCAGGTCGTCGACGGCACCGGGCAGCTCAAGCTGTGGAACGTCGAGCCGGACGAGACCTCCCGGGAGCGGCTGGGACTGCTGCACAGCGGGTTCCCCTACCCGGTCGAGCTGCTGGCCGGCGTGCCGTCCGCGGTCGTCCCGGTGGAGACCGGTGACCTCTGCGTCGTCAACGGCAACCTCGTGCACGCCGTGCTGGGCGGCGGACCCGCCGGCCGGGACCGGGAGCGGCTGCTGCTGACCTGCTTCACCGGGGTGGACGACCGCGGTGACCTGATCTGGTGGACCTGACGGGCCGTCAGCCGAGGTCGGCGGCCCGTTCGCACACGTACCGGGCGGCCACGACGTCCTCGACCGCGAGGCCCAGCGACTCGAACACCGTCACCTCGTCGTCGCCGCCGCGACCGGGGTGCCCGCCCAGCAGCACCTCGCCGATCTCGGCCCGGATGTCCGACGCCGCGAAGTGGCCCTCCGCCATCGCCGACAACAGGTCCCCGGACTCGACGAGGGCCGACTCGCGGCTGTCCACGAACACGCGGGCCCGTCCCACCAGGTCCCCGGCCAGCTCGCGGCGGTCGGGGAACACCGCGCCGACCGCGTTGACGTGCGCGCCCGCCGCCACCTCGCCGGCCCCCAGCAGCGGCGTCGGGCTCGACGTGGTGGTGCAGATCAGGTCGGCGCCGGCGACGGCCTCGGCCACCGAAGCGGCCCGCACCACCGGGTGGCCGACGGCCCACTCCGCGAAGGCGCGGGCGCGGTCCGGGTCGCGGCTCCACACCCGGACCTCCCGCAGGTCCCGCACCAGCGCGAGGGCCGTCAGGTGGGCCCGCGCCTGCGTGCCGGACCCGAGCAGCGCCAGGACGCCGGCGTCGGGGCGGGCGAGCGCGTCGGTGGCGACCGCGGACACCGCGGCCGTGCGGATCGCGGTCAGGCTGGTGCCGTCGACCACGGCGAGCGGTACCGCGGTGTCGGGGTCGAGCACGAGGACGAGCCCGGGGTGCGGGTCCAGGCAGCGGGCCGGGTTGCCGGGTTTGACGGCGATGGCCTTCACCCCGAACACGCCGCGCCCGTCGCCGAACGGGACGAAGGCGGGCATCACGGCGAGCAGGTCGCCGCCGGCCCCGGGCACCACGGTGCGCACCGGCTGGTTCACCCGGCCGGCGCTGAACGAGCGGAGCGCGTCGCGCATCAACGGGATGGCCGCGCTCATCGGCAGCAGCTCCCGGACGGCGTCCCCGTCGAGGTTCCTCACGTGCACCTCCTGTGGTCACAGCGGAAGGGACCGGCCGATGATCTCCTTCATGATCTCGGTGGTGCCCGCGTAGATGCCCTGCACCCTGGCCTGCACGTAGGCCCGGCCGACCAGGGAGTCGGCGGCGTACCCGTAGCCGCCGTGCAGTTGCAGGCAGCGGTCCACCACGTCGGCGCACAGGTCCGTGTTCCACCACTTCGCCATCGCCGCCTGCTCCGGGGTCAGCTCGCCCCGGTCGTGCTCCACCACGCACCGGTCGGTGAAGACGCGGGCGACCTGGACCGCGGTGGCCATCTCGGCCAGCCGGAACCGGTTGTGCTGGAACTGGCCGATCGGCCGGCCGAACGCGGACCGCATCCCGCAGTACCGCAGGGTCTCGGCCAGCACCTGCTCGGCCAGCGCGAGCGAGGTGACCGCCACCGACAGGCGTTCCCGGGGCAGGTACCGCATCAGGTGGCGGAAGCCCCCGCCGGCCTCGCCGAGCAGGTTCGCCCGGGGCACCAGCACGTCGTCGAAGGTCATCCCCACGGTGTCCAGCGAGTGCAGGCCGATCTTGGCCAGCGGCGCGCCCACGGTCAGCCCCGGCAGCGGCGGCTCCAGCACCAGCAGGCTGGCCGACCGGGGGCCGGCCGCCGGGTCGAGCGCGGCCACCAGGACCAGCCCGGCCAGCAGGCCGTGGGTGACGAAGGTCTTGCCGCCCCGCAGCCGGTAGTGGTCGCCCTCCCGGTGCGCGGTGGTGGTGATCGCCGCGACGTCGCTGCCGGTGCCCGGTTCGGTGATGGCGATGGCGGAGATCAGCTCGCCCGTGCAGAACCCCGGCAGCCAGCGGCTCTTCTGCTCCGGCGTGCCCAGGTCGTCCAGGTAGCCGCCGACGACCTCGCTGTGCAGGTTGAAGGCCGGGCTCAGCGTGCCGGCCCGGGCCATCTCCTCGCCCCGCACCACGTGGTAGCGGTAGTCCCGGACCCCGCCGCCGCCGTACTCGACGTCGATCTCCGGGGCCAGCAGCCCCTGCCGCCCCGCCGCGAGCCAGACCTCCCGGTCCACGACACCCGCCTGTTCCCACCGGGCCAGGTTCGGCGTGACCTCGCGGGCGACGAACTCCCGGACGACCTCCCGGAACGCCCGGTGGTCGTCGGTGAAGATGCCGCGTTCCATCATCGCGCGCTCAGCCGCACCGACCGGCAGGTCGGCAGCAGGGTGCGCAGCCGCTGGATCATCACGTGGCAGTAGCTCGCGCTCTGCTCGACGGTGTGGTGGCGGGGGACCGGTACCTTGCCCTCGCGCGGGTGCTCGAAGCACAACCCGGTCGTGGGCTCGGCCACCAGCCCCAGCTCCACCGGCAGGTGCGCCAGCGCGGCGGGCAGCGAGACCACGAGCCTCGTTCCGCCGACCTCCAGCAGCGTCGCCTCGGTCAACCCGACGCCGGGGGCGCGGACCGGTTCGCGGTAGATGTACGGCCGGGCCACCAGGTCCAGGTCGGTGGCGCAGCGGGCGCCCGCGTCGGACCACCACGGCTGGGAACGGGCGAAGTCCAGCAGCAGCGCGTCGAAGGTGTGCCGGTGCGAGTGCAGCACGAGGTGCGCCGCCTTGCCGATGTTGAGCAGGTCGTAGTTGTCGGCGGTGGCCACCGAGTCCGCGACGAAGCGGCACAGCTCGTTGTCCGACCGCTGCCAGAAGTCCGTCGCCGCGGTGAAGAAGTCCTCGTACGACTGGACGCCGCGGCGGTCCAGGTACCGGGCGAGGTGGTAGGCGCCGCGGGCGTTGTAGAGGCTCTGCACCAGGTAGTAGAACCAGGTTCCCCGCTCGCACTCGGCCCGGTCCACCCACCGGGTCGCCACCACCACGTCGGCCTCCGCCACGGGGTCGGGCGCCCGCTCCACCTCGATGCCCATCGCCTCCCGCTGCTCGTGCAGCGCGGTGTTGTGCAGCAGCAGCTGCGGGTAGACGGTGAGGGTGTCCGCCTCCAGCCGGCACAGCCGGGCGATCCCGGCCTTGAAGGTCTCCAGCGTCTCGCCGGGCAGCGGCCAGATCATCTCGATGAAGGAGCTGATCCCCTTCTCGTTCAGGCTGCGCTGCAGTTCGGTGTAGGTCTCCTCCCGGATGTTCTGCCGGTCGACCAGCCGCAGCGCCTCGGTGTTCACCGTCTGCAACGAGATGGGCTGGCTGGTGACCAGGCCGCCGCGCACCAGGATCTCGGTGATCTCGGCGACCCGTTCCGGCCGGTTCTTCGCGGCGGCCAGCACCATCGAGGTGGGGGAGCCGAACTCCTGCCGGCAGCTCACGAGGTACCTGCTCAGCTCCACGTCCCGGGGCGACAGGCCCCAGTTGGCGTCGGCGATGAAGACGCTGGCCACGCCGTGCTCGGCGATCCACCGCATGTCCCCGCGCACCCGCTCCTCGTCGAACTTGTAGACCTTGGAGTTCGTCGCCGCGCCCCAGAAGCAGAACCCGCAGTGGAACGGGCAGCCGCGGTTGGTCTCCAGCACCGTGAACGTGTAGTCCTGGCCGTCGAACAGACCGGCGGCGAACGGGGACGGCACGTCGTCGAGGGTGCGCAGCCGCGGCGGGGTGTCGGTGGTCACCAGCTCGCCGCCGGCGCTCCGGAAGGTTACGCCCGAGACCTCGGTGAGGTCCGGCTCGTCGACGAGCACCTGCCGGAGGAACTCGTAGCAGGGCTGCTCGCCCTCGCCGTTGCACACCACGACGTTGCCGGCGCCGGCCGGGATGTAGTCCGCGCCGTGGTTCATCACCTGCGCCCCGCCGAGCAGGAACCAGGCGTCGGGCCGCGCGGCCAGCAGGCCCGCCAGCAGCCGCCGGACCAGCCCGGTGTTCCAGATGTAGCAGCTGAACGCGTAGACGTCGCTGCGCAGGTCCAGCAGGTCGGCGAGGATCAGCCCGGGGTCCTGGCGCAGGCTGCGGGAGTAGGTCCGGAAGTCCACCGACGCCGCGACGACCGGGTCCTCCATCGCGTACGCCTGGAGGTAGCCGGACACCAGCGGGACCGTGTTGTCGTAGACCGAGAGCTCCACGAAGGTGACGCGCTTGCTCACCAGGACACCGCCGTGGGCCGTCGTCCCCGCAGCACGGCCGCGAGGTCCCCGAGCACGGGGTGGTCGTAGACGTCGTCGGGGCGCAGGACGAGCCCCCGGCGCCGCGACCGGCTGACCAGCCGGCTGAGCCGCAGCGAGTCCCCGCCGACCTCGAAGAAGTTGTCGTGCGGGTGGACCTCGGTGGCGTCCAGGACCTCCAGCCACGCCTCCGTCAACGCGCGTTCCACGTCGTCCCCGGGTTCCGGCGGCGGCTCGGTCCCCGGTGGGCGCAGCGGCAGTCGGGCCAGGGCCCGCCGGTCCACCTTGCCGTGCTCGGTCACGGGCAGCTCGTCGGTCGGCACCACCACCGCCGGCACCAGGTAGTCCGGCAACCGCTCCTGGAGGAAGCGGCGCAGCGCCGCCGGGTCCATCGGGCCGTCGCCGGCGGTGACGTAGGCGATCAGCTGCCGGTCCCGACCGACGACGACCGCGCGGCCGACGTCCGGGTGCGACCGCAGCACCGGCTCGACCTCGCCGGGGTCCACCCGGATGCCCCGGACCTGCACCTGGTCGTCGACCCGGCCGAGGAAGTGCAGCTGCCCGTCCGGCGCGCGGCGCACCAGGTCGCCGGTGGCGTAGGCGCGGGCCCCGGGTACCGCGCTGAACGGGTCGGCCCGGAAGCCGTCGCGCTCCGGCTCGCCCAGGTACCCCCGGGCCACGCCGACGCCACCGAGGTGCAGCTCGCCCGGCTCGCCGTCGGCGACCGGCCGGCGCAGCTCGTCCAGCACGTAGGCGAGCACGCCCGGTATCGGTGTGCCGATCGGCGGCGGTTCGCCCGGCGGACCGCCCGGGAGCACCTCGCAGCACGTGGCCACGACCGTGCACTCGGTCGGCCCGTAGTTGTTGTGCAGCCGGAAGGGCAGCCCCGCACGCGGGTGGGCGGTGAGCCGGTCGCCGCCGACCAGCACGTCCCGCAGGGCGGCGTCGTCCGGCCACGGCAGCTCCAGCAGCTCCTCGGCCAGCGGTGTGGGCACGAAGGCGGTGGTGATCCCGGAGCGGCACAGCCACCCCAGCAGCTCGGTCGGGGCGGTCAGCAGGGCCGGCTCCACGACGTGCAGCGCGGCCCCGGCCGCCAGGCACGGCCAGACCTCCAGCGCGAAGGCGTCGAACGAGGGGCGGGCCAGCTGGGTGAGGTGGTCCCCCGGGCCCACCCCGTAGCGCCGGAGGTACCAGTCCACGAGGTTGGTCAGGCCGGCGTGCCCGACCAGCACCCCCTTGGGCGCCCCGGAGGAGCCGGAGGTGTAGTTGAGGTAGGCCACGGCGTCGTCCGGCACGGGCTCGGGCGCCCGCGGCGGTGCGCCGACCAGCAGCGGGCGCCGCGCGGTCGTCACGTTCACCGGCGACAACCCGTCCACCGCCCCGGTGGCCCACAGGTCGGGGTGGGTGATCACCACCCGGGCCCCGCTGTCGTCGAGCAGCAGGCGGGTCCAGGCGGCCGGCTGCCGGACGTCGAGCACCAGGTACGCGGCGCCGGCCGCCAGCACGGCCGCCGCGGCGACCACGCAGTCCACCGAGCGGTCCAGGTACACCGCGACCCGTTCGTCCCGCCGGACCCCGAGCCGGCGCAGCCGGTCGGCCAGGACGTCCACCCGCTGCTGGAACTCGCCGTAGGTGACCGAGGTGCGTTCGTCCACGACGGCGAGCGCCGCCGGGCGGCGGGCCGCCCACCCCGCGATCCGTTCCGGGACGGTGGCGCGGCGGGCGCCGTCCGTTCGCGGGCTCTGGCTTTCCTCCAGCACTCGGGGCCTCCTCGCGTGGTGGAGCGACACCGTCGAGTCTGCGAGGAACCGTGCGCGGGTGACCATGGGACCTTCGTCCCGCCACCGGTCGTCGTGAGCGGCGCTCGTCTTCCGGTGATCGGGACCAAGGTCCCATGGTCCGCCCCGCTCCGCCGGTCCAAGACTGGGAGCCGGGAAGTCCGCGTCACCGCGTGAGGGGGCCGTCGGGTGCAGGCGATCTGGCAACGGAGCTGTTCGTGCTGAGGGAGCGACCGACCGCCCCGGACCTGGTCGCGGTGTTCCAGGCGCAGGCGCGTGCGACACCGGGGGCCGTGGCGGTCGTCTCCGGGGACACCGCGCTCACCTTCCGCCGACTCGACTCCCGGGCGAACCGGCTCGCGCACCTGCTCGTCGCCGAGGGGGTGGGCGCGGAACGCGTCGTCGCGCTGATGCTCCCCCGGTCGGCCGAGGCGGTCGTCGCGCTGCTGGCCGTGCTGAAGGCGGGCGGCGCCTGCCTGGCGATCGACCCGCGGTACCCCGCCGACCGCGTCGACCACCTGCTCGGTGACGCCGGACCGGTGCTGCTGCTCGCCGACCGCGGCACGGCGGCGCGGGTGCCGGCCGGGAACGGCACCCCGGTGGTGGTGCTCGACGACCCCGTCACCGTCGCCGCGGTCGACGGCTCCCCGGACGCCGACCTCCCGCCGGTGGACCCGGCGCAGGCGGCGTACGTCATCTACACCTCCGGGTCCACCGGGCGACCCAAGGGCGTGGTCGTCAGCCACGGCAACGTGCTCAACAGCTTCCACGGCTACCGGGAGAACGCCTACGCGATGTCGCAGCGGTCGGTCGGCGACCGACCGCTGCGGGTCGCGCTGACGGCCTCGCTGTCCTTCGACGCGTCCTGGAGCCACCTGTTCGCGATGTTCGCCGGGCACGAGCTGCACGTCGTGGACGACGCCGTCTGGGCGGACCCGGGCGCGGCGGTCGCCCACCTCGTCCGGCACCGGGTCGACCACATCGGCAGCACGCCCTCGTACGCGGGGCTGCTGCTGGCCCACGGCCTGCTGGCCCACCCCTGGCGGCCGGTCACCGTCGGGGTGGGCGGCGAGCCGGTGCCCCTGCGGCTGTGGGCGGAGCTGCGGGCGGCGGACGGCCTGAACTCCTACAACGCGTACGGCCCGACGGAGTGCACGATCGCCCCGCTCATCACCTCGCTGGAGGTGTCGCCGGAGCCGGTGCTCGCCGGACCCGTCCCCAACACCCGGGTCCAGGTGCTGGACGAGTGGTTGCGGCCGGCCGGGACGGGCGAGCTGTACGTGTCGGGCGCGGGCGTGGCCCGGGGGTACCTGGGGCGGCCCGCGCTGACCGCCGTGCGGTTCGTGCCCGATCCCCACGGACCGCCCGGCTCCCGGATGTACCGGACCGGGGACCTGGTCGCCCGGCGCGGCGCGGCGTTCGAGTTCCGCGGCCGGGCCGACGGGCAGGTCAAGGTGCGCGGGTTCCGCATCGAGCTGCCCGAGGTCGAGGCGGTGCTCGGCGAGCACCGGGCTGTCGGCCAGGTCGCGGTGGTCGTGCGGGAGGACCGGCCGGAGGACAAGCGCCTGGTGGCGTACGTGGTGCCGGCGGGGGAGCGGGTGCGGCCGGAGCAGGTGCGGGAGCACGCGCGGAGCCGGTTGCCGGAGTACATGGTGCCGTCGGCCGTCGTCGTGCTGGACAGCCTGCCGATCGGGGTCAACGGCAAGGTCGACCCGTCCGCGCTGCCCGTGCCCGACGCGCCCCCGGTCCTCGGCCGCGGCCCGGCCACGGCGCGGGAGGAGGCGCTGTGCGGGCTGTTCGCCGAGGTGCTGGGCCTGCCCGGGGTCGGGGTGGACGACGACTTCTTCGCGCTGGGCGGTCATTCGCTGCTGTCCACCCGGCTGATCTCCCGGGTCCGCACCGAGCTGGGCGCCGAGCTGACGCTGCGCACGCTGTTCGACCACCCGACCGTCGCCCGGCTCGCGACCGCGGTGGACACCACCGGGCCGACCCGACCGGCGCCGACCGCCGGCGCGCGCCCGCCCGTGGTCCCGCTGTCCTTCGCCCAGCACCGCCTGTGGTTCCTCGACCAGCTCGAAGGGCCGAACGCCACCTACAACGTCCTGCTGGCCTGGCGGCTGTCCGGTCCGCTCGACCACTCGGCGCTGCGGGCCGCGCTGACCGACGTGACGGCCCGCCACGAGAGCCTGCGGACGGTCTTCCCGCAGGTCGAGGGCGTTCCCCGCCAGGTGGTCCTGGACGCGGTGGCGGCGGTGGAGGTCAGGCCGGTCGACGACCTGGCCGCGGCGCTGACGGCGATCGGGCGGCACGGGTTCGACCTCGCGGCGGAACCGCCGGTGCGGACGGCGTTGCTCGAACTCGCGCCGGACGAGCACGTGCTGGTGCTGCTGGTGCACCACATCGCCGCCGACGGCTGGTCCGTGCGCCCGCTGGCCCGGGACCTCGCCGCCGCCTACGCGACGCGCCGCCGGGGCGCGCGGCCGGACTGGGCGCCGTTGCCGGTGCAGTACGCGGACTACGCGCTGTGGCAACGGCAACTGCTGGGCGACCCGTCCGACCCGGCCAGTCCCTTCGCCACCCAGCTCGCGTACTGGACCGGGGCGCTGGCCGGGCTGCCGGACCGCCTGCGCCTGCCGGCCGACCGGCCCCGCCCGGCCGTCCCGTCCTACCGGGGCGGCACCGTGCGGATGCGGTTCGACCCGGCCCTGCACCGGGACCTGGCGGCGCTGGCCCGGCGGCTCGGGGCGAGCGTGTTCATGGTGTTGCAGGCGGGGTTGGCCGCCCTGTTCACGAAGCTCGGTGCCGGTGAGGACATCCCGGTGGGCTGCGCGATCGCCGGTCGCACCGACCAGGCGTTGGACGACCTGGTCGGGTTCTTCGTCAACACGTTGGTGCTGCGGACGAGCACCGCCGGCGACCCCACGTTCGCCGAGCTGGTCACGCGGGTCCGGGAGACGGCGCTCGACGCCTACGCCCACCAGGACCTGCCGTTCGAGTGCCTGGTCGAGGCGCTCAACCCGGAGCGGTCGCTCGCCCACAACCCGTTGTTCCAGGTCATGCTGGTGCTGGACAACGACCCCCGGGCCGAGTTCGCGCTGCCCGGGCTGGACGTCGACCAGCTCCCCCCGCCGGGCAACGCCGCCAAGTTCGACCTGGCCTTCCGGCTGACCGAACGGCCCGAGCTGACCGGGGTACTGGAGTACGCCACCGACCTGTTCGAGCACGCCACCGCCGAGGCGCTGGTGCACCGGTGGCAACGCCTGCTGGCCGAGGCCGTCGCCGACCCCGACCGCCCGCTGCGCCGGTTCGGCGTCGCCCCGCTCGCCACCCCCCGCCCGGACACGCCCGCCGTCGTGGCGGACGAGTTCGGCCGACCGCCGCGCACGCCCCGGGAACAGGTGCTGTGCGACCTGTTCGCCGAGGTGCTGGGCCTGCCCCGGGTCGGGGTGGACGACGATTTCTTCGCGCTGGGCGGCCACTCGCTGATGACCACCCGGCTGGTCGCCCGGATCAGGGCGACGCTGGGCGTGGAGCTGCCGCTGCGCGTGCTGTTCCAGCGGCCCACGGTGGCCGGTGTCGCCGGCTGCCTGGCCGCCGCCGGTCCGGTCCGCCCGGCCCTGACCGCGGGCGAACGCCCGGGTGTCCTGCCGCTGTCGTTCGCCCAGCACCGGTTGTGGTTCCTCGACCAGCTGGAGGGCCGGAGCACCAACTACAACATCCCGTTCGCGCTGCGGCTCTCCGGGCGGCCGGACCTCTCGGCGCTGCGGGCCGCGCTGACCGACGTGATGGCCCGCCACGAGAGCCTGCGGACGGTTTTCCCGCAGGTCGACGGCGTCCCGCACCAGCAGGTCGTGGACGCGGTGGCGACGCTGGAGGTCAGGCCGGTGGACGACCTGCCGGCCGCGGTGGAGGGCGTGACGCGGCGCCGGTTCGACCTGGCCGCGGAACTGCCGATCCGGACGGTGCTGTTCGAGTCGGCCGCCGACGAGCACGTGCTGCTGCTGGTGGTGCACCACATCGTGGCCGACGGCTGGTCGATGTCCCCGCTGTCCCGCGACCTGGCCACGGCCTACGCCGCCCGGTGCGGGGGGAGGGCCCCCGAGTGGTCGCCGCTCCCGGTGCAGTACGCGGACTACACGCTGTGGCAGCGCGGCCTGCTGGGCGACCAGTCCGACGAGGACAGCCTGGCCGCGGCGCAGTTGGCCTACTGGACCGGGGCGCTGGCCGGGCTGCCCGACCAGCTGGAGCTGCCCGCGGACCGCCCCCGCCCGGCCGTGTCGACCTACCGGGGCGAGTGCGTGCCGGTCCGGCTGGAGGCGTCGCTGCACCGGGACCTGGTCGCCCTCGCCCGCCGGTGCGGGGCGACCGCGTTCATGGTGCTGCAGGCGGGGCTGGCCGCCCTGTTCACGAAGCTCGGCGCCGGCGAGGACATCGCGCTGGGCAGCCCGATCGCCGGTCGCACCGACCAGGCGCTGGACGACCTGGTCGGGTTCTTCGTCAACACGTTGGTGCTGCGGACCGACACCTCCGGCGACCCGACCTTCGCCGAGCTGGTCACGCGGGCCCGGGAGACCGCGCTGGACGCCTACGCCCACCAGGACGTGCCGTTCGAGTACCTGGTCGAGGTCCTCAACCCCACCCGCTCCCTGTCCCACCACCCGTTGGTCCAGGTCATGCTCGCCCTGGACACCGCGCCGCGCGCCCGGTTCGCGCTGTCCGGCCTGGACGTCGACCTGCTGCCGACCCCGACCGTCACCGGCGCGTTCGACCTGGCGTTCAGCCTGTCCGAGGAGCACGGTCCGGACGGCTTCCCGGAGGGGGTCGTCGGCACCGTCGAGTACTCGACGGACCTGTTCGACGAGGCCACCGTGACCACGCTGCTCGCGCGGTGGCGACGCCTGCTGACCGCGGCGGTCGCCGCCCCGGACGACCCGCTCAGCCGGGTCGACGTGCTGAGCGCGGACGAACTGCGCCACCTGGCCGACCACAACGACACCACCGCCCCGGTCCCGACCGACACCCTGCCCGCCCTGTTCGCGGCCCAGGCGGCGCGCACCCCCGACGACACCGCCGTCGTCTCCGGTGACACCACCCTCACCTACGCGCAGCTCAACGCCCGCGCGAACCGGCTGGCCCGGCTGCTCGCCGACCGGGGGGTCGGTCCGGAGTCACTGGTCGCACTGCTCCTGCCGAGGTCCGCCGACGCGGTCGTGGCGATCCTGGCGGTGCTCAAGGCCGGTGGCGCCTACGTGCCGATCGACCCCGGCGACCCGCCCGCCCGGATCGACGCCGTGCTCGACGGCGTGCGGCCCGCCTGCGTGCTGACCGCCACCGCGGTGGCCGCGGCGGTCGGGTACCCGGACACCGACTTCGAGGTGCCCGTCCACCCGGAGCACCCGGCGTACGTGATCCACACCTCCGGCTCCACCGGCGTGCCCAAGGCCGTGGTCGCCACCCACCGCGGCATCGCCAACCTGTTCCACCACCACCGGGCGAACCTGTTCGCGCGGACCGCGGCGAAGGCCGGCCGTCGACGGCTGCGCGTCGCCCAGACCTCCTCGCTGTCGTTCGACGCCTCCTGGGACCAGCTGCTGTGGGTCTTCGCCGGGCACGAGCTGCACGTGGTGGACGACGCCACCTGGTCCGACCCCGGCGAGTTCGTGCGCCACGTCGCCGAGCGGCGCATCGACTACCTGGACACCACGCCGTCGTACCTGCGGCACCTGGTGGCCGAGGGGCTGCTCGACGGGCCGGACCGGCACCCGGTGACGGTCATGGTGAGCGGCGAGGCCATCTCCGGGCAGTTCTGGTCGGAGCTGCGCGCGAGGCCGGGGACGCTCGCGTTCAACTTCTACGGCCCGACCGAGTGCGCCGTGGACTCGCTCACCGCGTCACTGGGCGACTCACCCGACCCCGTGCTGGGCCGCCCGGTGGCCAACACCCGGACCCACGTGCTGGACGCGGCGCTGCGACCGGTGCCCCCGGGGGTGGTGGGGGAGCTGTACGTGGCCGGCGTCGGGCTGGCACGCGGCTACCTGGGGCGACCCGGGCTGACGGCCGGGCGGTTCACGGCCGACCCGTTCGGCCCGCCGGGGACCCGGCTGTACCGGACCGGGGACCTGGTCCGGTGGCGCGCCGGCGGGCTGGAGTTCGTGGGCCGGGCCGACGACCAGGTCAAGCTGCGCGGGTTCCGGGTCGAGCCGGGCGAGGTCGAGGCGGTGCTGCGCGAGCACGACGGGGTCGACCAGGCCGTGGTGGTGGTGCGCGAGGACCGCCCCGGGGATCAGCGCCTGGTCGCCTACGTCGTGACGACGCGGCAGCCGGAGGTGCTGCGGGCGTACCTGCGGGAGCGGTTGCCGGACTACCTGGTGCCGTCGGCGTTCGTGGTGCTGGAGGGCCTGCCGTTGACCGCCGCCGGCAAGCTGGACCGGGCCGCGCTGCCGGTGCCGGAGGCGCCGCCCGCGGTCGGCCGGGCGGCGCGGACCCCGCAGGAGCAGGTGCTGTGCGGGCTGTTCGCCGAGGTGCTGGGCGTGCCCCGGGTCGGCGTGGACGACGATTTCTTCGCGCTGGGCGGGCATTCGCTGCTGGCGACCCGGCTGGTGGCCCGCGTGCGTGCGACCCTCGGCGTGGAACTGGGGCTGCGGCTCGTGTTCGAGGTTCCGACGGTGGCCGGTCTGGCGGCCGGCCTGGACCGGGTGGGCCGGGCCCGGCGGGCGTTGACGGCGGGGGAGCGACCGGCCGCGGTGCCGTTGTCGTTCGCGCAGCAGCGGCTGTGGTTCCTGGACCAGGTGGAGGGCCCCAACTCCACCTACAACGTGTCGCTCGCCCTGCGCCTGGTCGGCGAGCTGGACCGCGGCGCGCTCCAGGCGGCGCTGCGCGACGTCGTGCTGCGGCACGAGAGCCTGCGCACGGTCTTCCCGCAGGTGGAAGGCGTGGCGCACCAGGAAGTCCTGGACCGCGCCCCGACCCTGGGCGTCACGCGGGTCGACGACCTGCCGGCGGCGCTGTCGGCGGCCGTGGAGCACCACTTCGACCTCGCCTCGGAGCTGCCGATCCGGACCGAGCTGTTCGAGCTGGCCCCCGACGAGCACGTGCTGCTGATCCTGGTGCACCACATCGCCGCCGACGGCTGGTCGTTGAGCCCGCTGGCGCTGGACCTGGCGCAGGCGTACGCGGCCCGGCGGCAGGGGCGGCGACCGTCGTGGGCGCCGCTCCCGGTGCAGTACGCGGACTACACGCTGTGGCAGCGCGGCCTGCTGGGTGACCGGTCCGACGGGGGCAGCGCCTTCGCCGAGCAGCTGGACCACTGGACCCGGGCGCTGGCCGGGCTGCCCGACCAGCTGCGGCTGCCCACCGACCGCCCGCGTCCCGCGATCGCCTCGCACCGCGGCGACCACGTCCTCGTCCGGTTGGACGCCGAGCTGCACGCCGGACTGGCGGAGCTGGCCCGCCGGTGCGGGGCGAGCGTGTTCATGGTGCTGCAGGCGGGGCTGGCCGCCCTGCTGACCAAGCTGGGCGCCGGCGAGGACATCCCGGTGGGGTGCCCGATCGCCGGTCGCACCGACCAGGCGTTGGACGACCTGGTCGGGTTCTTCGTCAACACCCTGGTGCTGCGGACCGACACCTCCGGCGACCCCGCCTTCGGCGACCTGGTCAAGCGGGTCCGGGAGACCGCCCTGGACGCCTACGCCCACCAGGACGTGCCGTTCGAGTACCTGGTGGAGGTCCTCAACCCCGCCCGCTCCCTGTCCCGGCACCCCCTCTTCCAGGTCGTGCTGGCGCTGCACAACGCCCCGCAGACCGACTTCGCCCTGCCCGGCCTGGACGTCGGGTTCGTGCCCGCGCCCACGACCACCGCCAAGTTCGACCTGTCGTTCGACCTCACCGAACGGCGCGGCCCCGGCGGCGTCGCCGGGGGCATCGGCGGGGTCCTGGAGTACGCCGCGGACCTGTTCGACCGGACCGGCGTCGAGGACCTCGTGGCCCGCTGGGTGCGCGTGCTGGAAGCGGCGGTCGCGGACCCCGGGGTGCCGATCAGCCGGGTCGACGTGCTCAGCGCCGAGGAACGACGTTGGTTGCACGCCTGCAACGACACCGACGCGCCGGTCCCCGCGACCGGCCTGCCGGCGATGTTCGAGGCCCGGGTGCGGGCCACCCCGGACGCCCCGGCCGTGGTGTTCGAGGAGACCGCGGTCACCTACGCCCAGCTCAACGCCCGGGTCAACCGGTTGGCGCACGCCCTGGTCGCCCGCGGTGCCGGCCCCGAGCAGGTCGTGGCGCTGGCGCTGCCCCGGTCGGCGGAGATGGTCGTCGCGTTGCTGGCCGTGTTCAAGACCGGCGCCGCCTGCCTGCCGGTGGACCCGGAGTACCCGGCCGAGCGGATCTCGTTCATGCTCGCCGACGCCCGGCCGTCGCTGTTGCTGACCCACGCCGCTTTCGCGCCGCCGGGCGTGCCCCTGCTGGTGGTGGACGACCCCGTGACCGCCGCCGGGATCGCCCGCTGCCCGGAGACCGACCCCGGCCCGCGGGCGGACCACGCGAACGCCGCGTACGTGATCTACACCTCCGGCTCCACCGGCACCCCCAAGGCCGTGGTCATGTCCGCCGGTGGCCTGCTGAACCTCCTGCTGTGGCACCGCACGGCCTTCCCCGGCGGTCCCGGGGCCCGCACCGCGCAGTTCACCGCGCTCAGCTTCGACGTGTCGGTGCAGGAGGTCCTGTCCACCCTGGTGCACGGGAAGGCGCTGGTGGTGCCGACCGACGAGGTGCGGCACGACTCCGCCCTCCTGGCCGGGTGGCTGGACCGGCACGGGGTCACGGAGCTGTTCGCACCGAACCTGGTGCTGCGCGGCCTCGCGCAGGCCGCCAACGAGCAGGGTCTGAGCCTGCCCCGCCTGCTGGACATCGCGCAGGGCGGGGAGCCGCTGGTCCTGGACGACGAGGTGCGCGAGTTCCTCCGCCGCGCCCCGGGCCGGCGGCTGCACAACCACTACGGCCCGTCCGAGACGCACGTCGTCACCACCTACCGGGTGCCCGAGGACCTCGACTGCCCGCAGCCGGCACCGATCGGCCGGCCCATGCCGAACTCCCGCGTGCACGTGCTGGACCCCGCGTTGCGGCCGGTGCCGCCGGGCGTGGTGGGGGAGCTGTACGTCAGCGGCCTGTCCGTGTCCCGGGGGTACCTGCGCCGGCCGGGGCTGACCGCCCAGCGGTACGTGGCCGACCCCCACGACCCGGCCGGCGGCCGGATGTACCGGACGGGGGACCTCGTCCGCTGGCACGGCGGCGAGCTGGAGTTCGTCGGCCGGGTCGACCACCAGGTGAAGGTGCGCGGCTTCCGGGTCGAGCCGGGGGAGGTCGAGGCGGTGCTGCGCGCGCACCCCGGCGTGGAGCAGGTCGCCGTGCTGGCGCGTGAGGACCGGTTGGTGGCCTACGTGGTGACGGCGGAACGGGGCGAGGTGCTGCGCGACTTCGCCCGCGACCGGCTGCCGGACTTCCTGGTGCCGTCGGTGTTCGTGCCGCTCGACCGCCTGCCGCTCACGGTGAACGGCAAGCTGGACCGGACCGCCCTGCCGGTGCCGGAGTCGGCCGCGGCACGCGGTCGCGCGCCGCGCACCCCGCAGGAGGAACTGCTCCGCGGGCTGTTCGCCGAGGTGCTGGGGGTCGCCCGGGTCGGTGTCGACGACGACTTCTTCGCGCTGGGCGGGCACTCCCTGCTGGCCACGCGGTTGATCGCCCGCGTCCGGGCGACCCTGGGCGTGGAGGTGGGCCTGCGCGCCCTGTTCGACACCCCGACGGTCGCGGGCGTGGCGCGGCTGGTGCGCGGCGCGGACGAGGCCCGGCCGCCGCTGACCGCCGGGGAGCACCCGGCTGTCATGCCGTTGTCCTTCGCCCAGCACCGGCTCTGGTTCCTGCACCGGTTGGGGGGCGTCAGCCAGAACATCGGCCTCACCCTGCGCCTGTCCGGCCGGCTGGACCGCGGCGCGCTGCGGGCCGCGCTCGCCGACGTGGTGACGCGCCACGACAGCCTCCGCACCGTGTTCCCGGAGGTGGACGGGGTCGCCCGCCAACAGGTCGTCGACACCGTCCCCTCGATGGTGACCACCCGGATCGGCGAGCCCGAGCTGTCGGCGGCGGTGGAGGAGGCGACGCGGTACCGGTTCGACCTGGCGACGGAGCCGCCGATCCGGACGACGTTGTTCGAGCTGGCCGAGGACGAGCACGTGCTGGCGCTGGTGGTGCACCACATCGCCGCCGACGGCTGGTCGATGCACCCGTTGTCGCACGACCTGGCCACGGCCTACGCCGCCCGGTGCGCGGACCGGGCGCCCGAGTGGGCCCCGCTCCCGGTGCGGTACGCGGACTACACGCTGTGGCAGCGCGGCCTGCTGGGCGACCAGTCCGACGAGAGCAGCCTGCTCGCGGAGCAGCTGGCCTACTGGACCGGGGCGCTGGCCGGGCTGCCCGACCAGCTGGAGCTGCCCACCGACCGCCCCCGCCCGGCCGTCAGTTCCCACCGCGGTGACGGCGTGCCGGTGCACCTCGACGCGGCCCTGCACCGCGACCTGGCGGCGCTGGCCCGGCGGCACGGCGCGAGCGTGTTCATGGTGCTGCAGGCGGGGTTGGCCGCCCTGTTCACGAAGCTCGGCGCCGGTGACGACATCCCGGTGGGGTGCCCGATCGCCGGTCGCACCGACCAGGCCCTCGACGACCTGGTCGGGTTCTTCGTCAACACCCTGGTGCTGCGGACCGACACCTCCGGCGACCCGACCTTCGCCGAGCTGGTCACGCGGGCCCGGGAAACGGCGCTGGACGCCTACGCCCACCAGGACGTGCCGTTCGAGTACCTGGTCGAAGCCCTCAACCCCACCCGCTCCCTGTCCCACCACCCGTTGGTCCAGGTCGTGCTGGCGTTGCAGAACGCGCCGGGACCGGACCTGTCCCTGCCCGGCCTCGACGTCGGCCAGGTCCCGACGCCCGTGACCACCGCCGAGTTCGACCTCGCGTTCAGCCTCTGGGAACGGCGCGGCCCCGACGGCGCGGCCGAGGGCGTGCGCGGTGTCGTCGAGTACAGCACCGACCTGTTCGACCGCTCCGGCGCGGAGACCCTCGTCACCCGCTGGACCACCCTGCTGCGGGCGTTGACCGCGGCGCCCGACCGCCCCCTCAGCCGGTTCGACGTCCTCACCGACGACGAGCGGGAACGGCTGCGCGCCTACGACGACACCGCCACCCCGGTCCCGACCGCGACCCTGGCGACCCTGTTCGAGCGGCAGCCGGCCGAGGCCGTGGCCCTCGTCGAGGCCGGGGTCGAACTGACCTACGGGGAGGTGGACGAGCGGGCCAACCGCCTGGCCCGGCTGCTGGTCGAGCGGGGGATCGGCCCGGAACGGGTCGTGGCGCTGCGGATGCGCCGGTCCGCCGAGCTGGTCATCGCCCTGCTGGCCGTGGTCAAGGCCGGCGGCGCGTACCTGCCGGTGGACCCGGACTACCCGGCCGAGCGGATCTCGTTCATGCTCGCCGACGCCCGACCGGCGCTGGTGCTGACCGGGATCCCCGACGACGCCGCGACACGTCCGGCCGACAACCCCGCGGTCCCGGTGCTGCCGACCAACTCCGCGTACGTGATCTACACCTCCGGCTCGACCGGGAAGCCGAAAGCGGTGGTCACCACGCACGCCGGTGTGGCGAGCCTCGCCGCGTCGCAGACCGGGCGGTACGCGATCGGGCCGGGCGACCGGGTGCTCCAGTTCTCCTCGCCCAGCTTCGACCTGTCGGTCATCGAACTGCTCATGGCGTTCCCGGCCGGAGCCGCCCTGGTGATCCCGCCGCCGGTCCCGCTGGCCGGCTCCGCCCTCGCCGAGGTGCTCGACGAGCAGCGGATAACCCACGCGTTCATCCCGACCGCGACGCTGACCACCGTGCCCGTGCGACCCCTGCCGGCGCTGCGCACCCTGGTGCTCGGCGGGGAGGCCACCCCGCCGGCGCTGGTGGCGGCCTGGGCCACCGGCCGCCGGGTGATCAACGCCTACGGGCCCACCGAGAGCACCGCCTGCGCCGGCACGACCGGCCCGCTGCCCGGCACCGCACCGCTGCCGCCGCCGCTCGGCAGGCCGGTGGCGAACGCCCGGATGCACGTGCTCGACGCCGGCCTGCGTCCCGTGCCGCCGGGCGTGGTGGGGGAGCTGTACCTCGGCGGCCCCGGCGTGGCGCGGGGCTACCTGCGCCGGCCCGCGTTGACGGCCGAACGGTTCGTGGCGGACGTGTCCGGCCCGCCGGGCAGCCGGCTGTACCGGACCGGGGACCTCGCGCGGTGGCGCCCGGACGGGGAGCTG
Organism: Saccharothrix sp. DSM 118769; assembly: GCF_052936295.1. Taxonomy (NCBI): domain Bacteria; kingdom Bacillati; phylum Actinomycetota; class Actinomycetes; order Pseudonocardiales; family Pseudonocardiaceae; genus Saccharothrix; species Saccharothrix sp. DSM 118769. The sequence goes on along the minus strand of NZ_CP193627.1, from coordinate 5,953,281 downwards.
GAGTTCGTGGGCCGGGCCGACCACCAGGTGAAGGTGCGCGGCTTCCGGGTCGAGCCGGGCGAGGTCGAGGCGGCGCTGCGCGAGCACCCCGACGTGGAGCAGGCCGTGGTGACGGTGAGGGAGGACCGGCTGGTGGCCCACGTGGTGCCGCCGGTGGACGGGCCGGTGCTGCGGCGGTTCCTGCGCGACCGGCTGCCCGAGTTCCTGGTGCCGTCGGTGTTCGTGCCGCTCGACGCCCTGCCGCTGTCGGTGAACGGCAAGCTCGACCGCGCCGCCCTGCCGGCGCCCGACCTCGCCCCCGGCGGGGGCCGGGCGCCGCGCACGCCGCAGGAGGAACTGCTCTGCGGGCTGTTCGCGGAAGTCCTCGGCGTGCCGGGGGTCGGCATCGACGACGACTTCTTCGCGCTGGGCGGGCACTCCCTGCTGGCCACCCGCCTGATCGCCCGCATCGGCGCGACCCTGGGCGTCGAACCGGGGCTGCGCACCCTGTTCGAGCGCCCGACCCCGGCCGAGCTGGCGACCCGCCTGGACGTGGACGACCCCGCCGCGGCGTTGGACGTGATCCTCCCCCTGCGGGCGCGGGGCGGTCGGGAACCGCTGTTCTGCGTCCACCCGGTCGGCGGTCTGGGCTGGACCTACAGCGGCCTGCTCCGGCACCTCGGCCCGGACCGCCCGGTCTACGCGGTGCAGGCCCGCAACCTCGCCGGGACCGGCCCCCTGCCGACCTCGGTGCGGCAGATGGCCGCCGAGTACGCCGACGAGATCCGCGCGGTGCAGCCGACCGGTCCCTACCACCTGCTCGGCTGGTCCTTCGGCGGTCTGGTCGCGCACGCCGTGGCCACCGAGCTGCACCGGCGCGGGGAGCGGACCGCCACGCTGGCCCTGCTCGACTCCACCCCGGTGTGCGACCTCCCCGAGAAACCGGTGCCCAGCGGACGCAGCGTCCTGGCCCTGCTGCTCCTGCTGTTCGGCACCCCGCGGGAGGACGAGCCCGTGCGGTTCGAGCTGGACGGCACCCCGGACACCGACGACCCGGTCACCTTCGAGCAGTTCACGGCCATCCTGCGCGGCCGGGGCAGCGCGCTGGCGAGCCTGTCCGAGCGGCACGTGACGGCCATCGCCGAGACCACGCTGAACAACACGCGGCTGGCCGCCGAGCACGTCCCGGACCTCTTCCCCGGCGACCTGCTGCTGTTCACGTCCACCCTGGACCCGCGGGTGGCCACCCCCGAGGCGTGGCGGCGCTACGTCGGCGGCGCCATCGAGGACCACGACGTCGTCAGCAGGCACCACCTCATGACCCGACCCGGCGCACTGGCCCGGATCGGGCCGCTCCTGGCCGCGAAACTCCGCTGAGGGGGACCGGATGCGAACGCCCGACCTGTACGTCGCGGGCCTCGGCGCCCACCTGCCCCCGCGGGTCGGCACGGCCGACGCCGTGTCCCGGGGCTGGTACCCCGCCGAGCGGGCCGACGCCGACGGCATCACCTCGGTGTGCGTCGCCGACGAGCACGTGGCGGCCGAGATGGCCGTGCTGGCGGCGAAGGAGGCGTTGGGCGGTGCGCCGCCGCCGGTGCGGGCGGTGCTGCACACCTACCTCGACTCCCAGGGCGCCCGGTACTGGTCCGCCGCGCCGTACGTGGCGGCGCGCACCCTCGGCGCCGGTGTCCCCGGCTACGACGTGCTCCAGTCCTGCAACGGCGGCCTGGCCGCGGTGGAGCTGGGCGCGCGGCTGCTCGCCGACGGTGGCGGCCACGTGCTGGTCACCGCGGCGGACCGGTTCGACGCGGCGGGCTTCGACCGGTGGAACTGCGACTCCCAGGCGGTGTTCGGCGACGGTGCCGGCGCGCTGCTGCTGAGCGCGCACGGCGGGTTCGCCCGGATCACCGCCATCGCCACCGGGTACGACAACGGCCTGGAGGCGGAGTCGCGCGGCGACGGGTTCCCGCCCGGTGCCGGGCCGGTGGACTTCACCGCGACGCGCGAGCGGTACCACGGCCACGTGCTGCCCGTGCACGAGCACGTGGAGCGGATCGGGGACGTGATCACGGAGACGTTCGAGCAGGTGCTGGACGAGGCCGGCACCACCGCCGCCCGGATCACCCGCGCGGTGCCGGTCGTGGCCACCCAACCGGTGCTCCTCGGCCTGTTCCACCGCATCCTCGGCATCGACGACGCACTGTCCACCTGGGACTTCGGTGCGACGACCGGGCACCTGGGCGCCGCCGACAACCTGGTCGGCCTGCACCACCTGGTGACGACGGGCGCCGTGGGCCCCGGCGACACGGTGCTGCTGGTCGGCGGCGGCAGCGGGTACGCCTGCACGCTGGCGGTCGTCGAGGTGACGGAGCGGGTGCCGTGAACACCTGGGAACGGCTGGCCGGGCACGACCCCGCCCGGCCCGCCGTGCACAGCGCCGAGGGGGTGACCACCTACGGCGAGCTCGCGGAGCGGGTGGACCGGTGCGCGGCGGTGTTGTCGGCACTGGGGCCGGCCCCCGGCGAGGTCTTGGCCGTGGAGGTGGACGAGGGCCTGCCGGCGGTGATCGCGCTGGTGGCCGCCCTGCGGGCCGAGGTGCCCTTCGCGTGGCTCACCCCCGCCTACCCGCCGCTGCGCCGCGAACAGGTGGTGCGGGACTGCCGGCCGGCGGCGCTCCTCGTCTGGAAAGCCGGGAGACCCGCCGCCCGCCGCCTCGGCGGCCGACCGGGGACGGTGCCGGCGGACACCGGCTGCGTGGTCTACACCTCGGGCTCCACCGGCACCCCCAAGGGGATCGTGCAACCCCGCGCCGCCCTCGACCAGTTCGCCCGCTGGTTCGCCGAGGAGCTGGCGCTGGCGCCGGGGAGCCGGGTGCTGCAGTGGGCCGCGATGACCTACGACGCCGCCTACGCCGAAGTGCTCGCGGCGCTGCACGCCGGGGCGACCCTGGTGGTGCCGTCCGCCGAGGAGAAGAGCGACCCGGCCCGGATCGCCGAGCTGGTCGCCGAGCAGCGGGTCAGCCACCTGCTCACCGTGCCCAGCCTGTGCCGGGCCCTGTTCGCCGCCCGCCCCGACCGGCCGCTGCCCGGGGTCGGCTCGCTGGGCCTGTTCGGCGAGGTGCTGCCGCCCGACCTGCTCGTGGCCGCCGCCCGGCACCTGCCCAACGCCGAGGTCCGCAACTTCTACGGCCCCACCGAGTGCACCCTCGCCACCTGGTACCGCGTGCCGGCCGGGTTCACCGGCGAGGTGGTGCCGGTCGGGCGGCCCGTGCCCGGCCGCGACGTCCTGCTGGACGGCACCGGGGTCGCCGAGGTCCTGGTCCGCTCGCGGTACCTCGCGCACGGCTACCTGGGGCGGGAGGAGGAGACGGCGCAACGCTTCCTGCCCGACCCGGGCGGCGACCCGGCGGTCCGGGTGTACCGCACCGGCGACCTCGGGCGGTACGACGCGGACGGGGAGCTGGTGTTCGTCGGCCGGCTGGACGACGAGGTGAAGATCCGCGGCGTGCGGGTCCGGCTCGGCGACGTCGAGGCGGCCCTGTCGACCGCGCCGGGGGTCGCCGAGGTGGCGGTGCGGCTGCACGGCGCCGGGCGGGTCGCGCCGGAGATCGTGGCCTACGTCGCCGCGCGCCCCGGCCGCCGACCGGACGTGACCGCGCTGCGCCGCCACGCGGTGCGCGCGCTGCCGCCGGTCATGGTGCCCGCCCACTACGTGCTGCTCGACGACCTGCCCCGCACGTCGACCGGCAAGGTGGACCGGGCGGCGCTGCCCGCGCCCGTGCCCGCGTCCCCCGGCGGCCCGCCCACCGGTGACCTGGAGCGGGAGCTGGCCAGCATCTGGCAGGAGGTCACCGGGCGCGCCGGGATCGGGGTGGACGACGACTTCTTCGGGGTCGGCGGCCACTCCCTGCTCGCCCCCCGGGTGGTGGCGCGGGTGCGGGCCCGGTTGGGCCTGGCCGTGCCCCAGCGGGCGGTGTTCGACCACTCCCGGTTCGCCGACTTCGCCGCCTACCTCACCACGCTGCGCACGCCCACGGAGGAGCAACCATGATCGTCCTCGACGGCTACGGCCTCAGCCCGGAACAGCTGTCCGCGATCGCCTTCGACGGCGAGCGGGTGGAGGTGGCGGCGGACAGCGCCGCGGCGCTGCGCGGCGCGTTCGACCGGGTGCGGCGCTGGGGCGAGGAGCGGGTGCCCGTCTACGGCGTCAACACCGGCTTCGGCGAGCTGGCGCACGTGGTGGTCGGCCCGGAGTGGCAGACCGCGCTCCAGGTGAACCTGCTGCGCAACCACGCGACCGGGGTCGGCGCGGTGTTCGACGAGCCGGTGACCCGGGCGATCCTGGCCGCCCGGCTGAACTGCCTGGTCCGCGGCTACTCGGCGGCCGGCCCGGCCGTGGTGGGGATGCTGGTGGAGTTCCTCAACCGCGGGGTGCACCCGCTGATCCCGCAGCAGGGCTCGCTGGGGGCCAGCGGCGACATCTCCCCGCTGTGCCACATGGCGCTGCCGGTCATCGGCGAGGGCCGGGTGGTGCACGGCGGCGTGCGGCGGGACAGCGCCGACGTGCTCGCCGAACTCGGCCTGGAGCCGGTGACCCTGGGCTTCAAGGAAGGGCTCGCGCTGATCAACGGCACCTCGGCGTCCACCGGGGCCGCCGCCGTGGCGCTGGTGCGGGCGGAGGGGCTGCTCCGGCTCGCGGTGTTCCTCTCCGGCCTGTACGTGCAGTGCCTGCGCGGCAGCACGGGGGCGTTCGCCGCCCGCGGCCACGAGCTGAAGGGCCACCCCGGCCAGATCGCCGTGGCGGCGACGCTGCGCGCACTGCTCGAAGGCGGCGACCTGACCCGCGAGCACGTCGACCTGATGAACGAGATCAGCGCCCGCACCCGGGACGCCGGGGGCGTCGTCGACGCCGGGGTCTACATCCAGTCCGCCTACACGCTGCGCTGCGTGCCCCAGGTGCTCGGCCCGGTCCACGACACCCTGCGGTACTGCCGGACCGTGCTGACCCGCGAGCTGAACTCCTCCAACGACAACCCGCTGATCTTCGAGACGGCCGAGGAGTCCTTCCACGGCGGCAACTTCCACGGCCAGTACGTCGGCATGGCCTGCGACTACCTCGGCATCGCGGTGACCGAGCTGGGCGTGCTCGCCGAGCGGCAGGTCAACCGCCTGGTCGACCCCCACCTCAACGGGGAGCTGACCGACTTCCTCGCCCTCGACAACAGCGGGCTGTCCTCCGGGCTGAGCGGGACCCAGTACCTGGCCACCAGCATCGCCGCCGAGAACCTCGACCTGGCCGCGCCCGCGTCGGTCAAGACGCTGCCCTCCAACGCCGGCAACCAGGACATCGTGAGCATGAGCCTGAACTCGGCGCGCAAGGCGCTGACCCTGTGCGACAACGTCGGCACCGTGCTCGCCGTGCTGGCCGGCTGCCTGTTCCAGGCGAGCCACCTGCTCGGCCCGCAGCGGCTCAGCCCGGCGGCGGCGGCCTGGCACTCGGCGCTGTCCGAGCACGTGACCCCCTACCGGGACGAGGTGCCGGTCCACCAGCTGGTCGACCGGGTCAGGGAGTTCGCGCTGGGCGAGGAGGGCCGGCAGCTCGTCGGGAAGTTCGTGGACCTGACCTGACCTGACCCGATCTGACCTGACCCGATCTGCCCCGATCTGACCGACCGACCCGACCCGACCCGACCTTTCCCGTCCGATCGCGACCGACCCCGTGGAGACGCCGTGTTCGACGCGCTGCTGAACCTGTCCGCGCACTGCCCGGGCGCGGTGCTGGACCCGGAGACGGAGGAGCCGATCACCCTGGACCGGCTGGCCGCCGTGCTGCCGCCCTCCCTCGCCGAGCTGGAGCTGTCCACCGAACCCCTGGTGCCCGTGCCCGAACCGCTGCGGGAGGGGTTCGCCCGTTACCGCCCGACCCCCCTGTTCGAGGCGAGGGCGTTCGCCGAGGCGGTCGGCAACGGCTGCCGGGTGTTCGTCAAGGACGAGGGGGCGACGCCCTCGGGCAACCACAAGGCGAACAGCGCCCTGTGGGTCGCCTACCACTGCGCGCGGGACGGCATCGGGAGGATCACCACCGAGACCACCGGCAACTGGGGGATCGCCCTGGCCCTGGCGGCGGCCGAGTTCGACCTGGAGGTGCTGTGCTTCATCGACGAGGCCAGCCTGCGGGCGCGACCCGACCGCGCGGAGCTGATGCGGGCCGCCGGCGCCCGGGTGGAGGTGGTCCGCCCCGACGACGACGCCCGGTTCGACCCGCTCGTGCTCTCCGCCAACCACGCGGTCGAGCACACCCGGCGGCAGCCGGGCGCCCGGTACGTGTTCGGCAGCGTCTACAACTACTTCATCCTGCCGCAGACGATCGTCGGGCTGGAGGCGCGCGAACAGCTCGGCGACCTGCGGCCGGACGTGGTGGTGGGCAGCTGCGGCGGCGGGGCCAACCTGCTCGGCATCTCGGGCACCTACCTCGTCGACCGCCTGGCCGGCGTGGACGGGCCCGACGTGGTGTGCGCCGAGTCCGAGCTGTGCCCGATCGTCAGCAAGGGCGTGCTGGGCCGGTACTCGATCGACGACCAGGGCTTCTACCCGAAACTGCACACGTACGGGCTGGAGCGGCTGCTCGGCTCCGACTACATCGGCGGCCTCGGGTCCACGATCGTGGCGGCCCCGGTCGCCCGCTGCCACGCCGAGGGCCTGATCCGGACCACCGCCGTCAGCACCGGCCAGGCGCAGGCCGCCGCCGCGCTGTTCGCCGGGACCGAGGGGCACGCGGTGGCCCTGGAGACCGGGTACCAGCTGGCCGCCGTGATCACCGAGGCGCGCCGCGCCCCGGGCAGGTCGATCCTGGTGAACATCAGCTCGATCGGGCAGGCCGCCACGTTCGCGTGACCGCGGCCCGGTCTTTCGTGCGAGAGTCCTGGTGTGGACCGAGGCGAGCAGGAGGTCGGATGTCCGGTGTCGTCGTCGAACAGCGGTTCGCGCAGTGGTTGCAGATGGCCGGTCTGGACCGGCTCGACCTGGAAGCGCTGGCCCGCTACGCCCTGAGGTCGTCGGACCAGGACCCGGAGAAGGCCGAACTGCTCAGAACGGTCGTGCTGTGGTTGCAGGGACGGGGAACCGCGGGGACCGTGCCGTCGCTGGTCCTCGACTTCATGGACGAGTACGCCGCGGCCGCCAGCCGGGCGGCGGACGAGCTGCGGTTGGCCACCAACACCCTGATCGCGAGCGCCGAGCCGGGGGAGCGGTCGGGGGTCCCCCGGCGGCGCGCCCGCCTCACCGACCGCGAGCACGAGGTGCTCGCCCTCCTCGCGCACGCGCTGTCCAACCGGCTGATCGCGGTCCGGCTGAGCATCTCGGAGAAGACCGTGAAGAACCACATCACCTCCGTGTTCGCCAAGCTCGGCGTGTCCAGCCGCAGCGAGGCCCTCGTCGTCGCGCTCCACGAGGGCGTGCTGGAGGACCGGGGCCCGGACCGCGCGGAGAGCCGGGTGGGCGGTTCCTGACGGGCCGTGCCGGTGCCGCCCGCCTGTCCGCACCGAGGGCCCACGGCCGCGCGGGTCACCCCGTCCGGCGCGCCGGGTCGGCGGTCAGCGCCCTGCGGTCGACCTTGCCGTTGGGGGTGCGCGGCAGGCTCGCCAGGACGTGCAGCCGGTCCACGATCATGGTGCGGGGCAGCAGCGCCGCGCAGTGCCGCTTCGCGTCCAGCAGACCGAAATCGCCGCCGTCCGCGGGCACCACGTACGCCGTCAGCCGGGCGTCCACGCCGCTCCCCACGACGGCCACCGCCACCTCGCTCACCCCGGGGTGGGACTGGAGCGCGGCCTCCACGTCGCCCAGCTCGACCCGGTTGCCCCGGATCTTCACCATGTCGTCCCGGCGACCCAGGTAGTGGAACTCCCCGTCCCGCAGCACGACCCGGTCCCCGGTGCGGTACGGGCCGCGGTGGGGCTCGGCGCCGTGGTAGCCCAGCATGACGGTCGGCCCGTCGACCACCAGTTCGCCCTCCTCGCCCGGTTCGGCGGGGGTCCCGTCGTCCCGGGCGGCCCACACCCGGTCGCCCGAGCAGGCCCTGCCGATCGGCGCCGGGCGGGTCCAGTCGGCGGGGACGTCGGCCACCTCGTAGAACGTGCACACGTTCGTCTCGGTCGGCCCGTACAGGTTGAGCAGCCGGGCCTCGGGGAAGGCCGCGCGCACCGCGCGCAGGTGGTCGACGGGGTAGGGCTCGCCGGCGAACAGCACGGCGCGCAGCTCCGGCAGGTCGGCGGTGAGCAGGCCGCCGTCGCGCGCCATCAGCACCAGCACCGACGGCACGGAGTACCAGACGGTGATCCGCCGTGCCGAGAGGAGGCCGACCAGCAGGCGCGGCGCGTACGCGGTCTCCTGCGGCACGAGGTGCACCGACGCGCCCGCCAGGAACGCGACGTACAGGTCCAGCACCGACAGGTCGAAGTGCAGCGGCGCGTGGTTGGCGAACCGGTCCGCCGCCCCGGCCCCCAGCTCGTCCGCCGCCCACTCGACGAACGCCATCGCGTTGCGGTGCGAGATCCGGACGCCCTTGGGGACACCGGTGGAGCCGGACGTGTAGAGGACGTACGCCAGGTCGTCCGGTGACACCGGCACCCGCGGCAGCGGTCCCGCCGGCTCGCCGGCGGGCGTCACGCACACCGCGGTGAACCCGCCGCCCAGCGCCTCCACGCCCTCCGGCGTGGTGACCACGACCCGGGGCGCGCAGTCCCCGAGCACCCGCACGACCCGGTCCACCGGGCTCAGCGGGTCGACCGGGACGTAGGCCGCGCCGAGCCGCAGCACCGCCTGCGTCGCGACCACCGCGGTGGTGGACTTCGGCAGCCACAGGGCGACCCGGTCGCCGGCCACGACGCCCAGCGCGGCCAGCCGGTGGCCGAGCGCGTCGGCCGCGGCGTCCAGCTCGGCGTAGGTCAGCTCCCCGTCGCCCGCCGAGACGGCGACCGCGGTGCTCGACGCGTGCTCCCGGACCAGGTCGTGCAGGAGTCTCACAGTCCCAGCTCCTTGGCCATCTGCTCCAACTGCATCTCCGACGTGCCGGAGAACGTGGTCGCCGCCACCGCGTCCAGCAGCTCCTGGCCCACCCCGGACCCGAGCCGCGTACCGGCCCCGCCGAGGAGGCGCATCGCGAACGCCGCCGTGTCCACGGCCGCCTCGCTGATCGCGAGCTTCGCGCCGGCCACCTCCGCCGCGGCCCGCTCGCCGCGGTCCAGCAGCCAGCACGCCCGCCACAGCAGCAACCGGGCCGCCTCCACCCGGCCGTGCAGCCGCGCGACCGCGTGCGACACGGCCTGGTTCTTCCCGATGGTCCTGCCGAACTGGCGGCGTTCCCGGGCGTGCGCGACGCACCGCTCCAGCAGCCTCCCCGCCTGCCCCAGGTAGGCGCCGAACAGGCAGGTCCGCTCCCACCGCATGGACGACTGGAAGATGGCGGCGCCCTGACCGGGCACGCCCAGCACGTGGTGCGCGGGCACCCGGCACCCCTCCAGGCGCACCTCGCCGGCCGGGCAGGTGGGCAGCACGGACTTCCCGAACGGCTCCACCACCAGGCCGGGCGCGTCCCGCTCCACGACGAACCCGGTCACGCCCAGGTGGCCGAACTCCGGGGCGGTGGACGCGTAGACCACGAACACGTCGGCCTCGGGGGCGTTGCTGACGTACGACTTCACGCCGTCCAGGACGTAGTGGTCGCCGTCCGCGCGGGCGGTCGCGCGCAGCGCCGTGACGTCCGACCCCGCGTCCGGCTCGGTGATCGCGTTGGCGCCGACCCACTCGCCGGAGGCCAGCAGCGGCAGCACCCGCTCGCGGACCCGCTCGTCGCCGTGCTCGGCGATCGGCATGGCGCACGCGAACAGGTGGGCCAGCGCCGCGAACACCAGCCCCATGTCGGGGCAGCCCAGCCCGAACGCCTCCGCGGCCCGCGCGGTGTCGAGGAACCCGCGGCCGGACCCGCCGAGGTCGGCCGGCACGCTGTAGCCGAGCAGCCCGGCGTCGCCGCACCGCCGCCACCGCTCCCGGGTCAGCGCCGCCGGCCGCTCGTCCGGCCAGGCGGCCACCTCCGCGCGGACGCGGTCGAACTCGGCCTGCTCGGCCAGGTGCCATCCGAAGTCCACGCGATCGACACTAAGCAGTCGGCCCCCGGATGTCCTCCGCCGGAAGGGCGGCCCGGCACTGGCCGCACGGACAGGTCCGCCTCCGCCGAACGGCCGGCTGCCGCCCGCCACAACGACGGAAGACAGCGGTTTCCGCCGCTCATAGCATCCGAAGGACATCCGGTGGCCTGGCGCGGATACGGAGATGTGCATGGAACACGCTGAAGTGCTCGGCACGCTGACGGAGTTCATCCGGGAGAAGGTGCTGGACTCCGCCGGCGTGGAGGTCCTGCCGGACACCCCGCTGCTGGAGTGGGGAATCCTCAACAGCCTGTCGACGACGGCCCTCGTCGTCTTCATCGGTGAGCGGCTCGGGGTCGACGTGCCGGCCGAACGGATGGTGGGGAGCAACTTCCGCGACCTGGACAGCATCACGCGACTGGTGCTGGAGCTGGAGAACGACGTCCGCAGAGTCTGAGCTGGGAGCACCGTGACAGACGTTGACTTCGACATCGGCATCATCGGCGGCGGCCCCGCCGGTTCCACGATCGCCTCCTACCTGGCCAGGGCGGGCATGTCCGTCGTGCTGCTGGAGGGCGAGCTGTTCCCCCGCCCGCACGTCGGCGAGTCGCTGATCCCGGCCACCACCCCGGTGCTGGCCGACATCGGGGCGCTCGCCAAGGTGGACGAGGGCGGTTTCCCGCGCAAGTACGGCGCGGCGTGGACCTCCGCCACCAGCAACGACATCTCGTCGCTCGGGTTCAAGCTCTCGCACGGGTTCAAGGCCGCAGAGGTCGAGTTCCGCGAGCGCGACCAGCGGGGCGTCGACCAGGACTACACCTACCACGTGGACCGCGGCCAGTTCGACCTGCTGCTGCTGCAGCACAGCGAGTCCCAGGGCGCCAAGGTCTACGAGGGCGTGCGCGTGCAGCGGGTGGAGCTGGACGAGGACGTCAAGCGGATCGTGTTCACCCTGGGCCGCACCGAGGTCGGCGTCCGGGTGCGCCTGGTGGTCGACGCCAGCGGTCGCAGCACGCTGCTCGGCCGCCAGCTCAAGCTCAAGGTGCCCGACCCGGTGTTCAACCAGTACGCCATCCACACCTGGTTCGACGGGCTGGACCGCTCGGCGCTGGCGGTGGACCGCAAGCAGGCGGACTTCATCTTCATCCACTTCCTGCCGATCACCGACACCTGGGTCTGGCAGATCCCCATCACCGACACCGTCACCAGCGTCGGCGTCGTGACCCAGAAGAAGCACTTCACCGCCGCGAACCAGCAGTGGGGGGCGTTCTTCGAGGAGGCCGTGGCGACCCGGCCGGAGCTGGCCGAGGCGCTGCGCAAGGCCGAGCGGGTCCGGCCGTTCAAACCCGAGGGCGACTACAGCTACGCCATGAGGCAGGTCTGCGGCGACGGCTGGCTGATGGTCGGCGACGCGGCCCGGTTCGTGGACCCGATCTTCTCCAGCGGTGTCAGCGTCGCCATGAACAGCGCCCGCATCGCGTCCTACGACATCCTCGAAGCCGCCGAGCACGGCGACTTCACCAAGCCCTCGTTCGGCCGCTACGAGACCAAGCTGCGCCGGGCGGTGAGCAACTGGTACGAGTTCATCTCGATCTACTACCGCCTCAACATCCTGTTCACCGCCTTCGTCGCCGACCCCCGCTACCGGCTGGACGTGCTGCGGATGCTCCAGGGCGACGTGTGGGACGGCGACGGCGAACCGGCCGCGCTGACCCGCATGCGGGACATCACGCGCGAGGTCGAGGACAACCCGGACCACCTGTGGCACCCGCACCTGGGCACCCTGCGCGCCCCGAGCCAGGCACCGATGTTCTGAGGGGACCGACGACGTGAAGAAGTACCTGCTGTCCGAGGACGACATGCCCACCCAGTGGTACAACGTCCTGCCCGACCTGCCCAAGCCGCTGCTGCCGCCGCTGCACCCGGTGACCCGCGAACCGATCACCGCGGCCGACCTCCAGCCCCTCCTGCCCGACGAGGTCATCGCGCAGGAGTTCAGCCCGCAGCGCTGGATCGACATCCCCGAGGAGGTCCAGGACGTCTACCGGATCTGGCGACCCTCGCCGCTGTACCGCGCGGACCGGCTGGAGAAGGCGCTCGACACCCCGGCGAAGATCTACTTCAAGTACGAGGCCGTGTCGCCCGCCGGGTCGCACAAGCCGAACACCGCGGTGCCGCAGGTGTTCTACAACGCCCGCCAGGGCGTGCGGCGGCTGACCACGGAGACCGGCGCGGGCCAGTGGGGTTCGGCGCTGTCGTTCGCGGGCAGCCTGTTCGGCGTCGAGGTCACCGTCTACATGGTGAAGGCGTCGTACCAGCAGAAGCCGCACCGGCGCTCGCTGATGGAGACCTGGGGCGGCGAGGTGTTCCCCTCGCCGAGCACGCGCACGCAGGCGGGCCGCGACGTCCTCGCGCAGGACCCCGGGTCGCCGGGCAGCCTGGGCATCGCCATCAGCGAGGCCGTGGAGGACGCGCTGGCCCACGACGACACCAAGTTCGCCCTCGGTTCGGCGATGAACCACGTGGTGCTGCACCAGACCGTGATCGGCCTGGAGGCCAAGCGGCAGATGGAGATGGCGGGCGACTACCCGGACGTGGTGGTCGGCTGCGTCGGCGGCGGGTCGAACTACTCCGGCCTGACGTTCCCGTTCCTGGCCGACACGCTGACCGGCGCCCGCAGCGGCACCCGGTTCGTCGCCGCCGAACCCGCCGCGTGCCCGACCCTGACCCGGGGCCGGTACGCCTACGACTACCCGGACACCGCCGGCCTGGGCCCGCTGCTGCACATGAAGACGATGGGCCACGGCTTCATGCCGCCGCCCATCCACGCGGGCGGCCTGCGCTTCCACGGCGACGCGCCCACGCTGTGCCTGCTGCACGACGAGGGTTTCGTGGAAGCCGTCGCCTACAACCAGAACGAGGTGTTCACCGAGGCCGTGCGGTTCGCCCGCGCCGAGGGCTTCGTGATGGCGCCGGAGTCGTCGCACGCGCTGCGCGGCGCGGTCGCCGAGGCGCTCGCGGCCAAGGAGGCGGGGGAGGCCCGCACCATCCTGTTCGGGTTCTCCGGGCACGGCCACTTCGACATGGGCGCGTTCGACTCGTTCCTGGCTGGTCAGCTGGAGGACTACGAGGTGCCGCAGGAGCAGGTCGACGCGGCGCTGGCCGACCTGCCGAAGATCCCGGCCCGGACGGTCTGAGGCGCCGGGGTGGACTGGATCGACGTGCACCACCACGCGTACCACGGGCGGCTGGCCGACGCGCTGGCCGCCCGCGGCGTGACGCACATGGCGCCGGGTGTGCCGGTGCCGCGCTGGGACCCCGCCGACAGCCTCCGGGTGATGGCCGAGCACGACCTGGCCGCGGCCGTGCTGTCGGTGCTGGTGCCGGACGCGGCGCTGGTCCTGCCCGACGCGGCGGACCTGGTGCGGCAGATCAACGGGTGGACCGCGGACCTGGTGCGCGAGCACCCCGACCGGTTCGGGCTGCTGGCCACCCTGCCGCTGCCCGACCTGGACGCCGCGCTGGCCGAGGTCGGGCACGCGTTCGACGTGCTGGGGGCGGACGGCGTGGTGCTGCCCGCCTCCCTCGCCGACGGCGCCGTCCTCGGCGACCCGGGCCTGGACCCGCTGCTGGCGGAGCTGGACCGGCGCCGCGCGGTGGTGTTCGTGCACCCGAACCCCGGCTACCGGTGCTCCTGCACGGGCGCGCCCGACTTCGCCGCCGCCGTGCCGCCGCCGCTGGTCGACTTCGTCGCGGACACCACCCGGGCGGTGGCCAACCTGCTGTTCCGCGGCGCGCTGCGCCGCTTCCCCCGCATCCGGTTCGTCCTGGCCCACGGCGGCGGCACCATCCCGTTCCTGGCGGGACGGCTGGAGCTGGCCCGCACCTGGGTGCTGCCCGGCCAGGACGGCCCGGTGGGGGAGGAGCTGGGCCGGCTGTACTACGAGACCGCGCAGTCGTCCGCGCCCGCCGCGCTGGCGTGCGTGGACGCCCTCGCCGAGCCGGGGCACGTGCTGTTCGGCACGGACTTCCCGTTCATGACCGGCCCGGTGGTCGGGCAGACCCGGCGCGAGGTGGCCGCGCACCGGCCGGACATCGGCGGGGCGGGGCTGGCGCTGTTCCCCCGCCTGCGCGCGGCGGCGAGGAGGTGACGTGCGGTACTTCGAGGACTTCCGGGTGGGCGACGTGCACGAACTGGGCAGCCGCCGGATCTCCGAGGCCGAGATCCGCTCGTTCGCGCACCAGTACGACCCGCAGCCCATCCACCTCGGCCCGGCGGGCGGGCCGGTGATCGCGAGCGGCTGGCAGGTGGCCGCCACGTTCATGCGGCTCTACGTCGACTCGGTGATCAGCGGATCGGCCGCGGAGGTGTCGCCGGGCATCGACGAACTGCGCTGGCTGCGGCCGGTCCGGCCCGGCGACCTGCTGGTCGGGCGGATGACCGTGCTGGGCACGACCCCCTCGCTGACCCGCGCGGACTGCGGCATCGTGCGCCAGCGCGGCGAGCTGACCGCCGACTCCGGGCACCCGGTGATGCGGTTCGTGTTCCACGGCCTGATGCGCCGGCGCCACCGCGCGCCGGCGGACGGGGTCCGCTCCGATACCCTGCGCCCATGACCGGACGGACCCCCGCGCACATCCTGGAAGCCGCCGGTGTGCCCTTCTCGTCCTTCACGCACGCGCCGATCCGGACGTACGAGGACATCGAGCGCGAACTGGACCTGCCCGCCGAGCGGCTGCTCAAGACGCTGGCGTTCCGCACGGGAGACCGGTTCGTCCTGGTGTCCCTGCCGATGCTGACCCCCGCGGGCTACGGCAAGATCGCCAGGGCGGCGGGCGTCCCGCGGTCGAAGCTGCGCCGCGCCGGCGAGGACGACCTGGCCGAGCTGGGGATGGCCCCCGGCGGCATCAGCCCGCTGACCGAGGTCGCCGACCGCACGGTCGTGTTCCACACGGTGGTGCCGGACATGGGCACGGTCTACTGCGGCAGCGGCCGGGACGACGAGACCATCGAGGTGGACGCGGCGAGCCTGGTCGACCTGGTGCGGCCGGTCATCGCCGACGTGGCGAGCTGACCACCTCCACCGGGGCGGCCCCCCGGCGCAGCAGCTTCACCAGCGGCCCGGTCATCATCGTGGTGAGCACCGCCATCAGCACCAGCTGCGAGTACAGGTCGCGGTCCAGCAGGCCCAGTTGCAGGCCGATCCCGAGGATGACCAGCTCGGTCAACCCCCTGGTGTTGAGCAGCGCGCCCACCGTCGCCGACTCCCGCCAGTCCAGCCCGCACCACCGGGCCGCGCCCACCGCGCCGGCGAACTTGCCGCCGACCGCGACCAGCAGGATCAGCCCGAAGTCGGCGAACCCCGACCAGGTGGTGCGGGACAGGTCGACGTTGAACCCGGCGACCACGAAGTAGACCGGCAGCAGCAGCACCTTGCCGACCTGCTCCACGCGCAGCGTCACGTCCGCCCGCAGGGTCGTCGCCGACGGCATGACGAGCCCGAACAGGAACGCGCCGAAGATGAAGTGCAACCCCATCCACTCGGTCAGCGCGCTCCACCCGAGCAGGCCGATCAGCACCACCGCGAACGCGTCCCGCCCGGAGGCCGCGATCCGCGCCAGCAGGGGCCGCACCACCAGGAAGCTCACCAGGACCAGCAGCAGCACCAGCGGCAGGCGCCACTGCCCGCCCGCACCCGAGCCGAGCAGCGCGATGGTCACCGCCAGCATCGACCACGCCAGCAGGTCGCCCAGCGCGGCGCTGCCCAGCGCCAGCACCCCGACCCCGTCGCGGCCCATGCCCCAGTCGGCGAGCATCCGCGCCAGCACCGGGAACGCCGTCACGGCCATCGCCGTGCCCAGGTAGAGCGCGAACGCCGGGCGGTCGTCGTCGGGCCGCAGCACGGTCGCCAGCAGCACCCCCAGCAGGAACGGGGTGACCATGGACCCCAGCGACAGCGCCGCGATCGTGCCGAACCGCTCGCGCAGCAGGTCCCGGTTGAACTCCAGGCCGACCAGGAACATGAACAGGACCAGCCCGACGTTGGCCAGCGAACTCAGCATCGGCCGGATGTCCGCCGGGAACACCAGGTCCGAGACCACCCCGCCGAACAGCGTCGGCCCGATCAGCACGCCCGCCAGGATCTCGCCGACCACGGCGGGCTGCGCGAGCCGCGTCGCCAGCCACCCCATCACCTTGGCGACCGCGACGATCGCGGCCAGCGCGAGGAGGAGCTGGATCACCTGGTGGGAGTTCACACCGGTGCCGGTTTCCCGCTGCGCGCGGGCCGCAGCCCGATCGCGAGCCCCACCAGCACCAGGCACGCGCCGACCAGGTCGGCCACCCGGGGCTGACCGGTGCCCAGCACCACCGTGGACACCACCGCGCCCACCGGCAGGAACCCGGAGAACAGGCCGGCCCGGTCGGCGCCGAGCCTCGGCAGCGAGGTGTACCAGCACAGGAACGCGAACACCGTGACCACCACCGCCAGGTAGCCCAGCGCGAGCGCCTCGGAGGCGGTCGGCACCCGCACCAGGTGCGGTCCGTCCAGGACGAGCCCCACCACGACCAGCTGCGGCACGGCCATCGCCGCCGAGTACGCCGACACCCGGATCGCGCCGAGCCGGCCCAGCACCGGCAGCGCCAACAGGGAGAACCCCGCCTCGCACGCCAGCGCACCCAGGGCCAGCAGCAGCCCCAGCGGCGACCCGCCGCCGAACCCGCTGGTCACCGCGACCCCGGCGACCACCACAACGGATGCCGTCAGCACCCGGGGCGCGGGTTTGCGGCCCTCCGTCACCGGCCCCAGCAGGGCCAGCACGATCGGCACGGCGGCCACCACGGTGCCCACGGTCGCGGGGTCCGCGAACCGGGTGCTCTCCACGATCAGCACGTTGAACGCGGTCAGCCCGGTCAGCGCGAGCGCCGCGAGGAAGAACACCTCGCGCCGGGTGAGCCGCACCGGTCCCTTGCCGAACACCTGCGCCACGGCGAGCAGCAGCACCGCGCCGACCAGGTAGCGCACGGCCTGCCCGCCGTAGACGGGGTAGTCGTGCAGCGCGGGGGAGACACCGGTCAGCGTGCCCACGCAGAACATCGCGGTCGCGGCACCCAGGGCGCCGCGTTGCACGTCGGTCAGGTTGGGCAAGGTTCACGGCCTCCGGACGGTGTCGGACAGTTCACCCACGTTGATCAGCCCCGTCTCGTAGGCGTAGGCGACGGCGCTGGCGCGGTTGGGCAGGCGCAGCTTGCGGAGCAGGTTCTGCACGTGGAACTTGACGGTGCTCTCGGTCAGCGACAGGTTCCGCGCCATCTCCGAGTTGGTCCGGCCGTGCACCAGCAGGCGCAGCACGTCGGTTTCCCGGCGGGTGATGCGCTCCACCTGCGGCTCGCTGCGCTCGGCGGCGCGCGGCGCGGGCCCGGCGTAGAACGCGTACCCCGCGGCCAGCATCCGGATGGCGCTGAGGAACTCGTCCGGACCGGAGCTCAACGGCAGGACGCCCACGCGCGGCGCGTCCGGCAGGGCGGTGTTGTCGTCCACCACCAGCACGTTCGCCGAGGGCCTGCTGTCGAGGAACCGGCGCACGGCCAGCGGTGCGCGCGGGACGTCCGCCAGGCACCCGATCACCACCACGTCGGGCAGTTCCCGGGTGTGCCTGGCAAGACCGTCGAACGTGTCGACCTGGTGGGTGACCACCATTCCGGGAGCCTCGTCGAGGATTTTTCGCATTCCGATCCGGAACAGCGTCCTCCGCTCGGCCAGGACGACTCGGGTAGGACTGTCGGTGAATGCGTCGTTCACGGACTCAGGCCCCCATTCTGGTGTGTGCGCGACGCAGCCGTCCACGGGTGGCGTGCGCACCGGGGAACGCCCCGGGCCGCCGGTCGAACAGCTTCACCCCATCGCCGCGCGCAGTTCCGGTACCGTGCCGCCGCCCGGCGCGCCGATCCGACGACGGGTCGCCGATCAGCGGAACCGTGCTCCCGCACCCCTCCGGATCGCGGTCACCCCATGCCCGGCATCACCGAGCGCACTCGCTGCGCCACGGGCGATGCGACAGGCGTCCTCGCGTCGGCCATGTTCCCCCCAAGCCCCCAGGATTGTCCGAGGTGGACCGATTCTCCCAATGCCGGACCAATAGTTCACGTTTCACACGATCAACTCAACCCACTTGGAAAGATTGAGCCGAACGGTCGTCACGAGTAGTCCGCAGGACCGTGGCGCGAAATTCCCCGAACCGTCCGGTGACCCCCTGACCTGGGCGTAGGACCGGATACGGCCTCCCGAACCCGCGTGCCGGGTGCGCAGGATCGCGGTCATGTCGAAATGACGTGGAATAGCCGGAAAACCGGGAGCGACGACCCCGCCCGCCTGCGTGACCGAGAGCGCCGCCGCCACCACGCCGCCGACGACGACCCGCCGAACGGTCGGGCCCTACCCGGTGACGACGGCGACCTGCACCACGACCAGCACCAGCAGCAGACCCGGGCCCCGCATCACCTGCCGCACGACGTTCACGGGCACGAGGCCGTACGGGGTGTCCACCACGCCCGCCGAGGCGTAGTCCACGTCCGGGCGCGTCGCCATCCGGTAGGTCACCGCCACCGCGCCCACCGCCGACACCACCACCAGCACGGGCGCCGCCACCGGCAACGCCGGGAACGTCACCGCGCACCACACCAACGCCCCCGACGCGGGCACCACCAGGTGCAGCAGCCGCTGCTCCCGGTCGGTCCCGCCGAGCGCCCGCCGCAGCGCCGCCGACCGGGCCACCGCGCGCAGCCCCGCCGCCAGCCGCTCGGTCGCCAGGAACGCCGCCACCAGGTGCACCGCGCCCACCGCGGCCCCGGGCAGCACCTGCGCCGCCGCGTACGGCACCACCGCCAGCCCGGCCCACGTCGACACCGCGGCACCGCCGCGCCGCAACCGGACCAGCTCGGCGCGCAGCACCACCGCCGCACGCCCACCGCGCAGGGCGCCGGACCGCACCCGCCCGACCGCCCGTGCCCGCCGGGCGGCGAGGACGTCGGCCAGCATCGCCGGGTCCAGCCATACCGCCGCCGCCCGTGCCGCGTCGACCAGTTGCGTCCCACCGGTCAGCGCCGCGCGGGTGAACCCGCCCAACCCCCGCCACGCCACCGCGGTCGCCACGACGGCCGCCACCACGACGACCGCCACCGTGCCGGCCGCCACCGCGACGACGGCGGCCGGTGGCCACCACGTCCCCGCGGGCAGCCACCCGCGACCCAGCGCCGGCACGACGGCCACCAGCGCCACGGCCACCGCCACGACGACCCGCGACCACCGCTGCGCCGACACCACCGCCGCGGGGTCGCGCTGCAGCACCACGGCCACCCCCACCACCAGCAGCCCCACCGGCACCCCCGCCGCGGCGACGACACCCGCCGCCCGCCCGGCGAACGGCCCGAGCGCCGCGAACAGCAGGCCGCCGCCGACCGCGCCCGCCGCCAACGCCGCGCCGAACCGCCCGAGCAGCAACGACCGCCGGTCCACCGGTGCCGCCAGCAGCCACGACGAGGCGGCCGACGACACCGCGACGGGCCCGACCGCCAGCAGCAGCTTCAGCACCAGCACCACCGCGAGCAGCGCCACCGGGCCCAGCAGCAGCGGCGTCGAGCCGCCGGACGCGAGCAGCCCCGAGGCCGCGTCGGGCACCGCGGACAGGCCGCCCCAGGCCAGCCCCACCGCCATGGCGCCGCCGAACAGCCCGTCCGAGGAGTCGAGCACGCGCCGCCTGAACGACCTGGGGTCGCGGACCCGGCCCAACCGCCGCAGCTCGGACCTGACCGACGCGGCGGACGGCGCGAGGGGCGGTGCGAGGGGTGACGCGCTCACCCGCCCACCTCCACGAGCACGTCGGCGACCTTCGTCACCAGCTCCTCGTCGTGCGAGGCCAGCAGCACCGCCGTGCCCGCCTCCTTCTCCGCCACGAGCCGGTCCACCAGCCACCGCCGCCCGGCGACGTCGAGCCGCTGCTCCGGCTCGTCCAGCACCAGCAGCCGGCGCGGCCGCACGAAGCACGACGCCAGCGCCAGGCGCCGCTGCTGACCGCTGGACAGCGTCGCGGGCAACTGGTCGGCGGCACCCAGCAGGCGCAGCTCGCCGAGCACGGCCTCCACCACGGCGTCCGGGTCGTCCGCGCGGTGCGCCCACGAGTACAGCCGCAGGTGCTCCACCACCGACAGGTCGGGGAAGAACGCCACGTCGTCCAACGCCGCCGCGACCGCCGCCCGCACCTCGGGCGCCGACTCGTCCAGCTCCACGCCGTCGAGCAGCACCCGACCCGCGTCGGCGACGTCCGCGCCCACCACGCACCGCAGCAACGTCGACTTGCCCGCCCCGTTCGGCCCCACCACGGCCGCGGCCCGACCGGCGTCCAGGTCGAAAGCCACGCCGTCGAGCACGACCAGCTCGCCGAACCCCTTGACGAGCCCGTCCACCTTCAGCAGCACGCCGTCCCGACCTCCGAGTAATCGCTTTCCCACCACCGTCGCGGCGTCCGCGGACGTCCGGGGCGGCGGTCCGGCGAAGCTACCACCGGACCGGGGCGACCCGGCTCCCGACCGATCACGCCGCCGCCACCGGCGCGGGGCAGCGCTCCCCGTCCACTGCTCGGGCGAACGCGGGCTCGCCGGGGCCGAGTCCGGTGACCACCGACAGCGACCGCGCCCGGAGTGCCGCCTCGAACGGGTGGCCGCCGGACGACGCGACCCACCTCCTCCGGCAGCGCGGTGAAGTCCGTCGCCCACGACCGTCCCAAAAGGACCGGGGACGCGACGCCCGAACCGCCGCACCGATCCCGTCGACCCCGTGAACGGGCCGCGGCCGGTTCCCCCGGCGCGGCCCTCCTACAGCCGGGTCCAACCGCCGTCCGCGGTCAGCTGTTCGGCGGTGACGTACGAGGAGGCGGGGGAGGCCAGGAAGAGGACGGCGGACGCGATGTCGTCGGGATCGGCGAGCCGGCCCAGTGGCACGTCGCGGGCGATGACCTCCTTCATCGCCGCCAGCTCACCCGGCTCGATGCCGTACTTGTCGAACATCGGGGTGGACGTGGGACCCGGCGCGACGCTGTTGACCCGGATCCCCCGGTCCCGCAGCTCCGCCGCGAACGACCTGGCCAACGAGCCGACCGCGGCCTTGGTGGCCGCGTAGACGCTCTGCCCGAGCGCGCCGCGCTGGTCGAGGCAGGAACCCACCAGGACGACCGACGCGCCGTCGGCGAGCAGCGGGGCCAGTCGCTGCACGGTGAAGAACGTGCCGCGGAAGTTGACCGCGACCTCTTCGTCGAACGCCTCGGGGGTCACCTCGCCCAGCAACGCGGACCGGCTGATGCCCGCGTTGGCGACCAGCACGTCGAGGTGACCGACCCGGTCGCGGACCTCGACCGCCAACCGGTCCAGGTCCGCCAGGACCGCCTGGTCGGCGAGCACCGCGTGCACCTCACCGCCCAGCTCCTCGACGGCGCGGTCCAGCCGTCCGGCGTCCCTGCCGGTCACCACCACCTCGGCGCCCGACGCGAGGAACGCCCTGGCGGTCGCCCACCCGATCCCGGTCGTGCCGCCCGTCACCAGCACCCGCTTGCCGACCACGCCCTCAGCCACCACCACCGCGCCCCTCCTCGGACGACCGGACGACCTCGCCCCGCTCCGCGCCCCCGGTCCGGGCGATCCGCAGCGCGGCCGGGATGGCCGCCGCTGCGACGACCGCGCCGACCAGCACGGCGACCTGGGTGGTCGCCACAGCGGCGACCAGGGCCGCGACGGCGCCGCCCGCCGGCAGGATCACGTCCTGGCAGCTGCGGATCGCCGCGAACACCCGCGCCTGGAGGTCCGGGGGCGTGCACCGCTGGCGCACGGTCGCGGCGTTGACCGCGACCACCACGGCGCTCGCGGAGAACAGCACCTGGAACGCGGCGAGGAGCACCACGGGAATCCCCAACGCGGCGGCGGGGATGAAGAACAACGCCACCGAGGCGGTGCCGAACCCGAACACCAGGCTGTTGCGGGGCCCGAACCGGTCGGACAACCGGCTCACCACCGCCGAGCCGGCGAGGGCGCTGAGCCCGCCGACGGCGGTGATCGCGCCGAGCGTCGCGGGGTCGAGCATCAACGGCCCGGTGGCGTAGACCACCCACAGCGCACCGATCATCGCGCCGCCGAAGTTGAGCAGCAGCATCACCACGACCGCCGACCTCAGCAGCGGCTCCGCCAGCAGGTGCCGCACCCCCGCCGTCCACTCACCCAGACGGGTGGCCGCCCGCGTCGTGCTCACCGGTGCGGGCCGTTCCCGCAGCAGGAGCAGCAGCAGGCCGGACACGACGAAACTGGCCGCGTCGACGGCGATCGCCACGTTCGCCCCGGCGAGACCGACCACCGCGCCCGCGGCGGGCGGCCCCGCCACGTCGGCGACGGCCTGGACCCTGGCGAACCACCCGTTGGCCGCGGGCAGCTGGTCGGCCGGGATCGCGCGGGGCAGGTAGCCCTGCAACCCCACGTCGAACACGACCGCCCAGCAGCCGCAGGCGAACGTCAGCAGCAGGACCAGCACCCACCCCGCGTGCGACCCCGCGTTCGGCGCGAGCACCACCAGGGCGAGCAGGAGCGCGCCCCGGGCCAGGTCCGCCGTCGTGCACCAGGAGCGGAGCCGGTCGCTGCGGTCGAAGTACGGGCCCAGCAACGCCGCCGCGACACCGGGCAGCGCGTACGCGGTGAACAGCAGCGCCGCTTCGGCGGGCGTCGCGCCCGCCTCGGAGATCGCGAACATCGGCAGCGCGAGCAGGGTGAAGCGGTCACCGAACTGGCCGATCACCCGTGCGGTGACCAGGGTGGGAAGAGGGGGGATCATGCGGCTCGTCTCGGGCGGAGCGGATCAGATGGCGGAGAAGGGTACCGGCCACCGGCGGAGGCGGTAGGGCAGCACCAGGACGCCCCCGGCCCCCACCACGCACAGCTCCGCTTCGCGCAGGTCGGCGACGGCGGCGGCGTGTTCCCCGTCCGCGCTCGTCGTGTCCCCGTGCTCGGCGAGCGCGACGAACGTGGCCGCGTCCGGGTCCTCGATGACCATCCGGGCGCCCTCCACGTGCGGCCGGACGTCCTTGACGGTCACGAAGGACGGTCCGATGCGGAAGAAGCACTGGCCGAAGTCGTACGACTGCCGCCACTCCCGCACGACCGCGGCCGACCCCTCGTGCACCCACGACGAGGGCGGGAACAGGTGGTGCAGGTGCCCGGTGTCCTCGGGCGCCGCGCCCAGCGCCCAGTCGACCCGCAGGCCGTAACCGGTGGCGTCGCGGATCAGGTGCAGCGCGTGCGACGACTCCGGGCCGTCCAGCAGCACGTCGACCGGGTCGGTCAGCTCCAGGTCCCGGACGCCGGCGCGCGCCAGCTCCGGCAGGCGGGAGCGGACCTCGGCCAGCGCTGGTGCGGCCACGGGGAGCGAGTGGGCCATCCGAACCCCTTCCGGTGATCTCCGCGGTGTCAGTTCGTCATCACCTTGACCGGCGTGTGCCGGGTCGCGACCGCCACGTACTGACCGTTCTCCGTGAACAGCAGCCCGTGCCCGACCATCCGGTCGACCCAGGCCCGCAGCCGCGGCTCGTCGACGTCGTGCCCCGCGTCGACCAGGTGCCGCGCGAGCGCCGGCAACGACCGGCCGTGCTCCAGCTGCCCGTAGGCCGCCACGAAGGCGGGTTCGGCGACGCGGTGGTCCGCGACCGGCCAACCGGCGCGCCGGTCGGCGAGCACGAGCCCTTCCCCGTCCTCCACGACCGAGAGGGTGCTGTGCGGGTAGGCCTTGATCCAGGCGCCGATCGCCTCGCGCAGGTCCACGACCTCCTGCTCGGTCAACCCCTGCTCGGGCGTGTCGAAGAGGTACACCATGTCGTGCACGGCCTCGTCGGGGAGGTCGTAGAGGTAGCGGTACTGGTGGGCGGGCCGCCGCTCCGGGAAGCCGAGCGCGGGGTTCTCGAAGTAGGGGCTGAACCGCTCGAGCAGGATCCGCGCCGCGTTCGCCGGCGGTTGCAGGTGGTGCAGGGAGCGCAGCTGCGACACCACCGGCGCGTAGTCCGACGCCCGCTCGCCGGGGAAGCCGTAGAGCCAGTTCCACGACACGGTCAGGCTCGCCGACTCGCAGTCGCGCAGCGTGCGGACGTTGCGGACGCCCGAGACGCCCTTGTCCATGATGCGCAGCACCGGCGAGGCGAGGGACTCGATACCGGGCTGGATGTGCGCGATCCCCGCGTCCTTGCAGCGGGCGATCTGCTCGGTGGTCAGGTTGGACTTGACCTCGTAGTGGATCCTCAGGTCCCAGTCGAGTTCCGCCACCGCGGGCAGCACGGTGTTGAAGTAGCTGTTGTCGATGATGTTGTCGACGGTGATGATGTCCAGCACCTTGTGCCGCGAGACCAGCTCGGTGATCTCGCCGATCGCCCGCTCCGCCGTCTTCGCCCGGAACTTCATCAGCGACCCGTTGAGCCCGCAGAACGTGCAGTGGTGCTTCTCGCCCCACCAGCAGCCGCGCGAGGTCTCCACCACCAGCTGCGGCTCGACGTAGGCCGACACCGGTGACCCCTCCAGGACCTCGAACCAGTCGTCGAAGTCCGGCACCGGCAGGTCGTCCGGCAGCACCGGGCGGCCCGTCGCCGCGTTCACCCGCCGCTCGCCGCCCTCGCGCCAGCACAGCCCCGCCACCGAGGCCAGGTCGCCGTCGCCGTCGAGCGCCCGCAGCAGCTGCGGGAACACGTGCTCGCCCTCGCCCCGGACGACGAAGTCGACGAAGTCGAAGTTCCGGTGCAGCGCGACACCCATGTCGCCGTCGCAGTTGCCGCCGCCGAACACGACGACCAGACCGGGGTCCAGCTCCTTGAGCCGCTTGGCCAGCGCCAGGCTGGGCACGTTCTGCATGAAGGTGGTGGTGAAACCGACGACCCTCGGCCGCGTCGCCAGGACGTCGTCGGCCGTCCGGTGGATGAACGCCTCCGCGTGCTCCCGCATCCGGCTCACCAGGGGGAAGTCGATCTGCCGCCCCGCCGCGTACTCCGCGAAGTCACGCACCCCGAAATCCGGGTCGCCGTGCAGCACACCGGTGAACACCCAGTCGCCGATGCCGTCGAAAAGCCCGTTCTCGGCGATGTCGGTGTATTCTTTCACACCGATCTCCTCGTCGGTCTCCGTCATCAGGTGCTCACACCACTTCACCCCGCCGTGGTACGAAGCCGGCACCGGAAGACCTTCTCTCCGGCACACCGAGCGCAACAGCCCCAAGGGGAGCGACGGGGATTCGAGGGCTTGCCAGGGCATGGAGACGAGCAGCACGTCGTCCGTCATCGCATTCCGTTCCGCTCGGCCCGATTGGTGTTCGGTGCAAGTGGGAGCACCGGTGTGAAGGGTGCTCCCACCCTTCACGCCGGATCAGCGGGTTTCGCTGTTCGGCAGACTGGTGCGCACCACGTAGCGGCACACGCCCCTGGTCCTGTCCTTGATCGGCACGCGCTTGATCTTCATCTCCTCACCCCCCTCCGACGACGAGGTTCATCGCGGACATCCTGTTGCGGTGGCGCGTGCGGAACCAGCGGGCGAGCACGGCGGGGTTCTGACCGGTGAGACCGGCGATCATGTCGGCGAGGTCCTCCACGTCGGCGTACCGACGGCAGACCTCCAGCCACTCCCGGCTGTGCTCGCGGTACTCCTCGCGGACGCGCTCGTCGCGGAGCGCGCGGGCGAGGTAGCTGACGCCGACGGCCACGTGTCGCGTTTCGTCGCGGCGCACGTAGTGGTAGATCTCGCTGAGCCCGTCGTCCCGGAAGTACCGCTTCAGCAGCAGGAACTCGTCGGCCGCGAAGCCCTCCAGGACCGTGTGGGCCAGGGCCTTGCCCAGGTAGGGGAGGCTGGTCAGCTGGTCGTCGAGCGGCGAGATCTCGTCCACGCAGTTCTCCGCCGACCCGCCGACGTGCTCGGCGTACCGCAGGAAGGCGTCCGCGTGCCGGGCCTCGTCCGCGGCGGCGGCGGCCATGTCGAACCGGTAGGCGACGTCGTCGGTCTCGGCGGCCAGGGCGGCCGCCGTGACCAGTCCCGCCTGTTCGGCGTAGTAACTGCGCGAGGCGAGTCGCCACCCCAATTCGGCGCGCCGGTCGTCGCGTTCGCCCGGCTTCCGGGAAAGGATTTCGCCGACATTCCAGGGGAGTTGTTCGAGGGCCGAGCGGAACAGTTTGTACGCCACCGCATCCGTGTACAGCTCATCAGGGCGCAACAGCGACATACGACCCCCAGACACCCCGATAATTGAATTGCGCAGAGTGGCTCACCCGTTTCCGACAGTAGCGACCACCCATCGACGTCGTCAAGGCGATCGGTCTGCGGAATTGCACTCGACAAGCCGGACCTCGACCCATCCCGTGTGGAATAGCGCGCGGACCCCTTGGTCCGGGTCGACCGAAGGGGGACGCACCGCCGGTGGGTCAGCGGGGGATCGGGATGCGGCCCCACACGACTTTCAGGTCGCCTTCGTGGCGCACGCCCCAGTCGTTGCAGATGGTCTCGACCATCTTCATGCCGTTGCCCCTGGTGGCGTTGACGCTGGAGGAGCCGACGACGGGGTCGCGGTCGGGGGTGGCGTCGCGGGCCTCGACGACCAGTTCGGGGCCGCGGTCCGGGTGGACCTCGCGGCGCAGGAGCAGGTACCTCGGGTCGTCGGCGTGGTCGCAGGCGTTGGACGCCAGTTCCGTGGCCACCAACTGCACGTCGAGGATGAAGTCCTCGTCGTGCGCGTGCAGCGCCTCGCCGATGTGGTGGCGCACGGCGGCGAGGTCGTCGCAGACCACCGAGGTGTCGATCGGCACCTGGTCGGTGGTCCGGCCGGCTTTGGCGTGGCCGTCCGCGCCGCGCTCCTCCTGCGGAACCGTCGCCTCCCGATCGCGACCCGCCGGCGGGACGGCCGGGGCGGGGGTGGCGGAACCGGGTCTGCGGCCCTCGCGGGGCCCGTCGGGACCGGACGCGGGGGTGGGGTCGGAACGGGGATCGATCATCGCCCCTGATTGCCCGGTTCGCGCTCACCTCACACCTGGTTGCACCGTTCAGCCCAACGCTGTCGTGGATGAGTCGGGTACCAATGGGGGTTCGGCACGGTCGATCACCACTTCTACCGCCCGGTTTGTTAAGTTAGGCTCACCTAAAACGAGGAGGAGTTCCCCGATGGCGACCAACCCCTTCGACGACGAGAACGGCACGTTCCACGTGCTCACCAACGACGAGGGCCAGCACTCCCTGTGGCCGGCCTTCGCCGAGGTGCCGCAGGGGTGGGCGGTCGTCTTCGGCCCGGACGCCCGGCAGGCGTGCCTGGACCACGTCGAGGCCAACTGGACCGACATGCGCCCGCTCAGCCTGGTCGCGCGGACGGGCGGCACGGCCGCCGGCGCGGCGGGCTGACGCGACCACGTCCGGTACCGCCGCGGCCGCGACGCGCTGCGCCCGCCGCGGCCGGCCGTCCTGTCGAGACGACCGGGCGCGCCCCGGCTCGCACGGATCGCGGTGACCGGCCCCGAACCGGCCGTCTCCGTCCACAGTGGAACCTGAAACGGGTGCGGGTGCCGACGGGTGTGCGCCGTGCCGCAGGCCGCTCCGCCACCGTGACCGACACCGCGACCCCGGCGCGCTCTGGTGAATACACGGGTCCAACGACCCTGATGGGGGTGTCCGGTCGGTCGGACGCATTCGGGTCCCGTATTCGCGGTGCGCGGTTCACCGGGCGGAACGACGTCCCGGTCGCAGGCCGATGACCGTCCACCGGTGGTCCGCACGCCCTCGCGACCCCGCTTCCCCTCGGGTCGGCGGAGGAGCCGGTGACCTCGGACATCGCCCGCATCGTCGCCGAGCACCGGGAACCGTGGTCCACGCCGGATGACCCGGGTGCATCGCCCTCCTGCGTTTTCCTCGTCCCCGGTATTCGGCAGGCCCTGGACCGGGTTCTCGCACCGAATTCCTCCGGGCCGAGAACCCGCGAACGCCATCCACCGAGACGAGGCCGACCCGTGTCGCACGACATCACCGAGCGGAAGTTCACCATCCTGTTCGACTGGTTCGACCACACCGACGACGGCCGGCTCACGCACCCCGACTTCGAGCACCTCGTCCTGGGCATCGTCAACGCGCTCGTGCGCGCGCTGGACAGCGACGGCAGCGGCAGCATCAGCCACGCCGAGTTCCGCACGGCCATCGAGGAGTTCTACCTCGGCACCGACCCGGAAGCGCCCGGCAACCGGCTGCCGGGCAGTCCCCTGACGACCGGGTAGCGCTGGAGTCGCACGCGGTGCTCGGGCTGCCCGGGGACCTGACCGCCGTCGGGCGCTTCCACGTCACGTGGCGCACCCCGGCCCCGCCGATCGCGGGGCCGGGGGAGAGGGGTCAGCCCGCGGCGCGGACGACGAGGTCGACGACCGCGTCCGGACGCGAGACCGCCACGGCGTGCGAGGCACCCCTGACGGTCACGGTGGCGCGCGAGCCGGCCCGGTCGGCCATGAACTCCTGCGCCCGCAGGGGGATGTTCTTGTCGGCGCCGGCCAGCAGGAACCACGAGGGGGTGTCCGCCCAGGAGGGGGCGCCGGACGCCTCGTTCAGGGCGGCGTCCCGGATGGGGCGCTGGGTGCTCGCCATGAGGGCGGCCTCCCGCGCCGGGACGTCGGCCGCGAACTGCTGCCGGAAGAGCGAGGGCGCGATGTGCAGGTCCTGCGAGCCGTCGGGCAGCGGGACCGGTGCCAGCGTCCCGCCCAGCGTGCTGCCGGGGTACTTCCCGGCGAGCTGCGCCGCGGCCTCGCCCTCGGCGGGGGCGAAGGCGGCGACGTACACCAGCGCCTTCACCTTCGGGGCACGCGCCTTCACGTTGGTGATGACGGCACCGCCGTAGGAGTGGCCGACGAGCACCACGGGCCCGTCGACGCCGGCGAGGCGCGCGTCGAGGGCATCGGCGTCGGCGCGGACCCCGCGCAGGGGGTTGGCCGCGGCGACGGCGGTGAAGCCGCGTCGCTGCAACCGCTCGATGACGGGGTTCCAACTGGAGCCGTCCGCGAAGGCGCCGTGGACGAGGACGATCGTGGGCTTCCGCCCGGCTGCCGGGTGGGGGGCCGCGGGGTGGGAGGCCCCCGCGTCCGACGTGCCGAGCAGGGCGAACCCGGCGACGGCGGCGAGCACGGCCAGCAGGGCGGTGGTGCGTGCGGTGACGCGGTGCGTGAGCGTGTGCATGTCCGTCCTCAGTCCGCGAGGAACGCGATCAGGGCGGCGTTGACCTCGGCCGCGTGGGTGAGCAGCAGGCCGTGCGGGGCGCCGTCGACCTCGACGTAGCGCGCGTCGGGCAGGCGGCGGCGGAACTCGCGGGCGGTGGCGTCGATCGGCAGGATGCGGTCGGCGGTGCCGTGCAGGATCAGCGACGGCACGTCGATGCGCTCCACGTCGGCCCGGAAGTCCGTCAGCCACGCCGGGACGCACGCGTACGCCGCCACGGGCGCCGAGGCGATGGCGGTGGTCCAGTTCGCCCGGAGCGCGGCCTCGCTGAGGCGGGACCCGAGCGTCTCGTCGGTGTTGAAGAAGTCGACGAAGAAGTTCTCGTACCAGGCGTAGCGGTCGGCCTCGGCCTGCTCGGCGATGCCGTCGAACACCGACTGCGGCACGCCCGCCGGGTTGTCCTCCGCCTGGAGCAGGAACGGCTGGAGCGCGCCGAGGAACGCCGCCTTCGCCACCCGCTGCGAGCCGTGGGTGCCGAGGTAGCGGGCGACCTCGCCCGAACCCATCGAGAAGCCGACGAGGACGACGTCGCTCAGGTCGAGCTGGGTGAGCACCTCGTTCAGGTCACCGGCGAAGGTGTCGTAGTCGTAGCCCGTCATGGTCCTGCTCGACCGGCCGAAGCCCCGGCGGTCGTAGGTGACGACCCGGTAGCCGGCCTTGACCAGCGCGTCGGTCTGCTTCTCCCACGACTGCCCGTCCAGCGGGTAGCCGTGGATCAGGACGACCGGCTGGCCGGAGCCGTGGTCCTCGTAGTACAGCTCGACGCCGGTCGAGCCCTCGGTGCCGACGGTGATGGTTCCCATGGTGCCTTCCCGCCCGTCCGCCGCGTGCGGATCGGGCACGGCACGAACCTAGGGACCGGGCGGGACCGGTCGCGTCCGTCGGACGACGTCTTCGGCGTACGTCACGGTGTCGGCAGCACCGCGGCCAGCTCGCCGCGGGACGTCACGCCCAGTTTGGGGAACATCCGCTGGAGGTGGGTGCTCACCGTCCTGGGCGAGACGTACAGCCGCTCGCCGATCTCCCGGTTCGTCAGCCCCTGCGCGGCGAGCTGGGCGACGTGCAGCTCGGTCGACGTGAGCCGGTCGACGGCGGCCGGGTCCTGGCGGGGGGAGGAGGTGCCCGCGGCGCGCAGCTCCTGGCGCGCCCGGTCCGCCCAGGCCGACGCGCCGAGCGCGTCGAAGACCTCGCGCGCGGCCTGGAGGACGACGCGGGACTCGGCGGGCCGCCGGTGCCGGCGCAGCCACGCGCCCAGGGCGAGCTGCACCCGTGCCCGCTCGAACGGCCAGTCGACGGGCACGGCGCCGAGGGCCGCCCGGTAGAGCGGCTCGGCGGCGTCCGGCGGGCTGAGCAGGGCGCGGGCGAGGCGCAGCCCGCAGAGCAGGGCGGGGGACGGGGTGCGCTCTTCGAGCGGGGCCAGTTCCGCCAGGACGTCCCGCGCCGCGTCCGCCGACTCGCTGCGCACGCCCGCCTCGACCAGTTCGGCGACCCCGTAGAAGCGCAGCCAGGGGTGGAAGGCGGGGTCGGCCGGGTCGAAGACGCGGTGCAGGTGCCCGAAGGCGTCGCCGTAGCGCCCCTGGCAGAGGGCCGCCTGCCCGCGTGCCATCTGGACGATGGCCAGCGCGGGGCGCGCGCCGCCGGGGAGGGCGGTGCGCTCCGCCTCCGCCGCCCACGCCTCCGCCCCCGGGTCGCCGCAGACGGCGGCGAGCTGCGCGCGGATGGCGTGCACCATCGCGTGCACGAGGGGTTGACCGGTCTCGCGGGCCAGCTCGGCGGCTTCCTCGGCGGCGAGGTGACCGGCGCGCACGTCACCGAGGCGCGCGGCGCTCCCCGCCTGGACGCAGAGGGCGCGGGCCAGCATCGACAGGCGGCCCTGCGCCCGCAGGGCGTCCAGCGACCGCGCCGTCAGCCGGCCCGCCAGGGCGGGAGCGCCCACCGTCACCGCGGCACCGCCCAGGAGCTGGTCCCCTTCGGCGTCCTCGGAGGACCGTTCCAGCTGACCGGCCAGGCATTCGAGGACGGCCCGCCCGCGCTCGACCGGCGCGCAGTACGCCCGCAGGGCCACCAGGTCGGCGTTGTCCGCGTCCACGGGCATCCGGTCGACGGCCTCGGCGACCCGTCGGCGCGCGGCCGGACCCGGTTCCCCCCAGAAGCAGTGCAGGACCGCGCCCCACAGCATGCGCAGCCCCAGCACGGGCTCGCCACCGGCGGCGATCCCGGTGGCCAGCTCGGCCAGCTCGGCGGTCGCGGTGCCCTCGCCCCGCGCCGACCCCTCGACCAGGGCGATGCCGACCCAGGCCGCCCGGCCCTGGTCCCGGACCGAGAGGTCCAGCGACCGCGCCCGGGCCAGCAGGCGCGCCGCGACGTCGCACTGGCCCGACTCCAGCGCGAGCTCGGCCGCGCGCAGCAGCCGGTCCGCGCGGGCGGACGGGTCCGCGGTCAGCTCCGCCGCCCGCCGCAGCGCGGCCAGGGCCGCGGCGACACCGCCCCGCCGCAGGGCCCGGCCGGCGGTGGAGTCCAGGTCCCGCGCCGCGTCCTCGTCGGGCCCGGCGGTGGCGGCGGCGCGGTGCCACGCCTGCCGGTCGGGCTGCCCCCGGAGCCCGGAGGCGAGGGCGGCGTGCGCGGCCTGCCGTTCCGCGGCGGTCGCGGCGTGGTGCATCGCCGAGCGGACGAGCGGGTGCCGGAAGACCAGCCCCCAGGGCTCCACCAGGCCCGCGTCGACCGCCGGTTGGAGGGCGGCGACGTCGACCGCCGTCCCGAGCACCAGGGAAGCGGCGGCGAGGCACTCGTCCATCGTGCCGTCACCGTTGAGGGCCGCGAGGAGGAGGACCGCCCGGGTGGCGGGCGGAAGGCGGGAGACCCGTGCCGTGAAGGTCCGCTCCAGCCGCTCGGTCAGCGGCAGCGGGCCCGGGGTGAGCGCGTACGCCCCGCCGATCGACCGCAGCGCCACCGGCAGCTCGGTCAACGCCAGCGGGTTCCCGGCCGCCTCCGCCAGCAGCCGCCGCCGGACCTGCTGCCCCAGGCCGGGGGCCACCGCGTCCAGCAGCTCGCCCGACACCTCGTCCGTCAACGGGTCCAGGTGCAGCACGGGCAGCCCGGCGCCCCCGAGCCGGTCGTCCAGGCCGCGGGTGACGGCGACCAGGGCGAGGGGGTCGGACTCGATCCGCCGCGCGACGAACCCGAGCACGTCGAGGCTGGCCCGGTCCATCCAGTGGGCGTCCTCGACGACCACCAGCAGCGGCGCCCTCACCGCCGCGTCCGACAGCAGCGTCAGCGCGGCCAGGCCGACGAGGTAGAGGTCGGGCACGGCCTCGTCCACGAGCCCGACGGCCGCGCGCAGCGCGGCGCGTTGCGGTCCGGGCAGCGCGTCGATCCCGTCCCGCAGCTGGTGGACCAGCTGGTGCAGGCCGGCGCAGGGAACGTCCTCCTCGGACTGCACCCCCACGGCCGTGACCACCCGGGTCCCGCGGTCCGCGGCCCGCGCCGCCGCCTCGGCGACCAGCGCCGACTTGCCGATCCCGGGGGCGCCGAGGACGACCACCGCGCCGCCCGCCCCGGAGGCGGCCTGTTCGACCAGGTCGGCCAGCGCGCGGCGCTCCGCGTCGCGCCCCAGCAGCGCCCGTCGTCGCATGCCCCGCTCCGTCCCCTCGTGCGATTCCGCCGCACAATGGCACGCGCGCCGCTCCGGGCGAAAGTGAGGCTGCCCGAACGTACGGGGATATTCGGGCAGCGGCTGGGACATCGCGCGGACCCATCGGCCGCGGAGGTGGTGAGCTTCACAGCCGGGCCACGTCGTGCCGCCGCTCCACGAAGGACGCCGCTCCACGAGCCCGCCGTCGGGTGACCCGTGACCCGCTCGACGCCGCCGGTACCCGCGGGCCACCGGTCCGAGCGGTCAGGCGGGCTTCGGGTCGCCCCGCCTCCCGCGACCGGGGACCACTTCGATGATGTTCGCGATGTCCAGCACGAGGGTGGTGCGATCGGGCCGGAGCACCGGCACCCAGGCACGTTCGGTGAAGGGATCGACGAGCACCGGTCCCACGACGACGCCGCGCCCGAAAGCGGACGGGGCGAACACGTCGGGATCGAGGTAGGTGACGACCGCGCCGCGGTCGAGGAGGTGTGCGTGGGCCATGACGTCGCCCTTCGACGCTGGGGGAGCGCCGACTGCTTGACGTCCCGGTCGAGTACCCGCGCACCACCGCGCCAACCGCGCGTCCGACGACGGGGTGACCGGCGAGCGGTCAGTCCAGGGCGTTGGCCGAATCGGCGAGGAGGGCCCGCCGGTCGTCGAGGTCGGCGATGATCCGGTCCAGGGCGTCCACGGCCCGCACCGACTCGCCGCCCTCGACCAGTTCGACCACCTCCCGGGCCTGCTCGCCGATCCACCGCGGCCACTCCCGCCAGGACGTGCCGGTCGGGTTCGCCTCGGTCATCACCACTCCTCTCGGGACGTGCCGGTCAGCGGCCGAACAGGCCGACCAGGGTTCCGGCGGCCAGCACCCGGCCCTCGACCGCGGCGCGCAGGTCGTCCGCCGTGACGCCCTCGCCGAGCCCGAGCGGCCGGTCCACGGCGAACAGGCGGAAGAAGCAGCGGTGCGGTTCGTCGCCCACCGGCGGCCGCGGACCGCCCCAGCCGGGCTCGCCGTAGCCGTTGCGGCCGACCACCGCGCCGGCGGGGACCGACCCCTCCTCGACGGACGTCGCGTCGGCCGGGATGCCGGTCACCACCCAGTGCGTGAACGTCCCACCGGGAGCGTCCGGGTCCTCGCACAGCAGCGCCAACTCCTCCGTGCCCGCCGGCACGTCCGACCACACCAGCGGCGGCGAGGTGTCACCGCCGTCGCGGGAGTACCGGTCGGGGATCAGGGTGTGGTCGCTGAACGCGGGGCTGCGCAGGCCCAGGCCGCCGTCGGCCTCCGGACCGCCGCCACCGCCCGCCGGCCCCGCGGCCCGCTCACCCGCCGGGCGCGGCGGGTGGTCGCGCTGCAACCGCTCGTTCGCCGCCGCGTCGGCGTGCTGGTCGGGCACCCCGTGGTCGTCGAGGTCGGCGCGCAGCCGAGTGCGCCGGACGTCGTAGGCGTGGCTGCCGGGATCGGGCATGTCGCACTCCACCTCCACTCGTTCGACCACGTCCCGAGGACGGCGGGAACGCGGCGTGACCCGACTATGAGGTCCTGTCGCCCACCGCGCCACTCGACTCCGTGCCGCCCGGGACCTCCGTGGTCCGGACGGGGTCAACGGCCGCTGGGGTCGGCGCGGGTGGTGTCGTCGTCGAAGCGGACCGAGGCGACGACCTCGGCCGGGTTGGCGTAGTCGACCGGCGGGATCGCGCGCAGCGCCCGCGCCGTGACCTCGTCGCCCCGCTCCTGCGCGGCGTTCACGAGTTCGTCCTTGCCCGCGGGGAAGTCGACCTGTTCCAGGCACTCCTCCAGCCGTTCACGAGTGGTGTACGCGGACATCGTGACCTCCGTGCGTTCCTCGTCCCGGTCGGGTCCGTCCCGCGCCGGGGTGTGGGTGGTCGCGGCCGGGTGGCGCGTCGCGCACCCGGCCGGGCGACGGGTTCGCCGAACGCGTACCCGGCACAGGGGCGCCCAACCCGGTCACCACCCGGTCAGGTCGGCGTCGTCCGTCGCCGGTCCCGGTCCTTCCCCGGTCCCCGGTGTTCGGTGTCGACCACCGGCTCACGCGACCCGGGGCAGCGGGCCCGGCGTCGCGGTGGCGTACGGCGCCAGTCGACCGGCCAGGTCCGACGGCGCCTCGCCGGTCGGCCCGTACCCGGTGCGGGCACCCCGTTCGCCCCGGAACAGCGCGTCGACCCAACGGGCCACCGCCCGCGGCCCGGGGAGGAGGTCCGAGCCGAACCACGACTGGACGATCAGGTCCTCGCCGCTGTGCGTCTCCACCGCCGCCGCCCAGCCGCTGCGCTCGTCCCACAGCAGCGCCGCCTCGCGGTCCGGGAAGGCCGGCAGCCTCCGGTCGAGTTCCAGGAACACGGTCGCGATCCCCTCGACCTGCACGTACGACCGCTCGGGGGCGAGCCCCAACTCCCGGGTGACCGACCGCGCGTAGCCGTGGAGCGCCCTGACCACAAAGCCGTTGAACCGCGATTCCATCCTGCGTCGCCGCCTTCGCTCAACCACCGGGTGAACGCGCCGGCTGCTCGACGCACTGGTTCAGTACCCCGCACGGAGCGGCGAAACCCCCGGTTCGCCGGTGCCGCGGAAAACCGCCGGAGGTTCGTGCCGGCAGGTGTGACGGGGATGGGCGAGGGAAAGAGTGGGTGGGCGAAGCGGGCCGGCGGTGACCGGTGCGGAGGAGGCTGGGCGATGGACGGGCAGTGGGATGAGGCCGGTGGTCACGTCGCGAGCGGGTTGGCCCGTCGGCTCGACGAGGTCACGGGCGCGTTGGCCGAGCTGTCCGCGGTCCTGGACCAGGAGGAGCGGTTGTCGACCGTCCTGGACCAGGTCTGCCGGCAGGTGGCCCGGGCGGTCCCGGGGACTGACGTGGTGAGCGTGACCCTGCTGGGCCGGGACGGTCCGACGACCGCGGCGGCGACCGGGCGGCGGGCGTTGGACGTGGACTCCGCGCAGTACCGCACCGGCGAGGGGCCCTGCCTGGAGGCCGGTCGGGCGGGCCGGGTCGTGCAGGCGACGGTGAGCGCGACGTCGCACCGGTGGCCGGTGTTCTCGGAGGTGGCCGCGAGGTCGGGCGTCGCCTGCTACCTGTCGGCCCCGCTGCGCGTCGACGAGGAGTGGACGGGTTCGCTCAACCTCTACGGCGGGCGGGAGCGCGGGTTCGAAGAGCTCGACGCGGCCGTGCTGGAGCTGTACACGACCGCCGCGGAGGCGGCGCTGCGCAATGCCCGCCGCTACCAGGGGGCCCGCCGGCAGGCGGCTGAGCTGGGCCAGGCGTTGGTCAGCCGTGCGGTCATCGACCAGGCCAAGGGGATCGTCATGGCGGTGCACCGGATCAGCGCGGACGAGGCGTTCGCGATGCCGGCCGACCGTTCCCAGCGCGAGAACGTCAAGCTCCGCGACCTGGCCCAGCGCTTCGTCGACGACATCATCGGCAGCGGCGGTCGAGTCGCCCCGGACAGGTGAGGCAGAGCACTTCGGAAGGGGAACACCGGGACGTGCCGTGCCGTTGTACGGGGTGGTCGGTGCGGTCCGTGTCCCCGGGCCTCACCCAGAGCCTTCGCGGAACACCGTTCGGCTGGAGCCGCGTCGAGCCACTCGCCGAGAGGCGACCGCCGTGCCGACCCCTCAACCCGCCCCGACCGCTCACCTCCCCCCAGAGCGGCCAGGGGCTGCCGCCTCCGGTCGCCGCCTCCCCCAGCGCGACCGGAGGCCGTTCTTCTTCCGGCGATCTCCCGCGGGCCACCGGAACACCGCTCCCGGGCGCACGCGACCCCACTCGGACCGCGGACGGCGCACGGGGGGTGCCGGACCGGTCAGCGGCGCTCGTGCAGCGCCGCGAGCCGCGACCACAGGCGGGCCAGCGTGGCGGCTCCGGCGAGCAGCACGTCGACCGATACCCGTTCGTCGCTGTCGTGCCACCGGTCCTCGGGCAGCCCGGTGCCGAAGAACACCACCGGCGCGTCCAGGGTGCGGGCGAGCAGTTCGGCGGGCCCGCCGCCCGCGTTGCCCATCCGGCCCGGCGGTGAGCCGAACCCCTCGTGCACGGCGGCCGCGAGCGCGTCGAGCGCGGGGTGGTCCTCCGGGGTGCGGTACGGCTCCTGGCCGGCCTCCTCCGAGACCGTCAGCTCGTAGTCGACGCGGTCGCCGATGTTGTCCGCCACCCAGCGCCGCAGTTGGTCGGCCACGTCGGCGACCGTCTGGTCCGGCACGGTGCGGATGCTCAGGTCGGCGGCGGCGACCGAGGGGATCGCGCCCGTCGGTGGTCCGACCGGGTCGCCCGCGACCACGGTGAGCACCTCGACGGCCGGTCGGGTCCACAGCCGTTCCAGCACCGTGTACCCCGCTTCACCGCCGATGCTGCGGGTGTCCGACCTGGTGAGCCAGTCGTCGTCGCTGAACGGCAGCGCGGCCAGGTCGGCCTTGGTGCGCTCGGAGGCCTCGGCCACGGCGTCGTAGAACCCGGGCAGGGTGACGCGGCCCTTCTCGTCGTGCAGCCGCGCCAGCAGCCCGGACAGCTTCTCGGCGGGGTTGGGCGCCGGTCCGGACACCGCGCCGCTGTGCACGTCGCGCAGCGGACCGCGCACCTCCAGGTGCGCGCCGAGCATGCCCCGCACGCTGGTGCAGATCGCCGGGTGGTCGGCCCGCCACAGCACGGTGTCGGAGAAGACCACCAGATCGCAGTCGAGCCGATCGCGGTGCTCCTCGATCACCTGGGCGAAGTGCGGTGACCCGGCCTCCTCCTCGCCCTCGACCAGGAACTTGAGGTTCACCGCCGGGGCGGTGCGCCCGGTGGCGGCCAGGTGCGCCCGGACGCCCCACAGGTGGGCCAGCACCTGCCCCTTGGCGTCGGAGGTGCCCCGACCGTAGAGGCGGCCGTCGCGCAGGGTCGGTTCGAACGGCGGCGTCTCCTCCCACTGCCAGTCCTTGGCGGCGCGCACGTCGTGGTGGCTGTAGACCAGGACCGTCGGCGCGTCGGGCGCCTCGCACCACTCCGCGTACACCGCGGGCCGGCCCGTCGCCCCCCACTCCTCGACCACGGGGAAACCCGTGTCCCGCAACGCCCCGGCGAGCCACTTCGCCGACCGGGTCAGGTCGACGTCGTGCTCCGGCTCCCCCGCGACCGAGCGCACCCGCACCCAGCCGGTCAGCTCCTCGACGACCCGGTCCCGGTGCTCTGCCAGGTAGCCGTGCACCCGCTCGGTCGTCCCGCCGCCCTCGTCCTCGCCCGGTCGGGGCGACGTCCCCTCGTCAACCACCGGTTCCCCCCTGTCGCGCGGTCGTCCCACGGGCTTCGCGGGTGCCCGGGCACCTGGCCGGATCGGTGCGCAGCTCGGCCACGCCCTCGCCGGTCAACGCGGAGACGGTCCGCGCGCCGGGGTGCGCGCCGGGGTGCGCACGGCACAGCGCGGTCACCCAGTCCGGCGGTGCGACGTCGACCTTGTTGAGCACCAGCGGTTCCGGCACGTCGTCGGCGCCGATCTCGTGCAGCGCCGGATCGGCCCGCCCGACCTCCTCCAGCGTCGACGAGAAGGCGTCGACGAGCCGGTGCAGCAGGTGGCGGACGAAACCCACGGTGTCGGCGACGGTCGACGCCACGCCCTCGACCTCGATCCGGCGCACGGTGGGGTCCGGGGTCGCGAACAGGACGTCCTCGGAGGTGGCCCGGGCCCCGGAGAGCCGGTTGAGCAGCGCGGACTTGCCCGCGTTGGTGCAACCGGTGATCGCCACCGACGGGACGCGGTCGTGGGCGCGGCGGGCACGGGCGCGGTCCCGCCTGCCGGCCGGCTCGGCCACCCGGCCGCCGCGGATGCGCGGGAGCGCCTCGCCCTGACCGCGCAGGCGCGGCAGGTGGTAGGCGATCCGGGCCGGCTCCACCTGGAGGCGGCCCTCGCTGCCGCGGGCGTGCCGGGCGAAGATGTCCAGGACCAACGCCGTGCGGTCCACCACCCGGAGCCCGACGCGCGCCTCCAGCGCCCGGGCCTGGCGCGGGGACAGCTCCCCGTCCGCGATGACCAGGTCGGCGTGCGCCCGACGCGCGGTGGCGGCCAGCTCCTCGGCCTTGCCGGAACCCACGCAGGTGGCCGGGTCCGGTCGGCCGCGCGACTGCACGACCTCCTCCACCACCTCCAGGCCGTCGGTGTCCGCCAAGCGCCGCAGTTCGGCGAGCGACAGTTCCGGTGCGCCCGCGGTCTCCTCCTTGCGCACCGCGACCGGCACCGCCTTCCTCGGGGTGTCCGGCTCGCCGGTGTCCTCGCCCGACAGCCGTGCTCCTGCCATCGCGTCCTCCTCACGCCGTCGCGGGACCACCGGCTACCCGAACCTCCCGCGTCCACGCACCGTGCGGCGGGTTACCGGTGCCGCCGGACCGAGCGTCCCCCGATCGGGGAATCCAACGGCGGTGGTGGTCGCGCCGGACCGGGGCCCGCTTCCCGGGCGCGCGGACGAACCGCCGGTCGGTGCCACGCGGCTTCCGCGGGAACCACCCGGCAGCGGGGCCGCCCGGTCAGGAGTCGCTGGGCGTGCCCTGGCGCCCGTGCGGGACGAGCTGCTCCTCCGACGAGGTCGGTGTGCGGTGCAGCAGGCCGTCCTCGTGCTCGGCGTACTGCCCGGTGTGCGACAGCGGGGGTGAGTACGCGTGGACGGTCACCGTCGGTCCGGCGCCCGGTTCCCGGCGCACCCGGTGGATGAAGGTGTTGTCGAAGTGGAAGCCGTGGCCCTCGGGCGCGACGTCGCCGGTCGGCCGTTCGCCCAGTCGCAGCTGCTCGTGCCGGATGACGCCGCGCACCACGTGCACCGCACCGCTGGAGTGGTGGTGGCACCCGGTGTCGTGCCCGTCCGCCATCCACGAGATCGCCCACACGCCCGGTGGCCGCACCACCTCACGACCTGGTGCGCGACACGCCGCCTGCTCGACGTGGCGACCGGGTACCCGGCTCGCGATCGGGGACCAGCGGTCGTCCCGGGAGGACGTTCGGCTGCGCCCGCCGGGAAGTCGACCACGTCGTGCGGGTGCGTCGAGGGGGTCGTTCGACCCACACCGCGGTGCCGCTGCGGTCGGTAGGGTCGCGCGGCCTCGCCGCACGGCGGGGCGATGCACGAGGGAGGGGTGTCCGATGACCACCACCAGCAGCAGGATCGCCGCGGGGATCGCCGCCGCCGGTCTGGCGGTCGCCGGCGCGGTGCTCGCCGCGGCGCCGGCGACGGCGGCGTCCACGGGGTACATCAGCATCTACAACAACTGCGGCGGTCCCGTCGTCACCACCGTCCACCGCCTCAGCGGCGCCATGATCGCCGGCACCTCGGCGGCGCCCGCCGGCAGCCGCTACTCCTACCCGGTCGCCGCGGGCACCTACCAGGTGCGCGTGCCGGCGGGGCCGCGCAACGTGACCGTGCTCAACGTGGCGGGGAAGGTGCACACCGTCTCGGTCAAGGCCTGCTGAGCGGGTGAGGGAAGTGGCGTGTCGCCCAACCCGATCGCCGCGGGCGACACGCCACCCCCCTTCCCGTTACGGCAAGGGCTCGGGGAACGTGGGTACCGACCTCAGTGCGCGGTTGCTGCGCGGTTCGGTGCGCGTCTTGGCCTCGTCCACCTGCCGGACCAGTTCGTCGCGGACTTCGCCCAACGCCGCGGTCAGGTCGCGTTTCGAGGACGTGGCGACGAGGTGCAGCCGAGGGGTCCGGTTGATCCAGCACTCCAGGGTGACCCGTTGCTCGACGCCCTCGCGGTCCTTGACGCTGATCTCCAGCTCGATCCGGTCGTCGCGGAACGAGCGCAACCGCGAACCGAGCGAGGCCAGGTGCTCGCACACCCAGTCGCGTTCGGAGGCGGAGAACCCGGTGGCGAGGTGGAGGCGTCGGTCGACGACCCCACCGTTCTCGGGGATGTCGGGCATGTGTTCCTCAGTCCTCCGTGGGAGTGCGGTCGGTGTCGGCTCGGGGAACGGGTCCGGGCGAACCCCCGGCGTCAGGGGGCGGTGGACTTGAGGGTGCGGGCCAGCCGCTCCGGCCTGGGCCAGCGGATTCCGGTGGCCCAGCCCAGCTTCCCGAAGACCCAGATCAGCCGCGCCGAGACGTCGACCTGACCGCGTCGCACGCCGTGGCGGGCGCAGGTCGGGTCGGCGTGGTGGGAGTTGTGCCAGGACTCGCCCATCGACAGGATCGCCAGCGGCCAGAAGTTGGCGGACCTGTCGCGTGCGGTGAAGGGCCGGTCGCCGATCATGTGGCAGATCGAGTTGACCGACCAGGTGACGTGGTGCAGCACGGCGACGCGCACCAGGCCGGCCCAGAAGAACGCGGTCAACGCGCCCCACCAGCTCCACGTGAGCAGCCCCCCGGCGAGCGCGGGCGCGAGCAGCGTCACTGCGGTCAGCCCGGCGAACCAGCGGTTGACGCGCTGGATGTCGGGGTCGGCGAGCAGGTCGGGGGCGAAGCGGGCGGCGTTGGTCAGCTCCCGCTGGAACATCCAGCCCATGTGGGCGTGCCAGAAACCCTTGGCCAGCCCACGGGCCGAGGTCCCGAAGAGCCACGGGGAGTGCGGGTCGCCCTCCCGGTCGGCGTAGGCGTGGTGCCGGCGGTGGTCGGCGACCCAGCCGACGACCGGGCCCTGCATGGCCATGCTGCCGGTCACCGCGAGCGCGATCCTCAGGGCGCGGTTGGCCCTGAAGGCGCCGTGGGTGAAGTAGCGGTGGAAGCCGACGGTCACCCCCAGGCAGGTGAGGGTGTAGAAGAAGACGGCGAGGCCGACGTCGACCCAGCCGAGCCCCCAGCCCCACGCCAGCGGGACCGCCGCGGCCAGCGCCAGCGCCGGCACCACGGCGAACAACTTGACCAGGAACATCTCGCCCGGCGACTTCTCACCCGCCACCATGGGCTGCGGCGCGGTGACTGCTCGGGCGACGCCTGATTCGGCTCTCACGCTCGTACCTCCGGGAACGGCCTGCGTTCTCCGTCGCCGGGGGCCGGGGCGATCGGTGTGGGCTCCGCGTGGTCGGGGAGCCGTATCGGCACGGGTACCCGCGGGTGGTCGCGCCAAACCGGTGTGGCGACACGGTGTGCCCGCTGATCTCCCGGCGGTCCGCCGGCCGCGCACGGGGCAGGGGAGGCACCCGGTGGCGCCGCGGTCGATCACGGTGAGCCGCGTGGCCGCGCTCACCGGTTCGGGAAGCCCGCGGCCGACCAGCCGGTGGCCGTGCCGGCGGGCCGGAACCGGTCGACCCGCTCCGCCGGCGCGGGCGTCCCGGTGCGCGGGGTACCGGCGTGCCGCGTCCCGCAGCGGGCGCAACCTGGTGGTGGTGCGGGTCGACGCCAACGCCTGGCACAGGTCGACCGCCTCCCCGCCCAGTCGCGTCCCGCTGTCGAGTTGGCCGTCGAGCAGGTGGCAGACGGCGAGCGAGACCAGGCTGAACGCCCGGCTGCGCGCCCGGTCCGCCCCGAAGCCGTCCACCGCCGCGGTGAGCAGCCGGACCGCCTCGCCGGTCTCGCCGGGATTTCCGGCCTGCGCCAGTTCGGTGTGGACCACGCCGCCGATCGCCGAGAGTTCGACGTCGGTGAAGAAGAGCGCCCAGTCCGGTGCCGGGCCGTCGTCCCGCGCTCGTGCGTGGTGATCCGCCGCTTCGGCCATCAGCGCGACCGCCTGGTGCGCGGAGCCCGTCCTGGCGTGGGCCCAGGCGTGGTTCGCGGCGACGACCGCCAGGGCGAGCGCCGAACCGCTCGCCCGAGCCGCCCGTTCGGCGTTCCGGAACTCGGCCATGGCCGATCGCGGGGCGTCGTGGTGCAGGTGGACCCGTCCCAGCCGGTAGTGGACGTTCGACACCAGGGCCTCGTCGCCGTTCGCCGCGGCCACCGCCAACGCCGTCCGGAAGTGCCGGAGCGCCTCGCCGGTCCGGCCGGTGTCGAAGCACGCCCAGCCGGCCAGGTTGTGCAGGTCCGCCACCGCGGTGCGGAGCGCGGTGTCGACCCGGTCACTGGTGGGGAGGCTCAGCAGCGCGAGGGCCACCGGCAGCCGTGCCACGGCTTCGTCCGCGCACCGGCCGGAAGCGGTCGTGCACGAGGTGGTCGGGCACAGCTCGGACGTCGTGGCCGGGTTCGAGCATGACGGACCTCCGGGGAGCCGGGTGGGGTGGTGGTCCGCCGAGGTCCGGGGCGAACCCGCCTGTCGAGCCATGCTCCCACGGAACGGCGGGGTCGGAGCGGGCCCCGGTTCATCCGCGCGGCAGCCCCCGCGTTGCCCGCGACCGGGGCCCGGGTGCCGGGGTCCGGGTCCACCGCGACGCGCGGAGCGCCCCGCGCCGGAACCTCAGCGCGTACGGCCATCCGGGCGTCCGCGGTATCGGCCGATCCGCCGAAGGTGTAGGTTGGGAACCGTTACCCCGGACCCCGGTGGCGCGACACCTCCCGCAGTTACCGGAGGCGGATCGCGGACCAGGGTCTTTTTCACGGGCGAACAGCTGCACGGATGAACACCACCGGTGCGCCACGTGGGGTCATCCGCCATCGTGCTCCAGGAAATGACACAGTCATGAGTCGTAGCCGCACGATCTTCCAGGCCCTGTTCGGCACCGCGGTCGTGGCAGGGGGCCTCATCGCCTTCCCCTCCGCGGCGCAAGCCATCACCATCCCGGTGGCGTGCGGTGAGAACGCCTTGGTGGCGGCGGTGAACCTGGCCAACTCCACGCCCACCTCGGACACCCTCGTCCTGGCCGGCGGCTGCACCTACCGCATGACCACCGCCCACGGCGGCGCGTCGAACGCCCTGCCGGTGATCACCACCCCGATCGAGATGATCGGCCCGGCCACCGTCACCAACGCCTCGCTGCTGGGCCTGGGCCTGTTCCGGATCGCCGAGGTCGGGCCGACCGGCAGCCTCACCCTCACCACCGGGGTCGCGTTCACCCGGGGCAACGTCCTGGGCAGCGGCGGCGGCATCCTCAACCGCGGCGCGGTCACCCTCACCGGCAGCACCCTGACCGGCAACACCGCCTCGGGCAACGGCGGCGGTCTCGCCAACGCCGACACCCCGTCCGGCACCGCGCCCGCCGCCACGTTCACCAACAGCCCGGTGTCCGGCAACCTCACCCTGCTCGGCGACGGCGGCGGCATCTACAACGGCCTGCGCGGCACGCTGACCGTCACCGGCGTCTCCGGCAGCCCGCTGTTCGTCACCGGCAACAGCGCCGGCCGCGGCGGCGGCATCTCCGCGGTCGACTCGACCGCCACGACCCTGACCCAGACCGCCGTGACGAACAACCACGCGCTGCTGACCCTGGGCAACTCCGGTGGCGTCCACCGCCGCGGCGGCACCATGACGACCACCAGCGCCCCCATCACCGCCAACACCGCCGACAACTGCGTGGGCAGCGTTCCGGCGGTCCCGAACTGCACCGGCTGACCGCCCCGGCGGCACCGAGAGCACCTCGGCGCCGTCCCCTTCCCCCGCTCGGCTTCCGACAGCAGGACCCGATCGGCACGACCCCCGTCAGGCACCCGCCGGCGGGGGTCGTGGGTTGTGCGGGACGAGCGCGGCGGCGTCCCGCTCGTTCGGGAACCCCCAGTGCCCTGGGAACGCGGGCCGGGAGTGCTTGCAGGCGGTGGGGGGCCCGGTTAGATTCGGCGTCGTCGCGCTGATCCGCGGCACCAGGGGGATGTCCGGTCGGAAGTCCGCGTCCGCTCACCGGGAACACCGGGTCCCGGCGGCGAACCGGCTCGGCCGCCCGCACGTGGCACGAGTGGTGGCGCGCTCCCCCCGCGCCCGTCGTGCCGCGCTCGTCCGCCACGTCCGTCC
The DNA here is from genome assembly GCF_052936295.1 of Saccharothrix sp. DSM 118769. Classification (NCBI taxonomy): domain Bacteria; kingdom Bacillati; phylum Actinomycetota; class Actinomycetes; order Pseudonocardiales; family Pseudonocardiaceae; genus Saccharothrix; species Saccharothrix sp. DSM 118769. The sequence continues at coordinate 5,908,450 of NZ_CP193627.1, read as the reverse complement.
GCCGCACCCGGCCACGCCGTCACGCCGTCGCACCGCGACGCCCCGTGCGGTGCTGCCCGCCCGCCGCGGTCGCCGTGGATTCGTGGTCGCCGTGGGAGTCGTGGAGGGAAGGCCGATGGGGCAGGTGTCCGGGGTACCGGCGGTGAGCGTGGTCGTGCCGACGTTCAACAAGGCGCGGTACCTGGAGTTGACGTTGGCGTCCTACACCGGCCAGTCGGTGCGGGACTACGAACTGGTCGTCGTCGACGACGGCAGCACCGACGACACCGCGCACGTGGTGCGGCGGTACGCGGAGCGCCTGCCGATCACCTACGTGCAGCAGGACAACAAGGGCCGTTCGGCGGCCCGGAACACCGGCGTCCGGGCGGCGGCGGGTGACGTCGTGGTGTTCTGCGACGACGACAGGATCGTCTCCCCGGACTTCGTGGCGCGGCACGCCGAGGCGTTCGAGGGCGGCGGGACGCCGCTCGTGCTGGGCCGGCAGGGCGGCGTGCTGACGCGCTGGCACCCGGCGCTGCCCGCGGACGAGAGGCTGATGGCGTTGTGCGCGGGGGTGCCGCGGGACCTGCTCGGCGGCGAGGTCGCCCTCGTCGACGCCGACGCCGTGGAGCACGACCTGGACCGGGTGCTCGCCACCTACGGCCTGCCTGAGCCCTGGTGGGAGTACCACGTCGTGCCGGTGCTGGAGGTCTTCCCCGACCCGGCGGACTTCGCGTTGTCGTGGCTGCTCGGCACGACCGGGAACATGTCCGCGCTGCGGGAGCAGGTGGTCGAGGTCGGCCTCTTCGACGAGGGCTTCACCGGCTGGGGGCTGGAGGACGCGGACCTGAGCCACCGGCTGGTCCGAGCGGGCGCGCGGGTGGTCGTCCGGGAGGCGGTCAACCACCACCAGGTGCACCCGGGCACCGGCAAGCCGGCCGAGTGGCTGGTCAACTTCCGCTACTTCAGCCGGAAGGCCGACTCCGTCGAACCGGCGCTCTACCGGCTGGTGGTGCACGGGCTGATCGACCTGCCCACCGCGGACGCGGTGGCGCGGGAGTGCGCGGCGCTGAGCCGGGCCGGGCGGACCGTGCTGGTCGACGAACTGCGCCGCCGCTACGACGAGCTGTTCGACCGGACCGAGGCCGAAGCCGGACTTTCCCAGTAGCGGGCCAGGTCACCGACAGCGGCATTTGCCGTAATCACCGTCTCGGTGCGGCACGCGTCGGCCACATTGAAGCCGAACCGCGGCCGGCGTGCCAGGAGCAGTATCGGGAACCCGATGCGTGATTCCGAGAACGCGCGCCGGCCGTAGCCGCGCCACGTGAACCCGAGGTACGTTCAGGTCGGCTCATTTCGCTGTCGTGCAACCACTCTTCGAGCCGCGGTCGTCGTGGACCGCATTCATTTCGTCCGGAACGGCTCGCATTCGCGCGTGCGGTGGGGGAGGGCCCGATGGAGATTTCCGAAGATGGCCGTATCGCGATCATCGGAATGTCCTGCCGGTTGCCGCAGGCGCCCGGCACCGACGCCTTCTGGCGGTTGCTGCGGGAAGGGCGGGACGCGGTCACCGCGCCGCCCCCGGGACGCGCGGGGCGACTGCCGGCGGGGTTCCTCGACGACGTGGCGGGGTTCGACGCGGCGTTCTTCGGGATCTCACCGCGCGAGGCGGCGGCGATGGACCCGCAGCAGCGCCTGGTGCTGGAGCTGGCGTGGGAGGCGCTGGAGGACGCGCGCGTCGTCCCCGGCACGCTCGCCGGCGGCCGGACCGGCGTGTTCATCGGCTCGACCTGGGGCGACTACGCGGCGCTGAGCCGACCCACCCCGCACACCACGACCGGCACGAACCGGGGCGTCATCGCCAACCGCGTGTCGCACTTCCTCGGCCTGCGGGGCCCCAGCCTGACCGTCGACTCCGCGCAGTCCTCCGCGCTGGTCGCCGTGCACCTCGCGGTCGAGAGCCTGCGGCGCGGCGAGACCGGGTTGGCGCTGGTCGGCGGGGTGAACCTGAACCTCACCGCCGACCGCGAGACGAGCGCGGTCGAGTTCGGCGGGCTGTCCCCGGACGGCCGCGGCCGCACCTTCGACGCCGGTGCCGACGGGTTCGCGCGCGGCGAGGGTGGTGGCGTGCTCGTGCTCAAACCGCTGGCCGGGGCGCTCGCCGACGGCGACCCGGTGCACGCGGTCATCCTCGGCAGCGCGGTGAACAACGACGGCGCGACCCCCGGCCTCACCGTACCCAGCGCCGACGCCCAGGCCGAGGTCGTCCGGGAGGCGCTGAGCCGGGCGGGCGTCCGGCCCGACGACGTGCAGTACGTCGAGCTGCACGGGACCGGCACCCCCGTGGGCGACCCGGTCGAGGCCGCCGGTCTCGGCGCCGCCCACGCCGGCCGGGCCACCGAGCTGCTGGTCGGCTCCGCGAAGACCAACGTCGGCCACCTCGAAGGCGCCGCCGGGGTGGTCGGCCTGCTCAAGACCGTGCTGAGCATCCGGCACCGGGCGCTGCCCGCGAGCCTGCACCACGACACGCCCAACCCCGCGATCCCGTTCGACGCGCTCAAGCTGCGCGTGCCGACCGAGCTGACGGCGTGGCCGCGCCCCGACCGGCCGCTGGTCGCCGGTGTGTCGTCCTTCGGCATGGGTGGGACCAACGCCCACGTGATCGTCGCCGCCGCACCGGGAGCGGTCGCCGCCGCACCGGGAGCGGGGGCCGCCGCACCGGGAGCGGGGGCGCCGCCCGACGCGGCCGGGACGTCCGCGGTCCCGTGGGTGCTGTCGGGCCGGACGCCGCAGGCGTTGCGCGCCCAGGCCGCCCGCCTGCGCGACCACCTCGCCGCCCGCCCCGGGCTGTCGCCCGCCGGGGTCGGCCTCGCCTTGGCCACCACCCGCACCCACTTCGCGCACCGCGCCGCGGTGATCGGCGACCGGGCGCTCGACGCGCTCGCCGAAGGCCGCCAGGCACCCGGGCTGGTCACCGGCCGCGCCGAGGGGCGGGGGCGCACGGTGTTCGTGTTCCCCGGCCAGGGCGCGCAGTGGGTCGGCATGGGTCGCGAGCTGTACGGGACCGAACCGGTGTTCCGCGCCGCGGTCGACGCGTGCGCCGAGGCCCTCGCCCCGCACACCGACTGGTCCCTGGTCGACGTCCTGCGCGACGGCCCGCTGGACCGCGTGGACGTCGTCCAGCCCGCCCTGTTCGCGATGACGGTCTCGCTGGCCGCGCTGTGGCGTTCGTACGGCGTCGAACCCGACGCGGTGGTCGGCCATTCACAGGGTGAGATCGCCGCCGCTCACGTCGCCGGCGCGTTGTCATTGGCCGACGCGGCCCGAGTCGTGGCTTTGCGCAGTCGCGCGCTTACCACGCTGGCCGGGCGAGGTGGAATGACTTCCGTCACACTTCCGGTGGAAGAAGTCGAACGGCTCCTGGTGCCCTGGAAAAACCGGTTGACGGTCGCCGTGGTGAATTCCGCCGATTCGGTCGTCGTGTCCGGCTCGGTGACCGCGTTGGCGGAGTTGACGGCGGAATGCGAGAAAGCGGGCATTCGGACGCGCGCCGTTCCGGTCGATTACGCCGCCCATTCGGCGCAGGTGTCCGCCGTCCGGGAACGGTTGCTCGCCGATCTGGCGGACGTGCGCCCCCGGACGGGCGAAGTGCCGTTCTGCTCGGCGGTGACCGGTGGGCCCCTCGACACCGCGGGGCTGGACGCCGACTACTGGTACCGCAACCTGCGCGACCCGGTCCGCTTCGACCTGGCGACCGCCGCGCTGCTGGACACCGGCCACGACGTGTTCATCGAGGTGAGCCCCCACCCGCTGTTGACACCCGCGATCGAGGGGGCGGGCGTCGTCACCGGGACGCTGCGCCGCGACCACGGCGGGACCCGCGACTTCCTGGCATCCGCGGGCCTGGTCTTCGCCTCCGGCGGGCACGTCGACCTCACCGCCGCCTTCCCGGTGACGACGAGGCCGGTGGACCTGCCCACCTACGCGTTCCAACGCCGCCGTCACTGGCTGGACACCGCGCCGCCCGAACCGGCGGCGGCACCGGCCACCGAGCCGAGCGCGGCCCGGACGGCCCGGCCGAGCGCCGACCCGGACACCGACCCGGGCGTTCACCCGGGCGTTGACCCGAGCGCCGATCCCGACGAGCAGGTGACCGCCGCCATCGCGGCCGTCCTCGGGCACGCGGACGTCGCCGACATCGACCCCTCGCTCACCTTCAAGGAGTTGGGTTTCGACTCGGTCATGGGCGTCGAGCTGCGCGACCGCGTCAACGGCGCGCTCGGCCTGCGGCTGCCGTCCGGGCTCATCTACGACCACCCGACGCCCGCCGCCCTGCTGGCGCACCTGCGCGGCGGCAGGGCCGACGAACCCGGACCCGTCACCGCGCCGAACGACGACCCGGTCGTCATCGTCGGCATGGGCTGCCGGTTACCGGGTGGGGTCGGCTCGCCGGAGGACCTGTGGCGGTTGGTCGAGCGCGAAGGCGACGTGATCGGCGACTTCCCCGCCGACCGGGGCTGGGACCTGGCCCGGCTCCACGACCCCGAACTGCGCAGCGGCCGCACCAGCGCCGTGAGCAAGGGAGGGTTCCTTGACAACGCGGCCGGGTTCGACGCCGGGTTCTTCGGGATCTCGCCGCGTGAGGCGTTGGCGATGGACCCGCAGCAGCGCCTGGTGCTGGAAACCGCGTGGGAGACGTTCGAGCACGCGGGCATCGACCCGACCGCCCTGCACGGCAGCCGGACGGGCGTCTACACCGGCATCTGGTCCTCGGGCTACGCGGTCGGCACGCCCGTACCGGAGGACGTGGAGGGCTACCTCATCACCGGCACGGCCACCAGCGTCACCTCCGGCCGGGTCGCCTACCACCTGGGCCTGCGCGGTCCGGCGCTGTCGGTGGACACGGCGTGCTCGTCGTCGCTGGTGGCGATGCACCTGGCGGCGCAGGCGCTGCGGTCGGGGGAGTGCGACCTGGCCCTGGCGGGCGGTGTCACGGTCATGGCGACCCCGGACGTCTTCACCGAGTTCTCCCGGCAACGCGGGCTCGCGCCCGACGGCCGCAGCAAGCCGTTCTCCGCGTCCGCCGACGGCACCAGCTGGAGCGAGGGAACCGGTCTGGTGCTGCTGGAGCGCCTGTCGGACGCGCGGCGCAACGGCCACCGCGTGCTGGCGGTCGTGCTGGGCAGCGCGGTCAACCAGGACGGAGCGTCCAACGGCCTCACCGCGCCCAACGGGCCCTCGCAGGAGCGCGTGATCCGCGAAGCGCTGGCGAACGCCGGACTGCGGCCGTCCGACGTGGACGCCGTCGAGGCGCACGGCACGGGCACGACGCTCGGCGACCCGATCGAGGCCCACGCGCTGCTGACCACCTACGGCCAGGACCGCGCGGAGCCGTTGTGGCTGGGGTCGGTGAAGTCGAACATCGGCCACACCCAGGCCGCCGCCGGTGTCACGGGTGTGATCAAGGTGGTGATGGCGCTGCGGCACGGGGTCCTACCCCGCACGCTGCACGTGGACGAGCCGACGCCGCACGTGGACTGGACGGCCGGGAACGTCCGCCTGCTCACCGAGGCCACACCGTGGCCGGAGACCGGCCGGCCGCGCCGGGCCGCCGTGTCCGCGTTCGGCATCAGCGGTACGAACGCGCACGTCATCCTGGAGCACGCGCCGGAGTCCCCGGAGTCCTCGGAACCCGTCGTCGACGTCCCGTTGTGGTTGGTGTCGGCGAAGAGCGAGTCGGCGTTGCTGGAGCAGGTGCGGCGGGTGCGGGAGTTCGCGGCCGATCGTCCCGGTGTGGTGGGGATCGGTCGGGCTTTGGCGCGGCGTGCCCGGTTCGCGCATCGTGCGGCGGTCCTGGGGTCGGACGTGGTGACGGGCGTGGTGGGGTCGCTGCGTCGGACGGTGTTCGTGTTCCCGGGTCAGGGCGCGCAGTGGGTCGGTATGGGTCGTGAGTTGTACGTGGTCGAGCCGGTGTTCCGGGAGGCGATCGACGCGTGTGCGCAAGCCCTTGCGCCGCACGTGGGCTGGTCGTTGGTGGAGGTCCTCGACGGCGGCGAGTTGGACCGCGTGGACGTGGTGCAGCCGGCGTTGTTCGCGGTGATGGTCGGTTTGGCCGCGTTGTGGCGTTCCTACGGCGTCGAGCCGGATGCGGTGGTGGGTCACTCGCAGGGTGAGATCGCGGCGGCTTATGTGGCTGGGGCGTTGTCGTTGGAGGACGCGGCTCGGGTGGTCGCGTTGCGCAGCAAGGCTTTGGTGGCGATCTCGGGTCTGGGCGGCATGGTCTCGGTCGGCTTGCCGGCGGACTCGGAGTTGCTGTCGCGGTGGGGTGATCGGCTGTCGGTCGCGGTGGTGAACTCGTCCACCGCCGTGGTCGTGTCGGGTGAGCCGGACGCGTTGGCGGAGTTGTTGGAGGTCTGCGACCGGGAGGACGTGCGGGCTCGACGCATTCCGGTGAGCTACGCGGCGCACTCAGCCCAGGTGGAGGCGGTCCGGGAACGGTTGTTGGCCGATCTGGCGGACATCAGGCCGTTGGAGGCTCGGGTTCCGTTCCGCTCCACGGTGGACGACGGACTGGTGGAGACCGCCGACGCCGAGTACTGGTACCGCAACCTGCGTGAACCGGTGCGGTTCGACCGGGCCGTGGAAGCGCTGGCCGCGTCCGGGCACGACGTCTTCGTCGAAGTGAGCCCGCACCCGGTGCTGGTGCCCGCGCTGGACGCCGCGGTCGTCACCGGCACCCTGCGCCGCGACCGGGGCGCGCACGAGGAGTTCCTCACCGCGGCCGGACGGTTGTTCGTCGCGGGCCTGGACGTGGACTGGACGTCCGCCCTGCCGCCCGCCGGCCGCGTGGACCTGCCCACCTACGCCTTCCAGCACGAGTCCCACTGGCTCACGTCGGCGGCACCGGCGGACCCGTGGCGGTACGAGGTCGCCTGGTCGCCCGTGGCACCCGCCGGAACCCCGACCGGGCGGTGGTCGGTGCTCACGCCCGACGGTCACCACCCGTGGGTCGACGCCGCGGTAGCGGCGTTGCGGGACAACGGCGTCGAGATCGTCCACCCGGCCGACGAGGCGGACGGGGTGCTGTCCTTCCTGGCCTTCGACGACTCACCGCACCCCGACCACCCGGCCGTGCCCGCCGGGCTCGCCCGGACCCTGGAGGCGGTGCGGCGGCGGTCCGCGCCCCTGTGGTGCGTGACGCGCGGCGCGTTCGGCGACCACCCGCGACAGGCGCTGGCGTGGGGGGTGGGCCTCTCGGCGGCGCTGGAGTTCCCGGACCGCTGGGGTGGCCTGGTCGACGTCCCGGACACCCCCGACCCGGTCTCCGTGCGCCGGCTGCTCGCCGCGATCACCGGCGCGGAGGACCAGCTCTCGATCCGTCACGACGGCGTCTTCGCCCGCAGGCTCCGCCGCGCCCACCCGACCCCGCCGGTCCGCACCTGGCGACCGGGGGGCACCACCCTGGTCACCGGCGGCACGGGCGCACTCGGCGCACAGGTGGCCCGGTGGCTGGCCGCCCAGGGCGCGGAACACCTCGTCCTGGTCAGCCGCGGCGGCGCGGACGGCGCGGCCGACCTGCTCGCCGATCTGGCCGCGACCGGGACGCGCGTCACGGTGGCCGCGTGCGACGTGACCGACCGCGACGCCCTCGCCGCCCTGCTCGACGGGATCGGCGAGGTCCGGTCCGCGTTCCACACGGCGGGCGCGATCAGGGCGAGCCGGTTGGCGGACGACGACCTGGCCGGGTTCGCCGACGTGATCGACGCCAAGGTCACCGGTGCGAACAACCTGGCGGACCTGCTGCCCGACCTCGACGCGCTCGTGCTGTTCTCCTCGACGGCCGGGGTCTGGGGCGACGGCCACGGCGCGGCCTACGCGGCCGGGAACACCTACCTCGACGCCCTCGCCGCACAGCACCGCGCGCAGGGCCGGGCGACCACGTCGGTGTCGTGGGGCATCTGGGCCGAGGGCGGCATGGCCGCGCTGGAGTCGGTCCAGCGGCAACGACGGCTGCTCGGCCTGGGCGAGATGGCGTCCGGGCGTGCGCTCGCCGCGCTGCGCGCCGTGCTCGACCAGGACGTGCCGCACGCGGTGGTCACCCCCGTGGACTGGGCGGCGTTCACTCCCGCCTACACCAGGCAGCGGCCCGGCACCCTGCTCGCCGACCTGCCCGAGGCGCGGGTCCGCGAGGAACGCGCCGAGCCGGTCGCCGTGCGGCCGGGCACCGACGTCCTCGCCCTGGTCCGGACGCACACGGCCGCCGTGCTGGGGCACGCCTCGCCGGACGTCGTCGACACCGGTCGGGCGTTCAAGGACCTCGGGTTCGACTCGCTCACGGCGGTGGAGCTGCGCAACCGCCTCGGCGCGGCGCTGGGCCGCACGCTGCCCGCCACCCTCGTCTTCGACCACCCCACGCCCGAACGCCTCGCCGCGCACCTGCGCGGGGAGGGCACCGCGGCGGTCGTCACCCCGACCAGCGCGACCGACGAACCCCTCGCGATCGTCGGCATGGGCTGCCGCTACCCCGGCGGCGTCGAGTCGCCCGACGACCTGTGGCGGCTCGTGTCCGAGGGCGCGGACGCCATCGGCACGTTCCCCGACGACCGGGGCTGGGACCTCGAACGCCTCCACGACCCCACCGCGACCCGCCCGCGCACCTCGACCACCCGGCACGGCGGGTTCCTCGCCGACCCGGCCGGTTTCGACGCGGAGTTCTTCGGGATCTCGCCGCGTGAGGCGTTGGCGATGGACCCGCAGCAGCGGGTGTTGTTGGAGACGGCGTGGGAGGCGTTCGAGCACGCGGGCATCGACCCGACCTCGTTGCGCGGCAGCCGGACCGGGGTGTTCACCGGCATCTGGTCCACCGGGTACGCCACCGGCCCGATCCCCGACGACCTGGAGGGCTACCAGGTCACCGGCACGGCGACCAGCATCGGCTCCGGCCGCCTGGCCTACCTGCTCGGCCTGGAAGGACCCGCGCTGTCGCTGGACACCGGCTGCTCGTCGTCGCTGGTGGCACTGCACCTGGCGGCGCAGGCCCTGCGGTCGGGGGAGTGCGACCTGGCCCTCGCCGGCGGCGTGACGATCAACGCCACCCCGTCGCTGTTCACCGAGATGTCCCGGCAGGGCGCGAGCGCGCCGGACGGCCGCAGCAAGTCCTTCGCCGCCGCGGCCGACGGAGCCGGGTGGGCCGAGGGGGCGGGTCTGGTGCTGGTGGAACGGCTGTCGGACGCGCGGCGGCGCGGTCACCGGGTGTTGGCGGTGCTGGCGGGGACGGCGGTGAACCAGGACGGGGCGTCGAACGGGTTGACGGCTCCGAACGGTCCGTCGCAGGAGCGGGTGATCCGGCAGGCGTTGGCGAACGCGGGTCTGCGGCCGTCCGATGTGGATGTGGTGGAGGCGCACGGCACCGGCACGACGCTGGGTGACCCGATCGAGGCGCAGGCGTTGTTGGCCACGTATGGGGCCGACCGCGCGGAGCCGTTGTGGTTGGGGTCGGTGAAGTCGAACATCGGTCACACCCAGGCCGCGGCGGGTGTGGCGGGTGTGATCAAGGTCGTCGAGGCGATGCGGCACGGTCTGCTGCCGAAGACGTTGCACGTGGACGAGCCGACGCCGCACGTGGACTGGTCGGCGGGGAACATGCGGCTGCTCGCCGAGGCGACACCGTGGCCGGAGACCGGGCGGCCACGACGGGCCGGGGTGTCCGCGTTCGGGATCAGCGGTACGAACGCGCACGTCATCCTGGAGCACGTGCCGGAGTCCTCGGAACCCGTCGACGTCCCGTTGTGGTTGGTGTCGGCGAAGACCGAGTCGGCGTTGCTGGAGCAGGTGCGGCGGGTGCGGGAGTTCGCGGCTGCTCATCCGGGTGTGGTGGGGATCGGCCGGGCTCTGGCGGGGCGTGCCCGGTTCGAGCACCGGGCGGTGATCCTCGGGCCGGACGTGGTGACGGGGGTGGCGTCCGGGCTCGGCAAGTCGGTGTTCGTGTTCCCGGGTCAGGGTGCTCAGTGGGTGGGTATGGGTCGTGAGTTGTACGCGGCCGAGCCGGTGTTCCGGGAGGCGATCGACGCCTGTGCGCAGGCTCTCGCGCCGCATGTGGACTGGTCGTTGGTGGAGGTCCTGGGCGGCGGCGAGTTGGACCGCGTGGATGTGGTGCAGCCGGCGTTGTTCGCGGTGATGGTCGGTTTGGCCGCGTTGTGGCGTTCCTACGGCGTCGAGCCGGATGCGGTGGTGGGTCACTCGCAGGGTGAGATCGCGGCGGCTTATGTGGCTGGGGCGTTGTCGCTCGATGACGCGGCGCGGGTGGTCGCGTTGCGCAGTAAGGCTTTGGTGGCGATCTCCGGTCTGGGTGGGATGGTGTCGGTGGCTGTGCCGCCGGACTCGGAGTTGTTGTCGCGGTGGGGTGATCGGCTGTCGGTGGCGGTGGTCAACTCGTCTACGGCCGTGGTCGTGTCGGGTGAGCCTGGCGCGTTGGCGGAGTTGTTGGAGGTCTGCGGCCGGGAGGACGTGCGGGCTCGGCGTATTCCGGTGAGCTATGCGGCGCATTCGGCGCAGGTGGAGGCTCTTCGCGAACGTCTGCTGGCCGATCTGGCGGACATCAGGCCACTCGCCGCGCAGGTTCCGTTCTATTCCACGGTGACCGATGGCCTGGTGGGAATGGTCGATGCCGAGTACTGGTACCGCAACCTGCGTGAACCGGTGCGGTTCGACCGGGCCGTCGAGGCGTTGACGACGGCAGGGCACGACGTGTTCGTGGAGGTGAGCCCGCACCCGGTGCTGGTGCCCGCGCTGGACGTCCCGTTCGCCACCGGCACCCTGCGCCGCGACCACGGCGACTTCCGCACGGCCCTCGCGGCGCTGGTCGTGCGCGGCCACGACCTGCCCCCGGCGGCACCGGGCCGGATCACCCTGCCCACCTACCCGTTCCGACGCACGCGGTACTGGCTCACCAGCACCGCTTCGGAGTCCAGCCTCGGGCACCCGTTGCTCGACGACCTCGTCCCGCTGCCGGACGGGGGCGCGGTGCTGACCGGTCGGCTGTCCACCCGCACCCACCCGTGGCTGGCCGACCACGCGGTCGACGGCACGGTCCTGCTGCCCGGAACGGCGTTCGTGGAGCTGGTCACCACGGCCGGACGCGCGCTGGGGCACCCGGCCGTGGCCGACCTCGTCCTGCACGCGCCGTTGGTCCTGACCGACCGGCCCACCCCCGTCCAGGTGTCCGTGGGCGCGCCGGACGACGCGGACCGGCGGCCGGTGTCGGTGCACTCCCGGGTCGACGGCGAGTGGACCCGCCACGCGTCCGGGACGCTGGAACCGGGTCGTCCCGCCACCGCGTCCCCGTGGACGCCCGGCGGCGCGCAGGTCGATCCGGACGCCTTCTACGACCACCTCTCCGCCCTCGGCTACCAGTACGGCCCGGCGTTCCGGGGCATCCGCACGCTTGAGCACGGTGACGACGAGGTGTTCGCCGAGGTGCACGTGCCCGACGGCACCGGGTTCGGCCTGCACCCGGCGTTGCTGGACGCGGCGCTGCAACCGGTCGTCCTGCTGCACCCTGACCACCGGGTGCGACTGCCGTTCTCCTTGACCGGTGTGGCCGTGCACGCGCTGGGCGTCTCGGTGGCCCGGGTCCACTTGGCGCGCACCGGACCGGACACCTTCACCGCGACCGTGACCGACCTCGCGGACGCGCCGGTGGCGACCATCGACGCCCTGACCGTGCGCCCGGCCGCCCGGGTCACGCTGCTGCGGACGGACTGGGTGCCGCCGGCCGAGGCCCCGCCCGTGCCGGTGCGGCTCGCGCCGGTCCTCGCCGGGGCGGCCGACGCCGGGTCCGCGCACGCCCTCACCCGGCAGGCCCTGACCCTGGTGCAGGACCACCTGCGCTCCGACGACCCGGCCCGCCTGGTGGTGCCCGTCCGCGCGGCGGACCCGGCGGGCGCGGCGGTGCGCGGTTTGGTCCGCAGTGCCGCCGCCGAGCACCCCGGGCGGTTCGCGCTGGTCGAGTTGGACGGCGACGCGACACCCGAGCAGGCGGCGACCGCCGCCGCGGTGGCGGGTGACGAGCCGGAGTTGGCCCTGCGCGGCGGCACCGCCCTCGTGCCCCGGCAGGCGTCGTTCAGCCCGCGCCCGCCGTCGCTCGACGGCCCGTGGCGGCTGGTCGAGTCCGGCACGGGCAGCCTGGACGACCTGGTGTTCGCCGACGTCGCCGAAGGGCCGCTGGAACCGGGCCAGGTGCGCGTCCGGGTGCGCGCGGCGGGGGTGAACTTCCGGGACGTGCTGATCGCGCTGGGGATGTACCCCGGCGCGGCACCGCTGGGCGGTGAGGCCGCCGGGACGGTCCTGGACGTCGGTCCGGGTGTTCCCTTCCGTCCCGGTGATCGGGTGTTCGGGTTGGTGCCGGGTGCGTTCGGTCCGCGTGCGGTGGCGGACCACCGGTTGCTGGCGCCGGTCCCGGACGGGTGGTCGTTCGGGCAGGCGGCGGCCGTGCCGGTGGCCTTCCTGACGGCGTGGCACGGCCTGGTCGACCTCGGTGGCCTGCGGGCCGGTGACCGCGTGCTGATCCACTCCGGCGCGGGTGGCGTCGGCGTGGCGGCGATCCAGTTGGCGCGGCACCTGGGTGCGGAGGTGTTCGCGACGGCGAGTCCCGGCAAGTGGGACGTGCTGCGCGGCTTGGGGTTGGACGACGGGCACATCGCCTCGTCGCGGACGGTGGAGTTCGAGGGGCGTTTCCCGGGTGTGGACGTGGTGTTGAACTCGTTGGCGGGTGAGTTCACCGACGCGTCGTTGCGGCTGCTCGCGCCGGGCGGCCGGTTCGTGGAGATGGGCAAGACCGACGTCCGCACCCCCGAAGGGGTGAACTACCGGGCGTTCGACCTCAACGACGCCGACCCCGCGCACCTGGGCGAGGTGCTGGCCGAAGTGCTGCGGCTGTTCGCCGAGGGCGTGTTCCGGCTGCCGCCGATCGCGACCACCGACCTCCGGCGCGCGGCGGACGCGTTCCGGCTGATGAGCCGGGCCGGGCACGTCGGCAAGCTCGTGCTCACCGTGCCCGACCTCGCCGAGGGCACGGTGCTGATCACCGGTGGTACGGGGACGTTGGGGTTGGCGGTGGCGCGGCACCTGGTCGAGCGGCACGGTGTCCGGCGGTTGGTGCTGGTGAGCCGTCGTGGTGGTCCGGTTCCGGTGTTGGACGCCGAGGTGCGGGTGGTGGCGTGCGACGTGTCGGATCGCGGGCAGGTCGCGGAGTTGGTGGCGTCCGTCCCGGACCTGAGGGTGGTGGTGCACGCCGCCGGGGTGCTCGACGACGCCGTGGTGGAAGGGCTCACCACCGAGCGGCTGGCCGGGGTGCTGCGGCCCAAGGTGGACGGCGCGTGGCACCTCCACGAGCTGACCGGCGACCTGGACGCGTTCGTGCTGTTCTCCGCCGCCGCCGGCGTGCTGGGCACCCCCGGGCAGGCCAACTACGCGGCGGCCAACTCCTACCTCGACGCCCTGGCCCGGCACCGGCACGCACTCGGCCTGCCCGCCGTGTCGATGGCGTGGGGGTACTGGGCCGAGAGCAGCGGGATGACCGCGCACCTCACCGCGACCGACGAGGAGCGCTTCGCCCGCGCCGGCATCGCGCCGATGACGACCTCGCAGGCGCTCGCGCTCTTCGACGCGGCCCTGGCCGGCGGTGAACCGGCCGTGACCACCGCCCACCTGACCACCCGCACGACCCGCGCCCTCCCGCCGCCCGCCGCGCCGGAGGCCGACCTGCTGGCGCTGGTCACCACCCACACCGCGGCCGTGCTCGGGCACACCCACGCCGCCGCGGTCACCCCCCGGCTGGCGTTCCGGGACCTGGGCTTCGACTCGCTGACGGCGGTGGAGCTGCGCAACCGGTTGGCGTCGGCGACCGGGCTGCGGTTGCCCGCCACGCTGGTCTTCGACCACCCGACCCCCGAGGAGCTGGCCGACCACCTGCGTGACCGGGTCGCGGGCACCCGCCGCGAGGTGGCCGCCCCGGTGGTCCAGGCGGTGGACGACGACCCGGTGGTGATCGTGGGTATGGGGTGTCGTCTGCCGGGTGGTGTGGGGTCGCCGGAGGGTTTGTGGCGGTTGGTGTCGGGGGGTGTGGACGCGATCGGCGGGTTCCCGTCTGATCGTGGGTGGGATGTGGAGCGGTTGTTCCACCCTGATCCGGATCATCCGGGGACGAGTTATACGCGTTCGGGTGGGTTCCTGTCGGATGTGGCGGGGTTCGACGCGGAGTTCTTCGGGATCTCGCCGCGTGAGGCGTTGGCGATGGACCCGCAGCAGCGGGTGTTGTTGGAGACGGCGTGGGAGACGTTCGAGCACGCCGGGATCGACCCGACCTCGCTGCGGGGAAGTCAGACCGGGGTGTTCACCGGGCTGTGGTCCTCCGGGTACGGGGGCAACGCCGACCTCGCGCCGCGTGACGCCGAGGGCTACCTCGCCACCGGCATCTCGCCGAGCGTGACGTCCGGCCGGGTCGCCTACCACCTGGGCCTGCGCGGTCCGGCGCTGTCGGTGGACTCCGCGTGCTCGTCGTCGCTGGTGGCGATGCACCTGGCGGCGCAGGCGCTGCGGTCGGGGGAGTGCGATCTCGCGCTGGCCGGTGGCGTCACGGTGATCGTGAACCCGTTGGGGTTCACCGAGTTCTCGCGCCAGCGCGGGCTGTCGGCCGATGGCCGGTGCAAGGCGTTCTCCGCGTCGGCCGACGGCACCGGCTGGGGCGAGGGCTCCGGGCTGGTGCTGCTGGAACGGCTGTCGGACGCGCGCCGCAACGGTCACCGGGTGCTGGCGGTGTTCGCCGGATCGGCGGTGAACCAGGACGGCGCGTCGAACGGCCTCACCGCGCCCAACGGCCCGTCGCAGGAACGGGTGATCCGGCAGGCGTTGGCGAACGCCGGTCTGCGACCGTCCGATGTGGATGCGGTGGAGGCGCACGGGACCGGCACGACGCTGGGTGACCCGATCGAGGCGCAGGCGTTGTTGGCCACGTACGGGGCTGATCGTGCGGAGCCGTTGTGGCTGGGCTCGCTCAAGTCGAACATCGGGCACACCCAGGCCGCCGCCGGTGTCGCCGGTGTGATCAAGATGGTGATGGCGTTGCGGCACGGCGTGCTGCCGAAGACGTTGCACGTGGACGAGCCGACGCCGCACGTGGACTGGTCGGCCGGAGACGTGCGGCTGCTCACCGAGGCGACGCCGTGGCCGGGGACGGGTCGTCCGCGCCGCGCGGGGGTGTCGTCGTTCGGGGTCAGCGGCACGAACGCGCACGTCATCCTCGAACAGGCACCGGATGCTCCGGTGGACGTCGTGGACCTGCCCTGGGTGGTGTCGGCGAAGAGCGAGACCGCTTTGCTGGAGCAGGTGCGGCGGGTGCGGGAGTTCGCGGCGGCCCGGCCTGGGGTGGCGGGGATCGGTCAGGCCCTGGCCGGTCGGGCGCGGTTCGAGCATCGTGCGGCGATCCTCGGGTCGGACGTGGTGACCGGTATGGCGGGGTCGCCGCGCCGGACGGTGTTCGTGTTCCCTGGTCAGGGCGCGCAGTGGGTCGGCATGGGTCGTGAGTTGTACGTGGTCGAGCCGGTGTTCCGGGAGGCGATCGACGCGTGTGCGCAGGCTCTCGCGCCGCATGTGGACTGGTCGTTGGTGGAGGTCTTGGACGGCGGCGAGTTGGACCGCGTGGATGTGGTGCAGCCGGCGTTGTTCGCGGTGATGGTCGGTTTGGCCGCGTTGTGGCGTTCCTACGGCGTCGAGCCGGATGCGGTGGTGGGTCACTCGCAGGGTGAGATCGCGGCGGCTTATGTGGCTGGGGCGTTGTCGTTGGAGGACGCGGCTCGGGTGGTCGCGTTGCGCAGCAAGGCTTTGGTGGCGATCTCGGGTCTGGGCGGCATGGTCTCGGTCGGCTTGCCGGCGGACTCCGAGCTGCTGTCGCGGTGGGGTGATCGGCTGTCGGTGGCGGTGGTCAACTCGTCCACCGCCGTGGTCGTGTCGGGTGAGCCTGGCGCGTTGGCGGAGTTGTTGGAGGTCTGCGGCCGGGAGGACGTGCGGGCTCGGCGTATTCCGGTGAGCTACGCGGCGCATTCGGCGCAGGTGGAGGCTCTTCGCGAACGTCTGCTGGCCGATCTGGCGGACATCAGGCCACTCGACGCCCAGGTTCCGTTCTATTCCACGGTGACCGATGGCCTGGTGGGAATGGTCGATGCCGAGTACTGGTACCGCAACCTGCGTGAACCGGTGCGGTTCGACCGGGCCGTCGAGGCGTTGACGACGGCAGGGCACGACGTCTTCGTGGAGGTGAGCCCGCACCCGGTGCTGGTGCCCGCGCTGGACGTCCCGTTCGCCACCGGCACCCTGCGCCGCGACCACAGTGACTTCGACACCGCTGCCGCTCGGCTGTTCGTCGCCGGCGTGGACGTCGTCTGGCCCGCGCCCCCCGGACACCTGGACCTGCCCACCTACCCGTTCCAGCACGAGCACTACTGGATGAACGCCTCGGCGGGGTCCGCCGACGTGGTCGCGGCCGGGCTCGACGCGACCGACCACCCGCTGCTCGGCGCGGCCGTGGAACTCGCCGCCGGCCGGGGCGTCGTGCTCACCGGGCGGCTGTCCACCGCCACCCAGCCGTGGTTGGCCGACCACGCCGTCCACGGGTCCGTGCTGCTGCCCGGCACCGGGTTCCTGGAACTGGCCCGGCGCGCCGGGGACCAGGTCGGCCGGCCCGTGGTGGAAGAACTGCTGCTGGAGGCCCCGCTGGTGCTGGGTCCGGTGTCGGTCCAGGTCGTGGTCGACGGGAACGAGGTCACGATCCACTCCCGCACCGACGACACCTGGGTGCGGCACGCTCGCGGCACGCTCGGCGTCGAGGTGCCCGCGACACCGGCGTGGACCTGGCCGTCGGACGCCGAACCCGTCGACCTCGCCGGTTTCTACGACGACCTCGCCGCTCGCGGCTACGAGTACGGCCCGGCGTTCGAGGGCGTGCGCGCGGTGTGGCGGCACGGTGCCGACCTGCTCGCCGAGGTCGCGCTGCCCGCCGAGGTCACCTTGCCCGCCGATGACGCGTTCGACCTCCACCCGGCCCTGTTCGACGCCGCGTTGCAGCCCCTCGCGCTGGTCGCCGCCGGTGCGGTGCCGTTCTCGTTCGCGGGGGTCGCGGTGCTGAAAGCGGGCGTGTCCGCGGTGCGGGTCCGGCTCACGCCGACCGGGCGCGACACCTACCGGGTCGTGCTGGCCACCGACGCGGGCGAACCCGTCGCCGTGGTGGAGGCGCTGACCGTGCGGCCGATGACGGCGGACTTCCGGGCGCGCGACAACCGCCTGTTCCGCCTCGACTGGGTGCCCGTCACCGCGCCGCTCGTCCCGCACGCGGCCGTCCCGCACACGGTCGTCCACCACGTGGTCAGCCCGTCCGGGATCGATCCGGTCCGGGCCGCGCACACCCTCGTGGAGGAGACCCTGGCCGTCGTCCAGGACTTCCTGCGCACCTCGGCGGACGGCAGGCTCGTCGTCGTCACGCGCGGCGCGGTGGACGGGGGCGACCTCGCCGCCGCGTCGGTGTGGGGGCTGGTCCGGGCCGCCGAGGCCGAGCACCCGGGTCGGTTCGCGCTGCTCGACGTCGACCACGACGGCGAGGTCCTGGTGCCCGCCGACGAGTTCCAGGCGGCGGTCCGGGGTGACGCGGTGCTCGCGGCCCGGCTCACGCGCGTGGCGGCCGAACCCGGCACCCTCGACCCGGACGGCACCGTGCTGATCACCGGCGGCACCGGCACCCTGGGCCTGCTGCTGGCCCGGCACCTGGTGGCCCGGCACGGCGTCCGGCGGCTCGTGCTGCTGGGCCGCCGGGGTGGTGCGGTGGAGATCGAGGGCGCGGACGTGTCCGTCGTCGCGTGCGACGTGACCGACCGGGCCGCGCTCGCCGACGTGCTCGCGGAGATCCCCGACCTGACCGCCGTGGTGCACGCGGCCGGCGTGCTGGACGACGGCGTGGTGACCTCGCTGACCCCGCAGCGCCTGCACGACGTGCTGCGGCCCAAGGTCGACGCCGCGTGGCACCTGCACGAGCTGGTCGGCGACGTGAAGGCGTTCGTGCTGTTCTCCTCGGCGGCCGGGGTGCTCGGCGGGCCGGGGCAGGCCAACTACGCCGCCGCCAACGCCTTCCTGGACGCGCTCGCGGCCCACCGGCACGCCCTGGGCCTGCCCGCCGTGTCGCTGGCGTGGGGCCAGTGGGCGCAGGACAGCGGCCTGACCGGTCACCTCACCGACGCCGACCGGGCCCGCCTCGAACGCTCCGGCGTCGTGCCGATGTCCACCGAGCACGCGCTGGCGCTGTTCGACGCCGCCCTGGGCGACGGCGGTCCCGCGCTGGTGCCCGCCCGCCTCGACCTGACGGCCCCGGCGCTGCGCGGGCTGACCCGCCGCGCCCGCCGGGGCGCGGACACCGGCTGGGCGGGCCGGCTCGCGTCGCTGCCCGAGGCCGACCAGCACGCCGTGGTGCTCGACCTGGTCGGTTCGCACACCGCCGTGGTCCTGGGCCGGTCCGGGGCCGTCGCCCCGCAGCGGGCGTTCAAGGACCTCGGGTTCGACTCGCTGACCGCCGTCGAGCTGCGCAACCGGCTGTCCGCCGCGCTCGGCGTGGCGCTGCCCGCGACCGTGACGTTCGACCACCCGACCCCGGCCGCCCTGGCCGAGCACCTGCGCCGGGTCCTGCTGGGCCGGGAGCGCCGGGTCGAGGAACCGGTCGCGGCGGCCGTGACGGGCGACCCGGTGGTGGTGGTCGGGATGGGGTGCCGGTACCCGGGTGGTGTCGGTTCGGCGGCGGAGTTGTGGGGGTTGGTGTCGGGGGGTGTGGACGCGATCGGCGATTTCCCTGCCGACCGGGGTTGGGACCTGGCGGGGTTGTACGACCCGGAGGGTGGTCCGGGGACGAGTTACACGCGGTCGGGCGGGTTCCTGGGTGACGCGGCGGGGTTCGACGCCGGGTTCTTCGGGATCTCGCCGCGTGAGGCGTTGGCGATGGACCCGCAGCAGCGGGTGTTGTTGGAGACGGCGTGGGAGGCGTTCGAGCACGCCGGGATCGACCCGACCTCGTTGCGCGGCAGCCGGACCGGCGTGTTCACCGGCATCTGGTCGTCGGGTTACGGCGGCGGGGCGCAGGCCGCCGACCTGGAGGGCTACCTGTCCACCGGTACGGCCACGAGCGTGACCTCGGGCCGGGTGTCCTACCTGCTGGGGCTGGAAGGTCCGGCGGTGTCGGTGGACACGGCGTGTTCGTCGTCGTTGGTGGCGATGCACCTGGCGGCGCAGGCGCTGCGGTCGGGGGAGTGCGACCTGGCCCTGGCCGGCGGGGTGACGGTGATGGTGACGCCGTCCGGGTTCGTCGAGTTCTCCCGTCAACGCGGTCTGGCCCCGGACGGGCGGGTCAAGTCGTTCGCGGACGCGGCCGACGGCACCGGTTGGGCGGAAGGCTCGGGGCTGGTGCTGCTGGAGCGGCTGTCGGACGCGCGCCGCAACGGTCACCGGGTGTTGGCGGTGCTGGCGGGCACGGCGGTGAACCAGGACGGGGCGTCGAACGGGTTGACCGCGCCCAACGGTCCGTCGCAGGAGCGGGTGATCCGGCAGGCGTTGGCGAACGCGGGTCTGCGACCGTCCGACGTCGATGCCGTCGAGGCGCACGGGACCGGTACGACGCTGGGCGACCCGATCGAGGCGCAAGCCCTCCTGGCGACCTACGGCGCCGACCGCGCCGAACCGCTCTGGCTGGGGTCGGTGAAGTCGAACATCGGGCACACGCAGGCCGCGGCCGGTGTCGCCGGTGTGATCAAGATGATCGAGGCCATGCGTCACGGCACGCTGCCGCGCACCCTCCACGTCGACCGGCCCACCACGCACGTGGACTGGGAGAGCGGTGACGTGCGGCTGCTCACCGAGGCGACGCCGTGGCCGGAGACGGGGCGTCCGCGCCGCGCGGGGGTGTCGTCGTTCGGGATCAGCGGCACCAACGCCCACGTGATCCTGGAGCAGCCGGAGCCGGAGCCGGAGGCCGTTGTGTCGCCGGTGTGGGTGCCGTGGTTGTTGTCGGCGAAGTCTTCGGAGGCGGTGCGGGCGCAGGCGGTGCGGTTGCGGGGGTTCGTGGGTGATCCGGCGGTGGGTGCGGCGTTGGCGTCGCGGGCGCGGTTGCCGTACCGGGTCGCGCTGACCGACCCGGACCGGCTCGCCGCCGACCTCGACGCCGTGGCGCGGGGTGACGCGGTGGTCGAGACGGGCGGCGGCAGGACCGCGTTCGTGTTCTCGGGCCAGGGGGCGCAGTGGTCCGGCATGGGGCGACGCCTCCACGACGCCCAGCCGGTGTTCGCCCGGGTCCTGGACGAGGTGTGCGACCGGCTCGACCTGCGGCTGTGGGACGTCGACCTGGACCAGACGCGGTACACGCAGGCGGGGTTGTTCGCGATCGAGGTGGCGCTCTACCGGCTGGTCGAGTCGCTGGGGATGCGCCCGGACTACCTGGTGGGGCATTCGGTCGGGGAGATCGCCGCCGCGCACGTGGCCGGGGTGTTGAGCCTGGAGGACGCCTGCACGCTGGTGTCCGCGCGAGGGCGGTTGATGCAGGAACTGCCGCCGGGCGGGGCGATGGCGTCCCTGCGCGCCTCGGAGGCCGAGGTCGCGGGGACGCTGCCCGAGGGCGTGACGATCGCGGCGGTCAACGGCCCCGACGCCGTGGTGGTCTCCGGTGACGAGGACGCGGTCCTGGCGGTCGCGGACCGGTGGGAGCGGCCGGGCCGGCGGACCCGGCGGCTGGCCGTGAGCCACGCGTTCCACTCGGCCCGGGTGGAGCCGATGCTCGCCGAGTTCGCCCGGGTCGCCGAAACCCTGACCTACCACCCGCCCACGCTCCCCGTCGTGTCCACGGTGACCGGCGACCCCACCGACATGACCACCCCGGCCTACTGGGTGCGCCAGGCGCGGGAGGCGGTGAGGTTCGGCGACGCGCTGGACTGGTTGCGCGGCAACGGCGTCACGGCGCTGCTGGAGATCGGCCCGCACCCGTCGCTGGTGCCCAACGCGGTGATGCGGCGCGACGACGAGGACCGCGTCCTGGCCGCGCTGGGCCGGGCGTGGGCCGAGGGCGCGGAGTGGACCCTGCCCACCGGGCACGCCGAACTGCCCGCCTACGCGTTCCGGCACGAGCGGTTCTGGCTGACGCCCACCGGGAGCGCCGACGTCGCCGCCGCCGGGCTCGGCACCGCCGACCACCCGCTGCTGGGCGCGGTGGTGGAGCTGCCCGACGACCAGGGCGTCGTGCTGACCGGGCAGCTGTCGCCGACCGCCCAGCCGTGGCTGGCCGAGCACCGGGTCCTCGGGTCCGCGCTGCTGCCGGGCACGGCGTTCGTGGAGCTGGCCCTGCGGGCGGGGCGGGAGGTGGACTGCCCGGTGGTCGCGGAACTGGTGCTGGAGGCCCCGCTGGTGCTCGACGGCCCGGTCGACGTGCGCATCGCGGTCGGTCCGCCGGTCGACGGGCGGCGCGGCGTCACCGTGCACTCGAAGACCGACGGCGACTGGGTGCGGCACGCCACCGGCGCGCTGGCGGCGGGGAGCGCGCCGCCGGAGCCGTGGACCGGGACCGGCGACGCGGTCGACCTCGACGGGTTCCACGACGCCCTGGCCGACGCCGGGTTCGAGTACGGGCCGACCTTCCGCGGCCTGCGCGCGGTCGGCCGGGCGGGCGACGACCTGTTCGCCGAGGTCGAGCTGCCCGTCGACGCCGACCGGTTCGCGCTGCACCCGGCGCTGCTGGACGCCGTCCTCCAGGCGGTCACGGTCGCCGACGACCGCCCGAAGGTGCCGTTCTCGTTCACCGGGGTCGCGGTGTGGGCGGCCGGCCGCTCCGCCGTCCGCGCCCGGCTGGCCGCCACCGGCCCCGACACCTACCGCGTCAGCCTCGTCGGCCCGTCCGGCGAACCGGTCGCCGACGTCGAGTCCCTGACCCTGCGCGCCCCGGCGGCCACCCGGCGCGACCACGCCCTGTACCGGGTCACCTGGCCGGAGGCACCCACCCCGCGGGTCCGGGAGTCCGACCGCTACCACCACGCCACCGACCCGGTGGACGCGTTGCGGGCCGTGCAGGACTTCCTGGCCGCACCGGGGGACGCCCGCCTGGTGGTGGTCACCCGCGACGCGGTGTCGGTGCACGGCGAGGACGTCGACCCGCGCGCCGCCGCCGTGTGGGGCCTGGTCCGCTCCGCCGCCGCCGAGCACCCCGGGCGGTTCGCCCTGGCCGACACCGACGCCGACCCCCGGCCCGCCGCGGGCGACGAGACGGAGGTGGCCGTCCGCGCCGGGCGGACCCACGTGCCCCGCCTCGAACGCGCCGAGGTCACGGCCCCACCGCCCGCGTTCGACCCCGGCGGCACGGTGCTCGTCACCGGCGGCACGGGCGGCCTGGGCGCGACGGTCGCCCGCCACCTCGCCGCCCGGCACGGCGTCACCCGCCTCGTGCTGGTCAGCCGCCTCGGGCCGGCCGCGCCGGGCGCCGCCGACCTCGCCGCCGAGCTGGGTGCCGAGGTCGTCGCCTGCGACGTGGGCGACCGCGCCGCCGTGGCCCGGCTCCTCGCCGAGCACCCGGTCACCGCCGTCGTGCACGCGGCCGGCGTGCTGGACGACGGCGTGGTCGAGTCCCTGGACGCCGACCGGTTCGCCGCGGTCTGGGCGGCCAAGGCCGACGCCGCCCGCCACCTGCACGAGCTGACCGGCGACCTGGACGCGTTCGTGCTGTTCTCCTCCGCCGCCGGGGTGCTCGGCGGGCCGGGGCAGGCCAACTACGCCGCCGCGAACGCGTTCCTCGACGGCCTGGCCGCGCACCGGCACGCCCGCGGCCTGCCCGCCGTGTCGCTCGCGTGGGGCCAGTGGGCGCGGGGCGGCATGACCGACGGGCTCACCGACCTCGACCGGCGGCGGATCGCCGCCGCGGGCGTGGCGCCGCTGGACACCGACGCCGCCCTGGAGTTGTTCGACGCCGCCCTGGCCGCCGGGGAACCGGCGCTGGTGCCGATCCGGTTCGACCCGCCGGCCCTGCGCCGCCTCACCGACCCGCCCGCGGTGCTGCGCTCGCTGGTCCGCCCGCGCCACCGCGCGGCGAACCCGACCGGGGACGTGCGCGACGTGGTGCTGCGCGCGGTCGCCCACGTCCTCGGCCACGCCTCCTCCGCCGCCGTCGCCCCGCGCCAGGCGTTCACGGACCTCGGGTTCGACTCGCTGACCGCCGTCGAGCTGCGCAACCGGCTCACCGCCGCGACCGGGCTGGCGCTGCCCGCCACGCTCGTCTTCGACCACCCGACCCCGGAACGGCTCGCCGAGCACCTGCGCGACCGCCTGGACGCCGCCGCGCCGGACCCCGTGCTGACCGCGCTGGACCGGCTGAAGTCCACCCTGGACAGCGCCGGGGAGGGCGCCGACCGCGACGGGATCGCCGCGCGCCTGGCGGAGCTGCTCGCGTCGTGGACGGCCGGGCACGACCCGGGCGGCGCCGACGGCGACCTCGACGACGTCACCGACAGCGAGCTGTTCGACCTGCTCGACGACGAGCACCGCAAGACCCAGGTCATCAGATCCGGTGAGCACCGCGAGGCGGGGGAGTAGGGCCATGACCGACGAGGACAAGCTCCGCGGCTACCTCAAGCGCGCCACGGCGGACCTGCGGGTGATGAGCAGGCGCCTGGCCGAGGTGGAGGAGGCGGCCCGCGAGCCGATCGCCGTCATCGGCATCGGCTGCCGCTACCCCGGCGGCGTGGCCTCGCCGGAGGACCTGTGGCGGCTGGTGTCCGACGGCGTGGACGCCATCGGCGAGTTCCCGGACGACCGAGGCTGGGACATCACCCACGACCCGGACGGCGGTCCGGGCACCACCTCCACCCGGCACGGCGGGTTCCTCGACGACGCCGCCGGGTTCGACGCCGGGTTCTTCGGCATCTCGCCGCGCGAGGCGCTGGCGATGGACCCGCAGCAGCGGGTGTTGTTGGAGACGGCGTGGGAGACCTTCGACCACGCGGGCATCGACCCGACCTCGCTGCGCGGCAGCCGGACCGCGGTGTTCACCGGCGTGTGGTCCTCCGGCTACGCCGCCCAGCCGCCGCCGGACCTGGAGGGGTTCCTCGCCACCGGGATCGCGACCAGCGCCACGTCCGGCCGGGTGTCCTACCTGCTCGGCCTGGAGGGCGCCGCGGTGTCGGTGGACACGGCCTGCTCCTCGTCGCTGGTCGCGATCCACCTCGCCGCGCAGGCCCTGCGCGCCGGCGAGTGCACGCTCGCGCTGGCCGGCGGGGTGACCGTGATGGCGACCCCGGCGGGTTTCGCGGAGTTCTCCCGGCAGCGCGGCCTCGCCCCGGACGGCCGGGTCAAGTCCTTCGCCGAGGCCGCCGACGGGACGAGCTGGAGCGAGGGCGCGGGCCTGCTGCTGCTCGAACGCCTGTCCGACGCCCGCCGCAACGGGCACCGCGTGCTCGCGGTCGTGCGCGGCAGCGCGGTGAACCAGGACGGCGCCTCCAACGGCCTGGCCGCGCCCAACGGCCCCGCGCAGGAACGCGTCATCCGCCAGGCGTTGAGCAGCGCCCGGCTCGAACCGGCCGACGTCGACGCGGTCGAGGCGCACGGCACCGGGACCTCCCTGGGCGACCCGATCGAGGCGCAGGCGCTGCTGGCGACCTACGGCCAGGACCGCGCCGAACCGCTGTGGCTGGGCTCGGTCAAGTCGAACATCGGCCACACCCAGGCCGCCGCCGGCGTCGCCGGCGTGATCAAGATGATCATGGCGATGCGGCACGGCGCCCTCCCGCGCAGCCTGCACGTGGACCGGCCCACCACCCACGTCGACTGGACCGCCGGGCGGGTCCGCCTGCTCACCGAGCCGACCCCGTGGCCGGCCACCGACCGCCCCCGCCGCGCCGGCGTGTCGTCGTTCGGGATCAGCGGCACCAACGCGCACGTCGTGCTCGAACAGGTCCCGGCCGCGCCGGGGAGCACCGCCGAGGACACCGGCGTGCCGTGGCTGGTGTCCGCCCGGACCCCGCGGGCGCTCGCCGCGCTCGCGGAACGCCTCGGCGCGGTCGACGCGCCGGTCGCGGACGTCGGCACCGCCCTGCTGGAGCGGACCCGCTTCGAGCACCGCGCCGTCGTCCTCGACGACCACGCCGCCGGCCTGGCCGCGCTGGCCCGCGGCGCGAGCGCGCCCGGCCTGGTCACCGGCGAGGTGGGCGTGCCCGGCAAGACCGCGTTCGTCTTCCCCGGCCAGGGCGCGCAGTGGATCGGCATGGGCCGCGCGCTCTACGCGGACGAGCCGGTGTTCCGCGAGCACGTGGACGCCTGCGCGCGGGCGCTGGAGCCGCACGTGGACTGGTCGTTGGTCGAGGTCCTGACCGGTGCCGCGCCGGCGAGCGGGGCGCTGGACCGGGTCGACGTGGTGCAGCCCGCGCTGTTCGCCGTGATGGTGGCGCTGGCCGGGCTGTGGCGGTCCTTCGGCGTGGTGCCGGACGCGGTCGTCGGCCACTCCCAGGGCGAGATCGCCGCCGCGCACGTCGCGGGCGTCCTGACCCTGGAGGACGCCGCGCGGGTCGTCGCCGTGCGCGCGAAGGCCCTGGTGCCGCTGGCCGGCCTCGGCGGCATGGCCTCCGTGGCGCTGTCCCCGCGCCGCGCCGCCGACCGCCTGGAGCGCTGGGGCGGGCGGCTGACCGTGGCGGTGGTCAACGCGCCCGGCTCGGTCGTCGTCTCGGGCGACACCGCGGCCCTGGCCGAGCTGCTGGCGGCGTGCGCCGCCGACGACATCCGCGCCCGCGCGCTGCCCGTCGACTACGCCGCCCACTCCGCCCAGGTCGAGGCGGTGCGCGACCGGCTGCTGCGCGACCTGGCCGGGATCACCCCGCGCCCCGCGACGATCCCGCTGCACTCCACGGTCACCGGCGGGCCCGTCGACCGGCTGGACGCCGGGTACTGGTACCGCAACCTGCGGGAACCGGTGCTGTTCGACCGCGCCGTGACGACCCTGCTCGACGCGGGCCACGGCGTGTTCGTGGAGGTCGGCCCGCACCCGGTGCTGGCGTCGGCGGTCGAGGAGATCGCCGACGGGCGGGACGTCCTGGTCACCGGCACCCTGCGCCGGGACCAACCCCGGGAGTTCCGCGCCGCCCTCGCCCGCCTGCACGTCCGCGGCGTCGACGTGGACTGGCGACCGCTGTTCCCGGCCGACGCCACCCCCGCGACGCTGCCCGGCTACCCGTTCCAGCGGCAGCCGTTCTGGCTGCGGCCGAGCGCCGCCGCGACCGGCGACCACCCGGTGCTGACCACGGCCGTGGAGCTGCCCGACGGCGGCGCGGCGCTGACCGGCGCGGTGTCGCTGTCCACCCACCCGTGGCTGGCCGACCACGCGGTGCGCGGCCGGGTCCTGCTGCCCGGGACCGCGTTCCTGGAGATGGCCGCGCACGCCGCCGGGGTGGTCGGCGCGGACGCCGTGCACGAACTCGTGCTGGAAGCGCCGCTCGTGCTCGACCACGACACCGTGCGGTTGCAGGTCCTGGTCGGAGCGCCCGACGGGACCGGCCGTCGCCCGGTCGCGGTGCACTCGCGGGGCGAGGAGTGGGTCCGGCACGCCACCGGCACCCTCGGCGACGCCCCGCCCACCACCCCGTCCACCACGCTGGTCGTCCCGCCGCCGGGGGCCGAACCGCTCGACGTGACCGGCCTCTACGACACCCTCGCCGCCTCGGGCTACGACTACGGGCCCGCGTTCCAGGGCGTCACCTCGGCCCGGCGCGCGGGCGACGCGGTGCACGCGGAGGTGGAGGTCCCCGCCGGCGACCGGTTCGCGGTGCACCCCGCCCTGCTCGACGCGGCCCTGCACGCGGTCGCGCTGGTGGACCCGACCGGCCCGGCGCGGCTGCCGTTCGCGTTCTCCGGGGTGGTGCTGCGCCCCACCGACGCGTCCGCGCTGCGGGTGCGGGTGTCCGGCGGCCCCGACCACTACCGGGTCGTCGCCGCCGACCCCGACGGCAACCCGGTCGTCTCGATCGACTCGCTGTCGGTGCGGGCGCCCACCGACGCACCGGACCTCCACCAGCTCACCTGGCACCCCGTGGACGCCGACACCACCGCGGACGCGGTGCACCACGTGCGGCGGCACGACGGCGACCCGGCCGACGCCGCGCTGCGCGGCACCCTGGAGGTCCTGGCGGCGATCCGGGCGCACCGGGGTGACGCGCCGCTGGCCGTCGTCACCCGGGGCGCGGTCGCCGCCGCGCCCGGCGACGCGGTCGACCCCGCCCACGCCGCCGTGTGGGGGCTGGTCCGCTCGGCGCAGGCCGAGCACCCCGGCCGGTTCGCGCTGGTCGACGACGACGGGTCGTGGGACGGCGGCCTGCCCGACGAGACCGAGTCGGCGGTGCGCCGCGGGGTGCTGCTCGCCCCCCGCCTGACCCGGGTGGAACGGGCGCTCGCCGCGCCGGACGGCCCCTGGCGGCTGGAGGACGTCGGCACCGGCAGCATCGACGACCTGGCGCTCGTGCCGCTCCCGGAGACCCCGCTGGAGCCCGGCCAGGTGCGGATCGCGCTGCGCGCGGCGGGCCTGAACTTCCGCGACGTGCTCATCGCGCTGGACGTCTACCCCGGCGAGGCGTTGATGGGCGGCGAGGGCGCGGGCGTGGTCCTCGACGTCGGCCCCGGCGTTTCGTTCCGTCCCGGTGACCGGGTGTTCGGGTTGGTGCCGGGTGCGTTCGGTCCGCGTGCGGTGGCGGACCACCGGTTGCTGGCGCCGATCCCGGACGGGTGGTCGTTCGCCCAGGCGGCGGCCGTGCCGGTGGTGTTCCTGACCGCGTGGTACGGCCTGGTGGACCTGGGACGGGTGGGCCCCGGCGACCGGGTCCTCGTCCACGCCGGCACCGGCGGCGTCGGCATGGCCGCGATCCAGCTGGCGCGGCACCTGGGCGCGGAGGTGTTCGCGACGGCGAGCCCCGGCAAGTGGGACGTGCTGCGCGGCTTGGGGCTGGACGACGGGCACATCGCCTCCTCGCGGACGGTGGAGTTCGAGGGGCGTTTCCCGCGTGTGGACGTGGTGTTGAACTCGTTGGCGGGTGAGTTCACCGACGCGTCGTTGCGCCTGCTCGCGCCGGGCGGCCGGTTCGTGGAGATGGGCAAGACCGACATCCGCGACGCCGCCGACCACCCCGACCTCACCTACGCGGCCTTCGACATCGCGGACGCCGGTCCGGCGCGGCTCGGCGAGATCCTGGCCGCCACCGTGGCCGCCCTCGCCGACGGGACGCTGACCCCGCTGCCGCTCGACCTCCGGGGCGTCCGCGACGCGGTGGACGTGTTCCGGCACATGAGCCAGGCCCGGCACGTCGGCAAGATCGTCCTGAACCTGCCCGCCGACCTCGCCGAGGGCACGGTGCTGATCACCGGTGGTACGGGGACGCTGGGGTTGGCGGTGGCGCGGCACTTGGTCGAGCGGCACGGTGTCCGGCGGTTGGTGCTGGTGAGTCGTCGTGGTGGTGCGGTTCCGGTGTTGGACGCCGAGGTGCGGGTGGTGGCGTGCGACGTGTCGGATCGTGCGCAGGTCGCGGAGTTGGTGGCGTCCGTCCCCGACCTGAGGGTGGTGGTGCACGCCGCCGGGGTGCTCGACGACGCCGTGGTCGACGCGGTGACACCGGAGCAGGTGGCCCGCGTGTTCGAACCCAAGGCGCGGGCGGCCTGGCACCTGCACGAGCTGACCGCCGACCTGGACGCGTTCGTGCTGTTCTCCTCCGCCGCCGGGGTGCTCGGCAGCCCCGGCCAGGCCCACTACGCCGCCGCGAACGCGTTCCTCGACGGCCTGGCCGCGCACCGGCGCTCGCTCGGGATGCCCGCCGTGTCGCTGGCCTGGGGGTACTGGGCCGAGAGCAGCGGGATGACCGGCCACCTGTCCGAGCACGACCGGCAGCGCCTCGCCCGGTCCGGCGTCGTCCCGCTGAGCACCGACCACGCGCTCGACCTGTTCGACGCGGCCCTGGCCACCGACCGGGCCGTGGTCGCGCCCATCACGCTCAACCCCGCCCGGACCCCGGCCGGCCCCTCTGCCCTGCGGGGCGTCACCGGCCCCCGGGCCAGGCGCACCGTTCGCGGTGCGACCGCGGACCGGCTGCGGTCCCTGCCGGAGGCCGCGCGGCGGGCCGCGCTGCTCGACCTCGTCACCGCCACCACCGCCACGGTGCTCGGCCACGCCTCACCCGACGCCGTGGACGCCCGCCGGCCGTTCCGGGACCTCGGGTTCGACTCGCTGACGGCGGTGGAGCTGCGCAACCGGTTGGCGTCGGCGACCGGGCTGCGGTTGCCCGCCACGCTCGTCTTCGACCACCCCACCCCGGAACGCCTGGTCGACCACCTGCGCGACGAGGTCGTCGGTGCCCGCCGGGAAGTCGCCGCGGTCGCCGAAGCCGTGGACGACGACCCGGTGGTGATCGTGGGTATGGGGTGTCGTCTGCCGGGTGGTGTGGGGTCGCCGGAGGGTTTGTGGCGGTTGGTGTCGGGGGGTGTGGACGCGATCGGCGGGTTCCCGTCTGATCGTGGGTGGGATGTGGAGCGGTTGTTCCACCCTGATCCGGATCATCCGGGGACGAGTTACACGCGTTCGGGTGGGTTCCTGTCGGATGTGGCGGGTTTCGACGCGGAGTTCTTCGGCATTTCGCCGCGTGAGGCGTTGGCGATGGACCCGCAGCAGCGGGTGTTGTTGGAGACGGCGTGGGAGACGTTCGAGCATGCCGGGATCGACCCGACCTCGTTGCGCGGCAGCCGGACCGGGGTGTTCACCGGCCTGTGGTCCTCCGGCTACGGCCTCGGTGCCCAGGGCGACGTGGAGGGCTACTACGGCACCGGCGCGGCGACCAGCGTGGTGTCCGGCCGGGTCGCCTACCTGCTCGGCCTGGAGGGCGTCGCGGTCTCCATCGACACCGCGTGCTCGTCGTCGCTGGTCGCGATGCACCTCGCGGCGCAGTCGCTGCGCTCGGGGGAGTGCGACCTGGCCCTGGCGGGCGGCGTCACGATCATGGCCACACCGGTCGGGTTCACCGAGTTCTCCCGGCAACGCGGGCTGTCGGCCGATGGCCGGTGCAAGGCGTTCTCCGCGTCGGCCGACGGCACCGGCTGGGGCGAGGGCTCCGGGCTGGTGCTGCTGGAACGGCTGTCGGACGCGCGGCGGCGCGGTCACCGGGTGCTGGCGGTGCTGGCGGGCACGGCGGTGAACCAGGACGGCGCGTCCAACGGGTTGACCGCGCCCAACGGCCCGTCGCAGGAACGGGTGATCCGGCAAGCACTGGCGAACGCCGGTCTCGTTCCGTCCGATGTGGACTTCGTCGAGGCGCACGGCACCGGCACCTCCCTGGGCGACCCGATCGAGGCCCAGGCGTTGCTGGCGACCTACGGGACCGACCGCGCGGAGCCGTTGTGGCTGGGGTCGGTCAAGTCGAACATCGGTCACACCCAGGCCGCGGCGGGTGTGGCGGGTGTGATCAAGGTCGTCGAGGCGATGCGGCACGGCGTGCTGCCGAAGACGCTGCACGTGGACGAGCCGACGCCGCACGTGGACTGGTCGGCGGGGAACGTGCGCCTGCTCGCCGACGCCGTGCCGTGGCCCGAGACCGGACGCCCGCGCCGCGCGGCGGTGTCGTCGTTCGGGATCAGCGGCACGAACGCGCACGTCATCCTAGAGCACGTGCCGGAGGCACCGGGACCCGACACCGATCACCCGTTGTGGCTGTTGTCGGCGAAGAGCGAGACCGCTTTGCTGGAGCAGGTGCGGCGGGTGCGGGAGTTCGCGGCCGATCGTCCCGGTGTGGTGGGGATCGGTCAGGCCCTGGCCGGTCGTGCCCGGTTCGCGCACCGTGCGGCGATCCTCGGGGCGGACGTGGTGACGGGTGTGGCCGGGTCGCCGCGCCGGACGGTGTTCGTGTTCCCCGGTCAGGGCGCGCAGTGGGTCGGCATGGGGCGCGAGCTGTACGCGGCCGAGCCGGTGTTCCGGGAAGCGATCGACGCCTGTGCGCAGGCTCTCGCGCCGCACGTGGGCTGGTCGCTGGTGGAGGTCCTCGACGGCGGCGAGTTGGACCGCGTGGACGTGGTGCAGCCGGCGTTGTTCGCGATGATGGTCGGCTTGGCCGCGTTGTGGCGGTCGCGTGGTGTCGAGCCGGACGCGGTGGTGGGGCATTCGCAGGGCGAGATCGCGGCGGCCTACGTGGCTGGGGCGTTGTCGCTCGACGACGCGGCTCGGGTGGTCGCGTTGCGCAGCAAGGCCCTGGTGGCGATCTCGGGTCTGGGCGGCATGGTCTCGGTCGGCTTGCCGGCGGACTCCGAGCTGCTGTCGCGGTGGGGTGATCGGCTGTCGGTGGCGGTGGTGAACTCCCCGACGAGCGTGGTCGTCTCCGGTGAGCCGGACGCGTTGGCCGAACTCGTGGCGGCGTGCGAGGCCGGAGGTGTCCGGGCGCGGGTGCTGCCGGTGGACTACGCGGCGCACTCGGCCCAGGTGGAGGCGATCCGGGAACGGCTGCTGGCCGACCTGGCGGGCGTCACGCCACTCGAAGCGCGGGTCCCGTTCCGCTCGACGGTGATCGACGGACCGGTGGAGACCGCCGACGCCGAGTACTGGTACCGCAACCTGCGCGAACCCGTGCGGTTCGACCGGGCCGTGCGGGCGTTGACCGGGCACGTGTTCGTCGAGGTCAGCCCGCACCCCGTGCTGCTGCCCGCGCTGGAGGAGCAGGACGCCGTCGCCGCCGGCACGCTGCGCCGCGACCGCCCCGACTTCCTCGCCGCCGCCGCGCGGCTGTTCGTGCTCGGCGTCGACGTGGAGCCGGGCGACGTGGACCCGGGCGGCGCGCCCGTCCCGCCGGTCGACCTGCCCACCTACCCGTTCCAGCGCGAGCGGTTCTGGCTGGCGGCGGGTGGTCCGGCCGACGTGTCCGGCGCGGGCCTGGACCCGGCCGACCACCCGCTGCTCGGCGCGGTCGTCGAGCTGCCCGGCGAGCAGGGCGCGGTGCTCACCGGCACGCTGTCGCTGGCCACCCACCCGTGGCTGGCGGACCACGCCGTGCTCGGCAGGGTGCTGATGCCCGCCACCGGGTTCGTCGAACTGGTGACGCACGCGGCCGGTGTCGTCGGCTGGTCGTCGGTCGAGGAACTCGTCCTGGAAGCGCCCCTGGTGCTCCCGGCGGACGGCGCGGTGCGCGTGCAGGTCGTGGTGGGGGCCCCGGACGGGTCGGGCCGCCGACCGGTGGAGGTCCGCTCCCGCGCGGAGGAGTGGGTGCGCCACGCCGTCGGCGCGCTCGCCGCCGAACCCGCCGCGCCGCCGGCGTTCCCCGCGTGGCCGCCCGCCGCGCGACCGGTCGACGTGCGCGACCTCCACGACGCCCTGTCCGGCTACGAGCACGGCCCCGCCTTCCAGGGGGTGCGCGCGGTGTGGCGGTCGGGCGGCGAGGTGTTCGCCGAGGTGGCGCTGCCCGCCTCGATCACCGACGCCGCCCGGTACGGCGTGCACCCCGCGCTGCTGGACGCGGCGCTGCAACCGCTGGCCCTGCTCGCCGGGGACACCGACGAGGTGCGGCTGCCGTTCTCCCTCACCGGGATCGCGGTCCACCGACCCGGCGCGGCCACCGCCCGGGTGCGGCTGTCGGGCACCGCCGCCGACGGCTACGCCATCGCACTGGCCGACGAGACCGGCGCGCCGGTCGCCACCATCGGCGCGATGACCACCCGCCCGGTGGCCCGCCCCGCCGACGAGGCCCTGTTCCGCCTCGACTGGCACCCGCGCGACGGCGGCACCACCCCCGCCCGGGTCGTGTCACCGCGGTCGGTCGCGGAGGCGCTGGCCCTGGTGCAGGCGTTCCTGGCCGAGGACGGCGACGAACGCCTGGTCGTGCACACCCGCGACGCCGCGACCGACCCCGAGGCCGCCGCCGTGGGGGGCCTGGTCCGCGCCGCGCAGGCCGAGCACCCCGGCCGGCTGGTGCTGGTGGACACCGACGACTCCGCGCCGCTCGTGCTCGACGACGAGGACCGGTTCGCGGTGCGGCGGGGCGAGGTGCACGTGCCCCGGCTGGTCCGGACCGCCCCGGAGCCCCTGGTGTCCGGCTCGCTGGTGCGGGCCGACAGCGGGAGCCTGGACGACCTCGCGTTCGCCGACGTGCCCGGGACGCCGTTGGCGCCGCACGAGGTGCGCGTCGCGGTCCGCGCGGCGGGCCTGAACTTCCGCGACGTGCTGATCGCCCTGGGCACCTACCCGACGTCGGCCGAGCTGGGCAGCGAGGGCGCCGGCGTGGTGACCGACGTCGGCCCGGAGGTCACCCGGTTCCGGCCCGGCGACCGGGTGACGGGGCTGCTGCGCGGCGCGTTCGGGGCCGTCGCGGTGGCCGACCACCGGGTGCTCGCCGAGGTGCCCGCCGACTGGTCGTTCGCGCAGGCCGCCGCCGTCCCCGTGGCGTTCCTGACCGCCTGGTACGGGCTGTTCGACCTCGGGCGGCTGGGCGCCGGCGACCGCGTGCTCGTCCACTCCGGCGCGGGCGGCGTCGGGATGGCCGCCGTGCAGCTCGCGCGGCGGGCCGGCGCGGAGGTGTTCGCCACGGCGAGCCCCGGCAAGTGGGACGCCCTGCGCGACCTCGGGTTGGACGACGACCACATCGCCTCCTCGCGCACCCTGGACTTCGAACGGCGCTTCCCGCCCGCGGACGTCGTGCTGAACGCGTTGACCGGCGAGTTCACCGACGCCTCGCTGCGCCTGCTCGCGCCGGGCGGGCGGTTCGTCGACATGGGCAAGGCCGACCCGCGCGACACCCCCGGCTACCGGGCGTTCGACCTCGCCGAGGCGGGGCCCGAGCGGCTGGGCGAGGTGCTGGCCGAGGTCGTCGGGCTGCTCGCGGCGGGCGACCTGCGCACGCCGCCGATCACCGCCTGGGACCTGCGGCACGCCTCGCGGGCGTTCCGGCACATGAGCCGGGCCGCCCACGTCGGCAAGGTCGTGCTGACCGTCCCCGCCCCGCTCGGCCCGGACGACACCGTCCTGATCACCGGCGGCACCGGGACGCTCGGCGGCCTCGTCGCCCGCCACCTGGTCACCGCGCACGGCGTGCGGCGGCTCGTGCTGGCGAGCAGGTCCGGGCACGCCCCCGAGCTGCGCGACGACCTCGAACGGCTCGGGGCGCACGTGACCACGGCCGCCTGCGACGTGGGGGACCGGGACGCGGTCGCCGGGCTGCTGGCCGGCATCCCGGACCTGACCGCCGTGGTGCACGCGGCCGGCGCGCTGGACGACGGCGTGGTCGAGTCGCTCACGCCCGAACGCCTGGCGACCGTGCGCGGCCCGAAGGCCGACGCGGCGCGGCACCTGCACGAGCTGGTCGGCGACGTGAAGGCGTTCGTGCTGTTCTCCTCCGCGGCCGGCGTCCTGGGCAGCCCGGGCCAGGGCAACTACGCCGCCGCCAACGCCTA
Source organism: Saccharothrix sp. DSM 118769 (assembly GCF_052936295.1). Classification (NCBI taxonomy): domain Bacteria; kingdom Bacillati; phylum Actinomycetota; class Actinomycetes; order Pseudonocardiales; family Pseudonocardiaceae; genus Saccharothrix; species Saccharothrix sp. DSM 118769. The sequence goes on along the minus strand of NZ_CP193627.1, from coordinate 5,873,971 downwards.
CCTCGACGGCCTGGCCGAACGGCGACGGCGGCAGGGGCTGGCCGCGGTGTCCGTGGCGTGGGGGCAGTGGGCGCGGGGCAGCGGCCTGACCGCCGCGCTGACCACGACGGACCGCCGCCGCCTCGCCCGGTCGGGGGTCGTGCCGCTGTCCACCGAGCACGCGTTGGCGCTGTTCGACGCCGCGCTCACCGCACCGGACCCGACCCTGGTCGCCGCCGGCCTCCGGGTGCACGCGCTGGGCGACCGGCCGGTGCTGCGCGCCCTGACCCGCCGGCCCGCCCGCACCACCCCCGGTGCGGCGGGCGACCTGGCCGCGCTGCCCGAGGCCGAGCGGCGCGCCGCCCTGCTGGAGCTGATCACCACGCACAGCGCGGCCGTCCTGGGCCGCGCCGGCGCCACCGACGCCGACCGGGCGTTCAAGGACCTCGGGTTCGACTCGCTGACCGCCGTCGAGCTGCGCAACCGGCTGTCCGCCGCGCTCGGCGTCCGGCTGTCGGCGACCCTGACGTTCGACCACCCGACGCCGACCAGGCTGGCCGAGCACCTGCTCGAAGTCCTGTCGGGCGCGCGACGACGCGTCGAGCGGCCGGTCGCCCACCACACCACCACCGACCCGGTCGTGGTGGTCGGCATGGGCTGCCGCTACCCCGGTGGTGTCGGTTCGGCGGCGGAGCTGTGGGGGGTGGTGTCGGGGGGTGTGGACGCCATCGGCGACTTCCCGGCCGACCGGGGTTGGGACCTGGCCGGGTTGTACGACCCGGAGGGTGGTCCCGGCACCAGCTACACGCGGTCGGGCGGGTTCCTGGAGGACGCGGCCGGTTTCGACGCCGGGTTCTTCGGGATCTCGCCGCGTGAGGCGTTGGCGATGGACCCGCAGCAGCGCTTGGTGCTGGAAACCGCGTGGGAGACGTTCGAGCACGCGGGCATCGACCCGACCGCCCTGCACGGCAGCCGGACGGGCGTCTACACCGGCATCTGGACCTCCGGGTACGCGGGAGGCGTCGACCAGGTGTCGCGTGACGCGGAGGGCTACCTGGCCACCGGCACGTCCACCAGCGTGACCTCCGGCCGCGTGTCCTACCTGCTGGGGCTCGAAGGCCCGGCGGTGTCGGTGGACACGGCGTGCTCGTCGTCGCTGGTGGCGATGCACCTGGCGGCGCAGGCGCTGCGCTCGGGGGAGTGCGACCTGGCCCTGGCCGGCGGGGTCACCGTCATGGCGACCCCGGCGAGCTTCGTGGAGTTCTCCCGCCAGCACGGCCTGGCCGCCGACGGCCGGGCCAAGTCCTTCGCCGCCGGCGCGGACGGCACGAGCTGGGGCGAGGGCGCGGGTCTGGTGCTGCTGGAACGGCTGTCGGACGCCCGCCGCAACGGCCACCGGGTGCTGGCCGTGCTGGCGGGCACGGCGGTGAACCAGGACGGCGCGTCCAACGGCCTCACCGCGCCCAGCGGACCGGCGCAGGAGCGGGTCATCCGGCAGGCGTTGGCCAACGCGGGGCTGGAACCGTCCGACGTGGACGCCGTCGAGGCCCACGGCACCGGGACCACCCTGGGCGACCCGATCGAGGCCCGGGCACTGGTCGCCACCTACGGCGCCGACCGCGCCGAACCGCTCTGGCTGGGGTCGGTGAAGTCGAACATCGGGCACACGCAGGCCGCGGCCGGTGTCGCCGGTGTGATCAAGATGATCGAGGCCATGCGTCACGGCACCCTGCCGCGCACCCTCCACGTCGACGCGCCCAGCCCGCACGTGGACTGGCAGCACGTCCGGCTGCTGACCGAGACCACGCCGTGGCCCGCGCACGACCGGCCCCGCCGGGCCGCCGTCTCCGCGTTCGGGATCAGCGGCACCAACGCCCACGTGATCCTGGAGCAGCCGGAGCCGGAGCCGGAGGCCGTTGTGTCGCCGGTGTGGGTGCCGTGGTTGTTGTCGGCGAAGTCTTCGGAGGCGGTGCGGGCGCAGGCGGTGCGGTTGCGGGGGTTCGTGGGTGATCCGGCGGTGGGTGCGGCGTTGGCGTCGCGGGCGCGGTTGCCGTACCGGGTCGCGCTGACCGACCCGGACCGGCTCGCCGCCGACCTCGACGCCCTCGCCGAGGCCCCGATCGCGAAGGCCCAGGCCGGCGGGACCGCGTTCGTCTTCTCCGGCCAGGGCTCGCAGTGGCGCGGCATGGGCGACCGGCTCGCCCGGGCCCACCCGGTGTTCGCCCGGGTCCTGGCCGGGATCTGCGACCGGCTCGACCTGGACCTGCACGAGGTGGACCTCGACCAGACCCGGTACACGCAGGCGGGGTTGTTCGCGATCGAGGTGGCGCTCTACCGGCTGGTCGAGTCGCTGGGGATGCGCCCGGACTACCTCGTCGGGCATTCGATCGGGGAGATCGCCGCCGCGCACATCGCCGGGGTGTTGAGCCTGGAGGACGCCTGCACGCTGGTGTCCGCACGGGGACGGTTGATGCAGGAACTGCCGCCGGGCGGGGCGATGGCGTCCCTGCGCGCCTCGGAGGCCGAAGTCCTCGCCGACGGCGACGAGGTCGACATCGCGGCGGTCAACGCGCCGGACACCGTCGTGGTCTCCGGCGACGAGCACGTGGTGTCGCGGATCGTCGAGCGGTGGCGGGAGCGCGGGCGCGAGACCCGGCGGCTGACCGTGAGCCATGCGTTCCACTCGGCCCGGGTGGAGCCGATGCTCGCCGAGTTCGCCCAGGTCGCCGAGACCCTGACCTACCACCCGCCCACGCTCCCCGTCGTGTCCACGGTGACCGGCGACCCCACCGACATGACCACCCCGGCCTACTGGGTGCGCCAGGTCCGCGACACCGTCCGGTTCGACCGGGCGCTGGGGTGGCTGCGCGACCGCGGCGTCACGGCGCTGCTGGAGATCGGCCCGCACCCGTCGCTGGTGCCCGACGCGGTCATGCGCCGCGACCACGACGAACCGGAACGCCTCCTCGCCGCCCTCGGCCGCGTCTGGGAGCAGGGCGGCGACTGGCGCCCGCCCACCCCGCCCGCCCACCTCGACCTGCCGGCCTACGCGTTCCGGCGGGACCGGTTCTGGCTGGTCCCCACCGCCCCGGCGGGCGCCGGCCTGGACCCCCTGGACCACCCGCTGCTGCGGGCCGCGGTGCCGCTGCCCGACGGGCAGGGCGTGGTGCTCGTCGGCGCGCTGTCCCGCGACGCGCACCCGTGGCTGGCCGAGCACACCGTGCTCGGCTCACCCCTGCTGCCCGCCACCGGGTTCGTGGAACTGGCCCTCCAGGCGGGTCGGCACGTCGACTGCGCCGCGCTCGCCGAACTCGTCCTCGAAGCGCCGCTGCCGCTGCACGACGCCGTGCACGTGCGGGTCGCGGTCGGCGCGCCCACCGACACCGGGCAGCGCCCCGTGGCCGTGCACTCCCGCACCGCCGCCGACCCCGACCGGTGGACCCGCCACGCCACCGGCGTCCTGCTCCCCGGGACCACCGCGCTCCCGACCACCGCGCTCCCGACCACCGCGCTCCCGACCACCGCGCTCCCGACCACCGCGCTCCCGACCACCGGGACGGCCGCCGCGAGCTGGCCGCCGGCCGGCGCGACCGCGGTCGACACCGCGGGCCTCTACGACACCCTGGCCGACGAGGGCTACGACTACGGGCCGACGTTCCAGGGGCTGCGCGCCCTCTGGCGGCACGGCGACGACCTGCACGCCGAGGTCGAGTTCCCCGCCGACCCCGCGCAGCTGACCGGCTACGGCCTGCACCCGGCGCTGCTGGACGCGGCGATCCAGCCGCTCACCCTGCTCACCGGCATCACCGCCGCGGTCGACGGCCCCGGCGAGAGCCTGGCCAGGCTGCCGTTCTCGTTCGCCGGCGTGTCGTTCACCGGCGCCGCCGCCGCGCTGCGCGTCACCCTGTCGCCCACCGCGCCGGACACCTACGCGGTGCGGGTCACCGACACCGCGGGCGCGCCGGTCGCCGCGATCGACTCCCTCGTGCTGCGCCCGGTCGAACTGGCCGACCTCGCCACGACCCGGCACGCCGACGCCCTGTTCACCCTCGACTGGACGCCGCTGCCGCCCGCGGACGGCCCGGACCCGGCGGTGGTGCTCCGCGACCTCGCCCCCGACGTCCCAGGCGACCCCGACGCCCTCGACGGCCGCGACCAGCTCGACCGGACGCGCGCGGTCACCCGCCAGGTCCTCCACGACGTCCAGGCGGCACTGGCCGACGACACCCGCCTGGTGTTCGTCGGCCGGGGCGACGACCTCGCGTCGGCCGCGGCGCAGGGGCTGGTGCGCAGCGCGCAGCACGAGCACCCCGACCGGTTCCTGCTGGTCGACCACGACGGCACCGAGGCGTCCGGGCAGGCCGTCCCGGCCGCCGTGCGCACCGGGTTCGCCCAGGGGGAACCGCACCTGCTCCTGCGGGACGGCGCGCTCCTCGCCCCCCGGCTGCGCGGGCACGCGGCGACGACCCCGGCACGGCTGCGCGGCACGGCCCTGGTCACCGGCGGCTTCGGCGTCCTCGGCGGCCTGACCGCCCGCCACCTCGTCACCGCGCACGAGGTGCGGCACGTCGTCCTGGCCGGTCGGCGCGGCGGGGCCACCCCCGGCGCGGCGGAACTGGTGGCCGAGCTGACCGCCCTCGGCGCGACCGTCACCGCGGCGGCGTGCGACGTCTCCGACCGGGACGCCCTCGCCGCGCTGCTGGGCACCGTCGAGGACCTGCGCGTCGTCGTGCACGCCGCCGGCGTGGTCGACGACGCCGTGGTCGCGTCGCTGACCCCCGAGCGGCTGCACGACGTGCTGCGGCCCAAGGTGGACGCCGCCTGGCACCTGCACGAGCTGACCGCCGACCTGGATGCGTTCGTCCTGTTCTCCTCCGCGTCCGGGGTGCTGGGCAGCCCCGGCCAGGCCAACTACGCGGCGGCCAACTCGTTCCTGGACGCCCTGGCCCGCCACCGGCACGCGCTGGGCCTGCCCGCGGTGTCCCTGGCGTGGGGCCAGTGGGAGCAGGACAGCGGCATCACCGCCGCCCTCACCGAGGCCGACCGCCACCGGCTGCGCCGCGCCGGCCTCACGCCGCTGCCCACCGAGCAGGCGCTGGCGCTGTTCGACGCCGGCGTGGCGGCGGGACCGCCGGTGCTCGTGCCCGCCCGCATCGACCCGGCCGCGCGGACGCCGCTGCTGCGCGACCAGCGCCGGACCCGGCGCGCGCAGCCCTCGACGCCCGTGCCCGCCGATCTGCTCGGCAGGCTCTCCGCGCTGCCCGAACCCGCGCAGCGGGCGCTGCTGCTCGACGTGGTCAACGCGCACAGCGCGGCCGTCCTCGGCCACGCCACCCCGCTCACCACCGACCCCGGACAGGCGTTCCGGGACCACGGCGTCGACTCGCTGACCGCGATCGAGCTGCGCAACCGGCTCAACGCGGCCACCGGCCTCCAGCTGTCCGCGACCGTCGTGTTCGACTTCCCGACGCCCGCGCAGCTGACCAACCACCTCTACGGCCGGCTGTGCGGCACGGCCGACCGGGTCGCCGGCCCGGTGGAGGCGCTGCTGCGCGGGGCGATCGACGCGGACCGCGCCCGCGAGGGCCTGGACCTGCTGGTCACCGCCGCGCGGCTGGCCCCGCCCGCCGACCGGCTCGACGTGACCCCGGTGAAGCTCACCACCGGGTTCGTGACACCCGCGCTGGTCTGCCTGCCCTCCGCGCTGGCCTTCACCGGCGTCGAGGAGTACACGAGGTTCGCCGCCGCGCTGGAGGCGATGCGGGACGTGACCGCCGTGCCGCTGCCGGGCTTCACGGGCGACCCGCTGCCCGCCGACGCCGACGCGCTGGTCGACGCGCTGGCCGACGCCGTCACCCGGGTCGTGCCGGGCGAGTTCGCGCTGGTCGGCCGCTCGGTCGGGGCGTGGCTCGCGCGCGCCGTCGCCGGTCGCCTGGAGACCTGGGGCCGCGGCCCCGCCGCGATCGCGCTGATCACGCCCACCGCGGACGCGCGGCCCCTGCTCGCCGGGGTCCTCGACCCCGCGCACCAGCTCCACCCGGTGGACGACGGCCGGCTGGCCGCGATGGGCCGCTACCTCGACCTCGGCGCGCGGTGGGCGCCGCAGCCGTCCACCACACCGGTCCTGCACGTGGGCACGGCCGACGAACGCCCGCCGGCCGGGCAGGAGTCGGTGGTCGTCGCCGGCGACCACTTCACCGTGCTGGAACAGCACTCCGCGTCCACCGCGCTGGCGGTCAGCAGCTGGCTCACGGACTTCCGCGGCTACGGGGCCGGGTTGTCCGAACTCAGGGAAAGGGACGTCCATGATCTGGGATGACGTGTTCATCGCCGGTACCGGCCACCACCTGCCGCCGCGCACCCCCGCGGCCGAGGCCGTGCCCGACACCGACACCATGCGGAGGCTGCTGGCGCTGTCGGACTTCACCTCCTTCACCCGGTCCGACGACATCACCGAGCAGGGCATGGCCGTGCGGGCGGCGATGGACGCGATGCGGCAGGCCGGCGTGACCGGCGCGGACATCGCGATGGCCGCCTACGCCCAGATGGACTCCCAGGACCACATGGCGCCCTCGTGCCACCTCCAGCGCGTCCTCGGCCTCGGCCACGCCCTCGTCTACGAGGTGGAGGCCACCAGCAACGGCGGCTCGGCCGCGCTCCAGTCGGCCGCCGCGCACCTGGTGGCCGACCGGTCCGCCACCGCCACCCTGGTCACCGCGACCTCCCGGTTCCGGCCGCCGCGCTGGGAGCGCTGGCAGCCCACCATCGGCATCTTCCTGGCCGACGGCGCGGCGTCGGCCGTGCTCACCCGCGACGGCGGCCGGGCCCGCCTGGTCGCCACCGCCAACAGCTCCGCCACCCAGATGGAGGTGCTGGCCGTCCCCTCCATCCCGGACCCGCTCGGCCACCGCGACCGCACCCCCATCGAGGTCACCGGCCTCGCGCCCTACCTGACCCTGATGAGCGAGGCCCTGGTGAGCGCGGTCGAGCGGGCCGCGAAGGAGGCGAACGTCGCCCTGGCCGACATCACCCGGTTCGTGATCACCGGCCTCGGGCTCGCGCAGCTGGAGGTGGTCGTGCTGGAACCGCTCGGCGTCTCCCTGGACCGCACCACCTGGCCGTTCCTGCGCGAACTCGGGCACGTCGGGCCGTGCGACCAGCTGCTGGGCGTGGACCACCTGCTCAACCACCCCGACACCGCGCCCGGCGACACGATCATGGTGGTCGGCCTCGGCATGGGCTCCCGGTTCACCGCGACCCTGCTGGAGGTCACCGAGCCGCCCGCCCGCACCACGACGTTCGTCGAGGCGTCCGCGCCGATCCCGCCGGTCGAGCGGTACACCATCGACCCGTCGGGCGCCGACATCTTCGGCGAGGCGGCCCGCCTGCGCGAACAGGGCCCCGCCACCCCGGTCGAGCTGCCCGGCGGCATCGGGGCGTGGGCGGTCACCGGCCACGACGCCGTGCAGGAGGTGCTGCTGGACCCGGACGTGTCCAAGGACGCCAACCGGCACTGGCCCGCGTGGCGCAACGGCGAGATCCCGCCCGACTGGCCGCTGATCCTGTGGGTGGCGATGAAGAACATGTTCACCGCCTACGGCGCGGACCACTCCCGGCTGCGCGGGCTGGTGGCCAAGGCGTTCACCGCGCGCCGCGTCGAGGCCATGCGCCCCCGCGTCGAGGCGATCACCGCCGAACTGGTGGACCGCCTGGCCGCCGTGCCCCGCGGGCAGGCGGTCGACCTGCGCGCGGAGTTCGCGTTCCCGCTGCCGATCCGGGTCATCGGCGGCCTGTTCGGGCTGTCCGCCCGGACCGGCGAGGACCTGCGCCGGCTCGTCGAGGCGGTGTTCAGCCTGGACGCCGACCCCGAGGGCGTGCAGGCCGCGTCCGCCGAGCTGTACATGCTGCTCAAGGGCCTGGTCGCGGAGAAGCGGGCCAACCCCGGCGACGACATGACCACCGACCTGATCGCCGCCCGCGACGCGGACGGCAACCGCCTGGGCGAGCAGGAGCTGCTCGACACCCTGCTGCTGACCATCAGCGCGGGCTTCGAGACCACGGTCAACCTCCTCGACAACGCCGTCCACGCGCTGGCCACCCACCCGTCCCAGCTCGGCCTGGTCACCTCCGGCGCGAGCACCTGGAACGACGTGGTGGACGAGACGCTGCGCTGGCAGGCACCCGTGCCCAACCTGCCCCTGCGCTACGCCGTCGAGGACGTGCGGGTCGACGACGTCCGCATCGCCCGGGGCGAGGCGATCCTGGTGTCGTTCGGCGCGGCCGGCCGGGACCCGGCGCGGCACGGCGCGAACGCCGAGGAGTTCGACATCACCCGGCCGTCCCGGCGTGACCACCTCGCCTTCGGCCACGGCGTGCACTTCTGCCTGGGCTCGCCGCTGGCCCGGATGGAGGCCGTGATCGCGCTGAGCGCCCTGTTCGACCGGTTCCCCGGCCTGCGCCTCGCGGTGCCGTCGGAGGAGCTGGAGCCGCTCGGGTCGTTCTTCACCAACGGCCACAAGACGCTGCCCGTCGTCCTGGAGGAGGACTGAGATGGCGCACTTCGCGTTCGTCAGCGCACCGGCCGCCGGGCACGTCAACCCGACGCTGCCGCTGGTGGAGGAACTCGTCCGGCGCGGCCACCGGGTCAGCTACGCGACCGGCCCGGCCACCGCGTCGGGCCCGGCCCGCGCAGGCGCCAAGCCCGTCGTGCTGCCCTCGGAGCTGCCGCCGGACATGGACGAGCGGGGCGAGTTCACCGCCGAGCAGCTCGCGGTCACCCTGGAGCACTTCCTCGCCGACGCCGAGGTGTCGTTCCCGGTGCTGGCCGAGCACTTCCGGGGCGACCCGCCGGACGTGGTCTGCTACGACTCGGTGACCTTCACCGGGCGGATGCTGGCCAACCTGCTGGGCGTGCCCGAGGTGGCGCTGGTGCCCACGTTCGCGGAGAACGAGCGGTTCTCCGCGACACGGGTGTACCTGCCGCCCGACTTCGACCACGCCCACCCGGCGCTGGCCGCGGCGGTCGGGAAGATGGCGGCGTTCGCGGCCGGCTTCACGTTCCTGGAGGACCCGAACCTGATGTTCGGGCACGTCGCGCCGACGAACCTGGTGTTCATCCCGCGCTCCTTCCAGCTGGAGGCCGACACGTTCGACGACCGCTTCCACTTCGTGGGGCCGACCCCGGGCACCTGGCAGGTGGCGGAGGAGTGGTCGCCCGCGTCCGACGCGCCGGTGCTGCTGATCTCCCTGGGCACGGTGTTCAACACGCGACCGGAGTTCTACCGGACGTGCGTGACGGCGTTCGCCGACACCGGCTGGCAGGTCGTGATGTCCGTCGGCGCGCTGGACCCGGCGCTGCTGGGGCCGCTGCCGCCGAACTTCTCGGTGCACGCGCGCGTCCCGCAGGTGGCCGTGCTGCGGCACGCGTCGGTGTTCCTCACCCACGCCGGGATGAACTCCGTGATGGAGGCGGTGTACCACGGCGTGCCGGTCGTGGCGGTGCCGCGCATCCCCGAGCAGCGGGCGGTCGCCGCGCGCGCGGCGGAGCTGGGACTGGGGATCGCGCTCGACGCGCCCACCGCGGCCGACCTGCGCGCGGCGGTCCCGGCGGCCACCGCCCACCGGCCCGCCGCCGAAGCGCTGGGCGCGGCGCTGCGCGCGACCCCGGGCGCACCCGTCGCCGCGGACGTCCTGGAAGGACTGCTCGGCTAGGGCGTGTTTCAGGTGGGTCCGCCCGGACGGGCGACCGACCGGCCCGACCACCCGGCTCACGACCACTCGGAGAGGGAACACCATGCTGACCCTGGGCATCAGCGGTCATTTCGACCTGTTACCGGGCTTGTTCCGCACCTACATGCACGACGCCGCCGCCTGCCTGGTCGCCGACGGCGAACTCGTCGCGGCGGTCGAGGAGGAGCGGTTCAACCGGATCAAGAAGACGAACAGGTTCCCGGCCGGCGCCATCCGCGCCTGCCTCGACATCGCGGGCGCCCGACCGCAGGACGTCGACGCCGTCGGCTACTACTTCGACCAGGACCTCGTCGACCTCGGCCTGCGCAACTTCCAGCTCGCCTCCCCGGCCCAACCGGTCCGCTTCGGCCGCGACCTGCTGCGCGACCGGCTGCGCGCCGAGCTGGACTGGGAGATCGACCCGGACCGCGTGCTGTTCACCCGTCACCACCTGGCGCACGCCTGGTCGTCGTTCGCCCGCTCGGGCATGGCCGACGCGCTGGTCGTCGTCATGGACGGCCGCGGCGAGACCGTCTCCACCACCGTCCACCTCGCCGGGGGCGGGGAGGTGCGCGAACTTCGGTCGTACTCGGTCCCGCAGTCGCTCGGCCTGTTCTACCAGGACGCGATCGGGCACGTCGGCTACGGCTTCGGCGACGAGTACAAGGTCATGGGCCTGGCCCCGTACGGCGACCCGGCGACCTACCGCGAGCAGTTCCGGAGCCTCTACCGGCTGCTGCCGGACGGGGACTACGAGCTGACCGGTTCCATCCCGGACATCAACCCCACCGCGGAGCCGTTCTACGCCAACGGCTTCCCCGCCCGCCGCGCCGGCGAGCCGGTGACGGACGAGCACCGCGACTTCGCCGCCGGGCTCCAGGAGACGCTGGAGACCCTGGCACTGCACGTCGTCGGCCACTGGGCGCGGCGGACCGGCGCACGGCGGCTGTGCTTCACCGGCGGCGTCGCCCACAACAGCAGCCTCAACGGCGCGATCCTGCGGTCCGGCCTGTTCGACGAGGTCTTCGTGCACCCGTCGTCGCACGACGCGGGCGCGGCGGAGGGCGCGGCCATCGTCGCCGCCCGGCGCCTCGGCGCACCGCACACCCGCGTCGCCGGGCTGACCGCCGCGAGCCTCGGCCCGGACCTCGGCGACCCGGACGAGGTCGAGCGGGAGCTGCGGGCGTGGAGCGGGCTCGTGGACGTCGAGCGGCCCGCGGACGTGGTCGAGGCGACGGCCCGGCTCCTCGCCGACGGCGCGGTGGTCGGCTGGGCCCACGGGCGTTCCGAGTTCGGCCCGCGCGCGCTGGGCAACCGGAGCATCCTCGCCGACGCCCGCCCGGTGGAGAACCGGGACCGGATCAACGCGATGGTCAAGAAGCGGGAGAGCTTCCGGCCGTTCGCGCCCGCCGTCACCCCGGAGGCGGCGCAGACCTACTTCGACCTCACCGACACCGCCGCCGAGCACGGCTTCATGTCGTTCGTGGTGCGGGTGCGGGAGTCCCGGCGCGCCGAGCTCGGCGCCGTGACGCACGTGGACGGCACCGCGCGGGTCCAGGTGGTCACCCCGGGGGCCAACGCGCGCTTCCACCGGCTGATCACCCGGTTCGGCGAGCTGACCGGCACGCCCGTGCTGCTCAACACGTCGTTCAACAACAACGCCGAGCCGATCGTGCAGTCCGTGCACGACGCCCTCACCTGCTACCTGACCACCGGTATCGACGTGCTCGTGGTGGAGGACTTCCTGGTCCGCCGCCGCGCGACCGCCGTGGACGACCTGGTGCCGGCGTTCCGCCCGGACACCCGGCTGCGCCGGGACTGGCGGCCCGGCGAGGAGGCCGCCGCCGAGATCTACCTGGACCACTCGTTCGGGCCGTCGGCGGCGCTGTCGCCCCCGGTGTTCGACCTGCTCGCCGCCGTGGACGGCAAGTCCACCGTCGCCGAGCTGGCGGGGGAGCTGACCGACGAGGTGCGCGCCGAGGTCCACTCGCTGTGGCAGCGGAGGTTCTTCACCCTCGCGCCCGGGGGCCGCTGACCGGTTCCCGACGGGGCCGCCTGCCGGTCACCACGCCACCGGCAGGCGGTGGGGGCCGCGGACCAGCCGCCCCCGCTTGAACTCGACCTCCCCCGCGAGGCGGAGGTCCGGGTAGCGGGCGAGCAGCGTGCCGAGGGCGACGTTGAGCTCCATCCGCGCCAGCGGCGCGCCGATGCAGTGGTGCACGCCGTGCCCGAAGGCGAAGTGCGGGTTCGACGGCCGGTGGAAGTCGATCACGTGCGGGTCGGGGAACACCGACCCGTCGCGGTTGGCGACCAGGCCGTCCACGAAGACGGCCTCGCCCTTGGCGATCGTCACGCCGCTGAGCACGACGTCCTCGGTCGCGAACCGGGGGAACGCGGGGGAGCCGGACAGCTTCGTGATCCGCAGCAGCTCCTCGATCGCGGCGGGCAGCAGCGAGGGGTCCGCCCGCAGCTCGGCCAGCCGCTCCGGGTGGGTGAGCAGCTGGTAGGTGAAGTTGGAGATCTCGCTGCCGGTGGTCTCGTGGCCCGCGATGAGCAGCGTGACGCCGAACGACACCAGCTCCTCCTCGGTGAGCCGGTCCTCCTCGTCGTGCGCGGTGACCAGCGTGGTGAGCATGTCGTCACCGGGGTCACGGCGCTTCAGCTCGACCAGCTCGCGCAGGTAGCCGTGCAGGTTCGCGAACGCGGCCTCGATCTCCGGCACGGTGAACGCCGTGATCGCCACCGCCGCGTCCGACCACTCCCGGAACTTCACCCGGTCCAGGTCGGGCACGCCCAGCATCTCGCTGATCAGCGTGATCGCCGTCGGCATCGCCAGCGCGCCGACCAGGTCGGCGGGCGACCCGTGCGCCTCCATCTCGTCCAGCAGGCCGTCCACGATCTGCTGCGCGCGCTCCCGCAGCAGGGCCGTGCGCCGGGCCGTGAACGCCTTCGCGAGGATGCGCCGCAACCGGGTGTGCTCGGGCGGGTCCATGCTCAGGATGGTGCCGAAGCGCGGCACCTCCGGCATGGTGCGCGGCGGGTCGCGGTCGGCGTCCATCACCGGCGACCGGACGAACCGCGGGTCGCCCATCACGGTCCTGACGTCGGCGTACCGCGTCGCGAGCCACGCTTCGGTGCCGTGGGGCAGTTGCACGCGCGCCACGGGCTCGTCGCGCTGGAGCCGCAGGTAGGTCTCGTTGATCCCGAGGTCGTCCGGTTCGTGGAACGGGTACGGCAGCACGGCCACGCGACACCCCCGTCAGGCGAATGCTCTGCCCGAACAGTAGGCACCCGACCGGGTGGCGGTCCACGAACGGTGACGAGGCCACTACGGGTTCACGACGACCCGCGGGCGGCCGTGGTGGACGAGGGCCGCGGGACGGACCGGTGGTGACCCTCGAACTCGACCGAGCTCGCCGTCCCACAAGCGGTTGACCGATTTCCGCTCACCGGTGGGGTCGCCGTCGAGTCGATGACCTGCGCTGTTGGTGATCAATTCGTTCCGGCAACGAATAGGGAGCGTTCCTCGCACTTCCGCAACAATCGGGATACGCACTCCGTCAAATTGCGGATTCGTCGTCATCCGGTGTAACGACTATCCGCCTTTCGTCGATTTGGCGGTAACCTGGCGCTGCCGAAGAGGTGGTGGCGCGTTGTGCGGACGTGGATTGGCTGGACCCATGGGAATTTTCGGGGAGTGGCGGGGGCGCTGGGTCGCCGTTGTCGCCGCGGCGGCGCTGGGGGCGCTGATGCCGGTCGTGACCGGCGTTGAAGTCGCAGCTCAGGAGGCTCAGCCGGCGTTGCCGCCACTCCGGGTGGTCGTGCTCGCGGACGAGTCCGGCAGTCTGGAGGACGGTGATGTCGTCCAGGAGAGAGATGCCGCGAAAACCATCCTGTTCAGCACGCTTTCGCCCGGTTCCGTGATGTCGGTGGTCGGTTTCGGCAGCTCCGACCGGCCCGGGCAGAGCCCGGTCGACGTCGTTTGTCCACCCACCGCCCTGTCCGACGCCCAGTCCCGCGACTCGATTGCGAAATGCATCGACGGCCTGCACAAGAGGACGGAGGCGGAGGGCGCCGGCACAGATCACGCGGCCGCGTTGCAGCAGGCCCTCGACACGGTCCGGAAACCCGGTCCGGAGAAGAAGATCGTGTTCTTGCTGACCGACGGCAAGCTCGACGTCTCCAACAGCCCGCAGTGGGGTGACTCGGCCGAGCGGCGCAACGCCGCGGCGGCGGCCAACGCCCAGGACGTGCTCGGGGAGTTGGAGAAGGCGGGGGCGCAGGTCTGGCCGCTGGGGTTCGGCAGAGCGGACACCGCCGCCCTGGGCGGCTTCGCGCGCGGACGCAGCTGCACGCCGGCCGCGGCCAACCCCAGCGCGCAGGTCGTGCCCGCGGCGCAGCTGACCAGGGTCGTCGCGGAGGCGTTCAGCTCCGCCAGTTGCGCGAAGATCACGCCGACCCCGCCGGTGGACGTGCCGGCGGGCGGCTCGGTCGAGCTGACCGCCGAGATCCCGGCCATCGCCGCCGACGCGTCGATCCTGGTCTACAAGCGCCACCCCGGCGTGCAGGTCGAGTACTTCGCACCGGGTGCCACCCGCCCCGCGCCGGAGGAGGGCGGCGACCGCTTCGAGTTCGCCGGCCAGTCGACGGACACGGAGTCCGTGCTGATCACCGGTCCGACGCCGGGGACGTGGCGCATACGCGTCTCCTCCGCGACCGTGCCCGCCGAGAACGTCTTCGCCACGGTCGTCTACCAGGCCGTGGTGAAGGCGCTGCTCACCGCCACGCCGCAGGAGCCCGCCGCCGGGCAGGTGGTGGAGGTGATGATGCAGATCCGGGCGCGGGACAGGGCGGTGACCGATCAGCAGGCGTTGCAGGGGCTGACCTTCGTCACGACCCTCACCGGCGCTTCGGGCTTTCCCGCGCGGGACGTGCGGCTCGCCGACCCGGAGGGTGACGGCACCTTCACCGGGCAGCTCGCGGTGCCCGACGACGCGAAGGGCGACCTGGCGTTCACCGGTTCCGTGACGGGGATCGGCGTCGGTGGCGACACGCTGGTCCTCAACACCAGGGTGGCGAGCGCGCTCTCGGCGGTCCAGGACCAGATCCTGTTCGACCGCAACACGGCCCAAGTGGAGCAGGGCGGGTCGCTGACGGGCCGGGTTTCGGTGACCAACAGGTCCACCGCGCCCGTGCGCCTGCGGCTGGAGCTCGCCGACCTCACCCCGGGCACGTCGCTGACCGTCGAGCCCGCGTCGGTGGACGCGCCCCCCGGGACGGCGGAGACCCCGTTCACCTTGCGGTTCGCGGAGGACACCCGGCTCGGCGGCACGGGCGGCACGGTGCGGCTGGTGGACCAGGACAACCCGACCCGGGTCGTGGACCAGCGCCTGATCAGCGTCGAGGTCGTCGCGAAGCCGACGTGGGTCGACCGGAACCTGTGGTGGCTGATCGCGGTCGCCGTCGTGCTGGTGGCGCTGGTGGTCGCCGCGCTGCTGTGGCTGCTGGCGCGGGCGCGTACCCGCCGGGTCAACGGCCTGCGCGCACAGCTCTGGCGGGGTGGTGAGGTGACGTCGGACGTGGAACCGCGCGACCCGAGGGCCCGGGCGTTCGGGTTCGTGGTGCACGAGGACTTCACGGGACCGCAGCTCCAGCACGCCGGCGCCGGGGAGTCGAGCGCGTACGTGGTGCGCCGGAACGGCCGGGGCCTGGTGCTGCGGGCACCGGGGCGCCAACCGGCCCACCTGGTCCCGGGCGAGCAGCACTCGATCTCGCCGGACCTCTCGATCGTCGTCCTGGACGAGCGCGGCGTGCCCGGTGCGGCACCCAGGCCGTTCACGCCGTCCAGCGGGCCGGACCTGCTCTCCGCACCACCCGCGTACGGCGCGTCGACGCCCCCCGCACCCGGTGGCGCGCCCGCCCCGTTCGCGTCGTCGGGCGACGCGCCCTACCCGTCGGCCGGCGCGGGCGGCAACGGGGCCCGGCCCGATCCGTACGGCGGCCCGGCGCGCGACGGCGACGACCGGACCGTCTACGTCGACCCCAACAACCCGTTCGGGTGAGCCGGCGGGATCGCCGGGGCACCACCCATCCACCGAGTTGACCGCGTTCGCACGAACTTCGTGCGAACGGTTGTGAGGACGGTTGCGCAGTGAAGATCTATCAACCGATGTTGTTCGTCGGACTCGGCGGGACCGGGTGCAAGGCCGGCGCGGAGTTCGAGAAGCGGCTGCGCGAGGAGCTGTGCGGCCCGGACGGGACGCGGTTGCTCGCGGACATCCAGACACCGGATTTCCTGCCCTACCAGTTACCCGCGTGCCTCCAATTCGTCTACGCGGACCTCAGCGCCAACGAGCTGCAGCGGGTGCGCCGCGAGGTCGTGCCGGGTCGTGAGCACGACAAGGCCGCCCAGCGGACCACGCACCTGCTCGCGGACCTCGTGCCGGCGAAGCTGACCAATTCCTCCGACGTCGCCCAGAGCCTGCGCATCCACAGTGACGAGGACGCCATCCGCTGGCTGCCGTCCCGGGAGAGCGACCCGATGATCGGCCCGCTCGTCCGCGGCGCGGGGCAACTGCCGACGGTGGGCCGCAGCGTGCTGTTCGAGACGATCCGGCGCAACCCGGACACCGCGCTGCTGGGGATCAAGAAGGCGCTGGCGGACATCAACCAGTCCGCGGGCGAGCTGTACCAGGTGAGCGGGCAGCGCACGCACCGCGTCGACTCGGTGATCGTGTTCGTGGTGTTCTCCGTCGCCGGCGGCACCGGCAGCGGCATCTACTACGACTACCTGCACCTGATCGGCGACATGATCGCCAAGGGGCAGAAGCAGGCGGAGATCTACCCGCTGGTGCTGATGCCGTCGGCGTTCGACGACGGCCAGGGCGGTGGGCGGCCCGCCGACCTCAACGCGGGGTCGGCGCTGGTCGACCTGTTCCGCCTCGTCGACGACCAGAACGCGCAGGCCGCGGTGACGGAGTTCGACTCGGTGGGTGCCTACGGCGCGGTCTCCGTGCGCTACCCGCACCACAAGCTCGACCAGGTGCAGCTCGCGGCGAACACGGTGCAGACCGCGTTCCTGTTCGGCCGCCCGGTGGGTGGGGTGCGGCGCGACGACCTGCACCGCTCCATGGTGTCGCTGATGACCTCGCTGATCGGTGCCGGTCCGACGGACCAGGACGACGACGAGGAGGGCGCGAACCGGCCGTACATGTCCTTCGCGGACGGGTTCATCAACAGCAAGGTGGACCGCAACGCCATCGCCGAGACGGGTGTCGGTCGCCGGGGCGTGACGACGAGCGCCGTCGCGGCCCTCACCACACCGTTGCAGGAGCTGACCGAGGTGGTCAGCTCGCACCTGCTGGCAAACGCGGTCAACGAGCTGCGGGTGCCGCCCGGCGCGGCCGAGTCCAACCGGGCGCACATCCGGAGCTTCGTCAGCACCGCGGGGCTCGACCGGCTGCTGGAGGCCGCTCCGATGCGGGTGCCGCCGCCGGGGAACCCGGTGGGGCTCGGTGCCGTGGTCGAGGCGCTGAACCACCGCGCCGAAGCGATGAAGCACAACATCGACCGGGGCCACGAGGCCCTGGCCGGCCCGATCGCGACGCTGGCGCAGGAGTTCAACCCCCGTGCCGCGGCCTCGGACCTGCTGCACCACGTGGACCTCTTCCGCCTGCACCGCACGATCTACGGCAGCAACGACCTCAGCGACCCGCTCGACCGGGCGGGGTTCGTGTCCCTGCTGGAGACCTGGCGGCAGGCACCGCCGGCGCCGCACGGCCTGAACCCCGCGACGCCGCCGCTGCCGGTGGACCTGCGCCGCCGCGTGACCCAGCGCCTGCGCATCTCCGACGAGTCCGTGCGGCACGTGCTGGAACTCCAGGACCAGTGGTACGCGTGGCAGACGCGTCGTCAGTGGAACGGCGCGTGGAACGACAGCAAGCGGCTGTGGTCGCGACCGTGGGACTCGTTCAACAAGCAGTTCAGGCTGGTGCTCGACCAGTTCGAGGAGCACGCCCGCAACGACCCGCAGCAGTTCGACCTGCGCTCCAAGGACCTCTACAAGCCGCGCGTCGGCGTCACCTACCTGCTGCCGCCGGAGGACCGCGGCCTGGAGGGCTTCTACCAGGCCGTGCTGGCCCGGCTGAAACAGGACTACGCGGCCCAGCTGCCCGAGCACCCGCACGAGGGGCACCTGCTGAACCTCGTCCTCGGCCGGGACGGGTGGGTCTCGGCGTTCGAGCTGGGGGTGACCGACCCGGAGGCCGCCGTCGCCGAGGTGCGCCGACAGGTCAAGCGGGCCGTGTCCGAGCGCATCCGCCCGGGTGACCGGGACCGGCCGGCGCTGGTGCCGCGCATGGACGACCTGATGGCCAACGCCGTGCAGAGGCGGGACAACAGCGTCAACGAGACGGACCTCAACCGGTTCCGGCAGAAGCTCGCGGAGCTGGTGCCCGGTGGGTTCGCGCCCGAGGGGCACGGGCCGCTCACCGCCCTGGTGACCTACCCGGCGAAGCAGGAGAACGACGAGGTCGAGCGGTTCCTGCGGCGCGAGATCGCGCTGCCGCAGGACATGGTGGGCGAGCCCCAGTACCGGGCGGTGCAGGCGGACGCGATGGTCGTGGTCCTCAACCGCAGTTCGATGGGAGTCACGGAGGTGCCGGAGCTGCGCCGGGTGATCCGGCTGTGGGCGGACGCCCAGCGCGACCCGCAGGCCCAGGACACGCTCGAATGGCGACGGCGGCTCGGCCAGAACACCGACTACCTGCTGATGGCGCCGCGGGACCGGGCGCAGGTGCTGCACCGGCTGCTGTGCGCGGCGTGGGACGGCAAGGTGGTGGTCACCGGCCGGCCGGAGAGCCCCGACTTCATCACCGTGGAGCTGGGCAGCCGCGAGGCCGTGTCCATGAAGCTGGAGCTGACGCCGCTGGGGGCGCTGTCGTCGTGGGCGAGCGTCCTGCAGGCCTACGAGCGCTGGGTCCTCACCGACGACAACCTGAGCAGGCTCGGCCTGGCGGGCCGGCTGATGTCGGCCAGGCCCGCGCACGCCGACCGGTCGCCGCGCCCGCCGGCGCCGGAGTTCGCGGCGGTCGTCGACCTCGCCGAGCAGGAGCTGCTCAAGGTCAAGGAAGCGGAGCAGCACCGCGTGCTCAGCCGCGAACCGCAGCTCGCCGTGATCCGCGAGTTCTGGTCGAAGACCCTGGTGACCGCGCTGGAGCTGAAGGTCGGCAACACCGCCAAGAGCCTGCGGGACCTCCGCGAAGAGGTCGACGTGGCGCACGGGCTGGGCGGGGGCCTCACGCCGTGAACACCCCCGAGGTGGTCGTGCTCGACCTGCGCGACGAGTCCACCGAACAGCCGGTCGACCCCTCCGGCGGAGTGGTGGTGCTCGACCACGCGAACTCGCTGGTCAAGCACGCGCCCTTCTACCTCGACCTGCTCAGCGAGGACATGGTGACCTCCGTCGTCTGCGTTGCGGTCGGCGAGCCCGACGAAGACCACCGGCTCGACGGCGTGGCGCTCACCCTGCCACCGGTGCTGCGGCACGCGGTCGTGCTGTGGGTCGGTGACGCCCGGGGCGTGGACTGGGCGCGCGACCGGTCCGCGCCGCGCCCGCCCGACCGCCCCGGCAGCGGCCTGGACGACCTGGTGGCCGCACTGCGGGTACCCGAGCTGTTCGACCGCCTGGTGGAAGTGGCGGAAGGGCTCGCCGGCGCCGCCGTGAGCCCCGGGATACGGCTGGTGTCCTGCGCGGCCGACGAAGTCGAGCTCGCCACCGCCCGCGCCGCGGCCGTCCGGTCGCTGTGCGCCCGGGACGACGTCGTGGGGCGCGACATCGGCGCGGCGGTCGTGGCGGCGCACCTGCCCCCGGCCGGGCACGGCGCGGTGTTCGCCGGACCCGTCCACAGGTCGGAGCTGGACGTCCTCCAGCGCCTCAACCACGTCGCCGAGCTGGCGCACGCGCTGAGCACGCCGGCGGCCCTCTTCGGCAGCGGGCGGCCCGGCGAGGAGATCGCCCGGCACGTGTTGTGGGCCGGTCAGGCGGTGGAGAACTACCGCCTGGTGCTGGTGGAGCTGCTCACCAGGATCGACAGCCACGTGCAGGTCGGCCGCCCGTCGACGGAGGACGTGGTCGCGATGGGCGTCTCGCCGCCGGTGGAGCCCGCGGGCGCGCAGATCGCCGCGGACCTGCGGCGGGCGGTGGACGACCAGCTCGACGGCGGCGTCGCGTTGGCGGCGTTGGCGCACGAGCTGCGCATGACGTCCGCGCGCAGCGGCCCGCAGGGCTGCACGGCGGCGCTGGAGGACGCCCGCGGGCGGGGCCCGATCGGGCTGGCGATGCCTGTGTTCCAGCGGTGGCCGCTGAGCGTGTGGTGCCTGCCGCTGGTCCTGCTCGCCTGTGCGCTGGTGTCGTTCGCGTTGGGCCCCGGGTGGGCGGGGTGGGGTGGTGGGGCGCTGCTCGCCGGGGCGTGGTTCGGGGCCGGCTGGCTCACGCTGGCCCGGCGACCCGGACCGGAGGGCGAGTTCGGGCTCGGCGCGGCGCTGCCCCCGGCGCTGCTCACGTACGGGGTGGTCGCCGTCGCGGGTGTGGTGCTCGGTGCGGTCGGTGCCGCGTACGCGGCACCCCTGGACGTCCCGGGCTGGCTCGTCCACGCGGTGGTCTGGGCCGCGGTGCTGCTCAGCGGCGCGGTGGTGGTGCTGAGCTGGCGGTCGGCCGTGCGGCGGTGGCGCGACCGGCTCGCGCTCGCGGCGATGCGCGAGGCCGTGGCCGACCTGACGCTCCTGGCGGAGCACGCCGTGGCGAAGGAGTGGCGGCCGCTGCGGCGGAGGAAGGCCATCGCCGCGGCCGCCGCCGAGGTGGCGGCCGGCCTGGAGGAGATCGTCGACACCCTGCGCGGGGCCGAGGAGCGCCTCTTCCCCGTGCCGCGCGGCGGGGCGGGCCCGGATGACGTGGAGCGCGTGGCGCGGCCGGTGCCGCAAGAGCTGTACGCGGTGGTGCGCGCCGACCTGGTGGACGTCTGCCGGTCGGCGCTGGAGCCCGCGTGGCCTGCCGCCACGTCAGCCCTGCGTACCTCGCCGGGCGTCTACGAGCAACGGCTGGACCGGCTGCTCGACGAGTACGCCGACGACGTGCGCCGGCGCGGCGTGTTCACCGCGACCGCGTTCAGCCGCGACGACGGGCCGAGGGACCTGCTCATGGCCCGGGTGTGGTCGGAGACGCCCGCCGCGTCGGCGGCGCTGCGGGCCGAGGCGGACGGCGAGATGACGCAGCTGTGCCGCAGCGGTCAGCTCGGCTACCTCAGCACGTCCGCCGAACCGGGCCTGCTGCGGTTCGCGCCGGCGCGGCTGCGGCGGGTCGTGCGGGACGACGGCGCGGACCGCGGGCTCGCCGCGGACCCGTCCGTCACGTGGGGGCACGGCGGTGAGCTGGTGGGCGCGATGCGCCTGCTGCCGTTGCGGATGGAGTCGGTGCGGCACGACGTGGGCGGAGGCGAGTAGGTGGGGACGGTGGACGAGTCCGTGCGCTGCCGGGACGTGTTCGGTGTGCTGCACGAGGTCGTGGTGGAGGACGTGAACGAGTTCGTCACCCCGGCCTCGTCGCTGGAACAACGACTGGTCCGGGTGCAAGACGCGTTGTTCGTGCGCAAGTTCGTCTCACGCGCGGCCGGCGGCCGGGACCCGCGCCGGTACGACCTGCTCGAAGCCGAGGTGCGCGCGGGCGCGAGGCTGGGACAGGTGTACGTGGGCCACTACCCGCGCGAGCTGGCGTGCCTGGTGGCGTACAACGTGGACGCCGAGGAGCCGTTCGCGCTGCTGCGCGCCTACCTCGACGAGCCGGCGATCGGCGCGTCGTCCCGGTTCGGCGAGCCGGAGCGCCGCCGCTTCGAGCAGGAGCTGTTCCGCGCGCTGCACCTCATGGCCGCGGCGGGGGTCGTGCACGGTGCGGTGGCCCTGGACACCGTGCGCTGGCACGACGGCCGGTTGCAGCTCGTGGACTTCGAGCACGCCCAGCGCGTCGGCGAGCCCCGGCGCGGCGCGTCACCGGCGGCGCTGCTCAACGGCGCGGACCGGGTCGACGCCCGCGACGACGTGGTGGCCGCCGCGCGGCTCGTGCGCCGGGTACACCTCGGTCCGCAGGCGGACGTCGGGCACCCGGACCGCAGCCGGGACCCGGAACGGCTGCGGTACCTGCTGGACCCGGTGTTCGACAACCCCGTCGAGTCCGCACCGCACGCCGTCGACGTGCTCAGCGCCCTCTACGGCGACGTGCAGCTGCCCCGCACGACCGACCCGGACGCCGCGCTCCACCCGGGACGGGCGCTGTTCGAGCAGGTCAGCGCCGGCAAGGCGGGGGACCCCGGACCCCCGCCACCGAACCAGCCGCCGCCGGGCCGCCCCCGGCGCGGGCGGCGGCTGTTCTCCTCGTCCGGCCCGGTGGCGCTGGGGCCGCTGGCGCTGAGCGCCTCGGCGTTCGTCGCGCAGGTGATGTCGACGTGACCACGCCCGGGCGGAACGGACGACCTCGGCACGTGTCCTGCCCCATCTGCGCCGACGACTACGACTGGCCCGACGACTCGCGGGTCTGGGTGTTCGACGAGCAGAACGCGCGCTACGACGTGGAGGACACCGCTCGGCTGTCCGAGGCCAAGCGGGCGAGCCTCGCGCGCAAGGGCTACCGGCTGTGCCCCAACCCGTCGGACGACATGGAGGAGCACTACCTCCCCGCCACCTACGCCGAGTACGACGCCCCGCTCGTCGTCGGTCTCGTCGGTGCTCCCTTCTCGGGCAAGACGCACCTGCTGACCGCGATGATCCGCCAGGCCAACAAGGAGGGCCTGGCGGCGTACGGCATCGACGTGTCCGCTCTGGACCTGCGTCGGCACGACTACTTCCGGCAGAACTTCGTCAAGCCGTTCGAGAAGGGCGGGACGCTGCCGGGCACCAGCAGCGGCATCATCGAGGCCGCCGACATCCTGCTGCTGCGCGGCCGGGACGGCAGGCAGCGGCCGGTGACGTTCTTCGACGCGGCAGGCGAGGACCTGGAGAGCACCGAGGCGCGCAACCGCGCCACCCGGTTCCTCCTCAGCGCCAACGCCGTGATCTTCGTGCACGCCTGGGAGGACCCGCTGGAGACCGGGGAGTCGTCGCCGGAGAGCGAGAACAAGTCGTTCCAGCTGGCCGTGGAGAGCCTGCGGGCCCTGCCGCACGGCGAGCAGGTCCCGGCCGTGATCGCGGTGACGAAGTCCGACCGGCTGCGGTACGTGCCGCCGGTCGACCGCTGGCTGCACCGAGGCGACGAACGCGTGCTCGACGCGGCGCGCATGAGGGAGGAGAGCCGGGACGTGTACGCGTACCTGCACCACGTCGGGGCGGGCGCATCGCTGCGGCCGTTCACCGCGTTCACGCGCTGCACGCTGCACTTCGTGTCCGCGAGCGGCGGCGACGCGGTGCCCGTCACCTCGGGGGACGGGCAGGACAGGCACTTCCCGCGCGGGTTCCGCCCGACCCGCGTGCTGGAGCCGTTGGTGGCGATCCTCGCGATGACCGGGATGATCACCGGTCCCGAAGCCGAGCAGGTGGGAAGACCATGACCGCACCCGACGGCACGGTGCACCAGGTGTTCTTCGGGTGGTCCGACGCACGGCGCAAGCACACGATGCTCGCCCACTCGTTCGGGGGCGCGACCGAGGCGGCGAACCAGTGGGAGGCCCGGCTCCGCAACCACGTGCGGCTCGCGTCCGTCGCCGGGACGCAGGTACCCGCCAGTGCGTTGTCGTACCTGGTGTTCGACGGTGAGCAGCAGGCGGCCGTCGTCCGGCGGGTCGGTCAGGGCAAGTCGTCCGGGCGGGAGAACGCCCACGCGCTCGTCGGGCCGGCGACCGTGCTCACCCCGTCGACGGCACTGGGGCTGGGTGTCGTGCCCGGAGGCGATCTGTGGCTTGCCAAATGGGCGGAGGGGACGCAGATGACGCCCCTGGCCGCCGAGTACTTCACGCACGTGCCCGACCCGGCGACGACGCTGCGCCCCATCGCGCAGGGGCTGCGGGACCGGCTGGTCACGGTGGTGGCGGCACTGCTGGCGCACCCGATGACGCCGCTGAGCGTCCTTGGGTGCCCGGACGGGGAGCGCTTGGCCGTGGTGTGGGCGCTGCGCGAGGCCCTGGTCGGGGTGTCGCCGGGGAACTGGTCGTTCTCGACGTTCGTCGAGCGCCAGGACGACAGCCTGCACGGGTTCGTGCAGGTCCTGTTCCCTTCGACCAACCTGACGCTGGGGGCGGTCAACCGGGTCGTCGTGGACTTCGACCGGCCGTCGCCGGTCGGTCCGAACCGGGCGCGTGCGGAACAGCTGGTGGCGGCGGTGTTCGGTGGGCAGCGGCCCGACGTGACCGTCATCGCCGGTTCCGGCGCGCACGCCGCAGCGGAGCCCCGCGGAGGGCACGCCGCGGTCGAGTCGCAGGACGGGGACGCCCCGGACCGGTTCGGGGATGCCGTCGCCGAGTCGCCGGGCGGGTACGGCGTGGAGAAGCGGAACCCCGTCCGGGCATCGACCCCCGTGGTCACCGGCACCCGCGCGCCAGGCGACCAGGCGGTCGGGCAGCGGGCCACTGAGCACCAAGGGTCCGGGCACCAAGGGTCCGGGCACCAAGGGCCCGGGCACCAAAGGGTCGAACATCAAGAGCCGGGGCAGCAAGGGCTCGGGCAGCAAGAGCCGGGGCAGCAAGAAGCGGGGCACCAAGAGTTGGGGCAGCAAGGGGCGGGGCAGCAAGGAGCCGGGCACCACAAGCCGGGGCACCAGGAGCCGGGGCGGCAGGGGAGCGGGCAGGGCGCGGAAGTGTGGCGGACCGCGCCCAGCTACGCCAACGGTCGGAGGACCCCCGATCCCAAGGCGGACCTGTCGAAGTCCTTGCGCGCGTCGCGGAACGTGGAGGAGTGGTTGGCGGAGGTCGCCCTGCTGCGCCACGACCACATCACGGCGCGCGTGCGGAAGGACTTCGACCCGCGGACCGTCGACAAGGTCACCGACTTCGTCGAGTTCACCACGCCGAGCGAGCTGGTGGGCAGGTTCCTGGAAACCCTGTACGGACAAGGCTGCCAGGACCTGCGCGACCCGGCCGCGAGGCCGCACGCCCTCGACCTGATCGCCCGCTGCCGCTCCGACCAGGTCGCGGTGGAGCTGGGGATGCGGGCTCGTTCCCTCGGGGAGCAGGAGGTCGTGGACGCAGCCTTCAACCGCTGGCTGCGCCAGGGGCGGCTGCGCGGTCCGGTACCGCCCGGGCGCGTCCACGGCGCCCGCCCGGTGGTCGGGAACAAGCGGCGGCTGGTCGTCGCGACCGCGGTGGCGGTCATGTCGTTGGTCCTGATCGGGTTCCTGCTCGGGTACGCCGCGTTCGCGCCCGCCGCGGAGCAACCTCCGTCGTCCACCGCCGTGCCGTCGACCACCGCCGCCCCGCCCGCCGAACCGCCGCCCGCTGAACCGCCGCCGGCGGCCACCGCGCAGACGACAGCGCAGACGACCGCCGCCCCGCAGTCCGGGGTTCCGAGCGGCACCGTCGTGATCGGTTCGTCCGATGCGAACAGCCGCGTGTACGGGTTCCTCCAGGTCGGCGAACAGCTGTACCCGCAGCAGCCGTGCGAACTCGTCGACGGCCCGGGCCGGGAGTGGCGGTGTGCCGCGGTCACCGGCCGGCAGGCGCAGGCCGGCGCGAGACTGGTCGCCACCGCGGTGGCGGAGGTCGACGTGCGGCAGCTCGACGAGAACGCACGGGACCAACGGGCGATCGCCAAGCGCCCGGGGTGGGTCATGGAGGACGTGCGGCCGACGCGTTGAGCGAAGGGGTCCGCTAAAACCTCGATAGCACCATCGACAATGTCGTGCATCGCAATCCTTGTCGGTGTGCGGAATCGGCCATAGGTTCATTCCCGTAGCAGGAACGGAATGCCGCCCCGGATGGGTCGGGAATCATTCCGAAATTGTCTCGGGAAGGATTATCGTGGCTGACGCTGTGCTGCGCACCGACGTGGAGGTGGCGATCGTCGGCGCCGGGCCGCGCGGGCTTTCGGTGCTGGAACGACTGCTCGTGCGCGCCGGTCGCGCACCGCACCAGGGGCTGGTGCGGGTCCACTTGTTCGAACCCGGTGAGCCGGGCGCCGGGCGGATCTGGCGGACCACCCAGTCGGAGTGGTTCCTGATGAACACCGCCGCCGGCGAGGTGAGCGTGTTCTCCTCGGGGCCGGACGGCGGGCCGGTGCGGGCCGGCGCGGGGCCCTCGTTCGCCGAGTGGCTGCGCGACCACCCCCGCTGGTCGGGGATCGGGCCGGACGACTACGGGCCGCGCCCGGTCTACGGCGAGTACCTGCGGATGGCGTTCGAGGCGATGGTCGCCAACGCGCCGCTGGGCGTCGAGGTCGTCCACGTGCCCGAGGCGGCGGTCCGCGTGGCCCGGGCGAACGGCCTCACCACCGTGACCGGCTCCGGCGGCACGACCGTCGCGGCGCACAAGGTCGTGCTCACCACCGGCCACCCCCGGGTCGCGCCGGACGGTGACGAGCGGGCGCTGCTGACCTTCGCCCGGCAGCGGCCCGGCCTGACCTACCTGCGCGGCGACTCGGCCGCCGACCTGCCGCTGTCCGCCGTCGCGCCGGGCGAGCAGGTGGGCGTGATCGGGCTCGGGCTGACCTTCTTCGACGTCCTGGCCGAGCTGACCGAGGGGCGTGGCGGCCGGTTCACCGACGAGGGCGGCGTCGTCACCTACCTGCCCAGCGGCCGGGAACCGCACCTGGTCGGCGGGTCGCGCAGCGGCCTGGTCATGCTCGCCCGGGGCCGCAACCAGAAGGCGCCCTCCTACCGCTACCGGCCCGGGTTCATGACCGAGGCGGCCGTGCTGCGGGCCCGCCGCGAGGCGCAGCGGCGCACCGGGTCCGCGCAGCTGGACTTCGTGCGCGACGTGCTGCCCCTGCTCCGGCTGGAGGTCGAGCACGTCTACTACACCGCGCACGTGCGCCGGCGGCTCGGCGACGGGGCGGCCGAGCGGTTCGCCGCCCTCCACCTGACCTCGGCGGACCGCCACGGCCTGCTGGGGGAGTGGGGGCTGGGCGACGTGCCGCCGCCGGACCTGGAACGGCTGGCGCGGCCGTTCGGCGACCGGGAGTTCGACTCGCCGGACGCGTTCCACGCCGAGCTGCTGGACCTGCTCGACCGCGACATCGCCGAGGCGGGGCAGGGCAACGTGGACAACCCCCTGAAGGCGTCGCTGGACATCCTGCGCGACACGCGGGCGGTGCTGCGGCAGGCGGTGGACTTCGCCGGGCTGCGCCCGGAGTCGCACCGGGCGTTCCTGTCCTGGTTCAACCCCATCAACACGATGGTGTCGGCCGGGCCGCCCGCGCTGCGCGTCGCGCAGGCCGTGGCGCTGGTCCGGGCCGGGCTGCTGACCGTGGTCGGGCCGGGCACCAGGATCGGCGTCGACCACGCGACCGGCCGGTTCACCCTGGAGTCGCCGAAGGTCAAGGGCTCGCGCCGGGCGGTGACGACGCTGGTCGACGCCCGCATCCCCCGACCGCGCCTGGACGCCGACGCCGACCCGCTGATCGGGGACCTGCTCGCGCAGGGCCTGATCACCGAGTGCGTCAACAGCGACGCCGCGACCGGCGAGCGGTTCCGCACCGGCAGCGTCGCGGTCACCCGCAAGCCGTTCCACGTCGTCGACGCGCTGGGCAACCCCGACCCGGACCTGTACGCGCTGGGCGTGCCGACCGAGAACACCCGCTGGTTCACCCAGATCGGCAACGGCAGGCCGGGCCCGATGACCGGGTTCCACGCCGACGCCGACGCCATCGCCGAGGACGTGCTGCGCCACCGCCCCGCGTCCGCCCCCGTCGTCCTGTCCGCCCACCCGCGCGCCGCCGCACCCGCGGTCGCCGTCTGACGCTCCGGGAGGAGCACCGAATGAACCCCACCGAGAAGTTCCGAGCCGCCCGCGACCTGCTGCTGGAGCTGGGCGGAGACCACGACCGGGCGCACGCCGAGTTCACCTGGCCGGAGTTCGACGAGTTCAACTGGGCGCTGGACTGGTTCGACCAGGTGGCCCGGGGCAACGACCGCACGGCGCTGCACGTCGTGGGCGGCCGGGTCGAGGAGCGCGTGTCCTACGCCGAGCTGTCCGAGCGCTCCGACCGGCTGGCCAACGGGCTGCGGGCGGCCGGTGTCCGCCGCGGCGACCGGCTGCTGATGATGCTGGACAACCAGCTCGCGGTCTGGGAGTCGCTGCTCGCGGCGATGAAGCTGGGCGCGGTGGTGGTGCCGACGTTCACCACCGTGTCGGCGGCGGACCTGCTCGACCGGGTGCGGCGCGCGGACGTGCGGCACGTGCTGACCACGCCGGAGCTGGCGGAGGGCTTCGACTGGCTGCCGCCGCACGTGACGCGGGTCTGCGCGGGCCGGGTGCCGGGCTGGCTGGCCCTGGACGACCTGCGCTCGGCCCCCGCCGGGTTCACGCCCGACGCGCCGACCAAGGCCGACGAGACGCTGTTCCTGTACTTCACCTCCGGCACGACGTCGCGGCCGAAGCTGGTGCGCCACACGCACGTCAGCTACCCGGTCGGCCACCTGTCGGGCATGTACTGGAACGGCGTGCGCCCCGGCGACGTGCACCTGAACGTGTCGGCGCCCGGCTGGGCCAAGCACGCGTGGAGCTCGTTCTTCGTGCCGCTCAACGCCGAGGCGAGCGTGGTGAGCGTGACCACCGGCAACGCCCGCGACCTCCTCGACCGGGTGGTGCGGCACGGCGTGACGACGTTCTGCGCGCCGCCGACGGTGTGGCGGATGCTCATCCAGGACGACCTGGCCCGGTGGCCGGTGCGGCTGCGCGAGGCGGGCAGCGTGGGCGAGCCGCTGAACCCGGAGGTCATCGAGCAGGTCCGCGCCGCGTGGGGGCTGACCGTGCGCGACGGCTACGGCCAGACCGAGACGACCGCGCAGATCGGCAACAGCCCGTCGCTGCCCGTGCGGCCCGGGTCGATGGGCAAGCCGCTGCCCGGCTACGACATCGTGCTGGTCGACCCGACGACCGGCGAGGTCGGCGACGAGGGCGAGGTGTGCGTGAACCTCTCGCCGCGCCCGGTCGGCGTGATGCCCGGCTACGTCGACGACGAGGAGAAGAACGCGCGGACCTTCGCCGGCGGCTACTACCACACCGGCGACATCGCCCGCCGCGACGAGGACGGCTACCTGCACTACGTGGGCCGCACGGACGACGTGTTCAAGTCCTACGACCACCGGATCTCGCCGTTCGAGCTGGAGAGCGTGCTGCTGGAGCACGAGGCGGTCGCCGAGGCGGCCGTGGTGCCCGCGCCGGACCCGGTCGGCCTGGTGGTGCCCAAGGCGTACGTGGCGCTGGTGGCCGGCGAGAGCCCGGACGAGGCGACCGCGCGCCGCGTCCTCGACCACGCGCGGGCGAACCTCGCCCCGCACCAGTGGGTGCGCCGCCTGGAGTTCACGGCGCTGCCCAAGACGACCTCGGGGAAGATCCGCCGCGCCGAGCTGCGGGCCCGCGACGAGCAGCGCGCGGCCGGCACGGCGTTCCCCGGCTCCACCGAGTACCTGGCCGACGAGCTGCTGGACGCCGCGCTGCCCGCGGCCCCCGGCATCGGCTGACCCGACCCCTCCCACCCCTCACCCCTCACCTCGACCGAACCGAACCCGAAGGGAACCCGCCATGCGCGACATCAAGGTCTACTCGTCCCTGTTCACCGGTGGCCTGCACAACGGCCAGATCAAGTGGGAGGAGTACGTGCAGCCCGGCCGCAACGCGGTGGACGTGGAGTGGCTCTACACGCAGGCCGAGACCGGCCCGGCGGGCGCCGAGGCGTACATCGCCCACTTCAAGCCCGGCTCGCACGGCGACCTGCACGAGCACCTGGGCTACGAGATGCTGCTGATCCTGGAGGGCGAGCTGCACAACGACAACGGCGACCGCTACCCGGCGGGGACGCTGTTCATCGAGAAGCCGGAGAGCGTGCACCAGGTGTCGTCCCCGACGGGCTGCTTCGCGCTGGTCGTCCGGGAGAAGGGCACCCGCCGCATCGAGCCCGCCACCGCCGGTACCTCCACCGCCGGTACCTCCGCCGGCGTGGCCGGCTGACCGGGGGCCGTGCCGGACGCGCACGGCACCACCTCGTCCACGAGGCGCGGGGCACTTGCCCCGCGCCTCCCCATTGGCCATCATGTAACGCGTTCAACCCATTAC
This sequence comes from Saccharothrix sp. DSM 118769, assembly GCF_052936295.1. NCBI lineage: Bacteria > Bacillati > Actinomycetota > Actinomycetes > Pseudonocardiales > Pseudonocardiaceae > Saccharothrix > Saccharothrix sp. DSM 118769. The sequence goes on along the minus strand of NZ_CP193627.1, from coordinate 5,844,017 downwards.
ATGTCGGCCGGGCCGTCCCGGAGCCGTCGGTTCCGCTCGCCACGACCAGGAGAACCCGATGTCCCAGCAGACGCACGACCGACCCAACCCGACCCCACCGCCCACCACACCCGACGTCGCCGTCGTCGGCCGCACCGGCAAGAGGCACTCGCCCCGCTACCGCTGGGGCATCCTGGGCATCGGGATCTTCGCCCAGGCCGCGTTCAGCGCCGCCTTCCAGGGCATCCCCACCTCCGGCTCGATCCTCGCCGCCGCCTACGGCTACTCGCTGTCCGAACTGGGCCTGGTCCTGGCCGCGGTGACGGCGGGCATCTTCGTCACCGACGTGTTCTGGGGCATCCTGTCCGACCGCATCGGCGAGCGGAACGTGCTGATCATCGGCCTGTCCGGCACCACGGCCACGCTCGCCTGGGTCACCGCGTTCCTCGTGCCCGGCGGGGGCGTCGCCCCCGCCGCGTGGGCGCTGGCCGCCGTGCTGTTCCTGTCCGGCGCGCTCGGCGGCTGCGTCAACGGCGCCTCCGGCCGCGCGGTGATGGGCTGGTTCCCGCCGAACAAGCGCGGGTTCGCGATCAGCCTCCGGGTGGCCGCCGTGCCGCTGGGCGGCGCGCTCGGCGCGGCGATCATGCCGGCCCTCGCCCTCGGCGCCGGTTTCCGCTGGGTGTTCGCGTTCCTGACGGTGTTCATGCTCGCCGCGACCGTCGCCGTCGTGCTCTGGCTGGACGAGCCGCCCATCGCCCGCACCAAGGACTCCGGCGGCATCGCCGCCACCACCGTGCCCAACCCGCTGGTGCGCTGGGACATCTGGCGCGTCGCCATCACCGCGTTCCTGCTCGACCTGCCGCAGTTCACCGTCCTGACCTTCGGCACCGTCTTCCTCACCTCCGTGCTGGACCTGTCGATCGGCGGCGTCGTCGTCGCGCTCGTCGTCGTCCAGGTCCTCGGCGGCGCGTCACGCGTGTGGAGCGGCCGGTGGACCGACAAGCACGGCGGCCGGTACCGCCGGACCCTCGTGCGCGTCTACAGCTGGCTCATCGCGGCGGCGTTCGCCGGCGTGGCGCTGCACGAGATCACGCCCACCTGGCTGGTCGTCGGGCTGTTCATCGCCGCCGGGTTCCTCGCCTGCGGCTGGCACGGCGTGCACTACGCCGAGATCGCCACGATGGCGGGCGCCGAGCGCTCCGGCACGGCCCTCGGGCTGGAGAACACGATGGTCTTCGGCGGCGCGTTCGTGACGCCCCTGATCATCCCGCTGGTGCTGTCGGTCTCGTCGTGGCCGGTGGTGATGCTGCTGGTCGGCGCGCTGCCGGCGGTAGCCTCGGCGCTGCTGATGCCCCGCGAGCAGCCGGTCGGCTGAGCGGGACGCCAGGACGGCGCGCGACGGTACGTCGCGCGCCGCGACCGTCTCCACGAAAGGCACCACCCTGAACAGCACAGCACCCCGGCCCGCCCTCGCCCTCGTCGGCACCGTGCGCAGCAGGCTCGGCGAGCCCCGGGACGACCTGGCCGACCCGGCGGCCCTGGCCGGCTGGCTCGCCCGGCACGACCTGGCGTGCGCGCCGGACCCCGACGAGGCGCACCTGCGCGAGTTCCGGGCGCTGCGCGAAGCCGCCTACCGGCTGCTGGAGCACGCCACGAACGGCGGCGCGCCCCGCACCGCCGACGTGGAGCTGGTCAACCGGTGCGCGGCCCGGCCACCCGTCCCGGTCGCCCTCGACTACGGCGCCGACGGCCCGCGCCGGGTGCGCCCGCCGGGCACGGCGGACCAGGTGGTCGGCGTGCTGGCGCGCGACCTGGTCGACCTGCTCACCGGCCCCGAGCGGCACCAGCTGCACCAGTGCGAGGCCGAGGTCTGCGGGACGTTCTTCGTCGACACCTCGCGGGCCGGCCGACGCCGCTGGTGCTCGTCGGCCACCTGCGGCAACCGCGCCCGCGTCGCGGCGCACCGGAACCGCGCGACCCGGCCGTGACCGGCACACCGCGCCGGCGACCCGCAGAAGGGGGACCGTGATCTACCTGCACACCTCGGCACTCGTCCGGCTCGCCGCCGGGGAGAGCGACCCGGTGGCGACCCTGCTGCGGGAGGCCGACGACGGGATCGCCCTGTCCAGCGAGCTGACCAGGGTCGAACTCGACGCGGTGGCCCCGTCCGCCACCGTCCTGGCCCGCGCGCGGGCCGTGCTGGACGCACCCGCCGTGGTGGACGTGGAGGTGTCCGACCTGATCCGCGAGGTGGCCGCGTCGCTGGCCGACGAGGTGGACGCCGCCGGCGCCGTCCACCTCGCCACCGCGCTCAGCCTCGGCACCGCGGTGACCGCCTTCGCCTGCGCGGACCCGCCGCTGGTCGCCGCCGCGGCGGCACGCGGGATGCGGCCGGTGGTACCGCCGTTCGGTGCACCGGGGCTAAGCGGCGAGGACGACGGCAATCGCGAAGGACAATACCGATTCGGATTCCCACGGTGACGTGTAACGAATCACCCGTCCGGCCCATCCGGTGCCCGCGCGGTTGTATGATCATGTGCTCCACGACGCGGCGGCAGACGTGCGCGAATGGTTTCTGGGGGACCGACGTGGACATCAGGCAGCTGAACGCCTTCCGGACCGTTTCGCAATTAGGGAGCATAACCCGGGCGGCCGTCGCGCTCGGTTACTCGCAATCGGCCGTGACCGCTCAGATCAAGAGCCTGGAAACCGCGCTGCGCACCCGCCTGTTCGAGCGCCGGCGCGACGGCGTGCACCTGACGCCCGGCGGCGAGCGGTTCCTGCCCTACGCGACCCGGCTGCTGCGCCTGTCCGAGGAGGCCCTGTCCGCGCTGGCCCCCGAGGCGCCGCTGACCGGGCGGTTCGCCATCGGCGCCAGCGAGTCGATGACCACCTACCGGCTGCCCGACGTCATCCGCCGCTTCCACGCCGCCCACCCCGACGTCCGGCTCGTGCTGCGCGCCTTCCACGAGGGGCCGGGCCGCATGGTGGAGGCCCTGGCGAAGGGCGACATCGACGTGGCCCTCACGCACGCGCTCGACCCCGGCCCGCCCGGCGGCCCGGCGCGCCGGCTGGCGTCCGAGTCGGTGGTGCTGGTGGCACCGCCGGACCACCCGCTGGCCGGGCGCGACGCGGTCACCGGCGACGACCTGCGCGGCGCCACCGTGCTGATCGTCCAGGCGAACTGCGTCTACCACGCGGCGCTGCGCACGTCGCTGCCCGACGAGGCCGCGGTGCTGCTCCAGTTCGGCACGATCGAGGCCGTGAAGAACGCCGTGCGCTCCGGCCTCGGCATCGCCCTGCTGCCGCGCGTGGCCGTGGCCGACCTCCTCGACCAGGGCAGCGTGGTCGAACTGCGCTGGACCCCCGCCGTCGGCGTCGGCAGCTACGTGCTCTGGCCCGAGGACCGCGCCGACTCGCCGCTGGCGACGGCGCTGGACGACGTGCTCACCCGCGTGGCCGTCGAGTGGGGCACGGCCGAACCGGCGGACCTGCGCGTCACCGTGCACTGACCGCGGTGCGCACGCGTCCGTCCAGGCCGGGATCGCCCTCGCCCGGGATCGCCCTCGCCCGGGATCGCCCTCGCCCGGGATGGCGCGGGCGTCCGGGGACGGCCGCCCGGACGCGGCCGTCCCCGGAAATCGTGCGGTTGTCGGTTTTTTCCGGGGGTTCAGCGGTTCGAACGGGCTCAGCCGGAGGCCGGCGCGACCCACTCGAACCGCACCCGGTTCAGGTATCCCGGGAGGTCGCTGAGCACGTACAGCTCGCCGCGCGCGTCGGTGCCGATCGCGCTCGGCTGGGTGGGGAGGTGGCCGATCACGGCGGAGTCGTAGCCGCCGCCGGACCTGGGCCGCACGGCGAACACCCGGGTCGAGCAGTAGTCGCTCGCGACGTAGGTGCCCCACGCCTGCGGCGTCCGGGACCCCCGGTACACCACGCCGCCGGTCACCGAGCAGTTGTCGTTGTAGTGGTCGTACTCGAAGACCGGGTCGGTGTACCGCCCGCCCTCCCGGCACTGCTGCGGGTCGAACACCGGGGTGCCCTCCCGGCAGGACCAGCCGAGGTTCGCCCCGCCCTGCCACGGGCGGATGTGGTTGACCTCCTCGACCAGGCCCTGCCCGACGTCGCCGATCCACAGCGAGCCGTCGACCGGGTCGACGGAGAACCGCCACGGGTTGCGCAGGCCGTAGAGCCAGATCTCCGGCCGCGCGCCCGGCACGCGGACGAACGGGTTGGTGGGGGGCACGCAGTAGGGCTTCGTCCCGCAGGCGCGGTTCACGTCGATCCGCACGATCTTGCCGAGCAGGGTGCCGAGGTCCTGGCCGGCCTTGAACGGGTCGTACGCGTGCCCGCCGTCGCCGAGGGACCAGTAGAGGTAGCCGTCGCGGCCGAACGCCACCTGGCCGCCGTTGTGGTTGCCGTACTCGGCGTGCTCCTGGGTCAGCAGCACCCGCAGCCGCTCGGGCGCGCCGAGGGGCACCCGCGCCAGGGTCAGCGCGCCCGCCGGCAGGCTCGTGTAGGCCACGTAGAGGATTCCGGTCCGGGCGAAGTCCGGCGCGGGCGTGATGCCGAGCAGGCCGCGCTCGTTGTCCGACGGGTCGACCCGACCGGTCAGGTCGAGCACCGGCTCGGCCGCCAGCCCGGTGTCGGGGTGGTAGGCGCGGACGGTGCCCTCCTTCTCCGCGATGAGCATCCGGCCGTCCGGCAGCCCGGTGACCGCGATGGGACGCCGCAGACCGGACGCCACCTGCTCGGACACCACGGTCAGCTCGGCGAGCGGCACCGGAGGGGTGGGGGACGCGCCGGCCGCGGCGCTGCCGCTCACCAACACCGAGGGCAACAGGACCGCGGCCAGTGCCAGGACGAGCAACCTGGCCGGTCTGGCGGCTGGTCCGGCAGCCGGGCGGTTGACGGCCGGGCGGTTGACGGCCGAGTCGTTGACTGCTGGGTCATTTACTACTGGGTCATTTACTACTGGGCGACAACGCTGTCGCGACATGGTCGGCTCCTCGAGCAGGGTGTGGGAGACACGTTCTGGGAGCGCTCCCAACGTACAACGGCTTCCCGAGGACGACCAGCCGCCGTCTCACCCCTCCTCCGGTCGGAGCAGCAGAACGCCGGTCCGCCGAGAGCCCCGGTGGTCGACGATGTCCCGCATGGATTCATTGCAGGTGAGTCGTGCGGTGCTGGGGTCCCCGCGGGCGTCGCGCGTGCGGCGGGCGTTGACGGCGGTTCTGCTGGTCGCCGCCGTGGTGAGCGTGGCGCCCGGCTGGTGGGCGGGTGCGGTGGTGTCGGCGGCACGGCACGTCGTCCGGTTCTGGCCGACGGTGGTCCTGGCGCTGGCGGCAGTGGCATCGGTGGTGGGTGGCCGGCGTCGGACGGTGAGGATGACCCTCGGGCGTCGTCCACGTGCGCCCGGGATTCCGCTTTCGGTCCACGTGGTGCTGCTGCTGGCATCGGCCGTGGCGGTGACCGGTGTCGTGGGTCTGCTCCTGTGGGGTGTGCTGGGAGGGTCGCCCGTCGGCGCGCCCGGCCAGTCGCCGCCGCCCGGTGCGTCGGCGGGGTGGAGCGTCCAGGATCGGCTCGACGCGGTGAAGGTCGTGCTGGCGGTCGTGGGCGGTCTCGGGGCGGTGGTGGCGTTGGCCGTCGCCTACCGGCGGCAACGCCTCAACGAGGTGGAGGTCTACCGCGAGGACGCCAAGGTGCTGCTCGACCGCTTCGGCAAGGCCGCCGAGTTGCTCGGAGCGCCCGGCGCCGCGGTCCGCACCGCCGGTGTCTACGCGCTCGCGGCCCTGGCCAACGACGCGCCCGAGGGGCGGCAGGGCTGCATCGACGTGCTGTGCGCCTACCTGCGGCAGCAGCCCTGGTCGCCCACGTCCGGTGCCGGTGTCGCGCACGATGCCCTTCCTGCCGCGCGCGACGAAGAGAGGACCACGGGGCAGGAGCGGCAGGTCCGGCTCGCCGTCATCCGGCTCATCCGGGACAACCTCCACCTGCCCGACAACGATCCGCGTACCTGGCGCGGCCACGACTTCGACTTCACCGGCGCCGTTCTCGACGGCGGCGACTTCGCCGGCGCGACGTTCACCGGCGCCGGCTTGGTCACCTTCGCCGACGCCACGATCATCGGGCGCTTGTCGTTCGACGGTGCGACGTTCGCCGGTGGGACCGTCTCGTTCGACGGTGCCCGGTTCGTCGGGGGCGGTATCTCCCTCAACGACGCCGTGTTCGCCGGAGGTGTCGTCGACCTGTCGAGGGTCGACCCGGCACAACCACCGGAGATCCACGGACTCCGGTCACCGGCGACCCCGCCGCCCACCGGCCTGCGTGCCCCCGGCGGTCAGGAGTTCCACTCGCCGGTCATCTCGACGTAGTTCTCGCCGCGGACGTCCTTGCCGTCGTACTTGCCGGTGAAGGACGCCGCGGCCTCCAGGTAGCCGCTCCCGTCGGGGTCTCGATCTCCTGGTCCGGGTTCCCGGTGACAGCACATGGCGAGGTTCATCCACGTCCACCGGGCGAGCGAAGTCGGCATCTCGCCCCACTGCCGGTCCAGCCAGGAGGTGCCCCCGACGCGGTGCTCCCGGCCGTCGAGGACGAGCGTTCCGGACGTCCGGACCTCCCGGAGCGCGAACTCGTGGTTCGGCACGCCGTCGACCAGGACGAAGGCACCGGTCGACGCGTGGTTCAGGGCGGGGCCGGTGGGCGTCAGCCGGACGTCGAGGGAACCCCAAGGCGTTTCGACCCGCACCGACTGGTGGACGGCGTCGCCTGTCCAGCTCGGCCACGGTGTCCCGATGTCGAGCTTGCCCCTCGCTCCACCGGTAGTCCTCCGGCTCGACCATCGCGTCGTGGTCCCGGTACCACCCGGTGGTCTTGTCGATCACCGAGAACGTCCAGCGGTACGCGGCCTCGTCCCTGTTCGGGAGGATGCGCGTGTGGACCTGGGGGCCGAACTCCTGGCCGTTCGCCCGCACCGAGCCGGTGAAGTAGATCGAGTCGAACCAGGTGGGCTGGGGGCCGGGCGCGTGCCGGCCCAGGTCGGTCGCGGGATCGACCAGGGCCGGGATGCCCGACGTGGCGGAGTGGGCGGCTGGTGCCGAGGGCGGGGCGTCGTTCGCCCGGTGGTGTCGATCGACGGAGCCTCAGTTGGTTTGCAACCCCGACAAGTTCGTGGTGGTTCGGGTTGCAAACGATGTCATCCCCTGGTGGTGCCCCCAGGGGAGAGCGTCGGCGGCCAGCGGTGCGCGCGCCAGTCGTCCCACGACGCGAACCCGGCCGGTGGGTCGTCGACGGGTTCGCTGCCGTCGAGCTCACCCCGCGTCGGGACCTGGATGACACCGGCCCACTCGGCGAGTTCCTCGTCGGACATGGGCCACGTGGTGTCGGGTTCGTCGGCCTGACGCCGGTCGAGTCGTCTGCGTTGTTCGGCCGGGGACACCTCGAAGTAGTGCATCTCCACGTCCGCGCCGCGGTCGGCCGCCGCCTGCCGCAGCGCAGAGCGCTCGTCCCGACCCCACAGCCCGTAGTCGATCACCACGTTGCCGCCGAGTTCGAGGGTGCGCAGCCCGATCCCGATGAGCCGTCCCTCGATCACGTCGGAGGCCGATCGCGGGTTCTCGTGCCCGTAGAGGGCCTTCACCCACTCGTCCTTCGTGAGGCGGAGCGCGTTGCGCTCGACCTCCACGCGCCGCGCGGCGCTGGTCTTCCCGGTGGCCGGCAGTCCCACCATCAGGAAGAGCGTTGGTCGACCCATCCCGTTCCCCGATCGAGCGAAAGCCCCATCATCACCGATCGCGTGGGTGGGCCGAGGTCGTTGTTCCTTGCAGCTGTTGATCCTGCAACTTCATCGTATACCGAAAAATGCACACTTGGTTCAAGGACGTCCGGTTGTGCCCATCCTCGAACAGGTGAGTGCCCGGACGGTCGGGTGGAAGAGGTGCGGAAGCCGGTGGGGCGGTCGGGTGGGAATCACCCGACCGCCCCACCGGACGACTGCGGTCAGACGCAGGCGAATTTCGTGTTGTCGACCAGGTACTCCCGTTCCGGGTCGCTGTCGGTGTTCACCTCCATGACGGGCTTGCTGCACCCCGGGCCGATCCACGTCGGCCAGGTGTGGACGGCCTCCTGCCCCACCTCGACCCTGACGAACGCCGGTCCCAGGTGCATCTGGCCGGTGGGGCTCACCCACCCGAGGTTGATCCGGTCGGTGACGTTGCCCACCGCGGTGCGCCGGAACCGCACCTGGATGACGCCGGTGGTGTTCACGTTGTCGACGTAGATGCTCAGCACGCCGCCGGGCAGCGGGGTGGGCACCTCCGCCGCCGCGGACGCGGGCGTGGCGGCGGCCAGCGCGCCGGCTGCCGCCAGTGCGAGGGCCGTGATGGTGGTGGTCATCCTCGTTGTCACTCGATCCTCCGAATCGGGTTCCGATCGTGGTGCGGACGTCCCGCCCCCGATCTGCGGGACGTCCGCACCACCTGTGTAGGGCGTGCGCGTTGTCAGGCGCCGGGCGACTGGACACCTGACAAAAAGCTCCGCACAATGGCCGCGGTCGACGTCATGGGGGATGTGCCGTGCCGCGTGTCGAACAACCGTTGTCGCCTGATGGTTCCGCGCTGACTCAATTCGCTGTCGACCTGCGCCTTCTTCGCGTGCGCGCCGGGTCGCCCTCTTATCGGAAACTCGGTCGTGTCGCGCACTACTCGGCCACGACGCTTTCCGAGGCGGCGGGTGGGCGGAAGTTGCCGAGCCTGGAGGTGACGCTCGCTTTCGTGCGGGCGTGTGGTGGGGAGGAAGAGGAGTGGGAACGTCGGTGGCACTCCGTCGCGGCGGAGTTGAACGCGCGTCCGGCGTTGCCCGTCGAATCACCTGATGTCGCGGATGTCGCTCCTTATCCCGGGCTGAGGGCGTTCACCCCGGACGAGGCGGATCTTTTCGCCGGTCGTGAACGGCTCGTGTCGCAGACCTTGGAGCGACTGCGCGGGCAGCGGGTGGTCGTGGTCTTCGGGGCGTCCGGTTCGGGGAAGTCCTCGTTGTTGCGCGCCGGGGTGCTGCCGGCGCTCGACGGGCGTCCGGTGCTGGTGCTCACCCCGGGCCCGCACCCGGTCGAGCAGGCGTCGGCGGCGCTCGCCCCGCTGTTGGGGGTGCCCGCGGGGCAGGTCGCGCGGGAGTGGGCGCAGGACCGGCGCGGACTGCACCGCCTGCTCCTGCAGGCCGCCGCGCGAGACGGTGATGCCGAGGTCGTGGTCGTCGTCGACCAGTTCGAGGAGGTGTTCACCCTCTGCGCGGACCCGGCGGAGCGCGACGTGTTCGTCGGGGGGTTGATCACCGCGGCGTCGGCCGCGAACAGCGTGTGCCGGGTCGTGCTGGGCCTGCGGTCGGACTTCTTCGCCCACTGCGCCGCCCACCCGTCGTTGTTGGAGGCGCTGCCCGGCGGTCAGGTCGTGGTCGGGCCGATGAGCACCGACGAGCTGCGCCGGGCGATCGTGCACCCGGCCAAGCGGCGGGACTGCGCGGTGGAGGGGGCGCTGCTGGCCGAGCTGGTGGCCCAGGCGCACGGGCGTCCCGCCGTGCTGCCGCTGCTGTCGCACGTGCTGCGGCAGACCTGGGCGCGTCGCAGCGGGCACCTGTTGACGCTGGCGGGGTTCCGGTCGGTGGGCGGCTTGGACGGTGCGGTGGCCCGCACCGCGGAGGACGTGCACGGCAGTCTGTCCCCTGCCCGGCAGGCCGCCGCCCGCGCCTTGTTCGGCAGGCTGGTCGCGCTCGGCGAGGGCACCGAGGACACCCGGCGGCGGCTCGACGTGGCCGAGGTCGAGCACGACCCGGACCTGGTGGCGGTGCTGACCGCGTTCACCTCCGCGCGGTTGCTCGTCCGCGACGGCGGCACCGCGGAGATGGCGCACGAGGCGCTGATCCGGTCCTGGCCGAGGCTGCGGGCCTGGCTCGACGACGACCGCGAGGACATCCGCCTGCGCGGCAGGCTTGCCGAGGCCGCGCGCACGTGGTCGGGGTTGGGGCGGGACCCCGGCGCGCTGCTGCGTGGTGTCCAGCTCGACGCGGCGGTCGCCTGGCGCGAGCGGGGTGGTCTGCCCAGCGCGCTGGAACAGGAGTTCCTCGACGCCGGCGTCACCGCGGACCGCGCCGCGCGTGCCGGGCAACTGCGCCGTGCGCGCCAACTGCAGCGGCTCACCGCGGTGCTCACCGCGGTGACGCTCGTGCTGGCCGGTACGACGACGTGGGCGCTGCGGGCGCAGCAGACCGCCCGGGAGCGGGAGACGTACGCCAAGGCGCTCACCGACGCGGCCATGGCGTCGGCGCTGGCCCCCGATGACCCGGCGGGAGCCGCGCGCCTGGGCGTGCGCGCCTACCTGGGTGCCCAGACCCTGGAGACGAGGGCCGGCCTGTTCACCGCCTACACCGCGTTGACCGCGTTCCACCTCGGCCGGGGCGCGCTGACGGCGCTCGAAGAGCAGGGCGGGGTCTTCCAGACCGGCAAGATCCTCAGTTCGTCGTTGGTCCTGCACGTGGACGCGGACGACCGGCGCAGGCTCTGGGACACCTCGACCACGCCGTTCACCGGCCTGGGCCACCTCGACGCGGAGGTCCGCACCGGGAGCCTCAGCGGCGATGGACGCCTCCTGGTCACCGCGGACGAAGACGGTCGCACCAGGCTCTGGGACCTCACCGACCTGAAAGCGCCGCACGAGGTCGGGGTGCTGCCGCGCCCGTTGTCGCCCATCGGCCTGGACCACAGCGGTCGTTTCCTGCTCACCCGGGGCCTGGAGCTGGGTACGCCGCTGAGTGCCGCCGTGCTGCCGGAGTGGCGGGAGACGGACCGGATCACGCTGTGGGACCTCACCGACCCGGCCCGGCCGGTGTCGACCGACCTGCCCGCCGCCCGGTACGCGGTGTTCAGCCCGACCGACCCGGTGGTGCTCGTAGAGGAGGTGCGACCCGTTGGTTCGACCACTCGACTGCTGGACCTCGGCGGTGACGGATCGCTGAGGGAACGCGTCGCGTTCCCGCACTTCCACACCGGCGTGCCGCCGGTGTTCAGCCAGGACGGCGGGTTCCTGGCTCTGCACGACGACGCCGGCGACCACGCTTCCGTCTACCGGGTCGCCGACGGGCGCGAGGTGGCCAGGGTTCCCGGCTTGAGCCAGGTGACCAACAGGATCGCGTTGAGCGGTGACGGGAGCGTGCTGGCCGTCCAGCACGACCGCGAGGTGACCTTCTGGGACCTGACCGGGCTCCACGCCGCGGCGACCTCGACCCTGGACCTCTTCTCCGCGGACCGGGTGCGTGATCTGTCGTTCACCACCGACAGCCGCAGGGCGGTCGTGCTGACCGACGGCCGGTACCGCTACTTCCACGTCTTCGACACCGACGCCGAACGCGTCGTCGGGGAACTGTGCGCGCGGCCGGAGTTGGCGAAGGTGACCGGCTGCGCGTGATCCGGGTGCGCATCCGGCAGGTGTGGTCGACCGATGAACGCGGGGTGTGGCGCGGGTGCGTGCCGTTGTTCCGCGACGACTACCGCGCGCTGGGGTTCTACGGGCTGTGGCAGCAGACGCAGCGACACGTGGTCGGGGTCGATCTCGGTGTGGCGCAGCGGTTGTGCGGCAGACGGCGGGGGCGATCCTCACCGACGAGTTGACCCGGCCGCGGCAGAGGACGGTGGTCGTCGGGCACCCTGGGCCTCCTTCGCGGTCTTCGGCACGGGCTGACCGGGGGCGCGTCCCCCTCTTGTCGCGCGGCTCGCGCCGGCGTTCAGATCCGGTGGCGGTCGAGGCCGATGGTGGCCCAGATGACGGCGCCGTCGGGGGTGCGGACCGTGCCGTGGGCGGTGCTCAGCCGTTGTGCCCTGGTCAGGTCTGGTGCGGTGACGGGGTGGGTCGACGTGGCGCCGACGCAGCGCACGGTGATGGAGAGGTGCGCGGGTCGGCGTTCCAGCAGCAGGACCAGCGTGGTGCCGGAGGCCGCGGTGGACCGTGCCAGGCCGGTCAGTTCGCCGGCCAGCAGCACGGCGCGCGGCGTGATGTCGTGCAGGCCCCGCCACCGGTGGCAGGTGCGCCGGGTGAAGTCGCGGGCGAGGTGTTCGGTGTCGGCGTCGAGGGGGAGTTGCGCCTGGTCCCGTTGCCGCGGTGGCGGGTTCTCCACGGCGTCCAGGGCCGCGGTCAACCGGTCGAAGCAGGGCAGGAACCGGGGGACGCCGTTGCGGGCGAGCGTGCTGCGGTGTCCGGCGGTGGTGGCGACCAGCAGCAGCGGGGTGTCGGACCAGGGCCGGCTGCGCGTCCAGACCGAGACGAACACGCTGGTCAGGCTGTCGCTGCCGATGTCGAGCTCGGGGCCGAGACCGACGACCACCGCGCGTGGCTGGTCGACCAGGTGCTTGAGCAGCCCGTCGCGCAGCCGTGCGTAGGTCGACAGGTCGAGTCGGCCGGTGGGGGAGAGCAACACCGCGTCACCGTGCGACCGGGCCGACAACGACAGGCCCGCGCGGGGAACGGGCGGGCCGTTCTGGGCGGGAGGGGGCGGGTCCACCTCGTCATCGCTACCGCATCCGACCGCCGTGCGCACGGCGCGTCGGCGGACTCCGGCGAACCCCACCCGATTGTCGGAACCCGGCAGTGCCGGATCGGAACCCACCGGCACCGGGCCGGGAGGGGGCGGCACTGGGCCGGGAGCGGGAACGGGCGGCGCTAAGCCGGGAGCGGGCGGTGGCGGATCGGGACGTGCCCGTGCCGGACGTGCCCGTGCGGGCTGTCAGCGAGTTCCGTCCTCGCCGTCCCGGGCGGGCGAGGCGGTGTCGGTGTCGGCCCCGTTGTCCGCTTGGCGTTCGGTGCGGCCGGTCCCGTGCCAGTCCAGGCAGAGCACGGTGGCGTCGTCCTGGAGGTGGTCGCCGCAGGCTCGCCGCACCGCCCTGGTCACCGCGCGCACGACCTCCCGGGAGTGCAGTTCCCCGGTGTCGCGGATCAGCGCGGGCAGGTCCGCGTCGACGGCGTCGCGCTCGAACATGCCGTCGGTGATCAGCACCAGCCGGTCGCCGGGGCGCAGCTCCAGCCGCTGCACCCGGTACCGGTACGGGATGACGCCGAAGAGCAGGTCGACCTCCAGCTCGACCGGCTCCACCACGCCGTCGCGCAGCAGCAGCGGGGCGGGGTGGCCGGCGTTGACCAGGTCCACCTCGCCCCCGCGCAGGTCCACGCGCAGCAGCATCCCGGTCGCCAAGGACCCGTGGCCGTGGTCCAGCAGCGCCTGGTTGGCCCGTTCGGCCTGCTCGGCCAGGTCGCAGCCCGCCCGGCGGGCCCCGCGCAGCGCGCCGACCAGCAGCGTCGCGGTCAGCGCCGAGGCGACGTCGTGGCCGACCGCGTCGGTGATCGACAGGTGCAGGGTGTCGCGGTCCAGGGAGTAGTCGTAGGTGTCGCCGCCGATGTCGTCGGCGGGCACCAGGGCGGCGGCGACGGTGAACTGGCCCGCTTCGCAGCACGAGGCCGAGGGCAGCAGCTGGTGCTGGATCTCGGCGGCCAGGCTCATGGTCGTGGTGCGCCGGCCGGAGTGGTAGTAGTCGGTGAAGCGGCGGTCGGTGACGATGACGTAGGCCAGTGCGTGCGCGGCCTCGGCCAGCTGTTCCAGCATCTTCTCGTCCAGGGAGGGCACGGTCACCTCCAGCACGCCGACGCAGTCGCCGCGGTTGGTCACCGGCAGCACCACCCGGGCCCCGTCGCTGTCGTGCTCCTGCCACGGCCGCTGGGTGCGCAGGACCTCCTCGTAGGCGCTGCCGCGCAGGTCGACCCGTTCCGCGCTCCGCCCGTCGGGGGCCTGTGCGGTCGAGGTCAGCCGCACGAGTTGTTCGTCGACGAGGTCGACCAGCAGGAACGACACGTCGAAGGCGCCGTACCGCTTGGCGAGGTCGCGTGCGACGACCTCGACCGACTCCACCGGGGGTGCGCTCTCGGCTGCTGCTAGCACGTCATCCGCTCCGACCACGTCACCGTCCACGGCGACCTCCGACCACTCGGGGGTCCACCCAACCACACGTCCCGCGCCGACCGGGCACGACGGGGCCGCCGGTGGGTCGCGGATCGCGCGTTCCCGGCCCGGCGGCGTACTTCCGGCCCGGCCGCGTCGACCGGCACGGGGAGCACGCCGACCCCCGGTCCGGAGACGGTCGCGCCGTCGCGGCACCCGGGTCCCGGCGCTTCCCCGATCGGGGAAGCGTGACAGGATCGTCGCGGTTGCCCCGGCCCCCGGCAGACCGCGTTTCTTCGGCGTCCGGAGGTGGCAGGTGCCCGACCGCGCACACGAGGCCGTCGGTGGTCCCCACCGCGCGCCGCCGGCGGGACCGGACGTCTCGTCCGTCGCGGGCCTGGAGGCGTTCACCGGTGAGGTGCGGGCCCTGGACCGCCGGTACGGCGGCGCTCTCGCCCGGGACGCGGCGGTGGGTCGTCTGCCTTCCGCGTTGGGGCTGTTGGACTTCTCCGCCCCCGGGCTCGACGGGGTGCGGTTGCGCACGGCGGTGGCGGACCTGCACAGCGCGGCCGGGTGGGCGGCGTTCGACACCGGGATGGTGGGCGCGGCCCTGGGGTACTTCAACACCGCGGTGACGTTGGCGGCGTCGGTGGGGGACGGGGCGTTGACGGCCGAGGTGTACTGCCGGGTGGGCCGGTTGTGGTTGCACCACCGCGAGCCGTCCCGGGCGTTGGCGGAGTTCCGGCTCGGCGGGTTGGCGGCGGAGGCGGGTGGCTCGTCGCAGGCGGGCGGTTCGTCGCGGGTGGCGGCCCTGCTCGGGGTGAACACGGCGTGGGCGTGGGCGCGGTTGGGGCAGGAGGCGAAGGCGGTGGCCCTGCTCGCGGAGGTCGAGGGCGACCTCGCCGGGGCGCCGGGTGCGACGGGGCCGCTGTCCGCCGCCTCCGCGGACCTCTCGGTGGTGGCGGGGATGGTGCGCACCGAGCTGGCGGTGGTGGTCGACCCCCGGTACGCGCGCCTCGCGGTGCCGCTGCTGGCCGCGGCGGTGGCGGGTTACGGGGGCGACAGGGCGCGTGGCCGGGCGTTCGGCCTGATCTCGTTGGCCGTGTGCCACCTGCTCGACGACCGGGTGGACGACGCGGTGGAGGCGGGCGGGCGCGCGGTCGACCTGTGCGAGCGGTTGGTGTCCGCCCGCACCGCCGAGCGGTTGCGGCCGCTGCGCAACGAGGCCGAGCGGCGGCGTTCCCACCGCGGTGCCCGCGCACTGGCCGACCGCATCCGCGCGTTCCGGCAGCCGACCTCGGGACCCTGGTGACCGCGCCCCGACCGTCCCGGCGTGATTCCCGTGGAAAGCGCGCATTCGCGCGGTATTTGTCCGCGATCAAGGAAACGGTGTGAATTCGTGAGCAGAGGCGTACGCTCGCGATTTTAAGGGGAAATCATGGGAGTCGAGCAGAACGGCGGACCGGCGCAACCGCCACCGGGGGCGCGGAGGATGCGCGCGATCGTGCAGGACGAGTACGGCGAGGCGCTGGACGTCCTGCGGTCGGAGGAGGTCGACCGGCCCCGGATCGCCGCCGGCGAGGTGCTGGTGCGGGTGCGCGCGGCCGGGGTCGACCGGGGCGCCTGGCACATCATGGCGGGCCTGCCCTACCCGATCCGGCTGTTCGGCTACGGGTTCCGCAGGCCGAGGACGCGGGTGCGGGGCCGGGAGGTCGCCGGGCTGGTCGAGGCCGTCGGCGCGGACGTGACCGCCGTGCGGCCGGGCCAGGAGGTCTACGGCATCGGCGAGGGCTGCTTCGCCGAGTACGCCGTCGCGCGGCAGGACAGGATCGCCCCGAAACCGGCCAACCTCGACTTCGCGCAGGCCGCCGCCGCGCCCATCTCCGGGCTCACGGCCCTGCAGGGCGTGCGCGACGCGGGGCGGGTGCGGGCCGGGCAGGACGTGCTGGTCATCGGCGCCTCGGGGGGTGTGGGCACGTTCGCCGTGCAGATCGCCAAGGCGCTCGGCGCGCACGTCACGGGCGTGTGCGGCACGGCGAAGACCGACCTGGTCCGCTCCCTGGGCGCGGACCACGTCATCGACCACACCCGTGAGGACATCACCGCCGGCGGGAAGCGCTACGACGTCGTCCTCGACATCGGCGGGCACCGCTCGCTGACCCACCTCCGGCGCGTCCTCACCCCGCGTGGGAGACTGGTCATCGTCGGCTCCGAGACCGGTGGGCGGTGGCTCGGCGGTTTCGACCGCACCCTGCGCGCACCCGTGCTGTCCCTGTTCACCGGCCAGACGCTGCGCGGTCTGGTCAACTCGGAGAACGCCCGCGACCTGCTCGCGCTCACCGGGCTCGTCGAGTCCGGCGCGGTCACCCCCGCGGTCGACCGGACCTACCCGCTCAGCGACACCCCCGCGGCCGTCCAGCACGTGGTCGACGGCCATTCCCGGGGTAAGACCGTCGTCGTGGTGTGAGACCGCGGGCCCGCCAGCCGGCCGGCCCGCCCAACCCGTCCGGCCCGCCAGGGGAACGCGTGGACCTGCCGGGTCCCGGACAACAGTGGTACCGACCACGAGAAGGACGGATCGATGTCGACGACCGAACTGCTGACGGACGACCTCTCCACGCCGGGCACCCCGGTGCCCTGCTCCGCGTGCCACCACCCGGTGGACGCGCACGACCCGCTCGCGCGGCGGTTCTGCTCCGCGACCGAGGCGGGTGGACTGTCCCGGGGCTGCCTGTGCTCGGGCGAGTCGAGCGGCGCGACCTACGGCAAGACGGTCGTGGGCAACATCAGCGACCGCGCGGGCGGCGCCTGACACCGCGGACCGACGGGACCGGCGCGGACCGCCCGCCGGACCGAACGGACGTCCGCCGGGCCGCCGCGCGACGTCGTCCCGATCCCGCCCCGACGGGCCTCCGGTGAAGTCGCCACCGCGTCGGCGGGAATTCACGGAAATCCGCCGTGCGCGTTTTCCGGTGGATTTCCGGTGTAATGTGGCATTACCGAGGGCGCGTTGAACGCCGATGTCCGAGTCGGCGTCGCCTTGGGCGCACCACGAAGTCCGACCGGCCGGTCCGGTCGGAGGCGGGAGCGCCGAGATGATCCCGAACCAGTCCGGTTCCACCACCGGTCCCACCGCGGCACGCGATCACGCGTGCCGGTGGGCGGTGAAACCGCTCACCGGTGCGCGGGGCCGCGTCGACGGCGGCTGGTGGCCGCGGTCGACCGCGATGCACGCCGCCGCCGACCCCGACTCGACCGCCACCGTCGAGGACCTCCTGGCACGGACCCCCGACCGGGGCGCCGCCACCGCCACCTCGCCCGCGTGACGGCCGCCGACCGGTCGCGGTCACCGGGCACGCCCCCGCCCGACCCGCCGACCGCCGTGCCCCGCGGCCCGCTGTGGCGCAGGCGCGTCCGGCTCGACACGAGTCGCCGCCGGCGGCCGGGTCCCGTCCACCGCTGACCCGTCCACCGCTGACCCCCGGACCGCTCGCGGCGGATCGGGGACGTCACCGGACCGGCGCGGCGTCCCCGGTGCGCGGGGTGGGCCGATCGCGGTGCGGGGGTGTCCGGGTCGCACCGCGCGACGAGGTGACGGGAGGTCCCCGGATGGCCCGGTACACCACCAGTCGCCTGGCGCTGGTGAGCCGCTGGATCGCGGAGAGGGCCGCCGAACTGGACGTGCCCGTGTCGGTCGGCGTTCTCTGCCGGTCGGCGGTGGAGCGGCTGGGTGTCAGCGGCGCCGTGCTGACCGTGGACACCTCCGGCTGGCCGGAGGTCCTGTGCGCCACGGACGCCCTGGGGGAGAGGCTGGCCGAGTTGCAGGTGACGGTGGGGGAGGGACCGGCCGTGGACGTCTGGCGCGGGGGCGGTCCGGCGCTCGTCTCCGACCTCGACGCCCCGTCCGGCCGGACCCGGTGGCCGGTGTTCGCGCCGCTGGCCGTCGACGCGGGGGCGGCGTCGCTGTTCGCCCTGCCGTTGTGCGTGGGCGCGATCCGGGTCGGTGTGCTGCTGCTGTACCGCGTCGAGGGGGGTCACCTCGACGCCGCGACGCTGACCGACTCCCTGGCGTTCGGGGAACTGGCCCTGCGGCTGCTGCTGGACGAGCACGCCGGCCTGGGCGCGGCCGGCGGTGCCGCCGGGGACGTCCTGCCGCTGCACAACCCGCAGGTGCACCAGGCCACCGGCATGGTGGCGGCGCAGCTGGGCGTGGGCATGGCGGACGCGTTCGCCTCCCTGCGGGCCAGGGCGTTCGTCGAGCAGGTGCCGTTGAGCGACCTGGCCGCCGACGTGGTGGCGCGCCGGCGCCGGTTCCACCGCGACGGCGGACGACCGTGACAACGGGTGGGGCGCGGCCCCGCACCCCGAACACACCGATGGAGGTGGCTGCGATGGACGGCGATCGTCTCGTCGAAACGTTCGTCGAGTTGGCCGACACCCTGGTCGACGACTTCGACGTCATCGACTTCCTGCACATGCTCGTGGACCGGTGCGTGGAACTGCTCGACGTGCACGCGGCGGGGCTGCTGCTGGCCGACCAGCGGGGCAGGCTCCAGCTGATCGCGACGTCCAACGAGCAGGTCCGGCTGCTGGAGCTCTTCCAGCTGCAGAACGACGAGGGACCGTGCCTCGACGCGTTCGCGACGGGGACCAGGGTGGGCCACCCCGACCTGCTCAACGCGGGGGAGCGGTGGCCGAGGTTCACCGCGGCGGCGACCGACGCCGGGTTCGTCGCGGTGGACGCGGTGCCCATGCGCCTGCGCAACGAGGTGATCGGCGCGCTGAACCTGTTCCGCGACCGGGTGGGCGAGCTGGACGCCACCGCCCTGCGGACCGCCACGGCGCTGGTCGACGTCGCCACCGTCGGCCTGCTGCAACAGCGTTCGATCCACCACCACCAGGTGCTCACCGAGCAGCTCCAGGCGGCCTTGAACAGCCGGGTGGTCGTGGAGCAGGCCAAGGGGCTGGTCGCCGAACGCCTCGGGGTCGACATGGACGCCGCCTTCGCCGCGCTGCGCGGCCACGCCCGCGGGCACAACCTCAAGCTCGGCCACGTCGCCCAGGAGGTCATCGCGGGCACCATCGACCTCGCGGCCGCGCGGCCGCGTTCGTCGCGCTGAGCGGGGGGCGCGCCGAACGCGGCGCTCGCGGGGCCGCCCCAGGGCTGTCGGGGCCGCCCCGGGGCTGTCGGGGGTGTCGCCGGGACCGGCCAGGACGTTGTCCGCCACCGGGTCGGACCAGGTCATCCCGGTTTTCGTCGACGTGGCCGGCGCCTCGCGCGCTGACGCCGTCCCCCGGGTGGGGGATGATGGTCGGTGCACGGCCGCCCGGACCGACGACGTGGGCGCGAGGACGGGCGGAGACGGCGATGGTCCACGAGAACGATCCGGTTGCCGGTTCGGGCCCGGCGCGGGACCGACCACGCGACACCTCCGACGTGCGGGCGCTGTTCGGGCAGTCCGCCGCCGTGTTCGCGCTGCTGTCGGGACCCGCGCACATGGTGGAGGCGGCCAACGCCGCGTTCTTCGAGGCCATCGGCGGCGGCGACCGGGCGCGCACCGGCGTCCCCATCGGGCGGTTGGTGCCGGAGCTGGCCGAACAGGGCTTCCTGGCGCTGCTCGACGGCGTCTACCGCACCGGGCGCCCCTACTCGGCGCGCGACGCGCGGATCGTGCTCGGGCAGGCGGGCCGCGAGCGCGAGGCGTTCTTCGACTTCGTCTACGAGCCGCGGCTGGACCAGGGCGGCCTCGTCACCGGCGTGACGGTGCTGGGCGTGGAGATCACCCAGGTCAAGCACGCGCAGCGGCTGACCGCCGAGCACCGGGCGCTGCTGGAGCAGATCGCGCGCGACGCCCCGCTGTCCGAGGTGCTCGACGGCATGGCGCGGGTGATCGAGGCGCTGACCCCGGACACGCTGGTGTCGGTGCTGCTGGCGGACGAGGACGGCCGGCGCCTGCGGCACGGGGCCGCGCCGAGCCTGCCCGACTTCTACAACGAGGCCATCGACGGCATCGCCACCGGCGAGGGCGTGGGCTCCTGCGGCACCGCGGCCCACCGGCGCAGCCCGGTCGTCGTCGCCGACATCGCGAGCGACCCGTTCTGGGACGACTTCCGCGAGCTGGCCGCGCGCGCCTCGCTGGCGGCGTGCTGGTCCACCCCGATCCTGGCCCGCGACGGCCGCCTGCTGGGCACCTTCGCGATGTACCACCGCACACCGCGCCGCCCGCAGGACTCCGACCTGGCGCTGGCCCGCATCTTCGCCGACACCGCCGCGCTGGCCGTCGAGCGCCACCGCATCGAGCAGGCCAAGGCCGCCGCCGAGGCCAAGGAGAAGGCCGCCCGCGACGACCTGGCCTTCCTGCTGGAGGCCGGCACCGCGCTGTCGCGCGACCTGGACCACACCCAGACCCTGCGCTGCCTGGCGGAGCTGTGCGTGCCGAAGCTCGCGCCGCTGTGCGCGGTCGACGTGGTCGAGTCCGGGCGCGTCCGGCGGCTGGCCACCGCCGCGGTCGACCCGGCGCAGGCCGACCTGCTGGCCACCCACGTGCCCGTGCACGACGACGGGGACGACGCGGTGGTCCGGGTGCTGGCGCTCGCGACCACCGAGGTCGCCCGCCGCGCGCCCACCGGCCCGGGACCGTGGGCCGAACTGGGCGTCACCGGCTACCTGTGCATCCCGCTGACCGACCGCGGTCGCCCGTTCGGCACGCTGACCCTGTTCACCACCGGCACGGCCGCGCTCGACGGCCACGCCGTCCACCTGGCCGGGGAGCTGGCCTCCCGCGCCTCGCTGGCCGCGCGCAACGCCCGCCAGTACACCCAGCGCGCCCGCCTCGCCCACGACCTCCAGGCCGGGCTGCTGCTGCCCGAGCTGCCCGCCGTGCCGGGCGCCGACGTGGCCACCCACTACCACCCGGCGGGCGAGGGCCTGGAGGTCGGCGGCGACTTCTACGACGTGTTCCCGCTGCCGGACGGGCGGTGGGCGTTCCTCATCGGCGACGTGTGCGGGCGCGGCGCGCGGGCCGCCACCACCACCGCCCTGGTGCGCAACACCGCCCGCGCCATCGCCCGCGTGCTGCCCGACCCCCTCCAGGTCGTGCGGGCGGTCAACACCGCCCTGGTCGAACGCCCCCGCGCGCACGGCACCGGTTTCGTCACCCTCGTCCACGGCCACCTGGCCAACCGCGGCGGCCACCTGGCCGTGGAACTCATCCGCGCCGGGCACGTCGCGCCCCGCGTCCTGCGCGCCGACGGCACCGTGACCGCCTCGATCACCCGCGGCATGCTGCTGGGCGTCGACCCCGACCCCGTCTTCCACGTGCACCGGGTCGACCTGCACCCCGGCGACAGCCTGGTCCTGGTCACCGACGGCATCACCGAGGCCCGCGCCCCCGACGGCTCCCAGTTCGACGACGAGGGGCTCGACACCGCCCTCGCCCGCTGCGCCCGCCCCACCGCCGGCGACACCCTCGGCCGCCTGATCGACGCGGTCGCCCGCTTCACCGCCGGCAACGTCGGCGAGGACGACCAGGCCGCCCTGGTGCTGACCGCGCAGCCCGCCGTCCCGGCCGACACCGCTACCGGGGCCTGACGCCGCCGGTCCCGCGGCCCGGCCGACCGGCGGGGACGGGACCGAACCGGGCCGGCGCTGTCTGCTCAACGATCCGGCCCGGTTCGACCGGGCCGCCCGTGGACGACCCTCCCGCGCGGGCGGCACGCCCCCGCGGTGAGCAAAGGCCTACCCGGCCGGCGGCGATCCATTCACGCGGTGAGGGGTGCGTCGTCCCGCGACCGGCAACGGCGGCGGGCCGGGCGACGTCGAGCCCGAGGGTGGCGCTCGCGCACGACCACGCAACGGCACCGCCCGTGATCGGGCGGCCGGTCGGCGTTCACCCGATTGCCTATTGGCTTCGTGTGAAACTTTTGGGAGAGTGGGTCGCGGGGGAGTTCGTCATGGACCGGTACGGGGGCCGCGTCCGATCCTCTTCGTTGTCCGGTTCGAGTCGGTGAATAGCGGAGATCGCCTTCCCCGGGTGGACGCGATCTCCCGGCGTTTTCGTGTGAGGCAGCCCGCGGTGGCGGGCCTGGGGGGTATCGGTTGTCCATGTCAGACCAGATGAGTGCGTTCGTCGCCGGAATACCGGTCCTGCGAACGGGGTGCTGCGCCCTTCCCGGACGAGGTCGAGGTCAGCCCGCGCGTCGGGTAGTGCCTGGTCAGCTCGTCGCGGGTGGTCGCGTGCGCTCCCGGGTGCGGATTTCCGCAGGTATTCCGCGATCCTGACCGGACGACCCGCGCATCGGGGTTGTGTCGGTTCACGAACTGTTCGGCGGTGATCGCCGTGCCGCTTCCCGGTTTCGCGCGCACGCGCCGGAACAGTTCCCGGGCAAAACCGACATTTCCCTCTCCATTGCCGTTGTCCGCGATTCCGTGGGCGCGGCGGATCGGTATGCCCGAAAAGCGGTCGATGAATCGAGCACCCGTGGTCCGACGCGGCCGATCGCCGCGCGTACCGCGCTAAATCACCCTAAGGAATGCCGATGACGTCTGTGGCCACCACGACGGAGAACGCCCTGACCAGGATCACGGAAGTCCACACGCTCGGCCCGGCGGGCACGAACTGCGAGCAGGCCGCCAGGGTGTGGCTGGCCAACCGCGGGGTGG
Source organism: Saccharothrix sp. DSM 118769 (assembly GCF_052936295.1). Classification (NCBI taxonomy): domain Bacteria; kingdom Bacillati; phylum Actinomycetota; class Actinomycetes; order Pseudonocardiales; family Pseudonocardiaceae; genus Saccharothrix; species Saccharothrix sp. DSM 118769. Next base: position 5,821,405 of record NZ_CP193627.1, on the reverse strand, counting down.
AGGGCGAGGTCCGGCTGCACCGCACCCTGGAGACCGCCGTCGAGGAGATGTCCTACGACGGCACGCACGCGCTGCTCGGCTGCGTCGTCTACCCGGACCTGCACACGCTCGTGTTCAGCAACCTGCACCGGCTCGTGCTCGCCGACATGTTCATCATGCCGACGTTCAACATGCTCCTCGCCGCCCGCGAGCAGCGGGAACCGGCCACCGTCTCCACCCACCCCGCGCCGCAGCACCTGGTGCCGGAGGGCATGACGAGGGTGATCACCACGAGCAACGCCCAGGCCGCCTCGGACTGCGCGAACGGCCTCACGGACGGCTGCATCACCACCCTGCCCGCCGCGCGCGAGCACGACCTGGTGGTCCTGCGCGACTACGGCCCCGTGCCGATGGGCTTCACCATCCACGTCCCGGTCGGGACGGCGGGATGAGCGGCGGCCTCGACGACCGCGACGGGTGGATCTGGCTCGACGGCGCCCTGGTGCCGTGGCGCGACGCCCGGCTGCACGTGCTCAGCCACGGCCTGCACTACGCCAGCAGCGTGTTCGAGGGCGAACGCGTCTACGACGGCGTCGTCTTCCGCCTCACCGAGCACAGCACCCGACTGCTCGCCTCCGCCCGCGAGATCGGCCTGACCCTGCCCGTCGGCGTCCCCGAGCTGGACGCGGCGACGGCGCAGGTCGTCGAGGCCAACGGCATCGAGCAGGGCTACGTCCGGCCGATCGCCTGGCTGGGGAGCGACAGCCTGGGCATCACCGCCCCGCGGGCGACCGCGCACGTGGCCGTCGCCGCCTGGGAGTGGCCGCACGTGTTCTCCCCGGACGCCAAGCGGCACGGCATCACCCTCGGCACCAGCGAGTGGGTGCGCCCGTCGCCCAGGATGGCGCCCACCGCGGCCAAGACCGCCGGGCTCTACCAGATCTGCACGCTCGCCAGGCGGGCCGCGGAGGCCGCCGGGTACGACGACGCGCTGCTGCTGGACTACCGCGGCTACCTCGCCGAGGCGACGGGGGCCAACCTGTTCCTCGTCGTCGACGGCGCCCTGCACACCCCGACGTGCGACTGCCTGCTCGACGGCATCACCCGCCAGACCGTGCTGGCGCTCGCGCGGCGACTGGGCATCGAGGTCGTGGTCGGGCACCTGCTGCCCGAGGCGCTCGACCGGGCGAGCGAGGTGTTCGTCACCGGCACCGCCTACGAGGTGCAGCCGGTCCGGTCGGTGGACCACCGCGAGTACGGCGTCGGGCCCGTCGCCTCGCGCCTGCTCGACGCCTACGACGACCTCGTCCACCGGCGGGTCACCGCCGGGGCGGTCTGACCCAGCGACCCCAGGGGGAACGCATGATCGAGATGTCGGCGGCCGAACGCGAGGCCGTCAAGCTGCTGTCCCAGCGGGTCATCCCGCTCTGCAACGAGATCCGCGTCCGCCAGAAGCTCGACGGCCGGATCGCCGACCCGACCGACCACGACCGCGTGCTGGTGGAGGAGCTGCTCGACGTCGCCGTGGACGTGCTGGACCGGATCGGCGACGACGGGTCCGCCGCCGCGTTCGCCGCGGACACGCGGGCGTGGCTCGACGCCGGGCTGGGCACCGTTCCCCTGTTCGACCGCGTGCGCGACGCCGTCGTGCCCGCGCCGGACGGCGCGCTGGGCGTGTTCATCGGCCCGCTGCTGATGACCAACTCCGAACCGCCCGTCCGCCGCGGGTTCGAGGCGTTCGCCGTGCGCCGGCAGGAACCCGAGGCGCTGGCCCTGATGTCGCAGCGGTTCCCGCACCCGAAGAACATCTGCCAGTCCGTGCAGCTGCTCGTCGGCAGCGACGGCATCAGCAGGGGCAACTGCATCGTGTTCTTCCCGGAGAACATCCCGGCCGCGGTCAAGCCGGACAAGCAGGAGTTCGCGATGTTCTTCTTCAACAAGTTCCGCCGCATCTACCAGGCGTTCTCGGTGCCCGCGGCCCGCGCGCTGCTCACCGCCGACTCGCTGCCGATGGTGTCCGGGGCGCTGACGCCGGAGGAGGTCTACGAGGCCCGGTCGCTGTGGGGGTACCTGCACGACTACTTCCACCACCAGGGCCTCAAGCCGTTCGACGAGCACATCCAGGTGAAGATCAACTGGTTCGTCGGCCTGCTGGAGGAGATCAAGGTCGACAGCCAGAGCCTGCTCACCTGCGCCGAGGGCGGTGTCCCGTTCGGTGACGCGGTGATCGAGATGATCCTGCTGGAACGGCTGTTCCGCTACCCGCTCGACCCCAAGGCGGAGCGGGTCTTCGACTCCGGCACCGGGGTGCTGCTGTACTCCTGGCTCAGCGAGCACGGCGCGATCACCCCGGCCGGCGACGGGAAGCTCCGGATGTCGATGCCCGACGTGTACGCGGCGCTGCGCGCCCTGGTCGACGCCATCGAGTCGATCGAGGCGACCGTCACGGACGACGACGACTACCGGGCGACGGCGACGGAGTTCGTGCGGCGCTACCTCCGACCCGGCGCGGACAAGGACAAGTTCGCCTTCACCGAGGAGCAGGAGGTGCTGCGGCGCTACCGGGGCACCGCCGAGCGGGTCCCGGCGCTGAGCTTCGGCGTAGGGGAGCTCTGACCCGGTGCGCGTGGAACGGTGCGCGGCCGACCCGGCGCGGGTCCGGTGTCGGCGCGGTGGCCGGCGGCAGGACGGGCAGCGGCAGGGCGGGCAGTGGCACGGCGGCCAGTGGCAGGGCGGGCCGCGGCACGGCGGGCAGTGGTGCCGCGGCCAGTGGCGCGGGGCGTCGTGAGCTGGCGGGCCCTCCGGGTGCCGGTCATGGCGGTGGGCATGGTGGCCCTGCTGACCGGCGGCTGGGTGATGTCCGGACGGCTGCTGGCGCAGCTGCCGCCGTTGACGGTCGCCGGCGTCCGCACGCTGTTCACCCTGCCGGTGGTCATCGGCCTGGTGCTGGTCAAGGCCAGGTACCGGAAGGCGTCCGTCGTCGCGCTGCGGCGACCGGTGGCGCTGGCCAAGCTGGCGCTGCTGGGGTTCTTCCTCTACTCGGTGTGCACCGTCTTCGCCATCACGATGATCGGGGCGTCCGCGAGCGGCATCCTGGTCGGCCTCATGCCCTGCCTCACCCTGGTCATCGGCGTGGCCGCGTTCCGGGAGCGGTCCACGCCCACCAAGTGGGTCGGGACGGTCCTCGCCGTCGCGGCGTCCGTCGTCTACGGCCTGCGCCACGGCGTCCCGGTCGGCCTGGCGCAGGCCACCGGCTGGACGATCGCGCTCGGCGTCGGCCTGGCGCTGGCGGGGACGTTCTTCTACTCGCTCTACGGGTTCGCCTACCGGGCCGAGATGGGGGACCTGCCCTCGCTCGCGTCCCTGCCGGGGATCGCCGGGGTGGCGACCCTGATGCTGGTCCCCACCGCGCTGCTGATCGGCGAGGACCTCTGGTCCCTGTCCCTGGCGCAGCTCGGGGCGCTGTTCCTGCTCGGGGCGGTCTTCACCGCGCCCGTGTACGTCCTCTCGCACGAACTGGTGCTGGTGCGCGGGCCGCTGTTCACCGCGTCGGCGGCCGTGTGCCTGCCCTTCCTGGTGCGCAGCACCGAATGGGTCCTGGGCGTGGCCCCGGTGTTCACCGTGTTCGAGGTGACGCTGTTCGCGCTCGCCGCCGCGGGCGTGCTGCTCGTGGTCCGCTCGGGGGACCCGACTCGACGGCCGGACGAGGGCCGTGCGCTGAAAGGGGAGAAGTCATCGACAGACCGAGGATCGGACTGATCCACGCGCGGCCCGTGCTGCCGTGGGTGTTCGAGGCGCACGACCGGGTCGGCTGTGAATTCGTCCTCGTGCCCCGCCCCGGCGAGGTCGTCGACGACGTGCCGGACGGCGTCGTCGACGTCCTCCGCTGCGACGTGCTCGGCGACCCGGCCGACGCGCTGCGGGCGCTGCGGTCCTACCGCGACGAGCACCGGCTCGACGGCGTGTTCACGATGGACGACCCGGCGGTGCCGATCACCGCGGTGATCGCGGCGGAGCTCGGGCTGCCGGGCATCTCGCCCGAGGCCGCGGTGAACGCCACCGACAAGCGGGGCGTGCACCGGCTCCTGCGCGCGGCGGGGGCCCACACGCCCGCGTCGGTCGCCGTGCCCGTCGCGGCCCAACCCCCGCCGCTGGGGGACCTCCGGTTCCCCGTGGTGGTCAAACCCGCGTCGGCGTACGGCAGCATGGGCGTGGTCCGGGTGGACGACCCGGCCGACCTCGCCGAGGAGCTGCTCCGGGTGGAGGAGGTGGCCCGGCGGGACCTGCCGCCCGAGTCCGCCGCGCGCGGCCTGCTCGTCCAGGAGTACGTCGACGGCCCCGAGTTCGCGGTGGAGAGCTTCGTCCGGCGGGGCCGGACCTACGTCCACTCCATCGGCTACAAGGGCGAACCGCGCGGACCGTACTTCGAGGAAGGCGTCTACCGCGCCCCGGCGAACCTGCCCCCGGACGTCCGGTCGACCGTCGTGGAGCAGATCGGCCTGGTGAACGAGGCGCTCGGGATCGAGAGCGGACCGGTGCACTCCGAGCTGCGCCTCCGCTCCGACGGGACGCCGTTCGTGTTCGACGTCGGCGCCAGGATCGGCGGCTCCGGGGTGTCGCACTTCATCGTCCGGCACAGCACCGGGATCGACTTCATCGGCAACGCGCTGCGCGTCGCCCTGGGGCGGGAACCGGTGGGGCTCACCGACGAACCGCGGATCACCGGCTACGCCAGCAACTACATCGTGCCGTGCGGCGGCGCCGGGGTGATCCGGGAGATCGCCGGTCTCGACGAGGTCGCGGAGCTGGACTGCGTCGAGCTGACGCCCAGGTTCCTGTTCCCCGGCGACCTCGTCCGGCCCTACCCGGAGTTCTCCGGCAGGCCCGCGTTCGTGATGTCGGTGCACGGCAGCGAGGCCGAGATGATCGCGTTCGACGACCACCTCGACGAGAAGATCTCGATCCACTACCACGACTGAACCACACCCGGGGGGAAATCATGACGTTGAACCTGCACGCGTCCTCGGTGCGCGGCATCGTGCTGACCGCGGCCGACCGCGCACTCGTGGGGGAGCTGGCCGACGGGCTGAGCCGGGTCGAACCCCGCCTCGTCGACGCGCCGGAGTGGGTGGCCGCCGCGCGCCGGACGTCGGCGCGCCTGCCGGCGGCCCTGCGGGAGGCGCTGCGGGCCTTCCGCAACGACCCCGGCGACACGGGGGTCCTGGTGATCGGCAACCTGCCGATCGCGGCGGACGACCTGCTGCCGCCGACGCCGACCGTGATGAACTCCGTGCAGCGGCAGGCGACCGGAGCGGCGGCCGTCAGCGTCATGGTCGACCTCTACCTCGGCGAGCTGGTCTCGTTCCGCGAGGAGAAGTTCGGCGCGCTGCTCCAGGACGTCGTCCCGGTGCCCGGTCGGGAGGAGTTCCAGGGCAACGCCGGGTCGACCCGGCTCCAGATGCACGTGGAGAACGCCTTCCACCCGTTCCGGCCGGACTACCTCTCGCTGTTCTGCCTGCGCAACGACCACGACAACGTCGCCGCGCTGGCAACGGCCTGCGTGCGGCAGGCGGTCCGGCTGCTCCCCGAGGCGACCCTGGCCGTACTCGCCGAGGACCGCTACGTCACCGAGGCGCCCGCCTCGTTCGGCGCGGCCGGCGCCGCGGCCAAGGCCCACGCGGTGCTCGTCGGCGACGTCGAGGACCCGGACGTGCGGGTCGACTTCGCGAGCACCCACCCGCTCGACCAGGCCGCCGGCACCGCGCTGGACGCCCTCGCGGACGCGCTGGCCGCCGTCAGCACCTCCCTGGTGCTGACCCCCGGCACGATGGCCCTGGTGGACAACCGGATCACCCTGCACGGGCGGTCGGCGTTCACCCCGCGCTACGACGGCCGGGACCGCTGGTTGCAGCGCGGCTTCGTGCACCTGGACCTGCGCCGCTCGCGCGCCGTGCGGCCGGGCAACGGGAACGTGCTGACGTGATGCGGGACCAGGGCACGCTGGTCGACCTGCCGGACCGGGACGCGCCCGGGTTCCCCGGCGTGTCGGCGGCGTTGGCGAAGCCCGCCGCCCGGCAGCCCCGGTGGTCGGACGACGAGCACGCCAGGTCCGTCCACGACATGCCGGCGAGCGCACCGCCCGTCGTCCCGGCCGCCGAGGTCGACCGGCTCGGCGCGCACCTCGCCCGGGTGGCGCGTGGCGAGGCGTTCCTGCTCCAGGGCGAGGACCGCGCGGAGGCACCCGACCCCGGTGCCGGTGACCCCGGTGCCGGTGACCCCGAAGCCCGGGTCACGGCGAACCTGCGGACCCTGGCGCAGGCGGCGCTGGTCCTGACCTACGCGTCGGGTCTCCCCGTGGTGCAGGTCGGCCGGTTCGCGGGGCGGCACGCCGGGCCGCGACCACCCCTCGCCGACCCGGCCGGGCAGGCGGCGGACCGGTCACCCGACCCCGCGCGCATGGCCCGGACCTACCTGGACGCCTGCTCCACGACGACCCTCGTGCGCGACCTGACCCGGTCGGGCTTCGCCGACCTGGCGCGGGTGAACGAGTGGAACCGCGAGTTCGTCCGCACCTCCCGCTGGGGGGTGCGCTACGGGGCGCTGGCGGACGAGGTCGACGCGGGCCTGGGGTTCGTGCGCGCGTGCCGCGTCGACACCGGGGCGCTGCGCGGGGCCGAGGTCCACACCTCGCACGAGGCGCTGGTGCTGGACTACGAGCGCGCCATGCTGCGCACGGGCACGGGGCTCTACGACCTGTCCGGGCACTTCCTGTGGATCGGGGAGCGCACCGCCCGGCCCGACGGCGCGCACATCGCCTTCGTCGAGCTGCTGGCGAACCCGATCGGCGTGGGGATCGGCCCGACCGCGACGCCGGACCTGGTCGCGGAGTACGTCGCCCGCCTCGACCCCCGGTTCCGGGCGGGCAGGGTGACGCTGATGGTCGGGATGGGCAGCGACCGCGTCCGCACCGCCCTGCCGCCGATCGTGGAGGCGGTGACCGCGTCCGGGCACGACGTGGTGTGGCAGTGCGACCCGCTGCGCCGCAACGCGCCCGGCGCGAGCCGCTTCGACCGGGTCGTGGACGAGGTGCAGGGCTTCTTCGAGGTCCACCGACGCCTCGGCACGCACCCCGGCGGCATCCACGTCGAGCTGACCGGCGCGACCGACCGCGGTGGTGACCCGGACACCCCGCAAGCCCTGGACCTGGCGTTCCTGACGGGGGAGGTGCTGATGGGCTGAGGCCGACCGGGGCCCGGTCACGCGACGAGCAGCAGCACGCCGATCACCAGCATCACGGCGGCGGTGCCCCCGTGGACGCCGTAGGCCACCGCCCTCGGTCCCTTGCTGCGCAGCACGATCAGCGCGTCGCCGACGGGGATGCCGGTGGCAGCCAGCATGAACCAGCCCAGCACCTGCGGTGTCGCCGCGAGCACCAGGACGAGGACGAAGACGCCCGAGGCGATGTCGCGCACCGCCTTGACGGACAGCCACGCCCGGAAGGTGCGGTCCTCGGTCGGCGTGCCGGGGATGCCGAAGCCCGCCGCGGCCCGCGGCGCGACGAGGGCGCGCACGCCGATGACGATGATGCCCGCGCCGATCAGCAAGGCGAGCGCGGTGGCGGTGGTGGTGAGCACGAGTGGGTCCTCCCCCTGGACGGCGGCACCGCTTCCTAGCGGCGCTAGCAACGACAGCAACGCTACGTTGTCGCCGACAGGATGTCTAGCGTTGCTATGATGCCGCCATGTCCGCCATCAGCGAGCGCCGCGAACGCGAACGCGCCCACCGCCACCGGCTGATCGTCACGGCCGCGCGCGAACTCGCGGAGACCGAGGGCTGGGAGTCGGTGACGACCCGGCGGTTGGCCGACCGCGTCGAGTACAGCCAGCCGGTGCTCTACAGCCACTTCAGCGGCAAGGACGCCATCGTGGGCGCCGTCGCGCTGGAGGGGTTCGCCGAACTCGCCGCCCACCTGCGCCGCGCGCGGCAGGCCGCCGCCCACCCCGACCCCGCCGACCCCGACCCCGACCCCGCCGCCGCAGACGCCGACCCCGACTCCGCCGCCGCAGACGCCGACCCCCCAGACGCCGACCCCGCAGACCTAGACGCCGCAGACGCCGGACGGGCCCTGCGCGCCGTCTGCCGCGCCTACCTGGAGTTCGCGACCGGGCACCCCGCCCTGTACCAGGCCATGTTCGTCCTGCCCACCGACCTGCGGTTCGCGAGCGCCGGGACGCCGCCCGCGATGCGGGCCGGGTTCGACGAGTTCGTCCACTGCTTCCCGCCGGGCGCGCGGCGCGAACTGTTCGCCGAGGTCACCTGGAGCGCGCTGCACGGCATGGCCGTCCTGGCCGACGGCGGCCGCATCCCCCCGGACGGCCAGGAGGGGCGGATCGACCTCCTCGTCACCCGGTTCGCCGACCCCCCGGCGGAAACCGCCACGCCGTAGGGACCGAACCCGACCGGGCGGGAGGACCGCCTCGCCCGGCGGGGAGACTACGGTGGGCACCTGCCGGTCTTCACGGGTCCGGCGAGGGGTGCCCCGGACGGATGACCGGTGGTCGTCACGAAGGGGTTCGTCGTGGCTGTGGTCAACGGTGTGCGCTTCCCCGGGGGGTTGCGGGAGGACGGCTTGCCGGCGGCGCTGTCGGACCCGGCGCGGCTGGCCGCGGTGCGGGCCACCGGCCTGCTCGACACCGCGGCGGAGGAGGCGTTCGACGACCTCGCGCAGATCGCGGCGGCCACCACCGGCTGCGCGCGGGCGTTCATCACGCTGGTGGACGACCAGCGCTCGTTCTGGAAGTCCTGCGTCGGGGTGACCCCGCGCGACCCCGCGCAGCGCCACACCCCGGTGCGGGACAGCTTCTGCTACTTCCTCGTCGGCCTGGCCGGTGAGCGGTTCGTGGTCGACGACGCGGCGACCGACCCGCGCACCCGCGACCACCCCTCGGTGGTGCCGATGAGCATCGGCGCGTGGGCCGGCTACCCGGTGCTCGGACCGGGCGGCGAGGTGCTGGGCAGCATGTGCGTGATCGACGACGAGCCCCGCCGGTGGCGGCCCGAGGAGCTCAAGACCCTGGCCACGCTCGCGCGGGCGGTGGGCAACGAGCTCAACCTGCGCCAGTCGCTGATCACCGCCCGTACCGCCCTGGACACCGCCCGGACCGCGCTGACCGCCTCCAGCCACCTCGCGCGCAGCCTCCAGGACAGCCTGCTGCCCCCGACCCTCACCCCCGTGCCGGGGCTGGAGGTCGCCGCCTCCTACCTGCCCGCGTACGGCGACCGGGTCGTGGGCGACTTCTACGACCTGTTCCCCACCACCGGGCGGTGGTGGGCCACCGTGATGGGCGACGTGTGCGGGCACGGCACCGAGGCCGCCAAGGTCACCGCGCTGGCCCGCTACACCCTGCGCGCCGAGGCCACCCGGCACGCGTCCCCGGCCACCGTGCTCACCAAGCTCAACACCGCCATGCTCGACCAGCGCAGCGACCGGTTCCTCACCGCCGTCTACGCCACCTTCCACGCCACCCGCGGCGGCATCGCCGGCCGCCTGGCCCTCGCCGGGCACCCGCCCGCGCTGATCCGCCGCGCCGACGGCCGCGTCCAGCCCGCCGGGCGCACCGGCACCCTGCTCGGCGTCGTGCGCGAGACCACCCTCACCGACACCCGCTTCCGCCTCGCCCCCGGCGACACCCTGCTGCTCTACACCGACGGCGCCACCGAGGCCCGCCCACCCGTCGACGGCGACGGCGACGGCGAACGCCCCCAGTTCGGCGAGGACACCCTCGCCCGGGTCCTGGCCGAGTGCCGCGGGATGGACGCCCGGCAGACCGTCACCCGCCTCGGCGACGCCATCACCGAGCACGACCGAGGCCGCCCCGACGACGACACCGCCCTGCTGGCGCTGCGCGTCCCGCCGGACCCCGGTCACCGCACGCCGTGAACGGCCCGGCGACCGGCGGACCGCGACCGCCGCCTCGCCGCCGCGCCCGGAACGGCCTCCGCCGACGCCGCTACCCGGTCACGCACGAGATCCAGTAGCCGCCGTCCTGGTGGCGCACGCCGTGGGTCTCGCTGGCGAACCCCGGGAACCGCCGGTCGAACGCCTCCAGCACGCGCAGGTAGCGGAGGAGCGCGCCGTCGGGCGAGCCGACGCGCTCGCCGGGCACCAGCACCGGGATGCCGGGCGGCGTGGTCGTGACCTGGGTGGCGACCACGCGGTCGGCCAGGGCGTCCAGGGCGACGAGTTCGGTCTCGCCGCGGATGAAGCGCTGGTGCGCCTCGGCGGGCGTCATCACCGCCGTGGGCGGCGTGGGGCTGGTGAACGCCTCGTTGAGCAGCTGCACGACCTTGGCGTCGGCGAGGGTGTGGTGCATCTCGGCGCACAGCTGCGGCAGCGTCAGCCCCCGGTACCGCGCGGGGTGGGCCTTCACCAGGTCCGGCAGCACCTCGCCCAGCGGGGCGCCGTCGTCGTGGAGCTGCTTGAAGTCGGTGAGCGCGTCGAGCAGCGTGCCCCACTTGCCCTTCGTGATGCCCATGGAGAACAGCACCAGGAACGTGTAGACGTCGGTCTTCTCCACCACGATCCGCCGGGTCTCCAGGTACGCCGTCACCACCCGGGCCGGGACGCCGAACGCCGACACCCCGCCGAGCGCGTCGACGCCGGGGCAGGTGACGGTCACCTTGACCGGGTCGAGCAGGCAGAAACCGGGTTCCAGGTCGGGGAAGCCGTGCCACTCGGCACCCGGCTCCAGCGCCCAGCAGCCCGGGTCGGTGCGCAGCAGGTCGAGCGGGGCCTCGTGGAACGGGACGCGCTCGTCGGTGACCTCGGTCGGCTGCCACACGCCGAAGAACCACGGCGGCCGGTCGCCCGCCTCGGCCAGCCGCCTGCCGAGCCGGATCATCGCCTGCCGGAACCGGACCGCCTCGGTGATCGCCTCGGTGGTCAGCCAGTTCCCGGCCGGGCCGTCCATCATGCCCGCCGCCACGTCGCACGAGGCGATCATCGGGTACAGCGGCGACGTGGTGCCGTGCATCATGTACGTCTCGTTGAACCGGGACCGGTCGAACGGCGCCTTCCCGCCGGACTTCACGTGGATCATCGCGGACTGGGACAGCGCGGCCAGCAGCTTGTGCGACGAGTGGGTGGCGAACACGGTCGGGCGCTGCCCGTCCGGCGTCCCGTCGCCGTCGACCGCCATCCCGTAGCGGCGCGCGTAGAGCGGGTTGAACCGGCCGTAGGCGAACCACGCCTCGTCGAAGTGCAGGGTGCGGGTGGACGCGCCCAGCAGTTCGGCCACCCGGGTGGTGTCGTAGCAGAGGCCGTCGTAGGTGGAGTTCGTGATGACCGCGTACGACGGGTCCGGGCGCACCGCGCCCGCCGCGATCGGGGTGCGCCCGACCTGCTCGCGCACCGCGTCCGCGGTCAACCGGTGCGGCGGGACGGGCCCGGTGATCCCGTAGCCGTTGCGGGTGGGCACCAGGTAGACGGGGCGCGCGCCGGTGAGGACGACGCCGTGGTTGATCGCCTTGTGGCAGTTGCGGTCGAGCAGGGTGATCTCGTCGTTGGCGACCGCGCTGTGGATGATCATCCGGTTGGACGTCGACGTGCCGTGCAGCACGAAGTAGGTCTCGTCGGCGCCGAAGATCCGCGCGGCGTTGCGCTCGGCCTCGCCGACCGGGCCGGTGTGCTCGAACAGCGAGCCGAGTTCGCCGACGGACACCGAGATGTCGGTGCGGAACAGGCGTTCGCCGAAGTAGTCGAAGAACGCCCGACCGACCGGCGACTTGAGGAACGCGATGCCGCCCGCGTGGGCCGGGGTGTGCCACGAGTACGGGTGGGTGTCGTCGAACCGGCGCAGTTCGCGGAAGAACGGCGGCAGGACGTGGTCGAGGTACTGGCGCGCGGCGAAGTCGACGCGGCCCGCGATGAAGTCGGGCGTGTCCTCCAGCAGCCAGATCCAGCCGTTGACGACCTCGGAGACCCACAGCGGCGTCTCGTCGCTGTAGTCGCCGGTGGTCAGCAGGAACACGGGCAGCCGCGAGGAGAACCGGTCCAGCAGCATCCGCAGCACGCCGCCCGGGACGGCCGGGCCGCCGGCGGGGGGCTGGAGCGGGCCGCCGACCAGTTCCCAGCTCACCACGGCGGCGGTGAGGTCGGCCTGGGCGGTGATCGCGGAGGCGGCGTCGGCGGTGGAGTGCACGACCATCACCTCGTACCCGCAGTCGCGCAGGTGCGCGCAGACCTGCGCGACCTTCGCCGCCGGCACGGTGCTGTCCTCGGTCGGTCGCTCGGTGGCGATGAGGATGGTGGACCGGGTCACAGGATCAGCTCCCTCGCGCGGCGTGTCCGTCGAGCGTAGGAAGCCGCGGCGGCCCACCACCGCACTGTCACCGGAACGGGGAGCCCCCCTTACCCGACCGTGTGACGGCCGCGATCGGGACGGCGTGCGTCCACTCGCGACCGCCGCCACCGGGGGCGACGTGCCCCCGGCGGCGGACCGGTTCCACCTGATCGCGAGCAGCCCGCGGGACGCGGGTCAGTTGCCGCCGTCACCGCCGTGGGAGCCGGCCGTGGAGCCGTCGCCGGCACCGTGCGGGCCGAGCCGGGCCCGTGCCGTCGTGTCGGCACCGGACCGCCCCGTGGTGTCGGCCGGTGCCACCAACCCCGCCCGTCGAGCGCGGTCGCGCCGTTGGACCAGGTGCGCCACCAGCAGCAGGACCGCGCAGAAGACCACGACGCAGGTCCAGGTCGGCACAGCCATCACCTCGCCGTCGTCGGTCGATGTCCGGGTGGGGCACCAGTGTGCGCCGGGGTGGGCCCGTCCGACAGGGACTTGGGCATCGCTTGGCATTCCACGCGATCGACGGAAAGGACGGTGTCGCGTCGTCCGCGAGCGGTCAGGTCGTGGCGCAGGTGACGGTGGGCACGGGGTTGGCGCCGGTGGAGGTGCCGGTGAAGCCGAACGCGGTGGTGGCGTTGACGGCGATCCTGCCGTTGTAGGCGGCGTTGCGCACGGTCACGTCCTGGCCGGTGACGGTGGCCACGCCGTTCCACGCGTTGCCCACGGTCTGCCCCGGGGCCAGGGCCCACCTGACGGTCCACCCGGTCGTGGCGGTGGTGCCGGTGTTGCGGACGGTGACCTCAACCTGGTAGCCGCCGTGCCACTGGCCGGTCACGCGGTAGGTGGCGGTGCAGCCGCTGCCGTTCCCGCCGGTCGTGGTGGTCGTCGTCGTGGTGGTGGTCGTGGTGCCGCCGAGTGCTTCGTGAACGGCCCAGTAGGAGGGCTTCTTGGCGAAGCCCTCGTCGTAGATCAGGGCCGCGCCCTCGCCCGGGAAGACCGAGGGGATCCAGGAGTGGCCGTCGGAGAAGTCCCACACCGTGATGCCGACGCAGCGGGTCACGGCCAGGCAGGCGTCGACCACGGCCCGGTAGTCCCGCGCCTGCTGGGCGTCCTTGGCGGCGTCGCGGGGCGTGCGCATGCGGATGTCGAGCTCGGTGATGGCCACGTCGACGCCGAGGTCGGCGAAGCGCTTGATGTTCTGCTGGAGGGTGGCGGGCACCTGGCCGAGGACGAGGTGGGCCTGCATGCCGACGCCGTCGATGGGGACGCCCTGCTGCTTGAACGACTTCACCAGCTCGTACACGGCGTCGCTCTTGGCGCCGATGCCCTCGATGTTGTAGTCGTTGTAGTAGAGCTTGGCGTTCGGGTCGGCGGCGCGGGCGGCCTTGAACGCCTCGGCGAGGTAGCCGTCGCCGAGCTTCTGCTGGAACACCGACTGCCGCCGGGTGCCGTCCTCCTCGAACGCCTCGTTGACCACGTCCCAGTGCACGACCTTGCCCCGGTAGTGGCCGGCCACGTTGGCGATGTGGTTGCGCATCACGCCGAGCAGCTCGCCGGCGGGCACGCCGGCGACCCAGTCGGGGAGCTGGTTGTGCCACACGAGGGTGTGGCCGCGCACGATCTGGTCGTGCGCCTGGGCGAAGGCGACGATCTGGTCGGCCTGGGTGTAGTCGAACCGCCCGCGGCTGGGTTCGGTGTACTGCCACTTCTGGGTGTTGCCGACGGTGATCTGGTTGAACTCGCTGCCCAGCACCGCGGTGTAGGGGGCGTTGGTCAACGTCGGGTTGTCCGTGGCCGAGCCGAAGTAGCGGCCCTTGGCGGCGGCGAGCTGCCCGAGCGTCGAACCCGGCCCGGCGGTGGACGGCGCGGCGACCGCCAGGCCGACGGCGAGCGTGCCCGCGACGGCGGCGGCCGTCACGGCGAGGACGCGGCGCGCACGCCCTGCTGGTGCTGACATGTGTCGTCTCCTGACATCGGTGTCGGGACCGGCCGCGTCGCACGGGGGCTCCGGCGTCGGTGGCGACGGGTGCCGCTGCGGTGGACGTCCACCGAAGGTCGAAAGTTTCGATAGTGGGACCGATAGACTTTGATCAGCGAGTCAATGTAGTCACGCCCCGTTCGGCCAGTCAACGCGCGCGGGTGCTAAAAGTCCTTGCGGTAGCTTTAGCTTCCACTGTCGCATGTGGATGAAAGAGCGGTGCGGGGGCGCGTCGGCGGCAGCCGGCGGTCCGGGGTGGCAGGGCGGCGGCCGAACACGTCCGGGGCGGCACGACGCGGCGCACGCCGCCCGGGCGGACTGCCCCGGCCGCCACGTCGTCGTTCGCGCCGCCCCGGGCAGGACGAGGTGCTGCCGGCCGGGCGGTCGTCAGCGCCCCGTGCCCGTGCCCGGGTCCGGCGCGTCGATCACGCGCCGAGGTCGCCCCGCGGACCGGACGGCACCCCCGCGGCGGGGTGGGTCGGCTCGTCCGCGGGGAAGGTGACACCGGTCAGCTCCTCGGAGATCCGCCAGATCCGCTCGGCGTCCTCCTCGCCGCGCAGCCGGGAGTACAGGGCCTGTTCGGCCGGCGCGCCGGACAGGTGCCCGGGACCGCCGGGGCCGTACAGGCGCGCACCGCGCGCGTCCGGCGAGGTGGCGGCCAGCAGGGCCGGGAGCAGCGCGGTCTCGACCGTCCCGACCAGGATGCCGCGCCGGGAGAGGGCGCGGATGAGGAGCACGCCGGCGGTGTCCCGCGCCCGGTCGACCTCGGGTCGCGCGGCCAGGAGGTTGGTGGGGGCGATGCCGGGGTGGGCGAGGTTGCTCGTGACGCCCCAGCCGCCGGCCCGGCTGCGGCGGTCCAGTTCGAGCCCGAACAGGCCGAGCGCGATCTTGGACTGGCTGTACGCGCGGCCACCCCGGTAGGACCGCTCCCAGTTCAGGTCGTCCCAGTTGACGGCGTAGTGGTTCGCGGCGATGCTGAGCTGCGATGTCACCCGCGCACGTCCCGCGCGCAGCAGGGGCAGCAGGTGGGCGACGAGGGCGAAGTGCCCCAGGTGGTTGCTGCCGAACTGGAGCTCGAACCCGTCGGCGGTGGTCTGCCGCTGGGGCGGGGTCATCACACCGGCGTTGTTGACGAGGACGTGGATCGGGCGGTCCTCGGCGCGCAGCACGGCCCCCAGCGCGGCGACCGAGCCCAGCGACGACAGGTCCAGCTCCCGCAGGGACAGGACCGCCCCGGGGTGCTGCCGCGTGATCCGGGCGATAGCCGCCTCGCCCTTGCGGGGGTTGCGGACGGGCATGACGACCTCCGCCCCGGCGGCGGCGAGGCGGGCCGTCAGCGCCAGTCCGACGCCGTCGCTGGCGCCGGTGACGACGGCGAGCTTCCCGGAGAGGTCGGGAACGGTGATGTCCGGTCGAGTGCGTGCCACGTGCGGCTCCTGGTTCGTCGGGGAGGGGTGCGACCAGGTTGCGCCCGGTCGGCGGGGGACATCCACGGCCTGTCGATCCCAGGCCCACCGGGCCCCGCCACGTCCCCGGAAGGGGGGATCGGCAGTCCGAGGCAGCCGCCCGGCGCGGGTGCCAGGATGGTGACCAGCACCGGAGCCGGAGGGGGAGCAGTCGTGATCGACCGAGCCGGGCTGGCCGGGTTCCTGCGCCGCCGCCGCGAGTCGCTCCAACCGGAGGACGTCGGTCTCCCGCGCGGACCGCGGCGCAGGACCGCGGGGCTGCGCCGGGAGGAGGTCGCCGTGCTCTGCCACATCTCCACCGACTACTACAGCCGGATCGAGCGGGAACGCGGACCGCGCCCGTCCGAGGAGATGATCGCCTCGATCGCGCAGGGGCTGCACCTGTCCCTCGACGAACGCGACCACCTGTTCCGCCTCGCCGGCCACAACCCGCCCGCGCGGGGCACGACCAGCGAGCACATCAGCCCCGGCCTGCTCCGCATCCTCGACCGGCTCGCCGACACCCCCGCCGAGATCGTCACCGAACTCGGCGAGACGCTCCGGCAGACCCGGCTCGGCGTCGCGCTCACCGGCGACACCACCCGCTACACCGGCCCGGCCCGCAGCATCTGCTACCGGTGGTTCACCGACCCGGCCACCCGGGCGCTGTACCACCCCGACGACCACCCGCTGCACTCGCGCGTCTTCGTCGCCGGGCTGCGCAAGATGGTCACGCTCGGCGGGCCCGGCTCACGGGCCGCCTACCTCCAGGAACTGCTGCTCGCCGAGAGCGAGGAGTTCCGCGCCGTCTGGGACGAGCACGAGATCGGCATCCACTACAACGAGGTCAAGCGCTACGTGCACCCCGACCTCGGCTTCCTCGAACTGAACTGCCAGACGCTCCTCGACCCCGTCCAGGGGCACCTGCTCCTCGTCCACACCGCCGTCCCGGGCAGTGAGAGCTACGACAAGCTGCAACTCCTCTCCGTCCTCGGCCCCCGGCACCCCGACGAGGACCGGCTGGGCGAACCCCACCGGTAAACCGGGGGCGGCCGGGGCGCGCGGTCGATACGATCCGGCTACTCGTGGAGTGGATCAACGGCAGATCGCCCCGCTTCGGTCGGGGAGGGTGCGGGTTCGAATCCCGCCTCCACGGCCGACCGACCGTGGAGTCCGTGATGCCCGAAGAGTTCCGCACCGCCTCACCCGGCTACGCGACCGGCCGACTGGCGCGGGCGCTGGACGCGGTGGCCTCGGCGAGCACCGGGGCCGACCGCGAGCGGGCGCTGCGCACGCTGCGGCGCTGGGAGGACGTCGTCACCGGGATGGCCGACGGCACGCTCGCGATCGGCTCCCGCACCCCGGTCGCGGACACCCCGGCGTGGGTGACGCCGGAGGTCGCGCACGGCGGGTTCGCGACCGGCCGCCACCTGGCCGAGGTGCCGCTGTCCGAGGACGAGGCGGCCCGCGTCGCCTCCCTCCCGGACGACGTGCCCGGCGGGAACGGGCGGGAGCGGCTCAACCTCTGGTACCTCGGGGACGCCGGCCAGGCCGAGCTGCTGGACGTGCTCCGCCGCGGCCACTACCGGGTCGAGGTGCCGGAGGACGCGGCACTGCCCGTCGTGGCGCTGCTGCTGGACAAGGGCTTCCCGGAACAGGCCCTCGACCTGGTCGCCGAACTGCGCCCGCTGATGCACCGGCTGCGACTGGTGCCGCCCTTCGAACCGGTCGCCCGGCCCTCCGGCTCCGCCGTCCGCCTCGGTTCGGTGGCGGACGTCGTCGGGTCGCTGCGCTCCGTGCGGGTGCCGGCGCAGCTCGCCGCGATGCGCGACGCGCTGACCGTGTGGGACCCGCTCTACGAGCGGCTGGTCGCGCTGTGGTGCCGCACCGTCGACGGCGAGCTGCCGCACCTCGGGGAGGACGGGGACGTGCGCGGCGGCCGGCCGTGCCGGGTGTGGCCCGCCGACTGGGCGGCGTCCCGGGCCGAGTGGCTCGCGGACTTCGCCGAGACGTGCCGCACCCACGCGCCCTCGGGCAGGCAGACCAACCCGAAGAGCAACTTCGCGCGGCTGCACCGCGCGCTGGAGTCCTGCCCGGAAGGCGGCGACGCGCTCACCGCGCGGGAGGCCGGCTGGGTCCGCCGCGTCATCGCGGGCACGGTGAGCCGCCGCGGCGTCCCCGGGACCGCGCGGCGCGCCGCGTGGCGCGCCACCCACGTGGCGACCGTCGCCGCGCCGACGAACGCCGCGCTCGCCGGCGTGCTGGCCACGAGGCTGGACCGGTACCCGGCGGACGGCGGCCTGCCGTCGCTCGACGTCGTGACGGCCGCGGTGTCCGGGACCGAGGCGACCGCCGAGGTCCCCGGCGGCACCGCGATGCCCGACCACCTGGTGCGCAAGGCGGCGCGGGCGCTCGAAGCGCCGGCGGACGAGCTGGTGCGCCTCGGCGTGCTCACGTCGGGGGAGACGCTCGCGAAGGTGCTGCCGCAGCTCACCGCGCGGCTGCTGAGCGCGGCGATCGACGACCCGGTCGTGGCGGGGCTGCACGAGCGGACCTACACCGCGTTCCGGCGTCGCCGCGGCCTGCTGCTGCTCAACCTGGAGCACCAGGTGCGGTTCACCGAGCTGCCCTGGGTGGACGCGCTCGCCCTTTACCGCTCGCCCGAACCGAGCAACACCAAGGCCGCCCACCGGGCCCTGCGGCAGACCGTCGTGCTGGCCCTCACCGCGTTCCCGCACGCCCTGCTGCCGAACCCGCTGGTGACCGAGCTGAGGGCGCAGGCGGAGCAGGCCGGGCTGGCGCTGCCGCTCGTGGAGGAGGTGGCCGCGGACATCTTCACCGGCACGTTCACCACCAAGTGGCGCGACGCCGGCGTGGTGGCGAGCCGCCTGCTGGCCGGCACGCCCTACGCGGACTACTACGACCTGCCGGCGGACTGGCCCGAACCCCGGCGCGCGGTCCTGCGCTGGGGCAAGCGGACCGCCGAGGACTTCACCGCGCTGTGCCGGCGGCGGGCGGGCACCCCCGGTGGCTCCACCGCGGCGAACGGCATGGTGCTGGAGCAGAGCCAGGTCCTCACCACGCACAACCTCGCCGTGCTGGTCGACGGCCTGGACCTGACCGACGAACTGCGCGAGCACGCGCCGCGGTCGGCGTGGCAGGCGTTCGGGTGGACCCTCCGCAGGCTGGCCCAGCGCCCGGACCACCGGCACGCGGCGCTCATCCAGGTGAAGAACGCGGCGTACGCGTGGCGGCAGGCCCTGTTCCTGCTCAGCTTCTGCGAGCCCGCCGTGCGGCTCGCCCACGCGGAGAGGCTGGCGGGCGAGGCGCGCGGCACCGTGCTCGAACCGGCGGTCGACGGTCTGCTGCACGTGCTCGGCGGTGGCCGCTTCACGGCGGACGGGACGGCACTGGGCGGGACGGGCGTGCGGTTCCTCGGCTGGACCGACGGCACGAGCCCGTTCCTGACCCGTCCCGACCGCCGCTGACCCCGACCGCCGCTGACCCCGACCGCGGGGTCCCCAGGCGCCCGGGGATCACTCGAAGGGGTTCTTCGCCTCCTCGCGCCGCGCCTCCCGACCGGCGCGCGTCCTGGCACAGAGCCGCACTACGCGGGGTGGACCCGCACGGGCAGGGAGTCCCAAGCCCGCAGGGTGTTGTTGTGGTGCCGCCTGGTCGGCCCGGCGACCTCCAGGCGCTCGACCCGGGCCGCCAGCGCGGTCAGCAGCGCTTCGGCCTCCAGGCGGGCGACGTGCTGCCCGACGCACTGGTGCAGGCCCGTGCCGAAACCGACGTGGCCGGACGGGTCGCGGGAGAGGTCGAAGGCGTCCGGGTCGGCCCACCTGCGCGGGTCGCGGTTGGCCGCGCCGAGGGACAACAGGATCTTCCCGCCCTCGGGGACGACGGTCCCCGCGACCTCGACGTCCCGGGTGGCCGTGCGGAAGAACGTCTGCACCGGCGACCCCCAGCGCACCGCCTCGTCGAACGCCACCCGCGTCAGGTGCGGTTCGGCGCGCAACCGCCGCCACTGCTCCGGGTGCGTCGCGAAGGCGTGCAGCACCGCCGCCAGCCCGTGGACCGTGGTGTCGACCCCGGCGGAGAGCAGCGAGCGCACCACCAGCGGGGCCTGCTCGTGGGTGATGTCGCCGTGGTCGGCGGCGGCCCAGATCGCGGCGCCGAACCCGTCGTCGGACAGCACCTCGCGGGCGCACCGCGCGTCGACCCAGCCGGCGAGCCCGCCGATGCGCGGCAGTCCCGCGAGCACGAGGTCGTTGCGGGGCCCGAAGGCGTTGAACAGGTGGTCGCCGTAGGGCAGCAGGTTCTCCCGGCCCTCGCGCGGGATGCCGACCGCGTCCGGGAACACCCGCAGCGGGAACGCCCGGGCCAGCCCCGTGACCGCGTCGAACTCGCCCTCGGCCACGACCTCGTCGACCAGGTCCCGGGCGTCGGCGAACCACTCGGCGCGCAACCGCCGCAGCGCACGCGGCCCCAGCACCCCCGACAGCACCGCCCGGGGCGCGTCGTGGTGCGGCGGGTCGGCCTCCAGCAGCGGGCTCGGCGGGCGCCACGGCCCCTCGTGGCGGAAGTCGCCCAACCCGACCCCGGCGGCGGACCGGAAGCCCTGCCAGTCGACCAGCGCGGCGCGCACCTGCTCGTAGCGGCCCATCGCGTGCACGCCGTACCGGTCGAGGTGGACGACGGGCCCGGCGTCGCGCAGCCACGCCTGGAACGCCGTCGGTTCCTCCAGCACGTCGGGGGAGAACGGGTCCGCGTCGGTGGTCGGCACGGTCGGGGCGTGCGGCACGCGCGGGGAGGTCGGGGAGGTCGGGGAGGTCGACACGGAACCACTCCTTCGTGGTCAGAGGTCGAGGACCAGGCGGTCGGAGCGCGACCGCGACACGCACGGGAACAGGCAGTCGCCCGAGGCGCGCTCGGCGTCGTCGAGGATCGAGTCGCGGTGGTCCGGCTCACCGCCCAGGACGGTGGTCTCGCAGGTCCCGCACGTCCCCCGGCGGCAGGAGGACAGCACGGCGACCCCGACGCCGTTCAGGGCGTCGAGCACCGACTGCCCCGGCGCGACGACCACGCTGCGGCCGGAGCGGCGCAGCTCGACCTCGAACGGCTCGTCCCGCGCCGGCGCGCCCCGGTCCTCGGGCACGAACCGCTCCGTGCGCACCTGACCCGGCGGGTGCTCGGCGCACAACCCCTCCACCGCCCGCAGCAGCGCGGCCGGGCCGCAGCAGTAGACCTTGGTGGCCGAACCGGGGGAGGGCAGCCAGGCGGCCAGGTCCGGCAGGCCGCGCACGTCCTGCGGCACGACGACGACCTTGTCGCCGTAGGCGGCCAGCTCGGGCAGGAACGCCATGCCGCGCAGGCTGCGCCCGCCGTAGAGCAGGCGCCAGTCGGCGCCGACCAGCTCGGCCTGCCGGACCATCGGCAGCAGCGGGGTGATGCCGATGCCGCCCGCGACGAACAGGTAGGACGGGGACGGGACCAGGCGGAAGTTGTTGCGGGGACCGCCGAGCGACACCCGGTCGCCGACGCGCAGCCCGTCGTGCACGAACACCGAACCGCCGCGACCCGCGGGGTCGCGCAGCACCGCCACCCGGTAGTCGTACGGGTCCCACCGGTCACCGCACAGCGAGTACTGGCGGACCAGCCCGCCCGGCAGCACCAGGTCGACGTGCGCCCCCGGCGCCCACTCCGGCAGGCGGTCCCGCGCGGGGCCGCGCAGGGTGAGCGCCACGACGTCGTCGGCGACCGGCGACTTGTCCACCACGACCAGTTCGACCAGCGCGTTCTCGGCGGGGTTCATCGTCATCGATGCTCCTCGGGGGTTCCCGGGCTGCTCGGGGTTGCCGGTGGGGTCCGAGGGTGCCGCCGCGGCGGTCCGCGGCACCACGGCGCTCTCACTGGTCGAGAGGGAACCTCCCGCGGGCCCGCTGGCCCAGCGCCCGCGACACCCCGCGCGCCGCCGCGCGCAGCACCGGGACGGCCGTGCGGGCGTCGTCGTCGTTGGGCACGACCACCGACAGCGCGGCGACGACCGCGCCCGTCGCGTCCCGCACCGGCACGGCGGCGCCGGTGGCGTGCTCGTCGATGAACCCGGGGCAGAAGGCATACCCGTCGCGGCGCACGGCCGCCAGCAGGGCGCGCAGCCGGCGCGGGTCGACCACGGTGTGCGGGGTGTAGCGGCGCAGGGGACCGGCCAGCACCCGCTCCTGCCGCTCGACCGGTCCGAAGGCGAGCAGCACCAGGCCCGCCGACGAGGCGTGCGGGGGCAGCCGGCCGGCGATCCGGGTGACCGCGGCGACCGCGCCGGGCGCGGACAGGCGTTCGACGAACAACGCCTCGCCGTCGGCCGGCACCGCCAGCTGCGCGTGGTGCCCGACCACGGCGTGCAGGTCCTCCAGGAACGGCATCGCCGCCTCGCGCAGGCCCGACGCGGGGCAGGCGCGGACCGCCAGCTCCCACATCCGCACGCCGACGCCGACCCGGCGGTGCTCGTCGCGGCTCAGCCAACCGAGGCGGACCAGCTCCTCGACCAGCCGGGACGCGGTCGCCAGGTGCAGGCCGCCGCGGCGGGCGACGTCGGTGACCCGCAGGGTGGGGTGGTCCTGGTCGAACGCCTCGAAGATCCGCACCACGCGGGAGAGCACGGACCCCCCGTCGGCACCCCTCACGGCGGTCCTCCCGGGTCGGGGAGCACCGGCGGGACCGGTGCGCCTGCCGGTCCTCGGCGACCGGCACCACTGACCCCCAGTCTCGGGATCACCGCCGCCGCGCGGAAATCACTTCTGCTGACCCCGGGTATCCACCGCGTCGATGGTGGAGGGCGTCGCCGGGTCCGCGCGGTGGCGGGCGGTGCCGTTCGTCAGCCGCGCAGGAAGTCGACGATCGCCGCCCGGAAGTCGGGGTGGCCGCCCGTGCTGCCGTGGTCGCCCGCCACCAGGCGGAGCCGGGCGTCGGGAACGGCGTCGGCGAGCACCCGGGGACGTGCGGCGAGCGGGTCGTCGTCGCCGGCGAGGACGAGCGTCGGGGCGGTGACGGCGGCGAGGTTGATGACGCCCCGGTGCACGGAACGGGCCTGCGCGGCGAGGGACGGCAGGTCCGCCCCCAGCGCCTCGGCGAACGCGCGCACACCCGCGACCTCGGGCGGCAGGGCGGCGGGGTCGTCGGCGAGGAGCGCTTCGGCGAGGACGGTGTCGGGCAGGACCCGGGTGTCGACGCCGCCGAGTTCGACGACCGCGGCGCCGACGCCGCCGACGACCAGCCTGCGCACGGCGGGTTCCCCGGCGGCCGTGAGGAGCGCGACGACCGCGCCCATCGAGTAGCCGACGAGGTCCACGGCGGGGGCGTCGAGGGTGGCGATGACGGCGCGCAGGTCGCGGGCCATGCGCCGTTCGCCGTAGCGGCCGGGGTCGGGCGACTTCCCGGACCGGCCGTGGCCGCGCGCGTCGACCCCCACGACGGTGCGCCCGGCGGCGGTGAGGGCGGCGACCGTGCCGCGCCCGGCCCAGTCGACCAGCGTGTCGGCGGCGAAGCCGTGCTGGAGCACCACCGGCACGGGGTGCGGTGAGGTACCGGGGTCGGGGTCCCAGTGGTGGTGGGCGATCACGGTGCCGTCGTCGACGACGAGGGTGGCGGTCCGCGCCGGCGCGGCTGCGGTCGGGGAGTCGGTCACCGGGTTACCTCCTCGGCTCGTACCGCAGTGCCACCGCCCCCGAGGCGAACTCCAGCCGGTCCACGAGCGCCAGGTCGACCAGCTCCGACAGCCCCGCGAACACCGTCGGCCCGCGTCCCGCGATCCGGGGGTGCACCACGAACTCGTACTCGTCGATCAGCCCCAGCTCCGCCAACGCCAGCGGGAGTCGCACGCCGCCGACGAACAACCCCCTGCCCGGTTCCCGCTTGAGCCGCTCGACGGCCTCGCCCAGGTCCCCGCGCACGAGTTCCGCGTTCCAGTCGACCCGCTCCAGGGTGCTCGACACGACGTGCTTCCGCGCCGCGTCGATCGTCCGGGCGAAGGGCTCCGCCCACCCGGGCCTCGTCCCCGCCGGCGCGGCCGGTCGCCACGCCGCCTCCATCATCCCGTAGGTCACCCGTCCGAAGAGGAGCGCGTCGGCCCGGTCGAGGTTCGCGGTGTGGTGGCGGTGCAGCTCTTCGTCCGCGGGGATCGCCTCGTGGTCGCAGCACCCGTCCAAGGTGACGTTGACGGAGTACCGGAGGGGTCGCATCCGGCAAGGGTACGGGTGACCTGCCGGTGTCAGTCGAGGCGCAGGACGGTTTCCTCGATCTCCGCGTTCCGGGCGGAGGCGTAGGAGGTCTCGGTGCCGACGACCGCGAAGCCCGCCCTGCGCAGGACCTTGAGCGACCCGAGGTTGTCACTGGCGGCGCGGGCGTGCAGGGGGCGGGTCGCGAGCGCGTCGAGGAACAGGGCCAGCGCCCGGCCGGCGACCCCCCGGCCCCAGACCGCGCGGTCGACCCAGTAGGTGATCTCGGTGTCGCCGTCCACGACGAAGGAGGCGATGCTGCCGACGAGGCGGCCGTCGAGGGTCACCGCGCGCAGCACGCCGTCGGGCAGGGCGCGCACCTTGGCCATGTGCGCGTCGAACGCGGCGCGGTCGTCGGGGTCCTCGGCGGTGAAGGCCGCCATCCGGACCGACTCGGGGTCGCGCATCTGCTCGAACAGCGCGTCGAGGTCGGCGTCCTCGACCGGCCGCAGTGCCACCTCTGCCACGGTGTCCTCCTCGACCTCGTCCGCCCGGGCTCGCGGGAACGTACCAGTGGCGACCGACAGGTCCGCCGTGGCCGGCCGGTGCGCCCTCGACCGCGCCCTCGACCGCGCCCTTGACACCGCCGGCACTTGCTCGCACACTGGGACGGCCGCGAATGTTAACGCAAACATCTGTGGTTGCCGAGGAGATCAACGATGAACTCTTCACCCTCTCGCGAACGTCCCCGTGCGAGATCCCGACGGGAGATCCGGGTCGATCCGCGGCGTGAATGAACCGCCGCCGAGGTAGGACCACCGACTCCGTCCTCAATGGACACACAAGTCCCGATCGGCCGTCGACGGCTCCCCCGCCGGGCGGTCGCCGACGCATGTGCACGTTCACACTCCAGCGCAACCCAGTGATGGGACGTTCCATGACACTGATCACGGCACCCGGCGGTCGCCCGTCGGAGTCACCGGGGAGAACCCGGTCGTCGCGCCGGTCGCTCCTCGCCCTCGCGGTGACCGCGCTCGCCGCGGCGGCGGCGCTCGTCGCCCCCGCGCCGCCCGCGAACGCCGCCACCAGCCAGTTCCGCGGCATGAACTGGGCCGTGCTGGGCGACAACTTCAGCACCGGTGCGCTCGTCGTGCAGGGCCTGAACCGGTCCGACAGCTACGCGACGGTGCGGGCCAAGGCCAACGCCCTCTACGACGACATGGCCGCCACCCTGGGGGTCAACACCGTCCGGCTGCCCGTCAACACCCACACCGTGGCCGACACGACCTGGTGGAACGCCTACCGGGGCGCCGTCGACGCCGCGACCGAGCGGGGGTTCAAGGTCATCCTCGCCTACTGGGAGGACGGTGCCGCCTCCGGCGGCAGGATCACGAACCCCGCCGCGTGGAACGCGATGTGGGCCGCAGTGGTGGGTGCCTACGGCTCGAACGGCAACGTCTACTTCGAGCCGATGAACGAGCCGCACGGCTACAGCTCGGCGGACTGGCGCACCGTCGCGGCGAACTGGCTGGCCCAGCACACCTCGGCGGTGCCTGGCCGGGTGCTCATCGGCGGCACCGGCTTCAGCCAGGACCTGCGGGACGTCTGCAACGACAGCCGCTTCGCCGCGACGCTGCTGTCCTTCCACCACTACGCCTTCTTCTACGGCCCGATGACCTACGACGCCTTCCGCTCCCACATCCAGGCGCGCCTGGGCAACTGCGCGTCCCGGGCGGTGGCGACCGAGTTCGGCGCGCCGATGTCCACCGGCCTCGACTACGGCGACGCGAACAGCGCCGACAACTTCGTGCGCCACATCCGCGCGATGGCCCAGGTCATGCGCGACAACCGGATGGGCGGCACCTACTGGCCCGCCCTCGGCGGCAAGCCGGGCACCATCGGGTACGACTGGTACTCGATGTACGCCCTGAGCGGCAGCGGCACCGACCTGAACCTGACCGTCCGCAACGCCTCCGGCGCCGACCGGCTCCGGTACGCCTGGGGTGACGGCTCCACGAACCCGCCGGTCACGTTCTACCGGGTCGACGCGCGGCACAGCGGCAAGGCCATGGACGTCCAGCAGCCCAACGCCGACAACGGCGCGCGCGTCGTCCAGTACGCGTACGGCGGCAACGCGTGGCAGCAGTGGCAGTTCCAGGACGCCGGCGGCGGCTACTGGCGCGTCGTCAGCCGCCACAGCGGCAAGTGCCTCGACGTGGTGAGCGCCTCGACGGCGGACGGCGCCGAACTCGTCCAGTACACCTGCGGAACCGGCGCCAACCAGCAGTTCCAGATGGTCGCGAACGGCTCCTACTTCCAGCTCCGGGCCCGGCACAGCGGCAAGTGCGTGGACGTGCCGGCCGCCTCGACCGCGGACGGCGCGGTCCTCAAGCAGTACCCGTGCAACACCGGCACCAACCAGCAGTGGTCGCGCACGACCGTCTGACGGTCTTCCCGGGGCGACCGCGGTCCCACGCCCCCGGCACCGGGCCCGTGCCCGGTGCCGGCGGCGTGCCGGCCCGCCGGTGCGCGAGGCGGTGGCACGCCCGGACCGGCTCCGGCGGGCGCAGGTCGGTGAGCTCGGTGTCGAAGGTGGCGAGGATGCCCGCCCGCGCGGAGGACCTCGCGCCGTGGCCCGCGGGTCGGGTCACCGCGCCGGGCGACGCCGTCCACGCCACACCGCCCACCGCCGGGACGGGGCGGGTGCGGCCACCGCCGTGGGATCACCCGATCGTGCGACGATGCCCCGCCTGGAACTCGATGTGATCATGTGGCCCGACTCGCCGTGGCCGGTGATGCGGCAGGAGTGGCTGCGGGCCGAGGAGCTGGGGCTCGGCCGGGGTTGGCTGTACGACCACCTGAACCTGGCCGGCCGACCGGTGTGGCACGAGGCGTGCACGACGCTCGCGGCCGTCGCGGCGGCCACCTCGCGCATCGGGGTGGGCGCCATGGTGACCGCGCCGAACTTCCGCCACCCCGTCACCTCCGCCACCCCGTCACCTCCGCCACCCCGTCACCTCCGCCACCCCGTCACCTCCGCCACCCCGTCACCTCCGCCACCCCGTCACCTCCGCCACCCCGTCACCTCCGCCACCCCGTCACCTCCGCCACCCCGTCACCTCCGCCACCCCGTCACCTCCGCCACCCCGTCACCTCCGCCAAGGCCGCGCACGGCGCGCTTCGCCGACCTGTGGATCACCCAGGACGTCGCCCAGGGCCCGGCCGCCTGTGCGGGCACGCCCCACGCCGAGGTCCGGCGCCAGGTCGAGCTGCTGGACCGGGTCTGCGTGGAGCAGGGTCGGGACCCCGGCACGCTGCCCCGCGCGGCGGTGCTCGGCTCCAGGTGCTCGAACAGGCCGCCGGGTCGGTCCGGGGGGCGTGAGCGCCTTCGTCCGGCGCACCGCGCGGTGCGCCGGACGGACGGGGCCTACCCGGGTGGTTCCGCGGCGCCGGTCATGATCGCGACGGCGTCGGACATGGAGATGGTCTTCGGGTCGACCACGGCCCTGCGGCGGCCGAGGCGCTGGATGTGGATGCGGTCGGCGACCTCGAACACGTGCGGCATGTTGTGGCTGATCAGGATCACCGGCAGGCCGCGCTCGCGCACCCGGAGCACGAGGTCGAGCACGGCGCGGGACTCGCGCACGCCCAGCGCCGCCGTGGGTTCGTCCATGATCACGACCCGGCTGCCGAACGCGGCGGCGCGGGCCACGGCGACGGCCTGGCGCTGCCCGCCGGACAGCGTCTCCACCGCCTGACCGGGGTTCTGGATGGTCATGATGCCCAGCGCGTCGAGCTGCCGCCGCGCCTCCTCGCGCATCCCGTTGCGGTCGAGCACCCGGAACACCGTGCCGAGCACGCCCTTGCGGCGGAGTTCGCGGCCCAGGAACAGGTTGGCCGCGATGTCCAGCGACGGCGAGACCGCGAGCGACTGGTGCACGGTCTCGATGCCCGCGTCGCGCGCGTCGATCGGCGAGCTGAACGACACCGGTTCGCCGTCGAGCAGGATCTCGCCCTCGTCCGGCACGAGGGCCCCGGACAGCGCCTTGATCAGGCTGGACTTGCCCGCGCCGTTGTCGCCGATGACGGCGAGGACCTCGCCGGGCAGCAGCTCCAGGTCGGAGCCCGCCAGGGCGGTCACCCGGCCGTAGCGCTTGACCAGGCCGCGGGCCTGCACCACCGGTGTCGTCACGGCTGCACCTTCCTGATCCACTGGTCCAGCGACACCGCGACGATGATCAGCACGCCCACGGCCAGGGTCTGCCACAGCACGTCCACGCCGGCCAGCGCGAGGCCGTTGCGGAACACGCCGACGATCAGCGCGCCGATCAGCGAGCCGACGATCGCGCCCCGGCCGCCGAACAGGCTGGTCCCGCCGATCACCACGGCGGTGATCGAGTCGAGGTTGTCCATCTGCCCGGCCTGCGGGCTGGCCGAGGCGATGCGGCCGATCAGCACCCACGCCGCCAGTGCGTACACCAGACCCGCCGTCGCGTACGCGCTCAGCAGCACGCGGCCGGTGCGGATGCCGGACAGGCGGGCGGCTTCGAGGTCGTCGCCGGTGGCGTAGACGTGGCGGCCCCAGGCGGTGTTCTTCAGCGCGAACGCCATCGCCGCGACCAGGACGACCACCATGACGGAGCCGTAGGTGACGCGGGTGCCGCCGACGGTGATCGTTTCACCGGTCCACAGCAGCAGCGGGGGCATGTCGGTGCCGCGGGTGGTGGCGCTCCCGGAGTACCAGAGGTTCAGCGCGAAGAACACGTTGAGCGTGCCCAGGGTGACGATGAACGGCGGCAGCTTCAGCCGCGTGACCAGCAGCCCGTTGAGCAGGCCGCACAGCGTGCCGACGACGAAGCCGAGCAGCAGCGCGGGCAGGCCGGGCAGCCCGGTGTCGGCGGCGACCTTGGCCATCACGATCGAGGTGAGCACCATGATCGCCCCGCAGGACAGGTCGATGCCCGCGGTGAGGATGACGATCGTCTGGCCGACGGCGAGGGTGCCGATGACCGCGACCTGTTGCAGCACCAGGGAGATGTTGCCCGGCGTGAGGAACCGGGGCGAGAGCACGGCGAACACGACGACGGCGACCAGCAGCACCACGGCGGGACCGATGGTGGCCCGGGCGTGCAGCAGGTGCTGGAGGCGGGTCAGGGGTGACGGGCGGGTCCCGCCACCGACCGGCGGGCGTGCTCCGGGCAGCGTGGTGGACATGGCTCAGCCCCAGCAGTTCCGCAGGCCCCAGGCGGAGTCCTTCGACTCGACCCCGGCCGCGGGCTGGTCGGTGATCAGCGTGACGCCGGTGTCCACGAAGTCCTTGCCGGCGGTGTTCTCCGGTTTCGTGCCGTCCTGGGCGAACTTCGCGATCGCCTCCACGCCGAGCTGCGCCATCTTCAGCGGGTACTGCTGCGCGGTGGCGCCGATGACGCCGGTCCCGACGTCCTCCACGCCGGGGCAGCCGCCGTCCACCGACACGACCACGACGTCCTCCTCCTTGCCCGCCGCCTTCAGCGCCTCGTGCGCGCCGGCCGCCGCGGGCTCGTTGACGGTGTAGACGAGGTTGATGCCGGGGTCCTTCTGGAGCAGGTTCTCCATCGCGGTCCGGCCGCCCTCGGGCGCGCCGTCGGTGACGTCGTGGCCCACGATCCGCGGGTCGCTCTCGTCGCCGATGCGGGTCCTGTCCGCCACGTCCACGCCGAAGCCCTCCAGGAAGCCCTGGTCGCGCTGCACGTCCACGGACACCTGGTTGGGGTTGAGGTCCAGCAGCCCGATCTTCGCCTGCCTGCCCTCGTCCTCGAACTTCGCCTTCGCCCACTGCCCGATCAGCCGGCCCGCCTGGTAGTTGTCGGTGGCGAACGTGGCGTCGGCGGCGTCGGCCGGTTCGAGCTGGGTGTCCAGGGCGATGACCAGCAGGCCGGCCGCGCGGGCCTTGTCCACCGAGGGCACGATCCCCTTCGAGTCGTTGGGCGTGATCAGGATGCCCTTCGCGCCCGCGCCGACCAGGTTCTCGATCGCGTCGACCTGCGACTGGTTGTCGCCGTCCTGCCTGCCCGCGAACGACTGCACCGTCACGCCGGTGCTGTCCGCGGCCTGCTGCGCGCCCTCCTTCATCTTCACGAAGAACGGGTTCGTGTCGGTCTTGGTCACCAACCCGACGAGCGTGCCGCCGCCGGCCGCGTCGCCGCCGTCCCCGCACCCGGTGACCAGCGCCAGCAGCGACACCGACACCAGGGCCGTGGCCGTGCGCGTGGCGCCCCTGCGCGCCCCTCCGGTCATGTCTCCTCCTACGTCAACGTTGACGTAACGGGTGTTCGACGGGGACGTGCTTCTCGTCGGGCCCGATTACGCTCTATCGCGAGCAGAAAAACTCATGCTTTCGCCCTCGGTAGGAGTAGAGGGAGGGCGGAGGACTTTTGCCGAGTCATCGTTGACGCTAGCTTCGTGCTCCAAGTCACGACAAGCCGCCGTTACGCAAGCGTTACTCGGGATGGAGCAGGGTCATGGATGCACGGGGTGCTCGGCGCGAGCCGACCATGCGGGACGTCGCCGCGCTCGCGGGGGTCAGCACGAAGACGGTGTCGCGGGTGATCAACGACCTGCCCGGCGCCGGTCCCGAGGTCGTCGAGCGCGTCCGCGACGCCGCGCGCGCCCTCGGCTACCGGCCCAACCTGACCGCCAGCAGCCTGCGCCGCTCCGACAGGCGCAGCGCCACCATCGGCGTGCTGTTCGAGGACCTGTCCAACCCGTTCGACGCCGCCCTGCTGCGCGCGGTCGAGGACCGGGCCCGGCAGGACGGCGTGCTGGTGCTGGCCGGCAGCAGCGAGGACGACCCGGACCTCCAGCGCGAACTGCTCACCTCCCTGGCCACCCGCCGCGTGGACGGCATGGTCGTCATGGCCGCCGGCGGCCACCAGGACGCGTTGCAGCAGGAACGGGAGCGCGGCACGCCGATGGTGCTGGTCGACCGCCCGCCGACGTTCGACGGCACGGACAGCGTCACCACCACCAACCGCGGCAGCTCCCGGGAGGCCGTGCTCCACCTGGCCGGTCACGGCCACCGGCACATCGCCTTCCTCGGCGACCGGCAGACCCTGTGGACCAGCCGCGAGCGCCACGCCGGCTACGTCGAGGGGATCGCCCACGCGGGTCTGACGCTGCGCGGGGAACTCGTCCGCACCGACCTGCACGGCCCCGACGCCGCCGACGCCGCCACCGCCGCCCTGTTCGACCTCGACGAGCCGCCGACCGCGCTGTTCACCGCGCAGAACCTGGTCACCGTCGGCGCGATGCGCGCCCTGCGCGCCCGCGACCTGCACCGCCGGGTCGCGCTGATCGGCTTCGACGACTTCCCGCTGGCCGACATGCTCGACCCCGGCGTCACCGTCCTGCGCCAGGACGTCCCGGCGCTCGGGCGGAAGGCCGCGGAACTCGTCTTCGCCCGGATCGGGGGCGACCAATCGCCGCCGACGCACGCCGTCGTCCCGGCCGCCCTCGTCCGCCGCGGCTCGGGCGAACTGCCCCCGCGCGGGGCGGGCGCGTGACGGGTCGCCGTTCTCCCCGGAGGACACCCGCACGGCCACGTGCCGCACCCGCCTCGTCCGTACGGCGGCCCTCGCGCGCGATCCGCGCCGGGAGAATCGGGGTGTCGAAGGGAGAGCCGAGTTGCCGCGCCTGGAACGCCCGCTGGTCGAGGACGACACGCCGGTGCTGCGGTTCGCCGGGGACCTGCGGCGGCTGCGGCACGTCGCCGGGTCGCCGTCCTACCGCGAACTCGGCCGCCTGGCGAACTACTCGCCCGCCGCGCTGTCCGAGGCGGCGGCCGGGCGCAGGGTGCCCAGCCTCGCGGTGACCCGGGCGTTCGTCCGGGCCTGCGGGGGAGACGTCGAGGAGTGGACCGCCCGCTGGCGGGAGCTGGCCGCCGGGGGACCCGACCGGGGCGACGCCCCGTACGCGGGGCTGGCCGCCTACCAGGTCGCCGACGCCGAGCGGTTCTTCGGGCGCGAGGCCGAGGTGGGCGGGCTGCTCGAACTGGTGCGGGAACGGCCGTTCGTCGGGGTGTTCGGCGCGTCCGGCGCGGGCAAGTCCTCGCTGCTGCGCGCGGGCCTGGCGGCGCGGTGGGGCGAGCACGTGGTCGTCACGCCCGGCCCGGACCCGATCACCGAGCTGGCGGCGGCGTTCGCCCGCGACCGGTCACCGGTCGACGTGCGCGCCGAACTCGCCGCCGACCCCGCCCACCTGCGCGTGCTGCTGCGCCACGCCGCCGACGACCTGCTGCTCGTGGTCGACCAGTTCGAGGAGGTCTTCACCCTCTGCGGGGAGGACGACCGCCGCTGGTTGGTGCGGGCGCTCACCCACGCCGCCGGGGCCGCCCGGGTCGTCGTCGGCGTGCGGGCCGACTTCTACGGGCACTGCGCCCGCCACCCCGAGCTGCTCGACGCGCTGCACCGCTCGCAGTCGCTCGTCGGCCCGATGACCGCCGAGCAGCTGCGCCGCGCGGTCGTCGAACCCGCGGCCCGGCGGGGCGCCTCGCTGGAGAACGCGTTGGTGGCGCGCCTGATCGCCGACGTCGCCGGCCGGCAGGGCGCGCTGCCGCTGGTCTCGCACGTGCTGGTGGAGACGTGGCGGCGGCGGCGCGGCGCGGTGCTCACGCTGGCCGGCTACGAGGACGCGGGCGGGGTCGAGCACGCCCTGGCGCGCACCGCCGAGCAGGTCCACGACGCGCTGCCCGAGCGGGACAGGCAGGCGGCGCGGCAGGTGTTCCTGCGCCTGGTGGCGCCCGGCGACGGCACCGAGGACACCCGTCGCCGCGTCGTCCGCGCCGAACTCGACGCGGGCGACGCGCTGCTCGACCGGCTCGCGGCGGCCAGGCTGGTCACCGTCGACCGCGACACCGTAGAGCTGACCCACGAGGCGCTGCTGCACGCGTGGCCCCGGCTGGCGGGCTGGCTCGCCGAGGACCGCGACGCGCTGCGCGCCCACCGCAGGCTCACCGGCGCCGCCGACGCCTGGCGCGCCCACGACCGCGACCCCGACGCGCTCTACCGCGGCGCGCACCTCGACCAGGCGCGCCGCCTGCTGCCCCGGCTCAACGAGGTCGAGCGCGAGTTCGTCGAGGCGGGCCTCGCCGCCGACCGCGACCGCGAGGCGTCGCGCCGGCGGGGCGTGCGCAGGCTGCGGCGGCTCGTCGCCTGCCTCGCCGCGCTCGTCCTGCTGCTCGCCGCCACCGCCGCGTACGCGGTCACCGCGCAGCGCGCCGCCACCCGCGAGCGCAACCAGGCGCTGTCGCTGCGCGCCGCCGACACCGCCCTGGCCCTGCTGGGCCGGCCGCGCGAGGCGGCGGCGCTCGCCCTGGCCGCCTACCGCGTCGCCCCCACCACCGAGGCGCGGGACGCGCTCCTGCTGGCCCGCGCGGCGGGCACCGCCACCGTCCTGGGCGACGGCTACGCGCGCGTGCCCGGCGGGATCACCGTGACCCACGAGCTCGCACCCGGTGCCGGGGCCGCCGCCTACCGCCTCTGGGACGGGGACCGGCCGGCGGGGCGGGTCGTGCTGCCGGCCGGGAGCTTCCTGGGGCTGTTCAGCGCCGACGAGCGCACCGCGCTGGCCGTGGTCCGCCCCGGCGAGTTCCAGGTGTGGGACCTCGGCGACCTCGACGCGCCGCGCCGGACCGCCGCCATGACCGACTCGCCGTTCCCCGGCGGCATCGACGCGGCGGGCACCCTGATGGCCGCCGTCGAGGACGGCGCCGCGGTCCACTGGCGCCCCGGCGACGCCACCCGCACCCGCCTGCCCGGTGACGGCGTGGAGGTCGCCGTGCCGCTGGACGACGGGACCGGCGTGGTCGTGGTGCGCCGCGACGGCGACCGCCGCGACGTGGAGGTGCGGTTCCTGGACGGGCGGACCACGCCGGTGCTGAGCCGTTCCACCCGCCTGGGGGTCGCGGTCGGGCCGGGCGGGCGGCTCGCCGTCTCCGACCTCGACGGCGGGCGCCTCACCGTGCTCGACGGCGGGGCCGGGACGCCGGTGGAGGCGGACGAGGTGCCGGAGGGGGCCGTGGTGGAGTTCTCGCGCGACGGGCGGAGCCTCACCGCCGTGCACCGCGACGCGGTGCGGCTGTGGGACCTGACCGGTGACCGGGAACCGCTGTCGCTGCGCGCGCCCGGGGTGGAGTTCGCCGGGGCGCGCTACGACGCCGCGAGCGGTGAGCTGCTGCTGCTGACCCTGCGCGACGGCGCGCTGTGGCGGCTCGCGGTGGACGTCGACCGCGCGGTGCGCGACGTGTGCGCCGACCCGGTCGGCGTCGACTGGGGGGAGCACTTCCCCGACGTGCCCGAACGACCGCTGTGCCCGTGACGGGCGTCGGGCGGGCCCTCGCCCCGCCCGACGCCCGTCACGGACCCGCCTGCCGCAGGTCGCCAACCGCCTGCCGCCAACCGCCTGCCGCCAACCGCCTGCCGCCGGCCGTCAGCCGAGCCGGTAGGCGCGGATCACGGTCTGCCGCAGCTCGCCGCCCCGGTCGTCGGCGGCGTGCACGCGCAGCGAGGCGAACGCCCCCGGCGCGGCCCGGTTGCCCACCAGCGCCGCCCGGCCCAGCACCGGGACCGGCCCCCAGCTCGCCCCGTCGTCGTAGGACACCTCCACGTGCAGGCGGCGCAGCGGCGGGTTGTCCACGCCCCGCTGCTGGTCCACCACCAGGGGCAGCAGCAGCGGCCGGTGCGCGGGCGCGCCGCCCGTGCCGTCCAGCTCCGGGGTGAACCGCACCACCGACATCGGCAGCCGCCGCTCACGGGTGGTCGTGCCCGCGCGGAACGTCCAGTCCACCGAGATGCGCGTGCTGAACTCCGAGACCTCCCGCGCGCGCGTCACCTCGGTCACCGCCCGGAACACGGCGGGACCCGGCGGGACCGCGAACGCGCCGTGCCCGCTGCTGTCGTTCTCGCCCACCAGCTCCCCGTCGCGGTACAGCGCGGTCCGCGCGGACGTGGTCCTGGAGTAGCCCTCGTTGCCCTCCCGGTCGCCGAACAGCGACAGCGACACCGCCACCTCGTTCCCGCTGCGCGTCAGGTTCGGGTAGGCGCCCGGGTACATCACCGGGCCGATCACGGGCGCGCCGAACGACCGGTCGTAGGTCCGGCCCGCGCCGTACCGCTCCTCGTCGGCGCTCATCAGGCCCCCGTCGTCGAAGTACACCGCCCGCCAGGCGGTGTCCGGTGTCGTGTACCTCGTGAACGCGGACGTGGAGGTCACGTCCGCGAAGAAGCTCGGGCCCGCCGTCCCGGACGGCGAGACCACGTGACCGAGCAGACCCCGCTGCCCGCCCGCGGGCCGCGCGGCGATCGTCGTGCGCACCCTCGCCAGGTCCGACGCGCGCGGTGCGCGCGCGAACCCGTCCGGCACCCGGCCCCGCTCGGCCCACCCCAGCCAGTAGGAGCCGGACGGGCCCTCGGAGCGCGCGGACACGAACACGTCCAGCTCGCCGGCGGGCAGCGGCGGTCCCGCGTGGCCGATCCGCGTCCCGGCCGGGAAACCGCCGGGGTGGTGCACGCCCGCGCTCGCGGTGGCCGTGCCGAGCCTGCGCTCGACGACCACGCTGTGCTCGCCGGGCACCGCCGCCGGGTCGGGCGCGACGACCTCCAGCGGCCCCGCCGGACGCGCGTCGAGGACCACGTGCGCCGGCCCCTCCACCCGCAGGTCGGGGCGGGTCACGATGGTGTGCGGGCCCTCCTCCGGACCGAGCAGCGACTGCACCAGGTAGTCGCCCCCGGGCAGCCGCGCGGTGCCGTCCCGCACGTAGGTGTGCGCGCCGGTGACCACGTTCACCAGGGTCGTGGGCCGCCGGTCGCCGGGCGCGCCGGGGTGCTCGAAGGTGACCGGGTGGCTCTCCGCCTCCCGGACCAGCCCGACCGGCGTCCGCAGCACCTCCGCGCCGCCCGCGGTCGCCACCACCGAGCCCGAGTACGCGCCGTCCGCGGCCTCCCGGCGCGCGTCGCCCGTCACCACGACCTCGGCGGTGCCGACCGCCGGCACTGTGACGCGCGCCGGGGACACCGAGAGCACCGGGCGCTCCGCGCCGTCCGGGCCGTGCGCCCGCACCGCCAGGTCCAGCGTGGTCGGCTGCGCGCCGTCGTTGCGGTAGACCAGGGGTTTCGCGAGGGGCACGTCGTCGTCGTGCGGCCACTCCTGCCGGCCGAGGACGACCGACGTCGGCTCGCTGGTGACCGTCGCGGTCAGCGCCGCCGCGATGTCCAACCGGCCCGAGCCCTGCACGTGCACGCCCAGCGCCGGGTTCGGCCGCGCCGAGGCGGTCAGCGCCGCCTTGAGCCGCGCGCCGCTCCACCCGGGGTGCCGCTGCGCCAGCAGCGCGGCGGCGCCGGCCACGTGCGGCGAGGCCATCGACGTGCCGGACAGGGCCGCGTGCCGCTCACCGACCGGTGTGCCGAGCGGTTCGCCGGTGCCCGCCCTGGCCGCGACGACGTCCACGCCCGGCGCGGTGATGTCGGGCTTGACCGCGCCGTCGGCCGGCCTCGGCCCCCGGCTGGAGAACTCCGCCGCCGAGTCGTCGCGCCCCACCGCGCCCACGGTCAGCGCGGCGTCGGCGGTGCCGGGGGAGAGCACGGTGCCCGCGCCGTCCCCGGCGTTGCCCGCCGAGACGACGAACAGCGTGCCGTGGCTCGCCGACAGGGCGTCCACGGCGGCCTCCACCGGGTCGACGTCGTCGCTCGCGGTCAGGCCCAGGCTGATGTTCACCACGGCCGCGCCCCGCTCCGCGGCCCAGCGCATCCCCTCGATGATCGCCGACTCCGGGCAGGCCCCCCGGCGGTCGCACACCTTGGCGTCGAGCAGCCGCGCGTCCGGCGCGACACCCCGGTAGGGGGCGCGGTGCCCCGCGATCGTGGCCGCGACGTGCGTGCCGTGGCCGAAGTGGTCGACGCCGTCCTGCTCGTGGGTGAAGTCCCGCGCGGCGACCTCCCGCCCGACCAGGTCGGGGTGGTCGCCCTCCACCCCCGTGTCGACCACCGCGACGGTCACGCCCGCGCCGGTCAGCGCCGCCGCCCACGCCACCGGTGCCCCGACCTGCGCGGTGCTGCGGTCCAGCAGCGGACGGGCCACCCCGTCCAGCCACACCCTGCCGGCGTCGTCGGGCAGCTCCGGCCACCCGGTCGACTTCGGCACCTCGGCCGCCACCGCGTCCACCGCGGGCAGCGCCCCGGCGACCCGCGCGCCCGGCGGCGGGGGACCGCCGGTGACGATCACCGGCACGGTGTCGCGCAGGCCGTCGTCGTACCCGGCCTCGACCAGCCCGGTGACGTCGAACAGCCGCTGGTCCACCCGGCCCGCGGCCAGTGGCCCGATCACGTCGGCGGGGACCACGCGCAGCCGGCCCGCGTGCCGGGTGACCTGGAACGGGACGCCCTCCCGCGCCGGGCCGGGGGTGATGGAGACGAGCCGGTCGCCGTCGAGGACGACCCGGTCGCCGGTGACGAGCGTGACGGTCTTCCGGTCGCCCGGCGACGCCTCGCGGCCCGCCGTGCCCGCCGCCGCCGTGCCCGCCGCCGCCGTGCCCGCCGCCGCCGTGCCCGCCGCCGCCGTGCCCGCCGCCGCCGTGCCCGCCGCCGCCGTGCCCGCCGCCGCCCACTCCGCTGTCGTGCCCACTGCCGCCATACCCACTGCCGCCATACCCGCTGCCGCCGTGCCCGGCGCCGCCGCACCCGCCAGCACCGCGGTCAGCACCAGCACCACCGATCTTCGTGCCACGGGACCTCCCT
Organism: Saccharothrix sp. DSM 118769; assembly: GCF_052936295.1. Taxonomy (NCBI): domain Bacteria; kingdom Bacillati; phylum Actinomycetota; class Actinomycetes; order Pseudonocardiales; family Pseudonocardiaceae; genus Saccharothrix; species Saccharothrix sp. DSM 118769. Next base: position 5,783,683 of record NZ_CP193627.1, on the reverse strand, counting down.
GTCCGCTGTCCGGTCCCCAGCCAAGCGGTGCGGCGCGTGTTCAGGTTCGGTCTCCGTGAACTGAACACCGGTTTGTGAACACGACCGCACGAAAATTTCTCGCTCCGCAGAGAACGTTGACCAGAACGCTCCCGGTAGGCCACCATGCAAAGCCGAAGGCGCTCCTCTGGGAGCGCTCCCGGTCCGCAACACTGTCGTTCTGGATCGAGAACATTTCGGCCAGGGTGGCGGCGTGGTCCAAGGAGGATCAGCCCGTGCGCACTCATCACCAGCTCCGCCGGGGGGTGGCGGTCGCGGCGGCCCTGGCGCTGACCGCCGCCGCCCTGGCCCCGCCCACCGCCCTGGCGGCCCCCGACGCCGGCCCCGCGGTCAAGGTCAACCAGGTGGCCTACGTGCCCGGCCTGCCGAAGCAGGCCACGGTGGTCACCAGCTCGGGCTCGCCCGCGTCCTGGGCGCTGCGCAACGCCTCCGGGGCGACCGTGGCCTCGGGGCGGACCGTCGTGCGCGGCGCGGACCAGTTGTCGGGCGACACCGTGCACGTCGTCGACTTCTCGTCGTTCGACGTGCCCGGCGCCGGCTACGTGCTGTCGGTGGCGGGCGCGGACAGCGCCCCGTTCGACATCTCGGCCGACCCGCTCAAGCGCCTGCGCTACGACGCCCTGGCGTTCTTCTACCACCAGCGCAGCGGCACGCCGATCCAGGCGCAGTACGTCGGCGCGCGGTACGCGCGGCCCGCCGGGCACCTCAACGTCGCCCCGAACAGGGGCGACGACGGGGTGCCGTGCCGGGTGTCGTGCGGCTACACCTCCGACGTGCGGGGCGGCTGGTACGACGCGGGCGACCACGGCAAGTACGGCGTGGACACCGGCATCGCCGCCTGGCAGCTGATCAACGAGTACGAGCGCACCCTGCACGTGACCGGCGCGGACCGGGCGGCCCTCGGCGACGGCAGGCTCGCGATCCCCGAACGCGGCAACGGCGTGCCCGACATCCTCGACGAGGCACGGTGGGGCGTCGAGTTCCTGATGCGGATGCAGGTGCCGCAGGGGCGCGCGGACGCGGGCATGGTGCGGCACAAGGTCAGCGACGAGAACTGGACCGCCCTGCCGATGCGCCCCGACCAGGACCCGCAGCCCCGGCTGCTGTCGGCCGTCACCACCGCCTCGACGCTGAACCTGGCCGCCGTGGCCGCGCAGGCCGCGCGGGTGTGGCGCGACGTCGACGCCGACTTCGCCTCCCGCGCCCTGACCGCCGCGCAGCGCGCCTACGCGGCGGCCAAGGCCGACCCCGCGCGCTACGCCGACCCGAACGACGGCAACGGCGGCGGCACGTACGTCGACAACAACGTGACCGACGAGTTCTACTGGGCCGCGGCCGAGCTGTTCACCACCACCGGTGCCGGTGGCTACCGCGGTGACGTGACCGGGTCGCCGCTGTTCCGCGGCCGGGGCTTCGAGCAGGGCGGGTTCGACTGGTGGTGGACCGCCGGGCTGGGGGACACGACGTTGGCCCTGGTGCCCAACGGCCTGCCCGCCCAGGACGTGGCGGCCACCCGCGCGGCGTTCGCCTCCTACGGCGACCGGCTGCTGGGCCAGGCGGCGACCCAGGGCTACCCGGCGCCGGCGAGCGGCTACTACTGGGGGTCCAACGGCGTGGTCGCCAACGCGGCGAACGTGCTGGCGCTGGCGCACGACTTCACCGGCCGGGCCGAGTACCGGGCGGGCGTGTACCAGGCGCTGGACTACCTGTTCGGGCGCAACCCGTTCAACCACTCCTACGTGACCGGCTACGGCGAGCGCGCCACCCGCAACTCGCACCACCGGTTCTGGGCCAACCAGCTGGACGCGTCGCTGCCGACCCCGCCGCCGGGGCTGCTGGCGGGCGGCCCCAACACCGACCTGCAGGACCCGGTCGCGCAGCAGCAGCTGGCGGGCTGCAAGCCCCAGAAGTGCTACCTGGACGACATCAACGCCTGGTCGGTCAACGAGGTGGCGCTGAACTGGAACGCCGCGCTGGCCTGGCTGTCGGCGTGGGCGGCGGAGAAGGCCGGGGCAGGCTCGCCCGCGGACACCACCCCGCCCGGCGCGCCGGCGGGCCTGACCGCGTCGGTCTCGGGCGGCTCGGTGTCCCTGGCGTGGGGCGCCTCGACCGACGACGTCGGCGTGACCGGCTACGACGTCCTGCGCGCCACCGGCACGTCCGGCGCGTTCACCCAGGTCGCCGCGGTGCCGGGTACCTCCTACACCGACAGCGGCCCGGGCGCGGGCACCCACCGGTACCGGGTGCGGGCGCGGGACGCGGCGGGCAACACGTCCCCCTCGTCGGCCGAGGTCTCGGTCACCGTGCAGGGCGGGGCCGGGTGCTCGGTGACCGCCACGACCCAGAGCCAGTGGGGCACCGGCTACGTCGTGCAACCGGTGCGGGTCACCAACACCGGGGCGTCGGCGATCACGTGGTCGGTGGCGTTCACCCTGCCGTCCGGGCACTCGGTCACTGGGTCGTGGAACGCGGCGGTGACCACGAGCGGCCAGGCCGTGACCGCGCGGGCCACCCGGTCGCTGGCACCGGGGGCGACGGCCGAGTTCGGGTTCCAGGCGTCGCGCCCCGACGGGAGCACCGCGCTGCCCTCGGGCTACACCTGCGCGGGCTGAGCGCCCGTCACGGCGGCGGCGCGGTGCTGCCCCGGACGACGAGCTTCGTCGGCAGTTCGACGCGGTCGTTGTCCGGCTCACCGCCCGCCGCCAGGGTCAGCAGCATCCCGGCGGCCTCCGCGCCCATCCGCCGCAGCGGCTGCCGCACGGTGGTCAACGGTGGATCGGACCACTGGGTGAACGCCAGGTCGTCGAAGCCGACCACGCTCAGGTCGTGCGGGACGCGCAACCCCGCCTCGCGCGCGGCGTCGTAGACGCCCAGGGCCTGCAGGTCGTTGGCGGCGAACACGGCGGTGGGCCGGTCGGGCAGGCGCAGCAGCTCGCGCGCCGCGTCGCGCCCGCCGTCGTGGTAGAGGGGCGCGGTCCGCACGAGCTTGCGGTCCTGCGGCACGCCGGCCGCGTCGAGGGCGGCGCGGTGGCCGTCCAGGCGGGCCCGGCAGCACAGGAACTCCGACGGGCCGTTGACCATGGCGATGCGGCGGTGGCCCAGCCCGATCAGGTGACGGGTGGCGACCAGGCCGCCGTTCCAGTTCGTCGCGCCCACCGACGGGATGGAGTGGGTCGGCTCCCCGGTGGGGTCGAGCGCGACCAGCGGGATGGCGCGGCTGCCGAGCTGCGCCAACTGGGCCTCGCTGAACTCGGCGGAGACCGCGATGACGCCGACCGGCCGGCGGGCCAGCATCTGCCGCGCCCACGCGCTCTCCGGCGTGTGACCGCCCTGCATCTCGGTCAGCGTCACCGCCAGCCCGTCCGGGCGGACCGCCTCCTCGACGCCGCGGATGATCTCCAACGCCCACAGGCTGTCCAGGGACTGGAAGACCACCTCGACGATCGGGACCGACTCGACCTTCTCGTTCTTCTGGAAGCCGTGCTCGCGGATCAGCTCCTCGATGCGCCGGCGCGTCCCGTCCGACACGCCCGGTCGCCCGTGGATCACCTTCGACACGGTCGAGGCGGACACCCCGGCCAGGTCCGCGATCCAGGAGACCCGCACCTCACCGCCCGCGCGCCCGTCCACCGCCACGGACGGCAGCCTACGCGAAACGACCCGGTCAACGGATCATGGCCCGGCGGCCCGTCCACCGGCGGGTCCGGGGCGCAGCGGTCGGCCGAGGGGACCGGGCGAGCCGGACCACGTCCGGGCCGGGTGGTGAGTCCACACCGGACGGAAAGGGGCCGTCCGCCGCGGTCAGTCCCGGGGAGGCTGGAGGGCGTCGCCCAGGGCCTGCGCGAGCCACCCGAGGTCGTGGGCACGGCGGACATCGGCCTCGGTCATCCGGTGCCGCGCCCGGTGGTCGTTGAGCGACCAGCTCGCCCGCCTGGACTCGGTGCCCCAGGCGCGGACGTGCAGGCCGAGCGGGCTCTCCGGCGAGACCTCGACGCGCTCGCCGCGCGAGGCCGCCGCGAGCGCGTCGGCGAGGCCCGGCGTGCCGGTCAGGTCGTGCAGGGTCGTGAGCCGCCGCACCTCGGCGACGGCGTCGACGGGGCCGTCGTGACCGGGGCGGCCCGCCGGGGGCCTGCGCGCGTCGCCGAACCACGGCTCGACGTGCGCGCTGAGCAGCGGGCCGGTGAGCGCCTCGAACGAGGGCAGGACGCCGGTGATGAGCTCGGCGATCCGCGGGCAGCGGGCGATGGGGTCGTCGACGTCGTCCTCGTGCGCCGCGCCGAACCCGGCGTCGAGCAGGTGGGGGAGCAGGAGGTCGGGGTCGCTGCCGTGGCGGTACGCGGGGACGACCGGGTCGAACCCGCTGACCAGCTCCCCGTCCACGGCGTACCCGAACGAGTCGGAGGCGTAGTCGTGGCGCAGCACGGACACCGCCTCGGTCCCGTGCGACAGCCCGTCGAGCCGGTGCGAGCCCTCGAAGCCGTTCGGCTCGACCACGACGGTCCACGTGCCCAGCGGCAGCGCCGAGGCCGCGGTGGGGTAGCCCGTGTCGAAGTCGTGCAGCTCGTGGAGGTCGGACAGCGTGCGGACCGCCGCGGTGTCGGGCAGACCGCCCATCCGCCGCAGCGCCTCGGGGCCGTCGACGCCCCGGATGAAGGTCAGGCAGAAGATGTCACCGAGCCCCGGCTCCTGGCCGAGGTGCGCGTCCGCCCAGGAGAGGTCGTCGACACCGGTCACGCGGAACACCCCTCGGGTCGCGGACGGGAGGCGTGCGAGCCCACGCGGGTCGCGCGGCGGGCGGTGGTGCCGGGTCGAGCAGCGACGGTGGAGGTGCCCGACCCGGCCCGGTCAGAAGTCGAAGACCTGGAGCTCGTTGATCCGGACGAAGCCGGGCTGGTGGATCGGGCCGGTCTTGCCGAGGATGCGGATGACGCGCGCGCTGCGCGGCGGGAAGGTGACGGTGACGACCGTGTCGGTGTTGTAGTTGATCGTCGCCAACGTGTCGAACACGTGCTCGTTCTGGACCTGGACGTCGAAGTCGCGCAGCGGGTAGCCGGCCGTCGTGTGGACCACGACCCGGCTGATCGTCTGCGCGGTGGGCAGGGCCACGAACACCCACTGGGCGTAGTTCGGCGGGTAGTAGGCGGCACCGTTGGCGTTCGCCCAGCTGTGCGCGCCGCCGAGGGCGGTGCTGGTGTCGCAGTCGTTGACCCGGGCGGTGGAGTAGCCGGAGAACGTGGACGACGCGGCGGTCGTGCCGGCGCAGGCGTAGTTGGTGCCCTCCGGGGCGGCGGTGGCCGTCGCGGCGGGGACGAGGCAGAGCGCGAGCACCGCGCTCAGGGCGGTCGCGGCCGATCGGGCGACTCTTCGGGTGAACAGACCGGATTTCGCGTTCACGAGGTTCCTCTCGTGGTCGTGCCGGCACCGGTGGGTGCCGGGTCCGGCAAACGCTTCTCCGTCGATCACCCGGTGCCAACCGCTGTTTCGGTGCCCGCCGGATCGACCACCCGCTCAGCCCGTTGCCCGTCGCGGAACCGTATTCCGGCGGTGTCCGGAGTGGACGGGTGAACGCGCCCCGTCGAACGGCGCCCGCCGGCCCGGTTCCCCACCGCGCGGGTGGGGACGCCGTTCGTCACCTCGGCGGTACCGCCAGGGACGCCCACACCACCTTGCCGCCGTCGAGGGTGTGGTTGCTGCCCCACGCGGTGCTCAGCGCCTCGACCACCGCCAGGCCGCGTGCGCCCGCGCCCGGCCCGGGTGCGGGCGGCAGGACCGGGCTGGTGTCGTGCACGGCCACGGTGAGCCGGCGGGGGAACAGGTCGATCCGCAGCACCGGGGCGCTGTCGGTGTGGAGCAGCGCGTTGGCCACGAGTTCGTCGGCCAGCGCGACGGCGGACGTGGTGAGGCGCGGCAGGTGCCACGCGCCGCACCGCTCGCGGACGAACGACCGCGCCAGCACTCGCGCCAGCGGCGCGGCGGGGAGCTGGATCTCGTCGCGGTGCCGCAGCGGCAGTTGCCTGACGGCGGCCAGCGCCCGGTCGAGCCCCTCGTGGTACGGCACGAAGCGGGCGACGCCGGTGCGGGTCAGCACCTCGCGGTGGACCCGTTCCCGGGCCACGAGCACGAACGGCACGGCGGGCCACCGGGCGACCCGCATCCACGTGGTGGCGAACACGGTGGCGAGGGGGTCGCTGCCGATCTCGAAGTCCTCGTCCAGCACCACGAGGAGGGCCGCCGGCTGGTCCGCCGCGTGCTTGAGCAGCCCGTCGCGCAGGTGCGCGTAGGTGGACAGGTCGAGCCTGCCGACGGGGCGCACCAGCACGGCGTCGCCGATCCGGGCCGACTTCAGGCGCAGGAGCGACGCGCGGCGGCCGATCACGCGGCACCCGACGACGGCGCACCCACCGCCGCCGCGCCCGTCGTCGGGTGCGGCGGGGTGACGGGGGCGGGACTGGCGGGTGCGGCGGTGAGCGTCATGATCGACCGTTCGTAGGCTGTGTCGGGTCCCATGCTTCCGCCGCGGCGGAGGCGTGGTGGAGGGCCAAAGGTCCCTATCTGTCGCCCGAACAGGTGAACCGCTGCGGCTGCTCGGCCGCATTTTTCGTGCTGGACGGTCAGTTCGCCCTGTCCGGTTCCAGCGGGTGCGGGGCGCCGTGCCGGTGGCGGTCCACGTGGGCCACGACGGCGGGGGCGATGGCGGCCAGCGGGAGCACCGCGTGGACGAGCCCGGTCGCGGTGGCGGCGGAGGGCATGCCGAAGTGCGCGGAGGTCGCCTCGTCCTGCGCGTACACGGTGCCCCCGCGGTGGGCGACGGCGCGGATGCCGGCCTGGGCGTCGGTGCCCGTGCCGGTGAGGACGACCGCGAGCACGCGCGGTCCGCAGGTCACCGCGAGGGTGGCCAGGAACAGGTCGGCGGAGGGGCGGGCGGGCGGCAGCGCGCCGGAGTCGATGAGGCCGACCCTGGTGGGGGAGGTGACCAGCAGGTGCCGGCCCGCCGGCGCCACCAGCACCCGACCGGGGACGAGGAGGTCGCCGTCGCGGGCCGCGGCGACGGTGAGGGCGGTGCGCCGGTCGAGCAGCTGGGAGAGCAGGCTGGTGCGCTCGGGGTGCAGGTGCTGCACGACGAGCACCGCGGCGGGCAGGTCGGCCGGCAGGGGCGCCACCACCCGCGTCAGGGCGTCCAGGCCGCCCGACGAGGCGACCAGGGCGACCACCGGGAACCACGCCGGGGGTCCGGTGTCGTCGAAGGTCATCCGGGGCACCGCCGCGGGTCGGGCGCGGGTTTTCCGCGATCCGCCCACCCTACCGGTGTCCGGATCGCCCGCACGGGTGACGTGGAGCGGGTGCCGGTGTTCGCGGGCGGCGGGCCGGCCGCTCCCGCGGTGGTCGGGCCAGGGGACGGGCGGTTCAGGGCGCGGCCACGCCCTCGACGATCGACAGCCTGGTGTCGGTCGGCAGCACGCGGGTCAGGCGGAGGCCCGCGCGGGCGAACAGGGCGTCGAAGTCGGCCCGGGTGCGTTCGCGCCCGGTGAGCGCGCTCATCATGAGCAGGTCGATGACCTTGCCCGGGTCGGGGTCGTTGCCGGGCGGGACCACCGCGTCGACCACCAGGACGCGGCCGTCGTCGGACATCGCCCGCCGGCACTGCCGGAGGATGCGGACGCACTGCTCGTCGTCCCAGTCGTGCAGGACCCGCTTGAGCAGGTAGGCGTCGCCGGGCGGGGCCCCGGTGAAGAAGTCGCCCGCGGCCAGGTCCCAGCGGTGGTCCGCGCCGAGGGCGGTCAGCCGGTGGCCCGCCAGCACGTGCGGCTGGTCGAACAGCACGCCGCGCACGGTGGGGTGCTCGTGCAGCACCGCTCGCAGCAGTCCGCCGTGGCCGCCGCCCACGTCGACCACCACCGCGCCCGGCGGGAAGTCGCAGGCCCGCGCCACCAGGGGGTTCTCCGGGTCGGACATCGAGGCCATGCCGTCGTGGAAGACGGCGGCGGTGGCGGGGTCCCGGGCGAAGTGCTCGAAGAACGGCACCCCGAACAGCCGGTCGAACGCCGACGTGCCGGTGCGCACGGCCTCCTCCAGCTCGCCCGCGGGCCGCCAGAACGTCGTGTCGGTGATCATCAGGACGGCCGGGGCGAACGAGTCCGGCACGTCGGTGCGCAGCAGCTCCGCCGCCGGGGTGAGCGCGAACCGGCCTGCGTCGTCCTCGGTGAAGATCCCGTGCGCGGCCAGCAGCCGCAACGCCCGGTGCAGGTTGAGCGGGTGGGTGCCGGCCGCGCGGGCCAGGTCGGCGACGGGCAGCGGGCCCGCGGCCAGGTGGTCGGCCACGCCCAGCGCCGTGACGGCGCGCAGCGCGGCGGGGACCAGGTAGCTCAGCGCGAGGTCCATCAGGGCGAAGCGGGGGTCGCTCTCCGCGGGGCGTGCGGCGGGGTCGGGGGAGTGCTCGGTGGTCGCCACCCGGAGTACCGTATTGATCACGCGCCGTGATGGCGAGGGGTGTGCCCCAGGTTCACCCTCATGTACGGACGCGGTGCCGCGGCGGCCCGTCACAAGCGGCCGATTGACCTCTAGCCGCGGTCACGGGTGGCCCGGCAGGCTTCGGTTACCGCAGTGTCCTGGGGGGCACTTACGTGCGTCACTCGCGTGCTTCTTGCTGCGGTGAGCCAGTTCTCCTTATGAGAGGGAAACCGTGGCCATGTCGTCCGCAACACCCCTGTTGCGCCGGGCAGCCGTCGCGCTGCTCGCCGCCGGCGCGCTGCTCGCGCCGGTCCACCCCGCCTCCGCGTCCACAGTGGACGAACCGGTCGTCGCGGCCCCGTCGCCGGACTCGCCGGTCAGCGGCCGGGCCGTGCCCGCGCTGCGCGGTGACGCCGCGCGGGCCGCGGCCGGTCCGGTGGTCAGCGAGAAGGTGCTCCAGCGCGGCGAGTCCCGGGCCCTCGTGCCGAGCGGTGGCGCCGACGCCTCGACCATCACGCCGTGGAGCGGTTCGCTGCACGTCGTCTGGGGCGCGTTCCCGAACGTCTCGTCCGACGGGGCGCAGGCCACCCACACCGTCAACCCGGGCATCAGCATCCCGGCGGGCAACCCCGACGTGGTGTACGCCCCGACGCTGGTCCCGAGCGGGAAGTCCTGCATCGAGGTGACCACGTTCTACTGGCAGGGCGGCAACGGCGTCGGCGCGTGGGACTGGTGCGCCGCCTCGCCCGGCTTCGCCGCGGTCGCCTGGATCAACTCCGGCTTCACCAGCACGTACACCACGCCGTTCCAGGGCCTGCCCGCCTACACGGTGCTCGACGTGCAGACCAACGCGGTGACCAACTCGTGGACCGCCTACCTCTACAACTACACGACCTCGTCCTGGGACGCGCTGTTCACCAGCGCCGACACCGCCAAGCTGAGCGAGACGCACGGCGGCTGGAACATGTTCGAGGTCTACACCGAGTACAACGCCGCCACGGGGCAGGGCCACTACTGCACCGAGACCTACGGCACCCAGTACCACGCGGCCAACATGCAGATCAAGGTCGGCGGCACGTGGAGCGCGCTGACCACGAGCAACTCGTCGGTCACGCCGCCCGGCAGCGTCAACAGCACCGACTTCGGCTGCTACGGCCTGTCCTTCACGCTCCAGACGGCGAACAGCCACTGGCAGGTCACGCACTGATCGCCGGGTGCGGCGCCCGACCGCCCGGGCGCCGCACCACCCGGTCAGGCCGGGTAGGCGCGGGTCTCCCCCGGCTCGACCGCGGCCCAGAGCCGGTCACCGGGGCGCAGCCGCAGTTCGGCGACGGTCGCGGTGCTCACGTCGGCGAGCGCCGGTGGCGCGCCGTCCAGGCGGGCGCGGCTGGTGTGCGCGTGCTGCTCCACGCCCGCGACGGTGACCTGCCAGGTGTTGACGGGGTCGTGCGCCGGGCGGGCGGCGTGCAGGGTGACGGCGCCCGGGGCGAAGGTGACCAGCACCTGACCGCGCGCGGGGTGGGCGAGGGTGAGGCGCCCGCCGCCGACGAGGTCGACCGCCGTGCCGTCGGCGGTGCCCCGGTAGAGGTTGAGCCCGACCAGGTCGGCCACGTAGGGGGTCCGGGGGTGCCGGGCCACGTCGACGGGCGTGCCCCGCTGCACGACCCGGCCGTGTTCGAGGACGACCAGGCGGTCCGCCAGCACCATGGCGTCGACCGGGTCGTGGGTGACCAGGACGGTGCGGCCCGCGAACCGGTCGAGGTGGCGGCCCAGCTCGGCGCGGGTGACCAGCCGGGTGGCGGCGTCGAGGGCGGCCAGGGGCTCGTCGAGCAGGAGCACGTCGGGGTCGGTGGCCAGGGCCCGGGCGAGGGCGACGCGCTGGGCCTGGCCACCGGACAGGGCGCGGGGCCTGGCCCGGGCGAGGTCGGCGAGGCCCACGCGGTCGAGCCAGCCGAGCGCGGTGGCGCGGGCGTCGGCCTTGCGGGCGCCCCGGGCGCGGGGGCCGAAGGCGACGTTCTCCAGCGCGGTGAGGTGGTCGAACAGCAGGTAGTCCTGGAACACCACGCCGGTCGTGCGGTGCTCGGGCGGCACGAACGCGCGCGGCGGCTCGTCCCAGGCGCGCCCGTCGAGGCGCAGGTGGCCGCCGGTGAGGGGGAGCAGGCCCGCCAGGGCGCGCAGGGCGGTGGACTTGCCCGCCCCGTTGGGGCCGAGCAGGGCGACCACCTCGCCGGGCGCGACGGTGAGGTCCAGGTCGAGGTCGAACGCGCCGCGGGTGGCCCGCAGGTGGGCATCGAGGGTCACGAGGCGCCCCTGACCCAGCGGTCGCGCAGGCAGGCGAGCACCGCGACCGAGACGAGCAGCAGCACGACGCTGAGCGCGATCGCGGCGTCCGGGTCGGTCTCCAGGGCCAGGTACACGGCCAGCGGCATGGTGGTGGTCTCGCCGGGGAAGTTGCCCGCGAAGGTGATGGTCGCGCCGAACTCGCCCAGCGCCCGCGCCCAGCACAGCACCGTGCCCGCGACCAGGCCGGGCAGGATCGAGGGCAGCGTGACGCGGCGGAACGCGTGCCGGCGCGACGCGCCGAGGGTGGCGGCGGCCTCCTCGTAGCGCGGGTCGGCGGCGCGCAGCGCGCCCTCCACGGAGATGACCAGGAACGGCATGGCGACGAACGCCTCGGCCACCACCACGCCCGCGGTGGTGAAGGGCAGCGAGACGCCGAACCAGGCGTCGAGGTGCTGGCCGACCACGCCGCGCCGGCCGAGCACGAACAGCAGCGCCACGCCGCCCACCACCGGCGGCAGCACCAGGGGCACGGTCACCAGGGCGCGCAGGAACCCCCGGCCGGGCAGGTCGGCGCGGGCCAGCACCCAGGCCAGCGGCACGCCCAGCACGACGCAGACCACCGTGGCCAGCGACGCGCACAGCAGCGACAACCGCAGGGCCTCGCCGACCTCGGGGCTGAGCAGCTGGGCGGGCAGGGTGCGCCACGGCGCGCGCAGCAGCAGCCCGGCGAAGGGGACGAGCAGGAACGCCAGGCCCAGCAGGGCGGGCAGCACGAGCACCGGCGGCAGCCCGCCGCGCGCCGCCCGCGCGCGGGTGCGGGTCACGGCGCGGCGAACCCGGCCGCGGCGAGCACCGCGCGGCCCTCCGCGGACAGGACGTGGTTGACGAACGCCCGGGCGCCGGCGGCGTTGGGCGCCGTGGCGAGCGTGGCGATCGGGTACTCGTTGACCGCCTCCTCCGCCTCGGGGAACCCGATGCCCTCGACCTCGTCGCCGGCGGCCCCCACGTCGGTGGCGTAGACCAGGGCGGCGTCGACCTCGCCGAGCCGGACCTTGGTCAGCACGGCCTTGACGTCCTGCTCCAGCGTGTCGGGGCGCGGTGTGACGCCGGCGGCGTCGAACGCCTCCTTCGCCGCCGCGCCGCACGGGACCTGCTCCGCGCACAGGGCGATCGTGGCGTCGGGGTCGGCGAAGTCGGCCAGGCCGGTGACGCCGCCGGGGTTGCCCCTCGGCACGGCGATGCGGAGCGTGTTGCGCGCGAACGTGGTGGGCGTGGCGGTGACTGCGCCGGACTCGCGGACCTGCTCCATGGTGGCCGGGGACGCGGCGGCGAACACGTCGGCCGGCGCGCCCTGGTCGATCTGCTGGGCCAGCGCGGAGCTGCCCGCGAAGTTGAACACCACCTCCGCGCCCGGGTTGACGGCCTCGAAGTCCTCGCCCAGCCGCGTGAAGGTCTCGGTCAGGGACGAGGCGGCGAACACGGTGATCCGCCCGCCGGGACCGGTCGCGGCGGGTTCGCCGCCGCAGGCCGCCAGCACGGCCGCGGCCAGCGCGCACGCGGCCGGGGTGGTGAGCGCTCGGCGCACGGCGTCAGCCCTCCGGGATCTCGACGACGACGTGCGTGGACTTGATGGAGGCGACCGCGACCGTGCCGACCTCCAGGCCCAGTTCGTCGGCCGACTCGCGGCTCATCAGCGACACCACCCGGAACGGCCCCGCCTGCATCTCGACCTGCGCCATCACCCCGTCCTTGACCACGCGGGTGACGATGCCGCGCATCCGGTTGCGGGCGGACGCGGCGACCGTGGTGCCGGGTTCGGCGGCCTCGGAGATCCGCTGCGCGAACGCGGCCAGCTCGCGTCCCTCGACGCCCTTGCGGCCGTTGTCCAGCTGCACGGCGGCCAGCCGCCCCTGGTCGATCCACCGGCGCACGGTGTCGTCGCTCACGCCCAGCAGCGCGGCTGCCTCGCTGATCCGCAGGTTCGGCACGAACGGCAGTTTATCCCCGCAGGCGCCGGTCCGATGTGGCCGGGTGCCCGTGGACTCGGATCGGGCGCGCCACCGTTCCGGGTGATGGGATCAACCCGGTCCGGTGATGCTGCGCGGCCCCGCTCGCGGTTACGCTTCGCCGTTGCTGGGGACCGACCGGTGAACGGGGCGTGGCGTGGCGGAACAGGTGCCGACCGGGAAAGTGGACCGCGCTTTCGCGGTCTTCGACGTGAACGGCGGCGGGCGCCTCCGGTGGACCGACTTCGAGGCGGAGGCCGCCTGCATCGGCGAGGGGTTCGGCCGCAGCCCCGACTCGGCCGAGGTCCGCGGCCTCGTGACGGCCTACGAGCAGGTCTGGGAGTACGTCTGCGGCGCCGCGGACGTCAACCGGGACGGGGTCGTGACGAAGGACGAGTTCGAGCGGGCGCACCGGTCGCGGCGGCTGTCCGCCGAGACCGTGGCGGACCTGTGGACGGTCGTCTCCGACCGGCTGTTCGCCGTGGCCGACCGCGACGGGGACGGCCGCGTCGACCAGGGCGAACTGGTGGAGCTGTACCGGGCGGGGCGGGTCGTCGACGCGGAGCGCGCCGCCGAGGCCGCGTTCGCCGGGACGGGTGTCGACGGCGACGGCCGCGTCGACCAGACCGGGTTCACCGCGACCGCGCGCGGCCTGTTCGCCGAGGTCAGGTGACGAAGACGCAGAACGGGTGGCCGGCGGGGTCGGCGTAGACGCGGAGCGGCTCGTCCGGGTCGTCGCCGGCAGCTCGGGCACCCGCTGGAACGCCGGCTGCGTGTCGCCCGCCAGGTGCCGGAGCACGAGCCGGTCGACGTCGTCGGGCCGCCCGTCACCGGGCGGTTCGTCGCCCGGCCGGTGGGTCAGGCCCGGCAGGCGGCGGTCGCGCGCACACCTCGAAGATCACCGGCCGCCCGCCTACCGTGCACGCCATGGGCATCGACGAGAACCGCGTGACGGCGGCCGTCGTGCAGGCCGGTGCGCGCCTGTTCGACACACCCGCCACCTTGGCGAAGGCCGTGGACCTGGTGCGGGAGGCCGCCGGTCGGGGCGCGGACGTGGTCGTGCTGCCGGAGGCGTTCCTCGGCGGCTACCCCAAGGGCCTGGACTTCGGGGTGACCGTCGGCAGCCGGACGCCGGAGGGGCGCGAGCTGTTCCGCCGCTACCACGACTCCGCGATCACCGCGCCGGGACCGGAGACGCGGGCGTTGGGCGAGCTGACCCGCGACCTCGGTGTGCACGCCGTGGTCGGCGCGATCGAGCGGCACGGGTCCACGCTGTACTGCGTCGCGCTGTTCTTCGGCCCCACCGGCTACCTGGGCCTGCACCGCAAGGTCGCGCCGACCGCCGCCGAACGCCTGATCTGGGGCCAGGGCGACGGCTCGACCATGCCCGTCGTCACCGCCGGCGCGGCGCGGCTCGGTGCGGCGATCTGCTGGGAGAACTACATGCCGCTGTTCCGCGCCGCGATGTACGCCAAGGGCGTCGACCTGTGGTGCGCGCCCACGGTGGACGACCGCGACGGCTGGCAGGCCACCATGCGGCACGTCGCGCTGGAGGGGCGCTGCTTCGTGCTCGGCGCGAGCCAGTACCTGCTGCGCTCGGACCTGCCGGCCGACGTGCGCCCCGTGCAGGGCGACGACCCGGGCACGGTCCTGATCGACGGCGGCAGCGTCATCGTGTCCCCGCTCGGCGACGTCCTCGCCGGCCCGCTGCGCGGCACCGAGGGCGTGCTGACCGCGGAGCTGGACCTGCGCGACCTGGCCCGCGCCCGCTTCGACCTCGACGTCGTCGGCCACTACTCGCGGCCCGACCTGTTCACCCTGCGCGTGGACGACGCGCCCAGGCTCGACGGGCGGTGAGCCGACCTGCCCCGACGGCGCGCCCCATCTGAGACGTCGTTGTCCGCCGCCCGGGTGAATCCCCGGGCCGTCCCGTTGACTGGCGCGGTGCTCGGCTCCCACGGTTCCAGGGGCCTGGGAGCGCTCCCAGGTGGAATGGGGCGGTTCCCGCCCCGGCACGAGACCCAGGAGGCCCGATGAAGCGCCCCATCGCGATGCTCGCCGCAGGCGCGGCGGTGATCGCCTGCACCACGGCCCTGTCGCCGCCCGCGTCCGCCGCACCCGGTTGCCGCGTCGACTACGCGGTGACCAGCCAGTGGCACGGCGGGTTCCAGGGGAGCGTGAGGATCACCAACCTGGGTGACGCCGTGACCCGCTGGTCGCTCGGCTTCGACTTCCCCGACGCCGGGCAGCGGGTCGTCCAGGGCTGGAGCGCCACGTGGAGCCAGGCGGGCTCCCGCGTCACGGCCGCGAGCGCGGCCTGGAACGGCGCCCTGGCGACCGGCGCGTCCACCTCGATCGGCTTCGTCGGCTCGGCCACCGGCGCCAACCCCGTCGCGGCGGGGTTCACCCTCAACGGCGTCGCCTGCACCGGCCAACCCGGCGGCGGCACCGCCGTCCTCGACCAGGTCGCCACCCCCGGCCGGGTCCAGGACGGGGGCGACGCCGTGCGGTTCAGCTGGCCCGGCACCTACTTCGAGGGCCGGTTCCGCGGCACCGGGATCGGCGTCGTCCTCGACGACCCCGCCGCCGACTACGACGTCCAGGTCGACGGCCGCACCGCCGCCACCCTGGTGAACCCGGCCGCCGGCACGCACTGGGTCACCGGCCTGACCGACGCCGAGCACACCGTCCGCCTGGTCAAGCGCAACGAGAGCCCGTGGGCGACCAGCGCGTTCGGCGGCCTCGTCGCGGCACCCGGCGGCGCGGTCCTGGCCAAGCCCGCCGCCCGCGGCAGGCAGGTCGAGTTCATCGGTGACTCCCACACCGCCGGCTACGGCAACCTGTCCACCACCCGCGACTGCACCGGCGACCAGGTCAACCGCACCACCAACGCCGACGTGGCGTTCAGCGCGCTGACCGCCCGCCGGCTGGGCGCGGACTACCAGGTCAACGCCTTCTCCGGGCGCGGCGTGGTGCGCAACTACAACGGCGGCGAACCCGGCACCAGCTACCGCACCTACTACGACCGGGCCCTGCTCGCCGTGGACGGCGACGTGTGGCGCAAGCCCGCGACCTGGAACCCGCAGCTGGTCGTCGTCGGCCTGGGCATCAACGACTTCTCCACCGCCCTCAACCCCGGCGAGCCCTGGGCGACGCCCGAGGCGCTGGTCGCCGACTACCGGGCCGCCTACCACGGCTTCCTGGACAAGCTGCGCGCCCGCTACGGCGCCGGCACCACCATCGTGGTCATCGCCACCCAGGGCAGCACCGCCTTCGTCGACAGCGCCCGGCAGGTCGTGGCCGAGCGCAACAGCCGGGGCGACGACCGGGTCCGGTACTGGTACCAGGACAACTCCGGCCTGGACAACCTGGGCTGCCACTGGCACCCGTCCGCCCGTGACCACCAGCTCATCGCCGAGCGGCTGGGCACGTTCATCGCGGGCCTGCCGCTGGCCTGGTGACCCCGCCGAGCCGGTGATCCCGCCGGCCCGGTGACCCCGCCGAGCCGGTGACCGGCGTACCGCACTGGTCTGTTCGCCCCCGACTTCCGGCTGTGCCGCTCGGGCGGGCGGCTACGTAACGTCCCGCACGAACGTCTCGACCCACCAGTGAGGGGAAGACCTCGTGCGAAGACTCTTAGCCGGCGCGGCCGCGGCCGCGCTGATCGCCGGGGGCGCCGCGACCGCGCCCACCGTCGCCGCGGCGGCCCCGGGGACCACCGCCCCCGGGGCCGCCGAGGCGGTGCCGCAGCAGACCGACGAGCTGCCGAACCCGTTGGAGGACAAGCGGCGGGCGTTGCGGCAGGAGGCGCTGGCCAAGGTGCTGACCGGCGAGGCGACCGCGGAGAAGCGCGGCGCCAGCACCGTCGTCAAGCTCGGCCGCAAGGACCGGGTGGGCGCGCGGACCGAGGTCGACCAGTACGTCGAGCTGGAGCGGGAGAAGGTCGACAGGATCTTCGTCGTGCTCGCCGAGTTCGGCGACGAGCGCCACCCGGACTACCCCGACCGGGACACCGCGCCGAACACGCCGGGGCCCCAGCGGTTCGACGGCCCCCGGCACAACGAGATCCCGCAGCCGAACCGGGCCGTGGACAACACGACCATCTGGCAACCGGACTTCGACCGGGACCACTTCCAGGACCTGTACTTCTCCACCGCGCCGGACGCCAACTCGGTCGCGAACTACTACGACCGGCAGTCCTCCGGCCGCTACAGCGTGTCCGGCACGGTCACCGACTGGGTGCGCGTCCGCTACAACGAGGCCCGCTACGGCCGGTCCAACGGCTACCCGTGCTCGGGCAGCGTGTGCGACAACAGCTACGAGCTGGTCCGCGACGCGGTCACGAGGTGGGTCGCCGACCAGCTGGCCGCGGGCCGCACGACCGAGCAGGTCCGGGCCGAGCTGGCCGCGTTCGACGAGTGGGACCGCTACGACCACGACGGCGACGGCGAGTTCAACGAGCCCGACGGCTACCTCGACCACTTCCAGGTCGTGCACGCGGGCGGCGACCAGGCCGACCGCGACCCGTGGCAGGGCGAGGACGCCATCTGGAGCCACCGGGGCTACGCGTTCAAGAACTACAACACCGGTCCCGCCGGCAACAAGCTGGGCGGCGCGCCGATCGGCGACACGGGCCTGTGGGTCGGCGACTACACGATGCAGCCGGAGAACGGCGGCGTCAGCGTGTTCGCGCACGAGTACGGCCACGACCTCGGCCTGCCCGACCACTACGACACCAGCGGCGGCGGCACGAACGGCGTCAACTGGTGGTCGCTGATGGGGCAGACGCGGGTCGGCGAGCCGGGCGAGCCGCCGGGCACGCGGGCCAACGAGCTGTCCGCGTGGGACAAGCTGCAACTGGGGTGGCTGGACTACGAGGTGGCGGTCGCGGGCCAGGAGCGCATGGTCGACCTCGGGCCGCACGAGTACAACACCGCCAAGGCGCAGGGCCTGGTGGTCGTGCTGCCCGACGTGGCGAAGACGTTCCGCTACGGCGACCCGTTCGCCGGGACGCGGATGTGGTGGAGCGACCGGGGCAACGACCTGGACAACACGATGACCCGGGCGGTGGACCTCACCGGCAGGGCCGGCGCGGAGCTGACCCTCAAGGCGCGCTTCGACGTCGAGGAGGACTTCGACTACGTCTACGTGGAGGCGGCGAACCCGGACGGCAGCTGGACCCAGCTGGACGGCACGGTCGACGGCCGCCCGTTCCTCCGCGACTCCGGCGACGCGCCCGCCATCAGCGGCTCCTCGGGCAACCGCTGGGTGGACGTCCGGGTGCCGCTGGACGCCTACGCGGGCACGAGCACGAAGATCCGCTTCGCCTACCGCACGGACGGCGGCCTGGCGTTGCAGGGGTTCTTCGCCGACGCCGTCGCGGTCACGGCGGACGGCGCGCCGGTGCTGGAGGACGGCGCGGAGACCGGGACCGGCTGGGCGCTCAAGGGCTTCCGCAGCACGGCCGGTACCGAGACGAAGGCGTTCGACCAGTTCTACGTCGCGTCCCACCGCACCTACGAGTCCTACGGCGGGTACAACCGCACCGGCCCGTACCGCTACAGCTTCCCGGACCGGCCGAGGTGGGTGGAGCACTTCCCGTACCAGGACGGCCTGCTGGTGTCGCTGTGGGACACCAGCCACCTGGACAACAACACCAGCGAGCACCCCGGTGAGGGCCTGATCCTGCCGGTCGACGCCAACCCCGCGCCCATCTACCACCTCGACGGGTCGGCGTGGGCGCCCACCGTCGGCGGGTACGACGCGCCGTTCGGGTTGCAGAAGTCCGACTCGTTCACCCTGCACGTCAACGGCAAGGCGTCGTACGTGCGCGGGCAGCCGGCGAAGCCGGTGTTCGACGACACCAAGCAGCACTGGTACCCGGAGACGCCCACCACGGGCGTGAAGCTGCCGGCGGTGGGGGTGGGGCTGCGCGTGCTCTCGCAGTCCGGCACGTCCCTGCGGGTCAGGCTGTTCAGCACCCGGTAGGTGTGCCCGGTGCCGGGCGTGGCCCTTGCGAGGGGCACGCCCGGCGCACCCGCGCCGTCGTCCCGCGGACCGGCCGCACGGCCCGGTCCGGGGGTCAGCGCAGGCGCTTGATCTCGCCGCGCGTGCGGTAGAACGAGCCGCCGGTCGAGGTGACGACCTCGGTGACCAGGTAGCGGGCCCCCGGCACGCGGATGTTCTTGGGGAACTGCACGCCCCACGTGCGGTCGTAGCCCTCGGAGACGACGTGCACCCTGACCCGGCCGCCCTCCCGCACGCACTCGACGACGACGCCCTCGCCCGGGGCGGCGTGCGAGACGACCTCGACCTCGGCGGTCGCCTCGACGCGGTCGATGGCGCCGGCCTTGATGTCCCGGCGCTGCGGCAGTTCCCCCTGCTCGGCGGCGCGCACGGCGGACGTGCTCGCGTCCAGGCAGGCCAGCGAGCCGTCCGTGGTCACCAGGTAGAGCCGCTCGTCGCGGTACTGCATGGAGAACGCGGAGCCGCAGCCGGTGGCGAGCTTCCACAGCCGGGTCCCATCCGCGGCGAAGCAGTACACCGAGGACTGGTTGTCGCCCGCGAAGACGAACTCGCCGTCGGGGGAGGTGGCGCAGGAGAACACCGGTGCGTCGCAGCGGTAGACGGCGGTCTCGCGGCCGTCCGACTTGGCGAACCGGTGCACCCGGCCCCGGCTGGTGCCCGCGAACACCTCGGTGCGCTCCTGCCAGCCGAACAGCACCTCCCCGACGGTGTCGGCGTGCCACGCCCGGTGGCCGCGGCCGGTGTAGTGGGTGACGCCCCGGGAGTGGCCGTGGAAGACGCCCTCCGGCGAGCAGCGGACCATCCAGGCGCTGTCGCCGGTGGCCGGGCACGACCACTGGAACTCGTCCTCGTGGTCCACCACGGTCACCCGGCCCTGCCGGTCGGACACGCCGAGCACGCCGTCGTGGATGTCGAGCCAGTAGATGTCGACGTCGTCGGCGATCTCGTAGGCCACCCGCGGCACCTTGGCGCCCAGGTCGTACACCTGGCCGTCGTCGCACCCCGCGTAGATCCAGAAGTCGTCGGCCACGATGCACTTGACGGCGTCGGGCAGCCCGAACCGCCCGGTGACCCGGCCGTCGTGGGTGAGGGTGTAGACGTCGCCCTTCTCGTTGCCGACCCAGGCGTGGTCCTCGCCGATGAAGATGCCGAACGCCGGGGCGCCGGAGGCGAACCGCCACAGCACCGGCGCCTGGTGGGCGGTCGAGCGGGTGCTGACGATCTGCCGCCGGCTCACCGACCGGCGTTGGCGCACGCCCCTGACGGCGGGGGCGTAGCCCTTGCGCACCTTCTCGCCGATCTTCTTCTCGGCGGCCTTGAGGGCCTTGGCGTGGTCGCCGAAGGACGCGTTCCTGACCTGCCCCGGCTCCCCGATGCGCCCGTAGGTGATGGTGACCTCGGTGCCGTCGACCCGCACCTCGTAGAACTTGTGCGCGCCGCCGCCCGCCTCGGACAACTCCAGGTACGTGGTGCCGGACATGGGTTCGCTCCCCCCTCGCGTGATCTTGTGAGCACGGTATCGGGGGGCACCGACAAGAACCGGCGCCGACGAGAACGGGCGCCGACGAGAACCGGCACCGGCGAGAACGGGTCAGCCCGTCGCGGTGGCCCACGCCAGGCTGAGCCGCCAGGCGGCGGCGCGGGTGGCGGGGTCGTACGAGGCGTCGGGGGAGCGCGCCTCGCGGTCGCGGACGTAGTAGCGGCCGGTGGTACCGGCGAGGGCGGGGTCGACGGCCAGGCGCAGGGCGGCCCCCGCGCCCTGTTCCGGGGTGAGCAGCCGGCGGTGGATCAGCGACCGGAACGGGGCGAGGGCGGCGGGCACGAGGTCGTCGACCAGGCCGGTGCTGACGATGCCGGGGTGCACGGAGTTGACCGTGACGCCCGCGTCGCGCCACCGGTCGGCGAACTCGTACCCGCACGTCGTGGTTAGCAGCTTGGCGCGGGCGTAGGCGGCGAACGGGGCGTAGCCGTCGGCGGGGTTGAGGTCGCGGGCGTCGGTGGCGGTGGTGAGGTCGAGCGTGACGGGGCGGGGGCGGCCGGGCAGCGGCACGGCGCGGGCGTCCGACATGGCGGCCGAGACGACGTTGACCACGCGGGCGGTCCCGGCGGCGAGCAGGCGGTCCGCCAGGAGGTGGGTGAGGGTGAAGCCCGCGAGGTGGTTGACCGCGAGGTGCGCCTCCACGCCGTCCGAGGTGAGCCTGCGCTCCCGGTAGTGCGCGCCCGCGTTGTTCACGAGCAGGTGCAGGGCGTCGTGGCGGGCGGCGAACTCCGCGGCGAGCCGGCGCACGTCCGCGCGGGAGGCGAGGTCGCCGGTCAGGACCTCGACGCGGTCGGCGCCGGTCTCCTCCGCGACGTGCCGCGCCAGGGCCTCGCCGCGCTCCCGGTCGCGACCGGTGGTGACGACGTGCGCGCCCGCCCTGGCCAGCTCGGTGGTGATGACCCGGCCCATCCCGCCGGTCCCGCCGGTGACGAGGGCGGTGCGGCCGCGCAGGTCGACCGGGACGGCGGCGCTCACGCGGCGATCCGCGGCGCGGCGTGGAGGTGCGCGGGCGTGACGGCCTCGCGCACCAGGAAGTCGGCGAGGTCGGCGCGGGACACGGACGTGGTCAGCCGGATGCGCAGGTCGGTGCCGGTGCGGTAGCGGCCGGTCGGCGGGGTGTCCCGCAGCGCGGGCGGTCGGACGATGGTCCAGTTGGTGTCCGAGGCCCGCACGAGCGCCTCCATCGACTCCTTGTCGCGCATCTTGTGCGCGACCGACGCCCACAGCGCCAGCAAGTAGGGGGAGCGGTCGCGGCTCTCGGCCGCGCCGTGGGCGCTGACCACCACCAGGCGGCGCACGCCGGTCGCGGTCATGGCGCGCAGCGCGGCGCGGACGCCGTCGGTGCACACCGTGACCGGTCCGCGCGCGGAGGTGCCCAGGGCGCTGACGACCGCGTCGTGGCCCGCGACGGCCTCGGCGAGGCGGTCGCCGCGGGCCGGTCGGGGGTGGGCCGGTCCGGGGTGGGAGAGGTCGGGGTGAGAGAGGTCGGGGACCACCGCGACGGTCAACCCGGGAGCGGGCGGCAGGGCGTCGGCGCGGCGGGTGACGGCGGTGACGCGGTGCCCGGCGCGCAGGGCGACCTCGACGACGGCCCGCCCGGTGCCGCCGGTGGCGCCGAGGACGACGAGGCGGGAAGGTTGTGAGTCATTTTGTCTCATAGTTGGAGTCTGGCATCGCACGCACTCGTGAGTCAACTTGTCTCATAAGATGCCGGCATGGCCGACACCGAGGACCCGCGCGTCACCCGCAGCCGCGAGGCGATCCTGGTCGCCGCCCGGGAACTCCTGCGCGACGGGGGACCGGCGGCGGTCACCCACCAGCGCGTCGCCGCCCTCGCCGGGGTGGGCCGGGCCACCGTCTACCGCCACTGGCCGCGCCCGGAGCAGTTGCTGACCGACGCGATGGCGGGCGTCCGGATGCCGTTCTTCCTCGACCCGGAGGTGCCGGTCAGGCCGTGGCTGGAGCGGCAGCTCCGCGTGCTGGCGGACGAGCTGGCGCTGCCCGACGTGCTCGCCGTGACGACCTCGCTGCTGCACGGCGCGGTGTGGGACCCGGAGGTGACCGACCGCCGGGACCGGCTCGCCGCGGCTGTCGGCGGTCGGCTGCGCGCGGCGCTGGAGGCGGCGGTGGACGCCGGCGAGCTGCGCGCGGACGGGCTCGACGACGCGCCGGCCCTGCTGATCGGCCCCCTGCTCTACCGCGGCGTGCTCGAACCCGCGCCCGTGCCCGACGACCTGATCGCCCGCCTGCTCGACGCCGTGGGCACGTGGGCGGACCGGTAGCCGCCGCCGTTTCCCGGCGCGGGCGACGGGTACCCGGTCGTCCCGCGGTGCCGTCAGGGAGGAGCCGACGTGAGCGACGATCCCGGCGAGCGGCCACGACCGGCCGACCTCGACCCGGTCACGGCCGAGAGCGAGCTGGAGCCCGACTTCGGCGACGAGCACGACAGCACGACGGCGGACGACGGGACGCCCGCGGAGGGCGCCGACGAGTCCGTGCCCGAGGGGCGCGGCGGCATGGACCAGGGGGCCGGCGGACCCCCGTGACGGACCCCCGTGACGGACGTCCAGTAGCGGACGCCCGGTGGCGGGCCGGTCAGCGGGTCGGCACGGGGTCGACCAGTCGGTGCGCGGCGCGCTGGAGTTCCGCGGTGCACATCATGAGCCTGCGGGTGGGCAGGTGGCGGACGTAGTGGTCCACGTCGGCGCCCAGTGCGAACACGTGCACCGGCACGCCGGTGCGGCGGCCCGCCTCGACGGCCTGGCCGAGCGCCGCGAGCACGGCCGGGTGGCGGGTCTGGTAGGCCGAGGCGACCAGGTGGTTGCCCCGGTCCGCGGCGAGGTAGAACTGGATCAGGTCCTTGGTGCCGATGAACAGCTCGCTGGCGCCCGCGGCGCAGAAGTCGGCCGCCGAGTGCACGGCCGCGGGGGTCTCGACGAAGACGCCCAGCGGGGTGTCGTCGGTCAGGCCGAGGTGGCGGCGCAGGCGCAGGAACTCGGCCAGGTCGTTGATGAACGGCACCGCGAAGCTGATCCGGGCCGCCTCCGCGCCCAGGTGCCGGCGCAGGTGGGCGCGCAGCGCGCGGAACGCGTGGGGGTAGAGGCGCTCCTCCAGCAGCCAGCGCGCGCCGTGCAGGCCCATCTCGGGGTTGGGCTCGTCGTCCACCTCGACGCCGGTGGTGATCTGGGCGGCGTCGTCGGAGCGCAGGTCGAGCAGCCGCATCACCAGGCCCTGGTGGGGGAGCAGTTCGCCCACCATCGAGCACAGCTGCTCGGCGATGCCCGCGCCGTAGCGCTCCGCCGCCACGACCCCGGCGCGCAGGGCGTCGATCGGGCTCAGGTCGGCGGCCAGGCAGGCGAACTCCTCGCGGATGAAGAAGCGGTCCACGCGCTCGGTGCGCCGCGCGACGGCGTTCGTGGAGCGCACGTCGGTGGCGTCGGCGATCACCACGCAGATCGAGTCGACCTCGTCGAGGGCGCCGACCGGGCTCTCCGGCGACCGGGGCGCGGGCACGGTGCCGGCCAGGACGACCGACGCCCGGTCCAGGCGGACGGTGACCTCGCCGGTCAGCCGGTCCAGCGCCTCGGGGGCGACGCGCAGCACGGGGATGCCCCGGGACCGGCACAGCGACTGCATGTGACCCGTCCGGCCGCCGCGCGCGCAGACCACCGCGGCGGAGGCGACGATCGCGTCGTACAGCTCGGGGCCGAGGGACTCGACGACCAGGACCGAGCCGGGGACCGGCCGCCCGGAGCGGTCGCAGGTGCCGCGCGCGCTCGTCGTGCCCGGGTCGACCAGCACGATCCCGGGGATCTCGTGAAGGGTCACGGAAGTCCTCTCACCTGGTGGCGCTCGGCTCGTGCTCCGAGGATGGCAACCGGGCGGCGGTCGCCGCATCTTCACGAGTGCGGTGCGTGACCGTCCACCACGGATCGGAGCCGGGCGACCCCGTCGTCAGCGCACCGGTTCGTCCAGCCCGAGCAGCCGGCGCAGGTCGCGCGGCGTCACGGACAGGTCGTTGAGCCTGGCCTCGGCCGTCGCGCTCACGGCGTGCCGCAGCGCCCGGTCCGGCGGGGCGGGGCGCCCGGCGCGGGCGACCTCCCGGGCCAGGTCGGCGAGGCCGTCCTCCAGCAGCAGCGCCGTCCGCTCGCGCTCGTCGCGGCGGCGGGCCGCCATCCGGCGCACCTCCAGCACGACCGCGCGGTCGAACGCCTCCTCCTCACCGTCGCCCGGGGAGGCGTGCTCCTCGTAGCAGGACTCGACCCGGCGCAGCACGGTCGCGGCGACGCCCACCGAGTGGTTCTTGATGGCGGCCAGGTTGAACGAGAACGCCCCCATCCGGCCGTGGCGGACGATCTCGTCGCCCTCGCGCGGCCCGCCCACGGCGGAGACCGGCCCGGACGGCGCGCCGTCCGGGCCGAGCAGGGTCCCGGAGGCGTCGACCTCCACGCCGCGACCGGTGCGGGCGTGCGGCACGGCGACGCCCTTGCGCAGCAGGTTGCGCCACAGCGCCGAGCCGACGCGGGCGTAGTCGGGCTCGCGGCCGAAGTTCGCGATCACCAGGTCCGCTTCGAGCTCGTGGGCGGTCCCGGCGGAGTCCACGGTCAGCGCCAGCCTCCCGGAGCCGGTGGGCGCGATCCGGTCGACCCGGCCGGTGACGAGCCGGACCTGGTCGCCCAGCGCGGCGTGGACGACCTCGGTGGTGTAGGCGACGGCGCTCACCCGCAGCGTCGCCAGCAGGCTGCCGTAGCGGTCGAGGAGCGCGCGCAGGTCGTCGGTGGGGATGCGGGCCAGGACGGGGGACAGGTGCGGCTCCCACGCCTTGGAGATCCGCTCGGTCACCACGGCCGGCGGCACGTCGGGGTGCTCGCGCGCGATGGTGGCGCGGGCCCTGGCCCACTCCCGCTCGACGAGCCGGACGAGGTTGTCGCGGCCCTCGTAGGCGTCGCCGCCCAACCGGGGCGCGGGCAGCGGCAGGACGCGGTGGCGGTGGTCGTCGGGGTAGGTGCGCAGCGTGAGGCCGGAGCGGGAGATCATCCGGATGGGTCCGGTGTGGCCGCGCCGCAGCAGCAGGGCGGCGGAGTCGTAGGCGCTGAGCAGGGTGCCGACGACGGCGACGGTCGCGTCCGGCGGCAGGGCGAGGATGCGTTCGACGGCGTGGCCGGAGTAGGGGTGGCGCACGAACGCGGGGTGGTCGGCGACCTCGGCCGCGAAGGGCAGTTCGCGCTCCTCCAGGCCGGTCGCGACGACGACGTGGTCGGCGCGGACGGTGGTCCGCCCGGTGGGGGCCTCGACGACCACGCGGGCCGCGTGGTCCTCCACGTCGAGGTCGACCACCTCGCCGTCCAGCTCGACCAGGACCACGCCGGCGGACGCCTCGCGCGCGGCCTCGGCCAACCGGTCGGCGAGGTAGTCGGCGTAGACCCGGCGGGGCGCGGGCCCGGACTCGGTGAACACCGCGTCGCGCCACTCGGGCGGCCAGTCCGCGCGGTCGGCCTCGGTGTTGGCCCAGCGCACGAAGTCGTCGACGTCCTCGCGGAACATCGCCATGCGCCCGGCCTGGATGTTGAAGACGTGCTGCCAGGGGTTGCCCTCGCGGTGGTAGGCGACGCCGGCGCTGCGGTGCTCCGGGCGCCGCTCCACGAGCACGACCTCGCCGGGCTCCCGGGCGAACCGGAGGAGCCGGACGGCGGTGGCCGTGCCGCCCAGGCCGGCCCCGACCACCACCACGCGCCAGGGGGCTTCGGGAAGTCGAACCATGTCGCTCCTGTCCCCGGCCGGAGCGGGCCGAGGGGCCGGCGTCGTCGGGTGCTGTCGGGGGTCCTCGTCGTCGCCGAACCGCAGGTGGGGGAGGGTTGTGACGAGGGTAGCCCAACAACGTTATCCAACAAGCCGCCGTTCCGGGGCGGTGTTCCCGGCCCCGGCGCCCGCCCCCTCCCCCGCGCTCCACGCCGCCAGGCCCGACGCGGTCGGCCGCTCGCCGGGGAAGGCGTCCGCGAGGACCCGCGCGTACCGCTGACCGTCCGGTGTGGACAGATCGGGTGGCGCCAGCCAGGGCGCGAGGTGCCCGCCCCGGGGCTCGCCCGCCAGCACCAGCACGTCCGGCGCGCCCGGCACGACCCGGAGGCCCAGGCGGGCGGCCTCCTCCCGCACGACCCGCTCCGCCGCGACCGCGCGCGGCGAGGCGTCGGACGCCACGGCGAACGGCCCGCCGATCGCGGCGACCCCGGCCCGCAGCGCCGCCGCGTCGGCGTCGGTCAGCGCGGGCCACGGCAGGTCGCCCCGCGCGCCGGCCAGCTTCGCCGCCAGCACGGCCGAGGCGTGGTCCGGCCCCTCAGGACCCCGCACGTCCGGTCCGGTCCACGCCCCGTCGCCGGTGTCCACCACGACGGTGGTCCGCGCGCCCGCGCGTTCCAGCCACAGCTCGCCGCGCCCCGGCGGCAGCCACACCAGCGCCCAGCGCCCGCTCGCCGCGGGGCGCGGCCGGACCGGCACCAGGGCCGAGGGCGCGTTGCCCGCGGACAGGTCGGTGTCGCCGGTGTGCACGAGGTTCCAGCCCGGCATGTGCGGCACCACCAGGAGGTCCACCGGACCGCCGCCCGGCAGGGCGACCCGGGTCAACAGCGGGTCGCCCGGGGTCGGCGCGTCGAGCCGGCCGGCGACCACGACGTGCCCCAGGCCGGCCAGCAGGACCAGGCCCAGCGCCGCGCCCGCCGGCCGCACGTCCGCCGCCGGCGGGCACAGCGCGAGCCACGCCGCGCCGGTGAACGCCGCCACCAGCACGACGTACGCGGACGACGAGGGCGGTCCGCCGGTCCACGCGCCGGCCGCGACGACCACGAGCGCGGAGGCCGCCGCCGCGCACCGCCCCAGCACGGGGTGCTCGCCCCGCAGCACGGGCGGGAGCACGAGGAGCGCGATCAGCGCCACCGCCGCGGGACCCGGCAGCCACGTCGCCTTCGCCACCAGCAGCACCGCGACCCCGCCGGCCGCGGCGGCCCCGGTGACCACCCGCCTCGCCGGCAGCCCCGGCGGGGAGGGGAGGAACGGCCGCACCAGCGCCCAGGCCGCCACCGCCGTCACCGATCCGAACAGGACCAGCCGCAGCAGGGTGAAGCCGAGCGGCAGGCCGACGGCGGCGTGGTCGTGCACCGGCTCAGGCCGCCGCGCCGACCGGCAGCGCGCAGGAGCACCGCATCGCGGCGCGCTCCTCGCGGGTCGGGCGCATGTGGAGCACCATCGCCACGACCATCGGCACGAACACCACGAAGTTGTAGAACAGGTGCAGCTCCACCCTCGGCACGATCAGCTGGATCACGCTCGTCGGCGCGGGCCGGCCCAGCAGGGTGGTGCCCGTCGACGCCTGGACGATCAGCAGCAGGTGCTCGACGTGGTGCCAGAACTGGAGGCCCAGCGCGACGCCCCACCACGTCCTGGAGCGCCCGACGAACCCCTTGCGCAGCGCGAAGAGGAAGACCAGCATGACCAGCGCGAAGCCGTAGTGCATCACCTCCGAGGTGACCAACCACGGCATCCACAGACCGAGCACGCCCTTGGCCTGCGGCACCGGCCAGCCGAGGGCGTAGATCTGCACGGCCTGGGCGATGTGCTCCGCCCAGTGCGCGAGGACGACCAGCAGGAAGGCGTACAGCGCCGGCCGGTGCAGGCGCGTGGTCAACGGCGATCCGGCGGTGGTGGGGTGGGCATGGGTCTGGACCTGGGAGTCGACCACGGTTCCTCCTGCTGCGCTCGACCCGGCGGGGCGGCTCCCCGAGCCGGGCGGGTCTTCGGCTTCCCGATGCGTCGAAGACCCCCGGGCGCGGACGCCGCGATCGGGGTCGGTCGCGCGGCCCGCGTGACGGTGCGGTGATCGTTCCCGCACCCGCACGCCCGACTGTATGGCGCTGACGCCGCCCGTCCTTCTTCCAGCGTGCGGCGTGCCCGGCGGGGACCGGTCGGACCGGGACGGCGGGGCGGACGATCGGCCCAGCGGGTTGGGGCGTTTGCCCGTCGGGGGTGCGCGGAAATGCCCGGTACGGGTGCTGTGGGGTCTTCTCGGGACACTCGTCGGGGACCGGCGACAGGGCGTTAGCGAACGCTCACCCGGAAGGCGTAGTTTACGCTGTCCACAGGTGACGTAAATGATTCTGCTGTCACCCTCTGAAATAGTCGGGGTGAACAAAAGCAAAGACCGCTTCCAGGTGCCCCAAAGATCATGAAAAATCTTCACTGTCGCCCGTCTTGGCTGCTTGCCGAGGCTGTCGGCAGCCTGGTAACTTGCGAAAAATCGCAGGTCGATGGAGTGGGTCGGAGGTCGTCGAGTGAGACGCTGAGTCCTGCGTTGCGAAAGTCTCCCAGTTGGTCCCGGTCGTGTCGGGAGTGGTGCGCGCAGTCGCGCAACCGGTTTCAACCCATTTCGTCATTCATTGGATCTGCGATGTGGGGGTCGTGGTGGAAGATGTAGTAGAACGCGCGGTAGGGCGAGTCGTCGAATTCATGTACGACAATCTGGGCGAGCAGTTCACGATCGACGACATGGCCCGCACCGCGATGTACAGCAAGTTCCACTTCTCCCGGGTCTTCCAGCGGGTCACCGGCGTCTCGCCCGGCCGGTTCCTGGCGGCGATCCGGCTCCAGGAGGCGAAGAGGCTGCTCGTGTGCACCTCGTCCACCGTCACCGACATCAGCCACCGGGTCGGGTACACGAGCGTCGGCACGTTCAGCTCGCGCTTCCGCAGCAGCGTCGGCGTCTCGCCCACGGAGTACCGCCAGCTCGGCGGGTTCGCCGCGAAGGTGCCGACGGCCTGGCGCGGCCAGGGGACGCACACCTCGACGGTGCACGGCCGGATCGACGCGCCGCGCGACCTGCCGTCCGGGCTGACCTTCCTCGGCCTGTTCCCCGACCCGATCCCGCAGGGCGTCCCGATCCGCTGCTCGGTGCTGCTGCGGCCCGGCCCGTACCTGCTCGCCGACGTGCCGCCCGGCACGTGGTACCTGATGGCCAGCTCCGTGCCGCCGGACCGCGAGGCGGTGCCCGACTGCTCCTACCCCGACGGCGACGCGCCGAACGTCGCCTGCTCCGGGCCGATCACCGTGCGGGCCGGCACGGCGGTCGACCCGGTCGACCTGTGCCTGCGCCCGCGCAGCGCCCTCGACCCGCCGGTGCTCATGGCGCTGCTGGACGTCCAGTCCGCCGCGCTCGCGGTCGAGACGGCGAGCTGACCCCGGCGCACGACGACGGCGAGCCGGTCCTCCGCGGACCGGCTCGCCGTCGTCGTGCGCCGGGTGGTCAGGTGCGCACGACCGCGCTGCCCGTCGTCGCGCCGTTGCGCGCGGGGTCCGCGGCGGCCGGCACCCGGTCCTCGGGCGCGCCCTGGACGGGTTCGTCCTGAGTGGACACGACGGGTGCGGCCTGCCGGGCCCGGTTCGCGTCCACGAAGTGCAGCGCCCACAGGAAGCCGCCGCGGACCAGGCAGACGATCGCCGTGGCGAAGAAGATGCCGTAGGGGATGCTCATGCCCATCAGCACCCCGTACACCGCCGCCACGCCCGCGCCGAACGCCACCTGCGAGGCGGGCCGCGACGGCGACGTGCCCGGGTCGGTCACCATGTAGTTGGTGAACAGGATGAACGCGACGCCGGTCATCATGCTCAACCCCGACGGGATCGACACGTCCAGCAGCACGCCGCGCACCACCGCCTGGAGCGCGAACCCCACCAGCCACGCCATGATCAGCCACAGCCGGTTGGTCAGCATCCCGTTCAGCATCGAGCCCGCGACCAGGATGACCAGCGGGATCACCCAGTCCCAGAACGTGCCCACGTGCTCGGTGAAGTGGTACGGCGGGGCGATCGACGCCCAGGGGAACACCAGCAGCACCACCGCGATGCCGAAGTTCGACGGGTTCATGTAGTGGCGCATCCGCCCGCGCACCGGGGCCCGCAGCACCCACTTCGCGCCGACCGCCACGGTGACGGCGAAGACCATCACCCAGACCTGGTCGTTGACGTAGGTCAGCATGTTCACCGCGAGGCTGGTGATGTGCGCCGGGTACAGGAACTCGACCAGCCCGCGGGCACCGCGGCCGGCGAACCGCGGCGCGCGGCCCTCCTGGCGGGCGGAGACCGCCTCCAGGCCCAGCTCCACCGCGTAGCCGGTGGCCAGGGCGATGAACGGCCACAGCCACGGCTGCTCGAAACCGAGCACGGTGTAGCCGAGGACGTTGAGCACGCTGATGGAGATCGCGAAGCGCCGCAGCGCGGTGACGATCTTGGGGTCGTGCCGCGGCGGTGCGGTCGCGGTCGTCGTGTCGGCCATGCCGGTCACCCCTCCTCGGCCCGGTCGCCGAGCCGCACGTCGTGCCACCCCGGCTCCAGCGTCATCTCCTGCTCGTGCACGTCGCCGTCCCGGTCGCGCCACGTGACGCGCGCCCGCACGGGGCGGTCGTCGGACCCGAGCCCGAAGTGCACCTCGTGGCTGCGCTTGCCGGAGTGGCCGCTGCCGCCGTCGACCCGGTTGACGAGCGTGCGGCCCGACGCGGTGGTGACCTCGACCTGCGCGCCGATCACGGGGGAGCCGGCGCCCGGGAACGACCCGGGAGCCACACCGCCCTCGTGCGTCAGGCGCAGGCCCAGGAACCGGTCGGTCCCGCCGCCGGTGTTGCGGTAGAACACCGGGTCCTCCCACTGCCGCGAGATCGCCATGTCGAGCCTGCCGTCGCCGTCCACGTCGCCGGTGGCGATGCCGCGCGTGGGCACCGGCACGTCCAGCCCGAGGGACGGGGACACGTCGGTGTAGAAGCCGCGGCCGTTGCGGGCGAACAGGTGGAACCGCTGGTGGCCCGCCACGTCGTCGCCCGGCCCCACCACCGGCCACCACACCGGGTTGGCCAGCAGCGCGTCGTTCGCCGTCGCCAGCTCCTGGAGCTGCGGCCAGCGGTTGACGTCGCCCTTGACGAACCCGGTCGCCTGCGCGACCTCCAGCCCGCCGTCGTTGTCGAAGTCGGCGAGCTTGACGTCCCAGCCCCAGCCCGACCAGGCCAGGTGCAGCGGCCCGCTCTCGTCCTCCCAGACCGCCCGGCCGGCGGCCAGCTCGGAGGTGATCGCGGCCGGGTCGTCCTCCGTGCTGAGGAACGCGAAGTGCGACTCCTCGATGCCGAACGAGGTGGTGATGTTGCTGACGTACAGGTCGTACGCGCCGTCGCCGTCGAGGTCGCCGAAGTCGACGCCCATGCCCTTGAAGGAGTCGATGCCGACGTTCTTCGACCTGGGCTCCATCGGCCCGCGCGAGCCCTCCACCACGGTGAAGGCCACGCGGCCGGGCGCGGAGGTGTTGTAGAGCAGGCGGTCGGGGCCGAAGTCGTGCGCCAGGTACAGCTCGGGCAGCAGGTCCCCGTTGACGTCGTTGGAGCTGGACGCGAGGGTCCACCCGCGCGAGGCGTCCGCCGGGATCGCGCCGGGCGCCTCCTCGAACCGCGCCCCGGGCTCGTCGCCCGACGTGCCGCCGGTCCAGCGCAGCAGGTGGTCGTCCCCGCCGTTGAGCGCGGCGGACATGGAGGCGTTCATCTCCACGCCGGTGCTCCGCGACGGGTCCAGCACGGGGCCGTCGGGGAAGTAGTTGCCGATGTAGACGTCGTCGTGGCCGTCGCCGTCGAAGTCGGCCACGGTCGCGGAGTTGGAGTTCCACTCCGGGCCGTCGTAGCGGCCGGAGGAGGAGCCCGGCACCAGCTCGGTCGCCCGGTACGCGTCCGGGCCGAGGCCGTCGGCGTTCGCCCTGGCCAGGTGCAGGACCGGCGTGCGGCCCCACAGGTAGACCAGCAGGTCCACCCGGCCGTCCTCGTTGAAGTCGCCGGGCACGCACCCCATGGGCGCCATCACGTCGTTGACCGGCAGCGCGCCGGTGGTCAGGGCGAACGGCTCGTAGCGCCGCTCCCGGCCGGCCTCCGGGGCCGGGGTGACGACGACCTGGTCGGTGCGCACGTCGACGTAGCACAGGTCGTTGGACAGGCCGTCGCCGTCGAGGTCGTTGAGCGCCACGGCCGAGCCGACCGAGGAGATCCAGGCGTCGATGTGCGCGTAGCGCTGGTTCACCGGTCGGACGGACCGCTGGGTGTAGCCGCCCGGGAGGGCGATGGTCTCCGGCGCGAAGCCGAAGCGCGACGCGAGCTCCTGCCTCTCGTGCGCCGACACCTCGGGCAGTCGGGCCACCGAGAACGTGGCCGCGACGAGCACGAGCGCCATGACGCCGGGCAGCTGCCTGCGCAGCCATCTGGCTGTCGAGGTCACGGTTCGACTCCTTCCTGGCGTGCGGGGACCCGCGGCGGTGGGCCGCGGCCGGGTATTCGCGCGTGTCCTCCGGGTGCCGGTCGGGCGGCACCCGGGAGAACGTCAGGAATGGGTTTCGGAAACGCCTGCGCCGGTCGTCGGACCCGAATGCCCAGCCGGGGCGTCGGGGTACGCCACCCGCTCGGTGCGCAGCACGGTCAACCTCGCCCCAATTCGATCAGCCCGTCTCCGGACGGGCGGACGACAAAATCGTTGCAGGAAGTCCGGCGGCGCTGCTACTTCAGACTTGCTCACCGGACGGCCGGTTCAGCCGGGTAATTGAAGCTTCCTCGGCGGCGCTCCGAACGGGTATTCGCATTCCGTATTTCCGCTGGTCACAGCCCCTGTCGGCGCAGGTTGGGCGGTTTTTCCGGCCGCTCCGGACGGCGCTCCGACCGGACCCGGCTGCCGACGTACGGCCGAATTGCCCTGCGCTGCCCGGGTGGTTTCAAAGTAGCGGCAGTTACGTTCGCACAACGGTCCGGAACGGCCATTGTCCGTCCTGCCGGGCAAGCCACGAGAAGCCACGCGCCGGACGACCGTGTGATCCTCGTGCCGCCGGTCGCGCACTCCGTCCAACCGAAAGTGGGGCAGGGATGATCACGCTGGAAACCGTCAACCTGGAGATCGAGGGCCCTCGGGCCACCGTTCACCTGAACCGGCCGGACAAGAAGAACGCGATGAACCCGCAGATGCACCGGGACATGAACACCGCCCTGGACCGCATCGAGGAGGACGGCGGCGTCAAGGCGGTCGTCATCACCGGCAGCGGCAACAGCTTCAGCTCCGGCATGGACCTGGAGGAGTGCTTCCTGCGGCCGTTCGACGACCCGCAGCTGTTCTACCGGACCAACCTGGTGGCGCTGAACTGGTTCAAGCGCCTCAAGGCGTTCCCGGCGGTGACCATCGCCAAGGTCAACGGCTTCGCGTTCGGCGGCGGGTTCCTGGTGACCGGGCTGTGCGACCTCGCGGTCGCGGACGAGGCGGCGCTGTTCGGCCTCTCCGAGATCAACTTCGGCATCTTCCCGGCGGGCGGCGCGACCTGGGCGGCCACCCACAACCTGGCCCGCAAGCAGGCGCTGTACTACATCCTCACCGGGGACACGATGACCGGCCGGGAGGCCGAGCGGCACGGCCTGGTCAACAAGGCGGTGCCCGCCGCCGAGCTGGACGCCGAGACCGACCGGCTGGTGGCCAGGATCGTCGACAAGAACCCGGTCACGCTGGAGCTGGCCAAGCAGGTCTACGAGCGCACCACGGCGCTGGACCTGCCCGCCGCCATCGACTACGACCAGGCCAAGCTGTGGGAGCTGTCCCGGCTCAGCGGCAACGAGTGGATCAACGTCGCGCTCAGGCAGTTCGAGAAGCGCAGCTACCAGCCCGGCCTGAGCACCTACAAGCGCGCCGACGCGGACGTGGCGCCGTGATCGTCAGCGGTCCGCCCGTCGAGGTCCCGGACACCTCGCTGTCCGAGTTCGTGCTGGAACGGGCCCGGCGGCACGGCGACGCGGTCGCGGTCGTCGACGTCAGCGGCGCCGGCCGCTACACCTACGACGAGCTGGTGTCGACCGTGCGCCGCGCCGCCGCCGGGCTGCGCTCGCTCGGCTTCGGCAAGGGCGACGTGCTGGCGGTGCTCGCGCCGAACGTGCCCGAGTACCCGATCGTGGTGCACGCGGCCGTCCTCGCGGGCGGCGCGGTGGTCGTGCTCAACCCGCTGGACACGCCCGACGACCTCGCGGCCCGCCTCACCGAGGCGGGCGCGCGGCTGCTGGTGACCGTGCCGGCCGAGGTGGACGAGGCGCTGGCGCTCGCCCGCCGCACGCCGGTCGGCGAGGTCGTCGTGCTCGGCGAGGCGGCCGGCGCGACGCCGTTCTCCGCGCTGCTGGTCGACGACGAGCCGCCCGAACCGGACGTCGACCCGGCCGAGGACGTGGCCGCCCTGCTGCACTCCAGCGGCAGCACCGGCCACCCCAAGGGGGTCGTGCTGACCCACCGCAACCTGATCGCCAAGGCGCTCCTGACGAGCCTCGTCGCCCCCAGCGGCGCGGGCGCCAGGGTGCTGGCGATGCCGCCGTTCCACCACGCCTTCGGGCTGACCATGATGATGAACGCGAGCCTCGTCCAGGGCTCCACGATGGTCACCATGCGGCGCTTCGACCCCGAGGCGTTCCTGAAGGCCGTCGAGGACCACCGGATCACGCACCTCTACGTCGTGCCCACGATGGCGGTGCTGCTGGCCCGCAGCCCGCTGGTCGACCGCTACGACCTGTCGTCGCTGCGCTCGATCGTGTCCGGCGGCGCGGCGCTCGACCCGGGCATCGCCGAGCTGGTGCGGCGGCGCGTCGGCTGCGACATCGCCCAGGGCTACGGCCTCACCGAGTCCATGGTGTCGTTCATGCAGGACCGCGTGCCGGTGGTCCCGGCCTCGGTCGGCCGCCCCGCGCCCGGCGTCGAGTGCAAGGTCGTCGACGTCGACACCGGCGAGGAGCTGGGGCCGAACCGGGACGGCGAGGTCCTCGTGCGGGGGCCCCAGGTGATGAAGGGCTACCTCAACGCCGAGGAGGCCACCCGGCAGGTGCTGGGACCCGACGGGTTCCTGCGCACCGGCGACCTCGGCCACGTGGACGAGGACGGCGAGCTGTTCCTCGTCGACCGCATCAAGGAGCTGATCAAGTACAAGGGCCAGCAGGTGTCGCCGGTCGAGCTGGAGGCCGTCCTCATGACGCACCCGAAGGTCGCCGACGCGGCCGTGGTCGGCGTGCCGGACGAGGAGGCGAGCGAGGTGCCCAAGGGTTTCGTCGTCACCCGCGAGCCCGCGACGCCCGAGGAGCTGATGGCGTTCGTCGCCGAACGCGTCGCGCCCTACAAGAAGATCCGCCGGATCGAGTTCGTCGAGCGCATCCCGCGCACGCCGGTGGGCAAAGTGGAACGTCGAGTCCTGAAAGGACGCGACGCGGCGGAGCGCGGCGACGCCGCCTGAAAACCGTTCCCCGCAGGACGCCAACCTCGGAGAAGCGGTGCCCCGGTGGCGGGGGGAACCTGGAAGTGGCGCCCGGCCGAGGGAAACGGAGAACCGATGAACCGAGTCGTGTCCAGGGCGGAGTGGCTGGAAGCCCGCAAAGCCCTCCTGGAGAAGGAGAAGGAAGTCACCAAGGCGCGCGACATGATCGCGGTCGAGCGGCAGAACCTGCCGATGGTGAAGGTCGAGAAGAACTACCTCTTCGAAGGGCCGCGGGGCACCCTCACGCTGCCCGAGCTGTTCGAGGGGCGGCGTCAGCTCGTCGTCCGGCACTACATGTTCAGCCCGGGCGCCGAGGAGGGCTGCATCGGGTGCTCGATGCAGGCCGACAGCGTCGGGGAGCTGGCGCACATGTGGGCGCGGGACACCACGTTCGCCATGGTCTCCCGCGCGCCGCTGGCGGACTTCCAGCCCTTCAAGGCCCGGATGGGCTGGACGATGCCCTGGTACTCGTCCTACGGCAGCGACTTCAACTACGACTACGAGGTCTCGACCGACCAGGGCGAGTCGCCCGGCGTGAGCGCCTTCTACCGCGAGGGCGACGACGTCTACTTCACCTACTCGATCTTCGACCGGGGCGGTGACATCTTCAAGAACTTCTACAACTACCTGGACATCACGCACCTCGGGCGCCAGGAGGACCGGCTGGAGCACCCGTGGGACTGGTGGCGCTTCAAGGACCGCTACGACGTCGAGGGCGCGGCCGGTCCGGGTGACAACTGGTGGAACGGCACCAGGTACCAGCAGTAGCCCTTCCGCACGCACGGCAGGACAACCCCAGGGAGGACCCGAACATGAGCGACTCGTCCGGCAGGACCGCGATCGTCGTCGGCGCGAGCCGCGGGCTGGGTCACGGGATCGCCACCGCGCTGGCCCAGGCGGGCACACCGGTGGTCGCCGTGTCGCGCACCCCGGCGCGGTTCCCCGGCGCGGGCGCCGTCCGCACCGAGGTCGCCGACGCGGGCGACCCGCGGGTGGCCGCCGACCTCATCGACCGCCACGCGCCGGGGACGATCGTCCTGGTGGCGGGTGCCGTGCCGCACATGCGCCCGCTCCAGCAGCAGACGTGGGAGACGTTCTCCGCCAACTGGGAGAGCGACGTGCGCATCGCGTTCCACTGGCTGCGCGAGGTGCTGCTCACGCCGCTGCCGCCGGGCGGCCGGGTGGTCGTGTTCAGCAGCGGGGCGGCCCTGAACGCCGACGGGTCGCCGCTCAGCGGCGGCTACGCGGGCGCCAAGGCCACCCAGCGCTACCTCGCCACGTACGCGCGGGGCGAGGCGCGCGCCGCCGGGCTGGACACCACGTTCACCTCGGTGCTGTCCCGGTTCGCGCCGTCGACCGGGGTGGGCCGGCCCGCGGTGGAGGCGTACGCGGCCCGCGCGGGCGTGGCGGTGGAGGACTTCCTGCGCCACCACGCGCCGCTGCTCACGCCGGAGACGGCGGGCAAGGCGATCGTGGACCTGGTGCAGGCGGACGCGGCGGAGGTCGCCCCCGCGTACGTCCTCAACGGCACCGGGCTGCACGTGCTGCCCTGACCGGAACGCGGCACGCGGCACGGACGGCGAACGGCACACGGCAACGGCACGGCACGGCACGGCACGGCACGCGGCACGAGAACGGGAACGGGGCGGGACCTCCACGCGGGGGACCCGCCCCGTTCCCGTGCGGTCACCCGTTTTTCCGGGACATTTCGCGAAACGCCCGGAAAAGCCCTCGGCAAGGCGGGAGAAGTACCGCCGGGACGGCCGCTCCCATACTGGTTCCCGAGTTGGCCGGCTGTGCTCGCCGTCGAACCGGGCGGACGCCCGAGTGGTGGATCGACCGCGTCACGCCGTTGTCGCTACCAATCCAGTGAGCCTCGCGGGAGAGAATCCCGACGGCGGTCGGCGGGGAGATCATGGCTGAATTCGCAGGACGAACGCGCAGGCTGGTGCCGGGAGTGGTGACGCTCCTCATCGCGGCCCTCCTGTTCGCGGTGTCGCAGAACGCCGTCGCGGTGCCCGAGGGCGACGGGATCGCGGCGCAGTACCGGTTCCGGGAAATGCCCATCGCGATGCCGCCGGGTTACGAGGACCGGGAGATGAAGAGCATCCGGGAGGTCAACCCGGCCTACTTCCGCATCCGCAGCTGGGTGTCCTCGGTCGGCGCGGGCATCGCGCTCAACGACCTCACCGGCAGCGGGCGCGCCAGCTCGCTGTGCATCGTCGACCCGCGCACCGACGAGGTGATCGTCACCTACGCGCCCAACGCGCCGCAGGAGGACCGGTTCGACCCGTTCCTCCTCGACCCCGCGCCGCTGCCCGCCGGGCGCGCGATGGCGCCCACGGGCTGCACGCCCGGCGACTACAACGTGGACGGCCGCACGGACCTCCTGGTCACCTACTGGGGCCGCACCCCCGTCCTGCACCTGGCCAAGGCCGACGCCGACGAGGTCGCCCCCGAGTCCTACAAGCCGCAGGAGCTGGTGCCGCAGGTGACCGTGGACGGCGAGTACCACGGCCCGAAGTGGCACACCAACGCCGTCACCGTCGGCGACCTCGCGGGCAACGGCCGGCCGGACATCATCATCGGCAACTACTTCCCGGACTCCGACGTGCTGGACCCGCTGGGCCAGAACAACGTGGAGATGAACGACTCCCTCTCGCGCGCCCTCAACGGCGGCGGCAGCCACGTGCTGCGCTGGGAGGCCGGCACGGCGGGCGCCGACCCGACCGCGAGCTACTCGCAGGAGGTCGACGCCATCCCGCACCTGGCCGCGAACGGCTGGACGCTGGGCCTGAGCAACGCCGACATGACCGGCGACGGGCGGCCCGAGGTCTACGTCGCCAACGACTTCGGCCACGACTTCATGCTGCACAACACCTCCACCGAGGACGGGATCATGTTCACCGCGGTCAAGGGCGAGCGCACGCCGACCACGCCGAAGTCCTTCATCGTCGGCAACGACTCGTTCAAGGGCATGGGCGTCGACTTCGGCGACGTGGACCGCAACGGCAGCTTCGACATGGCCGTCAGCAACATCACCACCGCGTGGGGCCTGGAGGAGAGCCACTTCCTGTGGGTCAACGACGCCGAGACCCCGGAGCGCATGGGCGAGGCGATGGACCGGGGCGTCGCGGACTTCACGCAGCGCGCCCAGGAGCTGGGCACCGCCTGGTCCGGCTGGGGCTGGGACATCAAGATGGGCGACTTCGCCAACACCGGCAACCTCGACGTCGTCCAGACCACCGGGTTCGTCAAGGGCGACATCGACCGCTGGCCGTGGTTGCAGGAGCTGGCCATGTCCAACGACATGCTGGTGTCCAACCCGGCGATGTGGCCGAACATGCAGCCGGGTGACGACATCTCCGGCCACGAGGCCCCCGCGTTCTTCGCCCGGGGCCGCGACCACGACCAGTTCGTCAACATCACCGGCGAGCTGGGCCTGGGCGTGCACCACCCGAGCCGGGGCGTCGCGACCGGCGACACCAACCGCACCGGCGCGCTCGACCTGGCCATCGCCCGGCAGTGGGGCCCGCCGTCGTTCTACGCCAACGAGTCGCCCGACCGCGGCGGCCACCTGACGCTGCACCTGTACCGGCCGGTGCGGGGCGCGGAGTCGGGCCTGTCCGGTCCGGGCACGCCGGTGTACGGCGCGACCGTCGAGGTCTCCACCCCCGACGGGCGCAAGCAGGTCTCGCGGCTCGACGGCGGCAGCGGCCACGGCGGCAAGCGCAGCTTCGACGTCCACTTCGGCTTCGGGGACTACACCGGGCCGGTGTCCGCGCGGGTGAGCTGGCGCGACCTCGACGGCCGCCCGCACGAGCAGACCGCGCAGCTCCAGCAGGGTGACCGCACCCTCGTCCTGACCAGCACCGCACAGGAGGTCCCGGGCCGATGACCGCCACCGCCGACACCGAGCAGGCGGGGGCGGGCGCACCGCCCCCCGCGTCGCCCACGATCCCCGCGCCGACGAAGCCCAAGCTCGACCCCCGCTACGTCGCGCTGCGCAACTTCGCCCTCTCCATCAGCGTGTTCAACGTCTTCGGCTACACCCTGCTGGGGTTCGAGCAGCCGTGGCTGTGGCCGATCGTCGCGGTGCTCACCGGGTACGCCACCGAGCTGGCGCTGGAGGTGGTGAGCGCCTGGTCCGCCAAGCGGGCACCGAGGTTCGCCGGCAACGGCGCGCGCGGCGTGTACGAGTTCCTGCTGCCCTCGCACATCACCGCCCTCGCGGTGAACATGCTGCTGTACGCCAACAACCAGCTGTGGCCGGTGCTGTTCGGCGTGTTCTGCGGCGTGGCGGCCAAGCACGTGCTCCAGGCCCCGATCGCGGGCCGGATGCGGCACTACATGAACCCGTCGAACTTCGGCATCACGGTGGCGCTGCTGGTCTTCGGCTCGTGGATCAGCATCGCGCCGCCGTACGAGTTCACCGAGGAGGCCAACTACTACTGGCGGGTGATGATCCCGATCATCATCGCCACCGCGGGCACGGTGATCAACGGGATGCTCACCAAGCGCGTGGCGCTGATCGTGGGGTGGATGGGCGGGTTCGCCATCCAGGCGTTCGTCCGGCACTGGATCTGGGACGTGTCGCTCTACAACGCGCTCGGCGTGATGACCGGTGTCGCGTTCGTGCTGTTCACCAACTACATGATCACCGACCCGGGCACGACGCCGACCAAGCCGCTCAACCAGTTCGCGTTCGGCGGTGGCGTGGCGTTCGTCTACGGCGTCCTCATGGTCTTCAACGTCGTCTACACGCTGTTCTTCGCCACCGCGATCGTGTGCCTGGTCCGCGGCCTGGGGTGGTGGGTGGCGCACCTGCGCGGGAAGTCCCGGCAGCCGCGGTCCGTCGCCGACGCGGTGGGCGGCACCGCCCCGGTCCGGCCCACCGGGCACGGACCCGCGGGCCACGGCCACAGCGGCAGCGGGGTGGTCAAGGTATGAGCGCGCCGCGGACCGGGGCCGAGGTCCTGCTGGTCGACGCCCCCGACCACGCCCCGCTGCGCCGGGTGCTGACCGGGCTGGTGGAGCTGCTCGCGGGCGCCGACCGCGCCCGGCTCGCGGACCTGGCCGGTTCCCTCGCCGCCGAGCTGTCCGGCCACCCGGTGCGGGCCGCCGTCGTGGCCGCGACGCCGGAGGAGGCCCGGGAGCGGCTGAGCCGCCTCGCCGCGCTGGTCGAGGCGGGGGAGACGGCCGTGTTCGCGCCCGACGAAGGGCTGTTCCTCGACCGGCGCGCGGAGCCGCCGCGGATCGCCCTGCTGTTCCCCGCCCAGGGCCCGCGCGGAGGGGCCGGCGGCGCGCTCGACCGCTTCCCCGCGGCGGCCGGGGTGCTGCGCGCCGCCGACCCGGGGAACGGGCAGGACCGCGTGGTGGCCGAGTCGTTGGCGGTCGCGCGGGTGCTGGAGTCCGTCGGGGTGCGGGCGCGCGTCGCCGTCGGGCACAGCCTGGGCGAGTTCACCGCCTTCGCGTGGGCCGGCGCGCTGGACGCCGAACGGGCGGTCGCGCTCGCCGCCGCCCGGGGCCGGGCGATGGCCGACGCGGGCGACGGCGCGGGCGGCATGGCCGTGCTGCTCACCGGGGCCGAGCGGGCGACCGCCCTGGCCCTCGGGGAGGACGTCGTGGTCGCCGGCTTCCACGGCCCCCACCAGGTCGTGCTGTCCGGGGCGGCCGACGCGCTCGACCGGGTGTGCGCCGCCGCCGAGGACGACGGCGTGCCCGCGTTCCGGCTGGGCGTCCCGCACGCCTTCCACACGCCGCGCGTCCGGGCCGCCGCCGACGCCGTGGCCGAGGTGCTGGCCGGCGTGGAGTTCGGGCCGGTGGCGCGGGAGGTCGTCTCCACGGTCACCGCCCGGCCGGTGGCGGCGGACGCCGACGTGCGGGGCCTGCTGCACGAGCAGGTGCTCGCGCCGGTCCGGTTCCACCAGGCCGCCGAACGGGCGGTCGCCGGGGCGGACCTGGTGCTCGAAGCGGGACCCGGTCGTGTGCTCACCGACCTGGTCGCGGAGATCGCCCCGGCGGTCAGGGCGCTCGCCACCGACACCGCCGACCCGTCGTCGGCCTCGCTGCTCACCGCGGTCGCCGCCGCGTTCGCGCTCGGCGCGCCGGTCGACGGCGCGGCGCTGTTCGCCGGTCGCGCGTGGACCCCGGTGCGGACCCGGCTGCCCGCCGGCGGCGGGCTGGAACGCGTGGTCGAGGACTGCTGCCGACCGAGGAGGGCGTCGTGACCGGGAACGGGGCTGGGGCCGGGGTGAACGGGGCCGGGGTCGACGGGGCCGGGGTGAACGGGGCCAGGGCGGACGGGGCTGGGGTGGACGGGGCCGCGCCGGGCCTGCGGGAGGTGATGCGCGAGTTCGCCACCGGCATCACCGTGCTGACCACCGGCGGCGAGCACGCCCACGGCATGACCGCGAACGCCTTCGGCTCGGTGTCGCTGGACCCGCCGCTGGTGATGTGCTGCGTGGCGCGCACGGCCGCCATGCACGCGGCGATCACCGGGGCGCGGCACTTCGCGGTGTCCATCCTCGCCGCCGACCAGGAGCCGGTGGCCAGGTACTTCGCCGACCGGCGGCGTCCGCGCGGGCCGGCCCAGTTCGACGGCGTCGACTGGCGGCCCGGCCCGCGCACCGGCGCGCCCCTGCTGGGCGGCTCGACGGCCTGGCTGGAGTGCCGGCTCGCGCACGCCCACGAGGGCGGTGACCACACCATCTTCGTCGGCGAGGTCCTGGCCGCGAGCGCCGTGCCCGGTGGCGGGCCGCTGCTGTTCTTCGGCGGCGGCTACCACCGGGTGGCGGCCCTGCCGGGCGGGGTGCGCTCGTGACGGCGACCGGTGCGGCCGACTTCGTGCCCGTGGAGGTGCCCCGCCCGGCCAACGGCGACGGCCGGACCGCCGCGCGCGCCCCGGGGAACGAGGCGCGGGCCGCCTCGCCGCGCACCATGGAGCAGGTGCGCGCGGAGCACGCCGGGTTGCGGGCGCGGATCGTGGCGGGCCGGCCGGAGGGCGTGCGGCGGCAGCACGCGCTGGGCAAGCGCACCGCCCGCGAGCGCCTGGACCTGCTGCTCGACGAGGGCTCGTTCGTGGAGCTCGACCTGTACCGGCGCCACCTGGGCACCGGGATGCGGCTGTCGGGCCGCCCGCACACCGACGGCGTGGTCGCGGGCAGCGGCACGGTCGACGGCCGCCGGGTGTTCGTCTACGCCCAGGACTTCACCGTCTTCGGCGGCTCGCTCGGCGAGGCGCACGCGGCGAAGATCCACAAGGTGATGGACCTCGCGGTCGCCACCGGCTCGCCGATCGTCTCGCTCAACGACAGCGGCGGCGCGCGCATCCAGGAGGGCGTGATGTCCCTGCACGGCTACGGGGGCATCTTCCGCCGGGTCGTCGCCGCGTCCGGCGTCGTGCCGCAGATCAGCGTGGTGCTCGGCCCGTGCGCGGGCGGCGCGGCGTACTCCCCGGCGCTGGCCGACTTCACGTTCATGGTCCGCGACACCGCGCAGATGTACCTGACCGGGCCGGACGTGGTGGCCGCGGTCAGCGGCGAGCGGGTGACCCACGAGGAGCTGGGCGGCGCGGCCGTGCACGGTGAGCGGTCCGGGGTGGCCGCGTTCGTCTGCGACGACGAGGAGAGCTGCCTGGAGGAGGTGCGCCACCTGCTGTCGCTGCTGCCCTCCAACAACCTCGACCGCGCGCCGTCCACCGGGCCGTGCGGCGCGACCGAGGACCTGCGGCCGGACCTGGCCGGGATCGTCCCGGTGGAGCCGAACCGGCCCTACGACGTGCGGCTGGTGGTCGAGGAGCTGGTGGACGACGGCGATTTCCTGGAGGTGCACCGGGACTGGGCGCGCAACGTCGTGTGCGCGTTCGGCCGGGTCGACGGCGAGACGGTCGGCGTGGTCGGCAACCAGCCGGGCGTGCTGGCCGGGGTGCTGGACATCCCGGCGGCGGAGAAGGCCGCGCGGTTCGTGCGCTTCTGCGACGCCTTCGGCATCCCCCTGGTGACCCTGGTGGACGTGCCGGGCTTCCTGCCGGGCACCGAGCAGGAGTACGGCGGCATCATCCGGCACGGCGCGAAGCTGCTCTACGCCTACTGCGAGGCCACCGTGCCGCGCATCCAGGTGATCGTGCGCAAGGCGTACGGCGGCGCGTACATCGTGATGGACTCCCGCTCGACCGGCACGGACCTGTCCTTCGCCTGGCCCACCAACGAGGTGGCGGTGATGGGCGCCGACGGCGCGGTGAACGTGCTGTTCCGCCGGGAGCTGGCCGCCGCGGCGGACCCGGCGGAGCTGCGGGCCGAGCTGGTCGCCGAGTACGCGGAGGCACTGGTGCACCCGCACTACGCGGCCGAGCGCGGCCTGGTGGACGACGTGATCGACCCGGCGGAGACGCGGGCGGCGGTCGCCCGGGGGCTGGCGGTGCTGCGGGACAAGCGCGTCGAGCCGCCCCGGCGCAAGCACGGCAACATCCCGCTCTGAGGCGGGGTGGGGGACGGGCCCCGGCGCGCGGTCAGCGCCGGGGCCCGTCCGCGTCCGGCCCGCTCACGACCTCGCGGCGCACGCGCCTCTTCGCCGCGGCCACCGACGCCGCCGCGGTCGCGGTGTCGTCGCCGACGCCGACGACGAGGCTGCCCAGCAGGGTCTCGTAGCAGCGGTCCGCGCCGACCGGGTCGACCAGGTAGCCGCCCAGCTCCAGGTTCACCAGGCCGTGCGTGGCGATCCACATCTCGTGCGCGACCAGCAGCGGGTCGGCCTGCCGGAACCGCCCGGCCTCGATGCAGCGGGTGACGCACCCGACGACGTCCACGAGGGTGTACCTGCCGTACTGGCGGTCGTCCTCGGTGAGCGAGAAACCGGCCAGCGACTGCCCGCCGAACATCACCGCGTACAGGTGGGAGTTGGCCTTCGCGTTGTGCCGGTAGGCGTGGCCGAGCACGAGCACGTCCGCGACCGGGTCGTCGGTCTGCCGCACGCGCGCGAACTGGCGCTCCAGGCGGGCGAAACCCTCGTGCACCATCTCCCGCACCAGCCCGCTCATGCCGCCGAAGTAGGTGTAGACGGCCATGGTCGAGGTGCCCGCCTCGGCGGCGATCTTGCGGGTGGACAGCGCCTCGGCGCCGTGCTCCGCCAGCAGCCGCGCCGCGATGTCGACCAGGGCGGTGCGGATCTCGGGGTCCAACTTGCGCGGGCTCACCTTGACAGTGTTGCACAACAGCGTTATCGTTTATCTAACGGTGTTATGCTACGAGGTGGGAATCTGGAGGTGACCCCGATGGGTCCCTTGGTCCGGGAACCGGTGGCTC
The DNA here is from genome assembly GCF_052936295.1 of Saccharothrix sp. DSM 118769. Classification (NCBI taxonomy): domain Bacteria; kingdom Bacillati; phylum Actinomycetota; class Actinomycetes; order Pseudonocardiales; family Pseudonocardiaceae; genus Saccharothrix; species Saccharothrix sp. DSM 118769. The sequence goes on along the minus strand of NZ_CP193627.1, from coordinate 5,738,713 downwards.
TCCCGTCGTCCGCCGCCGCGGTGTCCACAGCGGACGGTCCCGCGCTGCGGGTGGGCGGCTCGCTGCCGCCGGGGCTGCGCGGCGCGTTCCTGGCGGCCGGGCCGCACCCGGCGCACGCGCACCGCCCCGACCACCCGGACGTCCTCACCGGACCGGTCCTGGTCTCCGGTGTGCGGCTGGGCGGAGGTGCGGCGCACGCCTACCGCGCCACCGCCGAACGGGGCGCCACCGGCCTGCTGGGGCCCGTTCCGGCCCTCGCGCCCGCCCTGCGCGCGGGGCAGGGCCCGGACGGCCGGGGTCCGGTCGCCCTGTCCCGCCCGGTGGCCGACGCCGGCGGCCGGTGGCACTCGATCGCCACCTACCCCGGCCTCGGGTACGCCGAGCACGTGGTGGCCGACGCGCGCGGCGCGGTGCTGTCCGCCCGCCCCTTCCCCCTGCCCGGCGCGCCGCTGGTCGCCGCGGCGCTCACCGACTCGCACGTGGTCCTCTTCGACGGGCCCGTCGCGCACGGCCGCGCCGCCGCGCTGGTGGGGGAGCGGTTCCCCTACGCCCGGCGCGCGGGCAGGCCGTCCCGGCTCGGGCTGCTCGGCCTCGCCGGTGACGAGCCGTCGGTCCGGTGGTTCCCGGTGGCGGCCGGGCACGTCCACGACGTCGTGGACGCCCGCGAGGAGGACGGGCGCGTGGTCGTGGACGCCGTGCTGCGGCCCTTCGGGGGCGAGGGGCCCGCGGCGCTCCGCAGGTGGGTCGTCGACCCGGCCACCGGGGACGTCGCCGAGCGCGACCTCGTGCCCGGCGCGGACGCCGCCGCGGTCACCGGCCGCTTCCTGCACGCGACGCGGAACACCGGCGCGGGCGCGGAACTCGTCCGGTACGACACCGCGACGGGCCGCGCCGACGTGCGGCGGTTGGGCGCGGGCACGGTCGCCGGCCTGCCGCGGGCGACCGCCGGCCACGTGCTCCTCCCGGTCGAGCGGGTCGCGGAGCGGCGCGGCGAGCTGCTCGTGCTGGACGCCGGCGACCTCCGCGCGCCCGCGGCCGTCGTGCAGGCGCCCCGGGGGTTGGCGACGGCGCGGCGCACGGCCTGGCTGACCGGCTGAGCGCCCGCTCCGCCGTCCGGGCGCACCGGCTCCGCACGACGCAGGGCGACCGTCTTGCATCGTGCGGTGATGCATCGCGCGCGATCACACCGGACCGCCGTACTGCTAACGTCGAGGACAGGTAATTCACGGAATCCGGGCCCAGCGGCCCGGACGGCGACGACGGGTGAATCGTCGCGCGGCTGCCGCGGAATGCGCGGGCCGTCCGGGAACGGGTGACCGTGGTGCGCGGCACCCATTCGGACGGCGTTTCACGCGTGCCGGTCGCGCGGCGAGGACCTGGGGCAACAGCGTCGGGGGAACTCGGGGGAGAGGGGGTTCCGAGGCTTTCGTCCGCCGGTGGTCACTCGACTAGCGCAATGGAGGCACTGCTGTGCAGGATGCGGTAGAGCGCGCGATCGACACGATGTGGAACCGCTACCACGAACCGCTGTCGCTGGCCGACATGGCGGACACCGCGATATTGAGCAAATTCTACTTCTCCCGCGTTTTCCGCGCCATGACCGGCACGTCGCCGGGGCGCTTCCTCACCGCGGTCCGGCTCTGCAAGGCCAAGGAGCTGCTGCTGGAGACGTCGTCGAGCGTCACCGAGATCTCCTACCTGGTGGGGTACAACAGCCTGGGCACGTTCACCAGCCGGTTCACCCGCAGCGTCGGCGTCTCGCCGGCCCGCTACCGGGCGCTGTCCGGCGCCGGGGTCCTGTCGCTGTCGTCGTTCCCGGGGCCCGCGCGCGGTCCGCACGGCGGCGCGGTGTGCGGCTGGGTCGGCGTGCCGGACGCGGGCACGCCGGTGCGCGTGTACGTGGGCGCGTTCCAGGACCCCATCGCGCAGGGCGTGCCCAGCGCGTGCGACATCCGCGACGGCTCGGGGCCGTACCACCTCGACGGCGTGCCCGAGGGCGAGTGGTTCCTGCGGGTGGCCGTGGTGGCGGTCCGCGACCTCGACCCGCGCCCGTGGAAGCGCCGCCCGCTGTTCGTCGGGTCCGCCGAGTCGGTCCGGGTGCGGGCGGGCCGGTCGACCGAGGTGGACGTCGACACCCGGCCGGCCCGCCTGCTGGACCTGCCGATCCTGTTGGCGCTGCCCGAGCTGGACAGCCGCACCGTGCCCCTGGCCGACCGGGTCGGGTGACGCGTGCGCCCCGGCCGCTGGTGGTGGGTGCGCGGTCGAGCGGCAGTCGCCGCCCTGTCGGCCCCCACCGCCTCCGGCGCGGTCCTCGGCTGGTGCGCCGGTCGCGGGGTGGGCGCGGCCCTCGGCGCGGTCGCGGGTCTCGCGGTGGCGCTGGGGCTGGTGGTCGCGGTGGACCGCGTCACGGGCGGAAGGCCCGACCGATAGTCCACTGTGGACCGGCGGTCCCGGTCGGCGTTGTGGCCCTGTGGTCGCGGTCGGCGCCGTGGGCCGGCGGTCGCGGTCAGCGCTGCGGGCTCAGGCCGGTCACGGCCAGTCGGAACAGCCGGTCCGCGCGGGCGGCCGGGTCGGCGTGGTGCTCGGTGGCCAGCACGACGCCGACGGCCAGCGTGATCAGGTCCCCGACGGTGACGCCCGCCGCCACCGCGCCGTCCCGCGCGGCGCGGTCCAGCAGGGGGCCCGCCGCCTCCTCCAGCGCCGCCGAGCAGCTGTTCTCGTGCACCGGGTCGGCCTCGGCGCCGTCGTAGGCCAGCGCCGCCGCCAGTCCCCGCGCGTCGACGCAGTAGGCGACGACCTCGCCCAGCCACCCCAGCAGCGCGTCCCGGCTGTCGCCCGCGCCGGTCAGTTCGCGGGCGCGGGCGGCCAGCGCCTCGACCCGCTTCCGGGAGACCGCCTCCAGCAGCGCGCGGCGGGTGGGGAAGTGCCGGCGCACGGTCGCCGAGCCGACCCCGGCGGTGCGGGCGATCTGCTCCAGGGAGGCGGTCGCGCCGCGGGCGGCGACCTCCTCCTCGGCCACGGCGAGGATGCGCGCGTGGTTGCGCACGGCGTCGGCGCGTTGCCGGTCGGGCACGGCGTCACCTCCGGGCTTGCTCAAGTGGCGGGGGCCGCCATATCGTAGCGCCCACCGAAACGGCGGACCCCGCCGTTTAGCGTGTCGAACCCCGAGGAGCACCATGTCCGCAGGTCCCGCGCCCGTCCTGGTCACCGGCGCCACCGGCAAGCAGGGCGGTGCTACCGCTCGTGCCCTGCTCGCCGCCGGGGTGCCCGTCCGCGCCCTGGTACGAGACCCGGCCTCGGACCGGGCCAGGGCGGTGGAGGCGCTCGGCGCCGAACTCGTCACCGGCGACCTCCGCGACCGCGGTTCGGTGGTCCGCGCCGCCGAGGGCGCCCGCGCCGTCTTCTCCGTGCAGATGCCCGCCGCGACCGCGACCGGGTTCGACTTCGCGGGGGAGGTGACCCAGGGCGTCAACCTCGTCGAGGGCGCGCGGGCGGCGGGCGTGCCGCAGTTCGTGCACACGTCCGTCAGCGGTGCCGGTCAGCACACCGAGGCCCCCGGCTGGGCCGAGGGCCGCTGGGCGTCGATGGGTCCCACCCTGAACGCCAAGAGCGCCGTCCAGGACAGCGTGCGCGCGGCCGGCTTCCCCCGGTGGACGATCCTCAAGCCGGGGTTCTTCATGGAGAACCTCCTGCCGTCCGCCGCGTTCCTGTTCCCGCGCGGCGTCGAGGGCGGCCTGGTGAGCGTGCTGAAGCCGGGCACCCGGCTCGCCCTCGTCACGGTGGGCGACGTCGGCCGGGCCGCCGCCGCGGCCGTCGCCGAACCGGACCGGTTCCACCGGGTCGAGCTGGAACTGGCGGGCGACCACCTCCCGATGACGGAGATCGCCGAGGTCCTGTCCCGCGCCCTGGGCACCCCGCTGACCGCGCCGGACATGACCGAGGAGGAGGCCCTCGCCGCCGGGATGCCGGCGATGGGCGCCGCGCACGAGTGGATGAACGCGGTCGGCCAGCCGGGTCGCCCGGAGTACGCGAGGGCCCTCGGCATCCCGGTCACCGACCTCGACACCTGGGCCCGGGAGCACGTCAGGGCGGACGTCCGCCGACCCTGACGCGTCAGGGGGCGGCCTCCGGGCCGCACCGCATCCAGCTCCCGATCCGCCGCGCCGCGGCCATGCTCGCCCACGACGTGACGTCGATCAGCGCCCGGTCCTCGGGCGAGACCGCCCGGAAGCCGTCGACCACGCCCTGGTCGACCTGGTAGGACGCCATCGCGGTGAGCAGCGCCAGGCGGCCGGTGGCGCGCTGCCCGGCGGGCAGCGCGCCGACCGCGTCCTCCACCCACGCGCGGCTCACGCCGACCGGCCGGCCGTCCCACCGCGCCAGGTGCGCCGCCACCAGCTCGTGCACCTCGTCCGGCACCGAGCGCAGACCCGCGCGCTCCACGGCGGCGGCGGCCCGGGCGAACGCGCCGGCGACGGCCGGGTTGCCGGCGGCCCAGCGCAGGTCGTCCGGCAGCGGCGCGTCGGGCAGCAGGTCGAGCGACGTGCCGGGTTCCGGGCCCCGCCGCTCGGCCGCCGTGATCAGGTGGACCAGCACCCGGCGCACGACGGCCAGCGACGCGGCGGGCGCGCGCGGCGGCAGCGGCAGTTCGCCCAGGAACAGGTTCACCATGCGGTTGAGGTAGTGCAGGACGACCGCTGTGCCGACCACCTCCGGGGCCTGCTCCGGCGGGAACGGTACCGGGTGGGCCGCGGCGGTGTCCGGGCTCGCGTTGGCGGTGGCCCACCCCGCCGCCCGTTCCGCCGCCAGCCCCACCCCACCCTGTGCCACCTCGCCCTGTGCCACGCCGCCCTGTGCCACGCCGCCCTGCGCCGCCCCGCCTCGCCCTGAGGCCCGCCCCACCCCCTCCCGCGCCGCCCCGCCCCGCCGGCCCACCAGGTCGTGCAGCACCGACGAGTGCATCGTGACGCAGAACGGGCACGCGTTGCCCTCGGAGACCGCCGTGGAGACGGCCTCCTTCACCGCCCTCGGCACCACGCCGGGCACCAGCAGCGTCTCGCGCAACGTCATCCACGCCGCCGCCAGCACGTCGGGCGCGGGCGCGTGCAGCGCGACGGGCGGCGCGAGCACGCCGAAGTCGCGCTCCAGCTCCCGGTAGACCCGGGCCACGTCACCGGTCGCCGCGCCGAACCGCACCGGCCGGACCCGCCGGACCTGGACGGTGGAGAGGCCGCGCAGACCTGCCTGCACCAGGGTTGCTCGCATCGGACCGGCTCCTCCAGGGCTTCTCGCGGGGACGCCTCAGGCGACCGGCCGCACCGTCATCGGCAGTCCGCCGCGCACCCGCAGCGTCAGCATCGGCTCGGGCCGCACCTCGTGGCCGGGCACGGTGGTCAACCGCAGCTCGCGCACGACGGCGGCGGTCACGATCGTCGCCTCCAGCATCCCGAGCCCGCTGCCCACGCACACGCGCGGTCCGGCCCCGAACGGGATGTAGGCGTACCGGGGCCGCCCGCTCGCCCGGCCCGGCTCGAACCGGTCGGGGTCGAACCGGTCCGGTTCGTCCCAGAACGCGGGGTGCCGGTGCAGGGTGTACGGGCAGATCACCACGTCGGCCCCGGCGGGCACCCGGTAGCCGCCGACCAGGTCGGCCTCCCGGGACAGCCGGGGCAGCAGCCACACCGGCGGGTACAGCCGCATGACCTCCTGGATCACCGTCGAGGTGTACCGCAGCCGGTGTACGTCGGCGAACGTCGGCAGCCGGTCGCCCAGCACGCCGACCACCTCGTCGTGCACCCGCTCCCACACGGCGGGGTGCCGGTCGAGCAGGTGGAACGTCCAGCTCAGCGTGCTGGCGGTGGTCTCGTGCCCGGCCAGCAGCAGGGTCACCACCTCGTCGCGCACCCGCAGCCGCGCCGCCCGCTCGTCGGGGTCCCGGCGGACGGCCCCGGCGAGCCGGGACAGGACGTCGTCGCCCTCGGCGGTCGGGTTCGCGGCGCGTTCGGCGGTCAGCCGGGCGACGATGCGGTCCAGGTCGGCCCGCGCCCTGCGGAACCGCCGCTGCCGGGGCAGCGGCAGCCACGTGGGCACCGCGCCCAGCGACATCATCTCGAACATCGCCTGGTCCTGGACGGCCTCGAACGACTCGCCGATCGACTCGAACGCGCCCAGGTCGGCGTCGAGCAGGGTGCGCCCGAGCACGCCCAGGGTCAGGCCGGTCATCTCGGCGCTGATGTCGACCGGACCGCCGCCCGCCCGCCGCCGCAGCCGCTCCACCAGCCCGGCCGCCTCCTGCGCGATCACCTCCGCCTTGCCGTTGACCCGCTTGGCCTGGAACACCGGCTGGATCGTCCTGCGCTGCGCCTTCCACACCTCGCCCTCGCTGGTGAGCAGCCCGTCGCCGAGCGCGCGGCGGGCGTGCACCAGGCCGATGCCCTTGACGTAGTTGGCGGCGTTGTCGGCCAGCACGTGCTTGGCGTGGTCGGGGTGGTTGAAGAAGTGCAGCGACTTGGGGCCCAGCCGCAGCCGGACCGCGTCGCCGTACCGGCGCGACACCGAGGTCATGACGGCGAGGCGGTCGCGCGCCATGCCGGCCAGCAGGCCCGGCGTGGCGCTGCGCGGCGGGCCGGGCAGCGCCCGCGCGCCGGGGTCCGCGGCGGTCGTCACGGCGACACCTCGGCCCCGGTGACGAACGCCGCGGTGATCCGCCTGCGCCACACCTCGTAGGAGGGCACGCCGGGTTCGCCGGGCACCTCGGCGGCGGTCGCCGGGCGCGTGCGGTCGCACAGCGCCCGCGCCTCCTCCGGCGTCATGCCGCAGAACACCGCCGTCGCCGCGGCGGTGTGCTCGTCGGCCAGGTCCGCCTCCAGCCGCGCGGTGGCGGCGAACGCGCTGCCCTGCGCCACGTGCGGCAGGTGGTCGCCCGCGCGGTCGCGGAACGCCCGCAACCCGGCTTCGTCGGCGGCGCCCGCGTAGGTCGCGGCCAGCCCCGCGCCGCTGTAGAGGTCGGCGCGGCGCTCCTCGGCGAAGGAGTCGATGAGGTCCGCCACGACGCGGTGGTCCGCGCCGCCCACGAACCACGCCGCCCGGCCGATGCCCTGGTCGATCGCGTGGTCGGCGTACCAGGACTGCCCGCCGCCGGGCCACGGGAAGTCCGGTTCGCGGTACTGGCCCCGCACGTACCGCTCGGTGCGGAAGTACGCCTGGTGGAAGCCGTAGCCGTCCAGCGCGAGCCAGCGCAGCAGCGGGTCGCCCAGCTCCAGCCGCGACCAGCGGAACCGGGGCAGGCGGGCCATCGCCCAGCCGATGCCGACGTGGGCCATGTAGGAGTGCCGGGCGGCGCGCCCGGCCAGGAACCGCGCGGTGAGCCCGCCCCGGCCGAACGGCAGGCCGTCGCGCACCGCGAAGCCCATCGCGGCGCCCTCGTAGGCGAAACCGCGGAACCGGCGCGGCACCTGTTCCAGCCGCTGCTCGGGTTCGCCGGGCGTGCGCGCCTCGGCGGCGTACCCGTACCCCTCCAGGAAAGAGCGGCCGACGGTTTCCAGGAGTTCGCGCGCCGCCGCGTCCTTCTCGTGGAAACCGCGTACTTCGAGTTTCGTGTTCGACACGCCGGGAGTGAGCACGCGTCGCCTGAGCGCCCGCCAAGGGCCGGCCATTTTCGCTCCCTTCGTCCCGCCGCGCGTGGGCGCGGCGCCACGGACTTGACGAAATCGTCGGACCGGCGCGCGCCCGCTGCCTACTCCCAGCGTGCGAAGCGGTGCGCGGGCACCGGGAAAAGCCCGTCGCGCGCATTCCCGGTGGCGTGATCACGACGGGCAACCGGCGAGTAGCAGCACGGCCGCCGCCGGTGCGACCCTCGGCCGGACGGGGGCCGCAGACCCTGCGCCCGAGGTGGGACCCTGCGCCCGAAGTGCCGACACACCCCGAGGACTCTCATGACGGCTCACTTTGACGACATCATCGTCGGTGCCGGATCGGCCGGCGCGGCCCTCGCGGTCCGGTTGAGCGAGGACCCCGCGCGGCGCGTGCTGCTGCTGGAGGGCGGTCCGGACCACGTCGCGCGCGAGGAGCTGCCGGAGGAGGTCCGCTACGGCCGGACCATGTCGTTCACCGGCCAGGACTGGACCTTCCGCGCGGAGGTGCACGACGGCAGGCGCATCCGCTACCCGCGCGGCCGGATCACCGGCGGGTCGTCCGCGGTGGGGGCGACGGTCGGGCTGCGCGGCGTGCCCGCCGACTACGACGAGTGGGCCGCCGCCGGGAACCCCGGCTGGTCCTACGCCGACGTGCTGCCGTACTTCCGGAAGCTGGAGCGCGACGTCGACTTCGGCGAGGGCGAGTTCCACGGCGGCGGCGGGCCGATGCCGGTCCGCCGCTGGCGGCCGGAGGAGCTGTCGCCGGGGCAGACCGCGTTCGTGGAGTCCTGCCTGCGCGCGGGTTTCCCGGAGGTCAAGGACCACAACCACCCCGAGGCCACCGGCATCGGGTCGATCCCGTCGACCCGCCACGACGCCGTGCACCGCGCCACCACCGCGACGACCTACCTGGCCCTGGTGCGCGACCGGGCCAACCTGGAGATCCGGCCCGGCACGGTGGTCGACCGCGTGGTGTTCGAGGGCTCGCGGGCGGTCGGCGTGCTGGCGGCCACCGACGGCGGCGCGTACGAGCTGGTGGCGGGCCGCCGGGTGGTGCTGGCCGCGGGCGCGGTCGCCTCGCCCGCGATCCTGCTGCGCTCGGGCGTCGGCCCGGCCGAGGACCTGCGCCGGCTCGGCGTCGACGTGCGCGCCGACCTGCCCGGCGTCGGCGCGAACCTGGTGGACCACCAGCGCACCGGCGCGTTCCTGGTGCCGCGGCCCGGCGTCGTCGACCGCACCGAGGCGTTCCTCCAGGAGATCCTGCGCACCACCTCGCCGGTCACCGGGGAGTTCAACGACCTCCAGTACTACATGGTCAACCACTTCGACCTGGGTCCCTTCCCGGAGCTCCAGATGCTCTCGGGCACCGACGAGATCCTCGGCGTGATGGTGGTGTCGCAGCGGCCCGGCTCGCGGGGCCGGATCACGCTGCCGTCGGCCGACCCGTCCGCCCAGCCCTCCATCGCGCTCAACTTCCTCGACGACGAGCGCGAGATGGACGTCCTGGTGGACGGCGTGCGCACCGCGTGGCAGCTGGCCCACCACCCGGACATCCTCAAGCTGGGGCAGGGTTTCGTGGTGCTGCGCGACGCCATGATCGACAAGGACGACATGGTCCGCCAGTACGTGAAGACGAGCTTGGAGAGCGCTTACCACCCGACCGGCACGGTGCGCATGGGCCCGGCGTCCGACCCGGACGCGGTGGTCGACCCGCGCGGCGCGGTGCACGGCCTGGACGCGCTGCACGTCTGCGACTCCTCGATCATGCCGAACACGGTGCGCGCCAACACCAACCTGACCTCCGTCATGATCGGCGAGCGGATGGCGGACCAGCTCCTCGACGGCTGACCCGCACGACGGGAGCGGCTCCGGACCGACGTGGTCCGGAGCCGCTCCCGTCGTGCGCGCGGTTACGGCTGCGGGAAGAACCTGGTGACGAACGCCTCCCAGGCCCGGTCGCCGAAGATCGCCCGCTGCGGGCCCAGCAGCCGCACCGGGATGCCGATCCGGTAGCGGATGCGCGGGTTCGGGGCCGTGATGGCCTTCTCGACCACCTCGGCGACCTTGCCCGAGCGGATCGAGGTCCGGCCCCGGCCCTTGGGGTTCTCCACCTCGCGGTAGGCGCCGTGCCACTCGACGAACCGCCGCCAGAAGTCGGCGTACAGGTCGCTGTCGGTGGCCAGGTCCAGGTCACCGACCGTGGTGGGCACGAAGGAGCCCAGGATCGGCGACGGCTCGATGACGACCACCTTGATGCCCCACGGCGCCACCTCCAGCCTCAGCGAGTCGCTGATGGCCTCCAGGGCGTGCTTCGTCGCCTGGTAGTAGCCCCGGCCGGGGGTGGCGAACAGGCCGAAGATCGACGACATCATGACGACGCGCCCGGACCGCTGCTCGCGCATCCCCGGCAGCACGAGCTGCGTCATGCGGGACAGGCCGAAGAAGTTCGTCTCGAACTGCCGCCGCACCTGCTCCAGCGGGGTCTCGCCGATGGTGCCGTTGAGGCTGTACGCGGCGTTGTTCACCAGCACGCCGACCGAGCCGTGCTCCTCGGTGACCCGCTCGACCGCGGCGACCATCGACTCCTCGTCGGTGACGTCGACCCGCAGCGTGGTGATGCCCTCCTCGGCGAGGTCCTTGAGCCCGTCGAGGGCGCGCCCGGTGGCGTAGACCGGCCGGCCGGCGCGGTGCAGGCGCAGCGCCGTGGCGCGGCCCGTCCCGGAGGACCGGCCGCCCGAGGAGTTGACCCCGGTGATCAGGACCGCGCGCGACGGGCTCACCGCTCGCCCCCGGCGGGCACGCCGCCCTGCTGCCCGGCCTCCTGCTGCTTGGCCTCCTGGGGCACTTCCTGCTGGGGCACTTCCTGCTGGGACACCCTGCTCGCCGCCACCGACAGGCCCAGGCCGAGGCCGTCGACCATGCGGGTGATGAAGTTGAACATCGAGGAGGTGAAGAACGCCTCCAGCAGCTCCTCCGCCGTCCAGCCCGCCGCCAGGGCGCCCTGCCAGTCCTCGTCGGTGACCTTGTACGCCTCGCGGCTGAGCTTGGTCAGCAGGCGCAGCAGCACCTTCGTGCGGTCGTCCACCGGCAGGTCGTCGGCGGTCGTGGCGGACTCGACGGCCTGCGCGATCTCCTCCGGCCCGCCGAACGCGCGGTAGAAGAAGTTGTGCGTGCCGACGCAGTACGGGCACTCGTTCACCTTCGAGGTCCAGGCGGAGATCAGCTCCCGCGTCTGCCGGGGCAGCACGCCGCCGAGGTACATGCCCTTGTACCCGGCCACGACGGCCTCCAGCAGGTCCGGCCGGGTGGACGTGAGGCGGAACATGTCCGGCACGAACGGCAGGTTGGTCGCCTGCTTGATCTCCTCGTACAGCTCGGCGAGGCGGCCCTCGGCCTGGTCCTCGGCAATCAGCGGCACCCGGACGTGGGTGGTTGCGTCCATGCTCGACTCACCTTTCAGCAGTGGTTTCGGCAGCGCGTGGGGTGTTGCGGCGGCGCAGGACCGGTACCGCCTCCGCCTGGAAGTCGACGTCGGAGTCGAACCCCTTGACCATCCCCTCGATGACCAGCAGCGACAGCAGGGGGAAGGCGAACTCGGGTGCGGGGAACAGGCCGAACCGGCGCTGGAGGTCGAACAGCCGCCCGGCGAAGCGCGCGAGGTCGAACTCGCCGGACCGCGCGCCGGACGTCTCCGCGACCAGCTCCCGCAGCCCGGTGCGGAAGCCCTCCAGGTCGCTGTCCGCGGCGACGTGCGCGGCGCTGTCGATGACGATCTGCCCGCACATCCAGCCGTCGCCGAGCGCCATGTTGATGAAGAAGTCCGCGAACGACCGGCGCACCGCGTCGGGCAGGCGGATCACGAAACCCGCGTCCAGCACCACGAGGTGCGCGCGGCGGTCGAAGTACAGGTTGCCGGGGTGCAGGTCGCAGTGCACCACGCCGTCGACGAACAGCATCTCGTAGATGGCGGCCAGCACCGCGCGCACGACGGCGCGGCGCGTGTCGGCGTCCAGCTCGCCGGGCTCGAAGCGGGTCAGGTCGGGGAGGTACTCCATGACGACGGTCTCGTCGGTGCACAGCTCGGGCAGCGGCTCCGGGATGCGGACGTTGTCGAACCCGGCCAGGTTGGCGCGCAGCGCGGCGAGCGCGTCGGCCTCGGCCCGGAAGTCCAGCTGCCGCAGGACCGCGCCGCCCACCTGGGCGTGCATGAGCTTGAACGGCATCCGGCGCAGCCGGGGCAGCGCGCCCAGCGCCGTCATCGCGGCGGCGGCCAGCGCGAAGTCCCGGCGCATGACGCCCGCGATGCCGGGGCGGCGCACCTTGACCGCGACGCGCCGGCCGTCCAGGGTGACCGCCTCGTGGACGGTGGCGATGCTGCCGCAGGCCACCGGCTCCCAGTCGAACTCCCGGAACGGCCACGGCCGGTCCCGGTAGGCGCGCCGCACGGCCCGCTCGACGCGGCGTCGGCGCGGCGGGGAGGCCGAGTCGGTGAGGCGGGCCAGCGGCGTGGTGACGGACTCGGGCAGCAGGTCGCGCCGCGTGCTCAGCAGCTGGCCGATCTTGGTGTAGGAGGGGCCGAGCCGGGTCAGCGTCCGCACCCAGCGCTCGCCGTCGCGCAGGCCCGGGCCGCCCGCGCCGCGCCGCAGGCGGGCGGTGACCGCCGACGCGCCGACGGCCAGGGCGTGACCGAGCACGACCGCGCCCACCCACGACCCGCGCAGCACGAGGCCGGGCAGCCGGAGCAGGCGACCGGTGAACGTCGTCAAGATCGCCCCCTGTGTGTCCTGAGGTGCTCGCGGTGGCGGAGCGCCACCCGGTTCGATCGTCGGGGGACGGGCGGCGGAGCCACTACTCCTCCCGTGCTCGTGGGCGTCGACCGCCGACGCGGGTGCTCCGACGCGGGTGCTCCGACGCGGGTGCTCTGACGCGGGTGCGCCGGCGCGGGTGCTCTGACGCGGAGGGCAACGGGGGAGGTGCGCGGGCCGGCGCGGGACCGGCACGCTGGCCCACGTCGGAGAGTCGGAGCCCGGGACCCGGGCGGGGAGGCGGACCGATGGGGAACTCACCCGGACCCGGCACGCCGGCGGCGAGCCGCGTCACGCCCGAGCGGTGGGCGACGGCCCGTGCCGCCGTCCGCGAGGCCGGCGAGCGGTTCGCCGACCTGGTCGCGTCCGCACCCGACCCGGGCGCCCGGGCCACCGAGCACTGGACGGTCGCCGAGACGGCGGCGCACGTGACCGGCATCGCCTGGAACAACACCGCGGTCGTCGCCGACGGCGCGAAGAGCTTCCCCATCCCCGAGGTCCGCCCGCGCATGGCGGGCGCCACGCTCGACACGCTCGCCACCGAGGTCAACCCAGTGCAGCTGGCGAGCTTCACCGAGCGCGACCCGGCCCGGCTGGCGGAGCTGCTGCGCGCCTCGGTCGCGGAGCTGCTGGACACCACCGCCGACGCCGACCCCGAGCGCGTGCACGGCTGGCTCGGCGGTTCCCGGCTGTCGCTGGCCGGCGTGTTCGCGCACCTGGCGAACGAGCTGCTGGTGCACGGCCACGACGTCGCCCGCGCGACCGGGCGGCCGTGGCGCGTGCCCGACGAGCACGCCGCGCTGTTCGTCGACCTGTTCCTGGTCGACCTCACCCGGCACGGCTACGGCCGCCTGCTGGACGGCCGCCCCGTGCGCCCGAGGCGGATCGCGGTGCGGTTCCACTCCGACCACACCGTCCCGCTGGTGATGGTGCTGGAGGACGGCGTGGCCAGGGTGGAGGAGCCGGGCGCGGACGTCGACGTGCACCTCCGGTTCCGGCCGGCCGAGCTCGACCTGGTGCTGTTCCGGCGGAGGAGCCGGGCGCGGGCGGCGTTGAGCGGGTCGCTGGTGGTGTGGGGGCGGCGCCCGTGGCTGCTCCCCGCCTTCCTGCGCAAGCTCCGCATGCCCTGACCCCCGCCGCCGCCGTCCGCGCGGCGGCGGCGGGTGCGGTCGGGGCGCGTCCGCGCCGGTCAGGCGCCGAGCGCGGCGGCGGCCAGCCGCGTGCCCTCCACCCGGGCGGTGATCTTGGCGAACGCGGTGTCGCGCGAGGTGGACGTGTCGTCCGCGAACGGCGCGAACCCGCAGTCGTCGCACGTGCCGAGCCGGCCCGGCGGGATGAACTCGGCCGCCTCCAGCACGCGGTCGCGCACCTCCTCGGGCGTCTCCACGCGCGGGTCGATCGGGTCGACGACACCGACGAACACCACGGCGTCGGCGGGCAGGTGGTCGCGGATCACGGCCAGCACCCGCCGCCGGTCGGGCTCGCCGGCGAGCTGCACGTAGAACCGGCCCGCCGGCACCGCGAACAGCGTCGGCAGCAGCTCGGCGCAGTCGACGTCCGCGCTGTGCGTGGAGTCCTGGTCGCCGCCGGGGCAGGTGTGCACGCCGATCCGGGCGCGCTCCCCGGCGGAGAACCGCTCCAGCACGGCGGCGTGCAGGGCGGTGAAGTCCCGCAGCAGCCCGCCGGACGGGTCGAGCTTGAGCGACAGCCTGCCCTCGGTGAAGTCCATCTGCACCGAGTCGGCGCCCGCCGCCAGGCAGGCCGCGACGTCGGCCGCCGTCTCGTCCACCAGGTCGGCGAGGAACCGCTCGCGCGGGTAGCCGTCGAGACCGCCCGCCGGGTAGAGCAGGCTCAGCGCCGACGGGGCGATGACGGCCTGCTTCACCGGCAGGTCCGTCAGCCGCAGGGTGGCGCGCAGCTGGTCGACGGCGTGCGCGGCGTACCGGAACGGCCCGCGGGTGAGCACCGGCAGCTGCCGGGTGTGGCCGTCGGCGAACGGGATCACCGCGCCGTCGGGCGACAGGTTCGGCAGGCCCGCCAGCGGGTAGGTGACGAAGCTCGGCTTGTCCTGCTCGCCGTCGGTGACGACCGGGGACCCGGTGGCCTCCATGCGGCGCACCGTGTCCTCCAGCGCCGCGTCGACCAGCTCCCGGAGCGCGGCGTCGTCGATGCGCCCCTCCGCGTGCTCCCGGTGGCCGCGGATCAGCTCGGCGGGGCGGGGCACGCTGCCGATGGGTTCGGTGGGGATGGGCACGGGTGTCCTCTCGTCGGGTCCGCACAGCATCCCGGCCGGGCGGCCGGAATGCTTCTCCGGAATTGCGCACCCGGCACGCGCGCTTCGGACAACCGCACGGTGGCGGCCGGGTCCGGTGAGCGGCCACTCGGAAAAACAAATCACGCTGTTATTCTAAAAGCGCAGGTCAGAGGGCACATCCGGAGAAGCAACGCCGTCCTCGCGTCCGGCACCATCGGTTGGCGCGCATTCCCGGAACCGCCGTTCGTGCGTTCGACGCATTTCCGCACAACGGCATTCCTCAGACTGGAACCCGATGGTCACGGAGACGGTGAAAGCATGAGCAGTGAGCGGATCGCAATCGTCGGGATCGGGTTGCGCTACCCCGATGCCGGTTCCACCGGGGAGCTCTGGGAGAACGTCCTGGCCGGGCGACGGGCCTTCCGCAGGCTGCCCGACGAACGGATGAACCGGGCCGACTACTACTCCCCGGACCCCGAGGCGCCGGACCGCTTCTACTCCGCGATGGCGGCGGTGCTGCGCGACTTCGAGTTCGACCGGGTGCGCTACCGGGTGGCGGGCAGCACGTTCCGCGCCACGGACACGACGCACTGGCTGGCCCTGGACGTCGCCGCGCACGCGCTGGCCGACGCGGGCTTCCCGGACGGCGAGGGGCTGCCGAGGCGCACCACCGGCGTCCTGTTCGGCAACAGCCTGACCGGCGAGTTCTCCCGCGCCAACATCATGCGCCTGCGCTGGCCCTACGTCCGGCGCACGGTCGCCGCCGCGCTGACCGCGAAGGGCTGGCCCGAGGACGAGACGGCGGATTTCCTGCGCGACCTGGAGGTCCAGTACAAGGCCCCGTTCCCGCCGATCGACGAGGACTCGCTGGCGGGCGGCCTGGCCAACACCATCGCCGGCCGCATCTGCAACCACTTCGACCTGCACGGCGGCGGCTACACCGTGGACGGCGCGTGCTCCTCGTCGCTGCTGTCGGTCGCCACCGCCGCGAAGTCCCTCGTCGAGGGCGACCTGGACGTGGCGATCGCGGGCGGCGTCGACCTGTCGATCGACCCCTTCGAGGTCATCGGCTTCGCCAAGACCGGCGCGCTGGCCCGGCGCGAGATGAAGGTCTACGACAAGGACTCCAACGGGTTCTGGCCCGGCGAGGGCGCGGGCGCGCTGGTGCTGCTGCGCGAGGACGACGCGCTGGCCAGGGGCCTGCGCGTGTACGCGACCATCGCCGGGTGGGGCCTGTCCTCCGACGGCAAGGGCGGCATCACCCGCCCCGAGGCGGAGGGGCACCGCCTGGCGCTGCACCGGGCCTACGGCCGCGCCGGGTACGGCGTGGAGACCGTCTCCTACTTCGAGGGCCACGGCACCGGCACCGCGCTGGGCGACGAGACCGAGATCGAGGCGCTGTCCTCCGCCCGCCGCGCCGCCGACCCCGCCGCCCGCCCGGCCGCGCTGAGCAGCGTCAAGGGCAACTTCGGGCACACCAAGGCGGCGGCCGGCGTCGCCGGGCTGATCAAGGCCGCGCTGGCGGTGCACCACCAGGTCATCCCGCCGGGCACCGGGCAGTACGACCCGCACCCGAAGCTGACCGCCGACGACGCCGTGCTGTACGTGCCGCGCGAGGCCGAGCTGTGGCCGGCGGACCGCCCGGTGCGCGCCGGCGTGTCCGCGATGGGCTTCGGCGGCATCAACACCCACATCGCGCTGGAGGCCGCGCCCGACGCGCCCCGCCGCGACCGGCTCGACGAGCGCACCACCGAGGTGGTCGCGGGCCGCCAGGACGCCGAGGTGCTGCTGTTCGACGCCGGCGACCGCGCGACGCTCAAGGCCCGGCTGGCGGAGGTCGCCGCGCTGCTGCCGAAGCTGGCGTTCGCCGAGCTGGGCGACCTGGCGGCGGCGCTGGCCGCGCGGCTGACCGGCGCGCCGCTGCGGGCCGCCGTCGTGGCCCGCGCGCCCGAGGAGGCCGAGCGCGGCGTCGGCAGGCTGATCGACGCCGCCGACCGGGGCGCGACCGTTCTCGACGCCGTCGACGGCGTGTTCCTCGACGACCGGCCGGAGGCGCCCCGGGTGGCGTTCCTGTTCCCCGGCCAGGGGTCCGGGCGCGGCGCGGTCGGCGCGGTCCGGCGCCGCTTCGCCGCCGCCGAGGAGGTCTTCCGCGACGCGGGCCTGCCCACCGGCGGCGACCAGGTCGCCACCGAGGTCGCGCAGCCGCGCATCGTCGCCGGCTCGCTGGCCGCGCTGCGGGTGCTGCGGGAGCTGGGCGTGGAGGCCGACACGGCCGTGGGCCACAGCCTCGGCGAGCTGACCGCCCTGCACTGGGGCGGCGCGCTCGACGCGGGCCGCGTGCTGCGGCTGGCCGTCGAGCGCGGGCACGTCATGGCGAACGCGAGCCGCGGCGGTGGTGCGATGGCGGGCCTCGCCACCGGGCCGGAGCGCGCCCTGGAGCTGGCCGCCGGCGAGGACGTCGTGGTCGCGGGCTACAACGGTCCCGCGCAGACCGTGCTGTCCGGCCCGGCCGAGGCCGTGGACCGGGTGTGCGCGGTGGCCCGCGCCGCCGGCGTGCACGCCACCCGCGTGGCCGTCTCGCACGCCTTCCACTCGCCGCTGGTCGCCCCGGCGGCCGAGGCGATGGCCGAGCGGCTGCTCGACTTCGACCTGGGCCGGCTGATCCGCCCCGTGTACTCCTCGGTCACCGGCGGGGTGCTGGCGGCCGACACCGACCTGCGCGCGCTGCTGCGCGACCAGATCACCCTGCCGGTCCGGTTCCACGAGGCCGCCGCCCAGGCCGCCGCCACCGCCGACCTGGTCGTCGAGGTCGGTCCCGGGCGCGTCCTGACCGGTCTGCTGGAGCAGATCGCCCCCGGCAAGCCCGTGCTGGCCGTGGACACCGACAGCGCCTCCCTGACACCGTTGCTGACCGTCGTCGCCGCGGCCCACGCGCTGGGCGTGCCGGTTCGCACCGACGCCCTGTTCGGCGACCGGGTCGTCCGCGACCTGCCGCTGGACGGCGCGATGACGTTCCTGGCCAGCCCCTGCGAGACCGCGCCCGCCCTGGACGCCGCCCTGCTGCCGACCGAGCCGGCCGAGACGGGGGGCACCGCCGTGCCCGCCGGGACGTCCGGGTCCCCGGCGGGCGGTGGCGAGTCCACCCTGGACCTGCTGCGGCGGCTCGCCGCGGAGCGCGTGGAGCTGCCGCTCGACGCCGTCACCGCGTCCACCCACCCGCTGGACGACCTGCACCTCAGCTCCATCACGGTCGGCCAGCTCGTCAACGAGGTCACCCGCGGCATGGGCCGCCCGGCGCTGGAGGCCACGCCGAACTTCGCCACCGTGCGGCTGGGCGAGCTGGCCGAGCTGATCGACGAGCTGGCCGCCACCGCGCACGACGACGAGCAGGCCGCCGGCGAGGTGCCCGGCGTGGCGCCGTGGGTGCGCCCGTTCCTGGTCCGGCACGTCGAACGCCCGCTCGCCCCCGTCGCGCCCGCCGCGCCGGGCGACTGGTCGGTGCACGCGCCCGAGGGGCACCCGCTGGCCGGGCCGCTGGCGACCGCGCTGCCCGGCGACGGCGTGCTGCTGCTCCTGCCGCCGGAAGGCGGTGACGCGCACGTGGGCCTGTTCCTGACGGCGGCGCGCGACGCGCTGGCCTCCGGTCGGCGGCTGGCGGTCGTGCAGCACGAGCTGGGCGCGTCCGGCCTGGCCCGCACGCTGCACCTGGAGGCCCCGCACCTCCCGGTGACGGTGGTCGACCTGGCCCCCGGGCCCGCCGGCGACGCCGACGCGGTGGCCCGGGTCGTCGCCGAGGTGGCCGCGACGACCGGCTTCTCCCAGGTCCGCTACGACGCCGACGGCACGCGGACCGTGCCGGTGCTCACCGCCGTGCCCCACACCGCCGTGCCCGCCGCCGGCACGACCGGCACCGGCACGACGGGCACCGGCACGACCGCCGCCGGCACGAGCGGCACACCGCTGGAGCCCGGCGACGTCCTGCTGGTCACCGGCGGCGGCAAGGGCATCACCGCAGAGTGCGCCATCGCCATCGCCGGCGACTCGGGCGCGTCCCTGGCCCTGGTCGGCCGCGCCGACCCGGAGCAGGACGCCGAGCTGGCCGCCAACCTGGCCCGGATGACCGCCGCCGGCATCGCGCACCGCTACGAGCGCGCCGACGTCACCTCCGCCGAGCAGGTCGCCGCCGCCGTCGAGCGGTTCCGCGAGGAGCTGGGCGAGGTCACCGCCGTGCTGCACGGCGCGGGCCGCAACGAGCCCCGCGCGCTGACCGGCCTGTCCGAGGAGGACTTCCGCGCCACCCTCGCCCCGAAGACCACCGGTCTGGAGGCGGTGCTGTCCGCCGTGAACGCCGACCGCGTCAAGCTGCTGATCACCTTCGGCAGCATCATCGGCCGCGCCGGCCTGCGCGGCGAGGCGCACTACGCCACGGCCAACGACTGGATGACCGAGCTGACCGTCCGGTTCGGGCGGGAGCACCCGGCGGCGCGCGTGCTGGCGCTGGAGTGGTCGGTCTGGTCCGGCGCGGGCATGGGGGAGCGGCTGGGCGTCGTCGAGGCCCTGGTGCGCGACGGCATCACGCCCATCTCCACCGACGCGGGCATCGCCGTGCTGCGCGAGGTGCTGGCCGACCCGGAGGTCGGTCCCGTGCTCGTCGTCTCCGGCCGCGCCGCCGGGCTGCCCACGCTGGAGCAGGAGCGCGCCGAGCTGCCGCTGACCCGGTTCGTGGACCGCGTGGTGGTGCACTACCCGGGCGTGGAGCTGGTCACCGAGGCCGAGCTGTCCGACACCAGCGACCCCTACCTGGGCGACCACCTGCTGGAGGGCGACCTGCTGTTCCCGGCGGTCATCGGCATGGAGGCGATGACCCAGGTCGCCGCCGCGCTGACCGGGCACGACGCGCCGCCGGTGCTGGAGGACGTGCGGTTCCTGCGGCCGGTGGTGGTGCGGCCCGGCGGCACGCTGACCGTGCGGCTGGCGGCGCTGGCCCGCGGCGCGGGGACCGTGGACGTGGTCATCCGGTCCGAGGACACCGGGTTCTCCGCCGACCACTTCCGGGCCCGGCTGCGGTTCCCGCGACCGGAGGTCCCCGGCGAGCCGGTCGACGGGGCCGCCGCGCTGCCGCTCGTGCCGGTCGACCCGGTCACCGAGCTGTACGGCTCGGTGCTGTTCCAGGGCAAGCGGTTCCAGCGCCTCCAGGGCTACCGGCGGGCCTCGGCCCGGCACGCGGTGGCCGAGGTCGCCACCGCGCCCACCGCCTCCTGGTTCGCCCCGTTCCTGCCGCAGGACCGGCTGCTCGCCGACCCCGGCACGCGGGACGTGATGATGCACGCCATCCAGTGCTGCGTGCCGGACGCGACGCTGCTGCCGGAGAGCGTGGAACGGCTGTACCTGGCCGCGCCCGGGGACCAGCTCGCCGAGTACGTCGTCCTGGACGCCCGCGAGCGCGCGCAGGACGGCGACAGCTACACCTACGACCTCGACGTGCGCGACCCGGAGGGGCGGCTCGTCGAGCGCTGGGAGGGCCTGGTGCTGCGGGCCGTGCGCAAGCGCGACGGCGCGGGACCGTGGACGCCGACCATGCTCGGGTCCTACCTGGAGCGCTCCCTGGAGCGCGTCCTGGGCGGCAGCCGCGCGGTCGTCGTCGAGCCCGACCCGACCGACGCGGTGCCCGGGCGGCGGGCGCAGACGGCGCTGGCGCTGAGCCGGGCGCTGGACCGGCCGGTGGAGGTCCGCTACCGGCCCGACGGCAGGCCCGAGGTCGACGGCGCCGCGGTGTCCGCCTCGCACGGCGCGGGCCTGACGTTCGCGGCGGCGGCGGCCGGCGGTGCGCTCGCCGTGGACGTCGAGACCGTCGTGCCGCGCGGCGCGGACGACTGGGCCGGGCTGCTGGGCGGCGACCCGCTCGCCGTGCGGGACCTGCTCGCCGCCGAGGCGGGCGAGTCCCCGGACGTGGCCGGGACGCGGGTGTGGGGCGCGCTGGAGTGCCTGCGCAAGACCGGGTCCACCACGCAGGCGCTGACCGTCGACCGGGTCCACCCGGACGGCTGGGCGGTGCTGTCGACCGGCGACGCGCGGGTCGCCACCTGGGTGACCACCGTGGACGGCCGGCCCGAGCCGGTGGTGTTCGCGGTGCTCGTGGGCAAGGAGGACTGACGTGACCAGCTACTACGAGATCCGCCACACCGTCGGGTTCGAGGAGACCAACCTCGTCGGCAACGTGTACTACGTGAACTACCTGCGCTGGCAGGGCCGCTGCCGGGAGATGTTCCTCAAGGAGAAGGCCCCGTCCGTGCTGGACGAGGTCCGCGACGACCTCAAGCTGTTCACCCTCAAGGTCGAGTGCGAGTTCTTCGCCGAGATCACCGCCTTCGACGAGCTGTCGGTGCGGATGCGGCTGGAGGAGCTGACCCAGACGCAGGTCCAGTTCAGCTTCGACTACGTCAAAATCACCGACGGCCAGGAGGTCCTGGTCGCCAAGGGGCGCCAGCGGATCGCGTGCATGCGCGGCCCGAACACCGACACCGTGCCCGCCCGGGTGCCCGAGGACCTGCGCCGGGCGCTCGCGCCCTACGCCGGGGCACCGGTGCTCGCGCGCGCCGGGCTGGGGGGATGACCGTGCGGCAGTCCGCGTCCACGATGGAGCAGACCTCGCTGCGGGAGGCCATGTCCCTGTTCGCGACCGGGGTCACCGTGCTGGCGGTCGGGGGCGAGCACGTGCACGGCATGACGGCCAACGCCTTCACGTCCGTGTCGCTGGACCCGCCGCTGGTGCTGTGCTGCGTGGCCCGCTCGGCGGTGATGCACCGGGCGATCGACGGCGCCGGGCGGTTCGCGGTGTCCATCATGGGCGCCGACCAGCGCGACACCGCGGAGTACTTCGCGGACAAGCGCAGGCCGCTCGGGGCCGAGCAGTTCGACGCGGTGGAGTGGCTGGAGGGGCCGCGCAGCGGCGCGCCCCTGCTGTGCGGCGCCCTGGCCTGGCTGGAGTGCCGGCTCGTGCACCGCTACGAGGGCGGCGACCACACCATCTTCGTCGGCGAGGTGCTCGACTGCCGCCGCGGCGCGGGCGGCGGGGCGCTGCTGTTCTACGGCAGCGCGTTCCACCGGGTCTGACGTCGAGCGGGAGGAGCGGGACCGTGCTGGTGACCGTCACCGGGGGAACCGGGTTCGTCGGGGCGCACACGGTGGCGGCGCTGGTGCGCGCCGGCCACCGGGTCCGCCTGCTGGTCCGCGCGACCGGCGCGGTGGACGCGGCTCTTCGGCCGCTGGGGGTGCCGCCCGGCGCGGTGGACGCCGCGGTGGGCGACGTGACCGACGAGCGGTCGGTCGCCGCGGCGGTGCGCGGCGCGGACGCGGTGGTGCACGCGGCGTCGGTGTACTCGTTCGACCGCCGCCTGCGCGCCGCCGTGCGGCGCACCAACGCCCGGGGCACCGGGGTGGTGCTCGACGCCGCCCGCCGCGCCGGGACGGGCAGGGTCGTGCACGTGTCCAGCACGGCGGCCCTGTTCGGCCCCGGCGTGCGGGTGATCGGCGACGACTCGCCGGTGGGCGCACCGCGCGAGCCGTACGCGGCGAGCAAGGCCGCCTCGGAGGAGATCGCGCGGCGGCACCAGCGGGAGGGGGCGCCGGTGGTGGTCAGCCGACCGCCGGCCCTCCTCGGGCCGCACGACCCCAAGCTCGGCGACCAGGTGCGGCGGCTGCGCGACACCCTGCGCGGCATCATGCCGGTGTGGCCCGCGGGCGGCCTCCAGATCGGCGACGTGCGGGACACCGCGGCGCTGCACGTCGCGCTGCTCGACCCGGGCGTCACCGGGGCGCACTTCGGCCCCGGCCACCACCTGACCACCCGGCAGTACGTGGCGGAGGTCCGGCGGGCCTCGGGGCGCGCGCTGCCCGCGGTGTTCCTGCCCGCCGCGCTGATGGCGCCGGTGGGCCGGCTCACCGACCTCGTCCAACCCCTCTGGCCGTGGCACGTCCCGGCCGAGCACGAGGCGATCGCCACGGTCGGCGCGGCGGTCCGCGTCGACCCGGCGGCGAGCACGCTCGGCCTCGCGCCCCGGCCGTTCGCCGACACCGTCGCGGACACCGTGCGGTGGCTCGCCGAGACCGGGGCCGTGACGCCCCGGCAGGCGGGGGAGCGCGCCGGCCGCAGGACAGCACACCGGGAGTAGCACCACCCGTGCGGCCCGGCGGACAGTGGGTCCGCCGGGACCACCGGACCGAACCAGCGAGGTGAACGCCGTGGCCCACGTCCGAACCGACGTCGACATCGACCGCCCCGTCCGGCGGGGTCGGCTGATCGCGGGCAGCGCCGCCGCCGGGGTGCTGCTCGCCGTCCTCTGGTCCTACGAGTTCGTCGACCACGTGATCGGCGCGAACGTCGCCGGCGCGCTGCTCGGCGAGGACGCCGCCGCGGTGTCGATCGCCGGCACCGCCTCGGGCCTGGTGTTCGCGTTCGTCTCCGGGCTGGCGGGCACGTTCACCGCGTGCAACATCGCGATGGCCGCGTCCCTCGGGCCGATGGGCCAGGCGTCCGGCGCGACGACCGGCGCGGTGAAGCCCCTGCTGCGGCCCCTGGGGCTGTTCACGGCGGGCATGGTCGGCGTGTCGGCGCTCTACGGCGCGGTCGGCGTGCTGGTCGGGCCGGGGCTGCCGCAGCTGTCGTCCGCCACCGTAGGGTCCGTGCCGGTGCGCCTGCTCCAGGCGTCCGTCGTGTTCGGCGTGGTCGGCCTGGCCCTGGCCCTGCTGGGCCTGGCCTCGCTCGGCGTGGTCCGCGACCCGTTCCGCGACCGGCCCGCGGCCCGCGTGGTGGTGCTCGGCGTGCTGGTCGGGGCGTTCCTCATCGGACGGCCCTACCCGTTGTTCATCAAGCTGTTCCGCTCGGCGGTGGAGTCGGGCAACCCGCTCTACGGCGCGGGCGCGTTCGTGCTCCAGTCGGTCGGCAACGTGCTGCTGGCCGTCCTGGTGCTCGTCGTGCTCGCCCTCGTGACCCGGGGCCGGTTCCCGCGCTGGTCGGCGGGCGGTTCGCGCCGCACGACCGCGGTCAGCGCCGG
Source organism: Saccharothrix sp. DSM 118769 (assembly GCF_052936295.1). NCBI lineage: Bacteria > Bacillati > Actinomycetota > Actinomycetes > Pseudonocardiales > Pseudonocardiaceae > Saccharothrix > Saccharothrix sp. DSM 118769. Next base: position 5,714,967 of record NZ_CP193627.1, on the reverse strand, counting down.
GCTGCTCATCGCCCTCGGCGTCTTCCTGCTCGTCTACTGGGACCTGCGCGTGCCGTCGCTGTTCGGCTTCGGCTGGTTCCCCACCATGCCCTACAACTGACGCCCCCCGGACGAAGGAGTCGACCGTGCCCGCGACAACCGCTGCGCCCACGACCACCGCCGCGCCACCGGGCGCCGCACCGGCCTCGCGCGTCCGCCACGGCGCGCTCGCCGGGCTCGCCGGCGGCCTGGTGTTCGGGCTGCTGATGGCCGGGCTGGGGACGCTGCCCCTGGTCGGCCTGCTGGTCGGCGTCGACAACGCCGTCGTCGGCCTCGCCGTGCACCTGGTGGTCTCGGCGGTCGCCGGCGCGCTGTTCGGCGTGCTGAGCGGGAAGCTGCCCGACGCCGTGGTGCCCGTCTACGCGCTGAGCCTGCTCTACGGGGTGGCGTGGTGGGTCGTCGGCGCGCTGCTGGTCATGCCGCTGTGGCTGGGCGTCACGGCCGACCCGGCGATGCGCGACCTGGTGTTCGTGGTCGGCGACGCCCAGTGGGTCAGCCTGTTCGGCCACGTGTTCTTCGGCCTGTCGACCGGCGCGACGCTGCTCGTGCTGCGCGGCCATGCCCGGTAGCGGCGACCCGGTGCGGGGGGTGTGAGCGCCGTGGCGCACATCCACCTGGACGTGGACGAGGCGGTGTTCCCGGGCATCGCGGGCCTGTTCCGGTTCCGGCCGGAGACCGCCGGGCCGCTCAACGAGCTGGCCGAGGTCCTCCTGCGGGGACCGAGTTCCCTGTCGCGGGGCGAGCGGGAGCTGGTGGCCGCGCACGTGTCCGGCCTCAACGAGTGCTCGTTCTGCCGCGACTCGCACTCGGCGTTCGCCGCCGCGCAGCTCGACGGGGGAGCGGAGCTGGTGCGCCTGGTGCGCGCCGATCCCGCCACCGCGCCGATCGGCGGCAAGCTGCGCGCGCTGCTCGACATCGCGGGCGCGGTGCGGAAGTCCGGCAAGGAGGTGACCGCCGACCTCGTCGAGGCCGCGCGGGCGCGGGGCGCGACCGACCTGGAGATCCACGACACCGTGCTCATCGCCGCCGCGTTCTGCATGTTCAACCGGTACGTCGACGGCCTCGGCACGGTCGTGCCGGACGACCCCGCCGAGTACGACCACGTCGCGCGCGGCATCGTGGAGCACGGCTACACCCGGCCGTAGCGGACCACGCGCGGCACCGCCCACCGTCCCCTCCGGACGGTGGGTTTTTCCTTTGTCGGCACGGCTTCCCGGGCCGTCCGGGTGGTCGGGCAACCTCGGAGATGTGGTCGGCACCGGCCCGCGCCAGAGTTGTCGGTGCAGTTCACCGTACCGAGGAGCGCAGATGACGATCACGGAGTCGGCGGCGCGGCCGGACACCGTCCGCCGGGCGGCGGAGCTGGTGGGCCTCGTCCGCGGGCACGCCGCGTGGATGGAGGAGAACCGGCGCCTGCACCCGGAGGTGCTGGCGGCGGTCGACGGCGCCGGCCTGCTCAAGCTGCGGGTCCCGGCGCGCTACGGGGGCCTGGAGACCGACATGGCCACCGTGGTCGACGTCATCGCCGAGCTGTCGCGCGGTGACGGGTCGCTCGGCTGGGTGTTCAACGCGTGGATGAACGGCTGCTGGCTGGCCGGGTTGCTCCCGGACGAGGCGCAGGACGAGATCTTCCCCGACATGGGCGGGGTGGGCATCGGCCTGAGCGTCAGCCCGACCGGCGTGGCCGTGCCGACCGCGGGCGGCGTGCGGCTCGACGGCAAGTGGGCGTTCTGCTCGGGCGTCCTGCACGGCGGCTGGTTCGCCCACTCCGCCGTGCTGGCGCACGACGACGGCGCGCGGGAGCCGGTCACCGTCCTCGTCCGGGCCTCGGAGCTGACCGTCGTCGACGACTGGCACACCGCGGGCCTGCGGGCCACCGGCAGCGTCACCACCCTCGCCGAGGACCTGTTCGTCCCGGACTCGCGGGTGGTCCGGATGGTCCCGGTGCTGACCTCGGGCGAGCACCGGTCACGGCTCAACGCGCCCTCGCCGGTGTGGCGGGCGCCGTTCTCGCCGGCGGCCTCCGCGGTGGGCAGCGCGCCGGCGCTGGGCGTGGCGCGGGCGGCGTGGGACCTGTTCTTCGAGCGCCTGCCCGGCCGCAGGATCACCTTCACGCGCTACGAGCGCCAGGAGGAGGCGCCGCTGACCCACCTCCAGGTGGCGGAGGCGGCGATGAAGCTCGACGAGGCCGCGTTCCACGTGCGCCGCGCGGCCGAGCGGGTGGACACCAAGGTGCTGGCCGGCGAGGCGTGGAGCACGGAGGAGCGGGCCCTGTCGCGGGTGGACATGGGCGCGGCCACCCAGCTCGCCAAGGAGGTCGTGGACGTCCTCAAGACCGCCAGCGGCGGGTCCTCGATCTACTCGGGCGTGCCGATCCAGCGGATCGAGCGGGACGTCCTGGCCATCAACCTGCACGGGGTCCTGCACCCGAACACGAACCTGGAGCTCTACGGCCGCGTCCGCTGCGGCCTGGAGCCCAACACCGACCTCATCTAGGTCCTGGGAGCGACGAAAGCGATGGTGCCGACCGTGGAAAGTCCGACGCGAGAGCAACTGGTGAACCGCGTGGCCGAGCTGGTGCCCGCCCTCCGCGAGAAGGCGGCCTGGATGGAGGAGAACCGGCGCCTGCACCCCGAGGCGATCGACCTGCTCGCCGAGGCCGGGCTGTTCAAGCTGCGCCGCCCCAAGCGCTACGGCGGGTACGAGGTCGACACCAGCACCCTGGTGGACGTGGGCGCGCAGCTGGCGCGCGCCGACGGGTCCCTGTCCTGGACGATCAGCGTGTACTGGACCCCGACCTACATCACCGGCATGTTCCCCGACGAGGCCCAGGACGAGGTGTTCGCGACCGAGGACGTCCGGGTGTGCGGGTCCAGCACGCCCAGCGTCATGGCCGCGCCGGTGGACGGCGGCATCGTCCTCAACGGACCGTCGAAGTTCGCCAGCGGCGCGCTGCACGCCCACTGGCAGGAGGTGGCGGCGATCCTGATCCGCCCGGACGCCGAGCCCGAGCCGATCATGGCCCTGGTGCCGATGTCCGACCTGGAGCTGGTGGACGACTGGCACACCTCCGGCCTGAAGGCCACCGGCAGCATCACCACGCTGGCCAAGGACGTGTTCGTGCCGCAGCACCGGGTCATCCCGATGGCCGCGGCGATGATCCCGCAGTCGCTGTCCCGGGCGAACGCGGACTCGGTCATGTACCGCACGCCGACCTCGCTGGTCGCGGCGGCGTCCGGCGCGGGCACCCCGATCGGGCTGGCCGAGGCCGCGCTAGAGGTGTTCCTGGAGCGCCTGCCCGACCGCAAGATCACCTACACGTTCTACGAGAAGCAGAGCGAGGCGCCGATCACCCACCTCCAGGTCGGCACCGCGCGCCTGAAGATCGACGCGGCCCGGTTCCACGCCGAGCGGTGCGCCGCCCTGGTGGACGAGAAGTGCCTCAACGGCGAGCCGTGGAAGCTGGAGGAGCGCACGCAGGTCCGCGTCGACTGGGGCCAGGCGTCCAAGCTCGCGAAGGAGGCGGTGGACATCCTGTTCTCGGCCAGCGGCGGCAGCGCCATCTTCGGGCGCGCCACCCCGCTGCCCCGGATCGTCAACGACATGAACGCGGTGAACCTGCACGCGCTGATCAACCCGGACACCAACACCGAGACCTACGGCCGCGTCCTGTGCGGCCTGGAGCCCAACACGGTCTACGTGTAGCCCACCGCGGGAGGGGTGCCCGGGCCGAGGTCCGGACACCCCTCCCGCGCGGCGGCACCGAGGACGAAGGGGAGTACGGCATGAAGGTCTTCATCACCGGGGCGAGCGGTTACGTCGGCGGCGTGGTCGCCGAGCACCTGCTCGCGGCCGGTCACCACGTCGCCGCGCTCGCCCGGTCGGACCGGGCGGCGGAGCGGGTCGGCGCGCTGGGCGCGGAGGTCGTGCGCGGCGGGCTGGCCGACCTCGACGTGCTGCGCGACGCGGCGGCGGGCGCGGACGCCGTGGTGCACGCGGCGGTCGACTACGCCGAACCGGCGATGCGCGCCGTGGAGGAACCGGCCCTGGGCGCGCTGCTCGGCGCGCTGGACGGCGGGCGCGGGTTCGTCTACGCGAGCACCGCCCTGGTCTACCCGGACGCGGTGGGCGGGCCGCCCGCCGAGGGCGACGCCGTCGACGAGGGCTCGCCGCAGGTGTTCAAGCTGCACGGCGAGCGCCAGGTGCTCGCCGCCGCGGACGTGACGGCGACGGTGCTGCGCGGCGGGCTCGTGCACGGCCGCGGCGGGTCGGCGCTCGTGCAGGCGATGATCGGCGCGGCGCAGCGGTCCGGCTCCGCGCCCTACGTGGGCACGGGGGAGAACCCGTGGTCCCCGGTGCACGTCGACGACCTGGCCCGGCTGTACCTGGCGGCGCTGGAGCGGCCGGTCGGCGGGGTGGTCAACGCGGCCTCCCGGGCGCTGCCGCGGGTGCGGGACCTGGCCGAGGCCGTCGCCGCGCTGACCGGGGCCGACCCGGGTCCGCTGTCGCCGGAGCGGGCGGCGGCGGAGTTCGGCCCGCTGGCGGGGGTGCTGGAGCGCGCCATCACGCTCGACCCGTCCCGGGCGGAGGAGGTCTTCGGCTGGACGACGCGGGAGGTCGGCCTGCTGGAGGACGTGCTGGAGGGGTCCTACCGGGACCTCGCCCGCTGAGGAGGGCTCAGGAGTCGGCGGTGGCCACGCCGAGGTGGCGTTCCCGCAGGTCGTCCATGACCTCGCGCCACATCGGGGGACCGCCCTCGTGCAGCGCCTCGGCCCGCACCCGCAGCTCCGGCGTCGTGGGGCGGTGCCGCAGGCCCCACCAGCCCAGCTCGGCCAGCACGGGCACCAGTTCGATGGCCGCCTCGGTGAGGCTGTACGTCGCGCGCCGCCCGGCGCCGGCGTCGTCGTGGGTGAGCAGGCCGGCCGCGACCAGGTTGCGCAGGCGGGAGGCGAGGATGTTGGAGGCGATGCCCTCCTCGGACTCCCGTTGCAGGGCCCGGAAGTGGCGGCGGTCCGCGAACATGATGTCGCGCAGCACGATGAGGGTCCACCGGTCGCCCAGCACCTCGACGGCGGCGTTGACCGGGCAGCCCGACCGCGGCTCGTCGATCATGACCACCTCCAGCTGGTTGCAGTTTACCACCGCCCTGCTACCGTACAACTGGTTGCGAAATGCAAGCGGTTGTCCCGGGATTCCGCTGAGCACGGTGGAAGGTGCTCCCGCCGCGGGTCGCCGCCCAGACTCGACGGCAGTCAAGGAAGGTGCACATGGGTGACCGGCAGACGGTGACGGGCAACGGCAGGGGCAACGTCGTGCTGGCGACGCTGTTCCTGGGGACGTTCGTGCTGGGCTCGGCGGAACTGCTCATGGTCGGCGTGCTCAACCTCATCGCCGACGACCTGGGCGTCTCCGTCCCCGCGGCGGGCACGCTCGTCACCGCGTACGCGCTGGGCGTGGCCCTCGGCGGTCCGCTGCTGACCGCGCTCACCATCAGGTTCGACAAGCGGCTCGTCCTCGTCGGCTCGGTCCTGCTGTTCGCCCTGGGCAACCTGGTCCCGGTGCTGACCGACGGGTTCGCGCCGTTCGTGGTGGCCAGGGCGGTCACCGGCTCGCTGCACGGCCTGTTCGTCGCGGTCGCCTTCCTGGCGGCCATGGCGGTCGTGCCGCCGGAGCGCGCGGGCCGGGCCATCTCGGTGGTGTTCTCCGGTTTCGCGGTGTCCGCCGCGGCCGGCGTGCCGCTGGGCACCCTGGTCGGCCAGGCGCTGGGGTGGCGCGAGTCGTTCGTCGCGATCGTCGTGCTGAGCGCCGTCGCGTGCGCGGCCACCGCCGCGGTCGTGCCGCCGCTGCCCGCCACCGACGCGGTCGGCGCGGGCGACCAGGCGCGGCACGCCTTCGCCCCGCGCGTGCTGGCCGTGCTCGGCCTCGGCTTCCTGATGTTCGCCTCGCTGTACGCGGCGCTGACCTACGTGGTGCCGTTCCTGGAGGGCGTCACCGGCGTCTCCGGCGCGGTGCTCAGCGTGTTCCTGCTCGCCTACGGCGTGTCCACCGCGGTGGGCTCGTTCGGCGGCGGCCGGTTCGCCGACAGCGGCGCGCCGCGCGCCATGCTGGTCGGCTGCGTCGGCGCGACCGCCGCGATGCTCCTGCTGCTGCTGGGCGGCTCGATCGCCTTCGTGGTGGTGCTCGCGCTGCTGGCCTGGGGCGTGTTCGCGCTCGGCGCGGTGCCGGCGTTCCAGTACCGCGTGCTGGAGCTGGCGGGACCGGGCAGCCAGCTCGCCTCGTCGTTGCCCGCCTCGGCGGCCAACGCGGGCATCGCGCTCGGCTCGGTCGTCGGCGGCATGGCGCTGAGCGGCTCCGGCCCCTCCGGCGCGGTGGTCGCGGGCATCGCCCTCGGCGTCGTCACCATCCCGATCGCCTGGGTCACCGGTCGCCTGAAGCGGCCGGCGGCCACCGGGGCGGCGGAACCGGCACCGGCCGGCTGACCGACCCCCGCCGGGGTCGCGCGGCGCCGGGGTCGTCCACCACCGCCCCTTCCACCACCAACGAGAGCCCGGGCGGACCGACCGCCCGGGTTCCGCACGGGAAAGGGTCTGTCGTGGACAAGAAAGAGCTGCGGATCGGCCTCGTGGGCTACGCGTTCATGGGCACCGCGCACTCCCTGGCGTGGCGGACGGTCAACCGGGTGTTCGACCTCCCGCTGCACGCCCGCACCGTCGCGATCTGCGGCCGGGACGAGGGCAACGTCGCCGCGGCGGCCGACCGCCTGGGCTGGGAGGAGCACCTGACCGACTGGCGCGAGCTGGTCGCGCGCGACGACATCGACGTCGTCGACGTGTGCACCCCCGGCGACCTGCACGCCGAGATCTCCACCGCCGCGCTCGCCGCGGGCAAGCACGTGCTGTGCGAGAAGCCGCTGGCCAACACCGTCGACGAGGCCCGCGCCATGACCGACGCGGCGGTCCGGGCGGGCGCGGCGGGCGTCCGCTCGGCGTGCGGCTACAACTACCGGAGGTTCCCGGCCGTCGCGCTCATGCGGCAGCTCGTCGCCGACGGCCGGCTCGGCACGATCCGGCACGTGCGCGCGGTCTACCTCCAGGACTGGGTCGCCGACCCGGGCGTCCCGCTGCTGTGGCGGCTGCAGAAGGACCGGGCGGGCTCCGGCGCGCTCGGCGACATCGGCGCGCACATCGTCGACCTGACCCAGTACGTGACCGGTCAGCGGGTCACCGGGGTCAGCGCGCTGACCGAGACGTTCGTCAAGGAGCGACCGCTGCTCACCAGCACCCCGGAGAAGCCCGAGTTCGGGCCGGTCACGGTGGACGACGCCGTGCTGTTCACGGCCCGGCTGAACGGCGGCGCGGTCGCCACCTACGAGGCCACCCGGTTCGCCACCGGCCGCAAGAACGCCCTGCGGGTGGAGGTCAACGGCTCGCTCGGCTCGCTCGCGTTCGACCTGGAGCGGCTGAACGAGCTGGAGTTCCACGACGCCACCGCGCAGCGGACCGAGAGCGGTTTCCGCCGCATCCTCGCCACCGAGCCGGAGCACGCCTACATGTCCGCGTGGTGGCCGTCCGGCTGCGCCCTGGGCTACGAGCACAGCTTCACCCACGAGCTGCGCGACTTCATCGCCGCCGTGGCGGCGGGGGAGGACCCGACCCCGTCGTTCGCCGACGCGCTCCAGGTCCAGCTCGTGCTCGACGCCGTCGAGCGGTCGGCCCTGAAGGACTCCACCTGGACCGCGGTCGGGACCTGACGACCGGTCCGCTGTGGACGGTCGCCGGGGACCCGGGCGACTGGGCACGCTGGGACAAGCGCCGCGCGGCACCCCGGTGCCACGATCGGTCTGCGGCCCACCGGACAGCCCACCGCACGACGCCCCGGTCGACCGCCCCACACCCCCTGCCCCGGCCCCGGTCGGGCGGACACGTTACGGAGCGCTCATGGACACCAGTGCCGCACCTTCGCGGGAGGAACTCATCGGCCGGGCGGCGGATCTGGCGCCCCTGTTCGGCAAGAACGCGATCTGGCAGGAGGAGAACCGCGTCCTGCACGAGGACACCGTCTCCGCCCTGCGCGACGCCGGCCTGCTGCGGCTGACCCTCCCGGCCCGCTACGGCGGCTACGAGGTCGACACGACCACCCTGGTCGACGTGCTCGCGGAGATCGCCAAGGGCGACGGCGCGACCGGCTGGGTGGCCACGGTGTGGAACATCAGCACCTGGTTGACGGGCCTGTTCCCGGACGCCACGCAGGACGAGGTGTTCGGCGACGGCGACGTCCGGATCAGCGGCACGTTCGGCCCCACGGCGGTCGGCGTGCCCGTGGACGGCGGCATCGTGCTCAACGGCAGGTGGGTGTTCAACACCGGGGCCCGGCAGGCGACCTGGAACGCGCACGCCGCCGTCCTGGCCGCCGACGGCGAGGAGCCGCAGCCGATCATGGTGATGATCCCGATGGAGGACCTGGAGATCGTCGACGACTGGCACACCTCCGGGATGCGCGGCACGGGCAGCGTGTCCACCGTCGCGGAGGACGTGTTCGTGCCGCAAGCGCGCATCCTGCCGATGATCCCGCTGCTCACCGAGGGGCGGCACCTGTCGGAGCTGAACGCGGCGTCGCGCCGGTGGCAGGTGCCGTTCATGCCGTGGGCGTGCGCGGTGGTCGCCGCGACGCCCTACGGCCTGGCCCGCGCCGCCGACGCGGCCTTCATGGAGCGGCTGCCCACGCGCAAGATCACCTACACGGACTACGAGCACCAGGCCGACGCCCCGCTGACGCACATGCAGGTCGCCAAGGCCGCGCTGCGCGTCGACGAGGCCGGTTTCCACCTGCACCGCGCGGCGGGCCTGGTGGACGGGAAGGCGCCGGGCGAGCCGTGGTCGGTGCGAGAGCGCGTGCAGGTGCGCCTGGACATGGGGGCCACGTGCCTGCGCGCCAAGGAGGCCGTGGACATCCTGAACAACGCCAGCGGCGGGTCGTCGGTGCACCACACGGTGCCGATCCAGCGCATCGCGCGCGACGTGCAGACCTCCAGCCTGCACTCGATCATGCACCCGGACACGAACTTCGAGCTGTTCGGCCGGGTGAACTGCGGGCTGGAGCCGAACACGCAGTTCCTCTGAGCCCGCGGGTCCGCCCCGGCCGGCGACACCCGGCCGGGGCGGGCGCGGTCAGCCCGCCCCGCCGAAGACGCGCCGGGACGCGTCGGCCTGGGCCAGCCTGCGCAGGGCGGTGACCGCCGCGTCGCCGAGCACCGTGCCGACCACCACGCCCGCGACGGGGTCGGCCCCGGTCCACCGCCCGGCCAGCGACTCGACCTCGGCGGCGGCCAGCTCCTCGCACGCGGACGCGCAGCGGTCGACCAGCGCGGTGAAATCGTCGTGCCCCAGCAGCGCGGCCGTCTCCAGCACGCGCGCCAGCGCCCGCGCGGCCGGGTGGGCGGCGTCCACCGACCAGCCGCGCCGGGCGATCAGCCGGGCCACCTCGGCGTCCGCCCGCCCGCCGCCGGCGCCCGAGCCCGCTCCCGCCGCCGTCGCCACCGCCTGCCGCCGCACGCGGCCCAGCAGGGCGGGCACCCCGTCGTCCGCCGCGGTCAGCACCTCGCGGACCGCGGCGAGCGACAGGCCGCCCACCTCGACCAGGGCGCGCACCAGGCGCAGCCGCCGCTCGTGCGCCTCGTCGTAGCGCGCCTGGTTGCGGGCGGTGCACGCGCCCGGCGCGAGCAGGCCCTCGCGCAGGTAGAACTTGATCGTCGGCACGCTCACGCCCGTCCGCCGGCTCAGCTCCGCGATGCGCATCCCACCAGCGTGCGGGGTCCGGCGGCGGCCCCGCTTCTCCCGGCGTGCCGAACGCCGGTCAGATCGGGCGCGCCCGGAACAGGTCGTACTCGTCGGGCAGCCGCATCCCCGGCCCGCCGGCCTGGAGGCCCAGCGGCGCGGCGCGGCCCTTCGGGGTCTCCCACGCCTCCTGCCGGCCGAGCGCGGTCAGGTCGAGGTACTGGTTGCCGCCGATGAACTGCTCGATGCCGCGGCCGAACGTCGAGTACGTGTGGAACACCTCGTCGTCCACCTTCAGGAAGGTGCTGACGCCGGGCCACTCGCCGCGCATGTTCTCGCCCCACGGTTTGCCGGCCTCGGCCAGCTCCTCCTCCGTGCGGTGGTTGAGCAGCACCGGCGCGACCCGGTCGTCCACGGTCGCGTGGAAGTCGTAGTTGAAGTCGTCGCCCCAGCTGGAGTACCAGGGGAACGTCCAGCCCATCCGCTCGCGGAACGCCTCGATCTTGTCGTGCGGCGCGCGCGAGACACCCACCAGCGTGGTGCTGCGGACGTGCAGCTGGGTGAGCTTCGGGATGCCGTCGGCGATGGTGGAGCAGCTGGAGCAGGCGATGTCGCCGGGGTGCTCGACACCGTCCCCGTCGACCCGGTAGGTCCACATCAGGTGGTGCACCACGAGCTGCGGGCGGCCCTCGAACAGGTCCGCCAGGCCGACCTTCCCCCCGGGTCCGACGAACGAGTAGTCCTTGTCGACGCGCACCATCGGCAGCCGCCGGCGGTCGGCGTTGACGCGGTCCTGGGCCAGGGTCAGCTCCTTCTCCTTGTCCAGCAGCTCCTTGCGGGCGGCGAGCCACTCCTCGCGCGACACCACTTCGGGAAGGTTCGCCCTGGGCCCCATCGGAGTCTCCCAACTGCTCTCGTATTGCAATCGGTCATACCGTAGGAGAGACTGGTTCAGGAGTGCAACCGGAGTGCCCGGTTCGGGAACAGCGTTGGAGTGCGCCGTGCGCAAGGACGTGCGATCGGGGTGCCCGGTCAACCTGTCGCTGGAGGTCCTCGGCGACCGCTGGACGCTCCTCGTGCTGCGCGACGTCGTGTTCGTCGGCGCCCGGCACTTCCGCGAGCTGCTGACCGGTCCCGAGCGGATCTCCTCGAACATCCTGTCCGACCGGCTCACCTCGCTCGTCGAGCACGGCCTGCTCGTCCGCTCCGGCGACCCCGCGCACAAGCAGAAGATCACCTACTCGCTGACCGAGCAGGCGATCCAGCTCGTCCCGCTGATCGTGCAGCTCGGCTCGTGGGGGCTGCGGCACCTGCCGGCGACCGACGAGTACGCCGCCCGGATGCGCGTGCTCGACAGCGGCGGCCCCCCGCTGTGGGAGGAGTTCATGGACGAGCTGCGCGAGGAGCACCTCGGCCCGGGGGCGCGGCACCGGCCGTCGCCGGGCGGTCCGACCGTGCGGGCCCGCATCGAGGCCGCCTACGCCGCCGCCCTCGTGGAGCGGGCCGGCTGACCCGTCACCCGACCGGGTGACACCCGCCGACCCGACCTGCGCCGGCCCGCCCGGTGGTGCGCCGATCGGTGGTGCGCCGGCCGCCACCTGCGGACCCCCGTAGTGGTTTCGCAGTGCAACTACCACCGCCCGCGGGGGGTGTCAACCGCACTTTTGAAGAAGGTCGCCGCCGGTGTGCGGTCGTAGCCTCCTTGTGTCTCCGACGCGGCGAGGGGGGCGCGCATGGGCGGCCGGGTGCTTGCTGGTGAACCTCGATCCGACGACGGGAACACCACCGGGGGGAGCGTGCCCCGCCCGCGGGCGAGGCGCGCGGTCCACTCCAGACGCGTGCGGGCGGTGCGCCCCCGCGCGGTCCGCGGCACGGCGACCGTCGAGGTCGTCGTCCCCGTCCACAACGAGGAGCGGGCCCTGCCCGGCTGCGTGGCGGTGCTGCACGAGCACCTGACCAAGCGGATGCCGTTCGGCTGGGTCATCACCGTCGTGGACAACGCCAGCACCGACCGCACGGCCGCCGTCGCGAGAGGACTCGCCCGGCGGTGGCGCGGCGTGCGGGTGCTCAGCCTGGACGTCCGGGGCAAGGGCCGCGCGGTGCGCACGGCGTGGGCGCGCAGCCGGGCCGACGTGGTCGTCTACATGGACGTCGACCTGTCCACCGGCCTGGACGCGCTGCTGCCGCTGGTGGCGTCGCTGGTCGCGGGCCACTCGGACATCGCCGTCGGCTCCCGCCTCGCACCGGGCGCGCGCACGGTCCGCGGCCCCAAGCGGGAGCTGATCTCCCGCGTCTACAACGCACTCCTGCGGCTGACCCACCGCACCCGCTTCCGCGACGCCCAGTGCGGCTTCAAGGCCGCGCGCACCGACGTGATCCGGCCGCTGCTGGCGCGGGTCCAGGACGACACCTGGTTCTTCGACACCGAACTGCTGCTGCTGGCCGAGCACAACGGCCTGCGCGTGCTGGAGGTGCCGGTGGACTGGGTCGAGGACGTCGACAGCCGGGTGAACGTCACCGGCACCGCCGCGACGAACCTGCGCGGCCTGGTCCGGCTGGCCAGGGCCAAGGCGACCGGCGCGGCGCGCATCGCGGACCTGCCGTTCCGGCCCGCGCCCCAGCCGATCCACCCCGATGCCGTGCTGTCCGTGAAGGGGATGCCCCGCATGCGCAACCTGCTGTCGTTCTGCCTGGTCGGGTCGGTGGCCACGCTGATGACCCTGGGCCTGTTCACCGCGTTCCGCACGTGGTGGCCGCCGCTGGTCGCCAACCTCGTCGCGGTCACCGTGAGCACGCTGTTCAACACCGAGGCCAACCGCCGGTTCACCTTCGACAGCCGGTCGGGCCCGCTGGTGCGGGTCCACGTGCAGGCGCTCGTGGTGTTCGGCCTGTACTGCGGGTTCACCTCCGGCGCGCTGCTCGTCCTGCACTCCGCGGTCGAGTCCCCGTCCCGCTGGCTGGAGCTGGCGGTGCTGGTCGGCTCCTCCGCCGTCGGCACCCTCGGGCGGTTCGTCCTGCTCAGCTCGTGGGTGTTCCGGGCGCGCCCGGAACCCGTCCCCGTCGCACCGCACCCCGAGGAGATCCCGGCATGACCACGACAGCAGCGGCACCACCCGAGCCCGCGCGGGCGACCCGCGCGCGGTTCCCCTCCGGCACGGCTGCCGTCGCGGTCGCGCTCTCGCTCGCCGTGACCGCGCTCGTCGTGGTCGCGCACGCCTTCGAGAACAGCATCCCGTTCCCGGTCATGGCCAACGACTTCGCCGCGTTCCGGATCGGCGGCGCGGCGGTGCTGGACGGCGCGTCGCCGTTCGAGGTGGCCACGGGCGACGGCTACCAGTTCCTCTACCCCCCGTTCGCCGCGCTGACCCTGGCCCCGCTGGGGCTGGTGAGCGTCGAGGTCGGGTTCGCGCTGTGGACGTTCGCCACGATGGTCGCCCTGATCGCCTCGGTGTGGCTCGCGCTCGGCCTGCTCGCGCCCGCGTCGACGACGCGGCGCGCCCGGTTCGCCGTGCTGGCCGCCGCCGTCGCCATCCCCACCACGCCGGTGCTCTACCTGCTGGGCTTCGGCCAGGTCAACGTCTTCCTGATGCTCCTGTGCCTCCTCGACCTGGCCCGGCGGCCGGGTCGCTTCCAGGGCGTCGCCATCGGCATCGCGGCGGGCATCAAGCTGACCCCGCTGATCTTCGTCGCCTACTTCCTGCTCACCCGCCGCACCCGGGCCGCCGTCGTGACCGCGGTGACGTTCGCGGCGACCGCGGTGGTCGGGTTCCTCGCGCTGCCCGGCGCGTCGGTGAGCTTCTGGACCGAGCACGTGCTGGACACCGACCGGATGGTGCCGCCCGGCGCCGCGCCGTTCATCCAGTCGATGCGCGGCGTCCTGGCCCAGCTGCCCGGCTTCCTGAGCGCGCAGTGGGTGTGGCTGCTCCTCGCGCTCGTCGTCGGCGCGTCCGGCCTGCTGGTCTCGGCGTGGGCGAGCCGCCGGGGCCTGGAGGCGGCGGGCGCCCTGGCGTGCGCGGTCACCGGGCTGCTCATCTCGCCGATCTCGTGGCCGCAGCACTGGGTCTGGGTCGTGCCGGCCCTGGCCGCGTGGCTGTGGTGGGCGCGGGAGCGGCGCGGCGCGGGCCACGCGGCGGGTGTGCTCGCCTCGTGGCTGGTCCTGGTCGCCACCGCGGCCCTGATGTTCCCCACGCCGATCGGCATGGGCGTCGTGATCCCGCCGGTCGCGGGGATCGTGTTCCTCGGCAGCCTCCAGGTGCTCGGCGGCCTCGCCTTCCTCGGCGCCCTCGCCGCGGCCCTGCGGCGGCGCGACCGGGCCCCCGAACCCGTGCCCGGCGTGCTCGCACCGTCCGCGTGACCAGGCGGCGGACCGGCCGGCACGGCGCCGCCGGCCGGTCCGCCGTTCCCCGAGGAGGCACGACGTGTTCGACCCCGAGACCGCCAACATCGCCCGCATCTACGACTACTACCTCGGCGGGACGTTCAACCTGGCCGCCGACCGCGCCCGCGCGGACCGCATCAGGTCCACCCTGCCCAGCATGGACATGCTCGCCCGGTTCAACCGGGGGTTCCTGCGCCGGGCCGTGGCGTTCATGCTGGACCAGGGCGTCACCCAGTTCCTCGACCTGGGCTCCGGCCTGCCCACCGCCGGCAACACCCACGAGGTCGCGCAGGCCCGTTCGCCCGGGGCCAGGGTCGTCTACGTCGACCACGACCCGGTCGCGTGCCACCACGGCGAGCTCCTGCTGGCGGACAACCCGGACGCGGCGATGGTGTGCGCCGACGCCCGCCGCCCCGGCGAGCTGCTCGACGACCCGCGCGTGCGCGCCCTGATCGACCTCGACCGGCCGCTGGGCCTCGTGATGACCGGCGTGATGGTGTTCGTGGGCGACCACGAGGACCCGTCGGGCATGGTGAAGGGCTACCGCGACCGCGTCGCGCCGGGCAGCTTCGCGGCGCTGTCCCACCTCACCGACGAACGGGCCGAGGGCGAGGCGAAGGTGCAGATCCACGCCATGATCGACGCGTACAAGGGCGTCGTCGACCAGCTCTACGTGCGCGACCGGGTCGAGGTCGAGGCGCTGCTGGAGGGGATGGCGCTGGTCCACCCCGGCGTGGTCCCGATGCCCGAGTGGCGCGCCCGCCCCGGTGTCGACGTCCCCACGGGCAGCCCGGCGCACCACCTCGGCTACGGGGCGGTGGGCCTGGTCGGCTGACGCGCCCCGGGGTCAGGCCGAGGCCAGCCGCAGCGCCGCGACCGCCTCGTCCACCGTGGCGTGCAGCGCGAGCGTCCTGTCGACCTGGCTCATGCCCAGCGGGCGCAGCACGCCGCGCGTGTCCGCGACCACGGCGAAGGGGACCTCCAGCCTGCCCGCCCGGTGGTGGGCGTTGACCAGCAGCGCGATGCCGGCCGACCCCATGAAGTCCACCGCGCGCAGGTCCAGCACCACCGCGGTGGGGTGCGACTCGAAGACGGCGTCCAGGTCGGCCGCGACCGGCCCGCACGTCGTCGCGTCCAGGGCGCCGGTCACGCCGACCAGCGGGATGCCGCCACCCAGGTCGGTGGTGGACACGTGACAGGTGGTCCGCTCGTCCACGTCGGGCCTCCTCTCGCTCCGGGACCGGGCTGTACCACCGCCGGGTGACGTCAAACGTCCCCGGCGGCTCCCGCGACCCGCGCACCCCGCCCCACGCGGCTCGGTTAGAACAGGACGCGGCGGGAAGACCTACGGCGGACGCACGTCCCGTCGAGGTCAGGAGGCGCACGGTGACCAGGTCGTGGCACGAGCAGGCAGCAGCGCGGTCGCAGGACGCGGCGGGGCAGGTGGTGGTCGGTTCCTACCCCACCTACGCCGACGCGGAGCGCGCGGTGGACCACCTCTCGGACCAGCGCTTCCCGGTGGAGCGCACCGCGATCGTGGGACGGGGGCTGAGCAGCTTCGAACAGGTCACCGGTCGGCTGACCACCGGGCGGGCGGCGGGGCAGTCGGCCGTGTCCGGTGCGGTGCTCGGCGCCCTGTTCGGCTGGCTGTTCGGCCTGTTCAACTGGGTGGACCCGCTGGTGTCGGGCCTGCTGCTCGCCCTGTACGGGGCGGTCTTCGGCGCGGTCCTGGGCGCGGTGCTCGGGATGATCGGGCACGCGATGACGGGCGGTCGGCGGGACTTCTCCTCGGTGGCGGGGATGCGCGCCGACAGCTACGACGTCCTGGTCGACGCGGCGTACGCGGCGCAGGCCGGGCAACTGCTCGACGGCGCGGGCGCGCCGGGGCGCGGCCGGCTCGCGGGCTGACCCGTTCCGCCGCGATCCGCGCCCCCCGGTGACCGACCTGCGCCGGCCGGTCGCCCGGTGGGCGGGTTTGGGCCGCGCACCGGCGGGTAGGCACCTGTGCGGCGACGATCAGGACAGGGGACGTGGATGGCGGCTGAGGGGTCACCGGCCGACGAGTTGGCGTCGGTGTTCGCCCGGGTCTCGGGCCTGCTGCTGTCGACCGACACGGTGGGGACCGCGCTCGGGTTGATCACCTCGTTGGCCGTGGAGGTGTTCCCGCCCACCGCCGGTTCCGGCATCACGCTGGCGGGGCCGCGGGGTGAACGCGTGACCGCCGCGGCGACCGACGCCGTGGTCGAGCGCGCCGACGCGCTCCAGTACGAGCTGGGCGAGGGGCCGTGCCTGACCGCCTGGGCGGAGCGCACCGTCGTGCGCGTCGACGACACGGCGCGGGACGACCGGTGGCCGCGGTGGTCGCCCGCGGCGGCCGAGGTCGGTCTGCGCTCGACGCTCAGCGCGCCGCTGGTCGCCGGCTCCGAGGCGCTGGGCGCGATGAAGGTCTACGCGTCGGCTCCCGGCGCCTACGGTGACCGGGAGGCCCGGTTGTTGGGGATGTTCGCCGCGCAGGCCGCCGTCCTGCTGGTCAACGCGCGCACCGCCGAGGACGCCGGACGCGTCAGCGACCGGCTCCGGGCGGCCCTGCGGGAACGCGAGGTGATCGCGTTCGGCAAGGGCATCATCATGGCCCGCGACGGCGTGGACGAGGAGGGCGCGTTCCTCGTCCTGGCCGAGTCGGCCCGCCGGGACCGCACGACGGTGCGGCAGGCCGCCGAACGGCTGGTGCGCTCGACCGCCCGGGGAGCGCACTGACCACGATGACCGATCAGCACGCCGAACGACAGCGGCAGAGCACCGTCGCCGCCCTGCGCCACGCCGAGCTGACCGTCGAGGCGCTGTGGCTGCGCTACTTCTCCCTGGGCGGCAACGCGGGCCCCATCGACGTGGACGCCTACCTGCACGGCCTGGGGACGCTGCCGCGGCTCCAGCGGGACGTCCTCGCCCACGTGGTCAACGAGCGCCTGGACGAGCTGGTCCCGCCCGACCGCGCCACCTACAGCAACCTGGTCGACGGCGTCCCGCCCGCGCCCGTCGAGGGCGAACCGGTGCAGGACGAGCTGGTGTCGCTGCTCGAAGGCGCCGAGCTGGCCCCGCCCGACCGGCTGCCCGCGCTGGTCGAGGCCGCCGGGAGGGTGCTGGGCGTGCGGATCACCGCGTACCTGGTCGACTACCCGCAGCGCCGCCTGCACCCGTGGGGCCCCGCCCCGGGCGACCGCACGCCCCTGGGACTGGACACCCCGGCGGGCACCGCCTTCCGGGAGACGCGGATCGTGCCGGCCCCGGACCGCCCCGCGCTGTGGGTGCCGCTGCTGGACGGCGTGGAACGACTGGGCGTCCTCGACGTCGAGGCCGAGGGCCCGGTCGACCTCGACGACCCCCGCCTGCGCTCCCGGTGCCGGTGGCTGGCCATGCTGCTCGGGCACCTGATCACCCTGCTCGACCAGTACGGGGACGCCGCGGACCGGGTCAGGCTGCCGTCGCCGCGCACCGTCGCCGGCGAACTGGTGTGGTCGCTGCTGCCGCCGTCGACCGCCGGGGTGAACGGGTTCGTGGTCAGCGGGGCCGTCGACCCCGCCGACCCGGGCGGCGTCTTCGACTACGCCCTGTCGGAGACCACCGCCACCCTGCTCGTCCTGGACGCGACCGGGCAGGGCGAGCGCGGCGGCCTGGTCGCGGCCACCGCCCTGGCCGCCCACCGCAGCGCCCGCTACGCGGGCCGCGACCTGGCCGGGCAGGCCCGCGCCATGGACGAGGCGATCAGCGGGCACTGCGGGGCGGGCGCGTCCGCCTCGGCGCTCCTCGTCGAGGTCGACCTGGTCACGGGGCGGCTGCGCCACCTCGACGCCGGGGCGGCCCGGTCGGTGGTGGTGCGCGTGGACGGCACGGTCGAACCGCTCGCCTCCGGTGACGCGCCGCCCCTCGGCAAGGGCGCGGGGGAGCCGGCCACCGGCCAGGCGGTGCTGGGGTCGGAGGACTGGCTGGTCCTGCGCCCAGGCGGGTTCGGCGACGCCCGCACCGACCCCGCCGACCACGCGCGGCTGGCAGATTTCCTCCGCCGCGAGACGACCTCGGGCCACTCGCCGGCCGAGACCGTCCGGGAACTCCTCGGCACCGCGCTCGGGCACGACGGCGCCCTCCTGCTCGCCCGCTGGACCGACCGGGGCACGATGCTCCCGTGACCGACCGGGGCACGATGCTCCCGTGAGGCGTGGCCGCACCCCGCGCGGGGTGCGGCCACGCCCCTGCCGGGTTCAGGAGATGCCGTGCTGCTGGAGCCACAGCTCCAGCACGCCGACGTACCACAGCTCGTTCCCGCCGACCTTGGTGGCGTGCCCGTTCGGGTCGCGGAGGAGCGCGTCGACGTAGTCGGGGCGCAGGAGGCCGCGCTGCCGCGCCGCGCTGGAGCGCAGGGCGCTGCCCACCATGTCGAGGACGGGGCCGTCGAGGCGGGTGAGGGCGGGCACGGGGAAGTAGCCCTTCGGCCGGTCGACCACCTCCGGGGGCAGCACCTCCCGCCCGATGTCCTTGAGGACCGCCTTGCCGCCCTGGCCGGACTTCAGCTCCGGCGGGCACGCCGCCACCAGCTCGACGAGGTCCTGGTCGAGGAACGGCACCCTGGCCTCCACGCCCCACGCCATCGCCATGTTGTCCACCCGCTTGACCGGGTCGTCGGGCATCAGCAGGTGGGTGTCGGTCCTCAGCACGGCGTCCAGCGCCGTGTCCGCGCCGGGTGCGCCGAGGTGCCGGGCGAGCAGGTCGCCGCTGACGTCGTGCCCGGCGAGCCACCCCGGTTCGAGGATGCCCGCCAGCTCGTCGTGGTCGTGGTCGTGGAACGCCTCGCGCAGGACGGCGGCGGCCCGGTCGCGCGCCGCGCCGGCCGCGGGTTGGTGGTAGCGGTAGCCGGCGAACACCTCGTCCGCGCCCTGGCCGGACTGCACGACCTTGACGTGCTGCGACACCTCGCGGCAGACGAGGTGGAACGCGGTGACGTCGTGGGTGCCCATCGGCTCGCTCATCGCCGCCACCGCCTGCCCCACGGCGGGGGCCAGCTCCTCGTCGCCGACGCGGAGCTGGTGGTGGTCGGTGCCGAACTTGTGCGCCACCGCGTCGGAGTAGGCGAACTCGTCGCCGTCCACGCCGTCGCGGTCGGTGAAGCCGATGCTGAACGTGCGGGGCCGGTGGCCCTCCTCGGCGAGCAGCGCGACCAGGAGGCTGGAGTCCAGCCCGCCGGACAGCAGCACGCCGACCTCCACGTCGGACACCGTGCGCCGCCGCACCGCCGTGCGCAGCGCCTCGCGCACGGCGTCCCGCCAGTCCTGCGCGGTCCACCCCGAGTGCTCCGGCCGCCGGGTGTAGGACGGCTGCCAGTAGACGTGGTCGCGCGGCTCCCGGCCCGGTTCGAGGACCCGGATCGTGGCGGGCGGCAGTTTGCGCACCCCGCGCAGCACCGTGTGCGGCGCGGGCACGATGGAGTGCCAGGTCAGGTAGTGGTGCAGGCCGACCGGGTCGAGCCGGGTGTCGATCCCGCCGCCCGCCAGCAGCGCGGGCAGGGTGGACGCGAAGCGCGTGCGGCCGGCGACCTCGGCGACGTAGAGCGGTTTGACCCCGAGCCGGTCGCGGACCAGCAGCACGCGGTCGCGGCGCAGGTCGACCAGGGCGAAGGCGAACATGCCGACGAGGTGCTCGACGAACCGGTCGCCCCAGCGGTGGTACGCCTTGAGGACGACCTCGGTGTCGCTGGTGGACGTGAACCGGTACCGGTCGGACAGCCGCGCCCGCAGCTCCTCGTGGTTGTAGACGCACCCGTTGAACGCGATGGCCAGGCCGAGTTCGTCGTCGACCATGGGCTGCGCGCCCCTGTCGGACAGGTCGATGATGGACAGCCTGCGGTGCCCGAGCGCGACCCGCCCGGCCGACCACTGGCCGCCGCCGTCGGGGCCGCGCGAGAGCATGGCCCCCGTCATGCGGGCGACGGCCCCGGCATCCGGTACACCCGCGTGGTCGGTCACGACCTCACCGGCGATTCCGCACATGGTTCCACCTCGGCTCATCCGATCGGCAGGGCTGGTCGAACCCGTGTACCCCGATCACACGCGATCAAGCGCCGTGACCTCGGCACCCGATCGGACCCGCCGCCTTCCCCCGTCCGGGAGTACGCGCCCGGACGGCGTGGTCACCGAGGGTGATCGTGACGGTGGGCTGCGATGACAGGGGGCCGTCCACCCGTGGTGGGAAACACGCGCGCAACGACCTTCGGCGGGTTGACTGCGCCCGTTCGCCGGCCTCCCATGTACCCCATGCACCCGTCGCCCGCCGCGTCACCGTGCGTGCTCGACGCACCGCCGGCCCACGCCGGCACCGGCCCGCACCCCGACCTGGACGCGGCCACCATCCCGCACCTGGTCGGCCTGATGGAGGCGGGTGCCCTGACGGCCACCGAGCTGACCGGCGCCTACCTGGCGCGGATCGCCGCGGTGGACCCCCTGGTGCGGTCGGTGACGGCCGTGGCGGCGGACGCGCTCGACCAGGCGGCCGAGAGCGACCGGCGACGTGCCCGCGGCGAGGCCCGGGGCCCGTTGGACGGCATCCCGGTGCTGCTCAAGGACAACATCGACACCCGATCGGGCGCCACGGCGGGGTCGCGGGCGCTGCTCGTGCCGCCGCGCGACGACGCCGAGCTGGTCCGGCGGCTGCGCGCCGCCGGGGCCGTGGTGCTGGGCAAGACCAACATGTCGGAGTGGGGGAACTTCCGCTCCCCGTGGGCCACGTCCGGGTGGTCGGGGGTCGGCGGCCAGACCGCGAACCCGCACGTGCTCGACCACAACCCGTGTGGCTCGTCGTCCGGCTCGGCCGCGGCGGTGGCCGCGTCGCTGGCGCAGGTCGCCGTGGGCACCGAGACCGACGCGTCGATCGTGAGCCCGGCGGGGCACTGCGGCGTCGTGGGGTTCAAGCCCACGCTCGGCCGGGTCAGCGGTGACGGGATCGTGCCCATCTCCACGCGCCAGGACACCGCCGGCCCCATGGCCCGGCACGTCGTGGACGCCGCCATCCTGATGTCCGTCCTGGCCGGTGGCGGCGTGGACCACGCCACCGCCCTCGCGCCGGGCGCGTTGAGCGGCGCGCGGGTGGGCGTGTGGCGCCGGGCCGGGTTCAGCGCCGAGGTCGACCGGGTCGTGGAGTCGGCGGTGGCGGTGCTGCGGGAGCACGGCGCCGAGGTGGTCGAGGTCGAGCTGCGCCACCTGGCCCGGATCAGGGAGGCGGAGCTGCCCGCGCTGATCACCGAGTTCAAGCACGACCTGGAGGCCTACCTCGCCACCCGGCCGGGCGCGCCGCGGACCGTGCGGGAGCTGATCGCGTTCAACGAGGCCGACCCGGGCGAGCCGGCCGCGTTCGGCCAGGAGCTGTTCTTCGAGGCGGAGAAGGCGCCGCCCACCAGCGACCCGACCTACCGCGCGCAGCGGCGCACCGCGACCGCGCTGGCGCGCAGGTCGATCGACGAGGTGCTCGCGGCGCACCGCCTGGACGTGGTGGTGGCCCCGACCAACGGCCCGGCGTGGCGGACCGACCGCGCCGGCGACCCGGCCGGGGTGGACACGGCCAGGCCGGCGGCGGTCGCGGGCTACCCGAACGCGACGGTCCCGGCCGGGTTCGCCGGCCCCCTGCCGATCGGCGTGTCCTTCATGGCCGGTCAGGGGGCCGACGCGGACGTCCTGCGGTTCGCGGCGGCGTTCGAGCGGGCCGCGCCGGTGCGCCGCCCGCCCGCCTACCTGCCGACGCTGCCGTAGTCGCCGCGGGCGGGTCCGGTCACCCCGCCGGTCAGCGCTCGCGGACCACCACGCGGAAGCTGCCCAGCTCCGGGTCGGCCGGGTCGGGGAGCTGCATGCCGGCGGCCAGGCCGCTGCGCACGTACTCCACGACCTCCCGGGTGATCACCTCGCCGGGCAGCACGGCGGGCGCGCCCGGCGGGTAGGGGGTGACCATCTCGGCGCTGATCCGGCCGACGGCCCGGTCGGCGTCGACCTGCTCGACCTCGGCGAAGAACGCGTCGCGGGGCAGCATCGCGGTCTCCAGCTGCAGCTCGTCGGGCGTGGGCAGGTCGACCGGCTTCGGCGCGGGCATGTCCCGCGCGGCCTCGACCAGGGCGCCCAGGGCGTCGAGCAGGACACCGGCGGTGCGGTGGTCGTCGGCGTGGGTGAACTGGGCGACGACCCGGCGGTGGTCGGACAGGCCGACGGTGACGCGCCGGTGCTCGCGCAGCCAGTCGGCGGCCTGGTAGCCGCTGATGCCCAGCCCCTCCAGGTCGACGACCATCTTGAGGGGGTCGAGGGCGTGGGCCAGGCCGGGGCCGGTGAACTCGGCCTCGCCCATCACGCGCAGACCGGGCAGCTCGTCGATCGCGGCGCGGGTGGAGCGGGCCAGGGCCAGCACGGCGGTGAGCAGCTCCTCGCCGTGCTGCACCATCTGCCGCCGCCACCCGTCCAGCGTGGCGTACACCAGGGAGCTGGGGCTGGTGGTGCCCAGCAGGTCCTCCCGCGACTTGAGCACGTACGGGTCGACCAGGTCGCCCCGCAGGTGGAACACCGAGCTCTGCTCCACGGCCGCGCCGGACTTGTGGACGCTGGTGACCACCACGTCCGCGCCCGCGTCCATGCCCCACTGGGGCAGGTCCGGGTGGAAGGGCAGGTGCGCGCCCCACGCCTCGTCCACGATCAGGGGCTTGCCGAACTCGTGGCAGACCTCCGCGACGGCGGCGATGTCGGCGCACGTGCCGTAGTCGTTCGGGCTGACCAGCAGCATCCCCTTGACCTCGGGTTCGGCCTCGAACAGCGCCCGCACCCGGTCCGGGCCCGGCGGGTGCGACAGGTGTCGCTCGGCGTCCCAGTGCGGCGAGAGCCACACCGGCGACACCCCGCTGAGGATCAGCGCGGAGATCACCGACTTGTGGGCGTGGCGGGGCACGATCAGCTTCTCGTGCGGCCCGGCGACCGACAGCATGGCGCTCTTGATCGACAGCGAGCTGCCGCAGGTGGAGAAGAACGCGTGCTCGGCGTCCACGGCCTCGGCCATCAGCTGCTGGGCCTGCTCGATCACGCCCCCGCGGTTCAGCCGGTCGTCCAGGCCGTTGACCGAGATCACGTCCGAGGTGAACACGGCCTCGCCCACGACCTCCAGGACCCGGGGGTCGACCGCGCGGCCCTGGCGGTGTCCCGGCGGGTTGAACGGGGTGAACCCGCGCTCGTGGAACGCCTGCAACGCCTCCAGCACCGGTGCTCTGCTCTGGTCCATGCGAACGGAGTAACCAGTGTGGTGCCGTTTGAACACCGGGCTCGTCCGATCCGGGCCCGCGGCCCGCCCGATCACGCTCCGACGTGCGTCGTCGGGTGAGTTTGTCCGCATCCGGAAGTGGTATTCCAGCGCCCCCGGTGATCGGGACGAGGTCACCGGGGGGCGTTTCGGGTCGGTCGAACAGCGGGCCGACCACCTCGCGCGTGCTCACCGATCGATGAGGACATGATGATCAACGACGATCGCCGCGGTGACCCCGGCTCCGAACCCCCCACGCTGGGCGTCGAGGAGGAGTTCCTGGTCGTCGACCCGGTCAGCGGACGCCCGCTGCCGGTCGCCGACGAGGTCATCGGCCTGGCGAACGGCTTCGGCGGCGACCTGCAACCGGAGCTGACCCTGACGCAGGTGGAGAGCAACACCCCGGTGTGCCGCGGCATGAGGGAGGTGCGCGGGCACCTGCTCGGCGCGCGGTCCACGGCCGCCGCGGCGGCCCTGCGGGTCGGGGGGCAGCTGCTCGCCGTCGGCGTGTCGCCGGCCGGGCCCGCCGCGCAGCCGTTCAGCGACGGGGACCGCTACCAGCGGATCGGGCGGGACTACGGGATGCTGGCCGCCGAGCACGGGGTGTGCGGCTGCCACGTGCACGTGGCCGTGCCCGACCGGGAGACCGCCGTGCAGGTGTGCAACCACCTGCGCCCGTGGCTGCCGGTGCTGCTGGCGCTGACCGCGAACTCGCCGATCCACCAGGGCGTGGACACCGGGTACGCGAGCTGGCGCTCGGTGATGACCGGCCGGTGGGCCTGCTCGGGCGCCCCGCCCTACTTCACCTCGCTCGCGCACTACGAGTCGGTGATCGACATGATGGTCGACACCGGGGCCGTGCTGGACCGGGGGATGGTCTACTGGGACGTGCGGCCGTCGGACCACCTGCCCACCGTCGAGGTCCGGGTCTCGGACGTACCGGCCACGGTGGACGAGTCGGTGCTGCTCGCCGTCCTCGTGCGCGCCCTGGTGACCACCGCGGTCCGCGCCGTCCAGGCCGGGGACAAGGGGCTGCCGGTCTGCGGCGAGGCTTTGCGCGCGGCCTACTGGCGCGCCGCGCGCGACGGCGTCACGGGCAGCGGCGTCGACCTGTTCACCGGCCGCTGCGTCCCGGCCGTCCAGCTGCTCCGGCAGTTGGTGCGGCACGTCCGGCCGGCGCTGCGGGAGACCGGTGAGCTGCGCACGGTCAACGCCCTGCTGACCAAGGTCCTCCGGGACGGCAACGGGGCCGTGCGGCAGCGGCTGGCGTTCGGGCGGCGCGGGCGGCTGGAGGACGTGGTGGACGTCCTGACCCGCACCACGGCCCAGGACTGCCTGCCCGGGACCGCCGCCTAGGACCAGGGCGGTCGGCCGCCTCCTGGGTGGTCGTCCGCCGTGCGTGGACGCCGCGTCGCCTGCACCCGGCGGCGCGGCGTCCGTGCGCGGCGGGTCGTGCGCGGCGGGTCGTGCGCGGCGGGTCGTGCGCGGCGGGTCGGGCGCGGCGGCCGGGCGCGGCGGCCGGGTGCGAGGCAGCCCCCGGCCACGCTGGGGGGAGGCAGCGGCCGGGGGCGGGTGTGGGGGTCGGTGCGGCGGTCGCCTCTCGGCGAGTGGCACGACGCGGCTCCAGCCGAACGGTGTTCCGCGAAGGCTTGGGTGAGGCCCGGGGACACGGACCGCACCGACCACTGGGCACAACGGTCCGCCGCGTGCCGGTGTTCCCGCGACCGCTCCCGCCGGGAGGTGTCCTGCCTCACCCCGAGCCCCGCTGCGCCGCCCGTGCCCGGTGCCGGCTCGCCGCGACCCGCCGGCCGAGGACGCCGTGCCTCGGGCCGAACAGGTACGCCAGCAGGAACACCGCCCCCTGCACCAGCACCACCATGGCGCCCGACGCGGTGTCGAGGTGGTAGCTCAGGTACAGCCCCACCACCGCCGCGCCGACCGACACCGCCGGCGCGATCACCAGCATCCGCCCGAACCGGTCGGTGAGCAGGTGGGCGGTCGAGCCGGGGATGATCAGCATCGCCACCACCAGCACCACGCCGACGACCTGGAGCGCCACCACGCAGGTCAGCGCCAGCAGGCCGAGCAGGGCCGCGCCGAGCAGGCGCGGGTCGAGCCCGATGGCGTGGGCGTGCACCGGGTCGAAGGCGTAGAGGGTGAAGTCGCGGCGCTTGAGCAGCAGCGCGGTGAGCGCGACCGCGCCCAGCACGGCGATCTGGGCCAGGTCGGCGCGGCCGACGCCGAGCAGGTTGCCGAACACGATGTGGTTGAGGTCGGTCTGGCTCGGCGTCACCGAGATCAGCACCAGCCCGAGCGCGAACAGCGTGGTGAACACGATGCCGATGGCCGCGTCCTCCTTGACCCTGCTGGTGTCCCGGAGCACGCCGATGAGCGCGACCGCGAGGAACCCGAACACCACCGCGCCCAGTGCGAACGGCGCGCCCAGGACGTAGGCCAGCACGACGCCCGGCAGCACGGCGTGCGACACCGCGTCGCCCATCAGCGACCAGCCGATGAGCACCAGCCAGCACGACAGCACCGCGCACACGGCGGCGGCGATCACCGTGGCCGCCAGCGCCCGCAGCATGAAGCCGTAGGCCAGGGGTTCCACGAGCAGGTCGTAGGCGGTCGTCACGCCGGCTCCTCCTCGCGGGCGGTCACGTCGAGGCCGAACGCCCGCACCAGGTTGTCCGGCCGCAGCACCTCGTCCGGCCGGCCGTGCACCAGGACCCGGCGCATCAGCAGCACCGCCTCGTCGACCAGGCCGGGCAGCGCGTGCAGGTCGTGGGTGGACACCAGCACCGCCGCGCCGTCCGCGGCGAGTTCCCGCAGCAGCCGCGTGATCGTCGCCTCCGACCGCTTGTCCACGCCCGCGAACGGCTCGTCGAGCAGCAGCACGCAGGCCCCCTGCGCGATGCCGCGCGCGACGAACGCCCGCTTCCGCTGCCCGCCCGACAGCCGGCCGACCTGCCGGTCCGCCAGGTCGGTCAGGCCGACCCGGTCCAGCGCCCGGTCGACGGCGTCGTGGTCGGCCCGGCGCGGGCGACGGGTGAACCCCAGCCCGCCGTGCCGCCCGGTCATGACCACGTCCCGCACCGACACCGGGAACGCCCAGTCCACCGCCTCGTTCTGCGGCACGTACGCGAGCCGGCCGGAGCGCCGCGCCGGACCCGGTGGGCCGCCCCGCACGCGCACCGCGCCGCGCTCGGGCCGCACCAGGCCGGTGATCGCCTTGAACAGCGTGGACTTGCCCGACCCGTTGACGCCCACCAGCCCGCACACCCGGCCGGGCGCCAGGGACATCGTGACGCCGTCGAGCGCGAGCACGTCGCCGTAGCGGACCGTCACGCCGTCGACGTCGACCGCGTTCACGCGCGCTCCCCGGTCAGCGCGTCCGCGATGGTCCGCGCGTCGTGGCGGACCAGGTCCAGGTAGGTCGGCACGGGACCGTCCGGCGTGGACAGCGAGTCGACGTAGAGCACGCCGCCGAACGCGGCCCCGGTGGCGGCGACGACCTGCCGCATCGGCGCGTCGGACACCGTGGACTCGCAGAACACGGCGGGCACGGCGTTGGCGCGCACGAAGTCGATCACCCCCGCGACCTGCTGCGGGGTCGCCTGCTGCTCGGCGTTGACCGCCCACAGGTAGCGCTCGGTCAGGCCGGCGTCGCGCGCCAGGTAGGAGAACGCGCCCTCGCAGGTGACCAGCGCCCGTTCGCCCTCGGGCAGCACCGCGAGCGCCGTCACCAGCTCGTCGTGCACCCGTTGCAGCTCGCCCCGGTAGCGCTCGCCCGCGGCGCGGAAGTCGGCGGCGTGCCCCGGGTCCAGTCCGCTGAACGCCGTGACCAGGTTGTCCACGTAGGTCCGCACGTTCAGCGGCGACATCCAGGCGTGCGGGTTCGGCTTGCCCGCGTAGGCGTCCTCGGCGATCGGCACGGGCGCCACGCCGTCGCTGACCACCACGTGCGGCGCGTCGACCTCGGCGACGAACCGCGCGAACCACGCCTCCAGGTTCAGCCCGTTGTCCACGACCAGGTCGGCCGCGGCGGCCCGCTTGACGTCGTCGGGCGTCGGCTCGTAGCCGTGCACCTCCGCGCCGGGCTTGGTGATCGACTCGACCCGCAGGTGGTCGCCCGCGACGTTGGCGGCGATGTCGGCCAGCACGGTGAAGGTGGTCAGCACCACCGGTCGGTCGTCCGACGCCGTGGTGCCCGTTCCGGCGCACGCGGCGGTGAGCAGTGCGGAGGTGATGGCGCCGACGGCGCTGAGCAGCTTCGACATGCCCCGGACCGTAGGGCGGGTGCGTCCGGCGGTCCGGGGCGTGCACCGAAAAGCGCAGCGCGGGTGGCCCGTTCAGCCCACCGCGACGCCCGTCCCGCCGACGCTGCGCAGCGGTCCGTCCGCCGAACGGACCTGCTCCCGCCCCGATCGTCGGCGGGGCGGGGCGCGCTCAGAACCAGTGCAGGCAGTGCGGGGGGCGCTCGGCGCGGTGCCGCCGAGGTAGACCGAGCCCAGGTCGCTCACGTCCAGGGACAGGTCGGGCTCCCGGTCCGTCGGGGTGCACGCGGCCTCGCCGCCCCGGACGGTGAGCAGGTAGCGGTCGCGCCCGCCGAGGAACGGGTCGTCGACGTCGAGGACGAGTTCCCCGTCGGTGGACCAGCCGCGCGAGGTCAGCGCGCGCGGCACGTCCAGCAGCCGCACCCACAGCCAGTCGGTGTCGTCGCTCACCTGGGCGGCGCGGAAGTCCGCGAGCCGCCGGCGCAGCGGGTCGTCGGCCGGGACGTGCTTGAACACGACCCGGGTGACCAGGTCGTGCCCGAGCGCGAACCGGGCCAGGGCGGTGGAGGCGGCGTCGTCCACGGCGACGGTCTCGTCGACCACCAGCGTGCCGGGCTCGCCGAGCGAGTAGGAGGCGTACCCGTCCGGCACGCCGCGCGCGTCGCGGTGGACGGCGACGTGGCGCGGCGTCGTGGAGACCGGCGGCTGCCCCGCGCCCAGCGCCCACCAGCGGTGCGGCCGGGACAGCGCGCCGGGCTGCGCGCGGCGGTACCGGTCGTAGACCTCCTCCAGCAGGTCGCCGCACCCGGCGCGCCGCAGCACCTCGACCGCGCCGGTGTCCGGGGCGTCGGCCGCGCCGCGCGCCCGGGGGACGGCGAGGGCGGCCTGGTGGCGCGGCACGGTGAGCCGCCGCGTGCCGGTCGCCGGCCCGTAGCCGAACCTGCGGTAGATCACGGCCTCGGTGGCCAGCAGCACGGAGAGGGCCGTGCCCCGCGCCCGCAGGTCGGTGAGCTGGTGCCGCATCAGCGCGGTGAGCACGCCCCGACGCCGGTGCATGGGCAGGACGCCGACGGCGGACACCCCGGCGGTCGGGACGACGACCCGGCCGGGCAGGGTCAGTTCGAAGGGGTACGAGGTGGCGGTGCCGACGGGCCACCGTCCACACCGGGACGCGCGCGTGCCCCCGCCCGCTCCGCAGGGGGAGCCGACGGGGGCACGCGGCACCGGGACTACCCCAGCGGTTCGACCCAGATGTTGCGGAACCGGACGTTCTCGCCCGGGTCGCCGTGGTCCTGGAGCCGGAACGGGCCCGCGGTCGGGCCCTCGGGCGCGCCGTTGCCGGTCGGCCCGTCGATGGCGAAGTCCTGGTGGACGGTGACGCCGTTCCACACCACGGTGACGCGGGCGTTCTCGGTCTTCACGCCGGAGGCGTTGAAGCGGGCCGCCCGGAACGTGACGTCGTAGGTCTGCCACGTCTGCGGCGCGGTGGCCGCGTTGGGCGACGCGGCCCTCTTCAGGTAGATGCTCCCCGCGTCGTCGGCGGCCAGCGGGTTCTTGCCGAAGCTGTCCAGGATCTGCAGCTCGTAGCGGTCCTGGAGGTACACGCCGCTGTTGGCGCGCTGCTGGCCGGTGACGTTCGACGGCAGGTTCGGCAGCCAGAACTCCAGGTGCAGCTTGAAGTCGCCGAACGCCTGCCTGCTGCGGATGTCGCCGCCGAGCGCCTCCATCGACCCGTTGGCGACCGGCCACGACGGCGCGCTGCCGTCGGCGTTGCGCCAGTTCTCCGTGCCGCCGCCGCCGTAGAGCTGGACGCGCTGGGCCGGCGTCACGGTCAGGTGGTCGAGGTTGACGTGCCCGACGTCCCCGCTGTCGAACCGGTAGGCGATGGTGTTCGCGCCCGCCCGGAGCGTCAGCGGCTCGCTGTGCGTGGCCCAGGTGTCCCAGGTGCCCGTGTCGGCCAGGGCGACCTGCCTGACCTTGGCGCCGTTGACGTAGACGCTGAGGGTCTTCGTCCCGGAGGACGGGTTCGGCCCGTTGCTGTAGCGCAGGCCCACGGTGTGCGAGCCCGCCGCCGCCGCGTTCACGGCGAACCTGGTGGTCGCGCCCTGCGTGCCGTAGCCGTCGACGAAGCCCGAACCGGAGTAGCCGGTGTGGTCGGTGTTGACGCCCGCGCCGCCGGACAGGGCCGCGCTCTCCGCCTCCAGCAGCTGGGTGGGCGACGGCGCGGTGCCGACGAGGTTGTTGAGCGTGTACCAGGCTTCGGTGTTCCACAGCGGCACGCCGGTGCTCGACGCGAACGGGCGCGGCGAGCGCAGGTGCACGACCCGGCCGGCCTTGAGCCCGTTGAGCTTCAGCGTCACCTTGCGGCCGTCGGCGGACAGCGTGGCCGAGGCGACCGAGAGGTTCTCCTGGTCGACCTTGGGACCGCCGTACGACGGCGCCGCCGCGTACCGCCACTGCTTGGCCGTGTAGCGCCCGGCGAGCCCCGCCGCGGTCTCCGCCGACAGCGGCTGGGTGTACTCGACCTCGAACCCGCCCGCGACGGCCCGCATCGCGAGGACGTCGAACGTCCGGCCGCCGTTGGGCGCGAGCTTCTGGAGGCCGTAGAGCAGCTTGCCGTCCTGGCCCCAGTTGCCGCCGTCACCGATGCCGCCGACGTAGATCGCGCCGTCCGGGCCGAGGGTGATCCGGTTGACGCCCGCTTCGAGGCCCTGCGTCATCCGGAACACCGCGCCCTGGTACTCGCCGTTGACCTTCTCCAGGAACGCGCGCTGGAGGCCGCCGTAGGTGACGTCGCCGAACACCATCTGCCCGGCGTAGGTGCCCTGGGTGAGCTGGACCGGGGTGCTGGGGGAGTTCGCGATCTCGTTCTGCGGCAGCCACAGCACGGGCGGGGTGACCGGGTTCGAGTCGAACGGCCCGGCGGGGGTGGTGTAGTGGTTGAAGAACCGGCCCTGCTTGACGTGCACCATCTTCGACGCGGGCAGGTAGCCGCCCTGGTTGTCGTTGACGAACATGCCGCCCTCGGGGCCCCAGCCGATGCCGTTGGGCGTGCGCAGGCCACCCGCGATGTAGCTGACCTGCCCGGTGGTGCGGTCGACCCGCACCGTCGTGCCGCGGTTGGCGGCGGGCTGCGGGTTGGTGGTCGCGCCGCCCTCGTTGATCGCGACCGAGAGGCTGAGGTAGAACGCGTTGTCCTTGTGGAGCAGGCCGAACGCGAACTCGTGGAAGTTGCCGCCGTACGGCCACGTCGCGACCGCGCGGGACTGGTCGACCACGTCGTCGCCGTTGGTGTCGGTCAGCTCGGTGAGCTGGTGCTTCTGCGACACGTAGATCCTGCCGTCGAGCACCTTCACGCCCATCGGCTCGCGCAGGTTCGCCGCGATCCGCTTGGTGGTGACCCGGTCGGGCGCGGTGGCGCCGGTGACGTTGCCGAGCACCCACAGCTCGCCGGTGTCGGTGCTCTTGCCGTCCCACGTGGCGATGACCAGGCGGCCGTCCGGGAACCAGTCCATCGCGCTGACCCGCGGCTGGAAACCGTTGGGGCGCAGGTTGGTCAGGGTGTAGTCGGGGTGCACGGCGTTGAGCGGCAGGCCGTCGCCGGGGGAGTCGGTGCCCGCCGCGCAGTCCTTGCGGCCGGGCGCGGTGACCCGCACGACGCCGGCGTCCGTGCTGAGCGCCGAGTTCGGCACGACCGAGAAGCCGGTGGCGCCCGGCGGCCTCCACTGGAGGGTCAGCTGCTGGCCGCCGTCGCGCTCGAAGTGGTCGATGCGCAGGGAGTGGTACCCGGCGGACAGGGTGACCGCGCCGTCCTTGGGGTCCGCGCCGTGCAGGCCGTCGTGGTCCACGACGACCTGCCCGTCGACGGACAGCCGCGACCCGTCGTCGCTGAGCAGCCGGAACGCGTAGCTGCCCGCCTGGGTGACGTTGATGTTGCCGCTGACCTCGGCCACGAAGCGGTCGGCGAACCCGAACACGTCGGTGGTCGACCAGTCGATCGTCGGCATGAGCTTGTCGACGTTGGGCGTCTGGGCGGGTTTCAGGGTGCAGAGCCGGTCCAGGGCGACCTGCACGTCGAAGACCCGCAGCGTGACGCCGGGTTCCTGGGGCGGCACGGCGTCGGTCTTCGGGTCCGCGGTCGCGGGCAGGCCGGAGCCGCTCATCAGCAGGGCCGCGGCCAGCAGGCCGAGGGCGGGTACGCGCGTCCGTCGCGCTGTCCATCTCATATCCATGCTCCTGGGAGGGCAAGGACGACCACGCGTGTCCGACGTCGTCGTCGCACGGTTGCAGGGCCCGCACGGGTGGCGCGGGATGAGGCAGGGAGGACTGGTCACCGGATGGCGAAGCGTGGTGAACGCTAGGACCCTTGCGTCGGCAAGTCCAGAACTTTCGTCGATCCTGACCGACCTTTTGTCTGCATCATGCGTAAGTTGGCCTGCCGCAGCCCGGTTTTGCGACGGACGGAGTCTCGACCGGACTGGTTCACCGTGCTATTCACGAAGATCGCCGCCCTGGCGATCACCGGGTTCCCGCCGCTGGGCGACGAGCCGATCGCCGACATCGGGGGCACCGTCGCCCGGCACGAGGCCGAGCTGCGCGACCTCGGGTGGCGGGTCGAGGTGGTCCCCGGTCGGGACCACCTCGGCGCCACGGCGGTCGACGTCGTGCCACCGCGCCTGTCCCGTTTCCCGGACGACCACCTGCTCCGCGACCGGACCGCGCACGGGTAGCCGACCGCCCACGGGGAGCCGACCGCCCACAGGTGGCCGACCGCTCACAGGTAGCCGAACACCGGCGGGAAGAGCAGGGCCACCACCCAGGCCCACACCGCGAACACCGGGAGGTACGCGGTCTGCCAGCGCTCCAGCGCCGCGAACGGCGCGCGCCGGCGGACCAGGCCCAGCACCAGCCACGCCGACCAGGCGAGGTTGGCCAGCAGCAGGACGTTCTCGCCCAGCGCCGCCGCCTTGTTGGGCGTCGTGCCGTACTCGGTGATGCGCCCGGTGATCTCCAGCAGCACCAGCACGTCGATGGCCAGCGCGCTCACCACGAGGGCGAGCTGGAGCGCGTCGAACAGGCCGGGCGGCGCCAGCGGGTCGCGCGCCGAGACCGAGTAGAGCAGCAGCCCCAGCACCACGACCAGCAGGAGGTCGAACAGGATCAACGCCTCCCGCTCCACGTCGATGCCGCCGCCGCCCACGCCGAAGGTGACCAGGAAGGCCAGCAGCGCCACCGTGAACAGCGGGGTGAACAACCGCGTGAGCACCGGGGCGATGTTCTCCACGACGCTCTGCTTGGCCTCGACCAGCCACGCGGCCACGACCACCGCGGCCGCCGCGCCGCAGGGGACCAGCCAGCGCGCCACGAAGTTCTCGGGGGACACCCCGATGGCCTCGAAGGTGCCGAACGTGAGGGCGACCAGCACCCCGCCGCCGAGGGCGATGAGCACGTAGTAGACGAACAGCTCGCCGGTGAAGCGGACGAAGTCCATGCGCCGGCGCGGCGAGCGCAGGTCGTCGGCCACGTAGGCCACGCCGACCGCGAACCACAGGGCGATGGGCAGGTGCGCGCTCGTCAGGACCAGCGACTGCGAGTCCTCGGCGAGCGGGTACGCGTTGGCCGCCACCGCGCCGAGCGCGAACAGCGCCAGCAGGACGCCGACGACCGCCTTGCCGGCCCGGCGCCGCCACACCAGGAACGCCGCCAACCACGGCAGCACGAGCAGGCCCGCGTTGGGCGCGTAGAACGCGGCGTCCGCCTCGGGGTCCACGCCGAACAGCTCCGGCACCTTGACGGAGACCGCCGCGCCCGCCGCGCAGGCGATCATCGCGAGCAGGTCGCGCCGCGACCGCCCGCCCGCCGCCGGGCCGTCGTCCCCGCCGGTCAGCACGAGCTGCTTCCACAGCCGCTCCGAGTGCTCCCGGGCGAACTCGCGGGACAGGTCGTCCAGGCTGCCCATGCGCTTGACCGCGACCAGGAACGCCTCGTCGGCGCGCAGGCCGACGGCGACCAGCTCGTCGACGGAACCCCTGAGGTGGTCCTCCAGCTCGTCCGCGTCGGCCGGCCCCAGCTCCCGGCGGCGGCGCACGTACCGGCGCCACTGGGCGAACTGGGCCTCCAACCCCGCCCCCGGTTGCCCTTCCCCGGGCGGCCCTTCTTCCCGCAGCTCCTCTTCCCGCTCCTCGGTCACGCGAGACCTCCTGTCGGGAACGCGATCGACGGCCGGGCGTCGCCGGGGCCGCGCCAGACCTCTTTGAGCGCCTCCACGACGGTGTCCCACTGGCGGCGCTGCTCGGCCAGCTCGGCCAGGCCGCTGTCGGTGACGCGGTAGTACTTGCGCCGCCGCTCACCGGCGACCGCGCGCCAGTCGGACTCCACGTGCCCGAGCCGTTCGAGCCGGTGCAGCAGCGGGTAGAGCAGGCCCTCGGTCCAGTCCAGCTCGCCGCCGGACAGCTCGTTGATCCGCTTGAGGATCGCGTAGCCGTAGCTGTCCGCCTCGGCCAGGATGCCCAGCACCATCGGCGTGGCCGAAGCGGCCACGAGGTCCTTGGCGACTTTCACGCGTCCTCCGCACACTTGTTACCTGGATGTGCGATGCATAGTAGAGCTAGGTATGAAGTGGAGCAAACACGGGTGCGTCCGCCCGGACATTCACCCTGAGTAGTTGTATCTACGCGAAATGCCACCCCGGTGTTATGGTCAGCGCGTCTGGGAGCGCTCCCAGACCTCGTGAGACGAGGAGGGGCTCAGTGAAGCGCTCCACCGCAGCCGCAGTCGCGGCCATCGGTCTGGTGCTCGGCGCGGGGGCCACGGTGCTGCCGCAGGCCGCCGCCGCCGCCCAGGGGTGCCGGGTGGACTACACCGTCACCAGCCAGTGGCAGGGCGGGTTCCAGGCCGCCGTGAAGGTCACCAACCTGGGCGACCCGGTCACCGGCTGGACGTTCGGGATCGCCTTCCCGAGCACCGCGCAGCGGGTGACCCAGGGCTGGAACGCCACCTGGTCGCAGTCCGGCGCCACGGCCACCGCCACCCCGGCGGAGTGGAACCGCACGCTCGCCACCGGCGCGTCCACCGACCTCGGGTTCGTCGGCTCGTGGTCGGGCAGCAACCCGACGCCCACCTCGTTCACGCTCAACGGCGTGGCGTGCACGGGCTCCACCGGGCCGACGACGACCACCACGACCACCACGACGACCACCACCACGAACCCGCCCGTCTCGCGCACGCCGGTCGAGGCGAACGGGCAGCTGCGGGTCTGCGGCGTGAACCTGTGCAACCAGCACAACCGCCCGATCCAGCTGCGCGGCATGAGCACGCACGGCATCCAGTGGTTCGACAAGTGCTACAACAACGCCTCGCTGGACGCCCTGGCCACCGACTGGCAGGCCGACCTGTTCCGCATCGCGATGTACGTGCAGGAGCAGGGCTACGAGACCAACCCGACCGGGTTCACCAACCGGGTCAACAGCCTGGTCGACATGGCCGAGGCGCGCGGCATGTACGCGCTGATCGACTTCCACACCCTCACGCCGGGCGACCCGAACTACAACCTGGAGCGCGCCAAGACGTTCTTCGCCGCGGTCGCCTCCCGCAACGCCGCCAAGCGCAACGTGATCTACGAGATCGCGAACGAGCCCAACGGCGTGAGCTGGCAGGGCATCAAGAGCTACGCGGAGCAGGTCATCCCGGTCATCCGCGCGGCCGACCCGGACGCCGTCGTCGTCGTGGGCACGCGCGCCTGGTCGTCGCTGGGCGTCTCCGAGGGCTCCAGCGAGACCGAGGTGATCAACAACCCGGTCAACGCGACCAACATCATGTACGCGTTCCACTTCTACGCCGCGTCCCACAAGGACAACTACCGCGCGGCGGTCAGCCGGGCGGCCTCCCGCCTGCCGCTGTTCGTCACGGAGTTCGGCACGGTCAGCGCCACCGGCGGCGGCGCGTTCGACCGGGCGAGCACCACGGCCTGGCTCGACCTGCTCGACCAGCTCAAGATCAGCTACGCGAACTGGACGTACTCCGACGCGAACGAGAGCAGCGGCGCCCTCCGGCCGGGCACCTGCAACGGCGGCACCTACACCGGCAGCGGTGTGCTGACCGAGTCCGGCGCGCTGATCAAGAGCCGGATCGCCACGCCGGACAACTTCCCGACCAGCTAGTCCGCGTTTCGGTTGACGCCTGGCTGGACGGAGCCACCGCGGACGATCCCAGTGGGGTGCTCCGCACGTGGACGACCGAGCACGGGGGCGAACGGGAGCAGCGGTACCTGCCGGGCACGGGCTGGCGGGACAGCTACGTCCGCGAGGACTGGCGGCGCGGGCGCTACGACGGCACGTTCGAGCCGATCGACCGTGCCGCGGCCAGGCAGGTCATCGAGCGCTGGGAAGCCGGCCGCGGAGCCTCGCCGTAGTCCGGCACGTCCGGGTGGTCGCGCCGCGCGGCGCGGCCACCCGGACGGGGCGACCCCGGGCGCGCGACCCGGCGCCGCCCCGGGCCGCGCCCGCCGGGAGCGTCACCGCGCCGAGCGGACCTCCACCGCGATCTTCTCGGCCGCCGCCTCCCCGAGCTTCGCCGCCTCGCCCGGCGTGTCGGCCACGACCATCACCGACCCGGCCCGGTCCCACGAGCTGCGCAGCTCGCGCACGACCCCGCCGGGCCCCGGTGCCGAGACGTGCAGCACGCCCGGCAGGGCCTCGACCTCCTCGACGCCCGACACCGAGACGACCTCGCCCGGCTCGACCTGGAGGAACCGCACCGCCGCCGCGCGCCCGGCCGCCGTCGGCAGGTCCGGCGGCTCCTCGCCGCGCATGATCGAGTAGTAGTGGCCGGGCAGGTCCATCCCGTACGCCTGCTCGATCAGCACGGTGATGCCGTCGCCGGGGAACCGGCCCGCGCACTCCACCAGGTGCGGCACGCCGTCCTGGACGATCCACTCGCAGTGCACCACGCCGGTGCCGAAGCCGACCGCGCGCAGCACCGCCCCGGTGCGCTCGGCGAGCAGCCCGGCCGCGTCGGCGGGCAGGTCCGCGGGCACGACGTGGCCCAGCTCGACCGGCCGGGGACCGGGGAACAGGGTCTTCTCGGTGATGTTGGTGAACAGCGGCACGCCGTCGCGGACCAGCATCTCCACGCTGTACTCCGCGCCGCTGACGAAGGTCTCCACCAGCATCCGCAGCGGGATGGCGCGGTCCGGCACGAGCATCCCCTCGTCCTGCCCGCTCACGCACTCCTGCCACGCCACGTCCACCTCGGCCGGGTCGCGCAGCACCTTCGTGCCCAGGGACGCCTGCCGGTTCGCCGGCTTGAGCACCACCGGCCCGGGGTGGGCGGCCATGAACGCCCGCACGTCGTCGGGGGAGTCGACCGCCGCCGCGACGGGGTTGGCGACGCCCGCCGCGCGGGTGACCCGGCGCAGCAGCTCCTTGTCCCGCAGCACCTGCGCCGCGCCGGCGGTCGCGCCGGGCAGCCCGTAGCGCTCGGCGAGCCGGGCGGCGAACGGCGTCGCGTACTCCACCAGCGGCACGACGTAGGCCGGGTCGAGGTCGGGGTGGGTGTTGTAGAACTCGTCCGCCGCGCCCGGGAGCTGGTACTCCCACGGCACCAGCTCCCGCAGCGACGCGGCACCCGCCATCGCGGCCGCGACGCCGCGCTTGCGGATGACGTCCGGCTCGTCCACGAGGACCATCGACGCGTCCTCGAACTCGGTGCGGGTCGGCAGCGGCGCCAGGAAGCCGACGATGATCACGGGTCGTGCGGGCATGATGTCCTCTCGGGCCTAGATCGCCTGGGGGAAGCGGAACACGCGGTCGGGGTCGTAGCGGCGCTTGACCTCGACCAGGCGGGCGTGGTTCGGGCCGTGGTACGCGGACCGCCAGTCGCCCAGGTCGGGGTCGGTGAAGTTGACGTACGCCGCGTCCGCGGCGAAGTCGCCCATCCGCCCGTGCAGGTCGGTGAGCCACCGGAGGTTGTCGCGCACCACGTCCGGACCGTCCGAGGTGTGCCACGAGGTGTCCATCGAGAGCAGGAACAGCACGTCGCGGTGCGGGAACGCGGTCTCGGTCACCGGCACCCGGTTGATCGCGCCGCCCCAGGTGAACAGGGCGAAGCCCGCGCCGTCGGCGTTGCCGCTGCCCGGCCACGAGTCCACCGCGTTCAAGGCCGCGGCGATCCCCGCGTCCGGCAGCGGCACGGCGGTGGACCGGGTGCGCACGGCGAACGCGCCGCCCTCGGTGTTGTGGTGCAGGTAGTCCTTGGCCTCCCAGTAGGTCCGGTCGTCGATGTCGGCGCGGAACGGCTCCGCCGCGTCCAGGACGGGGCGCAGCAGCTCGCGCAGCTCCTCGGCCGGCCCGAGGTGCCACCCGACGACCGAGACGACGGCCTCCCCGTCGCCGGCGCGGCTGACGCCGATGCGGGCCGCGAACTCGTCCGGGGCCTTCGCCATGACCTCCTGCACGCAGGCCAGCACCTCCGGCGCGTGCTCGCGGCGCCACAGCAGCAGGCACGTCGAGCTGGCGAGCACCGGGCGGGCCTGGAAGGTGAACGAGGTGTTGACGCCGAAGTTGCCGCCACCGCCGCCCCGGCACGCCCAGAACAGGTCGGCGTTGGTGGTCTCGTCGCAGGTGAGCGTGGTGCCGTCGGCCAGCACGACGTCGGTCTCCACCAGCGAGTCGCAGGTCAGCCCGAACGACCGCGACACCGCCGCGACCCCGCCGCCCAGCACCAGGCCGCCGATGCCCACGTCGTCCGCGTTGCCCGCCGGGAACGCCAGGTCGTGCGGCTCCAGCGCGGCGTAGAGGGCGGTCATCCGGGTGCCGCCGCCCACGGTGACCAGCTCGCTCGCCGGGTCGACCCGCACCTCGTCGAGCCGGCGCAGGTCCAGCACCAGGCCGGTGTTCACCGAGTTGCCGGCGTAGCTGTGCCCGCCGCCCCTGGCCACCACCGGCACGTCGTTCTCCCGCGCCCACACGACGGCCCTGCCCACGTCCTCCGCGGTGGCCACCGACAGCACGGCGGCCGGCCGCACGTGGGCGTACCGCTGGTTGAACGGGCGGCTCGCGGCGTCGAAACCGGGGTCGCCGGGCAGCCGGACGCGCCCGGCGACGAGGCCGCCGAGCGTGCCGTAGTCGACCGAGCGGCCCACGTCAGCGCACCTCTTCGAGGTAGGACACGCCGGTGGCGGCGTGCTCGCCGTACCGCTCCCAGCGCTCGCACAGGACGAGCCGGCCGTCGGGCTCGTGCCGCGGCACGTTCACCGTGCTGCCCGCGATGACCTCGCCGGTGACCAGCACCATCGTGTAAGCCAGGCGGATCGTGCCGTCCTCGTCGCAGGTGCCGGTCACCGTGCCGCGCCGCACCCTGCCGCCGGTGAAGTCGGCCCAGACCAGGTCGCCGTCCTGGTGGTACCGGGCCTCGGTCCCGTCGCCGCCGCCGGCCTTGCGGAACCGCCGCCCGTCGTAGTTGATCGTCATTCGTCCACGTCCAGGAGTCCGGTGGGCATTTCCAGGGTGGCGCCGGGCGGCAGCGGGTCGATGCGCTCGGCGTCCAGCCCGACCAGCGAGGCCGCGGCGTCCAGGCGTTCGCCGCAGGTGACGGCGTCGTCCGCCGTGCACACCACGAACGAGTGGCGCGCGATGTAGCCGCCGGGCGGCAGCCGCAGGCTCGCGCCGGGGTCGACCATCGGCGCGGCGGTGACCAGGCCGGGCGCCTCGGCGGGCACGGTCACGGACCGCACGACGCAGTCGTGGTCGGGGTAGCCGAAGCGGATGCCCGCCACCGCGCTCCGGGTGGCCGTCACGTCGGGCCGCCGGCCGGTGGCCACGTCGAACAGCACCTCGCCGGGGTCGACGCCGGTCGCGGTCTTGCCGAGGAACGGGATCAGGTCGCCGCCGAGCCTGCCGTTGACCTCGATCACCACCGGGCCGCGCTCGGTGAGCCTGACCTCGGCGTGCGTGATGCCGTCCTCGACGCCGAGCACGCGGTGCGCGCGGGCCAGCACGTCCAGCAGGACCTCGTCGCGCAGCAGCGGGTCGGCCGCGTCCACGACGTGCCCGACCTCCTCGAAGTACGGCGGCGCCCCGGTCTGCTTGCGCGCCAGGAACATCGGCTGGTACTCGCCCTTGTGCAGGGCGCCGTCCACGCTGATCTCCGGGCCGTCGGCGTAGCCCTCGACGATCGCGCCGCCGCGGTAGGGCTCGTCGCCGATCAGGCTCGCGCCCGACGCGACGCGGTACGCCTCGTCGATCCCGCCCTCGTCCTCGACGAGGACGACGCCCATGCTCGCGCCCAGCGCCCGCGGCTTCACCACGACCGGGTAGCCGATGCGGGCCGCGGCGGCCCTGGCCTCCTCGACCGTCGTGGTCATCTCGCAGCCCGGCTGCGGCAGGCCGGCGGCGGTGAGCCGGGCCCGGGTGTGGTACTTGTCCCGGCAGCCGTCCACGCCCGGCACGCTCAGCCCCGGCACGCCGAACTCGGCGGCGAGGTGCGCGGCGGGCATGACGAACGGCTCGTCCCAGCACATCACGCCGACGACCCGCCGCCGGAAGGCGACCTCCCGCGCGGTCGCGGCCAGCAGCTCGTGGTCGAACAGGTTGACCACGGTGATCTCGTCGAAGTACGCCCGCTGCCAGGTGGGCCGGATGTTGTTGACGAGCACCAGTTCCACCCCGGCCGCCCGCGCCCGCGCGGCGATCGAGCTGACCAGGTACTCGCGGTACAGCTTCAAGCCGCTGCCGATCACCAGCACGGCGTCGGTGCCGTTCACGTGGTCACCACCTCCTCTGCGATCTGTTCGGCGGCGACGGGCGCCGTGCGGAACCCGTCGCCGCCACTGGCCGCCCGCGCCCAGGCGGACGGTCCGATGCGGACCAGGCGGCCGACGCCGGTACCGGCGTCGACCGCGTAGTGGCACGTCGCGACGGCGGTCACGGTGTAGCGCTCGTGGTCGGCCAGGACCGACGACAGCGCCAGCAGGTCGCCCCACCGGGCCGCGTCGTCACCCCCGTCCGCCGTCGAGGCGACCTCGCGGCACAGCGTCGCGGAGCTGATCTTGAGCCGGGTGCCGGCCCCGGGCGGGAGCAGCCACGCCCGCCCGTCGTCCCCGACGCGGCCCGCGCCGGGCGCGTCCTCCCACCAGTGCGCCAGGTCGTCCGGCGGCGCCAGGTGCACGGTGGTCTGCCGGTGCAGCACCACCGGCACGTCCACCAGCTCGCCGGACCACGGCCCGGCGGCCACCAGGAGCGCGTCGCCGCGCACGGTCGTCCCGTCGGCC
The DNA here is from genome assembly GCF_052936295.1 of Saccharothrix sp. DSM 118769. Taxonomy (NCBI): domain Bacteria; kingdom Bacillati; phylum Actinomycetota; class Actinomycetes; order Pseudonocardiales; family Pseudonocardiaceae; genus Saccharothrix; species Saccharothrix sp. DSM 118769. The sequence continues at coordinate 5,673,924 of NZ_CP193627.1, read as the reverse complement.
AGCCGCACGGCGGCGCGGTCGGCGTCGACCTCCCGCACGGCGCACCCCGCCCGCAGGGTCACCAGCGGCCGGCCCCGCAACCAGCGCACCGCCGCCGCCAGGACGCGGTCGGCGAGCAGCACGCCCGCCTCGGGCTCCAGCAGGCCGACGGACCCGGCCGGGAAGCGCACGTGCGGGTACTTCTCCGGCTCCACCACCGAGGCGGGCACCCCGCCCCGCCGGGCGACGTCGAGCGCCGCGCCCGCCGCGTCGGCGGGCCACCCGGTGACCACGCCGACGCGGCGGTAGAACCGCGCGCCCAGCAACGCCTCCAGCTCCAGCCAGCGCCGGTGCAGCCCGGCCGCCGCCCGGGTCGCGTCCGCGTCCGCCGGGTCGAGCGCGCGGATCGCCCGGTGCTCGTCGTGCGACGTGGCCGCCGGGTTCGGCACCGGGCCCCGGTCCAGCACGGTGACGCGCAGCCCGGCGAGGGCGCACCGGACCGCGGTGAGCAGCCCGGTGATCCCCGCGCCCACGACGACCACGTGCCGGGTCACGGCAGCCTGGGCAGCGCGCGGGGCGTGACCGCGGTCGCCGACGGCACGACCGGGATCGCCGTGTCCGGCAGGGCCGCGGCGGCGAGGTCGACCAGGATCGGCGCGGCGCACCGCAGCAGCACGTCCAGCTCGTGCCAGAAGTCGCCCGCGTCCGCCTCGACGACCTCCCACCGGGACAGCCGGCCCAGCTGCTCGGCGACCAGCTCGGCCGCGCGGTTGAGGCTGAGGTGGCGCAGCTCGTAGGCGGCGGCGAAGCGGGCCACCACCCGTGCCGCGACCGACCGGGACCGGTCGGACACCGGCAGCGGTCCGCGCCCGACCCACTGCTCGGCCCGGTCCACCACCGCGTTCCACGGCCGCACCAGCCGCGCCCCGGTGACGGCGGTCAGCGCGTCGCGCGAGAAGTTCGTGCGCTGGTGCTCGGGACTGGTCGTGGCCAGGTGGAAGCGGACCAGGTCGCGCGGCACGCCCGCCAGGTCCCGGCTGCCCACCACGTGCCCGCGGCTGGTGGAGAACTTCTCGTTGTCCAGCTCGTAGAACTCGTTGGTGACGAACCGGTGCGGCAGCTCGTAGCGGTCGCCGTGCGCCATCAGCATCGCCAGGCCCGCCACGGCGAACGGGAAGACGTTGTCGAAGCCGAGGAAGTACACCACCTCGGACGCCGCCCCGGCCGTCCACAGCTCGTCCTCCGCGCCCAGCGGGATGCCCCGGCGCTCGGCGGACAGCGCGGCGCAGTGCATGCTCCACGCCTGGGTCTCCGCGTTCGGGTTGACCACCTGGCCCGGCGTCTCGCGGAACGGGGCGGGGATGCCCCACGACACCGGGTGGGTCACCGGGAAGTCGGGCAGCGGCCGGGACAGCAGCTCCTCGACCAGCTGCGCCATGTGCGGGCGCAGCGAGCCGGCGTGCCGGGCGAAGTGCTCCCGCAGCCGGGGCCGGTACTCCTCCAGCGGCAGCACGAAGACGTCCACCTCGCGCACCCCGACCGGCTCGCCGGGGTGCAGGGCGGCGCGCGGGTCCAGCAGGTCGCCGGGTGCGACCGGGTGGCCGCAGCTCTCGCACAGCCCGGCGGTGCCGTCCGCCAGGCACAGCGGGCACCCGCCGCGCACGTACCCGTCCACCAGGAACTCGCCGGTGCGCACCAGGTACGGGAACGCCACCGGCCGCAGCCGCAGCCGCCCGGTGGCGTGCAGCTGCTCGAAGAAGACGCCGACCCACTTGGTGAACCGGTCGTCGAAGCCGGTGAACCCGTCGACGGCGACGCCCAGCGCCGCCAGGGTCGCCGCGATCTCGTCGGCCGACCGCTCGGCCAGCTCGCGCGGCGGCACGCCCAGCCGGTGCGCCGTGGTCACCACGTACGTCGACGTGTCCTGCGCGCCGGTGCCGAACAGCACCTCCCGGCCCACCGCGCGGGCGTACCGGGTGTGCACGTCGGCGGCGAGGAACGGGCCGGCGACGTGGCCGAGGTGCAGGTCGCCGTTGGCGGTGGGCGCCGGCGACACCACGACGAGGCGGCCGGTCACCGGCCCTTCCCCTCGTGGCGGTCGACGAACGCCGCGGACATGGCGGTGTCCCACCAGATCGCGTAGTACTCGAAGTCCGCGTCGGTCTCGTTGAGCACCTGGTGGTGCGACCCCGGCACGAGGTGCGCGATGTCGCCCTCCACCAGCTCGCGGCGCTCGTCCCCGACCACCAGCGTGGCCCGGCCCTTCACCGCGATGAAGACCTCGTACTCGTGGTGGGAGTGGGCGGTGGACACGTCGCCCGGCCGCACCACGCACCACGCGCCCTCGAACGGGGCGTTGAGCGCGGGCCACGGCAGCAGCCGCTCGGAGTCCAGGCCGTAGGCCCGGGTCAGGTTCTCCCGGTCCAGCCTGCGGATCTCGATCACGCGCCCGCCACCTCCACCGCGCGGCGGTCCAGCAGGTCGCCCACGATGTCGCCGGAGCGGTGCGCGAGCACGCTGATGAGCGAGTCCGCGATGCCGTGCGTCTCCTCGTTGACGCCCTGGAGGTACAGCGCGCCCCGCGCGGACTCGCCGAGGTCGACCCGGTAGCGGCGGCCGACCGCGACGTCCTCGATCCCGACCTTGGCCGCGAGGTCCCGCACCAGGGCGGGCATCCGCGGCTCGTAGCCGGTGCCCAGCAGCACGACGTCGCAGTGCAGCGGCTCGACCTTGCCGCTCTTGCGGTCGCGCAGGTCCAGCACCACCTCGCCGCCCTGGACGCGGGCCTGCACGACCTCCGTCAGCGAGCGCACGGACGACTGCGGCTTGCCCAGCATCTTCTGCTGGTAGAGCATCGAGTAGGTCTCGTCCGCGAAGGGCGGGGCGAGGCCGGCGTAGTTGGTCAGGCGCACCTCGTCGAGGATCTGCGCGCGGACCTCCGGCGCGCAGTCGTAGAACTCGTCCACGAAGGACGGGAAGAACAGCTCGTTGACGAACTTGCTCGTCTGGTAGTGCTGGAAGCCGATCGAGCGCAGCACGATCGTCGGCTCGCACCCCGGCAGGTCCTGGTGCAGCGCCATGAACATCTCGGCCGCGCTCTGCGCGCCGCCGATCACCACCGCCCGCACCGGCCGGTCCCGGGGCAGCTGCGCGACCCGGCTCAGGTACTGCGTGCTGTGGATGACCCGGTCCGCGGGCAGCTCGCCGAACACCTCCGGCACGCGCGGGTCGCGGCCGATGCCGACGACCAGGTCCCGGGTGCGCACGGTGTCGCCGCCGGCCAGCGTGACCACCCAGCCGCGGATCGAGCCGTCGTCGCCGCGCCACGGGTCCACGCGCTCCCCGCGGGCGCCGTAGCGGACCCCCACGTGCTCCAGGGAGTCCGCGACCCACTGCATGTACTCGGACAGCTCCCACCGGTACGGGTTGAACGTGCTCAGGTTGACGAACTCGTCCAACCGGCCGGTGGTGTGCAGGAAGTTCAGGAAGGAGAACCGGCTGCGCGGGTTGCGCAGCGTCACCAGGTCCTTGAGGAAGGAGACCTGGCTGCGTGCCCACGGCAGCAGCAGGTTGCGCTGCCACTTGATGTCCGCGTGCTGTTCGAGCAGCAGCGTGTTCTCGGCGAGCCCGAGCGAGCCGGATTCCTCGATGGCCGCCGCGAGTGCAAGGTTTGCCGGGCCGGCGCCGATCGCCAGCACGTCAACCTCCTGGTCCGTCACATTCCACCCCGATCGTCGTGTTCCGCGGGAAGAGACGCCGGCGAATGTCCTGCCCGGGTCCGCGGAATTGTTCCGGCGAACGCGGGGCAACCGCCCGGCTCGACCCAGTCAAGCCGACTGGACATTTGATCGGTAGTTCCCGCCGGTAGTGACGATCAATTCCCGGCCGGCCGGCCGGCACACCGGGTGGGCGGTGCGCGTTTCGAGCGCGAAGGCCCACGTCAACGGGTCCAGCCGGTAGGCGCCGGACCGGTCGGCGGGCCGGAGGAACCCCGCGTCGACCAATTCGTGCACGGATTCCTCGTCGGTGAACGGCCCGCAGGCCACCGGTTCCCTGGCGGGCCGGTGGGCGGATCGGCGCAGGACGGCCTTGGCCGCGTCGCCCAGCCCGAGGTAGGCGGACTGGAACGACTCGCGCAGGGACAGGTCGCCGACCCGCAGCCAGTCCAGCAGCGACCGCGGGTCGGCGAGCCGGGCGAGCACCCGGCCCACCGGCACGTCGGGCCTGGCGGCGAGCTTGCGCGCGGCGATGTCCAGCGCCTGCGGCAGGTCGCCGCACAGCCGGGCGAGCCGGTCGCGGTCGGCCGGCCCGACCTCCGCCGCGCCCGCGAGCACGGCGACGGCCTCCGCCCGGGGCAGCACGTCCAACCGCAGCCGGCGCACGTCGCGCAGGCCGAGCAGCGGCGCGCGGCTGACGATGACGGTGGTGCTGCGCGGTGTCTCCACCAGCAGCGGCCGGACCTGCCGCTCGTCGCGGGCGTTGTCCAGCAGCACGACCAGCCGCCGTTCGGCGACCAGCGACCGGTACAGCCCGGCGCGCTGGTCCACGGCCTCCGGCAGCTCGTCCACGGGCACGCCCAGCGCGCGGAGGAACCCGCCGAGCGCGGCCTGCGCGCCCCGTTCACCCGGTTCCAGCGGCCCGAGGTCGACGTAGAGCTGCCCGTCCACCGCCTCGGCGGCCACCCGGTGGGCGTGGTGCAGCGCCAGCGCGGTCTTGCCGACGCCCACCGGACCGCTGATCACCACGGGCCGGGCCGCGTCCACCGCCAGCCGGCGCAGCTCGTCGTGCCGCCCGACGAAACCGCGCGGCCTCATCGGCAGCTGCGCCGGGCGCGGCACGCACGACCTGGCCCGATCAGGTCCCGCCCGATCAGGTCCTGCCCGATCGAGTCCCGCCCGGTCAAGTCCTGCCCGGTCGGGTCCCACCCGGTCCGGTCCGGAGCCCTCCGGGCGGCCCGGCGCGGCCGGTTCGGGCCGCAGCCCGCTCGACGCGGCCAGCCACCTGCGCCGCCACTCCTCGCGGTCGCCACCGCACACGGCCACGAACGCCAGCGTCACCGGCAGCGTCGGCATCCGGTGCCCGCTGGCCGCGCTGGACAACACCGACGACGAGTACAGCGCCGTCCTGCCCATGTCCCGATAAGTCGGATTACCCGCCTGGGCGCGTAATCGCCTCAATTCACTCGCAAAACCCGCCACCGCTCCGGACGAGGCGTCGACGGGCTTTTCCGGTCTACCCATCCCCAGTGGGTACCTTTCTCTCGGTGTGCGGGGCCAAGCATGGATAGGGCACGGAGGTCCCGCTACCGCCGATCGGGCGAGCATAGGATTCGCGAATGGGCCCATGCGCGGTCGAAAAAATCACGTCGCGCGATGTATCCGGTAACGGGTCGTGACGGAGTGCTCCTCGTGCGTGAGAAACAAATTCGGGAACCGGGGGAGTGTGAACGGGAGGATTGTTCGGTAAATCGTCAGGCGGCTGGCGCGCCCGCGCGCATGCCCACGAGGGCGAACCAGGCGCCGACCAGGCCGAGCACCCCGCACAGCAGCCACACGCCGTTGCCGACGGCGCCCCAGGCCAGCACGCCGAGCGTCGGCCCGAGGGTCGAGCCGAGGCCGAACACGGCCTGGTGCGCCCCGACGTAGCGGGCCCGCACCGCCGAGGGGAACCTCGCCGGGTAGGCGAACACCGTCGGCCCGCTGACCATCACGCCGAGCACGAACACCGCGGTGCTGACCACGATCAGCGCCGCGTGCGAGCCGATCCCGTACCCGACCGCGCCCAGGCCCATCACCACGGTGCCGCCGGCCGCCGCGGCCCACGGCGCCCACAGCCGGACGTACGAGGTGATCTTCAGCTCGGCCAGCACCGTGAGAACGGACCCGGTGGTGAGCACGACGCCGTACAGGACGGTCGGGTGCCCCTCGGCGGCGATCTTCAGCGGCAGCGCCACCAGGTACTGCACGTAGATGAGCGTGCCGATCAGGACCGAGACGAGGAACGCCAGGTACCGGGCGTCCCGCAGCATCACCGCGTACGCCGACCGGGCCCGCCCGCCCGCGCCGCCGTCCTCGTCGCGCGGCGCGGTCGTGGCGGGCAGCGTCGCCCGGGCCACCACCGCGTAGGCGAGCGCCGACGCGGCGTCGAACCAGAACAGCAGGTCCCAGTCGACGAGGACCAGGCCGGCGGCGAGGAGCGGGGCGAGGGCCGCGCCGCCGTTGAGGGCGGTGCGCATCATGGAGAACGCCATCACCCGCTGCTCGGGCGGCATCAGCTCGCCGAGCAGCACCGCCGCGGCGGGCCGGTAGCACTGGGTGGCCAGGCCCGCCGCGCCGATCGCGACCAGCAGCACCGCGAACGAGCCCGGTTCGGCCAGCACCGGCACGACCGAGAGCACCGCCGCCGACACCACCATGGCGCCGACGATCGTGGTGCGCGGCCCGAGCCGGTGGGTCAGCTCGCCGCCGAGCAGCGTGCCGAGCACCGCGCCCGCGCTGTAGCAGGTGAGCGCGATGCCCGCCTGGCCGGTGGAGAACTCGCGCACCGTCAGGTACAGCACCAGGAACGTCTGCGCGAACGCGCCCACCTGGTTGACGAGCACACCGCCCAGCAGGTAGCGGACCGGCCGCGGTGTGGCCCGGATGCTCGCCAGGACGCCGCTCGGCGCGCCCGCTTCCTTGGTGGTCACTGCGCTTCCCCCGTGGTCACTGCGGTTCCCCGCCCCGTCGCCGTCCGAACGCCCGTGGACGCCGGTCAGTCCACCCGAGCCGGGCGTTGTCCGACAGGGTTGATCTGAGCCGCCGATCAATCCCCGCCGGGCGTCCTCAGCGGACGAAGGCGTTGTTGAGCGACCCGTAGTCGAGCGCGTCGGCCACCGCGTCGTAGGAACCCTTGACCAGCAGCTCCTCCGCGGCGCGCTGGGCGACCGAGTACGCGGCCTGGGCGATCGCGGTGCCGACGCTGACCCGCCGCACGCCCGCCGACGCCAGTTCGGCCACGGTCGGCGCGCCGGGGCCCGCCATCGCGTTGACCGGCAGCGGCGAGGCCGCGACCAGCTCCGCCAGCACGTCGAGGTCGACCAGGCCGGGCACGAACAGGCAGTCCGCGCCGGCCTCCGCGTACGCCGCGGCACGCGCCAGCACGTCGGCCAACCGCCCCTCGGGCTCGCCGACCTGGAACAGGAACACGTCGGTGCGCGCGTTGAGCACCAGCTCCGGCAGCTCCGCCCGCTCCGCCGCGGCCCGCGCCGCGCGCAGCCGGTCCGCCTGCTCCCCGGCGGTGAACAGCGGGACCCCGAAGCCCCGGGAGTCCTCGACGTTCACGCCGACCGCGCCCGCACCGACGACGGCCTCCACGGTCGCGGCGACGTCCTCGGGCGAGGGGCCGTAACCGCCCTCGACGTCGGCGGTGACCGGCACGTCCACCGCGGCGGCGATCAGGCGCACCTGCTCGACCATCTCGTCCCGGGACAGCTGCTGCCCGTCGGGTCTGCCCTGCGCCCACGACACCCCGCCGCTGGTGGTGGCCACCGCCGCCGCCCCGGCCCGGGCGACCAGCACGGCGCTGCCGGCGTCCCAGGCGTTGGGCAGCACCAGCGTCCCCTCCGCGTGGGCCGCGCGCAGTGCGTTCGCTTTTTCCTTGGTACCGGGCATGAAAGCCCCTTCCCGATGATCATCGTGGTGAGGGGCGGCATCGTAACAGCGTGGTGCGACAAGGAGAATCAACCGAGGAACGCTCACCAACCCGGTGCCGCGCGCGACCCCCGGCGGTCGCTCCCGGCCGCCGGGGTCACTCGCCGCAGCACGCGCGGACCGACCACTCCGGCTCGTGCCACCAGTGCTCGTGCACGTGCGCGGCGGAGGGTGCGGGCGGCAGGGCGGCGCGGTGGGCGGGCGGCGACTGGCGGAACGGCGCCAGCAGGTCCTCCACGCGGTGCCGCGCGCCGCCGACGAAGACCTCGCGCACGGCCGCCGCCGCGCGCACGTCCGCCAGGGGGTCGCCCGCCACCAGGGACAGGTCGGCGTGGGCACCCGGTCGCAGGACGCCGACCTGACCGGACAGGCCCAGCCAGGTCGCCGGGTTGCGGGTCGCGGTGGTCAGCGCCTCGAACGGGGTGAAGCCGAACTCGACCATCGCCCGGAGGTTCTGGTGCGTCGAGGTCGCCACCGCGTCCAGCGGCGCGTCCGTCCCGCAGATCACCAGCCCGCCGCCGCGGTGCACCCTCAGCACCAGGTCGACCCAGCGGGCCGCCACCTCCCGCGACCAGGGGGACGCGGGCGTGCCCGCCAGGTCCGCGTCGGCGACGTACTGCGCGTACTCCCACGGCGGGAACAGCACGCGCGTCCGCTCGTCGGTCACCAGCGACTTGTCGTCCGCGTACAGCGCGCGGGCGTGGAAGAGGGTCGGGGTCACGGACATGCCGGACTTCAGGAACAGCTCGACCGCGTCCTGGTAGCCGCGCCCGGTCCGGCTGATCGTGTGCGAGTAGCCCAGCCGGTTGGTCGCGCCGACGTGCTCCATGCCGTCCATGCCGAAGCTCGCCGCCGGGTAGAGGTAGTGCGACGACAGCGGGACGCCCGCCCGGTGCGCGGCCTCGGCGGCGGCCCGCTGGAGCTCCACCGGCAGCCGCACGTAGGTCTTGACCATGTCGTAGTCGAGCTCCAGGGCCCGCTTCAGCTCCAGGTCCAGCTGCTCCCGGGACCGCGTGGGGCGCATGAAGTTGTAGTAGACGCGCGAGCCGTCGATCGCCTCGCCCGTGCCGTAGAAGCGCGGCCCCACCAGGGCACCGGCCGCCAGCGCCTCGCGGGTCTCGACCATCTGGTACGCCGGGTCGCCGGGGGAGCGGGTGGTGGTGATGCCGTAGGACAGCCACAGCCTGCCCTGCCGGGCGCCCCACTGCCGGCCGCGCAGGTGCCAGTGGTTGTGCGCGTCTACCAGCCCCGGCATGGCGACCAGGTGCCGCGCGTCGACCACGCGGTCGCCCGGCGACGCCCGGTGCGGCCGGACCTCCTGCACCCGCCCGTGCTCCAGGACGACGTCCACGTCGTGCCGCAGCCGGTCCTCCTCGCCGGTCCACACCGCGCCGGCGTGGACGACGGTGCGCTCCGGGGCCTTCGGCCGGCGCCAGGTGAAGTCGAGCCGGATCGTCCGCGCCGGGCCGCCGCCCAGCCCGACCCGGCGCAGCCTGCCGTTGCACAGGTACACCAGCGCGTCGGGGCCGCACCAGGACAGCGAGTCCGTCACCTCGCGGGTCACCTGGCGCGGGTCGCCCAGGAACCGGCCCGCCGCGTCGACCCGGACGACGTGGGCGACGCTCTCCACCACGAACGCCAGGTGCCGGCCGTCCGGCGACCACACGGGGCCGTCGTCGCCGCGGGTGGCGATGGAGCGGAACGGCATCGGTTCGGCGTAGCGCAGCCCGCCGCCGACCAGGTCGACGGTCAGCACCTGGCTGGTGCCCTCGCGGAAGCGGCGGGAGTACGGCTTGACCGCGGCCAGCGCGAGCACCGCGCCGTCCGCCGACCAGGTGGGCCGGCCGGGCATGAACAGCGCCGGGGTGACCTGCCGCCGGTCGCCGGACGGCACGTCGAGCACCCACACCGCGCCGTCCTGGTCGACGTAGGCGATCCGCCGGCCGTCCGGGGAGTACCTCGGGACCGTCTGCGCGCCGGGCGCGCCGCCGAGCACCGCCTCCTCGCCCGTGGCCAGGTCGCGCGTCCACAGCGCCGGGACGCCCCCGCGGTCGCTGGAGTACACGATCGAGCGGCTGTCGGGGGAGAAGTCCGGGTCGGAGTCGAAGTGGTGGCCGTCGGTGAGCCTGCGCGGCGTGCCGCCGGTGATCGGGACCAGGTGGACGGCGTTGAGCGCGCGGAACGCGACGGTCCTCCCGTCCGGCGACACGACGGGGCTCGCGATGCCGCGCACCGGGGTCGGGGTGTCGCCGGCGGACCCGGGCGCGCGCCGGCGTGGCGTCCTCGGCGTGACCGGCACGACCGCCTCGAACGGGATGTCGCGCACACCGCCGGCGAGGTCGCGGCGGCGGACGCGGCCGTCGGCGGTGTAGAGGAACGACTCGCCGACCCACGTCGCGGCGAACCCGAAGACGTCCTCGCCGTCGGTCAGCGGCCGGTCGCCGAGCACCAGGTCCGCGCGGTCCGGGCGCAGCAGCGTGTAGCAGGGCGTGCGGTCGTCCGGCCCGAACCCGGCGCCGAGGACGCGGGCGCCCGCCGGGGCGGTGGCCACCCGGACGCGCTCGCCGGTGGCGACGGTGAGCACGTCCACGGCGGTGTCGTCGACGGTGAACGCGATCCGCCGGCCGTCCGCCGACCAGCGCGGCGCGCCCACCTCGTCCGGCGGGGAGGTCAGGGCGGTGAGGTCGCCCGAGGCGAGGTCGAGCAGCCACAGCCCGTAGCTGCCGCCCCGGTCGCTGGTCAGGGCGATCCGCTCGCCGTCCGGTGAGAACGCGGGCTCGCGGTGGTCGAACGCGCCGCTGGTCAGCCGGCGCGGCTCGCCGCCGTCGACGTCGACCAGGTGGACGTGGAAGTTCCCGTCGCGGTACGACTGGAACGCGATCGACCGGCCGTCCGGCGACCACGCGGGCAGGGTGGCGTCCTGGAGCTGCCCGGTGAGCCTGCGCGCCGTGCCGCCGTCGGCGGGCAGCACCCAGATCGAGGCGGCCACGTCCAGCGCCAGCCACCTGCCGTCGGGGGAGCGCGCGACCGAGGTGTTGGTCCCCTCGCGCAGCCGGGCGACCGGGCCCCGGTGGTGCTCGGCCCCCGCGCCTTCCGGGCCCTCCGCGCCCTCCGCGCCTGCCGTGCCCGCGCCCGCCGTGCCCGCGACCCCGAGCGCGGCGGCCACCTGACCACCGCGCACCAGCAGGTCACGACGTGACAAGTCGTCCGACGCCATGCGAGAACCCCCCTCGGCCGTCCTCCGTCCGAGCCTGCCACGCACCCCGGCCCGCGCGCCGTCCGTTCGGCCGCGTCCGCACTGCCCCCGACAGCCCAGGCGTGCGGTCGGGACGCGGCGCGCGATCGGGTACACATCCGATCTCTGTCCCGTGACCATTGATCCCGGTCGAGAGCGTCGGTATACCTAGCCCGATAGATCCGATGTATTCCCAGAGGAGGTCGAACGGGCATGAGGCCGACGATCACCGGGCTGACGACCCACGACGTGCGGTTCCCGACCTCGCGGGAACTGGACGGCTCCGACGCCATGAACCCGGACCCCGACTACTCCACCGCGTACGTCGTGATCACCACCGACGCCCCCGACGCCCTGGAGGGGCACGGGTTCGCGTTCACCATCGGCCGGGGCAACGACGTGCAGGCCGTGGCCATCGCCGCGCTGGCCCCCTACGTGGTCGGCCGCGACCTGGAGGCCGTGCTCGGCGACATGGGCGCGGTGTGGCGGGAGATGGTGCACGACTCGCAGCTGCGCTGGCTGGGCCCGGAGAAGGGCGTCGTGCACATGGCGATCTCCGCGGTGGTCAACGCCCTGTGGGACCTCAAGGCCAAGCGCGCCGGCGCGCCGCTGTGGGTGCTGCTGTCGGAGATGGGGCCGGCCGAACTCGTCGACCTGGTCGACTTCCGCTACCTCACTGACGCGCTGACCCCCGAGGAGGCGCTCGACCTGCTGGTCCGCGCCGAACCGGGCCGCGAGCGGCGGCGGGCGAACCTGCGCCGGGTCGGCTACCCCGCCTACACCACCTCGCCCGGCTGGCTCGGCTACGACGACGCCAAGCTCCGCAGGCTGTGCCGGGAGGCCGTCGCGGACGGGTTCACCCAGGTCAAGCTCAAGGTCGGGGCCGACCTCGCCGACGACGTCCGCCGGCTGCGCGTCGCCCGCGAGGCGGTCGGCCCGGACATCCGCATCGCCGTGGACGCCAACCAGCGCTGGGACGTCGGGACCGCGATCGAGTGGGTGCGCGAACTGGCCGAGTTCGACCCGTGGTGGGTCGAGGAGCCGACCAGCCCGGACGACGTGCTCGGCCACGCGGCCATCGCCAGGGCGATCGCGCCGGTCAAGGTCGCCACCGGCGAGCACGTGCAGAACCGCGTGGTGTTCAAGCAGCTCCTCCAGGCGGGCGGCCTGTCCTACCTCCAGCTCGACGCCGCGCGCGTGGCGGGCGTCAACGAGAACGTCGCGATCCTGCTGCTGGCCGCGAAGTTCGGCGTGCCGGTGTGCCCCCACGCGGGCGGGGTCGGGCTGTGCGAGCTGGTGCAGCACCTGGCGATGTTCGACTACGTGGCCGTGTCCGGGTCCATGGAGGACCGGGTGATCGAGTACGTCGACCACCTGCACGAGCACTTCGTCGACCCGGTGCGGGTCGCCGGCGGGCGCTACGCCGCGCCGACCGCGCCGGGGTTCAGCTCCACCATGCGCCCGGACTCCCTCAGCCGCTTCGCCCACCCGGACGGCCCGGTGTGGTCGGCCGCCGACCGGACCGACGCCCCGTGACGCCCGCCCGACCGCCGTGACCCCCGCTCCGCCGGCGGAGCCTCCTCCCCGGAGTCGGTGACCTGCGTCACCCCGCTGTCACAGCGGACCCCCGTGCGCTGTCCAGGGTGCAGTACACCGACACCACGAGGGAGACACCATGAGCACGCGCACCGAGGTGGTCGTGATCGGCGGCGGGTACGCCGGGGTCATGGCGGCCAACCGCCTGACGCGGCACGGCGACGTGGCCGTGACGCTGGTCAACCCGCGCCCGGTCTTCGTCGAGCGCATCCGCCTGCACCAGCTCGTGGGCGGGACGAACGACGCGGTCGTGGACTACGGCGACGTGCTGGCCCCGGCCGTCCGGCTGGTCGTGGACAGCGCGACGCGGATCGACGCGGCCGGGCGGCGGCTGGAGCTGGCGTCCGGCGACGCGGTCGGCTACGACTACCTGGTCTACGCGGTGGGCAGCGGCGGCGCCGACCCGACCGTGCCCGGGGCGGCCGAGTTCGCCCACCCCGTCGCCACCCTGGAGGACGCGCGGCGGCTGCGGCCGCTCGTGGGGGCGGCGACGGCCGTGACGGTCGTCGGGGGCGGCTCGACCGGCATCGAGGTCGCCGCCGAACTGGCCGAGGCGGGCCGCCGCGTGACCCTGGTCTGCGGTGGCGTGCTCGGCCCGTACCTGCACCCGCGCGCGCGGCGCTCGGTCGCCGAGCGGTTGGCGGCGCTCGGGGTGCGGGTGCTCGACGGCCCCGGCTCGACCGCGACCGGGGTGACGCGCGACGCCGTGCGGCTCGCCGACGGCCGCGAGGTGCCCGGCGACGTGACCGCGTGGAGCGCCGGCTTCGGCGTGCCCGACCTGGCCGCGCGCAGCGGGCTGCGCACCGACGCGCTCGGCCGCCTGCTCACCGACGAGACCCTCACCAGCGTGGACGACGCGCGCGTCGTCGCGGCGGGCGACTCGGCCGCCCCGTCGGACCTGCCGCTGCGGATGAGCTGCCAGGCCGCGATCCCGCTGGGCGCGCAGGCCGCCGACACGGTGTTCAGCCGGATCGCGGGCGAGCGGCCCGCACCGCTCAACCAGGCGTTCGCCGGGCAGTGCGTCAGCCTGGGCCGCCGCGACGGCGTCCTCCAGTTCGCCCACCGGGACGACGTCGCGCTGTGGCTCCACCTCGCCGGCGGCCCCGTCGCGAAGCTCAAGGAGTTCGTCTGCCGGGGCACCGTCGGGCACCTGGCCCGCGAGGGGCGCGAACCCGGTTCGTACCGCCTGCACCGGATCACGGGCGGGGCCGTGCGCCGGCGGGTGCTGCGCGCGAAGCACGACTCGGCGTCGGTGGCGGCGCCGGCCGTTCCGGGAGGACGATGAGCGGTTCGTCCGACCACGGTGCGCCTGCCCGCCGAGCACGGCAGGATCACGGGATGCGCAGCTCACTCTTCGACCACGCCGAGCGGTCCGTCGAGCCCGGCAGCTTCCAGCTCCAGAACGAGCGGATGCTCAAGGTGGACCTCACCGGCAGCGGTGGGTTCTTCTTCGCCAAGCAGGGGTCGATGGTCGCCTACCAGGGCGACGTCGACTTCGCGTACGAGGGCAGCGGCGGGCTCGGGAAGCTGTTCAAGAAGGCGTTCACCGGCGAGGGCATGTCCCTGATGAAGGTGTCGGGCAGCGGCGACGTCTTCCTGGCCGAGAAGGCCGACGAGGTGTTCGTGCTCCACCTGGAGGACGAGGGCGTGACCGTCAACGGCGCGAACGTGCTCGCCTTCGAGAGCATGCTCACCTGGGACATCAACCGCGTCGAGGGCGCGTCGATGCTCAGCGGCGGCCTGTTCAACACGACGTTCACCGGGACCGGCGCGCTGGCCGTCACGGCGTTCGGGACGCCGGTCGTGCTGACCGTGGACGTGCCGACGTACGTCGACGTGCAGTCCGCCGTCCTGTGGTCCACGTCGCTACGCTCCTCGATCCGCAAGACGGCGAAGCTCGCGGCGGTCATCGGGCGCGGCTCGGGCGAGGCGTACCAGCTCGGGCTGACCGGTCAGGGGATCGTCGTCGTGCAGGCGTCGGAGGGGCACCCGCCGGTGCCCAGCCAGTGAGGCCGGGCGCGTGGCCGAAAAATAAAGTTGTCCGGACAGGAAAAGTTGTCATAGGCTGGCCGCACCCGACGAACGGAGTGGCCATGTCCTTCCAGGCGTACCTCGACAACATCGAGAAGAAGACCGGCAAGACCCCCGCCCAGTTGTTGGCCGAGGCCCGTGACCGCGGCTACGACGCCACGACCAAGGCGGGGGTGGTCCTCGGCTGGCTGAAGGACGACTACGACCTCGGGCGCGGGCACGGGATGGCGCTGTTCCACGTGCTCAAGAACGGCACCGGGATCGCGGACAAGCACGTGGGCGGTACCGGGAACCACCGGGACCCCTCCGCGACGCTGCGCGTCGACGGCCTCGCCCACCGCTGACCACCGGCACCGGCCGGCGGGGCGCGGCGGGCGCCACGACCGGCTCCGCACGTCGGCCACGGCTACCGGCTCGACGTGCGCCCCGAGGTGGTGGGCGTGCTGCACGCGGGCGGCCTGGCCCGGTGCGGTGAGCGCGCCGACCGCCGCGCCGGCGCAGTGGCCGGTCGACGGCCTGGTCGGGCTCGTGCCGTCCGGTCCCGCCACGGCGGTGGCGGCGCGGTGGCGGGAGCGCGGGCTCACCGCCGTGGAGAACCCGGCCACCGCCGAGGTGGCGCCCGGCGCGTGGGAGGACGCGGTCGACCTGCCGGCGCCGCAGGCGTTCGCCCACCCGACGCGCGAACCGTCGCCGGTGCTGCTGATGCGCGCGCCGGCGTCCCGGCCGTCAGGTGGTGATGGAGAAGCTGTTGGCGCGGAAGTCCATGCCGCCGGACGACGAGGTGATCTCGAAGCCGAACTGCACGTCGCCCACGGTCACGTCGCCCCACCAGCCGCGCGAGCCGATCCAGCGCAGCACCGCGAGCACGTCCACCGACCCGGCGTCGGTGTCGGACGTGCGCACGAACGAGAACACCTGGTTCGACCCGTTGGAACCGCGGTGCACGTCCCAGGTGTGGCCGCCGACCGACACCGTGGTCTCCCGCCCGCCGATGGGGCCGACCGCGCCCTGCTCGTTGACCCAGATCATGACCTCGTAGGCGTGGTCGTCGGCCCAGATGTCGTACGCGGTCGCGTACGCGCCGCCACCGGGCCGGGTCACGTCGAACGAGCTGGACAGCCGGCCGAGCGAACTCAGCCTCCGGTCGACCATCCTCGCCGAGTGCGGGTAGGACTTCACGCCGCCGGTGTTCGGGTGGTTCGCCCACACGCCCCAGTTCGAGTGGGAGTTCGCCCAGATCGCCTGCGGCCCGGTGCCGCTGCCCCAGACGTTGTTGCGCACGGTGTACCCGTTGGTGGACCAGGTCCCCCACTTGTCCGTGGAGGACCACGTCGCGGCGTGCGCGGGCCCCGCACCCCCGAGCAGCGGACCCCCGAGCAGCAGGCCACTGAGCACGACCGCCACCGCGGCCCATCGCGTTCTCGTCATCGTCGGCACCCCTCCCGGGCGTCGTCGCCCACGTCGGCGTCCGGCGGCGGAACGGCTCGGACTTTCCCAGCCCCCTCCGGACCGGGTCAACGCACCGGTCCCGCTTCGAGTGGGTTCGACGAACGGCTTCGAAGGATTTCACCCGCTTGCGCGCGGGCCCGGGTCGGCGGCGGTCACCCCGCGACCCGGTAGGCGCGGATCACCGTCTGCCGGAAGGAGTTCCCGTCCTCGTCGGCGCCGGAGACCCTCAGCGACGCGAACCCCGGGCCGCCGTTGCGGACCAGCGCGGTGCGGCCGAGCACCGGGACCCGGGACCACGTCGCCCCGTCGTCGGACGACACCTCCACCACCGGCCGCCCGACCCGGCCGCCGCCCTGCCGCTGGACGTCCAGCGGCACCGGCAGCACGCGGTGCGCGGGCGCGCTGCCCGTGTCGTCCAGCGAAGGGGTGAACCGGACGACGGTCAGCGGCAGGGCGGTGGTGGCGGCGGTGGTGCCCGAGCGGAACGTCCAGCTGCCGGTGACCCGGGTGCTCAGGTCCGTCGCGGCGGGATCGACGGTCGCCTCGGCGTCCAACCGGAAGTCGGCCGGTCCGGGCGGCACGCTGAACCGCCCGTTGCCCGGCTGGTCGCCCTCGCCGACCGGCACGCCGTCGCGGTGCAGCGTCGTGCGGGACGACGTCGTGGGGAACACGCCGAGGTTGCCGTCGCGGTCGCCCCACAGGGCCAGGGACACGTCCACCCGGTCGCCGGTGCGGGTCAGGCCCGCGGTGCCGATCGCGGGTCCCAGCACGGGGCGGAAGTACCACTGCACCTGGTCGGTGCCCGGCCGGTAGGTGCGGTGGGGGTGGATCTGGTTGCCCAGGTACGCGCCCCCGCCCAGCCGGTCGACCATCCACCGCCACGCCACGTCCCGCGTGGTGAGGTGGTCGACGTACGTGCCGCCCGGGCCGAACCACAGGCCGACGCCGGCACCGGAACCGCCGCCGACCGCGAGCGGCACCCCGATGTACTGGTGCGTCCGGTCGGGCCCGCCGGTGTCGATGCGCTGCGTCACCCTCGCCAGCTGCCGAACGCCGGGGGAGCGGACGAAACCGGTCGGCACCGGGCCGCGCTCGACGTACACCAGCCGGTAGTTCACCGGGGTGTCGCCGAGGGGCGCGCCGGCGTGCTGCGCGCCGATGATCGTGGTCAGCTCGTCGCGGGGCAGGGCCGGGCCCAGTTGGGCGAGCGACACGACGCCGCGGAAGCCGCCCACCAGCATCAGGGCGCCGCCGCCCCGGCCGTCGAGGGCCGGGCGGTGCAGCACGACCTGGCCGAACAGCTCCTCGGCGCCCGGTTCCGGCGGCGTCACGGCCACCGGCCGGGCCAGCCGGGCGTCGACCTCGACGGTCGTGGCCCCGGTGAACCCCAGCAGCGGCACGGGCAGGAACGCCAACCGCGCGCCGTCCGTCACCACGTAGTTCTCCAGGGCGTAGTCCCCCTTGGGCAGCCGGAGCTTCGCCACGCCGCCCACCGGCACGGGGAACACGAAGCTGTCGTCGTCGAGCCCGGTGACCGAACCGGACACCTCGTCGGCCGGCGCGCCGCGGTCGTCGGTGTACCGGAGCGTCAGCTCGTAGCGCTCCGGCTCGCGTTCGAGGGCCAGCGGTGTGCGCGTGCCGTCCGACGCGACGACCGCGCCCGAGTAGGCGCCGTCCGACGGGGCGGTCCGGGTGTCGCCCGTGACGGTGACCCGCGTGCTGCCGCCCGCCGGGACGGTGATCCGCGCCGGCACCACGGAGAACACGCCGGCCGGCGCGGGCCCGCCGTCGGGTCCGGTGGCCTCGACGGCCAGGTCGAGCACCACGGGGGTCGGGCCCGCGTTGCGGTAGGACAGGTGGCGCACCACGGGCGCGTCGTCGTCGTGCGGCCAGAGCTGGGTGCCGAGCCCGAGGCTGACCGGGTCGGTGGTGGTGGTCGCGGTGATCGCCCGGGCGATGTCGAGCCGGCCCGCGCCCTGGTCGAACACGCCCGCCGCCGGGGTGGGCCGCGCGGACGCCACGAGGGCGGCCTTGAGCTGCGCGCCCGTCCAGTCCGGGTGCTGCTGGGCGAGCAGCGCGGCGGCGCCCGCGACGTGCGGCGCGGCCGTCGACGTGCCGGAGAGGGCGACGTGCGTGTCGTCCACGGGGGTGCCGACGCGCCCGTCGCGCGCCTTGGCGGCGACGACGTCCACGCCGGGCGCGGTCAGGTCCGGTTTGATGCCGCCGTCGCCTGCGCGCGGCCCCCGGCTGGAGAACGGGGCGAGCGCGTCGGTCCGGTCGACCGCGCCGACGCCGAGCGCCGCGTCGGCGGTGGCGGGCGAGTTGACCGAGCCGGGCCCGGCGGAGTTGCCCGCGGCGACCACGAACAGCGCGCCGGTCTCGGCGGAGAGCCGGTCGATCGCCGCTTCGAGCGGGTCCACGTCGGGTGTGTCGTAGCCGCCCAGGCTCAGGTTGACGACGTCCGCGCCCTGGTCGACGGCCCACTGGAGACCGCGCAGGATCGACGACTCGGGGCAGCCGCGCGGGCCGCACACCCGGCCGTCGAGGAGCCGCGCGTCCGGTGCGACGCCCCGGTACACCGGGTGGGTGGAGGCGATGGTCGCGGCGACGTGCGTGCCGTGGCCGACGGCGTCCGCGGGGCCGGTCGCCCCGGTGAAGTCCGCCGCCGCGGCGACCCGGCCGGCCAGGTCGGGGTGCGCCGCGTCGATCCCGGTGTCCAGCACCGCGACCCGGACGCCCGTCCCCGTCCGCCCGGCCGCCCACGCGGCGGGCGCGCCGACCTGGGCCGTGCTGCGGTCGAGGGCGGTGCGGCGCAGGCCGTCCAACCACACCTTGCCGACGGCCGGGTCGTCCAGCAGGGACCGGAACGCGGCGTCGGACCCGGTCACCCGCGCGGCGAGCGCCCCACCGGGCAGGGCCGCGGTGACGTGCGGGCCGGCCGCCGGCGCGACGCTCCCGCCGCCCACCACGACCAGCGGCACGGTGTCGCGGTGCGCGTCGTCGTAGCCCGCCTCGACGAGCCCGGTGACGTCGAACAGCCGGAGGTCGAGCCGGCCGGCGGCGAGCGGCCCGGCGGCGTCGAGGGGCACCACGTGCAGCCGCCCGGCGCGGTGGAACGTGCGGAAGGCGGCGTGCTCCCGCCCCGGCGCGGCGGTGATCGAGACGACGTCCCGGCCGTCGACCAGGACGCGGTCGCCGGTGATGAGCGTGACGGACGTGCCGCCGGACCTGGGTGAGCCGTCCGCGCCGAGCGAGCCGTCCGCGCCGAGCGGGCCGGCGGTCGCGGTGGCCGTGAGTGGGGTGGTCAGCCCCAGCACCAGCGCGGCGACGCCGCAGAGGCCGTGTCGTCCAGGTCTGAGCACGGGGGCCTCCAGGGTCCGGTGGCTCGACCGTAACGGCGTGCTCGGGCCGGGTCAGCGCCGATCGGCGGCTTCGCGCGCCCTGGGTCCACCTGCCGCAACGGGGGTTGCACCGAGGGGCGGCCGGGCGGGCAGATCCCCGGCCGAGCGGGTATCCGCGCCGCCCCCGGGCGCTCCGCCACAGGTGACCGGACCGACGATCCTCCCGCGACCGCTCGACGTGGAGCTGCCGCGCCTGCGGCTGGTCGACCGGCTCGCGCGGCGCTGGGAGCACCCCGTGACGGCGGTCGTGGCCGGGGCCGGGTTCGGCAAGACCACCGCGCTCGCGCAGGCCGTGCGCGCGCACCTGCTCGAACCGCGCGGGGTCGACGTGTGGGTGGACTGCTCGCCCGCGCACGAGGCGGCCGGCGCGCTGGCCGGCGCCCTGCTCGACGCCCTGGCCGACGGGACCCCGCGGCGGACGGCGCGGGCCGTGCTGGACGCGCTGGTCCGCCGCGCGCCGGTCGAGGTGTGCCTGCTGCTGGACGACGTGCACGAGATCCCCGCCGGGTCGCCGGGCGCGGCGCTGCTCGCCGAGCTGGTGCGCGGGCTGCCGGCGACCGCGCACCTGGTGCTGTGCGGCCGGGAGCTGCCGGACCTGCCCCTGGCGCGGCGCGAGGCCGCGGGCGGGGTGGTGCGGATCGGCGCCGACGAGCTGTCCTTCACCGACACCGAGGTGCGGGCGCTGGCCCACCGGCTCGGCGCGGAACCGGCCCCGGCCCGGTCGCTGCGGGGGTGGCCCGCGCTGGTGCGGCTGGCGTTCGCGGCGGGCCCCGCGGCCCCGTGGCGCTACGCGCGCGAGGAGATCCTCGGCCGGCTGCCCGGCGCGCGCCGCCGCGAGCTGGCCGCCCTCGCCGCCCTGGGCGCGGCGACCGGCGCGGAGGTCGCCGCGGTCACCGGCGAGCCGGGCGCGCTCGACGAGCTGGCCCGGCGGGTGCCGCTGGTCGGCGAGCTGGACGACGGCCGCTACCGCGCGCACGAGCTGTGGACGGAGGCGCTGTACCGCACCACGACCTGCGACGACCTCCAGCGGCTGCACCGCCGGGCGGCGGCCGTGCTGACCGCGCGCGGCGACGTGGTGCGGGCGGGGGAGCTGGCGTGCCGCGGCAGGGACTGGGCGCTGCTCGCCGAGGCGTCGGTGGAGCTGGTGACCACGACGCTGTCGGCGCTGCCCGTCCTGGTCGCGGAGCGCTGGCTCGGCTCCGCGCCGCCGGCGGCGCGGGACCGGCCGGCGTTCCTGCTGCTGCGCGCCGCCGTGCTGCACGCCACCGATTTCGCCGACCCGCGGATCGACCCGCTGCTGGACCGGGCGTGGGACGGGCTCAAGCACACCGCGGTGCTCGGGCAGGCCGTGATCACCGCGCACTCGCGGGCCGACCTGGCGCGGCTGACCGAGCTGGCGGGCCGGGTCGGGGAGCTGCGCGGCGAGCCGACCGCCATCGCGCTCGTGCTGCGGCACAGCGTCGCGGCGACGGTCGCCGAGGTCGGCGGCGACCCGGAGGCCGCGCTGGCCGAGATCGCACGCGCCCCCGTCGTGGACGTGCCGCCGCAGGTGGCGCTGGCCACCGTGCGGTTCCACTACCACTGCCTCAACATGTGCGGGTTCGCCGGCGACGCGGCCGACCTCGCCGACCGGGCGCTGCGCGAGGCCGACGAACCGCACCTGCGGCTCAACGGCCCGGTCGCGCGCTGGTTCGACGGCGACCCGGCGGACCTGTCCCGGTTGCGCGGCGCGCCGATCGGCGGGTCGCCGCCCGGTGGTACGGCGCGGGACTCCTTCGTCGCGTCGGCGTTCCTGGCCGTCATCGCCTCGTGCTGCGGCGACGCCGCGTCCTGGGACCCGCTGCCGTGCGGCGACCCGGCCGGCCACGACAACCCCCGCGACGCCGTGCTCGCCTGCGCCGCGCGGGCCGCGGTGGCGGTGGGCGTGGGCGACGAGACCGAGGCGCGCCGGGTGTTCGCCGACCACCTGGCGCGGTGGCCGGTGACCGGGCGGTTCCACGAACGGCACCTGCGGCGGTTCCTGGCCCTCGGCTACGTGCTGAGCGAGGAGCTGCGGGCGGTGTGGGACCGGGTGGAGCTGGGGCCGTCGCACGCCAGGGCGCGGGCGGCGGCGCGGGCGCTGGTGCGGGCCAGGGAGGGCGACCCGGCCGCCGCCTCGCGGCTGCCACCCGAGCACGCGCTGTGCTTCCTGCCGCTGCCGTGGTCGGTGGAGCTGGCCGCGCGGCTGGCGGACGGCGGTGACCTCGACCTGGGCCGGTGGCTGGCCGACACCCTCGGTCCGGTCGTCCACCGGCGGTTCCGATCAGCCGCTCGTTCCGGCGGGCCCGGTGGGTCGGTCGGGTCGGTCGGGACAGGCGGGGCGGGCGGGTTCGGCGGGGGAGCGGCGCGGTTGCTCGCCGCGCTGCCCGCGCCGCCGGTATCGCGGACCGGCGTCGAGGTGCTCGGCGCGATGCGGGTGACCCGCGACGGGGTCGCGGTGGACGCGCCGGAGCTGCGGCGGGCCCGCGTCCGCCAACTGCTCGGCGCGCTGGTGCTGCGACCCGTGCTCACCCGCGAGCAGGTGTTCGGGCTGCTGTGGCCCGACCTGGACGCGGCCGGCGCGGCGCGCAACCTGCGGGTGACCCTGACCCACCTGCGGCACCTGCTGGAGCCCGACCGGTCCGGCGGCGAGGCCAGCTTCCACCTGCGGACCGGGGGCGACACCGTCCGGCTGGTCCGCTCGGACCGGCTGGACGTCGACCTGTGGACCTTCGAGGCGCTCGACGGCGAGGTGCGCGAGGCCAGGGCCGCCGGCGACCTGGAGCGGGCCGCGGACCTGCTGGGCAGGGCCGTCGCGCTGTGGCGCGGCGACCCGCTGCCGGACCTCGCCGACGTCGTGGACGCGGAACCGGTCGTCGAGGCCGAGCGCCTGCGCGCGCGGCACGTGCGGAACCTGCTCGGGCTCGGCGAACTCGCCCTCGTCGCGGGTGAGGCGGCCGAAGCCGCCCCGCTCGCCGAGCGCGCCCTCGCCCTCGACCCGTTCGCGCCGCGCGCCCACCGCCTGCTCCTCGCCGCCGCCCTCAAGAGCCGCGACCCCGCCCAGGTCGCCGCCGCCCGGACGAAGGTGCTCGCCGTGCTCGGGGAGCTGGACGCGCCACCGGACGCGGCGACGGGCCTCCTGCTCGACCAGGCGCTGCCCCCGACCGGGGGCCGGGGGCAGCGCGGGGCCGTCGTCAGCAGGCGACGATGACCTCGCTGTTGGGGCAGGCGTCGTTGAGCGGACCGCCGTCGGCGAAGTCGCCCACGACCTGACCGCCGCCGTTGAGCAGGTCCACGCCGTCGCCGCCGAACATGTCGTCGTCACCCCCCTGGCCGTAGACCCGGTCGTCGCCCGCGCCGCCGACCACGAGGTCGTCGCCGTCCAACGCGCAGACGACGTCGTTGCCCTGGAGCCCGTAGATCGTGTCGTCGAACGGCGTCCCCAGGATCACGTCGGGCAGGTTCGTCCCGAACGTGACCACCCCGGGCACGGCGAAGATCGTGGGCGCGAGCCCCGCGCACGCCTGGGCCCAGGGCGGCGGCACGGGGTCGTCCGAGGCGGAGGCGGTGCCGCTCGCCGCGAGCAGCCCGCCGCCCAACACCAACGCGCCCGCACCCGCGAGCGAGGTCAACCTGGTGCGCATGGTCATGTCCGAGCCTCCGTCTTGCCGGTCGTGACGCCTCCTGGCGGCACCGCACCAGGTTCCGCACCGGGCGCTAGCCAGGCGTTAACCACGGGGCCGCCACCCCGGTGCCGCCCGCCGACCACGGGCGCGCGCCGGTGAACCGTCCGGACGCGGCCGGCCGGGTGACGGGGGGCCGGTCCGCTTGTGGTGACCGGCCCGGCGCGCCGAGAGTCCCCGGTCCGGGGATTCGCGAGGGGGCGGCATGAGGCGTGCGTCGGCGGCTGTACTGGTGGTCGTGCTGGTGGTGGTCGGGTGGACGCCCCCGGCGGCGGCGGTGGCGGCGGGCCTGACCATGCAGGTCGTGGCGCACGAGGACGACGACCTGCTGTTCATGAACCCCGACCTCGACCAGACCATCCGCACCCGCACGCCCACGGTGACCGTGTTCGTCACCGCCGGGCAGATCACCGGGGCGGGCGGCACGGACGAGGAGCGCGCCCGCAACCGGCAGCGCGGCATCCAGGACGCCTACGCGCGGATGGCGGGCGTGCCGGACGTCGACCCGGGCGCGCAGGAGGAGTGGCGCGGCGCGCTGGTGCCCGTGGCCGGGCGGCAGGCCGAGCGGTACGTGCTGGCCGGCCGGGACGATGTGCAGCTGGTGTTCCTGAACCTGCGCGACGGCCGGCTCGGCGCGGTGCGCGACAGCGGGGCCGTGGACCTGACCGTGGTCCCGGCCGGCGGACTGGTCACGACCTCCTACTCCTACGACCGGGCGGGCGTCGTGGCGGCGCTCGCCGGCCTGATGGACGCCTACCGGCCGACGCTCGTGCGGGCGCAGGACCCGCTGCCGGACGCCCGGTACGCGGGCGACCACTCCGACCACGTGGCCGCCGCGCGGTTCGCCGACGACGCCGTCCGCGCCCACGGCGGGCAACCGGCGCAGGTCCACTACCGCGACTACAACAACACCAGCGTGCCGAACAACCTGTCGGCGTCCACCCTGGCGCGCAAGAGCTCGATCTTCGACCAGTACCTGCGCTACGACGGCAACACCGGCCTGCGCGGCTACCTGGCGGGCATGAACCACCGCTGGCCGCGCGGCACGGCGTGGTCCGGGCGCAACGCCGACGGGCGCCCGCAGCTGTTCGTGGTGCGCGGCGGCGTGCCGCACACCTACTGGCAGACGCCGTCCGGCCCGTGGGCCGGACCGGGCGGCCTCCCGGACCCCGGCGGGCCGCTCGCGCAGGGCCTGGCGGTGGCCCTGGGCCCGGACGGGCGGCTGGAGCTGTTCGCGCGGCGGCAGACCGACCACCACCTGCTGTCCCTGCGGCAGACCGCGCCGAACGGCGGGTGGAGCGGGCCGTGGACGGACCTCGGCAACCCGAACACCGCCTTCGGCAACGCCGACCAGGTGGGGCTGCCGGCGGTGGCCGCCAACGCGGACGGGCGGCTCCAGGTGTTCGTCAAGAACGGCGGCGGCGGGGTCAGCGCGAAGCACCGCACGGCGACCGGGTGGAGCGACTGGGTCGACCTGTTCGGCACGGACGTGCAGGACGGGCTGACCGCGGTGACGACGCCCGGCGGCACCGTCGAGCTGTTCGCGTCGACCCGGTCGCGCCTGCTGCGCTGGTACCAGGCCCAGCCCAACGGCACCTTCACCCGAGACGAGACCCTGCCGTCGGCCGTCCCGGCCGGTCCGCCGTCGGCGACCCTGGCGCAGGACGGCCGCGTCGAGGTGCTCTACCGGCGGGCCGGCACGGAGGAGGTCGTGCTCACCGTGCGGACGGCCGCCGGCTGGGCCGGTCCGGTGGTGCTCGGCGGGCACGGCGGCGTGGGCCAGGTCGCGGCGGTGACCGCGCCGCCGGGAGCGGACGCCCGCGTCGTGGTGCTCCAGCGCAACGGCGGCACGGGCGTGAGCGCGGCGCGGCAGCAGGGGCCGAACGCCGGCTACGGGACGTGGACCGACCTGGGCGGTGTGGTCGCCGACTCCCCGACCGCGGTCCGGGACGCGCGGGGCGCGCTGGTCGTCGCCGCCGTCGGCACGGACGGCGCCGTCCACCTCCGCACCCAGCAGTCCGCCACCGCCGACAGCCCGTTCGGCCCCTGGCAACGCCTCTGACCTCCACCGGCACCCGCGAGACGCGGCTCTTCACCGTCGCCTCCGGCGGGCGCGGTTCGCGCGATGCCCGCCGGAGGCGGTGCGGGAGCGCGCAGTCCCGGGATGCCGATCTTGATTCGTGCCGGCGGTTCGGTGAGACTGCCCGGCGTGCCCACGGCTTCCGACTTCCGGCGCGTGCTGCGCGAGGCGTCCCTGCGGGTGACGGGACCCCGGGTGGCCGTGCTCTCCGCGGTGCACGCCCACCCGCACGCGGACACCGACACGATCGCCGGCGTGGTCCGGGAGCGCCTCGGCGCGGTGTCCCACCAGGCCGTGTACGACGTGCTGCGCGTGCTGACCGCCGCCGGCCTGCTGCGGCGCGTCGAACCGCCGGGGTCCGCCGCGCGCTACGAGGCCCGGGTCGGGGACGACCACCACCACGTCGTGTGCCGGTCCTGCGGCGCCGTCGCCGACGTGGACCGGGTCGTCGGCGTCGCCCCCTGCCTGACCGCCGCCGACGACCTCGGCTTCACGATCGACGCGGTCGAGGTCGTCTACCGGGGCCTGTGCCCCGGCTGCTCCGGCGGGTGAGCGAGGAGCGCCGCCAGCTCGGCCGGCCTGGTGATCATCGGCCAGTGCCCCGAGTCGAGGTCGGCGAACTCGACGTGCCCGGCCGCCGCCAGCTCGGGCACGTCGCCGTCGGCGACCCACCCCCGGGCCTGCTCGGGCGAGAACTCCGGGCACACGACCAGGACCGGCACCCCGTACCGGCGTTCGTCGGTCAGGCGCACCACGCCCTTGCTCACGCCCTCGGGCACCGGGACGGCGGCGGCGGCGAAGCGCTCCCTGGCCGCCTCGTCGAGGTCGGCGGAGTCCGGTCCCTCGAACACCTCCCAGCCCGGGAAGGGCACGACGCCGTCCACCGGTTCGAAGAAGTCCGCGTAGGGCCGCCCGTCGCCGGTCGGGAAGCCGCCCACCAGGACGACCCCGGCCACCCGGTCCGGTCGCGCGTCGGCGGCGAGCCAGGCCAGCGTGCAGGCGGCGGAGTGCCCCACCACCACGGGGTTCCCGGACGCCGAGTCGACGGCGGCCAGCACCGCGGCGACCTGGTCGTCCAGGGTGGCGGAGGTCGACCCGTCGCCCTGTCCGGGCAGGGCGACGGGCACGGCGCAGTGGCCGAGCGCCTCCAGCTCGGGCACGACGCCGTCCCAGGCGGACGCGTCGAGCCAGAGACCGGCGATGAGCAGGACGTCCACGGTCAGCTCCCCTCGTGCGGTGCTGCCGGAACCGGTGCGGCCGGACCCGGTGCGGTCGGACCCGGTGCGGCGGGGGTGCGGTCGTGCGGTTCGGTCATGGGCGCCACGCTACGACCGGTTCCGGACGATCCGCTTCCGGTTCGTCCCGGGAGGACTACTCTCCTCGCGTGCCGAGCGACGCCAGCCCCACCGCGCGGGCGCTGCGCGCCGTCGAGATCCTGCGGACCCGCCCCGGGGTGACGGCCGGCGAGCTGGCCGACCGGCTCGGCGTCACGGAACGCGCCGCGCGCCGGTACGTCGGCATCCTCCGCGAGGCGGGCATCCCGGTCGAGTCGACCAGGGGGCCGCACGGCGGGTACCGGCTCGGCCGCCGCACGCGGCTGCCCCCGATCGTCTTCACCGAGCCGGAGGCGCTGGGCCTGGTGATGGCGGTGCTCGACGGCCGACCGGCCGCCGCGGCCGCCGACGACCTCGTCGGCACCGCCCTGGACAAGGTCATCGGGGCGCTGCCCGAGAACGTGGGCCGGCAGGCCGCCACCCTGCGGGAGCACGCGTCGGCCGCGCCCGACCGGTCGGCGGCCCGGCCCGACCCCGGCACCACGGGCGCGCTCGTCGCCGCCGTCGCGGCCCGCCGCCGGGTGCTGGTCGCGTACCGGAGCGGGGCCGGCGACGAGTGGGAGGCCGAGGTGGACCCGTGGGCGGTCGTCGTCCGCCACGGGCGCTGGTACCTCCTGTGCCGCTGCCACCGGGCGGAGGCGGTCCGCACCTACCGGGTCGACCGGGTCCGCGCGGTCCGGGAGACCGGGCGCGGGTTCGAGCCGCCGGAGGGCCTCGACCCGGTGGCGGCCGTGGAGGAGAACCTGGGCGTCGGGTGGGACTTCCCGACGCGCGTGGTGTTCCACGCGCCGCGGGCCGAGGTGGCGCCGTGGGTGCGCCCGCCCATGGGGCGGCTCGAACCGCTGGGCAGCGGCTGCGTGCTCATCGGCAGCACGAGCAACCCCGCCATGTACGCGCAGGAGTGGCTGGCGACCGTGCCGTTCGCCTTCCGCGTCGAGGGCGGGCGGGAGCTCCGCGCGGCGGTCGCGGCGGTCGCCTCGCGCTTCGCCGCCGCCCTGACCGATCGGCCCCTCTCGAAGGGGTGATTCGGTTACCCCGAACGTGGGGCGCACCGACACACCCGCCGTGGCGCCCGGACCGCTGTGCTTGCATCGACGGCGTGGACGGCAGACCGAACCACTTCGCCGTCGAGGGGGACGTCGGCACCGTCGTCATCGGCGACCACGACGTCCTGTGCGACCGCCGGGGCACGACGACGAGCCCGACGCGCCCGCCCACCGCGCGCCGCCGCACCCCGCCGCCCTCGCTGCTGTGGGCGACCCGGGACGCGCCCCTCGGCCGGGAGGCCGAGCTGCGCGCGGTGCACGACCACCTCGACGCGCGGCGGCACGTGCAGGTCCACGGGCCCCCGGGGTGCGGGAAGTCGTTGCTGCTGCGGCACGTCAGCCGCGACCGGCCGACCGGCGACGGCGTGATCTGCCTGTCCGCCAACGGGAAGACGGTCGACGACCTCGTGCAGGACGTGTTCGAGGCGTGCTACGAGGCGCCGGTGCCCTACCGCCCGTCACCGGCGCACCTGCGCCGACTGCTGGGGCCGGTGCGGGCGCTGCTGGTGCTGGACGACCTCTCGGACGACCCGGAGGACATCGAGTTCGTGCTCGACGCCGTGCCGGGCTGCACCGTGCTCGCCGGGTCGGTGGAGCGGACGCTGTGGGCGGCGGGCCGGGCCGTGCGGCTCGGGGAGCTGTCGGAGGACGCGGGCACCGCCCTGGTGCGCCGCGTCCTGGGCCGCGAACCGACCGCGGCCGAGCTGTGGCGGGTGCGGGCCGCCCGGGGCAGCCCGCCCGCCCTGCAACGCATCGGCACCGCCACGCTCGACCCCGTGCGCGGGCGGGTGCTGCGGGTGCTCGCCCTGCTCGGCGGCGCGGCGTGCCCGGTCGCGCTGACCGCCCTGCTCGCCGGGGTCGACCCCGCCGCGGTCGGGCCGGTGCTGGCGGACCTGGAGCGGGTCGGGTTCACCGCCGCCTCCGGCGACGGCTACCGGATCGCCGTGGAGTTCGACGAGGTCGCCGCGCCGGAGCCGGTCGCCACCGCGCTGGCCGACTGGCTCCGGCGCGGACCGGACGGCCCCGAGGTCGTCGCGGCCGGACCGGTGGTCGTCGCCGTGCTGCACGCGGCGGGCGCGACACCGGCGGCCCTCGACCTGGCGCGGACCGCGGCGCCCGCGCTGCTCCGCGTGCTGCGGCTCGGCGCGTGGGGGCAGGTGCTGCACCTCGGCGCCGACGTCGCGGACCGGCTGGCCGCCACCCGTGAACTGGCCTACTTCCGGCACGAGATCGCCGTGCGCGACCGGCTCCTGGCCGGGGCGCGGGAGCGGCCGTCGTGGCAGGTCCTGACCCCGCTCGTCCTGCTCCTGCTGTTCGGGGTCGGCATAGCCTGGGTGGCGCTGAACGCGCGCGGCACGTCCGACCCGGGAACGCCCGCCCCCGCGCCGGCCGGTCCCGGGCCGACCTCCAGCACATCCGGCCCCGGCCCCGAGCCCGTTCCCGCGACCGTGCCGGAACCGGGGCCCGGTCCCGGGCCGACCGCCGCGCCCACCGCCGCACCGGCCCGGGACGTGCCGTGCCCGCCGGTCCTGCCCGCGACCCGGGAGTTCGCCGGTCCCGGCGACACCGCCTCCCTGTCGATCGCCGCCACGCCGTGCACCGGTGCCGTGGCGGCCGGGCGCGTGTCGCTGGAGGGGGCGGGCGCGGCGTCGTTCACGGTCGGGTCCGACTGCCCGGAGGTGCTCGCGGTGGGGGAGGGCTGCTCGCTCACGGTGTCCTTCGTGGCCGGGGAACCCGGTTCCCACTCGGCGAGCCTGGTGCTCCCGGGCGCGGGCGCGACGGCGTTGACCGGGGTGGTCGAGGAGGAGGAGCCGGTGTCGACCGGCCCCACGACCGAACCCGCCACGCCCACCGGTGAACCGTCCGCGCCCTGAAAGAGCAGGGTGCGGGCGCGGTCTTTGCGCCGAACGCGGTCTTGCCGCCGCGCCGGGCGCGCGGGACGGTAGCCGCGACGAGAGGGGCGCGCGATGGTGCGGCAACTGCTCCGGCGCGGCGCGGTGGTGGCGGCGGTCGTGGCCGCGGTGCTCGGTCCCGCGCCGGTCGCGGTCGCCGCGCCGACGCTGGAGGTGTCGGTGACCGGGGCCCGGGCGGCGGCGGACGGGCAGCGGGTCGTGCTGACCGGCCGGTACGCGTGCGGCCCGTTCTCTCCCGACTTCGACGGGGTGGTGGACCTGACCGTCGTGCAGGAGCGCGACGGCGTGACCACGACCGGCTACGGCTACCTGTACCCGGCGGTGTGCGACGGCGCCGAGCAGGTGTGGTCCGCGCCGGTGGACAGCGTCGGCGGGCCGTTCGTCGCGGGCCGCGCCCGGGTGTCCGGTTCGGGCTACGCCTGCGACCGGGCTCCCGGCGGCGGGTGCGCGTCCGGTTCCTTCGGCCCCACCACCGTGCGCGTCCGGTGAGCGCCCCGCCCGACCCCCTGTGACGGCGGCGCGACGACCACCAGGCCGCCGCGCCGCGCGCGGTCCGTCGAGCGGTGCCCCGGCCGGGGTCAGCTCACCGTGATGTTGGAGTTGCCGCTGCTCTGGTAGCCCTCGGTCGCCATGATCATGTAGTACCGGAAGCCGCCCAGCTGCATCCCGGCGCGCGACCACGCGTCGAAGTGGTTGCCGGTGGTGATGGTGCCGCCGACCTTCTTCTGCTGCCGGACGCTCCAGAACTGCGGGAAGGTCTTGGTGCCCTCGACGGACGGGGCGTTGTAGCGCATCGTGTGGTAGATGTCGTACGTGCCGCCGTCGCTGGTCACCGTGCCCCGGTGCGTGCCCGTCGGCCGGTAGTTCCCCCAGCTGTCGACGATGTAGTACTCCACCAGCGGGTTCGACGTCCACCCGTACAGGCACAGGTAGCCGTTGCCCGACGGGTTGAAGCTGCCCGAGTACCGCACCGTCCTGCGGCTGCCCGTGCTCCAGCCCTTGCCGCTGACGAAGTTGCCGGTGTTGCGCCACGACGTGCTGTACTGCCCGCCGGACCCCATGGTCATGGAGACCGTGCCCTGGCTGTCGGTCCAGAACGAGTAGTAGTAGCCGTTGTGGGTGCCGGTCTGGTTCGTGTTGACGGTCTGGGCGTGGGCGGTGCCGGGCAGGATCAACGCGGACGTCGCCAGCGCCAGGGTGCTTCCTGCGCCGCCGAGGAACAGTCTGCGGCTGATCGGGTGGGCCGGGGCGTTGTCGTCCTTGTGCACGCTTTTCCTCCTCGTTGAGGCCGGCGAAGGACCGGGCGGCGAAGACCCTTCGGTGCAGACAGTGTTCGACCGGGTGCGACGCGTTGTCAACGATTCTCGTAAGCTTGCGAAAGAACTATCGCAAGATTGCGAAAGAATGCCACCGCCACCTGCGGTGAGCCGATCTGAACGGCATCGTCGCAGGTGGCGGCGGTCAGGAGGCGATTATCGGCACAGCGTACCGTGCTTTTCCGGCGGTGTTCGGACTTTCCCGGCGGTGTTCAGAGCCGGCCGGTCGGCAGGCGGCCGGCGACGATGTCCGCGACCTGTTCCGCGGTGAACGGCGGGTCGAGGAGGTCCTCGCGCTGGGCGTGGCACCGGAACATGTCCGCGATGTAGTGCATGCGGTCGGGCAGGTCCGACCAGTCGCGGGCGGCGGTGTCGAGGAGGCTGTCGGCGGTCGGGTCGACGAGCCGGAGCAGCGCGAGCAGCTCGGGGTGGGACAGCTCCGCCAGCAGCGGGGGGAACGTCGCCGGGAGGTCGTCGCCCAGGTCGAGCAGCTCGCCGCCGGGCAGCGCCAGCGTCATCAGGTGCCGGGTGACCAGGCGGCGGGCCGGCGCGCGGGCGTGGTCCGCCACCTGCTCGGCGGCCAGGCGCACCGGGGTCCGCCTGCCGAGCGCGGTCAGCAGCGCGAGGCGCAGCCACCGGAGCACCCGGTTGTCCGGCAGCAGCAGGTCGAGGAGGCGGCGTTCGAGTTCGCGCGGGTCGACGAGGGGCCCCTCCATCGCGGCGGTGATCTCCGGTTGCAGCCGGGTCTGCTCGTGCAGGCCGATCTCCACGTTGGCCAGCAGCAGCAGCTCCGCCCGCTGCTTCGGGTCCTCTGTGGACATCGCCAGGCGGTAGCGGTCGAACGCCTGCCGGAGGTAGCGCTGGCCGTCGGGCGGCTCACCGGGCCGCAGCGCGGCGCGGAACTCCGCGATCGCGGCCTCGTCGGGCTCCGCGCCGTCGGCGAACGCGGCCAGGAAGCGGGCGAACTCGCGGGCGATCTCCTCGAAGACCTTGAGGTTCCCCCGCGCGCCGGCGTCGCCGACGGCGTCGAGCCGCGCGGTCGCCACCACCGCCCGGCGCACCCGCTGCTCCACGTCGTCCAGCGCGTGCTTGGGGAAGGCCCGGCGCAGCCCGCGGACCACCAGCTCGACACCGGCGGACACCTCGGGGGAGGACGTGAGCTGCCGCTCCAGCGCCCGCGCCAGGTCCTCCTGCCGGATGGTGCGGCCGATCTGCTTGGACGCCCACACCGCGAACGTGCACCAGTTCGCCGACCCGCCGGTGCGCGCGGACAGCGCCCGCGACAGCTCGTGGTAGCAGTGGGTGATCCGCAGGTTGCGCACGACCGGATCGGTGTGCGCGGCGATCAGGTCGACGTCGGCGACCCGCGGCGGCGCACCGCTGTCGCCGGTGGCGTGCACGTCCGCACCTGGCTTGCTCATGACCGCGACCTTCCTGCGGGCTGCACCCTGGTCATCGTCGCCCGGGGGGTGAACGTGACAGACCGCCCCGCCGCCCGCGCCGGGGTCAGATGGTGGCGGCGTCGATGACGAAGCGGTAGCGCACGTCGCGGTCCAGCACGCGGTCGAACGCCTCGTTGATGCGGTCCGCGCCCACGACCTCCACGTCGGCGCCGATGCCGTGGGCGGCGCAGAAGTCCAGCATCTCCTGCGTCTCGGCCATGCCGCCGATCTGCGAGCCGGCCAGCGCGTTGCGCCCGGGCAGGAGGGAGAAGACGCTCACCGACAGCGGCTGGTCGGGGATGCCGAGGTAGACCATCGTGCCGTCGGTGGTCAGCAGGGACAGGTGGGCGTCGACGTCCAGCGGCGCGGACACCGTGCAGAGGATGAGGTCGAACGTCCCCGCGAGGCGCTCGAAGGTCGCTGGGTCGCCGGTGGCGTGGTGGTGCCGGGCACCCAGGCGCAGGCCGTCGTCACGCTTGGCCGCGGACTGGGACAGGACGGTGACCTCGGCGCCCATGGCGGCGGCCATCCTGACCGCGAGGTGGCCGAGCCCGCCCAGGCCGAGCACGGCGACCTTCTTGCCCGGTCCCGCCTTCCAGCGCTTCAGCGGCGAGTACGTGGTGATGCCCGCGCACAGCAGCGGCGCGGCCTCGGCCAGCGGGATCTGCTCCGGGATGCGGTGGACGAAGTGCTCGTCGACGACGATGTGGGTGGCGTAACCGCCCTGGGTGGGCTCGTCGCCCCGGTAGCGGTCGGTGTCGGAGTAGGTCTCGACCGAGCCGGCGCCCGTGCAGTACTGCTCCAGCTCGCTCTTGCAGTTGTGGCACTCGCGGCAGGAGTTGACGATGACGCCGACGCCGACCCGGTCGCCGACCGCGTGGCGGGTCACCTCGGGGCCGACCTCGGTGACGACGCCGGCGATCTCGTGCCCCGGGACCATCGGGAACAGGCCCTTGCCCCAGTCGCCCCGGACCTGGTGGATGTCGGAGTGGCAGATGCCGGAGTAGCGGATCTCGACGGTGACGTCGCGGGGGCCGGGCGCACGTCGCTCGATCGTGGTGCGGGTCAGCGGCGAACCGCTGGATGCGGCGGCGTACGCGGCAACGGTGGTCATCCGGGACTCCTTCGCGAGATCGTCCGCTTCGGGGTCCCGAAACGGACATTCGATTTACTTCCTCGCGAACAGGAGTGCCCGGCCCGACCGGCGCGGACCCTCGTGCAAATCCATGAACCCGGTGCCCTGACGTGCGGATATCCGCACGTCAGGACAGGGGCTTCACATGAATGGGTGACGCCGGACGGCGGCTGCCGGCCGACTTGATCGTTCAGGCGACCTCACCCGTTCCGGACCGCCCGGTCCGGTCAGCGATGCGGTCGGTGGCCCCGGTCGGCGGTCCCGGTCGCCCGTTCCGGCCGGCGGCCGGTCAGCCCGTGCCGCGGACGAACGCCCACGCGCTGCGGTTCACCGTGTCCTCGATCCCGGTGAAGCCCTCCGGCGGGCTCAGCGCCTCCTCGATGAAGTCGAGGTCCGGGTCGTCCGCCGTGCCGCCGACGCCGTCCGGCCCCACCGCGAACATCACGGCCGGGTTGCCGCCCGGGTCCATCAGGCCGTGCGCGTCGTTGCGCCCGTTGGTGTGCCAGCTGCCCGACATGTGCCCGACCTCGTGGCTGGTGATGTTGCCGACCGCGCGGCCGACGAACGCCACCCGGTCGCTGCCCGGGCGCAGGTACGTGTTCAGCGACACCGCCGGCCCGGCCGGGTCGCTGATCCGGTCGAGCAGCACCAGCGAGGTCTCCTCCCGGCCGAAGTTGCCCGCGTCGATGGACTGCGCGATGCCGACGGTCTGGATGCCGGACTCGGCGACGGTGCCGCCGACGACGACCCGGCTGACGTTCGGCTGCCCCCACGGGTCGGCGTGCTCGCGGCTGTTGAGGACGCGCAGCGCGAACCTCGGGTTGGTGCCCCTGGCGATCAGGTCGCGCTCCAGGTTCTCGCGCACGGTCGCGGTGATCACGCCGGCCAGCGCGCGCTCGTCACCCGCGGTGAGGCCCCACCGCGGCAGGAAGGCCGACAGCGGGGACAGGTCCCGGATGCCGCCGCCCCCGCCGTAGATCGACGTGTTCACCCTGGCGCCGTCGAAGTCCAGGAAGATCGTGTGCACGTCGCCGCGCGGCGCGGTCTCCGTGCCGGGGCGGAACACTTCGAGGTCGACCTCGTACGCGCCCTCGCCCGCCACCACGCCGAGCGCGTACCGGCCGTCGCGCGGGGCGACGAAGTCCACGACGGCGTTGCCGCCGCCGGGCATCGGCGAGTCGACGGCGAAGAGGGACGTGAGGTCCTGCGAGGAGCCGAACACCTCGCGGCCGGCCGGGTCGTGCACCGCCAGCCGCGTCCCGCCGCCCGTCACGGACGCGCCGAGCACGTCGCCCGCGCGCAGGTCGAACGAGAAGTGGTCGGCGTCGCCGCCGGGTCCGCTGGTGATCCGCAGTTCGTACGGCCCTTCGGTGCCCACTCCGTTGCCGGTCCCGGGCGTGGTGGCGTCGCGCGGCAGCAGGAACGGGTCCGACCCCACCGCGAGGTAGGCGGTCGTGCCCGCCGGGACCTCGAAGGCGAGGGCGGAGTCGGTCGAACCGGCCGTGTCGCCGTTGCCCGCGACCGCGACGCCCGCGGCGTCGTACACCACGAGGAACGTGTCGAGGTCGCCGGTCGGCGTGGACGTCCGGGCCTCGAACGCCAGCCCGGACGCACCTCCGTCGAGCCGGTGGAAGTCGACGTCGCCCGTGCCGTCGCCGGCGCTGCCGTACGGGCCGTCGCCGATCGTGCCGGTGGTGCGCAGCGCCGCGCGGACGCCGCCGATGCCGGTGTCGCCCGCGAGGCCGATCGCGTCGTCGGTCTCGGCGAACGGCGGCAGCACCGGGATGCTCGCGTCGACCTTGAGGTCACCGCTGAGCGCGACCTTCGGGTTGGCGCGGCGGCCGGTGCCGAAGCCGGCGATGTGCTCGGCGGTCGCGGGCGTGTCGTTCGCGCCGTTGGCGCCGACCGGTTCCGCCTCCCGGTACGGCAGGGGCGCCGGTGCGGCGGCGCGGCGGGCACCCGCCCGCACCTGCGCCTTCGCCTCGCGGTCGCGGGCGACGTCCAACGGGTCGGCCCCGGCGGGGTCCGACGGGAACATCAGCAACGGGTCGGTCCGGACGACCGGCACCGCCCCCGGTTCCGCCGCGGCGGCCGGCAGCCCGCCCAGCAGGAGCGTGGCGGCCGCCCCCGCGGCCAGCACGCCCGATAAGCGCTTGTCCATGTGCTTCCCCCTCGGTGTACGAGCGTCCAGACAAGCGCGTAGGCGTGATCGACGTCGCCGTTCGGCCGAGGTTGGCCCATTCGTCCTAGTCGCTCGTCCCGGTCGTTAGAGGGTTCGAGTCGAACTTTCGACGGAGTTGTCGAACCCCCCTTCGCTCTCCATCCTCGACCCGGACGACCACCGGGGATCGTGACGAAGGGTGCCGGGAGACATGAGGACCAGGTTCGCCGCCATCGGTGCGGCGCTGCTCGTCGTCGCGGGCTTCGGGACGACCGGTTTCGGGGTCGCCGAGCCGCCGCGGGCCGGTGCCGCGGTGGGGCTGCACGTCAGCGGGACGCGGGTCGTCGAGGCCGGTGGGCAGCCGTTCGTGATGCGCGGCGTGAACCACCCGCACGTGTGGTACACCGGGCGGACCAGTTCGTTCGCCGACGTCAAGGCGCTGGGCGCGAACACCGTCCGGGTGGTGCTGGGCAGCGGCAAGCGGTGGGGGCCGTCCACGGACACGGCCGCCGTGATCGCGCTGTGCAAGCAGAACCGGTTGATCTGCGTGCTGGAGGTGCACGACACCACCGGCTACGGCGAGGAGGGCGCGGCGGCGTCGCTGGACGAGGCGGCCGACTACTGGATCGGCCAGAAGGCCGCCCTGGTCGGCCAGGAGGACCACGTCGTGATCAACATCGGCAACGAGCCGATCGGCAACGTGAACGCGGCCCAGTGGACCGCCGCGACCGCCGACGCGATCAGGAAGATGCGCGCCAACGGGTTCCAGCACCTGCTGATGGTCGACGGCCCGAACTGGGGCCAGGACTGGCAGTACGTCATGCGGGACAACGCGCAGACCGTCCTGGACGCCGACACCGCGCGCAACACCGTGCTGTCGATCCACATGTACTCGGTGTTCAACACCGCCTCCAGCATCACCGACTACCTCGACCGCTTCCGGGCCAACGGCTGGCCGCTCGTCATCGGCGAGTTCGGCTGGAGGTTCGCCGCGAACGAGGTGGACCACGAGACGATCCTGAGCGAGGCGCGGGAGCGGGGGCTGGGCTACCTGGCCTGGTCGTGGAGCGGCAACACCGACCCGGTCCTGGACATGGCCACCGACTTCGACCCCGCCCGGCTCACCACCTGGGGTCAGCGCATCTTCAACGGCGCCGACGGCATCAAGGCCACCGCCAGGGAGGCCGCCGTCTACGGCGGCACCCAGCCGACCACGACCACCACGACCACCACGACGACCACCACGACGACCACCACGACCCCGCCGGGCGGACCGACCTGCACCGCGACCTACCGGGTCGTCAACCAGTGGCAGGGCGGTTTCCAGGCCGAGGTCGAGGTCACCGCGGGGAACTCGGCGACCAGGGGTTGGATGGTGTCGTGGACGTTCCCCGACGGCCAGGCCGTCACCAACGCCTGGAACGCCGCCGTCACCAGCTCCGGCTCCTCCGTCACGGCGCGCAACGCGGCCTACAACGGCGTCCTCGCCGCCGGCGCGAGGACCTCGTTCGGCTTCACCGGGTCGTCGCGCACCGCCAACGGCAGTCCCGCGCCCACCTGCGCGGCGAGCTGACCGGTGCGGGGGACGTCCCCCGCACCGGTCACCCGGGCCGTCAGGCGTTCGGGTCGAACGGGATGCCGGCGGGCTTGGCCTGCGACAGGTTGTGGGCGAACGCGCCGTCCTTGATGGCCAGGCTCGCGCTGCCGAAGTTCGCGTTCACCAGGATGTCGCGGATGCCGGCGGGGAAGCGGTCCCAGCTGACCAGGTCCGGGTACTGCCACGCGCCGTAGTGGTTCTCCGGCGGCTCGTTCGCGCTCGCGAGGCGGAAGCAGTGCGTGCCCAGGCCGTCCTTGTGGTAGACGACCTTGGGGTGCGTGCCCTCCCAGGCGACCTGCGAGCGCGGGTACGTCGAGTACCTGCCGTGCGCGGAGGTCGAGACGTACTGCGCCTGGTCGTTGTTCACCCACACGACGACGTGCTCGATGTCGTGGCGGTGGCCGCAGCAGTCGATGCCCGGCACGGCCTGGTCCTTCTCGAAGTACAGGTCGTAGAGGTAGGCGCACCAGCCGTTGTTGCACTTGGAGCGCGAGTACGAGTTGGTGTTGTCCAGGTCGGACCGGTCGCGGCAGTTGCCGTTGAGGGCGCCGGAGTTCTTCAGCCCGGTGGCCAGGGCGCCGGTCGGCGAGATGGCCGGGGTCGGGTAGCAGCCGTCGGTGTCGTAGTCGAACGCGGGCTGCCACTTGGCGTCGGCCTCGGCGGCGTTGCCCGGCAGCGCGGGCGGCGGGTCGGCCCACGCCGCCCCCGGCACGAGCACCGCGAGCAGGGTGGCGCCCAGCAGCGCACCCGCGAGTCTGGCGGCGGTCCGCCCGCCGCGGGGCGTGCTCCGGCTGTGGTCCGTCATCTGGGCGGTCACGACGACCATGCCCTCCATCCGGTGTCGAGTGGCGCGGGTGGCGGCGGCTGCCGGCCGGTGTCGCGGAGGCCACCGACC
Organism: Saccharothrix sp. DSM 118769; assembly: GCF_052936295.1. Classification (NCBI taxonomy): domain Bacteria; kingdom Bacillati; phylum Actinomycetota; class Actinomycetes; order Pseudonocardiales; family Pseudonocardiaceae; genus Saccharothrix; species Saccharothrix sp. DSM 118769. Next base: position 5,635,922 of record NZ_CP193627.1, on the reverse strand, counting down.
GGCTCAGAGGTTCCCGGCAGGGGGTCGGCGCGGTCAACCCGCCGTTGGTCGCCCCTCGGCGAACAGGCGGCGAACACCAGCCGGCCACCCCGCCGGCGGCTCGCCACGAAGCACCGACCGTACGCACGGGCCAGGTGGAGGTAGCCGGTGGGCTGGTCGGAGCAGTAGCGTCGAAAACGTGTCGGAACGGGACGAAGTCGTCGCCGGGCGGTATCGGCTGGTGGAGTTGGCCGGGCGCGGGGCCAGCGGGGTCGTCTGGCGGGCTCGTGACGAGCGGCTGGGACGGATCGTCGCGGTGAAGTTCCTCGGCGCGCCCGACGCACCGGGGGCCGTGGAGCGGATCGTGCGGGAGGGGCGCGTCGCCGCCCGGCTCAGGCACCCGCACGCGATCACCGTGCACGACGTCGTCGAGCACGGCGGCAAGCCGTGCCTGGTGATGGAGTACCTGCCGGCGCGGACCCTGGCCGAGCTGGTCGACGAGCGCGGACCGCTGCCGGAGGAGCTGGTGGCGGGCGTCGGGTGGCAGGTCGCGTCGGCGCTGGCGGCGGCGCACGCGGTGGGGATCGTGCACCGGGACGTCACCACGTTCAACGTCCTGCTGACCGACGACGGCACCGCGAAGATCGTCGACTTCGGCGTCGCGCGGGCCATCGGCGAGGGCACGGTGACCGACGCGCGGCTCGTCGTCGGCACACCCGCGTTCCTCGCGCCGGAGGTGGCGGCGGGGGAGGAGGCGGTGTTCGCCTCGGACGTGTACTCGCTCGGCGCGACGCTCTACGCGGCACTGGAGGGGCACCCGCCGGTCGGGACGACGGACAACCCGTACGCGCTGCTCAGGAGGGTGGTGGAGGGGCAGGTGCCGCCGCTGCGCTTCCCCGGCCCACTGGGAGAGGTGCTGGCCCGCGTGCTGCGCCGCGACCCGGCGGAACGGCCGACGATGGCCGAGACGCACGCCCTGCTGGACGACGTCGTGTCGGGCCGACCCCTGCCCGGCGGACCCCCCGCTGACGAGACCTGGCACGACGAGTCCCGGCACGACGAGTCCCGGCACGACGGGTTTCCGCTGGACGAGCCGACGGACGACGGGCCGGTGGGTGACGGGCCGGTGGGCGACGGTGCGCGCCCGGTCAGCGACACCCGGCCGCTCCCCGCGCCGCCCGCCGAGCCGGTTCGCGAGCCGGTCCGCGTGCCCTGGCGCAGGGTCGCGTCCGTCGCGGGTGCCGCCGTGCTGCTCGCCGCCGGGGTCGCGATCGGCGTCTCCCTGGGCGCCGGCGACCCGGCCGACCCGGCCGACCTGGCGGGTCCCGCGCCGGGCACCACCACGACCGCCGCCACCACGACGACCACGACCCCACCGCCGCCGCCTCCGTCACCCGACTGCACCGCCCGCCTGGACGTCACCAACTCCTGGCCGGGCGGCTACCAGGCGCAGGTGACCGTGCGCAACGCCGGCGCGCGGGCGCTCGCCGGGTGGACCGTGACCTGGCCCCAACCGGAGGGCCACGCGATCAGCAACCTCTGGAACGGCACGCTCACCACGGGCGCCGGTTCGGTGACGGTCGCCAACGCCGACCACAACGCCGAGCTGCCCGTGGACGGCTCCACCGCGTTCGGCTTCACCGCGAACGGCCCCGGCACGCCGCGCCTGGACGTCACCTGCGCGTCCGGCGGCTGAACCGCGACGGGTAAAGTCGTCGGCGTGGGGCAGGGCGCGGCGGACATCGGGGTCTTCTACGACGGTACGTGGTTCGCGTACCTGAGCGACTTCTACGCCACGGTGCACCCCCGCGCCGCGCGGATCGCCCTCGACGGCTTCCACGACGCGGTGCGCTGGTACGTCCACGCCGAGACCGGGCGCGCCCTCGACGACTGCCGGCTGCGCGAGGCGCACTACGTGCGCGGGCGCATCGAGACGCCGGCCACGTCCTTCGACGCCGTGCTGGCCGCCGCCGGGATCGTCCGCCACGACCTCCCGCTGCACGGCGGCAAGGAGAAGGGGGTGGACGTCCACTTCGCACTGGAGGTGTGGGAGCGGGCCACCGCCGTGCCGCTCCAGTGGGTCGTCCTGGTGACCGGCGACGCCGACTTCGCGCCGCTGGCGACCCGGCTGACCGCCCGCGGCGTCCGCGTCCTCGTGCCGGTCGTCGACGCGTCCTGGCCGGTGTCCGCCGCCGCGCCGCCGCCCGCCTGGACCCCGCGCACCGCCGCGCCGCTGCGCGCGGCGGCGACCGCGACCCCCGACTTCGACGTGCTGTTCGCGCCCGCCGACCGCGCCGACTACCCGCTGCGGCAGCCGTTCGTGCGCTCCGGCGGGGTCGTGGCGTCCGCCGCGGGCCTGCCGCGCGGTCGCCGCCGGGGCACCGTGACCGGCTGGCGCGCCGGCCAGCCGCACGGGTTCATCACCGACACCCGCGGCGGCTCGTGGTTCGTCTCCCGCGACGACCTGCCCGACGGGCACACCGTGCTGCCCACCGGCACCCCGGTGTCGTTCACCGGCTCGCCGACGCCGATCCCGGGCCGCAAGTACCCGAGGGCGTACGCGATCCGCCGCGAGCAGGCCGTCCCCGGTCAGCAGGGCTAGCGACCCGGTCCCCGCGCTGCTTGACCGTCCACAAGGGATGCTCAGGCGCGGCCGACCCGCCGGGGCCGGCGACCGCCCGGCGCGGCTCCGGCGGACCCGCGCGGCGGGTACCGACGCGGTACCCGGCCTTGCCCCGTTCCCCCGCCGCCCCCGCGCCGGTACCGTCGTCCCATCCGCTCGGCTGGTGCACCACCGTGCTGAGGAGAGCCATGTCAACGGACGACATCATCACCTCGGACCTGTTCATCGGCGGCGAACGGCGCCCGGCCGAGGGCGGTCGGTACGTGCGGACGGTGGAGGCGGCGACCGGACGCCCGATCGCCAGGGTCGCCGCCGCGTCCGCCGCGGACGCCCGGGCCGCCGCCGACGCGGCCTCGGCGGCCTTCCCGGCCTGGGCCGCGACGCCGCCCGCCCACCGCCGCGAGGTCTTGCAGCGGGCGTCCGCGCTGCTGGGCGACCGCGCCGCGGAGCTGGCCGACCTGATGCGCAGGGAGATGGGCGCGACCCGGCTGTGGTGCGGGTTCAACGTGCACCTCGCGCGGGGGATGCTGGTGGAGGCCGCCGCGCAGGCGTACTCGGCGGTCGGCGAGGTCATCCCCTCCGACGTGCCCGGCCTGACCGCGCTGGCCGTGCGGCAGCCGTGCGGCGTGGTGGTCGGCATCGCGCCGTGGAACGCCCCGCTGATCCTCGCCGCGCGGGCGGTCGCGCTGCCCCTGGTGCACGGCAACACCGCCGTCCTCAAGACGTCGGAGCAGGTGCCGTGCACGCAGGCGGTCATCGTCGAGGTGCTGCACGAGGCGGGGGTCCCGGCGGGCGCGGTCAACCTCGTCAGCAACGCGCCGCAGGACGCGGCCGAGGTCGTGGAGGCGCTCATCGCGCACCCGGCGGTCACCCGGGTCAACTTCACCGGGTCGACGCGGGTCGGCCGGATCATCGCCGAGACGGCCGGGCGGCACCTCACCCGCACCGTGCTGGAACTGGGCGGCAAGGCGCCCTTCGTGGTCCTCGCCGACGCCGACCTCGACGCCGCGACGGCCGCCGCCGGGTTCGGCGCCTTCCTGAACCAGGGCCAGATCTGCATGTCGACGGAACGGGTCGTCGCCGACCGCTCGATCGTCGACGAGTTGTCGCGGCGGTTGGCGGCCCGCGCGGCGGACCTGGTCGCGGGTCCCGCCGACGACCCGTCGTCGCAGATCGGCCCCGTCGTGCACGCGGGCGCCCGCGACCACGTGCTCGCGCTGGTCGAGGACGCCCGCGAGCGCGGCGCCGAGGTCCTGGCCGGGGGCACGGCCGACGGGCTCCTCGTGCGGCCGACCGTCCTGCGCGGCGTGACCCCGGACATGCGGGTCTACCGCGAGGAGTCCTTCGGCCCGCTGCTGACGATCACCGAGGCGGCGGGCGTCGACGACGCCGTGCGGATCGCGAACGACACCGAGTACGGCCTCTCGGCCGCGGTGTTCGGCCGGGACGCGGCGGCGGCGCTGGACGTGGCGCGCCGGATCCGCTCGGGCATCTGCCACGTCAACGGCGCCACCGTCCACGACGAGCCGCAGATGCCCTTCGGCGGCGTCGGGGCCAGCGGCTGGGGCCGCTTCGGCTCCCGGGCGGCCCTGGAGGAGTTCACCGAACTCCGCTGGATCACCGTGCAGAGCGGCGAGCGCCACTACCCGATCTGACCGGTCCGGGCGGCACCGCGCCGTGCGCCGGGCGGCCGGCCCCTGGTCGGGACCGGCCGCCCGGCACGCGTCAGCGGAGGTCGCGACCGGTCGCGCCCGCCGGTTGCACGGTGGTCGCCGCGCTGATCGCCTCGTTGTCCAGCGGCAGCGCGTCGCTGTTCGCCCCGAGGTTCGCGACGGCCCGGAAGGTCACCTTGCCGAGCGTGCCGTCCCCGGGCTGGAACGCGTAGTGGAACGGGAAGTCCGCGGCGCGGGTGGCCGGGACGTACTGCGTGGCGCGGCCGAACTCGACCCAGCCGTCCGGGGTGCTGCGTTCGAGCACCACGGTGACCTGCTCGTCGTACCGGCCGTTCCGCACCTGCACGGTGATCGGTTTCGCCCTGCCCACCACCCCCGAACCGGGCGTGGTGAACCGGCTGATGAAGACGTCGTGCGTGCGCACCCCCACCGCCTTCGACTCCGAGTCCGTCCGACCGTCCGCGGTGGTCACGGTCAGCGTCGCGGTGTAGTCGCCGTCCGCCGCGTAGCGGTGCTGCGCGTAGTAGCCGGAGTGGGTCGTGCCGTCGCCGAAGTCCCAGTGGTGGGTGAGCTGACCGCCGTTCGCCGGGTCGGAGCTCTGGTCGTAGAAGTTGACGTGCGACGCGGTGGACGGCGCGGACGGCGAGTACCCGAAGTCCGCCCGCACCGGCTGGGCGGTGGCGAACCGCAGGCGCGACGGGCCGGCGTCGCCGAGGCGCACGTGGTACGTCGTGCCCGCCGCGGCGCGGAACGTGAGCGGCCCGCTCCCGTACGTGCAGCGGACCTCGGCGAGGTCGGTCGGCGAGGTCCCGGTGAACGCCGACAGCGTGCCGTAGTAGCTCGTGCCGGAGATCGAGACGGAGCCGGTCTCGGCGACCGCCAGGCGGTACCAGACGGACTTGCCCGGCGTTCCGCACCCACCGCCGGGCTCGCCGGGTTCCGGACCGGCGAACGTCGTGTCGGCCGCCACCTCGAAGGGCAGCGCGGGAACCGGGGTGGCGTCGGCGAAGTCGTCGTTCGCCGGCACCTCGCCCGGGACGACGGTGAACGTGAGCGCGGTGCCGTCGTGGGAGCTGTACGAGGCGACGGCGAAGTGGTAGGTGGTGCCGGCCCTGACGGACAGGTTGACCACCGACCGGGTCGTGCCGCCGCTGTCGTCGTTGCAGGCGACCTGGCTCAGCGACCCCCTGGTGCCGGTGTAGGCGCCGAGGACCGTGTCGTAGTCGCCGGCCGTCGACGCGGTGACGTGGCCGTCCTCGGCCGGCGTGTAGGCGAACCAGACGGTGTCGTCGTAGCCGCAGCCGTACGGGTCGTCGGCCGCGAAGGTCGCGTCGGTGACGGACTGCTCGGCGCTGAACGGGAGTGCGGTGATCGGCGTGGCCTGGTCGAAGTCGTCGTTCGCGGGCGGCGCCGCCTGGGCGACGCCGGGGACGAGCAGACCGAGCAGTGCGGCGACCGCCACGGCCGAACCGCGTCTTCGTGTTCTGCGCATGCTGAATGGACCCCCTCGTTCGGAACTACCACCCGGGCGTGGCCGCCCGGCCCCGGTGACAGTGGACGTCCCCGGGTCGCCCCGCGTCCGGGCCACCCGACGAGGGAGACACGTCCGGCCCAGCCGCACCACTCGAACGGACGCGCCGGGCGTCGCGCGGGCCGTTCGGCCGGGTGGTCTGGCCCAGCACCACGCCGAGCAGGACGAACCCCAGGCCCGCGCCCTGGTGGGCGGTGAGCGGCTCGCCGGCCAGGGAAGCGCCGAGCAGCACGCCGGTCACCGGGTTGAGCAGCCCGATCAGGCCGACCGTGCCCGCCTCCAGGTGGCGCAGGCCGGTGAACCAGGCGGCGAACGCCACCGCGGTCGCGACCACCGACACGAACGCGAAACCGGCCAGCGCGGTCGGCGTCAGCGCCGGGGGAGCGCCCTCCGCGACGACCGCCGGCACCACGAGCACCAGGCCGCCCGCGACGAGCTGCCACGCGGTCACCGACAGCACGTCCGTCCCCGCGCCCCACCGCTTGGTCAGCACGTGGCCGAACGCGGACATCGCCATCGCCGCGACCGACACCGCGACGCCGACCGGGTCGACCCGGTCCACGCCGGACGCCAGCATGAGCACGACGCCGCCGATGCCGACGAGCGCGCCCAGCACCGCGCGGGCGCGCGGCCGTTCGCCGAGCAGCGGCCACGCCAGGGCGATCATCACCACCGGCGACGTGGCCATGACCGTGGAGGCCAGGCTCGTCGGCAGCAGCTGCGCGGCCAGGTAGACGAGCGCGAAGAACGCGCCCGTGTTCAGCGTGCCGAGCACGAGCGACCGCCACCACCACCGGCCGCGCGGCAGCCGGCGGCGCACCAGGAGCAGCAGCAGCCCGGCGGGCAGGGCGCGCAGGACCGAGCCCCACAGCGGGTGCCCGGCGGGCAGGAAGTGGTGGGTGACGTAGTAGGTCGCCCCCCACGCGATCGGCGCGACGGCCGTGACCAGGCCCCACTTGATAGCTTCCACGGAAGGGACTATAGCTTCCAGGGAAGCTACTATGTCCACCCATGAGCGCACACCCCGACCGCGTCGCCCGCATCCAGGCCGAGTGGGCGCGCGAGCGGCCCGACGTCGACGTCACGCCGCAGGGCGTCATCGGCCGGCTGCACCGGCTGGCGGCCGTGCTGACCGAGCAGCTCACCGTCGTCTACCGGCGGCACGGCCTGGGGGAGGGGGAGTTCGACGTGCTCGCCGCGCTGCGCCGCGCGGGCGCGCCCTACGAGCGGGCACCGGGCGAGCTGGCGCAGCACACCATGGTCACCACCGGCGCGATCACCAAGCGCATCGACCGCCTGGAGCGCGACGGCCTGGTCGCCCGCCGCCCGGCGCGGGACGACGGCAGGCGTCGGGTGGTCGCGCTGACCGAAGCGGGCCTCCGCGTGATCGACCGGGCGTTCACCGAGCACATGGCCAACGAGCGGCAGTTGCTCGACGCCCTGGACGCGGAGGAGGCCGCCCGGTTGGAGCAGATCCTGACCACGTGGCTGGCCCGCTTCGAACCGCCGCGCGCCGACTGACGCCGCGCGCCGACTGACGCCGCGCACCGACCGGCGCCAGGAACCGACCGGCGCGGTCGCCGACTGGCGCGGGGCTGACTGGCGTGGGGTGGGCTGAGGCGAGAGCTGGCTGGCAAAAGCTGGCTGGCGTGGGGTGGGCTGACGCGAGGCAGGCTGGCGCGAGGCCGACTGGCGCGGGCGCCGGTCGGTGCGGGGTGGGCTGAGGCGAGAGGGCCGGTTGGTGCGAAGGGCCGACCGGCGCGGGGTGTCGCGCGCCCCGGCCGTCCGCCAAGATCAGGTGGACCAGGCTCGCCCGCCCCGAGCCGCCGCGCGACCCGGTGGAGGAACGGCGTGAGCGCTGACCCGATGGCGGTACCCGGCGACCTGCGGATGGCCCGTGCCCTCGGGCCCGTCCTCGTCGCGTCCGCCGTGCTGCTGCTGCCGTTCACCGTGTTCAGCACGTTCCTCGTGCCCATCGCCGACACGACCGGCGGCGGCGTGGCGGTGGTCGGCGGGCTGCGCGGGCTCGGCGGGCTGGCCGCGCTGCTGGTGGGTGCCGCGCTGGCCCCGCTGCTGGACCGGGTGCCCCGGCTGCGGGCGGCGGCGGGGGGTCTCGTGCTGCTCGCGGTCGGCTCGCTGGTCGGCGCGGTCGCCGAGTTCGCCGCGGTGGTGGTGTTCTGCCTGGTGGTCGGGGCGGCCATGGCGGTGCTCGGGCCCGCGCTCGGCGCGGCGGCGGCCGACCGGTTCGACGGACCCGCCGCCGGCCGCGCGGCGACGCTGGTCACCGCCACCCAGTCGCTGACCGCGATGCTCGCCGCGCCCGTGGTGGCGCTGCCCGCCGTGCTGTGGGGCTGGCGCGGCGACCTGGTGGCCATCGCGGTGGTCGCGGTCGTGCTCGCCGCCGTCCTGGCCCGCCGGCCCGCCGCGCCCGCGCCCGCCGCCGAACGGGTCGGCTACCTGGCCGCGTTCCGCGCGCTGGCCCACGTGCGCCCGCTGCTCGCCGTCGCCCTGCTGCGCACCGCCGCGTTCATGGGCTACCTGTCGTACCTGGCCGCGTTCTACGACGAGCGGTTCGACCTGGCGCCGGGGCCGTTCGCGCTGGTCTGGACGCTCAGCGGCACGTCGTTCTTCCTCGGCAACCTGCTGTCGGGCCGGTACGTCGGCGCGGGGCGCGCGGCGGCCAGGCCGGTGCTGCTGTGCGCGCTGGTGTGCGCCCTGCTCGCCGTGGTGGCCGTCTTCCACGTGCACGCCCTGGCGTTCGCGCTGGTGCTCACCGCCGTCCTCGGCGCGAGCCACGCCACCGCCGCCGCGTGCCTCGTCACGCTCCTCGTCGAGCGCGCGGGCGCGTCGCGCGGCGCGGCCCTCGGCGTGCACGGCGCGGCCATGAGCGTCGGCACGTTCGCGGGCGCGGCGGCCGGGGGCGTCGGCCTCGGCGTTGCCGGGTTCACCGGCGCGGCGGTCGCGTTCGGCGCGCTCACCGCGGCGGCGGTGCTCGTGGCGCTGCGGGTGGACGCGCGCCCGGTCAGCTGAGCCGCTGCCCGCGCGTCCCGGCGAGCCGCCCCCGGCGCAGGGCGGGTGCGCCGCCCTCCACGCCGTCGGCCATCCCGCGCAGCTGTTCGAGGGCGGCGTCCTCGCCGCTCACCCGGGGTTCCCAGCCCAGCTCGACGCGGGCCCGGGTGGTGTCCACGACCGGCGACCTCAGGCCGACGTCGAACCAGCCCGGCGACGCGCGCAGCACCCGCAGCCGCCACAGGGCGCTCACCGCCGCCCGCACCAGGCCGGTCGGCACGGGCAGCGCGCGTGCGCCGAAGAGGGCGGCCAGGTCGTCCGCGGTGAACACCGGGTCGGCGGCGACGTTGAACGCGCCGCTCGCCCGCGCCCGCAGCACCCGCACCACCGCGTCGCCCACGTCGTCGGCGTGCACGAACTGCACGCGCAGGTCCGAGGGCAGCGGCAGCACGGGCAGCGCGCCGCGCTCGACCAGCCGGAGCAGCCACTGCGGCACGACCGGGTCGAAGAACAGCGCGAGGAAGCTCGCCGACGCCTCGCGCTGCGCGACCAGCGTGGGCCGCACCGAGGCGACCGCGATCTCCGGGTTCTCGGTGGCGAACCGCCGCAGCTCCGCCTCCACCTCGGCCTTGCCCTGGCCGTAGACCGAGCCGGGCACGCCCGTCGCGGGCCACGTCTCGTCCACCGGCTCCGCGCCCGCCGGGCCGTACACGGCGATCGACGACGCGTGCACCACGTGCGGCACGCCCGCCCGCCTCGCCGCGTCGAGCACCCCGAGCGTGCCCGCGTAGTTGGTGCGGTGCAGCAGCCCGGCGTCGCGCAGCGGCTGGAACATCCACGCCAGGTGCACGACGGCGTCCGCGCCCGGCAGCACCTCGTCGAGCACCGCCCGCGACCGGCTGTCGGCCAGGTCGCACCGGTGCCACACGGCGCTGTCGTACGGCGGCACGGGGTCGGGCGGGCGCCTGCACAGGCCCACCACCTCGTGCCCTCCCTCGGCGGCCAGGGCGCGCAGCACGCCCGTTCCCACGTTGCCGGATGCCCCGGTGATCACGATCCTCACGTCGGCGGGCTACCCCGTCCGGCCGGGCGCACGCTCAACTCACCGGATCGAGGACGACCACGCCCCACCGGCGTCCACCGCCCGAGGGGACCTCGACCACCTCGGCCCGGTGCGTCAGGTGCTCACCGGCCCGCCGGTAGAACCGCAGCTGCGTGCGCCGACCCAGCCACCGCCAGCCCGTGCGCACCCACCACGGCGCGCGGGGGTGCAGCTGCGAGTAGCTGCGCGCCAGGAACTCCACCTCACCCGACCGGTGGTGCTTGACCAGCTCGTAGTCGACGCGGCCGCGCTCCAGGTGCCCGCGCAGCGTCTCGTAGCTCCAGCCCCACGTGGTCCGCTCGTCGTCGGCGTCGTCGCGCACGGCCGTGATCCGCACGCCCATCAGGAACCGCAGCCCCGGCAGGCGGGCCTCCAGCAGCACGTCCCGCCCGAGCAGGGGCGTGCCGCGCAGGTAGTGGCCGCGCACCACCTCCGGCGGCGTGAACCCGTACTCCTCGATCACCTCGCGGGCCCGCGCCCACAGCCCGCCGTCCTCCGGCGTGCCCGCCGCCTCGCGCCCGAGCACGCGCCGGTGCACGTCGAACACCCACCCGTCCGGCCCGACCTCGGCCGGGTCGTAGTTCAGCTCCCGGCCGCGCAGGGACCGCACCGCGGCCACCACGTCCAGCCCACCCGCGTCCGTCCCACCGGCCACCCTCACCCGCACGGCGCCACCTCCGCCACGCGGGTTGCCGGGGGAGTTGGTCCGAAACCGCGTTTGGCGCGGAGGGGAACGGGTAGTCGGCCGGGCGAGGAGGTGGGTGACGTGCGCGAACAGGAATCCGACTTCGACGACGCGCCCGTGCTCGGCCTCCAGCGGTACGTGCGGGCCGTGGCGGTGGCGATGGGTGTGACCGGCGAGTGCTCCTTCGTGGAGCCCGGACCGCCCGCCGGCGCCTACCTGGCGGTGGAGGGGCACGCGCCGACGTTCCCCGGCCGCGACATCGCGCTGGTGTGGGACGAGGAGCGCGGCTGGGCGGTGGCGGTGGAGACGCGGGCGGGCGACGACCTGGCCGTGCTCGCCCACCTCGGCGGCGAGGTCCTGCCGCGACCGGCCGAGGTGCGCGAGTTCGTGGACGCGCTCCTGCGGGGCGAGCACCCCGGCGACCCGCGCCCGATCCGGTTGCGCACGGTGGGCGCGGACGACGACCTGCTGGTCAGGTTGAGCGGCTACCCGGCCTGACCGCCGGCGCCCCACCCGTCCTGGCCCCGGGAGTCGACCCCGGCCTCCGCCGACCCGGTCACCCGGCGGTACACGCCCGCCGTCGCGTGGGCGATCCGGTGCACGTCGTAGCGCGACCCGGCCCGGTCGATGCCCGCCGAGCCCTGCGCGCCCCGGCGGGCCGGGTCGGCCAGCAGCGGGCGCAGGGTGCGGACCAGGGCGGTCGCGTCGTTGGGCGGCACGAGGACCCCGGTGACGCCGTCCACGACCACGTCGCGCAACCCGCCGACCGAGGCGGCGACGACCGGCAGCCCGCACGCCATCGCCTCCAGCGGCAGGGTGCGGGCCGTGCCGTCCCACGTGGTGCACAGCGCCAGGTCGGCGGAGCGCAGCAGCGAGGGCATCGCGGCCCTGCTCACCCGGCCGACGAGCCGCACGCGGTCGGCGACGTCCACCTCGCGGGCGTGCTCGCGCAACCGGTGCACCTCGGCGGGGGCGCCGCCGAGGACGACGAGCTCCGCGTCCCACACCGAGCGCAGCGCGCTGATCGGCTCCTCGGCGCCGTCCGCGGTCACCACGATCCGGTGCGGCAGCGACCGCGCGAGCCGCGGGCCGTCCGGGGTGAACCGCCGCACGTCCACGGCCGGCGGCACCAGCGTGATCCGCCGCCGGGGCACGCCCGCGCCCACCAGGTCGGCCACCTCCTCGCTCGACGAGGCCACCACGGCCTTGGCCTCCCGCCCTATCAGCCGTTCGGCCGTCACCCGTTGGGACGGCACGGCCGGTCCGCCGCGCCGCTCGACACCGCCCAGTTCGTAGAAGCTCTGCACCACCGGCACGTCGATGCGCCGCGCGGCGAGCACGGACGGCAGCCCCGACGTCCAGGAGTGCGCGTGCACCACCTCGGGCGGGTCGGCCCGCCACCACCCGCGCAGCACGCGGGTGAAGTCCTCCAGGTGGGGCAGCAGCTCGTCCTGCCCGACCGGTCCCGGCGGCCCGGCGGGGATGGTGTGCACGGCGAACCCGTGCGCGGTGCGCACCACTTCCGGCTGCTCCGCGGAATCGCGGCGGGTGTGCACCACCACCTCGTCGCCGCGCTTGGCCAAGGCCGCGGCCAGTTCGGCCACGTGCACGTCCTGGCCACCTGCTTCGGCGTCGGACAGCACCGCCAGGGGGTTGGCGTGCGCGGACACCACGGCGATCTTCACGGGTCAGCCTCCAGCCTTGCGACACGAGTGTCAGGCCGGCTGTGGTCTCAACCTCGTCCAGCACCCTTCCCGGAACCGTACAAGCAATCAGGAGGGGTGGACGGGTGAAACTTCCGGCGTCGCGGGTACCTCACGGCCATGCGGGTGGTGGTGCTCTCGGACACGCACGCGCCGCGCCGGTGGAAGTCGTGCCCGCCCGCCGTGGCGGCGCACCTGCGCCGCGCGGACGCGGTCCTGCACGCCGGTGACGTCTGCGTCGCCCCGGTGCTGGACGAGTTGGCGCAGTACGCGCCGCTCACCGTCGTGCGCGGCAACAACGACGGCCCGGACGTGGCCGCCTGGGGCGCGCCCGAGGAGGTCGAGCTGGAGCTGGCCGGGCTGCGGGTGGCGATGGTCCACGACAGCGGCCAGGCGACCGGGCGCACCGCGCGGATGCGCCGCCGGTTCCCCCGCGCGGACCTGGTGGTGTTCGGGCACTCGCACATCCCGATGGACGTCACCGGCGACGGCGTGCGCGTGTTCAACCCCGGTTCGCCCACGGACCGCCGCCGCCAACCGCACGGCACGGTCGGGCTGCTGCACGTCGAGGACGGCGCGCTGCTCGACGCCCGGATCGTCGAGGTCACCTGACCCCCGGACGCGCCACCGCCGCCCCCGGACGCGCCACCGGCACCCCCGGACGCGCCACCGGCACCCCCCGGACGCGCCACCGGCACCCCCGAGCGCGCCGCGCGCCGCCGGATAGGCTGATCGGGTGGCGGGGGCGACGCGGCGGAGCGGGGACGAACGGCGGGCGCGGGTCGGCCTGGGGACGATCGTCCGCGAGTGGGGGCGCATCGGGTGCCTCGGCTTCGGCGGGCCGCCCGCGCACATCGCGATGCTGCGCGACCTGTGCGTCACCCGGCGCGGGTGGCTCACCGAGCGGGAGTTCGAGGACGGCGTCGCGGTCACCAACCTGCTGCCCGGCCCCGCCTCGACGCAGCTGGCGATCCTGTGCGCGTGGCGGTTGCGCGGCGTGCCCGGCGCCGTGCTCGGCGGCGTCTGCTTCATCGTGCCGGGCCTGGTGCTGATCCTCGCGCTCGCCGCGCTGTTCCTCGCCGACGACGCGCCGGCGTGGGTGCTCGGCGCGGCGGCCGGCGCGGGCGCGGCCGTGCCCGCGGTCGCGGTGCACGCGGCGTGGGGCCTGGTCCCGGGCAGTCGGCACCGGGCGGGCGCGTCGCGGGCGGCCCGGCTGCGCTGGGTGCTGCACCTGCTCGCCGGCGGCGTGGCCGCGGCGCTCACCGGCCCCTGGCTGGTGCTGGTGCTCCTGGTGTCGGGCGCGGTGGAGGTCGGGGCGCGGACCGCGCCGGGCCGGCGCGCGGCGTGGCCCGCGGTGCTCGCGCTGCCCGCGGTCGGCGGCGGGCTCGGCGCGGTGGCCTGGGTGGCGGCGAAGGTCGGCGCGCTCTCGTACGGCGGCGGGTTCGTGATCATCCCGATGATGCGCCAGGACGCCGTGCACACCTACGGGTGGATGTCGGACGCCCAGTTCCTCAACGCGGTGGCGCTGGGCCAGATCACCCCGGGTCCGGTCGTGCAGACCGTCGCGGTGGTCGGCTACGCCGCCGCCGGGCTCGGCGGCGGGCTGCTGGCCGCGTTCGTCGCGTTCGCGCCGTCGTTCGCCATGGTGGTCGCGGTCGGGCCGAGGCTGGAGCGCCTGCGCGACAACGCCCGCGCGCAGGCGTTCCTGACCGGCGCGGGCGCCGCCGCGATCGGCGCGATCGGCGGGTCGACCCTCCCGCTGGCCTGGTCGCTGCACCAGCCGTGGCAGTTCGCGCTGCTCGGCGCGGCCCTGCTGTGGCTGCTCGCGCTCAAGCGCGGCGTGGTGAGCGCCCTGCTGCTCTCCGGTGCGGTCGGCGTGCTGGTCGCCGTGCTCTGACGGCGACCAGCACACCGGTCGGCCCGCGAGGACCAGTCCCGGTCGGGTCAGCCCATCGCGGCGCGCAGCGAGGCCGGGCGCATGTCCGTCCACACCTCGTCGACGTGCGCCGAGCACTCGTCCTTGGTGCCCTTCTTGCCCTCGAAGCGCCACCCGGCGGGCACGTCGTGGTGCGCGGGCCACAGCGAGTACTGGCCCTCGTCGTTCACGAGCACCTGGTAGCTGATGTCGTCCCTCATGCGTCCTTCTCCTCAGTGACTGGAACCGCTCCGTACCCGCGCAGGGTCGGGTTGACCGTGACGACCACGGTGATCAACAGGATGCCCACCGCGCACACCGCGACCGCGGTGCGCGCGGACAGGACTTCGGTCAGCAGGCCGCCGACCAGGGGACCCAGCGTCCCCGCCAACCCGATGACGACCGCCATCACGCCGCTCAGCCGGCCGCGCAGCGCGTCCGGGGTGAGCAGCAGCTGGTGCGTGCCGATCGTCGTGTTGGCGGTGGGCGCCAGGAACGTCATCAGGGCGAACAGGCCGCCCAGCAGGAAGGGCGAGTCGACCAGCAGGGCGACCGGGGTGAGCAGGGCCAGCACCCAGAACACCGAGGCGATCGACCGGAACGGCCCGAGCGCCCGGTGCAGCCACGGCGCGGCCAGCGCGCCCAGCACGCCCCCGACGCCGAGCATCGCGGCCATCACCCCGATCGCGGCCGACGACGCGCCACCGCGCTGCACCAGGACGATCACCACCAGGTAGAACGCGGTGAAGAACAGGTTCAGCACCACCGCGCACAGCGCCGTCACCCGGATCTCGGCGCGCGACCACACCCACCGCAGGCCCTCACCGATCTCCCGCACCATGTGCGGCCGCGCCGCGACCCGCTCGCTCGGCGGCACCCGCATGAACAGCAGCGCCACGAACGCCACCACGTGCGTCACCATGTCCACCAGGAACGGCAGCCACCGCGTGACCGCGAACAGCAGGCCGCCCAGGGCGGTGCCGGACATCTGGCCGAGCGAGGACCGCGCCGTGTTGAGCGCGATCGCGGTCCCGAGCTGCGACTCCGGCACCAGCCGCGTCAGGCTGGCGTCCTCGGCGGGTTCGAACAGCGCCCGGCACACGCCGAGCACCACGGCCACGGCGACCATGTGCGCCACCGTGACCGTGCCCGTCCACACGCTCGCCACGAGCCCGCCGAGCGCCAACACCCGTGCCGCCTCGCAGCACAGCATGATCCTCCGCCGGTCCCAGCGGTCCGCCAGCGCGCCCGCCGGCAGCCCGGCCACGAGCTGCGCGGCGGCGTCCGAGGCCAGGACCAGGCCGGACATGGCGGGCGACCCGGTGACCGCGAGCACCAGCAGGGGGAACGCGATCATCGAGGCGCTGAACCCGACCTCGGCCAGCGCCTGACCGCCCCACAGCAGGGTGAAGTTCCGGTTGCGCGCCAACGACGTCGTCACAGCGCACCCCGGCAGTCCGCCGCGATGGCCCGCAGCGCCTCGGCGAAGTCGGCCACGACCGCCCCGATCTCCTCCGCCGGGTGCACCTCCGGGTGGTAGTAGAAGGTGAAGCCCAGCGTGCGCCCGGCCTCGCCGACCACGTCCACCAGGTGCTCGCCGACGTCCGCCGGGTCGTGCTCCTGGCCGATCGACGGCAGCACCGACCGGTACAGCCCGGTCGCGTCGTCCGACCCGCCGTCGAACTGCCCGAGGTAGTTGAACGACACCGCGGGCCGCCCGGCGTCCGGCACCCGGCCGTGCCGGCGCAGCGCGCCGTAGCCCAGACCGTTGCCCGGCACCGACCGCAGCTGCCGCCGCACCGCCTTCACGCGGTCGCGCCAGCTGCCGTCCGGCAGGTCCAGCGCCACCGGGAACACCGTGGTGAACCAGCCGACCGTGCGCGACAGGTCCACGTCGAGCACGTCCTCGCGCCCGTGGCCCTCCATGTCGACCACGACCCGCGACGAACCCGTCCACCGGGCCAGCGCGTGCGTCAGCGCCGCGAGCAGCACGTCGTTGATCCGGGTCCGGTAGGCGACCGGCGCGCCGCGCAGCAGGGCGTCGGTGTCCTCCTCGGACAGCTCCACGCTGAGCGAGTCGGTGCCGCCCGCGGGCGGCGGGGAGGCCGGGAACGGCGTGCTCCAGTGCTCGACCTCGCCGTCCAGCCCGCCGTCGAGGACGTGGGCCTCCAGCCGTCGCGCCCACTCCTGGTACGACGTGGTCTTCGCGCCCAGGTCGCCCCCCGCGTAGGCGGTCCCCAGGTCGTCCAGCAGCACCCGCCACGACACGCCGTCCACCACCAGGTGGTGCGCGACCAGCAGCAGCCGCGGCCGGTCGCCGGTGAACAGCACGGCCCGGAACAGCGGACCGGCCGCCAGGTCGAACGAGGCGTGGACCTCGTCCGCGACCTCCTCCGCCCGGTCGTCGCCCGCCACGACGGTGAGCACGTCGGTCACCGCGGACAGGTCCTCGTTGCGCTGCCGCCACACGCCGTCCACGACGGTGAACCGCAGCCGCAGCGCGTCGTGGTGCGCCACGAGCACCCGCAGCGCCCGGCGCAGCGCCTCCACGTCGACCGCCGGGTCCAGCTCCACCAGGTGCGACTGGTTGAAGTGGTGCGGGCTGCGCCGCCCCGAGTGCAGGAACCAGTGCTGGATGGGCGTCAGCGGCACGTCGCCGACGACCGGCGCGCGGTCCGCGTCGGAGGCGACCTCCACCTCCACGTGCGGCGCGAGCGAGGCCACCGTCTGGTGCACGAACAGGTCGCGGGTGGCGAACCGGTAGCCGGCCTGCCGGGACCGCGCCACGACCTGCATGCTCAGGATCGAGTCGCCGCCCAGGGAGAAGAAGTTGTCCTCCACGCCCACCTTCGGCACGCCCAGCACGTCCGCCCACACCCGCGTCAGCGCCTCCTCGACGGGACCGGTCGGCGCGACGTACCCGACGCCGACGGCCGCCCCGAAGTCCGGCTCGGGCAGCTTCGCCCGGTCCACCTTGCCGTTCGCGCTCATCGGCAGCGCGTCCAGCGGCACGAACGCCGACGGCACGAGGTAGTCGGGCAGCGACTCGCCCAGGAACTCCCGCAACCCCTCCACCCGGCCCACCACGTAGGCCACGAGCCGCTTGTGACCGCCCGCGTCGGCCCGCGCCACCACGACCGCCTCGCGGACGTCCGGGTGCCGCAGCAGGGCCGTGCCGATCTCGCCCAGCTCCACCCGGAACCCGCGGATCTTGACCTGCTCGTCGGCGCGGCCCAGGTACTCCAGCTCGCCGTCGGCGTTCCAGCGCACCACGTCGCCCGTGCGGTACATGCGCGATCCGGGCGCGCCGAACGGGTCGGCGACGAACCGCTCCGCCGTCAGCCCCGGCCGGTCCAGGTAGCCGCGCGCCAGGCCGACGCCGGACACGTACAGCTCACCGGCCACGCCGACCGGCACCGGTTGCAGCGCGCCGTCCAGGACGCGCACCCGCGTGCCGGGGATCGGCCGCCCGATCGGCGGCGCGTCGTCACCGGGCTCCAGCGGCCCGCTCCACGACGTGACCACGGTCGACTCGGTCGGCCCGTAGGCGTTGATCAACCGGCGGCCGGGCGCCCAGCGGCGCACCAGCTCGGCCGAGCTGGCGTCGCCGCCCACGACGACCGTGCGGAACGACGGCAGCTCCACGTCCGGCACGGTGGCCAGCGCGACCGGCGGGATCAGCGCGTGCGTCACGCCGAACCCGTTCACCACGTCCGCCAGCTGGTCGCCCAGCAGCGGACCGGGCGGCGGCACGACCATCGCCGCGCCCGCGGGCCACGCCATGCACAGCTCCAGCACGGAGGCGTCGAAGCTGGGGGAGGAGAACTCCAGCACCCGGTCGCCCGGCCGCACGTCGAAGTGCGCCACCTCGGCCGCCGAGAACGTCGCCAGCCCCGCGTGCGACACCACGACGCCCTTCGGCCGCCCGGTCGAGCCGGACGTGTAGATCACGTACGCCGGGTGCTCCGGCCGCACCGCCACACCGGGGTCCGTGTCCGGTCCGGTCACCTCGACCGGGCCGTCCAGCACCACCAGCGGGCGGGCGTCGTCGAGCATGAACGCGATCCGCTCCGCCGGGTAGTCCGGGTCGACCGGCAGGAACGCGGCGCCGGACTTGAGCACCGCCAGCTCGGCCACCAGCAGGTCCACCGAGCGCGGCATCCGCAGCGCGACGACCTGCTCCGGACCGGCACCCAGGCCGATCAGGTGGTGCGCCAGCCGGTTGGCCCGCGCGTTCAGCTCGGCGAACGTCACGTCCGCCGCGCCGGTCAGCGCCAGGGCGTCCGGCGTCCGGGCCACCTGCGCCTCGACCAGCTCCACCAGCCCCGGCCCGTCCAGGGCGGGCCCGCCGTCGCCCCACGCGTCGAGCAGCGCGCGCTCGGCGTCGGGCAGCACGGGCAGCGCCCACACCGGGCGGTCCGCGTCCTCGGCGATCCCGGCCAGCAGCACGGTCAGGTGCTCGGCCAAGCGGGCCGCCGTGCCCCGGTCGAACAGGTCGGTGTTGTACTCGACCGACCCGTCCAACCCGCCGTCGGGCAGCTCGCTGAACTCCACCGTCACGTCGAACCCGGTGCTGGTCACCTCCTGGGCCACGTCCTCGGCGACCAGGTCGGCGAAGCCCTGCGCCCGCGGCGCGTTCTGCAACGCCACCACCGCCTGGAACAGCGGCGTGCGGCTGGTGTCCCGGTCGGGCTGCACCGCGTCCACCACCCGCTCGAAGGGCACGTCCTGGTGCTCGAACGCGTCCAGCGAGGTCCGCAGGGTGCGGACCAGCAGGTCGCGGAAGCCCTCCGCCGGGTCGATCCGCGCCCGCAGCGCCAGGGTGTTGACGAAGAACCCGACCAGGTCCTGCGTCTCCGGCCGCTCCCGGCCGGAGGCCACCGTGCCGATCGCGAAGTCGTCCTGCCCGGACCACCGGTGGAACAGCACCTGGCAGGCCGCGACGAGCGCCGTGAACAGCGTCCCGTCGGCCGACCGGCCCACCTCGCGCAACCGCCGGGCCACGTCGGCGGGCACCGCGAACTCCAGCCGGGCGCCGGCCGTCGTCTGCACCGGCGGCCGGGGCCGGTCGGTGGGCAGCTCCAGCGCGGGCACCCCGGCCAGCTCGTCCCGCCAGAAGTCGAGCTGCGCGTCCAGCGGCTGCTCGCGCTGCCAGGCGGCGAAGTCGGCGTACCGGATGGGCAGCGGCGGCAGGTCCTCACCGGCGTAGAGCGCCGCCAGGTCGGACACCATCACGCCCGCCGACCAGCCGTCGGTCACGATGTGGTGCATCGTCAGCGCCAGCACGTGGTCGTCCGGCGCGTGCCGCACCACCACCGGCCGGAACAGCGGGCCGGCCGCCAGGTCGAACGGCTCCACCGCGGGCATCGCGTCCAGCACCGGCAGCTCGACCGGCGCGGCCGGATGCACCTCGCGCACCGGCAGCCCGTCCACCGCCGGGAACGTCGTGCGCAGCTCCTCGTGCCGCTCGACCAGCGCGGTCAGCGCCCGCGCCAGCCTCGGCACGTCCAGCTCGCCCCGCAGCCGCACCGCCAGCGGCGTCGCGTACTCCGTGCCGCCCGGCGCGAACTGGTCGAGGAACCACAGCCGCTGCTGCGCGAAGGACAACGGCACCTCGCCCGCCGCCCGCCCGATGGCCGTGCCGGTCGGCGCGGTCAGCCGGCCGGCGAGCGCGGCCACCGTCGGGTGGTCGAACAGGTCGCGCGGTGACAGGTCGAACGCCGACCGCAGCCGCGACACCACGCGGATGCTGGAGATGGAATCGCCGCCGAGGGCGAAGAAGTTGTCCTCCGCGCCCACCGCGTCGAGCCCCAGCACCTCGGCCCACACGTCCGCGACCCGCCGCTCGGCCTCGGTGCGCGGAGCGACGTACCCGCCGGCCACCGAGGCGTCCCGCTCGGGCGCGGGCAGCGCGGCCCTGTCCAGCTTGCCGTTGTTGTTGAGCGGCAACTCCTCCAGCGACACGTACGCGGCGGGCACCATGTAGTCGGGCAGCGACCGCGCCGCGTGGCCCCGCAGGACGGCGGCGTCGACCTCGGCGCCCTCGACGGGCACGTAGTAGGCGACCAGCCGGTCCTCCCGCACGACCACCGCGACCCGCGCCACGGCGGGGTGCGAGGTCAGCACGGCGTCGATCTCGCCGAGTTCGATGCGGAAGCCGCGGATCTTGACCTGTTGGTCCGCTCGGCCGAGGTAGTGCAGGACGCCGTCGCCCCATCGGGCGAGGTCGCCGCTGCGGTACATGCGGGTGCCGGGTGCGCCGAACGGGTTCGCGACGAAGCGGGACGCGGTGAGGCCGGGGCGTCGGAAGTAGCCCCTGGCCAGGCCGGGGCCGGCGACGTACATCTCGCCGGGCACGTTGGGCGGGACGGGGTTGAGGTCTTCGTCGAGGACGTAGATGCGCAGGTCGGGCATCGCCACGCCGATGCTGCCGTCGGCTTCGGTGTAGGTGACGTGGACGGTGGTTTCGGTGATGCCGTACATGTTGATCAGCGCGCCGGGGCCGTCCCAGCCCTCCAGCTTGTGCACGTCGAGCGCCTCGCCGGCGAAGATGGTGCAGCGGAGCCGCAACCCCGCTGTCTCCTCCGGGATGAGCTGGTAGAACGCCGAAGGTGTCTGGCTGAGGATGGTGACGCCCTCGTCGGCGAGCAGCTTGGCGAAGTCGCGTGGCGACCGCGACACGGCGTGCGGCACCACGACGAGCCGGCCGCCGTGCAGCAGCGCGGCCCACAGTTCGAAGACGGAGACGTCGAAGGCGTAGCTGTGGAAGAGGCTGACGACGTCGTCGGGTCCGAGGCCGAACCAGTGGTCGGTGGCGGAGAACAGGCGTACCACGTTGCCGTGCGGGATCACCACGCCCTTGGGCCGTCCGGTCGAGCCGGAGGTGTAGATGACGTAGGCGGCGTTGTCCGGGCGCAGCGGGACCTCCGGCGCGGTGGCCGGATAGGCGGTGAGGTCGGGCAGCTCGGACAGGGTGGCCACGGGCTGGGCGTCGGCGATCGTGGCGGTGATCCGCTCGGGCGGGTAGACGGGGTCGAGCGGCAGGTAGGCGGCGCCGGACTTGAGCACGCCCAGCACGGCGACGACGAGGTCGAGGGAGCGGGGGAACAGCAGCGCCACCATCTGCTCCGGCGCCGCGCCCAGCGACACCAGGTGGTGCGCCAGCCGGTTGGACCGCTCGTCCAGCTCGCGGTAGGTCAGCGCGGCGCCCTCGCAGGTCACCGCCACCGCCTCGGGCGTGCGGGCGGCCTGCGCGGCGAACAACCCGGGGATCGTCGCGCCCGGCTCGCTGACCATGGTGCCGTTCCAGTCGAACAGCACCTGCCGCACCTCGTCCTGCGACAGCCACGGCAGTTCGCGCACGCGCTGCCGGGGGTCCGTGCCGAGCGCGTCGAGCACCCTGGTCAACCGCTCGCCGAGGGAGGTGATGGTGCCCTCGTCGAACAGCCGCGGGTCGTAGGTCAGCTCCACGTGCAGCGAGTCGTCCGCGTACGCCCGCACCGTCAGCGGGTAGGTGGTGGTGTCGAGTGCCTCGACCGGGTGCACCTCGGGCGAGCCGTCCGGCACGTCGGAGTCCACCGGGTAGTTCTCGAACGCGAGCAGGCTGTCGAACAGCCGCGTGCCCGCCCACTGCTGCACCTGCGCCAGCGAGACGAAGTCGAACCGGCGGGACTCGGTCTGCTCCTCCTGGAGGCGGCGCAACCAGTCCACCGCGACCGCGTCGGGCTCCACCACCACGCGCGTGGGCACCGTGTTGATGAACATGCCCACGATCGACTCGACGCCGGGCAGTTCGGCCGGGCGGCCGGACACCGTGCTGCCGAACACCACGTCCCGCTGCCCGGCGGTGCGCGCCAGCGTCAACGCCCACGCGCCCTGCACCAGGGTGTTGACCGTCAGGCCGTGCCCGCGCGCCACCGCGTCCAACCGGTCCGAGGGCAGGTCCAGCACCACCCGGGCGGACGACTCGGCGCGGTGCGCCTCCTCGGACGCGCGGTCGAACGGCAGCGGCGTGCGCGCCTCGACACCCGCCAGCACGCGCCGCCAGTGCTCCTCGGCGGCGGTCTGGTCCTGCTCACCCAGCCACGCCAGGTAGTCGCGGAACGGTCGGCGCGCGGTGGGCTCGGCGCCCGCGTACTCGGCCAGCACGTCGCCGAACACCTGGGGGGTGCTCCAGCCGTCCAGGACCAGGTGGTGGGAGCTCCACAGCAGGTCGACCTCGGTGTCGGACGCGCGCCCGATCACCAGCCGCATCAACGTCGGCGCCGACAGGTCCACACCGGCCGCGGCATCGGCGGCGACCAGTTCGTCCGTCACGTCCGCGTAGGTGATCGGCACCCGCACGCCGCGCCGCACGACCTGCACCGGCTCGTCCAGTCCTTCCCAGACGACACCGGACCGCAGCACGGGGGTGCGGTCCACCACCCGCTGCCACGCCTCGCCCAGCCGGTGCGGGTCGGTCACCCCGGTCAGCCGCACGCGCGTCTGGTTGAAGTACGCCGTGCCCTCGTCCACGAGGTCGTGGAAGAGCATGCCGGCCTGGAGCGGGGTGAGCGGGTAGACGTCCTCCACGTCCTGGTCGACGATCCGGTCGACCTGGTCCTGGGTCAGCCGCGCCAGGGGGAAGTCCGACGGGGTGCGGCCCCACGCGCCCGGTCGGGCGCAGAACTCCGCGATGGCGCGCAGCGCGTCGAGCATGCGGCCGGCCAGGGCGCGCACGCCGGCTTCGTCGTGCGCTTCGGTGGAGTAGTCCCACTCCACCACCAGTTCACCCGCGGACACCGCGGCGGTGATGTCGAGCAGGTGGGAGCGGACCAGGTCGGCGGGCCACTCCCGGCCGTGCTCGGCGTCGGCGATCTCGCCGTCCCACTGGCCCAGGTAGTTGAAGCACACGCGCGGCAGCGCGCCGGTCAGACCGCGGTCGTCGTACCGCAGGGCCTCGTAGCTCAGCCCCTTGTCCGGTACCGCCCGCAGCTGCTCCTTGACCGACTTGAGCGCCGTGCCCCAGTCGACGGAGGCCCAGTCGACGGTGTCCGGGCCGGAGGAGGTCGGAGCACCGACGGGAAGGGTCAGCGCCACCGGGAACTGCGCGGTGAACCAGCCCACCGTGCGGGACAGGTCCACGCCGTCGAACAGCTCCTCGCGGCCGTGGCCCTCCAGCGCCACGAGCGCGCGACCGCCGAACGCCGACGCCAGCGCGGTCAGCAGCAGGTCGTTGACCTGCGTGCGGTACGCCTCGGGCACGGCGGTCAACAGCGCACCGGTCTCCGCCCGGCCCAGCCGCACCGACACGGTGCGCGCGGTGTCCGCCCTCGTGGGCACCGGCTCCTCGGTCGGGACGGCCGCCCAGTGCGGCAGGGCGTCGTCGAAACGGCCGGCGCGCACGTGCTCGTCGAGGCGGCGCGCCCACTCGGCGAACGCCGTGGTGCGCGGGGCCAACCGACCGCCGGCGAGCAGGGTCTCCAGGTCCGACAGCAGGATGCGCCACGAGACGGAGTCCACCACCAGGTGGTGCGCGGTGACGAAGAGCCGCCCGTCGTCGAACAGCACCGCGCGCAGCAGCGGGCCGGTGCGCAGGTCCAGGCTCGTCTTCGCCCGTTCGGCTTCGGTCACCAGGTCGTCCGTCGCCACCCGGAACACCTCGCCGGTCTCGACCTCGACGACCTGCTGCCGCCACACGCCGTCCACCGCGGTGAAGCGGGTGCGCAGCGCGTCGTGGTGGGCGACCAGCGCCCCCACGGCGGCGCGCACCGCGTCCGGGTCGACGTCGCCCAGCTCGACGACCACCGACATGGTGAACCGCGCCAGGGGGCCGTGCTCGGTGAAGAACCACCGCTGCACCGGGGTGAGCGGCACGGGGCCGGTGACGACCTCGTGGGTCCGGCCGGCGTCGTCGGTGACCGCGAGCGCCAGGTCCGAGACGGTCTGCCGGAGGAAGATGTCCTTGGAGGTCAGCCTCAACCCGGCCTGCCGCGCCCGGGACACCACCTGCATGCTCAGGATCGAGTCGCCGCCCAGCGCGAAGAAGTTGTCCCGCGCGCCGACCCGCTCGACCCCCAGCACCTCGGCCCAGATCTCCGCGAGCCGCGCGGGCACGCCCGGCTCCGGCGCCACGTACCCGGCGTCGTCGGTGAACGTCGGCGCGGGCAGCGCCCGCCGGTCCACCTTGCCGCTGGGCGAGGTCGGCAGCGCGTCCAGCGCCACGAACGCCGACGGCACCAGGTAGTCCGGCAGCCGGTCCTTGAGCCAGCCGGCCAGGCCGGTCGCGGTGCCCGTGGTGTAGGCGACGAGCCGCTTGTGGCCGTTGTGCTCGTGCGCCACCACCGCGGCCTGGGTGACGTCGGGGTGGTGCAGCAGCGCCGCCTCCACCTCGGCCGGCTCGATGCGGAAGCCGCGGATCTTGACCTGGTCGTCGTTGCGGCCCAGGTACTCCAGCACGGCCTCCGCCCGATCGCCGGCCCCGCCGGGGCGCACCCAGCGGACGCGGTCGCCCGTGCGGTACATCCGCGAGCCGGGCTCGCCGTGCGGGTCGGCGAGGAACCGGTCGGCGGTCAGGCCGGGTCGGTTCAGGTAGCCGCGCGCGACCTGGGGCCCGGCGATGAACAGCTCGCCGGGCACGCCCACCGGCACCGGGCGCAGGTCCTCGTCCAGCACGCGCGCGACGAGGTTGCGCAGCGGCCGGCCGATCAGCGCCCGGTCGCCGGTGACCGGGGTGGCCACCGCGTCGACCGCGGTCTCGGTGGGGCCGTAGTAGTTGTAGGCGTTCGTGCGCGCCCCGGCCAGCTCGCGCCACAGCGCGGTCGGCAGCGCCTCGCCGCCGAGCGACAGGACCGCCGGCACGTGCTCGCCGGCGAGCAGCCCGGCGGGGATGAGCTGCTGGACGTAGGACGGGGTCAGGTCGAGGAAGTCGATCCGGTGCTCGCGGACGTAGGCGACCAGGGCCTCCGGCTCCAGCCGCACGTCGTCGGTGATGACGTGCAGCTCGTGGCCGCCCGCCATGAGCAGCGGCCCTTCCCAGGACGTGTCGAACGAGAACACCGCGGTCAGCGCGGCCCGCAGGTGCCCGTGCGCGCCGAACGCGCCGTTGTTGTTGTGGAACAGGTTGGCCAGCTGCCGGTGCTCGACCACCACGCCCTTGGGCAGGCCGGTCGACCCGGAGGTGTAGATGACGTACGCCGCCTGGTCGGGGCGCACCTCCACGTCCGGCCGGGTGGCCGGCAGCCCGGTGAGGTCCGGCCAGGTGTCCAGCACCAGCACCGGTCGGGCGTCGCCCAGCAGGTGGTCGACGCGGTCGCGGGGCAGGTCCCGGTCGACCGGCAGGTAGACCGCGCCCGCCTTGTGCACGGCCAGGATCGCCACCACGGAGTCCGCGGAGCGCGGCAGCGACACCGCCACCACCCGCTCCGGTCCGGCTCCCCGCGCGGCCAGGTGGTGCGCCAGCCGGTTGGCCCGCGCGTCCACCTCGGCGAAGGTGAGCCGGGTCGGACCGCACACCAGGGCGGTGGCGTCCGGGGTGCGCGCCGCCTGCTCCTCGAACAGCACGGGGAACGGGGTGGCGGGGACGTCCAGCGGCCCACCGCGGCCGTCGGGCTCGTCGCCGAGCAGCAGGGAGATCTCGGTGAGGGGCCGGTGCGGCTCGGCGGTGACCCCGGCCAGCAGGGTCAGCAGGTGCCGGGACATCCGGTCGACCGTGTCGGCGTCGAACAGGTCGGTGCTGTACTCGACCGCGCCGCGCAGCTCGCCGTCGTGCTCGTCGAACTCGAACGTCAGGTCGCACGTCGCGGTCAGCAGCGGCAGCGGCACCTCCTCGGCCCGCAGGCCGGGCAGCTCGGGCAGCGCGCCGCCGGTGTTCTGGAGCAGCACCATGGCGTCGAACAGGGCGTTGCGGCTCGGGTCGCGGTCCGGCCGCACGGCGTCGACCACCCGCTCGAACGGCACGTCCTGGTGGGCGAACCCGTCGCGCACGGTGGCCCGCACCCCGGTCAGGAGTTCGTCGAACGACCGGCGCCGGTCCACGGTGGACCGCAGCACGACGGTGTTGACGAACAGGCCGACCACGTCGTCCAGCTCGGCCCGCCCGCGCCCGGAGACCGCGGTGCCGACCGCGATGTCGTCCTGGCCGGTGTAGCGGGCCAGCAGCGCCTGCGTGGCGGCCACGAGCGCGGTGAACAGGGTGTCGCCGCGGCGCGCGGCCAGGGACCGCAGCGCCTCGGCCACCGGCGCGGGCACGGTGAACGCGTGCATCGCGCCCGCCCCGCTGCGGACGGCCGGTCGCGGCCGGTCGGTGGGCAGCTCCAGCGGCGGGACCCCGGCCAGCCGCCCGGCCCAGTAGTCCACCGGCGGCGCCTCGTGCCAGGCCGCGTAGTCGACGTACTGGACGGGCAGCGGCGGCAGTTCCCGGCCCGCGTACAGCGCGCCCAGGTCGCGGGCCAGCACGCCGCCGGACCAGCCGTCGGTGACGATGTGGTGCAGGGTCAGCACCAGCACGTGCTCCTCGGGCGACACGCGCACCAGCCGCGTCCGCAGCAGGGGGCCGCGCCGCAGGTCGAACGGGGTGCCGACCTCCTCGCGGAGCACGTCCTCCCAGGAGCCCCCCTCGACGTCCAGCGGCACCCCGCGCGGCTCGTGCACGACCTGCACGCCGTCGTCGAACGTGGTGCGCAGCGACTCGTGCCGGGCCACCAGGCCGTCCAGCGCGCGGCGCAGCGCGTCGACGTCCAGCGGGCCGTGCAGGCGCATCGCCATCGGGGTGAGGTACTCGGTGCTGTCGGGCTCGAACTGGTCCAGGAACCACAGCCGCCGCTGGGCGGGGGACTGGAGGTGGACGCCACCGCGCGGGATCACCGGGATGGCGTCCACCGCCGTCGTCCCGGAGATCGCGGTGGCGAGCCCGGAAACCGTGGGGTGTTCGAACAGGGCGCGCGGCGACAGCTGCACGCCGAAGGCGGCGCGCAACCGGGAGGTCACGCGGATGCTGAGGATCGAGTCGCCGCCGAGGGTGAAGAAGTCGTCCTCCGCGCCGACCCCGTCCACGCCGAGCACGTCGGCCCAGACACCGGCGACGACGCGCTCGGCGTCGGTGCGGGGCGCGACGTGCTCCCGCGCGCGGATCGGCTCGTGGTCGGGCAGCGCCCGGCGGTCCACCTTCCCGTTGCGGCTCAGCGGCAGCTCGTCGAGCACCACGAACGCCGCCGGGACCATGTAGTCGGGCAGTTCGCGCCCCGCCAGCCCGCGCAGGTCCGCCACGTCGGGCGCGCCGGCGCCCGCCGTCGCCGGCACGACGTAGGCGACCAGCCGCTTGGCGCCCCGCTCGTCCTGGCGGGGGACCACCACGGCCTCGGCGACCGCCGGGTGCCCGGCCAGCACCGCCTCGACCTCGCCCAGCTCGACGCGGAAGCCGCGGATCTTGACCTGGTCGTCGGCGCGGCCGACGAACTCCAGCTCGCCCCGCGCGGTCCAGCGCACCAGGTCGCCGGTGCGGTACATGCGCCCGCCCGCCGGGGAGCCGAACGGGTCGGCGACGAACCGGGACGCGGTGAACCCGGGCCGGTCGAGGTAGCCGCGGGCCAGGCCGGTGCCCGCGACGAACAGCTCGCCGACGACGCCCGGCGGCACGGGCCGCAGGTCCTCGTCGAGCACGTAGGCGCGCATGCCGTCCAGCGGCGTGCCGATCGGCACCGGCTCCGGCACCGGCCCGGCCGCGGTGAGCACCCGCCGGGAGGCGAACGTGGTGGTCTCGGTGGGGCCGTAGCCGTCCACCACGGTGATCCCCGGGCAGGCGTCCAGCACCCGCCGGACCGCCGCGGCGGGCACCACGTCACCGCCGGTCCACACCTGGCGCAGGCCCGCCAGGCAGTCCGGCGCCTCCTGGGACACCGCGCGGAACAGACCGGCGGTCAGCCACAGGGAGGTGACACCGCCGTCGGCCACGACCCGGCGCAGCACGTCGGCGTCGAGGTCGCCGGGCGGGGCCACCACCACCGCGCCGCCGCGCAGCAGCGGCACCCACAGCTCGTAGGTGGAGGCGTCGAACGCCTGCGGCGAGTGCAGCAGGACCCGCTCGTGGTCGTGGTCGAAGGCCCGGTCGAACGCCAGGCCGACCACGTCGCGGTGCCGCACCGCCACGCCCTTCGGCGTGCCGGTGGAGCCGGACGTGTGCATGACGTAGGCGAGGTTCTCCGGGTGCACCTCGACGCCGGGGTCGGTGTCCGGCTCGTCCGGGGTCCCGCCGAGCGGCACCACGGGCCCGTCGTGGACCTCCCGTGCCGCGTCGGCCCAGCCGGTGTCCGCCAGCAGCACCGAGGCCGAGGTGTCGGACAGCAGCAGGCGGAGCCGGTCGCGCGGCGCGCGGGTGTCCAGCGGCACGCAGGCGCCACCCGCCTTGGCGACCGCGAGCACGCCCACGACCAGCTCGACCGACCTGCTCGCGAGCAGGCCGACCCGGTCGTCCGGGCGCACGCCCAGCCGCACCAGGGCGTGCGCCAGCCGGTTGGCCCGCGCGTCCAGCTCGGCGTAGTCCAGGGTCGTGTCCCCGCACACCACCGCCGGGGCGTGCGGTGCGCTCCGGACCCGCGCGGCGAACGCGGCGGGGATGCTCGTCACCGGGCCGCCCGCGCCGGTGTCGTTCCAGTCGACGAGGACCGCGCGCAGTTCCTCACCGGTGGCCATCGGCAGGGCCCGGACCGGCCGGTCGGCGTCCTCGGCGACCCCGCGCAGCAGCACCCCGAGGTGGGTGGCGAGCCGGCGCGCGGTGGTCTCGTCGAACAGGGCGGGGTCGTAGAGCAGCCGGGCGTCGAGGCGGTCGGTCAGGTGCGCCACGAGGGTCAGGGCGAAGTTGGCGCCCTCCTCGGCGGTCACCTCGCCCACCCGCACGCCGGTGGCCTCGGTGACCTCGCTGAGCGGGTAGTTCTCGAAGACCACCGCGCTGTCGAACAGCCGCGTGCCCGCCCACTGCCGCACCTGCGCCAGCGACACGAAGTCGAACCGCCGCGACTCGCTCTGGGCGGTCTGGAGCTCCCGCAGCCAGGCGGACGTGCGGGCGTCGCCGTCCACGACGACCCTGGTGGGCACGGTGTTGATCAGCATGCCGATCATGGACTCGACGCCGGGCAGCTCGGCGGGCCTGCCGGACACCGTGCTGCCGAACACGACGTCCCGCTCACCCGAGTGGCGGGACAGCAGCAGCGCCCACAGGCCCTGCACCACGGTGTTGACGGTCAGGCCGTGGCGCCGCGCGGTGTCGTGCAGCGCCGTCGACTCCGCGGTGGTCAGCGACAGCCGGACCACGCCGGTCCGGTCGCGGGCACCGGCGTCGCGCCGGTCGTGGTGCCCCTCGGCGGGCACCCGGTCGAACGGCAGCGGCGTCGTGCCCTCCACGCCGGACAGCAGCGACCGCCAGTGCGACTCGGCCTCGGCCGGGTCCTGCTCGGCCAACCAGCCCAGGTAGTCGCGGAACGGCCTGCGCAGGGGCAGCGCGGGGGCGTCACCGCCGGTGATCGCGCGGTAGTGCTCCAGCACCTCGGCGAACACCTGGGCGGTGCTCCAGCCGTCCAGCAGGACGTGGTGCGAGACCCACACGACCTCCACGCGGTCCTCGGCCAGCGGGGTGATCCCCACCCGCATCAACGGCGCGGTCGAGAGGTCCAGCTCCGCCGGGTCGAACCGGTCGGACAGCTCGTCGGCGCCGCCCACGGCCAGCTCGACGTCGCGGTGCACCACCTGCACGGGCTCGTCCACGCCCTCCCACACCACGCTGGTGCGCAGCACGGGCGTGCGGTCCACGACCCGCTGCCACGCCTCGCGCAGCGCGGCCGGGTCGGTCACGCCGTCGAGCACGATCCGCATGCGGTCCACGTACGCGCCGGGCTCGACCAGGCTGTGGAACACCATGCCCGCCTGGAGCGGGGTCAGCGGGTAGACGTCCTCGACGTCGGGCCCGGCCAGCGCGTCCACCTGGTCCTGGGTGAGGCGGGCCAGCGGGAAGTCGGACGGCGTGCGCCCGCCCGCGCCGGGCTCGGCGCAGTGCGCCACGATCTCGCGCAGCGCCTCGACGACCCGGTCGGCGAGCCGCCGCACGGTCGCCGCGTCGTGCACCAGCTCGGAGTACTCCCAGGTCAGCTCCAGCTCGCCGTCCTCGACCAAACCGGTCACGTCGAGCAGGTGGCTGCGCCGCCCGGTGGTCGGCACGTCCTCGCCGACCGACCCGCCGCGCGCCCGGTAGAAACCGCCGTCGGCCACGTCGAAGCGGCCGTGGTAGTTGAACGACACCTCGGGCAGCGCCCGGTAGCCCAGGGCCTCGTAGCTCAGGCCGCGGTGCGGCACGGCCCGCAGGGCTTCCTTGACCGCCTTGAGCGTGCGGTCCCACCCGTCGTGCACGGGCAGCACCACCGGGAACTGCGTGGTGAACCAGCCGACCGTGCGGGACAGGTCCACGCCGTCGAGCAGCTCCTCGCGGCCGTGGCCCTCCAGCGCGACGGCGACCCGGTCGCGCCCGGTCCACTCGGCCAGCGCCCGGCCGACCGCGCTCAGCAGCACGTCGTTGACCTGCGTCCGGTACACCGGCGGCACCGCGGTCAGCAGCGCCTCGGTGGTGTCGCGGTCCAGCCGCACCGACACCGTGCGCGCGGACCCGGCGGTGTTCTCGCCGTCGTGGTCGCGCGGCAGCGGCGGGGCCGCGGGCACGGCCTCCCAGTACGCGCGGGCGTCGTCGAGCGCGCCGGACCGGACGTGCTCGTCCAGCCGGTGCGCCCACTGCGTGAACGGCGTGCCCACGGGCTCCGGCGACGCGCCCCGGTAGGCGCGCTCCAGGTCGTCGAGCAGGATGCGCCAGGAGACGCCGTCCATCGCCAGGTGGTGCACGGTCAGCAGCAGCTGCGGCCGCTCGCCGGGGAACAGCACCGCCCGCAGCAGCGGCCCGTCACCGAGGTCGAGGCTCCGCTGCGCGCCGAGCGCCACGGCCTCCACCACGGCGTGCGGGCCGACGCGGAACACGTCGACCTGGGCGTCCGCGACCTCCTGCACCCACCGGCCGTCGACCTCGCGGAACCGCAGCCGCAGCGCCTCGTGGTGCGCGACGACGGTCCGCAGCGCCGACCGCAGGCCCTCGGCCTGCACCGCCGGGTCCAGCTCGACCAGCAGCGACATGGTGAAGTGGTCCAGCGGGCCGTGCTCGGCGAAGAACCACCGCTGGATCGGGGTGAGCGGCGCGGGACCGGTGAACACGCGCGCCGGCTCCGCCTCGGCCGGCGCCGACGCGACCAGCGCCAGCTCCGCGACGGTCTGGTGCCGGAACACGTCCCGCGAGGTCAGGTGCAGACCGGCCTGCCGCGCCCGGGACACCAGCTGGATGGACAGGATCGAGTCGCCGCCCACCGCGAAGAAGTTGTCCTCGACGCCGATCCGCTCCGCGCCCAGCACCTCGGCCCAGATCCGGGCCAGCTCGGCCTCGACGGGCGTGCGGGGCGCGACGAACTCGCCGTCGCCGACCGCCTTCGGCGCGGGCAGGGCGGCCTTGTCGAGCTTGCCGTTGGGCGTGAGCGGGATGCGGTCCAGCTCCACGAACGCCGACGGCACCTGGTACTCGGGCAGCGACCGGCGCAGGTGCTCGCGCAGGTTCACCGGCCCGGTCGTCACGACGTAGCCGACCAGCCGGGTGTGGCCGTGGTCGGTGCGGGCGACGACGGCCGCCTCGCGCACGTCCGGGTGGCTGAGCATCGCGGCCTCGACCTCGCCGGGCTCGATGCGGAAGCCGCGGATCTTGACCTGGTCGTCGGTGCGGCCCAGGTACTCCAGCGTGCCGTCGGCCAGCCAGCGGACGCGGTCGCCCGTGCGGTACATCCGCGAGCCGGGCTCGCCGTGCGGGTCGGCGAGGAACCGGTCGGCGGTCAGGCCGGGTCGGTTGAGGTAGCCGCGCGCGACCTGGGGCCCGGCGATGAACAGCTCGCCGGGCACGCCCACGGGCAGCGGGCGCAGGTCCTCGTCCAGCACGCGGGCGGTCAGGTTGGCCAGCGGCCGGCCGATCACCGGGCGGTCGCCCACCACGGGCGTGGATACCGCGTCCACGGTCGTCTCGGTGGGGCCGTAGAAGTTGTAGGCGGTGGTGCCCCGGGTCCGCGCCAGCTCCTGCCACAGCGCGGTGCCCAGCGCCTCGCCGCCGAGCATCAGCACGCGGGGTCTGTGCTCGCCGTCGAGCAGGCCCGCCGGGAGGAGCTGCTGGACGTAGGAGGGGGTGAGGTCGAGGAAGTCGACGCGGTGGGCGCGGACGTACTCGACCAGCGCGGTCGGTTCGAGCCTGACCTCGTCGGGCAGGACGTGCAGCTCGTGGCCGTCGGCCATGAGCAGCGGGCCCTCCCACGAGGTGTCGAAGGAGAACACGGCCGACAGGGCCACGCGCAGGTGCTCGCCGGCGAAGTCGGCGCGGTGGTTGTGCAGCAGGTTGACCAGCTGCCGGTGCTCGACCACCACGCCCTTGGGCAGGCCGGTCGACCCGGACGTGTAGATCACGTACGCGGCGTTGTCCGGCCGCACCCCGACCTCGGGCCGGGTGGCGGGCAGGTCGGCGGTGTCCGGCAGGGCGTCCAGCACCAGCACCGCGCCGGAGTCCTCCAGCACGTGCCGCCGCCGCGCCTCGGGCAGGGACGGGTCCACCGGCAGGTGCACCGCGCCGGCCTTGAGCACGCCGAGGATGCCGATCACCGCGTCCACGCCGCGCGGCAGCGACAGCGCGACCACCTGCTCCGGGCGCACGCCCGCGGCCAGCAGGTGGTGGGCGAGCCGGTTGGCGCGCCCCTCGACCTCGGCGAAGGTGAGCCGGTCGTCGCCGCACACCAGGGCGGTCGCGTCGGGCGTGCGGGCGACCTGGGCCTCGAACAGCGCGGGGTAGGTCAGCTCCGGCACGTCCAGCGCCCGGCCGCGGCCGTCGGGCTCGTCGCCCAGCAGCAGCGACACCTCCGCCATCGGCCGGTCGGGGTGCGCGGTGACGCCGGTCAGCAGGGCGAGCAGGTGGCGCGCCATCCGGTCCACGGTCGCGGCGTCGAACAGCTCGGTGCTGTACTCCACCAGGCCGTGCAGCCCGTCGGGGGTCTCGGTGAAGTCGATGCTCAGGTCGAAGTTCGCGTGCTCGCGGGTCAGCGGGTGCTCCTCGACCCGCAGGCCGGGCAGCTCGGGCAGCGCGCGACCGGCGTTCTGGAGCACCACCATGACGTCGAACAGCGGCGTGCGGCTCGGGTCGCGCGGCGCGCCCACGGCCTCCACCACCCGGTCGAACGGCACGTCGTCGTGCGCGAACGCGTCCAGCGCGGTCCGGTCGACCCGGCCCAGGAACTCGGTGAACGACCACGACATGTCCACAGTGGACCGGAGTACGACGGTGCCGACGAAGAAGCCGACCACGTTCGCCAGCTCGGGCCGGCCCCGACCGCTGGTCACCGTGCCCACCGCGATGTCGTCCTGCCCCGCGTACCGGGCCAGCAGCAGCTGGCAGGCGGCCGTCAGGGCGGTGAACAGCGTGGTGTCGTTGCGGCGCGCCAGGTCGCGCACCGCCGCCGCCAGGTCGGCCGGCACGGCGAACTCGTGCGACGCGCCCGCCGAGGTCCGCTCGGCCGGTCGCGGCCGGTCCGCGGGCAGCTCCACCGGCGCGACGCCGGCCAGCGCCGAGCGCCAGAACCCCACGTCCACCGGGCGGTCCTGCTGCCAGACGGCGTAGTCCGCGTACTGGAGCGGCAGCGGGGCCAGCTCCTCGCCCCGGTACAGCGCGCCCAGCTCGTCGGCCAGCACGCCGAGCGACCAGCCGTCCACCACGATGTGGTGCGAGGTCAGCAGCAGCACGTGCACGTCGGCCGGCCCGGACATGAGCGCCGCTCGGAACAGCGGCCCCCGTCGCAGGTCGAACGGCTCGTCCAGCACGGCGCGCAGGTCGTCCGTGGCGACGACCTCCAGCTCCGCGTCGTCGTGCACGACCTGCACCGGCCTGCCGTCCACCTGGTCGAACGAGGTGCGCAACGACTCGTGCCGCGCGACCAGGCCGCGCAGCGCGGTGGTCAGCCGGGGCAGGTCGAGCGACCCGGTCAGGCGCAGCGCCAGCGCGCTGGTGTACTCGGTGCTGTCGGGCTGGAACTGCGCCAGGAACCACAGCCGCTGCTGCCCGGCGGACAGCGGCAGCGGCCGGTCCCGGGGCGCCGGGGGGATCACGTCCGCGCGCGGCACCTCGGCCTTGCCCGCCAGCCGGGCGCGCAGCTTCTCCCGCAGGTGCTCGGGCAGCGCGGAGATCCGGTCGTTCTTGGACGTCGTCATCTGGCGGTCACGCTTCCGTCTCTGCGAGGGCTTCGAGGTCCGCCAGCACCAGGTCCTCGACCAGGTCGGCGAGGGAGGCCACGGTGCGGGCGGTGAGGACGTCGCGCGGGGAGAGGTCGACGCCGAACGCCGCCTTGGTCCGGGACGTGATGTGCAAGCTGCGGATGGAGTCGCCGCCGAGGGCGAAGAACCCGTCCTCCACGCCGACGCGCTCGACGCCCAGGACGTCGGCCCAGATCGCCGCGATGGCCTCTTCGGTCTCGGTGCGGGGGGCGACGTAGGCCCCGGAGGTGACCGCGTCGCGCTCGGGCGCGGGGAGCGCGACGCGGTCGAGCTTGCCGTTGGCGTTCAGCGGCAGGCTTTCCAGTGCGACGAACGCCGCGGGGACCATGTAGTCGGGCAGGACACTGGCCGTGTGGTCGCGCAACTCCGATGCCGTCGTCGGCTTGTCCGGCACGTAGTACGCCACCAAGCGGTGCTCGTTCGCCACTACAACGACCTGGGAGACGGCAGGATGCGCCCCCAGGACGGATTCGACCTCGCCGAGTTCGATGCGGAAGCCGCGGATCTTGACCTGTTGGTCGGCTCGGCCCAGGTAATGCAGGACGCCGTCACCCCATCGGGCGAGGTCGCCGCTGCGGTACATGCGGGTGCCGGGTGCGCCGAACGGGTTCGCGACGAAGCGGGACGCGGTGAGGCCGGGGCGTCGGAAGTAGCCCCTGGCCAGGCCGGGGCCGGCGACGTACATCTCGCCGGGCACGTTGGGCGGGACGGGGTTGAGGTCTTCGTCGAGGACGTAGATGCGCAGGTCGGGCATCGCCACGCCGATGCTGCCGTCCGCCTCCGTGTAGGTGACGTGCACGGTGGTCTCGGTGATGCCGTACATGTTGATCAGCGCGCCGGGGCCGTCCCAGCCCTCCAGCTTGTGCATGTCCAGCGCCTCGCCGGCGAAGATGACGCACCGCAGGCTCAGCCCGGTCGGCTTCTCGGGGATGAGCTGGTAGAACGCCGAGGGCGTCTGGCTGAGGATGGTGACGCCCTCGTCGGCGAGCAGCTTGGCGAAGTCGCGCGGCGAGCGGGACACCGCGTGCGGCACCACGACGAGCCGGCCGCCGTGCAGCAGCGCGGCCCACAGCTCGAACACCGACACGTCGAAGGCGTAGCTGTGGAACAGCGACACCACGTCGTCCGGCCCGAGGCCGAACCAGTGGTCGGTGGCGGAGAACAGGCGCACCACGTTGCCGTGCGGGATCACCACGCCCTTGGGCCGTCCGGTCGAACCGGAGGTGTAGATGACGTACGCCGCGTTGTCCGGGCGCAGCGGGACCTCCGGCGCGGTGGCCGGATAGGCGGTGAGATCGGGCAGCTCGGACAGGGTGGCCACGGGCTGCGCGTCGGCGATCGTTGCGGTGATCCGCTCGGGCGGGTAGACGGGGTCGAGCGGCAGGTAGGCCGCGCCGGACTTGAGCACGCCCAGCACGGCGACGACGAGGTCGAGCGAGCGGGGGAACAGCAGCGCCACCATCTGCTCCGGCGCCGCGCCCAGCGACACCAGGTGGTGCGCCAGCCGGTTGGACCGCTCGTCCAGCTCGCGGTAGGTCAGCGCGGCGCCCTCGCAGGTCACCGCCACCGCCTCGGGCGTGCGGGCGGCCTGGGCGGCGAACAACCCGGGGATCGTCGCGTCCGGCTCGCTCACCACCGAGCCGTTCCAGTCCACCAGCACCTGGTCGACCTCGGCCTGCGACAGCCACGGCACCCGGCCCAGCGCCCGATCGGGGTCGGCGACCAGCTCGACCAGCAGCCGGCGCAGCCGCTCGCCCAGCCGCTCCACCGTGCCCGCGTCGAACATCGCCGGCTCGTAGCCCAGCAGCAGGCCCAGCCGCTCGCGCGGGTAGACGGTGGCGCTGAGCGGGAAGCTCGTCGTCTCCACGGCCGACAGCTCGCGCAGGCCCATGTCCCCGGCCAGCTCGACCGGGTAGTTCTCGAACACCACGACGCTGTCGAACAGGTTCACGCCGCGCTCGACGCCGCTCCAGCCCTGGAGGCTGGTCAGCGGCACGTGCTCGAACCGCCGCGACTCGACCTGGGCGTCCTGGAGGGCGCGCAGCCAGTCGGCGACCGGCGCGGTCCCGTCCAGCTCGACCCGCACCGGCAGGGTGTTGATGAAGATGCCGGTGATGGAGTCGACGTCGGGCAGGTCCGCGGGACGGCCGGACACGGTCGCGCCGAAGCACACGTCCCGCCGGCCGCTGGAGCGGCCCAGCAGCAGCGCCCACGCGCCCTGCACGATCGCGCTCGGCGTGAGCCGGTGCTCGCGGGCGAACTCGTAGAGCCGCGCGGACTCCTCCTCGTCCAGCTCGACCGACAGCCGCTCCGACGACGTGCCGTGCGCGGCCGGCCGGTCGGCGGGCAGCGGGGTGGGGGAGTCGAACGACCCGAGCACGCCCCGCCAGTGCGCCTCGGCCGCCGCGCCGTCCTGCTCGGCCAGCCACGCCGCGTAGTCGCGGAACGGCCGCCGCTCGGGCAGCTCGCCGCGCGCCAGCACGTCGGACAGCACGTGGAAGACGCTCCAGCCGTCCAGCAGCACGTGGTGGAACGTCCACAGCACCTGCACGCTGGTGTCCGAGACCCGGGCGACCGCCAAGCGCATCAGCGGCGCGACGGCCAGGTCGATGCCCTCCTCGCGGTCCAGCGCCAGCAGGTCGCGCAGCCGGGCGGCGCGGTCCTCCTCGCCCAGGCCCCGCCAGTCGAGGAACGTGAACGGCACGCGCGCCTCGGCGTGCACCACCTGGAGCGGTTCGGGCACGTCCTCCCACAGCACCGAGCTGCGCAGCACCGGCGTCCGGTCGACCACGCGCTGCCAGGAACGGGCGAACTCCCGCGGGTCGGTCACGCCGTCCACGACGAACGTGGTCTGCTGGAAGTACACGCCCTTCTCGCCCAGGCCGTGGAACACCATGCCCGCCTGCATCGGCGTGAGCGGGTAGGCGTCCTCGCCGGGGAGCCGGTCCACCTGCTCCTGGGTGAGCCGCACCAGCGGGAAGTCCGACGGGGTGCGGCCACCCGCGCCGGGGGCGGCGCAGTGCGCGACGACGGCGCGCAGGTTCGCCGCGAAGTCCTCGACGAGGCGGGTGGCGGTCGCGTCGTCGTGCAGCTCCGCGCTGTAGTGGACGGTGAACTCCAACCGGTCGTCGCGGACCTGGCCGACCACGTCCAGCTGGTGCGGCCGGGGCGCGTCGGGGTCGGCGGACAGGTCGAGGTCGCGCTGGTCGGCGTCGAAGCGGCCCAGGTAGTTGAAGCTCACCGCGGGCGTGCACGCGGGCGCGGTGCGGGCCAGGTGCCGCAGGGCGCCGTAGCCGATGCCGCGCCGGGGCACGGCCCGCAGCTGCTCCTTGACCGACTTGAGCGCCTCGCCCCAGTCCCCGGCGTCCGGGGCGGGGAGGTCGAGCGCCACCGGGAACACGGTGGTGAACCAGCCGACCGTGCGGGACAGGTCGACGTCGTCGAACAGCTCCTCGC
Organism: Saccharothrix sp. DSM 118769; assembly: GCF_052936295.1. Taxonomy (NCBI): domain Bacteria; kingdom Bacillati; phylum Actinomycetota; class Actinomycetes; order Pseudonocardiales; family Pseudonocardiaceae; genus Saccharothrix; species Saccharothrix sp. DSM 118769. The sequence continues at coordinate 5,597,894 of NZ_CP193627.1, read as the reverse complement.
GGCCGTGGCCCTCCAGGTCCACCAGCACCCGCGACCGGCCGGTCCAGTCGGCCAGCGCCCGGCCGAGCGCGGTCAGCAGCACGTCGTTGACCTGGGTGCGGTACGCGCCGGGCACGTCGCGCAGCAGCGCGGCGGTCTCCTCGGCGGTCAGCCGCACGGTGGCCTCGCGCTGCGAGGCGGTGGTGTTCGCGCCGTCCCGGTCCAGCGGGACGTCACCGGGCGTGGCGGCCACCGCGGTCCAGTGCGCCAGCTCGTCGGCGAACCCGTGCGGCGCGTGCTCGGCGAGCTTCCTCGCCCAGTCCTTGAACGAGGTGGTCTTGCGCCCGATGCGCACGGGCTGCCCGGCCAGCGCCTGCCGGTGCGCGGTGGCCAGGTCCTCCACCAGCACGCGCCAGGACACGCCGTCCACCACCAGGTGGTGCGCGGTCAGCCGGACCGACCGGTCGTCCAGCACCTCGGCGCGCAGCAGCGGGCCGCGGGTGAGGTCGAAGCCGTCGAGCGCGAGCGGGTCGACGTCCTCGACGGGCCCGACGACCTGCCGGTCGCCCTCGAATCGGGTGCGCAGCGCGTCGTGGTGCTCGACGAGCGCCTTCAGCGCGGTGCGCAGGGCGGTCGGGTCGAGGTCGTCCACGTCCACGACCACGGACTGGTCGAAGTGCTCCGGCCGGGTGGTCTGGTGCTCCAGGAACCACCGCTGGATCGGGGTGAGCGGCGCGTCGCCGGTGACGACGCCCTGGTCGGCGGCGGGCGGCAGGTCGCGGGTGACGTGCGGCGCGATGGCCGCGACCGTCTGGTGGGCGAAGATGTCCCGCGAGGTCAGCACGAGGCCGGCCCGCCGCGCCCTGGTCACCACCTGGATGCCCAGGATCGAGTCGCCGCCCAGGGCGAAGAAGTTGTCCCGCACGCCGACCCGCGCCGCGCCGAGCACCTCGGCGAAGATCCCGGCCAGCACGGCCTCCACCGGCGTGCGCGGCGCCACGTACCGGGTGGCCTCCCGGCCGGTCGTCGGCGCGGGCAGCGCGGTCCGGTCGAGGCGGTCGAGGCCGACGAACACCTCGGGCACGGCGTGGCCGGGCAGCACCTGCTCCAGCAGGCCGCGCAGCGAGGCGGGCGCGACCGGGGGCGCGGTGTAGGCGACCAACCGCCGGTCGCGCACGACCACGGCCGCGTCGGTCACCCCGTCGTGCCGCAGCAGCGCCCGCTCGACCTCGGCGAGGTCGACCCGCACGCCCCTGATCCGCACGCCGTCGTCGTCCGCCTCGGCCAGGTCCACCAGGCCGTGCAGCGGCCGGTCGGGGTCCTCCACCACCAGGCGCAGCAGCGCGTCCAGGTCGTCGGCGAGCGCCCCGATCGTGGCCTCGTCGAACAGGTCGGTGTTGTACTCGACCGTCAGCGCCAGCCCGTCCTCGCGCGGCCAGAACTCGACCACCAGGTCGAACCGGGCCACCGGGCGGGGCAGGTCGTGCTCGGCGACGGTCAGGTCGCCGAACGCCGCGTCGCGCACCAGCGGCTGGTGCAGCGCCACCACGGTCTGCACGAGGGGCGTGCGGCTCGGGTCGGGGTCGGGGCGCAGCGCCTCCACGACCCGGTCGAACGGCACGTCGTCGTGCGCGAACGCGGCCAGCGCGGTGTCGCGCACCCGGTCGAGGAACGAGGTGAACGGCAGGTCCGGGTCGACCCACGAGCGCAGCACCAGGGTGCGGACGAAGAAGCCGACGGCGCGTTCCAGGTCGGCGCGGTCGCGGCCGGAGCTGACCGTGCCGACGGCGACGTCCCGCTGCCCGGTGCGCGCCGACAGCAGCAGCTGCACCGCGGCGGTGAGCGTCATGAACAGGGTCGCGTCGTGCGCGCGGCCCACGCCGGTCAGCCGCTCCACCAGGTCGGCGGGCAGCGGTCGGCGCAGCACCGCGCCGGCGGTCGTGCGCAGCGCCGGCCGGGGCCGGTCGGTGGGCAGGTCCAGCGCCTCCAGGTCGGCCAGCTGCTCGCGCCAGTACGCCAGGTCGCCCTCGGGGTTGCCGCGGGCCCACACCGCGAAGTCGGGGTACTGCACGGCGGGCTCGGCGGGGGAGCCGCCCGCGTACAGCTCGGCCAGCTCCTCGACGAGCACCTGCACCGACCAGCCGTCGGTGACGACGTGGTGCTGCACGAGGACGAGCAGGTGCTCGTCGCGGCCGACCGGCGCGAGCACCGCGCGGGTCAGCGGGCCCCGGCGCAGGTCGAACGGTTCGTCCAGGCCCAGGTCGCCGATCGGGGTGGGCAGCACGCGCAGCGGGATCGTGCCGTGCGGGGCGACGACCTGCACCGGCTCGTCGCCGACGACGTCGAACGTGGTGCGCAGCGCGTCGTGCCTGCGGGCCAGCGCGTCCAGGGCGGCGGCCAGGCGCGGCACGTCGAGCCGCCCGGTCAGGCGCAGGCCCACGGCGGTGTTCTGCTCGGCGGTGCCGTCCAGCGAGAACAGCCGGCGCTGCGCGGGGGACAGCGGCAGCGGCTGCCCGCGCGGCACGCGGGGGATGGGCGCGCCCTCCTGCTCGGGCAGGACCTCGGCGAGCGCGGCGACCGTGCGGTGGTCGAACATCGCGCGCACCGGCAGGCCGCCCAGCCTGCCCAGGGCCCGGACCGCGAGGATGGAGTCGCCGCCCAGGGCGAAGAAATCGTCGAGCGCGCCGACCAGCGGCGCGCCCAACACGTCCGACCACACCTCGGCGACTCTGCGCTCGGCGGCCGTGCGGGGCTCCACGAAGCCCTCGGGGGTCTCGCCGACCACCGGCGCGGGCAGCGCGGAGCGGTCCAGCTTGCCGTTGGGGCTCAACGGGAACGCGTCGAGCGCGACGAACGCCGACGGCACCAGGTAGTCGGGCAGGGTGGCGGCCAGGTGCCCGCGCAGCCCGTCCGTGCCCCGGCCCACCACGTAGGCGACCAGCCGCTTGGGCTCGTCGCGCGCCACGACCAGGGCCTGGTCGACGTCCGGGTGCTCCAGCAGCAGGGCCTCGACCTCGCCGGGCTCGACCCGGAAACCGCGGATCTTCACCTGGTGGTCGACGCGGCCGACGAACTCCAGCTGGCCGTCGTCGCGGGTGCGGACCACGTCGCCGGTGCGGTACATGCGCGCGCCGGGGGCGCCGAACGGGTCGGCGACGAACCGCTGCGCGGTCAGGCCGGGTCGGCCGAGGTAGCCGCGGGCCAGGCCGAGGCCCGTCACGTACAGCTCGCCCTGCGCGGCGGGTCTCAGCTCGTCGTCCAGCACGCGCACCTCGGTGCCCGGGACGGGCCGGCCGATCGGCGGCGTGCCACCGGGCACGAGCGGTTCGCTCCACGAGGTGACCACGGTGGACTCGGTCGGCCCGTAGGCGTTGATCATGCGGCGGCCCGGCGCCCACCTGGCCACCAGCTCGGCCGAGCTGGCGTCGCCGCCGACGATCACGGTGCGGAACGTCGGCAGCGGGCGCACCGGCACGGTGGCCAGCGCGACCGGCGGGATGAGCGCGTGCGTGACGCCGAACTCCTCGACGACGTCGGCGAGCTGGTCGCCCAGCAGCGGCCCCGGCGGCGGCACGACGAGCGCCGCGCCCGCGGGCAGGGCCATGCACAGCTCCAGCACGGAGGCGTCGAAGCTGGGGGAGGAGAACTGGAGCACCCGGTCGCCCGGCCGCACCTCGAAGTGCTCGACCTCGGCGGCGGCGAACGCGGGCAGGCCGCGGTGGGTGACCACGACGCCCTTGGGGCGGCCGGTGGAACCGGAGGTGTAGATGACGTAGGCCGGGTCGTCCGGCCGGATGTCCACGCCGGGGTCGGTGGCGGGCTGGTCCGCCGCGTCCACCGGCCCGTCCAGCACGAGCAGCGGGTCCGCGTCGGACACCATGAACGCGATCCGGTCGGCCGGGTAGGCCGGGTCGACCGGGAGGTAGGCGGCCCCGGACTTGAGCACCGCGAGCCGGGCCACCACGTTGTCCACCGAGCGGGGCAGCTGGACGGCCACCACCCGTTCTCGGCGTGCGCCCTTCGCGATCAGCAGGTGCGCCAGCCGGTTGGCCCGCTCGTCGAGCTCCCGGTAGCTCACCTCGCCCTCGGCCGACACGACCGCCGCCGCGTCGGGTGTGCGTTGTGCCTGCGCGGCCACCAACGCCGGCAGGGTGTGGGCGTGCGTCATCGCGAAAGGTGCCTTTCTGGTTCGGCAGCGGGAACCGGGTCGCGCCCTACCCGGTTCTGGGAAAGTTCAAACGTGATTTGTCAGACCATTTCCGAGACCTGTCGGAGGGCGAGGCGCCCGCCGATCTGGATCCACCGGATGTCGCCGTCGCCGGGGTCCCGCAGGAAACGGCCGGTCTGGTTGGTGTCGCCGGTGTCGGAATCACGCATGGCGAACACCAGGCCGTCGAACAAGGACAGGTCCGCGAACGGCTCGCCGTCCACGGTGAGCGCCAGCCGCTCCCGGCCCAGGGGGCGCACGGCGTATTCGACATCGCCGTTGCGGAACCTCCCGGTGCAGTCCGGAGGGGGTGCGATGCGCCGGTCCAGGCCGCGCATTCCGTCGTAGTCGCCCACCGGCAGGCCGGCGTCGGCCAATACCGGGACCAGGTCGCGCCACAGGGCGAAGCCGGGGCCCGCGTTCGAGGTCAGGGCGACCGTCGTGCCGTCCTCGGGGTTGATCCGCAGGTGGCACGAGGTGCCGTCGGCGGTGCCGTCGTGGCCGACCCAGCGGACCCCGTCGCGCTGGAACAGCGCGAGGCCCAGGCCCCAGCCGTCGGCCATGCCGAACGGCTCGGCGTGCCGCACCGGCGTGCGCATGAGGTCGAGGTCGTGCGGGTCCACCAGGTGCGGCGCCGACCCGCCGAGCATCCGGCCGAGGGCCACCAGGTCGGTGGCGCTGGCGGCCAGCGCGCCCGCGGGCGCGTCGACCAGGGCCAGCGACTGCTCGACCGGCACGGCCCGCCCGGTGTCCGCGTTGACCGCGTGGCCGGGGACCACGCCGACGCCCGCGCCGGGGCCGGTGGTGAACCGGGCCGGCACGCCGAGCGGGTGCAGCAGCACCGCGTCCATGGCCTCCCACCAGGTCATCCCGGTGGCGACCTCGATCAGGTGGCCCACCAGGGAGTAGCCGACGTTGGAGTAGGAGAAGCCCTCGCCGGGCCGGTGCAGCGGGTCGAGGTCGCGCAGCGCCTGCTCGACGTGGCGGCGCAGCGACGTCGACCGGACGTCCTCCGGGTCCGACGGCAGCCCGCCCGTGTGGCTGAGCAGGTGCCGCAGGGTCAGTTCGCCCGAGACGGTCGGGAGGTGGTCGGACAGCGGCGCGTCGAGTTCCAGGTCGCCGTCGGAGACGAGCGCCATGGCGACGGTCGCGGTGAACGTCTTGGTGATCGAGCCGATGGGTACGGCGGCGTCGGCGGGGAGGCCGACCTCGTGCGTCCAGGTCCGGCCGTTCTGGTGCACGGCCAGCTGCGCGCCCGGCACGCGGTGGGCGCGGACGAGGTCGGCTAATCGGGTCGCGATCGTGTTCGTGTCCATCCTGGTCCCTCTTGGAAATGAGCCGATGTGGCTGCGGACCTAACGGTGGCTGTTGCTGAGGGGTGGTCGCGACCGCCGAACGGAGCATTTCCAGAATGTAGATTCCCTATTTTTGCGAAACCAGCCCCGGGGTCGGGGAAAGGCGTGTCCCAGTTCACTCGATCGGCAGGTTTGGACCGGCTGGTCTCGTAAGTACGCGCAGTACGCGAGGGTTATTCGCACTCGCCTGGCAAGGCTTGCGCTAAGGCGTACCGTTGGTCATCGGCAGGACGTCGAATGTTCATTGTGATCCATTCGACGGACTTCCGAAAGAATTTCATGGACACCCGTAACCCCGGGCTCCGGAAGTCGTTTGGCGCTACCCGCTCGTAGCCGCCGAAGCGCGCCGGTAGTGCCGGGCCGCGCGGGCCCGGTTGCCGCACCCGGTGGAGCACCACTCGCGCCTGGGGTGGTCCTTGGCGAAGTACAGGACGCAGCCGGGCGCGCGGCAGGCGCGCAGCAGCGCGCGGCCGTCCCCGGTGACCAGGTCGACGGTCTCGGCGGCGGTGGCGGCCAGCTCGGCGAGCACCGGTCGGGCGGTCGTCGTGGAGGTCCGCCGCCACCGCCCGCCCGAGACGTCGAGCTGCGGCCGGGTGTCCGCCCGGGTCGCCGCGCGGTTCACCGCGGCCGCGGCCCGCCCGACGTCGGCGTCCCGGGCGGCCGACCGGGTGTCGTCGGTCAGCGCGGCGAAGAGGTCCCGCACGGCCGCGCGCAGCTCGCGGAACGCGGCGAGGTCGGCCTCGGTGACGTCCGCCGCGGTGAGCGCCGGACCGTCGCCGCCGTTCCCGTCCAGCCAGGCGACGAGGTCGGCCGCGGTCGTCAGGTGGTCGCGCACGGTCGAGCGGTCCCGGCGGAGGGTGTTGGCCAGGCGGATCGGGCGCGGCTCGGCGGGCGGCACGCCTCTCACGCTAACACGGGCTTGCATCCGTTAGGAGATGGTTCTAACGTTCAAGGGACCTTGTGAACGTTAGAAAGAGGTCGCCATGCACGTCGAGGCGCTGTGGCGCTACCCCGTGAAGTCCCTCGGCGGCGAGCGGATCGCCACCGCCGAGCTGACCGACGACGGCGTGGCGGGCGACCGGCTCGTGCACGTCAGCGGCGGCCGGGTGCCGCTCACCGGCCGCACCCGGCACGGCCTGCTCACCATCCCCGCCTCCACCGGTCCCGACGGCACGCCGCTCGTCGCCGGCCACCGCTGGGACGGCCCGGAGGCCGCCGCGCTGGTCGAGCCCTTCGGCGGCCGGCTCGTCCGCTACCCGGGACCCGAGCGGTTCGACGTGCTCAACCTCCTCGTCGCCACCGACGGCGCGGTCGCGTCGTGGGGCTCGGACGTGCGGCGGCTGCGGCCCAACCTGCTGCTCGGCGGGGTCGGCCCGGACGACGAACGCGGCTGGCCCGGTCACGCCCTCGTCATCGGGGACGCCGTCATCGGCGTGTACTCGGTGCGCGGGCGGTGCATCGTCACGTCGATCGACCCCGACAGCGGCGCGCAGGACCTCGACGTGTTCCGCCGCATCCGCACCGACTTCGACGGCCGGCTGGCGCTCAACTGCTGGGTCGTCCGGCCGGGGGAGGTCCGCGAGGGCGACCGCGTCGAGCTGGTGCCCACCGACGAGCTGCCCGACCGCGTCGGCGGCTGGATCACCGGCGCGCCGTACCTGCTCCCGGGCGGCTAGTCGCGCTGAACCTCCAGGTGCAGCGCCTCCATCCGGGCGTCCAGCTCGGCGGCGATGGCGGCGGTGTTCGTCAGCTCCTCGACGAAACCCGCGGGCACCTGGTCGTCGTACTTGTAGTACAGCTTGTGCTCCAGGGTGGCCCAGAAGTCCATGGCGATGGTCCGCAGCTGCACCTCCACCTTCACGTGCTCCACCCGGTCGGACAGGAACACCGGGATGCGCACGATCAGGTGCAGGCTGCGGTACCCGTTGGGCTTGGGCGCGGCGATGTAGTCCTTGGTCTTGAGGATCTCCACGTCGTTCTGCCGCGCCAGCATGTCCCGCACGCGGTACACGTCGGACACGAAGGGGCACACCACGCGCACGCCCGCCACGTCGTCCAGGTGCTCGGCGGCGAGCGACAGGTCCGGCGGCAACCCCTTGCGCGCCAGCTTGTCGAGGATCGCCTCCAGCCGCTTCACGCGGTGCGTCACGTGCTCGATCGGGTCGTGGCGGTGGACGAGGTCGAACTCCTCGCTGAGGATGCGGAGCTTCGTCATGAGCTCGTCCACCGCGAACTTGTAGACCACGAGAGACCGCCGCAGCAGGTCATCCGCTACGCCGACGTCCATGATCCCCAGGGTACCGCCGCTCCCGTCGGCTACGATCCCCGGCGTGGACACCCACTGGCACGTGGTCCTCCCGCCGCCGGGCGCCTGACGGGCGCTCCCGCGGTAGCCACACCCACGCCTGCTCGCGCTCGCGCCCGTTCGCGCCCTTTTCCCCTCCTCCGCGAACGGAGACCCCGTGTCGACCTCTGCCGTGCGAACACGTCCCCGGCCGTCCCTCGGCCCGCTGCCCATCCTCGCCGCGTGCGCCCTGTGGGGCACCACCGGCACGGCCGCTTCCCTGGCGCCGGCCTCCGCGCCGGCCGCCGCGGTCGGCGCCGCCGGCCTGGTGCTCGGCGGCCTGCTGCTGTTCCTCACCGCCCGCGGCGCCCGCACCGTGCTGCGCACCGCCGACCGCCGGCTGCTCCTGCTCGGGTCGGTGACGGTGGCCGGGTACGCGCTCGCGTTCTACCCGGCCGTGGAGCGCACCGGCGTGGCGGTGGCCACCACCGCGGCGCTGGCGACCGCGCCGATCGTGCTCGGCCTGCGGGCCAGGCCGGTCACCACGCTGACCGCCGTCGCCGGGTGCGCGGTGCTCGTCCTGGGCGGCGGCGAGTCGCGCGTCGACCTCGTCGGCGTCGGGCTGGCGCTGCTCGCGGGCCTGTCGTACGCCGCGTACTCGGTCGTCTGCGCCCACCTGATCGCCCTCGGCCACCCGTCGCGGGACGTCGTGGGCGCGGTGTTCGGCGGCGCGTCGGCGCTGACCCTGCCGGTGCTGCTCGTGCTCGGCGTCGGCTGGGTGGGCACCGCGCAGGGCGCGGCGGTGACCGCGCACCTGGCGGTGTTCACCACGTTCGCGGCCTACCTGCTGTTCGGCCTCGGCCTGCGGCACACGGGCGCGGCGGCGGCGACCACGCTGACCCTCGCCGAACCCGCCGTGGCGGCCGTGCTGGGCGTGGTCGTGCTCGGCGAACGCCTGCCGCTCGCGTCCTGGTGCGGCATGGGCGTGCTGGTGGTGGCGCTGGCGGTGCTCGCGCGCCGCTGAGCGGGCCGGTGGGCGGGCCGGCCGCCGCGGTTCACGACTCGGCCGCGGCGGCCAGCTCGTCCAGCTCGCGCCGCGCGCCGCGCAGCCCGACCGCCCTGCTCGCCAGCACGGCCGCGCGGAGCTTCCAGCCCGACCCCTCCACCAGGTAGCGGCAGGTGACCCGGGTACCGCCGGCGGCGGGCGCGAACGCGTACTCGATGCGGCTCGGCGCGGCGCTCCCGACCTCGGCCACGACCACGGTCAGGCGGTGCGGCCGGGCGAACTCCGCGTAGGACACCTCGGAGTCGACCTCCGCGCCCAGCACCCGCGAGGTCTGCCGGTAGCGGGTGCCCGGACCGGCCGGACCGGCGGTGATCGGCTCCACCCGGGTCACCGACGAGAACACCGCGACCGCCCGCGACGGGTCGGCGAGCAGGTCGAACACCGCCCCGGGCGCGGCGCGCACGTGCCGTTCGACGGTGAACGCCTCCACCGCCGGGGCCGCGGGTCCGGCGGCGGAGGCGATCACCAGGTGCTCGGCGAGCCGGTCGACGTCCCGGCGGAACCGCAGGTCGCTCACCTCGAAGGCGTTGCGCCGGACCAGCGGGCGCAGCACCTCCGGCAGGTCCCCCGCCGGGGGCAGCGCCGCGCCGGCCACCAGCACCGGCACCACGCGCAGGTCGCGGGCCAGCGCGCGTTCCACCTCCAGCCGCACGAAGTCCGCCGGGTCGTGCAGGCGGGGGGACGCCCACGTCCTGCCGATCACCGCCAGCAGCGCGTCGCACCGGGCCAGCGTCCGCTCGATGACCTCGGCGAAGTCCTCACCCGGCCCGATCGAGTCGACGTCCAGGAACACGTCGGCCTCGCCGAACCGCGCCGCCAGCGCGTCGTACAGCCGGCCCGCGTGACCGGAGCTGTCGTCGCGCCGGTAGCTGATGAAGATCGGAGGCACCCGCCCAGCTTGGCAGGTGCCGCCCGGGGGGAGACCGACGCCCAGCGTTCACCCACCGTTCGCCCGCGGACCACCGTTCCGCGCGTCAAAAGAGTCGCGCGAGGGGAGATACTCGCGCCGAGCACGTGGGGAGCACGACAGGTGAAGCGCCGGTTGTCCATCGGGTTGGCCGCGGTGCTGCTGGCCGCGGTCGTCGCGGTGGTGCTGCGGGATCGTCCGGACGAGGCCGCGGGACGGGGTGGGCTCACCACCGTCCGGGGCGTCATCGGGTCGGAGAAGCTCGCCTTCTTCCGCGACCCCAGGGTCGTCGAGCGGTTCGCCGCGCACGGGCTGTCGGTCGAGGTCGACACCGCCGGCTCCCGCCAGATCGCCACCTCGGTCGACCTCGGGGAGTACGCGTTCGCGTTCCCGTCGTCCTCGCCCGCCGCGCAGAGGATCCAGCGCGACCGGGGCACGACGACCGCCTACACGCCGTTCCAGTCGCCGATGGCCGTGGCGTCCTTCGAACCGGTCGTGCAGCTCCTGGAGGCCGCGGGCGCGGTCCGCCGGGGGCCGGGCGACTACCGGGTGCTCGACGTCGCGGAGGTGCTGGAGCTGGCCGGCACCCGCTGGGACCAGCTGCCCGGCAACACCGCCTACCCGGCGCGCCGCAACGTCCTGGTCACCACCACCAACCCGGCCGAGTCGAACTCGGCGGCCATGTACCTGTCGGCCGCCGCGTTCGTGGCCAACGGCAACGCCGCCGTCACCGGGCCCGAGCAGGAGGCGCGCGTGCTGCCGCTCGTCACCGGCCTGTTCCGCGGCCAGGGCTACACGCAGAACAGCACCGAGGGGCCGTTCGAGGACTACCTGTCCGCGGGCATGGGCAAGGCGCCGCTGGCCCTGGTCTACGAGTCGCAGTACCTCGACCGCGTGCTGCGCGGCGACGGGTCGATCCGCCCCGACATGCGCCTGCTCTACCTCGCGCCCACGGTGTACTCCAAGCACACCCTCGTACCGCTGGACGAGCGCGGCGACGAGGTCGGCCGGCTGCTGTCCACCGACGCCGCGCTGGGCGGGCTCGCCGCCGCGTTCGGCTTCCGCACCACCGACCCGGCGCACTTCGCCGGCGCGGTCGGCGACAAGGCGCCCGCCGACCTGGTGGACGTGGTCGAACCGCCCTCGTTCGAGGTGCTGGAACGGCTGCTCGACGCGGTCGGCTCGCCGTCGTGACCGACTTCGCGCTCACCGCGCCCGAGCCGGTGCCGCCCGTCCCCGCCGACCGCGCGGCCGGCCTGATCACCCTCGACGACGACACCCGCGCCGACGTCGCCCGCCGCGCCGACGGGTTCGCCGAGCGCCTGGGCGCGCTGGACGCGCGCTCACCGGCGTTCACCGCCGCGCTGGACGAGCTGCTCGCCGTCGGCGAGTCGGACATGCGCGCGGCGGCCGGCGTGGCGGGCGCCATGCTCGACCGCTCCGCCCGCGCCCTGCGCGACGGCTCGCCGCAGGCCGACGCCACCACCGGCCTCGCGGACCTGCGGCGCACGGTCGCCGAGCTGGACCCGGCCAGGCTGCCGATCACCGGGCGCAAGCTCGTCCGGCTGATCCCGGGCGCGAACGCGGCCAAGCGCGCCCTGGACCGCTACCGCGCGGCGGGCGAACCGGTGAACCGGCTCGTCGTGGAGCTGCGCACCCGGCAGGACGCGCTGCGCCGCGACAACGCCGCCGTCAAGGGCGAGCGCGAGCGGCTGTGGGCCGTCATGGGCCGACTGGCCGAGTCCGCCGCCGTCGCCGAGGCGGTCGACCGGGCCGTCGAGCGGCAGGCCGACGTGCTCGACCTGACCGACCCCGAGCGGGCGCGGGCGCTGCGCGCCGACGTGCTGCACCCGATCCGGCAGCGCCACCAGGACCTGCTCACCCAGCTCGCGGTGAGCGCGCAGGGCTACCTCGCGCTGGACCTGGTGCGGCGCACCAACGACGAGCTGGTGCGCGGCGTCGAGCGGGCGGTGTCCACCGCGGTCGCCGCGCTGCGGGTCGCCCTGCTGATCAGCGGCGCCCTGACCCACCAGCGGGACGTGCTGGACGAGGTCGACGCCGTGCGCGCCACCACCGACGGCCTGCTGCGCGCCAACGCCGACCTGCTCGACCTCCAGACCGCGCAGATCCGCCGGGCGGGCAGCGACCCGGCCGTCGCGGTGGAGGCGCTGCGCTCCTCGTTCGACCGGACCTACGCCGCGATCGACGCGGTCGACGGCTACCGGCTGGACGCGGTGCGCTCGATGGGGGCGACGGTCGAGTCGCTCTCGGGGGAGATCCGGCGCGCGGAAGCGCACCTGCGCCGGTCGCACGACACCGCGCTGGTCGAGGGGGACCGATGAGGACGCCGTACGCGCTCGTGCTCGTGCTGCTGCTGTCGGCGTGCACCAGCACGACCGACCGCGGCCCGGAGAACCCGCTGCTGCCCATAGGGCCGCCGGAGCCCGGTGTGCTGCGCGTGCTCGCGGGCAGCGAGCTGACCGACATGGGGGACGTCCTGGAACAGGCCGCGTCCGTGACCGGCGTCAGGGTCGAGTTCGAGTTCACCGGCACCCTGGAGGGCACCGAGGCGCTGGCCCGGGGCGAGGCCGACGGCAAGTACGACGCCGTGTGGTTCTCGTCCAACCGCTACCCGGCCGGCGTCCCCGAGGCGGCGAAGCGGCTCGGCGAGCAGGTCGAGGTGATGAGCTCCCCGGTCGTCCTCGGGCTGGCCGAGCCCAAGGCCCGCGAGCTGGGCTGGACCGACCGGCAGGTCGGCTGGGGCGAGATCGCCGAGGCCGCCGGGCGGCGCGCGTTCAGCTACGGCATGACCGACCCGTCCGCGTCCAACTCGGGGTTCTCCGCGCTGGTCGGCGTCGCCTCCGCCCTCGCGGACGCGGGCACCGCGGTGGACGCCGCGCAGATCGCCGCCGTCACGCCCCGCCTCAAGGAGTTCTTCTCCGCGCAGGCGCTGTCCGCCGGCTCGTCGGGGTGGCTGTGGCAGGCGTACCAGCGCCGCGCGACCGGCCAGGACCCCGGCGGGCGGGTCGACGGGCTGATCAACTACGAGTCCGTGCTGCTGTCGGTGAACTCGACCGGCGCGTCGCCCGACCGGTTCGCCGTCGTCCACCCGGTCGACGGCGTGGTGACCGCCGACTACCCGTTCACCCTGCTCGCCGACGCGAACGACGACGCGCGGGACGCCCACCGGCGGCTCACCGACCACCTGCGCACGCCCGACGCGCAGCGCCGGATCATGGAGACCACGCACCGCAGGCCCGTCGTGCCCGGCGTCGAGCTGTCCGCCGAGTTCACCCGGCGCGACCTGGTCGAGCTGCCGTTCCCCGCCGAGCAGGGCGCCGTCGACGCGCTCCTCGCCGCCTACTTCGACGAGATCCGGCGGCCCTCCCGCACCCTGTACGTGCTCGACACGTCCGGGTCGATGGCGGGCGACCGCATCGCGTCGCTGAGGTCCGCGCTGGTCGGCCTGACCGGGGCGGACGACTCGCTCACCGGCCGCTACCGGCGCTTCCGCAGCCGCGAGGAGGTGACGGTGCTGCCCTTCGACACGGCTCCCCGCGAACCGCGCACGTTCACCCTGCCCGAGGGGGACACGACGGCCGTGCTGGCCGAGATCGGGGCGTACGCGCGGGACCTGCGCGAGGGCGGCGGCACGGCCATCTACGACAGCCTGACCCACGCCTACCGCGTGATGGGCCCCCTGGTCGCCGCCGACCCCGACCGGTTCACCTCGATCGTGCTGATGACCGACGGCGAGAACACCGACGGCTCCGACCTCGCCGACTTCGAGGCGTCGTTCGCCGCGCTGCCCGAACAGCTGCGCGGCGTGCCGGTGTTCACCGTGCTCTTCGGCGAGGGCAGCAGCGACGAGCTGACCCGGGTCGCGTCGCTGACCGGCGGCACGGTGTTCGACGCCCGCGCGACCGACCTCGGCGGGGTGTTCCGCGAGATCCGCGGGTACCAGTGACCCGCTACCTCGGCTCCACCAAGAACCTCGTCGGCTGCCTGGCCGGCCTCGTCGGCGTGCTGCTGCACGTGACCGGCGTCGTCGGGTCGTGGTGGCTCGCGGTCGTCGCCGCCCTGTACGCGGTGGGCGCGCTGCTCGCCCCGCCGGAGAAGGTGGCCCTGGTGCGCGCGGACCCGACCGCCGAGGCCGGGCTGCTGCGCTCCGAGGTGGACGGACTGGTGCGCGCGGTGGACGAGCGGGCGTCACGGGTGCCCGCGCCCGCCGCCAGGGCCGTGCGCCGGATCGCCGCCGTGCTCGGCGACCTGCTCGACCGGCCCGCCGCCCTGGCCGCCGACCCGGACCTGCGGCACGCCGTGCTGCGGCTGGCGCGCACCGACCTGCCGCTGTCCGTGCAGACGTACCTGAACCTGCCGCGGTGGTACGCGGTGCGGCGCGGCGCGGGCGGCACGGACCCGGACGCCGAGCTGCTGGCGCAGCTGGAACTGCTGGAGGCCGAGGCGCACCGGCTCGCCGACCGGGTGTACGGGGCGGACGTCGACCGGCAGACCGACCACACCCGGTACCTGAGGGACCGCGGCGAGGACCGGCGCTAGGGTTCGCGGCGTGAGGTACCGGGGGTTCGGCGCGCTGCTGTCGGCGCGGCTGGACGCCCTGACCCCCGAGCGGGCCTGCCTGGTGCAGGAGGTGCTGCGCGGCGTCGAACCGGCCGTGATCCACAGCAGGCACGCGTCCGCGCTGGCCGGGCTGGTCACCGAGCTGCCCCGGCTGCACGCGGCGCTGGAGCACCACCACGTCGCCGGCCAGCCGCAGAAGCACCTGGTGGACCGGCTGTGCGAGAACGTCCTGGGCCGCCTCGGCGCGAGCACCGCCGCCTGGGGCCGCGACGTGCTCGACCCCGTCGCCGACCTGGTGCGCGGGGTGCGCGCCGCCGTGGCCGCGTCCACCGGGGACGGTGAGGCGCTGCTCCCGCCGCTGCACGACGCGGTGTCCCGGTTGGGCGATCGGCTGGCCCTGCGCTTCGCCGAGGTCTGGGAGCACCCGGACGGGTCGGTGGACGCCGTCGCCGACGAGGTGGCGTGCCTGCTGGCCGTGCTCGACCGCGACCCGGTGGCCGCCGAGTCGGACCTCGCGCGCCTGGACCGGTGGGACGCGGGGTCGGTGTGGCGCACCCTGCGGCCCGAGGCCGCACCCCACCGGGTCGCGCTGGTCGTGCGGGGCGCCGGGGTGCTGGCCGAGCTGGACGCGTTCGACCCCACCGCCGCGCAGGCGCCCCTGCGGTCGGCCCGCTCCCTGCGGTGGGGCCCGGCGACACCGGGGCTGCGCGCCTTCGTCGACACCGCGCCCGCGGGCGGCGAGGTGTGCGTGGTGAGCCTGGAGGTGCGGGCGGTGGACCGGCCGGCCGCCGCCCGCAAGGCGCACCGGGCGCTGGTCGAGCTGCTCGACCAGTACACCGCGGGCACCCGCCTGTTCTCGCCGGTCGTGGACCAGCGCGTACTGGTGAACCGGGTCGGCGAGGCCGGCACCGAGCAGTGGCGCCCGCCCGCGCGCTCCACCCCGGTCGCCCGGCCGCTGACCCGCCGCGAGCTGCCCGACGAGGTGCGGCGGGCCCTGCGGATGGCGCACGTCGCCGCCGGCGCGCCCGCCGTGGCCTCCGCGCTGGCCTGGTCGGCGCTGGAGGCGTGCGGCCTGGTCCGGCGGCCCGAGCTGGCCGCGGCGCTGGCCGTGCAGTCGCTGCGCCAACAGGTCGTCGGGGCCTACCGGCTGGTCCGCCAGTCCGCCGCCGCGCGCCTGGCGCAGTCCCGGCAACGGGTGGCCGCCGCCGAGCGGGTCGCGCGCCACCGCGCCGCCGCCCTGGCCGCCCGCCCGGACCGCCCGGTACCGGCCCACCCCGTCGGGCAACCGGACGTGGCCGCGGCCCGCGCGGAGCACGCGGCGCTCTCGGCCCGCATCACCGCCGCCCTGGCCGTGATCGGCGCGCACGTCCGCCACGACGAGCGCCACCACCTGCACGACCTCGGCACCTGGACGGACCTGCTGCGCCCACCCGGCCGCGACCCGGAACCCCTGGTCGCCGCGCGGGCCGCGCTCGACGACCTGCTGCCGCTCCTGCACCCGCTCGCCGTCCGCGAGGTCGCCCGGTGGCGTGCCGCGCTGGCCGCCCCCGAGGTGCTCGCGGCCGGGCTGCGCGACCGCACCGCCCGCACGACCACCGTCCTCGACGCGCTCTACGCCACGCGGAACCTGACCCTGCACTCGGGACTGGCCGGCGACGAGCCCGTGCACGCGGTCGGCGCGGTGATGGTGACCGACCTCGCCCTGGAGGTCCTGGGCAACTGGTACGCCCACGCCCCGGACCCCGGCACCCCGCCGGCCGAGGTCATCGCCGACCTGGCCCGCCGCCACCACGCGATCCTGTCCCGGCTGGCCGCCGGCACGCGCCCGGCCAGGCTCGACTTCGACCGCCTGACCAGCCCGGGGACGACCGGGGTGTGGCGGCCCCGCTGACGCGACGATCCGCCGCACACCCGTGGTGCGCGGCGGACCTCACTGCTCTCGGTACTGCCTCAGTGCGTCGTCGCGGTAGGTCGGCCGCTGTCCACGGCCACCGTCCCCTACTCCTCGACGTTCACTTCGCCCTCGCCCTCGGCCTCGACATCGCCCTCGTCGTCGTCCTCGTCGTACTCGGCGTCGTCGTCGTACTCGTCGTACTCGTCCTCGTCACCGGCGTAGCTCTCGGTGCTCTCGCTGTAAGCGCCCTCCTCGCCGGCGTAGTTCTCGTTGTCCCAGTAGTACGAGCCGTGCCAGCCGAAGCCCTCGTCGCCCCAGGTGTCACCGCCGGCCAGGGCACCCGTCTCGCTGGAGTAGGCACCCTCCTCTCCAGCCCACGACTCCTGTTCCAGGAAGAACGCCACACCGTCTTCGACGCCGGAGAGCACGCCCTCCGAGCCCGCGCCCTCGGAGGTGGCGACCGAGGTCTCGTGCTCGTAGTAGACGTCCTCGGCGGACGCGGAGGCGAGACCGGCGGCGCCGATGACCAGGGGGACGGACACGAAGGTCGCGGCGATGAGACGAGTGATGTTGCGCATGGGGAACCTCCTTGAGTAGTGACCATGCGCCAGTCAGGTACCCGGGGTGGTCGCGTCTAACGGTGGGTAAGCGGATCGGGTGGTGGACCCTGCTCCGACTCCTGGCCACTGACCTGCGGTTATCACCGCGAGTGCGGAAAAAGGACGTCCCTGTGGGTGAGCGGTGGGTGTTCGCCGACCCCCGGCCGCGGGGTGGTGCGCGGGACTACCTTGGAGGTGCGGGGTCCACCCGCCGAGTGACTGGGGGTCACCTTGACGAAGAAGTGGGCGGCACTGCTCGCCGCCGTTGTCGGGATCGTGTCGGCGCCGGCCGCGGGCGCGGCCCCGGGCGGTGGCTGGGCCGCCACCTGGGCCGCCTCGCCGCACGCGCCGACCGCGTTCCTCGGGCCGAACTGGGGGCCGGGCGGGTTCGACGACCACACGGTCCGCCAGGTGGTCCGGGTCAGCCAGGGCGGGTCCCTGGCGCGCGTCCGCCTGTCCAACGCCTACGGCACGTCACCGCTGCAGGTGACCGGGGCGACCGTCGCGCAGACCGCCGGGGGCGCCTCCGTGCGGCCGGGAACGGTGCGGCACCTGACGTTCCGCGGCTCGCGCGCGTTCACCGTGCCGGCGGGCGGCGACATCGCGAGCGACCCGGCGGTGCTGCCGGTGCGGGCGCTCGGCCAGGTCACCGTCACCCTGTACCTGGCGGGGAGGACCGGTCCCGCGACCGGGCACGCGTTCGCCTCGGCCACGACCTACCGGGCGTCCGGCGACCACCGCGCGGACGCGGCGGCCGACGCGTTCACCGAAACCTCGCAGTCCTGGTACTACCTCAGCGGGGTGGACGTGCTGGACCGCACGCCGCGCCGGGACGTCGTGGTGGCGTTCGGCGACTCCATCACGGACGGTGCGCTGTCTACTGTGGACGCGAACAACCGGTACCCGGACGAGCTGGCCGAGCGGTTGCGCGGCAAGCGCGGCGTGGTCAACGCGGGCATCGGCGGCAACCGGGTGCTCAACGACTCGCCGTGCTTCGGCGAGAAGGCGACCGAGCGGTTCGGCCGCGACGCCCTCGGGCAGCCCGACGTGCGCACGGTGGTGCTGCTGGAGGGCATCAACGACATCGGGTTCCCCCACTTCGCGTCCGAGTGCACGGACCCGAACCCCGAGGTGACCTCCGCCCAGCTGATCGAGGGCTACCGGGAGCTGATCGCCCAGGCGCGCGCGAAGGGCGTGCGGGTCGTCGGCGCCACGCTGCTGCCGTTCAAGGGGGCGATGTACCACACCGAGGACGGCGAGCGGGTGCGCGACGAGGTCAACGCCTGGGTGCGGACCTCCGGCGAGTTCGACGGGGTGGTCGACCTCGACCGGGCACTGGCCGACCCGCACGACCCGGACGCGCTGCTGGCCGCCTACGACAGCGGCGACCACCTGCACCCCAACGACGCGGGCTACCGGGCGATGGCCGAGGCCGTGGACCCGGCCCTGCTGTAACCCTTCCCACCGCGGTCCGCCGAAGCCCTCCCGGCACCCCGCCGGGAGGGCTTTGGTCGAACACGGCCGTCGAACGCCGTCGAATGGAAGTCGTTGTCCGCCAACACTTCCCAACCTCGCGCACGGGTCGTTACAGTGCGATTTGGGAGCGCTCCCAGCCCATGGTCGTCCTCAACGAGGAGGAAAGAGTGGCGCTCATGCCCATCCCTGCGAGAAAGAACCTGTTCGCCCGGTCCCTCGCGACGCTCGTGGCCGTCGCGGGACTCATGGCGGGCCTGCTGACCGGCGTGGCCGACGCGCACGGTTCGACCACCGACCCGCCGTCGCGCAACTACGGCTGCTGGCAGCGCTGGGGCAGCGACTTCCAGAACCCGTCGATGGCCCAGCAGGACCCGATGTGCTGGCAGGCGTGGCAGGCCGACACCAACGCCATGTGGAACTGGAACGGCCTCTACCGCGAGGGCGTCGCCGGCAACCACCAGGGCGCGATCCCCAACGGCCAGCTGTGCAGCGGCGGGCGGACCGGCGGCATGCGGTACGCGGCCCTGGACAACCCGGGCCAGTGGAAGGCCGTGACCAAGCCGCGGCAGTTCACGCTCACCATCACCGACCAGGCCAGGCACGGCGCGGACTACCTGCGGGTGTACGTGACGAAGCAGGGCTTCGACCCCACCACCCAGGCGCTCGGGTGGAACAACGTCGACCTGGTCGCCACCACCGGCCGCTACGCCCCGGCGAACAGCTACCAGGTGGCGGTGAACGCGGGCAGCCGCACCGGCCGCCACGTCGTCTACGCGATCTGGCAGGCCAGCCACAGCGACCAGTCGTACTACTTCTGCTCGGACGTGATCTTCCAGTAGCCGACCGACCCCGGCCCACCCGGTGTGGGCCGGGGTTCGGTTGCCGTCACCTGCTGCCGTCCCACTGGTCGCCGCCGAAGCGCGTCGGTGGCCTGCGCGGGCCGCGGTCCGCGGGTGCCGGTCTGGACGGGCTGATTCCGCTGTTCCTGTTCACGGTGGTTCCTCCTTATTCGTGGCGTGCGAATGCACGTGCATTCCGCAGTGGTCCGGGACGATCCCGGCAAAAAGAAAACCGCCCTGGTCGGCTTACCCGACGGGCGGCTCCCTGAAGACCTCTGTGCAGGTCAGACAGGGGAGCCTGGTTCGTGGAGGCGATAGGTGAGCACGGTCTGACGGCACCTGGCCGTCCCCCGGTCCGTGTTCACCATGTCCGCTCCCGTTTCGCGTGTGGGGCGATCATGTCGAACCCCGGTCACCGGCGTCAAAACAATTAACCGGGCAATTGCGTCGACCTCACCACTGCCGCGCCGCCGCGAGGAGGGAGCCGCGGGGAGCACTCCGGCCACCGGCGCCACTCGGCGAGCACGACCAGTTCCGGCTTGCCCCGGTGGTCGATCAGCGCCGCCAGCGGGCCGTTGGCCTGCTTGTTGTTCGAGGTCGTCGCCGATCGGCTGAGCACGTTCCTGTCCGTCCTGCCGATGTGCTGGTGATCCGGCCGGGTCGTGCACGACAATGACGCGGTGCCCGAGCACCACAACCGCGTGACCGGTCCGGTGTTCCAGCCGGTCGTGCAGGCCCGGGACATCCGCGGCGGGGTGCACGTCACGTCGGTGGGCGGTTCGTTCGCGGCCCGGTCGCGCTACCGGGAACAGGTGCGCCAGATCGCCCCCGCCGAGCTCGTCGGCCGGGAGACCGAACTGGCGGAGTTGGCGCAGTTCTGCCAGGCGCCCGACGACGGGGCAAGCGCCTACCGGTGGTGGCGGGCACCGAAGTGGGCGGGCAAGTCCGCGCTCATGTCCTGGTTCGTGCTGCACTCGCCACCCGGCGTGCGGGTGGTGTCGTTCTTCGTGACCGGGCGCCTGGCGGGCCAGGACCACCGCGGCGCGTTCGTGGACGTCGTGCTCGAACAGCTTGCCGAGCTGCTGGCCGAGCCGCTGCCGACGTTCCTGCCCGAGACGACGCGCGAGGCGCACCTGGTCGGCATGCTCGCCGAGGCCGCCGAGCTGTGCCGGTCGCGCGGGGAGCGGCTGGTGCTGCTCGTCGACGGGCTGGACGAGGACCGGGGCTCGGCCGGGCCGCACAGCATCGCGGCCCTGCTGCCCGCGCACCCCGCCGCCGGGCTGCGGGTGGTCGTCTCGGGCCGGCCGAATCCGCCGCCGCCCGTGGACCTCAGCCCGCACCACCCGCTGCGCGACCCGGGGATCGTGCGGGATCTCGCGGTGTCCGCCCAGGCCCGCGTCCTGCGCGACGACATGGAACTGGAGCTGGACCGCCTGCTGCGCGGCGACCCGGCCGACCGGGACCTGCTGGGCCTGGTCGTCTCGGCGGCGGGCGGCCTGAGCGGCCGCGACCTGGCCGAGCTGACCGGCCGCGGCGAGCACGAGGTGCGCCGGCAGTTGCGCACCGTGGCCGGGCGCAGCTTCGACGTCCGGCCCAGCCACTGGCGGCCGGGCACGAGCCCGGAGGTCTACCTCCTGGGCCACGAGGAGCTCCAGGCGTCGGCCGAGGAACGGCTGGGTGGGGCGGCGATCTCCGGCTACCGCGAGCGCCTGCACGGCTGGGCCGACCGGTACCGCGCACTGGGCTGGCCCTCGGACACCCCCGAGTACCTGCTGCGCGGCTACCACCGGCTCCTGATCGCCACCGGTGACACCACCCGGGTGGTCGCCTGCGCGACCGACGCCGCCCGGCACGACCGGGTGCTGGACCTGTCCGGCGGCGACGTCGACGCGCTGACCGAGATCGGTGCCGCGCAGGACGTGCTGCTCGCGGCGGACCGGCCCGACGTCACGGCGGTGGCGCGGCTCGCCGTGCACCGGGACCGGCTGATCAAGCGCGGTTCGGCCATCCCGGAGCGGTTGCCGGCGCTGTGGGCGCGCCTGGGCAACGTCGCCCGCGCCGAGGCGTTGACCGACCCGGTGCGGGACCCGGCGACGGCCGCGCACCTGGCGGGCGCGCTGGCGGCCGGCGGGCACCCGGACCGGGCCGAGGTGCTCGCGGCGGCCATCCCGCGCCCGGAGCACCGGGTCGAGGCGCAGCTCGCCCTGGTGCGGGCGCTGGTCGCGGCCGGACACGCCGAGCGCGCGGAGTCGCTGGCCGGTGCCCTGCTGGGCGCGCGGGCGCGGATCGTCGCGCTGGCGGCCCTGGCGCGGGCCGCCGCAGCGGCGGGCGACCCGGGCCGGGCGGTTGAGCTGGCCCGGATCGCGCGAGGCGTCGCGTGGTCGCTGTCCGAGCCCCGGCGGCGGGGGGCCGGTGCCGTCAAGGCGCCCCCACCGGGAGCCGGGCGCGGCGAGGCGACAGGCCCGGCCGGTGGACCGCTCCTGCCCGCCGAGCCGACCTGGTTCCCGTCCGCACCCGGCCTGCGGGAGGTCGCGCTCGCCGAGGCGGCCGAGGCGGCGATCGCGGCGGGTGACCTGGCGAGCGCGGAAGACCTCTGCGCCGCCGTCGAGGACGACGGACTCCGGCTCCCCGCGCTGGCCAGGCTCGTGCAGGCGGCGGCGCGCGCCGGCGACCACGACCGGGCGGCGCGGCTGACCCGGCTGGTGGAGCGCGGCACCAAGGCGATGCAGCTGAGCGACCACGCCCACCGGTCCTTCGTGGTGGCGCTGAGCGCGACCCGGGCGCCCGAGGAGGTCGAGGCGCACATCGCGTCCATCAAGGCGCCGCGGACACGGTTCCAGATCCTCCTCGCGCTCGCCGGCGCGACCAGGGAACCCGGCGCCCTGGAGCGGGCCGTCGAGCTGCTCCCGGAGCAGGACGGGACCGCCGTCGAGCAGGTGGTCGAGGCGTTCGCGGACCTCGGGCAGGTGGAGCGCGCCGAGGAGGTGGCCACCGAGCACCACGGCCGGTGGCCACGCGTGCTGGTGGCGATCGGGCACGCCGCGGTGGCCGCCGGGCGGACCGACGTGGCGCGGCGCCTGGCCGCCGAGGCCGAGACCGCCGCGCGGTCGACGTCCGACGACGGCGACCGGGTCACGGCCCTCCGGGCACTCGTGCTCGCCCACGCCGCTCACGGCGACGCCGGGACGTCGCGGCGGCTGGCCGCCGACCTGGAGGCCGTGGCGCGCGACGCCGACCGGGACGACCTGCGCTCCGCGGCCGGGCTGTGCCTGGTCCGGGCCGCCGCCGCGCTGGGGGAGCTGGAGCGGGCCGGGCAGCTGGCCCTCGGGGCGGTGGACGAGGACGACCGGGCCAGGGCGATCGGCTTCGTGGCGGTCGCGGCCCGGCACCG
Source organism: Saccharothrix sp. DSM 118769 (assembly GCF_052936295.1). Taxonomy (NCBI): domain Bacteria; kingdom Bacillati; phylum Actinomycetota; class Actinomycetes; order Pseudonocardiales; family Pseudonocardiaceae; genus Saccharothrix; species Saccharothrix sp. DSM 118769. The sequence continues at coordinate 5,575,316 of NZ_CP193627.1, read as the reverse complement.
CGGCGACCACCGGGAGGTCGAGCGGCTGGCGGGTTCGGTGGCCGACCCGCAGGAGCGGATCGGCGTGCTGCTGCCGTTGGTGCGCGAGCTGGCCGGGGCCGGGTCGTTCGACCGGGTCGAGGAGGTCGTCGCGGCGTTGCCGGGCGGGTACTGGCGCGTCGAGGCGTTGACGGCCGTGCTGGAGGTGGCGCCGGGCTTCGCCGAGCGGGCGGCGAGGTTCGCGGACTCGTTGCCGCACCCGTCGTGGCGGGCGCGGCTGCTGACCGCCGCCGTGCGGGCGGGGCGCGGCGACACCGCGGGCCTGGCCGCGCGGGCCGAGGCGGTCATCCGGCAGATGGCCAACCCGTACGCGAAGGTGTGCGCCCTGATCGACCTCGCGGAAGCCGGCGCGGCGACGTGCGGGCCCGGGTTCGCGCGGTCGACGCTCATGCGCGCCCGGGTCGTGCTGCCCGGCGTCGTGCGGCCCGCGCACCACCTGCGCGCCCGGCTCGCCCTGGTCGCGGCCGGCGCGGCGGTGGGCGATCACGACGGTGCGACGCTGCTCCTGCACTCGTTCGACGACCCCACCTGGCGTGAGCGGGCGGAGCTGTCGGTCGTCCGCGCGCTGGCCACCGCCGAGCGCTTCGACCACGCGCTGGCCGCGGCATCGACCCTCACGACCACCCGGCACCGGGTGGAGGCCCACCGGTTCCTGGTCAAGGCGCTGGCGACCGCGGGCCTGGTCGACCGGGCACTGGACCTGGCCGAGGCGATCCCCGCCGAGCGGCCGCACTCCCGGGCCGTCGTGTCCGTCATCAGCGCGCTGGCGGCGTCTTCCGCAGACCTTCCGCTCGCGCGCCTGCACGACCTGATCGAGGCGATGGCCGACCCGCGGCACCGCTCGGACGTCCTGGAGGCGTTGGCGGGGGCCGCCCTGCGCCGGGGCGACCGGGACCTGGCCGAGACGACCGCCGCGGCGATCCCGGTGCCGGCGCGGCAGGCTGCGGTGTGGCGGTCGCTGCTGGAAGACCCCGCGTACCGGGCCACCGGCCGGCCGGCGGCCCGGCTGCTGGGCCTGCTGGAGTGGCCCGAAGCGCTGGACGCGGTGGTCGCCGCGCACCCCGAGACCCTGCCCGCGGTGACCGCCGAGTTCGACCGGACCGTCCCCGACCCACCGCCCGGGTGAACCGGCCCGGCCGACCGACCGGGCCGAAGGCGAAGCACCGGTTCGGAAGGTGGGGGAGGACTTCGTCGATGCGGCCGAGTCCGGCGTGGAAGTCGAGGTCGTCGGAGGTCTGGTGCCTGAAGGGCGGTGTCGTCGCCGCGCAGCAAGGCGGCGATCTCGGTCAGAGTGCGCGCACCGAGCACGTCGATGCTGCTGACGAGCGCGGCCTAGTCGAGGGCGGCGGTGGGGACGACCACCCGGCGCAGGCCGCGTGCGCGGGCGGCCTGGTCACCTCCGACCAGCCCCCGGACCAGCCCTCGGTCCGCAAGTGGCTGCGGGCGTTCGACCTCGTCACCGACGCGCCCAGACCGCGGTGGGTCGCCTCGAACGGGGGCACGCCGTCACCGCTGACGCGCAGGCGCAGCACCGCGACTTCCGAGTCGCCGTCGTGGGACTCGACCAGGTCCACGCCGACGACCTCCGCCACCGCGGGGCGGCCGTCGCGCAGCAACCGCTCGGTGTCGTCCTTGTGCTCGGCGGCGTCGAACCAGATCGCGAACCCGAGCGGCACCATGATCACCAGCAGCAGCACTCCGGCGAGCACGGCCGCCCACAGCGGGATCTCCGTGGTGAACAGCAGCATCACGGGCATCGGGACGCTGAGCCAGCACAGCACGGCGCACAGGCGGAGGGCCGCCCGCGTACCCGGGCCCCCGACCGACGCCTGCCTCGCGGTAACGCCCCCCGGGGTCACCGGGTCATCGTAGCGAGGTCGCGCCACCGTCCGAGGGCCTTCGCCGTCGGGGTGGTTCCCGGCCGGTCACCGGCGTCGATCTCCGCACGCCTGACCCAGGTCCGCGACGCCTCCGGGGGAATCCCGAGCTGATCGGCGATCCACCCGATCGTCCCGGCGGGAGCCCGCCGGGCCTCCACAACCATCCGGGTGGCCCGCTCACGCAGCTCGTCAGGGTACCTCTTCGGTGGTGCCGTGACTCCTCGCCATCCAGGCTTGGTGTTCTCCAGCAGACCCGGCACGAGACACCCTCGGCCGTCATCGCGAACACGTCCTGGTCGAAGCCAAGGCGATCACGACGTCCGGGGAACTTCATGACTGCGTGCTACGAGCGCATCGAGCTTCAGCGCTGTCGGGCGCCGCACGGCCGGACGGCTGACAACGTGGTCGGCACAACGCCCGCCGCGACGCCGGGATCCGCCCGGTCACGGGGGTGTGGTCGGTTCGATCAGGAACTCCTGGTCGGAGGCGGTGGAGCAGGGGACCTGGACGATCTCGGCGCCGGTGGAGGTGGCCCGGTCGCGCAGGCCAAGGCACAAGTCGGTGACGACGGTGTGGATGCGGACGTGCGCCACGCCCGGCGGGCCGGACGGCTCGACCCGAAACCGCTGGGCCGGGTCGTAGTCGGTGCAATCGCCGCGTAGTTCGAGGAAGTCGTGGTCCGGCCTGTCGAGCAGGACCGCGAGACACCTGATGCCGTGGTCCGGGTGGTGCAGCTGGATCTGCACGACGTCCGCACCGAGAGGCTCGATGAACACGTGCGGGAGGGTCGTGTCCGCGCAGGACCGTTGGACGGCGGTGGCGTGGCGGCCGGGCCGGTCCTCGGTGAGGCACAGTTGGGGCGTCCGCGCGGGGTGGATACGTGCCCAGCTGCCCACCTGTCGGATGGCCGGCCCCTCCATCAGCAGCACGGACGGCGAGGCCGGTGCGGACCTCCTGTCGAACACCGCGTCGACGGCCAGCGTGCCGACGATGCCGATGACGGTGGCCGCGAGGAGGCTCGCCACCCGACGCCATCGCGGGACACGAGACCGGACCGGTGTGCCGGTAGTCGGGACCGGGACCGGCTCGTCGTCGTCCTCATCGGCAGCCCGGATGGCGATGTGGCGGCGGGTCTTGAGCCACAGCAGCACTTCGGCGTCGCCGAGCCCGCAGGCGCGGGTGAAGGTGTCGACGAAATGTTCCCTGGGCAACGTGGCGCGGCCGAGCGTGGTCGCGATCGTGCTGGGCGGCAGCCGGTCCTGGTGTGCCGCCGTCTTTCCCTCCAGTTGTCGGTAGGTCAGCCCGGACCACATCCGCAACGCGCGCAGTGCCGCGGTGAATTCGGCTGCGGTGGTGGCCTCGGTCGGCTGCGGTGCTGCCGACGGCGACTCTGCTGAGCCGCCCCCTCCGTGGCTCATGGCACAAGCATGGTGGTCCAGTCCACGTGAGGCGACCGCCGATCCAGCGGGCGGTGTTGGGCTGTTCGGGTGTGTTCGTGAACAGGTTGAGCTACGTTCCGAACAGGCCCCGAACAGCGATTGTCCCCGGCGAACGAATCCGAACAACGCTTTGTCTTGTTCACCCGCTCCGAGCAGCCCTACTCTCGAAGAGTTTCTGTCGACCGGTCCGCGAAGTGCCATTCCGTGGACTGTGCGTCATTGCACCTTCGGTTTTCGTCTATGCAAGGAGCGCTCATGGGCAAGATCGCCGTCCTCACCAACGACCTTCAAGGCGATGTGGTTCACCTGACCCCCGAACGGACCGCGGTGATAGCCGACGCACAGCCCCACTACACCGCTTTCCTGGACGAGATGCGGCACCGCGGCCACACCGTGTACCACCTGCAGTTGATCAACCTCCCCGACGACCCCAACGCGAACCGCAAAGCCGACGGAACCCTTCCGCTCCAGCGCGGCACCGAGGGCGCCGAAATCCTGCCCGCCTTCCTCGCGGACGGTGACGTGGTCGTGGAGAAGAACAAGGACAGCGGTTTCTACGAGACCGAGATGCACGACCTGCTCCAGGCCGCCGGCGTCGACACCGTCGTCGTCACCGGCCTGCAGACCCAGATCTGCGTGCAGACGACCGCCGCCGACGCCTTCTTCCGCGGCTACAACGTGTGGGTGCCGTCCGACTGCGTCGTCTCCGACAATCCGGCGGACCGAGACCGCTCCCTCACCTGGCTCAGCGGGTACTGCGCCACGGTCGCCGACTCGTCGGAGATCCTGGAAACCCTTGACGCCAAGGGTGAACTTCCCCGCAGGGTCGTCAAGACCCTGCCGTGATCACCGGACTTCCCGACCCCGATCACCACGATCCGCCGATTCTGCGAACGGTCGTTTCGCGCGCACCCGGAAAGGGAGGACGCTCAATGGCAAGCTCGGTCACCGGCCCTGATGAGGTCGTTCTCGACCACGGCAGCGGGGCCAAGCTCAGCCATGAGCTGGTCTCCCTCGTCGTCGACACGCTCGGCGACGTCTACATCGGCGAGATGGAGGACAGCGCCGTGTTGTCCATCCCCGCCGGGCGGATCGCGATGACCACCGACTCGTTCGTGGTCGACCCGCCGTTCTTCGGCAACGGCGACATCGGCAAGATCGCGGTCTGCGGCACGGTCAACGACCTCGCGGTGGTCGGCGCGCGCCCGCTCTACCTCACCCTCGGGATGATCCTCGAGACCGGTCTCCCGATATCCCGCCTGCTCCAGGTGGTCACCTCGATCAGGGAGGCGGCCCTCGAAGCGGGCGTCCAGATCGTCTGCGGCGACACCAAGGTGGTCCGCAAGGGCGAGGTCGACCAGATCTACCTCAACACGGCCGGCATCGGCGTCTTCGAACGCGCGCCGCTGCGGATGCGCGACGTCCGACCCGGCGATCGGGTGATCCTCAGCGGGTCGATCGGCAACCACACCGTGCACCTGCTGTCGATCCGGGAGGGCCTCGGTTTCGAGCAACGCGTGCTCAGCGACTGCGCGCCGCTGAACGGGCTCCTGGACGAGCTGTTGGCGACGACGGGCGAGGGCGCGGTGCACTCGGTCCGCGACGTCACCCGAGGCGGTCTGGCCGCCGTCCTCCACGAGTACGCGCAGGCGTCCGGGCTCACGATCAGGGTCGACCAGGACCGGCTGCCCATCCAGTTCGAGACCGTGATGGCCACCGACATGCTGGGGATCAACGCGATCCACGCCGCCAACGAGGGCTGCCTGTGCCTGTTCGTCGCCCCCGAGGCCGAGCAGGAGGTGCTGGCCGCGCTCCGCTCGCACCGGTACGGCGGGGAAGCGGTCGCGATCGGCGAGGTGACCGCGGACGCGGAACCGGTGGTCCTGATGCGCGACGGCGACGGGCGCGACTCCGTGATCGAGGAGCTCCAGGGCTCCGAGCTGCCGCGCCTGTGCTGAGCGCGAGAGGGGACGAGGTGCCGAACAGCTATTCGGGAATCCGGCGGCGCATCCGCGTGGTGGGCGTGGTCCAGGGCGTGGGGTACCGACCGTTCGTCTACAAGCTGGCGTTGCGGCACGACCTGACCGGCTGGGTGCTCAACGACCCGGAGGGTGTGCTGGTCGAGGTCGCCGGCCGACCCGAGGAGGTGCTCCGCTTCACCGAGAGCCTGAGCACGCACGCGCCACCGCAGGCCCGGGTCACGGCCGTGCGGGTGGAGGAACTGCCCGCCGCCGCGGCGGAGCCGGAGGGGTTCACCATCCGGGAGAGCCTGCACGGCGGACTGCGCACCACGGTCGTCCCCGCCGACTCCCACGTGTGCGCCGACTGCCTCGCCGAGCTGCGCGACCCGACCGACCGCCGGTACCGCTACCCGTTCGTCAACTGCACCAACTGCGGCCCGCGTTACTCCATCATCCGGGAACTGCCCTACGACCGGGCCGCGACCACCATGGCCGTCTTCACGATGTGCCGGCCCTGCGCCGTCGAGTACGGCGACCCGCTGGACCGCCGCTACCACGCCCAGCCCAACGCGTGCACCGACTGCGGCCCCCGGCTGCTGTCGGCCGGTGCCGACGGCGCGACGACCGAAGGGGAGGAAGCGCTCGCCGCGGCCACGGCCGCGCTCACCGGGGGCAGGATCGTCGCGGTCAAGAGCGTCGGCGGGTTCCACCTCGCCGTGGACGCCCGCAACGCCGAGGCCGTCGCACGGCTGCGGACCCGCAAGCGGCGCGATTCCAAGCCGTTCGCGGTGATGGCCCGCGACCTGGACACGGTCACCGGGTTCGCCGAGGTCCGTCCCGCCGAGGCGGACCTGCTGCTCTCCCCGGCTCGCCCGATCGTGTTGCTGCGCAAGCGGTGCGACGGCCTGCCGGAGCAGATCGCACCGCGCAACCCCAACCTCGGCGTGATGCTGCCGTCCGCGCCGCTGCACCACCTCCTGGTCGATCACGCCGGCTTGGACGCGTTGGTCATGACCAGCGGGAACATCTCCGGCTACCCGATCGTGCACCGCAACGAGGACGCGTTGGCGCAGCTGCACCGGGTCGCCGACCTGATCCTCTACAACGACCGCGACATCGAGGTCCGGGTCGACGACTCGATCGTCCGCTACTCCGAGCACCCCGAACTCGACGAGCCGGTGGTCAGCTTCATCCGCCGTTCCCGCGGCTACGCGCCGTACCCCGTGGAAGTCGGCACCGACCTGGCGTCGCTGGTGGCGTACGGCGCCGAACTGAAGACCACGGTGGCGTTGAGCAGCGGTTCCCGGGTCTACGTCAGCCAGCACATCGGCGACGTCAAGAACGACGAGACGTTCGTGGCGCACCGAGCGGCCGTCCGCCACCTCGCCGAGCTGCACGAACTCCGGCCGCAGCACGCCGCCGTGGACCTGCACCCGCAGTTCCGCGCGACGCGCTTCGCACTCGAGGAGCAGGGCGACGCCTTCGAGCACGTCGTCCGGGTCCAACACCACCACGCGCACATGGCGTCCTGCATGGCCGACAACCGGCTGGACGGCCGGACGATCGGTGTCGTCTTCGACGGCGCCGGGTACGGCCTGGACGGCACCACCTGGGGCGGCGAGTTCCTGCTGGGCGACTACCGCGACGCCCGCCGCGTCGCGCACCTGCGGACCGTGCCGCTGCTGGGCGGCGACAAGGCGGTCACCGAGCCGATCAGGACCGGGTTCGCCCTGGCCCTGGACGCGCTCGCGGACACCTCCGCCGCGCTCGCTGCTTTCCCGGTCCTGGCACGCCTGGACGAACAGCAGCGGCACGTCTTCGCCACCATGGCGCGACGCGGGATCAACGCGCCACCCACCTCCAGCATGGGACGGCTGTTCGACGGTGTCGCGGCCTTGCTGGCCATCACCACGCACGCCGAGTACGAAGCGCACGGTCCCATCGAGCTGGAAGGCCTGCTCGAACGCGACTTCACCATGGCGGAACCCCGCCGGCGGTACCGCTTCGACCTGCTGGAGCATGACGGCGTCACGGAGATCGACCCCCGTCCGCTGATCCGCACGCTCGCCGCCGACGTGGCCGCGGGCCTCGACACCGCCGTGATGAGCCGTCGTTTCCACTCGGCCGTGGTCGACGTCGTCGTGGAGCTGTGCCGGGCGTTGCGCGTGGCGGGCACCGGGCAGGTGGTGCTGTCCGGCGGCGTCTTCCTGAACGAGTTCCTGCTGGTCAACTGCCTGGTGGAGCTGCGCGCGGCGGGGTTCGACGCGTATTGCCACCGGCAGGTGCCGACCAATGACGGTGGCATTTCGCTCGGCCAGGTCGTGGTGGCCGACGCCAGGCTGGCAGGCGGTGAGCGGTGACCGCGCCCCGTGCCCGCCGAGTCCGCCGAATCGCGGGGCGGCACGGGACGCGCAGAACCGAGGAGAGAAACGAACCATGAAGAAGTACCTGATCACCGGTGGGCGCGGGTACATCGGGTCGGTGCTGACCCGACGGCTCTGCCGGTCCGGATCAGAGGTCGTCGTGGTCGACAACGGTCTGGTCGACGGTCCGGAACTCGACCTGCCCAGGGTCACCTACGTCGACGGCGACGTCCGCGACATCGGCTCGTGGGACAAGGCGCTCGGCGGGGTGGACGCGGTGGTGCACCTGGCGGCGATCGTGGGCGATCCGGCCTGCGCGGTCGACACGGACACCGCCTGGGAAGTCAACTACCTCGGCACGGTCCGGGTCGTCGAGGCGTGCCGGCGTGCAGGTGTGCGGTCGTTGGTCTTCGCCTCCACGTGCAGCAACTACGGGTTCACGGCGGACAAAGAGGTGGACGTGTGGTCGCCCGTGACGCCGCAGTCCGTCTATGCCGAATCCAAGGTGAGGTCCGAGCACTACCTGCTCTCGTTGCCCCGGGACGTGCTCTCGTCCCGCCTGCTGCGGTTCGCCACCATCCACGGCCTTTCACCTCGGATGCGTTTCGACCTCGCGGTCAACGTCATGACGGCGGACGCCGTGGCACGCGGCCGCGTCACCGTCCACGGCGGCACGCAGTGGCGGCCGTTCCTGCACGTCGAGGACGCGGCGGCAGCCGTGCAGCTCATCCTCCGGGATGGCCGGCGTGCCGCTCCCAGCGTCTACAACTGCGGTTTCGGCGAGGAGAACTACCGCATGGACACCATCGGGGAACTCATCGCCGAGGAGATCGCCGGTGTCCGCCTGGAAATCCGCAAGGAGCAGACGGATCCGCGCAACTACCGGGTGAACTTCGACCCCATCGGGCGAGAATTGGGTTTCACTTTGGGCCACCGGGTGGTCGACACGGTGCGGGACATCCGGGACGCCATGGTCAACGGCGGGTTCACGGACTTCGAGTCCCCTCGGTACAGCAACTACCTGACCGCGGTCGCGAAGCGCGACGACCCGGTCTCCGCGTAGCCGGCTCCGTCCCGGCGTTCCCACCCGACGAGCGCGTTCCGCCATCCACCGGAGGACCCCGACCATGACCGACACCACCGTGGACGCCGCCCGCCCGCCGCGCTTCCCCGAACTCGTGCCCCTGGCCCGCCCGACCGTCGAAGCCGACGCCGAGTTGGAGTCGGCCATCAAGGGGATCCTCCAGTCCGGCATGCTCACCAACGGCAGGCACGTGCGGGAGTTCGAAGAGGCCGCGAGCGCCTACCTGGGTGTCGGCCACGCGGTCGCGGTGAGCAACTGCACGACCGGCCTGATGCTCGTGCTCCGCTGCCTGGACCTGACCGGTGACGTCGTCGTGCCGAGCTTCACGTTCATGGCTTCCGGCCACGCGATCGACTGGGCGGGCAACGGGGTCCGGTTCGCCGATTCCCACCCCCGGACCTGGACCCTCGACCCGAACGCCGCCGCACCGCTGATCACGGGGGCAGCGGGGGTGATGGCCGTGCACACCTTCGGCGCGCCATGCGACGCCGATCGGCTGCAGGAGCTGTGCGACACCAAGGGCATCCCGCTCGTCATCGACGCCGCGCACGGCTTCGGGAGCCGTTACCCCGACGGCACCATGGTGGGCGGCAAGGGCGTGGCCGAGGTGTTCAGCCTCAGCCCGACCAAGACCCTCAGCACCGGAGAGGGCGGGCTGGTCACCACGAACGACGCCGCGCTGGCCGCGGAGCTGCGGACGGCGCGCGAGTACGGCAACCCGGGTGACTACGACAGCCGCTCCATCGGGCTCAACGGCCGCATGACCGAGGTCTCCGGGGTACTGGGCGTGCACGCGCTCAAGAGCTTCACCCGGTGGATCCGCACCAGGCGGTCCCTGGCGGAACGCTACCTCTCCCGCTTGGGCGGCCTGCCGGGCCTGGAGTTCCAGGAGGTCCCGACAGGCGCGGCGAGCTCGTACAAGGACCTGGGTGTTCGCGTGGACGGCACGCGGTTCGGGATGACCCGCGACCGACTGGCCGAGCGCCTGGCCCGCGAGAACGTCAGTACCCGAAAGTATTTCAGCCCGGCGTTGCACCAGCAGACCGCCTACCGGCACGTGCCGACCAGCGCGGACCTGTCCGTGACGGAGGGACTGGCGTCGAGCATGATCACGCTGCCGCTGTACTCGCACATGCCGGCACATCTCGTGGACGAGATCTGCGACCTGATCGGCGAACTGCACGCGGCCTGTTGAGCGGTCTAGCGCGAAAGTGGTGGTAGAGCATCGTGAACAACTACGTGGCGGACCTGCGCGAGCTGGTCGGGACCCGGCCGCTGATCCTTCCCGGCACGTCGGTCGTGGTCGCCGACCCGGCCGGTCGGGTCCTGCTCCTGGAGCGGGTCGACACCGGGGGCTGGGGACTGCCCGGCGGACTCATGGAGCCGGGGGAGTCGTTCGAGGAGACCGGGCGGCGCGAGGTGAAGGAGGAGACCGGCCTGGACGTCGGCGACCTGAGCCTGCTCGGGATCTTCTCCGGTGCCGAGTACTACTACCGCTACCCGAACGGTGACGAGATCTTCAACGTCACCGCCGCCTACGCGGCCCGGTTGCCGCAGGACGCCGCCATACTCCTGGACACCGCGGAGAACAGCACGTGGCGCTTCTTCGCCCTGGACGAGATCCCGGACACCGTGATCACCCCGGAGCGGCCCATCATCGCGGAATACGCCAAGGTGGCGCGGTGACCGGGCCGGAACCGGACTACACCGCGTTCATCGAATCCTGCCTTCGCGAAGCGTCCGGGGTGGCTACCCGGATGCAGGGCTCCGGCCGGGCGACGGTCAAGCCGGTGGACGTGAACCAGGTCGTCACCGACACGGACCTGGTACTGGGCGCGTTGCTGACCGGGCGGATCAGGGACGCCTACCCGCGGCACGCGATCCTGGAGGAGGAGAGCGGCGGAACACCCGGTGACCACGGGATCACCTGGGTCGTCGACCCGTTGGACGGCACGAGCAACTACGCCGTCGGCAGCCCCCTGTACGGGGTGATGATGGCGGCGGTCGGCCCGGACGGCGTGCTCGCCGGCGGCTTGGCGCTGCCCGCGTTCGGCACGGTGTACGTCGCCCAGTCCGACCGCGGGGCCACCCGTGACGGGCAACCGCTCGGGCCGCTCCCGACCACCGGGCTCGACCGCTCGCTGGTGGCGTACGGGATGGACAAAGGGGCGGCCGACCTGATGGCGGCCGAAGGGCGGCTCGTCACCACCATCGGCACGGCGTGCCTCGGCGTCCGCATGAGCAACAGCGTCTTCGACATCTGCATGGTGGCCGACGGCGCGTACGGCGCGTTCGTGCACCGCGGTTGCCGGATCTGGGACGTGGCGGCGGCGGTGTGCGTCCTGGGGGAGTGCGGTGGTCGCTGCACCGATCTCGACGGGCGGCCACTGGACCTCACGCGCCCGCTGGAGAAGGCCGACCAGGTCTTCGAAGTCTGCTTCGCCTCAGCCGCCACGCACCCCTCGCTCATCACCGCGATCGCCACGGCGGTCCCCGTACCCGAGGAGGACTGATCGGCGTGACCACCACCCGCCCCGTCCGGCACGGCCAGGACACCCGAGTGGGCGTCCTGGCCATGATCATGGGACTGACCTGCGGCTACGACGCCACCGCCATGGCAGGCGCGCTGGTGCTGGTCACGGACCACTTCACCCTCGCCACGACGCAGCAGGGCTCCTTGTACGCCGCCACGGCGGCCGGGTGGATCGTCGGCGCGCTGCTGGGCAGCAGGCTCGTCAACGCGCTGGGCCGCCGGACGACCCTGCTCGGGTTGGCGCTGCTGTACCTGGCGGGCACCACCCTGGCCGTGACGTCGGTCAACCTCGTGTGGCTGGACGCGAGCCGCTTCGCGCAGGGCATCGCGATCGGCATCGCCATCGTGGCGACCCCCGTCTTCATCGCCGAATCGGTCTCGACACGCGCTCGTGGACGCACCGCCGTCCTGTACCAGGTGGCGACTTCCCTCGGGTGCGCGATGGGGTACATCGGCGGCTACTTCCTCACGGGCAGCGGGCAGTGGCGGCTGATGATCGCCGTTCCCGGTGTCCTCGCCCTCGTCACCGCCCTGTGGCTGACACGCCTCCCCGAGACCGATCGCCGGCGTCAACACCGGGGGACCGGCTCGACCGCCGGTTCCGCGCGTCCGCCGGGCGTCCTGCGCGCCCTGTTCAGCCCGCGCTACCGGACGCTGACGCTGTTCGTCATCACGCTGGGGTTCTTCGTCCAGGCCACGGGCATCAACGCGATGGTGTTCTTCAGCCCGCGGATCTTCGAGCACATGGGGTACACCGACACCTTCGGAGTGCTGGTGCTGCCCGGTTTCGTCCAACTCGCGGGCGCGGGTGCGGCGCTCGTCTGCGCGCTGACGACCGACCGGTTCGGCAGGCGACCCGCCCTGCTCGCCGGCACCACCCTCATGGGCCTGGGACACGCCCTGATGGTGCTCGGGTTCGCCGTCGACTCGCCGGAGGTGGTGGGCCTCCTCGGCCTGGTGGTCTTCGTCGTCGGTTTCAACTCCGGTTTCGGGGCGCTGGTGTGGGTCTTCGCCGCCGAGGGCTTCCCGGACCACCTCCGCGGCGCCGGGGCGTCGGTGATGCTGCTGACGAACCTCACCACCAACCTGGTCGTCGCCCAGTTCTTCCTGGGCCTGCTCAACGCCGTCGGCGGCCTGGCGACCTACCTCGTCCTCCTGGCCATCACCGTCGCGGCCTGGCTCTTCGTGTTCTTCCTCGCCCCGGAGACGAAGGGCCGTTCCCTGGACGAAGTCCAGTCCTACTGGGAGGCCGGTCGGCGCTGGCCCGCCACCGACGACACACCCGCCGCCCGCACGTGAGACGGCCGTCCCGCGCCGCTCGTCCCGGAGGGCGGTCACGGCTTCCGCAGCCGCCCGGTCGCCGACCAGCGCACCCGGCGAGGTCGGGATCCTCGGCCACCACGGCTTCGAGCGGTTCTGCCGGCGATGGGAGGTGCGGTCCGTGCCGCGGCGCAGTGACGTGAACTCCGTGCTGGTGATCGGACCCGGTCCGATCGTCATCGGCCAGGGCGCCGAGCTCGACTGCGCCGGCACCCGGGCGTGCCGTGTGCTCAAGGCGGAGGGCGTGCGGGTTGTGCTGGTCAACAGCAACCCGGCGACCATCATGACCGACCCGGAGTTCGCCGACGCCACCTACGTGGAGCCGGTCACCCCCGAGACGGTCGAGCAGGTCATCGCCAAGGAGCGGCCGGACGCCCTGCTGGCCACCTTCGGCGGCCGGACCGCACTCGACAACGCCGTCACCCTGCACGAGTCCGGCGTGCTCGCCCGGTACGGCGTCGAGCTGATCGGCGCCGACATCGACGCGGTCCGTGCGTGCGGGAACCGCGAGGAGTTCAAGCGGATCGTCGGGCGGGTGGGCGCCGACGTCGCCCGCGACGCCACCTGCCACACGCCGGAGCAGTGCCACGCCGCAGCGGCGGAACTCGGCTACCCGATCCTGGTGCGGCCCTCGTTCACGACGGGCGGTTCCGGCTTCGCCCACGACGAGCGGCAGCTGTCGGCCATGGTGGGCGCCGGGCCGGTGTCGAGCCCTGCCCGGCAGGTGCTGTTGGAGGAGTCGGTCCTCGGCTGGAAGGAGTTCGAGCTCGAACTCCTGCGCGACCGCGACGACAACGTGGTCGTCGTCTGCTCGATCGAGAACCTGGACCCGATGGGCGTGCACGCCGGCGACTCCATCACCGCGGCACCGGCCACGACGCTGACCGACCAGGAGTGCCGGCGGATGCGCGACGTGGCCATCGCGGTGGTCCGCGCGGTCGGCGTCGACGGCGGTTGCAACATCCGGTTCGCCATCGACCGGCGTACCGGCCGCACGATCGTGGTCGGGGCGAACCTGCGCATGTCCCGCTCCAGCGCGCTCGCCGCCAAGGCGACCGGCGTCCCGATCGCCGAGATCGCCACCAAGCTGGCCGTCGGCTACACGCTGGACGAGGTACCCGACGCCATCACCGGGCAGGCTCCGGCCGCCTTCGGACCGAGCCTGGACCACGTCGTGGTGAAGGTGCCGCGGTTCGCGTCCGGGAACTTCCCGACTGCCGACGCGGGCCTCACCACCCGCATGAAGTCGGTCGGGGAGGCGATGGCGATCGGCCGGTCCTTCCCGGAAGCGCTCAACAAGGCCCTGCGCTCGCTGGACGAGGACGGCGGCTCCCTCAGCTGGGCCGAGCAGCCGGGTGACAAGGACGCTCTGGTCGAGGCGAGCCGACGGCCCACCGACGTCCGCATCCACACCGTGCACCAGGCCATCCGGGCCGGCGCCGCGGTCGAGGAGTTGGCCGCCGCGACCGGCATCGACCCGTGGTTCCTGGACCAGGTCCGGCGGATCGAGGAGGTCGCGCGGGCGGTCGCCGGGCAGGACGGCGCGATCCGGCCGGAGACGCTGGTGCTCGCCAAGCGGCACGGCCTGTCGGACGCGCAGATCGGCGAGCTGCGCGGCCTGCCCGAGGACGAGGTGCGCGAACTGCGCTGGTCGCTGGGCATCAGACCCGGGTACGAGGCGGTCGACAGGTGCGCGGCGGAGTTCGCTGCCCTGTACTCGTCCTACGGCGAGGAACCCGCCGCGCCACCCGCTGTCGCGCCACCGGCTGTCGCGCCGAAAGTGGTCATCCTCGGCAGCGGGCCGAACCGGACCGGCCAAGGCGCCGAGTTCGACTACGCGTGCGTGCACGCGAGCTTCGCGCTCGCCGCGGCCGGCTATGAGACCGTGATGGTCAACTGCAACCCGCAGGCGGTGTCCACTGACCCGGACACCAGCCACCGCCTCTACTTCGAGCCGCTCACCTTCGAGGACGTGCTGGAGGTGGTGGCCGCCGAGCAGGCCACCGGCGAGGTCGTCGGGGTGCTGGTGCAGCTGGGCGGGCAGACGCCGCTGGGCCTGGCCGCGCGCCTGGAGGCCGCCGGGGTGCCGGTTGTCGGCACCAGCCCGGCGGGCATCGACCTGGCCGAGGACCGCGGCGCGTTCGACGCGCTGTTGGCCGAGGTGGGGCTGACCGCGCCGACGCGCGGCACGGCGACGTCGTTCGAGCAGGCCGAGCGGATCGCCGACGAGATCGGCTACCCGGTGCTGGTGGACCGGTTCCCCGACAACGCGATCGAGATCGGTGTCGACGCGCTCTACGACGGCCGCGAGCTGTACCTGGGGGGCGTCGTGGAGCACGTCGAGGAGGCCGGCGCGCACCCCGGCGACTCGGCGTGCGCGCTGCCGCCGATCACGCTCGGCCGCGCCGACATCGCCCGGGTCCGCGAGTCCACCCGTGTCCTGGCCGACGGCATCGGGGTGCGCGGGCTGGTGAACGTGCGGTACGCGCTCGCGTCAGGCGTGCTGCACGTGCTGAAGGCGAATCCGCGGGCCGGCCGCACCGTTCCGTTCGTGTCCAAGGCCACCGGCGTGCCGCTGGCCAGGGCCGCCGCCCGGGTGATGCTCGGGTCCACCATCGACGAGCTGCGCGCGGAGGGCCTGCTGCCGCCCGACGGGGACGGCGGCACGCTGCCGCCCGAGGCTGCCGTCGCGGTCAAGGAGGCGGTGCTGCCGCGGAACCGGTTCCGCACTTCCGAGGGGCACGGCGTGGACAACTCGCTCGGCCCGCGGATGCGCTCCACCGGCGAGGTGATGGGCATCGGCGCGGTCTTCGGCGCTGCCTACGCCAAGGCACAGGCCGCCGCCGGCGGCCCGCTGCCCACCAAGGGCCGGGCCTTCGTGTCGGTCGCCGACCGCGACAAGCGGGCCACGATCTTCCCGGTGAAGGCGCTGGCCGACGTCGGGTTCGAGATCCTGGCCACCGCGGGGACCGCGGAAGTCCTGCACCGTCACGGCGTCGACGTCACGGTCGTCCGCGCGCACGGTGACGGGTCCGGCCGCGACGACGAGCCGACCATCGTGAGCCGCATCCTGACCGGCGAGGTGGACCTCGTCGTCAGCACCTCGTCCGGGCGGCGGGACGACTCCGAGATCCGCACCGCCGCGGTGGCGCGCGGCGTCCCGTGCGTCACCACCGTCCAGGGCCTGGCCGCCACCGTGCAGGGCATCGAGGCCGTCGACCGCGGCGACGCGGTGGTCACCTCGCTCCAGGAACACGCCCGGCTGCGGTGCCCACCACCCGCCGACCCACCAAGCACCAACAGCTCGGAAGCGGCTGCCGAGGCAGACCGAGGCCGGGGCTGATGGTCGCGTACCGGAGTGCGCGCCGGCGTTGCTGGAGTTCGGCGGCGGCGTGTTCGCCCAGGACGCGCACGCCGCGTGGGAACCGGTTGTGCGTGCGGTTGTCGACGTGGAGCGGGCCGCACGCAGGTCGTGACAGGAGCCGGGCTCCACATCGGACACCCACAACGGGGTTCCGCGTGGGTCACGCCCTCGTCGTGGCGCCGTTCGAGCACGTCGTGCGGCTCGGGTGCCCGGTCGGCGAGGACGTCGACGCCCTCGCGCGGGTAGCGGTAGCCGGTGGCCTGCGGGTTCCGGCGTCGTGGGCCAGGCGGTGGACCCGGCAGCGGTCGCGGAACGATCGGGTTCCGCCGCTGCCGGTCAGCGTCGGCGGGCGGCGAGGCCCAGGACGGCGCCGGTCGCGAACACGACGGCCACCACGCGGACCACCGCGTCGAACTCCCAGCCGTGCAGCACGTTGACCAGTTGGGGGCCGAGGCTGGCGCCGATGAACATGGCGCAGGCGTACAAGGCCACCGCGGCGCCGCGGCTCGCCCCACCCCGCGCGCCGACCGCCTCCACCAGCGCGGGCGCGCTGATCGCGACACCGCCGACGAGCAGCAGCAGGACGCAGGCCAGCGCGATCACCGAACCGCCCACCGCGGAGCCGGCCAGGGCCGCCACCGCCGCCAGGCCCAGGCCACCGGACAGGCGGACGTGCCGGGGCAGCAGGCCGAGGACCGGGGTGAGCAGCGGCACGGCGATCATGGCCGGCAACGCGCTGCCGCGCAGCCACAACAGCGCACCGGGGTCACCCGCGATCCCGGGCGGGCCGCTGACGCTCACCGCGGTGTAGACGGCGACGAACCCGCCGAGGACGGTGGCCGTCGCGCCGTACAGCGCGAGCAGTCGCGGATCGGCCAGCAGCCTCGGCATCGCGGCGAACGCCGAGCGCACGGACGTGGCCCTGCCGGGCTCGTCCGCGCCGAGTACGCGGTGTGCGGGCAGGGCGGCCAGCGCGAGCAGCGGTCCGGACACCAGGAACACCGCGCGCCACCCCGCCGCCGCCTCCACGGCCTGCGCGCCGACCTGCATGACCACCGCGGCCGCCAGGAAGCCGCTCGTCACGCAGGTCAGCACGAGCGGGCGGCGTTCCGGTGCGATCCGGCTGGTCACGTAGGAGAAGGCGGCCGGCGCGAACGACGCGGCGGTGAACCCCTGCAGGGCCCGCAGTGCCACGCCGGACCCGAGGTCGCCCGCGGCCGCGACCGCGGCCGTGGTGACCGAGGTGGCCAACAGGCCCCACACGATGACCCGCCGCGGTCCGTACCGGTCGGCCAGCGGCCCGGCGAGCAGGAAGCCCGCCGCGTAGGCCGCGCCGAAACCGGTGGCCAACCAGGTCGCATCGCCGACGGGCAGGCCGAACGCGCCGCTCATCGGTGCGAGCAACGGGAGGACGACGTACATCTGGCCGACGACCAGGATGCCCGCGGCGGTCAGCAGCACGGTGGTGCGGGCGGTCGGGCGGAAGCCCTGGACGTCGCCCGCGGGCGGTGTCACCGACATGGGGCGAGCGTACCAACCAACCGTCTGGTTGGTTGGGCGGAACGGCGAGGATTATGGTGACCGGGTGCCAAGGGACGCCGCCGCCACACGGGCCAGACTGATCGCCGCCGCCCGCGCCGAATTCGCCGACCAGGGGATCGCCGGTGCCAGGGTGGACCGCATCGCCCGGCAGGCCGGGGTGAGCAAGGAGCGCATCTACGGCCACTTCGGCAGCAAGGAACAGCTGTTCGAGACGGTCGTGCGGGAAGCGCTGCGCGAGCACACCGCGGCGCTCGACCTGCCCTCCGGCGACATCGGCGAGTACGTCGGCCGGGTCTACGACCTCCACCGGGCGAACCCGGAACTGCTGCGCCTGCTGCTGTGGGAGGCGCTGCACTACGGCGACGCGCCGCTGCCGGACGAGCGGGAACGGGAGGAGCACTACGCCCGCAAGACCCACGCCCTGGCGCGGACGCTGGGGATCGCGCCGAACGGATCGGCCGCGTTCGCGCTGGTCGTGACCATCGCCCTGGCGGCGTGGCCGGTTGCGACCCCGCAGTTGACCCGGGCGATCACGGGCGGGTCGGACGACGACGGCCTGCGCGAGTTCCTGGTGCGGTTCGCCCGTCGGGCGCTCGCGCCGGAGGCGCCTGTTCCTGGTACTGCTGATCCTGGGAAGTCCGGCGCCCAGGAAGATCTCGCCCATTGAGCGGCGCACCCCCCTGCCCCATAGTTGGGTTCACCTCCAGAAAACGGGGAAAATCGCAGAAGGAGCGTTCATGGGCTCGATCACGCAGGACGAGGCCGCCTTCAGGGTGGCCGAGGGAATCGCCAAATCGCGCGAACTCGGTGTGGCCATGAACATCGCGATCGTGGACAACGGGGGACACCTGGTGCAGTTCTCCAGGATGGACCTCGCGTGGCTCGGTTCGATCGACCTCGCGTTGAAGAAGGCGAAGACGGCCGTGTACTTCCGGATGCCGTCGAGCGGCATCGGGGAGATCTCCCAACCGGGGGGGCCGGTCTACGGCATCGAGCACAGCAACGCGGGGCTGGTGACCTTCGGCGGGGGGATGCCGATCACCGACGATTCGGGCGAGGTGATCGGCGCCGTGGGGGTGTCCGGCGGCACCGTGGAGCAGGACTGCGCGGTAGCCGAGTCGGTCGTGGGCGCGCCGGTCGCCGGCTGAGGCCGGCGGCAGGGGGAGGGGCCGAACATGGGGCTGTTCGGTAATGCCGGCCGCTGGGAGGGCGTCATAGGGTGCTTGCTCACGCCCTATGACGCCCTCGGGGGTGTCGACGCGGAGACGCACGCCGCGCAGGTGGACTTCCTGCTCGGCTCGAAGGTGCCCGCACTGTGCGCGCTCATGCACGTCGGCGAGTCGTTGAACCTGTCCTTCGCCGAGCGCAGGCGCGTCACGGCGCTGACCGTCGAGGCGGCGGCCGGGCGGGCGCCGGTCGCGGTGCACGTGAGCTGTGCCGGTACGGCGCACACCGTCGAACTGGCGCGGCACGCCGAGTCGGTCGGCGCGTCGGCGGTCGTCGTGACCGCGCCGTACCACTGGCTGCCGGGGGATCGCGGCCTGCTGGACCACTTCGACGCGGTCGCCCGTGCGGTCGACATCGCGGTGCTGGCCTATTCACCGGCGCCGTCCATGGGGCCTCCGCTGTCGCCGGGACTGGTCGCCGAGCTGGCCCGACGCCACGAGCACTTCCTCGGGCTCAAGGAGGCAAGCGGTCTGATGGGGGCTTTCGCCGAGTACGTCCGAGTGGTGCGAGGGGTTCGCTCGGACTTCTCGGTGCTGGGTGGTGTGGAGTACGCGTTGCCGCAGCACGTGCTGGGTGGGGCCGGGTGCTTCTCGATCTGCGCGGTCATCGCCCCGAGGCTGGTCACCGGGCTGTGGGAGGCCACGGTCGCCGGCGACCACGAGCGCGCGGGGGTGCTCCAGGCGCGTGCGGCGCGATTGCTCTCGCTGCTCGTGCCCGGTTACCCGGCCGGGCTCAAGGCCGCCGCGGAGATCATGGGACGACCGTGCGGCCCCACCCGGCTGCCGATACCGGAACTCACCGCCGGTGAGAAGGACGCCCTGGCCGCCGCTCTGGCCGCGGAAGGGGTGCTGGATCAGGAGCCGCACGGGTGGGACCCGTTCGTGGGGACGGACGGGGTGCGATCGGACGGAGGCGGGGACGCGCCGCGGGACCGGACGGGACAAGCGCCGCCCTGACCGGGCGGGACAAGGGGGGAACACATGACCGGTACCGGCGTTGAGGCCTGGGACGGACAGCGGGTCGAGGCACTCGCAGAGCGGTACCGCCGCTGGGGGCGGTGGGGGCCGGACGACGAGCTCGGCGCGCTGAACTTCATCGACGCCGAGGCGGTGGTCGGTGCCGCGGCGCTGGTCCGGCGTGGGCGCGTCATCTCGCTCGCGATGCCGTTGGACGCGCGGGGTCCGCAGACCGGCGCCTACGGGCGAGGGAACCCGGTGCACCACATGGTGCAGGACGGCGGCGACATCGCCCTCGGCGCGCAGGATCACCTGCCGGGGCTGCGGTACACGGACGACGCGGTGAGCATGCCCCTGCAGTGCGCCACGCACTGGGACGCCTTCAGCCACATCTTCTACGACGACCGGATGTACAACGGCTACGGGCTCGCCGAGGTGACCAGTTCGGGCGCCGCCAAGTGCGGCGTGGAGCGCATGAGCGCGGGCCTCACGGGCCGGGGCGTGTTGTTGGACGTCGCCCGGTTCCGCGGGGTGCCCGTGCTGGCACCGGGTGAGGCCGTGCACGACCACGAGCTCGAAGCTTGCGCGAGGCACCAGGGCGTGACCGTCGGTCGGGGCGACATCCTGCTCGTCCGCACCGGTCACCTCGGTCACGCGCGGTCGCGCGGCTGGGGTGACTACGCCGGTGGCGCCGCGCCGGGGCTCGCGTTGTCCAGCGCGCGGTTCGTGTGCGAGCGGGAGGTCGCGGCGGTGGCCTCGGACACCTGGGGCGTCGAGGTCCGGCCCAACGAGACCGCGGAGATCTTCCAGCCGCTGCACCTGGTGCTGCTGGTGAACGCCGGGGTCGTGCTCGGCGAGATGTTCGAGCTCGACGAGTTGGCCGAGGACTGCGCCCGGGACGGCGTGTACGAGTTCTTCCTCACCGCCGCGCCCCTGCCCTTCACCGGCGCGGTGGGTGCGCCCGCGAACCCGATCGCGGTGAAGTGATCGGCGTGTGGTCCGGTCGCGTCGAATAATCTCGGGTTTCGGAGAACGCGGGTCGGGTGCGAATCATTTCGGTACACTCGACCGCAGGGGATGGGCATCCGAAAGTTCTTTGCATTCTGCGTGTCGGGACGGGGGTCGCCGCACGCGGCGCATCGGGTGTTCCTTTGTTCATTGCACGGGGGGATGGTTCAAGTGTCAGTGCTGAACAACGGTCCAGGATTGTCGGAATTCGTGGACGGGCTCTCTTTCGCGCGCACGGTCGACCGCGCGCTGGTACACCGCCGGAACCTCAGCGAGGTGTTCCTGACCGACGTCCGGGAGGTCGCGGAGGACGAGTTCGCCGCCGCGGCGCAACTCCCCGTCGCGCACCCGCACTACACGGGCCTCACCGGCTCGTCCCGGTTCCCGGACGCCATGGTGCTGCTGGAGTGCTGCCGGCAGGCCGAGACGTGCGCCGCACACCTGGTGCACGGCATCGAGCAGGGCACGAGCTTCGTGCTGCGCAACTGGACCATGGCGCTCGTGCCGGACGCGCCGAGCCCGGGCCCGGGCCCGCTCGACCTGGTGATGACGGCGCGCACCCGCGACCCGTACCTGGTCGCGGGCACGTTGCGCGGGCTCACCTACGAGTTCGGGATGTGGGTGTCGGGCGTCCGGCTCGGCGAGGTCAGGATGCAGGTCGGCTACGTCGCCCGGGACGCCTACCTGGTCATGCGCGGGAAGGGGCGCACCGGCCCGTTGCCGTCCTCCCGGACGCAGCCGCCGGTGAGCACCGGGCGGCTCGTCGAGCCCGCCTTGGCGGGCCGGACCAACCGGGACGACACGCTCCTGCTCGACCTGCAGACCCGGGCGGGCGGGGTGGGCGCGGTGCTGCGCGTACCGGTGGACAACATCAGCTTCTTCGACCACCCCCAGGACCACGTCCCGGGAATGGTGCTCGTCGAAGCGGCCCGGCAGCTCGCGGTCGCCACCGCGGCGGGCTGTGGGCGCATGGTGGGCATGGACGCGTCCTTCTCCGCCTACGCCGAGCTGGACGCGCCGATCACGCTGACCGCGGTGCCGCGGGAGGGCGGCTGGACCGAGGTGGTGTTCCACCAGGGCGGGAAGCGGATCTGCCGGGTCTCGGTCGAGCTGGCCGAGGAGATGCGGCCGTGAGCCGGGCCGCCGTGCTCGTCGGGCTGGGCGGCCTGCTGCCGCGGACCGTGGTCACCAACCACGAGCTCGCCGAGGTGCTCGACACCGACGACGAGTGGATTCGCAGCCGGACCGGGATCGGGCAGCGGCACGTGATCCTCCCGGGCGAGTCGACCGGGGACCTGGCCGTCGAGGCGGGCCGCCGGGCCCTCGAGTCGGCGGGCGTGGACCACGCCGACGCGGTGGTCGTGGCGACCAGCACACCCGACCGCCTCTGCCCGGCGACCGCGCCCGAGGTGGCCAGCAGGCTCGGCCTGGACGGCGTGCCCGCGTTCGACGTGGCCGCGGTCTGCACCGGGTTCGTCTACGCGCTGGCGACGGCCGCCGGGCTGATCGCGGCGCGGTACGCGGACACCGTGCTGGTGATCGGCGCCGACACCTTCTCCACGATCCTCGACCCGGGCGACCGCACCACCCGCACGGTCTTCGGCGACGGTGCGGGGTCGGTGCTGCTGCGGGCGGGGGACGACGACGAGCCGGGCGTGCTGCGCGGGGTGACGCTCGGCAGCGACGGCAGCCGCAGCGAGCTGATCTCGATACCCGGCGGCGGTTCGCGGCGCCGTTCACTCGGGCCGGTCCGGCCGGAGGAGCTGTACTTCACGATGCACGGGCGGGCGGTCTTCCACGAGGCGGTGCTGCGCATGTCCGACTCCGTGCGGACATCCGCGGACCGGGCGGGCTGGTCCCTGCCGGAGGTGGACCGGGTCGTGCTGCACCAGGCCAACTCGCGCATCCTCGCCGCGGTGGCGGACCGGCTCGGCCTGCCCGCCTCGTCGTTCGTGTCGAACATCGACCGGGTCGGCAACACGGTGGCCGCGTCGATACCGCTGGCGATGGTGGACGGCGCGGCGGACGGAGGCCTGCGCGAGGGCCACCGCGTGGTGCTCGCCGGTTTCGGCGGGGGGCTGACCTGGGGTGCGGTGTCGCTGACCTGGCCTCGGGTGACGGTGACGTGATCGACCGCGACCGGAAGTTCGTACTGGACAGGGGGGAAATGTGAGCGCGATCGAAGAAGGGATCGTCGACGTGCTGGTCGAGCAGTTCAGCGTCGACCGCACGGCGGCGACGCCGGAGACGACTTTCGAAAGCCTGGAGTTCGACTCGCTCGTGCTGATCGAGTTCGGGCTCGTGGTGGGCAAGAGGTTCGGCATCGCCATCGCCGACGACGAGCTCGCCGACGACATGACGATCCGGGACCTGGCCGAAATGGCCGCGGCGAAGGGCGCCGTGGCCTGATGGACCGGAGGAGTGAATCGTTCGGCGCCGCGATCACCGGGATGGGGCTCGTCACCCCGGCCGGTTCCGGCGCCGCGGAGAACTGGGCGTGCCTGCACGAGGGTGTGTCCCGGGCCGAGCCGGACCACGCCCTCGCGGGCGGCCCGGTCGACTTCACCTGCCGTGTGCCGGATTTCGACCCGGGGCGCCTGCTCGGCGGCCTGAAGGCCCGCGTGCTGGAGCGGTTCGTGCAGCTCGCGGTCGTGGCCGCGCGGCAGGCGCGCACGGCCGCGGGCTGGGACGGCGACGGGTGGGACGGGGGTCGGGTCGGCGTTGTCCTGGGCAACTCGCTGGGCGGCGCCGGCACGCTCGAACGGCAGCACGACGCCCTGGTGGCCGACGGGCCCGCCGGGGTGTCGCCGCTGACCGTGCCCATGTACATGGTCAACATGGTCGCCGGGTACGTCGCCATCGACCTCGGGGCCAAGGGCCCGAGCCTGGTCACCGCGACCGCCTGCGCGTCCGGCGCCACCGCGCTCGGCATCGCCCGTGACCTGCTGCGGTCGGGCGCCTGCGACGTGGTCCTGGCGGGCGGCACGGAGTCCGCGCTGACGCCGGTCGTGATCGCCGGGCTGGCCAAGATGGGCGCGCTCTCCCGGCGGGTCGGCGCACCGCACCGCGCGTGCCGGCCGTTCGACGCGGAACGCGACGGGTTCGTGGCCGCCGAGGGCGCGGGCGTCCTGGTGCTCGAACGGGTCGAGGAGGCCCGGGCCCGCGGCGCGCACGTCCACGCCGTGATCAGGGGCTACGGGTCGACCACGGACGCGCACCACCCGACCGCGCCCGACCCCGAAGGTCGGGGCACCGAACGGGCGTTGCGCGCGGCGCTCGCGGACGCGGGCGTGGCGCCGTCCGACGTCGACCACGTGAACGCGCACGGCACCGCGACGCCCATGAACGACGTCATCGAGGGACGGATGCTCCGCCGGGTGCTGGGCGGACGCCCCGCGGTGACCTCCACCAAGGGGGTCACCGGGCACGCGCTGGGCGCGGCGGGCGCCATCGAGGCGGCGTACACCGCGCTGGCCGTCGAGCACGACCGCGTGCCGCCGACGGCGAACCTCACCCGGCTCGACCCCGAGCTGGACATCGACGTCGTCAGCGGTGCACCGCGCGCCGTGCCCGTCGACGTCGCGGTCAGCACGTCCTTCGGCTTCGGCGGGCACAACGCGGCACTCGTGCTCACCACGGCCTGACCGCACCACCAGACACCCCGGAGGAAACCGATGAGCGTTCTGCGGAAGATCCGACTCGTGGCGCTGGACAGCGACGGCGTGCTGCTCAACGACACCTACAGCCCGGTGATCGAGCGGTTCGTCACCAAGCACGGCGGCACCTACACCGCCGAGGTGGAACGCGCGGTCTGGGGCTCGCCCCAACTGGCCGCCGGGCACAACATGGCGTTGGCGTGCAAGCTGCCCTGGTCCGGCAAGGAGACCATCGCCGCGTTCTTCGAAGAGCGCGAGGAGTACCTCAAGACCCACCAGGTCGAAGTGGTCGACGGCGCCGAGCAGCTGTTGGCGACGCTGAGCGAGACCGGCGTCCGCGTGGTCTGCTACGGCGGCCGCAACCGGGAGTACACCTTCGACAAGTACCTGGGCCACCTGAGGGAGCACTTCGACGCCGAGGTGCCCTACGTCGACGTCAACGACTTCCGACCGGGCATGAAGGAGATCGCCCGGGACGTCTTCGGCTACGAGTACGACGAGGTGCTGTTCGTCGACGACATCAACCGCGTCGCCGAGGTGGCCAAGGCCCTCGGCGCCGGTTTCCTCGGCGTCCCGGCTTCGATGCCGCACAACTTCCAGCGCGCCGAGATGGCGCGCACGGGCGTGCGCCACGTGGTCGACGACATCAAGCGGATCGACCGGGAACTGCTCGTCCGGATCGACCAGGAGTTGGCCGACGACACGCTGTGGGGTGGGCGGACGTGAGCCGGTCGGTCTTCGTCACCGGCGGCAACCGGGGGATCGGGCTGGCCGTGGCGCGCTCGCTCGCCGCCGCGGGCGACCGGGTGGCGGTGACCTACCGCTCGGGTGAACCGCCCGAAGACCTGCTCGGCGTGAGGGCGGACGTCACCGCACCGGGCGAGGTCGAGCGCGCGCTGGAGGACGCGGAGGCCGTGCACGGACCGGTCGAGGTGGTGGTCGCCAACGCGGGCACCACCCTGGACGTGCCCATGCTCCGGATGTCCGCCGAGCAGTTCGACTCGGTCCTGCGCACCAACCTGACCGGC
The DNA here is from genome assembly GCF_052936295.1 of Saccharothrix sp. DSM 118769. Lineage (NCBI taxonomy): Bacteria > Bacillati > Actinomycetota > Actinomycetes > Pseudonocardiales > Pseudonocardiaceae > Saccharothrix > Saccharothrix sp. DSM 118769. The sequence goes on along the minus strand of NZ_CP193627.1, from coordinate 5,549,916 downwards.
GTGTTCGCCACCGTGCGTGCCGCGGTCCGCAGCATGATCCCCGCCAGGAGGGGGCGGGTCGTCGTGCTGTCCTCGGTGCTCGGGTTCCTCGGCTCGCCGGGGCAGACCAACTACGCGGCGACCAAGTCCGGGCTGCTCGGCCTGACCCGGTCCCTGGTGTGGGAGCTCGGCGGACGCGGCATCACGGTGAACCTCGTGGCGCCGGGGATCATCGACACCGACATGACCAGGGGGTTGTCGGTGAAGCGGATGGACATGCTGATGGCCATGACCCCGATGGGCCGGCCGGGCACCGCGGACGAGGTGGCCGCGGCGGTGCGGTTCTTGGCGGGCGCCGAGGCGAGCTACATCACCGGGGCGGTGATCCCGGTCAGCGGCGGCCTGGGCATGGGCCAGTGAGACCGCGCCGGACCGGGGTGGGAGGGCCCCGGGCCGGCGGGTGGGGAATCGAACACGCAGCACGACAAAGGGGGAAGACGATGACCGAGACGATGTCCGAGGTGTCGATGCCGGACTCCGCCGGACGGCGCGGGACCACGGTCAAGCCGGGGGACCCGCGCTACGGCGAACTCGTCACCGGCATGAACCAGAGATGGGTGGCCCGACCGGACTACATCCGGCTCGTGACCACCCCGGCCCAGGTGGTCGACGCGGTCCAGGAGGCGGTCACCGCCGGCAAGAGGGTCACCGTCCGCGGGGGAGGGCACTGCTACGAGGACTTCGTGTCCAGCCCGGACGTGGAGGTCATCATCGACCTCCAGAACATGAACAAGGTCTACTGGGACGACCGCCGCGGCGCCTACGCGGTGGAAGCCGGCGCCATCCTGCTGGACGTCTACGAGCACCTGTACCTGGCTCACGGTGTCGTGCTGCCCGCCGGGTTCTGCTACTCGGTCGGGGTGGGCGGGCACATCGCGGGTGGCGGCTTCGGCCTGCTGAGTCGCCGCAACGGCCTCACCGTCGACCACCTCTACGCCGTCGAGGTCGTCGTCGTGGACCGGCACGGGCGCACGAGGCTCGTGGTCGCCACCCGCGAGCCGGGCGACCCGAACCGCGAGCTGTGGTGGGCGCACACCGGTGGCGGTGGCGGCAACTTCGGGGTCGTCACCCGCTACTGGTTCCGCTCGCCCGGCCGCTCGGGCGACGACCCCGCGACCGCACTGCCCAAGCCGCCCGCCGAGGTGCTGCTCAGCTCGGTCTCGCTGCCCTGGGACCGGGTGACCCAGGCGGACTTCGCCCGGCTCGTCGGCAACCACGGCGCGTGGTACGAGGCGAACAGCGCGCCCGACTCGCCCGCCGCCACGCTCGCGGGCTACCTGATCCTGAACCACCGGGCGAGCGGCGCCATCACGCTCATCACCCAGTCGGACGCCACCGTGCCCGGCGCCGAGCGGCTGCACGCCGACTACCTGACCGCGCTGCTGACCGGGGTGAGCGCGGCGGGCGCCGTCCCCGTGCCGCGGCGGCTGCCGTGGCTGCGGACGACGCGCATGCTGGGCACCAGCGTCTCCACGCTGACCAACACCACGTTGCGCGGCGACCACAAGTCGGCGTGCCTGCTGCGGCGCTTCCCCGACGAGCAGGTCGCCACCCTGCACAAGTACCTGACCACGACGGACTACACCAACCGCAACGCCCAGGTGGTGCTGCACCCGTACGGCGGGAAGATCGCGGCCGTCGCACCGGACGCGACCGCGAGCGCGCACCGCGGGACGATCTTCAAGATGCTCCTCCAGACGTTCTGGACGGAGCCTTCGGGCGACGCGGAGAACCTGGCCTGGACGAGGGCGCTCTACGGCGAGCTGTTCGCGGCCACCGGCGGCGTGCCCGTGCCGGACGACGTCACCGACGGGTGCTACGTGAACTACCCGGACAGCGACATCGGCGACCCGGCGTTCAACACGTCCGGCGTGCCGTGGAGCCACCTGTACTACAAGGACAACTACCCGCGGCTGCGCAGGGTGAAGTCCCGCTGGGACCCGCGGAACGTGTTCCACCACGCCCAGTCCGTCGAGCTGCCGTCATGACCGTGCGATCGGTGCGGCATGAGGAGGCCCCGGCGACGTCGCTGCGCGGACGGGCCGAGGAGCTGGCCCGGCTCAAGGAGCGCATCGCCCGCGGTGACGCCTCGGCGACCGCGCGGCAGCACGCCAAGGGCAAGCTCACCGCGCGTCAACGGCTCCGCCTGCTGTTCGACGAGGGAACGTTCACCGAGGTCGAGCCGTTCCGCAGGCACCGGGCGACCGGCTTCGGCCTGGAGGCCAACCGGCCGCACACCGACGGCGTCATCACGGGGTGGGGCCTGGTGGACGGACGCCGGGTGTTCGCCTACGCCCACGACTTCCGGCTCTTCGGCGGCGCGCTCGGCGAGAGCCACGCGGAGAAGATCCACAAGGTCATGGACCTCGCCGAGCTCGCCGGCGTGCCGGTCGTCGGGCTCTGCGACGGGGCGGGCGCCCGCATCCAGGAGGGGGTGACAGCCCTCGCCGGGTACGGCGGGATCTTCGCCCGCAACGTCCGCAACTCCGGGGTGATCCCGCAGATCAGCGTGGTGCTCGGGCCGTGCGCGGGCGGCGCGGCCTACAGCCCGGCGCTGACCGACTTCGTGTTCATGGTCCGCGGCACCTCGCAGATGTTCATCACGGGCCCGGACGTGGTGCGCACCGTCACCGGCGAGGACATCAGCCACGACGCGCTCGGGGGCGCGGACGCGCACGGCGTGCATTCCGGCGTGGCCGGGTTCGTGCACGACGACGAGGAGAGCTGCCTGGTCGACGTCCGCTACCTGCTGTCCCTGCTGCCCGCCAACAACCGGGAGGCGCCGCCCGAGCGCCTGTCCACCGACCCGGCCGACCGGCGTACCGAACGGCTGTTCGACATCGTGCCGGCCGACCCCCAGCGCGCCTACGACATGCGTGCCGTCATCGCCGAGATCGTCGACGACGGCGAGTTCCTGGAGGTCCACGACCGGTGGGGCGCCAACGTCGTGTGCGCGCTGGCCAGGCTCGACGGCCACGTCCTCGGGGTGGTCGCGAACCAGCCCGCGTCGCTGGCGGGCGTCCTGGACATCGCCGCGTCGGAGAAGGCCGCCCGGTTCGTCCAGGTGTGCGACGCGTTCAACATCCCCCTGGTCACGCTGGTGGACGTGCCCGGTTTCCTGCCGGGCACGGCGCAGGAGCACGGCGGCATCATCCGGCACGGCGCCAAGCTGCTGTACGCCTACTGCAACGCCACGGTGCCGAGGGTCCAGGTCGTGCTGCGCAAGGCCTACGGCGGCGCGTACATCGTGATGGACTCGCGGTCCATCGGCGCGGACCTGTCGTTCGCCTGGCCCGGGAACGAGATCGCGGTGATGGGTCCGGAGGCGGCCGCGAACGTGATCTTCCGGCGGGAGATCGCGGAGGCCGACGACCCGGCCGCCGTCCGCGCCCGGCTGGTCGAGGAGTACCGGTCCCAGCTGGTGCACCCGTACTACGCGGCCGAGCGCGGCCTGGTCGACGACGTGATCGACCCGGCCGAGACCCGGCTCCGGCTGGTCGACGCCCTGGCCACGCTGCGCGCCAAGCACGTCGTACTGCCCAGCCGCAAGCACGGGAACCCGCCGCAATGAGGGAGGAACCGTCGATCCGGCTGGTGCGCGGCGAGCCGAGCCCCGAGGAGTTGGCCGCGGTGGTCGTCGCCGTGCTCGCCCTGGCGGACCGCGCCGTGCCACCACCGCCGCGGCGGGCCGCGACCTGGTGGCGCACACCCCGCTTCGCGGCGGGTGGGCCCGCCGGCGCCGGGCCGGCCTGGCGGACGGAGGTGGGCTGAACGAGGCACGCGAAACTTCCTCATGTCGAGGACACGTCACCCGGGTGACAGAGCAGGAGGACCCGCATGCGACGTCATACCGTCCGTGAACTGCGTCCCGATCGCCTCCGGCGGCGCATAATCGGGAGTATGAGCAGTCAGCTGCATCAACACTTGACGCTCGGCGAGTTCCTCAGGGCGAAGCGCGCGGCGCTCTCACCGGCGAACGCCGGCGTGGACGACCCGGGGCGGTTCCGGCGGGTGCCGGGCCTGCGCCGCGAGGAGGTGGCGCAACTCGCCGGCGTCAGCGTCGACTACTACACCCGGCTGGAGCAGGGCCGGATGACGCAAGCTTCCGACTCGGTGCTGCTGGGCATCGCGCGGGCGTTGATGATGACCGCGGAGGAGCGGCGGTACCTGTACTCAATCGTGAAAGGTCGGACCGTCGAGGAACCGGCGTCCGAGCAGACCACGATCTCCGCCGAGACCCAGGTGCTGCTCGACAACATGCGCCACACGCCGGCGATCGTGCTGGGCCTGCGGATGGACGTGCTCGGCTGGAACGACCTGGGTGCGGCGCTGTTCGTCGATTTCGCCGAGCTGGAGCCCGGCAACCGCAACCTCGCGCGGATGATCTTCCTCGAACCCCGCATCCGCAACCTCTACGTCCACTGGGACGTGGTGGCCCGCAGCTTCGTCGCGAAGCTGCGGATGGACGCCACCCGCTACCCGCACGACCCCGCGCTCGGCGAGCTGGTCCACGAGCTCAGCGCGCTCGACCCCGATTTCCGGCGCTGGTGGAACAGCCACGACGTCCAGGGCGTGACCTACGGCCGCAAGCAGGTCAGGCACCCGGTCGGTGGTGACCTGGACCTGCAGTGGCAGGCGTTGCAGGTCGTCTCGCGGCCGGAGCAGACCATCGTGGTGCACACCGCGCCGCCGGGTTCCGCGACTTGGCACGGGTTCGAGCTGATGGCCAAGTGGTGGGAGGAGAACAAGGGCGCGGTCTCGTACGGCAGGTCGTAGCGGGCGGTCGGTGGCGCACCCGCTCCCCGGACGCCGGCGGTCGCCCGGTGCAGCCAACGCCGGTCGTAGCCTTCGACGGGGTGTTCGCGGGCTACGGACGAGTCGTGCCGCACCAGCCGGAGCGGGGCCTGCGCGCCGAACTCCCCGCCGAGGCAGTCGTGCAGGGCGTCGTTGCAGTGGAGGAGCGGTGGCTCGCTGATCACCAGCACCCCGGTGGGGGCAGCCTGGCATTGTCCTCGAAACGAACAAGCGGAGAACGTGCAACTGCGCATCGGGAGCAAGAATCACTCGACAGGGGGATCGCTGGTCAACGCCGCCCGATTCGTACGGCATCCCGACGGCTCGTCGAGCAGCAATGACATCGCGCTGATCAAGCTGAGCAGTGCCGTATCGGCCACACCCGTCCCGCTGTCGCGCCGAGAGGGCAAGACCGGCGACGAAACGCGGATCACGGGCTGGGGCAGGATGTGCGACAACCAGTGCGCGACCCCCTGTCCGGTGATCCTCAGGGAAGCCGACACCCGGATCGCGAATGACTCCGCGTGCGGGAAGTTAGGCATCAAACCCGGTAACGAACCGTGCATCGGGCGTCCCGGTGAGGACGCCGGGGCCTGCGCCGGGGACTCCGGTGGCCCGTCCGCCAGGCGGACCGGGGTGCGCTGGGTTCTCGACGGTGCACTCAGCCGAGGCGATTTCCCGTGCCGGCCGCCACCCTGGTCCAGACCGACCGGGGTGGCGGCCCGGTCCGCAACGCCGGGCCGGGGTCGGCGCCCGGTCGACCGGATCGGCCCGGGCGGCGCCCCGTTCCCGGTGCAGGTCCACGTGGTCCGGATCGATGGCCGGCAGGCAGCCGATGTCACGCCAGGTGATCGTGGTCCCGGTCGGGGCCAGTGCCCGGCGCAGGTCGGGCAGGTAGGTGCGCAGCACCGGGCGCGCCCGGTCGGGTGCCTGCCCGCCCCAGGCCCGGTCGATCAGCCGGTCCGCCGGCATCCCCCGGCTGACCTCGGTCAACAGCACCGCTTTCGGCCGGGCGTGCCCGACCGGCAGCGGCGTGTCGCCTTACCGGACCACCAGGTTGCCCGGCGCACCGGCCGCGCCTCGCGGTGTCGCGCCCCGTTCGCCGTTCGCCGTTCGCCACGATTGCCGTGCACCGAACGTGACGAGGTGGTACACCGCAGAGCGGGTGGTGCCGAACGAGCCCGCCGACACCACCCCCCGCAAGATGACGTACGTCACTGCACCCGCCCATGGTCAGGAACCGCCCCATAAGTGAGGATTCCGCAGGATTCGGGAGGGCGCGGGACCCTCGAGGTTCGACTTGGGGGGCGTCGTGCGCTCAGTTCGTCGTGTCCGCGGCGTGGCCGCCGCGATCACGCTGGCCATGGTGGCGTCGTTGACGTCACCGGTCGGCCAGGTCGCCGGGGCGGCGCCCGCCGCGGGGGAGATCCCGCAGCAGGAGTGGGGCACGGCGGCCGGTCGCAGCCACGAGGTGCCCGCCCGCACCCCCGCCACCGGCCAGAACACCGGTGAGCCGGTCGCAGCCCCGGCACCGGGCGCCCTGCCGCCGGACGTCCCGTTCCCCGACCCGGTCCTGGCGGAGCCGACGCCGGCACCCGCGACGGACGTGCGGGTCGGCGAGGGCACCGCCCAACCGGTGGCGACCGCGCAGGGCGACCGCCGCGAGCTGGTCAACCGCCGCACGCGCGACGCCCAGGTGTTCCGCAACCCCGACGGCACCGAGACGCTGCGGGTGTTCCAGGGCCGCAAGTTCTTCTCGCGCAACGGCCTGTGGTTCCCGGTCGACTCGTCGTTGACGCGCGACGGGGCGTCGTGGCGCACCAAGGCGGACTCGGTGCACAAGCGGTTCGCCGAGCGCGCGGACGCACCCGAAGTCGTGTCGCTGGAGCTGGGGCCGGGGGTGTCGGTCGGCTACGGCGTCCAGGACGTCGAGGGCGCGACCGCGCGGGTCGACGGCTCGATCGCCACCTACGACGACATCCGCCCGGGCGTGGACCTGGAGGTGGAGGCGACCGCCGGCGGCATCAAGGAGAACCTGGTGCTGGCGTCGGCCGACGCACCGACCGAGTGGAGCTTCCCGCTGCGGCTCGACGGGGTGACCGCGTCCCTGGACAACGGCGCGGTGCAGCTCAAGGACGCCTCGGGCGTGGTGCGGGCGGTGATCCCGCCGGGGTTCATGGAGGACTCGGCGGTCGACCCGCGTTCGGGTGAGGGCGTGCGGTCGTGGGGCGTGACCTACCGGCTGGACGGCGACGTGCTGCGCGTCGGCCTGGACCGGTCGTGGTTGGCCGATCCGGCGCGCGTGTTCCCGGTCAAGGTCGACCCCAGCGTGGTGGACCGCTCCACCGACGGCACGACGTTCGTGCAGGCCCCTTACCACAACGACTACTCCGGTGACCCCAACTTCAGCGTGGGCACCTTCGACGGTGGCACCAACAAGGCCAACGCGTTCCTGAAGTTCGACTCGGTGAGCTGGGCGTTGGCCGGGCAGTACGTCCTGGGCGCGAACCTGTACCTCTACAACACCTACTCCTACTCCTGCGAAGCGCGCACGGTGTGGGTGCACGAGGTCACGCAGCCCTGGAGCGTGTCGGGCAACAAGTCCTGGCCGGGTCCGTCGTTCGGCGGCGCGCTGAGCAGCAAGAGCTTCGCCTCCGGCCGCACCGGCTGCGACCCGGGCGGCAAGTGGCAGAAGATCGAGCTGGGCGACTACGGGCGCGCCGTGGTGCACGGGTGGACGCACGGCGCGGCCAACCACGGGTTGACGGTCCGCGCCTCCGACGCCGACAACTACGGCTGGAAGAAGTTCGCCGGGCGCAACAGCGGCAACCCGCCGTACCTGGAGGTCACCTACAACCCGTACTGGGCCACCTACCAGGTCGGGTCGATGACCACCCCGGTGATGTTCGACCGCGACGGCAAGATGCAGGTCACCGTCACCAACCACGGCCGCGACACGTGGACGCCGGGCAGCAACCACAAGCTCAGCTACCGGTTGTGGAACAGCGCGGGCACGGAGCTGGGCACCGTCTCGCAGACCTCGATGCCGCACGACGTGCGACCGGGGGAGTCCGCCGCCGTGCTGGCCACGATCGGCAGGCTCAACCCCGGCACCTACACGCTGCGCTTCGACATGGACCACTACGGCACCACCAAGTACAGCTCGACCGGTGTGCCCATGTCGCAAGAGGTGAAGTTCACCATCTCCAACACCATCCCGGTGTTGACCGGCATGTCGCCGCCGAGCAACTACGTCACCGAGGTGCTCACCCCGACCCTGGCGCTGACCGGCCGGGACCCGGACAACCACCCCGGTCACGGCCTGGCCCACCTGTTCAAGATCTGCGACGCGGGCGGCGACAACCTCCAGAACTGCACCGAGTCCACCTGGGACCCCTCGCCCACGTGGCGGGTCCCCGAGGGCAAGCTGACCTGGGGCAAGTCCTACGCCTGGTACGGGTCGGTCGGCGACTGGGGCAGCAACAGCCCGTGGAGCCAGCCGTCGTTCCTCACCGCGCAGGCCCCGCAGCCCGCGATCACCAGCCACCTGGGTGCCTCGTCGGCCTCGCCGGGCGGCGCCGTCGACCCCGGCGTGGGCAACTACACCACCACGGCCACCGATGCCGCCGTGCCCGCGGTCGGCCCGCCGCTGTCGGTGGTGCGCAGCTACAACAGCCTCGACCCGCGCCGGGGTTCCGCGTTCGGCGCCGGCTGGTCGACCCGCTGGGACACCGCGATCACCCCGGACACCGACGGCTCGGGCAACCTCGTGGTCACCTACCCCGAGGGCTACCAGGTCCGCTTCGGCAAGCGCCCCGACGGCACCTACGCCCCGCCCGCGGGCCGCTTCGCCACCCTCGTGGCCGTGCCGGGCGGCGGCTGGAAGCTGACCACCAAGGGCCACGTCAACTACGCCTTCGACGCCGGCGGCAAGCTCACCTCGATCAGCGACGACTCCGGCCGCAACCAGGCGCTGACCTACGAGACCGGCCGGCTGGCCACGGCCACCGACACCGTCTCCGGCCGCAGCCTGGCCTTCACCTGGACCGGCGGCCACGTCACCCGGGTCACCACCGGCCCGGACCCGGCGCTGTCGTGGGACTACACCTACACCGGTGACCAGCTGACCAAGGTCTGCGACCCCAGCGGCGCCTGCACGACCTACGACTACAGCGACATGGTGCACTACCGCAGCACCGTGCTCGACGGGAACCCGTCCGGGTACTGGCGGCTGTACGAGGCGTCGGGCACCGTCGCGGACAACCGCGCCCCCATCGGCGGCCCGCAGGCCAACGGCACCTACACCAACGTCACCCTGGGCGCGCCCGGCGCGATCCCCGGCTCCGGCATCACCTCCGGCAGCTTCAACGGCACCTCCTACCTCAAGCTGCCGAACAACGCCATCGGTACCAAGGCGGCGCTGACCGCCGAGCTGTGGTTCAAGACCGGCTCCACCGCAGGCGGCGTGCTGCTGGGCACCAGTTCCACCGCCCAGCCCCCGGCCACCCCGTCCGGTCCGTCCATGCCGATCCTCTACGTCGGCACCGACGGCAAGCTCCACGGCCACTTCTGGAACAGCAACGTCACCGGCATCGTCACCCCGACGGCGGTCAACGACGACAAGTGGCACCACGTGGTGCTCTCCGCCAACGTGGACCGCCAGACCCTCTACCTGGACGGGTCGGTGGTCGGTACGCAGACCGGCCAGATCACCCAGAGCAACCCGCTGACCTGGGTCGGCGCCGGCCCGGTCAACAACGCCGCCTGGCCCGCCCGCCCGGCCGACGACTGGGGCCGCTTCACCGGCCAGATCTCCGAGGTCGCGATCTACGACCGCCCCCTGAGCACCGCGACGGTCGTCGAGCACTGGAACGCGCGCGCCCTCACCAAGGTGCTGGCCAAGGTCACCCTGCCCGGTGGCCGCGTCGCCGCCCGGATCGGCTACAACCGGGCGGGCGACCGGGTCGCCACGCACACCGACCACAACGGCGGCGTGTGGAACGTCGCCTCGTTGGCGCTGTCCTCCAAGACCTCGGCCAGTGTCGCCGTGGCGAACCCGGACGACCAGACCACGACCCACTACTACGACCCCAGCCGCAACGGGCGCCTGACCAGCACCAAGAACCCGTTGGGTCACACGGTCGAGTACTCCTACGACACCGGCGGGTTCGTCAGCGCGGTCACCGGCGAGGACGGCGTGGACATCCGCTACGCCAACGACGCCCGCGGCAACGTCCTGACCAAGACCCTGTGCGACATCTCCACGTGCTCACCGGGCTCCACGATGACCCGGACGAGCTACTACGACTACTACCTCAACACCGCGGACCCGCTCGACCCGCGCAACGACCGCGTCACCGAGGAACGGGACGCGCGGTCCGCGAACCGCGACGACGACACCTACCTCAAGACCTTCTCCTACACCGCGTCCGGCGAACTGGCGGGCACCACGCTGCCCGGCGGCGGCGACACCGACCGCCGCTCCACCTCCCGGGCCTACACCACCGGTGCGGAACCGGCTGTCGACGGCGGCACGATGCCCGCCGGGCTGCTGCTCACCGAGACCGACGCGGGCGGGGGAGTGACCCGCCACGCCTACGACGGCAAGGGCGACCGGCGCGAGAGCACCGACCCGGCCGGGCTGCGCACCACCCGGCGGTACGACGGCCTCGGCCGGATGACCGGCAGCACGGTCCACTCCGCCACCGTCCCCGGTGGCGCCGCCACCAGCTACACCTACGACAGCCTGTCCCGGCCGCTCGTGCGCACCGAACCGCGGACGACCAACGCCGTCACCGGTACGCCTCACCAGAGGCGCACCACCAACACCTACAACCCCGACGGCACCCTCGCCTCGGTCAAGGTCGACGACGCGACCCTCAACGACCCGGGCCGCACCACCAGCCACACCTACGACGCCTTCGGCCGGGTCGCCACCACCACCGACCCCGCCAACGCCGTGACCACCACCGAGCACGACGGCTTCGGGCAGCCCACCCGCAAGGTCGACGCGGCGGGCAACGAGTTCACCTACACCTACACCACCGGCCGGCACCAGCTCGCCACCACCACCGTCAAGGGCTTCACCGGTGACGGCGGCGCAGCGCGCGACATCGTGGTGCAGTCGCTGGCCTACGACCCCAAGGGCCGGGTCGTCGAACGCACCGACGCCATGGGCCGCACCACCGCCTACACGTACGAGGCGTACGGCATCGACACCGAGACCCTGCTCGGCTACCGCGACCCGGAGACCGGCGTGGTCTCGGACATCCCGCTGGTCGACCGCACGTACGACGAGGCCGGCAACCTCATCCGCTACTACCGGCGCGACGCCGCCTACTACACCGGCTACTCCATCGACCGCGCCGGGCGCGTCGGGAACCGGTACGACATCGACTGGGCCTGCCGGCGCTGCGACCAGGAACCGGCCAACACGTACCGCTTCCAGTACTACCGGTACGACGCCAACGACAACGTCACCTCCACGTGGGTCACGGACATCGACGACGCCCAGGTCTTCGAGAAGACCGACTTCACCCACGACCCCGTGGGGCGCGAGCTCACGCGTGCCGTCCACACGGGTTCCGGCACGCTGGTCACCACCACGACCCGCGACGAGCTGGGTCTGCCGCTGACCGTCACGGACCCCCGCGGCACCGGCCACACCACGACCTTCGGCTACGACGCCGCGGGACGACAGGTCACCCGCAGCGGTCCGGCCGTGCAGGTCGAGTCCGCCGGGCAGGCGCCGACCACCGCCTCACCCGTCGACAAGACCGGGTACAACACCTTCGGCGAGGTCGTCGACCAGCTCGACCCGCTGGGCAACGTCACCCGCACCGCGTACGACGGCGTCGGGCGCCCCCTCGGCGTGACCCTGCCCGACTACACCCCGCCCGGGTCCGACCAGCCGATCAGCGCCACGACCGGCATCACCTACGACGGCCTCGGCCGGATCACCAGCACCACCGACGCGCTGGGCGCCCGCACCGACTTCGAGTACGACCAGCTCGGCAACCAGGTGCGCCGGACCGACCCGCTGCTGCCCGGCCGGTCGCAGCGCGGCGTGTGGACCAACACCCACGACCCGGTGGGCGAGCTGCTGTCCACCACCGACCCGAACGGCGCGCAGACCTCCGCCACCTACGACAAGCTGGGCAACAAGATCACGTCCACGGTCGTCGAGCGGCACCCCGGCCCGACGCGCAACCTCACCACCCGCCTGATCCCCGACCTGTTCGGCCGGGTGGCGGCGGTCATCACGCCCGACAACCGGCGCACCGACCTCGAGTACAACGACCGGGACGACCTCACCTGGACGTCGGACGCGTTCGGCAACCAGACGTCCTCGGACCACGACCTGGCCGGCCGGCTCGTCAGCACCACCGACGCGACCGGCGCGAAGAGCGTCGCGACCTACGACCAGGCCGGTCGGATGACCTCGACGTCGGACCTCGACCCGGCGGGCGCGGTGCTGCGCAGCCGGTCGTTCGGCTACGACGCCGCGGGCAACCGCACCAGCGCCACCGACAGCCTGGGCAAGACGACCACCTGGACCTACGACGCCCAGGACCGGCTGCGCTCGGTCACCCGCCCCGGCGGCATCACCACCGGCTACGGCTACGACGTCGCGGGCAACCTCACCCGGGTCACCGACGGCAACGGCAACACCACCACCTACACGGTCAACACGTGGGGCCTGCCGGAGTCGACGATCGAGCCGGCGACCGCGCAGAGCCCGAACGCCGCGGACCGCAGGTTCACCCAGTCCTACGACGCCGCGGGCAGGCCGGCGGTGTTGGGCAAGCCGGGCGGCGTGAGCATCACCACCAGCTACGACCCGCTGGGCAACCCGACCGGGCAGACCGGCGCGGGCGCGTCGGTGGCCACCTCCGACCGGGTCTTCGGCTACGACCTCACCGGCCGGATGACCTCGGCGAGCACGCCCACCGGCACGAACACCTACACCTACGACGACCGCGGCAACCTGGTCAACGCCACCGGTCCGTCGGGTGCCTCGTCGTTCACCTACGACAACGACAACAACCTGGCGACCACCTCCACCGCCGCGGGCACCACGACCTACGGCTACGACGCGGCGGGCCGCTTCACCTCGGCCCGGGACCCGATCACCGGCGCCACGGCCACCTACAGCCTCGACGAGCTCGGCCGCACCACCACCATCGGCTACGGCGCGAACGCCTCGACCCGCGCGTTCACCTACGACCCGCTGGGCCGCCTCGCCACCGACACCACCGCCGCGCCGGGCGGCGCGTCGACCGCGTCGACCACCTACACCTTCGACACCGAGGACCGGCTGACCGGCAAGACCACCACCGGCCTGGCCGGCGCCGGCGCCAACACCTACGGCTACGACGACGCCGGCCGCCTGACCAGGTGGACCACCGGCTCGACCACGACCGAGTACGGCTGGGACGGCGCCGGCAACCTGACCCGCGACGGCCCCGCCACCGCCACCTACGACGAGCGCAACCAGCTCCTCACCCGAGGCGACACCACCTACGGCTACACCGCGCGCGGCACCCTGGCCTCGCGCACCACCGCGGGCACGACCACCACCCCGGCGTTCAACGCCTACGACGAACTGGTCACCGACGGCGGCACCACCAACACCTACGACGCCTTCGGCCGCCTGATCGGCACCGGCAACCAGAACCTGGCCTACCAGGGCGTGGGCCAGGCGATCACCTCCGCCGGGACCGAGCTCTACAGCCACACCCCCGACGGCACGCCGCTGGGCGTCAAGCAGGGCACCACCACCGCGGTCGCCGTGACCGACCAGCACACCGACCTCGTCGGCGTGGTCGACCCGGCCAGCGGCGCGGTCACCGGTTCACGCACCTACAGCCCCTTCGGCGCGGTCAAGGCATCGTCCGGCACCCGGCCCGGCCTGGGCTTCCAGCACCAGTGGACCGACCCGACCAGCGGTAACGTCAACATGGGCGCGCGCTGGTACCAGCCGGGCACCGGCACCTTCGCCAGCCGCGACACCGCCGCCCTGGACCCCACCGACCTGAGCACCGCCAACCGCCACGCCTACACCCCGGCCAACCCCCTCGGGTACACCGACCCCACCGGCAACACCCCGGCTTGCCTGGCCGGCCTCGCGGGCGGCCCGGTCTCCCCGTTCCTGGTCGGCGGCTGCTTCCTCGCCGCCGGCGCGATCCTCGCCACGGCGCACTACCTCGCCACCCACCCGCCGTCGGTGGCCATGCCGGACGTCTCCGTGCCGGACATCTCCTTCGGCAACAGGACCACCACCGGCACGACCACCACCGGCACGACCACCGCACCGCGCCCGCAGCGCAACGACTGGGGCACGGGCCGCGGCCCCGACGGCGGCAAGGTCCGCTTCCGGATTCCCGACCCCTCCAACGGCAAGTCGTCGAACTCGCCGAAGCAACAGGGACAGCAGAACTCCAACTACGGCCACTGGAACGCCGACAGCGGCGGAATCGACGGCGGCGGCTACTGGGGCGGCGACCAGTACGGCGACCCGACGGGCAGCCAGAGCCAGCAGGCGGCGCAGGCGGCCCAGGTGCTGCTCAACGCCCTGACCCCGGCCGCGCGGCCGGAGCTCCAGCAGAGCGTCGCCCCCAGCGTCCAGGCGATGATCGACGCCGCCAACAGCCTGCCGACCATCGACCTCGGGGTGCTCAACGCCGGTGGTGCGGCAGGAGGCGAGGCGTTCCAGCCGGACCAGGCCGGGGCCGGGTCGACCATCGGCGGTCTGCCGACCCAGCTGCACTACACCAACAACTGCATGGTCGGCGGGTTCGCCCAGGTGGGCGTGTTCGGCGGGATCGTCCGCGGCGCCCAGGTGTGGGAGCGGGACGACTGCGGCGAGGACGACGACATCGAGCAGTTCATCAGGAACGCCAACGCCCCGGAGAAGAACAAGTGGACCGGTTCCGGCCGTGCCTTGAGCAAGAAGCTGGGTCGGGCGGGTGAGCGTGGCAACTGGATGAAGCACCGACCGTTGAAGACCGACGAGAAGGGGTACAACTCCGCCGGTGCGAACTTCCTGGGGAAGCTGTTCGCGCACCCCGGTGCCCGACGCACGATCGAGTGGGGCCAGGGCAAGGACGCGGTCGCCAAGGGGTTGATCGCGTGGCGCCTGCCGGACGGGCGCGGTGCGCGCTGGGAACTCGATGGTACGTTCGTCGGGTTCGTGTAGCCGGTGAGGCGGTGGATGTCGTGACCAACGTCGTGTTCTCCGGGCGGGAGTTCGTGGTCTCCGCGGTCAGCAGTGTCGTCAACGACGAGGAGAGCTACGAGTTCGCCAGCGCTGACCGGGGGGTGTCACCGCC
Organism: Saccharothrix sp. DSM 118769; assembly: GCF_052936295.1. Taxonomy (NCBI): domain Bacteria; kingdom Bacillati; phylum Actinomycetota; class Actinomycetes; order Pseudonocardiales; family Pseudonocardiaceae; genus Saccharothrix; species Saccharothrix sp. DSM 118769. Next base: position 5,534,752 of record NZ_CP193627.1, on the reverse strand, counting down.
GCTCCTGGTCGTCGTGTTCTACAAGGACGACGACCCGACGCAGACGCTGTACGTGCGTGTTCACGGTGAAGTCGAGCTCGAACTGCTGGAGCAGATGATTTCCCACGCGAAGAAGGGCTTCGAGAAGGAGTGACCTCGCCACGGGCAAGCAGTCGTCCACGGGAGGGGATGCGGGCCTGACCGGTCAGGCCCGCAGGCGCCGGCCAGTGCTGCGGACTGGAACTCGTGCACGGCGGACACGTCGATGACGAGCTTGCGGTGCCGGATTTCGGCCTTGCCCTTGGTGGGGCTGAACTCCGGGGTGAAGTTGGAGTCCGCCGCGACGAACTTCCGCCGAGGACATCCGTGCCACGCGGCTCCACCGGTTGCTCGGGTGGCATCGTCCGGCTCGGGCGCACGGGCCGCAGCGGTCGGTGCGGTTGTCGCGGGCGAGCCGGGTACAACCACCAGGTGGGAGTGCGCCTCGCCAACTGGTGATCCTGATCCGTCCGCGCGTCGCCGTGAGGAGCGGACCGAAGCACCCGTCGGCGGTGGAAACGGGTTTACCCCGTCCCGGGTTCGCGCGATCATCTCCGGATGAGGTGGCTGAGGCGTCGGCGCCCTTGGTACGGCGACTGCCCGCAGTGCGGACACGACTGGCGCGAGCACATCGCTCCCGGGCCGTGCTCGGAGTGCCGGTACGAGATCGAGCACGAGGAGCCGAACGCCCCTGGTGGGGCATGCACGGCCCCCGCACCTCCGCCTTGAGCGGGACGGGGCAGGCATCGAACAACTCGATCTCGCCATCGGGTCCGTCGGAGTTGGTACGACAACGACAGGTCGTGATGCCCGCGTCTTCTGTGATGGCTGATCCGGGCGTGTTTGGCTTGTTCGTCGCCCGGTCGACCAGTGCAGGACGTGGTCAGCGCTGTGGGTCAGGTGGCGGCGAGACGGTTCCACAATCGGCGGATATCCTTGACGGACAACGGAATCAGCGAGCGGTCGGCTCCGGGTGTGGATCCCTTTTTGGTGATTTCACGAATGATCACCAGGAAGGCCGGGGCGGTCATGGGCAGTGTGATGCGCCGGTACCAGGCCTGGTAGCCGCGGACCTGGTAGTGGTCCAGCGCGGTCTCGTTCTTCGCGGTCTGGGAGCACTCCTCGACGGAAATAGGGTTCGGTGTCCGCTGTTCGCGTTCGAGTCGGTGACCGGCCGGGGGCGCCGGGATGTCCTCGGTTCTGCCGTCGGGTCGGGGATCGGGCAGCGGGGCACGCGGGGTCCGGGTGTTTCCTTGGTTCCGGTGCCGATGCGTCGGTCGATCGCCGTGGTTCGGCAAGATCAACTGTGTAGCGTGGGTTACGTGCGGGCGGCTCTGGGTGTTGTGGTCGTGTTGGCCTTGACGGTGGTCGGGGCGGCCTTGTGGGGCGGGCCGGTGGCACGCATGTGGAACCTCACCACGGCGCAGCCGTGCCCCGAGCAGGCTCCCGCGTCGGACTGCCTGGTGACGGTACGAGGCTGGGTCGTGTCGCGTTTCGACGACCGGGGCGACGCCCACGGCACGATCACGTTGAAGATCACCGGCGCTGCTGCGAACACCGGGTATGCCCAGGACGGCCAGGTGGACGCCTTCCTGGGCGTATCGAATGTGGAGCGGTTGGGTGTCGTCGGCGTCGGCGACGAGTTGTCGGTGACCTTGTTCGATTCCGGTGTCGTGGCGCTCACCGGGGAGGACGGGGCGGTCGTGGAGGCCCGGGTCGTGTTCGGCACGGCCTCCGAGGCGTGGTTCCGACTGCTCGCGGTGGGGGGTGCCGCGATCGTCGCCGTCGCCGGCGGGGGCGTCCTGTGGCGACGGGTGCGGGGCGGGAGAGCCGGCTGGATTCGCCGGGCCGTGGTGTGCGCGGTGCTCGGTGTCGTCGCGGGGGCGACAGTCGGTGCTGCGACGGCCGCACCGGGTGCCGTGTGGGTGGTGCCGACCATGTTCTCCGTTGCCGTGGTCCTGGGTCTGGCCGCGGCACTCGTGCGCCTGCCACGCGCCTGGAGGTCGGGTACGACTCCCACCGGATCAACGTAGGACGTGCCGGTGGACGCGGCCTGCCGGTGGTTTTTTGGGATCACGTGGTCGGGTGCAGGTTCGGGTCGTCGTCGGGCACGGTCCCGTCGTGGTCGAGGTAGGTGGTGAGCACGACGGGGCCACGGCGTTGACGTCATTGCCGGTCTGCGCGGGTGGAGCACCGTGCCGATCGTCGTGCTGTCCGCCCGCCCGGACTCCGCCGGCAAGGTCCGGGTCCTGGACGCCGGTGCCGACGACTGCACGACCAGGCCGTTCGGCATGGACGGGCTGCTCGCGCGCCTGCGTGCCGCGCTGCGGCGCGCGACTGTGCACGACACGCGCGAACCGGTCGTCCGCACCGCGTCGTTCATCGTCGACCTGGCCGTGGGGAGGATGTACCGCGAGAACGTCGAGGTGCACCCGACTCCCACCGAGTGGGGCGTGCCGGAAGTCCTCGCCCGCAGCGACGGCGAGCTCGCCCCCCGGAAGCGGTTGCTGCGTCAGGCCCGGGGCGAGCACTGCACCACCGAGACCCACTACCCGCGTGTCCACCTGGCCTGGCCGCGGCGCAAGCTCGACCCCGTTCCCTCCCGGCCTCGCCACCTGCTCACCGAACCCGGCAAGGGCCACCGCTTCGCACCCCGATGCCAGCACCGCGCCGGGAACCGACCAGCGGTGGCCGCCGCGGCGACGACCCGCAGCCGCAGGTCCACCGGCCGTCCCTCGCGGTCGGCCAGCGCCTGGGCGAGCAGCGATCCGGTGGTCGCGGTGTTGCGCGCACCGCCGTCACCCTTCCGACGCCTGTGGTGGGTGGGGCGGCCTCGTTACCGTGGCCCGACCCACTACCGGAGGTGCCGTCATGAGAACCAGATCCCGTGCCGCGTTGTTCGTGACGGTGTTGGCGGCGGTGGCGTGGTCGCTGGTGCCGGCCGCGCCAGCGGTCGCGGCGGCCGGCACCACGATCACCGGCCTCTCGGTCGAGACCTTCCCCGACGCGGCGAACGCGGTGTGGGTCGACGGCACCGCCACCTGCTCCACCACCACCGGTACCGCCACCGTCTTCGTGTGGGTCTCCCAGGAGTTCCCGGGTACCAGCCCCTGGGGGTTCGGCGGCACCAGTGTGTCGTGCGCGGACCAGCCCGCGCACTGGTCGGTGTACGTGCCGGTGTTGAGCTTGTGCACCTTTCCCGGCGGCCTCGGGTGCTTCCAACCCGACTCGATCGCCGACGCGGAGGCGCGGCTGAACAGGAACGGCGTGCGGGAGGCGATCCACAGCGGCGAGTTCCCGACCTGATCCCCGCGACACGTGACGGGACAAGCGGGCGTGCTATCAGGGGCATCCCTGCACGCGTGGAGAAGACCTCGGGCGTGCGTCCCGCCGCTTCGCCTCGTTGGAGACCAGGCGGCGGAACAACCGTCCGACATCGGCCCCGCCGGGCGCAACGCGTCCAGGCCGCCCTCGCGCCAGGTCCGGTGCCACTTCTCCACCTGCCGCACACCCGCCCGCAACTCCGCGGCGACCATCGCGGACTTCTCGCCCCGGGCGAACCGCTCACTCGTCAACGAGTACCGACATGCCGCATGACCAGCGGCCCGACTGGGCAACGGAGGCCGACAGGGGCGATGGGCGGCTTACCGCGTGGTACCCGCCAAGTGGTCCTGCAGGCGCGCGTGGCGGAACTGGTAGACGCCGCCCACCTGGCGCAGCACGCCCCGGGCGTGCGCGTCCGCCAGGAAGGTCATCACCCGCCAGGGCAACCGGCCGCGCAGCGGCAACCAGGTCCGGGCCAGCACCCACGGGCCCCACACGGTGAAGAAGAAGATCCAGACAGCCGACGCGCCGACCACGCTCGCCAAGGCGAACGCGATCCACCCGGCCGCGCCGGAGACCAAGCCGTACAGCACGCCGATCGTTGACAGGAAGCCGAGCCCGATCACGAGTGCGCTCCCGGCGCCGACCAGCACCCCGTGTGACACCGCGGTCCGGCGGTCGATGCGCAACAGACCGGGTGGGTTGACGGTCCTCGCGGGGTCGACCGGGACACTCAGGGTCCGGACGAACCCGATGAGGAACCGGATCGCGACGCCGATCACGACGGCGGCGATCACCCCGACGACCACACCGCCGTCGAGTCCGAGGAACACCGTCCCGGCGAGGCCGAAAATCACCCCTCCGACCGTGAAAACAGCCAGCCAGATCACCGCTCGACAGCCCTGGAGCCCGTCGGCGAAGGAGGCGAGCACATCGTCGACCGACCGCGGGAACCGCAGCCGCAGACGGGAAGGGGCGGGCGGCACCCGCGGTCCGCGACCCGGTCCGATGATCAGAGCCGCAGCCAGGGCGCTCACCGCGGTGAAGCTCAGTCCGCACAGCCACCAGAGGCGACGCGCCCCTGGTTCCCAGTCACCCAGCCATCCCAGCGCCCCGATGCACGCGAAGCCGGACGCCGAGATCACCAGTGCCGCCGCGAGCGCCCGCACCGCGGCCGGCACTGCGGACACCAGTTGCCACCAGGCGAAGTCGCGGGTCCCGAGGTCGTCGAGGTGTCGGGCCAGGAAGTGCAGCCAACGCTGGACGTCGCCCAACCGCGAGGAGCGGGTCTCGTCGTCCCCAGGCGTGCCGCGGGAGTAGGCGGCGGGGAAGAACTCGACGAACAGGTGGTCCTCGACCACCCGCCGGTAGGCGTCCACACCGGGCGTCGAGGGTCGGAATCCCAGCAGCAGAAGGGGGTCCGCCGTGGTGTCGGAGTACGCGGACCTGGCCAGCGCGACCATCAGCGGGTTGCCCAAGGTCCGCAGCAGCGCCTCACCCGCCGGGTCGCCCCTGTGGTCCCGCAACCGCTCCAGCACCGGGTCCCACTTGGTGCGGAACTCGCCCTTCCCGGACTTGCGGGTGCTCAGCGGCAGGTAACGCGCCAGGTCCTCGACGTCCAAGCTGGCCAACTCGACCACCGCGGCGGCGGTCAGCACGTCACCGGTCCCCACCGCGCGGGCGTACTCCCCATCACGGCTGGTGAGCAGCAGTGGGTCGTGCCGGCCCAGCCCGGCGTTGACGGCGGTGATCGCGTGGGCGCGCAGGTGCTCGCTGATCTCGTCGAAGCCGTCCAGCACCGGCATGACACGGCCGGTGGCCAGCAGTGACGCGGCGGCCGTGGTCCCGGAGCCGTCCCTGGCGGCAAGCACCGGGTGGTCGGTGAGCAACTGCTCCACCAGCCAGGTCCGCAACGGGACGGTGGTGGGGTCCCAAGACCCCAGCGAGAAGACCACGGGCACCGGTCCGTCGGCCGCGCGTCGTCGCCGCGCCAGTCGGACGAGCACGAAGCGCGAGGCCAGGACCGTCTTGCCCGCGCCCGCCTCACCGAGCACCACGAGCCGCCGGGACGGCACGGCGTCGAACACCTCGACGATCCGGTCACCGTGCCCGTCGAGGCGGACCGGCTCGGGCCGGTCGGGCGAGCCGTGGACGTTCTCCCAGTGGTCGGTCAGGCGCTCGTCGGCGTTGGTCCACCGCACGGGAAGCGGGAAGGGATCGTGCACTTGGCGGATGCGCTCCTCAGCCTCCAACTGGCCGCGCACCGACGTTGCCAGCACGTCCGCCATCCCGTCGAGCCACTCGTCCAGTTCACCGATCGGGCCGGCTCTCGTGCCCTGCCGCGCGGTCAGGGCGAGCGCGACAGCCGCCACGGGCAGGCCGACCATCGCCACGTACATGCTGACGACGCCGGCCAGCTTGTCGTTCGAGTCGACGTCGCCGGCGGCGACCCGCAGGGTGATCCAGACCAGGAGCGCGCAGAAAGACACGACGCCCAGCACCAGGACGATCCTCGTGCGAACTCGGGGACCGGGCGACCGCATGGGGTCATCATGCCGTCGTCACCGGCGTTTGCGGGTGAAGCCAGGCGACCCGGGTGGCATCGGCTGTTCGTACTCGCGCGCTCTCGGCGACCGGCCGACCGGTTCGGTCCCAAGCCGCTTCCGGTCTTCGTCCCCCGGATGGCGACGCCCTCCGGGGGACGAGCGGGCGCCTGCTGAGCCCTGGTGGCGTTGATCGAGCGGGGTGGCACCTGGACCAGCGGACCGTGGCCTCGTGGCGGTGTCGGAGTCGTTCGCGGACACGGCGGCGGTGGCCCGTGATCCACTCCGAAGTCCGCTCCACCACCTTTGTGGTGTTCACGCCGGTGTGGCGCTCGCGGCCTCGGACCTCCTTGCCGCCGCCCGCCCGGCCGTCGCACCGCGCGGTCGCGCGGCCTCGCCGTGGTCGACTCGCCGGACCTGGCTCGTCGACCCGATCCGGCCGGCCACTCGATCCGGTTCGGCGTGACCTGCCGGGCCTCGCCACCCGGCTTCGCCACCTGACGGGGGACGGTTACGGCGACGGGGTGATGCGCCCGAGGGAGAAGACCGTGCGCTCCAGCGTGTCGGACGGCGGCCAGGGGAAGTCCGGCAGGCTCGCGCGGAGCAGGACCCGCCCGTGCAGGGCGGTCCACAGCGCGACCGCGTCGCCGAACGGGTCGGTGCTGGTCGAGCGTCCGCTGCGCACGCAGGCTTCGAGGTTGTCGACGAGGACGTGGAAGGCGGCGAGCCCGGGGTCTTCGGCGCGGGCGTTTTCGGGCTTGAGGTGGGGTCGGTCGAAGAGCACGCGGTAGCGGGCGGGTTCGCGGGTGCCGAAGTCGACGTAGGCGGCACAGCCGGCGAGCAGCCCTTCGACCGGGTCGCCGTGGGCGGTGACGGCTGCTTTGACGTCCCCGTGCAGCTGGGCGATCGCTTCGAGGACCACCGCCTCCACGATGGCCTCCCGGTCGCTGAAGTGGGCGTAGATCGACGGCGTCGAGATGCCGACCTCGCGCGCCACGGAGCGCAGGGTGAGGGCCTGGTCGGTGCCGGCGCGCACGATCAGCGCGGTCGCGGCCCGGACGATGTCCTCGCGCAGCCGGAGGCCCTCGCCCCTGCGGTTGCGCGGGCGGGAGACCGGTCCTCCCTGGCCCGGGGAGTCGTCGCGTGCCGCGGGTGCCTTCGTCACGACCCTGACTTTACAGGTGTTAGCCGACTGTCGTAGCGTCTCGCCCCAAGACGGCTAACAGCTGTAAGTTTACAATCGTTAGGACAGTGTGGACATGCGTGTGGACACCACGATCGACCCGGGAGCGGGACACCCGCGACGTTGGTCCGCCCTGGCCGTGCTCTGCGCGGCGCTGGTGGTCACCACCCTCGACAACACGGTGCTCAACACCGCCCTGCCCGTGCTCGCCGACGCCCTGGGGGCCTCCACCGCCGACCTGCAGTGGATCAACAACGCCTACACGCTCGTCTTCGCCTCGCTGCTGATCCCCGCGGGCGGCCTGGGAGCCCGCTTCGGCCTGCGGCGAGCCCTGGTCGGCGGCCTGGTCGTGCTGGCCGCCGGATCGGCGGCCGCCGCCACGGCCGACTCCGCCGGCCAGCTCATCGCCTGGCGCGCGGTGATGGGCGTGGGCGCGGCGTTCGTGATGCCGGCCACCCTCTCGATCATCGTCGCGCTGTTCGGTCCCCGGGAACGGGGCCGGGCCATCGCCGTGTGGTCCGCGTCCGCGGGCATCGGCATCGTCCTGGGTCCCGTCGCCGGCGGCCTGCTGCTCGAACACCTCTCCTGGGGCAGCGTCTTCTACGCCAACGTCCCCCTGGTCGCCGCCGTGCTCGCCGCCACCCTGGCGCTCATCCCCTCCCTGCCCGGACGGCGCACCGGCCGCTTCGACGTGCTCGGCCCGCTGCTCTGCGCGGCGGGTCTCGCCGCGCTCGTCGACGTGATCGTGCGAGGCCCCGAACGCGGGTGGCTCACAGGGGCGTCACTGGCCGAGGCCGGGACCGCGGTCGTGCTCCTGGCCGCGTTCGTGTGGTGGGAGTTGCGCACCGCGCACCCGGTGGTCGACCTGCGCATGTTCACCCGCCGCACCTTCACCGTCGCCGGCGCCCTGCTCGCCGTCACCTCCTTCGCGTTGTTCGGCCTGCTGTTCGCCTACACCCAGTACCTGCAGCTGGTGCACGCCTTCAGCCCGCTCAAGGCCGGATCGGGGGCCTTGCCGTTCGCCGCGGCGATGGCCCTGGCCGCCGGTACGAGTGACCGCGTCGTCACCCGCCTGGGCACCAGGTGCACGGTCGCCGGGGGACTGGCCACCATGGCCGCCGGCCTGGGGTGCATGTCTTTCGCGACCACCACGACGTCCTTCTCCGCGCTCGCCCTCGGCATGGCCGTCATCGGCGCGGGCATGGGCCTCGTCATGGCCCCGGCCAGCACCGCGAGCATGGCGGCAGTACCCCGTGAGAGGGCACCGATGGCCTCCGCCATGAACAGCGTCGCCCGCGAGCTCGGCGGTGTGCTCGGCATCGCGGTCATCGGCACGGTCGTCTCCGCCGCCTACCGCGCCGAGCTGCTCGGCTCACTGCCCGCGGCACCCGCGAGCGCGACCGACGACCTGACCGCCGCCCACGCCGCGGCCGACACCCTCCCGCCCGATGCCGCGGCCGAGCTCGTCCACGCCTCCGACGAAGCCTTCACCCACGCCATGAACGCGGGCACGCTCCTCTGCGCCCTGCTCGCCCTGCTCGGCGCGCTCGCCGCCCTGGCCTGGCTGGACCGCCCCACGCCCGCCCGCCCGGCGGCCGGTGAAGCCGCCACCGCCGGTTCGTCCCGCCGGGGCTGATCCCCGCCAACGCCTGTCGCGGCCAACCGGCCGGTACGGCTCACCCGGGTGCTCGGAAGCCGCCGACCTCCTGCGCGCGAGCGGTTCGGCCGGCCGCAGCGGGGTGTGGTTCCCGAACACCGGACCGATGAGCTGTGCTCCGACCGGCAGGTCCGCAGAGGACCGGCCCGCGGGGGACCGGCCCGCGGGGACGGCGGTGGCGGGCAGGCCGGGCGTGGTGGTCAGGCCGGCCCGGACGAGCTGCTCGAAGCAGGGGTGATCGGGCATACCACGACGTCGAACTCGGCGAAGAGCTGCCGCCGGCCGTGGCGGTGGAGCTCGCGGCGGTTGTTCGCCTCCATCCGGTCGCGCGGGAAACGCGCAACGGAGCCCGAGATCAGCAACTGCCTGTAGAGCGTCGCGGCCTCGGTCGGATCGGGCAGCAGCGGACTGCGCCGTTCGACGCGGGCGCCGAGGACCAGGACCCGGAAGTCGCGGAGCCGCTCGTGGCGGGCGGGCGGCAGTGCCAAGTCGTGCGCCACGCCGAGCGTCAGCGCGTACCGCCCGGCCGTCACGTCGAGCAGGAGCGTGAGGTCGCGGGCGGTGCGCGCCATCGGAGGGGTTACACGGGTTTGGCGTACAGCGACGACGCGGTCGCGCGTGCCTCGTCATCTGGTTCGCACGGTGCGGAGGAACGGCTTCATGCAACGGCACGGGTTTCTCGGTCTGGTCAGCAAGCTGGTGGTGGGCCCGGCGCTCACACCTGCGGAGCTGGACTTCCTGGCCGTGACGCCTGCGTCGACGCCGGTGCCCGAGCACGTCGGCGCCACCGATGTGGAGCAGGTGCGCACCGTCACCGCCAGGCTGCACACGCTCGACCTCGCCCATGGCCCGCCGCGCCGCCGATCCCGCGATTCCGGTCACCCACCTGCTCGCGGAGATTCGGGAATAGGGCTACACCGGCAGTGCCAACCTGCTGGTCCGCTACCTCGACCAGGGCCGTGCCGAACCACCGCACCTGAGCAGTCTCACCAACGGTCTCGAGATCGACCGGTCCGCTGTGGACGCCGCCCTCACGCTGCCCCATCACAACGGCCGTACCGAAGGCGTTGACACCCGCACCAAAAGGATCATGAGACAGGTGCGCGGACGCGCCGGCTTCGACCTCCTCCGCCACCGCGTCCTCCTGCCCTGACGGGTACTCGGCGTCACCGCCGAATACGGAACAGAGCCACTCGTTCGACAGACCTCGCGCGGGGAAGACCACTTTTTGAGCTGCGACGTTACAGATCACTGCCCGCGTTTTCATCCGGTTCATCGCGGCCTCGAACCTTGACACAACGACGTTCCGCACGCCGCGTCCAGACCGCCTTACGCTCGTCGCAAGCGCAACTGCTCGGCGGGTTCGAGGCAGGCAGAGCGTGCTTCCACCTGCACTTCACCCCCACCTACTCCTCCTGGCTCAACCAGGTCGGGCGGTGGTTCGGCCTGCTCACCGACAAGCGACTACGCCGTACCACCCATGAATCCCCGCATGCCCTGGAGAACGACATCCGCGGCCGAGAGCTGTCACGTAACTCGGTGATGGGTCGTCGGGATGAATCGGGGATCATGATCGGGTGCGGGTGGTGGCCGAGCGCGGCGGTGACGCGGTTCGGAGCGGTTCAGGGGTAGATCAACCGGGCGACCTGCAGGAGGAAGTCGTTCCCCCGGCCGGTCGGGTCGTCGGCCATGAGTTCGGAGATCACGGTCATGGCCAGGTCCCGCCGCTTCGGCGCGCGGCCGGGAACGGCTGCCGCCAGTGCGGCGGACAGCTCGTCGCGCGGGAGGTCGGTGCAGTAGGCCGGCGCGCCGGGCTGCTGGCGCCACGAGTCCGCCAGGCTGCCGGCGTCGAAGCCGTCGAAGCCGGTGTCCTCGACCAGTGCCGTGCCCAGCGCCCGGTCGGCCTCCGCATCCGCGGCGACCGGGATCGCGATCCGACCGGGGGTGCCGGCAGCCGCGTGCTTGGTGGCGAACGAGCCCGAGAGGATGGCGTTCCACGCCTTGACGACGGGGCGGCCGAGCTGCTCTGCGACCCACAGGCTTTCGACCCGTCCCTCGTCGAGGGCGGTGATGCGGCCGTCGCGGAACGGGTAGTAGTTCGACGTGTCCAGCAGGACGGCGCCGGCCGGGAGGCCGTCGATGAGCGGCCGGATGTCCGGAATCCGGATGAGCGGGACGGACACGACAAGGGCCTCGACGTCGGTGACGACGTCGGAGGCCTCGACCGCCCGCCCGCCGGAGGCGGTCACCTCGGCCGGGATGGTCTCCGGGCCGCGGGAGTTGGCCACCTTCACCTCGTGTCCGGCCGCGCTGAGGCGCTGGGTCAGGGTGGCGCCGATGTTGCCGACGCCGAGGATGCCGATCTGCATGGTGCTGCTCCTTCTGTGTGGTGGTCAGGTGTGGTCGGGAGCGGGAGCGGTCGCCTCGGCAGGCGCCGGTGGCCGGCCGACGAAGAGGGTGCCGACGACCGCGCCGAGGCCGATGACCGCTGCGGTCACGAAGGCGGCCTGTCCGGCGGACTCGGCCTGGGCGAGCGCGCCGGCGTCCGCGGCGTCGGAGCCGATGGTGTAGGCGGAGATGAGCACCGCCCCGCCCGCGGCGCCGGCGAGCTGCTGGATCGTGGTGAAGGCCGCGGTGCCGTGCGGGTAGAGATCGGCACGCAGGCCCGCCAGCGCCGTCGTCGTCATCGGTGCCCACATCAGGGCCTGCGACGCCGACATGACGAGGTACGCCGCCAGCGCCGTCCCGACCGCGGTGTCCTCGTCCACGGTGCTGAGGAACCACAGCGATGCCGTCCACACGAGCGCGCCGGGGATCGCCAGCGGTCGGGGGCCGACGCGGTCGTACACCCGCCCACCCAGCGCCGAGACGAGGGAGATGGCCGCACCGCCCGGCACCAGGAACAGGCCCAGGGACAGCGTGCTCAGGCCGAGAACGTCGGTCAGGACCAGCGGCAGCACGATCAGGCTGCCGAAGCCGACCATCGCGATCACGAGCATCACCAGCAGCGAGAGCGTGAACGTCCGGGACCGGAAGACCCGCATGTCCAGCAGGGCGTTGCCCGACCGCTGCAGAACGACCTGGCGCAGGACGAAAGCCGCGACGCCGGCCACGCCGACCAGGATCGGCACGTACGGGGCGACTGGCGCGTGGCCCGACACCGACTCACCGATCGACGCCAGCCCGTAGACCAGCGCGCCGAACCCGACCGCGGACAGCACCAGGGAGAGCACGTCCAGGGTCACCGGCTCGGGCGTGGTGGTGTTGCGGAGCTTCAGCCCCCCGAGCACCAGGGCGAGGGCGGCGATCGGCAGCATGAGGATGAACAGCCAGCGCCAGCTGAAGGCCGACAGCACGACACCGGACAGCGCGGGGCCGACCGCCGGCGCCACGGCGGGCACCGCCGTGACGATCGCCATCACGGCGCCGCGCCGGGCAGCGGGGACCAGCCGCATGGCGGTGGTCATCAACAGCGGCAGGACGACCGCGGTACCGGCGGCCTGGATGATCCGACCGGCGAACAGGACGCCGAAGCCCGGCGCGAGGGCGGCGATCGCCGTGCCGACGGCGAACAGCGACATCGTGCCCAGGAAGATCGTGCGCAGGTGGAAGCGCCGCATCACGAAGCCGGTGGCGGGGATGAGCACCGCCAGGGTCAGCAGGTAGCCGGTGGTGAGCCACTGACCGGTCGTCGGGGTGATGCCGAGGTCGACGATCAGGGTGGGCAGCGCGACGCCCAGCATCATCTCGTTGAGCAGGACCGTGAACGTCGAGGCCATGAGCAGCCCGATGATCAGGGCGCTCCCCGGGGGGAGCCGGTCGCCGGCGGTCGTCTGCGGTGCGGGGGTGTCGGGGGTGTCGGGGGCGATGAGGCCCGGTGCCGGAGCGTTCTGGATGGACATGGGATGTGCTCTCCGTCCGGGGGTGGGTGGAGGTCGGGTCAGTTCGACGTGCGCGCCGCTCCGGCGAGGCGCGGGTCGAGTCCGTACTGGGCGGGGGCGCCGAGGTGATCGCGGAGGGTGGTGCCCTCGTAGTCGCGGTGGAACAAGCCCCGCTCCTGCAGCAGCGGGACGACCTGGTCGACGAAGGCGTCGATGCCGTCGGCGTAGACGTCGACGGCAAGCGAGAAGCCGTCGCACGCGCCGGCCTCGAACCACTCCTGCATGTGGTCGGCGACGTCGGCGGCGGTGCCGGGCACGACCGGGTGGTAGTCGATGACGCCGTGGGCGAGCACGTCGCGCAGCGACCAGCCCTCGCGGGCGACCGCGAGCGCGTGGGGTGAGCGCGGGTCGCCCGGGCTGGGCCGCGCGGCGGCCAGCTGCTGCGGGGTCAGGGGCTCGTCGAGCTGGTCGGGCGTCAGGCGCAGGCCGAGCATCGCGCCGAGGTAGCCCACCCGCTGGTGGAGGTCGATGACCTCGTCCAGCTGCCGGCGACGGTCCAGGGCGGCCCGCCGGGAGGGTGCCACGCTGGGCATGAAGCCCGCGAACAGCTTCACCTCGTCGGGGTCGCGGCCGACGCTCTCGGCGGCCGCCCGGAGCGCCGTCCGCTGAGCCCGGCCCTCCTCGATGCTGAACGGGTTGGCGTAGACGCCGCCGGCGTAGCGAGCGGCCACCTCCAGGCCGTTCCCGCCGCCGCCGGCCTGGAAGACCACGGGCTGCCCCTGCTCCGACGGCGGGATGGGCAGCGGCCCGCGCGAAGCGACGTGGCGCCCCCGCAGGTTGATCGGCTGGATCCGGCTCGTGTCGGCGAACTGCCGTCCGGCGACGTCGCGCACCCAGGCGTCCTCCGCCCAGCTCCCCCACAGCGCCTGGACGATCTGGACGACCTCGTGGAGGCGCTCGTACTTCTCGGCGCGGGGAGGAAGCGCGATGCCGTAGTTGGCGGCCGCGGCCTGGTTGGAGGTCGGGACCGCGTTCCAACCGGCGCGGCCGTGGCTGGCCACGTCGAGGGCCTTGAACTGGCGGGCGATCGTGTACGGCTCGTTGAGGGTCGTCGAGGCGGTGGCGACGAGCCCGATCCGCCGGGTGGCCCGTGCCATCGTCGTCAGGACGACGAGCGGGTCGATGGAGTGGTTCGGGACCGCGCGCTCGATGTCGTTCTCGAGCGCCGGGGTGTCGGCGAGGAAGACCAGCTGGATCTTGCCGCGCTCGGCCGCCTGCGCGTGCCGCGCGAAGACGTCCATGTCGGTGTAGCTGGACGGGTCGACCCCGGGCATGCGCCACGACCCGGGCTGTGAGCCGTAGCCGTTGGCGATCTGGATGGCCAGGAGCATCTGCGGGCTGGGCACGATCGGTCCTCTGCGCTAAAGTGGAGAGCGTCTCCGCCTGACTCCACCGAAGATACGGAGACAGTCTCCGCATTGTCAACGAGGGGTGGCCGGACGTGTCCGAGACGACAGCAGCCCGCGAGCGCAGGCCCCGGACGGACGCCCGGCGGAACCGGACGCACATCCTCGAGGTCGCCGAGCAGTACTTCACCGAGCACGGCATCACCGGGTCACTGGACGCCATCGCCAAGCGGGCGGGCGTCGGGCCGGGCACCCTCTACCGGCACTTCCCGAACCGGGAGGCCCTGCTCGCCGCCCTGCTCGAGGCCCGCGATGCGGAGCTGGCGTCCCGTCAGGACGCCATCCGCGCCGAGGTGCGCGACTCCACCGAGGCACTCGCCCAGTGGCTCGACGCACTGGGTAGGTGGACGACCGCGTTCGACGGCCTGCCCGAACCACTGCGCGTCGCGTTGACCGACGAGGTCCCGTCTCCGCTGGCCCTCACCTGCCAGGGATTCATCACGACCACCGACGAGTTCCTCGCCGCCGCGCAGCGCGACGGTGGCGCCCGACCGGACGTGCGCGGCCGGGACCTCTTCCTCGCCGTGCTCGCCACGGGCTGGGTGGCCGGAGCCGCCATGGCCGACGAGTCCTCGACCGCGGCCCTCAACACCCTTGTGAGGACCGGCTGGGAGGCGCCCCGGCCCTCCTCCGCCTGAAGGCCGTCACATAACTGATCTCGTGGTTGGTGGCTTCGAGTACTTCCCGGTCAGCCGGTGAGGGCGAGGCTGTGGAGGCGGGCGATGCCGGAGGCGGTGTCGCGCAGGGTGTGGGCGGCGCGGCGGTGGTCGCGCAGGACGGTCCAATTGTTCATGCGGGCAAAGGCGTGTTCGGCCCGGGCCCGGATCGACCGGTGGACGGTGTTGGGGTCTTCCTGCCAGTCGGTGAGTTCGCTGCCGTCGCGGGGTTCGCGGTAGGGCATGATCACTTCGGGATTGCCCTGGTAGCCGCCGTCGGCCATGACCGGGCGACCGTCGAGTACGTCGGCGATGCCGGAGTCGCGGTAGACGGTGCAGTCGTTGCGGTTGCCCGGTTTCGGATCGCCGGTGGCGATCACAAGCGGGTGCCGGCGTCGATGGCGACCTGCAGGTTGGTCGAGCAGCGGTAGTTCTTCGACCGTGCGGCCAGGCGGTGGTCGCGGGTGGGTACCAGGGTGCCGTCCACGATCGCGACCTGGTCGATCCGGCGGCGCCTCACCGGGGCCAGGGCGAGCAGCGGGCCGATGGTGTCGATGACCCGGTGCGCCGCGGCGTGCGACACCCCGAACAACGGACCGAGCTGCCGCATCGTAGCGAGTTCTCCCGCGGCGTCGTCGACGGTGTGGTCGCCGCACTCGCCCGGGACGGTTGACCGACGGGACGGGTCACGGACGGCGCACCTGGACCTGCGCTGCCGTCGGACGGAGCGGGCGTTCGTCGAGGCGTTCGGCGCAGAGCGGGATGGTCGGGCGGTCGGTGTCCGTGCCGCGCGTCCGACGATGCGGTCCGACTGCGCCTTGCGGGTGCCGGGCTCCTCGCGCGACTCCGGGTCGCGGTCCGGTGGGTCGTCTCACCGGATCGGTGGCGGCCGCACGGCATCCGCGCACCCGTGTGGGCGGAGCGGTCCGCCGACGGACACCCGGTCGGGTCCGAGGCCGCGGTTCGCCGTCAACGGCCCGCCGAGGCTTGCCCGGGCGGGTGCGCGGGTGTGGGGAAGACCGTTCCCAGCACGTGGGTGAGGATGGCGGCGGAGTCGGGGGGCGGGGCGATCGTGTGACGCAGGGCCAGTCCGATCCCCAGTGCGCCCAGCATGACGACCGCTTGGTGCAGGGGCATCGCGGGGGTGAGCCCCAGGCGTCGGGTGTGCTCGGTGAGCAGGGAGACGACTTCCTCGTCGTGACGTTGCTGGACGGCGGCGATCAAGGGGGCGGTGTCGGGTTGCTGCGCCGTCGCGGCGAGCACTTCCGCGGCCGCGGCGCTCCACTTCGCCGCGTCTTCGCCGGTCGGGTCGAGGAAGGTGAGGGCGGCGATCAGGTCGTCGCGGTCGGTGGCGCGGGCGAGGGCGTCGCGCAGTCCGCGCAGGTGGGTGTCCGCGTCGGCTTCGACGATCGCCAGCCACAGCCCTTCCTTGCCGCCGAAGTGCTTGTAGACGGCGCCGCGGGTGTAGCCGGCGTCGGCGGCGATCTCCTCAACCGTCGCGGCGATGAAGCCGCGTCGCAGGAACACCTGCCGTCCGGCTGCCAACAGCTGTTGGTGGGTGCGTCGCTGCTGCTCCGCCCGCGTCAACCTGACCATCGCCCACCATTCGGTAACGGAACGTTTCTGGAAACGCGATGTTACTCTATGCTCGGTGCATGGAGCTCCTCGGTGTCGTGGCGTCGCTGCTGAGCCTGCCCCTGAGCCTGACCGGGTTCGCCTGGTACGCCGTGCGTGCCCGCCGCAGCGGCGGAGGGCAGTCGCTCATGTCGCCGTTCCAGGAGATCTGGGACCCGATCGCCCACAGGACGAGCATCGAGATCCGGGCGGAGGCCGAGCGGACTCCGCAGACACCCTCACCAGGCGACCCGCCGTTGCCCCTGCCGCGGCGCCCCGACGAGCCCGCCGATCAGTGACGAGGGCGTCCGCTCATCGGCAGGAGCGAACGCCGGGCGGAGTCGAACGCGTGCCCGCGTGCGGCAACGGGTTCCCGGTGGGCGGCACGGTGACCGGGCGGTGCCAGCCGGGTGTGGGCAGTTCCCACGGCTGGGCGATCGCACCTCCGGGCTCGATCCGTACGCCTGGACTTGAGTGGCGTCCTGCGTCCGACCGGCGCGCCGCGACGCCTTCACCAGGTGGCACATCGTCGGTGGCGCGGACGTGCGGCCCGGCAGTGGATGCGGCTCGTCGTGCTCCAGCGACTCCCGGAGCACCGAGTCGGCCTCGTCGTGGCGTCCGAGCAACCCGAGCAGTTCAGCCGGCTTGATGCTGGCCACCCCGCCCGCCTTGGCGGCCTGTACCCGTAGTGGACGCTCTGCCTCTTCGAGGCAGTCCAACTCGCCGAACTTCTCCACCGGCAGGTTCGCTCCCCGCAGGCTGTGCTCGGCGCTGAGGGCGTACCACTGGACCGCCTCCGGGACGCGGTCGTGCCGCACCAGCCAGGCGCCCAGCGCCCACATCGCGCCGATCGGATTGCCCATGCCGGCGAGCTCGCGCAGCAGGGCGAGGCATTCCTCATCCCTGTCCCGGCGGTCGAGCAGGCCGTGCAGTTCGCCGGGTGAACAGTCGAGCGGCTCTCCGGGCACCATCACGCCTTCAACGCCCGCAGCGCCGTTGGTGAGGTCACCTCACCGGAACGAAGCGTCAGAACTGCGGGTCCAACTCGCTGGCCCAGGTCCGGTCGCCGGCCGGGATCTGCCAGTAGGTGCGCCCGTCGATCGGGAGGAACGCGGCGGCGCGCCCCGCGGCCTGGGGGTCGAGCCGGCACAGGGTGGAGTAGTTCACCGGTGACAACCCGGTGCCGACGAGGTTGCAGCTCCACCGGTACTCACCCGCGGCCAGTGTGATCATCCTGTTGCCCGGGTCGTCCAGGCCCGCGATGCGGTGCCTCCACTCGTAGCGACCAGCGGCCAGCGTGATCAGCTTGGCGCCTCCGGACGGCAGCGCGGCACTTCCGGTCGAGGTCGAGGCGAGCAGGATCGTGCGGGAAATCCTGGCTGTCTCGGCGGCCATGGCCGGGGCGGTGCTGACCAGCCCGGACACCAGCACCGCCACTGCTGCGACCGCCGCTGTGCGAATCTTGCTCACGTCGTCTCCACTTCGATGGTCGAACGCGTACCCGGCCCACCCTGACGTGAACGAGGACCGGCGCGCCGGTGCACGGGCGATCACCACCCGGACGAACCAACGAGGGATCGCGCCGTTGACGCCGTGGTGTTCTTCAACACCGTGACCGACTGGTGGTTGCGGTGATGGTGCGCTCGGGGCCGTGGCAGGCGGAGTTCGACGGGACCGGTCGCAGACGCGGCGCACCGCGTCGCCCTCCTCGGGCACGACGTCCTCCGTGTTCCGTGCGCACCGGACGGAAGCTGCCTCCACCGTCGTGATCGGGACGACCGCAGTCCTGCGGTGATTACCACGAGCGGTGCTCGGCCACGCGACGCGCCCGCTCTCCGTTCCCGGCTGTTCAGGACCTGGGCCTGGTTTTCGGGTTTACGCTGCTCAAGCCCGTTTCAGTGCTTTGCCGGCCGATCGGGTTGACGTCGAGGACTTGTGGACTCCGGCGTCGGAACCGTTCGAAATCCGCCTCGAACGGCGCGCGGCCGTACGGGTGGCACCCCGTGTTCGCGGCGCGGCAGGCCGGTCCATTGGTGAGCATTAACGAGTCAGACCGAATGTTTGTTACTGCTTAACACCACCTGGACGGACTGCGAATGAACCGAATGTGGAAGCGCGTGGCTGTGGGCGTAGCGGCTGTGTCCGGAGCGCTGTTGGTCGGCGCCCCGGCGGGCGGCGCCGCGTCGACCCAGGCGGAGGCCGCCGACCTGTTCTGCCTCGTGCAGGCCGGGGAGACGACCCGGTGCGCGCCGACCCAGGCGGAGATGCTGGAGATGGCGCCCGCGGCCAGCCACGTCCTCAACCTCTGGGAGCACCCCGACTACGGGGGGTTCCACCTGGAGGTCTGGAACCCCAGCGGCGACTGCACGCCGGAGTCGGACTTCTCCCCGGCCGACGCCGGGTCCGACATCCCCCTGCTCAACGGCCAGCGGTGGGTGTCCTCGGTCCGCAAGATCGACACCGGCCACTGCAACTGGATGTTGGTCGGCCCGAACGGGTACCGCTCGACGGAGGTCGAGAACGACTGGCCGCGTCTGGGCACCCTCGGCAACAACTGGGACAACCGCGCGGTCAGGGTCCTGGTCGACTAGGTGTTGCGGGTCATGACGTTGGTGACGGCTGGTAGGGCCTGAGACGAGGGACGGGTCTTTCGGCGGTAGGACGAGAAGTGCGACCAACTCGTCCGCCAAGCAGAAAGACCCGTCCGTGCTTCACGGTAACGCGCCGCTGTCCGTCGAAGGCCGCCACCGCCTGGTCCAGCGCTGCAGAACCCGTTCCACCGCCCATGTCGCAGCGGAGATGGGCATCTCACGCCAGTGCGCCTCCAAGTGGGTCAACCGCTACCGCCGCTTCGGTGAGGCAGGTCTGGCCGACCGCCCCAGCGCCCCGCACCGACAGCCCGCCGCCACCCCCGCCGAGGTGGTGGCCCGAATCGAACGGCTGCGGCGGGAGCGCAAGTGGTCGGCCCGCCGCATCGCCCTGGAACTCGCCGAAGGTCGAGCGCTACCAGCGCATCCTGGCCGAGGAACTCCTCTACGCGCACGTCCGGACCAGTGAACAACACCGCACCGACCCTCGCGGTCTGGAACGTGCACTACAACTACCATCGCCCCCACACCGCCGCCGGAAACCGACCACCAGCCACACGGCTCCACACCGGCGTCACCAACGTCCTGGCCTCGTACGACTAACCGTCACCACCGAAAGTGCGCCAGAGCCTCAAGATCGGTGTGTTCGGCCCGATTGAGCGTGGTCGAACGCAAGGCGGACGAGGCGATGGCGGCGGTGCGGCACGCGGAGCGACTGTGAGCTGATGCCCGCACCGGGCTGCTGGACGTGCTGAGGGGATCGGCACACCACGATCTCGCCGAGCAGTGGGCCGCCTTGAGGCCGAGAACGCCTTCGACCTGACAACCCTTTCGCGGCGGTGCTCGGCGTTCACGGCATGGCGGGAAGCATTGGACACGGTGCTGGTCGGGCTTCGCGATCCTGCACCCACCGGTGCTGCATCCGGGGCTGCGCCGGCACGGACGCCCCGGCGATCACCGGACGCCGCTCACGCGCCGGGACCGGCACCTGCGCGGACGCGACAGCCCCAGTCGGAGACCGGCGACCGCGCGACCGCCCACGACGGCTCCCACTACCCGGAGCAGGCACGATGGGCAGTGGACGATCTGCCCCGCCGAGTGCGGCGCGGCGCCGAAGGCGAGAAGACCGTCGGTCGCGTGCGTGTGGGCGAGGTCGACCACGGCACCATGACCTCGGGCCGGGACGACACCTGGACGCCGGCCGTCGACTCCCGCACGGCCCGGCTGGTGCCGGGCACCACCGCGTTCCGATCATCGCGCGTTCCGCCCGGATCGACGTCCTCGGCACCGCCGCGAACCACCGCGACACGATCGGTGGACGACGGCGTGGGTGTTCGGCGCGGCGGTGCGTCCCTGGGCGCCGCGGGCGGGGGCAGTCGGTCGGGCGGGTGTGGTGTTGGTCGGTCCGGGTGGCGCGGAAGCCGGCGACCTCGCACCGGTCGGCGCGGCTCCGGGCGCGGTGGTCGGTACCGGGGTCGGTTTCGAGGATCAGGACGACGCGGCGGCCCTCCTCCGCGATCGGGAGCCCGAAGCGCCGACGGCCTCCGCCGGTTTCGGACTCGGCACCCACGCCGCGTGGCGGGAAATCCCTTCGGGTGCCGACCAACCACTGTGGACCCGCGAGTTCGGATGAACCCGTTGACCCGGCTGGCTGAACGGCCTTCCCGAGCCCAACCGGTGCGGAGATGCTGATCGTGCGGGTGCCCCCTGTGGGCGTCTGTCGCAGGTCCCACCCGGTCCGGTCGCATCGGTGGATCCTGCGGCCCATGTCCGGTCCGTGCCGGGATCGACGCAGTGGAGGGAACGAGCATGCCGGTCAGTCGGAGAACCCTGCTCAGTGCCGGTGCCGCCACCGCGGCCGCGGTGGCTTTCGAGCACAGCGCCTCCCCAGTGGCGGCGGGTACCGGGCTCGGCGTGGACGCCGCCGCCTGGCGGGAACTGCGCCGGACCCTCAGCCCGGCCGCTTGGTCGTCCACCGCCGCGCGGCGCTTCGCGGACTGCGCCCCGGTGGACAACCAGCGCTACGCCTCCCCACCCCCGCTCAGGGAGATCGTCTGCCAGGACGAGCACGACGTGCAGGCCGCCGTGCGGTGGTGCACGAGGGACGGGATGCCCTTCAGGCTCCGGTCGGGCGGCCACAACTACGCCGGCTACTCGACCACCGGCGAGGGGGTGGTGATCTGCATGGGGCGGTCCATGCACTGGGTGCGCCCGCGCGGACGGCGGCTGCACCTGGGCGGTGGCACGACCAACTCCGACGTGTACGACGCTCGCGGCACGGGGCTGTACTTTCCCGGTGGGCGCTGCCCGGGTGTCGGCGTGGCCGGGCTTACCCTCGGCGGCGGGCTCGGGTTCAACGACCGCAAGTGGGGGTTGACCTGCGACCGGCTCGTCGAGACCCGCGTCGTGCTGGCCGACGGCACTCTGGTGCGCGCCAGCGAGGACGAGAACGCCGACCTGTTCTGGGCCTGCCGCGGCGGGGCGGGTGGCAACTTCGGCGTCAACACCGCCTTCGTCTTCGACGCCGTGCCGGTGGAGCGGTTGCGCGCCACCGTCTTCGACCTGACCTTCGCCCCGGAGGCCGGTGTCCCGGTGGTCGAGGAGCTGCAGCACCTGCTCGACACCGACCACACCCGCGCCCTCGACGTCCGGATCGGGTTCCGGCACACGCGCGACGGCGAGGCGTCGCTGTGGGTGCTCGGGCAGCGCCTCGGCCCCGAGGCCGTCCTGCGCCGCCTGTTCCACAGGTTGCTGGCCTTGCGCTCGACCCGCGCCGTCGTCGAGGAACTCCCGTTCTGGGAGGCGCAGGACCGCTTGATGGACGTCCCGGAGCACAGGGAGTGCTACACCTCGAAATCCCTCGTCCCCGACAGGTGGCTGGACGTGGGCGCGCTGACCGCGGTCATCGGGTGGGTCCGCGACTGGGACCCGGGTTCGGCGCGGGCGGACGGCTACGTGACCCTGTTCGCCATGGGCGGCGCCGCAGCGGACCCCGGACCGCACGAGACCGCCTACCCCCACCGCGCGGCGCGCTTCGTCATCGACATCGGCAGCAGGTGGGCGCCCGGCGCCCCGGTCGAGGAGGTGGACCGGCTGCTCCAACGGACCCGTTCCCTGCACGACGACCTGCGCGTCCGGCTGGGCACCGACGCGGCCTACGTCAACTTCCCCGACCCCGACCTGCGCGGCTGGTCACGTGCCTACTACGGGGCCAACTACGAGCGCCTGGTCGCGGTCAAGGGCATCTACGACCCCTTCAACCGGTTCCGCTACCCCCAGTCCGTCGGCACGCCCGAGGCGGGGGCGACACGGTGACCCGGGCGGGCATGCCGCGCGGGCGACCCGGATCCGCGCTCCGGTCGGGGCATCCGGTCGAGGGGAGCGGTGACCCCGGTGTCGCGTCTGCCGGCCGTGAGGGCGGCTCCTCGGTATGCCGGCGAGGTACCCTCGCCGGCGGTACCGCGACCGAGCACTTCCTCTGCCGGTGTGCGGTGGGGTCACCGGGCACACCAAGTCCACCCTCGTCGTCAAGTCACCGAGGCCCGCGGGGACCGCGGTCGGGCTGCTGCCCACCACGGTCGGGGAGGACGGCCGGAGCACCGACACCCGGGTCGGGTTCGCCGCGACCCCGGGACGTCCTGGGCGTCCCTCACCGTCACGGCGCCCACCGCGCTGACCGCGCTGACGAGGACCTGACGCGGTCGGGCGTCGAGGTCATCGCCGACCGGGGCTCGACCGAC
The DNA here is from genome assembly GCF_052936295.1 of Saccharothrix sp. DSM 118769. NCBI lineage: Bacteria > Bacillati > Actinomycetota > Actinomycetes > Pseudonocardiales > Pseudonocardiaceae > Saccharothrix > Saccharothrix sp. DSM 118769. The sequence continues at coordinate 5,512,082 of NZ_CP193627.1, read as the reverse complement.
TGCTCGCTGAGCCTCGGGCAGTCGGTCGTCTGTAGTGTCTCGGGTGACGCGTGAAGGCATCGAGAGCAGCACCGTCCTGTACGTCGCCGCCGTCACCGCCGAAGGTCGCCGCTCCGGCGCCAGGACCGGAAGGTCTCCGGCTGGACCTCCACGAAGGTCCCGTGGAAATGACGGGGACCGCGCGCACGAACGGGCATCGAGCAGCGGGGCGCCGACCACCGGGGTGGTGAGTCGCCCCGTGCCCGGCGGTGGCCGCGTCACCGGCCACGGGAACAGCGGATCGTGGCGCCTCCCGAGCTGGGGGTAGTGCTCGCGGCCGGAGCACTACGGCAGTTGCAGGCAGCCAGAGCCCCGAGCGTCGTGGACGCTGGTCGAGTCGGACGCCGGGCCGCCCTCCACCGTTCAGCAGGAAAGGTCCGGCCGCTCGCGTTGATCGTGATGGCGCCGGCTCCCTCGTAGGTCACCCGCGATGCGCAGTCGAAGCACCCGACCTCGAGGGCGTGTCCATCGCCGACCGCGCCCCGTACCGGCAGCCGACGTGCAGCGGACCGGCCTGGGCTGCGGTCGCCGGGCCGGTGAGCAGGGCGGCGGTGGTGGTGGCCGGCAGGACCGTCATCAGCCCGCGCGTGTCTCCTCCGTGGTCATCCGTTGTCGTCGTGCGCCCCTGCCGCGGCCATGACCCGTGCCCGGCCGCGGCAGGGCCGGGGTCAGCGAGGGGTGATCGCGTAGACGTTGCCCTCGGTGCGGCCCATCGACAGCACGCAGCCCCAGTACTGGTGGGGTTCCACCGGCCTGTCGCCGTCGGGTTCGCGCAGCGCGCCACCCCACAACCGGGCGCAGTACCCGAGGAAGTTGGCCTTCTGCTGCGCGAAGTCGTTGTCCGCAGGCGGGTCTATCTCCGTTTCGGGCAGAGCCGAGAGGTTTTCGGTCGTGCTCATCGAGTTGACCCCTGCCGGTGTTCGGGCCGCGTTGTCGACCGCCCGGGAGGTGATCTGCGCCGTGCGCGAATGCCCGCGGTGACACCTGCGGGTACGGAACCGACATAGGGCGGGCGCGGTGCTCGCAGGCGTTCCTCGTTGCGCACCAACCGGATAGGCGCGAAGTTCCGACTACCGGATGACATCCGGTCGCCGTGCCGCGAGCGCGATCGGTGTTCGGATTCACCTCCGGGGATGTGCCGTCACCACATGGTGGGGCGCCGTTGCCCTGTCTCGACAGCGCTCCACCTGGGATTACCCGACCGAGTGACTCGTGGTCCGCGGCTCCGAACCCCTGTTAGCGTCCGGTCGCGGAACGAGGCGAACAGCCGACGCGGAACTCGACGCGACCAGGACGTCACCCGATCCACCGGAGAACACATGACCACCGACGAACCGACGGTGCAGGGACCGCCCAAACCCCCGCGGTACGAACCGGACAAGTACACCCGGCCCTCCTCCAACATGTCCTGGCACCTGGTCAAGTACGACAAGAAGACGGTGCACGCGATCCTCAAGGAGGGCTGCTACTGCCACGTGGGGTTCACCGCCCCCGACCCCGACAGCCCCCCGGACGCGCGGTACGACCTCAAGGCGCCCGCCGTCCTGCCCCGGCTCTACGGCTTCCAGGAGAAGGGCCCGCCCGACAACCCCACCGGCGTCGTCTACCTGCACGGTTCCCGCGACTCCCGGATGACCCGGTTGATCACCCCGGAAAAGTCGGGAGCCGTGCCGGTGCCGCAGAAGATGGTCTGCCTGGCGGTGACCCACGTGGACGCCCTCGTGCTGGCTCGCTCGACCCTGCACAACGCCGTGGCCTACCGCTCCGCGGTGGTCTACGGGCACGCTGTCCTGGTGGAGGACCGGCACGAGAAGGAGGAAGCCCTGCGGGTGATCACCGAGCAGGCGGCCCCCGGCCGCTGGGCCGACTCGCGCCCGCCCAGCACCGACGAGCTGGGGTGGACGGCGATCACCCGGGTCGAGATCGAGCGCGCTTCGGCCAAGGTCCGCACCGGCGGACCGGCCGTCGACAAGGCCGACGGCGGCGGGCACTGGGCGGGAGTGCTGCCCATCCGCCCGGTCTACGGCCCACCGATCTCCGCCCAGTACCTCCCCGCGCACGTCGACGTCCCCGCGTACGTCCGGCTGCTCACCGGCATCCGGGGCGGCGTGGACATCACCATCACCCCGCCCCCGGAGGGCCCGCCACCCCCCGAGGGCTCACCGGGCGCTCCCTCCGTCTGAGACGGACCCGTAGCCCTGTCGGGGCGGTGGTCGTGCACGTGCCGTGGTCGCGGGTCCCCTCATGGGGTGCTCCTGGGACGGGTGGCGTTTTCCCGCCGCCGAACGGGAAAACCGAGCCGATGCGGCCGGACGTGGCCGTAAAACCGTTGGAAGACAAGGAGAATGACATGGACGTGGAGATGACGACCGCAATGCCGTACGAGCCGCCTGCCCTGGTGGAGGTGGGCGGGTTCAGCGAGGACACCCTCGGGTGGGGCCATTGGTTCTTCGACGGCTACAGCGAGGGCGACCGGGGATAGGCGCTGATGTCCGGGCGAGGTTGGTTGGTGCTGCCGGACGCGCCGGGAACCCGGTCGTGGTGGCCGGGGCTGACCGGTGCGGTGGCCGGGTGCGAGGTCGTGCCGCACGCCTCGGGACGGCCGTGGCTGGTGGGGTCGTGGGCGCCCGGTGAGCTCACCCTCGCCCGGAGCGGGTCCACCCTGGTGGCGGTGATCGGCACGTCGCCGGTCACCGCCGCCGGGGCGGCCGAGGTCGCCGCGCGCATCGGACGGGTGGAGGACTTCGGCGCGTCGACGTTCGCCGGTTGCGCGCACGTGGTGGTCTCGGTCGACGGGGTGGTGCGGGCGCAGGGCACGCTCAGCGGCCTGCGGCAGGTGTTCCACACGCGCCACGACGGGCTGGTGGTGGCGGGCGACCGCGCCGACTGGCTGGCCGCGCTGACCGGTGCGGGCGTGGACGAGGAGCTGCTGGCGGCCCGGGTGGTGTGCGGAGGGCGGGAACCGCCGCCGCTGGCGGGGCGCCCGCTGTGGCGGGGCGTGCACGCCGTGCGGTCCGACCACTACCTGCGCGTGGAGGCCGACGGTCGCGCCGCGCGTGAGGTGCGCCGGTGGGTTCCGCCGGCCCCGGAGGTGCCGCTGGCGGTGGGGGCGCGGCGGTTGCGGCAGGCGCTGACCGAGGCCGTGGCCGCGCGCCGCCCCGACACCGGTCCGTGGGGCAGCGACCTGTCCGGCGGGGTGGACTCCACCTCGCTGTGCTTCCTGGCCGCCGGTGCCGACGCCGGCGCGGGGCTGGTGACGCTGCGGTGGGGCGAGGCCGAGGCGGGCAACGACGACGCCGCCTTCGCCGCCCGCGCCGCGGCAGCGCTCCCGGCGGCCCGCCACCTGGTCGTGCCCCAGCGCGAACTGCCCGCCCTGTTCAGCGATCCCGGCCGCCCCGGCGACCCGGAGGCCCCGTACCGGTTCGCCCGGACCCTGGCCCGCACCACCCGCACCGCGCTCCTGCTGGCCGAGCACGGCGTGGGGGTGCACCTGGCCGGGCACGGCGGGGACGAGGTCTTCCACGAGAGCCCCGCCTACCTGCACGACCTGCTGCGCACCCGGCCGCAGGCGGCGCTGACCCACCTGCGCGGCTTCCGCGCGCTGCGCCGCTGGCCGTGGTCGGGGGTGATCAGGGCGCTGGCCGACCGGCGCGGCCCGGACGCCTGGTGGCGCGAGCAGGCCGACCTGCTGACCGGGCCGCGGCCCTCGCCCTACGCGCCGACGTGCCTGCGGTGGGGCCCCGCGCTGCGCGCCTCGGCGTGGGCGACCCCGGAGGCGGTCGCGGCCGCCCGCCGGGTGCTGCGCGCCACCGCCGAGCACGCCGAGCCCCTGGCACCGCAGCGCGGGCAGCACGCCACCCTCGCCGTGCTCGGCGGCAGCGGACCCGCTTACCGGTCGTTGGCGCGGGTGTTCGCGCAGGCCGGTGTGCGGCTGGAGATGCCCTGCTTCGACGACCGGGTCGTCGACGTCGCCCTGTCGGTGCGCGCGCACGAGCGACGCACCCCCTGGCGATACCGGCCGCTGCAGGCCGAGGCCCTGCGCGGCATCCTGCCGCCGGAGATCTCCGCCCGGACGACCAAGGGGGAGTTCGGGCAGGACGTGCGCGACGGACTGGCCCGCAACCTGCCCGCCGTGCTGGCCCTCTTCGCCGACTCCGCCCTGGTTCGTGCCGGCCTGGTCGACCCCGACGCGCTCCGCGACCGCATGACGGCGCCCCAAGCCGACAACACGGCCCTGTTCGCGCTGGAGGACCTGATCGGCTGCGAGACCTGGCTCCGCGCCACCACCGCGGCCACCTCCGCGCTCACCTCCGCGACCGCCGCCACCCCGCACGCGATGACCGCACCGGACCCCGGGAGCAACGATGAACCTGCGCCTGCGCCTGCGCCCTGACGTGACCACCACCGACACCGAGCACGGCACCGTGCTGCTCGACGAACGCAGCGGCCGCTACTGGCAGCTCAACCCCACGGGCACCCGCATCCTGCACGCCCTGCTCGCCGACCAGCCCCCGGAACGGGTCGCCGCCGACCTGGCCACCCGCCACGGCCTGTCCCCGGAGCGGGCCAGGGCCGACGTCACGACCATCACCGACCGGCTCCGGGCGGCGAACCTGGTGACCGGGCCATGACCGTCCCCGTCACCCTCGAACAGCGCGTCCGCCTGCCCGTGCACCGGCGCCTGCTGCCGCTGCTCGCGGTGGCCCTCGCCCGGCCGCTGACCGGGGTGAGCCCCCGGCGCCTGCGCGCCGTCCTGGCGACCGCCCGCCGCGGCGCCCGGCCCGCCACCGCGGCCCAGGCCGCCGCCGCCCGTGTCGAGGTGGTCTCCGTCAGCCTGCGCTGCGCGGGGCAGGGCTGCCTGCAGCGCTCGATCGCCACCGCCCTGCTCTGCCGCGCCCGCGGCACCTGGCCCACCTGGTGCACGGGGGTGCGCACCCACCCCTTCGCCGCCCACGCCTGGGTCGAGGTCGACCACCGCCCCGTCGGCGAGCCCCACCCGCCCGGCCACTACCGCACCCTCATCGCCATCCCGCCCCGCCAACCGCGCGGCACGCGGTCCCGGCACCGCGGTTGACGACGGACGGTCGTCGCCCCCGTCGTCCCCTGCCCGTCGTCCTCCTGCCTCGCCGGCAGCGGGGCAGGAGGAACGGTCACCGGCCGTTCCACCGCTGGTCGAGTGAGCGGCTCGATCACGTCGGCGCCGCGCTGCCCCCTCGTGCCGCGCACGTCGCGGTACCCGCCCCGCCCGACCACGTGGAGGACGTGTGACGACCCGCCGACCCGAGGACACCGGCCGCAACCTCGTGCTGTGCCTGGACGGCACCTGCAACGAACCCGAAGCCGGCACCACCAACGTCGCCCGCGCCTACGACATCGCGGTCAAGGACCAGGGGCAGGTGGTCTACTACAGCCCGGGTGTCGGCACGATGGGCGCCCGCGGCGCCGTCACCGGCCTGGGCAAGGCCGCGACCCGGTTCGCGGGCGTGGTCGTGGGCTACGGCGTGCGGGAGAACATCGAGGAGGCGTACCGCTTCCTGATGCGCTTCTACCGCCGGGGGGACCGGATCTTCCTGTTCGGGTTCAGCCGCGGTGCCTACACCGCCCGAGCCCTCGCCGGCCTGCTGCGCACCGTCGGCCTGCTGCGGCCCGGAGCGGACAACCTCGTGCCCTACGCGCTCAAGCTCTACACCCGCAGCGGCAGGGCCGGGCGCGGGCGGGACGAGGCCGCGTTCTGGAGTTCGTGCTCGGACTTCCAGGACAAGTTCGGCAACCCCGACTTCCCCGGGCGCTTCGCGGCGCAGATCCGCTACCTGGGCGTGTGGGACACCGTCAAGACGGTCGGCTGGCTGAACTGGCGCGCCCGCTACGAGCAGGCCCGCTGGCCCTTCACCCGGAAACTGCCCAACGTCACGTGCGGCAGGCACGCGCTGGCCATCGACGAACGACGCCGCCACTACGAGGAGTACCGCTTCCACCGGGCGGAGACCGGCCACGGCGGGCGGCTGCGCGAGATGTGGTTCGCCGGTGCGCACAGCGACGTCGGGGGCACCTTCCCCGACGACCACCGCCTGTCCGACATCGCGTTGCACTGGGTCCTCCGCGGCGCCGTCACGGCCGGGCTGCGCGTCGACCCCGCCGCGTACCTGCGGCACGTCACGGTGCCCATCGACGACGGCCCGCCGTCCACCCACGCCCTCGGCGCCATCCACCCCAACGGCATCGCCTGGGCCCTCGTCGGCCCCGGCCGGCACCACCGCGTCATCGCCCCCGGGGACGAGGTCCACCCCAGCGTCCACGAGCGCATCACCTCCACCCGCGGCACCGCCCACCCCTACCGGCCCGCGCTCCCGGCCACGGCGGCGCCGGGCCGCGCGTGACGCACCGCCTGCGCCCGTCGCCGGCTCCCGTGCGCGCACCTCCGTCATCGAAGTATTGCGACGACCAGGTGAACTCGCCGTGGGTGCAGCAGTCGTAATGCCACACCTCACGATCACCCCCCCGGAAGGCCCAGGGGCAGAGTCGCCGCAGCTCGGTACCCCACTGCAGGGTCCTGGCACCCCACAGGTCAACCCGGCCGCGCGATTGCGCGCACCAGCGCGGATGCCGCCGCCGTGCGGTTGTCCTCCAGCGCGGCGATCGCTGCGGACAGCAGTTGCGCCAGCGGGTCAGAGTCGGGCAGCAGTGCGCGCAGTCGCCGGCACGACTTGGCCGCGTAATTCAGGTTGCCCACCTGGTGGTGTAGTTCTACCGCCCGCTTGAGGTGCGTCCCGGCCGGACCGACTCGGCCGGCGTCCGACTCCAGGTCCGCCATCGAGTCGGCGACGTGCGCCAGCCCGTAGAGGTTGCCCGACCGGGTGTACAGCTCTTCGGCGCGCTGGTGGTAGCGCTTGGCCTCAACCGGCTCGCGCAGGGCTCGGCACGCCTGGCCGAGCAGGCCGGCGGTACTGGCGGTCCCGGTGTCGTCACCGAGGAGTTCGTACAGTTCGAGGGCACGTGACCCGGCGTCGAGGGCTCGATCGAACGAGCGGGCGTGCAAGTGCGCCGCAGCGAGGCCGTTGAAGGCGTTCGCGCGTCCTGGCACGTCGCCGAGCATGTCCAGGTTGTCGAGCGCCTCGAGGTACAGCTCCGCGGATCGCTCGTGGTCGCCGTTCTCCCGATGTGCCCGGGCGAGCTGCTGCTGCAACCGGACCTCGACCTGGGCGTCGCCGAGTTTCCGGATCGCGACCAGAGCAGTCGCGTGGGTGTCGATCCACTCTTGTCGGCGCGCGGTCAGGTACGCGAAGTTCGACGTCGTCCACGCGAGCTGCCAGACGTACGGGTGGAATTCGTTCTCGGCTGCGACGCCGATCGCGGCGAGGACGTTGTCGTACTCCGCGTCGAACCACGCCAACGCGTCGGCGCGGTTCGCGAGGCTCGGCAGGAGGTCCGGGCGCAGGCAGGGCTCCATCGGCACGGGCCGTCGGTGGGCGTTGATGAGCCGGTCGGCGCGACTCGCCGCGTGCACCTGGTGGTTGAGCAGCGCGACGAGTACCGACGCACACCGTTGCGCGGAGTCCAACCGCTTCGCCGTGTCCGCGCCGAAGGCGTGGGTCAACGCGTGGAACGCGTATCGACCGGCCGATGTGCGGCTCAGCAGGTGGCATCGGATCAGTTCGCTGATGACCTCGCGAGCCTGGAAGAGGTCGCCGTCGATCATCGCCGCCGCAGCCGATGCGTTGAACTCCGAGCCGGGGTGCAGCGCCAACGTCCGGAACCCCTCTGCCACCGCTGGTACCAGGTTGTCGTAGGACAGGGCGAAGACCGCCCGCATGTCGGCCACGTCCGGCATCCGGAGGGTGTCCAGGGCTGCGTCCTTGCTCTCCAGGGCTTTGACGACGGGGGTCAGCAGGCTGGCCGGTTCGTCTGCGGCGCGTGCGGCGACGATGTTCAGCGCCAAAGGGTGTCCACCGCAGGCCGCCACGATGCGCTCCACGGCCTTGTTCTCCGACTCGACGCGGGAGGTGCCCAACCGCCTCGCCAGCAACTGGACGGATTCCTCGGTGGTCAGCGGCCCCAACGGGATGCGTTCGGCGTCGTGGTGCACGTCCAAGCCGTCGAGACGGTGCCGCGCGGTCACCAGCGTGAAGCAATCGAGCGAGGTGGGCAGCAGCGGCCGGACCTGCGCGCTGTCGCGCACGTTGTCCAGGATCAACAGCAACCGCCGCTGGTGGAGCATGCCGCGCAGCAACCCCGTCCGGGCGTCGGGGTCAGGCGGAATGGACGCCAGCGGCACGTGCAACGCGTTGAGGACCAACCAGGCCGCGGTACCGGAGTCGAGCGCGGCTCGCGTCTCGTCGAAACCGCGCAGGTCGACGTAAACCTGGCCGTCCGGGAACAACTCGCGTTGAACGTCCGCCCAACGAACGGCCAAGGCGGTCTTGCCTATTCCGGGCGGTCCGTCGAGCACGCAGACCCGGCTGCCGGACGACGACGTCACCAGCTCGTTCAGCCGTCGGATCTCGGCCGCGCGGCCGACGAAGCGGCGCGTGCCGGAGGGCAGGTTGTAGGGAATCGAGGAGGGCGCTCGGTCGGTGTGCAAGGTGACCCCGCCGTTGATGACACCGGCTTGGACCATCGCCGCTATCGACTGGGCATGCGCCGTGTTCTCCGTTGTCATCCACCACCCCCTTCGTGCACCTGGGCGAACCGGTAGGACGAGGGCCTCCGTCGATCCCAGGGATTCGGAGCCGCACTTCGGTCGTCCGAAGGTCTTGCTTCACTCGTGGACGAGAAGCATGTACGGGCGACGCTTCGGCCATTCTTCTCGGGTTTGTGCGAACCGGCCCCTGCGACTGGCGCACGACTGATCATAGGTCGTGCCGTACGCGTTGGGCAGGGCTTACTGCGACGCCCAAGCCGCGGTCATCGCCCGTTCGGGTTGACGGAGCGGGCTCACCATCCTCGTGATCGCCCGGGTGGTTCGTCGACCACACGCTGCGGATGACGTTGTGCGCTGTCGGCGCCGCCTTGTACTGGTGGATCCACCGCTCACCGTCTGCCGGTGCCGCAACAAGCGGTCGGACGGGTGTCGTGCCGGTGAACCGCTGCGGGGATCGGAAGGAGTCTCCTACACTCGACGGCTCGGTCGACCCCTCGATGCGGAGACTGGTACCTGGTGAGTGGGACGGACTACGACAGCTTCATCTCCTACAGCCATCGCGGTGACCGACCGGTCGCCAAGGCGCTCCAGCGCACGCTGCACCGGCTGGGGCGACGCTGGTACCGGATGTCGGCGTTGCGGGTGTTCCGCGACGACACGGCGTTGGCCGCCGCACCGAACCTGTGGACGGCCATCGAGCGCGCGCTGCTGCGGTCGCGGACGTTCGTGCTGCTGGCCTCGCCCGAGTCCGCCGCGTCGACGTGGGTGGGCAAGGAGGTCGCGCTGTGGCGCGAGGAGCGCTCGCGCGACGACTTCTTCCTCGTCCTCACCGCCGGCGAGCTGGTCTGGGACGACGCGGCGGGCGACTTCGACCACGACCGGTCCACCGCGCTGCCCGAGGCGGCGCGCGGGTGGTTCGACGCCGAACCGTTGTGGATCGACCTGCGCGGCCACCGGGAACGCATCGAGCGCGCGGGTTTCCGCGACTCGGCCGCGGCGGTGGCGGCGGCGATCCACGGCGTGGCCAAGGACCGGTTGTTCAGCGAGGACGTGCGGCAGCAGCGGCGGCTGGTCTCGGTGCTGTCCGGGTTGCTGGTCCTCGCGCTGGTCGCCGGCGGTGTCGCCTTCTGGCAGCGCGGCGTCGCGCTGGAGCAGCGAGACCGCGCCGACGCGCAGGCCCGGGTCGCGCTGTCCCGCGCACTGGCCGCCGAGTCCGACGTGCGAACCGCCACCGACCCGCAGCTCGCCGCGCAGTTGGCGCTGGCATCCCGCGCGGTGGCGGGAACGGCGGAATCGGGTGGGGCGCTGCTGCGCAGGCTGGACGAGAACCGCCACATCCTGGCCTACCCGCGGCGAGGAAGTGACCAGCCCAGTACCTTCATGCACGCATCCTCCGGCACGGCATCCCGAGTCGCGGTCACCGGTGACGGGTCGGTCGTGGCGTTCGCCCACGAGGGTGACCCGGAGGTGACGATGTGGCACGTGCGGGAGCGTCGAGAGGTGGGACGGCTGCGCACCGGCAAGCCGGAGCCGGAGTTCGGCATGACCTGGAACGGCCTCTCGTTCGACCGCACCGGGTCGGTACTCGTCGCCTCCGACGGCCGCGACCTCATTGTCTGGGACACCGCCGAACGGAAGGTCGTCCGCACTGTCCCGGGTGCCGGCATGGTCGACGACTTCGATCTTTCTCCCGATGGCCGGTGGATGACGCACGTCGACTCGGATTCGGACGTGCAGACGGTGCGGCTCTGGCGCGTCGACACGGGGGAGGAGGTGGTCGTGCCCACGCGGCCTGCGCCGCCCTCGATGCCGATGGTGGAGTTCGACCGCGACAGCACGTACTTGTACGTGTCGTTCCCCGACGGCATCCACGCCTTGCGTCTGGAAACCGCCTCCTGGTCCGGCGATCCGGTAGTGGTCCCGGACGAGGGGCGATTGCACGCTGTTGCGCACGATGCGCGCCAACTCTTCCTGGTCGGGGAGGGCGTCGTCCAGCGGTGGCACGAGACCGGAGCGCGGCTTGACGACGTGCCTCTGGCCGGCATGACCCCGGGCACCACGGTGGACGTGTCTGCTGACGGCCGGACCATCGCGGCGACGTCGGGGACGCGGATCGTGGCGGTCGACACGGTGACCGGCCGCAGCACCGACCTGGTTACCCACCGTTCGGCTACGGTGGATTCCGCGCTGTCCGGAACGGGTGACGTGGTCGTCTCGATCAGTATGAACGGTGACGTCGTGGTGTCCACACCGACCGTCGACCACCGGTCGCCGGCGAGCACACCGAATTCACGGCCGATCCTGTCGGCAGCCGTCGCGGCACGGGCACCGGTGGCGGCGTTCGGCCGGAAGGACGGGATCGACGTCGTGGACCTGTCGACCTTGGAGACGCGCCGGCAGTTCCAGACCGGCTTGTGGCCGGAGGAGCCAAGGATGGCGCTCAGCCCGGATGGGCGGCGGCTCGCCGTCCTGGAGGAGGAATCCGTTCACGTCCTCGACGCCGACACCGGCGCTGCCATCGCGCGGTGGCCGAGGGCATGGCCCGGGGCGGTGCTGGACGGCGCAGTGGGTGTCGCGTTCGTCGGTGACGGCACGCGGCTGCTGGTCGAGTCCGACGGCGGCCCCGGTCTCCTCGACGTCGCGACAGGCGAGGTCGTGCAGGTCTTCCCGGTGAGGGAGTCCACTGGCGGTGGGTTCGTCACCACCTCCGACGGCCGCTTCCTCGCTCTTTCGCTCAGATCCGTCTCCGCCAGAGTCAGCGAGGGTGGCTCGGTTGTCGAGATCTGGCGTTGGGATGGCCATCGCTACGTCGATCCGGTGCGCGTCTCCGAACCGGTCATTGCTCGAGCCCTGGCGATCACCGAGGACGGGGCCACCCTGGGAATCGCCGACATCGACGGGCGGGTTGTCCTGGTAGATCTCACCCATCCGGAGGAACGCCGGTACCTCCGAGGCGGGGACGCGTACGGCTGGATCGCCTTCACCTCCGATGGTGACACGGTAGTCCAAGCGGATTGCAGGTCCGGCGGCGTGATCTCGTGGGATGTCGCGGAGGGTGTGCAGGGGGCGGCGTGGCACCGGCGACCTGTCCCCGAACAGGCGACCTGCCCGGACACCGTGCCGCTGAAACCGACGCCCGCCAACGGGATCCTCGTAAGGGACGCGGAGAGCGGGATGACGCTGTGGCGGATCGATGTCGCCGCTGCCGCAGACGCGCTGTGCTCCGCCAACGGCGCCCTCGACGAGGCGAATACGGCCCGCTACCTACGCGGTCTGACCGGCTCGGTTCCCACCCCCTGCTGAGGAGTGCCACGCAACTCGCCTTGTGGTTGTCGGCCGAGCGCTCCTCGGTCAGTCGATGAGGGCGCGATCGTGAAGGCGGGCGATGCCTGTGGGGTGCCAGACGTCGGCCACGGGGTCCGGCCGTGGGAACGGTCTGCCCGGCGGGTCAGGCGACATGGGTTCTTACCCGTTGACGAGGCGGCCGAGGACTGGCCGGCGACGTGTCGAGGTGCAGCGCGGCTCTGCGGTCGGCTGGTCTGACCGTGGTGGTGGCCGACGCGGTGAGCCGGTCGACGAGGGCGGGGGCGTCGGGCAGTGCGTACTTCTGCTCGACTTCGATGTCCTTCACACGGGGGCATCCCGGTGTGGTGGCGCGCCCATGCCCCCGCGTCCTGTACGACCCCACCGAGTTCGCCGCTTCCGACGAACAGCGCGGTCCCCACCGCGAGCACCACGGGATACGCGCCGCTCACGTAGGCCAGCGCCGTCAGTTCCGGACGGCGCAACGGGGCGAGCAGGATCAGGGTCACGCCGGCGATCGTGGCGGGGTTGAGGGAGTCGAGCGCCGCCAGCCCGGCGATCACCGCCGGTCACATCGACGGGCCGGCAAAGGCGCAACGCCTGCGGTCGCTGTCCTGAACCCGTCTCCCAACTCCTGCCAAGAGCTCATCACGGAGCAGCGCAGCCCCCGGCAGGATCGGTGCGCCCTCGCGCGACGGGCAACCGTGGCGGCGGTCACCTGCCGGCCGTCGCTGGTGCTGTGCCGGTCCGGGCAGGGGAGTGAGGCATCCTCGGTTCCGACCATGCTCGCCGCGTGCAGGTCGTCATGCTCGCGCGGCAACCGCGCCAGCGCTCTCGCGGTCACCCGGAGTGTTGATCGCAGCCGGCGATCGACGACGGCTTTCGAGCGGACGGGGATCGTCGAGTTCACGTCGGCACCTTGACGACGAGCGCTCCGGGGTCCACCTCGACCTTCAGCGACCTGGTTGTTCCGCAGACTTCTCCGTCGACCTCGAACGGTTTGGTGCGGCTGCTGCGCAGCTCCAGGCGTCGGAACCGGAACCGCTCCACCGCCGGTCCGTCCACCCGGCGGGAACCGATCAGGCGTCCCGCCGTGACGAGCCAACCCCTGGTGTGCACGTTACGCAGCAAGGCCAGGTCCAGGAGCCCGTCGGCGGGATCCGCCTGCGGCAGGAGGGAAACCCCGCCCTGCAAGGCGCCTATGTTGCCGACGACCGCGCCCAGGACGCGGCGGGTCAGCCAGGGGCCGTCGTCCAACCGGACGGTCACCCTGCCGGCGCCCGACCTCAGGCCCTTGAGGACCGCCGGTAGGTATGCGGGCCATCCCAGGATGCGTTTCATCCTGGGCGAGGTGTCGCGGACCATCTCCGCGTCCAGACCGATGCCGCCCATGCCGACGAAAGGGCGGCCGTCCAGCAGACCCATGTCGACGCGGCGGTCCACCCCGTCGAACGCCGACGTGACGGCGTCTTGCACCCCGCTGCCGATCCCCAGGTTCCGGGCCACGAGGTTGCCCGTGCCGATCGGCACGATTCCCATCGCCACGCCGGTGTGCGCCAACCCGGCGGCCACCGCGTTCACCGTGCCGTCCCCACCACACGCCAGGACCAGCCGCGGGTGGTCGCGCAGGGCGAGTGCCGTCACCCCTGTCCCGGCATCGTCACGGGTGGTCTCGAACCACCGCGGCTCGCACCAGCCGCGGTCGCGGGCGGTACGGGATACCAGGTCCCGGAACCCGGGGTGATCCACCACGGCGACCGGGTGGACGACCACTGCCACACGAAGCCTGTCACGCCCTGGATCCACCCGAACCGCCTTCACGAGGTCGACACCGGTCCGGGTGCCCCGCGACAGGCGAACGTACACGTGGGACGCGACACGCGAAGCGTTGCGAGCCCGGCCGGGTCCGCAACGCGGTCACGTCCGTCACGGCGGCTTCCTGCGCGCCTCACTTCCCCCGTTCTGGACGATCTACGACCCGGAGGTGGTCAGGGTCGCGCTCAAGCGCCCGGACGCGGCTTCGACCCCTTGATCCGTTCGACGAGTTCGTCGCGGTACTCGCGCACCGCCTGGAGCTTCGGTTCGTCGCCGGCCGCCCGTGTCAACGCGCCTTCCAGGATCTTCACCCCCTGGTGTTCGTGCCACGGACGACTCCCTCCAGGCCCTGTCGGACCACGTCTGGAAAACCACCGGCTACCGGGGGAAGCTCAAGGGTGCGGCATTCGAGTGAATCTGTTGCTCTCTTGTCGTAGCCGGTGCTCGTCCGTGTCGCCGTGGCGAACCCCGGACGACCGAGGACGGTCATCGTGACGAGCACGTCGACAGAGCGGGTGGCGCTGGATGGCCGGCTGCGCCGCCCGCCATCCCGGGTACGCCCGAAGGGCGGCAGCGCGAGACCTCGGCCAGGCCGGTGGCCGGCCGCGGGGTGATCGTGGCCGCGGGCTCGATGCGCTGGTGGGGGAGTGCGAGCGGCACGGGGTGCGGCTGTGGCTGTCGGAGGCGGGCGCGCCCGCGGAGTTCGGCAGCCCGGTGCACCAAGTCTTGGTGACGGTCTCTCGCTTTCCTCCGTCGGGGTCGGGCACCGGTGGCGGTTCGCGACCTCCGACCGTCCCGGCTCGGACCGGCCGTGGGAGCCGCTGTCGTGATGCGGAATTCGACACGCACTCGACTCGCATTGAACCGCCTGGTCGTGTTCGGTACACAGGACTGGTGGTAGGCGACGGCGAGCAAGGCGCACCACCGGAGGTCGCGGCCTGCGTGCTGGGCAACCTGGAAGTCCGGTGGAACTCCGTGCCGGTGCCGCTCGGGCACGCCAAGCAGAAAGCGGTGCTGGCGGTGCTGTTGACCGAGGCCGACCGCGCGGTGTCGGTGGACCGCTTGACCGAGGGGGTGTGGGGCGGGCACGCGCCGGCCCGGGCACGGTCGGTGCTGCGGACCTACGTGTCCAACCTGCGCCGGGCACTGGACGGCACCGGGATGACGATCACGTGGAGTGACACCGGCTACCAGTTGACCGCCGTCCCGGGCAGCGTGGACCTGCACCGCTTCCGCCACCTGCTCGCCCAGGCCCGCGACAGCGACGATCCGCGCGGCGCCCTGGCGCTGGTCGACCAAGCGCTGGCGCTGTGGCGGGGCGAGCCGCTGGCCGGGCTGGACACCGCATGGGCCCAGACCACGCGGGAGCACCTGCGCCGGGAACAGGCCGCGGCCCGAGCCGACCGGACCGATTGGGCGCTGGAGTGCGGCCGGCACGGCGAGCTGCTGCCCGAGCTGGTCACTCGGGCCGCCCAGGACCCCCTGGACGAACGCCTGGCCGGGCAGCTGGTGCTCGCGCTGTACCGCTGCGGCCGCCAGGCCGACGCGCTGGAGCACTACCAGCACACCCGGCGACGGCTGGCCGAGGAACTGGGCATCGATCCCGGCCCGGCACTGCAGCAACTGCACCGGCGCATCCTCACCGTCGACCCCACCCTGACCGGCCCGACCGTGCCCGCGGCTGCGGAGAGCGCCCTTCCGGCGGTGGTGCCGCGCCAGTTACCCGCTCCGCCGGCGGCGTTCGTCGGCCGCCGCGACGAACTCGACCGGCTCGACACCGCGCTGAACACCTCGGCGCCCGACACCTCGGACCCGGCCGGCGTGGTGGTGATCTCCGCCCTCGCCGGCGCGGGCGGCATCGGCAAGACCTGGCTGGCGCTGCACTGGGCTCACCGCCACGCCGACCGGTTCCCCGACGGGCAGTTGTTCGTCGACCTGCGCGGTTTCAGCCCCGACAGCCGGCCCCTCGACCCCGTGGTGGCGGTGCGCGGCTTCCTCGACGCACTCGGTGTCGCCCCGGGCAGCCTGCCCGCCGACCTCGACGGGCAGACGGCGCTGTACCGCAGCCTGATCGCCGACAGGCGAATGCTGATCGTGCTGGACAACGCCGCCACCACCGACCAGGTCACCCCGTTGCTCCCCGGCACCCCCGCGTGCGCCGTCCTGGTCACCAGCCGCACCAAGCTGGCCTCGCTGATCGACCGGCACGGCGCCCGCCACCTGCAACTGGACACCTTGTCCGGGGAAGAGGCCCGTACCCTCCTGGTCGAGCGCCTCGGCGAGCAGCGGGTGGCCGCCGAACCCGAGGCGACCGACGAACTGGTCCAGCTGTGCTGGCACTACCCGCTGGCGTTGGCGATCATCGCCCGCCATGCCCGCCTGCACCCGCGGGTCCCGCTCGCCGAACTCGTCGCGGAGCTGCGCGAACTGGGTCTGGAGCTGCTGGACGACGACGATCCCGCGGCCAGCCTGCCCGCCGTGCTGTCGTGGTCCCTGCGCGGCCTGACCGCCGGGCAACAGGAGGTGTTCGCACTGCTGGGCGTCGCTCCCGGCCCGGACATCGGCCTGCCTGCCGCGGTTTCCCTCACCGGCCTGTCGGCGGAACAAACGCGCAAGGCGCTCAACGCCTTGGAAGGCGCCTCTCTCGTCGACAGGCGCGCCCACGGCCGCTACGCCATGCACGACCTCATCCGCGACTACGCCACCACCCTCGCCCACGAGCTGGCCGAGTCGTCGCGGCAGGCGGCACTGCGTCGGGTGGTGGACTTCTACCTCCACACCGCCCACGCCGCGGATCGGCTGCTGGACCCGAACCGCGCACCGACCAGGCTCGCCGCTCCCGTCTCCGGCTGCCGTCCCCAGCCCTTGGACGACCAGGCCGCGGCGCTGCGGTGGTTCGCCGACGAGCACACCTCGCTGCTGGCCGCCCAGCGCCTCGCCGCCGACCACGACTGGGCTGCGCAGGTCTGGCAGCTGGCCTGGTGCCTGGACACCTTCCAAGTGCGGCACGGGTACCTCCACGACGCGGTCGTGATGTGGCGGCGGGGAGTGGCCGCCGCCGACCGCGACGACGACCCGGCCGTCCGCAGCCTGGCCCACCGCCTGCTGGGTGACGCGGCCGGTCACATCGGGGCGCACGACGAGGCCGCGGAGCACCTGACCCACGCCCTGAGGCTGGCCGAGCACACCGGCGACCGCGATGCCCAGGTCCGCGCCCAGTACACCCTCTCCCGGGCCTGCGAGAAGCGGGGCGACCACCAGCGGGCGCTGGAGCACGCCACCCGTGCCCTTCGGTTGTGCTCGGAGTTGGACAACCCGGTGGTGGAAAGCATGGTGCTCAACACGGTGGGCTGGATGCAGACGCACCTCGGCGACCACGAGGCGGCTCGCGCCTCCTGCGAGGCCGCCCTGCACCTGGCCCACCGCGTCGACGACCACGAATGCGAGGCCGATTCCCTGGACAGCCTGGGGTTCATCGCGCACCGCACCGGCGACCACGTCGGAGCCCTGGAGCACTACCGCCGCGCCCTCGCCCTGTTCCGCGACCTCGACAGTCCTTACGACGAGGCCGCCACCCTCGACCGGCTCGGCCACACCCACACCGCCCTGGGGCGTCGCGAAGAAGCCCGTGCGGCGTGGCGGGAGGCACTGGAGCTGTACCGGGCACAGGAACGAGGCGGTGACGCCGAGCGCATTCGGCACCAGCTCGACGAGCTCGACCGCACCACAGCCCGGGCACAAGCGCCGACCTCGAGTTCAGCCGGTCACAGCAACAGTGCTGGTTGAGGCAGGTGTGCGCGGCGAGGGCGGGGATGCCGGACCGGGCACCATCGCTCAGCACAGCTCACCGGCGTCCTGCCGCATCCTCAGGAAGGTCGGGCGTAGATCTCGTCGATGACATCGGAGTAGCGTTCCGCGACCGCGGGGCGCCTCACCTTCAGGGTGGCGGTCAGTTCGCCGTCGGCCACCGACAGCGACTTCGCCAGGATTTCGAACCGCCGGACCCGTGCGGTCGGGGCGAACGCCGAGTTGACCCGGTCCACTTCGTCCCGGATCAGGTCGCGGACATCCTGGTTGACGGCGAGCACGGCGAGATCCGCCGGGAGTTGCTTCTCCTGCGCCCACGGGAAGATCTCCGCCGGGTCCAGGGTGATCAACGCGACCGGGTACGGTCGCTGGTCGCCGATCAACACCGCCTCGGCGATCCAGCGACAGCGCCGCAGTTCGTTCTCCAGGTTGGCGGGCGTCAGGTTGTCGCCGCCTGACGTGATGATGACCTCCTTCTTCCGGCCGGTGATGGTCAGGAAGCCCTCGGTGTCGAGCGATCCGAGGTCACCGGTGCGGAGCCAGCCGTTGTCGACGACCTCCGCCGTGGCCTCCGGGTTGCGGTGGTAGCCGACGAACACGTTCGCCCCCCGGACGAGGACTTCGCCGTCCTCGGCGATCCGCACCTCGACGCCCGCATCCGGACGACCGACCGTCCCGATCCTGCAAGCCTCCTCCCTGTTCATCGAGATGACCGCCGTCGTCTCGGTCATCCCGTACCCCTCGAAGATCGGGACCCCGTGCCCGGAGAAGAAGTTCAGGATCTCCGGGGCGATCGGCGCGCCACCCGTGATGGCCATCCTCAGTCGATTGCCGAACCGGCCCTGCACGTGCGCCGACACCGCCTTCTCCGACTGCGTCCCGACCAGGCCCGACACGGCACCGTAGATTTTCTCGAACAACCGCGGCACGGACGGGAGGATGGTCGGGCGGACGTCCGGCAGCTCTTCCGCGATCCGGCTGGTGTTCCCGCCGAAGTACGCGAGGGTCGCGCCGTTCTCGAAGCTGAGGAACTGCACCGCGCGGGCGATCAGGTGGGACAACGGCAGGTACAGGTAGGTCACGTCGTCCGGCGTCGGCGAAAGGTTGATCTGGTCCGCGTCGAGCGCTGCGCGCCAGTTGCCGTGACTCAACAGGCATCCCTTGGGGTTGCCCGTGCTCCCGGAGGTGTAGACGATCGTCGCGATCCGCTCGGGGGTGACAGCCCGCGCACGTCGTTCCACATCCTCGGCCGGTACCTGCCGCCCCCTCTCGACGACGTCGGCCATCGTCATCGCGACCGGTTCCGGGCTCGTGGCCGGATCGATCGAGATCACGTGGTCCAGGTGCCGGAGTCCTGGCTTCAGGGCGGTGACCTTCGCGAGCTCCTGGACATTTCCGCAGATCGCCACCCGCACGTCCGCGTCCTGCAGTATCCACTCGTACTCGGCCGCCGAGTTGGTCGGGTAGACGGGAACGCTCACCGCGCCGACCTCGGCTATGGCGAGATCGCAGACCGTCCACTCGGCGCGGGTTTCAGCGCATATCGCGATGTGCTCGCCGGCCGCCACGCCCAGGGCCAGCAGGCCGCGGGCGAAGTGGCGCACATCCGCGGCCATGTCGGTGTAGGTCCGTTCGAGCCATTCGCCGTTGCGCTTGAACCGAATCGCGGTTCGCGTTCCGTGCTTCGCCCCCGCGGCAGAGGCGAGGAGTGCCATGGTCGGCACGGCGAGCGGTTCGTGTACCACCTCGCGCGTCATCACAACTTCCTCTCGCATTGTCGAGCACGGTGGTCCGTGCCGCTTCGACACCGATCCCGGTCGTCAGGGGGCGGCCAGTGCGCCGCCGTCGACGACGATGGTCTGCCCGGTCATCCAGGACGACGTCTCGCCCGCCAGGAACACGGCGACGCCGGCGATGTCCGAGGGCTCACCGATCCGACCCAGCGGGATCAGCTTCTCGAGTTCCTCTTCGTGACCTTCGAGCAGCACCTGCGCCATCCGCGTCCGGACGACACCCGGCGCGATCCCGTTGACACGCACTCGTGGCGCGAGTTCCGCGGCGAAGCTCTTCGTCAGGGAGATGCCGGCGGCCTTCGCCGAGTTGTAGTAGCCGATCCCCGGCTCGGTCGCGTAGCCGCCCACCGAAGAAATGTTGATCACGTTGCCGCCCGCCACCGCCATCGACGCATGCCAGACCGCCTGGGTCCACAACACGATCGACAACTGGTTGACCTGCACGATCTTCGCGGCCCGCGGTACGTCGAGATCGACCAGGGGTCCGACATAAGGGTTCGTGCCGGCGTTGTTCACCAGGATGTCGATCGACCCGAACTCGGCCGTCGCCGCGGCGACGCACTCGCACACCTGCTCCTGTTCCCCCACGTGCGCCGCCTTCGCCAACACGCCGATGTGCGGGTTGGCGTCACGGATCGAGGCCGCAACCCGGTCAAGCGACTCCTGACGTCGGGACACGATGACGACGTTGCAGCCCTCGGCGGCGAACGCCTCGGCGATGGCGCGCCCGATCCCCCTCGACGCCCCGGTGACGAGGGCCGTCTTCCCGGCGAGTCCCGACTGCATCCGACACCTACCTCGGACGTCCGGCGTGCGCGTCCGCCGCCGTGCTCGCGGCTGCCCCTGCGGGTTGCGAGCGCACTCCGGGCAGGAACGCCAGGATGATCTCCGCCAGCCGACCCGGCTCCTCGAAGTGGACGGCGTGACCGGTCCTGAGGTTCTCCACCGCGGGTGCCTTGCCGGCGACCACGAACTCCCGCACCCGTTCGACGTCGACCAACCTGTCCTGCGTGCCGAACACGACGAGGACCGGCACGTCACCGGTGCGGGAGAACTCCTGCACCGCCCGCGCCGCGATCTCCCCGCACACTTCGACCATCCCCTCCGTCACCTTGACGAGGCGCAGCCCGTCGTCGACGACGAACTCCTGCCAGTCCGGCCGTGACGTGAAGTCGGTCGGCTGCAGCGGCACCGTGATGAACGCCCGCGTCGGCTCGGGCACCAGACCGAACTCCCGGACGACCTCCAGGGCCGACTCGACGGACAGCCGCAGGACGTCCCCGTACCTCTCGTTGAAGTAGAAGCCCGGAGCGATCAGGGTCAAGGACGAGACCACGTCCTCGTCGGCCACCTGCGCAGCGGCCACGGACGCCACCTGCCCGCCGAAGCACCACCCCGCCAGGTGCACGCGCCGGAACGACCCCTTGAGCGATCGGACGAACTCGACGACGTCACCGATGACGCGCTCGGTGGACTCCAGATGTCCCCGGTCCACCGTGTTGAGGCCGGAACCGCGCCGGTCCGGAGCGATGAAGGACACCTCCGAGTTCTCGACGACGGCCTCGGCGAGCGGCGCCTGCCATCCCGAGTGGCTCACCCCGCCGTGCAGGACCACGACCACATCGTCGCCTTCCGGTGCGCCCCAGAGGCGGTAGTGCGTCACGTAGCCGTCCGATTGTTCGTAAGTCCGGACACCGGACTCGGGCAGTACGATCATTTCTTCCCTCTCCGTGCACTGTTCGGCATGTCGTGGGTCGACCAGGTGCGGCTCATTGCTGCGCGTCGTGACCGGCCGCGTCCGAGCGGCAGGCCCACGCGTCCACCTCCACGCGCAGTGCGGCGTTGGCGAGGCCCGCCACGTACAGGATGATCATCGGCGGCTCGTTGGCGCCCAGCCATTCCCCGAGTACGCCCACCAGCTCCCTGAAGTCCAGCTCGCCGACCAGGTAGACGGTGATCTTCACGAGGTCGGCGACGGTCATACCGGCCGCTTCGAGGTTCCGGCGGAGATTTTCGAGGGCCACCGCGAACTGCTCGATCGGATCTTCCGGCACTTCCCCGTCCAGGCCGACACCGACCTGCCCGGCGAGGACCAACCAACGGTGCGGACCCGTGACCTCGATCTGGTGGGTGTAACCGCCCAGAGGTGCGTGCACCGTGCCGGGGTTCCTCGGGCTCTTCATCGAGCGACCTCCTCTTCGTCGTCGAAGGCGGCGCCTGGACGATCAGGTCCGCCGCAGGTCTTCACTCGCCGGGTGGCAGGCTGTCGACGGCGAGCTCGTCCACGTGATCCACGAGGTGGGCCAGGACCGTGTCGTACAGCCTGCCGATCTCATCGAGCCGATCCTGCGGAACGACCTTCGAATTCGCGTTGAGGGTGATGACCACGCGAGCCTGCGCGATGTCATGACCGACGTTCGTGAGCAGCGGAGCGTCGACGTGTTCGAACCACTTCACGTCCTCGACCACGCCGGTGCCGTCGGGGCGCCGGGCGACGTCGCCGTACGCCGTGAAGTGCGTGTAGTTGAAGACCGTCTCGAACACCGTGGCCCGACCGAGGTCCTGCTCGATCCGCGCGAGGGGGTACCGTCGATGCGGGAGGATCTCCAGGTCGCTGTCGAACGTCTCCTTGATGAGCTCGCGCCACGTCCGCGCGTCGACCCGCTGCCGGAACGGCAGGAAGTTCAGGAACAGCCCGAGCACCCGCTCCCCGTCGTCCTCCTCCAGCCTGCCGTTGCTGAACAACCCCGTGACGACGTCCGGGTCCCGCACGAGCCGGCTCACGACGCACAGGTGGCAGGCCAGCATCACGTACTTCAGCGAGACGCCGACCTCGGACGCCACCGCCCGCAATTCACGCTGCCGCGCTTCGCCGATCAACAGCTTCGTCTCGCTCCAACGGTCGACCGCACCCGCGGTAGCCGGCCTCGGTAAGGCGGCGAACGTGTGCTCGGCCAGCTTCTCCGCCCAAAAATCCCGCTGTGCGGCGGATGACCGCAGGCAGTCGAGCTCGGCCCGCACGTAGTCCCGGTACCTGAGCGACGCGACAGCGGTCACCGGCCGGGGTCGCCCCGCCAGCAGCGCGCCGTAGACCGCCAGCAGGTCACGCACGAACAGCGACAGGCTCCAGCCGTCGAGGATCGAGTGGTGGAAGCTGACGGTCAGCGTGAACTCCCCGGCTCCTCCCCGGTGCGCGAAGAACCGGACCAGATGCGGATCGGCCCAGTCGAAGCCGGTCTGCTTCTCACGCTCGAACCACTCCGCGAACAGCCGCTCCCGCTCGCCCTCGTCCACCGAGCCGAGATCGGTCACCTCCACGGCGGGAACCACCGCTGAATGCACCAACTGCATGGGAACGGAGTAGTCGTGCATCGAGAACGCGGTCCGGAACACGTCGTGCTCTGCCACGAGCCGATCGACGGCGAGCCGCAGGTGATCCTCGTCGAGGGGCAGTGCCAGGCGGTAGCTGAAGACGTCGTGGTAGGTCGCCTGCGCCGCATCCTCGGCCGTCTTGCGAAGCATCCGGACCTGCATCGCCGTCGCCGGGTAGGCGTCGACCACCCCGGCGGGGAACAACCGCTCCGACTGTGCCACCAACTCGAACGGCACCGCGCGTCGATCCAACGGCGCACCGGCCGGCGGGCTGGTGCTCGCGATCGCCGCGAGACGTCTCACCGTCGGGTGGTCGAACAGGTCCTTCATGGTCAGGCCCAGACGAAGCCTCTTGAACGCGGACACCACCCGGATCGCGGTGATGGAGTCGACGCCCAGTTGGAGGAAATTCTGGTCGCTGCCGAGAACCTCCACCCCGATCGTCTTCGCGATGACGCCGGCGATCGTCTTCTCCAGTTCCGAGCGGGGCCCTGCACCGGCCGGCGGGGCGGCCGGGGCGCCCGAGTCCGCGGCGAGCTCCGCCGGAAAGGGCTCGCTGCGCGACACCAGGTCGTCCACGGCGTCGAGGTACTCGGCGACGTAGCGCTCCGCCAACGGGACGTCGAGCTTCGCGCCGTCGTAGTTGACGATCAAGCGCATCCGTCCGAGGAAGTGGTCCCGGTGGACGTGCACGACGATGGGGAAGTTCGTGTGCTCGAAATAGCGTGCACCGTTGATCCGGGCCGCTCGGGCGTCACCGCCCTGGTAGACGTGGAAATCCGTGTAGTTGAAGACCGAGTCGAACCACACGCCGTCCTGCGCCGTCCGCTGGATCTCCGACAAGGGGAAGCGGCGGTAGGCGAGGGCGCTCTGCTCGATGTCGAATACCCTCTTCACGAACCCGTCCCACGCTTCTTCCCCCAGTTCGACGGGGAACGGGAGGGTGTTGAGGAACAGGCCGACCATCTCCTCGCCGCCGCGCGTCTCGAGCCTGCCGTTGGCCACGATGCCGGACACGACTCGACGTTCGTCGAGGAGCCTGCCCAGGACGCGCATGTGCACCGCCAGGTACACCGCCTTCTGCGGCACCCCCAGCCTGCCGGCGAGCCTTCGCACGGCGTCGGCCGACGCCGGTGGCACGACACGGTCGACGGATGCCGGGATCGGCAGCGCATCGGCTGCTTCGTCGGTGCGCGACCGCGACAACACAGATGCGGAGAAGCCGTCGAGGGCCTGCGACCAGAACGCGACCTGCATCGGGTCACGTGCGGCCTCGCGTTCGAGGGCGACGTACGAACCGTATCGCCCGGGTTCCGGAGTGGTCTCGACCTCGCGGCCGTCCACCAGGTCCGTGTAGACCCGCAGGAACTCCTCCACCACGAGTGCCACGCTCCAGCCGTCGAGCAGGGCGTGGTGGAACGAGACGGCGATGTTCATCTCTTCCGCCGAGCGGACGTGCACCTGGACGCGGAGAAGTCGTCCGCCGTTCAGGTCGAAGGCGCGGTGCCGCTCCGCCTCGACCCAACGATCGATGATCCCGGACTGGTCCGGCCGCGCCAAGTGCGTGAGGTCCACGATCCCGACAGGGATCTCCGACGTGGGTCGAACGACCTGCAGTGGTTCGCCGCAACCGTCGAGGTCGAACGTCGAGCGGAGTTGCGGGTGCCGCGCGACGATCACCTGGAACGCGTCGTCCACACATCCGACGTGCACCTTCGCGTCGACTTCGTAGTCGAAGACGTCGTGGTACACCGAGGATTCCTCGTGCAGCATCGAGTGGTAGATCATCCCGGCCTGCAGCGTCGTCAACGGCCAGGCATCCTCCGCGGCACCGCCGAGCACCCGCCTGTCCGCCGGGTCGACCAGGGAGAACGGGACCCCGGTGGCGCCGGCCGGTGCCTCTGCTCGCCGCGACACCATCAACTCCGCGAGCTCGCGGATCGTCGGTCGGGCGAAGATGTCCTGCACCTCCACCGCGTAGCCCGACTCCCGGAGCCGGGCGGCCACCCGGACGCTCTGGATGGAGTCCCCGCCGTGGTTGAAGAAGTTCGCGTCGACGCCGACGCGGTTCAGTCCGAGGACTTCGGCCCAGACCTGTGCGAGCAGTGCCTGTTCGGGCGATGTCGCAGCACCGGGTTCCTCGGCGCGATCGGAGTCGGCGAGCGGGTCCGGGAGGGACCTGCGGTCCAGCTTCCCGTTGGCCGTGGTGGGCAGGGCCGGGAGCTCGACGATCACCTGTGGGATCATGAATTCCGGGAGCCGCTTCGCCAGGTGCTCCCTGATGACCGCCCGGTCGAACTCCGGTGCGACGACGTAGCCGACCAGGATCTTGCTCGTCGGCGTCTCGCGGACGACGACCGCCGCTTCCTTGACGATCGGCACGTCCATCATCGCCGCACCGACCTCGTCGAGTTCGATCCGGAAGCCGCGGATCTTCACCTGGCTGTCGATGCGTCCGAGGTACTGGAGCTGTCCATCGGCGAGGTATCTCGCGAGGTCGCCGGTCCGGTACAGCCGTGCCGTCGATCCGTTCGAGAACGGGTTCGCCACGAACGACTTCCGGGTCAACTCGGGTTGATCGTGGTACCCCGTGGCCAGGCCCACGCCACCGATGCACAGCTCGCCGGGCACCCCGGTGGGCTGAAGCTCCAAGTGCTTGTCGACCACGTACAGCTGCACGTTCGCGATCGGCCGACCGATGGGCACGACCTGGCCGGGGTAGTCCCGTGCGCACGGCCAGTACGACACGTCGATGGCGGCCTCGGTCGGACCGTAGAGGTTGTGCAGCTCGCAGTCCAGCTTGTCGTGGAAGTCCTCGACGGTCTTGTACGGCAGGGCCTCACCGCTGCAGATCACCCGGCGCAGCGAGCCGCCGAAGTCGCCCAGGTCCTCCTCGTCGAGGAAGACGCTGAGCATCGAGGGCACGAAGTGCGCCGTGGTGATCCGGCGATCCCTGATCAGGCGCTTGAGGTAGTCGGCGTCACGGTGTCCACCGGGTTCGGCGACGACGATCCGGGCCCCGGACATGAGTGGCCAGAAGAACTCCCACACCGAGACGTCGAAGCTGAAGGGCGTTTTTTGCAGGACACGGTCGGTCGCGTCCAGCCGATATTCCGACTGCATCCAGCACAGCCGGTTGAACAGCGACACGTGCCGGTTGACGACGCCTTTCGGGCGCCCGGTCGACCCGGAGGTGTAGATCATGTACACGGGGAAGTCCGGCGAGAGCCGACGGGTGAGGTCGGTGTCCTCCTCGGCACGCGCTTCCGTCACGGACAGCACGGCTACCTCGTACTCGCCCCCCGCCAGTTCTCGACGGTACCGCTCCTGGGTCATGATCAATCCGAGATTCGCGTTCTCGATCATGTACCGCGTCCGGTCGGCCGGGTACTCGGGATCGATGGGGACATACGCCAAGCCCGCCTTGACGATGGCGACCAGCGCAACAACCATCTCCGACGAGCGCTCCATGTAGACCCCGACGAACGGCGAAGCACCCGACTGGTCGCGTGCGCGCAGCGATCGGGCGACCTGATTGGCGAGTCTGTTCAGCTCGTCGTACGTCATCGTCGCATCGAGGAACTCCACGGCGACCGCGTCCGGAGTCCGGGCAGCTCGGGCTTCGAACGCATCGACGACTGTCGACTGCGGGTAGTCGACCTGATCGCCTCGTGACCGGAGCAGGATCTCCTGCCGTTCGTCGAGCGGGAGAAGGCCGAGGCGGGAGACCTCGCTCTCGGTGTTCATCGCCAGCTCACCGAGCAGATGGGTGTAGTGCCCCAGCATCCGTCGGATGGTGTCCTGCTCGAAGAGGTCCGTGTTGAACTCGACCTCGAACTCGTAGGTGTCGTCGTGCTCTCGGACGTAGAAGAGGACGTCGTACTTGGCGGCTCTGCGGGTGACCGGGAAGAGTGAGCAGGTCGTGCCACTGCCGAGGTCGAGGAGCGCTTGTCCGCCCAGCATTGTGAACATGGTCTGGAAAACCGGGTGGTAGCTGGGGTCGCGCTTGACGTCCAGGCTCTCCAGCACCTTCGGGTAGGGGGCGGCACCATTGCGCAGAGTTTTGTGCGTGACGTCCGCGACGCGGTCGAGGAGAGCGGGGAACGTCATGCGGTCCTCGATCCCCAGTACCAACGCGGTCGTGTTGACGAAGCACCCGACAACGTTCAGGAGGTCCTCGTCGTCCCGGTTGAGCAACGTGCTGCCGATGCTCAAGGAGTCCTGACCCGTGTAGCGGTTGAGCAGAACCGCGTATGCCGCGAGGAACACGGTGAACTCGGTGCTCCGGTAAGATGCGCGACACTTCGCCAACAGTGCTGCGACATCGGACTTCGGTACGTGGACCGAACAGGTCGAGCCTGCGAACGTCTGCTGAGGCGGCCGCGGGTGGTCGAGGGGCAGCCGGAGAAGTTCCGGTCCGTCCAGGAGAAGGTCGCGCTGCTGGTCGATCCTTGCCGTGAAGACACCCTGCTCGAAATCCCGCCGCAGCGCCACCGCGTAGTCGGTGTAGGTGACCGCCGGCTCCTCCGGGGACGCGAACTCCCCCGACCCGACCATCGCCCGGTAGTCCTGGCCGAGTTCGTCGACAACGACCGAAAAACTCCAGCCGTCGGTGGCGATGTGGTGGATGGTCAACCCGACCACCGCCCCGTCGTCGACGAGTACGACGAGAGCCCGCAGCACCTCGCCCTCGGCGAGGTCGAACGGCCGTGCGTAATTTTCCGCGATCAGCTCCCGGGCCTGCGAGAGGGCCTCGGTGCCGTGACCCCGGAGATCGACGACCTCGAAAAAATCCCGCACATCGGCACGGACGACCGCCCGCAAGCCGCTCGTCGTCTCCACCACGGCCGTGCGAAGTGCCTCGTGACGCCGGACCAGCCGGTTCAGCGCGTGGCCGAGCACGTCCACCTGCACGTCCCCGGTCAGGCGGAAGGCCATGAGCTCGTTGTACGCGGGGCCGCTCGATCGCGAGGCGCGGTCCGCCAACCACACGGCTTCCTGGGTATAGGTGAGCGGAACACTCCTGGCCTCGGTTGCCGGTGTTCGCTGTGGATCGATGAGCGTACTCATCCCGAGTCCCCCATGTGAGCGGTCGCGTTGGACCTGGATTTGCGGATCTTCAGAATTTCGGCAGGGATCGCGGCGTGCTGCTCAAGCTGTCCCCGTCCTTCAGTCGACCGATCAGGTCGCCCACGGTCTCGGCGGCGAGAACGTCCGCGGGCTCGACCGGCAGGTCCCACGTGGCGCGGATCCGGTGCGCGACACGCACGGCCAGGATCGAGTTCCCGCCCAACTGGACGAAGTTCGCCCCGGACGGCACTTCGGCAGTTTCGAGCAAGTCCCGCAGGATGGTCAGGATGCCCGCGTGCACAGGATCCGAGGGCTCTTCCGGCCGCCTGGTCCCCGAATCGGCCGAGTCGAGGTCGAGGAGCTGCAGCATCGCCCCCCGGTCGGCCTTCCCCGTTGCGCCCAGCGGCAATTCCGGCAGGAGGACCCAACGCGCCGGCACCATGTACGCCGGAAGGTCGCGGGCGAGCAAGGCGGGAAGGGTTGAAAGCACTTCCTGCGCATCGGCCGTGGTGTCGGCCGTGCGCGGCAGGACGAAACCGACCAGTGTCGCGGCCGGACCATCTCCCACCTTTTCCACGAACGCGGCGTCGACCACGCCGGACTCGACGATGACCCGTTCCACCTCTTCGAGCTCGATGCGGAACCCGCGGAGCTTGACCTGGCGGTCCCGGCGGCCGACCATCTCGAGCGCGCCGGTCGACAGCCTCTTGACCAAGTCGCCGGTCCGGTACACCCGGGCACCCCTGGTCGGCTCGATGACGAACCGATCGGCGGTGAGATCGGGAGCGCCGAGGTAACCCGAAGCGACTCCCGGCCCACCCAGGCAGAGCTCACCGACGCCACCCTGCGGAACCTCCCGCAAGTGCTCGTCGAGGACGAGCAGGTCGGTTTCCTGCAGCGCGTACCCGATGGGCACCCGGCCAACGCCTGCGAGGCTCTCCGCAGTGCACTCGAAAAAGGACGCTATCGCCGAACCCTCGGTCGGGCCGTAGCAGTTGACCAGGCGAGCGGGAGGCCGCGTTTCGAGGACCCTGCGCACCGTCGCGACGTCGAGTTGTTCGCCTCCGACCAGCAGGTTCTTCACCGTGTGGAACGCATCCGGCCGCTCCCGGGCCACGGAGTGGAACAGCGAGGTGGTCAGGAGCATCGACGTGATGGCCTCGTCGCCGAGAAGACGGAGCCAGTCGTCCATGGTCATGCTGGTGAGCTGGGGGAACGGCACCACGGTCGCCCCTGAGGCCAGGGCGCCCCAGATCTCCCAGGTGGTCCCGTCGAACGCGGGGTTGCAGGTGCTCGCGATCCGATCGCCCGGTTCGATCGTGCAGAAGTTCGGCGACACGACCAGTCGGACCACACCCCGGTGGGGGATGACCACCCCTTTTGGACGTCCTGTGGATCCGGACGTGTAGGTGACGTAGATGGTGTCGTCACCTGCGGCCGACCCGGTCGGCACCTGCCCGGCGGGTAGCCGGTCGGGGATGCCCAGGGATCGCACGGGCCATGATCCGGCACGGTCGTCCGATTCGGCGCAGACGACATTTTTCACGCCCGAGTCCTGGAGGATTCCGCGGATGCGGTCGCTCGGCGCGAAGGTGTCCAGCGGCAGGTACGCCGCTCCGGCGCGAAGGATGCCGAGCAGGGCCACGACCAGGTCGGCGGAGCGCGGCAGGCTGACGGCGACGAGATCCCCTTTTCGCACCCCGGCGCCGGCCAGGTGCGCGGACAGCCACGCGGACTTCTCCCAGAGTTCACGGTAGGTGAGAACTGCTCCGCCCAGCGGCTCCCGCACGGCTTGGGAGTCCGGTCGTCGTCGGACCCAGTTCGCGACGAGGTCGACCATTCCCACGGCGGGGTTGCCGGGCGGGGAGGCGCCGCCTGTGGCGCAGGACTGCCCAGTCGGCAGGGTCGTGCGCGGCGTTGTAGAAATTTCTCCTCCAAAGATTCGTGTGGCCACGAAGCGCGCTGCCGAACTTGTGGCAGTGCGTGATGGCGTCACCACGTCCACTGCGGACTGGAGTCGGGTGTTCGTCCGGATCCTGGAACTTCGGTCCCTCCCGCCGGATCCGGATTGATTTTCCGGATCCGCCCGATTTCGACCTGGGTCAGCTCTGGTCGACTGCTTTCAACGAACTTCCGCCAGGAAGGAAGCCGGGCTCCTCGCTGTTCGCAAGAATTTCGCCACGACAGGTCCTTCCGGTTCGGCGATGTCGCGGGTGCTCGGCGGTAGTCGTTCCCGCCGCCCGGCACCGCCGACGTTCTTCGCCGGTCGCGGCCTGTGATCCTCCGACCGCCCCGGCTCGGGCCGGCCGTGCACCCACTGTCACACCACAGGGTTCAGGATCCGCCCAACCTGCGTTAAATCGCCCGGTCACGGGGCCTTCACTCAAGGCCGTGCAGTCAGGGCGATGGGCAGGCGGTCGAGGAGCGGACCAGGCGTGTCGTGGTGGTGGGTCACGGCGCAGGCTGGGCAGTGGAGAGCCTGGCGGGCGAGGCTCCCGGCGAGTGGCCGTTTCCGAGCTTGGGCAGGTGATGGCTCTTTGGTGCCCGGACAGGGGAACTCCTGGTAGATCGGACGTTGTCGAAGCGCCGCTCTGCCAGGAGTTCCGTTGTTGTCGTGCCCGATCCCCGTGGACAGGTCCACCAGGGGTGCCCTCTGCTGCCGTCTGGTGGCCTCCCGTCAGCCCATCCGACGGACGGCGCGGTGTCCCACCGATGTCACCGACGCGCAGTGGGCCGAGCTCGATCCGCTGTTGCCCGATCCGGCGTGCCCGGCCGGTCGGGGCGGGCGGTGGGAGAAGCACTGCCGCCGGGTGATCGTGGACGCGATCCTGCACGTGGTCGACAACGGCATCAAGTGGCGGGCCCTGCCGGTGGACTTCCCGCCGTGGCAGACGGTTTACAAGCGTTTCGCCGCCTGGGAGACGGCGGGAAGAAGGTCGCGGGCCGCAAGCGCCACATCGTCGTGGACAGCATGGGCCTGCTGTTGGCCGTGTCGGTGACGCCTGCCTCGACGCAGGACCGGGTCGCCGCCCGCGGCCTGCGGCGCCTGCGCGACACCGCCGGGAAACGGGCCACGTTGGTGTGGGCCGACGGCGGGCACCGCCGCCGCGCCCGAGACCACGAACGCTTGTGCCACCACCACGAGGTCATGGTCCGCTGGGCGATGATCCGCATCACCAGCCGCCGACTCGCCCGACACCAGTAGCTCGGAAACAGCTACGTACAGGTGGTGCCGGTCTTACCGGCCCGGAACCGGCCGCGACACCGCGGCTGCCGGGTTCGCCCTCCGAGGGCGGTGATCGTAGTAGAAGTATCACGTGCCGTTAGCACTGCGTCGTTAGCGTGACGGCATGGCAGCTCCTGTCGAGGTGTTCCCGTCAGATGCGTTCGACCTGCCGCCGGAGGCCGAGGCCGCGTACGGCGAGCTGCTCACGGTCGCGCCCGTGCCCGAACAGGGCTTCCTCGCCGGTGCCGGGCCGCGGGCGGCGCGCTGGGTTCAGCACTTCGTCGGTCTCGGGCTCGTGCACCGCGACGAGGACGGTGTGCTGCACGTCCGCCCGCCCCGGACCGCGCTGGAGACCTGGGCCACCCGGCGGGAGCTCGCCGCCGCGCAGGCCAGGCAGACGGGGGACGCGCTTGCCCGGCTGTACGCCGCGTGCCGGGGGCCCGGAGCGGGCTTCGTGGAGGTGGTCGAGGGCAGGCGCGCCGCCCGTGCGCTGTTCCGCACGCTCCAGCAAGGCGCCCGCGAGCGGGTGCGCGGCCTGGACCGGGGCCCGTACCTGCACGACTCGCCGGCCGCACCGGAGCAGGTGCAGCTCGACGCGATGCGCCGGGGGCTGCGCTACCGGGCGGTGTACGACGCGAGCCTGTTGCACGACGACGTGCTGCTGGCAGCGGTCGGCAAGGCCGCGGTGGCCGGCGAGGAGGCGCGGGTCTTCCCCGACGTGCCGCTGAAGCTGCTGCTGGCCGACGACGACCGCGGCCTGGTGATGCTGCCGCGCCCGGCCGAACGCGAGGCCGACGCGCTGCTCGTGCACCCGTCGCGGCTGCTGGAGGTGCTGTCCGAGGTCTTCGAGGTGTTCTGGCGGCTCGCCGCGCCGCTGCCCGCCACCGCGACCGCCGACCCCGCGGGACCGGACGCGCAGGCCCAGCGCCTGCTCGTGCTGCTCACCGCGGGCATGACCGACGAGGCCATCGCCCGTGACCTGGGCGTGAGCGAGCGGACGGTGCACCGCCGCGTCAGCAGGCTCCAGGAGCTGCTCGGTGCCCGCACCCGCTTCCAGCTGGGCGTGCAGGCGACCCGGCGCGGCTGGCTTTGACGGGTCCCGGTCATGTCCGGTTCCCGACACCGCCACCCCCTGCCGCGAGGACCGTCGCCGGGCGAGGGTGGAACCACCGGGAGCGTTCCCGACCGTTGCTCCGAGAGGACACGACCATGCCTTCACCCCTGCGCGGACCGCGCCGCAACCGGCGATCCGCAGCGGTCCTGGGAGCGTCGCTGCTCGCGGCCGTGGCCCTGGCCGCCACCGCCACCACCCCTGCGACGGCCGCACCCCGCCCGCCCGCGGAACCGGACACCGCCACCCTCGCCGGCGTGCTGCGCCACCAGCAGGTCGCCTGGGGACCGTGCGCGTTCACCGACCTCACCCCCGAGCAGAACGACCGGTTCCAGGCCGTGCCGGGGCTCGCCTGCGCGACCATCACCGTGCCGAGGGACTGGCACGACCCCGCCGACGGCCACACGTTCCAGGTGCGCGTGTCGAAGACCGCCACCGCCGGCACCGCCCGCCAGGGCATCGCCCTGGTCAACCCCGGCGGCCCCGGCGGCGCCGGGCTGCACTGGGGCGCGGCCATGGCCACCATGGCGCCCGCCCTGGCGGACCAGTACGACTTCGTCGGCTTCGACCCGCGCGGCGTCGGCGACAGCACGCGGGTGCCGTGCACCGTCACCGTCGACAGCGAGGTCGTCAACTCCACCGACGAGCAGACCGAGGCGTACGTGCGGGGCTGCGAGGACACGCCCGGCACGGAGTTCATCACCACCGAGCAGACCGCCTACGACATGGACTTCATCCGCGTCCTGCTCGGCGAGCGGAAGACGAGCTACATCGGCTACTCGTACGGCACCTGGCTGGGCACCTGGTACGCGGCCACCTTCCCCGGCAAGGTGCACCGGATGCTGCTCGACTCGTCCACCGACGTCAGCGAGAAGTCGTTGCAGCGCACCTGGGACCTCCAGCCCTACACGCGGGACCGGGCGTTCCAGGAGCAGCTGCTGCCCTACGTGGCGCGCCGCGACGACCTCTACGGCCTGGGCACCGACCCGATGGCGATCCGCCGGGCGTGGGAGGAGGCGGGCGGCACCCGCACGTTCACGGGCCAGATCATGTTCGCCTGGTTCATCCTGCCCGCGCTGTACGACACGTCGACCTACGAGATCGCCGGCGCGGCGGTGAACACCGTCGCGAGCAGCGGGCAGGAGCCGGCGGCCGAGCAGGTGGTGCGGCGGTTCGTCGACGAGCAGCTCGCCCGCCCCGCCCTGGCCGCCGACCTGCGCGACGTGCTGCTCCAGGCCCGTGAGGGCGCGTTGGGCGCCATCGCGAAGGGCCCCGCCCGGCTGCCCGCGACCACCGACGTCAGCACCTTCGAGGTCGACTACACCTTCGAGCTGATCCGCTGCCAGGACGGCCAGTGGAACCAGAGCCGCGACTACTGGGAGAAGTCCGCCGCGAAGCTGCTGCGGGAGGCGCCGCTGATCGGGCCGTTCATGCAGAACGTCCCGGCGTGCATGTTCTTCCGGACCGACAACCGGATGCCCAAGCCGGACTCCCGCACGTTCCCGCGGGTGTTGGTGCTGCAGAGCGAGATGGACGCGGCCACCGCCTACGAAGGCGCGCTCGCCACGGCCAAGCACCTGCCGGGCGCGAAGATGATCAGCGTGGACAACGAGGGCACGCACGGCGTCTTCCCGTACCTGGCGTCCTGCGTGGACGCCCCGGTGCACGCCTACTTCCACGTCGGTCTCATGCCGAACGACCGGTTCACCGCCTGCCAGGCCCTGCCGCTTCCGGGTGAGGCGACGGCCTTCGAGGTCGGCGGCACGATCGGCCCGAAGGGCGCGATCAAGATCGAGACGGTCACCGACGACATGCGCCGGGCGGCCAAGATGGTCAAGCGCCTGCTCGCGCAGCAGGCGCTGGAGCCGGGGACGACGGCCTGACGGGTTCGTCGGCCCGCCGGCCGACGAACCGGGGTGGTGGGACGTGCAGACCGTCCCGCCACCCCGCCGGTCGTGGCGTCGTGCCCTGAGCCCGGTCGCGGGCACCCTCGTTCCGGTCGCTCAGGCGCGGAAGGCCAGGCCGATCACGTCGCCCGGCGCCAGGCCCACCAGGCGTGCGCGCCCGGTCTCCAGGTCCACTCGGTGGATCGCCGGGCCGGAGGCGACGAGAGCGGTGCCGTCGGGTGCGATGTCGAAGCCGTTGCCCGTGTCGATGCGGACGCCGAGGCGGCCCACGGTGAACAACTGGCCGGTGTTGGGCGACACGACCGGTGTGGCGCCCGCCCTCGTGCCCTGGGTGACCAGGGTGCCGCGCGCGGAGTCGATGGCGTAGAGGGTCGTGCTGGTGGCGCCGGCGACGCTGTTGGTGTAGCCGGCGGCGGCGATCTTCGGTGCCGTGCGCGCGTCCGGGTAGGCCAGGGTGCCGTCCACGGCGGCCACCGCGCCAGTGTCGGGGTTCAGCCGCAGGTTCTGCCCGGTGGAGGTGACCAGGCGGATGCGGTCCACGGTGGGGTTGAAGTCGAAGCCGACCGCGCGACCGTCCAGGGTGGCGGGGGTGCCGATGCCGGTGGCCTGGCCGGTGCGCGGGTCGACGGTGTAGAGGCGGCCGGACCCGCCCATGCCGTAGAGCGAGCCGGTGGCGGGCCGCACGTCGATGCCGACGAGGCGGTCGTGCCGGTCGAGACCCCGCACGCGGACGCGGTGGCCGAGCAGGGGCAGCGTCGACGAGCCCGTGGTGAGGGTGCCGTCCTGGGTGAGCAGGTGCACGTCGGCGGTCTGGCCGCCGGTGGCGTTCGCGGTGCCGGGTGCGACGACGACGGCCGTGAGGGCGGCGGCCGCGACCAGCGCCGCGGTGCGGGTGGAGCGCATGGGGTCCTCCTGGGGTGGGTGGATCGCCCGTGTGTACGTGCCTGGAAGCGGTTGTGTTGAACGTCGGCTCGAACTGCCCGGCCTCCTGGCGCGTACGTCCAGCGAGCGGAGGGCGGTGCGGGGGTGGTCGAACGCCTGCGGTTCGACCTGGGTGCCGAGGACGGGGTGCGTGCGGCGTACGCCGCGCACGGCCCGGAGCTGCACCGCTACGCCCACCGGCTGCTCGGCGACGACGGCACGGCGCAGGAGGTGGTGCAGGACGTGTTCCTGCGGGCGTGGCGGGCCGCGGGGCGGTTCGACCCGGACCGGGCGAGCCTGCGGGTGTGGCTGTTCGCCATCGCGCGCAACGCCGTGCTCGACCACGTGCGCCGGGCCCGCCCGACCGCACCGGAGCACCCGCCGGAACCGGTCGACGCGGGGTTCGCGGACGCGGTCGTGGACCGGTGGCTGGTGGAGGAGGCGCTGACCCGGATCAGCGCGAACCACCGGACCGCGCTGGTCGAGACCTACCTGCGTGGTCGGTCCTACCGCGAGGTGGCAGCCGAGCTGGCCGTCCCGCAGGCCACGCTGCGCAGCCGGGTGTTCTTCGGCCTCAAGGCGCTGCGCCTGGTCCTGGAGGGGATGGGGGTGCGGCCGTGAGCCGGTTCCCGTCCCGCGCGCGGCAGGCCCGCCGTCGTGTCGTCCCGCGCCTCGGCTGCCAGGTCGTCGCGTCGCACGTCGTCCCCGTGCTCGGCGAGCAGCGCCTCGCAGTGCGCTCGCGGCTCCGCCGTGACCGCGTCACCCCACGACCACGCGGCGGCCACCCCCGCCGACGTCAGCCATCGAGGGGGAGGGTGTCACCGCGGTCGTCAGCCCGATGTGGCCGGGATCGGTGAGGTGTCCGCCGTGTCCCGCGGTGACCCGGTCGCGGGTGACGGGCCGTGCGGCACCGTCGGGAACGGGGTGTCGGCAGTGCTGATCGGGCGGCGCTGGTGTTGGTGCTGGTGGTCGGGGAACATGCTGATGAAGTACTCGCTCCAGCCGCCCATGCGCACGCGCAGCAGGTCGTACTGCTCGGGATCGCGGCGCGCGGCGGTCATGGTCTCGGGGTCGGCGCAGGTGATGGTGAGCAGGTTGGAGCCGGTGCCGCGGGCGAACTGCTCGATGACCTGCACGAGGGCTTCGTGGGGGAAGTCCTCGCGGATGTTGAAGTCCGTGGGGGCGGCGTCCCACAGGGCTTTCGCGCCGTCGCCGGCGAAACCGCGCAGCGAGGCGATGATGCCCTTCTCCTGGTGGTCGACGGGCAGGTCGGCGGGGCTGGGGGCGGGGCTGAGGTCGGAGGTCAGTGTTTCACCGCGCCGTCGTCCGTCGGGGGAGGCGCCGGTGGCCGCGCCGAACTCCAGGTAGTTCTCGAAGGTGCCGACGCCGGGTTGGAGCTGGATGCCGAAGGGGTGCTCGGGGGTGCCGATGCGCTTGGCCAGTTCGACCATGGTGCGGGCGGTGGGGGGAGCGGGCCGGGTGAGGACGGAGACCACGGTGTCGCAGACCCGGCTCAGGAACCGGTTGCCGAAGTCGTCGACGTCCTTCACGCCCCGGCCGTAGCGGGGCAGTGCCAGCGCGGCCCTGCGCAGGTCGCGGAAGCGCTCCGCGTGGGCGGCGATGCGGCCGGCGCCCACCGTCGAGTTGGTGAAGGGCTCGGCCATCGACTCGCCCCAGTCGCACAGCAGGGCCTCGACCAGCTCGGGCAGCGAGGTGGCGGCGGTGGTGGGCTCGTACACCAGGTGCTTGATCGCCAGGAGCGAGTTGATGGCGTTGGGCAGGGCGATCAGACCGGGCGCGATCACGTTGTAGCGGGCGCCGCCGGCGTAGTAGTCCAGCCCGGTCTCGATGCAGTCGTCGATGAAGCAGGACATCAGGGGCGAGGGGCACACGTCGCTCATCTGCCCGAACGCCGCCAGCTGGCCGTCGACCTGCTTGGCGTACATCCAGCGCACGTGCTTGAAGTACAGCTCCAGCAGCTGCTCGAAGGACGTGATCTCGGCGGGCTCGGGGGAGGTGAACGACACCTTCTGCCCCCGGAAGTACATCGGTCCGGCGGTCAGCCAGGACTTGCCCTGGTTGAGGGTGGCTTCCAGCGCGTGCAGCATGTTGACCTGGCCGAGGGTGAACCAGTTCTTCCCGACGAACTGGGGTTCGTAGCAGCCGTCGCAGGCGTAGTCGCGGGCCACGTCGAGGGGCACCTCGCTGCGCCAGCGTTGGCCGGCCTTCTCCCGCACGGGGGTGAACTCGGTGCGGCCCTCGCCGTCACCGATGCGCTCGCCGCTGCGCACCAGCCCCGGGATGATCTTGGCGTCGTTGAGCAGGATGGGGTGCGCGCCGCCGCTGAGCAGCGCCCGCGCTGCCTCCTCGGCGTACTTGCGGGGCATGTCCGGGCGCACGCGCAACGACAGGCACGGCGCGTTGAGCGGCAGCCTGCGGGCCGCGAGCAGGCACAGCATCGTCGTGTCGTTGTAGGCCGGTGTGCCCTCGCCGGGCGCCCCGTCGGCCAGCGTCCCGCCGATCGTGACCTGCTGGACCCACTGGTTGTTGGCGCCGCCCTGGGGGTAGTTGCCGCTGAACCCGCCCATCGCCATGTTGCCGAAGGGCTGGTGGTCCTCCACGAACGTCCGGTTCCACAGGACCTTCTCGCCGAGCTTGACCCAGAAGCAGTCGATGATCTCCTGGGCCTGCTCGGCGGTGATCAGGCCGAGCCGGTCGTCGCGCTCGCGGAAGGGCTCCAGGAGCTGGTCGAGTCGGCCGATGGCGGTCGGCTCGC
Source organism: Saccharothrix sp. DSM 118769 (assembly GCF_052936295.1). Lineage (NCBI taxonomy): Bacteria > Bacillati > Actinomycetota > Actinomycetes > Pseudonocardiales > Pseudonocardiaceae > Saccharothrix > Saccharothrix sp. DSM 118769. The sequence goes on along the minus strand of NZ_CP193627.1, from coordinate 5,474,304 downwards.
CCACCAGGTGCAGGCAGGAGTGCAGGGTGAAGATCAGCTGGGCGGCTTCGAGGAGCGTGTCGGGCGGCTGGTGGGCCAGCTTGCGCATCCGGCCGTGGATGGCCAGCAGGTTCTCCAGCTCGGCCCGCTGGGACGGCTTGGTGTCGTGGGCGAGCTGGGCGGCCAGGTCGGCGAAGGACAGGCAGTGGTCGCTGACGCCCTCCAGGGCCAGCACGACCGCGCGGTAGAACTGCCGCTTGCCCTCGTCGTCGGTGGTGTCGAGCTTGGCCGTCACCTCCGTGATCAGCCCGTCCAGGCCCTTGTCCAGCAGGCGCTGGTAGTCCGGGACGACGTGGCCGACGCCGGAGGCCGCGCTCAGGCCGCGGAAGAAGTTCTGCAGCTGCTCGTCCTCGCGGGTGTAGTCGATGACGTACTTGCCCTGGCCCAGCCCCAGGTTGGGCATCCCGCCGACGATCAGCTCGGCCGGGTCGATGTGGTAGGTGTCGGCGCCGTTGACGGTCCTGCCGTTCTCGCGCCGCCGGCCGCGGAACCCGTAGTCGTGCCCGGCGAACACCTTGCCCAGGCCGATCTTGATGGCCCAGCCCATGCGCTCCACCACCGGCAGGGCCATCACCTTGCGGGCCTGCTCGACCCCGGCGTACCGCTCGACGTAGGCCGACAGGTGCCGGAGCTCCTGCTGGGCGCGGTCGAAGTACCAGCCGTCCTGCCACCGGGAGAACGTGCTCTCCAGCAGCCGCAGCACCCGCCCCGAGGGCGGCCTGCAGTGCTCGCGCTGGTCAGCGGGGATCGTGGACATGCGGTGCATGTAGTCGTGGTGGTTGTAGTACATGTAGCCGTTGTCCGAGCGGCGGTCGAAGTGCCGGTCCAGCCGCTCCCAGTCCACGCCGGGGAACTTGTCCCACGACCGCGCCAGGTCCGGCACCGGTGTGCGGTCCAGCCGCAGGTTGAGCTGGCTCGGGATGAAGTAGAACCCGCCGAGGTCCGAGCGCACGTTGGACAGCAGCCGGTCGGCCATGAAGCCGTCGGTCCGCCCGATCTGCTGGTCCATGATCTTCTCCAGCGTCGCGATCGAGTTCGCGAAGCCGGCGAAGTAGATGCCGCGCTCGTCACGGCGGCTGGCGCCCTTGGTCAGCAGGTCGTCGTCGTCCAGGGCGGGGGAGGTGCCGTAGGGCAGGCTCAGCCGCAGCAGCGGGGTGGTGTCACCGGCTTCGTCCTGCGCGCGGGAGCGGCTGATGTGGCTGCGGTCGTCGCGCGACGGGATGATGACGTCGTCGGCGGTGCGGCCGACCAGGTCCTCGATCTGGTCGGGGTTCATGTTCAGCAGGTTCGACCAGTTGATGGTGAAGCGCTGCGCCAGCACGAACGACGCGCCGAGGTAGTCCGGGTCGTCCAGGCCGACCAGGGTGTGCTTCTGGAAGCTGACCGGGCTGGTGGGGTTGTTGAGGTTCTCGGAGAACCGGCACCCCACGACCTTGCCGCCCCGCAGGTCCTTGCGCACCGACTTGGTGGCGGCCTGTTGGTGGACGGTCCTGGTGGGGTCGATGCGGCCGGTCGCGGCCAGCATCGCGTCGAGCCGTTCGAACACCAGGGGGCAGTGGTCCTGGTTCGTGGACTTGATGTGGAACCACAGGTCCGCGCCGGAGTCCACGAAGGTGCCGTTCGAGCGCTCGAACACCTTCGACGGCGCGAACCCCTCGTCCGCTCCCCGCTCACCGGAGGGGTAGCGCATCCGCATCCCCTCGGGTGGCTTCATCCCTTCATCGCGGCACCACTCGTGCCACAGGCGGAAGCCGACGCCGGTCACGACGGTGGTGTGGGCACTGCCGAAGTGCGCGTGGATCTCGTCGCGCAGTTCCTCGAGAATCCCCGACAGTTGGGACAGCGTGGGAGCGAGGTCGTCCTCGGCGCGCCAGAACGTCGCGAACACCGCGTACGGGGACGGGTAGATCAGACCGCGCTGCACGTGTTCCCACACGTCGTGCCCGACAGGGCCGTCGGCGGCGGCGAACAGGTCCATCACCTGGTGGGCGCCGATATCGGTCGATGTCGTGGTGTGCGACTCTTGCAGCGTCAAGATTCCTCCAGTGCCCGGGATCGACACCGCGTCGACCACTGGTCGATGCTGGCAGGGATCGGCAGGCCCGCGCCGCTGTCGTCGGGCGTGTGACCCGACAGGGGAATGCCGTGGCCCCTTCGGGGAAGACGGCCGGCGCGACGTCGTCATCGCGGTCACCGGACGTACTCGATGTTCGTTCTTCGGGTTGCCCGAATGCACCCGCGGGTGCAGCTTCCTTGGTCTTGGATGGGCCGCCACGTCGAGGCGGGATGGCGGGCCCCGGCTCCGTCTGTCGAATCCGGTGATTCCGCGGGACGGCTTTCGGGAAGCCGGATCGGCCGGGCCGGACGCGACCGAGGACGGGGGCGGTGACATCCGGGACAAGTCGTCGGCGGTGTTCACCGGCATGAAGTTCGCGGAGCTGTCGCGGCCGATGACCAGCCCCTAGGTCGTGTTTCAGATGTGGCGTAGCCAGGTGTTGATGGCGGCGATGTCAATGATGGCCTGGTCGCAGAGCTGGTCGATGGTCGCCTTGGTCCCGCGGTGTCGCAGGTAGGCGCGGTTGGCCTTGGAGCTGTAGGCCTTGTCCGGCGGTGACCAGCAGCGACAACGATCGACCGCCGGCGTCGGCGCGGGCCTGCAACGCTGCCGGGGTCCGCCGCCGGACCCCGGCCCGCTGCCGGCGCCGGAACACCCCGTAGACGGTCTGCCAGGGCCCGTACCCGGGCGGGACGTCACGCCACGGGGCACCGACCCGCACCCGCCACCGGGTGCCGTCGCTCAACTGCCGCTTGCTCCACTTCGGCGGACGGCCCGGCCTGGCACCGACAGGCAACAAGGGGTGCAGCACCGCCCACTGCGCGTCGGTCAGGTCGGCCCGTCCCGCTGCCGCTACGCCGGCCACGAGGTCTCCGGTACTGCGGTTCTGCTTGGTCGTTACACCGCTTACCGGAGACCTCGCCACGTTCCGGCCACCGACACGCCGCCGCTCACCTCACCTCTGAAACACGCGCTAGCCTGCGAAGTCGGAGGGCGTCGAGGCCCAGTGGCTGGAGGCGGCGGAGTCCTGAGGTGCGTCGGCGAAGTCCCTGGGACGGGACCCACCGGGCCGGGAACAGGGCCGTCCGGTGCGCTGTCGTCGTGGTGCACCGGTGTTCTCGGCCGGCGGGCGGTGTGGGGCAGGAAGCGCCAGACGAGCGCGGTGGCCGCGACGGTGACGGCTCCGGCGACGGTGGCGGCGGAGGCAGCACCGCGGTCGATCCAGACGGACGCCCCTTGGTCCACGTCACCGGGGTGGACATGCCGGTTGTCGACACCGTCGCGCTGCCACGGAGGAGCCGAAGGTGAGCGACACCTACGAGATCCGGCGCCGCGTCACCTTCAACGACACCAACGCGGCCGGCAACGTCTACTGCGCCACCTTCGTGCTCCGGCAGGGGATCTGCCGCGAGCAGTGGGCGATGGAGTACGTGCCCGTGTTCACCGGTCGCCTGCACGAGGACTCACCGCCGTGACCGCGAGCTGCTCGATGGAGTCGCGCGGGAACTGCACCTGGCCGACCACGTCGCCATCCGGATGACCATCCCCTCGGCCCACCTCAACCTGATCACCCTGAACTTCGAGTTCTTCCGGCTCGACGCCGACCGGGAGCGAAAGAGTGACGACGTTCCTCGGCCGACACGCCGCCCGCCGGCGCAGCGGCCTGGGCCTGTTCGGCGGTGCGCACCCAGCTGCGCGGGGTCTCGTGGTCGACGCCCAGCTCGCGGGCGACCTGACGCAACGGCCGGCCCGAGGAGCGGCCCAGCGCGACGGCGTCCCCGCGGAACTGCTCGGGGTACTTCGACTTGCCTGGCACGAGGGCGTCCCTCCCCGGACCGCCGTCCGGGATCAGGGTGTCCGGTTCAAGGGGACAGCCTTGGTTCTGTGATCGGTCGGGAGCGAGACGATGTCCGCGCTCAGGCGAGTTGGGTGATGGTGATGGCGGCGGGGCCGCTGGTGGAGGTGACGCCCTCGGGGGTCAGGCACTGCGTCGGCGTGCCGTTGACCAGCGCCGCGGTCATGACCACGGCGGCTCCGGTGAACCTGCCCGCGGTCACCGTGCCCTGGTAGACCACGACGACCTCGTTGCCGGGGCGCAGCACCACGAGCCCGACCGCGGCCACGGTGGTGGTCTCGCCGGTGTTCCAGGTGATCGTGACCGTGATGGAGACGCCACCGGCCAGGCAGGACACCAGGCCGTTCGCGACGATCCCGTACCCGCCCGAGGTGATCGCCGGCGATCCGCTGGACACGCACGAGCCGTAGTTCGCGCTCGAGGTGATCGCGACGGTTCGCGGCTGCATCGTCACCCCCGGCTGGTAGGTGTTCGCACCAGCTCCCACGCAGGACAGCAGTTCGACGTCCGCGGCCTGGGCCACTGGCGCGACGGCCACCGCCCCGACCGCCACCAGTGCCGCGGCGACGGCACCCGCGACGGATCGCCGCACCCGGGACAACGATTTCCCGATTTTATCCGCAGTCATCGAAGCACCCCTCTGCGTCCGGAACGCGAACTGATGGCCACTGTAACCTCAGGGCGATGCGGCGGTCGGGTGAAATCGACATGACACTTTCCGTGGGTACCGGGCACGGTGGAACCGCAACTTTCGTCCTTGGCGACCGTTGTGTCACCTGTATGCCTCCACGGATCGGCAGACCGTTCACGGATCGGTCCTGTGAGTGTGGAAAGTCGGCGTGAACCGGCCACGCCGAATTGTTTCGCTCCAAAAAACAGCCGCCGTTGGTCGTCGTGGTGCCGGGCGTCGCCAGTCGATGCTCGCGCGACAGCCGGCGCGCTCGGCGCACCGACGCGGCGAGCACCGTGCGGTCCGCCGACTCTGCGGCGACCTCCGCGCGCATCGCCTTGGTCAGCTTGGCGTGGCGGCTTCGGCGCAGGTGAAGACGCGGGTCGGACGTGGTCGAAGTCGTAGGGCGCGAGGTTCGGTGGCACCTCGGCCACAGCGCTGCGCAGGCAGATCCGGGAGCTGGAGGAAGAGCGCGACGTCCTGCGCAAGGCGGTACCACTGGAAGGCCACCGAACCCGACCGGACGGCGCGCGCCACGGACAACGCCGCCGAAAGCCTCAACGCCTCCTTCAAACGCGAAACCCTCCAAGGCGCCCGGAGTTGGGACAGCAAAAGGGAAGCACGCCTGGCGGTGTTTGACCGAGCACACCGCTACAACACCCAACGCCGTCACCCCCACCTCGGTCAGAGATCCCCGATCGACTACGAGGACAGCCTCACCCCGACACCGGCTGCGCATGACCCATGCCGCATAACCCCGTGTCCAGCGTCCGGGAGCAGGGCCCCTCGGTCTCGCCCGTGGTGCCTGCTTTGTCTGCGAACTCCCCGCCGGCAACCCCGACCACCCCGTCACATCGCGACAACCCTCCACCGGCGAGGGTGTCCGTTACCTGCCGGAGGCCGCCGGGGGAACCGCGGCGTTCTCCGTTGCCCAGTTTTTCGGTTTCGACGCTGACCTGCAACATTGCGGTCGAGAAAAAGGCGAACATGCACTTTCGGTTCAATACCTTGAGCTGTGGCGGCGGACACCGCGGATTTTCGCGTTTACCCGGCTGGTTCATCGGTAGCGCGTGCCAGGGCCCGGTTGTTCAGCACGGGGTAGAAGGCCAGCGCCACCAGGATGAGGAAAGCGCCGGCGGCGACGTACGAGACCTGAACGGTGAACACGCTGGCGAGAACCCCGCCGAGCGCCGCACCGACCGGTCCGCCGATCATCACCACCAGTCTGCTCGACGAGAGCACCCTCCCCAGGAGTTCGTCGGGCACGATCTGCTGACGCAACGTACTCACAACGACTTTCTCCGCGGTCATCAACGCACCGGTCGCCATCATCATCGCGGCCGCGACCCACGGATCGGCGACAAGCCCCAGAACCAGAATGGCCGCGCCCACGCCGGTTTTGCCCGCGAGCATCACCGTGCCGGGGCCGAATCGCCTGCTGGCGGCCGCGGCGGCCAGCCCCCCGAACGTCGCGCCGACCGCGGTGGCCGTCAGCAGCAGACCGAAGCCGAAGTCCGGAAGTCCGAGAACCTCCTTGGCCAGCAGCGCGAGCATCGCGAACTGAGCGGTGGCGGCGACGTTGCCGAGGCAGGAGACCGTGGCCAGCGCCCGCAGGGTCCGGTTCCGGAACAACCACCGAACGCCCTCGACGATGTCGCTCCGCACGCTCCTGCGCGGAGCTTCGGGCTTCTCCTCCGGCTTGGCGTCCGGTCGGATCGAGAGGATCAACAGGCCGCTGGCGACGAACGAGAGAGCGTTGCCGGCGAACGGCAGGAAGTTCCACACGCCGAACAGGGCGGAGCCGACGGGAGGCCCCACGAAGTCCTCACCGTTGCTCTCCGCTGCGAAGATCCGCCCGTTGGCCGTCGCCAGGTTCCGCGGATCCCGCGACACGAAGTCGGGAATGGCCGACTGGGCGGCGAGGTCGAAGAAGACCTGGCCGACACCCAGCAGGAACGCCGCGAGCACCAGCCACAGCAGGTCCACCCGCGCGGTCCCGATCAGCATCGCGAGGACGACCAGGACGGCGAACCGGCCCAGGTCCGCCCACACCATCACCCGTCGGCGATCCAGTCGGTCCACCACGACACCGGCGTGCAGCGAGAGCAGCACCCAGGGAACCTCGGCGGCCATGACGACGAAGCTCAACGCCATCGGACTGCTGGTGCTCTGCAGGGCCAGCAGGGGCAGCGCGGCGGCGTGCATGCCGGTACCGATGGCCGACACGAGCGTGGCGCCGAAGAGCCTGTGGAAGCGACTTCCCAGTCTCACCTTGACGTCGTCAGATTTCTTCGTGGGCACTTCGGGAATTCCTTCGGTTGGGCTTTCGAAACAGACGAATCCCGCATTGGTCACCGCGCTGGTTGTCGTTCTGAGCCGTACCCGCCGCGACGACCACGCCGTCGTTGATCGATCAGCGTGCGCGAATTGCGTTGTAGTCCTGACGCAGTCGAGCAGTTCACATGCGGCAGGGAGCATCGTGAAGGCTCCTGTCGGCCGCGGCGAGGATGACGGCCGTGACGACCGACCCGGCGGCGAGCGCCACCCGGGCCCGGTCTTCCGCCTACGCATGGCCGCTCCCCGTGGTGCGGGACTACGAGCCGATCGGACGGTCGGACAGGTGGGCCGACTCGGTGAAGAAGGCGCGGTGGAGGGGCTCGTCGGTCGTCGGGACCTCGACGGTCGTGAGCAGGTGTCGGGAACCCGTCGTGCCGGCGCGGATCGGTTCGTCGAGCTGCTCGACGTGGTCGACCCGCAGGTGCACGCCGTCGTGCTCGAAGACCTTCGGTTCCACGTCAGACCACCCGCCGCTCGGCGAGCGCGGCCACCCGGGTGAAGTACTCGCGGAACAACGGCTCGTCGCCGGCCGGCACCTCGGTCGACTGCGTGTTGGTGTACCTGAAGGCGGACCGGTCGGTGCCGTAGAGAGCGGCGTTCGGATCGCGAACGACGCCGAAGACCAACCGGCCGGGCTTGTCCGGTTTCTTGTAGTGCACCACAGCCCCGAGCCAGCGCAGCGGAACCCGGAACGTGTGTTCGGCGAGGGCCAGGTCGAACAGCTCGAACACCCCCCGGTCCACGCGCAGGTGCAGGTCCTCGTAGTCCAAGGTGAGCGGGTCCACACCGGAGAATAGCCCGGCCGTGATCACGGTGGACAGGCTTCCGCCCTTGCCAACGGCCAGGTGGTCCCGGTGCGTCCCAGGCGCTTTCGGCACCGGGGTCGCAGGCGTGCCGACGACCGGGCGGCGTTGGAGGGCATCCTGTACGCGGTGCGGAAAGGCTTCCGCCGGTTCCGCGTCCGCACCGAACGTCGAGCCGACGTCCGCCAGGCCATCCTCAGCCTCGCCTGCTCGATCACCTGCCTGCGAAAAATCATTCCGAACTGATCACCAAGGCGATCCGACAGATCGAGAAGGTGTTCGGGCACCTGGCCCCGCACCTCTCTCGCGAAGCTACGGCTCGGAGAAGCCCAGGCGGAACGGTATGTTCGAGGACGCGTACGGCAACGGCTGGAAGTGGAACCCGAACGAGCAGGAGTGGGATGTCCGGATCAGGGACGACGACATGAACTGCTTCGCCGAGGACGGCGGTCACGCGGACATGTCGCCGGAGGGGCGGGTAACGCACGGATGAGGTTTCGCGAGACCGACGTCGTCGTGAAGATCGGGCTGAACGTCGAAGTGCCCGACTTCACGACGGCCTCGACCGTACCCCGGTCGCTGGTCGACCGGTTCGCGGCGGCGACGTTGGAGATCAAGCGGGCAGACCCGGAGGGCGGCCGGAAGGGCTTCAACGCCTGGGTCGACCACACCCGCACGAAGCAGGCCGGCGAAACCGATCGGCAGGCCGTGCTGGCAGCGGTGCGGCCGGTGTTGGCCGCGTACGGGCTGAACGAGGAGTTCTTCGACTTCTACGAATCGGACAGCGGGGTTCTCTCCGGTCACTACGGGTTTGACGACGTGCCGTGTGACGGTTACACCCTGTTCCAGGTTTCAGCCGACCTCGGCGGCGGCAAGACCGTCGGGCAGCGCCCGGCGTACGTGACCCGCGACGACTTCACCCCGCGCGAGGACGACGACGTCATCTCGCGGGTGCACCTGCGAGTGCCGGTGCGCGACCCGAGCGCCGCGCTGGACGTGTGCCGGTCGTACGTGTCGGAGTTGCGCGCGTCGACCGTCGCGATCACGTCGTCGAGCGTGCTCGGCAGCGCCGAGGACTTCTGCGAGGTGGTGCTGCTGTCGGCACTTCCTGCCGGCAGCGGCGGTGGTGACGACGTCGAGCGGAGGCTCCGGGCGGTGGCCGACCGGGTCTTCCAGCAGGTCGGCGTGGACGGCAGCGGGTACGAGGTCCGGACGTCGCAGGGCGCGCTGGTCGGTGCGTTCGAGATCGGCGAGAGCGCCGCCCCCGGGCAGTACGTGCGTGCCGTGTACGTCCGGGTGGATGATGACCCGTTCTGCACCGGCTGATGCGATGTCGACCGGTCTGACCGGTGTACCGGTCAGACCGAGAACCCGTCCTGCGGTTCGGTCCCGCGGATCGCCGCCGAGGGCGGGGGAGGGCGGTCACCTGCGCGGGAGCCTCTTCGACGTATGGCGCGGCTCCGGCCTGACCTGACGTCGCGCTCCACGATGGAGCGGCCTGTCATCGTCCCGGGTTGGCGGGCTTGCAGAGCGAACGCCGTCCCGCACGGCGGGAACTCGCCGTCAACGGGCCGCCGAACGCGGTGACGGCACGAGAGCAGGCACGTGGATTCCTCCGCGGGTTGTCGTGCTGCCCACCAGGACCGTGGTGGTGCACAGGGGCATCGGCGGCGCACCGGGTACCGCCTCAGAGATCACGAAGATCAGCGGGGCGGTCGTGCGGCGGAGGCCGGCTTTGACGTCCTCGCTGTCGAGCAGGCGGAAGGCCACGTCCAGCGCGCGGCCGAAGCACCCCCTCCTGTCGTAGCGCACCAGGCCCGTGTGGACGACGAGCCGGAGCCGGAAGCGCCGGTCGCGCCAACGGCGGTTGTGGTCGGTGAGCGCGGCGGTGAGGGTCCGGGACAACGGGTGAACCAGTTCCGGCAGCGGTCGTCGGCGGATCAGGGCCAGGATGCCGTCGCCCCGGTCGATCAACGGGTCGTGGTCGCCGCCCGCGACACCGGCGGCGGACAGGGCCTGCTGGAACAGGTCGTACATCGCCACCCGGATGTGCGCCTTCTCGTCGTCGGACCTCGTCGTGGACCCCTCCACGTCCACGGCGACGATCGTGCGCTCGCCTTGCCTCGGCACCAGGGGTCGGCTCATGGCGGTGCTCCGTGAACGGTGGCCCAGGCGTCCTGGGTGGGGCACCCGGGCGAGGTGGGTGATCAGGCCGTGGCGCGGGCCGCGAGGAAGTCCGCGCCCCACGTCGTCTGCGGGTTCGGCCGCTGGTAGCGGAGGTGGGAGTCGATGTCCGGACTGGAGGCGGTGCAGATGAACTCGGTCCGGCAGCAGTCCCGCGATCGCTGGTCGACCCCGGCGTACCAGGCGTCCCAGCCCTCGGCCCCGATCGGTCACGGGCTGTGGGCCGGGTGGATCACCCCTTCGACGTCCAGGCCGACGCCCCGTTCGGCGAGCAGGTTGCGGGTCCCCTGGACGGGCGGGGGTGGCGAGGACGGACCGAGGTCCTCCGGACCGAACTCCCCGGCCGAGCCACGCGCACCGATGAGCAGCACCTTGGCGCAGTCCACCGGCTGGTAGCTCAGGCCGCAACGGGGCAGCCTGCTGTCGAAGGCGTTGAACGGTGTCCCGTTGACGTGGAAGTCGGAGATGAACTCCGCGCCGACCTCGTCCCGGATGCCGCTGCCGTTGACGAACGTGCCGTGGTTCCGGCACCGGACGGTGATCGCCGTGCCCGCCGGGACCTGACCCGGCAGCGTGGCGTTGAACGACGGCGCGGAACGGGTGTTGACGGCCTGGGCTGTGGTGGAGGTCGGGGGCGGCGGAGATGATGTCGACCTGCGCGGTGGCCGTGCTCGCGCCGGCCCGGACGCGCACGTCGTTGCCGCTGGTGTGGTGGCCGGTGACGGCTCCTGCGGACGTGGTCGTGCCCAGCATCCCGAGCACGGACAGCAGAACGGCGCACACGGCGATCGCGCCGCGTCCCCCGTACGGGTTCTCGTTCATCCGGCCCTCCTCGGCCCGTCCTCGCGACGGGCGTGGCTGAAGGGTCACGCCGGTGTGACCGGCGGGTCGTGCCGCTCGTCCGGGGGGCAGGTGCGGCCCGGTTCGTCGACCTGCGGGGCCCCGCGCGCCTGCCCCCCGAAGAGGGGGCACGGCGGTCATCGACCCGGGCCGGGTCCGGGAGGACGATGAACAGGGTGTCGAACACCTCGCACCGCGCCCACGACACCGCGCCCGACGCGGCGGTGTTCCAGGAGGCGGTCGAACTCGGAAGTCGACTGGCGCTGCGCCCCATGGGAGCGAGGGTCGCGGCCCTGTACGAGACGACCACCGTCGCGGCGTTGGCGGCGGGGCTGTGGGACAGGTGGTCGGCTTCCGCGGCGGTGGTCGTCGCGGTGGCGTCGGCGCACGGCGTGCTGCTGCACCTCGGCTGCCGGTACGGGCGGACCGGGGTCGCCGCGACGATCGTCGTCCTGCTGCCGGTCACGACCGCGTTCGTCGTCGGTGTCGCACCGGACCTGGGCGCGCACAACGCGCAGCTGGTGATCGCCGTGCTCGTGAGCGGGTCGGTCATGGGCCTGTCGATCTCGGTCGGGCCCTGGTGGGGTGTGCTCGCGCTGGTCGTCGGCGTGGCCGGCTGGGCGTTGCTGCTGTGGCCAGCGGGGCGGGCGGTCGACCTCGGGGTGGTGTTCACCGGAGCGGTCTTCACCGCGGCGCTGGGCATCACCGCGTCGGTCATGGTGCGCCGCGGGGCGAAGTTGACCGAGCGCCTGATGACGGCCGCGGAGACGTCGCTGGCCGCTCGCGCGGTCGCGGACGCCAGGTGGCTCGCGCGGATGCGGCACAACAGGACGTTGCACGACACGGTCCTGTCCACGTTGACCGTTCTCGCGCACGGCGGCGGCGGTCTGCCGGCCGACGTCGTCCGTCAGTCCTGCCGCCGGGACGCCGATGCGCTGGCGGCGCGCCTGGAGGCACCTTCGACGCCGTCCGTCGAAGTCGCGGTCGACGCCGACCGGGGTCTGTGGTCGGAGGTGCGGCGCACGTGGGCGGTGAGGTCGCTGGGGGTCGAGGTGTTCGGCGACGCCGCCGCGCTCGCACTGGACGGCGTGAGGGCGGAGGTCGTGGCCGCGCTGTCCACCGCCCTCGACGAGTGCCTGACCAACGTGGCGGAGCACTCCGGGGTCTCGGTCGCCACCGTCAGCGTGCAGCTCGGCCGGTCGGAGGTGCACTGCGCCGTCGTCGACGAAGGCCGGGGCTTCGATCCGGCGGCCGTGGCCCCGGACCGCCTGGGCCTGGCGGAATCGGTGCGCGGCCGGCTGCACGACGTCGGGGGGACCGCGGCGGTCTTCTCCCGGGTCGGCGAGGGGACCACCGTGCTGCTCACCGTGCCGCGGGACACCGGACCCGGGCGGTAACCGGTGGCGGAGGGCGTTCACGCGGCGAAGGGCCGGGTCCTGGCGGGGATGACGGTCGTGCCCAACGCGGGACGGATCGCGCTGGCTGTGGGCACGGTCAGCGCCGTGTTCTCCGCGCTGCAGCTGGTGACCTGGTGGGCCACCTGCACGAACCCCTGGGTGGCGGTCGCGGCATGGGCGTTGGTGCCCGCGGTGGTGGTGGGCGGGGTCGCCGTGGGCACGCGGAGGGGCGGAACCTCGCCGGCGGTCTTCATGGCGGGCTGCGTCGCCGTGCTCTACGGGGTGGACCTGCTCGTCATGGCGGTGCTGCCTCCCGCGGAGAGGTACGGACCGGCCGCGTGGAACTGGGGCGCGGTGGCGACGACGCTGCTCGCGCTCTCGCCCTACCGCCCGGCCCGCGAGGTGGTGATCGCCGCGGTCGGCCACGCGGGGATCGGTGCCGCCGCCGTGACCGTCGCCGATCCCGGCGCGCGGATCGACGGGGTCGCCGTCGGGGAGGAGTTGACGACCTCACGCGACAGCACACCGGTCGAGGTCGTCGGATCACTGGAAGGACTCGGCCGCGACGACACCACGTACCTCATCGCGCTCGTCGGCCTCCTGCGCGGTTTCACCGGTTGGCGCTCGGTGCGGATCACGGTCGGCGGGTCCGCCGTCGTGGCCGTCGTCGTGACGGCCGCGGGCCCCGCGGCGCTCGCCGCGGCGAGCGACCCGTCCGTCCGGGCCGCCGCCGCAGACCTGGGCGGTGAGGTCCGGCTCGCACCACCCGACGTCCTGTTCGTCGAAACGCGGCGGCCGAGCCGCGGGGACAGCACGGCATCCGCCTCCGAGCGTCACACGAACGGGTGAAGCAGTGATGATCTGCCGACGCTGGTGCGACGATGGCGCGATGGGAGTCGTCCACGGCCGAGCGGAGCCGATCCGGCTCGCGATCCTGGACAACGACCCCATCGTGCGCCACAGCCTCCACAACTGGCTGTGCGACGCCGATCCCGAGGTGTCGGTGGCGGTCGTCGTGGGCACGTGGTCGGACGGTCATCGGGAGTGCGGACCGTCGTGATCAGCGTGCTGTCCCAGCCCTGGCACGTGAAGCAGAGCATCGGCGCGGGGGCGCTGGGCCACGTGTCGAAGGACGCCACCGCCGAAGAGATCATCGACGCGGTCAAGGCCGCGGCGGCGGGGACCTTCCACATCACGCCGGCTCTGGCGAGGATGCTCATCGTCGGCGACGACGCGACCCATCCCGACCTCAGCCGGCAGGAGATCCGCGCCCTCACGCTCTACGCGGCCGACCTGCCCATGAAATCGGTCGCCCGACAGATGGGGATCAGCGTCCACACGGCGAAGTGCTACATCGACCGCGTGCGCGAGAAGTACACCAAGGCCGGACGGTACACGCGGTCCAAGCTCGAACTCCGCCGGCGGGCGGTCGAAGACCACCTGGTGACCGACCGCGAGTGACCGACCGCGAGTGACCGAGCCAGGCCGACGAGACCGGGGGGCAGCGCGTTCGCCCCGCCGTCGGCTCGGGTCGCCCCGTCGATGGGGCGACTCTCGATGTAACGATTTGCGAGCAGGCGACGACTCACAGTCACTGGGCACTGTTCGCCCGTGGTCCGGAGAACCGGGAGTGGTTGTCATGACGAGACTGAAACGCGCAACGACGACGAAGAGCCGCACGGGGAGGTTCGGCGCGATCCTGGCCGCGGTGGCGTCGGTTGCCGGGATGGTCTTCGCGGTCGCACCCGCCACCGCGGCCGACTACCCCACCAGCACCTTCACGCTCCCGTACACGGTGAGCTACTACAACGGCACGGTCACCTGGTACAACCGGTCGGTCGGCATCACCGGGGCGTTCAAAGCCAGCAACTGCCGGCGGGTCTACGTGCGGTCGTTCATCGGCAGCACCACACTGGACTTCCAGAGCACCAGCCTCTGGTGCAACAGGTCCGGGTCGGCGCCCTTCACCCTGGACGCGAACGTCGTCGGCGGGGCCGACAACATCTGGATCTACATGACCGACGAGAACGACGTCAACCTCGTGACACGCACCTGCTACCGCACCGCGGACTACTGCATCGCCGGTCTGCACTAGCCCCACCGGTCAAGGCGCCCCGCGGACCGGTGCGGTGAAGGGCTTCCGGCGAACGGCGGGCAACGCCGGACGGGTCGACGCCGTGGCCGCTCCACCGCGGGTGCCCCGTGCTGTCGTCCGGCGGCCTCCCACCAGCCCGTTCAGCGGGCGAGGCGGTATCCCGCCGACAGAAGCACTGCCGTCGCGTGATCGTGGACGCGATCGGCCACGTGGTCGACAACGGCGTCGAGTGGCGGGCGCTGCCCGCGGACTTCCCGCCGTGGCAGACGGTCCGCAAGCGGTTCGCCGCCTGGGAGGAGGTCGGCGCGTCGGGACGGCCGCCGCGTCGCCGGGCACCGGGTCCTCGACCGGGTGGAACCCGGTCGCCGCATTGCCGCGCCGGCCCTGGACCCGTTGAATCGGGTCCGCGACCCACGCCGAGCAGGGAGCTGCGGATGACCGAGCTGGTGCTGGACCCGAAGACGACCGCCCTCGTGCTGATCGAGTACCAGAACGACTTCACCAGCGAGGGCGGGGTGCTGCACGACGCGGTCAGCGGTGTCATGGAGAGCACGGGGATGCTGCCCCGGACCGTCGCGCTGGTCGAGGCCGCGCGGGCGGCGGGTGCGACGGTGATGCACGCGCCCATCTCGTTCGCCGAGGGCTACCACGAGATCTCCGCGCACCCCTACGGCATCCTCAAGGGCGTCGTGGACGGCAAGGCGTTCGTCAAGGGCAGCTGGGGCGCCGCGATCGTCGACGACCTCGCCCCGCGCGGGAACGACATCGTCGTGGAGGGCAAGCGGGGCCTCGACACGTTCGCCAGCACGAACCTGGACTTCGTGCTGCGCAGCAAGGGGATCACCACCATCGTGCTCGGCGGGTTCCTCACCAACTGCTGCGTCGAGTCGACCATGCGCAGCGGCTACGAGAACGGCTACCGGGTCGTCACGCTCACCGACTGCGTCGCCGCCACCTCCCGGGAGGAGCACGACAACGCGCTGCGGTTCGACTTCCCGATGTTCTCCGTTCCGGTGACCGCCGACGACGTCGTCACCGCCCTCGGACGAGGGCGGTGACCCGTCCGGCGGCGGTGGCGACGGGCTACTCGGGGCGGCCCTGGGCGCCGCCCAGGCCGTAGAGGATGCGCTGGATCACCTCGGGGTCCACGTCCGGCTCGTCGCCCAGCTTCTCCGCGGCGGGGGAGCGGCGCGGTTCGCGGCGCGGCAGCGGCACCGACGAGGCGTTCATGCCCGAGGGGAGCGGCAGCTCGCACCAGGCCAGGTGGCCGCCCGCGGTGAGGTCGACGAGGCCCGCGCGGGTGCCCGCCAGCTCCGGCGGCACGGCGACGCGGTTGCCCTCGACCTCGACCACGAGGTAGGTGCCGGTCAGCCGGAGCCGCACCAGCAGGAAACCCGGGGCGCGGTGGTCGGCGACGTCGACGGCGGCGCCCACGAGCCGGCGCGCGGTCTGGGCGGCCTCGTCCTGCATGCCCCGCAGCCGCCACTCGCCGAGCGAGAAGCGCACGAACATGTCCGCGACGTTCACCGCGGTCGGTAGTGCGACGAGTCGAAGGTCATCGACCTGCTCGGTCTTGGCGTTCACACCGGTCCCTCCTCGACTGCGTCCGGCGCGTGTTGCGCCAGATGGTGCCATGCCTGCGTCCACGTCACCCACGCGGTCCGCAGACCGTGAGCAGACCGTGTCCGCGAGCGGCTTCCGGCACCGGTGCCCGGCCGGGGGGGAACCCGGTGTCACGGGCTAGTACGGCCGCGGGCCGGGTTCGGTTCACCCGGATCGCGCGAAGGCCCCACCGGAGCACCGGCGGGGCCTTCGCGGGGGGTCTTCGCGAGCGGGGCTCAGCCCTGCTTGGCGGCCTCGATCTCCAGCAGGATCGTGATCTTGTCGCCGACCACGGCGCCCGCGGGGCCGCCGGTGATGCCGAAGTCCTTGCGGCTGATCTCGGTGGAGGCGGAGAAGCCGGCGACCTTGGCGCCCTCGGACATGCCGTCGCCGAAGCCGTTGAGCTCCAGCTCCAGGGTCACGGCCTTGGTCACGCCGTGGAACGACAGCTCGCCGTCGACGAGGAAGCCCTCGCCGTGGGCGCGCACGCCGCTGGAGGTGAAGGTCAGCTCCGGGAACTTCTCGACGTCCAGGAAGTCCTCGCCGCGCACGTGCGCGTCGCGCTGCTCGTTGCGGGTGTCGATCGACGCGGCGTCGATCTTGGCGGTGACGGTGGACTCCAGCGGGTTCTCGGCGGTCACGATCGTGCCCTCGAAGGTGCCGAAGTGGCCGCGAACCTTGGACACGCCCAGGTGGCGGACCACGAACGAGATGTCCGAGTGCACCGGGTCGATCGCCCAGGTGCCCACGAGGTAGCCGGGGATCGCAGTCTGCGAGGTCATCGTGAAGTCCTTCTTCGTCGGTCTGGTTGAACTCTCAACTGAACATAGCGCATCCTGGTTGAGTGTTCAACAACGGACGTATGATGGGTGCCATGAGCGACGTGCGGTGGTTGAGCGCCGAAGAGCAGCGGGTCTGGCGTGGCTTCACGACCGCCGTGACCAAGTTCACCGAACACCTGGACCGGCAGTTGCAGCGCGACTCCGGCATGCCGATGGCCTACTACGAGATCCTGGTCGCGCTGTCCGAGGCACCGGAGCGCTCGATGAGGATGAGCGAGCTAGCCTCGGTGTGCCTCTCGTCACGCTCCCGACTCTCCCACGCGGTGGCCCGCCTGGAGAAGGAGGGGTGGGTCGAGCGCCGGGCGTGCCCGTCGGACCGGCGCGGCTCGATCGCGGCGCTGACCGACGAGGGGTTCGCCGTGCTGCGCGCCGCCGCCCCGGGGCACGTGGCCGCCGTGCGCGAGCACCTGTTCGACGTGCTGACGCCCGAGCAGCTGGAGGCGCTGGCCGGCATCAGCCGGGCGATCGACGCCGGCCTGACCACGGAGTGCGCCAAGGCCCGCGCCGAGCTGGGCGAGTTCTGACCCCGCCCCCGGCGCGGGGGAGGAGCTGTCCGATGTGGACGCGTCCGGCCCGGGTCCGTTCGGCCGTCCGGAGCAGGATTCGCCGTTGTCCCCGGAACGTCACGGCAGACCGTTAGCATCCGCCCCGTGGGATGGAAGCCGGGAACGATCGCCCGCCGCGTCGCCGACGCGGGCCGACGCGGGTCCGCGAGCGCCGCCGCGGCCGCCTTGGGACTCCTGCTGCTGGTCGGCGCCGCACTGGGCGACGGCATCTCGCGCACCGCGGTCGAGGTGACCGACGGGCTGACGTGGCTCGGCGACGACCAGCGCGGTGAGGTCGTCCAGGTCAACCCCAGCTCCGGGAAACCGCAGACGCGCCTGCAGGTCAGCGGCG
Organism: Saccharothrix sp. DSM 118769; assembly: GCF_052936295.1. Lineage (NCBI taxonomy): Bacteria > Bacillati > Actinomycetota > Actinomycetes > Pseudonocardiales > Pseudonocardiaceae > Saccharothrix > Saccharothrix sp. DSM 118769. The sequence continues at coordinate 5,456,687 of NZ_CP193627.1, read as the reverse complement.
CGGACGCCCAGCTGGAGATCGCGCAGTCCGACGACGCGCTGGTCGTGCTCGACCGGCGCACCGGCCAGATCACGGTGATCGACCTGGCGACGCTGCTGGCCTCGGGCCGGCGGCAGGCGCCGGCGGGACCGTCGGCCAAGGTGCTGATCGCCTGGGACCAGGTGTTCGTCGTCGACCGGGCGGCCGGGTCGATCCACAACGCGGACCCGGTGACGCTGGCCGATATCGGCGCGCCGTGGCTCGCGGGCCAGCCGCTGGCCGACGTGGTGGTGGACGACGACGGCGTGGTGTGGGCGGTGGACCACGGCGGGAACCTGCACGCGCTGGAGTGGTCGCCCGACGAGCAGCGGTTCCTGGAGCGGTCGGACCGGCCGGTGCCGGGCGCGGGCCCCCGCACGGCGCTGGTGCCGCACGAGCGCGGCGTGACGCTGCTGGGCCTGGAGGGCGGCGTGGTGCTGCGTGACGGCACCGGCCGCGACCTCACGGCGAGCACCGACTCCCTCTCCGGCGAGGTGCTGGCCGCCCAGACGAGCCCGACGGGCCTGGTGCCCGCCTCGGTGCCGGACGCCGCCGCGGTGGTGCTGCTCAGCGGCGACCGGGTGGTGCGCGTCGACATGGGCCGCTTCGACTGCCGCAAGCCGGGCAGGCCAGCCGTGTACCGCGACCGCGTGTACGTGCCGTGCCGCGGCTCGGGCAAGGTCGTGGTGCTCGACCGCTCCGGCGGGCGCGGCGCGGACGACGTGCGCACCGGCGGTTCCGGCGACCCGGCGCTGGTGTTCGACGACGGCCGGCTGTTCATCAACACGCCCGGCGCCGACTCCGGCGTCATCGTGGACACCGACGGCAGCACGCGCACCGTGGTGGTCCGCAGCCCGGAGCTGCCGGTGGTCGACCCCGACCGCACGCCGACGCCGAGCGTGCCCAGCCCCCCGCCGCCGCGCCCGGACCCGCCCACGCGCGACAACCCGCGCGGCGGCCCGCAGCAGCAGCAGGGCGGCGGCGAGACGACCACGACGGCGCCGGCGACGACGCAGAGCCAGGACGTGCCGGGGCAGGCGCCGGGCGCGCCCGCCACCGTCTCGGTGACCCAGCGGAGCAACAACGGGACGTCCGTCGTGGTGGCGGTGACCTGGGCCGCGGTGCCCGACGGCGGCGAACCGCTGACCGGGTACTCGGTGACGGCGACCGGCGGGTTCTCCGGCGGCACCCGGACCGCGCAGGTGACCGGCACCTCGACCGAGCTGACACTGCCGTGCGCGGGCTCGACGTTCTGCGCCGGCGGCCGGCTCGACGTGGCCGTGTCGGCCTACAACCGGTTCGGCGCGGGCGAGGCCGGTGCGGCGTCCTGGGCGGTCCGCCCCGCCGCGGTGGTCACGACCACCACGCAGGCGCCCCCGCCGGTGGTGACCACGACGCAGGCCCCGCCGCCCGTGGTGACCACGACGACCACCACCCCGCCGCCGCCCCCTCCGCTGCCGACGCCCGACGTCGCGGTGATCGGCACGGTCGGCACGGGCTCGAACGTCTTCGAGAAGCGGGTCACCACGGCCCCGCCCGCCGACTGGGCGGCGCACACCGGGACCTGCGAGGTGGTGAACCTCGAACTGGGCGCCACGGCGCCGGTCCCGTGCGCGGGCGGCTCGGTGTCGATCGCCGTGGACTACGGCTCCAACTCGCTCGTGGTGCGGGCGTACGGGCCGAGCGGGTCGGTGGACTCCAAGATCCGCGTCGCGCCCGTCCGCGAGCCGCCGGAGACGTGCGGTGGCCGGATCTGCCAGCCGAGGAGCATCTCCGAGCAGCAGGAACCCGGTCAGCTGGTGGGCGGCGGGATCGGGCTGCTGGCCACGGCGTGGCTGCTGCGGCTGCGCGACCGGCGCCGCGAGGACGAGCGGGACTGAGCCGAGCGGGACCGAGGGCGAGCGGGACCGGGACCGGGCGGGACCGAGGGCGAGCGGGCGGAGGTCGGGCCCGCGGCGGGACGACGTGCACGAGCGAGGGGCGAGGCGTGACCAGTACTGCGGTTCCGGCGATCGGCGAGGACGAGATCGCGGCGTTCCGCGCGTTGCACGCGCGCCTCGGTGACGCGGTCGAGTCGGCCGTGCGCGGCAAGCGCGACATCGTCGACCTCGTCCTGGTGTCGATGTTCGCGGGCGGGCACGTGCTGCTGGAGGACGTGCCCGGCACCGGCAAGACGACGCTGGCGAGGGCGGTCGCGGGCGCGCTGGGCGGGCTGTCGCGACGCGTGCAGTTCACGCCCGACCTGCTGCCCTCGGACGTGACCGGCACGTCGGTGTACGACCCGCAGACCGGCCAGGTGCGCTTCCGCCCGGGACCGGTGTTCGCGAACGTCGTGCTGGCGGACGAGATCAACCGGGCGGCGGCGAAGACCCAGTCGGCGCTGCTGGAGGTGATGGAGGAGCGCACGGTCACCGTGGACGGCGTCGCGCACTCGGTGCCCTCGCCGTTCCTGGTGGTCGCCACGCAGAACCCGATCGACCTGGACGGCACCTACCGGCTGCCCGAGGCCCAGCTCGACCGGTTCATGCTGCGCACCTCCATCGGCTACCCCTCGGTGGAGCACGAGATCGACGTGCTGCGGCCGGGCAGCGGCGCGGGCCAGGTCGGCGCGGTGCCCGCGGTGAGCAACCCGCACGTGGTGGCCGAGCACGGCCGCAGGCTGGCGACGCTGCACGTGGCGGACCCGCTGCTGCACTACGTCAGCGACCTCGGGGTGGCCACCCGCCGCGACGACCGGCTGCGGCTGGGCGCGAGCACGCGCGGCCTGCGGGCGCTGGTGCGCTGCGTGCAGGTGTACGCCGCCGCGCAGGGCCGCCACTTCGTGGTGCCCGGTGACGTGCAGGCGCTGGCCGTGCCGGTGCTGGCGCACCGGCTGGTGCTCACCCGCGAGGCGCAGCTGGCCGGCAGCACCACCGAGGAGGTGCTGGCCGACGTCCTGGCGGGCGTGGCGGTGCCGAGGCCGGCGGCGCGGTGACCCGCGTGCGGCTGACCGCGCGTGGGCTGGGCGCGGTCCTGCTCGGGGCGGCGCTGGTCGCGGCGGGGCTGTGGTGGCGCTACCCGGGGGTCGTCGGGCTGGGCGCGGCGCTGGTCGCGCTGGCGCTGGCCGGCGTGGTGTCGGTGCTCTCGCGGGCCCGGGTCGAGCCGAGGCGCACCGTGCGCCCGCGCACCGTGCAGCGGCTCGGGTCGTGCCGCGGCGTGCTGGAGCTGACCGGCACCAGCAGGCGGTTCCCGGTGCTGTTCGACGCGACCGACGAGGTCGCGGGCGAGATGGTGCCGGTGGACCTGCCCCTGCTCGCACCCGGCCAGGAGGTGAAGGTCGAGTACCCGATCCCGACGCACACCCGGGGCCTGGTCGCGGTCGGGCCGCTGACCCTGGACCGGCGCGGGTTGGCGGGCCTGGCGCGGGCCCGGACCGTGGTCGGCGACGTGGTGGAGGTGCGGGTCGTGCCGCGCGTGCTGCCGGTGCGCGGCCTGCCCGGCGGCGCGCGGCGCGGTCAGGTGGGCGCGGACGAGCGCGTCGAGCGCGGCGGCACCGACCTGGTCGGCCTGCGCGAGTACGTGCCGGGCGACGACCTGCGGCGGCTGCACTGGGCGACGTCGGCGCGCACCGGCACGCTGATGGTCCGGGAGGACGCCGACCCGGCGCGCCCGCACCTGGCCGTCGTGCTGGACGACCGCGCGACGGGCTACGCGGCGGCGGGGGACTTCGAGCACGCCGTCGAGGTGGCCGCGTCGCTGGTCGCGGTCGCCGTCGCCGACGGGCACCCGGTGCGGCTGGTGACCTCCTCGGGCGCGGTGGACCTGGAGCTGCCGCCGGGCGCGGTGGACGCGGACGCGGCGGTGGTGCTGGCGGCGCTGGCCGACGTGGGCGTGGCGGGGGGCGGGGGTGTGGCGCGGCCCGTGCCGATCCGCGACCTGGACGTGGTGGCGGTGGTGTGCGGCGCGGCGGCCGACCTGTCCGCGCTGGTGCTGGAGGCGGGACGGGCGTCGGTGGGCGTCGTGCTGGCGGTGGACCCGGAACCGGTGAGCCCGGTCTCGGCCACCGGGTCCGTGCTCGTGCTGCGGCACCCCCGGGCCGAAGGGCTGCTGGACGCCTGGAACGCGGTGGTGTCGCGGTGAGGGGCGGGTCGGTGGTGTCGCGCCGGCGGCCGGCCGGGGTGCTGTCAGGTGCCTGCGGCGCGGTGGTGTCGCGGTGAGCGCGCGGCTGGGCTGGTCGGCGTCGCTGCTCGTGGTGGCCGCGCTGCACCTGGGCGCGGGGTGGCAGGGCTTCGCGCCGTCGCTGGTGTTCGCCGGCGCCGCGCTGGCCGCGTTCGCGTGCCTGCCGCTGCTGCGGTGGCGGCGGCTGCCGACGGGGCTGGTGGCGTTCGGGCTCGTCGCGCTCGCCGTGGCCGGCGCGTACCGGGTGGCCGCGCCCGCGGCGGTGGGCTCGACCGACCCGCTGCCCGTGCTGCTGGACCTGGTGCCGAGGCTGCTGACGGCGGCCCGGCCCGCGCCCGCCGCGCCGGAACTGCTGGCGCCCGGCGCGCTGCTGGTGTTCGCGGTGTCGCTGCTGGTCGTGCTGTCCCTGCTGCGCGGCGGCCGGTCGCTGCTCGCGCCGCTGGTGGGCGCGGTGGTGCTCTACACGGCCACCGCGCTGCTCACCGCCGGGCGCGCCGACCGCGCGGGGCTGGTCGCGGTGGGGCTCGTGGCGCTGGTCGCGCTGGGCTGGCTGCTGGTCGACCGGCTGGAGACGGGCGGCCGGGTGCTGACCGCCCTGCCCGCCGTGCCGGTGGCCGTGGTGGCGCTGCTGGCGCTCGTGCTGCCGCCCGGCGCGGCGTTCGAACCGCGTGACCTGGTCGAACCGCCGGTCAGCGGGCTGGGCGTGGCGAACCCGCTGCCGCAGCTCGCCTCGTGGGCCGACCTGGGCGACACCGAGCTGTTCCGCGTGCGCGGCCCCGAGCGGGCGATCCGGCTGGCGGCGCTGTCGGACTACTCGGGCGCGGCGTGGCGCGCGGCGTCGCTGTACGGGCCGATCGGCGCGGTCGCGGAACCCGACCTGCCCGCGGGCGCGCGGGTCGACGAGGCCGAGGTCGAGGTGACCATCGGCGAGCTGCGCGGCAGCTGGCTGCCCACCGCGGGCCGGCCGACGGCGGTCTCCCTCGCCGACGCGGTGGTCGACCCCGACTCCGGCTCGCTGGTGCTGCCCGCCGAGCTGTCGCCGGGCCTGACCTACCGGGTGCGCGGGGCGGTGGACGTGCCGGCCGACGACGACCTGCTGACCGCCACCGTGCCCACCGGTCCCCGGACGCGCCGCTACCTGGCCGTGCCCGGGTTGCCGGAGTCGCTGGCGGAGTACGCGCGGCAGGTCGTGCGGGCCGCGCGGACGCCCTACGAGCGGGCGGTGGCGATCGAGCAGGTGGTCAAGCAGGACCGGACGCCGGACGCGCGGGCGCCCGTCGGGTCGTCGTACGCGCGGCTGGAGCGGTTCCTGTTCGGCACGCCCGGCGAGCCGGGGGCGAACGCGGGCACCGCCGAGCAGTTCGCGTCGGCGTTCGCGGTGCTGGCCCGCTCGGTCGGCCTGCCGACGCGCGTGGTGGTCGGGTTCCAGCCGGCGGCGGGGGAGGAGCGGGTGGTGCGCGGCAGCGATGCCACCGCGTGGCCGGAGATGTACTTCGCGGGCTGGGGCTGGGTGCCGTTCGACCCGGTGTCGGGCGTGTCCTCGGGCGGCGCGAGCGCGGCGCAGAAGCGCGAGGTCCTCGACCGGCTCGCCTCGGTCACCGCGAGCCCGACCAGCACCTCGCTGTCCCCGCCCCCGCCGCTGGTGACGCCGTCGAGCCCGGTGGCGGCGCAGGCCGCCCCCGGGGCGGGGTCGCGGCGGTGGACCGGCTACGCGGTGCTCGGCGCGGTCCCGGTGCTCCTGCTGCTGGTGCTCGTCCTGGCCAGGGCGGACCGCGGTCGCCGGCTGCGCCGGGCCGGGCCGACCGGCGCGTGGGCGCACGTGCTGGACGGCCTGCTGCTCGCGGGCCGCACGCCGCCGCCCGACCGGACCGCGCCGGCCGTCGCGCGCGACCTGGGCTCGCCGGCCGCGCTCGACCTGGCCCGGCTCGCCGAGCACGCGGCGTTCGCGCCCGACGCCCCCGCGTCGGCGGGCCGCGCCTGGGAGCTGGCCCGCGAGGTGCGCCGCGACGTCCGCCGCCGGGTGCCCTGGTACCGGCGGGTGTTCTGGGCCGTGGACCCGAGGCCGCTGCGGCGGCGCTAGCCGCGCCACCGGCCGGGCGCCACCGGCCGGGCGCTACTGGTTGGGCGCTACTGGTCGGGCGCTACCGGTTGGCGCGGACGGCGCACGTGCGGGCCGAGGCGGCGCGCTGCGTCGTCGGGTCGGCCAGGCCGATCGCGAGGACCTGGAAGCAGTACTGCGGCGCGTCGGGCTCCAGGCCCTCCAGCACGTGGGAGGTCGCGCCGGCCGCCACCGTCACCAGGGGTTTCGCCGTCGGACCGGTCACGTCCACCACGACGAACTGCGCGCCGCCCCCGCTCGGGTCGGTCCAGAACAGCTCGATGCGGTCCCCGGTGTCCTCCAGGCGCTTGAGCACCGGCGTGATCGCCGGGTCGCCGCCCTCGGGCACGGTCGCCGCCGTCGTGGTGGGCGCGGGTGTGGTGGTGGCGGTGGTCGTCGCGGGCGCGGCGGACGACGTCGGCCCGGCCACCCGCTCGGACGCACCGGGCAGGCTCAGCGCCACCCCGACGCCCGCGCCGACCACCACCGCGACCGCGCCCGCCACCACCCACCGCCCGCGTGAGCGCCTCCGGGCGGGCGGTTCGGGCAGCTCCACGACCGGCGGCGGGGGCGGCGGCACGACGGGGCGCGGGCGCGGCTCGTGCCGGACGGTCAGCTCCGCCAGGTCCTCCGCCCACGTGCGCACCGGCTCGGCAGCGGGGCCGGGCTCCGGTTCGGGTGTCTCCACCTCGGTGCGCGGGCCGAAGTCCGGCACCGACGTCGGCCCGTCCGGGAAGCGCTCGAGCACCTCCCGCCGCACCGCCGCCGTGTGGTCGGGGTCCACTGTGGACTGCGGTGTCCAGGTCGGCACGGCCGCCAGCGCGGCGCGCAGCGCCAGGGCGTCCGGGAACCGCTCGTCCCGCGACTTGCGCAGGCACCGCAGGATGATCGCGATCAGCTCGACCGGCACGTCGCGGCGCAGCAGCGACCGCGGCTGCCCCTCGCGCACCCGGCCGAGGTAGCCGAGCATCGTGTCCTCGCCGGGCCGGTCCGAGGTGAACGGCGGCTGCCCGTCCAGCAGCGTGAACAGCGTCGACCCCAGCGACCACAGGTCGTCCGAGGCGTCCGGCGGCTGCCCGTCCACCATCTGCGGCGCGGCGTGCCGGTAGCTGACCAGGTGCAGGGACGCGGTGTGCGCCGCGTCCGCGCCGCGCGCGATGCCGAAGTCGGCCAGCACGTAGGACGTCGGCAGCACCAGGATGTTCTGCGGTTTCACGTCCCGGTGCAGGATGCCCTGCCCGTGCGCGAACGCCAGCGCGTCGGCCACCGCGATCCCGGCCGCGACGACCTCCTGCACCGGCAGCGGCCCGCGCTGCGCGAGCCGGTCGGCCAGCGACCCGAGGTCGTAGTACTCCATCACGATGCACGGCCGCCCGGAGACCACCCCGGTGTCCAGCACCGTCACGATGTGCGGGTGCTGGCGGCCCAGCCGGACGGTGATCTCCAGCTCGCGGCGGAACCGGCCGACCGCGTCCGGGTCGGTCACGTCGAGCACCTTCACCGCGACGTCCCGGCCCAGCCCGTCCTGGCGCGCCCGGTACACCGTGCCCTCACCGCCGTGCGCGACGAGCCGGAAATCGCTGTACCCGGGCAGCGCGACCACGGGGTATGCGGCGTCCCCGGTCGGCTGCGGCGCCCAGGCCATCAGGTCGTCGCCGTGGTCCACGCGCCGATCGTAGTCCGTGCCCGCGACGCGGTCGGGCGTCACGAGGCCGGGCCTGCGGTCCCGGCCCGGACCCGGCGGGCGAGGGGCCACCACACGGCCAGTTGCAGCACGGCCAGCGCGAGCGCGAACGGCAGCAGCGTCCACACGCCCGCGCCCTGGGCCAGCGCGCCCGCCCCCCACGGCAGGACGCCGCCGCCGATCGACGACCCCGCGTTCAGCAGGCCCATCGCGGTCGGGGCCAGGCGGTCGCCGGTCAGGACCGGCACCACCGCCATCGCGGTCGGGAACACCGGTCCCAGGGCGAAGCCGAGCAGCGCGAAGCCCACGAGCGGGGGCAGGGGGGTCAGCCACATCAGGGCGGAGACCACCGCCACCCCGCCCAGGCACGCGGTCATCAGGCCGACCGCCGTCCAGCCGAGGCGGGTGAGCACGGGGCTGATCGTGAACCGACCGGCGGTCAGGCCCAGCCAGTAGCCGCTCACCGCGTAGCCGGCGACCAGGTCGGCGTGCCCGCGCGCCTCCACCAGGTAGCCGAACCCCCAGCTGCCGACGGCCTGCTCCAGCCCGACGTACAGCAGCAGCAACAGGGTCGCCGCCGGCACGCCCCGGCGGCGCAGCGCCGCGCCCAACAGGCCCCCCGACCCGACCTGCCCCGACCCGACCGGCCCCGACCCGACCGGCCCCGACCCGACCGGCCCCGACCCTGCCGGCGCCGCCACCCCGGGCGGTGCGGCGGGGAACACGGCCAGGTAGCCGGCGGCCAGGGGGAGCGTGACCAGGCCGAGCACCAGCCAGGTGGTCGGCCACGGCGCGACCTCCAGGAGCCGGGTCGCGCCGATCGGGCCGAGCAGCGCGCCCACGCCGAAGAACGCGTGCAGCCGGTTGAGCCGGGTCGTGGCGTTGGGCAGCGCCGCCAGCTCCGCGTTGAGGACCGACTCCAGCACCCCGCTCGACCAGCCCGTGACGACCTGGAGCAGCACGAGCACCGCGAACGGCGGGTGCAGGGCGGTGACCAGCGCGCCGGCCGCCAGCAGCAGGCCGTTCGAGCACAGCGCGGCGCGCGGTCCCCAGCGGTGCAGCAGCGGCCCGGCGGCGGCACCGCCCAGCGCGAACCCGGCCGCGCCGGTCAGGAAGACGACGCCGAGCGTGGACCGGTCCACGCCGTAGTCCACGAGCTGGGTCGGCAGCAGCACGCCCACCACGGCCGCGTTGACGCCCAGCAGCGCGAAGGTCGCGCAGGCCACCGCCACCCGTGCCCGAACCCCGCCCACCCCGGACCTCCCCCCGTCGCCCCTCCCATGATCAACCGGCGGGCGCGTCGGGCGCGAGGGTTTGCGCAAGGTGCGCGACCTCCGCGAAACCGCTGGCCCTCGGCCGCGCGGACGATCACCATGACGGCCATGATGCTGCTCGTCCCCGCCGACCCGCTGCGGCCGGTGCGCCCCGACCCGCACTTCGCCCCCGAGGCCGCCGCCGCGCGCGACGCCGGCCACCGCGTCGCGGTCGTCGACCACGACGCGCTCGCCCGGGGCGAGGCGGACCGGGCCGTGGCGCGGGTGCCGGCCGACGACGACGCCGTCTACCGGGGCTGGATGCTCAGCTCAGGGCACTACGCCGCGTTCGCCGCCGCCCTCGCCGCCCGGGGCGTCACCGCGCGCACCACGCCCGAGCAGTACCGCCGCGCCCACGAGCTGCCCGGCTGGTACGACGACTTCACCGCGCTCACGCCGGGGTCGGTGTGGACGGACGGCTTCGACCGCGACGCCTTCGACCGGGCCCGCCGCGACCTCGGCGGCGGCGCGGCCGTGCTGCGCGACTACACGAAGTCCGAGAAGCACCACTGGGACGAGGCCGCGTACATCCCGGACCTCGCCGACGCCGGGGCCGCCTGGAAGGTCGCCGAGCGGTTCCTCGAACTGCGCGGCGACGACGCCACCGGCGGGTTCGTGCTGCGCCGCTTCGAGCGGTTCACCTCCACCGAGGTCCGCACCTGGTGGGTCGACGGGGCCTGCGTGCTCGTCGGCCCCCACCCCGACACGCCGAACGAGGTGCCCGACGCGCCGGACCTCGACGTGGTCGGACCGCTGGTCGCCGACCTGCGGTTCGCCACCGTCGACCTGGCCCGGCGCGCCGACGGGGAGTGGCGGGTCGTGGAGCTGGGCGACGGCCAGGTCAGCGACCGCCCGAGCACCACCGCCGCGGACGCCCTCGTCGCCGTCCTGTGAGGGTGCGGGGACCCGAGGTCCCCGCGCCTCCCGGTCAGCGCACGCCGCGCGGCCGGAACTGCACGCTGACGCGGGGGCCGACGGGCTTCGGGGCCTTGGGCACGGCGTGCTCCCACGTGCGCTGGCACGAGCCGCCCATGACGATCAGGTCGCCGTGGCCCAGGGCGTAGCGGGTGGTCGGGCCGCCGCCGCGCGGGCGCAGGGCCAGGGCGCGCGGTGCGCCGACGGACACGATCGCCACCATGGTGTCCTGGGTCGCGCCTCGCCCGATCGTGTCACCGTGCCAGGACACGCTGTCGCGGCCGTCGCGGTAGTAGCACAGGCCGGCGGTGCGGAACGGCTCGCCCAGTTCGTCGGCGTAGAACCCGCTCAGCGCCGCGCGCGCCTCGGTGAGCACCGGGTCGGGCAGGGGAGCGGCCTCGTCGTAGAAGCAGAGCAGGCGCGGGACGTCGACCACGCGCTCGTACATCTGCCTGCGCTCGGCGCGCCACGGCACCTCGGCCACCAGGCGGCGGAACACCGCGTCCGCGCCGGTCAACCAGCCCGGCAGCACGTCCACCCACGCGCCGTCACCCAGGACCGTTCGCCGCACGCCGGTCAGCGGGCGCAGCGCGGGGGCCTGCTCGCCGTCGTCGAACAGCGACACCTGCATGCGGGCAGCATAACCCGGTGGTCGAACGCGTGTTCGACCTCGGGTACGCTCAGGCGTCCGGTTCGGGCTTGCGCCTGCGGCCGCCCGTGCGCGCCGGCGCGGCCTGCTCCTGGGCCGGCTCGGCCTGCGGCGGTCCGGTGGCCTCGGTCTCGGCGGGCTTGTCGGTCAGCAGCATCGCTGCCAGCTCGTCGTAGATCGGTGTGCTCATAGAAAGATCCTCTACCCCGTTTGTACGCAAGTTACACGCGTGTACGTCAGGGGATACGTCCAGGGTTGGCATTCCGGCGCACAACCCGCCGGAATGCGGATGAGGGGGCGGGCGCCCGCGCCGCCCGCCCCCGCGTCACCCGAGGCCCGTCACGCGGGCGTCAGCCACACCGCCCCGCAGGCCGGCAGGTCCAGCTCCGCCGAGGCGGGCAGCCCGCCGAGCGGGTCGGCGACGGCCCGCACCACGCCGTTCACCACGCCCGCGCCCCCGTACTCCGGTGCGTCGGTGTTGAGCACCTCCCGCCACGCGCCCGCGTGCGGCAGGCCGAGGCGGTGGCCCCGGTGGGCCACGCCCGCGAAGTTCAGCGCGCACACCAGCACCGAGCCGTCCGCGCCGTGCCGCGCGAACGCGACGACGTTGTGGTCCGCGTCGTCCGCCGAGATCCAGGAGAAGCCCGCCGGCGTGCCGTCCAGGGTGTGCAGCGCCGGTTCCCGGCGGTAGGCGGCGTTGAGGTCGGCCACCGCCCGCCGCACGCCCCGGTGGAGGTTCACGTCACCGTCACCGCCGGTGCCCTCGTCGTCGAGCAGCCACCACCCGAGCGAGCCGTTCGCGTCCCACTCCCACGGCTGGCCGAACTCGCAGCCCATGAACAGCAGCTTCTTGCCCGGGTGCGCCCACTGGTAGGCCAGCAGCGACCGGACCCCCGCGGCCTTGAGCCGGTCGTCGCCGGGCATCCGCTGCCACAGCGAGCCCTTGCCGTGCACGACCTCGTCGTGCGACAGCGGCAGCAGGTAGCGCTCGCCCCACGCGTAGTCAACTGAGTGCGTGATCCCGCCGTGGTGCGCCGCCCGGTGCACGGGGTCGTTGCCCAGGTAGCGCAGGGCGTCGTGCATCCACCCCATGTTCCACTTGTAGTCGAACCGCAGGCCGTCGTCGGCGGTGACGCCCGGCCAGGTCGTGGACTCCTCGGCGAACACCAGCACGCCGGGGCAGCGCGCGGTGACCGCGTCGTTGAGCCCGCGCAGGAACTCCACCGCCTCCAGGTTCTCCCGCCCGCCGTGCTCGTTGGGCAGCCACTCGCCGTCCGGTCGCGAGTAGTCCAGGTACAGCATCGACGCGACGGCGTCCACCCGCAGCCCGTCGAGGTGGAACTCGGTGAGCCAGTACAGGGCCGAGGCGGTCAGGAAGCCGCGGACCTCGGGGCGACCCAGGTCGAAGATGTACGTGCCCCAGTCCGGGTGCTCGCCGCGCCGGGGGTCGGGGTGTTCGTAGAGCGGGGTCCCGTCGAACCGGGCGAGCGCCCACGCGTCGCGCGGGAAGTGCGCCGGCACCCAGTCCAGGACGACCCCGATGCCGAGCGAGTGCAGGTGGTCGACGAGGTAGCGCAGGTCGTCCGGGCCGCCGAACCGGGCGGTCGGCGCGAAGTAGGACGTGGTCTGGTAGCCCCACGAGCCGCCGAACGGGTGCTCGGTGACGGGCATCAGCTCGACGTGCGTGAACCCGGTCTCCAGCACGTGCTCGCCCAGCTCGTGCGCCAGCTCCCGGTAGGACAGCCCGGGCCGCCAGGAGCCCAGGTGCACCTCGTAGACGCTGATCGGCGAGGCGTGCCAGTCGGTGGCCCGCCGGGCGGCGACCCACGACCCGTCGCGCCACGCGTGCCGCGACGAGGTCACCACGGACGCGGTGGCGGGCGGCGCCTCGGTGGCGAACGCCATCGGGTCGGCGTGCTCGTGCCAGGCGCCGTCCGCGCCGAGCACGCGGAACTTGTAGCGGCAGCCCACGCGCACGCCCGGCACGAACACCTCCCACACACCCGCCCCGAGCCGCCGCAGCGGCGTGCCGCGACCGTCCCACGAGTCGAAGTCGCCCGCGACCCGCACGCCCCGCGCGTGCGGGGCCCACACCGCGAAGGAGACGCCGCCGTCGCGGGGGTGCGCGCCCAGCACGTCCCACAGCCGGGGGTGCTCGCCGCGGGCGATCAGCTCCAGGTCGGCGGGCGTCACGGTCGGCTCGGCGGCGTACGGGTCCCCGACGACGCGGGTGTCGCCGGGGCGCTCGACCTCCAGCAGGTAGTCGGCCGGCTCACCCGGCACGACGCCCGCGAACAGCCCGTGCGACACCTCCCGCAGCGGGTGGCGCGCCCCGCCGGCGAGCACCGCGACGGCGAGCGCGCCCGGCTGCACGGTGCGCACGACCGTGTCGCCGCCCTCGCGGTGCGGCCCCAGCAGGGAGTGCGGGTCGTGGTGGTCGCCCAGCAGCAGCCGGTCGACCTCCTCCGGGGAGGACAGCACGCCGGTCACGACGCCGCCCCCAGGATGCGGGTGACCGCGCCGAGCGGGATCGACGTCCAGTCCGGCCGGTGGGCGCGCTCGTAGGCGACCTCGTAGACGGCCTTGTCCAGCTCCAGCGCGTGCAGCAGCTCGGGCCGGGAGCGCGGGTCGTCGAGCACCTCGGCGTAGCCGTCGCAGAACGCCGCCCGCGCCCGCGCCGCCCAGGCGGGGTCGGCCGCGCCGCCGTGGTGGGCGGCGTAGTCGAACGACCGCAGCATCGCGGCGACGTCCTGGAGCGCGTGGCGCGGGGCCCTGCGCTCGGCCGCCGGCCGGCCCGGCTCGCCCTCGAAGTCGATGACCGTCCAGCGGCCTCCCGACCGCAGCACCTGGCCCAGGTGCAGGTCGCCGTGCACGCGTTGCAGGGGGAACGGCCCCCGCAGGGTCCGCAGCCGGTCGTACGCGGCGCGCACCGCGTCCTCGTGCGGCGCCAGCTCGGGCACGCCGCCGGCCAGCGCGTCGAACCGGCGGTGCAGCCGGTCGGCGGTGTCGTCGAGGGTCTCGACCACCGTGGTGCGCGGCCCGAACGCTCGGGCCAGCGCGCCGTGGACGGCGGCGACGGCGCGCCCCAGCCGCGCGGCCTCGGGGGTGAAGGCGTCGCGGTCGGCCGTGGCCAGGTCCCAGCCGTCGCGCGCGCCGGGCAGGAACTCCTGGAGGATGCCCAGCGCGGCGTGCGAGCCGTCGACCCGCAGCGTGATGCTGCCGAGCATCCGGGCCACGTGCGGCGCGCCCACCGAGTGCAGCGCCCGGTGCGCCTCCACGTCGGGGTGCGCGCCCGGCTGCACGCGTCGGAACAGCTTGAGGACGTAGCGCTCGCCGAGCACCAGGGACGTGTTGCTCTGCTCCCCGGTCAGCACGCGGGCGGGCAGGTCGAGGTCGACCCGCGCGCCCGGCTCGGCCTCGAACACCGGCCCGTCCTCGTCGCCGGTGCAGTTCGCCAGCAGCCGCGACAGCAGCTCGCCGTCGTGCGTGGCCGCGTAGAACGCGCCGGACGGGGTGTCGAGGACCGCGGCGTCGTCGAGCGCGGCGGGCAGCGCCCCCCGCACGCCCAGCAGCACCTGGTAGCGCTCGCCGTCCGCGGTGAGCAGCACGTGCAGCAGACCGGGGTCGCCCTCCAGCAGGGTGGTGACCCGTTCGACGTGCACCAGCTCCGGGGAGCGGCCCCCGCCCGCGTACCAGCGCTGCCGGGGCAGCCAGGTCGCGAACGCGTCGGCCAGGGCGTCGAGCCCGAGCGCGGTGGTCATGCCGCACCTCCGTCGAGCCGGAACCAGTAGAAGCCGTGGGCCGGCAGGGTGAGCTGGTAGCTCTCGCCGCCGATGGCCGGGAACCGCGCGCCGCCGGTCAGCTCGACCGGCACCCGCCCGTCGAGGCCGGGCAGCTTCACCTCGACGGGCTGCGGCCGGGGGGAGAAGTTGAAGACGCACAGCAGCGTCTCGCCCGCGTGGTGGCGCAGGTAGGCCAGGACGGCCGTGTTCGACACGTCGGCGGCCGCGTAGGTGCCCAGGCCGAACGCCTCGTGCTCCCGGCGCACGGCCAGCAGCCGGCGGGTCCGGTTCAGCGGCGAGGACTCCAGCCCGAGCTGCGACTCGACGTTGACGCCGCGGTAGCCGTACACGGGGTCGTCGACGACCGGCAGGTAGAGCCGCTCGGGGTCGGCGGTGGAGAACCCGGCGTTGTGCTCGCGGGTCCACTGCATCGGCGTGCGCACGCCGTCGCGGTCGGGCAGCCAGATGTCGTCGCCCATGCCGATCTCGTCGCCGTAGTACAGGACGGGCGAGCCGGGCATGGACAGCAGGATCGCGGTGAGCAGCTCCTGCTGCCCCCGGTCGTTGCCCAGCAGCGGGGCCAGCCGGCGGCGGATGCCCACGTTGGCCCTCATCCGCGGCTCCGGCGCGTACTCGGCGTACATGAACTCGCGCTCGTCGTCGGTGACCATCTCCAGGGTCAGCTCGTCGTGGTTGCGCAGGAAGATGCCCCACTGCGCGCCCGACGGGATGGGCGGCGTCCGCTCCAGGATCTCGGTGACGGGCAGCGCCGACTCCTTGCGCAGGCCCATGAACAGGCGGGGCATGAGCGGGAAGTGGAACGCCATGTGGCACTCGTCGCCGCCCACGCCCGGGTCGCCGAAGTAGTGCGCCACGTCGGCGGGCCACTGGTTGGCCTCGGCCAGCAGCACCCGGCCGGGGTACTCGTCGTCGACGACCTTGCGCACCAGCTTGAGGAAGTCGTGCGTCTCCTGCAGGTTCTCGTTGTTCGTGCCGTCCCGCTCGAACAGGTAGGGCACGGCGTCGAGCCGGAACCCGTCGATGCCGAGGTCCAGCCAGAAGCGCAGGACGTCGAGCATGGCGCTCTGCACGGCCGGGTTGTCGTAGTTCAGGTCCGGCTGGTGGGAGAAGAACCGGTGCCAGTAGAACTGGCCGCGCTCCGGGTCCCAGGTCCAGTTCGAGGACTCGGTGTCGACGAAGATGATCCGGGTCAGGTCGTAGCGCTGGTCGCTGTCGCCCCACACGTAGAAGTCGCCGTACGGGCCGGTGGGGTCGCGGCGCGACTCCTGGAACCACGGGTGCGCGGACGAGGTGTGGTTCATGACCAGGTCGGTGATGACCTTCATGCCGCGCCGGTGCGCGGAGTCGAGCAGCCGCACGAAGTCGGACAGCTCCCCGAACTCCGGCCGCACGGCCCGGAAGTCGCTGATGTCGTAGCCGCCGTCGTTCATCGGGGAGGCGTAGAACGGCGGCAGCCAGACGCAGTCCACGCCGAGCCACTCCAGGTAGTCCAGCTTGGACTCCAGGCCGGCCAGGTCGCCGACGCCGTCGCCGTTGGAGTCGGCGAACGCGCTGACCAGCACCTCGTAGAACACCGCGCGCTTGAACCAGTCGGCGGTGGTGGGGTCGTTCGCGAGCGACACGGTCCTCACGCTCCTTCGGTGCGACGTGCGGGGTCGCCCGTGGTCGGGCGGCCGATGTCGACGACGTGGGCCACGGCTGTGGCCGGGTCGAGCCGGACGTAGTTCTCCCGCCCCCAGCGCCAGGTCTGGCCGGTGACCTCGTCGTGCGCGGTGAACGCCTCGCCCACGCCCAGGTCGGCCGGGTCGAGGCGCAACGTGCCCTCCTGCGGCGTGACCGGGTCGAGGGTCACCACGCACAGCACGGTGTCGCCGGTGGCGGGGTCGGTCTTGGAGTAGGCGATCAGCGCGTCGTTGTCGACGTCGTGGAAGCGCAGCTCGCGCAGCTGCCGCAGCGCCGGGTGGGCGCGGCGCAGCTCGTTGAGGCGGGTCAGCCACGGCTCCAGCGAGCGCCCCTCGCGCAGGGCGCGCTCGAAGTCGCGGGGCTGCAGCTCGTACTTCTCCGAGGCGCGGAACTCCTCGCCGCCCTCGCGCAGCACCTCGTGCTCGTGCAGCTCGAAGCCCGAGTACACGCCCCACGTGGGCGCCAGCGTCGCGGCCAGGGTGGCGCGCAGCGCGGACATCGCGGGCAGGCCGGCCTGGAGCTCCCGCGGCAGGATGTCGGGGGTGGTGACGAACAGGTTCGGCCTGGCCTCGTGGCCGTGCGCGGCGATCTCCAGCCCGAAACCGGTCAGCTCGGCCTTGGTGTTCCGCCACGTGAAGTAGGTGTAGCTCTGGTCGAAGCCCAGGCGCGCCAACCCGTACAGGCGGGCGGGCCGGGTGAACGCCTCGGCCAGGAACACCACGTCCGGGTGCTCGTGCTTGACCTGCCAGATCAGCCAGTGCCAGAAGTCCGGCGGCTTGGTGTGCGGGTTGTCCACCCGGAAGATCCGCACGCCCTGGCCGATCCAGAACCGCACCACGCGGAGGATCTCCGCGCGCAGGCCCAGCGGGTCGTTGTCGAAGTTCAGCGGGTAGATGTCCTGGTACTTCTTCGGCGGGTTCTCCGCGTACGCGATGGTCCCGTCGGGCAGCTCGGTGAACCACTCGGGGTGCTCGGTCACCCACGGGTGGTCGGGCGCGCACTGGAGCGCCAGGTCCAGCGCCACCTCCAGGCCCAGCCCGGCGGCCCGGTCGACGAACGCCTTGAAGTCGACCAGCGTCCCCAGGTCGGGGTGCACGGCGTCGTGCCCGCCGTCGCGCGAGCCGATCGCCCACGGCGAGCCCACGTCGTCCGGCCCGGCGGTCAGGGCGTTGTCGCGCCCCTTGCGGTTCACCTCCCCGATCGGGTGGATCGGTGGCAGGTACACCACGTCGAACCCCATCCGGGCGATCCGCTCCAGCGCGTCGGCGGCGGTGGCGAACGTGCCGTGCACCGGCTTTCCCCCCGCGTCCCACCCCCCGGTGGAGCGGGGGAAGAACTCGTACCAGGAACCGTGCGCGGCGCGGTCGCGGTCCACCCACAGCCGGTGGGTCTCGCCGCGGCTGACCAGGTCGCGCACCGGGCGCTCGCGCATCGCCCGCGCCACCGGGGCGGCCAGCGCGGGCGCCACCCGCCTGCCCGGTGGCAGCGCCGGGTCGTCGAGCGCGCGTGCCGCGCCCAGCAGCGCCGCCCGCTCCTCCCTCGGCCGCTTGACCAGCGCCGCCCGCCGCAGCAGGTCCACGCCGGCGGCGAGGTCGTTGGCCAGCTCCGCCGCGCCCTGACCCGCGTCGAGCTTGGCCCGCACCGCGTGCTCCCAGGTGGCCCACGGGTCGGACCACGCGTCCACCCGGAAGGTCCACTGGCCGGGCCGGTCGGGGGCGATCGGGGCGGACCAGCGGTCCGCGCCCGGGTCGACCAGGACCATGCGCGTCCGCCGCGCCGCCCGGTCGCCGGGTCCCCGCCACACCACGGTCGCGCCCGCCGCGTCGTGCCCCTCGCGCCACACCGCGGCGGTCACCGGGACGTGCTCACCCACGACGGCCTTCGCGGGATAACGTCCCGCGGCGACCACCGGCATCACATCTTCGACATAGATTCGGCCGGACATCACACCCGTCCTTTCTCGGTGGATCGAACAAAAGGATGCCGCATCCGGAGAACGCGGATAACCGTTTCTCGATCGGTTCGGAAAGTTCCTGACCAGCGCATTCACCCGTGGTCGGGGCGGACGTCACGAAGTGCGCCATCGGCCGTTCGCGCAGGTCTTGCCGTTAACTCCCGGTCCTACTTCACGGAGTGGCCGTGCGGCCCCGTCCGGTGCTTGTCGCCCCGGCCCCGATCGGGTCAACTCGTCCTCGGCAGCAATTCACCACGGATCTGCCGACACCAGCGACGGAGAAACGATGACGAAGAAGATTCTGTTCGTCCTCTCGGAATACGGCTACTGGGGCGAGGAACTCCTCGGCCCGGTCGCCACGTTCGACGAGCGGGGCTACCAGTCGGTCTTCGCGACGCCCACCGGCGCGCGGGCCCGAGCACTGCCGCCGAGCCTCGACCCCGGCTACATCGACCCGCCCCTGGGCCGGTCGGTGACCACGCCGGAGGTCGCGGTGGCGGCGAAGGAGCTGGACGAGTCGTCCCGGCTCGACAACCCCATCAGCCTCGCCGAGTGGATCCCGGACCGCCCGTACTTCAGCGAGCCGGACTTCCTGCGCCGCATCGAGGCGTACAACCGCGAGCTGGGCAACCTCGACGAGGACATCAAGCAGTTCGACGCCCTGGTGATCGTCGGCGGCTCCGGCCCGATCGTGGACCTGGCCAACAACGAGCGCCTGCACGAGCTGATCCTCGCGTTCCTGCGCGCGGACAAGCCCATCGTCGGCGAGTGCTACGGCGTCGCGCCGCTGGCCTTCGCCCGCGACTGGGAGGACCGCAAGTCGATCATCTGGGGCAAGCACGTCACGGGCCACTGCAAGGAGTACGACTACAAGGACGGCACCGGCTTCATCGGCGTCGACTTCAACATGGGCCCGCCGCCGTACCCCCTGGAGTACATCCTCCGCGACGCCACCGGCCCCGACGGTGCCTACCACGGCAACGTCGGCAAGGAGGTCTCGGTGATCGTCGACTACCCGTTCATCACCGCGCGTTCCACGCCGGACTCGTTCCCGGCCGGTGAGAAGCTCGTCGAAGTCCTCGAATCCGGCCTGCGCCGATTCGGTTGGTGACCACTCAGCTGTAGCGAATCGGGAAGGAATACGGTCATGACCGCAAGGCCGGGAAAGGTCGCCATCTTCGAGCAGTTCGTCGCGGATGGCTTTACCCGGATGTTCGGGAATCCGGGAACCGTGGAAGAGGGGTTCCTGGACATCCTGGAGGGCGTGCCGGGCTTCGAGTACGTGCTGGCGCTGCAGGAGACCGTCGCCATCGCGATGGCCGACGGCTACGCCAGGGCGACGGCCGGGCCCGCGCTGGTCCAGCTGCACACCGGCGTGGGTCTCGGCAACGGCATCGGCATGCTGTACCAGGCCATGCGCGGTCATTCACCGCTGGTGGTCATCGCGGGCGAGGCCGGGGTGCGGTACGACGCGATGGACTCGCAGATGGCCACCGACCTCGTCGCCATGGCGAGGCCGGTGACCAAGTGGGCCACCCGGGTCACCCACCCGTCGTCGCTGCTGCGCACCCTGCGCCGCGCCGTGAAGACGGCCATGACCGCCCCGCGCGGTCCGGTCTTCGTCGCGCTGCCGATGGACGTGCTCGACGCGGAGAACACCGAGGAGGTGCGGCGCAGCACCGTACCCAGCCAGGCGGTCGTCCCTGTCCAGGAGGACCTGGACAGGGCGACCGCCGCGCTGACCGGCGCGTACCACCCCGTGATCCTCATGGGCGACGGCGTGTCGGTCTCCGGTGCGCAGGACGAGCTGACCCGCGTGGCGGAGCTGCTCGACGCGCCGGTGTGGGGCCTGGACTCCTCCGAGCTGAACATGGACAACACGCACCCGCTGTGGCAGGGACAGCTCGGGCACATGTTCGGCGCCAACTCCGAGCGCCAGGTGGCGGACGCGGACGCCGTGCTGATCGTGGGGACCTACGTGTTCCCCGAGGTGTTCCCCTCGCTGCACAACCCGTTCCGGGCCGACGCGAAGATCGTGCACGTCGACCTGGACACCTACGAGATCGCCAAGAACCACCCGGTGGACGTGGCGCTGGCCGCGGACCCGAAGCACACCCTGGCCGCGCTGGGCGAGCGGCTGTTCGCGGCGGGGCGGCGACCCACCGCGCGCTCGTCGGCGGTGTGGCGGCGGCCCCGACCGGGGCAGAACGCGCCGATGATGGAGCTGTTCGCGGCCGAGCTGGCCGAGCAGGGCGGCAGCGACCTGGTGATCTTCGACGAGGCCCTCACCTCCTCGCCGGCGCTCACCAAGTACCTGCCGCCGCGGGTGAAGGGCAACTACTTCTCCACCCGCGGCGGGTCGCTGGGCATCGGCATCCCCGGCGCCATCGGCGCCAAGATGGCCCGGCCCGACGCCGAGGTCGTCGGGTTCACCGGCGACGGCGGCTCGATGTACACCATCCAGGCGCTGTGGACGGCGGCCCGCGAGGGGATCGCGGCCAAGTTCGTCATCTGCAACAACCACCGCTACGAGCTGCTCGACCTCAACATCGAGCAGTACTGGAGCGAACGCGGCATCGACCGGCACGAGTACCCGTCCGGGTTCGACCTGGGCCGGCCGGAGATCGGGTTCGCCGAGCTGGCCCGCGCCCTGGGCGTGGACGGCGTGCGGGTGGAGAAGCCGAGCCAGGTGGCGGGTGCCGTGCGGCGGATGCTCACCGCCACCGGTCCGTTCCTGATCGACCTGGTCACGAAGTAGGAGGGTCGCAGATGCCGGAACTCGCGCGTCGCGAGAACGGTCGCCTGGCCGGCCGCACCGTCGCGATCTTCATGGAAACCGACTACGTCGAACCGGAAATCGCCTACTACGAGCGCAGGTTCGCCGAGGAGGGCGCCACGATCGAGTACCTGACCCGGTTGTGGGGCCAGGAGTCGATCACCTTCACCGGCCACGAGTACCAGGTGCCGCTGACCGTCAGCGGCGACCTGGAGGCGGTGGACGACGACACCCTGCGCGGCTACGACGCCCTCATCGTGCCCTCGGGCATGGTGTCGGACCGGCTGCGCTACAGCGAGACCCCGACGGGCCGGGCGCCCGCCGTGGACCTCCTCGCCCGGGCGTTCGCCGAGCCGGGCGTCCTCAAGGGGATCATCTGCCACGGCATGTGGCTGGTCGCGCCGATCCCCGAGGTCGTGGCCGGTCGCCGGGTCACCTGCCACAACAACCTGATCGGGGACGTGCGCAACATGGGCGCCGCGTACACCGACCAGGACGTGGTGGTGGACGGCGACCTCGTCACGGGGCGCAGCGCCGACGCCGCGCACCTGTTCGCGCGCACGTTGATCGACCTGATCGCGGCGCGCACCCCGGTGGGCAGCATGCGCAGCCGCCAACGCATGTTGCGCGGCATCGGCCTGACCCCGCCCGGCCCGCGCCACGCGGCCACCGACCCCCGCCCCTGACCCGAGCGCACGACCCGCCGCCCGCGAGCGCACGACACACCGCGCACGAGCGCATGACTCGCGGGTCGTCAACGCAGGACTCGCCGGTGTCCCGGCCGGACCTCGGCGAGTCCTGCGCTCGTGGCCCGTGAGTCGTGCGTTCGCGACGTGCGGGTCGTGCGTTCGGGGCTTACCCAGCAGACCCGCCCCGTGGGGGTGGGCACCGATTGGAGTGCAGGTGACGACCCATGGTCGCTGACAACCGCATGGACTTCGTGTTCTCCGACCTCGTCGCCGGGTACGTGGTCGCGTTCGACCCCACCCGGGGCGCGCTGGACCTGCGCACCAGCGACGGCCGCGCGGTCCGGGCCAGGATCACCCGCGACACGTACGCGGAGATGACCCGCAACCTGGGCGAGCCGCCGGTCAGCGTGCCGGAGCCGCTGCGCGACCTGCTCACGCCCGGCCGGCACGTCTTCGTCCACGGCCTGTACTACCCGGAGCGCGGCGACGCGGTGTTCGACGCCAAGCGCGTCGTGCTGGTGGGCCCCGGCGACCGCTACCGGTTCGAGGAGACCGACTGGTGGCCCCGGCAGCTCGCCGAGCTGGCCCGCTTCTACCGGCACGCCCAGTTCGGCGCGAAGAGCCCCGTCGACTTCGCCGACTACCGCACGGTCCTGCGCCTGGGCGGCGACAAGTCCGACGACCACGTGCAGGAGACCGACACCCTCTCGCGCCTGGTCTACGGCATGGCCAGCGCCTACATGCTCACCGGCGACGAGGACTTCCTGGACGTCGCCGAACGCGGCACCGAGTACCTGCGCGACAACATGCGGTTCGTCGACCGGGACGAGAACGTCGTCTACTGGTACCACGGCATCGACGTGCGCGACGGCGCCCAGTTCCGCTCCTTCGCGTCGGAGTTCACCGACGACGCGCAGTCCATCCCGGCCTACGAGCAGATCTACGCCCTGGTCGGCCCCACCCAGACCTACCGCATCACCGGTGACCCGCGCATCGCGTCCGACATCGACGGCACGCTGCGCCTGTTCGAGCGGTTCTTCAAGGACCCGGTGCGCGGCGGCTACTACTCGCACGTCGACCCGATCCTGCTCAGCCCGCACCACGACTCGCTGGGCCCGAACAAGTCGCGCAAGAACTGGAACTCCATCGGCGACCACGCGCCCGCGTACCTGATCAACCTCTACCTCGCCACCGGCGAGGAGCGGCACGCGAAGATGCTGGAGGAGACGTTCGACCTGATCGTCCAGCACTTCCCGGACGCGACCAGCCCGTTCGTCCAGGAGCGCTTCCACGGCGACTGGACGCCGGACCGCACGCACGGCTGGCAGCAGGACCGCGCGGTGGTCGGCCACAACCTCAAGATCGCCTGGAACCTGATCCGGATGAACTCCATCCGGGCCAAGGACTCCTACACCACGCTCGCCGACCGGATCGCCCGCTCGCTGCCCGCCTACGGCGCGGACCGGCAGCGCGGCGGCTGGTACGACGTGGTGCAGCGGGTGCTGGGCGTCGGCCAGGACACCCACCGCCTGGTGTGGCACGACCGCAAGGCGTGGTGGCAGCAGGAGCAGGCCATCCTGGCCTACCTGGTCCTCGCGGGCACCACCGGCGACGACGAGTTCCTGCGGCACGGCCGCGAGGCGCAGGCGTTCTACAACGCGTTCTTCCTCGACCACGACGAGGGCGGCGTCTACTTCAACGTGCTGGCGGACGGCCACCCGTACCTGCTGGGCACCGAGCGGCTCAAGGGCAGCCACTCCATGTCCGTGTACCACGCGGCGGAGCTGGCGTTCCTGGCCACCGTGTACGGCCGGCTGCTGCTCGGCGGCGGCCCGCTGTCGCTGTGGTTCAAGCCGCGCGCGGACGGCTTCAAGGACCGCGTGCTGCGGGTCGCGCCGGACGCGCTGCCCGCCGGGGCGGCCCGCCTGGAGTGGGTGGAGGTCGACGGCCGGCCGCACGCCGACTTCGACCCGGTGGCGATGACGGTCAACCTGCCCGACTCCGACCACGACCTCACGGTGCGGGCCCACCTGGCGCCCGCGGAGGGGTAGTCCGGTGACCGCCGACCTGGCCACGCGGTGGATCGCCGGGTACGAGGTGCGCGCCGGGCGGCAGCTGCCGTTCGGCGCCACCCCCGTGCCCGGCGGGGTCACCTTCTCGGTGCCGTCCAACCACGCCACGGCCGTCACGCTGGTGCTGTTCGCCCGCGGGTCGACCGAGGTGCTGGCGGAGCTGCCGTTCCCGGAGGAGTTCCGGGTGGGCGGCGCGTGGGCGATGACCGTGTTCGGGGTCGACCCCGACGAGGTCGACTACGGCTACCGCGTGGACGGGCCGTTCGACCCGGTCGCCGGGCACCGGTTCGACCCGACCGCCGTGCTGGTCGACCCGTACGCGAAGGCCCTGGCGGGTGCCGAGGAGTGGGGCGTGCGGCCCGGCCCGAGGTACGCGCCGACCCGGTGGCGCTCGCGCGTGGTGCGCGACGAGTTCGACTGGGAGGACGACCGCCGGCCCGGCCACGCGCCCGAGGACCTGGTGGTCTACGAGCTGCACGTGCGCGGCTTCACCCGGCACCCGAGCTCCGGGGTCCGGTCGCCCGGCACCTACGCCGGGCTGGTCGAGAAGATCCCGTACCTCAAGCGCCTCGGCGTGAACTGCGTCGAGCTGATGCCGGTGTTCGAGTTCGACGAGTTCACCGACTCGCGCCACGACCCGGTAACGGACACCTGGTGGTACAACTACTGGGGCTACAGCACCGTGGGCTTCTTCGCCCCCAAGGCGTCCTTCGCCGCCGGTCCGTCCCCCGTGGACGAGCTGAAGACCCTGGTGAAGGAGCTGCACCGGGCGGGCATCGAGGTCTTCCTCGACGTGGTGTTCAACCACACCGCCGAGGGCAACGAGGACGGGCCGACGATCTCGTTCCGCGGCCTGGACAACCGCACGTTCTACATGCTCACGCCGCGCGGGGAGTACTACAACTTCAGCGGCACCGGCAACACCGTCGACTGCAACGACCCGGTGGTGCGCGGCTTCGTGCTGGACTGCCTGCGCTACTGGGCCTCGGAGTACCACGTCGACGGGTTCCGCTTCGACCTGGCGGCCATCCTCTCGCGCGGTTCCGACGGCGCGGTGCTGGCGAACCCGCCGCTGGTGGAGGCGCTGGCCAACGACCCGGTGCTGCGCGACTGCAAGCTGATCGCCGAGGCGTGGGACGCCGCCGGCCTCTACCAGGTGGGCAGCTTCCCCGGCCACCGGCGCTTCGCCGAGTGGAACGGCCGCTACCGCGACGCGCTGCGCCGCTTCCTCAAGGGCGACGACGGCGTGGTGGGGGAGGTGGCCACCCGGTTCGCCGGGTCGCCCGACCTCTACGGCGACCGCGAGCCGGCGGCGTCGGTCAACTTCGTCACCGCGCACGACGGCTTCACCCTCGCCGACCTGGTGTCCTACAACGACAAGCACAACGAGGCCAACGGCGAGGGCGGTCGCGACGGCGACAACGGCAACAACTCGTGGAACAGCGGCGTCGAGGGGCCCACCGACGACCCCGGCGTGCTGGCGCTGCGGGCGCGGCAGGTGCGCAACGCCCTGCTGCTGCTGGCGACCAGCCAGGGCGTGCCGATGCTGCTGGCCGGTGACGAGGCGGGCCGCACCCAGCGCGGCAACAACAACGCCTACTGCCACGACGGCGAGCTGTCCTGGTTCGACTGGGACCTGGTGGGGCGCAACGACGACCTGGTCGAGTTCACCCGCCGGGTGCTCGCGTTCCGCGCGGCCCACCCGGCGCTGCGCCACCGGGGCCACCTCGTCGGCGGCCGGGACGTGACCTGGCAGGGCGCGGACGGCGGCGAACCGGACTGGTCGCCGTCGAGCAGGCTGCTGGCCGCGCGGGTGAGCCGCGGCGAGGACCACGTGTTCGTGGCGGCCAACACCCACTGGGAGGGCGTGGAGGTGGCGCTCCCGGAGGGCTTCGGGTGGCGCCTGTTCGCCGACACCTGGACGGGCGAGGCGCACGAGCCCGGCACGGAACCACCGGTCGCCGACCGGTCGCGGCTGTGGGCGGGGCCGCGTTCGGTGGTGGTGCTGACCGCCCGCCCGACGAGAGGGGTGTGAGGGACGATGGGTTTCGAGGCCAAGAGCCACGTGTGGGACGGGATCGCCACGATCCGGCTGCGCGGCGAGTTGGAGGCGCGGTCGGCGGGCAAGCTGAACCGGGTGATCGCCGAGGTCGCCGCCCAGCCGCTCAAGCGGCTGGTGCTGCTGATGGACGAGCTGTCCTACCTGTCCTCCGCGGGACTGCGCAGCCTGGTGTACGCGCACCAGAGGCTGGGCCGCGGCGTGCAGATCGTGCTGGTCGGGACGCAGCCGGAGGTGGCCGAGACGATCCGGCTGACCGGTTTCGACCGCAGCGTGGTGATGCAGGAGCCGGCGGGGGCATGACCGCCGAGTCGTCGTCCGCGGTGGAGACCGCGGACACGGTGGGCCCGCGGGTCGCGGAGGTGGTGCGCGGCCTCGCCGAGCGCGCCTCCCTGACCCGCGGGCAGGCCCACCGGTTGAGGTTGGCCGTCGACGAGATCGCAACGAACATCGTCGAGCACGGCTACGGCGGGCGCGGCGAGGTCCGCGTCTGCGGCGGGGTGGACGGTGACCGGGTGTGGGTGCGCACCGAGGACCGGGCGCCGCCGTTCGACCCGCGCGCCCACGACCCGTCGGACGTGCTGGGGACCCACCCGACCGAACGGACTCCGGGCGGGTTGGGTGTGCACCTCGCCCTGACGGCCCTCGACGAGTTCCACTACGAGTACGTGGACGGCCGGAACCGCAGCACGATGGTGGTGCGCCGGCTGCCGGGGGAGGGTCGAAGTGGCACTGACAGCTGTTGAGCGGCAGACGCGCGAGGTGCTGGTGGTGGCCCGCGGGCTGCCGGTCGTGGCGGCCTCGCTGGAGGAGGCGGGTTTCCGCGTCCAGGTGGTGGAGCCGGGTGAGGTGGACGGGGCCGGGCGGCCCGACGTGGTGCTGTTCGCGGCGTCGCTGGGCCTGCGCCTGGTGGGGGTGCTGACCCGCAGGCTCGCCGACGCGGGCGCGCGGCACCGGGTGGTGGTGTTCGCCGACGGCGACCTGGCCGCGCTGGAGGCCTGCGTGCGCGCGGGGTACGACTACGTCGCGCCGCCGTACTCGCCGGTGCTGCTGCGCGGGCGGCTGCTGTCGACGGGGGAGCGCGACCGGTTCGCCGCGTTGGCGGACCGGCGCGCCGCCGAGGCCGCGTTCCACGAGTACGAGCAGGACCTGTCCCTGGTCAACGACCTGCAGGCCGGGTTCCTGCCCGACGTCCTGCCCGCGCCGCCCGGGTGGGAGCTGGCCGCCCGCTTCCGGCCGGCCCGCCTGGTCGCGGGCGACTTCTACGACTGCTTCGAGCTGCTCGACGGCCACCGGCTGGGGCTGGTCGTGGCCGACGTGTGCGACAAGGGCATCGGCGCGGCCCTGTTCATGGCGCTCATCCGCACCCTGTTGCGGCACGGCGCCGAGGACGACGCGGTGCCGCGCGAGGCGGGTGACCCGGGGCTGTCGCCGCGGTTGACCCACGGCGCCGGACCGCTGGCGCGGGCGGTCGCCGACACCAACCGCTACCTGGCCCGCAACCACCTGCGGCAGGGCTACTTCGCGACGGTGTTCTTCGGCGTGCTCGACCCGCTGTCCGGGGACCTGGTCTACATCAACTGCGGCCACAACCCGCCGGTGGTGGTGCGCGCCGACGGTTCGCGCACGGAGCTGCCGCCCACCGGGCCCGCGCTCGGGATGCTCGCCGACGGGGTGCACGCGCTGGGCCACGTCCGGCTCGGCCCGGGGGACTCGCTGCTGGTCTACACCGACGGCGTGACCGAGGCGCGGGACGCGGTCGGGCGGCGGCTGGGCGTGGAGCCGGTGCTGGCCGCGGTGCCGCCGGGCGGCTCGGCCGAGGAGCTGCTGGCCTCCGTGGACGAGGTGCTGCGGCGGCACGTCGGCGGCGCGTCGCAGTCCGACGACATCACGGTGCTCGGTCTGCACCGGGTTGGACCCGCCCCCTTGTTAGGGAGGGTTCCCCTACATTAGGCTCGCCCTCGTCGGATACCCGGTCGAGTAGGAGTCACGAGCGTGAACACGCCTGCACTGTCCTTCCAGGACGCCCGCCGCGCGCTGGACGCGGCCCTCGCGCACGCCGAGCAGCTGAACGTCGCCGTCGCCGTCGCCGTCGTCGACAACGGGGGCAACACCGTCGCGCTCGCGCGCCAGGACGGTGCCACCTTCCTGAGCGGCCGCCTGGCCGTCAGCAAGGCGGTGACGTCCGCCGGTCTCGGTTTCGAGACCGAGGGGCTGAGCCAGTTCCTGTCCGGCAACCCCGCCCTGCTGGCGGGTCTGTCGACCCAGCCCGACGTGGCCGTCGTCCCCGGCGGCGTGCCGATCGTCGTCGGCGGCACGATCGTCGGCGCCATCGGTGTCGCGGGCGGTCAGGCCGGCGAGGACGGCCCGGTCGCCAAGGCCGGTCTCGCCGCCCTGACCCCCGAGGTCGTCGGCGCCTGAGGTCCCCGGCCGGCACGGGCGCACGCGCCGTCGCCCGTGCCGGCCGGACCGCCCCCGCGACCCGTCGCGGGAACGGAACGGACGGACAACGTCGAATTCACGGAATACCCCCGGTAAATCGCTCCGGCCTGGTCCGCGCATTGTTCGCGGGTAATGTTCGGGATGAGTTGTTGACCACTCGTTCCGAATGGGGTGCGGTTACCGATGGCAATTGTCGAGACAATCAGGTTCCGGTTGGTCGACGGGTTCGACGAGGCCAAGTTCCGGGAGATCAACATCAAGATGCAGCGCGAGTACATGGAGCCCAAGCCGGGCTTCGTCTCGCGCCAGTCGGCCATCGCCGAGCACGGCGAGTGGCTGATCGTGGTGACGTGGGCGAGCCCGGAGGCCGCGCAGGCGGTCATCTCGGCCTTCTACGGCGCCCCGGAGACGCAGGACTTCCTGTCGGCCATCGACCTGTCGTCCGTGCAGCCCGGCAGCTACACCCTCGTCGAGAACTGACGAGCCGGGGCCGGCCGGGCGGCGTCCCCCTCCGGCCGGCCGGCCCCGTCGCCCGAATCACGAGAACAGCGTTCCCCGGTCCGACCGGGAGGAGAGGAATGGTGGCCGTGGCCTTCGGAATCATCGGCGCCGGTGAGATCGGCGGTGCCCTGACCGCGCAGCTCGTCCGCAACGGGCACGAGGTCGTGATCGCGAACTCGCGCGGTCCCGAGACGCTCGCGGACCTGGTCGCGGAATTCGGCCCGAAGGTGAAGGCGGGCACGGTGGAGGACGCCGCGCGGGCGGGGGAGCTGGTCTTCCTGGCCATCCCGTTCAACCGCTACGCCGAGCTGCCCGCCGCCGCCTTCGAGGGGCGCGTCGTGGTCGACGCGGGCAACTACTACGCCGACCGCGACGGCCACGACCCGCGGCTGGAGTCCGGGGAGACCAGCAGCGGCCAGGTCCTGGCCGGGCTGCTGCCCGGCGCGGTCGTGGTCAAGGCTTTCAACACCGTGTGGTACCGCAGGCTGCGCGACGAGGGTCGGCCCGACCTGCCCCTCGCCGAGCGGATCGCGGTCCCCGTGGCCTCCGACGACGCCGACGCCAAGGCCAGGGTCTCCGCCCTGGTCGAGGAGTTCGGCTTCGCGCCAGTGGACAACGGCGCCCTCGCGGACAGCCGCAGGCAGGAACTGGGCACGCCGGTCTTCAACCAGGTGGTCGGCCCCGTCGAGGCCGAAGCCCTGCTGCACCGGGTGCCCTGAGCGCCGGTCCACGACGAGGGGCCTCCCACCGACCGGTGGGAGGCCCCTCCGCACGTGCTCAGAGGATCGGCAGCACGTCCCGCAGCACGGCGAGGTGCTCGTCGACCGACCCGAGGCCCAGCCCCATCGTGCTCACGCACAGGTGCGTGGCGCCCAGCTCGCGCCACCCGGCCGCGAACGAGGCCCAGTCGCGCTCCGGGACCTCCGAGAGCTTCAACCGGGGCTCGAACCCCAGCGCGCCGGGGTCGCGGCCCGCCTCGGCGGCGTAGCCCCGGACGCGCCGCAGCATGTCCGCGGCCACCGCGTCGGGCGCGCGCTGCGGCAACCACCCGTCGCCCAGCCGCCCGGCCCGGCGCAGCACCGGTTCCGCGTTGCCGCCGAACCACACCGGGACGCGCCCGGCCGCCGGCCGCGGCTTGATGCCCGCGTGGTCGACGGTGTGCCAGCGGCCCCGGAAGTCCACGGACGGCCGCGCCCACAGCAGGCGCATCAGCTCGACCTGCTCGGCGCTGCGCGCGCCCCGGTTGGTGAAGTCCTCGCCGAGGGCCTCGTACTCCACGCTGTTCCAGCCGATCCCGACGCCCAGCCGCAGCCGGCCGCCGCTGAGGACGTCGACCTCGGCCGCCTGCTTCGCCACCAGCACGGTCTGCCGCTGCGGCAGCACGAGCACGCCGGTGGCCAGCTCCAGCCGGGTCGTGACCGCGGCCAGGAAGCCGAGCAGGACGAACACCTCGTGGAACGGCGTCTCGTGGTCGTAGGCGGGCCGGTTCGGGCGGGCGCGGAAGTCGGCGCCCGCCACGTGGTCGAACACCAGCGCGTGGGCGTAGCCGATCTCCTCGACCGACCGCGCCCACGTGCGGATGTCCTCGGGGTCGTCGCCGATCTCCGTCTGCGGGAAGATCGCTCCTGCGCGCAAGGCGCTGCTCCTGTCCTGTCGTGGTCCGGGCACGGGGGAGGCGAGGCAGCGTGGGGGATACGCTGCCTCGCCTCGGTGGAGGGACCGCTCAGCTGGTGGCGGCCTTCTCGTCCTCCACCGGTACGGCGGTGCCCGCGCTGGTGGGCTCCGCCGCGGGCTTGAGCGCGCTGGTGGCCCACGCCGCCACGACGCCGACCGCGCAGATGATCAGCGCCGTCAGCATGGCGCCGTCCGCGCCGCGGTTGATCGCCGCGCCGCCGATGAGCGCACCGACCGCGATGCCCGCGGTGACCGCCGAGGCGGGCAGCGTGGCCGCGAAGTCGCGACCCGGGCCGGCGAGGGTGACCACGCGGTACTGGATCGACGGCACGATGCCGAACCCGACGATGCCCCACACGCCCAGGGCGATCGCGGCCACCACCGGGTTGGAACCGGCGAAGTACAGCGCCGCGAGCGCGATCACCAGGATCAGGCTGCCGACGACGATCGTGCCCGCGGCGTTCTTGTCCGCGGCGGAACCGCCCAGGAACGTGCCGACGGCGTTCGCGATGCCGTACACCAGCAGGAAGATCGAGATGGTGCCGCCGGAGATGCCGGTGACGTCGGCCAGGAACGGCTGGAGGTAGGTCAGGCCGGCGAACTGGCCGCCCATGATCAGGAAGCCGAGGCCCAGCAGCGCCAGCACCTTGGGCGCGAGCGCGTGCTTGGCCTGCGCGCCGAAGCCGCCGACCCCCGAGTTCGGCACCGGCGGGATGACGACCAGCGCCAGCACCAGGGCCAGGGCGCCGGTGATGACGATGGCCACGAACGACGCCTC
The DNA here is from genome assembly GCF_052936295.1 of Saccharothrix sp. DSM 118769. Taxonomy (NCBI): domain Bacteria; kingdom Bacillati; phylum Actinomycetota; class Actinomycetes; order Pseudonocardiales; family Pseudonocardiaceae; genus Saccharothrix; species Saccharothrix sp. DSM 118769. Next base: position 5,425,421 of record NZ_CP193627.1, on the reverse strand, counting down.
CCAGCCCCAGCTCTGGCCGATCAGGGTGCCGATCGGGACGCCGAGGGCGGTGGAGACCGCCACGCCGCCGAAGACGAACGAGATCGCCTTGCCCATCTTCTCCGGCGGCATCATGCCCGCGCCGACGGCGAAGGCCACGCCCATGAACAGGCCGTGCAGCGAGCCGGTGAGCACCCGGGCGAACAGCAGCATGCCGAAGCCGGTGGCCACCACGGCGAGCACGTTGCCCACCACGTAGGCCGCCAGGGTCAGCTGGAGCAGCTGCTTGCGGGCGAACTTGATCGTGAGGGCGGTCAGGATCGGACCGCCGATGGACACGCCCAGCGCGTAGGTCGTCACCAGGCTGCCCGCGGAGCCGATCGAGACGCCCATGTCGTCGGCGATCAGGTTCAGGATGCCGACGACGATCAGCTCGGCGCTGCCCGCGACGAATGCGCCGAGGAACAAAGCGCCGAGCGCCAGGTTGGTTCGCGCCGGGCTGAGTCCCGGTCGCAGGTCTGCACTCATGTGCACCTTCCTCGTAGTTCGGTGGTGTCCCGCGGGTCCTTCTGCCGGACCCGCGGGGCGTTCTCCTGCGACGCCCTGGTCCCAGTCGGTCGACCCGGTGTTAGGGAACGATCCCTAGCATTGCGCGGCCAACCGTAATACAGTCGGACGGACCGAAGCAAGGGGTGGCCGCGATGCAACGCACTTCCGCTGACACCCGTGAGCACGTCCTGCGCGTCGCCCACGGGCTCTTCCACGGCAACGGCATCCGGGTCACCGGTGTCGACAAGGTCGCCGCCGCGGCGGGCGTCGCGCCCACCACGCTGTACCGGCTGTTCGCCGACAAGGACGACCTGGTCGCCGCCTACGTGGCCCGGGCGGACGAGCTGACCAGGGCGTGGTTCGCGGACGCCGTGCGGTCGGCGGGCCCCGACCCGCGCGAGCGGGTGCTCGCCGTGTTCGACGCCCTGACCGACGACATCCAGTCCGACGCCCGCCGCGGTTGTGCCTTCCTGATGGCCCTGGCCGAGTTCCCCGACCCGGCCTCGCCCGTCCACGTGCGCGCCGTCGCGGCCAAGGAGTGGATGAGGACCCGGATCGGCGAGCTGGTCGGGGCGCTGGGCGGGGTGGACGACCCGGACGTGCTGGCCGACCACCTCGTGCTGGTGGTCGAGGGCGTCAACGCCTCCTCGCAGGCCCTCGGCCCGACCGGGCCGTCGCGCCAGGCCCGCGCGCTCGCCGAGGCGCTGCTGCCGCCGCGGTGACCCGGGGTGGTGCCCCCGGACCGCTGGACCCCGGGCTGATCGGACCCCGGACCGGCCGGACCCGGGCGGTCAGAACAGCGTCGGCACACCGCTGAACGCGTTGTCCGGGTCGTACCGCCGCTTGACCTCGAACAACCTCGTGGCGTTCGGGCCGTAGGCGACGCGCACCCGTTCGGTGTCCTCCGGCGCCAGCAGGTTCTGGTACCCGCCGGGCAGGGAGTGCGGCGCCAGGTCCGCGGACAGCCGCTCCACCCACTCCCGGTGGCGGTCGCCGTCCTCGCCGACCTCCCACGTGCCGACGACCTCCACCAGGTTGTGCTCCCGGCGCAGCGCGAACGCCGTCGCCGAGGACGGCACGCGCGTCGCGGCGCCGTGGAAGTGGTGCACGAACACGCCCGAGTACGGCGAGGTGATCCGCTCGGCCGCGTCCACCAGCACCTCGGCCACCTCGTCGGTGATCTCCGGCAGCTGCCGGTTCGCCGCCACCGTGTGCCTGCCGTCCACCACGGTGGCGTCGAGCAGGCCCAGCACCTCGAACGGCGTCATCGACCCGAGCTGCGCCGAGAGCGGCTTGCCCAGCGCGGTCACCCGCGCGGCCCAGTCCTCGCCGCGCGCCGGGTTGCCGCTCCACATCGGCAGCAGGTACAGCAGCGCCCGGCCGTCCGGACCGCAGAAGAAGCCGGTCATCACGGTCAGCTCGTCCGGCGCGGCGGCGGTCAGCTCGCGGTAGCCGCGCAGCACCGAGCGCGCCTGGTCCAGCCCGAACAGCACCATGCCGGAGACCACCGAGCGCAGCGGGTGCACCCGGAAGGTGGTCTCGGTGACCACGCCGAAGTTGCCGCCGCCCCCGCGCAGCGCCCAGAACAGGTCGGGCTCCCGCACCGGGCTCGCGGTCACCACCTCGCCGTCGGCGAGCACCACCCGCGCGCCGATCAGGTTGTCCAGCGCCAGGCCGTGCTTGCCCAGCAGCAGGCCGTACCCGCCGCCCATGGCCAGGCCGGTCACGCCGACCGCCTTCACCGTGCCCACCGCGGCCGCCAGCCCGTGCCAGTCGACGGCCGAGCCGAGCACCCCCGCCGTGGTGCCGCCCTGCGCCTGGGCCGTGGAGGCGAACGGGTCCACGCCCACCCCGCGCATCCGGCCGAGGTCGATCACCAGGCCGCCGTCGCGCACGGCCCGGCCCGCCCAGTCGTGCCCGCCGCCGCGCACCGACAGCGGCAGGCCGCGGTCCCGCGCCGTGCGGACCGCCCGCACCACGTCGGCCTCGTGGGCCGCCCGCACGACCACCGCGGGGTGGTGGTCGTGCAGCCCGTTCCAGACCCGGCGGGCGCCGTCGTAGTCGGTGTCCGAGGCGACCAGCACGTCGCCGTCCAGCTTCCCGCGCAACTCGGTGGCGGCGGCCGCCGCCCGCGTCGACACCGGTGTCGTCGATGTCATCTCAAGCTCCTCCTGATCGGGTCCCCGCGCTGCGGGGGTGGTGCCGGCCCCGGGGCCGGCGGGTCGTGGGCGGGTCGGGCCGGTCGCGCCGCCGCCCTCCCGACGGTGGCGCGGGCCCGACCCGCCGTCACCGCGCGCGGCCGCGCGGCCGGTGGGCCTCCCCGCACCGGCACCCCGCGATCGCGCCCGCGCCGCGGTGGTCGGGTGCGTCGGCTCAGCCCCGGTAGGCGATCTGCGCCAGGCCGAACTCCTCGGCCGCGATGATCGGGTCGAAGAACTCGTGGTACTCGTAGATCTGGCCGGCGTCGGTGAACTTGAAGATCGACAGGTAGGTGTTGCGGTACCGCTTGCCGCCCTTGAGCAGGCAGTTGCCGTCGAACCGGGCGATGACGGTGTCCCCGTCCTCCCACGCGTCGGTGAGCGGGAACTCCCAGCTCTCGAACATGTCGGGGGTGTCCTTCCACCGCGAGTACACGGCGGTCTTGCCGACGATGTGGCGCGGGAACATCTTGGTGCCGAAGGGGTAGTAGTGGTCGGCACCCTCGGCCCACAACTCGATCCACGAGTCGATGTCCTTCTCCTCCAGCAACCGGAGGAAGGTGTGCACGGTCCGCACGTTGCGGCTCAGGTCGTCGCTTGCCATTGCAGCTCCTGTGGCTCCACAGTGGACGCCGCCTCGCGCGGGCGCGCGAGGCCGCGTGGTGATCGGTCGGCCGGTCCGCCGCGGCGCCCGTCCCGGGTCAGACCCCGTTGCCGCCCAGCGGCGGCGGCGCCAGCACGATCCCGAACCGGGGGGCCAGTTCGGGGATCATGCGCCGCTGCTCGGGGGTCAGCGGCGCGGGCGCTTCGCCCGCCCGCGCCTCGGTGCCGATGGCGCGGAAGAAGCCCTCCATGCCCGCGCCCGGCGAGAACAGGAAGATCAGGCGCGACACGTGCGTGCCCACGTTGAGGAAGCGGTGGCGGGTGCCCCGCGGCACCCACACGAAGTCCCCCTCGCCGGCGCGGAACACCTCCGTGCCCTTGAGGAACTCCAGCTCGCCCGACAGCACGAAGAACGCCTCGTCGGTGAACGGGTGCACGTGCGGCGGGGGACCGCCGCCGGGGGGAACGGTGGCCTCGGCGAACACCAGCGAGCCGTCGGTCTCGGCGCTGTCGGCCTTGAAGGTGTACACGGCGTCGCCGAACCACAGGGTGGGCCCCTGCCCGGCGCGCCGGTGGATGACCTCCGTCATCGGCACTCCTCTCGTCAGGTGGGCCCGGGGCCGCCGCGCCCGGTCGCGCGGGTCCGCGCGACCGGGCGCGTGCCGGCTACCGGGCCTCGGGGCCGATGATCCAGTGCTCGCGGGTGACGAGCCGGTGCACGTAGCGGGTGTTGACGAACGCCTCGTAGTCCTCGGTCATCTGCTTGTGCTCCGGGGACTCCAGCGCGTCGCGCAGCGCCTCGACGTCGTCGAACCACAGCTGGTAGGCCGCGTCCAGGGTGGGCTCGCCGATGCCGTACCAGCCGTCGACGGTGTGCCCCTGCACGTAGCGGCGCAGGCCGGGCAGCTTCAGCCCCAGCTCGCCGTGCTGGTGCAGGCTGTAGGCCCGGAAGTCGTCCAGCGAGACGCCTTCCTTGCGCTTGACCAGGATGATGAGCTTCACCCAGTTCTGGCCCTTGTAGAGCGCCGGGCCGGCCTTCAGCTCGTGCGCCGTGGTGTCCAGCACGAGGGTCTGCCAGAACGCCGCCCAGTTGGGCTCGTCCAGCCGCGCCCCCTGGAGGAACTCCTCGGTCTGCAGCGAGGCGACCTGCTCCTCTGGGCGCAGCCAGATCTCGGCCACGCCGTTCCACTTCGGGTCGCCGTTGCCGAGGTCGACCCCGGCGTCGAAGGTGGTGTCGATCAGGTACTTGCGGATCTGCGGGATCTTCGACGCGTACTGCACGGCGTGCACGTCCACCCAGTAGTCCTGGAACTCCTGGACGGTCATGCCGGGCTTGGGTGCGGCGAAGATGAGCTGGTGGATCATGCCTCGGTGTTCCCTTCGGGGGTCAGACCTTGTAGCGCTTGATGACGTCTTCGGCGAAGCCGATGTAGTCGCGCAGCGGCCACACCTCCTCGAACTCCAGGTACTCGCGCATCGGCAGCCGGCCCAGCGCGGTGCGGTCCAGCTCCTCGGCGCTGGGGGCGTCGATGATGCCGATCACGCGCTTCTGCGCGGCGACCTTCCACAGGCCGACGGCGAACCCGGAGTCGAGCGTCTCCTGGGCGTGCTCCGCCTCCTCCTGCTCGATCTCCCACAGCTCGTCGAGGGTGATGCGGCCCTCGTGGTTCCACTTCATCTGGACGTAGAACAGCATTGCGGTCCTCCTCGGGTCAGCCGACCTTCGCGCGGATCAGCTCGGTCAGGGGGTGGTCGGCGCCGAACTCCTCGGTCGCCAGGTCCAGCGGGGTCTTGCCGTCGTGGCCCACGAGGTCCAGCCGCGCCCCGGCGTCGATGACGATCCGGGAGCACTCCTCGTAGCCGTGCCACAGGGCGTCGTGCAGCGGCGTGTAGCCGTTGGTGGCGCCCTGGAAGTCCAGGTCGACGCCCGGCCACCCGGCGATCAGCCGGGTCAGCTCGACGTGGCCGTTGTAGACAGCCTTGTGCAGCGGCACCGCGCCGAAGGTCGGCTCGGTGGCGTTGACGTCCGCGCCCGCCTCCAGCAGCAGCCGGGCGATCTCGGTGTGCCCGTCGCGGGAGGCGACCAGCAGCGGGGTGTGCGCGTCGTTGAAGCCGTTGACGACGGGGAACCGCTCGTCCACCGGCGCGCCGTCGCCGAGCAGCTTGCGCACGCCCTGGACGTCGCCCTGGGTCGTCGCGGCCATCAGCAGCTGGTCCGCGGCGCGCCGCTCGTCGGACGCCTGGCGCTCCTGGATGTACTGGTGGGCCAGCAGGATCTTGTCCTTGCCCGTGGTGTTGACGTTCAGCTCGTACTCGAAGTGCTGCTGGAGCGAGAACCCGTAGTGGGTGCTCGTGTTCAGGCCGGCGCCGCGGTCGAGCAGGTACTTCGCGATCTCCGGGTTCTTGAACCACACCGCGTCCATCACCGGCGTGTGCCCGGTGGTCGGGGTCACGACGTCGATGAACGCGCCGGCCTCGACCAGCGCCTCCACCACGGCCAGCTCGCCGCCCTGGCACGCCTTGTGCAGCGCGGTCGCGCCACCGCCGCTGTCCACCGCGTGCACGTCGGCGCCGGCCGCCAGGAGCTGCCGGGTCAGCGCCGCGTCCGCGCGGCCCGCGGCGATCAGCAGCGGCGTGAGGCCGCTGACGGGGTCGCGGTGGTCGACGTCCGCGCCGAAGCGCAGCAGCTCGGCGACGGTGTCCCGGTCACCGGCCCAGCAGGCCGCGACCAGGCGCTCCTCGCGGTCGGCGTTGAACGCCGCGATCTCGGTGTTCGGGTCGAAGTAGACCTTCCACGACACGATCCGACCACCGTCGTCGACGACGAGCTTGTGCACGTCCTCGATCTCGAACTCCTGGCGGGTGCGGGTGTGCGCGGCCCGGGTGTAGATCACCGCGTAGGCGGTGTCGCCCTCGGCGCGCACGTCGCGCAACGCGTAGTCGAGCACCTCGGTGGTCTCGCCGCGCACCGCGAACGCCTTGCGCACGGCGGGCAGGCCGACGTGGCGGCCGAGGTAGGGGATGACCTCGTTGTACCGGTCGACCGGCAACTCGAAGTCGATGGCGTGCGACAGCGCCTGAAGTGCCGAATCGACATCGCCCCGTTCGAGGTCGGTGAAGTACTTCTCCACCACCTGGCGGGTTCGCTCACTGCTCATCGCGCATCCTCACTGCTCGTGTCATCCGGGTCCCGGCCGTGCCGAAAAGGCGAATCGCCGATCGGATCGCCCGCCGTCGATGAGGGGCCGGGCGCGGATTACACAGTTCTCCGGAGAAGGTGCTCGGACAAGGCGTCGCAGGCCGTCCCGGCGCACTGCGTGAGGTCGGCCGAACAGCTGACGAAGTGCCCCTCGACCACGGTACTTGCCTTGTCCGCAAGCCCTGCCCGGCAGAGGGTAGCGATCGTAGTCCGGTCCGGAAGAACGTTTTGAACCTCTACAGGAGCGTGGTGATCGTGACCGCGGATGGCAACGGGTTCCGCACCGTTCGGGAAGACGCGCTGGAAGTATTCCGGCAGCTCGGGATGACGACCGTCTTCAGCAATCCCAGCCACACCGAGATGAAATTGTTCGAGCAGTGGCCCGACGATTTCCGCTTCATCATGGGCCTCCAGGAGGCGACCGTCGTCGGCATGGCCGACGGGTACGCCCAGGCCACCGGCGAGCCGTCCCTGGTGATCATCAACGGCGGGCCCGGCACGGGCAACGCGATGGGCTCCATCTACACCGCCGCCAGCGCCCACACCCCGATGGTGATCATCGGCGGGCTCCAGGCGCGCAAGCTCCAGCAGGGCGCGCCGTTCCTCAACGCCCCCAGCGCGACGCAGCTCCCGCAGCCCTACATCAAGTGGGCCGCCGAGGCCGCGCGCCCGCAGGACGTGCCCGCGCTGATCGAGAAGGCGTACCACATCGCCAAGCAGGCCCCGGCCGGCCCGGTGTACGTCGGCGTGCCCGAGGACGACTGGGTCCGCCCGGGCAACTCCGCGCCGTACAAGGTGCGCAACGTGCAGGCCGCCGTCGTGCCCGACCCGCAGGTGCTCGCCGGCGTGGCGGACGCGCTGAACTCGGCGGCCAACCCGGCGATCGTCGCCGGTCCGGGCGTGGAGATCGGCGGCGCCCGGCGCGACCTGATCAAGATGGCGGAACGGCTCAACGCCCGCGTCTACGGCAGCCCGGTGTGGCCGCGCGGCGCGTTCCCGGAGAACCACCCGCTGTTCGGCGGGGTGCTCGCCCCGCTGCCCGAGCTGATCAACGCCAAGCTCGGCGAGCACGACGTCGTCATCGTGCTGGGCAGCCCGACCTTCACCCTGTTCACCACGGCGGACCTGTTCTCCACCGCGCCCGCGCCGCTGGACCAGAGCGACGCGCCCAAGCTGCCGGAGGACACCCGCTTCATCCACGTCACCGACGACCCCGAGGCGGCGGCCTGGTCCATGGCGGCCGACGCCTACGTCACGCCGCCGGCCGCGTTCGTGCGGGACCTGGTGACCCTGCTGCCGCAGCGCCAGCGCGTCCCGCTGGCCCCGCTGGCCGAGCCGATCCCCACGCCCGAGGCGTCCACCCCGATCACCGAGCCCTACCTGTTCCACGTGCTGTCGCAGGAACTGCCCTCCGACGCGCAGGTGTTCGAGGAGCTGCCCATCGGCCGCGCCCCGTTCCACGAGCAGATCCCGCTGGGGCCGGACAACGGCTACTACGCCACGGCCTCCGGCGCCCTGGGCTTCCCGTTCGCGGGCGCCGTCGGCTACGCGGTCGCCCGGCCCGACGTGCGCACCGTCGTCGTGGTCGGCGAGGGCTCGGCGCAGTACACCATCCAGGCGCTGTGGTCGGCCGGCAAGTACAACCTCCCGGTCACGTTCGTCATCCCCAACAACTCCGGCTACCTGTCGCTCAAGTACTACTTGGACGACGTGAGCCAGAAGGCGTGGCGGGAGGGCTGGGACCTCAGCGGCGTCGACATGGCGCAGCTCGCGCGCGGGTTCGGCATCGCCGGCGAGCGCGTCGAGACCCCGGAGCAGCTCCAGTCGTCCCTGCGCCGGGCGCTGAACGCCGACGGTCCGGTGCTGCTGGACGTCGTCGTGTCCGACCCGGGCCTGTTCCGGCTCTGAGCAACCGCGCCCCGGGCGGCTCCCGGGGACAGCCAGGAGGAAGGAGGAGCACGTGGAGGTCGTCAGCAAGGACAGCCTGCCCACCGTGCGCATCGCGGGTGAGGTGGCCGCCCACATCTTCGACGGTGGCGCCCACGGCACCACGTCGTCGGCGTTCATCGTCGACGTCGCGCCCGGTCGGGGACCGCGTCGCCACAGCCACCCGTACGACGAGGTCTTCATCATCATCGAGGGCCGCGTCCGCGTGGAGGCGGACGGCGAGGTGCGCGACGCCGGGCCCGAGGACGTGCTGATCGTGCGCACCGGCGTGCCGCACGCGTTCACCAACCTCGGACCGGGCAACGCCAAGATGGTCAACATCCACGTCACCGACAAGGTCGTCACCGAGTTCGGCGACGACGACCACGCGGCCGACCCGTCCTACCAGTACAACCACACCAGCTGAGAGCGGTGCGCGTCCGCGGGCCCCCGCGTCGTTCCGAGTGCTCCTGCCGGAACGACGCGGGGGCCTCGCCGCGTCCGCGGGGAGGTGAACAGCAGAGTGGCAACGCACAACGCGGAACCGGCCGAACTGGGCCGGTTCCTGCGCAGCCGCCGGGAGCGGCTCGACCCGGCCGGCGCCGGGTTCCCGGCGGGTGCCCGCCGGCGGTCGCCCGGCCTGCGCCGGGAGGAGGTCGCCGTGCTGGCGGGGATCAGCCCCACCTGGTACGCGTACCTGGAGCAGGGCCGCGACGTGCGGCCCTCGGTGGAGCTGCTGGACAGCCTGGCGCGCGCGCTGCGCCTGAGCGAGGACGAGCGCCGCTACGCGCACGTCCTGGTGCACGGCCACGTCGCGCGTCCCCGGCCGCTGGTCGGCGACACGTCGGCGGAGGAGCTGGTCGAGTGCCTGGTCGCCGCGGCGGCCGACGACCCGCACCCGGTGCACGCGGTGGGGCGGCACGGGGACGTCCTGGCGTGGAACGCCGCGTCGGCGGCCTGGTACGACGACTGGGGCGCGTTGCCCGTGACCGGCCGGAACCTGCTGGCGTGGCTGCTCACCTCGCCGGTGGCGCGGGAGCGGGTCGTCGACTGGGAGGACGAGGCGCGCGACGCGGTGGCCGCCTGGCGGGCCGAGGTGGCGCGGGCGCCGGGCGACGAGGAGGTCGCCCGGCGGGTGGCCGAACTGTCGGCGGCGAGCACGCGCTTCCGGCACTGGTGGGATGAGAGGATCGTCCGTGAGCGGCGGTCGCGGGTGCGCCGCTTCCGCCGTCCCGGGGCGGAGGTGCGGGAGCTCCGGCTGGTGCCCGTCGAGTCGCCGGAGTTCGCTCCCGCGACCGTCGTCCTGCACCTGCCGCTGTGAGCGCGTCCCGCGGACTTGACGAAGTGCGGGCGCTCCGCGCGCCGGCGTGCCGGGCGCGCGCGAGGCGACCCGGCTCACCTGGGGGAACGCGGAGCTCCGGTGGCGCTCCGGCGACTCACGATGGCCTCTCGGCGCATGTCTGGCTACCTTGCGGTGAAACTGCGACGGGGAGGGTCGATGGTCACGTCTGCCGCCACGGGGGGCTCGTCCGGTGTTGTTCCAGGGGTGCGCGGCGCTCGGCGCCGGTCGTCCCCGCCGGCCGGGCCGGTCGAGGGCGAGCGCTCCGTGCCGTTGCCCGCCGGTAATGCGAATGTAATTCGGTTCATTACGTAGAGGGATCGCGGAGAAGGTCGGCTTGGGGGGCCGACACCGTGACCTCCGTTTTCCGGGCGACCGCGCACCACCGGTGGTCGCCCGGCCCGGTTGTGCGCGCTTCGCGGTGGGATGCGGAAAGCCGAATGCGCGGTCACTGGAACCGGGAATGCCACCACAAGTCAAGTCTGGACAATTACCGTCCACGTCTTGAAAAATCTGTGGAAGTCCGCGGCGCGTTGTTGCGCACCGGGGACGACCGGTCTGTGCAGACCGGCTGCTGGGGGACTGGGGCGATCATGATGAGGGACTGCCGTCCGTGCGCGGAGCCGCGAGCCGGTGGTGCTGGAGCTATCGGGAGCGGCGGTGTGACCGCGGGCACGACGGTGTATTTGTGATGCCGTGAGATCTCCTTCGGAATGTGCTGTGCCTAGCTCAGACCAAGTGGCGAACGCACCCTGGGGGGTTCGTTCGACGGCTATCCGATTGCTGGAGGGGACGAACTGTGCACATGTTCCAAGCGGTGTCGGCGGGCGCCGACCCGTCCGATTTATTCGATCTGTCTGAGTACTGCGACGAGCTGTTCACGACATTGGGCAGGTCCGACCAGCGCCGCTGGGCCGAGACCTACGTCAGGGGGCTGCTCCTCGTACCGGGGCGGAAGTCGATCCGGAGGATCTCGGAGATGGTGGTCGGCCGGGACGCCGACCAGTCGTTGCAGCAGTTCGTGAACCAGAGCCCGTGGGCGTGGGCGCCGGTGCGGGGCCGCCTGGCCGGGCGCGTCGACCGCGCGCTGCGGCCCAGGGCGTGGGTGGTGAAGGAGGTGGTGTTCCCCAAGAACGGGGACAACTCGGTGGCGGTCGCCCGGCAGTACGCGCCGTCGGCCGGGCGCATGCTCAACTGCCAGCGCGCCGTCGGCGTCTTCCTCGCGGGGGACCAGGGCGCGGTGCCGGTCAACTGGCGGCTGGTCATGCCGAAGGCGTGGGACGACGACGTGGAGCGCCGCGCCAAGACCCGCGTCCCGGAGGACGAGCGGTCCAGGCGGACCTGGCAGTACCTGCTCGACTGCTTCGACGAGATGACGGGCAACTGGGGGTTGCCCGCCGCTCCCGTCGTCGTCGACCTCAGCGGTGACCCCGGCCTGCTGCCGCTGCTCGGCGGCCTGGAGGAGAGGGGCATGCGCTACCTGGCGCAGGTGTCCACGAGCACGCCGGTGGCGCCGGTCAACCTGGTCGGCGCGCCGAACCAGCCGCGCACGATCGGGCAGCTGGTCGCGGCGGCGGCCCGGTCCGGCCGGACCTCGCTGGGCGTGCGGGACGAGGTCACCGGCGCGGTCACCACCTCCGAGTTCGTGGTGGCCACGCTGACCGGGTACTCGGGGCAGGCGGACGGGCGGCCCGGCCGGTCGCCCTGGCTGCGCCACGTGCTGGCCGAGTGGCCCGCGGGGCAGGCCCGCCCGCGCGCGGTGTGGGTGACCAACCTCGGGTCCACCGGCATCGGCGAGCTGGTCGGCCTGCTGCGGGCCGACCGGAAGGTCGACGCCCAGGTCCCCCGCCTGACCGAGGAGTACGGCCTGCGGCACTTCGAGGGCCGCTCGTTCCGGGGCTGGCACCACCACGTGACCCTGGTGTCGGCCGCCCAGGGGTACGGGCAGCTGCGCGAGGCGGCCACGCAGGCCGAGGGCGAGGAGTGGCGGTTGAGGCCCTACGCCTGATCCGCCACCGGAAGTGGGTCAGCGCCGCTCCACTTCCACCCCCCGCTCCACTTCCACCCCCGCGCGGCGAGCCGGCTGGTGCTACGTTGGAATACAGGTAGGGAGAGTTCCCCAACGAAGCGCCGCCGGGAGGTACAGGTGCGCCGTTCCGCCGCCGAAACGCGTGAGCACGTCCTCAGCGTGACGCACGAGCTGTTCTACTGGCACGGCATCCACGCGGTCGGCGTGGATCGCGTGGCCGCCGAGGCGGGGGTCGCGCCGACCACCCTGTACCGGCTCTTCCGGTCCAAGGACGAACTGGTCGCGGCCTACGTCGAGCGGGCGGACACCAGTTACCGGGCCTGGTTCAGCGAGGCCACGAAGGCCGACGGCCGAGGTGCGCGCGAGCGCGTCCTGGCCGCGTTCGACGAGCTGATCGTGCAGGTCCACCCGAGCCGGTGCCGGGGCTGCCCGTTCCTGATGGCACTGGCGGAGTTCCCCGACCCGGAGCTGCCCGCCCACCGCAAGGCCGTGGCCACGAAGGAGTGGATGCGCGCCCGGTTCGGCGAGTTGACGGGCCAGCTGGAGGGCGTCGTCGAACCGGGCGCGCTCGCCGACAAGCTCGCGCTGGTGATGGAGGGCGTCTACGCCTCGGTGCAAGCCTTGGGCGTGGACGGCCCCGCGCGCAGCGCGCGCGAGCTGGTGGAACTGATCCTGCCCGTGCCCGCTGCTGGGGAAGCGGGGCGCGGGCGGGGCCGGCGACCGTCGCCCGTGCCCGCCTGATCCGGTGTGGGGATCAGGCGGGCACGGGCGTCCGACGCGGGTGCCGCGGGGACGTGCGGCACGGTGCGTCGGGTTCCATGCACATATCGTGACTGTTCCGCTGTCCCCAGTCCAAGACCCGCTGATATAACTGTTGGTTATGGACGTGCGTGTCCGTGACCTGCGTTACTTCATCGCGGTGGCCGAGGAGCTGAGCTTCACCCTGGCCGCCCGCGACCGGCTGTTCATCTCCCAGCCGGCGCTGAGCAAGCAGATCCGGCAGCTGGAGCTGTCGCTGCGCGTCACCCTGTTCGACCGGGACCGGCGCTCGGTGGCGCTGACGCCCGCCGGTCGCGAGCTGCTGCCGCGGGCGCGGGCGCTGGTGGAGGAGTGGGACGCGACCCGGCGCGCGGTGCTCGCCGCGGCCGGGTCCGAACCGGTGCTCGTGGTCGGTTTCCAGACCCGCATCGGTCGCGGCCTCATCCCGTCGGTGACGGCGCGGATGGGCGAGCTGCTGCCGGGCTGGGGCCTGCGGTTCCGGCAGGTGCCGTGGCACGACGCCGCGGTGGGCCTGGCCGGTGGCGAGGTCGACGTGGCCGTGGCCTGGTTGCCGGTGCCGGGCTCCGGCGAGCTGTCCTGGCGGGTGATCGCGACCGAGGACCGCTGGGTCGCGCTGCCGCACGGGCACCGGCTGGCGGCGCTCGCCGAGGTGCCGTTCGACGAGCTGGCCGACGAGCCGTTCGTGGCGCTGCCGCGCGCCGCCGGTCCGCTGCGCGACTTCTGGCTCGCCCTGGAGCACCGCACGACCCCGGCGCGCGTGGGCGGGGAGGCGTCGACCACCGACGAGGCGTTCGAGGCGGTGGCCTCCGGCCTGGGCGTGGTGCTGGTGTCGGCGGGCAACGCCGAGGCCCACCAGCGCGACGACGTCGTCTACCGGCCCGTGCTCGGGCTCTCGCCCAGCAGGCTGGCGGTGGTCTGGCGCACGGACGACGAGCGGGAGGCCGTGCGGGTGTTCGTGGAGGCGTGCGCCCGCTCCCTCTGACCGGGAACGGGGAGGGGAGTGAGCCGCGCCACTTCGGTTGCACTTCCGATAGACGGATGTCCTAGTAATCTGGAGCACGTCGTCGTCGTCGAAGGAGCCGTCGTGACCGCCGCCAGCCCGTTGCACACCCCGCAGCACCCGGTCCGCTTCGTCACGGCCGCCAGCCTGTTCGACGGCCACGACGCGGCGATCAACATCATGCGCCGCATCCTCCAGTCGCAGGGCGCCGAGGTGGTGCACCTCGGCCACAACCGGTCCGTGCGCGAGGTCGTCGACGCGGCGGTCCAGGAGGACGTGCAGGGCATCGCCATCAGCGCCTACCAGGGCGGCCACGTCGAGTACTTCACCTACCTGGTCGAACTGCTCAACGAGCGCGGCGCGGGGCACGTCAAGGTCTTCGGCGGCGGTGGCGGCGTCATCGTGCCCGAGGAGATCGAGCTGCTGCACTCGCGCGGCGTGGCGCGGATCTTCTCCCCGGCCGACGGCCAGGAGCTGGGCCTGGCCCGCATGATCAACACCATGGTGGCGGCGTGCGACCACCCGCTGGCCGAGCGCCCGCCGTCCTCCTGGGAGGGGCTCTTCACCGGCGCGGACGACGTGCTGGCCCGCGCCATCACGCTCATCGAGGCCGGGGCGCTGCCCGACGACGTGCGGGAGCGCGTGGCCGCCGCCGCGGCGGCGCGGACCGTGCCGGTGCTCGGCATCACCGGCACCGGCGGCTCGGGCAAGTCCTCGCTGACCGACGAGCTGGTGCGCCGCTTCCGGCTCGACCAGCAGGACAAGCTGCGGGTGGCCGTGCTGGCCGTCGACCCGACCCGGCGCAAGGGCGGCGGCGCGCTGCTCGGCGACCGCATCCGGATGAACTGCCTCGACGGCGACCGCGTGTTCTTCCGCTCGCTGGCGACCCGCCGCGCCGGCTCGGAGGTGCCCGACGGGCTGTCCGACGCGATCCTGGTGTGCAAGGCCGCCGGGTTCGACCTGGTCGTCGTGGAGACGCCCGGCATCGGCCAGGGCGACGCGGCGATCGTGCCGTTCGTGGACCTCTCGCTGTACGTGATGACACCGGAGTTCGGCGCCGCGTCGCAGCTGGAGAAGATCGACATGCTCGACTACGCCGACGTGGTCGCGATCAACAAGTTCGAGCGCCGGGGCGCCGAGGACGCCCGCCGCGACGTGGCCCGCCAGCTCGTGCGCAACCGCGAGGCGTTCGGCGCGTCGTGGGAGGACATGCCGGTCTTCGGCACGTCCGCCGCCACGTTCAACGACGACGGCGTGACCGCCCTCTACCAGCACCTGCGCGACGGGCTCGCGCAACGCGGCCTGCCCGTGGCCGAGGGCGCCCTGGCGGCGGTCGACCGCAAGGTGTCCACGTCGGCGGCCACCGTCGTGCCCGCCGACCGCGCCCGCTACCTCGCCGAGATCGCCGAGACCGTGCGCGGCTACCACCGCGCCACCGAGACCCACGTGGACGCCGTGCGCCGGGCCGCGCACCTGCGGGCCGCCCGCGACGAGCTGGCGGCGGCCGGCCACGACACCACCGCGATCACCGGGCTGCTGGAGGCCGCCGAACGCGGGGTGGACGCGGTGTCCGCCGCGCTGCTCGCCGAGTGGCCGAGGACGGTGGAGGACTACGGCGGCGACGAGCTGGTGGTCAAGGTCCGCGACCGCGAGATCCGCACGACGCTCACCCGCGAGACGCTGTCGGGCAACCGGGTGCGCCGGGTGTCGCTGCCCCGCTACGACGACGACGGCACCCTGCTGCGGTTCCTGCGCGAGGAGAACCTGCCCGGCCGCTTCCCGTACACCGCCGGCGTGTTCCCGTTCAAGCGCGACGGCGAGGACCCGGCGCGGATGTTCGCGGGCGAGGGCGACGCGTTCCGCACCAACCGCCGCTTCAAGTACCTGTCGAAGGGCTCCGAGGCCACCCGCCTGTCCACCGCGTTCGACTCGGTGACCCTCTACGGCCGCGACCCCGACACCCCGCCGGACGTCTACGGCAAGATCGGCACGTCCGGCGTGTCCATCGCGACCCTGGACGACATGAAGGCGCTCTACGAGGGCTTCGACCTCACCTCGCCCACCACGTCGGTGTCGATGACCATCAACGGCCCCGCGCCGACGATCCTCGCGTTCTTCCTCAACGCGGTCGTCGACCAGCAGGTCGGGAAGTTCCGCGCCGAGCACGGCCGGGAGCCGTCCGCGGACGAGGCCGCCGAGCTGCGGGCACGGGCCCTGTCGACCGTGCGCGGCACCGTGCAGGCCGACATCCTCAAGGAGGACCAGGGCCAGAACACGTGCATCTTCTCCACCGAGTTCTCGCTGCGGATGATGGCCGACATCCAGGAGTGGTTCATCCGCAACGAGGTCCGCAACTTCTACTCGGTGTCCATCTCCGGCTACCACATCGCCGAGGCCGGCGCGAACCCCATCAGCCAGCTCGCCTTCACCCTGGCCAACGGGTTCACCTACGTCGAGTCGTACCTCGCGCGCGGCATGTCGATCGACGACTTCGCGCCGAACCTGTCGTTCTTCTTCTCCAACGGCATGGACGCCGAGTACAGCGTCATCGGCCGGGTGGCCCGGCGCATCTGGGCCATCGCCATGCGCGAGCGCTACGGCGCCAACGAGCGGTCGCAGAAGTTCAAGTACCACGTGCAGACCTCCGGCCGGTCGCTGCACGCGCAGGAGATGGACTTCAACGACATCCGCACCACGCTCCAGGCGCTGTGCGCGCTGTACGACAACACGAACTCGTTGCACACCAACGCCTACGACGAGGCCATCACCACGCCCACCGAGTCGTCGGTGCGCCGGGCCATGGCCATCCAGCTCATCATCAACAAGGAGTGGGGCCTGTCGGCGAACGAGAACCCGCTGCAGGGCTCGTTCGTCGTCGAGGAGCTGACCGACCTGGTCGAGGAGGCGGTGCTCGCCGAGTTCGACCGGCTCTCCGAGCGCGGCGGCGTGCTGGGCGCGATGGAGACCGGCTACCAGCGCGGGCGCATCCAGGACGAGTCGATGCTCTACGAGCAGCGCAAGCACGACGGGTCGCTGCCGCTGATCGGCGTGAACACGTTCCTGCCCGAGGACGGGTCGCGCGAGCCGGTGACCATCGAGCTGGCCCGCGCCACCGAGGACGAGAAGCGCTCGCAGGTCGAGCGGACCCGCGCGTTCGCCGCCGCCCACGCCGCCGAGGCCGGGCCCGCCCTGCGCCGGCTCAAGGAGGCCGCCGCGTCGGGGGAGAACGTGTTCGCCGTGCTCGTGGACGCGGCCAGGGTCTGCACGCTCGGGCAGATCACCGAGGCGTTCTTCGAGGTGGGCGGGCAGTACCGGCGCAACGTGTGACCGGAGGCCGGTGGCGCGGTTGAACGGCCGCCCGCCGGTTATCCCGCCGGCATGGACGAGCAGAACTCGCTGTTCTTCGTGGGCAACGCCACGACGGTGCTGAAGCTGGGGCCGTTCACCCTGCTGACCGACCCCAACTTCCTCCGCCGCGGCCAGTGGAGCTACTTCGGGCAGGGCCTGGTGTCGCGGCGGCTCAAGGACCCGGCCGTCGGTGTCGACGACCTGCCGCCGCTGGACGCGGTCGTGCTGTCGCACTTCCACGGCGACCACTTCGACCGCGTCGCGGCCCGGGGCCTCGACCACGACCTGCCGGTCCTCACCACGCCGCACGCGGCGCGCAGGCTCGGCAGGCGCGGTTTCCGGGAGGCGCTGGGCCTGCGCACCTGGGGCCGGGAGACGCTGACCAGGGGCGAGGCGTCGGTGACCATCACGTCCCTGCCGGGGCGGCACGCCCTGGGCGCGGTGGCGAGGGTCCTGCCGCCGGTGATGGGCACCATGGTCGAGTACCGGGCCACCCCGGCGGCCCCGCCGCTGCGCGTCTACCTCAGCGGCGACACCCTCGTGCACGACGAGCTGCGCGAGATCCGCGAGCGCTACCCGGAGATCGACGTGGCCGTGGTGCACCTGGGCGGCACGAAGGTGCTCGGCCTGCTGCTCACCATGGACGGCGCGCAGGGCGTGGACCTGCTGGAGCTGCTGCGCCCGCGGCACGTCGTGCCGGTGCACTACGACGACTACGGCCTGATGAAGTCCCCGCTGTCGGACTTCGTCGGCGAGGTCGAGCGCCGCCGCCCACCGGTGTCGTTGCTCCCGGTGGGCCGCGGCGAGACCGTCCCGCTGCCCGGCCGCCTCAGCCGGTGACGGTCCGGACCAGCAGGAACACGTTCAACCCGGAGATCAGCACCGCGCCCGCCGCGCCGAACCACGTGGTGGCGCGGCGGTTCACCGCATCGCCCATCACGTCCCGGCGGCGGCCCAGCAGCACGAGCGGGACCAGGGCGAAGGGGATGCCGAAGGACAGCACGACCTGGCTGAGCACCAGCGCCTTCGTCGGGTCGACGCCCATCCCCAGGATCAGCAGCGCCGGGGCCATGGTGAGCAGCCTGCGCAGCGACAGCGGGATGCGGCGGCGCAGGAAGCCCTCCATGACGACCTGGCCCGAGTAGGTGCCGACGCTGGACGCGGCCAGGCCCGAGGCCAGCAGCGCGAGCGCGAACGCCAGGGCCGCGCCCGGCCCGAGCAGGTCGCCCAGGCCGCTGTGCATGTCCTCCAGCGACTCGCGGGGCGCGCCGGTGGAGTGGAACGCGCCGGCGGCCACGACGAGCATGCTCACGTTGACCAGGGTGGCCACGCCCAGCGCGGCCACGATGTCGGTGCGGTTGGCCCGCAGCGTGCGCCGCCGGGCGACCGGGTCGGTGGTGTGGTGGCGCTGGGTGAGCGCGGAGTGCAGGTAGATGACGTGCGGCATCACGGTCGCGCCGAGCATCCCGGTGGCCAGCAGCACGCTGTCCACGCCCGCGAAGCCGGGCACCAGCCCCGCGACCGCGCCGGTCGGCGGCCCGAGCTGCAACGCCTGGTAGAGGAAGCCGCCGAGGACGATCGCGAGCAGCCCCACGATCACCGACTCGAACCGCCGCCTGCGCAGCGGGGCCAGCGCGAGGATGCCCGCCGACACCACCGCCGTGATCAGCGCGGCGGGCAGCAGCGGCACCCCGAACAGCAGGTTCAGCGCCACCGCCGCGCCCACGAACTCGGCCAGGTCGGTGGCCATCGCCACCAGCTCCGCCTGCACCCACAGCATGCCCGTGACCGGGCGCGAGTAGTGCTCGCGGCACAGCTCCGGCAGGTTGCGGCCGGTGACCACGCCGAGCTTGGCCGACTGGTACTGGATGAACATCGCCAACCCGCTGGCGCCGACGATGACCCACAGCAGCAGGTAGCCGTGGGTCGCGCCGCCCGCCATGTTGGTCGCGAAGTTGCCCGGGTCGACGTACGCGACCGCCACCACGAACGCCGGACCCATGACCACGGCCGCCGAGCGCAGCCGCGCCACCACCGGCGACGTCACCGAGATGCCGACCATCCCGCCGTCCTTCCGTGTTCGGGTGGTGGCCACCCGGACGGGTGGCCACCACGCGTGATCAGGGGGCGAGCTTCTTGATGGCCTTCTCGATCAGGCCGAGGTTCGCGGGGCTGGTCGCGTAGAGCATCGGGTCCGGCGGCGGCGCGGACGCCTTGTCACCCAGCGGCTCGGGGTCCATCAGGTAGGAGAACTCGTGCGAGCCGTCCGGCGCGGGCCCGGACGCCCAGCGGCCCTCGGGACCGTGCACGCCGTCGGAGTTGTGCCAGATGGTGCCCGCGTGCTCCTGGTGCTCCTCGTCGAACAGCGCGCTCGGGCTGATCGGGCCCTCCAGCCCGTCCTCCTGGAGCTCCTCGATCGCGGCCAGCCACATGTTCTGGTGGGCGGTGTCGCGGGCGAGGTTGAACTTGAGCATGTCGCGCACGCCCGGGTCGTCGGTCATGTTGAACAGGCGCGCGGTCTGGAGCCTGCCCTGCGCCTCGGCCGCCACGTTCACCCGGAAGTCGGCCATGAGGTTGCCGCTGGCCACGATGTAGCGGCCGTTCCACGGCACCCCGTTGCTGTCCGACAGGGTGGGGCCGCCGCCGCTGACGATGGCCTGCTGCACGTCCATGCCGCCGAGCACCGCCGCGACGGCCGGGTCCTTGACCGCCTCGGCCGTCATCTCCGACGGCGCGCCCTCCAGCAGCCTGGCGCACATCGTGGCCAGCATCTCGACGTGGCCGATCTCCTCGGTGGCCACGTCCATGATGAGGTCCTTGTACTTGCCCTCCACGCGGCAGTTCCAGCCCTGGAACAGGTACTGCATGGTCACGGTCATCTCGCCCCACGCGCCGCCGATCAGCTCTTGGAGCTTGCGCGCGAAGAGGGCGTCCGGCGCGCTGGGCTTGGCCTCGAACTGAAGCCTGCTGGTGTGCAGGAACATCTCGCCTCCTGGGTTCCGATCAGGGCTCCGAAGCTAGGCACGGCGCATGACCGGGTGCGCCCCGGTGCGCCACGGCCGCGTCACCGCCGTGTCACCCGTGCTGGTCACGTCGCGAAAAAAATCGGTGGGCGATGGTGTGGGTCGGGGAATCGCGGGCACCCGTGCGGCCCGAGCACCCTGTGTAGATGGGCAGTACCGATGAGTGAACCCCTCGCCGAGCCCAGCCCCCGCACCACGATCCGGCTCCTCGACGGCTTCGTCCTGGAGCACGGCCCCGCACCGCTGCACGTGATACCGGGTGCCCGCCGGTTGCTGGCCCTGCTCGCCGTCCGGCAGGCGCCGGTCAGCCGCGTCGTCGTGGCGGCCGTGCTGTGGCCCGAGGCGACCGCCCGCCGGGCCGCAGCGTGCCTGCGCTCCACGCTGTGGCGCCTGGCCTCGTCCGGCGCGCCGCTGGTCGCGCCCACCGAGGACGCGCTGCGCCTGGACGACGCGGTCGACGTCGACTTCCACCGGGCGTGCCGGTTCGCCGCGACGGCCGGGGCGCACGCGGTGCCGCCCGACCCGGAGGCCGTCGCCCTGCTCAAGGCGGACCTGCTGCCCGGCTGGAGCCAGCCGTGGCTGCTGGCCGAGCAGGACTGGTGGCGGGAGGCTCGGCTGCGCGCGCTGGAGGCGCTGAGCACCCGGTTCAGGTCCGCGGGCGACCGCCACCGCGCGCACCAGGCCGCCCTGGCGGCCGTGCAGAGCGACCCGCTGAGGGAGAGCGCCCACCGCACCCTGGTGCAGCTGCACCTGGAGGACGGCAACCCCGCGCAGGCCGTGCGCCAGTACCGGGCATACCGGACCAGGCTGCGCGCCGAGCTGGGCATGGAGCCGTCACCGGAGATCCACCGGCTCGTCAGCCCCCTGTTCGGCGGGCGGGTTTGAAGGGCGAAGACCAGGCAACCCAGCGCCCACCCACCGGCACGAGGAGGAAGCGATGACCGCACCACGGGACGACGACGAGCGCGTGGAGCGCGGCGCGGCCGAGGAGAACAGCGGCGCGCCGCTGACGGAGACCGAGGTGGAGGTGTCCGAGCGGGCACCGGGCGACTCGCCCGATGAGGACGCGTGAACGGGAGGGCCAGGACGTTCGTGCTGGGCGGCGCCGGTGCGGCGGCGGCGTTCGCGTGCCGTGCGGTGGCCCGCCGCCGCACGGCGCACGGCAACCGCGCCGAGCACTGGCTGGCGGTGACCGTGGACCGGCCGATGACCGACGTGGCGGGCCCGGAGCGGCTGCCCGAGCCGCTGGAGCGGCTGCGCGAGCGGGTCGAGCTCCGGTTCCGCCCGGCCCCCGGCGACCGGGGCACCGAGGTGATGGCCCAGCCGCGCGGCGACGCCGTGTCGCGGGAGGACCTGCGCCTGGCGCTGCGGAAGGCCAAGTCGCTGCTGGAGACGGGGACCGTGGTCGAGCCGGACGCGCGGCCCTCGGCCCACCCGGGTCCGGCGGGCAAGGTGCTCCAGGCGGTCGTGCGCAGGTCCAAGGGGGAGGGCAGGCTGTGAAAGCGCTGTGCTGGGAGGGCGTCAACGACGTCCGGGTGCAGAACGTGCCGGACCCGGTCATCCAGAACGACGAGGACCTGATCCTCAAGGTCGGGCTGAGCACCGTGTGCGGCTCCGACCTGCACCTGCTGACCGGGCACATCCCGTTCATGGAGGCGGGCGACGTCATCGGCCACGAGTTCATGGGCGAGGTCGTCGAGGTCGGCCCGGGGGTGACGCGGCACGAGGTGGGCGACCGGGTGGTCGTCGCCTCCTTCATCGGCTGCGGCCGGTGCTGGTACTGCCGCAACGACCAGTGGTCGCTGTGCGACAACACCAACACCAACCCGGGCATCACGCAGGCCCTGTGGGGCGCCGACCCGGGCGGCGTCTTCGGCTACTCGCACGCCATGGGCGGGTTCAAGGGCAGCCACGCCGAGTACGTGCGCGTGCCGTTCGCCGACCACACCGCCATCCCGGTCCCGGAAGGCGTGGACGACCTGAGCGCCGTGTTCGCCTCCGACTCCGCCCCGACCGGGTGGATGGGCGCGCACCTCGGCGGCGTCGGCCCCGGCGACGTGGTCGCCGTGTGGGGGAGCGGCGCGGTCGGCCAGATGGCCGCGAGGGCGGCCCAGCTGCTCGGCGCGGAGCGCGTCGTGGTCGTCGACCGGTTCGACTACCGGCTGAAGCAGGCCGAACGCGTGTTCGGCGTGGAGACGCTGAACTACCGCGACACCGACGTCGGCGCGGCGCTGCGGGAGATGACGGGCGGCCGGGGACCGGACGTGTGCATCGAGGCCGTGGGCTGCGAGGCGCACAGCTACGGGCCGCAGCACGTGTACGACCAGGTCAAGAGCAAGCTGAAGCTGGAGACCGACCGGCCGATCGCGGTGCGCGAGGCGATCCACGCCTGCCGCAAGGGCGGCTCGGTGTTCGTGCTGGGCGTCTTCAGCGGCCTGGTCGACAAGTTCCCGCTCGGTGCCGTGATGAACAAGGGCCTCACCCTGCGCGGCGCGCAGCAGCACGGGCAGCGCTACATCCCGATGCTGCTCGACCGGATCGCCTCGGGCGAGCTGAGCACCACCCACCTGGGCACCCACGTGATGCCGCTCGACGAGGGCGCGCGCGGCTACCAGCTGTTCAAGGACAAGGAGGACGACTGCCTGCGGGCCGTCTTCCGACCGTGAGGGACGTGCGATGACCGCGTTGAAGCCGACCCCGGTACCGATCGCCACCCCCGCCGGCCGAGGCCGCAAGGGGTCGGCGCTGCTGCGCCTGTTCCGCACCACCGACCACAAGCTGATCGGCCTGATGTACCTGGTCACGTCGTTCATGTTCTTCCTGGCCGGCGGGCTGATGGCGCTGCTGATGCGCGGTGAGCTGGCCCGGCCGGGGATGCAGTTCCTGTCCAACGAGCAGTACAACCAGCTGTTCACCATGCACGGCACGGTGATGCTGCTGCTCTACGCCACCCCGATCGTGTTCGGGTTCGCCAACTACGTCCTGCCGCTCCAGATCGGCGCGCCGGACGTGGCGTTCCCCCGGCTCAACGCGTTCGCCTACTGGCTGTACCTGTTCGGTGGGCTGATCACGGTCAGCAGCTTCCTCACCCCGGCGGGCGCGCCGGACTTCGGGTGGACCGCGTACACACCGCTGTCCACCGCGATCCACTCGCCGGGCGTGGGGGCCGACCTGTGGATCTCCGGCCTGGTCGTCGGTGGTCTGGGCACGATCCTCGGCGGGGTCAACATGATCACCACCGTGGTCTGCCTGCGCGCACCGGGCATGACGATGTTCCGGATGCCGATCTTCACCTGGAACATCCTGATCACCTCGATCCTGGTGCTGGTGGCGTTCCCGATCCTCACCGCGGCCCTGCTGGGCCTGCTGGCCGACCGCCACTTCGGCGCGCACGTGTTCGACCCGGCCAACGGCGGCGTGATCCTGTGGCAGCACCTGTTCTGGTTCTTCGGCCACCCCGAGGTCTACATCGTCGCGCTGCCGTTCTTCGGCATCGTGTCCGAGATCCTGCCCGTGTTCAGCCGGAAACCCCTGTTCGGCTACAAGGGACTGGTCTACGCCACGATCGCCATCGCGCTGTACTCGGTGATCGTGTGGGCGCACCACATGTACGCCACCGGCGCGGTGCTGCTGCTGTTCTTCTCGGCCAGCACGTTCATCATCGCGATCCCGACCGGCATCAAGTTCTTCAACTGGATCGGGACGATGTGGAAGGGGCAGCTGACGTTCGAGACGCCGATGCTGTTCAGCGTCGGCTTCCTGGTGACGTTCCTGTTCGGCGGCCTGTCCGGCATCCTGCTGGCCTCGCCGCCGATCGACTTCCACGTGCACGACACGTACTTCGTGGTGGCGCACTTCCACTACGTGCTGTTCGGCACGATCGTGTTCGCCACCTACGCGGGCATCTACTTCTGGTTCCCCAAGTGGACCGGGCGGATGATGGACGAGCCGCTGGGCAAGCTGCACTTCTGGCTGACGTTCCTCGGCTTCCACGGCACCTTCCTGGTCCACCACTGGCTCGGCAACCAGGGCTTCCCGCGCCGCTACGCCGACTACCTGCCCAGCGACGAGTTCACCGCGCTCAACACCGTCTCCACGGTGGCGGCGTTCGTCCTGGGGGCGTCCACGCTGCCGTTCGTCCACAACGTCTTCCGCAGCTACCGCTTCGGCGAGGTCGCGGGGCGCGACGACCCCTGGGGCTTCGGCAACTCCCTCGAATGGGCGACGTCGTGCCCGCCGCCCAGGCACAACTTCACCGAGCTGCCGCCCATCCGCAGCGAGCGCCCGGCGTTCGAGCTGCACTACCCGCACATGGTCGAGCGGATGCGCGAGGAGTCGCACTACTCGGTGACCAAGCGCCGGGGCGGGGTGGGCGTCGACCCCACCACCGAGAAGTACCTGGCCCCGACCGACCGCGACACGGGGGCCACCGGCGGGGGTGGTTGAGCGGTTCGACCTTGCCCGAACGGGTACACCGTGGACATGAGCTCGGAAGACCTGTCGGGCTACGCGCCCGCCGACGACACGACCGCGTCCGAGGACGACGGGGCCGCCCTGAGCGCCTCCGAGAGCCTCGACGAGGACCGGATCAGGAAGGACCCGCTGGAAGCGGGCATGGACCCGCCCGAGAACTGGTCGGGCGTGACCAAGTACGGCATGACGCCGTACGAGGAGTCCCACCCCAGGCCGCTCGACGACCGGCTCGCCGAGGAGCAGCCGGACGTGACGGCGGACCCGCCCGCGGGCGAACCCGCGGGCGAGCCGGTCGACCAGGCCGACGAGGACGTGGTGAGCCTCGACGCCGAGGGGGTGTCGCAGGACGGCGACGGCGCCACCCTGGAGCAGCTCGACCAGCCGGAGGAGCTGGTCAGGGCCGATCCGGACACGCTGTCGCGGGAGGACGAGATCCGGGCCGAGGCCGTGGGCCGCGGTCAGGCGGCCGACGACTACTGAGCCGTCCCTACACGCGCCCGACCCCGGCGCCCGCCGTGACCAGACCCGGCACGGCGGACGCGGGGTCGGGCGCGTACGCGTAGTAGGTGCGGGGCTCGACCACGGTGCCCAGGGTCTGCGGCACACCGGACCCGACGTAGAGGTTGCCGCGCTCGACCACCCGCCCCGGGCCGCTCTTGTCGTAACCGGACAGGACCGGGCGGGCCACGTTCTCGAAGTAGTTGTTCTCCACCAGCACGCCCGCGTCCTCGGTGGAGGCCACCCCGTAGAGCGCGTTGCCCCGGTAGTAGTTGTTGTAGACGTGCACGGGCTCGCCGAACCGCACGCGCGGGTGGCGCTGGTCGGTGCGGTCGAAGAAGTTGTGGTGGTAGGTGACGCGCAGCTTGCCCCGGTCGGCGGTGTAGCTGTCGGAGTGGCCGAGCAGCGCCGCCTTGCTGTGGTCGTGGAAGTGGTTCCACGACACGGTGACGTAGTCGGACTCCCGCTTGACGTCCAGCAGCCCGTCGTAGCCGTCGGACAGGTCGCAGTGGTCGATCCACACGTGGTGGGCCTTGTTGGTGACGCTGATCGAGTCGTCCGAGGCGCCGGTGAACCGCAGGTTGCGGATGATCACGTTGTTGCCCGGTCGGGTGGTGGAGCCCAGTTGCAGGCCGCCGCCGGTGATCTCGGCGGTGGAGCCGACGCCGATGATCGTCTTGTTGGCCACCACGGTGATCATGTCGTCCACGGAGAGCCGCCCGGACACGGAGATCACGTACGGCTCCTTGCGGCCCACGTAGTCGGCCAGCGCGTCACCGGAGGTCACGGTGACGGCCTGGCCGCCCGCGCCGCCGGTGGTGCCGTTCTGGCCCAGGGCGTTGACCGAGGCGAAGCCGTCGGCGGTGGCGAGGACCGACGGGTGTGCCGACGCCGACGGGTGGGCGAGCGCCGACGGGTGGGCCAGCGCGGTGCGGGGGAGTGCTGCCGCGGCGGCGGCGAGCGCGGTGCCGGCGAGCAGGTGCCGGCGGTTCAGCGGGCTCATGGTCGTCCCTCTCAGATCCGGCCCACGCCGGCGCCGGCGGGCACCGTGCTCGGCAGGCTCGCGGGGTTGTCGGGCGTGTAGGAGTAGTAGGTGCGGGGCTCCACGACGGTGCCCGCGGTCTGCGGGGTGCCGGAGTTGGCGTAGACGTTGCCGCGCTCGACGACGCGGCCGGGGCCGCTCTCGTCGTAGCCCACGTAGATCGGGTGCGGCACGTTCTGGAAGTAGTTCGCCTCGACCAGCACGCCCGCGTTCTCGGTGGACGCCACGCCGTAGAGGGTGTTGTCGCGGAAGTAGTTGTTGTAGACGTGGATCGGTTCGCCGAAGCGCACGCGCGGGTGGCGCTGCGCGGTGCGGTCGAAGTAGTTGTGGTGGAACGTGGTGCGCAGCTTGCCGGTGTCCGGGCCCGCGTTGGAGTCGGAGTGGCCCAGCAGCGCGGTCTTGCTGTGGTCGTGGAAGTGGCACCACGACACGGTGATCAGGTCCGCGCCGCGCACGATGTCGATCAGGCCGTCCTGGCCGCCGCTGAGGTCGCAGTGGTCGATCCAGATGTGGTGCGAGGACTGCTGGATGCTGATCGCGTCGTCGTCCGCGCCGGAGAACTTCAGGTTCCGGATGATCACGTTCTGCCGGCGGTACATGTCCAGCCCGCCGCCCTGGATCTCCGCGCCGGGCAGGCCGATGACGGTCTTGTTGGACCGCAGGGCGTGCTTGCTGCTGAACCGCATGATCCCGTCGACCTGGATGACGTACGGCTCGTTGCGGTCGCAGTAGTCGAGGAACGACTCGGTGTCCCGCACGGTCACGACCGGTCCGCCGACACCGCCGGTGGTGCCGTTCTGGCCGAGCAGGTTCGTGCCCGCGAAGCCGTCGGCGGTGGCGAACGGCGCGGCCCACACCGGGGTGGTGGTGGTCGCGGGGCGCGCGGCCCCGGCGGAGGCCGGTCGGGCGGCGACGGCGGTCAGGGCGGTGGCGGCGGCGCCCGCGAGGAGGCCGCGCCTGCTGATGGGGCTCATGGCCGGTCCTCTCAGATCCTGCCGACGCCCGCGCCGGCGGGCACGACGGTGGGCACCTCGGCGGCGCGGTGCAGGGTGTAGGCGTAGTAGGTGCGGGGCTCCACGACGGTGCCGCGGGTCTCGATCTCGTGGTTGCAGTCGACGAGGATGTTGTCGCGCTGCACCATGCGGCCCAGGTCGCCGCTGAAGTCGACCCGGCCGGGGTTGTTGACGCTGTAGAAGTAGTTGCCCTCCAGCACCACGCCCGCGTTCATCGCCGAGGCCACGCCGTAGCTGTTGTCGCGGTAGTAGTTGTTGTAGACGTGCACCGACTCGCCGAACCGGACGCGGGGGTTGCGCTGGTCGGAGCCGTCGAAGTAGTTGTGGTGGTAGGTCACCCGCAGGCGGCCGACGTCCTGGGCCGCGTTGTCGTCGTCGTGGCCGAGCAGGAGCGTTTTGTCGTGGTCGTGGAACCTGTTCCAGGAGACCGTGACGAAATCCGATCCGCGCTTGATGTCGACCGCGCCGTCGTCGCCGTTGGAGAAGTCGTTGTGGTCGATCCAGATGTGGTGGCTGAACATCTGCACGTTGATCAGGTCGTCGGTCGCGCCGGTGATCGACAGGTTGCGGATGATGATGTTGTGCACGGCGTTCGCGGGCGGGCCGGTGACGTCGTCGTCGACCGGCAGGCCGATGTCGAGGCCGCCGCCGGAGAGCCTCGCGTCGCTGCCCAGACCGATGATCGTCTTGTCCGAGGCCACCGGGTGCATCCCGTCGGTGGTGCCCGTCGGTAACGTGATCGTGCCCCTGACCTGCACGGTCAATGGTTCGGGGCGCTTGATGTAGTCGAGGAACTGCGCCGTGGTGGTCGCCGTGACGGTCGCTCCGCCCGCACCGCCGGTGGTGCCGTTCTGGCCCAGGGCGTTGACGGACGCGAAGCCGTCCGCCGGGCCCGCGGCGAGCGCGGGAGCCGGGGCGACGACGGTCGCGCCGAGGACGGCCAAGACGGGCAGGGCGCGCTTCAACGCCGGTGTTGTGCGCATGGTTGTCCTTTACCGAAAGGAATTCCAGGGGTCCGGGAAAAAGGCTTTCCCTTCCGCACCGTAAGCGGTCGTTTTCAGCGTGTCAACGGTTCGCCGGGGTTCACGTATGTGAGCTGGGGAATTCACATACGTGAGCTTGTTCGACGGATTCGATTGTGCGTTCGCGACGCGTTCGACGGGCCCGTTCGACGGCCGCGTCACCGGCTGGAGGAGCGCACCACCAGCTTCGTCGGCAGGAACGCGGGCGGCGGCGTCGCGCCGTCGTGGACCATGGTCAGCACGGCGCGCGCGGCGGCCACCCCGATGCCGGCCTTGTCCTGCGCGAGGGTGGTCAGCGGCGGGTCGACCAGCGCGGCCAGCTCGATGTCGTCGAACCCGACCACGGCCACGTCCTCGGGCACCCGCAGCCCGGCGTGGCGGGCGGCGAGCAGTGCGCCCACGGCCATCTCGTCGCTCGCGCAGAACACCGCCGTCGGCGGTTCGGGCAGGGCGATCAGCGACCGCATCGCCGCCTGGCCACTGGGGCGGTAGAAGTCGCCCTCCGCGACGTGGTCGTCCGGCACCCCCAGCCCGGCCTCGGCCATCGCGGCGCGGAACCCGGCGAGCCGGTCCGCGGCCGGCCGGTTGGCGCGCGGCCCGGTGATGGTGGCGATCCGGCGGTGCCCGGCGGCGACCAGGTGCCGCACGGCCAGGTGCGCGCCGCCGACGTTGTCGGAGGTGACGAAGGTGGCGCGCGGCCCCTCCACGGCCACGTCGACCGCGACGCACGGCAGCCCGGACTGGGCGAACGCGGCGAACGCGGGCGCGTCGGACCCGCTGTCGATGAGCACCAGCCCGCCCAGGCTGTGCCGGCGGGTCATGTTCACGTAGGCGACCGGGTCGGCCAGCGACGCGCCGACCGCGCGCAGCGCCGCCGACCCGCTGGTGGCCAGCATCAGCAGGTGGTAGCCGTGCGCGCTGAGCGCGGACTTCAGGCCGATCAGCAGCTCCTGGAGGTACGGGTGCCGCCAGCCGGGACGCCGGTGGTCGGTGTCCCACACCAGGCCGATCAGCCCGGACTTCTTGGTGGCCAGCGCGCGGGCCGACTCGTTGGGGCGGTAGTCCAGCTCGCGGGCCACCCGCTCGACCACTTCGCGCTTTTCCTTGCTCACCGTCAGGGGCTGGTTGAAAACACGTGAAACGGTCGCCACGGACACGCCGCACAGCTGGGCGATCTCACGGATCGTGGTCATCTCCCGCCCTTTCTTTGTAACCGCTTACAGACCCTCGGGGAGCCGCGCCTGACCAGCCTGGACACCGTACCACCTGCGAAAACGCCGAGCGCCTGAAACGGTCAGGTTATCGCTTCGTTACTTGACGGTGTCGTGGGGCGGGGCTGTCATGTACTGCACACCGGCCGGGTGGACGATCCCGGTCGAATTCGCCGGAAACCCCCGGATCGACCCTACGCGTGTCCGGCGTGCACGAAAAACGGAAAGGGAACCTCGAAATGAGACGAGCCGGGACCCTGGTGGGCGTCGGCCTGCTGGCCGCATCACTGGTGACGGCCTGCGGAGGCGGGGCGGGCGACGGCAAGACGCGGATCACCGTCGGCCTCTTCGGCAACTTCGGCTACCAGCAGCTGTTCGAGGAGTACGAGAAGGCGCACCCGGACGTCGACATCACCGACCGCACCGCCTCCTACTCCGACCACCACAAGAACCTCGCCGCCCACCTGGCCACCAACAACGGCGCGGCCGACGTCGAGGCCATCGACTCCGGCTACATCAACCAGTTCAAGGCCACCCCGGACCGGTTCGTCCAGCTGCCCGACACGCTCAAGGACCGCTGGCTGGACTGGAAGTGGGCGGCGTCGCTGTCCAAGGACGGCAAGCAGATCGGCTACGGCACCGACATCGGCGGCCTGGCCATCTGCTACCGCCGCGACCTGCTGGAGGCCGCCGGCCTGCCCGCCGACCGCGACGCCGTCTCGGCGCTGTGGCCGGACTGGGAGTCCTTCATGGCCAAGGGCCGCGAGTTCCAGGCGAGGGCGCCGCAGGGCACCAAGTGGTTCGACGGCGGCCCGTCGCTGCTCAACGCCATCGTCGGCCAGGCCCCGACCGGCTACTACGACAAGGACGACAAGATCGTCGTCGGCGACAACGAGGACATCAAGAACGGCTGGAACCTCGTCGCGCAGGGCGTCGCCGACGGCCTGTCCGCGGGCCTGCTCTACAGCACGCCGCAGTGGAACACCGGCTTCAAGCAGAGCCAGTTCGCCACCGTGATCTGCCCCGCCTGGCAGATGGCCAAGATCAAGGACCAGGCGCCGGAGACCTCCGGCAAGTGGGACCTCGCCACCGTGCCCGGCGGCGGCGGCAACTGGGGCGGCTCCTACCTGACCGTGCCCAAGCAGGGCAAGAACACCGACAAGGCCCTGGCGCTGGCCGAGTGGCTGACCGCGCCCGAGCAGCAGGCCAAGGTGTTCGCCAGCAACAACCTGCTGCCCTCCACCACGAAGGCGCTCAGCGAGCAGTCCGTGGGCCAGTACAGCGACCCGTTCTTCAACAACGCCCCGGTCGGCGCCGTGTTCACCGCCGCCGCCCGCGCCCTCAAGCCCCAGTACCAGGGCCCGAAGGCCGGCGACATCCAGACCGAGCTGGGCAACGCCATGCAGCGCGTCGAGCAGGGCAAGCAGAGCGCCGACGAGTCCTGGCAGCAGTTCGTCACCGACGCGAAGAAGCTCGAAGGCTGACATGGCGAAGCCGGACTGGCGGGAACGCCGCCACCGCTGGGACACCCGGTACGCGCCGTACGCCTACATCGCGCCGTACTTCCTGCTGTTCGCGGTGTTCGGGCTGTTCCCGCTGCTCTACACCGCCTGGGTGTCGATGCAGGACCGCAACCTGCTCGACGGCGACTCGGCGACGTTCATCGGGCTGGACAACTACGTCCAGCTGCTGACCGCGGACCCGTACTTCTGGAACGCGATGGGCAACACGCTCAGCCTGTGGCTGTTCACCACCGTTCCGCAGATCCTGTTCGCGCTCGGCATCGCGCAGCTGCTCAACCGGCGGCTGCGCGGCCGGACGTTCTTCCGGATGGGCGTGCTGCTGCCGAACATCACCTCGGTGGCGGCGGTGACGATCATCTTCGCCCAGCTGTTCGGCCGCGACTTCGGCCTGATCAACTGGGGGCTGGAGCTGTTCGGTGCCGGCCGGGTCGACTGGCAGGCCGGCACCGGCTCCTCGCACACCGCCATCGCCGCGATGGTGGTGTGGCGCTGGACCGGCTACCACGCGCTGATCTTCCTGGCGTCCATGCAGGCCATCCCGTCGAGCGTGTACGAGGCGGCCCGGCTGGACGGCGCGAACGCGTGGCAGCAGTTCTGGCGCATCACCGTGCCCATGCTCCGCCCGCAGATCATCTTCTCCACGGTGATCGCCACCGCGGGCAACATGCGGCTGCTGGCCGAACCGCTGCTGTTCAACCCGGGCGCCGCCGCGGCGACCGGCGGGTCGGACCGGCAGTTCCAGACCGCCGCGCTCTACCTCTACGAGCAGGGCTTCGCGAAGTTCGACTTCGGCTACGCCTCGGCCATCGCCTGGCTGCTGCTGGTCGCCACGATCGCCATCACGGGCCTGAGCTACCTCGCCGCGCGCCGCATCCGCACCGACTGAAAGGCGACGACCCATGACCAGCCTGCTCGACCGGCCGGCCCCGGTCGCACCACCGCCCGCCAGGCGCAAGCGCGCGGTGCGGCTGCCCGGACCGTGGACCTACGCGGCGCTCATCGCGGTGATCGCCGGGTCCGCGTTCCCGGTGTACTGGTCGCTCGTGGTGTCCTCCCAGACACCCGACAAGGTCGACAGCGTGCCGCCGGTGCTGGTGCCCGGCGGCAACCTGTTCGCCAACATCGCCCGCGTGTTCGACCAGTCCGACTTCGCCCTGGCGCTGTGGAACTCCATCGTGGTCTCCGGGACGATCACGCTGTCCGTGGTGTTCTTCTCCACGCTCGCCGGCTTCGCCTTCGCCAAGCTCCGCTTCCGCGGCCGCTCGGCGCTGATGCTGCTGGTGGTCGCCACCCAGGCCGTGCCGACGGAGCTCGGCGTCATCCCGCTCTACATGATGATGAGCGATTTCGGCTGGGCGGGGGAGATCCACGCGGTCATCGTGCCCGGCCTGGTCACCGCGTTCGGCGTGTTCTTCATGCGCCAGTACTTCGAGCGGGCCGTGCCCGACGAGCTGCTGGAGGCCGGCCGGATGGACGGGTGCAGCTCGATCCGCCTGTACTGGCACGTCGTGCTGCCCGCCGCCCGCCCGGCCGCCGCCGTCCTCGGCCTGTTCACGTTCATGCAGGCGTGGAACGACTTCTTCTGGCCGCTGGTGGTGCTCACCCCGGAGAACCCCACCGTGCAGACCGCGCTGTCCACCCTGGCCAGCGGGTACACCACCGACTACACACTCGTGCTCACCGCGGCGACGATCGGCACCCTGCCGGTGCTCGCGGTGTTCCTCCTGTTCGGCCGGCAGATCGTCGGCGGGATCATGCAAGGAGCGCTGAAAGGCTGATGACCGACTTCCCCCGAGGGTTCCGCTGGGGCGTCGCCACTTCCTCGTACCAGATCGAGGGAGCGGCGGACGCCGACGGGAGAGGACCGTCCATCTGGGACGCGTTCGCCGAGGTGCCCGGCGCCGTGGCGGGCGGCGACACCGGCGCCGTGGCGTGCGACCACTACCACCGGATGCCCGAGGACGTGGCGCTGCTCGGCGAGCTGGGCGTGGACGCCTACCGCTTCTCGGTGTCCTGGTCGCGGGTGCTGCCCACCGGCGCGGGCGCCGTCGAGCCGCGCGGCCTGGACTTCTACTCCCGGCTCGTCGACGGGCTGCTCGCGCGCGGCATCGAGCCGTTCCTCACCCTCTACCACTGGGACCTGCCGCAGGCCCTGGAGGAGCTGGGCGGCTGGCGCTCCCGCGACACCGCGCTGAGGTTCGCCGACTACGCCCTCGTCGTGCAGGACGCGCTGGGCGACCGGGTGTCGAAGTGGACGACGTTCAACGAGCCGTACGTGTCCTCGATCGTCGGCTACGGCGAGGGCAGGCACGCGCCCGGCGCCCGGGAGGGCCACGGCTCGCTCGCCGCCGCCCACCACCTGCTGGTCGCCCACGGCCTCGCCGTGCGGGCGCTGCGCGAGACCAAGCCCGATCACGAGTTCGGCATCGTGCTCAACCAGTCCCCGTCGGTGCCGGTCACCGACTCGGACGCCGACGTGGCCGCCGCCCGCCGGCACGACCTGCTGCTGCGCCGCCAGTTCACCGACCCGCTCTTCGGCGGGAAGTACCCGGAGGACTACGCGGAGACCTTCGCCGGGGTCACCGACGCCTCCTTCCGCCTCGACGGCGACCTGGAGCTGATCGGGCAGCCGCTGGACTACGTGGGCATCAACTACTACTACCGGCAGCACGTGGCCGACGCGCCGCACCGCGACCCGGACCCGGCCACCCGCACGTCCATCGACATCGGCATCGACACCACGCGGCTGCCCGACGTGCCGCGCACCGCGATGAACTGGCCCGTCGAACCGCACGGCCTCACCGACACCCTCGTCGGGCTCAAGGAGCGCTACCCGGCCCTGCCGCCGGTGTACGTCACCGAGAACGGGTGCGTGTACCCCGACAACCCCGGCTTCGTCGACCAGGAGCGCATCGAGTTCCTGCGCTCCCACCTCGCCGCGGCCCGCGACGCGGCCGACGCGGGCGTGGACCTGCGCGGCTACTTCGTGTGGTCGTTCCTGGACAACTTCGAGTGGGCGCACGGCTACAAGCCCCGCTTCGGGCTGGTCCACGTGGACTACGAGACCCTCGTCCGCACCCCGCGCGCGAGCTTCCACTGGTACCGCGACCTGGTCGCCGGGCAGCGGGCCGCGCAGGCCGCCACCGGGTGACCCGCGAGCCACCGCCGTGCGGGTGCCGACCCGTGCGGCGGTGGCGCCGGAGGGCTGTGGCGCCGGGCGGCTGTGGCGTCGGGCGGCGGTGGCGTCGGGAGGACTAGGGCCACGGGTTCGCCGTGCACGCCTTCCCGTCCGCCACGACCGCCACGCCCTGGTCGGTGCCGTGGACGATCGCCGCCAGCTCGTCGTTCGCGGTGCTCAGCGTCTGCTGCATCATCAGCGGCGCCGGGCCGCCGTCGACCGGGCACACCTCGTGCCCGAGCCCCAGGAAGTGCCCGACCTCGTGGTTGACCGCGTAGAACCGGTAGGCCCGCAGGTCGCGGCCGAACGCGTGCGCGCCCCGGAACCAGCGCGCCGCGCTCAGGTACACCACCGACCCGGACCGGCACGACGTGTCGTAGGGCAGCTCGAACCCGCACCGGGCGCGCGCCGTGGCCTGCGAGGTCAGCCGGACCGTCAGCGCGGGCTCGCCGCTGTCGACCCGGCGGAAGGCGTGCCCGCGCCCCCGCCACCCGCGCGGGTGCAGCAGCGCCAGGTCGACCACGGCGGCGAACGAGTCGTCGCCGTGCGGCAGCTCCACCCCGTCCTCGACCTCCACCGAGTACTCGACGCCGCCCGCCGGGCCCAGCGTGCCCGGCACGACGCGGAACGTGTCCGCGCCCCGCTGCGGGAACGGCGGGCCGCCCGGCAGGTCGGCGTCGGTGGTGCGCAGCGCGTCGACCCGCGCGGTGTCCACCAGGGTGCCCGACGTCGGCCGCGTCGGCTTGGGCACCACCCCCGCGCTGGGCCACTCGACCCTGGTGGTCCGCGACGCCGCGCCGGCGTCCAGCACCGCCAGCGTCGCGACGGCCAGGCACAACCCGGTCACGTAGGGCAGCAGCGGCAGCGGCCTCATGCGGGCGCCAACCCCGCCGCGTCGTACCTGCACGCCGCGTTCCACAGCAGGAACGACGGCACGCCCGCGTCCCGCGACGCCGTCACCTGCGCCTGCACCTCGCCCGGCCCGTAGTGGTGGCCCAGGGAGAACGCCTGCAACCAGGGGACCACCGACGCCCCCGTGCCCCCGGTCAGCCGCACGAAGTCCGCGACCGACGCCTTGACGATCTCGTAGGGCTGGGCGTTCGGGTTGGCCACCCCGTACTCGCCGGGGCCCCAGTGCGACGGGTAGACCATCGGCGCGACGTAGTCGACGTGCTTCGCGATGACCGGGATGTCCTGCGCGATGTCGGTGCCGCTGTGCGCGGCGATGCCGAACACCGACGCGCCCAGGTAGGCGCCCAGCGGGCGCAGCACCTCGCGGTTGTCCCGCAGGAAGTCCGCTATCGACTGCTCGGGCGTGGTGGTCAGGCCGGGGAACGACATCTGGCCCAGCGGGCCGTCCGGCCGGCGCACGTAGTCGTAGAGGACGTCGTCGAAGCCCAGCTCGGCGGCCTCCTTCGCGATGGCCGTGTTGTAGTCGCGCACCTCGGCGTTGGCGAAGTTGGTGAACGCGTACTCGCCGTAGTGCGCCGACCAGGGCGCGCCGGAGGTGTTCTGGGCGACGCGGTCGCGCGCCCCGGACTCCCACGACGCCTTGCCGAGCACCGGGTCGCGGAACGCCACCAGCCGGCCGACCACGCGCAGGCCCAGGCCGTGCAGCTCGTCGAGCACCGCGCGGGCGTCGTAGTAGTTCTTGTTCGCGCCCACCTGCCGGGCCAGCGGCACCTGCGAGTCGTACCCGATCTCGCCGCTCTCGTCCTTCACGTCGAGCTGCACGGTGTCGATGCGCTTCTCGCGGGCCAGCGCCAGCACCGGTTCGCGCAGGTCGGCCGACGCCCACGCCAGCGCGCTCATGTGCACCGCGCGCATACCGGGGTGGGTCACCGTCACCGGCACGTCCGCGCTCCGCGTGTTGCCCGCCGCGTCACCCGCCTCGACCCGCACGGTCGCGGGCACCGCCGCCAGCGACGCCTCGAACCGGCCGTCGCGCACCGGCACCCGCTGGTCGCCGACCAGCACCGTCTCCGCGCCGTCCGCCGCGCCCTTCACCACCACCGGGCCGCGCGGCGAGGACGCCTCCACCGAGTCCACGGTCAGCGCCGGCGGCGTGCCGTCCACGGTGAAGGCGTGCTCCACCGCCGCGTCGGGCATCCACGGCAGCGGGTTCGCCGCCCGCACCTCCAGGGTGTGCTCACCCTCGGCCAACTCCACCCCGGTCAGCGTCATGCGCCCATCGGCCCGCTGGAGCTCGACCGGCTTCCCGTCCACCTGCACGGTGACACGATCGAGCCCACCGGGGTCCGCGGTCGTGATGGACACGCGCTCGACACCCGAAGGAGTGAGAACCGACCCGTCGGCCAGGTCGGCCACCGCGAGACCCGCGCCGCGGCCTTGCACGATCGTGGTGACGACGCCCGCCACCAGCAGCAGGACCACCACGCCGACCGCCGGTATGAGGACTCGCTTCATCTTGCGGGGCGTCTCGGGCATCGATGCGGCTCCGATCTCGGCACGACTGGGACCACCTGCGACTTACCGGTCCGGCCAAGATCAAACCGAAGGTCATCCGATGGTGTGATCACCCGTCCGCGCTGGTCCGATCGGCGCAACCATCGTGGTGTGAACACGTCGTCCAAGAGGGTCGCGCTCGCCCTCGTCGCCGCCCTGTGCGCCGCCTGCGGGCAGGACCCGGCCCAGGCGCCCGCGCAGCTCGCCCCCGCCCCGTCCGCCGAACCGACCGCCCGGACCCCGTCGTCCGCCGCGCCCCCGCCCGACCCCGCCTCGGTCGGCGCCAACGAGCTGGGCCAGGTGCCGGTGCTGATGTACCACCGGCTCACCGACCAGCCCACCTCCGTCTACGACCGCACCCCGGCGGCGTACCGGGCCGAGCTGGAGCGGCTGGCCGCCGAGGACTACGTGCCGGTCACCACCACCGAGTACGCCACCGGGCGGATCGACCTCCCGGCCGGCAAGCACCCCGTCGTGCTGACCTTCGACGACGGCGACCCCACCCAGTTCGCGCTCGGCCCGGACGGACAG
The DNA here is from genome assembly GCF_052936295.1 of Saccharothrix sp. DSM 118769. NCBI lineage: Bacteria > Bacillati > Actinomycetota > Actinomycetes > Pseudonocardiales > Pseudonocardiaceae > Saccharothrix > Saccharothrix sp. DSM 118769. The sequence continues at coordinate 5,388,491 of NZ_CP193627.1, read as the reverse complement.
CCCGCCCCCGGCACCGCGGTCGCGATCCTGCTCGACGTCGCCGCCCGCAACCCCGGCTTCCGCCCCGTCGCGAGCCTCTACGTCAACGCCGCCCCGTTCGGCTCGACCGACGGCGGCGGCGTCCTGCCCTGGCTGCGCGACCACGGCTTCGAGATCGGCAACCACACCCAGACCCACACCAACCTGGCCGGCGCCGACGACGCCGGCGTGCAGCAGGCCATCGCCCTGGGCCAGCGCGAGATCCAGCGCGCCGTGCCCGGCCTCGCCGTGACCAGCCTCGCCCTGCCCTTCGGCGCCGAACCCGCGAACGCCGCCCTGGCCGCGCGCGGCGCCTTCGACGGCGCGTCCTACGACCACGCCTGCGTGCTGCTGGTCGGCTCGAACCCGGCCCCGTCGCCCTTCGCCGCCGACTTCGACCCCCTGGCCACCCCGCGCATCAGGTCCCAGGACGCCGCCGGCCAGGAAGCCGAGTACGGCTCGACAGCCTGGCTCGACAAGCTGGCCGCCGCCCCCGCCTCGCGCTACACCTCGGACGGCGACCCGAACCGCATCGCCCACCCCGCCGCCGCCGGCCCCCCGGCCGCCCACCACGCCGCCCGCGCCCACGCCTACTGACCCGAGAGCCCAACCCCCAGCCCCCGAGAGTCCAACGCTCAGGCCCGGCGAGTCCTACGCTCAGGCCCGGTGAGTCCTACGCTCAGGACCGGTGAGTCCTGCGCTCGCGACCCATGAGTCCTGCGTTCAGGCGTGCGCCCGCGCCTGGTTGCGCAACGCCACCGCCGCGCGCTCCAACGCGCCCAGCACGCCCGGCGGCAGCTCGTGGTGCCTGCCCACGACCTCCTGGAGCATCACCTGCATCGGCGCGGACTCCTCCGCCTCCGCCACCGCGAGCACCTTGAACGCCGTGCCCGGCGGGAACACCACCCGCTCCTGCACCAGGCTGCCGAACGAGTCCACCACCGACACCCGCCGCCCCGTCACCGACCACAGCAGGAACTCCACCCGCCCGTCGACCGGCACCGTCGGCCCCGCCACCGTGCTCAGCACCCCGTGCTCCACCAGCACGTCACCCGTCCGGTACTGCCGCGCCTCACCCCAGCACACCGTCACACCCTGGTGCGCCGGCAGCCGCCGCAACCCCGACACCACGCCCGCCGCGTACGGCCACAACCTGCCCAGCCGACCCAGCCGCAACGCCTCGGTGACGATCTCCTCGTCCTGCTGGAGGCACGCCGACACCGCCGCCAGGTCCGTCACCACCGCCTCGAACGCCTCCGCGTCCTCCGGCCGCTCCGCGATGTGCCGGCACGCCACCGCCGCGTGCTCCCCGTACCGCTCGCCCAGCATCCGGCGCAACGCGTCCCGCTCCTGCTCGGTGCTGCGGTGGTCCGGCGGCACGACCTCGTCGCCCTGCCGCTCGCCCCACACCGGCGCGGGCGAGTCGCCCAGCGGGCCGTCCACGCTCAGCGGCACCGGCTCGTCCGGCACCACCGGCGCCGGCTCCTCCTCGGCCACCGGCGGCCGGGGCAGCGGCGTCGGGTCGCAGAACACCACCCTCAGCAGCCGGCGCACCTCCGGCTCCAACCGCTCCACCAGCGACGCGCCCGCCACCGCCACCGCGCCCGCCGTCGTGCGCCCCGGCGTGCCGACCGTCAACCGCGCCCACTCCGGGTCCACCGGCAACGCCCGCACCTCGGCGCTGATGTCCTCCGCGTCGCGCACCCACAACCCCGACGGCACGACCTCCAGGTACACCCCGCCACCCAGGTCGAACACCCCCGGGCCGCGCTCCACCAGCCCCGGCACCGGCGGCCGGTAGCCCGCCACCACCGGCTGGCCGCCCGGCGCGTACCGCACCTCCGTCACGTACGGCCGCCACGTCTGCTGCCCGCGCGGGTTCACCGCCACCACCGCCGCGCCGGTCCGCAGCGCACCCACCGGCAGGCCCGTGTAGAGCGACACCGGCTCGCCCAGCTCGTCGGCCACCGCCTGACCCTGGTGGTCGCCGCCGTACCAGACCAGCCGCACCCGCGACCGCGCCGCCGCCGACAACCCGCCCAGCAGCCGGCACACCTCCTCGGTCGGGATCGGCGGCTGACCCGGACCGCCCACCACGACCGTCAGCACGTTGTCCCGGCACGGCAGCCCCACCACGGACCGCGCGTCCGGCGAGGCGAGGTCGAACGGCGCGCGCTGCGCCCGCAGCCACAACCCCGCCGGGATCGGCTCCGACACCCCCACCTCGCCCGTCGGCCACGGCGCGTTCGGGTCCACCGCCTCCCACTGCGGCACCGGGAACCGCCTGCCCATCGGCACCGGCGACGCGCCCGGCAGGAACCGCAGCCAGCACCCGTACCCGCCCGCACCCGCCACGAACGCCGCGCCCGGCACCGTCGTCACCGCGCCGTCCGGCGCCACCACCTCAGCCTGGAGCTGCTCGGCCAGCCACTGCGCGGGCGCCGTCGGGCGCATCGACCCCGAGTGCGACGACATCAACCGCACCGGGCCCCGTCCCTGCAGCGCCGCCGCCACCGCCGGCCAGAACCCCGCCTCGTCACCGTGCGGCGGGTCGACCACGACCACCGTCCGCCCCCGGTCCACCGGCAGGCCACGACCCAGCGCCACCGCCTGCTGGCTCGCCCCGCCGGGCGGACCCACCACCAGCGCCGCGCCCGAGAACACCGCCGAGAACTGCGCGGGCGGCGGGGGAGGGGGTGTGCTCACGGCCGCCACCGGCTCGAACTCCGGTTCGACGACCTGCTCCACCGGCGGGGTCGTCTCCTTCGGCGCGGCACGTCGGAACATTCGGGCGCCCTCCAGGCGTTACTCGACCGAGACCCGCACCCTACCCGGAACGGGTGAAGCCGCCCGTGGCAGCTCGCCCAGTGTGCTCGTCCACAGTGGACCCCCGTCTCGACCGGGAGTGACGTGCACCACTCGCACCGCGTCACGAACCGCCCACGCCACGTACCCGAACAGGCATTCGAACACCGATTCGAACACCGAACCGCGCTTTTCCCCGTCGGTCGGCCGAACAATGTCGGACCAGGCGGTTACCCTCCACTACCGTGAACCGCTCCACGCACGCCACGACCTGGGGAGAACGACCCGGTGACCGCTGAGATCCTGTACGGGGCCGACGACCTGACCCACCTCGAAGGTCTGGAAGCGGTTCGCAAGCGGCCCGGCATGTACATCGGCTCCACCGACAGCAGGGGCATCAACCACCTGTTCACCGAGGTGGTCGACAACTCCACGGACGAGGGAGTCGCCGGTCACGCCACCAAGATCGTCGTCACCCTCCACCAGGACGGCAGCGTCCAGGTCGACGACGACGGCCGCGGCATCCCCACCGGCACCCACGCCAAGTCCGGCCTCTCCGGCGTCGAACTCGTCCTCACCCGCCTGCACGCCGGCGGCAAGTTCGGCGGCTCCGGCTACAAGACCTCCGGCGGCCTGCACGGCGTCGGCGCCTCCGCCGTCAACGCCCTCTCGCTCCGCTACGACGTCGTCGTCCGCCGCGAGGGCAAGACCCACGAGATGTCCTTCGCCCACGGCGTCCCCGGCGTCTTCGACGGCCCCGGCCCCGACGCGGCCTTCACCCGCGAATCCGGCCTCCGCGTCACCGGCCGCACGAGGAAGACCGGCACGTCCACCCGCTACTGGTACGACGCCCGCTACTTCGAGAACGGCGCGAAGCTCGACGTCGACGCCGTCCGCACCAAGCTCCGCAACACCGCGTTCCTCGTCCCCGGCGTCACCTACGTGCTGCACGACCACACCGGCGAGACCAAGACCGAGGAGACGTTCCACTTCCCCGGCGGCCTCGCCGACATGGTCGACTTCCTCGCACCCGCCAACGACAAGCCCGTCTCCGGCACCCTGCTCATCACCGGCACCGGCGTCTACCACGAGAACGCCGCCGACGAGAACGGCGTCATGCGCTCCAAGGTCGAGCGCCACGCCGAGGTCGAGATCGCCCTGCGCTGGGGCACCGGCTACGAACGCACCGTCGAGTGCTTCACCAACACCATCCGCAACGTCCACGGCGGCACCCACCGCCGCGGCTTCGAGCGCGCCGTCCTCAAGGCCGTGCAGGAGGCCATCGGCAAGACCCGCGGCCTCCTCAAGCCCAAGGAGGACCCGCCCACCCTCGACGACGTGCTGGAGGGCATGACCGCCGTCGTCCACGTGCGCATCCCCGAACCCCAGTTCACGTCCCAGACCAAGGACGAGCTCTCCACCGCCGGCATCACCCGCGTCGCCCTCGGCATCGTCGAGAAGCACCTCAAGGCGTGGACCGAGGACCGCCGCACCAAGGGCGAGGCCAAGATCGTCCTCCAGAAGGTCGTCGACGCCTCCCGGGTCCGCCTCACCCAGAAGCAGCAAAAGGACGCCGCGCGCCGCAAGACCGCCCTCGAAGGCGCCGCGATGCCGCCCAAGCTCGTCGACTGCCGCACCACAGGTGTTTCGCGAAGCGAACTATTCCTGGTGGAAGGCGACAGCGCCCTCGGCTCGGCCCGCATGGCCCGCGTCTCCGAGTACCAGGCCCTGCTGCCGCTGCGCGGCAAGATCCTCAACGTGCAGAAGGCCAGCCTCGCCGACACCCTGCGCAACGCCGAGATCGCCTCCATCGTCCAGGTCCTCGGCGCCGGCACCGGCCGCACCTTCGACCTGACGACCATGCGCTACGGCCGCGTCATCCTCATGGCCGACGCGGACGTCGACGGCTCGCACATCCGCACCCTGCTCATCACGCTGTTCGCCAAGTACATGCGGCCCGTGATCGAGGACGGCCGGCTCTACGCCGCCATGCCCCCGCTGCACAAGGTGATGACGAAGGGCCGCAACCCGGAGACCCACTTCACCTTCAGCCAGCGCGAGATGGAGCAGAAGGTCGCCCGGCTGGAGAAGGCGGGCAAGACCGTCGTCAAGCCGGTGCCCCGGTTCAAGGGCCTCGGCGAGATGGACGCCGACGAGCTGTGGGACACCACGATGAACCCGGCCACGAGGTCGGTGCGCCGCATCACCATGCACGACGCGGAGGCCGCCGAAGCCGCGCTGGAGCTGTTGATGGGCGAGAAGGTCGAGCCGCGCCGGGCGTGGCTCGTCGAATCGGCCGCCCGGGTCGACCAGTCCGCGATCGACGTCTGAACACGAGGGAACGACCGACCATGGCACGCCGCAAGACCCCGGTGACGAGGGTCGACCCGTCCGCCTTCGACCGCGCGGGCGCGCAGGTCTTCGACAACTCCCTGACCACCGAGATCGAGGACTCGTACCTGGAGTACGCCTACTCGGTCATCCACTCCCGCGCCCTGCCCGACGCGCGCGACGGCCTCAAGCCCGTGCACCGGCGCATCCTCTTCTCGATGAACGAGCAGGGGTACCGCCCGAACAGCCCCTACGTGAAGTCGTCGCGGGTCGTGGGCGACTGCATGGGCAAGTACCACCCGCACGGCGACACGGCTATTTACGACGCGATGGTGCGGCTCGCTCAGGACTTTTCCCTGAACACGCCGTTGGTCGACGGGCACGGTAATTTTGGGAGTCCGGACGACGGACCGGCGGCGAGCCGTTACTGCGTTGTCGGCGATACGCGCATCCGTCTTGCCGACGGTTCGAGCCCGCGCATCGCCGACGTGGTCTCCCTGGCCGCCGACTCCGAGGCCGACGCCGATTTCGAGGTGTTGGACAAGGACGGGAAGGCGGTTCAGGTCGACAAGGTGTTCAACTCGGGTGTCCACCCGACCGTTCGGATGACCACCAAGTCGGGTTTCTCGCTGCGCGGTAGCGAGAACCACCTGGTCCTGTGCCTGGAAGCCCCGGTGGGGGTGCCGCTGTTCCAGTGGCGGCGACTGGACGAGCTGCAGCCGGGCGCGGTCGTGGCCGTGGCGAGGAACGCGTGGTCCCAGGTCGTTCCCACCGCGCGTGAGTACCTGCTCGGTGTCCTCGCCGGCGCATGGGTGTCGGAGGGGTTCGCGAACGAGAGGCGTGCCGGTTTCAACAACACCGACGAGCACTTCTTCGCGGAGGTGCTGCACGCCTACGACCAGGTGGTCGGCGGGCAGCGGTACGTGTCGGAGAGGCAGACCCGTCGGGATCGGAAGCTCATCCGGGAATTGGACGTCCAGGACTTCGCGGGTGGCATGGACGCTTTCCGCGCCAGCCCGCTCGCGGAGTTCATCGGCCACCAGGCGCGGGACAAGTTCGTCCCGGAATTCGTCTGGAACGGCGGTTGGGGCGTCAAGCGCGCATTCCTGATGGCCGCTTTCGAGGGTGACGGCGGCTGCCGCGAAGCGGACAACAGCTTCACGGTCCAGTACTCGACGTACAGCGCCCGGCTGGCCCGGGAGATGCAGGAACTCCTGGCCGAGTTCGGGGTCATCGCCGCCCGCCGCCCGTACACGAGGCCCAACGGCTCGGTGGAGCACCGCCTGGTGGTGTCCGGTCTGCGCAACGTCCGCGCGTTCGCGGAGCGGGTCGGCTTCCTCAGGACCAAGCAGGCGAAGCTCCAGGCGCTGCTCCGGCACTCGCCGGTGTCGCCGCACCGGCTGAGCGCCGACAGCGTGCCGTTCGTGGCCGACTACGTCCGCGGTGCGGTGGACTTCGACCGGCGGGGCAGTGGTCGGAAGTGGCTGACGAAGCACAACTTCGACCGCGTCGAGCGCTGGGAGACCGAGCGGCTGCGGATCATCGACCGGATCAAGGACACCGAGGTCCTGGCGACGATCCTGCCGATCATGGACTCGGGCTACCGGTTCGAGCCGGTGACCGAGGTGGAGGCGTGCGCACCGGCCGAGGTGTACTCGGTGCGCGTGCGCTCGGAGGACCACTCGTTCCTCGCGGGTGGGTTCGTCAACCACAACACGGAAGCCCGCATGTCGCCCGCCGCGATGTTGCTGGTCGGGGAGTTGGACGAGGAGACCGTCGACTTCCGGCCCAACTACGACGGGTCGCTCGAGGAACCGTCCGTCCTGCCCGCCGCGTTCCCGAACCTGCTGGTCAACGGCACGTCGGGGATCGCGGTCGGGATGGCGACGAACATGATCCCGCACAACCTGGGCGAGGTCGTGGCGGCGGCGCGGCACCTGGTCACGCACCCGGATGCCACGTTGGACGAGCTGATGGGGTTCATCCCCGGTCCCGACCTGCCCACGGGTGGTGTGCTGCTGGGGCTGGACGAGGTGCGCAAGGCGTACGAGACCGGTCGCGGTGTGGTGCGGATGCGGGCCAAGGTGGAGACCGGGTTGCTGGAGGGCAGCCGGGGGCGGCAGGCGATCACGATCACCGAGCTGCCGTACGGGGTGGGTCCGGAGAAGATCATCGAGAAGATCACCGACGAGGTGACCAAGTCGAAGCGGCTCACCGGGATCTCGGACGTGAAGGACCTGACCGACCGGGAGAACGGCGTCCGGGTGGTGATCGAGTGCAAGGTCGGGGTGAACCCGCAGGCGCTGCTGGCGGACCTGTACCGGCTCACGCCGATGGAGCAGTCGTTCGGCATCAACAACCTGGTGCTGGTGGACGGGCAGCCGCGGACGTTGGGGCTCAAGGCGCTGCTGGACGTGTTCCTCAAGCACCGGTACGAGGTGGTCACGCGGCGCACGCGGTACCGGCGGCGTCGGCGCGAGGACCGGTTGCACCTGGTCGAGGGCCTGTTGAAGGCGCTGCTGGACATCGACAAGGTGATCAAGCTGATCCGCGGTAGCGAGAACGCGGCGGCGGCCCGCGAGGGGTTGGTGTCGCGGTTCAAGCTGAGCGAGATCCAGGCGAACTACATCCTGGACACGCCGTTGCGCCGGTTGACCCGGTACGACTCGCTGGAGCTGGAGGCGGAGCAGGAGCGGCTGCGCGCGGAGATCGCGGAGCTGTCGAAGATCCTGGACGACCCGGCGGTGCTGCGGCGGGTGGTGTCGAAGGAGCTGGGCCAGGTCGCGAAGGACCTGGCGCAGGAGCGGCGGACGACGTTGCTGGACGGCGATCTGAAGGAGGTGCTGGCGGCGTCGAAGCCGGCCGGGCCGCTGGAGGTCGCGGACGACCCGTGCCAGGTGGTGCTGTCGGCGACGGGGCTGGTGGCGCGGACGGCGGCGGAGTCGGAGGAGTCGTCGGAGGCGCGGCGGCGCAGGGGTCGGGTGAAGCACGACGCGGTGGCGGCGACGGTGCACACGACGGCGCGCGGTCAGGTGCTGCTGGTGACGAACCGGGGTCGGGCGTTCAAGACGGACGTGCTGCCGCTGCCGGTGCTGCCGGAGCAGGGGGGCACGCTGTCGTTGAGCGGCGGCATGGCGGCGAGCGAGCTGGTGGCCCTGGACAAGGGTGAGCGGGTCGTCGGCATCGCGCCGCTGGTGGCCGGGGATTCGCCGGGGTTGGCGCTGGGCACGCGGATGGGCACGGTGAAGGTGTGCTCGCCGGAGTGGCCGGTGCGGTCGGACGAGTTCGAGGTGATCACCCTGAAGGAGGGTGACGAGGTGGTCGGCGCGTCGTGGTTGGGCGGGCCGGACGAGACGCTGGTGTTCGTGTCGTCGGAGGCGTCGCTGCTGCGGTACTCGGCGTCGCTGGTGCGGCCGCAGGGGCTCAGGGGTGGCGGCATGGCGGGCATCAACCTGGGGTCGGACGCGCACGTGGTGTTCTTCGGGGCGGTGCGGACGGACGACGACGAGCACGGTGAGCCGATGGTGGTGACGTCGTCGGGGCAGAGCGTGAAGGTGACGCCGTTCTCGGTGTACCCGGCGAAGGGCCGGGCGACGGGTGGTGTGCGGGCGCAGCGGTTCCTGAAGGGCGAGGCGGGCCTGGTGCTGGCGTGGGTGGGTCCGCGTCCGGCGGGTGCGGCGCGCAACGGGTCGCCGGTGGAGCTGCCGGAGGTGGACGAGCGGCGGGACGGGTCGGGGCACGCGCACCCGGGTCCGGACGTGGTCGGTCACCTGGTCGAGCGGGACTGAGCGGGTACCGGGCGGGTACCGGGCGGGGGGCCGGGCGGCGGCTGAGCGGGACCTGGCGGGGACCCGGGCCGGGGACGGCGGTCGGCCACAGGTGTGGACGGCCGCCGTTGCGGGCACCTCAGGGTGTGATCACCGAGAGCGAAGTGCTGGTCCCGGCCCGGTTCGGCGGCGCGGCGGACACGGCCCACGGCGGCTACACGTGCGGTCTGCTGGCCACGGCCGCCCCGATGGCGGGCACGGCGGTGGTGACGCTGGTGGCGCCCGCGCCGCTGGAGCTGCCGATGCGGCTGGAGGCGGGGCCGGACCAGGCGGTGCTGGTGTTCGGCGAGGAGGTGGTCGCGACGATGACGACCACGGCCGAGACGATCCCGCCGGCGCCGCCGGTGAGCGGGCTGGAGGCGGACCGGGCGGTGGAGGAGTTCCTCGGCCGGGAGGGGCACCCGTTCCCGTCGTGCTTCGTGTGCGGGCCGGAGAGCGTGGACGGCCTGCTGCTGGCGCCGGGGCCGGTGGGGCCGAACGCGGTGGCGTGCCCGTGGGTGCCGGTGGAGAACTCGCCGGAGGTGGTGTGGGCGGTCCTGGACTGCCCGGCGAGCTGGGCGACGGACGAGCCGATGGCGTTGACGCGGATGGCGGCGGACGTGCTCGTGCCGCCGAGGGTGGGTGAGCCGCACGTGGTGGTCGCGCGGCAGGTGCAGCGGGTGGGGCCGGTGGCGAACACGCTGACCTCGATCTACGCGGCGGACGGCACGGTGGTGGCGGTGGCGACGGCGCAGTGGGCGGCGCTGGAGGCGCTGGAGGTGTGACGCCCCGGCCCTTGCGGAGGCCGGGGCCTGGCGGGGACCGGAGCGTCACGGGGCCGGAGCCGTGCGGAGCGGTCAGGTCACGTGGGTGGCGCCGGTGGTGGACGCCTTCGCGGCGGTCGGCAGGCCGTCGTAGACGCCGCGCCAGTAGCCGGACAGGGGTTCGGTCACGTACGCCTCGTAGACGTAGGTGCCGTTGTGGAAGTAGCGGGCCGTCACGGTGGCCGCGGTGGTCCAGGTGGTGTTGTCGGTGGAGAACTCGACGCGCGCCACGGGGACGGTGGGTGGCAGGACGTAGGACGGGAAGCCGAGGGCGGCGTAGAACCGCACGTCGCCGGAGGGTTGGCGAGCGGCGGTGATGGTGCTGTTGTTCGTGGGTTGGAGCACGTTGACCTGGGGGACGTCGACGACCGCCACCGCCAGGTCGGAGGTCGCGGGCGAGTTCCAGGCCTGGAAGGTCACCCGGTAGAAGCCGGTCCTGGGTGGTGCGGTGCCGATCCGCCACCCGCCGGGCTGCGACAGCGTGGACGCGCCGCCCCAGGACGTGGAGCACGAGGGGTCGGCGCAGTGGCGGGCGTGGATGTGCGCGCCGGGCACGTCGACCCAGCCGGTCTCGGTCAGCTTCCTGATCGTGCCGGTGATCGACACGTTCTGGCCGAGGTCGACGGTGGTCAGGTCGACGGTGGCGGTGAGTTCGGTGGGCACGGGCGGGTCGGCGGCGGCCGGGGCGGCGAGCGCCCCCGTCACCGCCGCCGTGAGCGCGACGACGGTGGCCGCGCTCGCGATGAGCTTGCTGCGTAATCGGTTCATCTTCTCCCCAAGCGGAACCGGTGCGTGCTGTCAGCGCTGCTGTCGGGCTTTCACAACGGCGCGTTACCGGTTGGGCCGCCCGCCGAGGACGGCTAGCGCGCCTGGAGGACCTCGCCGTACCGGTCCAGGCTCGCGTTGGGGTGCAGCACGGCGTGCAGGCTCAGGGCGTGCACGTCGCGCCGCACGCGGTGCAGGACGTCGTCGCCGGGGCCGAGCACGTCGGCGGCGTCCTTCGCGCGCAGGCACGCCTCGCCGAGGTCGCGGCGCACGCGGGTGCGGTCCTCGGGGGTCCACGGTCGGGTGGTGGCGGACTTGCGGTCGACCGCGTCGGCGGCCCGGTGGGCGTGGAACTCGGCCTCGTCGGCGAGCACGGTCGCCTCCCGCGCCCGGGGTGCGTCGGGGTGCGCCTGGACGGCCCCGCGCGCCAGGCCGGCGGCGGGCGCGCCGACGGTCGCGCAGGCCGCGACGGCGAAGGGGGCGCGGAACATGGGGGTGGTCGCGTCGGGGTCGCCCGCGAGCAGCGGGTCGAGGTCGAGGACGCGTTCGGCGGGGACGAACACGCCGTCGGCGACGGTGGTGACGCTGCCGGTGGCGCGCAGGCCGGTGGTGTGCCAGTCGTCGAGGGCGGTGAGGTCCGCGGTGGGCACGGCGAGCACGACGGGGCGGGCGTCGGTGGTGCGCACGGCGGCGACGACGGTCCAGTCGCTGTGCTGCGCGCCGGTGGTGAACGCCCAGCGGCCGTTGACCAGCACCCCGCCGGGGGCGGGTGCGGCGGTGGCGGTGGGGCTGAGGATGCCGGTGACCCGCGCGTCGGGTTTGGCGAAGACCTCCTGGCGGACGGCTTCGGGGAACCGTCCCGCGACCCAGGCGGACACGGTCCACACGGCGGCGGTCCAGGCCGCCGACCCGTCGCCGCGGGCCAGCTCGGCGATGACCCGCACGACGGTGGCGAGGTCGGCCTCCTCGCCGCCGTGCTCGGCGGCGACGCGCATCCGCAGCACGCCGGCGTCGGCCATCGCCCCCAGCGCCTCGTCGTGCAGTCGGCGGTGCCGGTCGCCCCAGTCGGCGTGCGCGCGCAGGACCGGGACGATCCCGGCGGCGCGCCGGACCAGCTCGTGCACCGTGCCTTCCCCCCGAACGACGTCCCCGCGGTTGGTGTGAACACCCACCTTGGCGTGGTCCGCGCCACCCGGCAAGGACGGAATAGCGGATCACCGGGTACGGTTGACCAAGATAGTTGAAAGTGCAATCACTTGAGGAGTGGTGGTCATGCAGTTCGGTGTCTTCACCGTCGGCGACGTGACGCCCGACCCGACCACGGGCCGGACGCCGACCGAGGCCGAGCGCATCAAGGCCATGGTCACGATCGCGCTCAAGGCCGAGGAGGTCGGCCTGGACGTCTTCGCGACCGGCGAGCACCACAACCCGCCGTTCGTGCCGTCCTCGCCGACGACCATGCTCGGCTGGATCGCGGCCCGGACCGAGAAGCTGATCCTGTCGACCGCCACCACCCTGATCACCACCAACGACCCGGTGAAGATCGCCGAGGACTACGCCATGCTCCAGCACCTGGCCGACGGCCGGGTCGACCTGATCATGGGGCGCGGCAACACGGGCCCGGTGTACCCGTGGTTCGGCAAGGACATCCGCGACGGCATCGACCTCGCCATCGAGAACTACGCCCTGCTGCGCAGGCTGTGGCGCGAGGACGTGGTCGACTGGGAGGGCAAGCACCGCACCCCGCTCCAGTCCTTCACCGCGACGCCGCGCCCGCTCGACGGCGTGCCGCCGTTCGTGTGGCACGGCTCGATCCGCAGCCCGCAGATCGCCGAGCAGGCCGCGTACTACGGCGACGGCTTCTTCGCCAACCACATCTTCTGGCCCAAGGAGCACTTCCAGCGGCTGATCGCGTTCTACCGCGAGCGCTTCGAGCACCACGGCCACGGCGCCGCCCACCAGGCGATCGTCGGGCTCGGCGGCCAGGTGTTCATGCGCCGCAACTCCCAGGACGCGGTCAGCGAGTTCCGGCCCTACTTCGACAACGCCCCCGTCTACGGCCACGGGCCGTCGCTGGAGGAGTTCACCTCCCAGACGCCGCTGACCGTGGGCAGCCCGGAGCAGGTGGTCGAGAAGACGCTGACCTTCCGCGAGCACTTCGGCGACTACCAGCGCCAGCTGTTCCTGGTCGACCACGCGGGCCTGCCGCTCAAGACCGTGCTGGAGCAGCTGGACATGCTCGGCGAGATCCTGCCCACCCTGCGCCGCGAGTTCGCCGTCGGCCGCCCCGCCGACGTGCCCGAGGCGCCCACCCACCGGTCCCTGCTCGGCGTGAAGGCGGACGCGTGATGACGACCCTGGCCGTGGTGCACGCGGGGCTCGGCTCCCCGTCGTCCACCGAGCTGCTCGCCGGCCGGCTGGCCGCGGCGACCCAGCGGCTCCTGCCGGGCTCGCAGGTGCGCACCGCGCACCTGCGGGACCTGGCCCGGGACGTGGCCGACAACCTCGTCACCGGTTTCCCGAGCGCGCGGCTGCGCGCGGCGGTGGCGGACGTGGTGGAGGCCGACGCGCTGATCGCGGTGACCCCGACGTTCAACGCCTCCTACAGCGGGCTGTTCAAGTCCTTCGTGGACGTGCTGGACCCCGACTCGCTGGCGGGCAAGCCGGTGCTCATCGGGGCGACCGGCGGCAGCGAGCGGCACTCGCTGGTGCTCGACCACGCGCTGCGCCCGCTGTTCGCCTACCTGAAGGCGGTCGTGCTGCCGACCGGCGTGTACGCGGCGTCGTCGGACTGGGGCGCGGAGGGCCTGCCCGGTCGCATCGACCGCGCCGCGGGCGAGCTGGCGGACCTGCTCACCGGGCGGCCCGTCGCCGCGAAGCGGACCGGCGAGGACTTCGTGCCGTTCGACCAGCTCCTCGCCGGCCGCTGACCACCGTCGACAGCACCACCGTCGACAGCACCGCCGTCGACAGCACCGCCGCCGACAGCACCGCCGTCGACAGCACCGCCGCCGACAGCACCGCCGCCGACGGCACGCCCACCGCGCCGCCCCGCGCCGGAACGGATTCGATCACCGGTGGGGGCGGCGCATAGGGTGCGACCATGTCCGCCTCGCTGCACCTGGCGGTGCGCAACGCCGTCGTCCTGAACACCGCGCTGGCCCGTGCGCGCGGGCACGACCTCGTGACGCGGCCCGGTTTCCTCGCGGTGTCCGGGCCGCCCCTGCTGCGGGTGCTGCTGCTGCGGCCCGACCCGGACCCCGACGACCTCGCCGAACTGGCCCTGCTGGTCGAGGCGGCGCGGTCGCGGGTGCGGGTCGAGGACCCGTTCTCCACCGTCGACGGCGCCGCCCTCGGCCTGACCGCCGAGCACCTGCCGGTGATGCTCCGCCACGCCCGGCCCGTGCCGCCGCCCGCCGCGGTGGTCACGCCGGTGCGCACCCCCGCCGAGGCGGCCCTGGTCGAGCGCGTCGTCGTCGACGGCTTCCCGCTGCCCGGCTTCCCGCCCGGCGGCGCGCTGCCCGCCGCCCTGCTCGACACCGACGGCGTGGCGCTGCACCTGGCGTGGCGCGACGGCGAACCGGCCGGCGCGTGCCTCACCGTCGACGCCCACCACGCGCGCGGCGTGTACTGGCTGGCGACGCTGCCCGGCCACCGCTCCCGCGGCGTCGCCCGGTCGCTGCTGCACGCCGTGCTCGCCGACCCCGTGCCGGCCACCCTCACCGCGACCGAGCAGGGCCGCGCGCTCTACGACTCGCTCGGCTTCGAGGTGGTCGCCCGCGCGACCTGGTGGTCGAACTGACCACCCGCGCCCGCCCGGCCCGGCCATTGTCGCCGCCCCACCGGCCCCGCCCCGGCGCGGTTACCCGGTCACCGGCCGGAAACGTCCCCGCGCGTTCCCCCGATCAGGTGGGACGAGTCCGGCCGGGCTTTGCCGGCGCGGGTGAACGCCCGGCGAATGACCGCTGTCGACCGCGCCACGACGCGATTGCGCAATTCGCCGGTCGGAAGTCCGGAACAGCGGTCCGGGGACCGTTCCCCGCTCCTTCCACACCGTGGGACACCTGCGCATACCCGGTCGCGGGGGGCATCCCCGGAACGGGGAAGGGGGGCCCGGTGTGGGAGACTGCGCGCCATGGCTCCTCTTCGCTTCGCCCTGCCCAACAAGGGTTCGTTGAGTGCTCCCGCGGCCCAAATGCTGGCCGAAGCGGGGTACCGGGTGAACAGGTCCGGCCGTGAGCTGATCGTGGCGGACCCGGCAAATGACGTTCAGTTCTTTTTCCTGCGGCCCCGCGACATCGCGGTCTACGTCGGCGAGGGTTCGCTCGACGTCGGCATCACCGGTCGCGATCTGCTGCTCGACTCCACGGTGTCCGCGAAGGAGATCCTCCCGCTGGGCTTCGGCCGGGCCAAGTTCTACTTCGCCTCGAAGCCGGGCGGCATCGAGGACGCGTCCGGCCTGGAGGGCAGGCGGATCGCCACCAGCTACCCGAACCTGGTCAAGCAGCACCTCGACGAGCTGGGCCTCAAGGCCCACCTGGTGCGGTTGGACGGCGCGGTCGAGACCGCCGTCGAGCTGGGCGTCGCCGACGCGATCGCCGACGTGGTGGAGACCGGCATCACCCTCAAGACCTCCGGCCTGGAGACGTTCGGCTCGCCGATCCTCAAGTCCGAGGCCGTCCTGATCCAGGGCGACACGGTCGCCGAGACCCCCGAGGCGGTGCGCGCCGTCGAGATCCTGCACCGCCGCCTCCAGGGCGTGCTCATCGCCCGCCGCTACGTCATCCTCGACTTCGACTGCCCCGTCGAGGCCCAGGAGGAGGCGTTCAAGCTCGTGCCGGGCATCGAGTCGCCCACGGTCTCGCCGCTGGCCCGCGAGGGCTGGGTCGCGGTGCGCTCCCTCGTGCCGCGCGACGACGCGCCGTTCATCATGGACGAGCTGTGGCGCGTGGGCGCCCGCGCCATCCTGGTCAGCTCCCTGGACACCTGCCGCATCTGACGGCCCTCCCGTGCCACTCCCGGTCCACCTCGCGGCCCGCCAGACCCGATCTGGCGGGCCGTCTCGCGCCTCAGGGGTGAGGGCGCCCGCGTCGTCGAGCGGCTCCGATCAGTTTTCACCGGAACGCACGTCATGACAGTGGACGACGGCGCCGCCGCCGACCGCACGTCCGCCGAGGAAGGACCACTGTGAACGCCATCGAGACATCGGGACTGGTCAAGGTGTTCGGGGACACCCGCGCCGTGGACGGCGTGGACCTGACCGTCCCCGCCGGCGCGGTGTACGGGCTGCTGGGCCCCAACGGCGCGGGCAAGACCACCACGGTCCGCGTGCTCGCCACCCTGCTCAGGCCCGACGAGGGGGAGGCGCGGGTGTTCGGCCACGACGTGCGCGCCGACCCGGACGCGGTGCGGCGGCTCGTCAGCCTCACCGGCCAGTACGCCTCCGTCGACGAGGACCTGACCGGCACCGAGAACCTGGTGCTGCTGGGCAGGCTGCTCGGCCACGGCCGCGCCCACGCCCGGCGGCGCGCCGCGCGGCTGCTCGACGCGTTCGGCCTGGGCGAGGCCGCGGCCAAGCAGGTCAAGCACTACTCGGGCGGGATGCGCCGCCGGCTCGACATCGCCGCCAGCATCCTCAACACCCCGAAGCTGCTGTTCCTCGACGAACCCACCACGGGGCTGGACCCGCGCAGCCGCAACCAGGTGTGGGACATCGTCCGCGCGGTCGTCGCGCACGGCACCACCGTGCTGCTGACCACCCAGTACCTCGACGAGGCCGACCAGCTCGCCTCCCGCATCGCGGTCGTCGACCGGGGAAAGGTCATCGCCGAGGGCACCAAGGGCGAGCTGAAGGCGTCCGTCGGCGCGGGCACGGTGCACCTGCGGCTGCGCGACGCCGACCAGCGGCCCCGCGCCCGGGAGGTCCTCGTCGCCGCGCTGGACGCCGAGGTGCTGCTCGACCACGACCCGGTCGCCCTCACCGCGCGGCTCACCGGCCGCGCCACCGAGCAGGCCGCCGAGGCGCTCGGGCGGCTCGCCCGCGAGGGCATCACCGTCGACAACTTCTCCCTCGGCCAGCCCAGCCTCGACGAGGTCTTCCTGGCCCTGACCGACAAGAACGCGAAGGGGGCGGCGGCGTGACCGTCACCGACGAAGCCGAGCTCCTGGCCGCGCCCAAGCCCGAGGACCTCGCGGCGGTCCTGCTGGAGACCGAGCGCCCGCCCCCGCCCGGCGCGCTGTCCGCGTCGCTCACGTTCGGCTGGCGGGCCGTGCTGAAGATCAAGCACGTGCCCGAGCAGCTCTTCGACGTGACCGCGTTCCCGATCATGATGGTCCTGATGTTCACCTACCTGTTCGGCGGCGCGCTGGCGGGCTCGCCGGGGGAGTACCTCCAGTACCTGCTGCCCGGCATCACGGTCACCAGCGTCGTGATGATCACCATGTACACGGGCGTCGCGGTGAACACCGACATCGAGAAGGGCGTGTTCGACCGGTTCCGCACGCTGCCGATCTGGCGGCCCGCGCCGATGGTCGGCTACATCCTCGGCGACCTGCTGCGCTACGTGCTGGCGTCCACCACCATCGTGGTCGTCGGCCTGGTCCTCGGGTTCCGGCCCGGCGGCGGGGTCGTCGGCGTGGTGCTCGGCGTGGCCGTGCTGGTGGCGTTCTCGTTCGCGTTCTCCTGGATCTGGACGACGTTCGGCCTGCTGCTGCGCAGCGAGAAGTCCGTG
Source organism: Saccharothrix sp. DSM 118769 (assembly GCF_052936295.1). NCBI lineage: Bacteria > Bacillati > Actinomycetota > Actinomycetes > Pseudonocardiales > Pseudonocardiaceae > Saccharothrix > Saccharothrix sp. DSM 118769. The sequence continues at coordinate 5,371,211 of NZ_CP193627.1, read as the reverse complement.
ATGGGCGTGAGCATGCTCGTGCTGTTCCCGCTGACGTTCCTGTCCAACGTCTACGTCGTGCCGACCACGATGCCGGGGTGGTTGCAGGCGTTCGTCAACGTCAACCCGGTGACCAAGCTGGTGGACGCGGTGCGCTCGCTGATGGCGGGCGGCTTCGACGGCGGTGCGCTGCTGTGGACGCTGGGCTACGGCGTGGCGTTCACGGTCGTGTTCGGCACCTGGACGATGAGGCTCTACAACCGCAAGTGACGCGGGGCGCGCGGCCGGTGGGCGGGCGGCCCGCCGGCCGCGGCGCCGCAGGCGGAAGCGCTCGTGCCCCGGGCAGGCGCACGACGCACCGGTCGACACGGTCCCCCGCGGGTGGGCCGCGAGGTCGGGGTGGCGCGCGTCGCGCCTGCGCAGGGTGTCGCGGATGCGGGCGGTGACCGCCTCGCGGGTGCGTTCGGCGTCGTCGCCCAGCCGGCGGCTGCGGCCCGCCAGGTCGGCGGCTGCGGCCCGCAGGCCGGCGGCGGCGCGCAGCACCCCCGCCGAAGGACCCCCTTTGTCTATCGGGCCGCGCACCCTATGCTTCTGGGAGCGCTCCCAGAACGATGGACGCGGCCAGTGCCCCTGCCAACGACGGTGAAGGGACCACACGACGTGAGGTTGTTGCTGCTCGTCACGCTGATGGCGTCGACGCTCGCGGTGCCCGCGACCGCCGCCGCGGCGCCCGGCCCGTGGCTGGAGGCCGAGGACGGGACCCTCTCCGGCACCGTCGTGGAGTCGACCGTCGAGGGCTTCTCCGGCGCCGGCTACGTGGCCGGGTTCGACGAGCCCGCCGACGCGCTGACCATCACCGTGCCGGACAGCCCGGGCGGCCTGCACGACCTGACCGTCCGCTACGCCGCCCCGCACGGCCCGAAGAACGCCGCGCTGTCGCTCAACGGCAGCCCGGTGGGCGAGGTGCCGCTGGCCGAGAGCGCCGGGTTCACCGAGGCGACCGGCGCGAAGCTCCAGCTCGTCGAGGGCGACAACACGGTCACCTTCGGCACCGGGTGGGGCTGGTACCTGGTCGACGCCATCAGCCTCACGCCGAGCGCCCCGCCCGCGCCGGGCACGCACGAGGCCGAGGACGGCGAGCTGTCCGGCACGGTCGTCGAGTCCACCGTGCCGGGTTTCTCCGGCCGCGGCTACGTCGCGGGCTTCGACGCCGCGACCGACCACGTCACCATCACCGTCCCGGACAGCCCCGGCGGCCTGCACGACCTGTCGATCTCCTACGCCACGCCCTACGGCCCGAAGACCGCGTCGCTGTCGCTCAACGGCGCCGGCCTCGGCGACGTGGCGTTCCCGGAGAACCCGACGTTCACCGGCATCGCCGCGGGCAAGGTGCTGCTGAGCGAGGGCGACAACACCGTCACCATCACCAACAACTGGGGCTGGTACCTGATCGACTCGATCCGGGTGACGCCCAGCGCGCCGCGCGGACCGCACGGGGTGACCGGCGCCCTGACCGACCCGGCCGCCACCCCCGCCGCCAAGGGCCTCATGCGCTACCTCGCCGACAACTACGGCGAGAAGACCCTCTCCGGCCAGCAGGACCAGCCGAGCATCGACTGGGTCGAGCAGAACACCGGCAAGGCCCCGGCCATCGCGGGCCTCGACCTGATGGACTACTCGCCCAGCCGGGTCGAGCGCGGGACGACGGGCCGCGACGTCGACCAAGCCCTCGCCTACGACGCCCGCGGCGGCATCGTCACCCTGGCCTGGCACTGGAACGCCCCGTCCGGCCTGATCGACCAGCCGGGCAAGGAGTGGTGGCGCGGCTTCTACACCGACGCGACGACGTTCGACGTGGCCGCCGCGCTCGCCGACCCCGCCTCCACCGACCACGGCCTGCTGATCCGCGACATCGACGCCATCGCCGTGCAGCTCAAGCGCCTCGCCGACGCGAACGTGCCGGTGCTGTGGCGACCGCTGCACGAGGCCGAGGGCGGCTGGTTCTGGTGGGGCGCCAAGGGACCCGAGCCCGCCAAGGCGCTGTACCGGGTCCTGTACGACCGGCTGGTGCGCCACCACGGCCTGCACAACCTGGTCTGGGTGTGGAACTCGGTCGCGCCCGAGTGGTACCCGGGTGACGACGTCGTCGACGTGGTGAGCGTGGACTCCTACCCGCCGGTGGGCGACCACGGCCCCGTCATCGGCCCCTACGAGCGGCTGGTCGAGCTGGGCGGGGACCGCAAGCTCGTCGCGCTCGGCGAGGTCGGGTCCATCCCGGACCCGGAGCTGGTGCGCGCCTACGAGGCCCGGTGGAGCTGGTTCGTCACCTGGTCCGGTTCGTTCATCCAGGACGGCGTGACCAACCCGCTCGACTTCGTGCGCCGCGTCTACCACGACCCCGGCGTGATCACGCTCGACGAGCTGCCCGACTTCAAGCGCACCCCCGGCGACTGCACCGCGACCATGCGCGTGGTCGCCCGGTGGGGCAGCGGCTACCACGCCGAGGTCACCCTGCGCCACGCCGAGAACGCCCCGTCGAACGGGTGGGCGGTGACCTGGCAGCTCGGCGAGGGCCAGCGGATCGACGCGCGGTGGAGCGCGGGCATCACCACCAGCGGCACCACCGCCACGGCCACCAACCTGGCCTGGAACGCCGCCGTGAAGCCGGGGGAGAGCACCACCTTCGGCTTCCTGGCCACGGGTTCCCCGACAGCGCCTGCCTTGACTTGCGCTATCGGGTGATCGCGTCCGGTGGACCGGCGGGGGAGAACAGGGGACCGGACGCGGTGTCCGCACCCACCTCCCGCCACCACCGGGCCTGTTCGGGTGTCGTGACGCCGGTCGCGGTCAGGCCGAGGCCGGCGTCGCGCACCACCCCCAGCACCCCCGCCAGCGCGCGGGACACCGCCGACGCCGGTTCGGCGGCGGCGGACTGCGGCACCCGCACCGCGCGCACCGACAGCCCCTCGACCACCCGCACCAGGTCGCCGGGCGCGGCGGTGAAGTCCTCCACCTCGACGCCCACCCCGCCCTCGGCGAGGACCTCCAGGTTGTCCGCCGCCTCGCCGCGACCGCCGAACAACGCCTCCGCGGGCGCGCCGAGCCGCAGCGACGACGGCGCGAGCGCGGTGTCGGCCAGCGCCTCGCGCACCACGCCCACCAGGTCGGAGTCCGCGGCCTGGCCCGCCGTCAGCGCCCAGCGCACCGGCACGTCCCGGCCCAGCTCCTCGCGCCACGCCCGGGCCTGCCCGCACGCCTCGCGCAGCACCCACGCGCCCAGCGGCACGATCAGGCCGGTGTCGTCGGCCAGTGCCAGGCACTGCTCGTGCGGCACCTCGCCCAGCCTCGGGTGGTCCCACCGCAGCAGCACGTCGGCGGACTCGACCTCGCCGTCGGCCAGGCGCACCACCGGTCGGTAGAGCAGCTCCAGCTCGCCGTGCTCCCACGCGCCCGGCATCGTCGCGGCCAGGCTGAACGTGCGCCGGTCGCGGCCGTCCTGCGCCGGGTCGGCCAGCTCCCACTGCCGCCGCCCGCTCTCCCGGGCGCGGCGCAGCGTCAGGTCCGCCGAGTCGAGCAGGTCCAGCGGCGACGAGTCGCGCGGCGGGCGGTGCACGACGCCGATCGTCGCCGACACCGCGACCCGGTTGCCCCCCGAGGTGAACGGCGCGGACAGCAGGTCGTTGACGCGCCGGACGGTGCTCACCACGTCCGGCGTGCTCGCCGTGTTCTCCACCAGGATCGCGAACTCGTCGTGCCCGAACCGCGCCACCATCGCGTTCTCCCCGGCCACCAGGTCCTGCAACCGGCCGGCGACGACCTTGAGCACGTGGTCGCCGACCCGGCGGCCCAACCCGCCCGTGATGCGGGAGAAGCCGTCGAGGTCGAGGTGGTAGACGCTCACGCCGTAGCTCGGGTCGGCGGTCCGCAGCGCCTGCTCCAGCCTGCTGGTGAAGAACTGCCGGTTGGGCAGCCTGGTCAGCACGTCGTGCAGCGCCTGGTTGTTGAGCTGGCCCTGGAGCAGGTTCACGTCGGTGGCGTCCTCGGCGAGCACCACGACCCGCCGCGAGCCGTCCGCCTGGCGCAGCGGCGCGAGCGTGAGCACCACCCACGCCGGTTCGCCGTCGCCGCGCAGCAGCTGGTGCGGCTGCGTGATGGCCTCCGTGTTGCCCTCCACCAGCTCGGCCAGGTCGGCGCGCAGGGCCACCCGCCCGTCGGGGTGCGCGAGGTCGACCAGCCCGAGGCCCACCAGCTCCGCGGGCGGGCGGTCCACGATCCGCGCCAGCGCGGCGTTGGCCTCCACCAGCACGCCCTCGTGGTCGGCGACCGCGAGACCGGTGGAGGTGTGCTCCTCCACGATGTCCTGCTTGGCGCGCAGCACCTCCAGCTCGGCCTGCGACTGCCGCATCGCCCGGTACATCGAGCGGCCGAGCTGCTCCTGCTGCTCCAGCGTGCTCGTCCTGACCCGGTCCGCGAAGCCGGCGGCCAGCGCGGCGGTCACGTTCGCGACGCGCTCCGCGATCCGGTCGGCCGGGGCGAGCGAGGCCATGCCGAGCAGGCCCTTGGCCACGGCCTCCATCGACACCTGGAGCGCGTCCGCGGTGGTGCAGTTCAGGCCGACCAGCCCGGCGCCCACCTCGCGGCCCGCGCGGCCCGCCAGCGCCTCGGTCGCGACACCCGCGCACAGCCGCTCCACCAGGCCGAGCAGGTGCCGTTCGAGCTCGACGGCGGTCATCGGGACGAACGTCCGGGAACCGAGCAGGTAGGCCCACTTCTTGGCGAGCCTCGTCCGGGCGCGCAGCCCGTCCGCGTCCAGGGGGAGTGGAGCGGTCATCCCGGCTGCCCCGGTCACCGGCTCGCGTCCGGCGACGCCGGCTTGCGCCCGACGCCCACCCACACCTGGGTGTTGTCCTCGGCCCGGTCGGCGATGTCCCCGACGCCCGCCGGGCGCCACAGGGCGCAGCCGACGACACCGGGCTCGACCAGGTCGTAGCCGTCGAACAACTCCGACACCTCCTCGTGGGTGCGGTAGACCAGGTTGTCCTCGGCCCTGCTGCGGCGCACCTGGTCCGCCGCGCGGCGCATGGTCTCGGCCCGGTCGTCGGCCGTCGCGTGCGAGATCACCTGGTAGCTGCCGGCGGGCAGCCGGTCGCGGTAGCGGGCGAGCAGCCGCGCGGGCCGCTCGTCGGGGGTCAGGAAGTGCACGACCAGCAGCATCAGCAGGCCGACCGGCTCGTCGAGGTCCAGCAGCCCGGTGACCTCGGGCCTGCCCAGCAGGTCGTCGGGCTCGCGCAGGTCGGCCTGCACGGCCGCGGTCCGGTCGTCGTCGGCGAGCAGCAGGCGGCTGTGCGCGACGGCCACCGGGTCCTTGTCGACGTAGACGACCCGGGCGTCCGGGCAGAGCGCCCGCGCGACCTCGTGGACGTTGCCCACGGTCGGGATGCCCGAGCCGATGTCGAGGAACTGGCGCACGCCGCTCTCGACGAGGTGGGCGACCGCGCGGCGCAGGAACGCCCGGTTCAGCCGGACCAGGTCGCGCGCGCCGGGCAGGGCGGCGACCACCCTCTCCGCCATCGCCCGGTCCACCGCCAGGTTGTGGGCACCGCCCAGCAGGTAGTCGTAGGTCCGCGCGATGCTCGGCACGGTGGTGTCCACACCCTCGGGGACCCAGTCCAGGTCGTTCATCTGTTCTCCGGCAATGTCACGCTCGGGGGTCGGAACTGGACGACGATATCCAACCCCGTGTGGCTGTCAGGCACCAGCCGATCCATCAAGTTAACTCTAACGCGTGATGCCGCCGACGTCCGAACGGCGCATAGAGTGCACGCCGTCCACCACCGGCCGGAACCGGTGCGTCGAGTCGAGGAGCGGTGCGCCGATGACGGCGGACGCGAAATCCGGCGGAAAACGCGAGCCCCCCGCGGCTCCGGGGCGGTTACCCCTGCTCGGGCACACCGCGGCCCTGCTGGGACAACGCCTGGCGTTCACCGCGAAACTGCGATCACGTGGTCCCGTCGTGCGGGTCTACCTGGGAAAACTCCCCGTCTACTTCGTGACCACGGCCGAGTTGGCGCACCAGGTGCTCACCGCCGAGACGGACCGGTTCGACAAGGGCGTCTTCGTCGACAAACTGCGCGGTGTGTTCGGTGATGGCCTGGTCAGCACCAATGGTGAATTCTACCGGAGACAACGTCGGATGATCCAACCCGCGTTCCATCGCGGACCGCTGCGGGTGTATTCGGGGATGATGGGCGAATTGGCGTCCGACCTGGCGAATTCCTGGCGACCTGGACAGGTCGTCGCCCTCGACGAGGTGATGCAGGATTTCGCGATCTCCGTGGTGGGCCGCACGCTGTTCTCCCGGGAATTCGGTCCCGGGGTCGCCGCCGAGGTGCGCGCGCACGTCCCCGTCCTGATCCGGCTCGGCGTGGCGCGCGCCCTGTCCCCGGCCGTGCTGGAGCGGCTGCCCGTCCCCGCCAACCGCCGGTTCGACGAGGCCCTCGCCCACGTGCACCGCGTCGTGGACGACGTGGTCGACTCCGCGCGCGGCGAGCGGCAGGACCTGCTCTCGGCGCTGCTGTCCGCGCGCGACGGGGTCACCGGCGAGCCGATGAGCCGCCGGCAGGTCCGCGACGAGGTGGTCACCCTGCTCACCGCGGGCACGGAGACCACCGGGATCACCCTGTCCTGGCTGTTCCACGAACTCGCCCGGAACCCCGACGTCGAGCGGCGGGTGCACGCCGAGGTGGACGAGGTGCTGGCCGGACGGCCCGTCGCCACCGCCGACGACGTCGCGCGCATGCCGCACCTGCGCCGCGTCGTCACCGAGGTGCTGCGCGCCTACCCGCTGTGGCTGACGCTGCGCCGCACCAACACCGCCGTCTCGCTGGGCGGCGTCGACCTGCCCGCGGGCACCGAGGTCGGCCTCAGCCCGCACGCCCTGCACCACGACCCGCGCTACCACGCAGACCCGGAGCGCTTCGACCCCGACCGCTGGCTGCCCGAGCGCGCCGACGCCCTGCCCAAGGGCGCGTACGTGCCGTTCGCCGGCGGCCTGCACCACTGCCCGGGGCACGCGTTCGCGCACCTGGAGGTCGCGATCGCGACCGCCACCCTCGCCGCCCGCTGGCGGCTCGCACCCGTGCCGGGGAAACCCGTGCGCCCCAGGGTGATCGGCCTGCTGTACCCCAACCGGCTGCCGATGACCGTCCTGTCCCGTCCCCGATGAACTGGAGGTAGTCCTCCTTGCGGTACTCACTCGCCGCCGGTCTGGTCGCGCTCGTGGTGGCGTCGTCGCTGACGTCGGCCTCCGCCGAAGCCGGTCCCGCGTGCCGCCCCGTCGACGCACCGGTGACCGTCCTCGCCCAGCGCGAGGTGCTGCACGGCACGCTGTGCACGCCGGCCGGTGGCGCCACCACCGTCCAGGTGCTGATCCCCGGCGCCACCTACAACAGCTCCTACTGGGACTTCCCCGACGGCAGGCACTCGTTCCGCGCCGCGCAGAACGCCGCCGGGTTCGCCACGTTCGCCGTCGACCGGCTCGGCACCGGCCGCAGCTCCAAACCGCTCGCCGCCACGCTCACCGCGTTCACCCAGGCCGACGCCGTGCACCAGGTCGTGCAAGGTCTGCGGTCCGGCGCGTACGGCCCCCGGTTCGGACGGGTGGTCATCGGCGGTCACTCGCTCGGCGCGGCGATCAGCGTCGTCGAGGCGGGCACCTACCAGGACGTGGACGGCGTGCTGCTCACCGGCATGACGCACGCGGTCAACCCGGCCGGTGTCGCGGCGGCGTTCGCGAACTTCCGACCCGCCAACCTCGACCCGAAGTTCGGCCTGCTGCACCCGCTCGGCTACCTGACCACCGCCCCCGGCAGCCGCTACGACAGCTTCCACGCGCCCGGCCCGCTCGTGTCGGACGTCATGTCGGTGGAGGAGAGGACGAAGGACGTCTTCTCCCCGGCCGAGGCCGCGGACGGGCTCGGCGTGGCCGTGCTGCTGCCGTACAGCCTGCTGATCAACGTGCCGGTGCTGTCCGCCGTGGGCGCGCGGGACGCGGCGGTGTGCGGGCTGCTCGCCACGGACTGCTCGTCGGCCTCGTCGGTCCACGCCGCGGAGGCGCCGTACTTCCGGGCGCCGCTGCGGACCTACGTGCTGCCGGGCTACGGGCACTCCATCAACCTCGCGCCCAACGCGCGGGACTACTACGCGGCGGTCGCCGACTGGGCCGTCCAGGAGGTCGGCCGCTGACCGGTGGTGCGGGGTCCGCGCGCGCCGCGGACCCCGCACCACCGGTCCGGCCGCCGACGCGTCACGCAGCGCGTCACCGCCGTGCCGCTGGGTACCGATACCTCTTCGTGCCCGTCGACCCGCTCCCGGTGCGTTACCGTGCGTGAGTTTTCACCGCCCCCGGACGGGGGTGGACGAGGCCGTCCGGCCTGTGGCGGAGGGGGTGGCGGGTGCGCGGACGACTGGTCGCCGCGGTGCTCGGCGGAGGGGTTTCCCTGCTGCTGGCCGCCGCCCTGGCGGTGTTCGCGCTGTCCTCGCCGGTGTCCGGCGACAGCATGTACCCCGACCTGCGTTCGGGGGATCGGGTCCTGGCCCTCGACGGCGCTCCGCAGCGCCTCGACGTCGTGACCCTCCGTCAACCCGGTGGTGGCGTCGAGGTCGTCCGGCGCGTCATCGCCGTACCCGGCGACCAGGTGCGGATCACCGGCGCGGACGTCCTCGTGCGGCCCGCGTCCGGCGAGTGGATGTCCGTCGCGCGCGGCCCCGGCGACCCCGGCGTGTGCTGCGGCCCCGACGGCAAGGGCGGGACCGAGGGCGTCGCCGAGGTGCCGCCCGGCCGGTACTTCGTGCTGGGCGACAACCCGACCGTGTCGACCGACTCGCGCAACTACGGGTTCGTGCCCGAGTCCGACCTCACCGGCGTGGTGTGGCGGCGGGTCTGGCCGGTGCCGCGGTTCGGGCCGGTCGCCGTGCCCGCCCTGTCGGTGGTCGACGGTCCCTGAGGCGGACGGGGCTGGCCACGAGCACCCCGATCCCGCGGCACCGGTCGAGAGCGCACCCGCCGCCCACCGGTCCGGTTCACGGGCACACCTCGCGGAACGGGACGTCGGGGACGTGGGCCGCCCACTCGTCCCGCGTCAGCGAGCGGCCCGCGCGGCGGCACAGGTCGGCGGCCGGGTCGTCGGTCCTCGGCACGCCGAACGCGCGCAGCCGGGACTCGCCGGTCGCCAGCTCGCGGCCGTCCGGGCTGAACGCGACGGCGATGGCGTAGGCGCGCAGCACGCCCAGCGGGCGGCGGGAGGGCACGTCCCACAGGCGCACGCCGGTGCCCGCGGTCGCCAGGGTGCGGCCGTCCGGGCTGAAGGCCACCTCGAAGACGACCTCGCCCTCGCCCCGCCCGAACGGCTCGCCCAGGCGGGTGCGCTCGGCGGTGTCCCACAGCGCGACCGAGCCGTCGACGCCGCTGGTGGCCAGGGTGCGGCCGTCCGGGCTGAACGCGATGGCGGTGAGCGCGTCGTCGGCGTCGGCGCGCAGGTCGCCGCGCGGTTCGCGGGTCGCGGCGTCCCACAGCCGGACCGGGCCGCCGTGGCCCGCGGCGGCGAGCGTGCGGCCGTCCGGGCTGAACGCGACCGTGCGCACGGACGTGGTGCCCGCGTCGAGCGGGTCGCCGAGCTGGTCGAGGGTCTCCGCGTCCCACAGCCGCACGGCCCCGTCCTCGCCGACGGCGATGGTGCGGCCGTCCGGGCTGAACACCGCGTAGGCCGGGTACCCGGTGCCCGCCTCGGTCAGCTGGCCGGTCTGCCGGCGCCCGGCCACGTCCCACAGCCGCACCGCGCCGCCCTCGTCCACGACGAGCAGCGTCCGGCCGTCCGGGCTCGGCGAGATCGAGTAGACCCGGCCGACGTTCCCGGTCAGCGGCGGGGAGATCGGCTCGCGGGTGGCCGCGTCCCACAGGTGGACCTGACCGGCGCGGGTGCCCGCCACGACCGTGCGGCCGTCCGGGAGGTACTCGACCACGCCGATGGGGCCCGGTTCGCCGGGGAACCCCACGCCCTCGTCGACCCGGTCCGCCACCGACCAGCCGCGCGCCGTGCCGCCCTCGTCGGTGGTGGTGAGCGTCCGGCCGTCCGCGGCGAACGCCAGCGACGCCACCCGCGTCGCGTGGCCGGTGAGCGGGTCGCCGAGCGGCTGCCGCGCGACCGCGTCCCACAGCCGCACCGCGCCGTCGCCGGCACCCGCGGCGAGCGTGCGGCCGTCCGGGCTGAACGCCACCGCGCGCACGGGCGCGCCGGCGTCCAGCGGCGTGCCGACGGGGGAGCGGTCGGCCACCCGCCACACCCGCACCGCGCGGTCCTCGCCACCGCCGGCCAGCACGCCGCCGTCCGGGCCGAACGCGAGCGCCCGCACCGGTCCGGCGGGCCCGGTCAGCGGCTCGCCGGGCACGCCGGACCGCACGTCCCACAGCCGCACGGAGCCGTCCTCGCCGCCGACCGCGAGGAGGCCGCCGTCCGGGCTCAGCGCGACCGACGCGGGCACACCGGGCACCTCGCCGAGCGGTCCGCCGGTCACCGCGTCCCACAGGGTCACCGAGGTCGCGCCCGCCACGGCCAGCACGCCGCCGCCCCGGCTGAGCAGCGGCGTGCCCGAGGCGGCGAACGGCCCGGTCAGCGGCTCGCGCCGGGTCGTGTCCCACAGCCGCACCCCGTCGTCGGCGGCGACGGCGAGCACGCGGCCGTCCCCGCTCAGGGCGACGGCCCGCACGCCGTCGGCCCCGGTGACCGGGTCGCCGATCGCGTCACCGGTGCGGGTGGCCGCCAGCCGCACCGCGCCGTCCCGCACCCCGGCGACGGTCGCCCCGTCCCCGGACAGCGCCCGCACGTCCGGCACCTCGCGGGTCCACAGGTCGGGCCGCACGAGCGCGTCGACCAGCCCGGCGCGGGCCCGGGGCGTCGGGTCGAGCCGCCACGCGGCCACGGCGAGCAGCCGCGACAGGTCCGGGTCCGCGCTGCCGACGGCCGCGCCCCGGGCCACCAGGTCGAGCGCCGCGGCCCTGGTCACGGCGTCCTGGTGCCGGCGGTGGGCCGTGACGCCGAGGACCACGGCCACCACGGCGAGCAGCGCCGCACCGACGACCGCGGCCCGGCGCAGGCGCGCGACCAGCCGGTGCCGCCGGGCGTCCTCGGCGTCGAGCACCTCCTCGGGCACCCCGTGCACGGCGGCGGCCAGCGCGCCCGCGGCGGCGCGGAAGCGGGGGTCGGCGGCCGGGTCCGGGCTCCCCGCCGCCCAGCGCAGGTCCACCCACGGCGGTTCGGCGGTGAACCAGCCCCTCAGCTGCTCCGGCAGGGCCGTGGTGCGTCCCCAGTCGAAGTCGCCGTCGCCCCACGCGACCTCGCCGCCGGTCAGCGCGATCAGGAACCGGTCGTGCCCGTGCCGCGCCCGCCAGAACGCGACCTCGCGACCCACCGCCGGCGAGGCCGCCGCCTCCGGCGAGGCCAGCAGCACGAAGTGGCGCGACCCGCTCAGCGACGGGGTGACCGCCGACCACAGGTCGGGGTCCGCGTCGAGGCCGGACCGGTCCAGGAACACGCGCAGCGCCCGCCGCCGGTGCCAGGGCCTCGCGATGCGCTGGAGCTCGCGCCGGAGCGCCGGGGCGATCCGGTCACCGTCCGAATGGCCGCAGGAGAGGAACGCGTCGTAGCCGCCCGGGTCGTGATCTTGCACGACCCAATCCTGCCCCGTGCGCACCCGTTGCGTCCTGCGGAGCACCGCTGTGACCCGGATGGCCTACCCCGGCGGGGTGGGTCCGGCCGGGTGGCCGCCCGAGGGGGCCGCGCGTGCCGCTGAATGGCGGGACGGGGCCCGCCGGGTGACGATGGGGGTTGCGGTCCGTGGGCCACCGGGTGGGCGGGCCGCGGGCCGTGACCCCGGACGAAAGGCGACCACACCGTGCACGCCTCGACGCAACACCCCGCACCGCGGCCCTTCCGGCTCGACGTGGAGAGCCTCACCGACGCCGTCGTCGTGACCGTGGTCGGCGAGCTGGACCAGGCGACCGCGCCGCGGCTGCGCGAGGTGCTCGACACGGCGCTGGACGACCGGCCGGGCGTGATCGTCGTCGACCTGCGCGGGGTGGACCTGCTCGCCTCGGCGGGCCTGGCCGCCCTGATCGCCGCGCACGACCAGGCGCTGCCGGACACCGCGCTGCGCGTGGTGGCGGGCGACACGACGCCCGCGCTGCGCTCGGTGCAGCTCAGCGGGCTCGACGAGCTGCTGGTGGTGCACCCGTCCCTGGACCACGCGCTGGCCGCACCCTGAGGCGCCCGGTCCGGGGGCGGCGGGCGTCGTACCCACCGCCCCCGGACCGGTGTCGGCACCGGCCGCCGCTGTCAGCGGCGGCCGGTGCGGTCCTGCTCGCCGTCCTGCTCGCCGTCCTGCTCGGCGGTCAGCCGCTGGACCAGCTTGACGACGATCTCGTCGGCCTTGTCCTCGGACCCCTCGCCGAGCACCTCGCGCACGGCGGCCTGGAGGTGCGGCAGCTGCGTCAGCGCCACCTGCTCCGCCGTCGGCGTGTGCTTGGCCACCGCCTTGTCCACGACGGCGTCCAGCGCCTCGGGCGTGATGTCCGGGTCGTTCACGATCGCCGCCAGCAGTTCGGTGTGCACCGCCTGGTTCTGCTGGATCTGCTCCAACCCGTCCCACAGGTTCTGGTTGCGGTTGGGCCGGAACCCGACCAGGTCCCACACGTTCATGTCTTCTCCTCCAAGGGTCGACAGGTCCACGTACGCCTTGTTGAGGTCGCACTCCAGCCCACCGGGGTACACCCGGCCGTTGTTCCACTGGTAGAACGACACCCCGTCGATCACGTTCGACTCCGCGCCGCACAGCCACGTCCAGCGCACGCGCCCCTCGCGCACCGCCGGGTGGACCACGTCGAAGAAGCCGTACAGGCCCACCCGGTCGAAGCCGAGCACGTCGATGGCGCCCTGGAGGTAGTCCCACACCTGCCCGAGCGTCAGCGGCCCCGCCTGCGGGTTGCCCGACAGCCACCGGTCGAAGGCGAAGAAGATCGGTCTGGTGTCGGGGTAGCCCTGCGCCCTCGCGTCGGCCCACGCCGTGTTCGCGTGCGCCCGGCCGGCGGCCCGGCCGCCGTGGAAGTCGGTGTAGCCGATCTGGTGCACCAGCAGCACGACCCGCCCGCCGGCCTCGTGCGCCCGCAGCGCGCCGGGGTAGGCGGAGATGCACTTGCGGTTGCCGGGGTAGCCGATGTACCTGATCAGGAAGCTGATCGGCTGGTTCGGTGTGCGTCGGTTGTAGTCGTCGATCTCGGCGGGCGACAGCTCGCGTGCGGAGTAGTCGAGCCCGTAGGCGGTCACGGCAGGCAACGAAAGCCTCCTAGCGGCACGGGTTTCGCGGCACCGGCGGGAACCGGCGCGATGTCCTCTCCTTCCGCGGGACCTGCGTCCCGGTGCACGTCCTACGGGGACCGGACGCCTCTCGGGGGTGGAGATCCCGTCGAGGAGTACGGATCACGTGACCGGGTGGATCAGCACCTCCTCCGCTCGTCGCTCCCGGCCGCGCCCGGCCGGTGGTGCGCTGGAGGGCCGCGTGCCCGGTCGTGCCGACCTCGGGCGCGCGTGTCGCGCGTCCACCCGGCAGGTGCCCGGCGAACGCGGCGGTTAATCCCCCCGGCGGGTCCTGGACTCGTCCCGCTGCACCATCACCTTGGCGTGCGGTAGCCCGTTGGGGGGCGGCATCGCGGACGGACCACCCTGTTCGGTCGCGAGCCGAACGGGTGATAGCGGCGGCCGGTCGCCCGGAACCCGACCTCCGGCCGTTGCCGATTCCGCGCCGGGCGGTATAGGGGGCGAACCGGGTGTGGATCACACCCGGTTCGGGGATGACCCGGGGACGTGGGAGCGTTGACCTGGTCAGGTACGAACGAGACCGAGGAGCGGAGCGACCACGTGGCCACTGCGAGCGAGAAGGCCGTCCTCGCGGGCGGGTGTTTCTGGGGCATGCAAGACCTGTTCCGCCGCCACCCCGGCGTCATCTCCACCAGGGTGGGGTACACGGGGGGTGACGTCCCCAACGCGACCTACCGCAACCACGGCACCCACGCCGAGGCCATCGAGATCGTCTTCGACCCCGAGCAATTGAGCTACCGGCAGGTCCTGGAGTTCTTCTTCCAGGTCCACGACCCGACGACGCGCAACCGGCAGGGCAACGACATCGGCCTCAGCTACCGCTCGGCGATCTTCTACGACGGCGAGGCGCAGAAGGAGGTCGCGGAGGCGACCATCGCCGACGTGGACGCCTCGGGCAAGTGGCCGGCCCCGGTGGTGACCGAGGTGACCCAGGCCGGTGACTTCTGGGAGGCCGAGCCGGAGCACCAGGACTACCTGGAGCGCTACCCCAACGGGTACACCTGCCACTACGTGCGGCCCGAGTGGCAGCTCGGGGAGCGCTGAGCAAGCCCCTCGTGAGCACGCCCGCCGTGAGCACGGCAGTAGAGGTCGTGGCGCTGCACGTGTCACCGGTGCACGCCTACGAGGGCCGGCCCGCCGACGGGCCGCGACCCGATCCGGAGCCCGTCTCCCGCGATCGGGTCGTGGTCCGGGCGGGCCTCGGCCTGGTCGGCGACCGCTACTTCAACCACCCCGCGCACCGGCGGGCCGCCGTCACGGTGTTCGCCGTCGAGTCGCTGGAGGCCGTCGCGGCCGACCTCGGCCTGACCGCCGCGCCGAGCCCGCTGGTCGTGCGGCGCAACGTCGTGCTGCGCGGGTTCGACGTGGACGCGCTCGCCCGACACGACGTGTTCACCCTCGACTCGGGCGACGGCCCGGTGCGGTTCGAGGTGGGCCGCCCGGCGAACCCGTGCGCCTGGATGGACGCGGTGATCGCGCCGGGCGCGTTCCGGGGGCTGCGCCGGCGGGGCGGGGTGCGGTGCGTGCCCCTCGACGACGGGGTGCTCGGGCTCGGCCCGGCGACGCTGGTCACCTGAGCGGCGTGCGATGCTGGGGGAGTCGACGCACCAGGGGGTGGGCATGGCGAAGAAGCGCAAGGGCGGCGTGGCGCCGTACGTGGCACTGCTGATCGCGGTGATCATCTTCGTGCCGGCGGTGCGGGAGTTCTTCGCCGACCTGGTCGGCCCCCTCGTGCAGCTGGTCCAGGACGCGTTCGAGGGCTAGGACGCCTCCGGGGGACCAGGTCCGTCGAACGCGCCGTCGAACGGCGGGCACCCCTTGCGCGGCACCGGGCGGACCGACACGATCGAGCCGGAAAGCGCTTACCGGACGGGGAGTGCGATGAGGCTCTTGGCGGTTCTGCTGGTGCTGTTCGGTTCACTCGCCACCCCCGTCGACGCCGCTGGGCCGCGCGGGCCGCGCACGGCGGGCATCGAGCGGCACGAGGTGGGCTACGACCGGTACTCCCTGACCGTCGACGGGCGGCGGGTCCTGCTGTGGGCGGGCGAGTTCCACTACTTCCGGCTGCCCAGCCAGGAGCTGTGGCGCGACGTGCTGGAGAAGATCCGCGCCGCCGGCTTCAACGGCGTCTCGCTGTACTTCCACTGGGGCTACCACTCGCCCGCGCCCGGCGTGTACGACTTCACCGGCGTGCGCGACGTCGACCGGCTGCTGCGCATGGCCGACGAGCTGGGCCTCTACGTGGTGGCCCGCCCCGGCCCGTACATCAACGCCGAGACGACCGGCGGCGGGTTCCCGGCGTGGCTCAAGACCGTGGACGGCCGCGCGCGGTCCAGCGACCCCGGCTACACCCGCGCGTACCGCGAGTGGCTCGACCGGATCAACCCGGTCCTGGCCCGGCACCAGGTCACCCGCGGCGGCTCGGTGATCGCCTACAACGTGGAGAACGAGTACGCGGTCAACGTCGACCCGGAGTACATGGTCGACCTCCAGGAGCGGGCGCGGGCGGCGGGCGTCGACGTGCCGATCGTGCACAACAACTGCTGCGGCGGGTACCTGGCGAACTGGGCGTCGGGCCGGGGCGCGGTGCAGGTCCCGGGCGTGGACGACTACCCGGTCGGCTTCGACTGCCGCGCGCCGGGCACCTGGGGCGAGTCCGACGGCGTCACGCGCCGGCTGCGCGAGGACGCCCCGGTGTACGCGGCGGAGTACCAGGCCGGGGCCATCGACCTGCACGACGCCGGCTACGACGCGTGCCGCGAGCTGACCGGCCCGGACTACATGAAGGTGTTCTACAAGTCGAACCTCGTCGGCAGCGGCGCGACGATGTTCGGCTACTACATGACGTTCGGCGGCACGTCGTGGGGCTGGCTGCCGCAGCCGAACGACGTCTACACCTCCTACGACTACGGCGCGGCCATCACCGAGGCCCGCAACCTCACGCCGAAGTACGACGAGTTCAAGCGGCAGGGCTACTTCGCCTCCACGGTCGCGCCGCTGACCAGGACCGATCCGACCGACGCGCCCGCGCCCGCCGACCCGGCGATCGCGACGCAGGCCCGCGCGAACCCGGACACCGGCACGCAGTTCGCGCTGGTGCGCCACGCCGACCGCCGCACGTCCGCCGACGTGTCGACGACGCTGGCCTGGACGACCCCCGACGGCCGCTACGACGTGCCGGTGAGCCTCTCCGGGCGGGACGCGAAGGTGCTCGTCGCCGGGTACGACCTGGGCGGCCAGCGGCTCGTGTGGTCGTCGTCGGAGATCCTGACCCACGTGGACGACGGCGGCCGGGACGTGGCCGTGCTCTACGGGCGCGAGGGGGAGCCCGGCTCGACCGTGCTGCGGTACGCGTCCGCGCCGTCCGTGCGGGTGCTGGCGGGCGACGTGCGGTCGTCGTACGCGGGCGGTGACCTGCGGCTGGACTACGCGCACACCGGGCTGGCCCGCGTGCTGGTGACCGGCGGCGGCCGGCCGCCCGCGCTGCTGCTGCTCGGCACCGACGAGGCGGTGGCGGAGTTCTGGCGGCTGCCCACGCCCGCCGGGCCGGTCCTGGTGCGCGGCACCGGGCTGGTCCGGTCGGCGGAGGTGCGCGGCGACCGGCTGCACCTGCGCGCCGACACCGACCGGGCGGGCGACGTGGAGGTGTTCGCCCCGGTGTCGCGCCTGTCGGTCGGCGGCCGGTCGGTGCCCGCGCGGCGCACGGGGAGCGGGTCGCTGGTCGCGCGCCTGGCGGGACCGCAGCCGGTGGAGCTGCCCGCGCTGACGTCCTGGCGGTACCGGCCCGAACCGCCGGGCGCGGGAACGGGCTGGACGACCGCGGACAAGACCACCACGGCCAGCCCGATCAAGCCCAAGACCCTCCCGGTGCTGTACTCCGACGAGTACGGCCACCACAACGGCGCGGTCTGGTACCGGGGCTCGTTCACCGCGACCGGCGCGGAGGCGTCGGTGGCCGTCAACGCCATCACCGGGCGGCGCGGCGTCTACCTGGTGTGGCTCGACGGCCACTACCTCGGGTCGGCCGCCGGCGGCACCGAGTCCGACGCGGAGCCGGTCAACCCCGACCCGGGCCGGGGCGACTTCGCCGTGCCGCCCGGCCTGCTCGCGCCGGGCGACCGCGCCACCCTCACCGTGCTGGTGGAGAACATGGGCCACAACGACGACTGGACCGCCGACGACACCCGCTTCAAGCAGCCGCGCGGCCTGTTCGGCGTGGTGGTGGAGGGCGGTTCGGGGCCGATCTCGTGGCAGGTCAGGGGGTCGCGCGGGATGGACGAGCGGGGCCCTCTCAACACCGGCGGCCTGCACGGCGAGCTGTCCGGCTGGCACCTGCCCGACCCGCCCGACCGCTACCCGCCCGACGCGCCCGACCGGTACCTTCCCGACCCGTCCGGCGACCGGCACCTGCCCGACGCGCCCGGCGACTGGCGGCGACCGCCCGCCTCGGTCGGCCCCGGCGTCTCCTGGTACCGCACGGCGTTCCGGCTGGACCTGCCGCGCGACCACGACGCGTCGCTCGGCCTGCGCTTCGCCGAGGCGCGCGGCCACCGCGTGCTGGTCTACCTCAACGGCTGGAACGTGGGCCAGTACCTCGGCGACCTGTCCCCGCAACGCGACTTCGTGCTGCCGCGCGGCGTCCTGGGGCGCGACAACACCCTCGTCCTCGCCGTGATCGCCACCGGGAGCGCGACCCCCGCCCCACCGCGCCTGGTGACCCTGGGCAACCACCGCACGGGGAACTTCTAGCAGGGCAGGTCGAGCCGGACGAGCCCCTCGCCGGCCACCTGCGCGCGGACCGCCTCCAGGTCGTCCAGCACGGCCTGGAGGCCGCTCGGGTCGTCGAGGTAGCGCAGCACGGCCCGCTGGAACGCGGTGCGCAGCGGCGCGGGCATCAGGTCCGACGCGTCGAAGCACAACCGGCCCTCCGAGGTCAGCACGCGCGCGACCCGCCGTTCCACGTCGCTGCGGTACGCCGCCTCGTCGACCCGCGTGTTCACCGAGTACGCCCCGCCCCGGGCCGGCCAGATGCGCTGCGCCTCCGCCGAGGCCAGGAAGTCCATCAGCGCGCCGGCCTCCGCCGTGTCGCGGAACAGGCCCGCGAGGTCGGCCGAGACCTCCGACGCCGGCTCCGCCGCGCCGAGGGACGGGAACGGCACGAAGTCCGCGGCCTCCCCGTACAGGCCGGTCACGTAGGACGCCTGGTGGTCCAGCCGGCACCCGCGCGGGCTGTCGACCAGCGGCTTGGACGGGTCGTCGAAGTCCGTCAGCAGCGCCGCGCGCAGGCCGCCGCGCACCGTCGTGCCGCCGCCGATCAGCTCGCCCCACGTCTGCCATGCCTGCCGCACGGGCCCCTCGTTCCACGGCTGCTCCGCCGCCGCCCACCTGCGGTACACGTCGGGTCCCGCCTCGTGCAGCAGGACGTCCTCGACCCAGTCGGTGCCGGGCCACCCGGCGTTGGTCTGCGCGGCCACCCGCAGGCACCAGGCGGCGCGCCCGGCGGCGGTCTCCGCGCCGGTGAGGGCGAGCAGCCCGGCCTTCGTCGTCGGCGGCGGGTCCGGCGGGGCGTCGGCGGCGTGCCAGAGCATGCTCTTGAGGTCCGCCTTCACCACCACCGCGTACCGCCGGTCCTGGCCCAGCTGCTCCAGTTCCGTCCACCGCCGGGGGTACTCGTCGGCACGGGCCCCGTCCAGCGGCGTCAGGTAGGGCACGTAGCCGGCCAGGTCGTTCGGGCTGGGCAGCACCGCCACGTGCGGCGGTGTGCCCTTCTGCACGTCCGCCCGCAGCACCTGGTCGGGGGCGGTGGCGCCGATGTACTCGACCTCGACGCCGCTCGTGCGCTCGAACGCCGCCAGCACCTCCTCGAACCGCGCCACGTCGGTCTCGCCGGTCCACGGGCCCAGGACCACCACCTGCTCGGGGGCCGCCGAGGTCGCGCACCCGGTCAGGCCCGCGCTCAGCAGCAGGATCACCACCAGGAGCCTCATCGGACGCGGTACCTGTACTCCTCCAGCCGGCCCAGGAGGCCGAGCAGCGCCGACAGGACCACGGCGGCCCCGCCGACCGGCACGAGGGGCATCAGGCCGCCCTCGTCCGCGGCGTCCGCCAGTTCGGCGTTGATCAACTCCGCCTCCTCGGTCAGCTCGCGCTCGTCGGTCGACGACCCGCCGCCGGGCGGGCCCAGGGCCAGGCGGGCCCGGTCCACGGTGTCGCCGCACCCCGCCGGCACCGTGCCGCAGTGCCCGCCCACCAGTGCGAGCAGCTCCCGCCGGGCGCTCGCCCCGGTCTCGGTCGTGTGCCGCTGCCACCGCTCGACGAGCAGGTCCAGCGCCTCCACCGACCGCGTCACCTGCGACTGGGTCGCCAGGCCGACCGCGGGCAGGGCCACGAGACCCAGCGCGATGGCCGTGGCCAGCACGAGCAGCGGGTTGACCAGGCGCCGGAACCGGCGGACCAGGAACACCTGGGTGGCCACCAGCAGCCCGAGCAGGACGAGCGAGGGGACCAGCCACGACGCGGTCCGCCACGGCGTCGTGGCGCTCTCGGCCAGTCGGGCGTCCAGCGCGCGCCGCTGGTCCGCCATCAGCACGTCGAGCTGGGCCAGGACGCCCTTCCCCTCGGCGTGCAGCAGCTGCGAGGCGCGCCAGAGGTCCGCCGCGCCCAGTGCCTCGCCGCCGGGCTGCCGCAGCTGCACGTCCGCCTGGCCGATCGCGGCGTTGTAGGAGACCAGCAGCCCCTCCACGAGCTGCAACCGCCTGCTGACGACCACGCCCGCGGTGTTGTCCTCGGCGATCTGCGCGAGGTACTGGCCGGCCAGCGCGATCCGGTCGCGGTACCGGTCGCCGGGCCCGCTCAGCACGTGCTCGGCGCCGGTGAAGCTCTCCACCGCCGCGCGGTCGGCCTGCGCGAGCGCCGCCCTCGCGGTGGCGGTCTCCAGCACCGCGGCGGCGTTGCGGTCGCGCACCGAGTCGGCGGTGGCCCGCACGTCGGCGCCCACCGCCCACGAGGCGCCGGTCACCACGAGCGCCGCGAGCACCACGCCGGTCAGCAGGCCCAGCAGGGTGCGCCGGGTGGTGCTGCGCTGACGGGTGCCGCGCCGGGTGGTGCCGCGCCGGGTGGTGCCGGGCCGGGCCGCGCTCACGGCTCCACCAGCCGGTGGCCGCACCGACCGCAGAACCGCGCGGTCGGCGGTGACACGTACGAGCACTCCGGGCACCGCCGGTCCGGGCCCGTGACCGCCACCCCGACCGCACCCCGACTGGGCGCGGCGCTGGACCGGGTGGAGCTCATCCCCGCCCAGAGGATGTCCTCGGCGACGAGGTCGGGCCGCACCCGCACCCGCCCGTCGGCCGGGTCGCCGTCGACCTCCACCAGCCGCAGCAGCCGCCGCAGCGAGTCCTGGTTGCCCAGCCGCGTGGCCAGCGCGACGGCCCGGCCCCACCGCTCGGCGGCGCGCGGCAGGTCGTTCGCGTCGTAGGCCTCGCAGCCCGCGTCGATGTGCTCGCCCAGCTCCCCCTCGTCGGTGTAGTGGCCGACGTGGGGGTCGACCCGGCTGGACAGCCGCGGGTCCTCGGTCCGGGTCGCCCGGATCGTCGCCGACCCGGACGGCACCTCGGCGGAGTCCGCGGCGAGGACCACCCGGGCCGCCTGCCGCGACTCGCCCACCGCCAGCTCGTCGGTGTCCACCTCCAGCCACACGTGGAACGCGCGCGTCTCCTCGCCCCAGTTGCCGGTGGGGAAGCGCACCGTGCCGTCGTCGAGCCGCGTGCCCCGGCCGGTCAGGTCCACCTCGGTGGGCAGCACCTGCTTGACCTGGCGCAGGCGCGCGAACGGCATCGGCTTGACGCGCAGTTCGAGGTCCGCGACGGCCTTGCCCATCGCCGACTCCATCAGACCGGTGAAGTCGGCGGGCAGGTCGGCCGGGCGGCGCACCGCGTCCACGTCGCCGTGCAGCACCTCCGCGATCCGCCGCACCTCCTGCGGCGACCAGTCGGCGCCGATGCCGCGCACGTCGCACACGAACGCGTCCGCGCAGCGCGCGAGCGCCGAGTCGAGCACCTCGCGCGGCTCGCCGTTGTGGCCGTCGGTGAGCAGGATGGCGTGCCGGATCAGCTTCCGGTGGGGTTCGACCAGGCGCGCCGCCAGGGCCAGCCACGTGCTCATCGCGGTGCCGCCGTCGCTGATCAGCCCGTTCACCCGGGCCTTGGCCTCGGCCCTGGTCCGTTCGTCGGCCACCGCCAGCCCCGCCTCCCGGGGGTAGACCACCTCGGCGTGGTGCGTGCCCTTGACCACGGCGAACAGCACGCCGTCGCGCAGCACGTCCAGCGCCGCGCAGGTCGCGCGCCGGGCCGCGGCGATCTTGGTGGGCGGCGCGTCCATCGAGCCGGAGCAGTCGATCGCGATCACCTCGGCCGCGGCCGGGACGGGTCGGTCGGCCGAACGCAGGCCGGTGGCCGTGACGGTGACGATGGCGTGCATGTCGGTGTCGCCGTGCGACAGGTACTCGTTCTGGCTCACGGCGACGCCGAAGCCGGCGGGGGTGTTCATGCGACTCCCTGTCACGGTGTCCTCCGGGTCACAACGTCGTCCGGGGTCGGGTGCCGTTGGCCAGGTCCACCAGCACCCCGTGCTCGTCGGCGGACCGCGCCTGCCTGGCCAGGCGGCGGTAGCCCTTCGCCAGCGCCGACCGCAGCGCCCGCTCCGACGGCGACCGGCCGAACAGCCCGCCGCCGTCGATCTCCGCGTGCGCGGTCGAGCGCCGCCAGCGCAGCGCCGCGTCGAGGACCACCGCGCCCAGCCGGTCGGCCGCGTCGCGGTCCAGGCGCAGCCGCTCCAGCCGCTCGACCGCCTGCTCCAGCTCGCCCGCCGAGGCACCCGGCCCGCACAGGACGTCGACCGCCGCGATCCGCGCCGCGTCGTGGTGCCGCGACACGGTGGGCATCTCGTCGAGCACGGCGACCGCGCCCGGCCGGTCGCCGTCGCGCAGCAGCAACCTGGCCAGGCCGAACGCCGCCGCGGCCTGCGACCGGTCCCGCCGCCACACCGCCGTGTACCAGCGGCGGGCCACCACCGCGTCGCCCTCGCGCTCGGCGCACAGCGCCAGCGCCAGCTTGGGCGCGACCTCGCCGGGCAGGTCGGCGAACACCGCGTCGAAGTGGCGCCGCGCCGCCCGGACGCGGCCGCGGGCCAGGTGCAGCAGCCCGCAGTGCCACACCACCCGCCAGTCGGTCGTCGGGCCCGGCGACCGGAGGTCGGCCAGGCAGCGCGCGGCCTCGTCGTGGCGGTCCAGCCCCAGGAGCGCGCGGCAGCGCAGCAGCAGCACGTCGGGGGAGGGGTCGTCGTCGTCGCGCAGCAGGTCGAGCACCCGGGCCGGGTCCGGCGCGTCGGCGACCAGTTCGAGAGCGGGGTCGGCGGAGACCGGGCGCACCGGGGGCAGCCCGAGCGCGACGTCCTTCGGCGTGGGCAGCTCCGGGGCGGTCACCGCGTCGGTCCAGCGCTCCAGCGGCGGCACGGCGCCGAGGTCGGCGTCCAGCAGGGCCGCCGTCGGCGCGAACAGCGGCGAGAGCACCGCGCGGTCCTTGCCGTCGCGCAGCGAGGCGATCTCCAGCAGCACGCCGCCGAGCTGGTCGGACATCTCGCGGGCGGAGGCGAACCGGCGGTCGGCGTCGGGGTGCGCGGCGCGCGCCAGCACGCGCAGGAACGACCCGACCCCGGCCGCGACCGGCGACCCGGGGGCGCCGAGCAGCTCGACGTGGTCGACCGTGGCCTGGTAGAGCTGCCGCAGCGTGACGCCCAGCGTGTGCAGGTCCGACTGCACCGTGACGCCGCGCCGCGCGATCTCCTCGCCGGTGACCTGGTAGGGCCGCGTGCCGATGATCCCGGGGCCCTTGTCGCCGATGCGGCGCACCGCGCCCAGGTCGATCACCTTGACCCGGCTCTCCAGGCCGTCGCCGGTGCTGCCGGGGGAGAGGATCACGTTGTTCGGCTTCATGTCGCAGTAGACGAGGCCGCGGCGGTGCAGGTGGTCGAGCGCCTCCAGGACCTGCCGCCCCATGGTGATGACGTGCTCGACCCGCAGCTGCTCGCCCAGCGGCTGCGCACCCGCGTGCGCGCCCAGCTTGACCTCGTTGAGCACCCGGCCGTCGACGAACTCCATCACGATGTACTCGCGCGGCCGGCCGGTGCGCCGGTCGGGGTGGGTGACGAAGTTGTAGATGCGCACGACGTTCGGGTGGTCCATCGCGGTCAGCGCCCGGCGCTCGGCCTCGGCCAGCGCGCTGTCGCCCTCGTTGATCACGCCCTTCAGGACGACCAGGTTGTCGTCCAGGCGGGTGTCCTGCGCGAGGTACACCCAGCCCATGCCGCCGTGCGCGAGCGGCCCGAGCACCCGGTACTGGTCGGCGACCAGGTCGCCCTCGTGCAGGCTGGGCAGGAAGGAGTACGGGTGCCCGCAGGTCGGGCAGAACCCCTCCGCCCGCGCGGGCTGCCCCGCGTAGCCGACGCCGATCTCGGCCGTGCAGCCGTCGTGGCCGCAGGCCCGGCCGCTGGTGGGCACGTCGGGGTTGCGCGGCAGCCGGCTCGACGGTTCGGTCAACGCGAAGACGGGCAGCGACAGGTAGTTCTCCCGCCCGCTCTGCCGAGCCGACGCCGACGACGTCGCCGCCGATAACGGCGCCGCCGCCGATAACGACGAGGTGCGGGCCGACGGCGGTGGCGCCTGCCGCCCGCAGGTGTCGCAGAAGCCGCTGTCCTCCACCGCTCCCGGGCAGGCCGGGTGGGCGCACGCCGTCATGCGCCGTCCTCCTCGTCGTCGGTACCGTCGAGCCGGTCCTGCACCGCGCGCCCGTAGGCGTCGACGGCGGCGGCCGCGGCGGCCGGGTCGACCGGCGGGGTCGTGAGGACCTCGAAGGCCGTCCGGTAGAGCCCGCTGAGCGCCAGGTCCTCGGCGAGCCCGGCACCCACCGCGCGGGCCTTGTGCGCCGACAGCAACCCGCCCCGCCCGTTGCCGCCGCCCAGCCCGCGCACCTCGGTCAGGGCGGCGTCGAGCCACGCCCTCGCCTCGCCCGCCAACCGCGCGGCCCGCTCCACCCGGTGCTCCAGGTCCACCACCGCCGCCTCGTCCTCGGGGGCGCGGCGCAGCGCGGACAGCGTGAAGCGCATCCGCGACGCGCGGTGGGGGACCACGAGGCCGGCCGGCGCGACCCTCGCGCACAGCGCGGCGGCGGCCCGTTCCGCGGCGTCCAGCCCGGCGATGCGCTCGGCGAGCACGCCCAGCCGCTCCCGGTGCAGCCCGGAGCGCCACCGCCGGGCCGCGTCCAGCGCGGGCGAGCTGTCGCGGGTGAAGGCCAGGATCACCCTGGTCCCGTCGCGCACCAGGGGGACGGCGACCCGCTCGACCACCGCCTCGGGGTCGCCCGCGTCGTCCACCGCGCCGATGACCACCGTCATCGGCGGGAGCCGGGACCCGGCGTCGGCGCGCACCGCGGCGCGCTCGACCACCCGCTTGGTCACCTCGTCGGCCGTCCTGCCCGTGGCGTCCACCGCCAGGTCGACGCTGCCCAGCGGCGGCACGGTGCCCTGCGGGGCGACGCCGCCGCCCACCGCGGAGGGCCCCAGCTCGCGGCTGGCCAGCAGGACCACCCGGCTCAGCGCGGCCAGGTCGGCGCCGACGAGGAGCAGCGGCATCGTCCGGCGCGCGTCGGACAGCCACGCGACCACGTGCCGGGTGGTGGGCACGTCCACCCGCTCGGCGGAGGGTTCGCTGAAGTGCGGGTCCACGCCGCGGTCGCCGACCGTCCACCGCTCGACCCGCTCCACGTGCGCGAGGATCGTCTCCACGGGCAGCATCCACGACACGCCGGTGGTGGGGCCCAGGGTGCTCACCACCACGCCCAGCACCTCGCCGGTGTCGACCGCGGCCACCCCGGCGCCGCTGAACCCGGTGCGCACCGGCGGCCAGCCGGGCTGGAGGTTCAGCTGGATCCACTCCCGGCCCGGACCCGCCTCGCCGGCCAGGGTGAGCTGCGTCCAGACGCCGTCCACCAGGGAGCCCGGGAAGCCGAAGGCGCGCACCGGCCGGTTCCAGCTCACCGCGGCCCGGCGCAGCGTGGTGCCCGAGCCGGGCGGTACCGGTTCGTCGAGTTCGAGGAGGGCGACGTCGCCGCGCTGGTCGGCCATCGGCGGCACGACGCACCCCGGCACGGGCCGCGCCCGGCGCACCAGCCACCCGCGCGGGCCGACGAGGTCGACGCCCGGGTGCCCGTCCGCGCCCGTCAGGACGTGGGCGCAGGTGAGCACGTGCCGGTCGCCGAGCAGGACCCCGGCGCCGAGCACCTCACCCCCGGGGCTCCGGACCCGTGCCCGCCACGACTCCAGCGGCCGTGCGTGCCCCGTCACCACGAGTCGGACGATATGCGGTGATCGTCGCGGAACGTCGGCGATCGACCGCACGTGACTCGAACGGGGTAAGGCCCGACCGCGCTCCTGCGGAGAGCGCGGTCGGGCCGGGGGCCCGGTCCTAGACGACCAGGTCGAGCAGCAGCACCAGCACCAGGCCCACCACGGAGATCAACGTCTCCATGATCGACCACGTCTTCACGTTCTGCCCGACGGTCAGGCCGAAGTAGCCCTTGACGAGCCAGAAGCCCGCGTCGTTGACGTGCGAGAAGAACAGCGACCCGGCGCCGATCGCGAGCACCAGCAGCGACGTCTCGCCCGTGCTCAGCGTCGTGACCAGCGGCGCGAGGATGCCGGACGCGGTGACCGTGGCGACGGTCGCCGACCCGGTCGCCAGGCGGATCAGGACGGCCACGATCCACGCCAGCAGCAGGACCGACAGGCCGCTGCCCGCGACCCACCCGGCGATGAGCTTGCCGATGCCGGTGTCGATCAGCGTCTGCTTGAAACCGCCGCCGGCGGCCACGATGAGCAGGATGCCCGCGATGGGCGGCAGTCCCGACTCGACGCTCTTGGCGACCTCGCGGCCGGACATCCGCGCGCCGCGGCCCAGCGTGACCATGGAGACGATCACCGCGATCAGCAGCGCGATGACCGGCGTGCCGAGGAAGTCCAGCACCGACCGGACCGGGTTGCCCTTGTCGGCCACGATGTCCGCCAGCGCCTTGCCCATCATCAGCACCACGGGCAGCAGCACGGTGGCCAGCGTGACGGCGAACGACGGCCGGGGCTTCGACTCGTCGCGGTCCTCGCCCTCGAACAGGTCGGGCGCGGGCACGTCGACCCAGCGCGCGGCGTAGCGGGCGAACAGCGGGCCGGCGACGGCGATGGTCGGGACGGCGATCAGCACGCCGAAGGCCAGCGTGATGCCCAGGTCGGCGTTCAGCGCGGTCACCGCGACCAGCGGGCCGGGGTGCGGCGGCACGAGGCCGTGCATCGCGGACAGGCCGGCCAGCGCCGGGATGCCCAGGCGGATCAGCGACATGCCGGACCGCCGCGACACCAGCAGGATCACCGGCATGATCAGCACGAGGCCGATCTCGAAGAACATCGGCAGGCCGATCAGCGCGCCCACGACGGCCATCGCCCACGGCAGGGAGCGGGTGCTGGAGCGGCCGACGATGGTGTCCACCAGGGCGTCCGCGCCGCCCGAGTCGGCCAGCAGCTTGCCGATCATCGCGCCCAGCGCGATCAGCGTGCCCACGCCGGCGGCGGTGTCGCCGAACCCCTTCGTGAAGCTCGCGACGGCCGCGTCCATGGGCAGGCCCGCGATGGCGGCCACCACGAGGGACGACACGGTGAGCCCGAGGAACGGGTTGAGCTTGAACCGGGTGATCAGCAGGACGAGCAGGGCGATGCCCACGACGGCGGCGGGCACGAGCCGCCCGGCGGACAGGGTGTCCATGGCGATGGTCATGTCAGGTCGTCTTCCTCGGCGGTGAGGCACGCGTCGACGAGGGCGTCGACGGGCTGGTCCAGGTCGAGCACGATGCCGGGCTCGTCCGGTTCGAGTGGTTCCAGGGCGGCGAACTGCGACGCCACCAGCGTGGCAGGCATGAAGTGGTCCGGCCGGGCGGCGACCCGTGCGCGCACCACGTCGGGGTCGCCGGAGAGGTGGACGAAGCGGACCGCCGGCGCGGCGGCGCGCAGCCCGTCGCGGAACGCCCGCTTCAGCGCGGAGCAGGTGACCACGCCGCCGACGTCGCGGTGGGCGGCGAGCCAGTCGCCGATGGCGCTCAGCCACGGCGCGCGGTCCTCGTCGTCCAGCGGCACGCCGGCGGACATCTTGGCGATGTTGGCCAGCGGGTGGAAGTCGTCGGCGTCGGCGAAGGCGACGCGCAGCCGCCGGGCGAGCGCCGTGCCCGTGGTGGTCTTGCCCGATCCCGACACGCCCATGACCACGATCAGCTGCGGCACGGCTGCCCCTTTCCTCGTGCCGCACAGCGTGAACCATTAATCTGACTTTTACAACGTATCGAGCCTGAAAACCTGTTCTTTATCGTGTCAGCGCCCTGTGGGCCGCCAATCATGAGAGGATTCCGGCTCGTGGGGACCTCCGAGCCATCCAAACCGGGCCTGCACGAGACGGTGCTGGACGAGCTGGGCGCGCTGATCACGTCCGGTGCGATCGCGCCCGGCGACGTGCTGCGCATCGACGACCTGGCCGCGCGCAGCGAGGTGTCCCGGCCGGTGATCCGCGAGGTGGTCCGGGTGCTGGAGTCGATGGGCCTGCTGACCACCCGCCGCCGGGTCGGCGTGACGGTCGCCGACCGCTCCGGCTGGAACCTGTTCGACCCGCGCATCATCCGCTGGCGGCTGGCGGGCGGGGACCGCGAACCCCAGCTCGCGTCGCTGGGCGAGCTGCGCGCCGGCGTGGAGCCGGTCGCGGCGTCGCTGGCCGCGCTGCGGGCGACCCCGGAGCAGTGCGGCGACCTGACCCGCGCGGTGGTGGGCATGTCCGTGCACGGCAAGGCGGGCGACCTGGCCGCCTACCTGGAGGCGGACCTGCTGTTCCACCGCACCCTGCTGGCCGCGTCCGGCAACGACATGCTCGCCGCGCTGACCGGCGTCGTCTCGGAGGTGCTCATCGGCCGCACCCACCACGGCCTCATGCCCGAGCGCCCCAACCCGGCCGCCGTCCGCCTGCACGCGGACGTGGCCCAGGCCGTGCAGTCGGGCGACCCGGCGGCGGCCGAGCAGGCGATGCGGGAGATCATCACCGAGGCGACCGCCGCGCTGCGCGGCGCGCCCGGCGACGCGTGACGGGCGTGGTCGGCAGGGTGGTCGGCAGGGTGGTCGGCGCGGTGAGGCTGCCGGGCACGGACCTCAGCGCCGCGTACCAGCGCGCGGCCATCTCGTCGTAGCCGGTCCCGGTCGGGTGCACGCGGTCGACGAGGTCGGCGGTGGTGAAACCGGTGTGCATGTCCACAAGGTGCGTCCGGGCGCCCTTCTCCGCGACGACGGCCGGCAGCGCGGCGTTGAACGCCCGCACCCGGGCCTCCAGCACCGGGTTGTCCACCGGGACGATCCGGGCGACGAACACCTCGGCGGCCGGCTCGGCGGTCCTGATCCGGTCGAGGAGCGCGGACAGCCGGGCGGGCGCGTTCGCCGGGTCGACGCCCTGGCCCACGTCGTTCGTGCCGATGTGCAGCAGCACGGTGCGGGGCGCGGCGGCGCGCACCAGGTCGGCGGCGTTCGCGTGGAGCTGGTCGATCCGCCACCCCGAGTGGCCCTCATGGTCGCCGTCACCCAGCTCGGCCGGCCCGTTGGACAGCCCCCCGACGAAGTCGACCGCGTGCCCGTCCGCGACCAGCCGCCGCCACAGGCCGGTGCGGTAGCCACCGGGGACGGAGAAGCCGTCGGTGATCGAGTCGCCCAGCGCCAGCACGCGCACGGCCGGCTCCGCCGCGGTGTCCCTGGTGTCCCTGGTGTCCCTGGTGACGGCGGTGTCCCCGCTGACGGCGGTGTCCCCGGCGGTCCCGGTGACCAGGGCGGCCCCGAGTGCCGCGGCGGCGAGTGCCGCACAGGTGCGTCGCACGGTCGTCCTCCTCCTGCGCCGTCCGGGGGTACCCGTTCTGTCCGGCTTGTCAGGGCCGGCGGTGTTGACGGTTCGTCGCGGCCACTCCTAGCCTCGCTGTGAGAGCGTTCTCACACTCCCTGCGGTGAGGTGCCCGTGCTGAACAACGTCGTTCTCGCGTCCCTGCTCCTGTCCCTCGTCACCGTCCCGGCGCCCGACCCGGCCCCGCCCCCGGGTTCGCCCCCGGCACCCGCCTGCGACGCCTACTGCGACACCCGCGACCCCGCCCTGCCGCCGAGCGCGCACCGGTCGCCGACCCGACCGGCCGCGGCACCGCCGCCGACCGCCCTCGCCATCGTCTGCAACCTGCACTGCGACGCGCGCGACCCGGCCCTCTCGGCGGGGGAGCGGGTCGCCCAGAGCACGCCCGCCGGCACCCGCCAGGTGTCGCTGCGCTTCGACAGCACGGAGACGATGGGCTGGGCGGTGATCTCCGGCGGCGGCCAGGGCGACGCGGTCTGGCTGGACCGCTCCTTCGACGCCGGCGCGACCTGGGAGCCCAAGGTCGGCGCGACCACCGTCCCGGCCGGCCGCGGCGGCTGGCGCACGCTCATGCACAACGTGGACGACTGGAACAACCAGGGCGTCGGCCTGCTGCGCGCCTGCGGCCAGCCGGCCGGGTCGTCGGGCATCGCGTGCACCGGCTGGTACCGCACCACCTGGAACGCGGGCGACCGCCGCACCGCCGCCGCCACCGCGCTGATGCAGCGGTACAACCGGGGCACCGGCCTGTTCGACACCACCGGCTGGTGGAACTCGGCCAACGCGCTGACCGCGGTCATCGACAACGCCCGGGTCAGCGGCATGGGCAGCTACCGCTACGCCATCGCCCGCACCTACGACCTCAACCGCACCGCCTGGCAGGGCGACTTCGTCAACGAGTACAACGACGACGTCGCGTGGTGGGGCCTGGCGTGGATCGCCGCCTACGACCTGACCGGCGAGCGCCGCTACCTCGACACCGCCCGCGCGGGCGCGGAGCACGTCCAGCGCTTCTGGGACGCCACGTGCGGCGGCGGCATCTGGTGGACGTCGAGCCGGACCTACAAGAACGCCATCGCCAACTCCCTGTACGTCCAGCTCAACGCCGCCCTGCACAACCGGCTGCCCGGCGACACCACCCACGTGCGGCGCGCCCGGGACGGCTGGCGGTGGTTCGAGGCCAGCGGGATGATCAACGGCTCGAACCTGGTCAACGACGGCCTCACCACGTCCACGTGCCGCAACAACGGCCAGACGCCGTGGAGCTACAACCAGGGCGTGCCGCTGGCCGCGCTGACCGAGCTGCACCGCGCCACCGGCGACCAGGCGTACCTCGCGCGGGCCCGCGCCCTGGCCGACGCCTCCACCACCAGCGCCGTCCTCAACCCCGGCGGCGTCCTCTTCGACGACGGGGGCGGCGGCGACGTGCCGTCCTTCAAGGGCGCCTACGCGCGCGGCCTGGGACAGCTCGACCGGGCCCTGCCCGACCGCCCCTACAGCGCCTACCTGAAGCGCCAGGCCGACACGGCCCACGCCCGGGACCGCTCCGGCGCCGACTCCTACGACCAGCCGTGGGCCGGGCCGTTCCGGTTCAGCGACGCGGCCCGCCAGCACAGCGCCGTGGACCTGATGAACGCCGCGCCCTGACCCCGCCGCCCCCGCGGCCCGGACCCCGGAGCCGGCGAAAGCGCGCACGGCTCCCACCGATCGGCCTACCAGGTGGTAGGAAGGGCGCGTGAGCAACGTGGATGACGTGGCGGGGTTGCGGCTGGCGCAGGACGAGGTCGTGTCCCTCACCAGTGAGCTGATCAGGATCGACACGACCAACACCGGCGACGCCTCGACCCTGGTGGGTGAGCGGGCCGCGGCCGAGTGGGTCGCCGAGAAGCTGGCCGAGGTCGGCTACGAGACGACCTACGTCGAGTCCGGGGCCAAGGGCCGGGGCAACGTCTTCGCCCGGCTGGAGGGCGCGGACCGCTCGCGCGGCGCGCTGCTGGTGCACGGGCACCTCGACGTGGTGCCCGCCGACGCCTCCGAGTGGTCGGTGCACCCGTTCTCCGGGGCGGTGCAGGACGGGTACGTGTGGGGCCGCGGCGCGGTCGACATGAAGGACATGGTGGGCATGACGCTGGCGATCGCCCGCCGGCTCAAGCGGGACGGGATCGTGCCGCCCCGCGACATCGTGTTCGCCTTCCTGGCCGACGAGGAGGCGGGCGGGCTGTTCGGCGCCAAGTGGCTCGTGGAGAACAAGCCCGAGCTGTTCGAGGGCGTCACGGAGGCCATCAGCGAGGTCGGCGGGTTCTCCATCACGCTGAAGGACGACGTCCGGGCGTACCTGGTGGAGACCGCCGAGAAGGGCGTGCACTGGCTCAAGCTGCGGGTGAAGGGCACCGCGGGCCACGGGTCGATGCTGCACCGCGACAACGCCGTGACGAAGCTCGCCGAGGCGGTGGCGAAGCTCGGGCAGCACCGGTTCCCGATCGTCATCCGGCCGTCGGTGCGGGAGTTCCTCGACGGGGTGTCGGAGATCACCGGCCTGGACTTCCCGGACGACGACGTCGAGGGCGCGGTCGGCAAGCTCGGCGCGCTGTCGCGGATGATCGGGGCGACGCTGCGCGACACCGCCAACCCGACCATGCTGTCCGCCGGGTACAAGACGAACGTCATCCCGTCGTCCGCCGAGGCCACCGTGGACTGCCGCATCCTGCCCGGCCGCGAGGAGGCGTTCGACCGCGAGCTGGCCGAGCTGCTCGGCCCGGACGTCGAGCGCGAGTGGCTGGGCCTGCCCGCCGTGGAGACGACGTTCGACGGCGCGCTGGTCGACGCGATGACCGCCTCGATCACCGCCGAGGACCCGGGCGCCAGGGTGCTGCCCTACATGCTGTCCGGCGGCACGGACGCCAAGTCGTTCCAGCAGCTCGGCATCCGCAACTTCGGTTTCGCCCCGCTGCGCCTGCCCGCCGACCTGGACTTCTCCGCGCTGTTCCACGGCGTGGACGAGCGCGTGCCGGTCGACGCCCTCCAGTTCGGCGTCCGCGTCCTGGACCGCTTCCTGCGCAACTCCTGAGCCGCGCCCCCGCGCACCGGGTCCAGGCCGGTGCGCGGGTTCACACGTTCGCGTGGAGGATCGGTCGCGGCGGGTGTAATTGATCATCCTAAGTGGACGTGCAGGTGCGCGCGTCGGCAGAATCCCCGGTGGCCACAGGGCGGCCTGACGCGGCGATCCCGCGCGCCGCCCCCGCCGGTGACGCGCCCGCGCACCGGTCGGCGGCCCCGACTTCGCCGCTCCGACTTCGCCGCTCCGACTTCGCCGCCCCGGCGGCTGCCCGACACGCCTGGAGAGAACCGTCATGCCACCCCCCGCGCGCTCCCGCTGGACGCCCCGCCCCCTGCCCGTGCACCTCGTCGGCTCGCTGCCGCGCCCGCTGTGCGACGACCCCGCCACCGCGATGGGCTGGGTCCTGCGGCACGGTGGCGGGGCGGCGCTGACCGCCCTGCCGTACGACCGCGACCCGCGCTGGATCATCGAGTGGCTCACCCACGACCTCGCCTCCGTGCCCGCGCTCGACCGGGTGCGCGGCGGCGAGAGCCGGGGCTACCACGACATGCCGTGCTACCGGGTGCGCCCCGGCCACCGGCTCGCCCCCGACGACGTGGCCTTCGGCAGGCTGGAGCAGGCCGCCGCCGCGTCCGCCGCGCTGGAGGCGGTCGACGCCGGCGGTCCGCTGCGCTTCCAGGTCGGCATCCCCAACGCCCTGGACCTGGCGGTGTTCGCGTTCGGGCCGGAGGCGGCCCGCGAGTGGATGCCGGTCGTGCAGGCGGCCGTCGTGGGCGAGGTCGCCCGGGTCGCCGCGCGGTGGGGCGACCGCGTGCAGCTCCAGCTGGAGACCCCGGCCGTGCTGGTGTCCTACCACCGGACGCCGCCGTCGCACTGGCCGGAGCTGACCCACGAGCTGTCCCGGCAGGTCGCCGGGGTGCTCGGCGCCGCGCCGCACGTCCCCTGGGTGCTGCACCTGTGCTACGGCGACCTGGAGCACGCGCCGGTGTTCGCGCCCGCCGACCTGGAGCCGCCGGTGGAGTTCCTCAACGGGCTCGCCGACGTGCTCGCCGAGCGGCGGCTGCCGATGCCGACCGTGCACCTGCCGGTCGCCTGCGGCGACAGCGCCCCGCCGATCGACCCGGTGTTCTACGCCCCGCTGCGGCGGCTGCGGCGCGGGGTCGACGTCATCGTCGGCGCGGTCGCCGAGGCCCACCCCGGCGCCACCCGCCGGGCGCTCGCGCTGACCGCGGACGCCCTGGGCGGGCCGATCGCCGGGATCGCCGCCGCGTGCGGGCACGGTCGGCGCACCGTCGACGCCGCCGCGGCCAACATGGAGCTGGCGGTGGAGCTGGCGCGCGAGTGGGGGCCGGTCTTCGACGGTCCGGTCCTCGGGGGACCGGCGCCCGACGGCCCGGTGGTCGACGGTCCGGTGTCGGGCGGCCCGGTGGTCGGCGGCTCGGTGCCGGGCGGTCCGGTGCCCGACCGGGTGTGAGACCGGGTGTGAGATCGGCGCGGGGCGTCGCCGGGAGGCGGCGCCCCGCGGGATTGACGTCGGGCCGAGACCTTGGCATGGTCTGAACCAGATCGGTTGTGAGAGCGCTCTCAGGATCTTGCCCCGGGCGCGCGGCCACCTCCCTGTCCGGCCGCGTGCCCGCCCTGTGGACAAGGAGGACCGCGTGAACATGACAACGTTGACGAAGGTCGGCGCGGCCGTCGCGCTGACGGTGGCCGGGCTGGTGGCCGCGCCCGCGGCGCAGGCGGCGCCGGTGACGGCGGGCCAGTTGTCGCCCGGCCTGGTCTCCTCGATGCGGGCCGCGTTCGGCCTGACCGAGCAGCAGGCCCTGGCCAGGATCTCCCAGGAGGCGACGGCCACCCGCCTGGCCCCGTCCGCGCGCACCGCGGCGGGCGGCGCGTTCGGCGGCAGCTGGTTCGACTCGGACCGGGGCGTGCTCGTGGTCGGCGTGACCGACGAGAAGGCCGCCGACCGGGTGCGCGGCACCGGCGCGGAACCGCGGCTGGTGGCCCGCACGGCCGCCGAGCTGGACCGGGTCAAGGACCGGGTCGACGCCCTGTCGAGGGCGGGCGCCGTGCCGTCGGCGGTGACGAGCTGGCACCCGGACCCGCGCAGCGGGGCCGTCGTGGTCAACCTGCGCGCTGGCGAGCAGGCCGGCGAGGTGGCGGCCTTCCTCGACCGGGTGAAGGAGTTCGGTCCCGTCGAGGTCAACACGGAGGGCGTCACCGCGCCCGTGCCGTTCGCGGCCGGCACGGTGGGCGGCGACCCGTACTACACCGGCAACGTGCGGTGCTCGATCGGGTTCTCGGTGCACGGCGGGTACGTCACGGCCGGTCACTGCGGCGGCACGGGCGCGCAGGTGTACGGCTGGGACCGCTCCTGGCAGGGCACGTTCGCGGGCTCGTCGTTCCCCGGCAACGACTACGCGTGGGTGCGCACCGGCGGCGGCTGGTGGAACGCGCCGGTCGTGCTCGGCTGGGGCACGGTGAGCGACGCGCTGGTGCGCGGTTCGTGGGAGGCCCCGGTCGGCACGTCGGTCTGCCGCTCCGGCTCCACCACGCGCTGGCACTGCGGTGTCGTCCAGTCCCGCAACGAGACCATCAACTACGCCCAGGGCGCCGTGTACCAGATGGCGGGCACCAGCGTGTGCGCCGAGGGCGGCGACTCGGGCGGCTCGTTCATCACCGGCGACCAGGCGCAGGGCGTCACGTCCGGCGGGTACGGCAACTGCTCGTCCGGCGGCCGGACCTGGTTCCAGCCGGTCAACGAGATCCTGTCGGTCTACGGGCTGAGCCTGCTCACCGCGTGACCCGGACCGGGTGGGCGGCCCGCTCGTCGACGAGCGGGCCGCCCGTCGCCAGGTCCAGGTCCACCGTGCGGCGCTGCGGCGTCACGACCACGTCCGTGGCGTGCGCCCCGCCGCCGGGCGGCAGCACGGTCAGCACGTAGCCGCCCAGCGGCGGCAGGGGCAGCGCGTAGCGGCCCTCGGCGTCGGTGCGGGTGTGCTCGGCCGTGTCGCCGCCCGCGCCGGTGAGGGTGACCAGGGCGCCCGCCACGGGCGCGCCGCCGTCGCTGACGATCCCGGCCAGCTCGCGCCGGTCGCACAGCACGATGCGCTGCGGCCGGTCGCCCAGGTCGAGGACCTGGGAGCGCGACGACCAGCCGTCCGCGGAGCAGACCACCAGGTAGCGGCCGGGGCCGGGCAGCGCGGCGGACCACGACCCGGAGCTGTCGGCGCGCGACCAGTCGGTGTGCTCGCCCTGGAGGGTGAGCACGGTGACCACGGCCAGCCGGACCGGGTGCCCGTCGGGGGTGACCACGTCGCCGGTGACGACGACCTCGTCGCTGTCCGGGGCCACGTCCCGAGCCGGGGCGTTGACCGTGGTGACGCTGCGGCCGGGCAGCGCCAGGGCCAGGGCGGCGGCCAGCACGGCGGCGGCCCCGGCGATCCACGCGGTCAGCGCGAACGCGCCGGCGCCGGGCGCGGCGACCCCCGCCACGGTGGTGGTGCCCGCGGTGAGCACGGCCGCGACGACCGCGCTGGACGTCGAGGTGCCGATCTGGCGGACGAGGGTGTTGAGGCCGTTGGCCGACGCGGTCTCGGTGATCGGCACGAACCGCATGACCAGGATCGGCATGGCGGCGAACGCGATGGCCGTGCCGACGGAGATGACCGTGGTGGCGGTGATGAGCTGCCAGAGCCCGCCGGTGACCAGCGCGCGGCCGGCGTAGCCGAGCGCGATGACCAGCGAGCCGGCCATGAGCGTGATGCGCGCGCCGTAGCGGCGGGTCAGCGCCGCCGACACGGGGGCCAGGAACACCATGACCGCGCCGCCGGGCAGCATCGCCAGGCCGGCGGCGGTGGGGGTCAGGCCATGGCCGACGCCGGTCGACGTGGGCAGTTGCAGCTCCTGCGTGCCGACGAGCAGGTTCGCGTACATGGCGAAGCCCGCGAGCAGCGAGGCGACGTTGGTCAGCAGCACGGGCCGGCGCACGGACGTGCGCAGGTCGACCAGCGGGTTGCCGGTGCGCAGCTCCCACGGCGCGGTGATCGCGAAGCCGATCGCGGCCACCGCGGCGCACACCAGCGTCTCCCGGCTCGTCCAGCCCCACGCCGAGCCCTTGGAGATCGCCAGCAGCAGCGAGGCCAGCGACACCGACAGCAGCACCGCGCCCACCACGTCGAACCGGCCGGGGCTGCGCACCGGGGACTCCGGCACGACCACCAGCACCGCGACGAGCATCAGCGCGCCCATGCCCGCCGACACCCAGAACAGCGAGTGCCAGTCGAGCACCTCGGCGATGACCCCGCCGAGCGGCAGGCCGGCCGCCGCGCCGATGCCGAGGGTCGCGCTCATCAGCGCCACGGCCGAGCCGACGCGCTCCTTCGGCACCTCGTCGCGCATGATGCTGATGCCGACCGGGATGAGCGCGGCGGCGAAGCCCTGCAACGCCCGGCCGATCATCATCCAGGTCAGGCCGGTGCTCACCGCGCACACCGCCGAGCCGGCCACCAGCACGGCGAGCGCGATGGCCATGACCAGGCGCTTGCCGACCATGTCGGCGACCTTCGACAGGATCGGGGTGGCCACCGCGCCGGTGAGCAGGGTGATCGTGACCAGCCAGGACGCGTTGTCCGCGGTGGTGTCCAGCAGCTCGGGCAGCTCCGGCAGCAGCGGGACCACGAGCGTCTGCATGAGGGACACCACGGTCCCGCACAGGCTGAGCACGGCGATGACGAGGCCGACCGGACGCCTCACACCCGGAGCACGGTTCACGCCCGGAAGCTTAGCCTTACGAACTACTACCTGCCGTCCGAACGGCCGTCGGTCGAACGAACGATGCCGAGCCCCCGGCGTCGTCCCTAGCGTCCTGGGCACGCACCTCCGACCGGGGAGTTCACCATGGACAACGGCGGGATCAGCAGGCGGACCCTGTTACAGGGCACGGTGGCGGCGGGCGTCGTCACCGCGGTGGGCGGCACCGCCGCGCTCGCGGCCGTGCCGGGGTTCTACAACCCCTTCAGCGGCTACGCCGTCACCGGCAGCTGGCAGGACCACCTCAACCGCGGCTCGCTCGGCGGCATCGACTACGGCATGGCCGTCGGCACGCGGCTGCCCGCCGCGGGAGGCGGTGTCGTCACCAACACCCCCTACAACGGCACCGGCGGCCACACGGTCACCATCCAGCACGACAACGGCTACCGCAGCCAGTACATGCACCTGTCGCAGTTCCTGCTCGGCAACGGCACGCGCGTCGGCATGGGCGCCGTGGTCGGCCTGTCCGGCGGGGCCGCGGGCGCCCCCGGCTCAGGCTCGTCCACCGGCCCGCACGTGCACTGGCACATGATCAAACCCAGCGGCACCCGCATCAACCCGCTCACCTTCCTCGGCAGCAGCCCCGGCACCGGCCTGCCCAAGACCTCCACCGAGCAGGACGGCGTCCCCGGCACCGTCCTGTGGGAGCGCGCCCAGAACTGGCTGCGCCTGGAGCACGGCTACCCGGGCCCGATCGACGGCGTGCCCGGCACGAACACCTACGCGGCCCTCCAGCGGGGCGTGCGCGGCTACGGCTACACAGGACCCATCGACGGCGTGATGGGCCCGAACTCGTGGGCCGGCGTGCAGCGACTCGCCGCAAGGTGGGGCTACACCGGGCCGATCGACGGCGTGATGGGCCCGAACTCGTGGCGCGGGTTCGCGCGCTTCCTCAACCAGGACGAGTACGACTAGGGGGACGCCGTGCTCGTCCAGGCACTGGTCGCGGCGGTGATCGCCGCCGCGACCCCGGTACCGCCCGGTGTGGTCACCGGGATCGACGTCGCCACCCGGCAGGCCGGGATCGACTTCGCCCGCGTCCGCGCCGACGGCCACGGCTTCGTCGTCGTCAAGACCGGCGGCTCGCAGCTGTCCGGGGGGCCCTGCACCGGTTCCCGCTACCGCGAGCAGGTCGCCGCGTTCTTCACCCGCGTGCACGAGCGCGTGGGCGACCACGTGCCGTGGCTCTACCCGGGGGCGGCCGACCTGAGGTCCGGGACGTGGCCGCGCACGATCGCGTTCGGCGCGAAGCTGTGGGTGGCGTCGTGGGGCGCGAACGACGGCGGCTACCCGGGCGAGCCGGACCTCGGCGGCGCCTACCCGGCGTGGAGCGCGCACCAGTACACGTCGGTGGGCGCGGTCGGCGGGGTCCGCGTGGACCTCAGCGTCGCGCGACCCGCCGCGTTCGACGTCGTGACGCCGGGTGAGCCGCCGGACGACCCGCCCGGCCTGCCCAAGACCTCGACCGAGCAGGACGGCGTCCCGGGCGCGGTCTTCCGGCAGCGCGTGCGGAACCGGCTCGCCCGGGAGGCCGGGTACGCGGGGCCGATCGACGGCGTGAGGGGCCCGAACTCGTGGCGCGCCGTCGCGCGCTTCCTCAACCAGGACCGCTACGACCAGGGGTGTGCCGATCGGGCGACCACCGGCGCCATGACGTAACTTGGGTGCCGTGCGGGACCAGCAGCCGAGCAGGCGACACGGCGGCCGGAACGCCGGTACGAGGGCGTTGCTGGTGTTCGCGGCGGTCGGCGCGCTGCTCGCGGCGGTGCTGCACGACCCGGGCACGTCGGTGGCCGGCCGCCCCGTCGCCGGACCCGCGCCCTCCTCCTCCCCGTCCTCGCCCGAGGCGACCGCCGCGCCCCGGCCCGAACCGGCGCCCGCGCCCGACCCGTGCGCCGTCGCGGCCGGGGCGCTGCCGCTGCGCGCCCGCCTGGCCCAGCTGCTCGTCGTCGGCGTCGACCCGCGCGGTCCCGCCGACGCGCTCGGCATCGTCCAGCGCGACCAGGTCGGCGGCATCTTCGTCGGCGGCGACGCCCCCGGCCTGCTCAGCGGGGGCGCGCTGGAGGCGGTGCGGGCCGCGGCGACCCTGCCGCTGATCGTGGCCGTGGACGACGAGGGCGGTCGGGTGCAGCGGGTCGACCAGCTCGACGGCGAGCTGCCCAGCGCCCGGCGGATGGCCGCCGACCTGTCGCCGGACCAGGTCCGCGCGCTGGCCCGCGAACGGGCCGCGCGGCTGCGCGACCGGGGCGTGACGATGGACCTCGCGCCCGTCGTGGACACCAGCGGCCAGGGCGACCGCACGGTGATCGGCGACCGCTCGTTCAGCCCGGACCCCGAGGTGGCCGCCCGCTACGCGCTCGCGTTCGCCGACGGCCTGCACGACGCGGGCGTGACGCCCGTGCTCAAGCACTTCCCCGGCCACGGCAACACCAGCGGCGACTCCCACCTCGGCGCCGTGCGGTCGCCGCCGCTGGACGCGCTGCGCGGCACGGACCTGGTGCCGTACCGGGACATCGGCCGCTACGGCGAGGTCGTGGTGATGCTCGGCCACATCGACGTGCCGGGCCTCACCGGCGGCAGGCCCGCCACGCTCAGCGGCGAGGCGTACCGGCTGCTGCGCGAGGAGTTCGGCTTCACCGGCCCGGCGATGACCGACGACCTGGGCGCCATGAAGGCCGTCACCGACCTGGTCGACCTGCCCGAGGCGGTGCGCCAGGCGCTCGCCGCCGGCGCGGACCTCGCCCTGTGGTCGTCGGGCGGGCGCGTCGCGCAGGTGCTCGACCACCTGGAGGTCTCGGTCGCGACCGGGACGCTGCCCGCGGCGCGCGTCGACGAGGCGGCCCGCCGCGTGCTGGCCTCGAAGGGCTCCTGCTGAGCGCGCCGACCGCCGCGTGACGAACCGCCTACCTACTCGTTGGTAAAGCAACATGGCCGACGGAAGGGGCAGCGGGGATGGCGACCGAGCGGTTGCGGCTGGAAGACGGTGCCGAGCTCAACGTGGTGCGCAGCGGTCCGGCGGACGCGCGGCTGACCGTGGTGCTGGCGCACGGCTACGCGCTGGACCACCGCAGCTGGCACCGGGTGGTGGCCGCGCTGCCGCCCGACCTCGCGGTGATCAGCTACGACCACCGGGGGCACGGCTCGTCCACGCCCGCCGACAAGGCGACGGCGACCATCGAGCAGCTGGGCGACGACCTGGGCGAGCTGATCGAGCGGCTGGTGCCGGAGGGCGGCGTCGTCGTCGCCGGCCACTCGATGGGCGGCATGGCGGCGATGGCCATGGCCGAGCGGCGCCCGAGGCTGTACCGGCAGCGCGTGGCCGGGGTGGTGTTCGTGTCCACGGCGGCCACCGGCCTGGCGGAGACCTCGCTGGCGTGGCCCAAGGCGCTGGGCAAGCTGGTCCGCGAGCTGGAGCGGGCGTTCGGGCCGCTGGTGCGCACCATCCGGGAGAAGATCGAGCCCGCGAAGACCGCCGGCCTGCGCTGGTGGCTGTTCGGCGACGAGCCCCGCCGGGAGGACGTCGACCTCACCGCCGACATGGTGTGGGCGCACTGGCCCGGGACGATCGCGCTGTTCCGGCCCGCCGTCGACCGCTACGACCGGGAGGCCGCGCTCACCGTGGCGGGGGAGCGGCCCGTCGTGGCGATCGTCGGCGACGAGGACCGGCTCGTCCCGGAGGGCGACGCCAAGGCCCTCGCCGCCTCGGTCGGCGGCGAGTCGGTCGTGGTCGAGGACGCGGGTCACATGCTGCCGCTGGAGGCGCCCGCGGAAGTCGCCGCGCAAATCCTGCTGCTCGCCGCGGACGAATAGGTTCATTTCCGCTGAATTCACCCGGATGACGTACTTCGCCATTGGTAACGCCGTGTCGACCGGTGGCGAAGTACCACTGGGCACGATTCGCGCGGGAAAGGGTGGACGGTCTTGCCGCACGTCACGTTCATCCACGGCATCGGTAACAAACCGCCCGCGGCGAGGCTGGGCCGCAGCTGGCGGGGCGTGCTCGCCGAGAACGGACTCGACCTCGACGCGTCCGGCGTGACCAGCACGTTCGTCTACTGGGCCGACCTGCTGCACCCCGCGCCGCTGGAGGAGGCCGAGCACGAGAACGCCCGCTCGTCGCTGGAGGGCCAGGCGCCCGAGATCGGTATGCGGTGGCTCGTGCGCTCGACCGGCGCGGAGGCGGCGTTCATCGCGGCACTGGCCGACCGGGTCGGCCTCGACGAATTCGCCTCCGACGACCCGGCGCTGCCCGCGGTCGGCGAACCCGACCCGACGCGGGAACGCGTGCTGCTGCCGTGGTCGGTGAAACGGCGCCTGATGAAGGTGTTCCTGCGCGACGTGCACCACTACCTCTTCGACGCCGAGTTCAGCCCGCGCGAGGGCGAGTCGTACGCGATCCGGCGCGAGATCCGCTCCCGGGTGCTGCGGGCGCTGGCCGAGGGCGCCGACCGGTCCGGCCCGCACGTCGTCGTGGCGCACAGCCTGGGCAGCGTCATCGCCTACGACTGCCTCAAGCGGCTGCCGGGCTGCCCGCCGGTGGACGGCCTGCTCACGTTCGGCAGCCCGCTGGGCATCGACGAGGTGCAGGACCGGCTCCGCCCCGAGTGGAGCCGCGACGACGGCTTCCCGGCCGGGCTGCGGCGGTGGGTGAACGTCTACGACCGGCTCGACCCGGTCGCCGGCGTGGACGCGCTGCTGGCCAACGACTTCCGCCGCGGGGGCGTGAAGGCGCTCGTGGACGTCGGCGCGCCCAACCGCGGCGCCTGGCGACACGGCGCGGACAAGTACCTGGCGGGCGCGGGGCTGCGCGACGCGCTGGCCGGGATGCTCGACGAGGAGTGGTGACCACCGGGTGACCTGGGACCGCCGCACGTCGGCCCGAGACCTGTTCCGCGCGATCGACGCGCTCGACCGGCCGCGGGTGGCGGCGCTGTGCGCGGAGCTGGTCGAGCACCTGCGCGTCGACGAGCGCCCCTACCCGCTCGACCAGGCGCACCGCGTGCTGGGCGAGCTGCGGCGCAAGAGGTGCTTCGCGCCGCTGCGCGAGGTCGCCGACGCGTTCCTCCAGTCCGGGGAGGCCGACCCGACGATCCGCCGCCAGTACGCGCAGGCGCTGCTGGACCAGGGCGTGCTGACCGCCGCCGTCGCGGTGCTCGAACGCCTGCTGGAGGACGTCGCGGCGAGCCCGTACGAGGCGACCGAGGCGCGCGGGCTGCTCGGCCGGGCCTACAAGCAGATGTACGTCGCGACCGCCCCGTCCGCGCCGCGGCGCAGGCGGCGGCTGCTGGAGCTGGCCGTCGGGCACTACCGCCGGGTCTACGACCAGGCCGGGCTCGCCTGGCACGGCATCAACCTGGTCGCCCTGCTGGTGCGGGCCCGCCGGGACGGCGTGGACCTGCCCGGCGACCCGGTGCTCATCGCGCGCAACGTGCTGGCCGCGACCGCCGGCCTCGGGCACGCCGCCGGCGTGTGGGACCACGGCACCGCGCTGGAGGCGTGCGTGGCGCTGGGCCGGCACGACGAGGCCGTGGAGCGGCTGCACGCCTACCTGGGCGCGGGCGCCGACGCGTTCGAGATCGCCGGCACCCTGCGGCAGCTGCAGGACGTGTGGGAGCTGGACACGTCGGGCGAGCCCGGCCTGTCGCTGCTGCCCGTGCTGGCGGGCGCGCTGCTCGACCGCAGGCCGGCGGGCGGCGTCTCGGTCGGCCCCGCCGAGATGCGCGACGAGGTCCTCGACCGGCTCGACCACCTCCAGAAGCTGCTCGGCGACGACGGCTTCCAGACCCTCGGGTGGTTCCGCACGGCGCTGGAGAGGTGCCGGGCCGTGGCGCTGGTGGAGGACCCGGTCGACGGGGGAGTGGGCACCGGGTTCCTCGTCGACGGCAAGGCGCTGCACCCGTCCTGCCCGGACGTGGTGCTGGTGACCAACGCGCACGTCGTGTCCGCCGACCACCCGCAGGCGCTGCACCCGGACCGGGCGCTGGTGACGTTCCGCGCCCTGGAGGGCGGTCCCGGCCACCGGATCAGGCGGGTGCTGTGGTCCTCGCCGGTGGACCGGCTGGACGTGACCGTCGCCGAGTTGGACGGCGTGCCCGCGCAGGCCACCCGCTGCCCGCCCGCCCGCCGCCGCCCTGTGGTGCGCGCCGACGAGGCGACCCGCGCCTACGTCATCGGCCACCCGCGCGGTCGCGAGCAGGTGATGCTGTCGGTGCAGGACAACCGGCTGCTCGACGCCGACGACACCCGGCTGCACTACCGCACGCCCACCGAGCGGGGCAGCTCCGGGAGCCCGGTGTTCAACCGGCAGTGGGACCTCATCGCGATCCACCACGCCGGCGGCGAGCGCATGGCGCGCCTCAACGGCCACCCCGGCCTGTACCCGGCCAACGAGGGCATCTGGTTCGACCGGGTGCGCCAGGAGCTGTCCCGCGCGCTCGACGCCGCGCGGGGGGAGTGACCGCGCGGCGTCGAGTGTTCGAGGACCTTTATGACTTCAGTGTTTCTTAAAAAAGATCACTGGTTCGTGTGACTGGTGCGGTAGCTGTCGGTGTAGTACTCGCCGAGGCGGCGACGGTAGTCGTCCGCGTCGAAGTCGTCCGGTTGGTAGCCGGGCGCGTCGGTGACCTGCTTCTTGGTGCGGTCGACGCGGACCTGCTTCGCGTCGTGGTCGACCTCGGCGACCGCGCCGACCGGCAGCACCACCCGGTGGCTGGTCAGCCACGTGCCGGTGTCGACGAGCAGGCAGTCGGCGGGCAGTTCGGCGTTGTGCTCGTCGATCCGCCCGATGCGGCCGTCGACCGCGTCGACCTCGTAGCCGAGCAGGCCCACGTCGGGGCGGTCGCGGTCCTGGGCGGTCTGCCTGTTGGGGTCGTCCAGGACGGTCACCGCGTCGCGCCAGACCCAGGGTGCGAAGGGGAAGGGGTGTGGCTGCATGTGGTCCTCCTCTGTCCGGTGACGGGGGAGGGGTACCCGTTCGGGTGCCTTATGAGTCCCAGCGCCACACGGAGGGTGGTCGGCCGCCCTTGGGCAGGGCGGCGGCGTGCTGGGTGGTGCGCCGGAGGCCGGGGACGCGTTCCATGGTGCGGCCCAGGTTGGCGGGGTACGGGCGGTCGCCGGTGAGGGCCTCGGTG
Organism: Saccharothrix sp. DSM 118769; assembly: GCF_052936295.1. Classification (NCBI taxonomy): domain Bacteria; kingdom Bacillati; phylum Actinomycetota; class Actinomycetes; order Pseudonocardiales; family Pseudonocardiaceae; genus Saccharothrix; species Saccharothrix sp. DSM 118769. The sequence continues at coordinate 5,326,790 of NZ_CP193627.1, read as the reverse complement.
AGGTCGAGGGCCTGGGCGGTGGTGAACTCGGGGCCGAGCAGGCCGGCGGTGAACGCGGGGTCGCGCCAGAGCTTGTCGGCGAGCAGCGGGCGGCAGTCGGCGACGATGCGGTCGTGGTCGAAGGCCAGGGGCGGGACCTCGGCGAGGAACGCCCAGTGGGTCGGGCCGTCGGTGAGGCGGGCCGGGTCGAGGGTGGCCCAGAGGGCGACGGACAGGGTGGGGCCGCGGGGGTCGCGGGAGGGTTCGTCGAAGGTGGCGAGCTGGCCGGTGGCGGAGACGGCGTCGGCGGGCAGGCCGAGCTTGTCGGTCACCGCGCGGCGGGCGGCGTCGCGGAGCCGTTCGCCGAGGCCGAGGAGGACGCCGGGGAGGGCGAGGTCCCCGGCGAACGGTTCGGCGGCGCGGGGCGCGGTGCCGAGCAGGACGGTGCGCGCGGTCGGGTCGAAGCGCAGGGCCAGCACGTCCACCGACACCGGGGTCGACTCGATCATGGGGTGATTGTCGCGCACTCCCGGACGGTGTAGTCGGTGCGGTCGGGGCCGTGCCCGGTGACCAGGACGGGCAGGTCGAGGTGGTCGGAGATCCACCGTTGCGGGTCGGGCATGTCGCGGGTGCCCCGGGCGGTGGCGACCCGGAGGCCGGTGGCGTCGAGGTGGGTGACGGCGAGGCCGTCGAGGCCGTCGCAGGCGGCGACCGAGTGGGTGAGGAGTCCGGCGTCGAGGTGCCCGGTGCGCCAGGCGCCCTGGTAGTGGCCGGTGTCGTTGTGGCGCTCGGGGAAGCGGGTGAGGAGGGCGGGGTCCTCGGTGGGCAGGGGGCCCGCGCCGTGGCGGGTCTGGTAGGTGCGGGTGACGCCGAGGGTGGTGGCGGGGCGGCCGTGCAGGAGGGCGCGGGCGTTGTGGGGGGTGGTGGTGGACCAGGTGGTGTGGGGGTGGAAGCCGTGGTGCTGGTCGAGCAGGACGCCCTGGGCGCCTTCGAGGACGAGCCGGCCCTTCCCGGTGTCGGTGTCGGCGAGGCGGGCGACGTGGTGGCGGTCGGTGGTGCGGACGGCGGCGGCGAAGTCGCGGTAGAGGGCGACGAGGCCGTCGACGTCCGTGCCGTCGCCGATGAGGGGTTCGTAGAAGCGGGCGAGGGCGTCGAGCTTGCGGCGCAGGCCGGCGGGGTGGGCGCAGTCGCCGACGGTGGGCGCGGGGCCGGGGGTGCCGAGGACGCGTTGGTGTTCGACGAGGTCGCCTTCGGCGGCTCCGCGCAGGAGGGAGTACCAGACCGTTTCGCCGATGCCCTTGCCGCAGGAGCCGTGGCGGGCGGTGCCGCGGGCGTCCTCGCGGGCGCGGTTGGCGGCGACGTGGAGCGGGGTGGTGAGGAGCGCGTCGGCGTCGACGGTGAGGGTGCCGAGGGGGTCGGGGACGCCGAGGGCTTCGAGTTCGCGGGTCTCGGCGGCGAGGGCGATGGGTTCGACGAGGACGTGGTGGGAGAGGTGGGTGGGCACGCCGGCGAGCGTGCCCGACCCGTACTGGCTGAAGGTGTGGTGGCGGCCGTCGGCGATGACGTTGTGCGCGGCCTGGGCGCCGCCGTTGAAGCGGACGACGGCGGTGGTGGGGCGGTCGTGGCACAGGGCGTCCACGACCGCTCCCTTCCCCTCGTCGCCGAAGCCGAGCCCGACGACGATGACGTGGCCGGTGAGGTCGGTGGTCATGCGAGGGTGACGTCGTCGGGGCCGTCGAGGGCGGGCGGGGTGCTCCGGCGGGTGGCGGGGGTGCGTGCGCCGACCTGGACGAGGGCCTTGCCGACGGCTTCGCCCTCGGCGGCGGAGCCGACCTCGGCGAGGTCGACCAGCGCCTGGTCGAGGTCGACGACGCGTTCTTCGAGGCCGATGGTGGCGGCGATCAGCTCGCAGACGGCGCCGGGGTCGTCGAGCTTGAGGAAGTTCTGGCCGAGCAGGTCGCGCCAGTGGTCGGCGATCCGGGGGTCGTTGTAGTAGGCGGACTGGTTGGGGAGCACGAAGTAGACGTGCCACTTGCGGGCGAGTTCGCGGTAGACGGAGGCGGGGTCGATGTCCTGCGCGACGTCGTCGCCGATGACGCGGCGGATGTGGCGCGCTTCGAGGCGGGGCTTGTTGAGCTCGTCGCCGATGAGGAAGAGGTAGCCCTTGCGGCCGCGCTTCCGCCAGGCGTCGGTGACGACGTGGCGGGCGACGAAGTAGGCGGCGAGTTCGTAGGACTCGCTCTTCTGCCCGCCGCCGTTGCCCTCCAGGAAGATGGTGCGGAGCTGTTCGTCCATGCGGTTGTCGGACTCGAACTGGCCGACCTGGAAGGGGACGCGGTCGCTGTCGGCGTCGCCGATGCCGCCGAAGAGGAGCTGGGGGTCGGTGAGGTAGCCCTTGCGCTGGATGAGGCCGTGCAGCTTGCCGAGCTTGCGCTGCATGATCTGCGGGACGCGGCCCATGGAGCCGGTGACGTCGAAGAGGACGGCGATGGGCGTGGAGTCGGCGTGGTCGGGCGAGTCGCGGCACTCGCGGGCGGTGACGCCCTTGGGGTCAAGGGAGGGGTCGGCCTTCCAGTTGGCGGACGGGGTCTTGCGCATGGTGGCGGTGTAGCCGAAGTCGTCGATGCCCTTGGCGGCGCGGAAGGTCTTGGCCGCCGCGTAGGCGTTGTCGTCCCACTTGCCGTGTCCCATGGTCAGGCTCCTGTCGTGTCGGTGGTCGGGGTGGGGAGGGTGAACGGTCGGTAGGTGCGTTCGCCGTAGAGGTCGTCGAGCAGCTCGTCGTACTCGGTGAGCAGGTCGGCGGCGTCGGGTCGGCGGTGCGGGTCGTCCTGGGTGCAGCCGCGGGCGAAGGCGCGGTGGCGGGTTTCGCCGGGTGCGAGGAGGTCGAGCATGAGCGCGTGCGCCATGTGGACGTCGGCGGCGGGGGTGAGGGGGTGTCCGCTGTGGACCTCGGGCGGGTAGCGGGTGGTCCGGTCGGTGGCGAGGGGTGGTTGGCCTGCCTCGACGGCGAAGGTCCAGCCGACGAGGACGATGCCGTGCTGCTCGGGGTGGACGAGGACGTTGTCGGCGGTGATCGCGCCGTGGACGAGGCCGGCGAGGTGGGCGCCGGCGACGGCGCGCAGCAGGCGGCGGTGCATCCAGGCGTAGTCGCGGCCGTCGAGCCCGCGGGGGAAGGCTTTGCCGACCTCGGTGAGGGTGGTGAAGCCGTCGGTGAGGGGTTCGAGGACGGTGAAGGCGCGGTCGCCGCGGGGGACGTCGCCGGAGGTGTCGAGGAGGCGGGGGTAGTAGGGGCGCAGCCAGGGGTGCCGGTCGGTGAGGCGGCGCAGGGTGGTGAGGGCGTGCCACTCGGCGTGCAGGAGGGGGTTGAGGGCGGGGTTGCGGACGAGCTTGACGACGTGGGGGCCGTCGGTGAGGTAGAGGGTGGCGACGCTGCCGGTGGCGTGCGGGCGGGTGGGGCGGTAGGTGGCGGTGGGGCTGTGCAGCTCGGTGGCGGGGGTGTGCTGCCACTCGTGGTGGAGGCGGGTGAGGCGGGCGGCGGCGGTGTGGGCCCTGGTGTCGTGGGGGCCGGTCTTGTCGGGGTGCAGGACGGTGGCGAGTGACCGGTAGAGGCGCTGCGCCTCGGTGTGCCGTGTGAGGTCGCGGGGGCCGAACAGGTCGGCCGCGTCGCGGGCTCGTTCGACCCGGTCGAGGGCTTCCTGCCTGGTGAGCATGGTTTGAGTCTATACGACTCAAACTGCGTCGCGGGGTGGAATACCGGTGTGCTCCGCATCACACGGCATTTCGGCGGCGCGTCCGCCATGTGGGCGCGGTGGACAGGGCGTCACCGCCGAACGCATTCTTCGTCGGCCAACGAACAAGCGTGGAGGTCGGCATGTCGTCGTCGGACAGCCCCGGGCGGGTCGGGGTGCGGTCGGTGCTGGACGAGCGGTCGGCGCCGGGCGGGCGATCCGTGCCGGGCGGGCGATCCGGGTCAGACGAGCGGTCGGTGCCGGACGGGTGGTCGGTGCTGGACAACCCGTCGTGGGCGTCCCTGACCGGTCGCCACGCCCACTTCGCCGAGCGGCGCGGCCGGGTGCTGCGCTACCGGCAGGACGTCGCCCCGTTCCACGCCCTGCCCGCCGACGCCGACGACGACGCGTGGGCCGACCTCGCGGTCCTCGCCGGTCCCGGCGCGGTCGTGCCGATGAACACCGCGCTCACCCCGCCGCCGCACTGGGAGGCGGTCGACCGCATCGCGGGCGTGCAGCTGGTCGACGCGGGCGTCGCCGCCCGGCCCTACCCCGAGGCCGTGCGCCTGGGACCCGACGACGTCCCCGAGATGCTCGACCTGGTCGCCCGCACCCGGCCGGGCCCGTTCCGCGAGCGCACCGTCGAACTGGGCACCTACCTCGGCGTCCGCGTCGACGGCGCCCTCGTCGCGATGGCCGGCGAACGCCTCCGCCCGCCCGGCCACACCGAGATCAGCGCCGTGTGCACCGACCCGGCCTGGCGCGGCCGGGGCCTGGCCACCCGCCTCGTGCTGGCCGTCGCCCACGGCATCCGCGCCCGCGGCGATGTCCCGATCATGCACGCCTCCGCCGCGAACACCCCGGCGATCCGCCTCTACGAGTCGCTCGGGTTCGCCCTGCGCCGGCGCACCTCGTTCGTCGCCTACCGCGTCCCGCCCGTCGGGTGACACCGCAGTTTGCGGCACCCCGCCGCAGGGTACGTCCGGGGGCGTGAACAGCGCGTTCGACCTCTCCGACCGGTTCCCCGGACTCGACATCTCCGAGTTGGTGGTGGACTACGACGACGCCGACGACCCGGTGCTGCGCCACCCCGACGGCACGCCGATCGACACCTGGCGGGAGAACTACCCGTACCCCGAGCGGATGTCGCGCGAGGAGTACGACGTGTCCAAGCGGCTGCTCCAGATCGAGCTGCTCAAGCTCCAGTACTGGATCAAGGACACCGGCGGGCGCATGGTCATCGTGTTCGAGGGCCGCGACGCCGCCGGCAAGGGCGGCACCATCAAGCGGTTCACCGAGCACCTCAACCCGCGCGGCGCGCGCGTCGTGGCGCTGGGCAAGCCCACGGACCGCGAGCAGGGCGAGTGGTACTTCCAGCGCTACGTCAACCACCTGCCCACCGCCGGCGAGGTCGTGCTGTTCGACCGCTCCTGGTACAACCGGGCCGGGGTCGAGCGGGTGATGGGCTACTGCACCGACGAGCAGTACCAGCGGTTCACGCGCCAGGCCCCCACGTTCGAGAAGATGCTCGTCGACGACGGGATCGTGCTGGTCAAGCTGTGGTTCTCGGTGTCGCGGGCCGAGCAGCGGACCCGGTTCCTGATCCGCCAGGTCGACCCGGTGCGGCAGTGGAAGCTCAGCCCCAACGACATCCGCTCGCTCGACCGCTGGGACGCCTACACCGAGGCCAAGGTCGCCATGTTCCGCGCCACCGACACGGCCAGCGCGCCGTGGACGGTCGTCAAGAGCAACGACAAGAAGCGCGCCCGCATCGAGGCCATGCGCAGCGTCCTGGCCCGCATCGACTACGACGACAAGGACGTCGAGGTCGTCGGCGAACCCGACCCGCGCGTCGTCGGCGCGGCGGCCACCCTGCTGGAGGAGGGCGAGGACGAGGCGTCGCTCAGCCCCACGCCCATCGCGCCGCCCGGGGACACCGACCACGGCCCCGGCGTCCACCCGGACGACGACGGCTCCTGATCCCGGGACGCGCGGCAACCCCCGAACGGTCGGGGGTTGCCGCGCGCCGCCGTCCACGGTGAACTGATCAGCAGCCCCGCACCGACGCACGAGGGACGCCGATGACTTCCGACCAGGCCACGTGGTGGCAGTCCGCCGTGGTGTACCAGGTGTACCCGCGCAGCTTCGCCGACTCCGACGGCGACGGCGTCGGCGACCTGGCGGGTCTCACCGCGCGGCTGGACCACCTGCAACGGCTGGGCGTCGACGTCGTCTGGCTCTCCCCGGTCTACGCCTCCCCGCAGGCCGACAACGGCTACGACATCTCCGACTACCGGGCGATCGACCCGTCGTTCGGCACGCTCGCCGACTTCGACGCCCTCGTGGCGGAGCTGCACGCGCGCGGCATGAAGCTGGTCATGGACCTGGTGGTCAACCACACCTCCGACGAGCACCCGTGGTTCGTCGGGTCCCGCTCGTCCCGGGACGACCCGAAGCGCGACTGGTACTGGTGGCGCCCGCCGCGCGAGGGGTTCGAAGCCGGGCAGCCCGGCGCGGAGCCCACGAACTGGGGGTCGTTCTTCTCCGGTCCCGCCTGGCACTTGGACGAGACCACGGGGGAGTACTACCTGCACCTGTTCGACCGCAAGCAGCCCGACCTCAACTGGGAGAACCCCGAGGTCCGCGAGGCGGTCCACGACATGATGCGGTGGTGGCTCGACCGGGGCGTGGACGGCTTCCGGATGGACGTGATCAACTTCATCTCCAAGGACCCGGCCCTGCCGGACGGGGCGACCACCGGCGTGGCCGGCCTGGGCGACGGGTTCCCGCACTTCGCCACCGGGCCGCGCGTGCACGAGTTCCTCCAGGAGATGCACCGCGAGGTGTTCGGCGGGCGCGACGGCGAGTTCCTCACCGTCGGCGAGATGCCCGGCGTCACGTGGGAGGACGCGGTGCTGTTCACCGACCCCGCGCGGCGCGAGGTCGACATGGTGTTCCAGTTCGAGCACGTCTCCCTCGACCACGGCCCCGGCGGCAAGTTCGACCCGCGACCGCTGGACCTGCGGCTGCTCAAGGCGTCCCTGGGGCGCTGGCAGACCGCGCTCGGCGAGGTCGGCTGGAACAGCCTGTACTGGAACAACCACGACCAGCCGCGCGTGGTGTCCCGCTTCGGCGACGACGGCGAGCACTGGCGCGAGTCGGCGACCGCGCTGGCCACCGTGCTGCACCTGCACCGCGGCACGCCCTACGTCTACCAGGGCGAGGAGCTGGGCATGACCAACGCCCCGTTCGCCTCCGCCGAGGACCTGCGCGACGTCGAGTCGCTCAACCACCACCGCGAGGCGGTCGCCGGCGGCGTGGACCCGGAGGTCGTGCTGCGCGGCCTGCGCGCCATGGGCCGCGACAACGCCCGCACCCCCGTGCAGTGGGACGACACCCCCAACGCCGGGTTCACCACCGGCCAACCGTGGATCGCGGTCAACCCCAACCACACCTGGCTCAACGCCGCCGCGCAGTACGACGACCCGCGCTCGGTGTTCAACCACTACCGGCGGCTCATCGCGCTGCGCCACGAGCACCCCGTCGTGGCCGTCGGCGACTTCCGCATGCTGCACCCCGAGCACCCCGCCCTGTACTGCTACGAGCGCACGCTGGGGGAGCGGCGGCTGCTCGTCGTGGCCAACCTCGGCGGCGAGCCCGTGACCGCCGGGCTGGAACCGGGCTGGGAGGCGCGGCACGTCGTGCTCGCCAACTCCGACGAGCCGCGCGTGGCCGACGGGCGCGCCGCGCTGGGCCCGTGGGAGGCGCTGGTGCTGCTGCGCTGAGCGCCTTCCGCCGAACCCGTTCGACAACTACGGTCGGCGACGAGCCTTCACCGCCGAGGCGATCTCTTTCAACGAGGAAGGAGAGCGTCGCGATGCTGCGCAGACGCTTCGCGCTCGGAACGACCGCCGCCCTGCTGGCCCTCACCGCGGTCGCGGTCCCGGCCAGGGCGGCGGTCGTCACGGTGACCAACGGCGTCCAGTTCACCGACACCGCCGGCGCCGTCGTGCACGCCCACGGCGGCGGCGTGCTCAAGGTCGGCTCCTACTACTACTGGTTCGGCGAGAACCGCAACGCCGACAACACGTTCCGGTCGGTCTCCGCGTACCGGTCGACCGACCTGCGCACCTGGGAGTTCCGCCGCGACGTGCTCACCCGGTCGTCGGCGGCCGAACTCGGCTACGCCAACATCGAGCGGCCCAAGGTGGTGCTCAACAGCTCCACCGGCCAGTTCGTCATGTGGATGCACAAGGAGAACGGCAGCGACTACGGCGAGGCCCGCGCCGCCGTCGCCACCTCCTCCACCGTCGACGGCGACTACTCCTACCGGGGCAGCTTCCGGCCGCTGGGGCACATGTCCCGCGACATCACCCTGTTCCGCGACGACGACGGCACCGGCTACATGATCTCCGCCGCCCGGGAGAACGCCGACCTGCACGTCTACCGGCTCACCCCGGACTACCTGGGCGTCGCCTCGCTGGTGCGCACCCTGTGGCCCGGCTCCTACCGCGAGGCGCCCGCGCTGTTCAAGCGCGGCGGCGTGTACTTCCTGCTCACCTCCGGCGCCACCGGCTGGAGCCCCAACCAGCAGAAGTACGCCACCGCGAGCAGCGTCACCGGCACCTGGAGCGGGTTGAGCGACGTCGGCGACGGCACCGCCTACGGCTCGCAGGCCGCCTACGTGCTGCCCGTGCAGGGCAGCCTGACCACCTCCTACCTCTACCTGGGCGACCGGTGGGCCGGGGCGTGGGGCGGGCGCGTCACCGAGTCCCGCTACGTGTGGCTGCCGCTGCGCTTCCCCTCCGCCACCACCATGGCGATGAGCTGGTCGCCGCAGGTCGCCGTCGACACCGCCACCGGCACCGTGGACCCCGTCGGCGGCGGCACGCCCTACGAGACCCTCGTCGCCCGGCACAGCGGGAAGTGCGCCGACATCCCCAGCTCCTCGCGCACCGACGGCGCCGCGCTCAAGCAGTACCCGTGCAATGGCGGGCAGAACCAGCAGTGGCAGGTGGAGGACGCGGGCGGCGGGTACGCGCGGCTGATCGCCCGGCACAGCGGCAAGTGCCTGGGCGTGGCCGACTCCTCCACCGCCGACGGCGCGGCCGTCGCCCAGTACGCGTGCACCGGCGGCCAGAACCAGCAGTGGCAGCTCCAGGCCACCGGCTCGCACCACCGCGCGGTGGCCCGGCACAGCGGCAAGTGCCTCGACGTGACCAGCGCGTCGAGCGCGGACGGCGCCGTGGTCAAGCAGTACTCGTGCAACGGCGGCGACAACCAGCAGTGGACGCGTCGCGGCGCGTGACCGCGCTACCCCGGGGCCGGGCGCGGCGTCTACGCTGCGCCCGACTTCGGGGTGACGGGGGTGGTGGCGGTGCGGACCGCGGTGTGGGTGCCGGAGAGGCCGGAGGTGGTGCGCGAGCTGCTGCTGGAGCGGGCCGCCCGACCCCGTCGCGTGGTGCCCACGCCCGGCGGCACGCTGCTGCTCGGCCCCGCCCCCGAGACGTTCGACGGCCTGCGCGACGGGCTCAAGGTCGCCACCGTCGACGACGCCGGCGCGGTCGGCCTGGCCTGGACCGACGACACCGCGTGGCTCCTCGTGCGCCGGGCGGGCCGCGTCCGGCGGTGCGCACTCGCCGCCACCGCGCCCGACGACGTGCTGGACGACCTGGCCGCGGTGCTCCGCGTGGACGACCTGCGCGCCGCCCTGGCCCGCGCGCAGGGCCGCGGCCTGCTCCGGCTGCGGCACCTGCTGGAGCTGGTCGGCCTGGCCGGCGAGGCGAGGGCGCTCGACTGGGTCGACCGGGCCGGCGCGGACGTCGTGCCGGTGCACCGCGCGCGCTGGTGGACGTCGCTGCTCGACGAGAACCGGCAGCCCCGCCGGCCGGACCTCCAGTCGCTGCGGCCCGGCTCCCCGCTCCTGACGAGGGCGTTCCACCTGCTGATGCCGCTCCTGCTGGTGCCGGGCTCCTACCCGGTGGCGCGGATGACCGGCGAGGTCCTCCCGGCGTGGGTGGCGGTCGTCGCCGGGACGTCCTGCGCGCTGTTCGGCCTGTGGGGAACCTGCGCGGCGGCGCTGGTGCTCCACCGGTTCCGGCGCGCCGACCCGTTCCCGGTCAGCGACCCGCTCGGCATCCTCGTCCCGGACCGACCGGTCACCGGCTGACCGGGTCCGGGTCGACCGGGGCCGGGTCGACCGGTCCCGCGCCGACCGGCAGGCCGACGACCGGTCGCGTCCCGTCGGCCACCTCCACCCGGTAGCCCAGCGCCCGCGCCCGGCGGGCCACGACCCGCGCGAACCGGGCGTCCCGCGCCATCCACCGCCGGAACGCCGCCTCCAGGTCGGGCAGCAGCGCCGCCCCCTCCACGACCACCGGCCCGCCCAGCGCGCGCACGTCCGCACGAGCAGCGGGAACTCCTCGCGGTAGGCGGCCGGCACCTGCCGCACCTGCACGTCCACCGGCTGCGCCAACCGCTCGGCCACGCCCGGGGCGAGCACCCGCGCCGCCGCCCCGCCCGGCACCTCGGCGGCGTGCCGCTCGACGTGCTCGTCGCACGAGTGGACCGGCAACCCCGACCGGGCCGCCGCGGTGCTCTTGCCCGTGCACGGCGACCCACCCACCCACGTGATCACGACCGGATGATCACACGCGTGACCGCCGCCACACCACGTTCACCGCGCAAGCCCCGCACCTGCGGATTGCAGGAACGCACAAGCGGTGTGCACACGCGACCGTACACAGTGGGCACGCCTGGCACGGGCGGCCGAACTGGGGGGCCGCCCGCGCCGGGAACGGCCGGATGGCCGCGGTGGGCCGCCTGGGGGGTGCGGCCCACCGCGGCCGGGGGGAGCGACATCAAAGGAGCGACACCGGGGGAAGCGCCACCGGGGAGTGGCACCGCCGGGTCGCGGAGGGGACCGACCGGGTCAGCGCGTCGCCGCGGGGTCCCCGCCGGCGACGAGGTGGTTCAGGCCCTCCAGGTCCGGGATGGCGATCACCCGCCGGGTGTGGGTGCGCACGAGGCCGGCGTCGCGCAGCTCGGCGAAGCCCTTCTCGGCGGTGCGGGGCTTCATCCCGGCGATCGAGGCCAGCTCGACGTTGCCCAGCCCGACGGCCAGCGTCCACGTGCCGTCCGGCGCGCGGTGCCCGTGGCTGCGCGCCAGGTGCAGCAGCACCCGGCCGACGCGGGCGGAAGCAGGCCCGGACACGACCCGGCGCAGCTCGTTGGACCAGCGGATCTGCTCGACGACGGTGCGGGCCAGCTCCACGAACAGCTCGTGGTGGCGGTCGAGCAGGATGCGGAACCGGCGCCGGTCGATCAGCCGCGCGGTCACCGGGGCGCAGGCCACGACCGTCGCGCTGCGCGGCGCGCCGTCCAGCGCGGCCATCTCGCCGACCAGGTCGCCCGCCGTCCGCAGCCCCAGCAGCGCCCGGTCCGGCGCGTCGGCGTGCACCTTGACCGCGCCGGTCAGCAGCAGCACGACGTGGCCCGCGTCGTCGCCCCGGTGGAGCAGGACGTCGTCCGAGGCGTAGTCCACCCGCGCGCCCGAGTCGAGCAGCGCCTGGGCGGTGTGCTCCGACAGGCGCCCCAGCAGACCGCGAAACCGCCTACCGCCGATCATGCCCACCCCCAAGGGTCCGGGTTCGTCACGTCGGAACGGACGACCTCCCGACCGGATCATCCCACCGCGCGGTCGCGGGTGCGGTCACCCCAGGGTAGTCCGGCGGACCGCACCCGCGAACCGCAGCCGGCTCTCGCACCACCTCCGGCGGACGGGCGCCCGCGGGCCGGTCGAGCGGACCCCGTCGCGGCAGGACGGGCGGGCCGCCGACGCGGTGCCCGCCGACGCGGTGCCCACCGACGCGGTGCCCACCGACGCGGTGTCCACCGACACCGGCCCGGCCGTGCTCCGGTCGGCCACCTGGGCACGGCGCTGGTGCGGCGGGTGTCCTTCGACGGCCTCGACCCGGCCTTCCCCCGGGCCCCCGCCCCCGGTCCCGGGTGATCACGCGCCGGTGCCCGGCTTCGGGAAGACCCCGGCCCGCCGTCGGGGCGGCGTCAGGGGACGACGACGACCTTGCCGGTGACCGTGCCCGACTCGGCCAGCCGCACGGCGTCCGCGATCCGCTCCAGCGGCACGCGGGCGGCGATCAACGGGGCCAGGGAGCCGTCGGCCACCAGCGCCAGCACCGCGCCCAGGTCGCGGGCGACCTTCGCGCGGAAGCCCGCCGCGTCGCGCTTGCCCGCCCAGACGTTGAAGAACGTCGCGGTGCGGCCGTTGGGCAGCGCGTTCCACCACAGCAACCGCACGAACAGCTTGAGCACCGCCGCCTTCGCCGACCCGGAGGTGTCCTTCGTGGACGCGCTGCCGTAGGCCACCAGCGCGCCGCCCTTCGCGAGCAGCCGGTAGGAGTCCAGCACGCCCGGGCCGCCGACGTGGTCGAACACCGCGTCCACCCCGCCGGGGGCCAGCTCGCGCACCCGGGCGGGCACGTCGTCGGCGCGGTAGTCGAGCGGGACGGCGCCCAGCGCGCGCACCGCGTCGAGGTTGCGCGCCGAGGACGTGCCGATCACCTCGGCGCCGGCCAGGCGGGCGAGCTGCACCAGCAGCGACCCGACGCCGCCGCTCGCGCCGTGCACCAGGACCGTCTGCCCGGCCCGCACCCGCGCGACGCCGTGCAGCATCCGCCAGGCCGTGATCCCGTTGACCACCAACGCCTCCGCCTGGGCGGGATCGACCCCCGCCGGCACCGGCACCAGGTCGGCCGCCTCCACCAGGGCGTGGGTCGTCCAGCCGCCGACCTTGGTCAGCGCCGCGAACCGGCCGCCGACCAGACCCGGGTCCACGCCCGCGCCGACCTCCGCCACCACGCCCACCAGGTCGTAGCCGGGCACGAAGGGGAACGCCGGCTGGTCGTAGTACCTGCCCAGGCGCATCTGCTTCTCGGCGAACGACACCCCGGACGCCTCGACCCGCAGCAGCGCCCGACCCGGACCGGGGGAGGGCACCGGGCGGTGGCGCAGCTCGAACCCGCCGGGCTCGACCACGCCGGGGAGCACGACCTCCAGCACCTGCTCCGCGGAGACCTGGGACATGACTTCCTCCTTGTGTGAGTGGTTGGTCACTCACTCTATGCACGAGTGAACACACGACTGCGAAGCCGTGTCAAGCGTGCCTGGTCAGAGGAGGTGCATTAGTAAGTGGTCAGTCACTCACGCCGGTATCAGCGGCCGAACGCATGCTTCAGCAGCACCTTCGCCGCGGCGGGGTTGGAGCGCGCGGCGGGCAGCGACGCCAGCGCGAGCAGCCGCCACAGCACGTGCGAGCGCGCGACCCGCGCCGCCCGGTTCCAGCCCAGCGCGGCGAAGCGGTCCCCGTACTCGTGGAACAGGTTCCCGGCCTCGGTGTAGCTCGTGCCGTCCGAGATGGCCCGCGAGGTCTCCGAGCCGACGTGCTTGCGGTACCGGAAGCACACCTCGTCGTCGGCCACCAGCACCACGCCGCGCGCCACCAGGTCCAGCACCAGCGCCAGGTCCTGCACGACGGTGAACTCCTCGCGGAACCGGACCTCGCGGACCGCGTCCGCCTTCCAGCACAACGAGGGGAAGAACAGCCAGTTCGCGCGCAGCAGCGACACCGCCAGGTCCTCGCCGGAGAACGCAGTCGGCCCCTCGACCCTCGGCGCGTACGCCCGGCGCTTGCCCCGGTCCACCAGGCCGAGGGCCGGCGCGCCGTGCTGGTCCACCACCTCGACGCCCGGCTGCACGATCCCCGCGGTCGGGAACCGCGCGTGCAGCGCCCGCACCCGCCCGACGTAGTCGGGCAGCATCAGGTCGTCGTTGCCCACGAGCACCACGAGGTCGTGCTCGACCAGGTCCAGGCAGCGGTTGAAGTTGCCCGTCACGCCCAGGTTCCGCTCGTTGCGCAGGTACCGCACCCGGGGGTCGCCCAGCTCGGTGAACCACCCGGCGACGTCGACCGGCTGGCCGTCGTCGACCACGGTCAGCCGCCAGTCCTGGTCCCGCTGCGCGAGGACGCTGCGCACGGCCTCCTGCATGAGGGTCACGTCGCCGTAGAACGGCATGAAGACGTCGATGGTCATGAAGCCCGGTTCCACCTGTTCCGCGTCGCACCCGGCCCCCGTTTCGTCGCGGTGGCTCCGGGTATGACGGTCAGGATAGAGCTGATGGGAGGAGCGAGATGACGACCTCGGCGGAACGCGTCAAGGCAGGTCGCCGGCCTGTGCAGGCGTTCGCACTGCTCGTGGGCGCGGTGTTCCTGGTGGTCGGCGTGCTCGGTTTCGTACCGGGCGTGACCACCCTGTACGACCAGATGGCCTTCGCCGGCACGCATTCCCACGCCCTGCTGTTCGGTGTGTTCCAGGTCTCAGTGCTGCACAACCTCGTGCACCTGCTGTTCGGCGTCGCGGGCGTCCTCGGCTCCCGGGCGCGCGGCACCGCCCGGCTGTTCCTGGTCGCCGGCGGGTTCGCCTACCTGCTGCTCTGGGTCTACGGCTCGATCGTCGGCGAGGACGGCGGCGCGAACTTCGCGCCCTTCAACGCCGCCGACAACCTGCTGCACCTCGGGCTCGGCGTCGGCATGGTCCTGCTGGCCGTCGTGGCCACCGTTGTGGAACGCTCTCGGGGCCAGTACCCGGACCGCGAACAACGCGGTCGGTGACGCCCGGTTGACCGCCGGGTGAACGCGATCGCGTAAGTTCACCCAGGGAGGCGCTTGACTGGGAGGACGTTGATGGCGGGTTCGGCAAGCAGGAAGTTCGGTCGGATCGACCCGTTCATCCTGTTCCTGGTGGTGCCGATGCTGCTGCTGGCGGGGGTCATGGTGTGGGGCGGCCTGGCCTGGGTCGGGGCCGTGGTCGTCGTGTTCGCCGCGCTCGTGCTGCTGCTGGACTCCTGGACGAACCGGCCGCTGCCGTTCGACCTCCCGGAGGACGACGACTACGACTACGACGAGCCGCCGCCCCCCTCCGGCGGTCGCCGCTACTGAACGGCCGCTCCTGCCGGACGGCCCCGCTGCCGGATAGCCCGCGCTGCCGGACCGTCGCCACTGCCCGACTGCCGCCGCCCGTCAGTCGCGCGGGAAGGTCTCCGCGACCGCCGCGTCGATCGAACCGCCGCGCCCCGGCGCGAGGAACAGCTCGCGCAGCAGCAGCCCGCCCAGGTGGCGCGGGTCCAACCCGGACTGCCTGCCCCGCAACCGGTGCGCGAGCCCCGTCGCCAGCAGCCCGGCCCGCACCGCGGCGCCGGGCAGCCGGCGGACCGGTCGCGCGTGCCCCGCGGCCTCGGCGACGCGGCCGATCATCTCCGCCCACGTCAGGTTCTCCAGCGCCACCGGCAGGTCCTCGCCGGACGCCCGCTCCAGCGCGTCCACCGCGACCTCGGCCACGTGCGCGGCCGTCGTCGCGGCGCTGCCGCCGGGCGGGGCCACCAGCGGCGAGCGCGACCGCACCCACGCGTCCAGCGGCCCGGCCCAGTTCGGCAGCCGGTCGTGCGCCCGCCCGAACACGAACGGCAGCTCCAGCACCGCCACCGGCAGGTCCGGCCCGGCCGCCTCCCGCGCCCCGCGCGCCTGCGCCACCCGGCTCCGGACGTACGGGTGGCGCTCGGCCAGCCGCCACTGCGGGTGCTCGCGGTGGAAGTGCGTGTAGTACGAGCCGAGCACGACGGCCCGGGTCAGGCCCTCCTCGCGGGCCGCGGTGAGCAGCCGCACGACCGGCGCCACGTTGCCGCGCTGGAACACCGGGTAGGCGGGCCGGCGCGGCGTCTCCCGGTCGTCCGCGCCCGCCGCGAACACCACGCCGTCGTGCCCGGCCAGCAGCGCGCGGAAGTCCGCCGCCGTGGCCGTCGTCGCGTCCAGCGCGTGGTCGACCCCCGCCCGCGCCGTGCGCGCCACCGACGTCACCCCGTGCCCGGACGCCCGCAGCCGCGCCACGACGTGCTGCCCGACGAACCCGCTCGCACCCACCACCACGACCCTCATGGGCCGATCATGCCGCCTCAGGCGGCGCGCAGCGTCAGCAGGGAGATCTCACTGGGTGCGAACACCCGCAGCGGCGGGCCCCAGAACCCCGCGCCGCGGCTGGTGTAGAGCCGGGTGCGCTCGCCGTGCCGGCTCAGCCCGGCCAGCACCGGCTGCTGCAACCGCACCAGCAGGTGGAACGGCCAGATCTGCCCGCCGTGGGTGTGCCCGGACAGCTGGAGGTCCACGCCGGCCGCGACGGCCTTGCCGATCTCGCTGGGCTGGTGCGCCAGCAGCACCACCGGGTCGTCGGTGCGGGTGCCGGACAGCGCCGCGTCCAGGTCGGCGGCGTGGCCGGGTTCGCCGGAGTGCACGGCGGTGACGTCGTCCACGCCCGCGAAGACCAGGCGCTTGCCGCCGCGCTCCAGCACCCGGTGCTGGTTGTGCAGGCTCGTCCAGCCCAGCTCGGTCATGTGGTCGAGCCACGCCTGGGCGTTGCCGATGTACTCGTGGTTGCCCGACACGTAGAACCGGTGCGCCGCCCGCACGTCGCCCAGCGGGGCCGCCTGGCCGCGCCGCTGCTCCACCGTGCCGTCGGCGATGTCGCCCACGTGCACCACCACGTCCGCGCCCAGCGCGTTGACCGCCTCGACGGTGCCCCGCGACCACTTGGTGCGGTCGATCGCGCCGTAGTGGGTGTCGGCCAGCACCGCGACGGTGAGCCCGTCGAACGCCGGGTCCAGCCTCGGCAGCACCACGTCCGTCCTCTTGACCCGGGGGACGCGGCGCGCCTCGCGGATGCCGTGGACGACCAGGGCGGAGGCGACCACCAGCAGCACCACCGCGACGAGCCTCGCCCGGAACGGGTTGTCCACGCCCGCGAGCGCCAGGACCAGGCGCAGCACGTGGGTGATCAACGTCCAGGCGAAGAACACCCACGCCACGCCGAGCAGCAGGTGCGCGACCCGGGACGCCCGGTCGGAGTGCCGGCGGCCGTGCGCGCGGACCAGCAGCAGCGGGAAGGCCGCGGAGACCACCACGAAGAACGCGGTGCCCACCACCTGCACCGGCCACGGCCACCGCGCGCCGGGCGCCAGCAGGCCGGCCCACGGCACCCAGAACAGCAGGGCGGTCACCACCAGCAGCACCGCGGTGAACGTGGCGCGCCGCCGCGCGGAGGGGCGGGGCGGCGCGGGCGTCCGGGTCGACATGGGCTCTCCTCGTCGGGTTCCCGGCACGCGCACTTTACGAACCGGTGGGCTGTTATCGACGGTACGCCTCGCCCGACGCGCTGTCCAAGTTTGTGCCGCCCACCGCCCGGCAACCCAGGGCCATGCCCGACGTGAACGAGGTGCCCGAGGTGCAGACCCCCGACGAGGACGAGCGGCTGGCCCACTCGCAGCGCACGATCGACGAGGCCAGGTCGATCGCGGCGGACCTGCGCGAGACCTCGCCCGACCCCGCGCCCGACGCCGAGCCGCCGGACGGGGGCACCCCGGCCAACTGATCAACTGATCGGGCACGTCCACAGTGGACTCACCCGAATGGCGGTTGCCCAACGGGTTCCGGGTCAGCATAGTGCGATCTCCCGACCGAAGAGTTCAGTCGATCGCAGCTTGACTTGGGGGTAACGCGGCGTGGCTCGTCGATCGCGCGCCGTGGTCGACGAGGGCATCTCGTCACCCGGTCAAGCCGGCGTGCGCCGGATCACCGAGTTCGCCGAGCTGTTCGCCTGGTTCGCCTGCCTGGTGTTCGCCGCGCAGCTCGTCGTGCTCGGCTCCGGCCCGGCGCGCGTGCCCCTGGCGCTGCTCGTGGGTGTCGTGCTGCTGTCGTGGTGGCTGCGCCCGGACGGCGACCCGTGGTGGCCGACCGGCGCGGAGGCCGCGGCCGCGTTCGGCGCGGTGCTGGTGCTGCCCAACGTCGGCCCCATCGTCGGCTTCCTGTTCGCCGTCGTCGTGCGGCGCGCGCTGCGCGGCGACGCGGTCCTGCTGCCGGTCAAGTCCGCCCCCCTGCTGCTGGGCTACCTCGCCGGCATCGGCGCGTGGATGGCCGGCGCCCCGGGCAGGGCCACCGGGCCGCTCCTCGCCACGACCCTGGTGCCCCTGGTGGGCCTGACGGTGGTGTCCTTGGCGCTGCACGAGATCGTCCGCTCCGCCCGCCGGCTGGAGGCCGCCCACCGCACCGTCGAGGCCGTCGTCCGCGCCAGCCCGGTCGGCCTCGTGCTGCTCGACGGCGACGGCGCGCCCACCCTGCACAACGACCGCGCGCGCGGCCTGTTCGACTGGCCCGACGGTCGGCCCGGCCGCGTGCCCTGCCCGCACGGCCCGGACATCACCGCCTGCGGCCACGGCTGCCGCGGCTCCGAGGACCCCGTCGAGATCGACGTCGAGCGCCCCGACGGCACCACCGCCGTGCTCGCCGTGCAGGCCGTGCCGGTCGACCACGTCCCCGAGCGGCACACCCTGGTCACCGCGCTGGACGTGAGCAAGCGCCGCCAGTGGGAGGACGCGCTGCGCACCCGCGCCGAGCGCGACGAGCTGACCGGCCTCGCCGGGCGCACCCACTTCCTGCACCTGGTCGACGCCGCGCTGCTCTCCGGCGAGGCGGTCGGCCTGCTCGTCATCGACCTCGACGGGTTCAAGGAGGTCAACGACGCCGAGGGGCACGAGGCGGGGGACTGGTACCTCGTCTCGGCCGCCGAGCGCATCGGCCGCGCGGTCGGCCCGGTGGCCACCGCGGCCCGCCTGGGCGGCGACGAGTTCGCCGTCCTCGCGCCCGGCCACGACGTCCGCGAGTCCGCGCGCCTGGCCACCCGCGTGCTCTCCGAACTGGCCCGGCCGCTCACCGGCCTCGGCCACGACACCGTCATCCGGGCCAGCGTCGGCATCTCCGTGTCGCAGCCCGGCATCGGCACCGCCGACCTGCTGCGCGACGCCGACACCGCGATGTACGTGGCCAAGCGCGAGGGCGGCGCGCGCATCCGGCTGTTCCGGCCCGAGATGGGGGAGCGGGTGCTGGCCCGCCAGCGCGACAAGACCGACCTGCGCACCGCCGTCGCCGAGGGGCAGCTCGTGCTGCACTACCAGCCGATCGTGGACCTCGCGACCGCCCGCGCGACCAGCGCCGAGACGCTGGTGCGCTGGCAGCGCCCCGGGTACGGCCTGCTCGGCCCCGGCGAGTTCATCGACCTGGCCGAGGAGACCGGGCTCATCGTGCCGCTGGGCAACAAGGTCCTCGCGGGCGCCTGCGAGCAGGCCATGCGGTGGCGCGAGCAGGGCCGCGCGCTGGGCGTGACGGTGAACGTGTCGACCCGGCAGCTGTCCGCGCCCGCGTTCCTGCCCTCGCTGGACCGCGTGCTCAAGACCTCCGGCCTGCCGCCCGAGCTGCTCACCATCGAGGTCACCGAGTCCGTGTGGGCCGACGAGGCCGCCATGCGCGGCCTGATGGACGTGCGCGAGACCGGCGTGCGGGTCGCCCTGGACGACTTCGGCACCGGCTACTCGTCGCTGAGCTACCTCCAGCGCTACCCGTTCGACGTCGTCAAGATCGACAAGTCGTTCACCGGGAACCTCGACGACGCGGGCCGCACGGCGGGCGTGGTGCGCTGCATCATCGACCTCGCCGAGGTGCTGGGCGCGCACACCGTGGCCGAGGGCATCGAGACGCAGGCGCAGGCCGACTGGCTGCGCGCCGCCGGCTGCGACTACGCCCAGGGCTACCTGTTCGGGCGCCCCGACCTGGCGGAGAACTGGGACGCCCAGCCCTCAGTCGCCGGGTGAGGCGCACCGGGGGCGCGCCCTGGGGGGTCACGCCTTCTCGTCGGCCAGCGTGTTCCAGAACATCAGCTCGTAGGAGTGCAGCAGGCTCGCCTTCGGCATCGCGCCCGTGACGCGCCACCCCGTGTCGAGCACGGCCTCCAGGGCGCGCAGGCCCAGCGCGTCCAACTCGGGTGAGGGCTCGGCGAAGAAGTCGAAGAACGCGCAGCCCTCGTCGTCGAATCCGTAGTGCTCGCGCAAGGCCGCCGCGATCGCCGCGCAATAGCCGCCCCATTCCGCGAAGTTCGCGAGAATCGCGAGCAACGCGTCGTGCGGATTGCCGTCCAGCGCCAGTCGTGCCACGTACGACGGGTACGCCTGGCACCCCGGCAGCGCGCGGTGCTCGGCCACGTCGTCGGGGGTGAGCCCGCACGCGGCGGCGAAATCGCCGAGCTTCGCGAGCGCCAGGCCCTCACCGGCCGCCACGGTCGAGAAGAACTCGCGCTGCGCAGGTTCCGTCGACTGCGCGGCCAAGGTGAGGAAGGCTCGCCAGTCGCTCCGCACGATGCGGTCTTCCTCCGCCGCCAACGCCTTCAGCGCCTCGACCGACGCCTCGCCGCTCGCGATCAGCGGGACCAACCGGTTCGTGCCGCCCTCGTGCTTCAGCTCCTCACGCACCCGCTCCAACAGGGCTTTCGCGTCCTTGGCCATCAATCCCCCTCGACCCGTCGCCGCGTCGCCGTCGAACGCGGTGCGACACCAATGGCACTCTATCCGTGCCGTGGTCCACACGTCCGGGCGAGTGTGGAAGACTGCGAATGGCTCTCCGCCCGTCATGACCACGCGAAGACGCAGAAGGAGCACCGGGATTGCGCGTCTCCGAAGCCACCCCGGACGACAGCCGCGAAATCCCGATCGCCGAGCGGAACCGATCGTGGATCGGTTACCTCTTATTCGGCTTCGTCGCGGTCTGCGCGTACTACGCGCTGCCCGTCTTCGTCGGCCCCGTTCCGCTGCGGGTCGTCGTGTACTGCGCGGTCAGCACCTCGGCCGCCGTCGCGGTGTGGTGGGGAATCCGCCGCAACCGGCCCGGGTCGCGCGCGCCGTGGATCGTGCTGGGGCTCAGCCAGGTCGTCTACGCGCTCGCCGACGCCACGTTCTACGTGTCGCACTTCGTGCTCAACGAGACCCGGTACCCGGCCGTCGCGGACGTCTTCTACCTCGGCCACTACCCGCTCGTCGTGGTCGGCCTGGTGGTGCTCATCCGGCAGCGCCGCTCCCACCGCGACCTGCCCGGCCTGCTCGACGCCGTGTCGCTGACCGTCGTCGCCGGCCTGCTGTCGTGGGTGTTCGTCATCGGGCCGCAGACCCGCCTGGGCACGACGCTGCTGGTGGAGGCCACCTCGCTGGCCTACCCGCTGATGGACCTGGTCGTGCTGCTGGCCTCGCTGCGACTGCTGTTCGGCGCGGGACGCCGGGACGGGTCGTTCGTGCTGCTCACCGCCTGGCTGGCGGCGATCATGACCGCCGACACGGTGTACGTCCTCCAGCGCCTCGGCGGCACCTACGCGGCGGGCAACTTCCTCGACGCCATCTGGCTGGGCGGCAACCTCGCGCTCGGCGCGTGCGCGCTGCACCCGTCCATGGGGCGCATCGCGCAACCCGCCGAGGTGCCCGTCCTGCGGCTCAGTTGGCCGCGCCTGGCCGTGCTGTCCGCGGGCGCGCTGATCGGCCCGATGCTGCTGCTCGTCCAGCACGCCCGGGGCGCCCAGCAGGACGTGCCGGTGATCGCGACCGGCTGCGCCGTGCTGTTCGCGCTCACCGCGACCCGGCTGGCGGGCCTGGCCGTGGACCAGCGGCGGCTGGCCATCACCGACGGCCTCACCCGGCTGGGCAGCCGCCGGTACTTCGAGGCGCGGCTGGCCGAGGACGTGGCGCGGGCGCGCCGCACCGGCGTGCCGCTGGCCGTGGTGATCCTCGACGTGGACCGCTTCAAGGCCATCAACGACCGCTACGGCCACCCCGCGGGCGACCGGGTGCTGGTCGAGGTCGCCGCGCGGCTGCGCGCCGCGGCCGGTCCCGACCTGGTGCTCGCCCGCTACGGCGGCGAGGAGTTCGCGCTGATCGTCGGCGGTCCGGACGCCGAGCACGCCACCCGGCTGGCCGAGGAGCTGCGCCACGGCGTCGCGTGCCGGCCCATCGCCGTGAGCGACCGGCACTCGGTGACGGTTACGCTCTCCGCCGGCACCGCCGCGTTCGCGCCGCACCACGGCACGGCCTCCGCGCTGGTGTCCGCGGCCGACCGCGCGCTCTACCTGGCCAAGGACCTCGGGCGGGACCGCGCCGTGGCCGGTGGCGCCTCGATCGCCGAACACCGGGAGGACGTCGCGGTGGACTACCTGAACCAGGTCGCGGACCTGGTCGACCTGCGCGTGGCGAGCCCCGGGCGCAGCCTCGCCATCGCCGAGTGGGCCAGGACTGTGGCCGAGCACCTGGGGTGCGACCCGGCCCAGGTCCGCACCGCGCACCGCGCCGGCCGCCTGCTCGACGTCGGCATGATCGTGCTGCCCGACGACCTGCTCACCGAGTCCGGCCCGCTCACCGACCAGCAGTGGCACCTGCTGCACGAGCACCCCGACAGCGGCGCGCGGATGGTCGGCGTGCTGCCCGACCACGTCGACGTCGCCGAGGTGATCCGGCAGCACCACGAGCGGTGGGACGGCGCGGGCTACCCCAACGGCCTGTCCCGCGACTCGATCCGGCTGGAGGCGCGCATCCTGTCGGTGTGCGACGCGTGGGCGGCGATGTGCGCCGACCGGCCGCACCGGCGGGCGCTGACGCCCGAGCAGGCCGAGCGCGAGCTGCGCTCCGGTCGCGGCGCGCGGTTCGACCCCGAGCTGGTCGACGCGTTCCTGCACCTGCTGGAGGAGCGGGCCGTCGGCGACCTGATCGCCGGGGCGTCCGGGACCCGGGAGGGCAGCCGCCTATCCTGACGCGCATGTCGCGGCGCGCGTTGATCACGATGACCCCGGACGAGGTGGGCGCGTTCCTGGAGGAGCGGCGCGTCGTCACGGTGGCCACCCTCGGTCCCGGGGGCAGGCCCCACCTCGTGCCGCTGTGGTTCGCGGTCGAGGACGGCGAGCTGCTGGCCTGGACCTACCGCGCCTCGCAGAAGGTCGCGAACCTGCGCCGCGTCCCCGAGGCGACGCTCCAGCTGGAGGACGGCGAGAGCTACGAGGAGCTGCGCGGCGTCACGATGGAGTGCGACGTGCGGCTGGTGGAGGAGCACGCCGAGGTGGCCCGCATCGGCGGCGCCGTCGCGGCCCGCTACGCCGGCCACCGCGGTCCCGAGCTGGACGCGTTCGTCGCCGCGCAGGCGGTCAAGCGCGTGGGGCTGCGGTTCACGCCGACCTCGGTGGTGTCCTGGGACCACCGCAAGCTGGCGGGCACCTACTGAAGCCGGCCCCGCCGGGCCTGGTCCTGCTCGACCTGGACGACACCCTGGTCGACCTCGCGGGCGCGTTCGCCGCGTGGGCGGGGGAGTTCGCCGCCGAGCACGACCTGGCCGACGACGCCGTGCCGTGGCTGCGCGCGCGGGCGTCCGGCCGCAAGGACGCGCTGTTCGCCGAGGCGCGGGACCGGTTCGGCCTGGCGGAGCCCGCGCACGTGCTGTGGGCCCGGTACCGGGCGCGCGTGCCGGAACTGGTCGTGCCGCGCCCCGGCGTGCCCGACGCGCTGGCCGCGCTGCGGGCGTCCGGGTGGCGGGTCGGCGTGGTGACCAACGGCGAGCCGGACAACCAGGGGGCGAAGCTGCGGCGCACGGGCCTGGCCGCCCACCTGGACGGCTGGTGCGCGTCGGGCGAGGCGGGCGTGCGCAAGCCCGACCCGGCGATCTTCCACCTCGCCGCCCGGCGCTGCGGGGGAGGGTCGGGCTGGGTGGTCGGCGACAGCCCGGAGCTGGACGTCGCGGGCGGGCGCGCCGCCGGGTTCCGCACGTGGTGGGTCAGCCACGGCCGCCCCTGGCCGCCGGGGGCGGTGCCGCCCGATCGGACCTCGCCGGACACCGCCGACGCGCTCACCGGGCTCCTGCACCTCGACCGCCGCTAGAGCGCAGTCGGGTTTTTGCGTGATTCGGTAGACATCTTGCGCTCGCCTGGGTGGGCTGCTTATGGTGTGCGCCACGCCACACGGCGTGGTGCCCCCTGTCCCACCACGACATCCCCGCGCGCACCAGAGGTCCCGTCCAACGAAGGGCTGAACCCATGCGAGTCGACCCCACCCACCGGCGCCCCCTGGCGCTCGGCGCGGCGGCGGTGGCCACCTCCCTGCTCACCGCGCTCGTCGTCGCGGCCGCGCCGCAGGCGTCGTCCGCCCCGGTCGTCGCGGCCGTACCCTCCTCGCCGTTCGACGTGCCCGACCGCGGCGCGGACGTGCCGTTCGTCGAGCACGAGGCCGAGAACGCCGCCACGAACGGCACGAAGATCGGCCCCGGCCGCCGCCAGGGCACGCTGGAGGGCGAGGCGTCCGGCCGCCGCGCCGTGACCCTGGCCGGCCAGGGCCGCTACGTCGAGTTCACCCTGACCGAGCCCGCGAACTCGATCGACCTCCGCTACAGCGTCCCGGACGGCAACGGCGGCGCGGGGATCACCGCCCCGCTCTCGCTCTACCTCGACGGGCAGAAGTCGACCAGCCTCACGCTCACCTCGAAGTACGCCTGGCGCTACGGCGGCTACCCGTACGCCAACGACCCGAACCAGGGCAAGCCGCACCACCTCTACGACTCGACCCGCGCGCTGTTCGGCCGCACGCTCCAGGCCGGCGCCAAGGTCCGGCTCCAGGTCGACGCGGGCGACACCGCCCCGTCGTACACGATCGACCTCGCCGACTTCGAGCTCGTCGCGCCCCCCGCCGCGC
This sequence comes from Saccharothrix sp. DSM 118769, assembly GCF_052936295.1. Lineage (NCBI taxonomy): Bacteria > Bacillati > Actinomycetota > Actinomycetes > Pseudonocardiales > Pseudonocardiaceae > Saccharothrix > Saccharothrix sp. DSM 118769. The sequence goes on along the minus strand of NZ_CP193627.1, from coordinate 5,302,428 downwards.
GCCCGGCCAACTCGGTGTCCGTCACCGACCACGGCGCCACCCCGGACGACGGCTCCGACGACAGCGCGGCGTTCGACGCGGCCGTCGCGGCGGCCCGCGCGCAGGGCCGCGAGGTCTGGATTCCCGCCGGCCGCTTCACCGTCACCAAGCACGTCACCGTGGACCGGGTCACCGTGCGCGGCGCGGGCCACTGGCACAGCGTCGTCACCGGCGACCGGGTCGGCTTCTACGGCCTCGGCGAGCCCTCGTCGTGCGGCCAGGGCGGCAACTCCGGCGTCAGCACCCGCGTCGGCCTGCACGACTTCGCGATCATCGGCGAGGTCACCAACCGCGTGGACTGCGACCAGACCAACGCCATCGGCGGCGCGCTGGGCGGCGGCTCGGTGATCTCCGGCATGTTCCTCCAGCACACCAAGGTCGGGATGTGGCTCGACGGCCCGTTCGACGGCCTGACCATCCGCGGCAACAGGGTCGTCGACCAGCTCGCCGACGGCATGAACCTGCACCGGGGCATCAGCAACGTGCTGATCGAGCACAACCTGTTCCGCAACATCTCCGACGACGGCATCGCGTTCTGGTCGGAGCACCAGGCCGACCACTCCAACACGATCCGGCGCAACACCGTCGTCGTGCCGATGAAGGCCAACGGCATCGCCGTCTACGGCGGCCGGGACAACACCGCCACCGAGAACGTCGTGGCCGACACCCAGGACCAGGGCGGCGGCATCCACGTCGGCAACCGGTTCTCCTCGGTGCCGCTGTCCGGCACGACCACGTTGTCGCGCAACACGACCCTGCGCGCGGGCGTGCTCGACTCCAACTGGCAGTTCGGCGTGGGCGCGCTGTGGTTCGACGCCCGCGACGGCGCGATGAACGGCCGCATCGACGTCACCGACACGGATCTGATCGACAGCAACTACGAGGCCATCCAGTTCATCAGCGGCACCATCACCAACGTGCACTTCAACGGCGTGCGGATCACCGGCGCCGGCACGTTCGGCGTGCAGCTCCAGTCGCCGGGCTCGGCGTCGTTCACCAACGTCACCGCGACCGGCGTCGGTCGGGCCGGGACCTACAGCTGCCTGGGCGAGGGCGGTTTCCAGATCACCCGCGGCGCGGGCAACTCCGGGTGGGACGGCACGCCGTACTGCGGCCCGTGGCCCGAGCCGGTCTACACCGACCCGACCGCCCCGCCGACCACCACCACGACCACGACGACCACGACGACCACGACCACGACCACGACGACGACGGTGCCCCCGGGCGGCAACCTGGCGCGGGGCAAGCCCGCCTCCGCCACCACCGCCACCGGCGGCTTCCCGGCCGCGAACGCCGTCGACGGCAACACCGGGTCCTACTGGGAGAGCGCGAACAACCAGTTCCCGCAGTCCCTGACCGTCGACCTGGGACGGTCGGAGAACCTGGGCCGCCTCGTGCTGAAGCTGCCCCCGCCCGCCGACTGGGCCGCCCGCACCCAGACCCTGTCGGTGTCGGGCAGCGCGGACGGCGGCGCGTACTCGCCGGTGGTCGGCTCGGCGCAGTACCGCTTCGACCCGGCCACCGGCAACCAGGTCACCGTCCCGGTCACCGGCGCGCACCGGTTCGTGCGGCTGGCGTTCACCGGCAACACGGGCTGGCCCGCCGGGCAGCTCGCCGAGCTGGAGGCGTACGCGACGACCACCCCGCCGCCGACCACCACGACCACCACCCCGCCGCCCACCGGCAACGTCGCCCGCGGCAAGCCGGTCCAGGCCGCCGCCACCGGCGGCCTCCCGGGCGCCAACGCCGTGGACGGCGACCCGAACACCTACTGGGAGAGCCCGAACAACCAGTTCCCGCAGACCTTCACCGTCGACCTGGGCGCCCGCACCGCGGTGAACCGGCTCGTGCTCAAGCTCCCGCCGGCCGCCGCCTGGGCCGCCCGCACCCAGACCCTCGCGGTCTCCGGCAGCGCGGACGGCACCACCTACACCCAGCTGCTCGCCCCCACCGACCACCGCTTCGACCCGGCGACCGGCAACCAGGTGACCGTCCCGGTCACCGCGAACCACCGCCACCTCCGCCTGACGTTCACCGCCAACACGGGCTGGCCCGCCGCGCAGCTCGCCGAGTTCGAGGCGCACGCGGCCTGATCCGGTACGCGGGTGCCTCCCGGCAACGACGCCGGGAGGCACCCGCGTACCGCCATCCGGGTCACGCTGATCGTTCGTGCCCGTGTGCCCGCCCGTCACCGGGGATACTCGCCGGGTGAGCGAGGGATCGGTCCCACCTCAGCGCGGGAACTACAACTTCCTCTCCGGCGACGTGTCCGGGACGGTGGTCCAGGTCGGGCTCATGTCCGGCGGCGACATCCACCTCTCCTACCCCACCCGCGTACCCGAACGCCTCTCCGTCCCCCTGCCCTACCGGTACGGGGCGGTGCCGCTGCACGCACCGGTCACGCAGCCCCGCGACCTGTCCCGCGTGCTGGCCGAGGTGCTCGAACGCGGTGACACGGCGGTGCTGTCCGGTCCGGGCGGCATGGGCAAGACCCGCCTGGCGGCCGAGTACACCACCGCCCGGTGGCAGACCGGGGACGTGGACCTGGTCGCGTGGGTGGACGCCTCGTCGCGGGAAGCCGTCGTGGCGGCCTACGCGGACCTGCACGCGAACCTGACCTCGATCGAGGAGACCGTCCCCGGGCGCGGTGCCCGGCGGCTGCTGGACTGGCTCGCGCAGACCGGCCTCCGGTGGGTCGTGGTGCTCGACGACGTGCTGGACCCGGCCGCCGTCTCGGACCTGTGGCCGCCGTCCACGCCGTCCGGCCGGCTCGTCGTCACCACCCGGCGCCGGGACGCCGACCTCCGGCGGGTCCGGCGGCGCCTCATCCACGTCGGGGCGCTCAGCCCCCGGGAGGCGCACTCCTACCTCACCCGGGTCGTGCGGGACGGAGCGCTCGACGGCGCCGCCGAACTCGCGCGGGAACTCGGCCACGTGCCGCTGGCGCTCGCGCAGGCCGCCGCCTACCTGGGCGAACGACACCTGTCGTGCGCCCGGTACCTGACCGAGCTGAGCGGTTTCCCGCGCACCGCGGGCGGTCCGGTCCGCGCGGAACCCGCGCCCGTGGCCGCCACGTGCGCGCTGTCCCTGGACCTGGCCGCCAAGTCGGCTCCGGTCGGGGTCGCACGGCCACTGCTGGAGATCACCAGCGTGCTCGACCCGACCTCGATCCCCGAGGCGCTGCTCGGCACCCCGGACGTGCTGGACCTGCTGTCCACCCGCGCGGGACGCCCCGTGCGCGGTGACGACCTGGCGGACGTGCTGGACGCGCTGGAGAAGCTGAGCCTGCTCGACGTCGACCTGCGGTTCGGGCGCCTGTCGGTGCGGAGCCACGGGGTGGTCCAGCAGGTGGTCCGCGACGCCCTGCCCCCGGAGGCGCTGCGGGTCGTCGCCCTCACCGCGGCGTCGGCGCTGGTGGAGCGGTGGCACGGGGCGGACGGCCCCGAGGCGGCACGGGTGCTGCGCGCCAACACCGACGCCCTGGCCCGGGTCGCCGGCCACCACCTGTGGGCCGGCGGGTGCCACGAGGTGCTGGTCCTCAGGGGACGGAGCCTCGGCGAGGACGGGTTCGCCACCGAGGCCCGGGACTACTTCCGCGGCCTCCACGCGATGGCCGGTGAGAGCCTGGGCGCCGATCACCCGGACACGTTCACGCTCGCCGGCCAGCTGGCGCACTGGACGGGCATGGCGGGCAACGCCCCGCGCGCCGCGGCCCTCTTCGCCGAGGTGGCCGCCGACCGGGCCCGCGTCCTGGGGCCCCACCACCCGGACACCCTCGCGGCGAGGCACAACAGGGCGTCGTGGATCGGGGAGAGCGGTGACCCGAAGGGTGCCGTCGCGGCGTTCTCCGACGTGAGCGCGGCGCGCGCCCGGGTGCTGGGCCCGGACCACCCGGACACCCTGGCCTCGTGGGACAGCCTCGCCCAGTGGACCGGCATCGCCGGGGACCTGCCCGGTGCGGTGGCCGCGTTCGAGGAGCTGACCCGCGCCTACGACCGGGTGCTGGGGCCCGACCACCCGGACGCGTTCAACGCCCGCCTCAACCTCGCCCACTGGATCGGGAACTCCGGCGACCCGGTGGAGGCCACCGGGTTGCTGGAGCGCCTGCTCGACGACCAGTCGCGGGTACTGGGCCCCTTCCACCCGTACACACTGGCGACCCTGCACGGGCTCGCCGACTGGCGGGGCGCCGCGGGGGACCCCGCCGCCGCGGTGGCGGAACTCGAACGCCTGCTGGAGATGCGGGTGCGCGTCCTGGGACCGGACCACCCCGACACGCTGGCCACCCACGACGGGTTGGCCGAGTGGCGCAGCGCGGCGGGCGACGTCCGCGGGGCCCTGCTCGAGGTGGAGTCGCTGCACCGCGCGCGGCTGTCCGCACTGGGGCCCGACCACCCGAACACGCTCGTCGCGGAGAGCAGCCTCGCGGTGCTCCTCCAGCGCTCGGGCGACCTGCGGCGGGCCGCGTACTCCTACCGGAACGTGCTGGAGCGGCGTCGTCGTGTGCTGGGGGAGGAGCACCCGGACACGATGCGGTCGGCGGCGAACCTGGCGGTCGTGCTGCGGCAGCTGGGGGAGTACGAGTCGGCTCGTGCGCTGGACGGCGAGGTGCTGGAGCGGCGTCGCCGGGTGCTGGGGGAGGAGCACCCGGACACGATGCGGTCGGCGGCGAACCTGGCGGTCGTGCTGCGGCAGCTGGGGGAGTACGAGTCGGCTCGTGCGCTGGACGGCGAGGTGCTGGAGCGGCGTCGCCGGGTGCTGGGGGACGATCACCCGGACACCCGCAGGTCCGCGTCGAACACCGAGGCGGAGGCCGTCCTCGGCGTGCCCGACGTGGTGGTCGTCCACTTCGACGGAGCGGACGCCGAGGTCGCGGCGGTCGTCGACGGTCTCCAGGCGGCCGGGATGGTGGTCGGGAGCGCGATGGCGACCGGTGGGCCCCACGGCCGCGAGGCGCCGTCCGAGCCGACCGACGCGCTGGTGGTCGTGGTCACGGGCGAGGCTTCGCCCGGGCACCCGGTGCGGCGCGACATCGAGTCGGCGCTCGCGGGCGACGTCCCCGTGGTCGTCGTCTACGCGGGCGTCTCCCCGACGGCCGCCGCCAAGTCGCTGCCGTACGGCCTCGCGCGCAAGCGGGGGATCGCCTTCGACCTCGCGTCGCGGGACCCCGCTCGTGAACTGGTCGACGCCGTGCGCCGCGCCGTCCGCGTCAGGGGACCGCGCGAGCGGCTCGCCGGACCCGGTCGACTGGACCCGGTCGAGCTGGACGACCTGCGCACCGGGGTGGCCGAGGCGTTCGGGGCGGCCGGGCGGCCCGTGCGACCCGACCCCGGGCAGCCGCAGGTGCTGCTGCCCGGCCCGGTGTGGGTCTCGGCGGAGGTGACGCCGTCCGCCGCCGAGGTGGACCGCTTCGCCGCCCACCTCGCGCACGGGCGGCTCGGCTACTTCGTGCACGTCGGCGACCTGCGCGGGGATGCCCAGGTCGTGCTCGACCAGATGCGCGTCGGCGGCAAGCCCGTCGTCACCGTGACCGCGCGGGCGCTGCGGGCCGCGCACGCCGACCAGCACGTCGACGCGTTCCTGAACGAGCTGGAACGCGACTACGGCAACCACGACAATCTGTTCGACACCAGGAACGCCCTGATCAACGAGAGGTTCCTGTTCGGGCGCGACGTGCTGCTCAACACGATCGGCAGCGCGATCCGCCGGCACGAGCACGTCCTGGTCACCGGCTTGCGCAAGGTGGGCAAGACGAGCCTGCTGAACATCCTGCGCCAGCACCTGGCCGACCGCCCCGTCTGCCAGGTTGACCTCCAGCGGTTCGACCGGCACCACGAGGACTGGCCGCCCGCCCTGTTCGCCCTGCTGCTCGCGGCGTTCGACCGCTGGGGGCGGGCGGAGCACCGGGGATGGCCGTTCCGGACCCCCTCGCCGACCACGACCACCGAGCTGGAGCGCGAACTCGACCGCAGGCAGCAGCACCTCCGGGACTCGGGGCACCCCGCCACCACGCTCGTCGTCGTGCTCGACGAACTCGAACGCGTGTACCCGGCGCGCGGCGAGGTGCACGCCGCGCGGCAGTGGGTGCGGGCCAGCGGCGCCCTGCGCGCGCTCGCCCAGGGCGACCGCCGCCACGTCGTGGTGATCGGCGCGGACCTCAGGCCCGACGTCAACCGGGACAACGACCTCGGCGTCGCCGGCACCAACCCGTTCTTCTCCTTCTTCCAGGAGATGCCGGTGCCCCTGCTGGAGGAGCGCGCGGTCGACGAGATGGTGGGCACGCTGGGGCGGGCGATGGGGATCGACCGCGTGTCCGAGGAGTTCACCTCCGGCCTGTTCCGGCTCACCGGCGGGCACCCGTCGCTGGTGCGGACCGTGGCCGCCGAGGCGTACCGCCGCCGGGAGCTGCCCTACGAGCTCACCGCGGCGGACCTCGTCACGGCGCAGGACCACCTGGACGACGCGGACACCGTGGGTTTCTTCCTGCGCAACAACCTGTGGCAGCTGATGACGGTCGCCGAGCGGGAGGTCGTGCGCGCGGTGGTCGGCGGCCGGCCCGTGGCCGACTTCGTCCCGGCGACCGACCGGAAGCAGGCGCGCTCGGCGCTGCGGTCGCAGGGCCTCCTCGACGGCGAGGACGTCCGGATCGGCGTGTTCCGCGACTGGCTCCGGGAGGCGGAGCCGTGACGGCCGACAACCCCTACTACTCCCGCTCCCTGTTCGTCGGGCGCGCCGCGCAGCTCGCCGAGGTGACCCAACTGCTCCGGCAGGGCCGGTCCGCGCTGCTGATCGGTGGGCGACGGGCGGGCAAGACGACGTTCGCGCGCCACGTCACCGAGGACGTGGTGGGCCGCGCGGTCGTGAGGACCGACGTCGCGGGCTGGGACCTGACCTCCGAGGAAGCCGCGCTGGGTGCGCTGCTCAGCGCGGTGCGGGGGGCGCAGGAGACCGCGCACGCGCGAGCGAGCAGGCACGAGGTGGCGCTCGCGCTGGACGCGATCCGACCGGTCGCGCTGGTCGTCGACGAGGCCGACCGGGTGTTGCTGGCGCAGTGGGGACCGGGTTTCTTCTCGTTCCTGCGCTGGCTCGACGACACCCACCTGCGCGACGACATCGCGATCCTGCTCGCCGGTGGACCGGTGCTCGCCGTGTTCCGCGACCCCGACGACCGCGGCTCGCCACCGCTGAACACCGCCGTGCCGCGGTTCCTGGACCCGCTCGACCGCGCGGCGGTCGCCGAGCTGGCGGTCCACGTGGACGGCGTGGACCTCGACGCCCTCGTGGAGCAGTGCGGCGGCCACCCCTGGTTGACGACCCACCTGTTGGCGGCGCTGCACGGCGGCAGGCCGTTCGACGACGCGCTCGACGACGTGTTCGACCTCGTCTCCGGCACGTTCCCGGTGTGGGAGCGGCAGCTCGGCGACGACGGCCGGTCGCTGCTGCGCCTGTTACCGGCCGACGGGCTCACCAAGGCAGACCTGCGCGCCGGCCGCTGGGCCCGGTTCCGCGAGGCGGCGAGGTCGGGCCGCAGCATCGGCGTCCTGCGGGTCGAGGCCGGCCGGCTGCGGCACGGGCCCCGCCTGTTCGGGGACTGGTTCCTCCGCCGCTCCCCCGAGGAGGTCTCCTTCGACCTCGCCATCTCCTACGCCTCCGAGGACGAGGCCCTGGCCCGGCAGCTCAACGCGCACCTGCGTGACGACTTCCGCGTCTTCTACGCACCGGACCAGGGCCCCCAGCTGTGGGGCACCGACCTCAACCGGGTCCTGCCCAACACCTACGGCGTGGCGAGCAGGTACGTCCTGGTCCTGTGCACGCCGGTGTACGTCGCCAAGCACTGGACGAGGATCGAGTACGACGCGGTGGCGACCCGGGCGCCGGAGCGCATCCTCCTGGTGGGGTTGGGGGAGCTGCCCGCCGACCTGCCGGACGGATTGGTCTACCGGGGCGGCAGCCCGGGGGAGTTGGTCGGCCTCGTCTCGGCGATCCGCGACAAGTTGAAGGGGTAGCGGCACGTCGCGCGGACGGCGTCCCGGACGGGGGTCACCTGATGGGTGCGGCTGCCGCGCGCCGCGCCGGGGACCGCCCGATACTCGCGGACATGGCTGACGAACGCCGGACGACCAGCTTCGAGCCCGTGGTGGGCGCACCCGAGCCGCGGCGCCCCGTGCGCGACTCGTTCCGCGACGCCCCGCCGGAGACGGCCGTGCTCCGGCCGCCGCGTCGCCGGCCCCTCGCGCCGCCCGACCCGGGCCGCCAGTTCGACGCCGCCACGCTGTGGGCGGGCAGCGTGGCGACGGCCCTGGTCACGGGTCTGCTCGCGATCGTCGGCATCCTCGTCGCCCGCGGCCTGCTCGGGGTCGACGTGCTCGCGCCGAAGGGCGACGGGGTGTGGGGCAACGCCAACACCCTGACCTACGCCCTGGGCTCCGCGGGGTGCGCGCTCGGCGCCACCGCGCTGCTCCAGCTCCTGCTGGCCACGACGCCGAACGCCATCCGGTTCTTCTCCTGGATCATGGTGCTGCTCACCGCGATCGCCGTGGTGCTGCCGCTCAGCCTGGGCGCGAGCCCGGAGGCGAAGGCGTTCACCGCCGTGCTCAACCTGGTGATCGGCGGCGCGGTCGTGCTGCTGCTGCGCGGTGTGGTGGGCAGCGCCCGGCGCAGGTGGGCCGAGGGCGCCCGGTAGCGCGTCACGGCATCAGCTCCAGCCCCTTCACGAGCTTGTCCACCCGGTTGCGGGGGCCCACCACGCTGACCGCGTAGTACTCCACGGCGGACTCCTCGGAGAGCTGCGTCAGGTAGTCGTCGTACACGCGGGTGTGCTGGGCCTGCACCGGCATGTCGGCGACGAACACGCCGGGGGAGTCGGCGGCCTTCGCGCGCAGCCCGGCCAACCGGTCGCCGGTCGCGGCCAGGACCGTGCAGCCCGCCCAGGGCAGACCGGGGTGGAGCGAGCCGGTCGCGTCCTTCCCGTCCGGGCCGAGCAGCCCGCCCACCGCCTGCGCCGTCGCCGACGCCACGCACACCGCGGCGTTGACGGCGCGGCCCGGCGGCAACCCCGCGTCCACCACGACGACCCACTTCAGGCGGGCCGCCCGGGTCGGCTGGAGCGGGTCGATCTCGTGCGGCTCGAAGCCGACAGCGGTCACCAGGTCCTCCGTGCATCCATCGGGTTGATGGCAGAATGCTAGGCACGTGTACGGAGCTGGACCAAGTGATCCGATGATGATTCGGGCAGAGAGCCTTGTGGGTGGTCGTGGACGAACTTGATACGAAGATCCTGCGCGAATTGCAGGTCGATGCACGGCGCAGCAACCGGGACGTGGCCGCGGCGGTCGGCGTCGCGCCCACCACGGCGCTCGACCGGACCCGCCTGCTGCGCGAGCGCGGCGTCATCAAGGGCGCGATCCTCGACGTCGACCTGCCCTCCATCGGCCGCCCGGTGCAGGCGCTGATCGCCGTGCGCGTCCGGCCGCCCGCGCGCCGGGTGATCGAGGAGTTCCGGGCCTGGGCCGTGGCGCAGCCCGACACGCTGGGCGTGTTCGTCACCACCGGCGACGAGGACTTCCTGCTGCACGTCGCCGTGCCCGACAACGAGAGCCTCTACACCTTCGTCGTCGACCGGCTCACCGAGCGGGCCGAGGTCGCCGACGTGCGCACCTCCGTGGTCTACCAGCACCTGCGCAACGACCGGATCACCCCGGTCCACCGGCCGTGACCCCGCGCGCCACCAGCCGTTCACCGGGTGCTCCTAGCGTTCCGCGCACCGCGTGACCCCGACGGGTCGCGCCACGGCAGAACGGAACACCGATGAGGAGACCACTGGTCCTCGGCCTGTCCGCGCTCGCACTGGTGGCGGTGGCGGTGCCCGGCGCGGCGTCGCCCACCGACCGCCACGCCTTCGGGCGCGCCACGCTGTCCGGGTTCGCCTCGCTGCCCGCGCTCACGTTCGTGCCGGGCAGCGAGCCGTCCGGCGCCGCCCTGGGCACCGCACCGGTCAACGGTGTCGTGCCGCCGTTCGCCGACCAGCCCGTGCAGGGCTTCAGCGGTGTGCTGCGCAACGCCGACGGCACCTACGACGTGCTGTCGGACAACGGCTTCGGCACCAAGGCCAACAGCGCCGACTTCCTCCTGCGCGTCCAGCGCCTGGCCCCCGACTTCGGCACCGGCGCGGTGGACGTGGTCGGCGGCGTCGTGCTGACCGACCCGCACGGGCACGTGCCGTTCGCGCTCACCCGACCCGACCGCGTGCTCACCGGCTCCGACTTCGACGTCGAGTCGATCCAGCGCACCGCGGACGGCACCTACTGGATCGGCGACGAGTTCGGCCCCTACCTGCTGCACTTCGACCGCGCGGGACGGCTGCTCGCGCCGCCCGTGCCGCTGCCCGGCGTGTTCGCCCCGGAGAACCCGGCGGGCACGGCCAACCTGGGCGGCAGCAAGGGGTTCGAGGGCCTCGCGCTGTCCGCCGACGGCCGCACGCTCGACGCGCTGCTGGAGGGCACCGTCGCCGGTGACGCGCCGGGGTCGTTGCGGCTCAACGAGTTCGACCTCCAGCGCGGTCGCTACACCGGCACGAAGTGGGTCTACCAGCTCGACAAGCCGGAGCACGCCATCGGCGACGCGATCGCCGTGGACCGCAACCGGCTGCTGGTGGTCGAGCGCGACGGCGCGCAGGGCGTCGACGCGGTCACCAAGAAGGTCTACCTGGCCGACAAGCGCGACCGCGACCGCGACGGCAAGCTCGACAAGACCCTCGTGGCCGACCTGCTCGACATCGCCGACCCGCGCCGCCTCGGCGGGGGCGGGGAGAGGTTCACGTTCCCGTTCACCACGATCGAGGACCTGGTGATCCTGGACGACCGCACCATCGCCGTGCTCAACGACAACAACTTCCCGTCGTCGTCGGGCCGCACGCCGGGCCGGCCGGACGACAACGAGTTCATCACCCTGCGGCTGGGCGACGACCTCGACGCCGACCCGCGCGTGCTGCGCCGCCGCTGACCGCCCTCCCCGCGCGGTGGCCACCACCGCGCGGGGGACGGCCGGTCACCCCTCGGGTGCGGGTCGCTCCCGCTCGGCGGGCACCGGGTCGTCCCCGTCCCGCGCGGACCCGAGCTTGATCACCTCGTCCAGGTAGCGCATCACCACCGACACCGCCGCGACCACCGGCACGGCCAGGAACGCGCCCGCGATGCCGTAGAGGCTGCTGCCCGCCGTGACCGCGAGCAGCACGACGGCCGCGTGCAGGCGCAGGCTGCGGGACTGGAGCACCGGCTGGAGCACGTTGCCCTCGACCTGCTGCACCACCACCACGACCACCAGCATGATGAGCGCCGTGGTCGGGCCGTTGCTCACCAGCGCGACCAGCACGGCCAGCGCGCCCGCGACGAACGCGCCCACGATCGGGATGAACCCACCGAGGAACGTCAGCGCCGCCAGCGGCACCGCCAGGGGCACGCCCAGCACGACCAGGCCGATGCCGATCAGGACCGCGTCGACGAGGCTCACGATCGCCTGCGTGCGGATGAAGTCGCCCAGCGTCGTCCAGATGCGGTCCAGCACCACGGTCAGGTGCCCGCCCGCGCGTTCGCCGACCACGCCGCGCAGCCACGGCGTGAAGCGCGGGCCGTCCTTGACGAACAGGAACGCCAGCAGCAGCGCCAGGATGCCGGTGACCAGGCCGGAGGTGACCGTGCCGACGCCGGTGAGCAGGCCGTTGGCGATCGTGCCCACACTGGACTGGAGCTGGTCGACGCCCTGCTCGACCAGTTGGTCGAGCTTGCTGTCGGCGAGGTTGAACGGCGGCCCGGACAGCCAGTCCCGCGCCTGCTGGAGGGCCTTGGTGGCGCTGTCGGCGATCTCCGGCACGCCGGAGGCGATCGACGTCGAGATCAGCGCGAGCACGCCGCCCAGCACGCCCAGCCCGGCGAGCAGCACGATCGTCGCGGCCAGCGCGGGCGGCAGGCCCTTCTTGCGCAGCCACCGCGCGGGCGGCCACAGCACCGTGGTGATGAGCAGGCCGAGCAGCACCGGCATGACCACGACCCACAGCTTGCCGATCAGCCACCACAGCAGCACGAACCCCAGCGCGGCCAGCGCCACGCGGGTGCTCCACCGCGCCAGCCACGTCACCCCACGTCCGATGGCCTCGCCGCGGTCGGCCCAGCGGCGGTCTCCAGCGCTCACGTCTCCCCGTTCCTCCCGCGCGGCGGTCGCCGGCACGAGGGGAAGCCTGCCAGACCCGCGCGCGCCGCGTGGGGCGGCGAGGTCACGGTTCGTCATAGGTGAGGGGTCGTCACCTGACCGGCCGGTGGGCGTCCGCCGATGCGGTCAACGTCGCCCCGGCCGTCCGTCGTGGCAGGTAGACACGAGGTGGACCGCCTCCAAGAGGTCCAGTGGTCATCCCACGACACCGAAGCAGGGAAGGGGCGATACCGCTGCCGGATCTCGTGGCCGCCGCACGACGCCGCGTGCGGCGGCCACCCGGTGCCCGCTCTCCCGGTCGGCGACGTCCGCGAGCGGCGTGGACCCGAGCGTCACGTCGTGGCGAACCGGGCCGGCCCGCCGACGTCACGGCCCGCCGACGTCACGGGGTGGCGGCGCGCCACTCCTCCAGCCAGCCGTGGCGGCCCTCGTACGCCGTCGCCACGAGCTGGAGCACGTCCCCGGAGTCGGTGCTCTCCACCTCCGAGCGCAGCGCGCGGATCTTCTCCTCGTGCGACACGGGGGAGCCCTCGTCCTCCAGCGACAGGTCGCCCGGGACCAGCAGCAGGCCGTCGCCGTCGTCCGAGCGCAGGACGCGGAACCGGCCGCGGGCCTCGGCGTCGGCCACCAGGGGCGCGTCGCCGCGCGCCACGCGCTCCTCGTCGTCGGCGAGGCCGTCGAGGATGAAACCGCGGAGTTGCTCCAGCTGCGTCGTGTCCATGTGCGTGGGGTATCCCACCGCGCGGGTGATCAAGCGTCCCGTTCGTCACCCGGCCGCCCCGTCGTGGTGCAGGTGCCGCCGCCTGCGGGTAGGAAAAGGTGATGAGCAGCGAGTACGAGCCCGATCCGCGCAGGTGGAAGGCGCTCACGGTCACCCTGGTCGCCGGGTTCATGAGCCTGCTCGACGTGAGCATCGTGTCCGTCGCGCTGCCGTCGATCCAGCACGGCCTGGGCACGTCGCCCGCCGGCGTGCAGTGGGTCGTGTCGGGCTACGCCCTCGCGTTCGGCCTCGCCCTGGTGCCCGCCGGGCGGCTGGGGGACGCGATCGGCCGGCGCACCATGTTCCTCTGCGCGCTCACCGGGTTCGTCCTGTTCAGCGCCATCGCGGGGCTCGCGCCGACGACGGAGGTGCTGATCGTCGCCCGCCTGCTCCAGGGCATCTCGGCGGGCGCGCTGGCGCCGCAGAACTCGGCGCTCATCCAGCAGCTGTTCCGGGGCGCGGAACGCGGTCGGGCGTTCGGCTTCTTCGGCTCCACGGTCGGCTTCTCCACCGCGGTCGGACCGGTGGTCGGCGGCGTGATCCTCGCCGTGGCGGGGGAGGACGAGGGCTGGCGCTGGATCTTCTACGTCAACGTGCCCATCGGGGTGGTCGCCCTGGTGCTCGCCGCCCGCCTGCTGCCGCGCGGCGGCAAGGCCCCGCGCGGGCACCTCGACCTGGTCGGCGCCGCGCTGCTCGGCACGGGCGTGCTGGCCGTGATGCTGCCGCTGGTGCTGGCCGAGGCGGGCGGGCTGGTGGAGCTGTGGTGGCTGTTCGTGCTCGGCGCCGTCCTGCTCGTGCTGTTCGTGCGCTGGGAGCGGAAGGTCGCCGCGCGCGACCGCAGCCCCCTGCTGGACGTGCGCATGTTCACCTCCACCCCCGGGTACGGCACGGGCGCGCTGCTCGGCCTGGTCTACTTCGTCGGGTTCAGCGGCATCTGGCTGGTGTTCGCGCTGTACTTCCAGACCGGCCTCGACTACACGCCGCTGGAGTCCGGGCTGGCGGTGACGCCGTTCGCGGTCGGCTCGGCCGCGTCCGCGGTGGTCGGCGGCCGGCTGGTGGCGACCTGGGGGCGCAAGCTCACCGTGACCGGGTTGAGCCTGGTCGTCGCCGGGCTCGCGGTGACGGCGCTCGTGCTGTGGCTCGCGCCCGCCCACCTCGCGGGCTGGGCCGTCGCGCCCGCGCTGCTCGTGGCGGGCATCGGCGGCGGGTGGGTGATCTCGCCGAACACGACGTTGACGCTGCGGCACGTGCCGGTGGCGATGGCGGGCGCGGCGGGCGGCGCGCTCCAGACCGGGCAGCGCATCGGGTCCGCGGTGGGCACGGCGGCGCTGACCGGCGCTTTCTACGCGGTGCTCAGCGCGTCGGGTCGGGACTTCGGGGTGGCGGCGCTCGTCGCGGTCGGGGCGGCGGCCGTCGCGGTGGCGCTGGCCCTGGTGGTCGGCGTCGTCGAGCTGCGCGCCCGCCCGCGCTGCCCGTCCGCCACGAGCGCGGCCCACGCGGTGTCGGACGTGGGCTGACCTTGGCACGATGGGCGCATGGACCTGCCGCACCGCGCCGTGGACCTGCTCGGCATCCGCTCGACCACCGACCGGCCCGAGGACCTGCGCCGCGCGCTCGACCTCGTGCTCGACGTGGTGGGCCCCGGCTTCACCGTCGAGCGCTTCGAGTCGGGGGGCGTGCCGAGCGCCCTGGTCCGCACCGCCGGTGAACGGCCCCGCTTCCGGGTCCTCTTCAACGCCCACCTCGACGTGGTGCCCGGGGACGACGCCCAGTTCACGCCCCGCCGCGAGGGCGACCGGCTCGTCGCCCGCGGCGCGCAGGACATGAAGCTGTCGGCGCTCGTGCTGGCCGAGGTCTTCCGCGACCGCGCGCCGCACCTGCCGTACCCGCTCGGCCTCCAGCTCGTCACCGACGAGGAGGTCGGCGGCCGGGACGGCACCCTGCACCAGCTGGAGCAGGGGGTGACGGCGGACTTCGCGGTGATCGGCGAGCACAGCGCCCTGCGCGTGGTGACCGAGTCCCGGGGCCTGGCCGCCGTCCGCCTGTCCGCCACCGGCCGCGCCGCGCACGGCGCCTACCCGTGGCTCGGCGACAACGCCCTGCTCAAGGTCGTGGGAGCGGTGCAGGCCGTGCTGGCGAAGTACCCCGTGGCCGAGCGGGAGGAGTGGCGCACCACGGTCAACGTCGCCCGCCTGACCACCGGCGACCAGGCGCTCAACCAGGTCCCGGCCCACGCCACCGCGTGGCTCGACGTCCGCTTCCCGGCCGAGGACGCCGACTTCACCGGCCGCACGCCCGAGCAGGTCGCCGAGCACCTGACCGCCCTGTGCCCGCCCGGCGTGACCGCGCACGTCGACGCCCTGGAGCCGCCGCACCACGTCGACCCCGCCTCGCCGGACGTGCGCGCCCTCCAGGAGGCGGCCCGCGCCCAGGGCTTCTCCGGCGACCTGCTGCGCAAGCACGGCGCGGCCGACTCCCGGTTCTTCTACCGCCACGGCGTCGACGCGGTGATCTTCGGCGTGGGCGGCGACGGGCAGCACGGCCCGGACGAGCACGCCGACCTGACCACGGTCGGCCCGTACCGGCGGGCGCTGACCGCGTTCCTGGACGCCATCGCGTGACCACCCGAGCAGCCCGCGCGTGATCACCCGGGGCCCTTGCCCAAAGCGTAACTAACTGGTTACGCTTCAGGGCGTGGACGAGGTGGCGGCGGCCGTGGCCGACCCGGTGCGGCGCGCCATCCTGGAGATGCTCCGCGACGACGCGCGGCTGTCGGCCGGGCAGATCGCCGAGCGGTTCGACATCAGCCGCCCGGCCGTCAGCAGGCACCTGCGGGTGCTGCGCGAGAGCGGCCTGGTGCGCGACGAACTCGTCGGCAGGCAGCGGTTCTACGCGCTCGACGCCTCGCGCCTCGCCCCCCTGACCCGGTGGCTCGCGGGCTTCACCCGGCCCACCGGCTGGGCGCACCACCTCGACGCCCTGGAGACCGAGGTCCACCGGACCCGGCGGGAACGCAGCACCCACCACCCGAAGGAGAACACGGCATGACCCGTCCCCGCCCCCTGGCCACCGGCCGCCTGGTCCGCACCGGCGGAGGCAGCGACCTGGTCGTCACCCGCACGTTCCGCGCTTTAGCGGACGACGTGTGGGCCAGCATCACCGAACCCGAGCGCACCGCGAGGTGGTTCGGCCCCTGGGAGGGGGAGGGCGCCCCGGGCCGCACCGTCCGGGTGCGGATGGTGCACGAGGAGGAGCAGCCCTGGATGGAGGTGCGCATCGACGTGTGCGACCCGCCCCGCAGGCTCGCCGTGTCCACCCTCGACGAGGCGGGCACCTGGCGGCTGGAGATCCTGTTGTCCGAAGTGGACGGCGTCACGGAGCTGAGCCTCGTGCACCACCTCGACACCGAGGAGGGCATCGGCGAGGTCGGACCGGGCTGGGAGTACTACCTGGACATGCTCGTCGCCTCCCGCGACGGCGCCCCGCTGCCGGTGTTCGACGACTACTACCCGTCGATGAAGCCGCACTTCGAAGGACTCGTCGGCTGACCGCGATGCTCTGGACCATACGGGTGAAACTGCCACTCGGGAACGGCAACCCGACGCCGGCGACAGGACGCGCCGCACCCCCGCCGGCAGCATTGAGCGGGTGGCGGCGGCAGACCGGAGGACGACGGGCCGGACCGAGGCGGCGGGCTACGTGACCGGTGCGGAGGTCCGGGTGGACGTCGCGGTGCTCACCCCCGCCGAGGTGGCCGCCGGTGAGGCCCAGGTCGTCACCCTGTCGGGTGAACTGGACGCGGCGGCGAGCACGGCCGTCGCGGCCCGGCTGGCGGAGCTGGTCGAGGAGGGCCACGGGGACCTGGTCGTCGACCTCACCGGGGTGCGCCTGCTGTCCGGGGCCGGGGTGACGGCCCTCTTCGGCGTCGCCGACGCCCTCGCGGGCACCGGCAGGCGGCTGAGGATCGTGGCGGGCAGCCCGGCGGTCACCCGCGTGCTGCGCTACAAGCGGGTGCCGGACGTGGTCGACGTGCACGGCACGGTCGACGGCGCGCTGGGCGCCCAGGGCGACGCGGTGGGCAGGCACGAGGACGCGACCGTGCTCAGGCTCGCCCGGGAGGTCCGCGAGCTGCGCGCCAAGCTCGCGGGCCGCCCCGTCATCGCCCGCGCGATGGGCATGCTCCAGGAGCGCTACCTGCTGCCCGACTCGGACAGCGCCTTCGCCCTGCTGCGCGGGGTCTCCCAACGGGCCAACGTGCGGATGCGCGACCTGGCGGAAACCCTGGTCGACCTGCCCCGCCCGTGCGGGGTCGAGCCGTGGCCCCCCGCCGCCCCCGCGCCCGCGCTCGGTTTCAGCGCCGCCCGCGCCCAGGGGGCCGTGCTGAGCGACCTGCTGGACGCGGTGGTGCAGGGCACCTGGGCGGTCGGCGGCGAGGTGCGGCTGGCCGAATCCGGCGGGCTGCGGGTAGCCGTCCACCTCGACCCGACCGACATGGCTCACGCCGACACCATTCGCGTCAACGCAGCTCGCGCCGACACGGCTCGGCCCGGTATCGCCCGGTCCGGTACCGCCCGGCCCGACACCGGTTCCGGTGACACCCGCCGGGACGTCACCGGCCTCGGTGACGCCGACCCGGGTGACGCCGACCCGGGTGAGGCCGACCCGGGTGAGGCCGACCTCGGTGACGCGGTCCTCGGCGGTCGGGGGCACGGCCACGTCGTCACCCTGCCCACCAGGGGCGACGGGGCCGGTGCGGTCACCGCGTGGGCGGCCCGCCGGAGGCGGACCAGGGTCGTGGTCGCCGACGTGACCGGCGACCCGCTGTTCGCCGGCTCGCCGACGACCGACGAACTGGTCGCCCTGGGCGCGCGCGCCCTCGTGAGCACACCGCTGCTGTCCACCGAGGGCGAGTGCCTCGCGGTCGTGACCACCTTCCACGAGTCGCGCGACCGGCTGCCGACCGCCGAGGAGCTGGCGGACGCGGACGGGATGGTCGAGGGGGCGGCGCGGTGGCTGGAGTGGTCGCGTCGGGAGCGCGTGCGCCGAGCCCTGGAGCACCTGCACGCCGCGGCGAGGACCGCGACGGTCCCGCCGGCTGCTTTTTAACCGGCGGGACCACCAGCCTCGGCACCGGTGACGCACGCCGAGCCTGGCCCCATGCAATCGCCTCAGGGGGTGAACGGCAAGCGTCCGCCCCATGAGCTGCGTAATCGCCTTCGGGGGCGTACGGTCTGGCCCCACGCAGGCGGTGAGACCGCAGCCACTGCTTCTTCGCCCCCGAGGAGGCCGCCATGATCGTCGAGCGGTTCGACGACCAGATCCGCGTGGAGCGGGAGGTGCACGGCTATGCCGTGGTCCTGCGCGTCACCGGCGAGGTCGACGCCTCGACCACCCCCGAGATCAGGCGCGAGGTGCGGATCGCCCTCGCACTGGTCACCCCTCCCGCACCGGTCGTGATCGACCTGCTCGGCGTCGCCTTCCTCGCGGCGGCCGGGCTCAACGAGCTGTACTGGGACCTGTCCGCCGCCAGGGCGGCGGGCGTCGCCCTGCACGTGGTCGCCCGGCAGCGGCACGTCCTGCGGCCGTTCGAGATCTCGGGCCTGGACGCGCAGCTGCGCCCTTACCCGACCGTGGACGAGGCGCTGCGCGCCGGGCGCCCGGCCCGTTTCGCCGTCGCGGAGCTGAGCCGCCTGCACTGACCGCCCGACCACGTCGGACAACCCCCGACCGCTGAGCCCTCCCCGACCACTGAACCCTGTCCGACCACTGAGTCCCGCCCGACCGGCGAGGGCTGGCGGTGCGGCCAGGAGCCGGACGGCCTCACCGCGGCTCGCGCGCCGCCCGCCTACCCCAGCGTGCTGACCAGGGCCAGGGCACCCAGCACCGGCACGGTGGCCAGTGCTGTCAGCAGTGCGCGGCGTGGTGGGCGGGGGCCCGTCCGGAACAGCCGGACGCCGCCGGGCACCAGTGCCACGCACAGGCCGACCACAGCCACCACGGAGGTGACCTCGGTGCCCTTCAGCACGCCCAGCGGCAGGAGGCAGGTCGTGCCCAGGGCCAGTGCGCGCACCGCGCCGAACCTGCCGCCGCCGAGTGCGCCGGCGCGGTGCGCGGCGAACGCCAGCACCGGCCAGCCCAGCAGGACGGTGAACGACAGGAAGCTGAACAGGTGCAGGTCGCCGTACGACTGGGCGACCAGGTCCGTGGCGAACCCGGCCCCGTGCCGCCGGACCAGGCCGTGCGCCGCCTGGTCGACGCCGGCGTGGAAGACCCGCTCGACCAGGCCCACCAGCACCAGCCCGGCGCCCCACGAGGCCAGGACCGGTCTCAGTCGGCCCGCGTCGCGGGCGACCACGAGCACGGCCGGTAACAGCAGCACGGTGCCCGCCAGCGCCGCCGCGTGCGCGGCGGCCATCACCCCGGGCTGCTCGGCCACGGCGATGAGCTGCCGCGGGAAGAAGAAGTGGAACGGCCACCGCAGCAGCGTCGCGGTCAACAGCAGCAGCGGGCCCAGCACCATCGCGGTCGCGCCGGTCCAGCGGCCCGGGAAGGAGTAGGGGGTCGGGAGGGTGGCGGTGGGGAGGGGGGCGATGGGGAGGGGGGAAAGGGACTGGGCGGGGGAGTGGGTCGTCATGGGACCACCGTGCCCGAGGGAGCCGTCGGCCGGATCGGACCGTGGTCCGGACCTGGTGGTCGGACCACGGTCTGATGCTGCGGGGGAACCGGTGCCTACGCCGGCGACGTGATCGAGTGCAGGGGGCGGGAGCGGCGCTGGTCGCCCACGCCGCGCGGGTTCCGGCCGGCCGACGGGGCCTCATCGCGCCCTGAGCGTCCGCCCCGGGCGCACCTGAACGGCCCCTTGGCCGTGCTCGACCCCGCTGCTAGAACCGAGGCGGGGAGTGGCCCGCGGGCCACTCCGCGTCGGACGACGACCGAGTGCGGGGGTGAGCGCCGTGGACGGGGAGGGCGGTTCGCGCCCGCCGGCCGCGTCCTCGGACGGCCTGGGCACTTCGAGCGGCCCGGACACCTCGAGCGGCCCGGACACCTCGGACAGCGCGGACACCTCGGACGGCCCGCTCCCGTGCGGGCAGGTCCCGCTGCTCGACGCGCTCGACCTGGCGGTCGCGGTGTGCGACGAGCACGGTCGGGTGCGCCGGGTCAGCGCCCGCGCGGCCGAGGTCGTGCCGGGGCTCGTGGTGGGCGAACCGCCCACCGGTCCGGCGGAGTTCATCGCCGCCCTGGGCACCGACGACGACTCCTTCGAGTCGGTGGTCGACCGGTCCGTCGTCGTGGGCACGCGCGGCGACCTGCCCGGGGGCTGGACCGCGTGGCTGTTCGAGGACGTGACCGGCGACCGCGACCGCGACCGGGTCCTGCGCGCCGAACGGGCCCGCACCCGCTTCCTGGCGCGCGCCGGCCGCCGGCTCGGCCTGTCGCTCAACCCGCTGCGCACGGCCCGCACCGCCGCCGGGCTGGCCGTCGAGCTGACCGACGCCGCCGCCACCGTGGTGCTGCCCGACGGCCGGTACGCGCACGTCGGGCGGGACGGGGTGGCGAGCGAGGGGGAGTGGCGGCGCGACGACCTGCCGACCGAGTTGCTGGAGACCCTGGACGGCGCCGCGATCGGCCCGGAGCGCCACCCGGCCGACCTGTTCGCCGCAGACTGGGCCCCGGCGCCACCCGGCACCGCCGAGGTGGTCACCGCACCGCTGCCCGGCTCGCGGCTCCCCGGCCCGGCGCTGGTGCTGTGGGTGGGCCGGGACGCCGACCCCGGCGTCGACGACCCCGAGCAGGAGGTGTTCGCCGAGTTCGCCGCCCGCGCCGGCCTCGCGCTGGCCGCCGCCGACGTGCACGCCGCGCAGGTGCGCACCTCCGCCGTGCTGCGCGACAGCCTGCTGCCGATCGGCCTGCCCACCGTGCCCGGCGTCGAGCTGGGCGCGCACCACCGGCCCGCGTCCGGCGCCGACGTGCTGGGCGGCGACTTCTACGAGGTGCTGCCGGTGGCGGACGGCGCGGTGTTCGTGCTGGGCGACGTCGTCGGCAGCGGCGTGGAGGCGGCCGTCACCAGCGGCCGGGTGCGGCAGGCGCTGGACGTGCTCAGCCGCGTGCCGGTCGGGCCGCGGCGGGCGCTGGAGGTCCTGAACAGCGCCCTGCTCGACGGCGCGGCCGACGGGCGCGCGCAGGCGGCGACGGTCGTGCTCGGCCGGGTCGTGGCGGGCCCCCTCGGGCTGCGCCTCCAGCTGACCGGCGGCGGGCACCTGCCGCCGGTGGTGCTGCGCGGCACCGGCGAGGTCGAGTTCGTCGAGGTCGGCGGGACGCCCGTCGGCGCGGTGGAGCGGCCGGTGTTCACCACGACCTCGGTGGACCTCGACCCCGGCGAGTCGTGCGTGCTGCTCACCGACGGCATCACCCGGGCGCGCGGGGGCGTGGACGGCCGGGCGGAGTTCGGCGCCCGCCGGCTCGCGGTGTTCCTGGCGGACTGCCAGGCGCTGCCCGCGTCCGCCGTCGCCGAACGGGCGGTGCTCGGCGCCGAGGCGTGGCTCGGCGGTCGCGACCACGACGACATGGCCGTGCTGGTGGTCCGCGCGCCGAGGGCGTCGCCGTCCGGGTGGCCGGCGTGAGCGGCGTCCGGGCCGCGGACCGCGAGGAGCTGCTGGCCGCCGCGGGGGCCGCCGACGAGCGCTCCGCCATCGCTGTGGCGACGCGCCTGCTCGGCGCGGGCGCGACGTCGGACGACGTGCTGCTCGACCTGGTCGCCCCCGTCCAGGTCGAGGTCGGCGCGCGGTGGCAGGCCAACCTGTGGAACGTGGCGCGGGAGCACGCGGCCACCGCGGTCGTCGAGCGCGTCATCGCGGCCGTCGCGTCGCACGTCCGCCCGCCGCCCGCGCGGGGCCACGTCGTGGTGGCCTGCCTGAGCGACGAGTGGCACGCCGTGCCGCCGCGCATCGTCGCCGAGGTGCTGCGCGGGCGCGGCTGGCGGGTGACGTTCCTCGGCGCGAGCGTGCCCGGCCCGCACCTCGTGGCCCACCTGCACGAGCACGGGCCGGACGCGGTGGCGCTGAGCTGCACGCTGTCGCGCGCCCTGCCGCAGGCCGACCGGGTGGTCGCCGCGTGCCGCGGCACGGGCACGCCCGTCCTGGTCGGCGGGGCCGGGTTCGGCGCGGACGGCCGGTGGGCGCGGGCGCTCGGCATACCCACGTGGGCCCCGGACGCCGCGTCCGCCGCGGAGCTGCTCGACGGGGACGGGTGGCGCGGCACCGGCGAGCCCGGCCCGCCGCGGGCGCCCGCCCCCGAGTACGCGGCGCTGCGCTCCCGGCGCGGCGAGCTGGTCGCGGCGTCGATGGTGGCCCTGCACGACCGGTTCCCGCCGCTGCGCGGGTACGACGAGCGGCAGCTCGACGCCACCGCCGAGGACCTCGGCCACGTCGTGGACTTCCTCGCCGCGGCGGTCTACGTGGACGACCGGGAGCTGTTCGGCCGGTTCCTGGCCTGGACCTGCGACGTGCTGCACGCGCGCGGCGTGCCGCCGTCGTCGACCGGGATCGCGATGGACGAGATGGCGCGCGTGCTCGTCGACCACCCGCGCGCCCGGCACCACCTCGACCACGGTCGGCGGGTCGTCGCCGGGTTCCGCCCCACCCGTCGTGCCGAGCCCGGTCCGGTGTGATCTGCTGGACCGGAGCGCACTCGACCAGGACGGGCGGAATGGCACCAGGCGGCGCGGAACTCAGCACCACCACGGTCCGGGGCGACGACGGCGTCGTCGTCCTCGTCGCACGGGGCGAGGTGGACATCGCCACGGTCACCGCGCTGCGCCGCCCCCTGATGGAGCTGGTCGGGTGCGCCGCCGAGGGCGGCACGGTGGTCGCCGACCTGGCCGGGGTCGAGTTCTTCTCCTCGCCCGGCATCGAGGCCCTCCTCACCGCCCACCAACGCCTCCGGGACGCCGGCGCCACGTTGCGCGTGGTCACCGCGCCCCTCGTCCGGCGGACCCTCGTCACGGTGGGCCTGCACCGGGAGTTGTCGTTGCACGACACCCTCGACGACGCCCTCGCGGCTGCCGGCGACCGGGACGTGTAGTCCGCTCGCGTTCGGGTAGTCGCGGGGGGACTGCCGACGAGGAGGAGTACGTGGACCCCATCAAGCCCGCCAAAGTCGTCAAGGACGCCCTGGAGAAGGCGGTGGAGAAAGTCGCCGACCTGGTGACCCCGCCGGTGCCGGGAGCGCCGGGCAGCACACCGCCCGCGCTGGAGGAGCCCACGGAGCCGAAGCCCGCGCCGCCGCGCAAGGCGGACCAGGCGTCGCCGCAGACCCGGACGGCGACCGGCGCCCGGACCGGCGCCGACGCCGAGGTGCGGGAGCAGCAGGGCGAGTACCTGACGACCTCGCAGGGCGCGCGCTTGCACGACACCGACCACTCGCTCAAGGCGGGCCGGCGCGGGCCGACGCTGTTGCAGGACCACCACCTGCGGGAGAAGATCACCCACTTCGACCACGAGCGCATCCCCGAGCGGGTCGTGCACGCGCGCGGCGCCGGGGCGCACGGCGTGTTCGTGGGCTACGGCAACGCCACGAACGTGTGCAAGGCCGCGTTCCTCGGCGAGGGCGTCACCACGCCGGTGTTCGTCCGCTTCTCCACCGTGCTCGGCTCGCGAGGCTCGGCCGACACCGTGCGCGACACCCGCGGCTTCGCGACGAAGTTCTACACGTCCGAGGGCACGTTCGACCTGGTGGGCAACAACATCCCGGTGTTCTTCGTCCAGGACGGCATCAAGTTCCCGGACATCGTCCACGCCGCCAAGCCGCACCCGGACCGGGAGATCCCCCAGGCGCAGAGCGCGCACGACACGTTCTGGGACTTCGTGTCCCTGCACACCGAGGCCACCCACCACGTCATGTGGAACATGTCCGACCGCGGCATCCCGCGCTCGTACCGCATGATGGAGGGCTTCGGCGTCCACACGTTCCGGTTGGTCAACGCCGAGGGCGGGACGGCGCTGGTGAAGTTCCACTGGAAGCCGAAGCTCGGCGTGCACTCCCTGACGTGGGAGGAAGCGCAGATGATCAACGGCGTGGACCCGGACTTCCACCGGCGCGACCTGTACGACGCCATCGAGTCGGGCGCGTTCCCGCAGTGGGAGCTGGGCATCCAGGTCTTCCCGGACACCCCGGAGCAGACCTTCGAGGGCATCGACCTGCTCGACTCCACGAAGATCGTGCCCGAGGAGCTGGCCCCGGTGCAGCCGATCGGCATGCTCACCCTCAACCGCAACCCCACGAACTTCTTCGCGGAGACCGAGCAGGTCGCGTTCCACCTCGGCAACCTGGTGCCCGGCATCGACGTCACCGACGACCCGCTGTTCCAGACCCGGCTGTTCTCCTACCTGGACACCCAGATCACCCGGCTGGGCGGCCCGAACTTCAACCAGATCCCGATCAACCGGCCGCACGCGCCCGTCAACGACATGTTCCGCGACGGGTTCCACCAGCACGCCGTGCACCGCGGCGTCGCGCCGTACAAGCCGAACACCCTCGACGGCGGCTGCCCGTTCTTCGCGGGCGCGGACACCGGGGCGTTCACCGAGGTGGCGCAGCCGGTGGTGGAGGCGGTCAAGGAGCGCCGCACGCACGTGACGGTCGACGACCACTTCAGCCAGGCGCGCCTGTTCTACCTGAGCATGACGCCGGTGGAGCGCGAGCACATCGTGCGGGCGTTCACGTTCGAGCTCGGCAAGTGCTACGAGCAGGCGGTCAAGGAGCGCGAGCTGCGCGTGCTCGCCAACATCGACCCGGAGCTGTGCGCGCAGGTGGCAGCCGGGCTGGGCCTGCCGGCCCCGGAGCCGAGCGAGCCGCTCGCCGACGTGACGCCGAGCCCGGCGCTGTCCCAGCTCGGCCAGGAGTGGCCGCCGGACGGCCGCATGATCGGCATCGTCGTGGACGCGGACGCCCCGGAGACGCTCGGAGACCTGCACGCGCTGCGCAGCGCCATCTCCGCGGCCGGCATGGTGCCGCTGCTGATCGCGGCGCGCGGCGGCGTCCTGGAGGACGGCCTGACCGCCCAGCGCACGTTCCTCACCGCGCGCTCGGTGGAGTTCGACGCGCTG
The DNA here is from genome assembly GCF_052936295.1 of Saccharothrix sp. DSM 118769. Lineage (NCBI taxonomy): Bacteria > Bacillati > Actinomycetota > Actinomycetes > Pseudonocardiales > Pseudonocardiaceae > Saccharothrix > Saccharothrix sp. DSM 118769. The sequence goes on along the minus strand of NZ_CP193627.1, from coordinate 5,277,321 downwards.
CTGGTGTCCGCCGCGCCCGCCCCGGCGCCGGACGCCCTGCCGCAGCGCGACGCGAAGGCGGGTGCCCCGGCCCTCACCGTCGACCCGCGCGTGGTCCTGATGCTCCAGGAGGTCTACCGCCACGCGAAGGCGGTCGTCGCCTGGGGCACCGGGCCGACCGCGCTGGCCGAGGCGGGCCTGGTGCCGGGTGAGCCGGGCGTGGTCGTCACCGAGACGGCGGTGGAAGCACTGGAGCAGCTCCAGGGCCTCCTGCCGGCGCACCGCGTGTGGGAGAGGTTCCCCGCCTCCGCGGTCTGACCCGAGGTGCCCTGGTCCGAGGTGCCCTGACCCGAGGTGCCCGATTCCGGGCGGCCCGGTCCCGGGTCGCGGCGGCCGGTCGCGGGTGCGACCGGCCGCTGCGGCGCGTCAGGCGGTCAGCACAGGCACAGGCTGTACCTGGCGTTGTAGCTGGTGGCCGTGGTCGGGGCGGTGATGTTGTGCGTCTGCGCACCGCCGTCCGACCAGTCGCGGAAGCGCCAGCCGAGGCCCAGGGGGCCGGACTGGGGGCTGGGCGCGCCGATCGAGTTGTTCGAGCCCGCGATGACCGTGCGGGTGAACGGCGTGGCCTGGGCCGTGCCGCCCACGCTCAGCTGGAGGCCGCTCGGGCTGGACGTGAACGTGAGGTTCACCGTCCGCGGGTCCAGCTTGGTCGTGGTGCTCTTGGTGCGGCCCGAGGAGTCGGTCGCGGTCAGGGTCAGGTCCAGGTAGGACGGGTACTCGTGGTCGGGGGCGGTGAACGAGCCCGACGCCGTGCCGGTCCAGGTCTGCACCACGTGCTCGTGGCACGACCCGGTCGAGGCGCAGTGCTGGATGCTCAGCTTCCAGCTCAGCGCGGACGCGGGCAGGGTGCCGTCCTGGACGTCGGTGGCGTGGCCGGTGAACGGGACGTTCTGGCCCACCACCCAGTTCAGCGGCGCGGTCGGCGTGTCGATCACCGGCACCGGGTCCTGGGCGACCGGGGTGCCGACGGTGACCGTGACCGTCGTGGTGCCGGACGCGCCGAGCTGGTCGGACACGCGCAGGCCCGCGGTGACGGTCGCCGCCGAGGTGTAGGTGCGCGTCGGCGTGGCCGAGGTGGAGTCGTCGTACTGGCCGTCGCCGTCCAGGTCCCACGCGTAGCTCAGCGTGTCGCCGACGTCCGGGTCGGTGGAGCCGGTGCCGCTGAACTGCACGGCCAGCGGGGCCGGGCCGGACTGCGGGGTCGCGGTCGCCACGGCGGTCGGCGCGCGGTTGCCGGTCGGGTAGCTGACGCGGCGCAGCTGGCCCGCGCCGAGCGCGATGTAGAACAGGTCGCCGCCGGGGCCGGTGGTGATCTGCACGGGCACGTTCACTCCGGTCACGAACGGCACCAGCTTGGCCGGGTCGGGCTGGCCGGCCGTGGTCTGCATCGCCCAGATGCAGCCGCGGGAGCTGTCGGCGAAGAACAGCGCGCCGTCGTAGGCGGCCGGGTAGTTGCTGGTCGACTCGAACGCGATGCCGGAGACGGACGACCCGCCGGTCGGGCACGGGTCGGACGCGACGACCTTCGCCGAGTGGTTGTAGGCGTAGTACGGCGCGGTCTGGCCGGCGCCGGTGTAGAGCGACTCGCACAGGTCGAGGTTCGCGCCGTCGTAGCCGCCCTGGCGGGCGCCGCCCTCGTAGCACGGCCAGCCGAAGTTCTCCGCCGACGCGTCGTTCACGTCGGTGATCCGGTTGACCTCCTCCCACGTGTTCCAGCCGACGTCGCCGGCCCACAGCTCGTCGGTGCCGGGGCGGAAGGCGAACCGGAACTGGTTGCGCAGGCCGTGCGCGATGACGCGCTTGGCGTTGGCGTCTGCGGCGGCCGCGAACGGGTTGCCGGGCAGGCCCGCGCCGGTGTCGGGGTCGATGCGGACGATGGTGCCGTCCAGGCTCACCGGCTCGCCCGCCGGGCGGCGGACCGACTGGGAGCGCAGCGCGCCGCCGCGGGCGGTCGGGGAGGTCAGGTTGGTGCCCGCCGCGCCCGGCGGGTCGGCGCACGGGTTGCCGACCTGGCCGTAGTCGGCGAAGTTGAAGCTCGCGCCGTCACCGCCGCCGACGTAGAGGCCGCCGTCGGGGCCGAACGCGACGGTGCCGATCGAGTGGCTCGGGTACTGCTGGCACCAGTCGGTGACCAGCGGCGTCTCCGCGGTGGCCGTGCCGCCGGGGCCCATCGTCAGCTTGGAGACCCGGCCGGTGACCACGCAGCCCTGGTCGGTGGCCCCGGGCGGGGTGGGGCACTGGTCGCCCCAGCGCGGGTGCGTGCCGCCGGGCACCGCGTCGTAGGCGTAGGCGACGTAGACGAACGGGCGGGTCGGGAACTGCGGGTCCACGGCCAGGCCGAGCAGGCCGCGGTCCCAGAAGTCCTGGGTTTGCGGGCGCAGGTCGGCGAACGTGGTCGCGGTGGTGTCGGCGAGCGAGTCGAAGACCTTGACCAGGCCGCTCTTCTCGGCGATGAACACCTTGCCGTCGGGCGCGAAGGACACGGCGGTCGGCGAGGTGAGGCCGCCGATGGCGAGGGTGTCGGTGAAACCGGTCGGCACGGCGGCGGCCGCGACGGGCTGGACGGCCACCACGCCGGCCGCGACCACCAGGGTCGCGGCCGCCACGGCGGTCGTGCGTCTTGAACGTGAGGTGAGGCGTCTGCGGCGGAGTAAACGCATGGTGAGATGTGTTCCTTTCGTGCCACTTTTGGGTGAGCACGAAAGGGTGACATGGCGTTTCTCTGTCACGCTCTGTTTTGAACGAGCGGGTTCGGCCTACCGGCCGGTCTCACCCGCGCGGGGGAGTGGCAACCCCTCAAAAGTGGGTTTACCACTCGGGCATCGGTGTCGGGACCGTTATAGGGGTCGTTCCGCGGCGCGGTCCCCGACGCGGGTCAGCAGGTACCCGGCCAGCGCCGCCAGCGGGAACATCACCACGCCGTACACCGCCGCCGGCACCGCGAGCCGCTCGCTGCCCAGCACCGTCACGGCCACCGTGATCGCCAGCGTGCTGTTGTGGACGCCGACCTCGAACGCCGACGCGACCGCCTGCCGCCGGCCGACCCGCGCCCACCGCGGCACGAGGTACCCGGCCGCCAGGCTGCACGCGCAGAACAGGACCGCCACCACGCCGACGTCGGCCAGGTAGTCCCCGACGTTCTCCCGCTCGGCCACGATCGTGCCGACGATCACCGCGAGCAGCACCGCGGCGGAGAAGATCCGCACGGGCTTGTCCGCCCGGTCCGCGAACGCCGCCGACCACCGCCGCACCAGCATGCCCAGCACCACGGGCACCAGCACGATCGCGAAGACCTGCGCGACCTTGCCGAACTCCAGGCCCACCGCGCCGCCGCCCGCGGGCTCGAACCAGGACAGCGCGAAGTTCACCACCAGCGGCAGCGTGACCACGGCCAGCACCGAGTTCACCGCCGTCAGGGTGATGTTGAGCGCCACGTCGCCGCGGAACAGGTGGCTGAACAGGTTCGCCGTCGTCCCGCCCGGCGACGCGGCGAGCAGCATCATGCCGACCGCGAGCAGCGGGTCCAGCCCCAGGGCCGTGACCAGTCCGAAGCACACCAGCGGCAGCAGCACCAGCTGCGTCGCCAGCGCCACCGCCACCGCCCGCGGCTCCCGCGCGACCCGCGCGAAGTCGCCCACCGCCAGCGACAGGCCGAGCCCGAACATGACCACGGCCAGCGCGGCCGGGAGGCCGATGCCCGTCAGTGCCGAACCCATGGGGGATCACCTGCGTCTCTTCGTCGGAACGGCGTGAAGAGGCGCATCCTCCCCCGGGACCGGGCGGACCGGGAGGGGTTCGGCCGTACTCAGTACGCCATGAACAGGATCTCGTCGCGCGAGTAGTCGTGGCCCGGGTGGTTCTCCTTGAGGTGCTGCTGGGTCTTGGTGACCATGTCGTCCTCGTCCTCGCCGGTGATGTGCACGCCGCACGGGCAGGTGATGTTGCGCTTCATCGCGTCCTCCGCTGGGCTGATCGCCGTGGATGATCTCCGGTCCGACTCTACTGGGGGTGGCCCGCCCGGCGCCCGGGTTCCCGCCGGCGGTCCTACCGCTTGCGCGCCACCAGCAGCGACTGCCCCGGCGAACTCTCCAGGGGGTGCGCGGAGGGCGCGTCGAAGCCCGTGGCGGCCAGCCAGCCGGCGATGGCGTCGGCCGAGTAGACCTGGCCGCCCTGGCCGTGGAACAGGTTGAGGCTGAACACGCGGGCGAACGCGTCGGACGCCGGGTCGTCCACGTGCTCGTCGTGCTCCAGCAGCACGACCGCGCCGCCCGGCGCGAGCGCGTCCGCGACCCGGGCCAGCAGCCGTTCGTTGGCCTCCGCCGTGCGGCCGTGCACGACGTTGAACAGCAGCACCGTGTCGAAGCCCGACCCCAGGTCCAGCTCGTCGTAGTCGCCCGGCCGCAGCGCGACGCGGTCCGCCAGGCCCGCCTCCGCCACCGCCGCCGCGCCGACCGCCAGCGCGTCCGGCAGGTCGACGACGGTCGCCCGCAGCGACGGGTGGGCCGCGCACAGCCGGATCGCGTGCTTGGCGTGGCCGCCGCCCACGTCCAGCAGCGTCGCGCCCACCGGCACGGTCGACGCCACCTCCGGCGCGATGTGGTCGGCGTGCCCGGACAGCATCCCCTGGAACCGCCGCAGCACGTCGGGCCGCTCGGCGAGCCAGGCGTAGAAGTCCAGGGCGGGCTCGCCGGTGCGGACCGACCCCTCCAGGTCGAGCCAGGAGTCGAACAGCACGACCGACCAGAACTTCTGCACGTCGGCGTACCCGGCGCCGGTCAGCCACGACGTGGTCGCCGGGGCGTTGGCGAGGCCGTCGCCCTCCCGGACCAGGTAGCCGAACGACACCAGCAGGTCGCCCAGCAGCGCGGTGCCGCGCGGGTCGGTGCCGAGCGCGCCGGCCAGCGCCGGGACCGACCGGGGGCCGTCGGCGAGGGCGTCGAACACGCCCAGCCGCAGGCCCGCCGTGAGCGCCCGGTAGCCGGCGGTGGCGAGCATGTCGTGGAACGACGGCGGGCCGTCGTCCGGGGGCAGGTGCAGGGGCACGGTCAGGACCTCTCGGGCATGACCCCCGCCGAGGCGAGGTAGTCGACGTGGCGGGCGATCATCTCGGCGTCGGCGGGCGGGAACTCGACGCCGCACGAGCGGGCGGCGTCCCAGGTCGCCGTGCAGTCGAACACCGGGTGCGCCCGGTGCGTGGTGGTCAGGCCGAACGCCAGCGGGCCGAACGCGCTGTCCGGGCTCTCCAGCATCAGCGACCGCCACTGCGGGTACTCCAGCACCCGGTTCGGGTAGCCCTTGGCGGCCAGCACGCCGCCCAGGTCGGCGTAGGTGAAGCCGTCGGCCCGGTAGTAGTGGAAGTCGCGGCCGTGCAGCTCCGGGTTCGTCGAGATGCCCGCGATGGCCGCGGCCAGCCGGTCCACCGGCAGCATGTCGATCACGTCGTTCGTCCGCGGCACGGCGCGGGCGTGCGCGCACGTCGAGATCTGGCGGCTCAGGTACGACTCGGTCTTGGCCGTGCCGGTGCGCACGTCGCCCACGATCGCCGCGATCCGGTGGATGGACACCGGCAGGCCGCGGTCGCGCGCGAGCACGCCCATCATGTCGGCCACCCACTTGGTGGTGTGGTAGCCGGTGTCCAGGCCGGTCGGGTCCTCGGGCCGGTCGGACTCGGTGACCCGCTGCCGGTCGTAGGTCGCGCCGAGGAACACGCCCAGCGTGGACATCAGGTGCAGCGGCTTGGTCGAGTAGCGCGTGGCCAGCCGCAGCACGTCGACGGTGCTGCCCACGTGCGGCGGCATCATCCAGCGGTAGGTGAGGACGAAGTTCATCACCGCGCCGTTGTGGTAGACGGCGTCCACGCTCTCGGCGAGCCGGTCGAAGTCCTTCTCGGGCAGGCCGAGCAGCGGCCGGGACATGTCGCCCACGACGGGCACCACGCGGGCCAGCTGCTCCTCGGGCACGTCGAGGTGCGCGCGGCGCAGGTTGGCGCGGATGCGCGCGGCGGCCACGGTCGGCGTCTCGGCCCGCACCAGGCAGTGCACCTCGGCGTCGGTGCGGGTCAGCAGCTCGCCGAGCAGGTGCGCGCCGAGGAACCCGGTGGCGCCGGTCAGCAGCACGCGCTCGGCGGGGCCGGTGCGCACCGGGTGGTGCGGCGCGACGTCGTCCGGCGGGACGGCGTCGAGCCGCATCTCCGGCACGCTCGGCAGGCCCGACCGGTACTCCTTCGCGAACGTGTGGTCGGACGCGGCGGCCTGCTCCACCACCTCGGCCAGCTCGGCGAGGTCGGCGGTGGCGAACAGGGCGCGCAGCGGCACCGTGACGCCCAGCAGGGCGCGCACCTTCGCCAGCACGGCGGCGGCGATCAGCGAGTGCCCGCCCAGGCCGAAGAAGCTGTCGCGGCGGCCGACGAGCGGCGCGTCGAGCACCTCCGACCAGATCTCGGCCAGGGTCCGCTCCACCGGCGTGCGCGGCGGTTCGTACGGCGCGGTGCGCGCGGACGCGTCCGGGTCGGGCAGCGCGGCCGGGTCGACCTTGCCGTGCCGGGTGAGCGGCAGCGCGTCCAGCTCGACCCGGGCGCCGGGCAGCATCGCCTCGGGCAGGCGCTCGGCGCAGAACGCGCGCAGCTCGTCCAGCCCGGGCGCGGTGCCGCCGGCGCGCGGCACGACGTAGGCGACCAGCACGTCGCCGCGCACCGCCGCGGCCGCCTCGGCGACGTCCGGGTGCGCCAGCAGCGCCGCCCGCACCTCGCCGGGCTCGATGCGGTGGCCGCGCAGCTTGACCTGGTCGTCCACCCGGCCCAGGAACTCCAGCGCCCCGTCGGGCAGCAGCCGCACCAGGTCGCCGGTGCGGTACGCGCGACCGCCCGGGACGACCGGGTCCGGCAGGTACGCCGACGCGGTGCGCGCCGGGTCGCCCCGGTAGCCGCGGGCGGGTGCGAGGCCGCCGACGTGCAGCTCGCCGGGCACGCCGACCGGCACCGGGCGCAGCGCGCCGTCCAGCACGTACGCCCGCACACCGGGCAGCGGCCTGCCGATGGGCAGGGTCGCGGCGCGCGGGTCCACCTCGGAGGCGTCGACCGTGCGGTGGGTGGTGGCGCACACCGTGGTCTCGGTGGGACCGTAGTGGTTGACCACCTCCACCTTCCCGCCGGTGAGCGCGGCCCACTCGGCGACCGTCGCGGTCGGCACGGCCTCGCCGCCGATCATCACGGTGGTCAGCGGGCCGGGGTCCACGCCCTGCCCGGACAGGCCCGCGAGGTCCGCGACCCACCGCTTGAACAGCGCGGCGGGCGCGTCGACCGCGGTGATCCCGTGCTCGGCGCACAGCGCGAGCAGGTCCGCGCCGCCCACCGTCGCCGGTTCCGGGTGCACGACGACGGCCGAGCCGGAGCACCAGGCGGGGAACACGTCGCCCACCGAGGCGTCGAAGCTCAGCGGCGGCACCATCAGGACGCGCTGACCGGGCGCGAACCCGTGCAGGTCGACGAACGCGCCGGTCAGGTTGGCCAGCGTGTCGTGCTGCACCTGCACGCCCTTGGGCACGCCGGTCGAGCCGGAGGTGTAGACGACGTAGGCCAGCGCCCCCTCGGCGGTCGCCACGACCGGGGGCGCGTCGTCCTCGCCGGTGAACGCCTCGTCGGCGGTGTCCAGCAGCGCGCCCCGGTACCCGCCGAAGCGGTCCCGGTCGCCGGGCGCGGTGACCACGACGGGCGCGGCGCAGTCGGCGAGCAGCGCGGCGAGCCGGGCGGGCGGGTTCGCCGGGTCCAGCGGCACGTACGCGCCGCCCGCCTTGAGCACGGCCAGCAGCGCGACCAGCGCGTCCGGACCGGCCTTCACGGCCAGGCCGACGGGCGTCTCCGGGCCCACGCCCCACTCGGCGAGCAGGCGCGCGACCCGGTTGGCGCGCCGGTCGAGCTGTCGGAACGTGAGCGACGCGCCGTCGGCGAGGTCCAGCACGGCGGTGGCGCCGGGGTGGGCGGCGACCTGCTCGGCGATCCGGGCGAGCACGTGCGGGTGCCGGACCGGCTCGGCGCGGTTCAGCGCCGCCGCGGCCTCCCGGTCGGCCGCCGTGCTCGTGTCCAGCCCGGACAGCCGCGCGGTCGGGTCCGCGACCAGGGCGGCGAGCACGGCCAGCAGGTGGTCGGCCATCCGCGCCACGGTGTCCGCGTCGAACAGGTCCGTGCTGTAGTCGAGGTTCGCGGGCCAGTCGCCGTCGGTCTCGCGCACGTGCAGGGTCAGGTCGAAGCGGCTGGTCGCCCGGTCCGCGGGCAGCGGCGCGGCGCCGAGGCCGCCCCACTCGCCGGAGCCGCCGCCCCGGTTGAGCACGAGCATCACCTGGAACAGCGGGTGGTGCGCGAGGTCGCGGCGCGGCGCCACGCGGGCGGCCACCTCGTCGAAGCCGACCGCGGCGTGGTCGAGCGCGTCGACGGCGGTGGCCCGCGCCCGGCCGAGCAGGTCGACCGCGGTCGGGTCGCCGGACAGGTCCAGGCGCAGCGCGGTCGTGGTGACGAACATGCCGACCGAGCGCTCCAGCTCGGGGAACGGCCGGTGCGTGGTCGGCGAGCCGATCACCAGGTCGTCGGCGCCCGAGCGCCGGGCCAGCAGCACGCCGAACGCGGCCAGCAGACCGGCGAACGTCGTGCAGCCGTGCGCGCGGGTCAGCCCGGTGAGGCCGTCGGCCAGCGCGCGCGGGACGGTGAACCGGTGGCTCGCGCCCGCGACCGTGCGGTGCGGGGTGCGCGGCCGGTCCAGCGCCAGGTCGAGCACCTCGGGCGCGCCGGCCAGGCGGTCGGCCCAGTGGTCGAGCTGCCGCTGCCGCTCGCCGTCGGCGAGCCGGTCGGCCTGCCAGTGCGCGTAGTCGGGGAACTGCGCGCCCGCGGGCGGCAGCCCGCGGCCCGCGTAGACCTCGCCGATCTCGTCCGCGACCACGCCGAGCGACACGTCGTCGCACACGACGTGGTGCGCGCTGAACACCAGGGCGGTGTCACCGGCGGCGACCCGCGCGACCCGCGCCCGGAACAGGGGGGCGGTGCCCAGGTCGAACGGCGCGTCCACCTCGGAGAGCACGAACGCGCGCAGCGCCTCCTCGTCGGCGACCTCGACGACCACCACGTCCTCGGCCACCTCGTCGAGGACCTGCTGCTCGGGCACGCCGTCGGTGTCGACGACGCGGGTGCGCAACGCCTCGTGCCGCGCCATCACGGCGCGCACGGCGGCGCGCAGGCGCTCCTCGTCCACGTCGCCGGCGACGCGCAGCGCGGCGTACATGACGTACGCGCCCGCGTCGAGGCCGAGCCGCCCGGTCAGCCAGAGGCCGCGCTGGTCGCCGGTCAGCGGCACGACGGCCCCCTCGGGGCGCCGGGGCACGGCCGGGCGCGGCGCGGTGGCGAGACCGCGCTGCGCGAGCAGCTTCTCCAGCAGGAGTTCGCGGTGGTCGGGCAGTTCGGTCACGGCGCAGTCCTTTCGGGCGACGGCGACGGCTCCCCGTCGGCCACCGCGTCGGGCAGGTCGTCCACGGCGCGCAGCCGCGGGAGGGACCAGGCGTAGGCGGTCAGGGCGAGCATCAGCACGCCGACGACCAGGAAGATCAAGGCGATGCCGCGGCCCTCGCCGGTGCCGATGACGGCGCCCAGGCTCGACGCGAGCGCGCCGTCCGGGGCCATCAGCGGTTCGGCGACGCCGTCGGTGAGCGGCCCGACCAGCAGGAACGCGATGGGCATGGCGGCGGTGCCCAGCACCCGCACGACGCCCAGCACGCGGCCGAGGACGGCCGGGTCGACCTTCGTCTGGACCAGGGTGACGCAGGCGGTGTTCATCAGCGGCAGGGTGAACAGGAACGCGGGCGCGGCGAGGCCGATCAGCCACGGCGAGGGCGCCAGGGAGTGCAGCACCAGGAACACCCCGCCCAGGCCGAGGCCCAGGTAGACGCCGTGCACGCGGCGCTTCGGCCCGCCCCACGCGCCCATCACCAGGCCGCCGACGAACAACCCGCTGCCGCCCGCCGCCATCAGCACGCCCAGCGTGGCGGGCGAGGAGAACGACAGGATCAGCGGCTGCACCAGCCCGCCCGCGACGGCGAACAGGAAGTTCCACGCGCCGAACACGGTGACCAGCGCGAACAGCCCGGGTGCGCCGCGCAGCCAGGCGAGGCCCGCCCGGACGCCCCGCTCGCCGCCGGCGGACGCGCCCGCCGGGCGCACCGCTTCCCCGGGCAGCCGGGCGAGCAGCAGCGCGGTCACCGCGAACGCCATCGTCACCACGTCCACCACCAGCACGCCGCGCAGCCCCACGAAGGCCAGCAGCGCGCCCGCGACCAGCGGCGCGGCGATCTGCACGCCCTGGGTGACCTGCACCAGGCCGTTCACCCGGCCCAGGTGCTCCTTGGGCACCAGGGCGGGCACGAGCGCGGTGTAGGCGATGACGTGGAACGAGTTCAGCGTCGCGGTCAGCGCCGTCGCCACGTACACCTGCCACACGGCCAGACCGCCGGCGGACACGGCGAGCAGCAGCGCCACCGTCACCAGGCCCGCGCCCGAGTCGGCGACCAGCATGATCCGCTTGCGGTCGTACCGGTCGGCGACCGCGCCCGCGTAGGGCGCGAGCAGGATGCCCGGCACCACCGCGCAGAACTGGATCAGCACGAACTGCGTCACCGAGCCGGTGCCCTGGTAGACCCACACGCCGAGCACGAACGCGGTCAGCGCGGAGCCGATCACGGACACCAGCTGCCCGGCCCACACCACGGCGAACCGCCGCAACCCCGGGTGCACCCCTGGTGAACTCATCCGGTCCCCTCCCCGAGCATCGCCTCGACCTCCTCGGCGGACAGGCCGGCCAGCTGCACGCGCAGCTCCGCGACCGCGGCCACCCGACCCGGCGGGTCGTCCAGGGACGCCAGCGCGGCGGCCATCCCGGCGACGGTCGGCGCGGCGAACACCCGGCCGATCGGCACCGCCACCGAGAACGCGCCCTGCACGCGGGTCAGCACCTTCGCCGCGAGCAGCGAGTGCCCGCCGAGCGCGAAGAAGTCGTCGTGCACCCCCACCTCGGCCACGCCGAGCACCTCGGCCCACAGCCCCGCCAGCACCTGCTCCACGGCGTCGCGCGGCGCGACCCGCCCGCCCCCGGCGGCCCACACCGGCGGCGGTAGGGCCTTGCGGTCGGTCTTGCCGTTGGGCGTGAGCGGGAACGCGTCCAGCAGCACGGCGGTCGCGGGCAGCATGTAGTCCGGCAGCCGCTCGGCGAGCCGGGCGCGCACCCGCGCCCACAGCCCGTCGCCCGGGTCGTCCACCACCAGGTAGGCGACCAGGCGTTCGTCGACGGGCAGCACCACCGCCTCGCGCACCCCGTCGCAGGCCACCAGCGCGGCCTCGACCTCGCCCAGCTCGATGCGGAAGCCCCGCACCTTCACCTGGTGGTCGACGCGGCCCAGGAACTCCAGCGTGCCGTCCCCGCGGTGCCGCACCAGGTCGCCGGTGGCGTACAGCCGCCGCCCCGGCTCGCGGGAGAACGGGTCGGGCACGAACCGGGACGCGGTCAGCGCCGGCCGGTCGTGGTAGCCGCGCGCCACGCCGGACCCGCCGACGTGCAGCTCGCCCACCACGCCCGGCGGCACCGGCTCCAGCGCCGGCCCCAGCACGTACAGCCGGGTGTTGCCGATCGGCGGGCCCAGCACGACGGGCGCGGGGGAGTCCTCGACCAGCCCGGCCGACGACCACACGGTGGTCTCGGTGGGGCCGTAGGCGTTCCACAGCAGGGCGTCGTCGGACAGCAGGTCGTCGGCCAGGTCGCGGGGCAGCGCCTCGCCGCCGCAGACCCGGGTCACTACGCCCGCCGGCACGCCGCCCGCCGCGTGCAGCAGCCGCCACGTCGCCGGGGTGGCCTGGAGCGCGGTCACCTCGCGCTCCACCAGCAGCGCGCGCAGGGCGTTGCCGTCGGCGGCGGTCTCCGCCGGCACCACCAGCACCTCGGCGCCCGCGGTGAGCGGCAGCAGCAGCTCCAGCACGGAGATGTCGAACGACAGCGTCGTCACCGCCGCGAGCCGGTCCCCCGGGCCGAGCGCGAACAGCTGCTGGAACGACACCAGCAGGTTGACCACCGCCCGGTGCGGCACCTCCACGCCCTTCGGCGTGCCGGTCGAACCGGACGTGTAGATGACGTACGCGAGGTCCTCGCCGGTCGCCGGGGACGCGGGCGCGGGGGTGCCGGTCGGCGCGGCGGGGAACGCGTCGGCGTCGGCGAGCCCCAGCACCGCCCCGTCCCAGCCGGCGAACGCCCGGTCGGTGAGCAGCACGGACGCGCCGGAGTCGGCGAGCATCAGCGCGAGCCGGTCGGCCGGCCAGCCCGGGTCCAGCGGCACGTACGCCGCGCCCGCCTTCCACACCCCGAGCACGGCGGCCACCAGGTCGGGCGTGCGCGGCAGGCACAGCGCCACCGCCGAGCCGGGGCCCGCGCCGTGCGCCCGCAGCAGCCCGGCGACCTGTTCGGAGCGCGCGGCCAGCTCGTCGTAGGTGAGCGGACCGCCCACCCCGGACACCGCGGTGCCCCGGCCGGTGACCAGGTCGAGCGCGGTGGCGGCGGGCGGCAGCGGCAGGTCGGTGGCGTTGTGCCCCTCCAGCACCTGCCAGCGCTGCACGCCGGTCAGCCCGTCCAGCTCGCCGATCCGCCGGTCGGGGTGCTCCGCGGCGGCGGTGAGCAGCGCGATCAGCCGGTCGGTGAACTCGGCGACGGTGTCCTCGTCGAACAGGTCGCTGTTGTACTCCACGCCCAGCGCCAGCCGGTCGCCCTGCCGGTCGGCGGCCACGGTCAGGTCGAACTTCGACACCTTCGGGTCGGGCACCAGCGGCGAGACCTCCAGGCCGGTCATCGCGAGCACCATCGCGGGGGTGTTGGTGAAGATCAGCTGCGCCTGGTGGAGCGGCGCGTGGCCGGTGCTGCGCTGCGGGCTCAGGTGCTCCACGAGCCGCTCGAACGGCAGCTCGGCGTGCGCCAGCCCGTCCACCACCGACTTGCGCACCCGGGCCAGCAGCTCGCTGAACGTCGGGTCGCCGCCGACGTCCACCCGCAGCGGGAGCGTGTTGACGAAGAACCCGACCAGGCCCTCCAGGTCGGGGTGCGACCGGCCGGCGACCGGCGTGCCCACGACCACGTCGTCCTGCCCGGCCAGCCGGCCGAGCCGGGCCGCGAACGCCGCCAGCAGCACCATGAACGTGGTCACGCCGTGCTCCCGCGCCACCCCCTCCAGCGCGGCCAGCGGACCGGCCGGGAGGTAGCCGTAGCGCAGCGCGCCCCGGTAGGACACCACGGCGGGCCGCGGCCGGTCGGTGGGCAGCGTCAGCAGCTCGGGCGCGCCGTCGAGGTGCCGCGCCCAGTAGTCCAGGTGCTCGGCGACCAGGTCGTCGCCCATCCGGTCGCGCTGCCACACCGCGTAGTCCGGGTACTGGAGCGTCAGCGGCGGCAGCTCCGGCGCGCGGCCGGCCAGGGCCGCGTCGTAGGCCGTGCCCAGCTCGCCCAGCAGCACCGACAGCGACCACGCGTCCGAGCAGATGTGGTGCAGGTTCAGCACCAGCACGTGGTCGTCGTCGGCGAACCGGCCGAGGCTCACCCGGAACACCGGGCCGCGGTGCAGGTCGAAGCCGACGCCGCCGCGCTCGTCGGCGAACCGCTGCGCCTCGGCGTCCCGGTCGCCGTCGGGCAGGTCGTGGCCCGGGAGGTCGTGCTCGGTGACGGTCGCCGTGCCGGTCGGCGCGACCAGCTGCACGGGTTCGCCGCCCGAGTCGGGGAACGTGGTGCGCAGCGCGGCGTGCCGCTCCACCAGCACGTCCAGCGCCCGCCGCAGCGCGGCCCGGTCCAGCGCGCCGCGCAGCCGCAGCGCGACCGGCACGTTGTAGACCGCGCTGCCGGGCGCGAAGCGGTCCAGGAACCACAGCCGCTGCTGCCCGAACGACAGCGGGTAGGCGGCGGGCGCGGCGGCCCGCGCGCGCAGCCGCCGCGCCAGCAGCTCGCGCTTGCTCTCGGACGACGTCCGGTCGGTCATGGTCAGCTCCCCGCCGTGGTCGCGAGCCGGTCGGCGGCGGCGCGCACGTCACCGCGCAGGTGCGTGGGCACGCGGTCGCCGAACCGCTGGAGGTAGGCGGCGACGGTCTCGTCGTCGTCGCGCAGGAACGGGAAGTCGGTCGGCACCATGTGCCGGATCGCCAGCAGCGGCACCGGGCTGGTCAGCGGCCGGAAGGCCGGGTTCCACAGGCCGGCCTTCTGCGGCGGGCCGGGGTGGAACTCGCCCAGCATCAGCCCCATCCGCGTGTACTCCGCCTTGAGCAGCTGCTGGGTCCGGTCCACCACGTCGAACTCGACGAGGTCCGGGAACAGCACCAGGATCGTCTTGAACTGCGCGCCCGGACCGGTGCGCGGTTCCAGCTCGGTGAACCAGTCGCGGTAGTGCAGCAGCAGCGCGGCCAGCTCGTCGGTGCTCTCCGGGGTGCCGGGGCGCACCGACAGGTAGAACAGCCCGCGCTGCAACGACGTGTCGGTGAACGGGCACACCGCGCCCCGCCTGCCGAGGTCGGGGTGCGGGCCGCCCAGGTACTCGTCGGCCCACGCGAGGACGGTGCGCAGCGGCAGTTCGTGCGCCGCGACCTCCTCGGGCAGCCGGGTGCCCGCGAAGTCGGCCGGTTCCACCAGGTGGTGGGCCTGGCCGGTCGGGTGGACCAGCATCACTTCACCTTCCTCCCGCCCCGCGACCGGGTGCCGCGGGAGCGGGTGACGAGCCCGGCGAGGGTGGCGCCGGCGAGCGTTGCGGTGGCGCCCAGGGCCGTGCCGAGCAGGCGGTCCTGCCGGCGGGCGCGGGCGAGGGCGTCGCCGTAGGGCGTCGTGGTGTGCGCGATGAGCGTGTAGAGCGGCACCCACCGGTCCGGGAACAGCCGGTGCAGCGCCAGGTCGAGCTTCTTGCGCACCAGGAACAGCGGCGAGCGCAGCCGGTCCCGCAGCTCCACGAAGTTCCGCTTGGACAGCTCGGCCAGCACGTCGGTGTGCGGCCTGCGGGCGGCCTCGAACTCGGCGAGGGCGCGCGGCAGGTCGTGCGGGTGGGCGGCCAGGCAGCGGTCGAGGGTCGAGCAGTCCTCGAACGCGGCGTTCATGCCCTGCCCGAAGAACGGGTACACCGCGTGCGCGGCGTCGCCGATCAGCACGGTCCCGCGCCCCTCGTCGGTGGCGACGTGCCACGGGGAGGTGCGCACGGTGACCAGGCTCGCGGCCTCGTGGTCGAGGAACTGCGCCACCACGTCCGGGATCAGGGTGAGCGTGTCGGGGAAGCGGCGGGCGAAGAAGTCCCGCACCCGGTCCGGCTCGGTGAGCCCGGCGAACCCGTGCTCGCCGTCGAACGGCAGGAACACCGTCGCGGTGAGCGAGCCGTCCGCGTTGGGGTGCGCCACGATCAGCCCGTCGTCGCCGGGCCACACGTGCAGCGCGCGCAGCTCGGTGCGGGGCCGGCCGTCGTCGCCGACCGGGATCAGCAGCTCCTTGTAGCCCCACTCCAGGAACTCCTGGTGCAGGTCCACCCGCCGCCCCCGGCCGAGGTGGGTGCGCACGGCGGAGAACGCGCCGTCCGCGCCGACCACCAGGTCCGCGGTGTGCGTCTCCTCGCCGTCCGGGCCGAGCGCGGTGACCGCGGGCCGGGCCCGGTCCACGGCGGTGACCCGGTGCCCCCACCGGAACTCGACGCCCCGGCGCTCGGCCTCGTCGACCAGCGCCACGTTGAGGTCGTGCCGCAGCACGGAGTGCAGGATCTGGTCCTCGGCCAACCCGTAGGGCTGGAACCGCAGCCCGTCGGGCAGGTGCACGACCCGGCCGCGCATGGGCACGGTCAGCGGCGCCAACCGGTCGAGCAGACCGATCTCGCGCAGCGCGACGATGCCGCGCTGCGACAGCCCGAGGTTGATCGAGCGGCCCTCCTCGCGCACGCCCGGCGCGCGCGGGTCGCCGCGCCGTTCCAGCACCCGCACGAGGTAGCCGCGCCGGGCCAGGTAGACGGCCGTGAGCGACCCCGCCAGGCCCGCGCCGACGACCAGCGCGTGCCGGCTCACGCGAGGTCCTCGTCGGCCAGGGTGCCCAGCAGCCGGTCGATCTCGGCGTCGGACAGCTCGTCGAGCTGGTCGATCAGCGGCACGGGACCGCGCGCCGCCGTGCCGCGGGTCAGCCCGGCGCACAGCTCGGCGATGGTCGGCGCGGCGAACAGCGCGGCCAGCGGCAGGTCCGCGCCCAGCGCGGCGCGGACCCGGGCCAGCATCTGGGTCGCGGTCAGCGAGTGGCCGCCCAGGGCGAAGAAGTTGTCGTGCACGCCCAGCGGCGAGTCGGCCGGCATGGACAGCACGTCCCGCCAGATCCGCGCCATGCGCCGCTCGGTGTCGTCGCGCGGCTCGACGCGCTCGACGTCCTCGGTCGTCCACACCGGGGCGGGCAGCGCGTCCCGGTCGATCTTGCCGGTGCCGGTGCGGGGCAGCTCGGGCAGCACGACGATCGACGCCGGGAGCATGTACTCCGGCAGCCCCGCCGCCAGGTGCGGTCGCAGCCGGCGGCGCAGCTCGTCGTCCGCGACGTCCCCCGCGGGCACCGCGTAGGCGACGAGCCGCACGTCGGCCGCGTGCGCGGACCACGCCACGACGACGGCCTGCGCCACGTCCGGGTGGGCGCGCAGCACGGCCTCGACCTCGCCGGGCTCGATCCGGTAGCCGCGGACCTTGAGCTGCCGGTCGGCGCGGCCCAGGAACTCCAGCGAGCCGTCGGCGTGCCGCCGGACCAGGTCGCCGGAGGCGTACAGGCGCCCGCCGGGGGTGTCGCCGAACGGGTCGGGCCGGAACCGGTCGGCGGTCGTCCCGGGCATGCCGTGGTAGCCGCGTGCCACGCCCGCGCCGCCGATGTGCAGCTCGCCGATCACGCCGGGCGGCACCGGGCGCAGCAGCGGGTCGAGCACGTGCAGCGAGGTGCCGCGCACCGCCGGGCCGAGCCGCACCGGGTCCGGCGCGCGCGCCACGACGCCGGCCGCCGAGTACACCGTGGTCTCGGTGGGGCCGTAGCCGTCGATCAGCACCGCGCCGCCGCGCTGGAGGTCGTCGGCGAGGTCGCGGGTCATCGCCTCGCCGCCGCTGATCGCCAGCCGCACGCACGCGGGCACGCCGCCCGCCGCGACGACCATCCGCCAGCTCGCCGGACCGCCCTGCACGACGGTGGCGCGGGTCGCCGCGATCCGCTCGCGCAGCAGCGCGCCGTCGGCCACGTCGTCGGCGGGCACCACGACCAGCGTCGCACCGGTGACCAGCGGCGCGAGCATCTCCACCGTGGACACGTCGAACGCGGGCGTGGTGATGGACGCGAGCCGGTCGTCCGGCCCGAGGCCGGTCAGCTCCACCATGGCGCGCAGCAGCGCGGCCAAACCGCCCTGGGTGCACCGAACGCCCTTGGGGGTGCCGGTGGAGCCCGAGGTGTGGATGACGTAGGCCAGGCTGCCGGGGTGCTGCGGCACGGCGTCCGGGGCGGTGCCGGGCTGCCCGGCCAGGTCGGCGGTGTCCAGGTCGACCTCGGTCCACGGCCCGTCGAGCGGCCCGGTGACCTCGCGGGCCGCGCCGTCGGTGACCAGCACGGGCACGTCGGAGCCGGCGGCCATGGCGGTGAGCCGCGCCGCGGGCCACGTCGGGTCCAGCGGCAGGTAGCCCGCGCCGGCCTTCCACGCGGCCAGGATGCCGGTGACCACGGCCGCGCCGCGGTCCAGGCACAGCGCCACCGGCCGGTCCGGTCCCGCGCCGGCCGCGAGGAGCACGTGGGCCAGGCGGTTCGCGGCGCGGTCCAGCTCCCCGCGGGTCAGCTCGCCCTCGACCGCGACCCCGTCCGGGTCCTCGGCCAGCGCGGTGAGCACCAGCTCGGCGGCGGTCCCGGCGGGCACCGGGGCGGCCCGCTCGCCGTGGTCGCGGTCGGTGAGCACCAGTTCGGCGACCCGGTCGCCGGGGGAGGCGTGCACGGCGGCGGCGAACACCGCGTGCAGGGCCTCGACCGACGCGGGGTCGAACAGCTCGGTGTCGTACTGCCAGCGCGCGGACCACCGGTCACCGGCCCGTTCGACGGTCAGCGACAGGTCGAACTTCGCGCCGCCGTTGGCGACGGCCTCCGGGCGGAACGTCACGGGCCCCGCCTCCCGCGCGGGCGGCACCGGCTCGACCGCGAACATCACCTGCACGAGCGGGGAGCGCGCCAGGGTGCGCTCCGGCGCGACGAGGTCCACCAGCTGCTCGAACGGCAGGTCCTGGTGCGCCAGCGCGGCCACGGTCGCGGCCTCGGCCGCCGCGACGACCTCGCCGAACGTCGTGCCGGGCGTGAAGGTCGCGCGCAGCGGGACGGTGTTCGCGACGAACCCGACCAGCCCCTCGGTCTCCGGCCGCGTGCGGGCCGCGACGGGCGTGGCGACCAGGAAGTCGGCCTGCCCGGTCACCCGGTGCAGCACGCACTGGAAGACCGCGAGCAGCCGCGCGAACGACCCGTCGGCGACGGCCAGGTCACCGCGCAGCTCCGCGCCGCGCCCCGTCGGCACCGCCGGCCGCGGGTGGTCGGCGGGCAGCGACAGCACGGTCGGCACGCCGTCCAGCGCGCGCCGCCAGTGCTCGGCGTCGGCGGCGAACGCGCCCCCGTCGGCCTGCTCGCGCTGCCACACCGCGTAGTCCGGGTACTGCACGGGCAGCTCGGGCAGGTCGGCGGGCGCGCCGCCCACCTCGGCCGCGTACAGCGCCGCCAGCTCGTCGAACAGCACCGCGCACGACCAGCCGTCGGCGATCGCGTGGTGCAGCACGAGCACCAGCACGTCGCCGTTGAGCAAGGTCGCCCGCAGCAGCGGCCCGTCGTGCAGCGCGAACGGCCGGCCGACCTCCGCGCGCACCGCGGCGTCCACGTCGGGCGCGTCGGCCAGGTGCAGCCGCACGGGCGACGTCGCCGACACGACCTGCACCGGCACGCCGTCGTCCACGGCGAACCGGGTCCGCAGCGCCTCGTGCCGCGCGACCAGGGCGTCCAGGGCGGCGCGCAGCGCGGCGACGTCCAGCGGGCCGTCGACGCCGACCCGCCAGCCGATGTTGTAGACGGGGCTGCCGGGCAGCAGCTGGTCGACCAGCCACAGCCTGCGCTGCCCCGACGACGCGGGGAACAGGAAGACCTCGTCCGCCCGACCCTCCGGTACCACTGCGCTCACCGCGGTTCCTCCCCCTTGTCCGGCCAACCACGTCTGTCCACCGCCACGACCCGGAACTCCGCGGTGTGCCGCGCGCCGTGCGCGTCGGTCAACCACAGCTGGTCCGGACCGGGCAGCATCTCGCCCACGCCCATCGGGGCGCCGGGCTTCTCGCGGTCCAGCGCGCGCACCGCGTGCGCGAACAGCTCGACCGACGGCCGGCTCTCCAGGTCCACGTAGAACGGTTTGTGCTCCACCGGGCTCTTGACGAACACGAACCTCGGCATCCCGTGCTCGCGGCGCCACGCCTGCGCGCGCAGGAAGCGGGTCCCCTCGTCGGCGGCGAAGGCGAACGCGGACCTCCCGGCGGGTAATCGCCAGCCCTCGCGGGCGACGACGAGCCGGTCGACGCTCACCCGGGGCGTGTGCCCGCCCGCCGGCAGCAGCCGGAAGTGCTGCACCAGCTGCGCCATGACCTGCTCGTTGAGCAGCTCGACCAGGTCGTGGTCCACCCGGCCGTCCCGGCTGCGGGCCAGCAGCCGCCCGCCGACCTCGACGACCTCGCACGCGCCCACCGGCACCGCGCCCGCCAGGCCCGGCCCGCACGCGTCGTGCCCGAACACGATCTTGAGGTCCCTCGGCAGCACGAGCGCGTCGGCCAGCCGCTGCGGCGTGCCGCCCTCCTCGCGGGTGGTGGCCAGCACGACCCGCGGCCCGCCCAGGTCCCGGGCCATCGCGGTGCGCAGCTGCTCCGGGTCGGGGTGCTGCGACACGAACAGCGCCGACCGCGCGGTGTTCACGCCGGGGTGCACCTCGCCCAGCACCCACCGGTAGTCGCCGTCCCGCACGGCCTGCGCGTCGCGCGCGGCGATCAGCACGTCCGGGCTGTGCTGCACCGCGCCCCGCCACCCCGGTCGGGGCGCGGCGAACGCGGCCAGCACGGCGTCCCGCACGTCGTCCGCGCGGTGGTGGACCTCGCGACCGCCCGCGGGCCCGCCCAGCGCCCTGGCCCAGCGCTGCTGCAACGCCCGCACGAGCCGTTCGACCAGCCGTTCGTCGAGGCGGAAGATCGTGTCGTTGGCCCACAGCCAGAAGTCCGCGAGCGGCACCCGGTCCGAGCCGGTGGCGGCCACCCGCTCCCGGTAGACCTCGCGCAGCGCCTTGCCGTAGAGCGCCGCGCCCGCGCCGGTGAACCAGCGCGCCGCCTCCAGCACCAGCGACAGCGGCGACCACAGCGTCTCCAGCAGCGCGGGGGAGAGGGTGACGTCCAGGTCGCGCCGGCACTCCTCGTGCACCACGGTCCGCCCCGCGTAGAACAGGCCGGGCCGGCGCACGGCCGCCGCGCCGGTGATGCCGGTGAACGTCTCCTGGAGCGCGGTGATCGCGTCCACCAGCCGGTCCGGGTCGCCGACGGACGCCGCGACCTCCGCCCGGCCGCGCTCGACCTCGGCCAGCGCGGCCTCGGCCGTCGCCCGCGCCGCGTCGTCCCCGATCGCCGCGACCTGCTCCCGCAGGGAGTCCTGCGGCACGAGCGCCTCCGGCGGCACCTCCAGGGTCCACGCGATCCGCTTGGCGCGGCGCAGCCGTTCGAGGGTGTCGAGGACGTCCCGCTCGGGCCTGCCGAGCCGGGCGGCGATCGCGTGCGCGCCGGTCACCCCGTCGCACGCGGCGAGCACGGCGGCGTCCGGCGGGGGCAGCCGCACCGGCCCGGTCATCGGCACGTGCACCGTGTCGCCGACGACGTCCACGAACGGCATCCGCCTCGGCACCGCCCAGGGCCGCACGGCGTCGGTGGTCAGCGCCTCGGCGAGCTGCTGCACGGCCCAGTTCTCCAGGTAGGTCGTGCGCGAGTCGACCAGCCGGGGTCCCGGGCGGGCGGTGAGCGCGGCGGGCGCGTCGTCCTCGACCCGGGCCCAGCCGACCGGGCCGAAGAACCCGATCGTGTCGTTCTTCGCGCAGTACCGCTGGAGGTAGCTGACGACGGTGTGCTCCCAGCGCCGGTAGTCGACGTTGCGCGTCGGGGGCCGGTCGCCGCCCAGGGCGCGGTGCAGCGCGTCGACGGCGGTCCGCAGCGCGCGCGGGTTCTGCCACGCCACCGCCTCGCGGAACTTCGGGTCGCCGCTGACCACGCGGAGCACGTCCGTCGCCGCCCGGCGGCCCTCCTCGAACCGGACCGCGTAGTCGGCCATCAGCGCCTCGTGGCGGGCGGCGGTCGCGGCGGCCACCGCGAGCGCGCCGTCCACCTCGGCGATGCCCGCGTGCGGCACCACGAGCTGCACCTCGGCCGCCGGTCGGGCCTCGGTCGCCACCGCCTCGACCGCCGCGTCGCCGACCACGGCCCCCGCCGGGTCGGGCACGGGCGCGGTGACGGTGACCGCGCGCACGCCGTCCAGCGCCGCCCGCGCCTCGGCGAACCGGCCCTTGCGGACCAGCCGGCCGATCCGCCGCAGGGCGGAGCGCTGCTCGCCGGTGGCCCGGTCCTCGACCTCCCGCAGGACCCGGAACGCCGTCCACCGCGCCTCGCCCAGCGCGTCCTCGGCGGCCAGCACGTCCTCCGCCGCGCGGGCCGCGTCCGGGCTCGCCACCGCCAGCAGCGGTTCGACGCCGAACCCGGTGCCGCGCAGCCCGACCCACCGCCACGCCGCCCAGTCGCCCGTGCCGCCCGGGACCACCAGGTGGTCGGGCACGTCCTCGGCGGCGGTCCGGGGCGGGGGCACCCGGTAGGCGGACCGGTCGCGGCGCGTGATGCCCGCCGCCCGCCCCGCCCCGGAAGTGGTCGCCCCGGAGGCGCCCGCCCCGGAGGCGCCCGGTGCGGGGGAGTCGGGCTGTGGGCGGTCCAGCGCCGCGTCCAGCACGGCGGCGCAGCCCGCGAGCGTGCGGGCCCGGTGCAGCTCGGCCACCGGGACCTCCACGCCGAACTCCTCGCGCACCCGGAACGCCAGCCGCACCGCCAGCAGCGAGTTGCCGCCCACCGCGAAGAAGTCGTCCTCGGCGAACACCTCGGGCACGTCCAGCAACCGCCGCCACAGCCCGGCCAGCCGGCGCTGCGCGCCGGTGGCGGGAGGGGTCCGGTCCGCGCCCCGCGCGCCCGGGGCGCGGACCAGGTTCAGGGCCGCCCGATCGACCTTGCCGCTGCGGTTCAGCGGCAGCTCGGGCAGCGGGACGTACCGGGCGGGGCACAGGTAGGCGGGCAGCCGCTCGGCGACGTGCCCGCGCACCGCGTCGACGTCGAACGCGCCCGAGGGCACGACGAACGCCACGAGGTGCCGCGCCTCCCCGTCGCCGACCGGCAGCACGGCGACCGACCCGACGGACGGGTGCTCGCGCAGGACCGCCTCGACCTCGGCGGGCTCCACCAGGAACCCGCGCACCTTGACCTGCCGGTCCGCGCGCCCCAGGAACTCCAGCACCCCGTCGGGCCGCCACCGCGCCAGGTCGCCGGTCCGGTACAGCCGCCCGCCCGGCCGCCCACCGGGCCGTTCGGCCGCGAACGGGTCGGGCACGAACTTCGCGGCGGTCAGCGCGGGCGCGGCCCAGTAGCCGCGCGCCAGCCCGTCACCGCCGGCGTACAGCTCGCCCGGGACGCCCACCGGCACCGGCCGCATCAGCTCGTCCAGCACGTACACCGAGCCGCGCTGCACCGGCGTGCCGATGGGCACGGTCGCGCCCACCTCGTCGGGCGAGGTCATCACGTGGCACGAGGTGAACGTGGTGTTCTCGGTGGGCCCGTAGCCGTTGACCACCGGCTTGCCGCCGCGTGCCGCGAGGGCCGCGCGCACCGCGTCCGGCGCGAGCACGTCGCCACCGGCCAGCAGCTGCTCGACGTCGGCGGTCAGCGCGGGGTCGAGGGCGTGGAACAGCCCGGCGGTCAGCCACAGCACGCTCACCCGGTGCTCGCGCAGCAGCGCCGCCAGCACCGCCGGCTCGACCGGGCACTCCGGCGCGGCCACCACCCGGCCGCCGGTCAGCAGCGCGCCCCAGACCTCCAGCGTGGTCAGGTCGAACGCGGTCGCCGACAGGTGCAGGAACGTCCGCCCCGGCCCGAAGCGGGCGAAGTTCGGCCGGGTCACCAGCCGCACCACGCCCAGGTGCGGCACGGCGACGCCCTTGGGGCGCCCGGTCGAGCCGGAGGTGTGGTTGACGTAGGCCACGCCCGCCGGGTGCACCGGCACGACGTCGAACGAGGCCGGTCGCGCGTCGAGGTCGACCTCGGGCAGCACCACGGCGGCCACGCCGTCCGGCAGCGGGCGCGGCCGGTCGGTGACCACCAGCGGCGCGCCGGACCCGAGCAGGGCCGCCGCGTCGCGCGCCGCCGGGTTCGCCGGGTCCAGCGGCAGGTAGGCCGCGCCGGTCTTGAGCACGGCCAGCATCGCCGTCACCAGGTCCGCGCCGCGCGGCAGCGCCAGCCCCACCGGCCGGTCCGCGACCGCGCCCCGCTCGACCAGCACGTGCGCCAGCCGGTTCGACCGCTCGTCCAGCTCGGCGTAGCTCAGCCACCGCTCGCCGTCGAACACGGCGTCCGCGTCGGGCCGCTGCCACACCTGCTCGGCGAACAGGCCCGGCACGGTCGCGTCGGCGGGCAGCTCCACGTCGGTCCCGTTCCACCGCTCCAGCAGCCGCGCCCGTTCCGCCCCGCGCGGCTCGACCAGGTCCCGCACCGGCCTGCCGGGAGCCTCGGCCATGCCCGCGAGCAGCGAGCGGACCTGCCCGAGCAGCGCGTCCGGCGCCCACGCCGGGAACCGGCCCGTGTCGTGGATCAGCTGGAAGCTCAGGCGCGGCTCGGCGAACGCGTACAGGGTCAGGGCGTAGCCGGGGGTCCGCAGGATGCGCACCCGCCTGCCGGGCGGCGACGAGGGCCGCGCGGCCAGCACGGTGTTGATCTCGCTGCGCTCGAACAGGACCAGGCTGCGCGTCAGCGGCGTCTCGTGGCCGGACGCCCGCTGGATGTCGGGCAGCGGGCACAGCTGGTGGTCGCGGGCGCGGACCGACCGCTCCCGCACGTCGCGCAGCCAGTCGGCGACCGGGGCGTCCCGGTCCACCGGCAGCCTCAGCGGCACGGTCGCCAGCAGCAGGCCCAGCATGTCCCGCGCGCCCTCGACGGTGCCGTGCCGGGCCGCCCGCGTCACGCCGAACACGGCCTCGCCGCCGCGTGCGTGCGCGGTGAGGACCAGTCCCCACGCGGCGAGCACGACCGTGTTCACGGTGACCCCGACCTCGGCGGCCAGCGCGGTCACCGCCCCGGTCTCGGCGTCGGACAGGGCGAGCGAGGCGGTGGCCATCACCGGCGTGCCGGGGCCGGCGTGCTCCAGCGGCAGCGGTCCGGGCTCCGGCGTCCCGGCCAGTTCGGCGGCCCAGAACCGCTGGTCGGCGAGGTGCCCGGGGTGGTCGGGCGCGGTCCGCGCGTCGTACCAGCGGGCGTAGTCGGCGAAGTCGGGGCGGGGCGGGAACTCCAGCGCGCCGCCCGCCAGGCGTGCCGCGTAGTCGTCGTCGACCTCGCCCAGCAACGCGGCCAGCGAGCGGCCGTCGAGGATCGCGTGGTGGAAGGTCGCGACGACCACGTCACCGGGCAGCGCGACCACGCGCAGCGGGGCCGCCGACACCGGGTCCACCCCGGCCCGGCGGTCGGCCGCGAGGAACGCGTCCAGGTCGGTCACCGAGTCGTCCACCAGCACCGGGACGTCCTCGGCCGGGCCCGCCCACTGCTCCAGGACGCCGTCGGCGCGCCAGGTGAACCGGGTGCGCAGCAGCGGGTGCCGCTCGATCGCCGCGCGCCACGCGGCGAGGTGGGCGGTGGTGTCCAGGCCGTGCGGCCAATGCTGGACGCACTGGATGACGTCCGTCCCGGCGGACGGGTCCCGCAACCCGGCCGCGATCATTCCGCTCTGCAGCGGAAGGGCGGGCGCGAGCCGCGGTACCGAATCCTCGTGCACCACTGGCCTCCCCGGAGAATATTTTCTGGCACGCGCGACCGAACCGGCCGCCGGTGATTACCGGAGACCGATTCCGCGGTCGACTTCAGGCGCCCGTCGGTGACGGGCGCGAGGTGATTGAGGGGTCGGGCGTGCCGCGTCAGCCGCGGTGCGCCGCGAGGTGCTCGCGAACGCTGCGCGGGCGCATGTCGGTCCAGACCGAGTCGATGTGGCTCAGGCACTCTTCCCTGGTCCCGCGCGTGCCTTCGGCGCGCCAACCGGGCGGGAGATCCCGATCGGCGAACCAGACCGAGTACTGCTCCTCGTCGTTGAGGACGACCAGGAATTCGCGGTAATCCGCGTTCTCGACGTTCATGGTGCGGTGATCTCCAGCCCTTGGCGGATGTGGGCGGGTTTGCCGGGACGCAACGTTACGCGGTGGTTCTCGTGAACTGGAAGCCACTGAACGGTCGAACCGGCCATTTATGACTTGGGGCGCGAACTATTTAATTTGGCTATGGAACGTCGCTGCGCGTGTCCACCCGATCACCCGTCACGATTGAAGAGTGTCGGTGGCAGAAATTCCCCGGCTCGTGGCAACGGTCAAGAACAGCGTGTATCCGTGCGCGGTGCGGCTGCGGAATCGATTTACCGCAGTTCGGCCCTGTTATCGCTAACACGGATCGGGTAAGGCCATCGCGTCGACGTTCGTCGAACCCGTTCGACGCCAAGGGCCTGGCGACGTGCGGGAGGGAACCGGGTATTGAGCGCGGCGCACTGATGCTGTTAGCGTTAACAGCAGTACGACCCGGCTGACGGAGATCCCGAGTGCCGGTGCGCGAGCACCGCCGCCGCGCCGCCCGACCACGAGACCCCGCGTCCGTTCTCCGGACGTGACCCGATCGCGTTCACCCGTGCAGCGTCGCAGGGAGCTGAGCCATGAGATCGTCACTCGTCCTCGCCACCACGGCGGTCCTGCTGGCCGGGACGGTCGTCGCCGTGCCCCCGGCCGCCGCCGCCACCGTGGACACCACCGCCTGGTACGTCCTGGTCAACCGCAACAGCGGCAAAGCGCTCGACGTCTACGACCTCGCCACGAACGACGGCGCCCGGATCTCTCAGTACGCCCGCAACGACGGGGCGTGGCAGCAGTGGCGGTTCGTCGACTCCGGCGGCGGCTACTACCGGCTGAGGTCGCGCCACAGCGGCAAGGTGCTGGACTTCCCGTCCACCGCCGACCGCACCGGCCTGGTGCAGAACGCCGACGCCGACCGCACCGGCCAGCAGTTCCGCCTCGCCGACTCCGACAACGGCCACGTGCGCCTGCTCAACCGGGCCGGCGGCAAGGCCGTCGACGTGCTCGACTTCTCCACCGCCGACGGCGCGCAGGTCATCCAGTGGCCCGACACCGGCGCCGCCAACCAGCAGTGGCAGGCGGTCAAGCTGAGCGCCGCGGGCACGTTCGCCAACCCGATCAAGCGCAACGGCCCCGACCCGTGGCTCCAGCACCACAACGGGTACTACTACCTGGCCACGACGACGTGGAACTCCACCGTCACCATGCGCCGCTCGCGCACCCTGGCCGGGTTGTCGACCGCGTCCGACCAGGTGATCTTCAACCTCACTCGCCCGAACGGGTGCTGCAACATGTGGGCGCCGGAGTTCCACCTGCTCAACGGCCGCTGGTACCTGTACTACGTGGCCGGGCAGAACGTCCAGGACTTCAACCCGACGCAGCGGCTGCACGTGCTGGAGTCGGCGGGCACCGACCCGATGGGCCCGTACAGCTTCAAGGCCGACCTGGGCAACACCTGGGAGCTCGACCCGAGCGTCCTGCAGCACAACGGGAAGCTGTACCTGTTGGGCAGCGCGACCGACGGCACCCAGTCGCTGACCATCACCCCGCTGTCGAACCCGTACACGATCAGCGGCTCACGGCGCACGATCAGCCAGCCGACGCTGTCGTGGGAGCGGCAGACCCACCCGGTCAACGAGGGTGGGGAACCGCTGTACCGCAACGGCCGCACGATGATCGTGTACTCGGCCAGCGCGTGCTGGGGACCGGACTACAAGCTGGGCCTGCTCACGCTCACCGGCACCGACCCGCTCAACCGGGCGCACTGGAGCAAGTCGCCCAACCCGGTGTTCCAGCGCAACGACGGCAACGGCGTCTACGCCCCGGGCCACAACGGCTTCTTCAAGTCGCCCGACGGCACCGAGGACTGGATCGTCTACCACGCCAACGACAGCGCCTCCGGCGGCTGCGACATGAACCGCTCGACGCGCGCCCAGAAGTTCACCTGGAACGCCGACGGCACGCCGAACTTCGGCACCCCGGTCCGCCTCGGCGCGCAGCTCCCCGTGCCGTCCGGCGAACCCGCGGCCTGACCCCGCCCCCGACCAGGTGGCCGGCGGTCCTCTCCCACCGCCGGCCACCACCCACCCCTGGAGCACCTGCCATGCTGCACCGACGCACGTTCCTGGCGGGGGGCGCGTCCGCCGTCGCCCTGTCCTCGGTCCTGCGCCACACCGCGTCCGCCGCCCCCGGCGACGCCGCCTACGTCATGGGCTACTTCACCGAGTCGCCGGACAAGCTCGCCGACCGGTACGCCCTGCACCTCGCGGTGAGCACCGACGGCCTCCACTGGATGCCGCTCAACCAGGGCAACCCGGTCGCCACCCCGACCGCGGGCACCGGCGGCCTGCGCGACCCGTTCATCATGCGCAAGCAGAACGGCGGGTTCGTCGTCCTGGCCACCGACCTCACCGGCACCGACTTCACCCGGCAGAACCAGTACGTCCACGCCTGGGACTCGGCCGACCTGCGGACGTTCACCGGCTACCGCCGCCTGAAGCTGCACTCCATGCCCACCCACACCTGGGCGCCCGAGGCGTTCTGGGACGCCTCCCGCAACCGGTACGGCATCCTCTGCTCCGCCAACAGCGGCGGCCGCGACGCGTTCTACGTCAACTACACGACCGACTTCGTCACGGTGTCGTCGCCACAGCTCTTCTTCGACCCGGGCTTCAACGTCCTCGACGCCACCGTGCACGTCGGGAACGGGATGAACTACCTGTACTACAAGAGCTTCGTCGACGGCCGCCTCTACGGCGCGCGCTCGTCCACCCTGAATCCCGGCAGCTTCACCACCTACACGGCGGGCGTCGTCACGGGCGGCATCGAGGCCCCGGTCGTGGTGAAGGCGCACGACCGCAACGAGTGGTGGCTGTGGGGCGACTCGTTCTCCCCGGTCAACGGCGAGCTGTACGCCTGGCGCTCCGGCAACATCGGCACCGATTCCTGGACGCCGCTGACCAAGGCCCGGTACACCCAGCCCCTCAACGCCAAGCACCCCACCATCTGCGGCATCACCACCACCGAGTACGACAACCTGGTCACCCGCTGGGGCGCGCCCACCTGGAACAGGATCAAGTCGTACAGCCACCCCGACCACCTGGTCCGCCACCGGAACAACGCGGCCCGCATCGACCCGTACCCGTTCGACCCGTACCAGGACTCCCAGTGGCGACTGGTCTCGGGCCTGGCGGGCACCGGTGTCTCGTTCCGCTCGGTGAACTACCCCGACCGCTACCTGAGGCACTCGAACCACGTGGTCGGCCTGGCCGCGAACGACGGCAGCGCCGGCTTCGCCGCCGACGCCACCTTCACCCAGGTCGCCGGCCTGGCGGACCCGACCTGGACCTCGTTCCGCTCGCACAACTACCCGGACCGCCACCTCCGCCACGCGAACCACCTCCTCCGCATCGACCCCGTCACCACCGCGTCGGACCGCGCCGACGCCACCTTCCAGGTCGGGTACTGACCCGACCGGGGCCGCGGGCGCGGCAGAGCGGCGGCCCGCCGCGCCCGCGGCAGCCCTCTCACGTGAGGCCCTCTCACCTCCCTGCGCGCGCTAGCCTCCGAGCGATGCGAGGGGGTAGCGGAATTGGCGATCACCGGTGGTGGCGACGACACCAGGAACGACATCAGCGGCACCGTCAACGCACCGGTGGTCCAGGCCAACAAGATCGACACCGTCAACAACAACTACTACGGCTCCCGCCCACCCGAACCCGCGTCACCCGCTGACCCCTGGGTGGACCTCGCGGTGCGCGCCGAGGCGTGGGCGCACGTCAAAGCCGAGCGGGACACAGCAGACCTGCGCGACCGGATCGCGTTCGTGGCCGGTGGTCTCGGCGAGGTCCGGCGCCGTGCTGTCGACGTCCTGGGCGACGACCCGTGGCTGGACACCTCCCAGGCCGAGCGGTTCGCCAAGCGGATCGGCTGGCTGCTCAAGCAGAAACTCGGCACGACGTCCCTGCTCCTCGACCCGGCGGAGGCCGCGCTGCTCGCGGTCGTCCCGCTGCTGAACGACACCCTGTGGTGCGCCGCCGCCGCGAAGCTGAGCGCCATCGACCCCGTCGACCTCGCTCGCCACCGCGCGGAAGGCGACCGCGCCGACTACCAGGACCACCTGGCGGAGAACTCCCGCCTGGTCGACCGCGCGCTGCTGCCCGCGCTGCCCGACCGGCCGAACGCCCGGCGCGAGATCGGCTGGTGGTTGTTCAACCGGTGGGTTCGGCAACGTGCGGAACTCGTCAAACCGCGTGCGGTCGGAGCGCTGCTCGCCGAGGTCGGGGTGGTCGAGGCGGGTTTGGGCGAGGTGCTGAGCACCGATCGGGTCCGGGAACTCCTCCACGGCCTGCGGCTGGAACCACAGGCGCTCTGCGGCACGGACCGCCTCAACCGCATCACGCACCAGGACACCCTCTACGGCGGTGAACCCGATGAAGAGCACGTCCGAGTGCCCCTGCTCGGTCTGCTGCTCGCCGTTGCGCACACCACCTCGGTCCCGATCACCGACCTGTCGGACACCATCCCGTGGCACCTGGGCATCCCTGCCCCGGTCGACGTCGACCGCCTGCACCGGGCGGTCGCGAAGGCCGTGTGGGTTCCGGAGGCCGACAACCTGGTCCTCAAAGCGGACTGCCAGCACGGTGCCGTGATCGAAGCCCTCCGCGAGCACACCGTGCGGGTGGACTCCCTGCTCGACGCCGTCCGCCGTGCCGCCGAGGTGCACAGCACCCTGACCGTCCTCGGCCAACTGCCCGCCAGGGCCTCGGCGAGCGGGGTCGATGCCGCGCGTGACGCAGACGGCCGTCCCGAGTTCAGCGGCTGGAGCCGCTTCAGCCTGGACGACGACCGCGTCCGCGAGCTGCTCATGGGCGAACAACTCTACCGCGACCGGAACCTCGCCGTCCGTGAGCTGTACCAGAACGCCCTCGACGCCTGCCGCTACCGCCGTGCCCGCGAGCAGTACCTGCACCGCACCGCGTGCCGGGCCACGACGTGGGAAGGGCGCATCCTGTTCACCCAGGGTGTGGAGGAGAACGGCCGCGCCTACCTGGAGTGCGCCGACAACGGCATCGGCATGGGCGAACCCGAGCTGAAGGGCGTTTTCGCCCGAGCCGGCGCCCGTTTCGCCGATCTCGCCGAGTTCCGCGACGAGCAAGCCGACTGGAACAGCCTCGACCCGCCCGTCGAGCTGTTCCCGAACAGCCGTTTCGGCATCGGCGTTCTGAGTTATTTCATGCTGGCCGACGAGATCACCGTGACCACGTGCCGCGCGGCCCGCACCGGCGGCCGACCTGGTCGGACCCTGCGGGCCACCATCTCCGGTCCCGGCCACCTGTTCCAGATCCAGCCGGTCGCCGACCGGGCGGAGCCGGGGACCACCATCCGGCTGTACCTGCGGAACGCGGGGAGAACCTCCTGCGTGCAGGTGTTGCGCCAAGTCCTCGGCATCGCCGAGTTCGACACCGTCGCATCGCACGACGCCGAGCACGAGCGGTGGGAACCGGGGGTGTTCAAGGGACGGCGACGTCAGCCCTGGGAACAACACGGCATCAACGCCCACGGCATCCTCATACCGGCTGTCGGTGGTCAGGTCGTGTGGTGTGAATGGGGCGGCGCGCTGCTCGTGGACGGCCTACTGGCCCATCCGGACCTCCGGCACGGCGTACTGGCGGGACCGGACGACGACAGCCCGTTCACCGGCTGCGTCGTGAACCTGACCGGCAAGGCGGCTCCGCGCCTTTCCGTCGACCGCACGAAGGTCGTGGACGACGTGGCGGCGGCGGTGGAGGACCTCCTCGTCCGAGGGGTGGACGAGATGACGGACTCGGCCACCCCGATGCCGACCCTGCAGTGGATGAGCGAGGTCGGGTGGTGGATACCGAGGCTGGCGGACATCGCCAGTTCTCGCGAGCCCCGGACGTCCCACCCGCGCGCGGAACGCCGGGGTTGGGCAGTTCCGCGTGAAGCTGTTTCGTTCCCGCAGGACCTGCACGTGGTGCTCGATCCGGACCGCAGGTCCGTCCAGGGGGTCACCCCTCCGGATCGACTGCTCGAAGTGGTGCCGTTCACCCGACTGGCAGACCACGTGTACCTCTGGCGCCTGCTCGTGAACAGCCCCAACGCGGCCTTGAGCGGCTTGCTGGAGATCGTGCCCGAGTTGATCGAGGTGGACCGGCTGCTGCGGGCACGTCCGTCGGACCTCGCGGTCGTCTCGCACATCTTCGAAAGCGCCCGTTCATGGCGCTCCGCTGACGAGCGTCTTTCGCCGCACGACATCGTGACGATCGCACAGCGGACCGGCAGCACACCACGTGAAGTCGCGCACCGCGCTTCCGCGTTGGGCTTCACCGACCTGGTCGTCGAGCGGTTCTCGGCAGAGTCGGTACCCGATCGCGTGGACCTCGGGCTCCTGTTCAACAGCGTGGGCGAAGTCTGCGCTTATGACGAACACTCCGGCGTGGCGTCGCCGGGGCAGGTGCTGAACGGGCTCTTCGGTCTGGGACTGAGCCTGGAGGAGATCGCTCGTCGTCTTCAGCACCACGGGTTCGACCTGACCGTGCTCGACCTCCTTCCCTCGTCCCCCAAGCGGGAGGACGTGCACCTCGTGTCCTCGTATTGTTCGGGTGTGCGGCCATGGCTGGCCTTGGGGTCGTCCATCCCCTTCGTGCACCTGTGGTGGGTCGCGGACAAGCTCGGCATGCACGTGGACGAGGTCGGTCGCAGACTGGCGCAGTACGGCTTCGAGGTCGAGTCGAGCAGCAACGGGGCACATTTCGACCATCGGTACGACCCCGTCGTGTTGAGCAATGGGATCGCCGGATCGCCGCCGTGGCTGGACCGATCGGTTCCGGTCCCGCCCGGACACGTGGTGAAGGCCGCTTCGGTGACCGGGACGCCCGTGGCGGCTGTGGCCGAACGACTGACGACTCACGGGTTCCGGTGCCCGGAGCGCTTGGTGGCCCGCCCGGTGAAAGAAGACGAGGTGCTGTTGTCGTCGGACGTCGACGGGGTCGCGCCGTGGCTGACCACCGATGAGCCGATCAAACCGCACCACATCGCGCGCTACCTGCGGTTGTCCGTCTCGCCTGACGACAACGTCGTAGCCCGCTTGGTGGAGTACGGCTTCGACGTCGACACGACGCACTTGCCCGCCAGGTTCTCCGCTCAGGACGTGGTCCTCCTGTCGAGTTCGCTCAACGGGGCCGACACGTGGTTGCGGGGGGAAGAACCAGTGCCCCTCGTGCACTTGGTCGAAGCAGCGGCAACGTTGTCGACGACCATCACCGAGGTGGCCGATCGCCTCCGCGAGCTGGGGATGAACTCGCCCGACCCCGCCGTCACGATCCGGAACGCCATGGCGCGCGTGCCGCTCGCCTAGGCTCAACGGGTGAGCGTCTCCCTGTACTACTCCGCACGCCGGGCCGTGCCGTTGACCGAGGACGAGGCGGCCGAGGTGGGGCGGGTCGTCGCCGCCCACCACGAGGGCTTCCCGTTCGACGACGAGGAGGGCCTGTACCTCTACGACCGGCCTGACAACGGCGACGGCGAGGTGCTGGCCGGGTCCACGAAGATGCCGTTCGACCCGGCCCACCTGGGGCCGGTCGTCGTGCACGTGCTCGACTCCGTCACCGCACTGCGCCGCGCGCTGCCGGACGCCGAGTGGCGCGTGCACCTGGACGACCTCGACGTGGAGTGGGACGAGGAAAAGGGGTACGAGCTGCCGGGAATGCGCGACCTCGACCTCGGGGGGCTGTGACCGCCTGCGCGTTGCCGAAGTCCCGTCCCGGTGGTCGTCCGGGGGCCGATCACGCCGGGAACTGACCGCTCACCTGCGCCGACCGCGCCGCCACCGGGTGCGGTGGCGAGGTGACCGGTCCTCATGTATGGCGCGGTTTCGCTGGGAATTCTACTGGTCCCACCCCGGGTAGCGTGGGAAGCACTCGCGCAGCCGACACTGGAGTCCTTGCCGATGACGGTGCTCTGGGGTGTCTCGTTCGACGCGACCCCGCTGTCCGGCGTGGTCGTCGAATTCCTGAAGACCGCCCGCCTCCTGAGGGGCGACAACCGTTACCGCGTCCACCTCGACCTCGGCTACGACATCAAGGCCGACAAGAACGCGTTCTTCCGCCCCTACCGCGACGAGGCCGCGCTCTTGCCGGACTGGGTGACGCTCGACCGGGTCGAGCACCTGGAGGACGTTCCCGGTTACGACCGGGACTTCGTCGAACGGGTGCTGACCGAGGTGGTGCAGAGGGGCGACCCGGGGCTGCTCGGCGAGGTCGAGCGGATCGCGGAGCAGGTGGCCCACCGCATCGAGGAGACCTGGGAACGCCTCGGCGTGACCCTCGTCGTGGTCGAGAACGGCACGCTGCCGGAGAACATCACCTACACCAGGGCGCTCTACCGGGCGATCGAGCGCTACGGCGCGCGCCACCGGCTCGGCCGGTTCGTGCTGTGGCGCGACCACGACCTGATGTGGCAGAGCGAGCCCGGCGCGGCCAAGTACGGCCGGTTCCCGTACCCGACGACGCCCGCGCCGCGGAACTCGCCGCACGTCCACTACTTCGCGCTGCACGAGCAGGCGCGGGCGCGGACGCTCGACTGGGTGCCCGACCTGGTGAACATCGACGTGCTGCCGAACACGTTCACCTGCCGCACCGCCGAGGTGGACGGGCGCAACGCCGCGTTCCGCCGCGACCACGGCATCCCCGAGCACGCCGCGCTGCTGGCCCGCGTCACGCGGATCATCCCGCAGAAGCGCGTGGACCGGGACGTCCACCTGCTGGCGGCGCTCGCCGAGCGGCTCGACGCCCACCTGTTCGTCGCGGGCGACGTGGCCGAGGCGCCGGGGGAGCACGCGCGACTGGTCGACCTGGCGACCCGGCTCGGGGTGCGCGACCGGGTGGTGTTCGGCGGGTGGCTGACGCCGTACGACACCCGGCTGGAGGGCCGCTACTCGGTCCGCGACCTGCTCGCGCACGCCGACCTGGTGACCTTCCTGACCTCCTACGACTACGAGAGCTACGGAAACCCGATCAGCGAGGCCGTCGCCTCCGGCACGCCCTACGCCACCAGCCGCTACGAGCTGTACGACGCGGTGTACGGCGACAGGGGGTTCCGGGCGCCGGTGCTGGACGTCCGCGTCCACGACCTGCCGACGCGCGCGTTCGCCGACGAGGTGGCGGAGCTGATCACGGACGAGGGGAAGCGAGCGGAAGTGGTCGAGCACAACCGGGAAGCGGGGGAGGCGCTGTTCGGCGAGGGGGTCGCGGCCGGGCTGCTGGACCGGCTCTACCCGCCGCCGATGAAGCCCCGCGCGCGGATGAGCGTCGTGCTGCCGGTCTACAACGAGGCCGCCAACCTGGACGAGGTGCTGCGCACGCTGCACGACCAGCGCGACGGCGACGGCCCGCTGGACAAGGACCTCTACGAGGTGGTGCTGGTCGACAACAACTCGACCGACGACACCGTCGCCATCGCCCGCGCGTTCGCCGCCGCGCACCCCGACCTGGCCGTGCACGTCATCCACGAACCCGAGCAGGGCGTGTCGTGCGCCCGCCGCGCCGGCATGGAGTTCGCGGCCGCGCGCAGCCGCAACCGGCCCGGCACCGACGTCGGCGAGCGCTTCTACCTGGTCTCCGCCGACGCCGACTGCCGCGTGGACCCCCACTGGCTGTCCGAGCTGCTCGCGGCGGTGGAGACGTCCAAGGCCGCCATCGCGGTCTGCGACTACTACTACAACCCGGACCACTTCACCGGACGCCCCCGGCTGTGGGACGCGATCCAGCGCACCCTGCGGTGCCGCGCCGTGACGTTCTCGCTGTTCGGCGGCTTCCCGGACGGCAAGGGCTTCGCCGTCGAGCGCGACGCCTACGAGCGGGTCGGTGGCATCGAGGTGTTCTACCAGCTCCAGGACGGGGAGTTCGTCAACCACCTGTCCGACGACTGGGACTTCGGGATCAAGGTGGCGAACGCGGGCGGTCCCATCACCTACGCGCCGCGCTCCCGGGTGGAGATCAACCCGCGGCGCATCGACCACGCGATCGACGAGGTCGTCACCGGCCGCGCCTACGGGTCGGACGGCATCATCGTCATGCGCGACATCCGCCCCGAACCGCCCGCCACCGCCGCCGGTGACCTCACCGAGGAGCAGGCGCGGCTGGCGTGGGAGTTCTCCATCAAGGACTTCACGCCCAAGAACACGATCCTGCCGGTACTGCTCACGCCGTCGCTGCTGGAGGACGAGCCGGTCGTCGAGTTCTTCGGCGCCGACCTGGCCGAGCGCCTGGGGCGGCGGATCGCCGAGATCCGCGACGAGATGCGCGTGACCGACTTCGCGCCGATCCACTCCTACAAGACGCCGTCCTACCGGCTGTACCTGGAGTTCGCGGACGAGATCTTCGCCCGGCTGCGGCTGCACGTCGGCGAGGACATCGGCTACCCGCCGCCGCTGCCGCCCTGCTTCCGGGACGTGCCGCCCGAGCGGTTCGCCGAGTTCGTCCGCTACTACTGCGAGGACCGGGAGTCGGGCGAGGCGCACAACTACTTCGGCAACGGAGGGGTGTTCTGATGACGTTGACCTACGAGCAGGCCGTCGACTCGCTGCACGTGCTCGACCCGGCGTGGCCGCGCCCGGCGGTGCTGGACGCCCTGCAGGCGCCGGAGAACCAGCACCTGCTGGACTACGTCAAGGAGGACCCGTTCGGGGCGCACGTCTTCCCCGGCGACGTGCCCGGCCTCGCACCCGAGGAGTTCCTGGCCGACCTGGACGCGCAGCTGCCGTCCGCCGGCCCGATCCACCTGTGGTCCTACATCCCGACCTGCGCCTACCGGTGCCGCTTCTGCCAGTACCCGGTGGTCGTGGTGAAGGGCCCCGCGGAGGTCACCCGGGAGCGGGCCGCGCACTGGGTGGACCTCAACATCGCCGAGGCCCGGCTGTGGCTGGCCGCCGTGCCGAACCTGGCCCGCGCCGAGGTCGGCGAGTTCAACGTCTTCGGCGGCACGCCCTCGCTGCTGCCCGAACCGGAGATCCGCCGCCTGCTGGACTTCTACCGCGAGAACTTCGGCTTCACCGGCGGCACCACGGTCCGCTTCGAGGGCGACCCGAGCACGTTCACCCCCTCGAAGCTGGAGCTGCTGCGCGAGCTGGGCTGCACCAAGCTGTCCAGCGGCGTGCAGTCGTTCGACGACCACGTGCTGCGCGAGAGCGGTCGCGAGCACACGGCCGACATGTGCCTGGACTTCGTGCGCAACGCGAAGGCGACCGGGTTCGAGTGGGTGAGCGTCGACCTGATGTACGGCCTGCTGGACCAGACCCTGGACAGCGTCCGCCGCGACCTCGACGTGGTGCTGGAGAACGAGGTGCCCGCCGTGGTGTGCACCAAGCTGCACCTGGCCTCCTACGCGGACTCGCGCACCGGCGTGACGGGGGAGAAGCCCGCCGCGTGGCAGCTCCCCGAGTACCGCGACCGCCTGGTCGACAAGGGGCACCGCTGGCCGACGCTGGGCGAGCAGTACCAGATGCGGGAGGTGCTGACCGACGGCCTGCGCGGCTGCGGCTACACCGAGCACCCCACCATGTACTTCGCCCGCGACGGCCTCGGGCCGGAGAAGTGGAAGTCCATCATGGTCGACCAGGACCGCCAGGAGCCGGAGGTGGCGATCGGGCTGGGCGGCAGTTCGAGCTGCCGCGCCTCGGAGGCCATCACGGACGTGAACTCGAAGCGGTACGCGGAGACCGTCGCCGCGGGCCGCATCCCGCTGGGCTCCGCGACCCGCTTCACGCCCGAGGGGCAGGAGTCGCGCGCGGTGAAGATGGCCCTGTCCACCCTCCAACCGCTCGACGACGCCGTGCACGGGCGGCGCTTCCCGGGGCGCTCGCTGTTCGCGGACCCGTGGCTGGGCCGCTTCCGCTCGCTGGAGGCGCGCGGCCTGGTCCGGTTGGACGAGGCCGCGCGCACCGTCGCGCTCACCCGGGACGGGGAGGTGCTGGTCGAGGCGATCATCAACACCGAGTGGTGACGGCGGCTCAGGGCAGGATCGAGTCCACGTACCCGCCGTCCACGCGCACGGCCGCGCCGGTCGTCGCGGAGGCCAGCGGCGAGGCCAGGTACGCGCACAGGTTCGCGATCTCCTCCGGCTCGATCAGCCTGCCCAGCAGGGACTGCGGGCGGTGCAGGCGCATGAACTCGCGCTGCGCCTCCTCCCACGGCAGGGCCCCGTCCACCAGCTGGTAGACGAAGTCCTCCACGCCGCCGGTGTGGGTGGGGCCGGCCAGGACGCAGTTCACCGTCACGCCGCTGCCCGCCGCCTCCTTGGCGAAACCCCGGGAGACGGCCAGCAGGGCGGTCTTCGACATGCCGTAGTGGATCATCTCCGCCGGGATGACGACGGCCGAGTCGCTGGCGATGTACTGGACGCGGCCCCAGCCCCGGTCGCGCATGCCGGGCAGGAACGCGCGGGTCAGGCGGACGGCGGCCAGGACGTTGACCTCGAAGTAGCGCCGCCACTCGTCGTCGGTGATCTCCAGGGCGGGCGTGGCGCCGAAGATGCCTACGTTGTTGACCAGCACGTCCACCTCGGGCAGCGCGGACGCCAGCGCCTCGGCCCCCTCGGCCGCGGCCACGTCGGCGGGGGCGGCCACCAGCTCGGCGCCGGGCACGGCGGAGCGGATGCGCGCCACGGCCTCGTCCACGGCGCCCGGCTTGCGGCCGTTGACCGCGACCCGCGCGCCCGCCCGGGCGAGGCCCGTCGCGATGGCCTCGCCGATGCCCTGCGTCGAACCCGTGACCAGTGCCGTCTTCCCGCTCAGATCGAGGTGCATGGGTCCATGATCGCGCAGGTGGCGCGATACCGCCGTCGTACCTGCCGGGAATCCCGCCCGTGCGGCTCGGCTGCGCCGTCGACCGTGTGACAACCACCCGGTCGAGGGTCACTCGGCTGATGCGGTCGTGATGTCGACGACAGCGTCGCCGGACGTCGTCACCGATGATCCCCGCTCTTCACCGGTGAAACCCGCGCGTTACCGGCGGTCTCCGCAGGGGACATGAAAAGGTCATTTAATTCGCTTCGTCGAAGTTCTTGTCCGTCGACGGGAGTGGACATATATTAGCGCCGGGTTTCCGGTGGTCCTTTTCTCACGTCGTGTTGTTGCCGCTTCGCCGAGCGGGGAAAGCAAGGAAAAAGCATGGCCTCGACCGAACCGGTGCCGTCCGGGTCGCCCGTCCACCTCGTGCCGGGAGCGGCGCGACTGCCGTCGCTGACCGGGCTGCGGTTCGTCGCGGCGCTGCTGGTGTTCCTCTTCCACGTCACGGTGATGATGCCCTCGCCGATCGCGCCGCACGCGATGCTCTCCCCGTTCGGCGATCCCGGCACCGCCCAGGACCTGGCGTGGCTGTTCGGCAAAGCGGGCTACGTCGGCGTTTCCTTCTTCTTCATCCTCAGCGGGTTCGTGCTGACCTGGTCGGCCCGCGACGGTGAGGCGGCCCGACCGTTCTGGCGCCGTCGGGTGCTGAAGATCTTCCCCAACCACGTGGTCACGTGGGCCGCGACGCTCCTGCTGTTCGCCTCGGCGATCACGCCGTGGATCGCCTACCTGCCGAACCTGCTGCTGGTGCACGCGTTCTTCCCGCAGGTCGAGATCCACCGCAGCATCAACGTGCCGGCCTGGACGCTGTGCTGCGAACTGCTCTTCTACCTGCTGTTCCCGGCGTTGCTGCGCGGCATCAAGCGCATCGCCGACAGCCGCCTGTGGACCTGGGCCGGCCTCGTGGTCGCCGGCATGGTCGCCCTCCAGCTCGTGACCCAGTACGTCGTCCCGGGCGCCCGCACCGCCGGCGCGCCGCTCTCGGACCTCCAGTTCTGGTTCGGTTACGTCTTCCCGCCCTCGCGCCTGTTCGAGTTCGTGCTGGGCATGGTGCTGGCGCGGATCGTGGTGACCGGCCGGTGGCCCTCGATCGGCGTCCTGCCCGCGGCGCTGCTGACCGTCGTCGGGTACGTCGCCGCGCTGCACGCGCCGGTGGTGTGGGATTTCAACGTGGCCACCGCCATCCCGCTCGGCGCGCTCATCTGCGCCGCCGCCACGGCCGACGTGAAGGGCACCCGCAGCGCCCTGCGCGGCCGGACCGCCCAGTGGCTGGGTGACATCTCCTTCGGCTTCTACCTCTGCCAGGGCTTCGTGGTCATCTACGGCGGCTGGCTGCTGCGCGGTGCGCACGACGACCTCACGGCCGCCCTGGTCGTGCTCGTGCTGTTCGTCGCGACGCTGTTCGTGGGTGCGCTGCTGTTCCACCTCGTCGAACGGCCGGTGATGCGCCGGTTCGGCCACGCCGGGCGGGACCGGCGTCCCGTGCGGGCCGCCCCGGAGGCCGCCGGAACCGCCGCGTAGCGGTCGCGCCGCGGCAGTTCCGGGCCGCGGTGCCGGTGACCCTACGAGTACAGGCCGCCCAGGAACTCGACGAGGAGGCGTTCGCGCAGGCGGAGAGGGGCGGCGGCGAGCAGGGTGTTCACCGCCGCCATCCGGTCGGGCAGCCCGGCGCCGCCGGTCATGCCCGCCGCGGCCAGCAGGCCGCCGAACTCCTCCGGGGTCAGGGCGTCGGGGTCGAGGGAGCCGATGAACGCGACGACCTCCGGCGCGACCCGCACCGGTCCGGCGGCCACCGCCGCGGCCACGGAGTCGCGCAGGTCGGTCAGCAGCTCCTCCTCGTGGCCCGCGTTGGCCGCCGTCACGGTGAGGTGCAGGTTCGCCGGGGAGGCGCCGAACGCGAACTGCGGCTGCACGTACCAGTTCCGCGCCTTCATCTCGTCGGCCACGGTGAACACGTCGAAGTCGTCGTCGGTCGCGGTGACCGCCAGCAGGGTGGACACCGGGTCGCCCAGCACGCGCAGGCCGTCGACCTTCCCCACGCCCTCGCGGAGGGTGCGGGCGCTCGACAGGGCGGTTTCCGCCAGGGAGCGGTACCCGTCCTCACCGACGTGCCGCAGCACGGCCCACGCCGCCGCCAGCGGACCACCGGAACGGGTGGACTGCGTGGTCGGGTTCAGCATCGTGTAACCGGGCCACGCCGCGCTCGCGAAGTACTGCGACCGCCGCAGGTCGGCCGACGCGTGCAGCAGCACGGACGTCCCCTTCGGCGCGTACGCGTACTTGTGCAGGTCCACCGACAGGCTCGTCACCCCCGGCACGGACAGGTCGAACGGCTCGACGCCCGCCGCGAACGGCAGCACCCACCCGCCGATGCACGCGTCCACGTGGCAGCGGACACCGGCGGCCGAGGCGATGCCGGCGATCTCCGCCACCGGGTCCAGCACGCCGTGCGCGTAGGACGGCGCGCTCGCCACGACCAGCACGGTCGAGTCGTCGATCGCCGCCGCCATCGCCGACGGCACCGCCCGGTAGGTCACCGGGTCCACCGGCACCGGCACGACCCGCAGCCCGAAGTAGTGCGCCGCCTTGTGGAACGCCGCGTGCGCCGTCTCCGGCAGCACGATCGACGGTTCGCGCGCGTCGGGCCGAGCGTCGCGGGCCGCGACCACCGCCAGCAGGCACGACTCGGTGCCGCCGGACGTCACCGTGCCGACCGTCGCGTCGGTGCCGCCGAGCAACCGGGCCGCGGTGCGCACCACGTCGTTCTCCAGCCGCAGCAGGCTCGGGAACGCCGTGGGGTCGAGCCCGTTCACCGACGACGCCAGCGCGTGCGCCGAGGCCGCCAGCTCGTCCAGGCCGGGCACCGCGCTGTCGTAGACGTAGGCCAGCGTGCGACCGCCGTGGGTGGGCAGGTCGCCCTCCCGCAGGGCGCGCAGCTCGGCCAGGACGGACTCCGGCGACGTCATCCGGACCTCTCCT
Organism: Saccharothrix sp. DSM 118769; assembly: GCF_052936295.1. NCBI lineage: Bacteria > Bacillati > Actinomycetota > Actinomycetes > Pseudonocardiales > Pseudonocardiaceae > Saccharothrix > Saccharothrix sp. DSM 118769. The sequence continues at coordinate 5,235,968 of NZ_CP193627.1, read as the reverse complement.
CACGCAGCAGGGGCAGGGCCGCGACCGCCAGCACGGCGGGGATCGCGGTGAATCCGAGCAGCGCGGCGGTCACCGCGCCGGAGGGCTGCGCGGCCGAACCGCCGGTGCTCGCGACGTACCCGCCGAGGGCCAGGACCAGGCCGTACACGCCGGGGCCGAGCGCCAGGCCCAGGGTCTCGCCGGCCGTCCAGACGCCGGAGAACAGGCCGGCCCTGGTCACGCCGACGCGCCGCTCCTCGGCGGTGATCACGTCCGGCAGCATGGCCAGCGGGAACACCTGCATGCCCGCGTACCCGACGCCGACCACGGCCATCAGGCCGAGCACCGCGCCGACCGGCAGCACCGGGGCGGCCAGCAGGCCGAGCACGGCGACCGCGAACAGCAGCGACGCGGCGACCAGCCCGGCCCGCTTGCCCCACCGCGCGCCCACCCGCTGCCACAGCGGCATGACCAGCAGCGCGGGGCCGACGAACCCGACGAACAGCAGTGTCTGCAGGGACCGGTCGCCCAGCACGAGCCGCGCGAAGTAGTCGACGCCCGCGAGCATCGTGCCCAGCCCGACGGCCTGCACCACGAACGCGGCCAGCAGCAGCCGGAACGCCCGCGACCCGCGCACCGCCGCCACCAGCTCCCCGAACGACGCCGAGGACGCCACCCGCCGCGACGCCGGCACCCCGCGCGTCCCGACGTGGGTGGCGACCGTACCCGCCACCATCAGCGCCGCCACCGCCACGCCCATCGCGGGGTAGCCGAACAGGTCGCGCACGGCGGGCGCGCCCGCGCCGCTGACCAGGATCGCCAGCGCCAGGAACGCCATCCGCCACGCCATCAGCCGGGTGCGCTCGTCGTAGTCCTCGGTGATCTCGACGGCCATCGCCACGTACGGCACCTGGAAGAACGCGTACGCCGTCGCGCACAGCAGGAACACCAGCGCCACGTACACCGCCGCGCCCGCGCCGGTGAACGGCCCGGCGAACAGCAGCGCGAACAGCACCGCCGTGGCCAGCCCGCCGCGCAGCAGGAACGGCCGCCGCACGCCCGCCGCGTCGCTGATCCGGCCGGCGACCGGGTTGAACAGCACGTCCCACGCCTTCGGCACGAGGACGAGCAGCCCCGCGACGGCGGCGGGCACGGCGAGGCCGTCGGTCAGGTAGGGCAGCAGGAGCAACCCGGGCACGGTGCCGAACGCGCCGGTCACGAAGGACCCGGTCGCGTACCCCGCCCGGACCCCGCCGGTGATCTGCCGCATAGGCGGAAGATCTTCGCATTCGACGGCCGTGGAAGCGAGCACCACTTCGGGAGCCCGGGTGGTGGGACGCCTCCCGAGCCGAGCGCAGTCACCCGACCGGTGTGCCGACCGGACCCCGCTACCCCGGAACCGGCTCCGGAGATGCGCACGTCGGACAACCACATCGGCCGTCGGCTCCGCGAGGTGCGCTCCTGGCGACGACTGTCGATGATCGAGCGCGGCCCGCGCCCCGTGACCGGGCGAGCCGTGCTGGGAGCGTTCCCCGACGCCCGCCAGGTCGTCCCCACCGAGTTGACCGGCTCCCCGTTCGCGCCCACCGATGTCACCGACGCCGACGCCGAGGCGCACGCCGCGTTGTATACCGCGGGAGGGTTCTGCTGAGCCTCGGGCGGTAGCCGGTCTCGAGCCTGGTGGGGGAGGTGTCGGTTGTAGTGGTCTTCGTAGATCTCGGGGACCTGGCGTGCACGGTTCTCACCCAGGATCAGGATGTGGTCGAGGAGTTCGCGTCGGATGGTGCCGATGACCCGTTCGCAGTGGGCGTTCATCCGGGGCGCCTGCGGCTCGCTCTTGATCACGTGAAGATCGTCGGCTTGGAAGACGCTGTCGAAATCAGGCGGACGAACCCTGATCTCCCTGGCCTGGGCCCTGTCCCTCTTCGAAATCGCCTGGGAGACCGGCAGCGCCCACCCCGGCTTCCTCGTGATCGACAGCCCGCAGAAGAACCTGGGGCAAGGCGGTGACCACGACGCCGAGTTCGCCGACAGCGTGGCCGTAGCGGACTTCTGCAAACACCTGCACGAGTGGGCCAGCCGCCCTACGACCTGATCGAGGACGAGGTGTCCTGGCCTGCAAGACCGACTGAAGTGGTGCGCCCGTGACGGATGGATCATCGCAAACTGCTGCCCTGCACGCCCTCTTCGGCGACAACCTCGGTGGGGCGAACGTCCACCTGCGTGACGAGTTCGCCACTCGCGATCGCCTCGTACGTGAACTCGAGGGGCTCGCACGACCTGTCATTCCGATGACGTCGTGGTGATCACCTTCTCGGGCCACGGAACCCCGCCCACGAGTTGGTCACCTACGACGCCGATATCACCGGGTGGTCGACCGGAGGCTCTTCCCCTGTCCCGCTCAGTGGTGCGCTGCCTCGCCGGGGTGGACGGATGGCTCACGCCCGCCGGTGAGCTGCTGATCAACCGTGTACCTGATCGGCGCTGTTGTTGTCCGCGGTGCGGGTGTCGAAGCGTCGACGGTACTCCGACGGCGAGGTGTGGAAGGCGGTGGCGAAGCTCTGCCGCAGGGTGACCGTGCTGCCGAAGCCGCAGGCGGCGGCGACCTGGTCGATCGGCAGGTCGGTGGACTCCAGCAGTCGGCGTGCCTCGTCGAGGCGCCGGAGCCGGACCCACGCCGCCGGGGTGGTCCCGGTGGAGGCCTGGAACGCGCGGATGAAGGTGCGTCGGCTCAGGTGTGCGACACCGGCCAGGCGCTCGACCGGCAAGGGCTCGGCCAGGTGTCGCAGGGCCCAGTCGAGCACGGCGGCGATCGGGTCGTTCGCCGACTGCGCCGGCAGTGGCCGTTCGATGTACTGCGCCTGTCCGCCCTCGCGGTGCGGGGCCACCACGAGGCTGCGGGCGACCCGGTTGGCCGCGGCGGCGCCGAGCCTGCCCCGCACCAGGTGCAGGCAGGCGTCGATCGCCGAGGCCGTGCCCGCGGAGGTCAGCACGTCGCCGTGGTCGACGTAGAGCACGGAGGCGTCGACGTCGACGTCGCGGTGGCGTGCGGCGAGCATGTCGACGGCCTGCCAGTGCGTCACCGCGGTACGCCGTGACAGCAGGCCCGCGTCCGCGACGGCGACGGCCCCCAGGCACAGCCCGGCGATCGTGGCGCCGCGGCCGTGGGCTTCCGCCAGGGTCCGCCGCAGTACCGGGCCGGTGGCGCGCCCGTCCTCGAACCAGGAGGGGACGACCACGACGTCGGCGTCCTCGGCCGCCGCGGGACCGGCCACGTCGCCGATCGGGTACCCCTCGGCGGTGCGGATCGACCCGGCGCGGTCGGAGAACAGCACCGTCGTCCAGTCGCCCAACCCCTGCCGCCTGACCTCGTCGAAGACGAGCTGCGGCACGGAGAGGTGGAACATCGTGACGCCGTCGAAGGCGTAGACGGCGACGCGCAGAGCACCTCCGGAGGTTGGCACGATTCCATCGTAACGACGCACACGTGTCAATGGTCGGCGAAGGTCCCGGCCCGCAGACTCGACGTGCCGCCCGTACGAGCGGCGGCACCGACAGCAAGGAGCACACCGGTCATGACCACCCCGCGCCGCGCCCTCGTCGTCGTCGACGTGCAGCAGGAGTACTTCGGCGGGCCGCTGGAGATCCAGTACCCGCCGCACGCCGACTCACTGCCCCGGATCACGCGGGCGATCGACGCGGCCACCGCCGCCGGCATCCCCGTCGTCGCGGTCCAGCACTCGGCGGGCGACGACGCACCCGTGTTCAACCCCACCCGGCCGGGCTTCCAACTGCACCCGGAAGTCGCGAGTCGCCGCACGGACGAGTGGAAGTCGGTCGTCAAGCAGTACGGCACCGTGTTCGCCGGCACCGACCTCCTCGCCTGGCTGCGGAAACACGGGATCGACACCGTCACCCTCGTCGGCTACATGACCAACAACTGCGTGCTCGCCTCCGCCGCCGAAGCCGAGACGCACGGACTGGCCGCCGAGGTCCTCTCCGACGCCACCGGCGCGATCAACATCGCCAACGACGCCGGCTTCGTCGACGCCAAAACGGTCCACACCACGCTGATGGCACTGTTCCACTCGAACTTCGCCGCCGTCGCCGACACCACGACCTGGGCCGAAGCCGCTGCCGCCGGACGTTCGCTGCCCAAGTCCGACCTCGGCACCTCCGCCGTGACGGGTGCGCAGCGCGCCGGGTAAGCGCGATCTACGCCGGTACCCGACGGGGGCTTTGCCTCGGCATCACGACGTCCCCGGCCGACTTCTTCGAACACCGTCGGCCACCGGCCGCAACCCGGTGCGTTCGTGGCAGGCAGTGTCGTCCTGTGGGCTCGGTAGCAAGTGGGACGTGGTACCAGCGGCCTGGGCGGGAATGCCGCTATCGGGCAACGTTCCTTCCGTGATCGAGCCCGGTGGCGAGGTAGACGGCGAGAGCGGTCAGTGACGGGCCGTCGGTGATGTGTCCCGCGGTGATGAGACGGGGGAGTTCGGCCGTCGGGACCCATTCGATCCGACTGGCCTCGGTGGCGTCGGGTGTGCCTACCGGGGTTGCGGATGTGGCGAGGTAGACGCGGTACCGCTGGGTGCTGATGCCGGTCATGGGGCTGTAGGTGACCAGGGGCGTGACCTCGCCGGGCTGGTAGCCGGTTTCCTCGCGGACTTCGCGGACGACGGCGGTGGCGGGGTCTTCGCCGTCGTCGGACCAGCCCGCGGGGATCTCCCATCCCCAGGTGTCGGTGGTGAAGCGGTGTCGCCACAGCAGCAGGACGCAGTCGTGGTCGACCACGACGGCTCCGACGGAGGCGCGGGGGAAGCGCAGGACGTGGTGCTCGAAGCGGGGGCCGCCGGGGATCTCGACGTCGTCGAGGTCGACGTTGACCCACTCGGAGGCGTAGACCCTGCGGGTGCCCCGGACCGTCCACCGCGCCGGGTCCTCAGTCACGCACTGCCTCCCGCAGTCGGGCGTCGAGGCTCCGCGCGCCCGCGGGGCCGATCGAGCGAACCACACGGGCCCGGATGCTCTCCGCCCGGGTGAGGATGGGGTCGACCATGGTGTTTCCGGCCCACTCCAGCGCGGTGGTGGCCACTCGTGCCGCTTCGTCCGGTTCGTCGTCGTGGAGGTGGCATTCCGCCAGGTCCAGGGCGAGCAGCGCCCGTCCTTCGACGTCGGTGTGGGCGCGTCGTTCGAGCGCGGAGCGCAACAGCGGTGCGGCGTGGTCCGTCCAGCGCAGCAGGAGGTGGGTGGTGCCCGCCATGCCGTCCAGTCGCGCCGCGTCGAAGAAGTCCGTTCCGGTGATTCCCCTGAAGAAGGGGCCGAGCGAGTGGACCGCGAGCACCCAGGCCGCGAGATCGGGGGATTCCGCTTCGAGTGCCGCCAACCCGGCCAGGTCGAAGTACCGATCGGCGTCACTGTGGCGGTCGAGGTCGAGGTGACCGGCGATCCCCGCCAGCACCCCGACAGGACCGCCACGCGACAACGCAACCGTTGTGGTTGCGGCGCGTTCCATGTGATCGAATGCCGTGCCGTCGATGCGGGAGTGCGTCAAGGCATCCGCGAGTACCCGGGGATCGATGTCCGCCGCAGTGGGAAACGGCAGCACGTCCTGGCCCCTCTCGACTGATGCCCGACTTCGGTCTTCCGCCTCTCGTGGTGCCGATTCCCGACGCAGGCGTTCCTGCTCGCGTTTACCCTGCTCCCGCAGCGAGACCAGAACCCCTCCCGCGTCCAGGGCGCGGTCGATGGCCCTGACGATCTCGGGTGAGGGCAGGTTGTGGTCGGCGCGTCCGTCGGTTGCGCCGACCTGGCTCATGCGGTGAGCCGCGTGAACGCGTCGAGGATCGGGTTCCAGTGGAAGGTCGTGAGTCCGTCCGGTGCGCGGGTGGTCACCTGGTCGGGGTTCATGAACGTTGCGTGGGCGTCGATCAACCGCTGGGTGCTGGGCCGGTAGGCGGGATGTTCGCGGAGCGGCTGTTTGGCGCAGGGCACGACGAGGACCGGTACGCCGGTGGACAGGAGTTCGTCGAGCACGCCGAGGGCGAGGTTGTCGCTGATACCGCTCGCCCATTTGTTGATGGTGTTGAAAGTGGCGGGCACGACGAGCACGGCGTCGGGTCGAGGAAGCGGGTTCTGGTTTCCCGGTGGTCTCGTGGCGACCCTGACTGCGGTTCCTGCCGCGGTGGCTGTCTCGTCGAGGTCGATCCAGGACGCGACCGTGGGGTGTGGTCCACGTCAGGACACCGATCCACTGGGCCCGGGCAGGACCTATGTGGTGTCGAAGCGCAGGTGGTCGCCGTGCCGTTCGACTCTTTCGAGCTTGAAGCCGTTGTGCACCCGTGCTGCTTCGGTCGCCTTCGTCACAGGTCTAGTTGAGGACGGTGCGTAGAAGGTCGTCGCGTCGACCAGACCGGCTTCCAGGAACCGGTGTGCCGTTCGGGGGGCGGTCGCGAGCAGCAGCGATCGCGCGCCTCCTTCGTGCAGCGCCGCCAGGAGTCGTGCGGGCTCGTCCGCGGTCGTCACCGGAAGGGCGAAGGCGCTTCCGCCGTGACCGTTCGGCACGCCTTCGGAGAGGCCACCCGCATCGTCCAGGACCACGTCGAAGGTCGTGCGGTGCAACGTCCGCAGTGCTTCACCGGCGGTGCGCACCCGCCCCTGGGAATCGACTTCGTACAGCCAGGTGACGTGAGGACGTCCCGTGGTCAGGCTGTGCAGCCACGGCCGCAGGACGACGCGCGCGGAGTCGGCGAGCAGCCCGATTTCCACGTCTACCCCGGCCGCACCCAAGCGGGCGGCGCCGCCTTCTTCCCGCGAGGTGGGGTCGATCAGGGCGATGACCGTTCGGGCTATCCCGGCGTCGAGGAGCGCCTGGCGGCAGGGTGGGGTGCGGCCGTGGTGGTTGCACGGTTCGAGGGTGACCACCGCGGTACCGCCACGGGCGCGTTCTCCGGCCGCCCGCAGGGCGTGGACCTCGGCGTGCGCCTCACCTTTGCGGACGTGGTGGCCCTCGCCGACCGCGTGGCCGTGCCGGTCCAGGATCACGCACCCCACGGGCGGGTTGGGGCTGGTGGTGCCCAGACCGAACGCCGAGAGCACGATCGCCCTCCGCATCGCCGCGACCTCGGCCTCCGACGCCGTCACCGCGCATCCCCGGACAGCGCCTTGGCGCGGAACGCGTTCACCGTCGGCAAGTGGCCGTGCACGGACAGCCTGACGGCCACGTCCCGCACTTCGCGTTCTGTGCGCCGCGAGCCGGAGCTGCGTGCGATGTCCAGGGCCTCGTCCGCGAGCCGCGCGGCCCGTTCCGGCTCGCAGACAGCGGCCGCGGCCGCCGCGAAGCGACTCAACGCCGTCCCCCGATCCCGGCGGTAGGCCGCCGGGAGCGCGGGAAGCACCTTCTCGTAGAGCGCGATCGCCTTGTCGGGCCTGCCGAGGACCGACCAGCAGTGGGCGCGTTGCAGTTCCAGGTAGTCACCGGTGCAGAAGGACCCGTGCCCGTCACGCGCGTCGCCTTGATCGTCGCGCGCGGCCCACTCGTGAGCTTGGTCCAGCTTGCGGTGGGCGGTGCGCTCGTCCCCGTCGAGCGCGTACCCGTGCGCCTCCTGCTGGGTGATGGCCGCGCGCATGGGGCTCGACAGCACCGCCGCGTCCCGGCCGGCCGCCTCGGCCATGCCGATCACCCGCGCCGGGTCCGCGTCGGTGGTGGCCTGCTGACTACGGCGGAACAGCGTCCACGCCGGCATCGTCCGCTGCCCTGATTCGTAGGACCACTCCATCGCCCGGTCCGTCCAGTGCAACGCCAGGGCAGCCTCCCCGGCGTCCTCGTACAACCACGCCGCCGACTCGGCGTACCGGGCGGCCAGACCCACCACCTCACGTCGAGGAACTCCCCGGACCGTCGCCGCAATCTCGTTGATCAGGTCGATGTGCTCCCGCACCGACGTGATGGCGAAGCGCGGACCGAACAGGTTGTCCGTTTTGACGAGCAGGTGCCATTGTTCGCGAAGATGTCGGATGGCGTCGTCGACATGTGTTTCCGTGAAACGGCTCAACGCGGGTTGAGTCGACGTGCGCGTTTCCGGGACGTCAGGATCTTTGCGCACTGACTGGCGTCGCTGTCGTTCCTGCTCTCGTTTGCCCAGTTCGCGCAGCGCTGTCAAAGCACCCTTGCCGTTCAAGGCTTGGTCGAGGGCTTTGACGAGTTCAGCGGAGGGGAGGTTGTGGTCCGGACGTTCGGCCAGTGAGACGTATTGCCTGGTGTAGCCGATCTTCCGGGCCAGTTGGGGTTGGCTGAGCCCGGCTTCGGTGCGGCGTCGGCGGATCTCGTGAGCGAGTCGGACACCAGCGGGTTTGGTCGCGTCGGGGTGTTCATCGCTCATGTCGCCCCCGTCTGTTGAGATGCGTTGTGCAGCTGATTTGGTGCGGTGATGTCGGTGTTCACAATGCGGTCCACCGCCAAGGGCGCTCGATGTCACCGCGCAGGCATGCCAGGCGGTACTCGGCTTCACCCCTTGCCTTCGGGCTGGTCTTGGCCTTGCGGATGGCGAAGGCGATCCAACGAAGTTCTGTGATGGTGGCCAGTGTGCGATAGCCGGGATGGCCGGTCACGTCATAGCCGCCGTAGGCGTCGACGAACGCTTCGTACTCCGCAGGAGTGATGCGGGCGAAGTCAGTGCGGTCGACGGCCAGCGGGATCAGGTCCCACTCACGGGGACCAAGTCCGAAGTGGTCGAGGTCCATCAGCGTGGGGGCATGGTTCTCGGGGACAGCCAGGTTGCCCTGCCAGGCGTCACCGTGGATGGTGCAGCGGAGCAGTTCGGAGAGCAGTTCCGAGTACTCGTGACGTAGCGCGGCTATGAGGTCCGTGAGCCAGGCCCGGTCTCGGTCGGTGACTGCGGCGGAAGCGGCGATCACCTGGTCCAGCTCGTGGAAGGGGTCGAACGCGGGCAATGGCGGGAGGGCGGGTACTGCCAGTGCGTGGACTTCCTTGAGCGCTGCTCCGAGTTCGGTGGGGGTGGCGTGCCGGTGTTCGGGAAGTTGCGCCCACCAGGTGACGGGCCGGTCCTCGACCAAGACGGGCTGTTGGCCATGGTCCGCGACACGGACTGCCGGTACAGCGGTGGTGGCCAACCAGCGCGAGATGCGGACCGAGTGTGCGGCGGTGCGGTACGAGCCCGCGGGGCCGATACGGGCGACGATCCCGTCCGGCAAGCGGTAGAGGACGTTGGTGCCGTCACGGATCAGCTCCGCCCCGATGGTGGGTACACCCGCTTCGACGCCCGCTTTGCTGAGCACGTCATACGCGGGAAGAGGTGCTCCAGTGCCGAGGTCAGGCATCACCGGTGGCCAATGCCAGTGAGTGCGACAGGTCCGCTACGCCGGTGATCGACAGGTGCCGTCGGGCGGTGTGCATCAGGACGCGCAGCTCCTCGTTCATCCGCCGGGAGTGGAACCTCGCGGCACCCGCGACCGCCTGTTGCCCGAGTGCGACGGCCTCGTGTGGGTCTCCTGCCGCCATGTGCAGGGTGGCGAGCCGCGTTGTGGAGAACGCGCGTGAACGCGGGTAGGCGTCGCTGTGCAGGCGGATCGCCGTGGTCAGGCGTTCGGCGGCCTCTGCGGGCTGTTTGCGGGCTACAGCGACGGGAATCAGTGCCCGGGCACTGCTGCCGGCGTGTTCGGCATCGTCGTAGTAGACGAGCCACGGCGGAGCGGTGGCTGCTCGGTGTTCGGCGAAGTACGCGTCGGCGCGGTCGATCTCCGCCCTGGCTTCGTCGTGACGGCCCAACATGGCCAGCACGCGGGCGCGGACCACTGCGGTCACAGCCCTGGCCGTGGTCGTCAACCGGTCGGCGCGGACCTGGGCGAACTCGATCAGTGACAGGGCCTCGTCCAAGTCGCGCAGGTAGATGGCCTGGCGTGCCATGTCGGTCAGAGTGGCCGCGCGCAGTTCCCACGAACCACCCTGCTCGGCGCACGACAAGGCGATCCGGAAGCACCGCGACGCGCTCGTGTGGTCACCGATGTCGAACGCGGAGAAGGCCACCACGCCGGCCAGGTTCCCGACAGCCTCGAACAGGGACGACGTGACCGCGGGGTGGGACTGCGCTTCCAGCGTCCGGCACGCCCAACGCAGGTGGGCGATACCCGCCTCGACCGCCATACCGCCGCCGTAGAGGTTCTCACTGGAGGCCAGTGCACCGCTCATCAGCTTTACCTGTTCAACCTCTGCCTGACCTGCTCGTCGTCGAAGCGGTACGTCCAACTTCAACCTGTCGAGCGATTCGATCGCGCGAAAGTCCGTTGTGATCTCCGCGGCCGGTTCATGCGTTGTTGTCGCGAATGGCGGGTGCTGCCATTTCGCTTGGCTGACTGCTGATTTCCTGCGCACACTCTCCTGCTCGCGTTTTCCTTGCTCTCGCATCGTGGTCAAAGCTCCGCCTGAACCGAGGGCGTCATCGAGCGCCCTGACGAGTTCGGCGGAGGGGAGGTTGTGGTCGGGGCGTTCTGCGAGGGAGACGTACTGCCTGGTATAGCCGATCTTGCGAGCCAGTTGGGGTTGGCTGAGCCCGGCCTGGGTACGGCGTCGACGGATTTCGTGGGCGAGCCGGACACCGGCGGGTTCAGGTGCTGAGAAGTGCTCGTTGTCGGTCACATCGCCTCCCGCTGTGCTGAACAGCGGGCAGTTTCGCCCGAAGCGCCGGTGAGTTCGTCGAACGTGGTGGCGATCTGCTCCCAGTGGAAGGTGGCGAGGCCATCGGAAGATCGGGTTGTCACCAGATCGGCGTCCATGAACACCGCGCGCATGGCGGTCAGTGTGGTCACGCTGGTGGCGTAGGCCGGGTGGTCGCGAAGCAGTTGCTTGACGCAGGGGGCCACCAGGATCGGTACGTCGGTGGCCAGCAGTTCGTTGAGCAGGCCGAGGGCGAGGTTGTCGCTGATGCCGTGTGCCCACTTGTTGATGGTGTTGAAGGTTGCCGGGACGACGAGCAGTGCGTCGGCGCGGGGGAGCGGGTCGTGCTGTCCGGGTAGGCCGGCATGGGTTCTGATCAGTGCCCCCGTCCGGTGGGCCAGGTCGTCGAGGTCCAGCCACGAGGCTGCCGTCGGGGTGGCGATCACGCACACCTGCCAGTCGGTGGCGTGGAGGGACTCGATCAGCCGGTCGATGCGGAGTACCGGTGGTGCTGCTGTGACGACCAGGTAGACCGTGCGGGCGGTGTCGTTCATGCGAGTACGCCGATGCGCTGGGCCAGGCTGCGCAGGCCGGGTGTCTTCCGGTGCTGCTCGCGTGCCATGAGTTCCCGTACGAGCATTCGTCCGGTCCGGTGCGTGCGCAGCAGTTGCGGGGCGACGCGTTCGGTCTCCAGCAGGTGGATCACCGCCGGCGGGTCCTCGCCGAGTTGCGCCTGCGCCCACGCGTTGTCCAGGTGGAACCGTCCCTGTCGGCCGTGCAGGCCCGGTGGGAGGGAAGTGACGTCGACGTGCTCGGCCTCGGTGAGCACCCGGTGCGGATCGCCTGCCGCCACCGCCGCGGACACGCGGTGGATGCGGACGTTGGTCGGCCCGAACGCGCTGAAGCCGATGTTGCCGTCGTGTCCCAGCAGGGCCGCGAGTCGTCCGGCGTGCTCCAGTCGTTGATCGGCTTCGCCGGTGTCGCCCCTGCGGGCGGCGATGACGGCGCTGATGAGCACCAGCGCACCGCGCCACGTGCAGCTGTGCGGATCTTGTCCGCGGATGCTCCCGGCGACTTCCACCGCGTGGTGCTCCGCTTCGTCCGCGGCGTCCAGGCGCAGCAGGGCACAGGTCAGTTGGTAGGCGGCGGACGCCTGCCCGAAGACGTCGTCGGCGGCTTCCGCGGCGGTGCGCGCTTGTTCGGCGGCCTCGTAGGCGGCGATGCCGTCGCCGACCTTCGTGGCGACCTTGGCCGCTGCGATCGAGGCTTGGCACCGCAGGCTCAGGGCTTGGCGCCGTTGGCTGCCGCTGCTGTCGGCGACGATCGAGTCGACGGTCTGCAGCGTGCCGGGCAGCGCGTCGACGACCTCGTCGTAGCGGGCGGCTTGGTAGGTGCGGTGCAACCTGTCCACTAGCGCTTCAGCATAACGCGACACGCCAGGACCGGATCTCGCGACGGATATCCCGCTCGGAAGGGGGCGTTGCTTATTCGCAACGTCGACGGCCGGGGGTCCGTCATTTGTCGTCGAGCCTGCGGTCGAGTGCAGCCGCCGCTGGTTCTGTTCGTGTTTCCCTTGCTCGCGAAGTGCGATCAGCGCGCCATCGGTACCCAGTGCGCCGTCGATGGCCTTGACGATCTCGGCGGAGGGGAGGTTGTGGTCCGGACGTTCGGCTAGGGAGACGTATTGCCTGGTATAGCCGATGCGCTGGGCCAGTTGGGGTTGGCTGAGGCCAGCTGCGGTGCGTCGTCGGCGGATCTCGTGGGCGAGTCGGACACCGGCGGGTTCGGTCGGGTCGGGGTGTTCGTCGTCGCTCATGTCGCCTCCGCCTGCGCTAGGGGGCAAATAGGGGGCAAATACCGCGTGTCGTGGTTTGCGTTGTTCCCTGACTGTACCGGTCCTGGTTGAAATGTGTGCGTACGGATTCCGGTGTTTCGAAAGGGGTGGGTGATGGACGCCGACCATGTCGGGGTGCGGACCAGGTCGGGTGTGCGGTTGCTCGGTGACGCGGAAGCGGCGGGGTTGCGGCCGGAGTTGCGGGAGGTGGTGGAGTACCGGAAGTCGGGGTTGAGCCTGAACTGGATCGTCGGGTGTCCGTTGGACTGCGGGTACTGCGTGCGGCACCTGTTCGGCAACTTCGGCATGAAGGTGCCCCGTGCGCTGATGTCGGACGAGGCGGCGGTCGAGGTGCTGACCGGGCACCGGTTCTTCCGGCCGCACGTGACGCCGGTGCAGTTGCTCAACCGGGCGACCGACCCGATGCTGCCCGCGGTGAAGCCGCACCTGCTGCGGGTGTTGCGGATGCTGGACGAGCGAGGGTTGACCAATCATGTGCTGGTGATCACCCGGTGGCGGGTGGAGCCGGAGGACTGCGCGGCGCTCAACGCGTTGCGCAACCTGAAGGTGACCTTGTTGGTCACCCATTCGGGGATCGACGACGAGCGGGTCGAGCCGGTGGACTCAAGCATCGCGGCACAGTCGTTGAAGACGGCGTTCACGCACGCGGAGCGGTTTCGGGTGGTGTTGTACTGGCGGCCGATCGTGCCTGGCCTCAACGACTCCGACGCCCACATCGCACGCGGCCTGGAGCTGAGCCGGCACGCGCACGCGGCGGTGTTCACCGGCCTGTTCTACCGCGACGAGATCCGCGACTACTACCGTTCCCACGGCCTGCCCGAACCCTACGAGGACCAGGCGCGGCGCAAGATCCTCCCGGAGCACCTGGAGGCCCGCATCCTGCTGGCCGCAGCCGGACGACCGGCGGGGGACGCGGTGTTGTTCCGCAAGACCTCCTGCGCGGTGGCCTACGCCCACGGTGTGCCGGACTACAACGGGCACGTCGGCGTCCGCGAGTTGTGCGACATCTGCCCCGTCGGGCAGTTGGTGCGGTGCGAGGCGGCACGGGTACGGCCGGAGCCCGGCGTGGTGTCCGTGATGGCGCAGGGGTTGGGCGGCAGGCTGCTGGCGGTCACCGATCGTGCCGTCGTGGTGGAGGGTCTGGACGAGCAGCGCCGCTACCTGATGCAGCACAGCCTCGGTTACCAGGTGCACGACGTGACCAAGCCCCACCACCCGCACCGCCACGGCCGCGCCGACCTCGGCTGGCCCACCGTCACGGAGGCGTCATGACCACCCCGCGCCCCGCCCTGCCCGCCGTGCTGCGCGGTCGTCCGCTGGTGGTGGTCGACCTGGAGGGCAACGGCGGGCAGCCGCCGCAGATCGTCGAGATCGCCGTCCTCGCCGTCGACGACGGCCCGGTCGGTGGACGCGACCTGCGCACCTGGCTGGTGCGGCCCGCCGCGCCGATCTCGCCGATGGCCCGGCGCGTGCACGGCATCGACGACGACGACGTCGAGCACGCGCCGCCGTGGCACGGCGTGGCCCGCGAGGTGGAACCCGCCCTGGCCGGTCGGACGCTGGTCGCGCACAACGCCACCACCGAGTACCGGGTCCTCGGCGCGCACCTGCCCGCGTGGCGGCCGCCGATGGTGCTCGACACGCTGCGCTTGGCCCGCCACGTCTGGCCGGGTCTGCCCGGCTACGGCTTGGACAAGCTCGTCGCCCACGCCGACCTGGACACCGCCGACGTCGCCGGGCAGCGCCCGCACCGCGCCGGCTACGACACCTGGTGCGTCTGGCAACTCTTCCGGGCACTGCTCGCAGACAGCGATCTCGGCTGGGACGGCCTGGTGCGGGTCGCGGCGCTGAGGGACTTCCTGCCCGTCGAGGAGCAGGGGGAGGGGTTGTGGTGACGCCGGAGGTGGAGAAGCCGCTGGTGGTGGCGGTGACGGGTACGCACTCCACCGGCAAGTCCACCTTCCTGGCCCGGCTGGCCCACGAGCTGCGGCGCGAGCACCTGCAGGTCTGCACGGTGGCGGACCTGGGGGAGCGGGCGCAGCGGGTCGGGTTGCCGATCCTGCGCAACCACACCTGGGCCTCCACCCTGTGGATCATCACCCGGGGCGTCAGCGACGAGCTGGAGGCGTGGCCGCACGGCGACGTCGTCCTGGTCGACCGCGCCGTCCCCGACGCGCTGGGCTACTACCGCGCCGCGCTGGCCGACCGCGACGAGCGACCGGACCCGGCGGTGTACGCCCGCCTGGAAAGCGTGGTCCGCGACCACAGCGTGCACTACGACCTGCTCTACCGCACCACCCTCGATCCCGGCATCCCGCTCGGCACGGACAAGCCCCGCGACCCGGACGCCGACTTCCGCCGCCTGGCCGACCACCACGTCGGCGAAGTCCTCCGGGACCTCGGCCTGCCGCACCGGCTGCTGCCCGCCGACGGCCACGACCACGCCCTCGAAGACACCCTCGGCTTCGTCCTCGACCGGCTCGACAGTCCTCGGGACGGACGATCGTGACGACCGCACCGCACCGCGAGCCGAGCCCGCCCTGGGGCCGCGCGGAACAAGGCAAGTACGACCACCTCGCCCGTGACCTGGCCCGGCAGTGGGTCTCCACTTCGGTCGACACCGCGGCGGGACAAGTCGAACGACTGGCGGCGGTGAGCCTGGACCTGGCGGCGCGTGAGCCTACCTCGGTCGCGGTGGCCGAGCTGCTGCGGTGCGCCGCCCGGTTCTACGCCCGAGGCGGGCACTACCGACCGGCCTACGCGATGGGCGTGCACGAGCTGGCGGTGTGGCGCGCGAGGTCGGACGTCGAGTCGGCGTTGTCGACCACGACGTTCACCGGCTACCTGACGGCGTTGGGCTCACTGGCCCGCATCGACCGTGCCCTGGGGCGCCTGCACGAGGTGGCCGACGCGCTCGACGAGTTCCTGGAACTCCAGGTCCGGCACCGCCTCGCCGAAGACGTGCACCGGGCGTGGACGCTGCGCGAACTCGGCGCGGTCATGCTCGCCGGCGGCCGGGCAGGGCACGCCGTCGACGCCTACCTCCAGCCCGCCGACGCCGTCTACCGCCGCCTCGGCGACACCACCCTGACCACGGTGCACCGGGCTGCCTGCCAAGCCCTGCTGGGTCAGGCGCACCGGGCACTGGACCAGCCGGTCACGGCACACTCCCACTTCACCCGCGCCCGCTCCCTGCTCAACGGGGCCGTCCCCCGCGACGACGCCGCCCGACGCCTCGTCGATGCCACGACCACCGCATGCTCCGGGACCGGGCCGGACGTGCCGGTGCCCGCCGAGTTCGGCTTACCCGCCTGGCCCGCACCCCAGTGGGACTGAACCCGCCCCGAGCACCGCCGCCCGCCGCGGCATCCGAGCACATCGAGGAACCACCATGGACACCGACGAGAAGACCGCACCGACGAGGCTGAGCACCGCCCGCAGCCGGGAGCTGGGTGAGGAACTGCGCCGCATCCGCCACCGTGCCCGCCTGTCCTCCGCCGTCGTCGCCGAGAGCCTGGGCTGGTCACTGGGCAAGCTGAGCAAACTCGAAACCGGCAGCCGCGGCACCAGCCCGTGGGAGATCGCCACCCTCGTCGGCCGCTGTGCCGCGGACAAGCCCACCCGCGACCGGGTCATGGCCATCGCGCACGAACCCGACACCGGGACCTTCACCCGCACCCACGCGGGCCACCCCGACAGCCTCACCGCCCTGACCCTGCACGAACGCGCCGCCACCACCATCACCACCTACGACCCCCTCACCATCCCCGCCCTCGCCCAGACCCCCGCCTACGCCCACGCCCTGACCGGCGACAAGGACCTGGTCGACGCCCGCATCGCACGGCAGAAGGTGTTCAAGCCCGACGGCGGACCGATCACCGTCCTCCACATCCACGAGGTCGCCCTGCGCCTGGTCGTCGGCGATCGCGCCACCATGCGCGACCAACTGCTGCACCTGACCCTGATGACCGGCCGCCCCGACGTCACCGCCCACGTCATCCCCCTCACCGCACGAGCACACCCCGCCCTGGCCCACCACGCCGCGCTGCTCACCTTCGACCCGCCCACCCGCCCCCTCGCCTACGGCGACAACGGCACCGCCGTCGTCTTCCACGACCACCCCGCCGAGGTCGAGCACCACCAGCGCAGGATCCGCGAACTCCACGCCCGCGCCCTGCCCGAAGCCCAGTCCCGGGAGGTCATCGCCCACTGGGCCTACGCCTACGACAAGAGGAACCGGTGATGACCACGCCGCGCCCGTTCCGCTGGCAACCCCACGACGGCCGACGCCACGCCGTGCACCACGACGCCTTCCCCACCCAGCACACCGCCACGCTCTGCGGAGCGGAATTGACGATTCCCACCGGACGCGCGAGCAAACAGCAGTGGTGCTGGCCCACCTGCACCGACTGCGACGCCGCGTGGCGCCTCGCCGAAGGCATCCCCCTGCCCTCGCAACAACGCCACACCACCGGTGGCCCAGGACCCGCCCGCATGCTCGCCGTCATCAGCCACTCCGCGCGAGGATGACCGCTCCCATGCGTCCCACGGTCAAGCTACGTGTCTTCGCCTTCACCGCCGCCGCGAAAGCAGCCGGATACCGCTCCGACTACGCACTCGCCCACGCCATGCACGTCCACCGCTCCACCATCTCCCGCGTCGTCTCCGGCCAACTCATACCCGGACCGGCCTTCATCGCCGCAGCCCTGACCCTGCTGTCACCGGCGAACTTCGAAGACCTCTTCGAGATCATCACCGGCCCGGCCAAGAACATCGACCACCCGACGACCCACGACGAATAGGGCACGGCAAACCCTGCGGCCGGTGCGATCCCGAGCCACCGCACCGGCCGCGCCAACATGAACCGCCGTACGACAAGGGCCGCAACGACCCCGATCCCGCCTGCCGCGACGAACTCGGTCACCGGTCGCAACACAGAACCAGCACCGCTACGACCCCCGGTGCGCTCAAGGGATACGCCTCCACATTGCCCACCAGCGGCGCGCCGGCAGCCGCGGGGCGCGGCTGGCTCGTCGACCACGGCCTTCGTCATCAAGCTCCGCCTCCCGCGGTTCACCCGCACCATGAGATCGGCCGACATCCGCTTCAACTACGCCCTCGCCGACCGCATGGGCGTCAACCGATCCACCGTCAGCAGGGGCACGACCAGACAACTCAAATCGAGACCGGAGTTCATCGCCGACGCTGGCCGCGCTCGTACCGGCCACCTTCGGTGACCTCTTCGAGGTCACCGAACGCCAAGCAGCTGCCGACGTCCCTTCCGCCAACGCCGCCGACCGAGAACGGGCGTCGTGTACCCGCACCCCCCGCAACAACAGCGATGCACGGTGCCCGCCCCCATGGGTGCCGTGAGGCTCGACATGCCTGTCCGGACAGCCGCCACTGCAAGTCGCACAGGCCCCCTCGCCCATGCGCCTTGAAGATCGAAGCCTTGGCGGGGGAAATCCGGATGCCGGTGTAGACATCCCGTACCTGCGGTCGGCCTCTCACATCGATGGGAGGGCACGCTTGCGACGGTGCCGCCCGACAGGAATGCCATGACCTCCGGCCCGGCCTTCGACGACACGGCACCGCCTGCACCCGCCCCATAAGACAGCGACACCCGCACTCGCCTTGTCATCGGAATGCGGTGGTGGCGCACGCGAATGATCGTGCCGGTCGGGCTGATGTCCCTTGAGTCGCCCGTCGACAAGGAGCGGTCGTTGGCGCGCCAAATGGCGTAGTCCGGTCCTGCAATATTTTCACGCGCGATTTATGCGGACAGCTCGGACTGTATTTGTCGTATTCCCATTTCGCCGCATGGCGGAGTGCCGGTTCCCGGTGGCTGCGAGCCGAATGGTCGTCACCCGGCAAGCGCATTTACGATCCGATCGGGAGGCGGATAGCTTGAGTGCTCCCAGAACCCGAGTCAATCGCCCCCGACGTTGAGGACGCACATGGAAACACGTAAAAGGCAGCCGCGCTCCCAGTTGGGCCGACTCGCCGCCGTCGTGATCGCGACCGCCGCGCTGGTGGCGGCCGGTCCCGGCGCACACGCCGACACCGAAGCCTCCAGGCTCGGCACACCCGCGCTGTCCACGCACACCTCGAACGTCTCCGTCCAGACCACGGCCACGGTGTCCAGAGGCGTCTGGTCCTGCACGTTGAGCGCGACCCTCCCCAACCGGTGGTACGGCGGCTCGGGCGGTGGCGAACAGGCATTCGGCAATCTGAACTGCACCCACGTCATGCCCGAGATCTACATCGCGGTCGGCCTCTACCGCAACGGCAACCTGGTCGCCGCCACCGAGAGCCACAGGGTTTCCGCGGCGTTCGCCAACGCATTTCCCTCCGCGTCGCCGCACGTGTCGGCGACCTACGAGAGTGGCGCCATCGCCGCCGTCCTCTGGCCCGACAACACCATCACCGAGATTCCGCAGATCTACAGCCCCGTCATTTCGCTCTGACGCAACGGGCCGAACGAACCCCCGTACGGCCTCTGGGCGACCCTTCTCCGTCGCAAGAGAGGCGATCGAACAAGAGGCGCTTGCTCGATCGACGAACTCCGGGGGTCTGTCAAACGAGCGGCTCTGACCCGTAGTCGGTGGTGACGTGGAGTAACCATCCGCAATCATGATCTTGTGATGGATGTCGGTTCCCTTGTGGGGACGGTGTTTTCCGGGCTGTCGGCGCTGATCGTCCAGGACGTGGCGGACGGTGGCGGAATGGTGGTGGTCACGGCCCGTACCCAGGATGCGGCCGTGCCGTGTCCCGGGTGCGGGACCGCGACGGCGAAGGTGCACGGCTACCACCATCGGACGCTCAAGGACGTGCCGGTCGACAGCCGTCAGGTGGTCGTGCACCTGCGGGTCCGGCGGCTGGTCTGCGCGGCTCGGGGTTGCCCGCGGCAGACCTTCCGGGAACAGGTTCCCGGCCTGGTGGAGCGCCACCAACGCCGCACGGTGCGGCTTGTCCGGCAGACATCCCAGGTGGCGCGGGAGTTGTGCGGTAGGGCGGCCGCGCGCTTGACCGGCCTGTTGGCCGTGCCGGTGTCCCGCAGCACGGCGTTGCGCCACCTGTGGCGCCTGCCGCTGCCAGAACTGGTGGTTCCGCGGGTGATCGGCGTGGACGACTTCGCCCTGCGCCGCCGGCACCGCTACGCCACGATCGTCATCGACGCCGAGACCGGTCGCCGTGTCGCGGTCCTGCCCGGCCGCGACGCCACCACCCTGGAGTCCTGGCTGCGCGGGCATCCCGGTGTCGAGGTCGTGTGCAGGGACGGCTCGGCCACCTACGCCGAGGCCGTCCGACGTGCCCTGCCCAACGCGGTGCAGGTCAGCGACCGATGGCATTTGTGGCGCAATCTCTGCGACAAGGTCCTGGTCGAGGTCCGTGCGCACGCCGGATGTTGGGCCACCCTCAACCCGCCACGCCCGGGCGGGGTTCACGAGCAGACCGTCCGCGAGCGCTGGAACAAGGTCCACGAGCTGCTCGATCAAGGTGTCGGTCTGCTCGACTGCTCGCGGCGCCTGGGCGTGGGCCTGAACACCGTCAAACGCTACGTCCGCATGCCCGAACCCCACACTCTGCGTATCGCCCCGACCTACCGTCCGACGCTGGTCGACCCCTACCGCGAGCATCTGCGCGCCCGCCGCGCGGCCGATCCCGCGGTCCCGGTCACCGGCCTGCTCGCCAAGATCCGGAAGCTGGGTTATACCGGCAGCGCCAACCTGCTGGTCCGCTACCTCAACCAGGGCCGCGCCGAAGGCGAGCGCCCCGTCACCACCTCCCGCCATGCAAGCAGCCTCCTGCTTACCAAATCCGACAACCTGCGTCCGAAGGACACGGAGTTATTGGAAAAGATCACCGCGGCCTGCCCGGAGATGACCGCGCTCGCCGGCCTGGTACGTGGCTTCGCCGCCCTGCTGACACCGGCCGCGGGCAACGACGCGAAACTCACCGAGTGGATCACAGCGGCCCGCGCCGTCGACTTACCGTACTTGCGCAGTCTCACCAACGGTCTGGAGATCGACCGGTCCGCCGTGGACGCTGCCCTTACCCTGCCCTACCACAACGGCCGCACCGAAGGCGTCAACACCCGCACCAAAAGGATCATGAGACAGATGCACGGACGCGCCGGATTCGACCTCCTCCGCCACCGCATCCTCCTACCCTGACAGATACACAGCGTCACCACCGACTACGGGTCAGAGCCACTCGTTTTACAGTCCCCCAGCCGGACGCCGGCTGGAGCGCCAAGCGCGTCGAGCACATGATCGCCGACGTCCGCGCGCGGTTGTCGGCCGGTGGTGTCCACGGCCTGCTCCGCGAGGAGGTCGGGGAACCCGTCGGCAACACGCTCAACGACGACCTGCTGCGCGAACTGGTGCTGTCCACCAGCCTCGTACCACCGGACCTGGCCTTGCTCGGCCCGTTGTCCTGAGCGAGATCCTCCGTTCCACCCGATCGGGCACCGGCCTGGCTCATCAGCCGCTCGACCCGATCAAGCCCCCACCACCGCGGCACGGAACCCGGTGGCCGGTTCTCGGAAGACGACCCGGGCTCCGGGATCTGTGCGGGGTCGTGCCGGGGCGGAGTGCGGCCCGGTCCGTCAACGAACCCCGGGCGCGGGGGACTGGTCGTCCGCGGCGAGGACGGAGGCGAGGTCCCTGGGGGAGGGGTAGGCGAAGACGAGGGCCACCGGGACCTCGACACCGAGGGCGGTCTGCAGCCCGGCGGTGATCTGGAAGGCGGCCAGGGAGTCGCCGCCCGCTTCGAAGAAGTCGCTGTCGGCGTCCAGCGCGGCATCGCCGAGGGCGTTCCGGTAGAGGTCGGCGATCAGGTCGGGGACATCGTGGGTCGAGATCATCGTGTTCCGTTCTCGTTGCCTCGGGCCAGTTTTTTCCGGTCGATCTTGCCGCTGTGCGTGGTGGGCAGGCGGTCCATGCGGACGAAGCGGCGCGGCATCATGTGCGGCGGGAGCGACGCGGCCAGGTGGGCGCGCAGCGCGGCGTCGGTCACCTCGGCCAGGTCGCCCACGACGTGGGCGGTGAGGGCGGTGCGCCCGCGGTCGTCGCCCGCGGCGGTGAGGGCGGCGCCGGTGACCGCCGGGTGGGCCAGCAGCGCGCCCTCGATCTCGGCGGGGTCCACCCGGTGACCGCGGATCTTGAGCTGGCGGTCGATGCGGCCGAGGTACACCAGAGCGCCCTCGGCGCAGCGGGCCAGGTCCCCCGTGCGGTACATCCGCGCGCCCGGCGGGCCGAACGGGTCCGGGACGAACCGGTCCGCGGTCAGGTCCGGTCGACCGCCGTAGCCGCGGGCGACCCCGACGCCGCCGATGTGGACCTCGCCGACCGCGCCGTCGCCCACCGGCCGCAGGTCCGCGTCGAGCAGCCGGACCGACACCCCGTCGATGGCCACTCCGATGGCGTCCACGTCGGACGGCGGTTCGGCGGGTACCGGGTGGCGGGTCGAGGTCATGGTGCACTCGGTCGGGCCGTACTGGTTCACCAGCCTGCCCGGCAGCGCGGCCCGGCCCCCGGATGCCAGGAACGGCAGCAGCGACTCCCCGCTGGAGACGACCAGCTCGACCCCGCGCAGCGCGTCCGCAGCGGTCGCGCTGCCGATCAGGTGGGTGAGGAACGAGGGGGTCACGCTCAGCAGGGCGGTGACGCCGAAACCGAGCACCACCTCCGCGAACTCCTCCGGCCGCAGCAGCCGGGAGCGCGGCACGAGTACCACGGTGCCGCCGGCGACGAGCGGGGCGAACACGTCGCGGATCGACGCGTCGTAGCCGATCGGGGCGACCTGCAGCGCGGTCGTCGCCGGGCCCAACCCGTTGTCGGCGGCGAACGCGCGCAGGTAGGACCGCAGCCCGCGGTGCTCGACCAGCACCGCGTTCGGGATGCCGGTCGACCCGGAGGTGTGGCTGACGTACGCGAGCCCGCCCGGCCCCACCGGCGGCAACCGCACCGCGGGCACGGGCGGCGTGCGGCGGTCGATCAGGACGGCCGGTCCGGGGACCGGCAGCGCCAGCCGCCCGGCGAGCGCCGCCGTCGTCACCAGGTGCCGCGCACCCGCGGAGCGGCACATGGCGTCGAGCCGGGCGGGCGGCAGGTCGGCGTCCAGGGCGAGGAACGCGCCGCCGGCCCGCGCGACCGCCGCCATGGCGACGACGGCGTCGACGGTGCGCTCGACGGCGATGGCGCAGACCTGCTCGGGCGCCAGCCCGTCACCGGCGAGGACCTGCGCCAGCCGCTCGATCCCGCCCGCCAGCTCGGCGTAGGTCAGGTCGCCGTCGGGTGTGCGGACCGCGACCGCCGCCGGAGCGCGCCCGGCCTGGGCGAGGACGTCGTCGACGAAGGTCACGGCGCCTCGCTCGGCAGCAGCCGCGCCACCTCGGCGTCGGACAGGCCCGCGATCTCGTCCTCGATCGCCCGCGCCACCGACTCCGCCAGACCGGCGACCGTGGCGGACTCGAACACCCGGCGCAGCGGCAGGTCCACGGCGAACGCCTGGCGCACCTGGGCGAGCACCCGGGTGGCCAGCAGCGAGTGCCCGCCCAGCGCGAAGAAGTCGTCGGTGACCCCGACCCGGTCCACGTCGAGGACCCGGCACCAGATGTCGGCGATGATCCGCTCGGTCGGGTTGCGCGGCTCCTCGTGCCCCCCGACGTCGGGTGCGGACAGCGCGGTGGCGGGCAGGGCCTTGCGGTCCACCTTCGCGCTCGCCGTCATCGGCAGGGCGTCGAGCCGCGCCCACCGGGTCGGGACCATGTACTCCGGCACCAGCGCGCGCAGGTGCTCCCGCAGGGCGTCCGGTCCCGGCCCGCCGACGACGTAGGCGGCCAGCAGCGGGTCGCCGGACGGTCCGGTCGCCGTGACCACCGCGACCGCCTCCACCTCGTCGTGCCGCAGCAGGGCGGCTTCGACCTCTCCCGGCTCGATGCGCAGCCCGCGCACCTTCACCTGCTGGTCGATCCGCCCCAGGAACTCGATCGTGCCGTCCGGGCGGTGGCGGACCAGGTCACCGGTGCGGTACAGCCGGGTCCCGGGCGGGCCGAACGGGTCGGGGACGAACCGCTCCGCGGTGAGGGAGGGGCGGTCGTGGTACCCGCGGGCCAGCCGGACCCCGCCGAGGCACAGCTCGCCGGGCACCCCGATCGGCACCAGCCGCAGGTCGGCGTCCACGACGTGGGCGCGGGTGCCCGCCACTGCGCGGCCCAGCGGCATGGCCGCCCCCGCGGGCTGCCCGGCCAGGTCGTCCGCCACCGGGTGCAGCAGGGAGCAGATGGTCGCCTCGGTGGGTCCGTAGCTGCACAGGAACCGCCCGGGCAGCCCGGTCGCCGCCCACCGCCGCGCGTCGTCGACCGTCACCACGTCGGCGCCGACGTTCATCAGGCGCAGGCCCGCCAGCAGGTGCGGGTCGTAGCGCATCGCCTCGCGGTAGTACGCGGGCGTGGTGTCGATGATCGTCACCTCGTGCTCGGCCAGGCGGGCGGGCAGCTCCGCCGGCGACCAGAGCACCGGGTCGCCCACCACGATCGTCGCGCCCGCGAGCATGGTCGCGCCCATCTGGTCCATGGACACGTCGAAGGTGAGCGCGGAGAGCAGGACCACCCGGTCGTCCGGGCCGATGGTGTAGGCGTCGGCGATCACGCGGCAGTGGTGGGCGTAGGACCGGTGCTCGGTCATCACGCCCTTGGGGCGCCCGGTCGAGCCGGAGGTGTAGATGACGTAGGCCAGGCCGCGCGGGTGGGGCGCGGGCAGCGGCTCGTCCGCGTCGGAGGGGTCCGCCAGGTCGCCGTCGACCACCACGACCTCGTAGCCGGCGAACCGGTCGGCGAACTCGCGGGTGGTGACCACGAGCCGGGCGCCCGCGTCGGCGAGCACGAAGCCCAGTCGCTCGGCGGGGTGCCGGGGGTCGAACGGGGCGTACGCGCCGCCGGACCTGAGCACGGCCAGCCACACCACCACGGCGTCCAGCGACCGCTCGAGGCAGACCCCGACGACGGTCTCCGGGCCGATCCCGCGCTCGCGCAGCAGCCGGGCGAGGCGGGTGGCCCGCGCGTCCAGCTCGGCGTAGGTGAGTTCGCGGTCGCCGCACACCGCGGCCACCGCGTCGGGGCGCAGCCGCGCCTGCCGCCCGACCAGCTCGGGCACGCACGAGTCGTGCTCCCCGGCGGGGTCCAGCTCGGCCAGCCGGTCGGCGTCCGGGTCGGGCCACTCGTGCAGCAGCAGCCGCCGCTCGTCGTCGCCGAGCACGTCGATCCCGGCCAGCTCCCGGTCCGGGGCGGCGGTGGCGGCGGCGAGCAGCCGCAGGTAGTGCCCCGCCATCCGCTCGACGGTCACCCGGTCGAACAGGCTGGTCGCGTACTCGAACACGCACCGCAGCTCGCCGCCGTCGCGCTGCTGCACGGACACGGTGAGGTCGAACTTGGCCACCGAGGCGCCCGCCTGGACCCGCTCGACGGCGGTGCCGTGCAGCGTGCCCGGACGGCGCTCCAGGTCCTCCAGCTCGAACATGATCTGGAACAGCGGGTTGCGGGAGAGGTCGCGGTCGGGCTGCAGCGCGTCGACCAGGTGCTCGAACGGCACGTCCTGGTTGGCGAACGCGTCGGTGCAGTCGCGGCGCACCCGGTCGAGCAGCGCGGTGAACGTCGGTGCGCCCGCCAGGTCGGTCCGCAGGACCAGGGTGTTGGTGAAGAGCCCCACGAGGTTTTCGGTCTCCTGGCGGGTGCGGCCCGCGACCGGGGTGCCGACCGAGACGTCGGTGCGGCCGGTGTGGCGGCCGAGCAGCGCCTGGAACGCCGCGAGCAGGGTCATGAACGGTGTGGCGCCGCGGCGGGCGGCCAGGTCGGTCACGGCTGCGGCCACCCCCGCCGGGACCGTCACCGACACCACGTCGCCGCGCGGGTCGCGCTGCGCCGGACGCGGCCGGTCGGTGGTCAGCTCCACCGGCGTGAGACCCGCCAGCCGGTCCGTCCAGTACGCCAGCTGGCGGCTCCGGTCCTGGGTGCGGCGCTGCCAGGCGGCGAAGTCCGCGTACTGGAGGGGCAGCGGCGCGCCGTGCTCGTCGTCGAGGTCGCGGAACAGCACGGCCGTCGACCACGCGTCCACGGCGATGTGGTGCATGGTCAGGGCGACCAGGTGCTCGTCGTCGGCGACGCGGATCACCGTGGCCCGCAGCGGGTGCTCGCGGTCGAGCCGGAACGGCAGCCCGGAGGCGTGCCGGAGCGCTTCGAGCGCTTCGTCCGGCCTGCCGGTGAGGTCGAGCACGCGTACCGCCACCGGTCCGGGCGGGTCGACGACCTGGGTGGGCTCGCCGCCCTGGTCGACGTAGCGGGTGCGCAGGACCTCGTGCCGGGTGGCGACCCGGTCCAGCGCGCGTTGGAACCCCTCGATCGACAGGGGGCCGGACAGGCGCAGCGCCAGCGGGACGAGGTACTCGACGCTGCCCGGGTCGAGCTGGTCGAGGAACCAGATCCGCCGCTGGGCGAACGACAGCGGCAGGTCGCCGTCGCGGGGGACCGGCTGGATCGGCTGGGTGGCCGCGCCAGGGGCGGGGGCCGCGTCGAGCCGGGCGGCGATGCGCTCGATGGTGCGGTCGTCGAACAGCTCGCCGATGGTCAGCTCGCCGCCGAACTCGCGCCGCAGCCGCAGGATGAGCCGGATGGCCATCAGCGAGTGCCCGCCGAGGGCGAAGAAGTCGTCCCGGGCGCCGACGTGCTCGACACCGAGCACTTCCTCGAACGCGCGGGCGACGGCCTGCTCCGCCGGTGTGGTCGGTGCGGTCCGGTCGTGCGGGGCCGGCTCGGCCGCGGCGTTCGGCGCGGGCAGCGCGGCGCGGTCGAGCTTGCCGGTCGGGCCGAGCGGGAGCGCGTCGATGACGACGACGGCCGACGGGAGCATCGGTGCGGGCAGCCGCCCGGCCAGGTGGTCGAGCAGGGCGGCCGGGGTGGCGCCGCCGGTCGGCACCGCGTAGGCGACGAGGGTGGTGTCGCCGGCCGGTGTGCGCCGGGGGACCACGGCCGCGGCGGTGACGTCCGGGTGTGCGCACAGCGCGGCCTCGACCTCGGCGGGTTCGATCCGCACGCCGTTGATCTTGACCTGGTGGTCGACGCGCCCCAGGAACTCCAGCGCCGTGCCGTCGTCCAGCCAGCGGGCCAGGTCGCCGGTGCGATACCAGCGCTCGCCCGGGACCAGCGGGTACGGGTGCGGGGTGAACTGGCGGGCGGTCTGGCCGGGCTTGCCGAGGTAGCCGCGGGCCAGGCCGTCGCCGCTGACGCACAGCTCACCTGGCACCCCGATCGGCACGAGCCGGTCCGCGTCGTCGACGACGAACACCCGCGTGTTGCTCAGCGGCGTGCCGATGGGCACCGTGCCCGTGCCGCCGGGCCGGTAGCGCCAGGCGGTCGCGTCGATGGAGCACTCAGTGGGGCCGTAGGTGTTGTCGACCTCGACGTCCAGCAGCGCGGTCAGGCGCTCGCACAGCGACACCGGGAGGGCCTCGCCCGCCGAGCAGACCAGTCGCAGCGACGCGCACCCGCCGAAGGTGGGCTCGTCGAGCAGCAGGCGCAGCACCGAGGGGACCAGCTGCAGGACCGTGGCGCCGTGACGGGTGATCGACGCGGCCATGGCGGCGGGGTCGCGGTGCGCCTGCGGTGGGGCCATGACCACGGTGGCGCCCGCGACCAGCGGTGCCAGCAGCTCCCACACCGAGGCGTCGAACCCGGTCGTGGTCTTGTGCAGGACGCGGTCGGCCGCGGTGAGCTGCGTGCGCACCGACCACAGGACGCGGTTGCGGATGCCGTCGTGGGTGACCGCGACGCCCTTGGGCGTGCCCGTGGACCCGGAGGTGTGCACGACGTAGGCGGTCTGCGCGCCGTGGATCACCGGGTGGTCGCCCGGTGCGCCCGCGAGGTCGCCGGTGTCGCGGTGCTCGTCGAGGTCCAGGCGGGTGAGGGACTCCGGGAGCCCGGTGTCGACCGCGGTGTTCGACAGCACCAGGGCGATGCCGGTGTCGACGACGACGTGGCGGAGCCGCTCGGCGGGGTGCTCCGGCGGCAGCGGGACGTAGGTGCCGCCCGCGGTGAGGATCGCCAGGAGCGCGACGGCCAGGTCCGTGCCGCGCTCCATCGCCACGCCGACCGGCGTCTCGCGGGTGACCCCGAGCGCGCGCAGGTGGCGGGCGAGGGCGTCGACGCGGGCCGCGAGTTCGCCGTAGCCGAGCTCGTCCGCGTCGGACACGACGGCGACGGCCTCGGGGGTCTGCGCCGCTCGGGCGAAGAACAGCTCCGGCAGGGAGCGCCGGTCGGTGGCGACGGCGCCCGTCCCGGCGGACCGCAGCCGATCCCGTTCGCCGTCGGCGAGCAGGTCGAGCGCGTGCACCGGTGCCTGCGGCGCGTCGGCGACCTCGCTCAGCAGCCGGAGGTGGTTGGCGGCCATCCGCTCGACGCGGGCGCGGTCGAACAGGGCCCTGGGGTAGATCAGCTGGCCCTGCACGGAGCCGTCGGCGAACCGGGCGAGGTGCAGCGACAGGTCGAAGGCCGAGCCCGCCCACAGCGGCGGGCACAGCTCGACGTCGAGGCCGGACAGCGCGTACGGCCGGCGGCGCGTGTCGTACCAGGCGATGCCCGCCTGGAACAGCGGGTTGCGCGCCGGGTCCCTCGTCGGTGCCAAGCGGGCGATGACCTGGTCGAACGGCACGTCCTGGTGGGCGTAGGCGGCCAGCGCCGTCGCCCTGGCCCGCTCGACGAGCTCGGCGAACGAGGGGTCGCCGGACAGGTCGCCGCGCATCACCAGCGTGTTGAGGAACATGCCGATCAGCGGCAGCTCGTCCGGGCGCCGGGTGGAGACCGAGACCCCGACCGCGACGTCGTCCTGGCGTGCGTAGCGGGCGAGCAGCAACTGGAAGGCGGCCAGGTGCACCATGAACGGCGTGGCGCGGTGCGCGCGGCCCAGCGAGCGCAGCCGGTCGGCGAGGTCGGCGGGCACGGTGAAGGTGACCGCGTCGCCGTCGGCCACCCAGTGCGCGGGCCGGGCGTGGTCGGTGGGCAGCTCCAGCGGACGGAGCCCGGCCAGCCGCTCGGTCCAGTGGGCGAGCCCGTCCACGTCGACCCCCGCGTCCCGGCGGCGCATGGCGTCGTGATGCTGGAACGGCAGGGGCGGCAGCGGCGCGGGGTCCTCCGGTGCGCCGTAGAAGGCGTGCAGCTCCCGGGCCAGCACGCTCCACGACACGCCGTCGAAGGCGATGTGGTGCACGGTGACGAGCAGGGCGGCGTCGTCGTCGTCCATGCGGACCAGGGTGGTCCGCCACGGGGGCCGCGCGCGCAGGTCCATCCCGGTGCGCAGGTCCCGCAGCCGGACCTCCCGCAGCAGCCCCTCCCGCTCGGCGGCCGGCCGGGCCCGGAGGTCCACCTCGGACAGCTCGACCGGTGCGGGGTCGGTGACGACCTGCACCGCTACGCCGTCCACCACGTCGAACCGGGAACGCAGGACCGCGTGCCGCGTGGCGATCCGCGTCAGCGCGGCGGCCAGCGCCTCGACGTCGAGCGGGCCGCGCAGGCGCAGCGCCGCGGGCAGCAGGTACTCGACAGTCGCGCCGGAGCGCAACTGCTCGATGAACCACAGCTGCTCCTGCGCCGACGACAGCGGGTGCACCTCACCGCTTCCCACCTGGTCCTGCCTTTCGTGGTCGGGACGCTCAAGCGTTCTCGCCGGTCACCGGCCCGGCCATCGCCACGGCGATCTTCCGGGGCCCGGTGAACGGCTCGCGGCCGTGCGAGGAGAGCATGTTGTCGACCATCAGCACGTCGCCGCGCTCCCAGTCGAAGCGCCGCGTCGCGGCGCGGTAGCACTCGCGCAGGTGGGCGACCACGTCGTCGGGGATGGTGCCGCCGTCGCCGTAGTAGGTGTTCGTCGGCAGGTCCTCGTCGGCGAGCATCGCCCGCAGCCCCGCGCAGACGTCCTCGGCCAGCGTGGTCACGTGGAAGAACGTGAGGTGGTTGAACCACACCGCCTCGCCGGTGGTCGGGTGGTGGTGCACGGCCCGGCGCCGGGCGGTGGTGCGCAGGCCGCCTCCGTCGAGCCACTCCGCCTCCACGCCGTTGCGGGCGCAGTAGGCGGTGACCTCGGCGCGGTCGTCGGTGTTGAAGACCTGGTCCCACGGCAGGCCGAACGCGTTGGTGTAGTTGCGCACCACGGTCCAGCCGCGCGCCGCGAACTCCTCGCGCACCGCGGGGTCGATCGAGGCGAGGACACGCCGGGTGTCGGCCAGCGGGGTGGCGCCGAGCGTCGTCGGCGGCCGCACGCAGTAGAAGAACAGGTTCATCGGCCAGGCGGCCTGGTAGGAGTTCTCGTTGTGCAGGAAGATCTCCTCGGCCTCCGGGTAGTCGGTCGAGGTGTACACCTGCCCCTTGATCGTGCTGCGGGGCGAGGACCGCTCGTGGTAGGTCAGCGGTGGGCCGGCCAGCGCGCGGACGGTGGCGTCGAACCCGTCCACGTCGTCGACGGAGAACCCGCGCAGCAGCACGGCGCCGTGTTCGAGCAGTCGCTCCCGGACGGCGGGCCGCAGGGCCGCGACGGCGGCCGCATCGCCCACCTCGCCCGCGGCCGGGGTGATCACGAAGGGCAGGGGCCTCTCCGGCCCGGTGGGCTGGTGTGCCGCGGATGCGGACGGTGCAGACATGTCCGCCATCGTGTCCGCCCGCCCGGTGCGCCCAGAAGAGAATGACGGGTAGCACGGCGCGCACCGGGCGTGCCCGCCGTTCTGCGCGTTCTTCTCTGCAACCGCGTTCGCCGCCGCGGGCAGGATCGGCCCGCGGCGGCCCGACACCCGGGCGCGTCGGTGACTTCCAGGAGAATGACATGCCCGAGGAGCGGACCGACCAGCGCACGTACCTGGTCGTGGTCAACGACGAGGAGCAGTACTCGGTCTGGCTCGCCGACCGGGACCTGCCCGCAGGCTGGCGAGCGGAGGGCACGCGCGGCGACCGCGAGGAGTGCCTCGCCCACATCGGCGAGGTGTGGACCGACATGCGGCCGCTGAGCCTGCGCAGGCAGCTGGACGCGACCGCCCCGTGAACCCGGCGGGAACCGCGGACCTGGCAGGGCCCGCGCCGGCGGGGGTGCTCGGCGCCGTCGGCGCGACACCGCTGGTCGAGCTGACCAAGCTCCACCCGTCGGCGGGGTTCCGGCTCTTCGCCAAGCTCGAAGGCCACAACCCCGGCGGTAGCAGCAAGGACCGCGCCGCGCTGTCGATGTCTGCGTGGTCGACCCCCGCGTCAACGGGCAGAACCCCGCGGTGATGCGCGCCCCGGGCGCCGAGGTGGAAGTGGTCGAGCACGTCGACCCGGTCACCGGCGACTACCTGCCGGTTCGCATCCGCCGCATCCGCGAGCTGGTCGCGAGCCTGGAGCACGCCTACTGGCCGGACCAGTACTCCAACCCGGCCAACCCGGCGGCCCACCGCACCACGATGCGCGAGATCGTCGAGCAGGTCCCCGGCCGGCTGGACTTCCTGTTCTGCGCCACCAGCTCCTGCGGCACGCTGCGCTGCTGCGCCGAGTACGCGCGGGCCAACGAGCTGTCGGTGACGATCGTGGCGGTGGACGCCGCGGGCAGCGCGATCTTCGGTGACGCCCCCGGTCCGCGGCTGATCCCCGGCCACGGCGCCGCGGTCCGCCCGCACCACCACGGCGACGACCTGGCCGACCTCGTCGTGCACGTCCCGGACGTGGACAGCGTGCGGGGCTGCCGCAGGCTCGCCGCCCGGGAGGCGCTGCTCGCGGGCGGCTCCTCCGGAGCCGTGGTCGCCGCCGTCGACCGCGTGCGCGACCACGTGCCGCCGGGGGCCAACTGCGTCCTGGTCCTCCCCGACCGCGGCGAGCGGTACCTGGACACCATCTACAACGACGCCTGGGTCGCCGAGCACTTCGGCGAGGTCCCGCTGGACGAGCTCGCCCGGACCTGACCCTCCCGCGTCCCGCCGCGCACGACCGGGTCGCCCGCTACGGCACCGCCGGAGCGGGCGACCCCGCGTCGGCCGGGGCCGGGGCCGTGCGCACAGCCGGGCTGAGCACCGCGGTCAGCACCAGCACCGCCATCCACCCCGTGAGCACCCACACCGTCGCCGCGGCCCCCACCCAGCCCATCAGGAGCCCGCCCGCCAGCGAGCCGAGCGGGACGGTCCCGAAGGAGATCATGCCCGCGGCGCCGAGCACCCGGCCCCGGATGCGGTCCGGGGTGACGGAGAGCTGGTAGGCCGAGACCGACACGTTCCACAGCGGCCCCACGAACGCCATCGCCGCGAACACCGCGCCCAGCGCGAGCGGGTCCCGCACCAGCGCCAGCACCGGCAGCAGCAGCAGCCACGCCGCGTTCGCCCCGACCACCACAGCGCGCAGCGACAGCCGGCGGGACACCGCGGGTGCGGCCAGCGAGCCCAGCACCCCGCCGACGGCGAGGACGCCCAGCATCACCCCGACGGCCGACGGCGGTGCGCCGCCCTCGGTGGCGATCACGATCACCACCAGGAAGAGGGCCTGGAACAGCAGGTTGCT
Organism: Saccharothrix sp. DSM 118769; assembly: GCF_052936295.1. Taxonomy (NCBI): domain Bacteria; kingdom Bacillati; phylum Actinomycetota; class Actinomycetes; order Pseudonocardiales; family Pseudonocardiaceae; genus Saccharothrix; species Saccharothrix sp. DSM 118769. The sequence goes on along the minus strand of NZ_CP193627.1, from coordinate 5,203,901 downwards.
GCCCGCGATCAGCAGCGTGGTGGTCCGCAGGAACGGGTGCCGCCACAACCACACCGCGCCCTCGGTGAACTCCGCGAGCCGCGGGCGGCGGGCGACGGCGCCCCGCTCAGCCTGCAGGTCCCTGCGGATCAGCCCGAGGGTCACCACCGAGACGGCGTAGCTGGCGATGTCGAACACGAACGGCGCCGCGCGCCCGAAGCCGAACAGCACCCCGCCCAACGGCCTGCCCAGCATCGCCGCACCCCGGCGGCGCGCCTCGTTGTGCGCCAGCGCCCGCGCCAGCTGGGACGGGTGCACGATCGCGGGCACGCCGGCCGCTGCGGCCAGCCGGTGGCACACCGCGAACGTGCCTTCGAGGAAGCCGACGACGAGGATGTGCGGCATGGTCAGCCGGTCGAGCAGCAGGGCCACCACCAGCGTGCCCAGCACCACCGCGCACACCACGTCGCACCAGATCATCATGCGCCTGCGGTCGTACCGGTCGACCACCGCGCCCGCGGGCACCTGGAACAGCAGCTGCGGCAGCAGTGCCACGAACCCGGCGAGACCGGCGTCGGCGGCCGACCCGGTCAGCGCGAGCACCAGCAGCGGGTAGGCCATGCTCGACACGCTGGAACCCAGGATCGACACCGCCGACCCGGTCCAGAGCAGGACGAAGTCGCGGTTGCGGTGCAGCGGCGGCGCCTGGTTGCCCATGGGCCAGATGCTCGCGGGCACGCGCGCCCGTGCCCAGAGAAGGATCGGCACACCTGCGTCGCGCCGGGTGCGCGTACGCGCACCGCCCTCACCCTGCCGCGCGACCGCGGCGGCGCGACATCCTCGCCCTGATCACCCCTGGCTCCGGGTCTTCGGTGGCCGGACAGGAAAGGGCGGACCAATGGACACCCGATCGGACACCCGGCGCGATCCCCGTGACGAGCTGCTGCGGCGACGGCTGCGAGGTCTCGGGTCCGCGGCGGCGAGCGGGATCACCCCCGCACCCCGCGACCGGCCGCTGCCGCTGTCGTGCGCGCAGCGCGGGCTGTGGCTGCTGGAGCAGATGCGGCCGGGCGGCGCCGACTACCTGATCCCGGTGCGGCTGCGCCTCGGCGCGGTGGACGTGCCCGCGCTGCGCGGTGCCCTGGACGCGCTGGTCGCCCGGCACGAGGTGCTGCGCACCCGCTACACCGTCGGCGATACCGGTGGCGAGCCGGCACAGGTGATCGACCCGCCCGGACCGGTGCCCTTCGAGCTGGTCGACATCGCCGCCCAGCCGGACTCGCTCACCGGCGTCCTCGTCGAGGCGGGCACCCGGCCGCTCGACCTGGCCGCCGACTGGCCGCTGCGGGCGCTGCTGGTCCGGCTCTCCGACGACGACCACGTGCTCCTCCTGTCCGTGCACCACATCGCCTCCGACGGAGCCTCCGAGACCATCCTCCTGTCCGAACTGGACAGCCTGTACTCGGCGCTCGTCACGGGTTCACCGTCCACGCTGCCACCGATGCCGGTCCAGTACGCGGACTTCGCCGCCTGGCAACGCGACCTCCTGGCGGCCGGGCAACTCGCCGGGAAGCTCGACCACTGGCGCGAGCAGCTCGCCTCGACCACCCCGCTGGAACTGCCGACCGACCGGCCCCGCGGGCCCGTCCGGGACAGCGCGGGTGCCGCCGAGCCGGTCACCGTGCCCGCCCCGCTGGCCGACGCGCTCACCCGGCTGGGCCGGGCGCAGGGCGCCACGCCCCACATGGTTCTGCTCGCCGCGTTCCAGCTCCTGCTCGCCCGCTACTGCGGGCAGGACGACGTGGTCGTGGGCAGCCCGGTCGCCGGGCGTGGCGAGGCCGCCACCGAGGGCCTGGTCGGCATGTTCGTCAACATGATCGCGCAGCGCGCCCGGTTGTCGGACCGCCTGTCCTTCACCGACTTCCTCGCCCGGGTGCGCGACACCGCCCTGGATGCCTACACCCACCAGGACGTGCCCTTCGACCTGGTGGTCGACGAGCTGGCCGGGGTACGCGACCCGTCCAGCACGCCGCTGTTCCAGGTGGTGTTCCAGCTCGTCGACGACAGCGGGCCGCGGTCGCTCCCCGGCCTCGGCGCCGAGCCCGAGCCCGTGGGGTGGGAGGTGGCCAAGTTCGACCTCGACCTCACCCTGGCCACCCGCGCGGACGGCTCGATCACCGGCCTGCTCGGGTACGCGACGGCCCTCTTCGACGCCGCGACCGCCCGCCGGGTGGCCGACCACTTCGTCCGGCTGCTGGAGAGCATCGTCGCCGACCCGCACGGCCGCGCCACCGGGCTGACCATGCTCCCCGACGCCGAGCGCGCCCGGCTGCTGGCCGCGGGCAACGGTCCCGAGCTGGTCCTCCCCGTCGAGGAGGGCTTGGGCGAGGTGTTCGCCGCGCAGGTCGCCCGCGCCCCGCACGCCGTCGCGGTGACCGCCGCGGGCGAGCACCTCACCTACGCCCAGCTCGACGCCCGCGCCAACCGGCTGGCCCACCGGCTGCGCTCCCTCGGCGCCCGCCCCGGGCGGCTGGTCGGCGTCAGCCTCGACCGGGGCGCGGACCTCGTCGTGGCGCTGCTCGGGGTGCTCAAGTCCGGGGCGGGCTACGTGCCGCTGGACCCCGAGCAGCCCGTCGACCGACTGGCCGTGATGCGCGCCGACGCCCGGGTGGACGTGGTGATCAGCCGCGGCGGGCTCGTCGAGTGGCCGGCGGGCGAGCGGGTCACCGCCGTGCTGCTCGACCAGGTGGACACCGACTGGCCCGACACCGCCCCCGAGCCCCTGGCCGGGCCGGGCGACGTCGCGTACGTGATCTACACCTCCGGGTCGACCGGCAGGCCGAAGGGCGTCCCGGTCACGCACGCGAACGTGCTGCGGCTGCTGCGGTCCAGCGCCGCCGACTTCGGCTTCGGCCCGGACGACGTGTGGACCCTGTTCCACTCCTACGCCTTCGACTTCTCCGTCTGGGAGCTGTGGGGCGCGCTGCTGCACGGCGGGCGCGTCGTCGTCGTGCCGTTCGCGGTGTCCCGTTCGCCGTGGGACTTCCTCAACCTGCTCGTCACCGAGGGCGTCACCGTGCTCAACCAGACCCCGTCGGCGTTCCGCGGGCTGGTCGACGCGGTCGTCGAGGCGCGCACACCGCCGAGTTCGCTGGCGCTGCGGACCGTCGTGCTCGGCGCCGAGGCCGTCGACACCACCGAGGTGGCGCCGTGGTTCGACCACTTCGGCGACGAACGACCCGCCGTGGTCAACATGTACGGGATCACCGAGACGACCGTGCACGTGACCCGCCGCAGGCTGCGGGCGGCCGACGTCGCCGCCGGGGCGCGCAGCCCCATCGGCGTGCCTCTGCCCGACCTGCGCCTCTACCTGCTCGACCGCGACCTCGACCCGGTGCCGGTCGGCGTGGTCGGCCAGCTGTACGTGTCCGGGCCGGGCCTGGCCCTCGGCTACCTCGGCCGCACCGTGTTCACCGCCGACCGGTTCGGGCCCGACCCGTACGCCCCGCGCCCCGGTGCCCGGATGTACCGCACCGGCGACCTGGCCCGCCGCACCCCCGACGGCGACCTGGAGTTCGTCGGCCGCGCCGACGAGCAGGTCAAGATCCGGGGCCACCGCATCGAGCCCGGCGAGGTCGAGGCCGCGCTCACCGGCCACCCCGCGGTCGCCCGCGCCGTGGTGCTCGCACGCCGCGCGCCCGGCTCGGGGGAGCAGCAGCTCGTCGCCTACGCCGTGCCGGTCGCCGATCGGCGGGTCGACGCCGCGGACCTGCGCGACCACCTCGGCGCGGTCCTGCCCGCCTACATGGTCCCGGCGGCCTTCGTGCTGCTGGAACGGTTCCCCGTGACCGCCAACGGGAAGGTCGACCGGGCGGCGCTGCCCGACCCCGCGACGGGCCGGGCCCCGCGCGCGGAGCGGGTCGCCCCCCGCGACCCGGCCGAGCAGGCCATGGCCGAACTGTGGGGCACCGCGCTCGGCGTCGGGCCGGTCGGCGTGGACGACAACTTCTTCGCCCTCGGCGGCGACTCCATCCGGGCCATCCAGGTGGTGGGCGCGCTGCGCGAACGCGGCCTGCCGGTCACGGTGCAGGACCTGATGCTGCACCAGACCGTCGAAGGTCTCACCCGGGTCGCCGGAGCGGCAGTCGGCCCGGTCGACGACCACCGGGTCGCCCCCTTCGAACTGGTCGGCGAGGCCGACCGGGCTGCGCTGCCGGAGGGCCTGGCCGACGCCTACCCGATGTCCATGGGCCAGACCGCGATGGTCTACGAGATGGTCGCGGACAAGGACGTCGGGCTCTACCACAACGTCACGCTGTTCCCGGTCGTCGACGACGCCCCGTTCGCGCTGCCCGCGCTGCGCGAGGCGGCGGCGCTGCTGGTGCGGCGGCACGAGATCCTGCGCACCAGCTTCGACCTGACCACCTTCCGCGAGCCCATGCAGCTCGTGCACCGCGACGCCCCCATGCACGTCGGGTACGACGACCTGCGCGGCCTCGCCGAGGACCGGGCCGACGCCGCCCTGGCCGAGTTCGTCGCCGAGGCCCGCCGCCACCCGCTGGACGTGACCGAGGCGCCCATGGTGCGCTTCCACGCCCACCAGACCGCCGAGCGCCGCTGGACGCTGGCGTTCGTCGAGTGCCACGCCGTCCTGGACGGCTGGAGCCACCACTCGCTGCTCGAAGAGCTGCTGGACACCTACCGCGCCTGCCGGGACGGCGTGGCGCCCCGCGTCCCGTCCCGGGTGCCGGTGCGCTTCGCCGACTTCATCGCGCTGGAGAAGCGCGCCATCGCCGACGAAGCCGACCAGGAGTTCTGGCGCGACCGGCTGGACCGCTTCGGCCGCGTCGAGCTGCCGCCCGGCTGGGCGGCGCCGGCGAGCCGCGACGGCCTGCCGCACCAGGTCAGCGTGCGGTACTCCGACCTGGAGCCCGGGTTGCGCGCGCTGGCCGCCGCGGCGGGCTCCTCCCTGAAGTCGGTGCTGTTCGCCGCGCACCTGACGGTGCTGAGCACGATCGGCGGCACGCGCCGGTTCCACACCGGGCTGGTGCACAACGGCAGGCTGGAGGAACCCGGTGGCGAGCTGGCCAGGGGCATGCACCTCAACCCGCTGCCGGTGTGCGTCGACCTGACCGCCACGACCTGGTCCGGGCTCGTCCGGCAGGTCTTCGCCGAGGAGGTGGCGGTCTGGCCGCACCGCAGGTTCCCGCTCGGCGAGCTCCAGCGCCGCTGGGGCGGTGAGCGGCCCCTGGTCGACATCTCCTTCGCCTACCTCGACTTCCACGTGTTCGACACCCGCCGGGTGGAGACGGCCAAGATCGTCGACGAGAGCTACAACGGGTTCGGCGTCGACGTGTGGAGCTTCCCCGGCGTCCTGCACTTCCGGGCCCAGGCCGACCGGATCGCCCCGGCGCACGCGCCCGCGCTCGCCGCGATGTACCGGCGGGTCCTCGAAGCCATGGCCGCCGATCCCGACGGCGACGTCCGCGGCGCCGCACTCGCGCACGCCGAGGTCGAGCGGCTGCTGTCGTTCGCGGCGGGCCCGGTCGCCGAGTACCCGGACGCCTGCGTGCACGAGCTGTTCGAGCGCCGGGTCGCCGCGACCCCGAGGGCGACCGCGCTGCGGTGCGCGGACGGGACCGAGGTCACCTTCGCCGACCTCAACGCCCGCGCCAACCGCCTGGCCCGCCACCTGCGCCGCCGGGGAGCCGGACCGGAGGACCTCGTCGGCGTGCTGCTGCGGCGCGGCCCGGACCTGGTGACCGCGCTGCTGGCCGTCCTCAAGGCGGGCGCGGCCTACCTGCCGCTCGACCCCGGCCACCCGGCGAAGCGGCTGGCCGCCGTGCTCACCGAGGCCGGCGCGACCACCGTGGTCACCGAGGACGCCCTCGCCGACCGGGTGCCCGACCGCGCGGCGGTCCTGGTCGCCGACCCGGCCATCGCCGCGGAGCCCGCCGACGACCTCGGCCGGACCGCCGCGCCGCGCTCGCTGGCCTACGTCATCTACACCTCCGGCTCGACCGGCACCCCCAAGGGCGTCCAGGTCGAGCACCGCAACCTGGTCAACTACCTGTGCTGGCGCGCGGACTCCGCCGGGAGCTCACCGCTGTACTCGTCGATGGCCTTCGACCTGCCGGTCACCTCGCTGTTCCCGGCGCTGCTGGCGGGCAGGCCGGTGACCCTGACCCCCGACGACGGCGCCCCCGCGATCGAAGGGCTCGTCGACGCCCTGCGCGGCGGCGGGTTCGGGCTGGTCAAGGTCACCCCGTCGCACCTGGCGGCACTCGCCCGGCTGCTGCCCGCCGAGGCCCTGGCCGCGGCCACCGACCGGCTCGTCGTCGGCGGCGAGGAACTGACCAGGGACGTGCTGGCCGCCTGGACCCGGCACGCCCCGGACACGCTGGTGGAGAACGAGTACGGTCCGACCGAGGCGACCGTGGGCTGCGCCGCGCACGTGCGCCCGGCCGGTGACCTCGACGCCGGGCCGGTGCCGATCGGCCGCCCGGCCGCGAACACCGTGTTGCGCGTGCTGGACGCCGACCTGCGGCCGGTGCCGATCGGCGTGCTCGGTGAGCTGCACATCGGCGGGGCCCAGCTGGCCCGCGGCTACCGCGGCCGCCCCGACCTCACGGCGGACCGGTTCGTGCCGGACCCGTACGCGGTCGGCGAGCGGCTCTACCGCACCGGCGACCTGGTCCGGTACCGGCCCGACGGCGTGCTGGAGTTCGCGGGCCGCGCCGACGACCAGGTCAAGATCCGCGGTTACCGGGTCGAGCTCGGCGAGGTGGAGTCGGTGCTGCGCGCCTGCGCCGCGCTGCGCGAGGTCGCCGTCCGCGCCCGCCGCACCGCCCACGGCGACCAGGAGCTGGTGGCCTACCTGGTGCCCGCGGACGAGGGCGGACCGGACCCCGCCGGGTTGCCCGACCTGCTCGCGGGCGTCGTGCCCGAATACCTGGTCCCGTCGGCGTGGGTCGTGCTCGACGAGCTCCCCACCACCCCCAGCGGCAAGCTCGACACCAAGGCGCTGCCGGAGCCGGCGGCGACGGCCCGCGCCGCGCTCGCCCCCCGCACGGCGGTGGAGAACATCCTCGCCACCGTGCTCGCCAAGGCGCTCGGCGTCGACCAGGTGGGCGTCGACGTGCCCTTCAGCGACCTCGGTGTGCACTCGCTGCTGGTGATCCGAGTGCTGGTGGAGCTGCGCGAAGAGCACGGCCTCCCGGTGGAGCTGCGCGACTTCTACGCCAACCGCACGGTGATGGACCTGGCCACGGCGGTGGACCCGGCCATCCAGGGCGGCTTCCCGCCCACCTTGGCCGCGTCGGTGGAGTCGGCGGCGTCGTGGGCGGGCGAGGCCGTGGTGTGGCTGCGCCGCACCGGGGACAAGCCCCCTCTGTTCTGCATGTACCCCGGTGGCGGCCTGTGGTACAGGGGGCTGGCCGACCGGATCGGCGTCGACCGGCCGGTGGCCGCGCTGGAGTGGCCCGGCCTGCACCGCGACACCCCGCCGCCGCAGGGCATCGCGAGCGTGGCCGCGCTGTTCGTCGAGCAGGTCCGCGCGCTGCGCCCGCACGGCCCGTACCACCTGCTCGGTTGGTGCGCCGGTGGCCTGGTCACCGGCGAGATGGCCCGCGTGATGCAGCGCGACGGCGACCAGGTCACGCTGATGCTGCTCGACCCCGCCCAGGACTTCTACAAGCGGGAGAGCATGTGGGAGGAGACCGCCGTCTTCCTGCGCGGCGAGAACCTGCTCCAACAGCTCGACGTCGCGACCAGCGCCGAGGAGGTCGCCGAGGTGCGGCGCCAGTTCGCCGAGGTGCTCGACTACATCATCGACGAGGGCACCAAGGAGCCGCCCAACCCCGGGGACACGTTCTGGCCGCGCCGCATCCGGGTGTGGCGCGAGCTGACCCAGGCGATGCTCGGCTACCGCCAGCGCCCCTACCCCGGGCGCACCCACCTGCTCGTGGGCGACGAGCTGGCCGACGGCCTGCACAGCACCAACCAGGGGCAGACCTACGCGCAGTACCAGGACCGCTGGGTCAAGCTGGCCCCGGGCGGTCTCAAGATCCACCGGGTCGGCGGCGACCACATGGGCGTGCTGCGCCCGCCGCACGTGGCGAACCTCGCCGGGCTGCTGACGACGCTCATGGAGGCGACCGAGGAGGTCGGCCCGTGACCTCCGGTACCGCCGCCGTCCACGGCCCCGAGGTGGCCGGGGTGGACCTGGAGCAGGCCACCATCCCGGACCTGCACCGCGCGATGGACGCGGGTCGGCTGACCTCGGCCGAGCTGACCGCGTTCTACCTGGACCGCATCCGCGCGCTCAACCCCCGCCTGCACGCGGTGGTCGCGACCAACCCGGACGCCCGGCGCCTGGCGGAGGAGAGCGACCGCCGCAGGCGCGCGGGCGGGCGGCTCGGGCCGCTGGACGGCATCCCGGTGCTGCTCAAGGACAACATCGACACCGCGGACCGGCAGCCGACCACCGCGGGCTCCCTCGCCCTGCTCGGGGCGCGGCCGGCCGCGGACGCCCACCTGGTGCGGCGGCTGCGCGCCGCCGGGGCGGTGGTCCTCGGGAAGGCCAACCTGTCGGAGTGGGCGAACTTCCGCGACCGGCGCTCCTCCAGCGGGTGGAGCGCGGTCGGCGGGCAGACCGCCAACCCGTACGCGCTCGACCGCAACACCTGCGGCTCGTCGAGCGGTTCGGCGGCGGCGGTCGCGGCGCACCTGGCCCCGGTCGCGGTCGGCACGGAGACCAACGGGTCGATCGTCACCGCGGCGGGCGCCACCGGCGTCGTCGGCGTCAAGCCGAGCACCGGGCTGGTCAGCCGCCACGGCCTGGTGCCGATCTCGGGGGTGCAGGACACCGCCGGGCCCATGGCCCGCACCGTCACCGACGCGGCGATCCTGCTGGGCGTGCTCAGCGGCCGCGACGGCGCGGACCCGGCCACCGCGCACGCCCCCGAGCGCCCGGATTACACGGGGTTCCTGGACCCGAACGCGTTGCGCGACAAGAGGATCGGTGTGTGGGACCCGACCCGCGGCACCAGCCCGGAGACCATGGTGGCCTTCGCCCGCGCCGTGGCGCTGCTGGAGTCGGCGGGTGCGACCGCGGTCGAGGTGGCGATCCCGGAGCTGGACGCGGTGGGCCGCGCCGAGCTGCCCGCGATGACGCACGAGTTCAAGCACGGCATCAACCGGTACCTGGCGGCGACTCCCGGCGACCACCCGCCGGACCTGGCCGGGCTGATCGCCTTCAACGAGGCCAACGCGGAGGCCGAGATGGGCCACTTCGGGCAGGAGCTGTTCGAGGAGGCGCAGGCCACCTCGGGTAACCCGGGCGACCCGGAGTACCTGCGCCTGCGCGCGGCGGCGAGCGGCGCCGCCCGCCGGGGGCTGGACGACACCCTCCGCGCGCACGGGCTGGACGCGGTCGCGGCGCCGACGAACGCCCCGGCGTGGCGGACCACCCTGGGCCAGGGCGACCGGTACCTGTTCGGCTCGTCCACGCCCGCCGCGGTGTCCGGTTACGCCAACGCCACCGTCCCGATGGGGTTCGTCGGCGCGCTGCCGGTCGGCTTGTCGATCATGGCGGGCCGCTACGGCGAGCCCGCGGTGCTGGCGCTGGCCTACGCGTTCGAGCAGGTCGCGCGTGCTCGCAGGCCACCGGGGTTCCTGCCGACCTGCTGAGCGCCGGGCCGTCGGAGCGACCCGGCGCGGACCGCGTGCGCGACGGCGGCGTCCACGTCCACCCCCGCGGGCTTGCCCATGCCGTTCCCGGCCAACCCCGTTCCCGGCCACCCCGTTCCCGGCCACACAGACGCACCCGATGCTGCCGTTCCTTCCCTGCCGGCCCGACCGCCGCGGGCAGCACGCTGGGGCGAGCACACCACGGAGGTTGCCATGCCCGACCCCGCACGTCGTCACCTGATCTCCACCGACGACCTCGACGACGCCGACCTGCGCTGGATCGCGCACCGCGGGGTCGAGCACGCCCTCGGCGAGCGGGCGGGCGGGCGCACGCTGCGCGACCCGGTCGTCGGTGTGCTGTTCCGCAAGACCTCGACCAGGACGCGGACCGCCTTCTCGGCCGGGGCGCTGCGGCTGGGCGCGCAGCTGTTCGGCCGGGTGAAAGGGGTGCGCGTCCTCCACGTCGGCGAGGGCGACAACACCGCGTCGGCGCCGGCGCCCTCCCGGTTCCCGGGCGCGGAACTGCGCCTGCGCACGCCCCTGGGCCACGGACCGGACCAGCGGTTCCCCGACCGGGCGGAGGTCAACGCCCAGCACAGCGGCGCCGTGGTGGCGCAGCGGCACGACCTGCCCGCCCACCGCGGCGAGGAGGTCGCCGCCGACGTGCTCGACGGACCGGCCGGCCGCGCCTTCGCGCAGGCCCAGAACAAGTACCACAGCGCCCGCGCCGTACCGGAGTGGTGCGCGGGCGCCGACATCCAGGGGGAGCGGCCGAGCCATGACTGACGACGTGTTCCTGCCGGGCGGGCAGTGGCGACTCTGGACGGAGTTCGCCCTGCGCGGCCCCGGGTTCCCCGCCTCGGGCGTGCTGCGACTGGCGCCCTCCGGTCTCGCCGAGGCCGCGGACAAGTTCGACGACGACTCCCCGCTCACCGGCCCGGAGTGGACGGCCTTCGAGGACCTGCTCTCCGAGGCGATGGTGAACAACGTGCGTGAACTGCAGCGGATCGCCGCGACACCGGCGTTCCGGGCTGCGGTGGCCTGGCAGAACCCGGCGGTGCTCGACAGGGCGATCGGGCTGTTCCTGGCGTGGGACCCGTCGGTCGACGGCCGGACCAGCAAGCGGCGCGAGCGCGAGGAGCTGGTGGCGCACTACTGGCAGCGGTTCTGCGTGAAGAACGACACGATCGGCTTCTTCGGCCCGGTGGGCTGGGGCCGGTGGGACGAGTCGGTCAGCGGCGTGCACGTCGACCCGGGAACGGGCCTGGTCGCCGGATCGACCGTCTACTTCTCCAGCTGGGCCGTCGACGCGGTGGCACGCGTGATCGGCGCAGACCCGCGGATGCGCGCGTGGATCGCGCCGCGCCGCGTGCCGTTCGTCCGCGTTGACGGGCACGTCGGCGGGCACGTCGGCGGGGGCGAGGCGCGCATGCCCGGCGTGCCGCCGCGGTGGCTGGAGCCGCTGGAACGGGAACTGCTCGTCCGCTGCGACGGCACCCGGCTGCCCGGGCAGCTCGCGGCGGACGTGTCCGACAACCTCGGCGAGGAGGTGACCGAGGACGCCGTCGTGGGCGTGCTCGACGGGCTGGTGCGCCGGCGCCTGCTCGTGTGGCGGCTGGAAGTGCCGACGTGCGCGCACCCCGAGCGGCACCTGCGGGACCTGCTGGACCGGGTGGCCGACCCCGCCGCGCGGCGGGACGCGCTGACCAAGGTGGCCGTGCTCGAACGCGGCGCGGAGCGCATCCGGGCGGCCGGCACCGACGCCGACGCCCTGTCGGCGGCGTTCACCGCGCTGGAGACCGAGTTCGAGGAGCTGACCCAGGTCGCCGCGCAGCGCACCAAGGGCACCCGCACCGCGCCGTGCCGCGCGCTGATCTACTCCGACTGCCGCAGATCGGCCACCGTTCGCCTCGGCACCGACGTCCGCGATGCGCTGACGCCGCTCACCCTGTGCCTGACCGCCGCCCGCTGGATGACGGCCCGGTTCGCCGAGGCCGTCGGCGCCCGCGTCCGGCAGGTCTACGAGCGCCTGCGCGGCCGGGGCGGCACCGTGGACCTCGCCTCGCTGTGGATGGAGTGCCTGCCCGCACCGCACGGGGAGTCGATCGCCGACCTCGACCTGATCCAGGCCGAGCTGCGCGCGCGCTGGGCGCGGGTTCTGGCCGTCCCCGACGGAGCCCGCAGGGTCCAGCGGTCCACCGAGGACATCGCCGACCGGGTGCGCGAGGAGTTCGGGGAGCCGGGACCGACCTGGCCGCAGGCCCGCTACGTCAGCCCGGACGTGTTCGTCGTCGCCGAGGACGCCGCCGAGGTGGCGCGCGGGAACTTCGAGCTGGTGCTGGGCGAGCTGCACATCGCGATGAACACCACCAGCACGTCGCTGTGGGTGATGCAGCACCCGGACGCCGACCGGCTGCTCGCCGAGACCGCGACCGACTTCCCCGGCCCGCGGTTGCTGCCGATGCTGCCCAAGGAGCAGCCGCCGCGGTGGTCGGCACGCAGCCGCATCGCCCTGGACCGGCCGGAGGACTACTACGTGGCACTGGTCGACCACACCGTGGACCCGCGGCGGGAGCGCACGGTGCTCAGCGCCGACGTCCAGGTCCTCGAGCGCGGCGACGACCTGGTGGCCGTGCTGCCCGACGGCGCGGAGTTCGACCTGCTCGACGTCTTCAGCAACGCGATGACCAACCGGGTCATGGACCGGTTCTCCCTGCGTGCCGACGCCGACCACTCGCCGCGGGTGTCGGTGGACCGGCTGGTGGTGGCGCGGGAGTCGTGGTCGGTGCCCGTGGCCGACGCGGTCTTCGCCGAGGAGAAGACCGAGGCGCGCCGGTTCGTCGCGGCGCGGCGGTGGGCGAGGTCGCTGGGTCTGCCGCGGTACGCGTTCGTGGTGCTGGCCGGGGAACCGCGACCGTTCTACGTGGACTTCGACGCCCCGGTGTACGTGAACGTCTTCGCCAAGGCGGTGCGCCGCCTGGCCCGCCGCGACGCCGACGGCCGGGTGGTGGTGACCGAGATGCTGCCGTCCCCCGAGCAGGCGTGGCTGGTCGACGACGCGGGGGAGCGCTACACCTCGGAGCTGCGGTTCGTCGCGGTCGACCAGTCCGGCCGATGACCGTCGACGTGCACCGCTCCGGCGCCGCGGGCGTGCTCGCCGCGGCGCGGCGGATCGCGGGCCGGGTCCGCCGCACGCCCCTGCTGTCGCCGGACGGCGTGCCGGGGTTCCTGCTCAAAGCCGAGCACCTGCAGTTCGGCGGTTCGTTCAAGACGCGCGGCGCGGCCAACGCGATGCTCGACGTGGCCGCCACCCGGGTCGTGACCGGCTCGTCGGGCAACCACGGCATCGCGGTCGCCCGGCTGGGCGCCGCGCTGGGCGTCGAGGTGACGGTGGTCGTCGCGGCGGGCGCCCGCGCGGACAAGCTGGACGTCGTCCGCGGGCTCGGCGCCGCGGTCGTCGAGGTGCCCGGCGGCGTGGCCGAGCGGGACCGGTGCGCGCGCGAGCTCGCGCTCGACTCCGGGGCCGTGTTCGTGCCGTCCTCCGACCACCGCTTGGTGGTCGCGGGCGCGGGGACCGTGGGGCTCGAGGTGTTCGAGGACGTCCCGGACCTGGACGAGATCTTCGTGCCGACCGGGGGTGGCGGCCTGCTGGCCGGGGTGTGCCTGGCTGCCGACGGGCTGCGCGCGCGGACGCGCATCACCGGTGTGGAGCCCGCCGGTGCGCCGCGCTACGCCCGGTCGATCGCCGCGGGCCGCCCGGTCGAGGTCCCGCCCTCGGACACCGTCGCCGACGGGCTGCGCGGCCAGCGCCCCGGCGAGATCCCGTTCCCGATCGTCCAGCACCGGGTCGACGCGATGCTCTCGGTCACCGACGAGGCCATCCTCGACGCGATGGACCTGCTGCACCGCAACGGCGTGGCGGCGGAGCCCAGCGGCAGCGCCGCCCTCGCGGGTGCGCTGCTCGCCCGGCCGCGCGGGCGGGTCGCCGTCATCGTCTCCGGCGGGAACACGCCCCGGCAGCCCGCGCGCCGCCCGACCCCGACGACGTGAGGAGTGCTACCGGCATGGTGTGGTTGAGCGAGCGGTGGCGGCTGTGGGACCAGTTCGCGGTGCGCGGTGCGGGGTTCCCCGCCGACGGCGTGCTCAGGCTGGCCCCGGACGGGCTCGCCGCGGCCGCCGACGAGCTGGGTCCGGTTCTCTCCGGGCCGACGTGGGAGCTGTTCGAGGAGCGGTTCGCCGAGTCGGCCGTGGAAACCGCCGTCGAGCTGCAAGCGGTGGCCGCCCTGCCCGCGTTCCGGGCAGCGGTCCAGTGGCAGAACCCCGCCGCGCTGCGGACCGGTGTCGACCCGTTCACCGCGTGGCGCCCCTCCGCGGCGGGCCGCACCAGCAAGCCCCGGCAGCGCGAGGAGTTGGTGGCGCACTACTGGCAGCGGTTCTGCGTGAAGAACGACACGATCGGCTTCTTCGGCCCGGTGGGGTGGGGCCGGTGGGACGGAACGATCCCCGGGCTGGAGGTCGACGCCGGTCGCGGCCTGGTCGCCCGGTCCACCGTGTACTTCTCCAGCTGGTCGGTCGACGCGCTCGCGGGCGTGCTGAGCGCGGACCCGGCCGCGCGGCGGTGGATCGCGCCGCGCCGGGTCCCGTTCGTCCGCGTCGACGAGGACGTCGACGGGGGCGCGGTCGTGCTGCCGGGCCTGCCCCCCACGACCATCCCGGCGGAGCTGCGCGGCGTCCTCGACCTCTGCGACGGCGTCCGCACCGAGCAGGCGATCCAACGGGAGCTGGGGGACGGGGTCGACGTCGCCGCCGCGCTGGCGGAGCTGTGCCGCCGCCGCTGGGTCGTCCAGCGGCTGGACCTGCCCGCGGGGGCCCGTCCGGAGCGGCACCTGCGTGCGTGGCTGACCGGCGTCGGGGACGCCGATCTGCGCCACCGCGGCCTCGCGGTGCTCGACGGGCTCGAACGCGCCCGCGACCAGGTGCGCACGGCGGCGCACGCGGACCTGCCCGCCGCGCTCGACGCCCTGGCCTGCGAGTTCACCGCGGTGACCGGCGCGGCCACCACCCGCACCAAGGGCGCGGGCACCGCGCCCGGCCGCGGACTGGTGTACGCGGACTGCGTCCGCGCGGGCAGCACCCGCGTCGGGGCCGGGGTGCTGACCGCCCTCGCCCCGCTCGACCTCCTGCTGACCGCCGCGTCCTGGTTGACCGCGCGGCTGGCCGACGCGGTGCTGGACGGCGTCCGGCGGGTCCACGCGGACCTCGCCGCCGCCGGGTCGGTCGACCTGGCCGCGTTCTGGTTCGCGTGCATGCCGGTCCTGCACGGCACCGCGGCGGCCGAGGCGGAGTCGCTGCGCCGCGCGCTGTCCACCAGGTGGGCGCGGGTCCTCGACATCGCGCCGGGCGCCCGGCGGGTCCGGGTCCGCGGCACCGACATCGCCGACCGGGTGCGGGAGGCGTTCGGCGAGCCCGGCGCCCGCTGGGGCGCGGCCCGTTACGCCAGCCCGGACGTCTTCGTCGTCGCCGCCGACGACGAGCACCTGCGCCGAGGGGATGTCGACCTGGTGCTCGGCGAGCTGCACGTCGCGGCCAACACCCTCGGCGCGTCCCTGTTCGTCAACCAGCACCCCGCGCCGGGGGAGCTGGTGGCCGAGACGACGACCGACTTCCCCGGTCCGCGCCTGCTGCCGGTGCTGCCCAAAGAGCACCGGTCACGGCTGTCGACCCGCATCCACTACTCGCTGGCGCGCCCGGAGGACTACCGCGTCGCCCTGGTCGACAACACGGCCGACCTCCGGCGCGACCGCGCGGTGCTCAGCGCCGACGCCCGCGTGCGCGAGCGCGGCGGCGACCTGGTGGCCGTGCTGCCCGACGGCGCCGAGTTCCCCGTGCTCGACGTGTTCGGCCACGTGCTCACCACGCTGGCCATGGACCTGTTCCAGGTCCTGCCCGCCGACGCCGACCACACGCCCCGGGTGGCGGTCGACCGGCTGGTGGTGGCCCGGGAGTCCTGGTCGGTGGACGTGGGCGCGCTGACCTTCGCCGAGCAGAAGTCGGAGGCGCGGCGGTTCGTGCTGGCGAGGGCGTGGGCGAGGTCGCTGGGCCTGCCGCGGTTCGCGTTCGCGGTGCTGCCCGGCGAGCCACGACCGTTCTACGTGGACTTCGACGCGCCGGTGTACGTGAACGTGCTGGCCAAGGCGGTGCGCAGGCTCGCCCGCCGCGCCCCCGCGGGCCGGGTGGTGGTGACGGAGATGCTGCCGACCCCGGAGCAGGCGTGGCTGGTCGACGACGCGGGCGCGCGGTACACCTCGGAGCTGCGCTTCGTCGCGGTCGACCGGCCCGATCGGTGACCCGCGCCACCGCGGCCGGTCCGTCTGCGCGCCCTTCCCGCGGCGCGCCGAGCCGGCGCGGGTCAGTCCCGCTCGGCCGCGTCCCGGCCGACGAACGCCGCCGCGTACGCCCCGAGCGCGATCCGGTTGGGCTGCCCGGTCTTGGTCATGATGTTGCAGACGTGCCGCTCGACCGTGCGCGGGGACAGGTGCAGCCGCGCCGCGATCTCGTGGTTGCCCAGTCGCCCGACCAGCCAGCCCAGCACCTCGTACTCGCGCGGCGTGATCCCGGCCGAGCGCAGGGCGGGTGGGATCCGGTCGACCCCGGTGCGCCGCTGCGGCACCCGCGCACCCGCGCGGCGCAGCAGCGCGCGGCAAGCGTCCGCCACCGTGGTCACCCCGCGGCCGTAGAAGTAGGTCTCGGCGGTCCGCAGCCACGCGGCCGGGTCGCCCCAGCCGTCCTTCAGCGCCGCTTCGCCGACCAGCCGCAGACCCAGGTTGCGGGCCATCGGGTAGGGCTCGCCCACGTCCTCGGCCGCGGCGACCGCGCGCGCGGCGTCGGCGGTGCGGCCCGAGCGGCCCAGCAGGACCGCGTCGGCGAACGCCGTGAACTGCCGGTCCCAGCGCAGCGCGCTGGCCGGGTCGGAGGTCACCGTGCCGTGCTCGGCCCGGTCCGCGTCACCGGAGAGCACTCGCAGCAGCACGTGCAGGCCGTGGCGGCCGGAGAGGTGGTGGATGCTCGACCCGTCGTGCACGCCGGACACCGCGCGGGTGGTGTCGGCGAGGGCGCGCGGGCGGTCCTCCTCCAGCAGCGAGCAGAACGCGCCGGAGAGCCCGTGCACGTGCGCGGCGTGCGACGTCGTGTTGCCCCCGCGGCGCACGAACTCGGCCATCGAGTCGTCCACCCCGGCGCGGTCGCACTCGTGCGCGGCGAGCACCGCGCGCAGCAGGGTCATGCGCCTGGTGGTGTCCAGCAGGTGTAATCGGCTCGTGGACGCGTGCACCTCGTCGATGAGCGCGCGGGCGGCGGCGTACTCGCCCCGCAGGATCAGGTGCAGGGCGATGCCCGCGTCGGCCTGGTGGCGTGCGGTGACCGCGCCCGCCCGGTGGGCCCGGTCGCGGGCGCGCTCCAGCCGGGCCACGTCGCCGTGGCGCAGCGCGTCGTCGTCACCGAGCCGGATCAGCGCGTGGATCTGCCAGATCGGCAGGCCGTGCCGCATCGCGAGGGAATGGGCGCGTTCCAGGCACACCGTGGCCTCGTCGGGGTCGCGGTGCCGGACGATCGAGCCGAGCAGCTGCCACGCCTGACAGGCCACGACCGGCAGCGGCGCGGAGTCGGCGACGGCCACCGCCTTGCGCGCGATCCGCTCCGCGGCGCCCAGTTGGCCGGTCCCGACCCGGTCGAGGGCCAGGTGCGCGTCGACCACGTCCAGCGGCGCGGTGTCCTCGGCCGCCGCGTCCGGCGCCAGCAGCGCCCGCGCCGCCTCCACCTGCGACTGCGCCCGGTCCGCCAGCCCGGCGACGGTGGCCGCCCAGGCCAGCTGGGTGTGCAGGGCGGCGCGCTGCCGCGGGATCAGGTCGTGCACGCGCTGCGCGTCGCCGACCGAGGCCAGCGCCTGCTCCACCAGCCCCGCCTCGGCCAGCGCGGGCACCAGCTCGCCCAGCACGGTGGCCCGGGTCGACGGCTCCTCGGCCAGCAGTTCCCACGCCCTGGTCAGCAGGGTTGCGGCCGACTTCGCCGCGCCGAGCGCCAAGGCGCGGCAGCCCGCCTCGGCGAAATGCCTGCCCGCCGCCTGCCGGTCGCCCGCGTCCAGCCGGAGCCGCGCCGCCACCTCGCACCACTCGCCGGGGTGGTCGGGGTGGAGGGTGTCGACGGCGTCGGCGACCGAGGCCGCCAGCCGGGCCTGCTCGCCGTCGCCGAGCTGCGCCAGGACCGCCTCCCGGCTGAGCTGGTGGTGGAAGGCGTACCAGTCGGGCGACTGCTCGTCCGGCGCCACCAGGTGACCGGCCAGGTCGTCCTGGAGCAGGCTCAGCAGGGCGTGGTCGGTCAGCCCGGTGACCAGCCGCACCACCGGCAGCGGGAACCGCGAGCCGAACGTCGCCGCGACCGCCAGCACCTCGCGGGTCCGCGGGCCGACGCCCGCCACCCGCCGCGCGAGCGGGCGCGACAGCCCGGCGGTCAGCGTCGGGGCCAGGTCCGGCGCGAGCGACCACGAGTCCCCGTCGCTGGTGATCACGCCGTCGTCGGCCATGATCGTGACCAGTTCCTCGGCCGTGAACGGGTTGCCCGCGCTGCCCGCCCACAACAGGTCCACGATGTCGTCCGGGACGCGGTCGGGGTCGACCTCCAGGCAGGAACCGGCGAGCGGGTGCAGATCGGCCCGGGTCAGCCGGTCCAGTTCGATCGGCGTGCAGCGCCCCCGCTGCGCCGCCGTGGCGGCCAGTACGCGCGCGGCGCACTCCTCGTCGCGGAGGGCGACCACCAGCAGGACGGGCTGCCGGTCGATGTTGTCCACCAGGTACTCGAGCGCGGAGAGCGTCTCGGCGTCGGCGTCGTGCAGGTCGTCGAGGGCGATCAGGCAGCCGCGACCGCGACCGACCAGGCCGGTCAGCTGCAGGATCGACTCGGCGAGCACGACCAGGGAGTCGCCGTCGTACCCCGCGGGCGGCTCGCCCCACCCGGGCACGATCCGGCCGAGGATCGGCCCGTACGGTCCCAGCTCGGCGGGGTCCACCGGTTCCGCGCGGAGCAGGTAGAGGATCGCTTCGGTCAGCGGGCGGAACGGTGCGGTCGGGCCGATGCTGCTGGCGCGCCCCCGCAGCAGGCCCATGCCCGCCGCGTGCCCCAGTTCGGTGGCGGCCGAGAGCAGCCGCGACTTGCCGATACCGGGCTCACCGGTGACGAAGACGGTCCGGCCGCGCCCGTTGCCCGCGTCGGCGATCGCGTCGGCGATCACGTGCAGTTCCCGTTCACGACCGACCAGTTCCGTCGAACGATGAGCCACAATCGGATATTAGCACCCGAGTGTGAATCCACATGGAAAACTGTTAACCGATGAAGGATGTGGATCCGTTGGGCTGAAAGCGATTCCGGGGCGTCCGCAGGCAGCAATTCACTACCACCGACCGGCGCACCGGAAACACCCGTGGACCCGGCCCCGGCTCGCGTCCGCGACATTCACGCTTCGCCGCAGTCGGCTATCCCGTTGCGGTGATCGCCGCGGGGCTCAGCAGCAGGATCGACGGCACCCGCCGGGGCGCGGCCAGCCGCAGCAGCCCGTACCCGATGCCGGCGAGCCCGGTCAGCAGGCCGGGGGTCGTCGTCGTGCCCGGGACCCCGCACGCCGGCCCGTACCTGCGCAGGACGTCGAGCACCTGGCCGGTGCGGCGCCGCAGCGCATCGGCCGTCGGGTCGTGGCGCGCCCGCGACCCCGAGAGCAGGCCCAGCACCTCCAGCACCCCCATCTCGCCGTGGCACAGGGAGAGGTCCCGGCGCACCGGACCGTCGGCGAACGCCGTCCCCGCGCCCACCAGCGCGACGCCCGCGCCGCCGCGGCACCACGCGTCCGGCACCGGGGCGCCGCGCGCGGCCACGTCCTCGGCGACCCTGGCCCCGAGGCGCGACCCCGCATCGCGGTGCGCGGTCTCGGGGCCGAGGGTGGCCAGCGCCCAGCCGATCCCGGCGAGCCCGTCGGCGAACGCCACCGGCAACCGTGCCCGGTCCCGGTCGGGGCGGTCGACGAGGCGGGTGAGCCGATCGGCGCAGCCGCGCGCGACCTCGCCCGCCCCGTCGAGCCCGAGGTCGACCTGCACGGCGGTCATCGCGGCGAGGCACCCGGCGAGCCCGCCGACCCAGCCCGGCTCGGTCACCGCGGGCACCGACCCGTCGGCGAGCGCCACCAGGCGCGCCGCGCGGTGCCGCAGGGCGCGGTCGTCGAGCAGCAGGCTCAGCCGCCCCAGGCCGTAGGCGACGCCGCCCAGACCGGCCAGCCCGCCCCAGCCGACGGCGTCGACGAGGTCCGGCCTGCCGGCGAACGCGTCGACCATCCCCGTGGTGCCCGCGACGGCGCGCACGGCCTGGTCGGCGTAGCGGGCGACGCCGGTGACGGCGGCGAGCTGGGCCAGGAACACGGCGACGCCGAGGCTGCCGTTGCCGAGGCTGACGCCCAGCGGCGACAGCGACCACCGGCGGTCCGCGACCGCTTCGACACCGAGCCAGTTCACCCGGTCCCCGCCGAAGGCGCGCACGACGAGCCGGTCGGCGACGGCGCAGGTCGCCGCGATGAGCTGGTCGGGGTGGACCACCGGCCCGACGCGCGGCGCGGCGATCGGCGCGGCGGTCGGGTGCGCTGTCACGCGGTGGCGGGTGGCCAGCGCCGCCGAGATGATCCACTCCTGGTTCGCGCGGTCCACCTCGTCCAGCCCGGACAACGTGTCGATCGACGCGGCGACGCCGGACCGGGGGAGAGGAACGGGCAGCGGCGCGCCCGAGGGCGCGCGCAGCCGACCGCGACCGGCGGACGCGGTGAACACCGGCACCTCGCCGTTCCGCAGGGCGGTGACCTCGTGGTCGGCGAGCTGGGCCGGGATCCCGGTCCGGTCCGCCACCAGCGCGGACAGCACCCGGTCCCGGTCGAGCGCGTCGCGCAGCACCTCCGGGCGCGTGGTCTCGTCCAGCACCGCGCGGTAGTGCGCGACCGGTCTGGCGAGCACCCGCACGTCGATGTCGGCGCAGGCCGCGATGGCCTCGGCGAAAGTGCCGCGGTAGGCCGTGATGGCGTCGTAGGCCTGCCGGAAACCGGTCAGCAGCGCGGATCGGTGGTCGCCGGGGGTCGAGGGCCGACCGGCCGGGCCGGTGAGCAGACCGATGCGGTGCACCGAGGCCCGCAGCGCCTCCTCGGCCGGGTCGTGGTCGGGCGACGGGGCCACGTCGGGGTCGAACAGCGCCTGGACGTCGACGAGCACCGGTGTGTCACCGTCGGCGACCACGTTGGTGTGGTGCAGGCCGGTCGCCCGCAACAGGTGCAGCAGCGCCAGGAGCGCGCCTTGTCCGCGGTGGAAGCGGCCGGCTGCCGAAGCGTCGGGAACGCCGTTCCCGGCCACGAACTCCGACCAGCCGTACCCCGGTCGGGGCAGGGCCCGCGCGGCGCGGACGCGGAAGTCGGGGACCACCCCGGCGAGCAGGCCCACGAACTCCCCCACGCGAACCTGCGCCAGCACGTCGTGCGAGTGGTAGACGACGCGGTTGCCGTCGGCGAACCGCACCAGCACCGGTGGTGGGGCACCGCCGTGCCGGTCCCCGGGGACGAGCGCGGCGACCGGGCCGGGGTCCGTGCCGCCGAGCAGGGAGTCGACCACGAGCGCGCGGTCGGCGGCGAGGCGGTCGAGCAGGTCCAGCGTCGCCACGGCGGTGCGGTCGCACGCCTGCGCGAGCAGTCGGGCCAGCACCGGGTAGGTGGTCACCAGTTCGGCCAGCCCGGCGGGGGAGCTGAGGTGGCGGGTGAAGCCGGGGAGCCCCGTCCAGGGGCGGGCGCTCCTCTCGTCCCCGGCCCGCGACCGCCGCAGTTCGGTGACGAGCGTGCGAGCGGCGATGTCGACGAGGCGATCGCCGAGGGCGGTGCCGGTACTTGCCAGCACCCCCGGCGGGGCCGCTGCGCCGGAGCCCTCGGTGATCCGGGCGACGGCGTCGTCGGTGAACGGCCGCAACACGCGGGTGAACGCCGCGCGCCAGGTCCCGCCCAGCTCGACCGCCGTCCTCACCGGTGCCGCCCGGCGCACGACCCGCTCCACCGTGGCCGCCCAGTCCGGGCGGCGCACCCCGGTGGGAGGACCACCGAGCAGCTCGTCACACGCGGTCCCGGGACCCGGTCCGGGCTCGGTGCAGCCGCGGGGGAGCGCGATTCGGCGGTCGTCCTGTCGAGCGGCGGACCCGGAGGTGGCGTGCCCGCCGCGTTCATGAGGGGCCAGACCCGGCAACCACCACGCCTCGGGAAGGACGGCCGCGGTGGTCGGGTGGACAGGCTTCGGCATGCCGAAGAGCCTGCCACCGGTGTGTTGCGCGGTCATGCGTGTCCGACCCCCACACTCTTGCGCCGGCCCGCTCCCGCATGCGGCGCGCCGTCGCCACGGATGGCGCAACGGCGGATGTCCGCCCAGCTCAGCCGGTCCACGCGAAAGTACGGGAACGGGACCGATGCGTGGTCGACCGCCGACCGCCGATCCTGTAGCCGGGGGTTTTGATGGACGGTTGAGGAGGAATCGATGGGTGAACCGGTGCCGGTCAACGCGGTGGCGCTCGACCCGATGCTGGAAGCCGGGGCGATAGCGGCGCTGCACAGCTGTCCCGACCTCGTCGTCGTGCTGCCCGGCCGGCCGGCCGCGGTCACCGTGGTCATCGTCGACGACATCGGCGAACAGGGCCTGGACCTCGTGCGCGCCGTGCGCGGCGCGGACCACCGGCCCGAGGTGGTGCTGGTGGCGACCGACGTGGCGCCGCACGAGGCGCTGCACGCGATCGCCGCGGGCGCCCGCGGGCTGCTCCGTCGCTCCGAGGCCACCGCGGGCAGGCTGGCGCGTACCGTGCTCGCCGCCGCGAGCGGCGACTCCACGGTTCCGCCGGACATGCTGGGCAGGCTGGTGACGACCGCCTCCACCACGACCGACCGGAAGGCGTCGGCTCTCAGCGACCGCGAGCGCAGCGTCCTGCGCCTGGTCGCCGAAGGCCGCGAAACCGAGGAGATCGCCCGTGAACTGTCCTACTCGGCGCGCACCGTGGTGAGCGTGGTCCACGACATCACCAACCGCTTCCGCCTCCGCAACCGCGCCCACGCGGTGGCCTACGCCCTGCGGACGGGCCTGTTATGACCGCCGTCGACCTCCTGTGCGTGTGCCTCCGGACCCCGGACCCGACCTCCCGCGACCGCCTGCTCGCCACGCTGCGACAGGCCGGCATAGCCATCGCCCCCACCCCCGAGCACGCCTCCGCCCCGGTGGTCCTGGCCGCCGCCCGCACGGTCGACGAAGCCCTCGACGCCTCGGGCCGCCCCACCACCCGCCGGGTACTGGTCATCGCCGAGACCTTCTCCCCGGCCGAAGCCGCCCGGGCGGTGCGGGCAGGCGCGGACGCCCTCCTCCGCTCCGCCCACGCCACCCCCACCCGCCTGCTCAACACCCTGCACTCCCTCCACGACGGCGACGGTCGCCTGCCCCACGACCTCCTGGTCCGGGTCGTCGGTCGGGGCATGCTCACGAAACCACGACACCTGCCCGCCCTCACCGACCGCCAGGTCGTCGTGCTCCACCTCATGGCCGACGGCTTGGACAACGCCACCATCGCCCACTCGCTGTCCTGCTCGGCCCACACCGTCAAGAACGTCATCTACGAGCTGATGACCCGCCTCAACGCCCGCAACCGAGCCCACGCCGTAGCCGCCGCGGTCCGCTCCGGCCTCATCTAGTACCTGCCCTCGAAGCCGGATGAGCACGGTGGCCGGGATGCGGCGCCGGCGCAGGTGGGAGCGGATGGCGCGGCTGGAGCAGCCCTTGTCCGCGATCACCCGGTTCGGCCGCGGCCGTCGCAGGTCAGGTGGTCCTGGTGGTGGGTCCGCCGCGGGAGCGGCCGATGGCGCGATCACCTGGCTCGCCGTGCCCGCCGCACGCCCCGACCACCCCTGTGCGGGATGCGGTGGTGGTCGTGCGGCGGGCTCTGGCGACCTCGCGGTCGAGTTCGTCGATCGCCTCGGCGATGACGCGGACCTTCGTCACGAGTGCGGTGAGGGTGCCGTCGCGCGACCGGCGCCGGAACCGGTCGTGGACCGTCTTCCGCGGCCCGTGGCGTTCGGGCAGGTCTCATCGGTTGCTCGTGTCTGCGTACCACGACCCAAGGTCGAAGCGAACGGGTCTGGGGTCGACCCGTCCTGACGGACGGGGTGAGGATCAGGATGTCCGTCAAGACGGGTCAAGCCCCATCTACTTCCTGTTGGCGATGTGCCTGTTCCCGGAGGTCGGCTACCGGCTGGTCTGGCAGAAGCTGATCGGAGGACTGGCCGGTCTCGCGGTGGCCGAGCCGTCGGCGAAAGCCTTGCGGGATCTGCGTCGCAGACTCGGCGGCGCGCCGATGCGCCGCCTGTTCAAGGTGCTGTCCGGGCCGCTGGCCCAACCTTGCACGCCCGGTGTCCGGTTCGGGACCTACCGCATGGTCTCCTTCGACGGCTGCAGCTCGATCAGGGTCCCCGACACCGCCCGTAACCGGGCCTGGCTCGATTCCCCGGGCAACGGCGGCTACCCCCTGGTGGAGCTGATGACACTGGTCGAGACCGGCACGAGAGCGCTGATCGGCGCGGTGTTCGGCCCCACCCGCGAGGGCGAGACCGACTACGCCAGACGCCTGCCGCACCTTCTCACCCCGGACATGGTGGTGTTGTGGGCCAAGGGTTTCGACAGCAACGCCTTCCTCGCCGACGTGCACGCCACCGGCGCGAAGATCCTGGGACGGCTGCGCGACAACCGGCGCATCCCCGTCCTGGCCCGTCTCGTCGACGGCTCCTACCTGTCCACGATCGGCGCCGTGCGGGTGCGGGTCGTCGACGCGCGGATCACCGTGACCATGGCAGGCGGGACCACGTTCACCGGCACCTATCGGCTGGTCACGACCCTGACCGACGCCCGCCGCTACCCGGCCGCCGTCCTGGTCGCCCTCTACCACCAGCGGTGGGAACACGAATCGGCGTACTACGCCCTGCGCCACACGATCACCGGCGGACGCGTCCTGCGCTCGGGCGACCCGGCCGGGCTCGAGCAGGAGATGTGGTCCCTGCTCACGCTCCACCAACTCCTGCGCACCGTCATGGTCGACGCCGCTGAGTCCCGGCCCGGCACCGACCCGGACCGCTGCGGGTTCACCATCGCCTTGCACGCCGCCCGCGACCAGGTCGTCCAGGCAGCCGGCATCGTCTCCGACGACACCGGACACGCCGGGGTCATCGCGCGTCGGGTCCTGGCCGCGCTCCTCCCGTCCCGACGGCCACGGGTGAGCACCCGCAGCCCGCGCTGCCCACCGCTTCCCGGGACGACCGCAACATCACCCCCGCCGAGCGTCGCAGGCACCGGATTCTGATCCTGCTGCAGGAAGATCCCACCCGTCTCTGGCGACCCCGCGACATCGCGCTCCACTTCGGCGACACCACCCTCGACACCATGTACAGACAGCTCTCCCGATGGGCCGACAGCCGATTCATCCACAAGATCGACCCCGGTCTCTATGCCGCCACGACCTGGTCGCCGACTTCCTTGCAGGAGAACGGAAATCCTTAACTACCCGGCATTGGGTGAAGTCCCAAGTCCCGTGTTCCAGATCGAACCGAAGCAGGAACGTCTGCCACAACCGATCCATCCGGGCCGCGGTGGGTGTGGCTTCCCGACCGGTCGTCGAGCACCAGAGCCACAACGGTTTCGGTGTCGCCGTACCGGGCAGGTGCTCGATGTCCAGCCGGATCACAGCGACTTCCACGACCGGTGACAACCGACCCGGCGGAGGGTGTGCGGACCTGCCGAAGGGGGTTCACCTCGGCAGCGGCCGGACGTCGGCGGTCACTCCCGCACGGACGGGCGATCACCGGCCTCTTCCATGCGCTGACCGCGGAGCGCGCGAAGCGCGTCGAGTGCGACCGCGGTGAGAACGCCGCGGCCGACACCGGCGCGGCCGAGCAACTCCATCCCCCGGGTGACGGCGACGAAGTAGAGCGCCAGCGACTGCACGTTCACGTCCTCCGCGAGATCCCCGTTCTCCCGAGCGTGTTCCAGGCATCGGGCGTAGATCCCGGCGAGCTGTTCGATGCCGGCCTTCGTGGCCGTCGAGAGCGGATCCTCCTCACCGGTCGATTCGACCAGCGCACGCGTGGTGAGCGAGACCCGCCGATCACTGCTGCTGAACTCGATCGCCATCGTGAGCAGGTGACCCCGAATTCGTTCTAGTGGCGAAGCGCCATCGTGCCCGAGCGCTTCCGAGACGGCGCGCGTCGCCTCCTCCCGATCCTCGGAGAGCGCCCGGAAGAACAACTCCCGCTTCCCGCCGAACGCGTTGTACAGGCTCTGCTTCCCCAGGCCGGTCGCCCGCACCAGGTCATCCAGTGTCGCAGCGGCGAGGCCGCGCACGGCGAACACCTCGCTGGCGTTGCTGATGACATCACTCTCGCGGAACTTGCGGGGACGAGGCACGTGAGCCAGCTTACGTTATTGACCATATGGTCAAAAACTTGCTAGCTTGACTGGGCGCGCATCGGAAAGACCACGTCGGAGGCGTCGTCGCCCTGGCGGACAGCGTCGTCACCCGACCCCGGGCCGCCCGCGAGCCCCTGGGCCCGCGCCGCCGCCCGGGCGGCGGCGACTTGTTCCCTACAGCGATGCGAAGAATCACAGGAGAGTAGAAGTGAAGAGCAACGAAGAGATCGTCCGCGAGGCGTACCGACTGGCGGAAGGGAACGTCCTCGACGGAGCCGGTTTTCACGCCTTGTTCACCGAGGACGGGACGTTCAACGACGTGCCGAATTCCCAGACCTTCCGCGGGGACCAGATCCCTCAGGCGTTGACGGGCCTCGCCGGCATTTTTCCCGACATCCACCGCGAACTGCTCGAAGTCCGCGCGCTCGGCGATGTCGTTGCCGTCGAACTGCGGATCCAGGGAACGCACCTCGGCGGGTTCCCGACCCCGATCGGCGACATCCGCCCGACCGGTAGGCGCATCGACATGCCGGCGGCGGACCTCTGGTACCTCCGTGAGGGGAAGATCGCTAGGTTCAACTGCTACAACGCGACGAGCGTGATGCTCGCCCAGATCGGAGCCGCCCCCGACTTCAAGTCGGCGATCGAGGCCGCCGAGACGGCTGCCACAGGGGTGTAGCCCCCGACCGGGAGGCGCCGGCGCGTCGGCTGTCCAGAACCCCCGCGCCGCGGAGCGGGCGGAAGGGATCGCACGACCTCGACCGATGCCGTCGTGCCAGTCGGTACGCCGGAAACACCGCTTGGACTTCCGGAGCGGTTTCGACGAGAACCGGTGCCCGGCAGGAGACCGGCGATGCCCTCGTCAGCCACGGCCACCACTGAGATGCCTCCATGACCAAGTCGTTTCCAACCGGGTGGTGCGGGCCGCAAGCGTAACGAAGCTCCTGGTGGACGACTTCCTACCAAGGGCGAGGCCATCGCCGGAAGCTTCGTTTGCTTGTCCACCATCAGAGGGGACGCGGGCGTAGCGCTTGACCGTGTTGAGCGACACGCCCAGGCGTCGCGCGCATTCCAACAGCTCGACGCCCTGGTCCAGCAGGCCGTGGACCGCGTGGTGACAACACGGTCCGGGCCACCACCTGGGCCCGCCCCGCACCGCGTCGTTCGACATCGGTCAGAAGTGCGTTCACGTGAAAACTTGCGTCGACACCAACGTCGCCATCGGCGGGGACGACGTTCTCGGCTTCATCGGAACCCCGTCGGTACCTTCACCGCCCGCTCGGCGCCACCTGCGGGGCCGGACATGGTCGGGGTACGGCCGTGCTGACCTGCGGATTCAACGATTCGCACGGCACTGGCAGCGGCGGCGACGGCGGCGGCTTCGGTTGGGAGGATGGCCACTCCGGCTGCCGCCGCCGAAAGCCACCTGCCCGGTTGCCCGGCCCGGTGGACGAACTGATCCGGCACTGCGCGGGCCTGCCACTGGCGCTGGGCATCGTCGCCGCCCGGGCGGAGGACCACCCGGTGGAGGAGTTGGTCGAGGAGCTGCGCGCCGCGCCGCTGGACGCGCTGGACCTCGGCGAGCGCGCCGCAGATCTGCGCACGGTGCTGGCCGGTACCTGCGGCGCGCTGAGTCCGGACGACCGCGAGGCGCTCACCGCGTTGGCGGACCGGCCAGGCGAAGTCAGGGGAACCGCCGCCACGAGGTACCGGTGTCACGTCCGGGCGCGGGCGGTACGTACAGGCGTTGATCACGCGGCGGATGGTTGAAGCGGCTGTGTGGTGGCCGGGTTCGAGCAGCTCGCCTCGGCGGAGTGCCGCGCCGAGGCGTCGGTACCGGCGGGGCGGGTTACAGAGCGGGCAGGAGGGTGGCCTGGTCGGTGGTGGTCCACTCCAGCATCAGCAGGGTGGCGTCGTCCTGGAGCTGTCCGCCCTGGTGGTCGAGCACGGCGCGCACGACGCGGCGCAGTGTCTCCGGGGCGGGCAGGCCGGCTGCCTCGTGGCGTTCGGTGAGGTCCACGAGCCGGTCCAGGCCGAACTGTTGGCCTCGCGGGTTGCGGGCTTCGACCACGCCGTCGCTGTAGAACAGCACCCGGTCGCCGGGTTCGAGCTGCTCGCGCAGCACGACGGGCTTGGTGGTGTTCATCTCGCCCAGGCCCAGCGGGGTGCGGCCGGGGGCGTCGAGCAGCCGCACCACCCGTCCGTCGCGCAGCACCGCGGGCGGCGGGTGCCCGGCGTTGAGGTAGTGCAGTTCGCCGCTGTCGAGTTCCAGGTGCGCCAGGAAGGCCGTGGCGTAGGAGTACGAGTCGGACGGGCGGTGCGCGGCGATGGTGTCGTCGGCCAGCTCGGCGGCGCCGACCAGGTCCGCGCCCGCGCGGCGGGCGTTGCGGGTCGCGGCCAGGGCGATCGAGGTGGTCAGGCCGGCGTGCAGGTCGTGGCCCATCGCGTCGAAGATCGCCACGTAGGCGCGGCCCTCGTCCACGGCGTAGTCGTAGCCGTCGCCGCCGACCTGGTCGTAGGGCTCCATCGCCGCGGCGATGACCACCTGTTCGCAGGCGAACACCTTCGGCGGCAGCAGCTGCCACAGCAGCTCGGAGGCCACCGACAACGGGCGGGTGCGCCGGACGCGGTGGAACAGGTCGCTGTAGAGCTGCTTGCTCAGCACCAGGTGCGCGACCTGCCCGGCCAGCGCCCAGCAGCGTTCGCGCAGTACGCGGTCGTGCGGATCGGCACCCGCGGGCAGGTCGATCCGCAGCACGCCGAGGCGCTCGGTGCCGTCGAGCACCGGCACCCACAGGTGCGCCGCCCCGTCCTCGGCCGTCGAGGCCGCGATCTCCAGCTTCGCGAACGCCCGCCCCGCCAGCGTCGCCTCGATCGACATCGACGTCCCGCCCCGCGGCCGGACCGGGCGCAGGTCCCGCTGCCCCAGGTCGACCAGGTACAGCTCCGCCGACATCCCGACCGACGCGGTCGCCTCGTCCAGGATGCCCGGCAGGCCGCCCGCGGTCGCCAGGTGCGACCGGTTGACGATCTGCGCGAACACCGCCTGCCAGCTGCGAGCGTCATCGAACACGGGTGAAGGGTAGGCGACGGCCAGGCGGGTTTCGCCGTCCGAGCCGGTGAGGGCGGGTGGCGGTCCGATCGCCCGATCGGACCGGACGCGGGTCAGCAAGGCGGCCACCAGACCCACTGCTGCGCACCCGCTGAGCACGCCGAGTGCTGCGATCCATTGACCTCCTGCGACGTAGGTACCGACGATCACCGTGATGACGGCGTTGAAAAGATTGGTGCTGGCCGAAATCCAGTTGTCGGCCTCGTTGCGGGAATCGACGGCAATCTTCTTGTCCACCAGTAGAAAGGTGTTGATGAAGATCGGCGCGACCAACAGGCCCGACAGCAGCAGCGCCAGTAGCTACAGCGGACGGACCGCCGCCAGGAAGCACGACGGTATCGCGAACCCGAGCCCTGAGCGGGGCCGACGTGGTCTCCGCCGGACCACCCCCGCTCGCGCAGGGAAGACGAAGTCCGCAGGCGGGGCAGCCAAGGGTGTCTGGACCACCCCCGCTCGCGCGGGGAAGACTCACGCTCGCCGCGGGCGAACGCGGTGCGCCCGGGACCACCCCCGCTCGCGCGGGAAGACAGGTTGAGGGCCGCGCCGGACACGGCGAGCCGGGGACCACCCCCGCTCGCGCGGGGAAGACGGTGTTCGCGGTGAGGGTGACGGCGTGGGCGCCGGACCACCCCCGCTCGCGCGGGGAAGACTGCCCGGCGCGGTTACCGCGGACGGACTGTCCAGGACCACCCCCGCTCGCGCGGGGAAGACACCGGGCGCAGCCAGTGCCTGTCGATCAGCTCCGGACCACCCCCGCTCGCGCGGGGAAGACCTGCCCGGTGGCGGCTACTACGGGCACACCAACGGACCACCCCCGCTCGCGCGGGGAAGACACGTTGGGCGTACCGTCCTCGTCGTCGCCGCTGGGACCACCCCCGCTCGCGCGGGGAAGACGGGTGCCATCACGGCCACGTCCTCGGGTCGATGGGACCACCCCCGCTCGCGCGGGGAAGACCCCCTCCCCGCCCTGGTGGTTTCCCGGGAGGAAGGACCACCCCCGCTCGCGCGGGGAAGACACTTCATGACCAGCGACTTTACAGGCCATGGTGTCCTTTTTTATTCGGTTCGTTCCAGTGTCGAATATCGGTGGTCGGGTGATGCGGCTGACGTCGGTCCTCTCGCGTCGTTCCCTGCGAAGTCAGCATGTTGAGGCGACGGACCGGCGATACGGTGTTCCGGCGGGTGATCGCCGATCCCGCTTTCGACAGTAACCTGCGCGGTCCACCCCCACTCCGACCCCGCGCCCACCCCACGGCAGCTCGGTCCCGACCGGCGGGGTTCGTCGGCCGCGTTGATCAGTTGGCCGCACTTGACCACGCCCTCACCGAGATTCCTCCGCGGATGACGGCAGCCGAGGACCGGTGGTAGGGCGGTAATCTCCGCGATTGGCGGGACCTGCGGGATTGGCAAGACCTGACTGGCCCAGACTTGGGCTCACCTCAACCTCTGTTCCCGTCCAACCCCGCCGATCGCCACCTCTGACGACGGCGCCCGCGATGCCCTGCAAGGCGACACGATCGCCAGTCGGCCATCGCCACCCCGTCTCCACTTCACGCAGCAGGACGCCTGGCGATGCCGCGCAGTTCGGCAAGCGTGATTTCCACCCGCCACCTGGACACACCGGTTGCCCTCGCCAGGGCGATAACACCGGGAGGCCGCCGTCCGGTCCCGCCGGCCTGCTCAAGCAAGTCGCGGAACTTGTCGCGAAGCTCCTTCCGTCCACGGTTCACAAGCGAGTCGCAGTCCCGGTCCGCCGCGAGGCTCGGCACCATGCGCTCACCCACGGTGACCTCCTCCTGGGGATCGGTCCCACCACGGAGGAGCGTGGGGTGCACGCGGCGGTGGGTGTGGACGGGCCGGTCACACCGCCGGCCGTGGTGGGAGGAATCCCGCATCCACGTGTTGGACCTGGTGCCAGAGCTGTTCGCCGTCGTCGCGGAACTCGCCGGTGGGCCGCAGCCCCACCCGCCGCGCGACGCCCTCGCTCGCCGCGTGCCCCGGCGCCACGTGCGCCAGCACCTCCCGCACCCCGCGCTCCCGCAGCCACGCCAGCACCCCGCCCACGGCCTCGGTCGCGTACCCGCGCCGCTGGAACGGCACGCCCACCACCCACGCCAGTTCGGCGGCCGGCCCGGCCCCGGTGGACCACGTGGTCGCCTGCACGGTGCCCACCGCCTCCCCGCCGGCCAGCACCACCCAGTTCAGCCACCCCTCCCGACCGTCGTCGGACACCGGCCGCTCCCACCGCCGGTACCGGCGCTCCAGGTCGGCCACGTCGGGCGGGTCGCCGCCGGTCACCTCGTACAGCGCGGGGTCGGCCAGCACCGCGGCCATCGCCGCGGCGTGCGCCGCGCGCACCGGTTCGAGGCGCAGGCGCGCCGTGCGCACCTCCGCGTCACCGGGCCACCCGCCGGGCACGACGGGGGTCACCGCGGGGCCGTCGACGTGTCGTCACGAATACGCACGGTCACCATGCTCCTCCCGGTCACCACCCACCGGGCGGGCGCGGCGTCGCTCATCATGTGGATCTCCCCGGTACCGGGCAAGATGCCGGGGTGCCGGAGAGTCGACCACGGGCCGAGCTGCTGTTCCCCGGCGGCAGCGAGATGGCGGGGCGGATGCGCGCCCACCCCTGGCCGGGGGGCGCGGGACCCGACACGTGGCCGGCGACCCTGCGCACCGCCGTGCGCATCTGCCTGACCTCGCGGTTCCCGATGATCGTCTGGTGGGGCGAGGAGCTCACGTTCCTCTACAACGACGCCTACCTCCCGCTGCTCGGCGGCAAGCACCCCGCCCTGGGCAAGCCGGGGGAGCGGGTGTGGAGCGAGATCTGGCCCACCATCGGACCGATGCTGCGGTCCGTCATGGACTCCGGCGAGGCCACCTGGTCCGAGGACCTCCTGCTGCCGATGGCGCGCCACGGCTACTGGGAGGAGACCTACTGGACCTACTCCTACAGCCCCCTGCACGACGACGACGGCGTGGTGCGCGGCGTGTTCACCGCCGTCAGCGAGACCACCGAGCGGGTCGTCGGCGAACGGCGGCTCGCCGTGCTCCAGGACCTCGGCGCGCTGGCCGGCGGGGCGCGCGGCGCCGTCGAGGCGTGCGAGCTGGTGGCGCGGGTGCTGGAGCGGTCGAGCCGCGACGTGCCGTTCGCCGCGATCCACCTCGCGACCGGCGACGACCGCGAGGACGAGCCGGTGGCCACGACCCCCGCCGGGGCGCGGGTCGACCAGCCGTGGCCGGTCCGCGAGGTGCTGCGCACCGGCCGGCCGGTCGTGCTGCGCGACCTGGCGGGCGAGGTGCCGGCCGGCGACTGGCGGACCCGGCCCACCGAGGCCGTCGTGCTGCCGCTGCCCGGTGACGCGGGCGGCGCGCCGGTCGGCGCGATCGTGCTGGCGGCGGGGGCCGCGCGGGCGCTGGACGAGGCGTACGAGTCGTTCCTCCAGCTCGTGGCCCGGCAGACCGCGTCCCTGGTCAACGGCGCGCTCGCCTACGAGGCCCAGCAGCGGCGGGCCGAGGAGCTGGCCGAGCTGGACCGCGCCAAGACCGCGTTCTTCTCCAACATCAGCCACGAGTTCCGCACCCCCCTCACCCTGATCATGGGGCCGGTGGCGGAGCTGCGCGACCGGCTGCCCGCCGACGACCCGGCCCGCGAGGAGCTGGAGGCCGTGCACCGCAACGGGCTGCGGCTGGGCAAGCTCGTCAACACCCTGCTCGACTTCTCCCGCATCGAGGCCGGTCGGCTCCGGGCCCGCTACGAGCCGCTCGACCTGGCCGCGTTCACCACCGAGCTGGCCGCCGTTTTCCGCTCCGCCGTGGAGCGCGCGGGCCTGGCCTTCGAGGTGGACTGCCCACCCCTGGACCGGCCGGTGCACGTGGACCGCGAGCTGTGGGAGAAGGTGGTGCTGAACCTGCTCAGCAACGCCCTCAAGTTCACGTTCGACGGCTCGGTGCGGGTCGTGCTGCGCCAGGACGGCGACCACGCCGTGCTGACCGTCGCCGACACCGGGGTGGGCGTGCCCGAGGCGGAGGTGCCGCGGCTGTTCGAGCGCTTCCACCGCGTCGGCAACACCCGCGCCCGCTCCCACGAGGGCAGCGGCATCGGCCTCGCGCTGGTCCGCGAGCTGGTCGGCCTGCACGGCGGGGTGGTCACCGCGACCAGCACCGAGGGGCGGGGCACGGCGTTCACCGTCCGCCTGCCGTTCGGCTCCGCGCACCTGCCCGCCGACGACGTCGTGCACCTCGCCGGTCCCGTCACCGTGTCGGCCGCCGCCGAGCCGTTCGTGCGGGAGGCCCTGCGCCTGCTGCCCGCCGACGACGCCGCGGCCGAGGTGGACGGCCCGCTGCCGCGGCACGTCCCGGCGGCGGGCGACGAGGGACCCGCCCGCGTCCTGGTCGCCGACGACAACGCCGACATGCGCGACTACCTGCGGCGACTCCTCGCGCCCGGCTACCGCGTCACCACCGCCGTCGACGGCCGGGCGGCGCTGGACGCGGCGCGCGCGTCCCCGCCGGACCTGGTGGTCAGCGACGTGATGATGCCCCGGCTGGACGGGCTGGAGCTGGTCGCCGCGCTGCGCGCCGACCCGCGCACGGCCGGCGTGCCGGTGCTCCTGCTGTCCGCGCGCGCCGGGCAGGAGGCGTCCATCGAGGGCCTGGACGCAGGCGCGGACGACTACCTCGTCAAGCCGTTCTCGGCGGCCGAGCTGCTGGCCCGCGTGCGGACCACCGTGCGGCTGGCGCGGCTGCGCAACCGCCACGCGGCGTGGCGCTCGGCGCTGATCGACTCGTTGCAGGAGGGCTTCTTCGTCTGCGACGAGCACGGCGCGGTCGTCGAGGTCAACGCCGCGTTCACCGACATCCTCGGCTACGGCCCCGAGGGGCTGCCGTACGCGCCGCGCCACCCGTGGTGGTTGGCGCCCGGCGCGGAGCCCGAGGCGCTGGCCCGCGCCGACCGGGCCGTCTCCCGGATGCTGGAGGAGGGCCGGGGGGCCGCGACCATCCCGGTGACCCACCGCGACGGCCACCGGCTGTGGGTGGCCGCCGCGTTCAGCCGGGTCAAGGACCCGGACACCGGCCGGCAGGTGATCGTCGGCACGTTCCGCGACGTCACCGCCCAGCACTACGCCGTGCAGCGCGACCTGGCGCTGGCGGCGCTCAGCGTGCGCCTGTCGCGGGCGGACAGCCTGGGCGAGGCGGTCCGGGGCGCGGTGGACGAGCTGCGGTCGCTGTGGGACGCCCGGCGCGTCCTGGCCGTCGCGGTGGCCGCCGACCCGCCCGAGGTGGTGGCCTCCGACGGCCCCGCCCGCTGGGAGGACCTGCCCGCCGCGCTGCGCGACGCCACCCTCGCCCTGGGCGCCGGACCCGCGCTGACCACCCGCGTCGACGGCACGGGCGCGGCCGGCATCGCGCTGGACCACCCGCGCGGCGCGCTCGTGCTGTGGATCGACCTGGGCGAGCACCGGCCGTGCTCCGCCGAGGACCGGACCCTGCTGGCGCTGCTGGCCGGCCACCTCGGGCAGGGCCTGCACCGGGTGCACCAGATGGACCAGCAGCGCGAGACGGCGCTGGCCCTCCAGCGGGCGATCCTCGGCCCGTCGCACCTGCCCGACGGCTTCGCGGTGCGCTACGAGCCCGCGACGCGCCCGCTGAAGGTCGGCGGCGACTGGTACGACACGATCGGGCTGCCCGACGGGCGGATCGGCATCGTCGTCGGCGACTGCGTGGGCCACGGGCTGGAGGCGGCCACCGTGATGGGGCAGCTGCGCAGCGCGTGCCGGGCGCTGCTGCTGCGCGACCCGTCGCCGGCCCAGGCGCTCGGCGCGCTGGACCGGTTCGCCGCGACGCTGCCGGGCGCCCTGTCCACGACCGTGTTCTGCGCGGTGCTCGACCCGGCCACGGGCGAACTGGTGCACTCGGCGGCCGGCCACCCGCCCGGCGTGCTCGTGCACCACGACGGCACCACCCGCCTCCTCGACGGCGGCCGGTCCATCCCGCTGGCCGTGCGCCCCGACCGGGCGCGCACCGAGGCGCGGACCGCCGTCCCCGGGCGCTCGACCCTCGTGCTCTACACCGACGGCCTGGTGGAGCGCCGCCGCCGCGCGCTGGACGACGGCATCGCCGACGTGGGCGCCGTCGTGCGGGACGGCCGGGCCGCCTCGGTGGACGCCCTCGCCACCCGCCTGATGACCGACCTCGCCCCGCCCGGCGGGTTCGAGGACGACGTGGCCCTGCTCGTCTACCGGCACCCCGCGCCGCTGACCGTGGACTTCGCCGCCCACACCGCGCAGCTCGCCCCCGTCCGGCACGCCCTGCGCGCCTGGCTGCGCAGCTGCGAGCTGACCGAGGACCAGGAGCACACCGTGCTGCTCGCCGCCGGCGAGGCGTGCGCGAACGCCGTGGAGCACGCCTACCGGGGCGGCGCGGACGGCACGGTCCGGCTGCGGGTGTCCCTCGACGGTGACGAGCTGCGCCTCACCGTGGCGGACGGCGGCCGGTGGAGGGCGCCGCGGGTGAACACCTACCGGGGACGGGGTATCCCGCTCATCCGGGCGTTGATGCGGGACGTCGCCGTCCACCACGGTGCCGCCGGCACCACCGTCGAGATGCACACGAGGATCACATGACCGATCTGACCGTGACCCACTCCCGAGGGGTCGACGGCTCGCCGACGCTGACCGCGACCGGCGAGATCGACCTGTCCAACGTCGCCGAGTTCGCCGACGCGCTGACCGAGGGGCTCACCGCGGGCACACCGCTGACGGTCGACCTGACCGGGGTCGACTACCTCGACAGCGCGGCCCTCAACGCCCTGTTCGCGCACGCGGAGGACATCCGCCTCATCGCCGGCCGCCTGCTGCTGCCGGTCCTGCGCATCTGCGGGCTGACCGAGCTGACCACCGTCGTGCAGCGCTGAAGCCGTTCACCCGACGGCGACCCGCAGCCCGCGCAGCTCGTAGCCCGCGATGTCCTCCTTGAACGACACGGTCGGCGTGCCGAGCGCGCGGACGCCGTCGACCGAGAGCAGGCGGTGCAGGAAGACGTCCGCCTCCAGCACCGCGATGTGCGAGCCGGGGCACCGGTGCGGACCGTCGCCGAAGGTCAGGCCGGTCGGCGCGCCGCCGCCGGACACGGCCCGGCCCGGGCGCAGGGTCAACGGCGCGTCGCCCACCGCCGCCGGGTCGACGTTGGCGGTGTCGAGGTGGACGTGCACCAGCGCGTCCTCGGGCACGGTCGTGCCGCCCACGGTGACCGGGGCCGTGGTGCGGCGGCGCACGTGGCCGATCACCGGCTCCAGGCGCAGCACCTCGTGCAGCACGGCGAGGCGGCCGGGTTCGTCGGCGGCCAGGTACCCCGCGCGCAGCGCGTCGTCGGTGAACAGGTGCCAGGCCGCCACGACGATGAACTCGCGGGTGGTGACCATGCCCGCCGCGGCGAAGGTCAGGCACTCGCCGAGGACGTCGCCGGTCGAGCAGCCCTCGTCGAGCAGGTGGGACACCAGGTCGTCGCGCCGGGCGGCGCGGCGGGCGCGCACCGCCGGGAGCACGTCGGCGAAGTACACCGCGAGCCAGCCGACGGTCTGCCGGGTGATCGTGCGCAGGCCGGCCAGGCTGGTGAACCCGGGCCGGCCGAACTTCTCCGGGAAGAACCGCTCCAGCCGGGCCTGGATGCCCGGCCTGCTCTCGGTGAGGCCGAGGACCGCCGAGGTGACGTCGATCGCCACCCGGAAGGCCAGGTCGGCGAGGTCGAGGACGCCCTCGGCGCGCAGTCGCGCGACCTGCTCGTCCGCGACCCGCTCCATGATCGGCCGGTAGGTCTCGTCGACCCGGCGGGGCGTGAAGAACCGCGCGGTCTGCCTGCGGTCCTCGCGGTGCTCCGGGCCGTCGCGGTAGAGCACGGGGCGACGGATGTGCGACGGCATCTTCTCGACGGTCTCGATCCCCAGCCCCGCCTGCACGGTGCCGCCCGCGCGCAGGAACGCGCGGCCCTCCTCGTAGCCGGTGATGCGCCAGACCCCGTCGGGGTCGAGCCGGACGGGGCAGCCGACCACCGGCTCGCCGCGGTCGACCTTGCGCGCCGCCTCCTGGGTCACGGGTCCTCCCCCCGAACGGGAACACCGACGAGCCTAGGGGGCGTCCCGGCCCGGCCACAGACGCCGATGGGGCGTCGTGCGGCCGTCAGGCCGTCAGGAGGAGAGCGGCTCCTGGAACAGCAGGGCGGGCGCGGCGCCCGCCCGGCGGGGCGCGGCGGGCGCGGGCAGCGAGATCTCCACGACGGCGTCGTCGTCCGCGACCTCGTCCTGGACGGGGGCGGGCGCCGGCGCGGGCGCGGCGGCGGGCACGGCCAGCTGCTGCTGCACCTGGTTCACCCACAGCAGCCACATGGCCTCGTCGCGGTGACCGCGGTACTCGGCCTTGAGGCCCGCCAGCGACCCGCGCACGCGCGCGGCGAGCACGGCGTTCTCGCGCACCGCGACCCAGATGGCCCGCGCGCCGGCGTCGCGCGTCTGCACGAGGTGCCTCACCTCGTCTGTCAGGTCGGCAGCGGACAGGCCCGACCACGCCGCTGCGATCTTCTGTGCCTTGGTCACCCCGTCATCCTCTCCGACCGGGTGGTCCGGACAACGCATTGACGAGGTGTAATCAACATCTCGTTTTCACCGGAACGAGGTCGGCGAACGGCCTGACCGGCACAGATCGTGACCGCCGCGGCACGGGCGGCTCACTGCTCGACGTGCTGCGTCACCGTTCCGCGCACGAAGTACCGCTGCGCCACGAGGAACAGCAGGACCATCGGCACGGTCGCGATCGTGCTCGCCGCCAGCACCAGCTCCCACTGCTCCTCACCGCCCTCGCCGAAGCGGTCCAGCACGGCCTTCAGGCCGCGCGGCACCGTGTACAGCTCGGTCTCGCGCAGGTAGATCAGCGGCTTGACCAGGTCGGTCCACGCGGCCTTCAGCTCGAACACGAACACCACGACCAGACCGGGCCTGGCCAGCGGCAGGGCCATGCCGGTGAACAGCCGCCACGCGCCCGCGCCGTCGACCTTGGCCGCGTCGAACACCTCGCGCGGCAGGCCGAGGAAGAACTGGCGCAGCAGGAAGATGTAGAACGCCGAGCCGAACAGGTTCTGCGCCCACAGCGGGACCTGGGTGGTGGCCAGGCCGAGCGCGTGCCACTCCAGGTACACCGGCACCATGGTGACCGCGCCGGGCAGCATCATCGTCGCCAGCACGACGCCGAACAGC
The DNA here is from genome assembly GCF_052936295.1 of Saccharothrix sp. DSM 118769. Taxonomy (NCBI): domain Bacteria; kingdom Bacillati; phylum Actinomycetota; class Actinomycetes; order Pseudonocardiales; family Pseudonocardiaceae; genus Saccharothrix; species Saccharothrix sp. DSM 118769. Next base: position 5,165,326 of record NZ_CP193627.1, on the reverse strand, counting down.
GCGTCGCGGCCGGGGAAGCGGAACATCGCGAAGCCGAACGCGACGAGCGCGCTCGCCACCGTGGCCGACGCGGCGGCGGCCAGTCCGATCGCGACGCTGTTGCCGATCCACGTCGTCAGCGGCACCGCCTGCCACACCTCGACGTAGTTCCGCGGCGAGAACGGCCGGGGCAGCAGCGCGTTGTCGAACACGTGCGCCCGGTCCTTCAGCGACGCGCTGACCAGCCACCAGAACGGGTAGCCGAACGCCAGCGTGACGACCAGCAGCCCCGAGACGACCCCTGCGCGCTTCACGGGCGCTCACCCTCGTTGTGGACGTACCGCCTCGACACCCGCACCTGCACGAACGTCACCACCGCGATCACGACGAACAGGAACCAGGCCAGCGCGGAGGCGTAGCCCATCCGCAGCGACCCGAACGCCTCCTGGAACAGGTGGATGACGTAGAACAGCGCCGCGTCGCCCTCGGCGGACTGCTTGGCCCGCGCGCCGAAGTACATCGCGTACGCCTCGGTGAACACCTGGAGCGAGGCGATCGTGTTCACCACCACCGTGAAGTAGACCGTGCCGCTGATGCCGGGCAGCGTCACGTGCCAGAACTGCCGCCACGGCGACGCGCCGTCCAGGCGGGCCGCCTCGTAGCGCTCCAGGGGAACGCGGGTCAGCGCGGCGAGGTAGAGCACCGCCGTGCTGCCGACCGTCCACAGGCTCATCACCACCAGGCCGGGCTTGATCCACGCGGGGTCGGTCGTCCAGTTCGGCCCGGTGAACCCGAACCAGGACAGGAACTCGTTGACCGCGCCGTTCTGCCCGTTGAGCAGCAGCAGGAACAGCGCGGCCAGCGCCACCGGGGGCGTCATCACCGGCAGGTACACGATCGTGCGGAAGAAACCCGCCGACCGCCCCGCCCGGCGCAGCAGCGACGCGAGGCCCAGGGCGAGCGCGACCTGCGCGGGCACGTGCAGGGCGGTGAAGAACACCGTGTTCCACAGCGCCGTGCCGACCCGTTCGTCGGCGACCGCCTCGCGGTAGTTCTCCAACCCGACGTAGGTGGGCGGCTTGAGCATGTCGTAGTGCGTCAGCGACAGCCAGAGGCTGTAGAGCATCGGCCCCGCGGTGAACGCCAGGAACCCGATCACCCAGGGCAGCAGGAACAGCCACCCGGCCCGCGCCTCGCGCGCGGTCACCGTCCTCGCGGCCACCGCGTCACCTCCCGCCCGCGCGCCGGAGGGCGCGTTCGGCTTCCCGCTGCGCCTGGGCCATCGCCTCGCCGGGCTCCTGGCCGCCGGTGAGCACCCGGTTCACCGCGCCCTCCCAGGCGCGCACCAGCTCGCTCGCCGCCGGGCTCGGCGGCATCGCGAACGCCGCGTCCTGCAACGCCAGGACGGCGGGCACGCCCCGTTCGAGGATGCGGTTGCCCTTCGGGTCGAACACCTCGCCGAAGATCCGCTCGTCGGCCTCGCGGTTGGCGGTGAACGTGCCGCCGTAGGGCTTGCCCGCCTTCGCCAGGGCGTCCCGGCGGGCGGTCGCCGCGGTCACCCACGTGTCGGTCGCCGTCATCGTGGCGATGAAGCGGCACGCCGCGTCCGGGTGCCGCGACCCCTTGGGGATCGCCCACGCCTGCCCTCCCAGCTCGGTCACCGGGCGGCCCTCCCGGTCGGTGAACGGCGCGACGCCGACGTCCGCCTCGGGCGAGTTCGCGGCGAGCGTGCTGAGGTACCAGGAGTCCATCGGCATCGCGGCGAGCTGACCGGTCGCGTACTGGTTCGCCGCGCCGAACTGGTCGAAGGTGTCGCGGAACGCCTTGAACGACGCCCAGCCGCCCTGCCGCTCGACCAGGTCGGCGGCGAACCGGACCGCCTCCACCACGCGCGGGTCGTCCAGCCGCACGTCGAGGCCGTCGTCGCCGACGAGCCGCGCACCGTTGGCGGCGGCCCACATCGGCAGGAACTCGGGCACCTTCGGGTCGAAACCGATGCGCTGGAGCCTGTTCCCGTCGCGGCGCGCGAGCCGGTCGGTCAGCGCGGTCAGCGCGCCCCAGTCCGTCGTGGACACCGAGGCGGGGTCCACGCCGGCCTCGCGCAGCACGGTGTTGTTGAGCATCAGCAGGCGGACGCCCGCGAAGTCGGGCAGCCCGTGGACCTGCCCCCGGTAGGTGACCTGGCGGACCGCCGCCTCGCGGAACCGGCCCACGTCCACGCCCTGCTCCCGGACGCAGTCCTCCAGGCTCTGCACCGCGCCGCGCGCCGCGTACCCGCCGAGCTTGCGGCGTTCGGCGTAGACCAGGTCGGGCGGCTCGCCGGCGGCCACCGCGGACAGGAACTGCTGCTCGTCGAACGCGCCCTCGACGATCCTCAGGTCCACCCCGGGGTTGGCCTCGCGGAACACGGCCACGCGCGCCGTCGCGTGCTCGTCGGGCAGCCCGAAGCCCATGGTGACCAGGGCGTTGGGCGCGTCGCCCGGGGAGGCGCCCACCCCGCCGCACCCGGCGGCCACCAGGCCCAGGACCGCGGTGAGGATGACCAGGTGTCCGCGCACGACCGCCCCCTTGAGGTCGAGAACCACGCGATCCGGTTGCCCTTTTCCACGACCGGTACACAAAGTTCGCTCGGACGGCCCAATCCGATGATCATCGGGTCACCCGATCGTGGGGCGTAGTCGCAGGTCAGCGCGGGAAAACAGGCACGGTGGAACTCCTGGGCATCGACCCCGCACGCGTGACCAAGGGCCTGCTCGGGTGGGCGCTGACCCCGTTGGAGCAGGTGACGCGGCGGGAGCGGCGCAACGTGTGGTCGTGCCCCGGGCGGCTGCACATCGAGGCGCACGGCGTGCGCGGCCCGCGCGGGCAGCGGGTGGCGCGCCGGGTCGAACGCGCCCTCGAAGAGCACCCCGGCGTCCGCTGGGCCCGGGTCAACGCGCCGTCCGCGCGCGTGGTCGTGGCGGTGGCCGACCCGCCGCCCGCCACCGCCGAACTGGTCGCGCTCGTCCAGCGGGCCGAGGCCGAACCCGCCACCGAGGACGAGCGCCTGGTCGAGGACGAGCTGCACCACCCGGCCGACGGCCTCAAGGGCACCCGGCTGCTGTCCGCGCTGGCCGCCGACGCCGCGGGACTCGCCCTCGCCGCCGTCGCCAAGGTCGCGCCGTGGGCACCGCTGCCCGCCGAGCTGACCGCCCTGACCTCGGCGATCGACCTGCACCCCGACCTGCGCGACCTGGTCGCGGACCGCCTCCAGGGGCGTGAGCGCGCGGACACGGCGAGGTCGGTGGTCGCCGCGCTCGTGCACGGCCTGGCGTCGCGCAGCGAGGGCACCCTCCTCGACGTGGCGCAGCGCGTGCAGCAGTGGCGCGAGGTCCGCGCGCACGAACGGGCGTGGTGCGCCGCCGAGGCGGACCTGATCAAGGGGCCCGAGGACGCCGAGGCCGAACCGGTCGTCGCGGAGCGGCCGGCGCCGTTCCCGGAGGGGCCGGTCGAGCGGTACGCGCGCCGGGCGATCGCCGCCGGCGTCGCGGCGGGGGCGGCGGCCGTGCCGTTCACGGGCCCGCGCCGGGCGGCGGCCCTGGCGGTGGCGAGCCTGCCCAAGGCCCCGTCGGTGGGGCGTGCCGCGTTCGCCGCCGGCCTGGGCCGCGTGCTGGCCCGCCGGGGAGCCCTGGTGATGGACCGCTCCGTGCTGCGCCGGCTGGCCGGGGTCGACGTGCTGCTGCTCGACGACGCGGCCCTCGGCTCGGGCCGCTCCACCCTCACCGACCTGATCCCCATCTCCACCCCCGAGCAGCCCACCGCGGACCCCGCCGGTGCCGCTGCCGCCGCTGACATCACCACCGCCGCCGACCCCACCACTTACCCCGCCGCCACCCATCCCGCCGCCGCTTACTTCGCGACCGCCGCCGACGCTGCCGTCAGCCGGGCCGCCGTCGGTCCTGCGACCGCCGCCGATGCGGCCGGCTCTGCGATCGCCGCCGGTCCGGCCGACCTCGCGACCGCCGCCGGTGCAGCCGGCCGCGCCGCCGACTCCGCCCCCGACGCGGACGACGAGACCTCCGCCCTTGCCGCCGATGCGGCGCCCGACCTTGCCGCCGCCGAGGCACCCGGCCCTGCCGCTGGCACGGCACTCGACCTCGCCCCCGACGCGGCACCCGGCCCTGCCGCCGCCGAGGCATCCACCCCCACCACCGGCGAACTCGCCGAGCGGGCGTTCGCGCTGTTCGACCCGACCGACCCCGCGGCGGTGCGGCGTGACGGCGACTGGGCACTCGGCCCGCTCGACCGGCTCGGCGTGACCGGCCACGACGCCGAGCGGCGCGCGCTCGCCGGGCACGCCGCCGTGCTCGGCCTGGTCGAGGGCACCGCCCTGCGCGCCCTGCTGGGGGTCGACGCCGAGTGCACCCCCGCCGTCGACGCGCTCGCCGCCGCCGCCCGGGACGCCGGGCTGCGCGTCGTGGTCGCCACCGACCGGGACCGCTGCCCGGTCCGGTTCGCCGACGACGTGGTGCCGTCCGGGCACGGCCTGGTGGGCGCGGTGCGCGGGCTCCAGGCCGACGGGCACGTGGTCCTCGTCGTGTCCGACGACCGCCGGGCCCTCGGGTCGGCGGACTGCGGCGTCGGCGTGCACCGGAACGGTTCGCCGCCGCCGTGGGGCGCGCACGTCGTGGTCCGCGACCCCGACGTGGCCGTCCTGCTGGTCGAGGCGGTGCCCGCCGCGCGCCGGGTCGACCGCGACGGGCTCCTGCTGGCGAAGGCGGCCACCGGCATCGGCGCGGTCGGCGCGCTCGGCAGCCGGGAGGGCGTGCCCGCCCAGCGCGCCTCGCGGGCCGTCGACGGCGCGTCCGCGCTGGCGTTCGCGGACGGCGTGTGGCGGGCACGCGCGCTGGAGGGGCGGGACGTCCCGTGCATGCCGGGCACCGAGCCGTGGCACCTGATGCCGGTGTCCGCGGTCCTGGAGCGGGTCGGGTCGCGGCCCGGCGGGCTCACCGGGCGGGAGGCGCAGCGCAGGCTGCGCACGTCCTCCGGCACGGGGTCGGTCGGCACGAGCCTCGGCGCCGCGTTCCTCGCCGAGCTGGCCAACCCGCTCACACCCGTGCTGGCGGGTGGCGCGGCGCTCTCCGCGGCCGTGGGGTCACCGGTCGACGCGGCGCTCGTGGCGGGCGTCGTCGGGGTGTCCGCGCTGATCGGCGGCGTGCAGCAGGTCGTGACGGACCGCGCGCTGGCCGGTCTGCTCGCGCGGTCGGCGGTGCGGGCGACGGTGGTGCGCGACGGCCGGGACCAGGAGCTGACCTCGGACGACCTCGTGGTGGGCGACGTGGTGCGGCTGGTCGCCGGCGACGTGGTGCCCGCCGACTGCCGGCTGCTGGGGGGCGACGGCGTGGAGGCCGACGAGTCGTCCGTGACCGGCGAGTCCCTCCCGGTGCCCAAGGGCGTCGCGCCGGTGGTGGCGGCCGACCTCGCCGACCGCTCGTCGATGCTCTACGAGGGCACCACGGTCGCCGCCGGCGAGGCCCTGGCCGTCGTCGTGGCCACCGGCGACGCCACCGAGGTCGGCCGCGGCATGGCGGCGGCACGACGGGCCAGGCCGACCACCGGGGTCGAGGCGCGGCTGGCCGAGCTGACCCGCCGCACCATGCCGGTCGCGCTCGGGTCGGCCGCCGCGGTGACCGGGCTGGGCCTGCTGCGCGGCGTGCCGCTGCGGCAGAGCATGGGCGCGGCGGTGAACCTCGCCGTCGCCTCGGTGCCCGAGGGCCTGCCGTTCCTGGTCAACGCCGCCCAACTGGCCGCCGCGCGCAGGCTCGCCGAGCACGGCGCGCTGGTCCGCAACCCGCGCACCATCGAGGCGCTGGGGCGGGTGGACGTGCTGTGCTTCGACAAGACCGGCACGCTGACCGAGGGCAGGCTCGCCGTCGGCCTCGTCGACGACGGCCGCCGCACCGCCGCCCCCGGCGTCCTGGACGACGGGTTGCGCGAGGTGCTGGCCGCCGCCGTGCGCGCCACGCCGTGCGCCGACGACCCGGCCGACCTCGCCCACCAGACCGACCGGGCCGTGCTGGAGGGCGCGCGCTCGGTCCGGGTGGGACCGGGGGAGGGGTGGGTGCCGGTCGACGCGCTGCCGTTCGAACCGTCGCGCGGGTACCACGCGGTGCTCGGCGCGTCCGGGGTGCTGAGCGCGAAGGGCGCGCCCGAGGTCGTCCTGCCGCGCTGCGACCTCGACGCCCGCACCCGCAGGCGGCTCGACGCCCGCGTGCACCGGCTCGCCGCGCGCGGCCACCGCGTGCTCGCCGTCGCCGAGCGCACCGGGTTCCGGCGCGACCGCGTCACCGACGACGACGTGCGCGGGCTGCGGCTGGTCGGATTCGTCGCGCTCGCCGACCCGGTCCGCGAGGGCGCGCCGCCCGCCGCGGCGGCCCTGCGCGCGGCGGGCGTGCGGATCGTCATGATCACCGGCGACCACCCGGCGACCGGCGAGGCCATCGCGACCGAGGTCAACGGCGACGGCCCGGTCACCGTCGTCACCGGCGCGCAGGTCGACGCCCTCGACGACGAGTCGCTGGACGCGCTGCTGGACACCGCCGACGTCGTCGCCCGCTGCACGCCCGCGCAGAAGGTCCGCATCATCGAGGGGTACCAGCGGCTGGGCCGCGTGGTCGCGATGACCGGTGACGGCGCGAACGACGCCCCCGCGATCCGGCTGGCCGACGTGGGCATCGCCCTGGGCGGTCGCGGCACCCCGGCCGCCCGCGCCGCGGCCGACCTGGTCGTCACCGACGACCGGTTGGAGACGATCGTGGCCGCCCTGGTCGAGGGCCGCGCGATGTGGGCGTCGGTGCGGGAGGCGCTGGCGATCCTGCTGGGCGGCAACCTCGGCGAGATCGCGTTCAGCGTGCTCGGGTCGGCGCTGACCGGCCGCTCGCCGCTGACCGCCCGGCAGCTGCTGCTGGTCAACCTGCTGACCGACCTGGCGCCCGCCATGGCCATCGCGCTGAGCAGGCCGGACGGCGAGTCGGTGCCGGAGCTGCTGCGCGAGGGGCCGACGTCGTCGCTGGGGTCGGCGCTGACCCGGGACGTGACCGCGCGGGCGGTGACGACGACCCTCGGCGCGACCGCCGCGTGGGCGGCGGCGAGGGTCACCGGCCGGGCGCGCCGGGCGAGCACCGTGGCGCTGGTGGCGCTCGTCGGCACCCAGCTGGGCCAGACCCTGCTGACCGGCGGCGCGGACCGCGCGGTGCTGGCCGCGAGCCTGGGATCGGCCGCCGCGCTGGCCGGGGTGGTCCAGACGCCGGGCGTGAGCGGTTTCTTCGGCTGCACCCCGCTGGGGCCGGTCGGCTGGACCATCGCCCTGTCCAGCGCCGCCGCCGCCAACCTCGCCGGTCTCGCCCTGACGCCGCTGCTGCGCGGGGACCCCACCGCCGACCAGTAGCACCGCGCGGGTGCTGCGGCGACGTCGGGACCGGCCGGGTCAGGGCAGTGACGAGGGCAGGCCGAGCAGCGCGAAGTGCTCGGCCCCGATGAACGACACCACCTCGGCGACCCGGTCGCCGCGCAGCCCGAGCACGGTGACCGCCCACGCCTCGTGGGGCCCGGCCGATCCCGGCCGCCGCAGGTAGCAGCCCACCGCGGGCTGCCCGTTCGCGCTCGTCGGCAGGTGCCGCCACGAACCGCACCCCGTCATCGGGACCCGCACCACGAAGTCCATCACCGCGTCCACGCCCCGGTACCAGTGCGGCAGCGGCGGCATCGACCAGGTGACGTCCTCGGTGAGCAGCGCGACCATCGCGTCCGCGTCACCGCGCTCCAGCGCCGCGCAGAACCCGGCCACGACCTCGCGCAGCCGCACGTCGCCGACGCGGTGCAGCGACCGCTGCCCGCCCACCGAGGGCGCCTTCTCGGCCACCACCCGGCGGGCGCGGGCCAGCGCCGAGTTCACCGACGTCGTGGTCGTGCCCAGGGTCTCGGCGATCTCGGCCGCCGAGAACCCCAGCACGTCGAACAGCAGCAGCGCCGCCCGCTGGTTGCCCGGCAGGTGCTGGAGCGCCGCCACGAACGCCAGCTCCACGGCCTCGCGCCGGGCGACCGCGCCGTCCGGCCCGACCACGTCCGGGTAGGGGCCGAGCCACGCCACGTCCGTGCGCGGCGCGTCGTCCGGCCGGGCGCGCTCGCTCGACGGGCCGAGGTCGACGGGCAGCGCGCGCCGCGCCCGGCTCGCCACCGCGTCCAGGCAGGCGTGGGTGGCGACGGTGTAGAGCCACCCGCGCAGCGAACCGCGCCCCTCGAACCGGGCGAAGCCGCGCCACGCGCGCAGCAGCGCGTCCTGGAGGGCGTCGTCGGCGTCGTGGGCGGAGCCGAGCACCCGGTAGCAGTGCGCGTGCAGCTCCCGCCGCAGCGGTTGCACCAGACGGGTGAACGCGGCGGTGTCGCCGGCCCGCGCGCGGTCCACGTCGGGGTCCTCCGGGACGGGTGCCGGAAAAACTTCGCTCACGACCGACGATTCTGCCCGACGGCGGGAGTCCAGTACCCCGAACGCCCAACACCGACCCCGCCACCAGGAGGAACCCGATGACCGCCACCACCGGCACCCTGCGCGTCCCGGACGCGTCCCTGCACTACGAGCTGCGCGGCACGGGGCCGCTCGTCGTGCTCGTCGGCGCGCCGATGGACGCACGCCCGTTCGAACAGCTGGCCGACCTGCTGGCCACCGACCACACCGTGCTCACCACCGACCCGCGCGGCATCAACCGCAGCCCGGTGGACGACCGGGAGCGCGACTCGACGCCGGAACTGCGCGCCGACGACCTCGCCCGGCTGATCGAGCACGTCGACGCCGGCCCCGCCGCCGTGCTGGGCTCCAGCGGCGGCGCGGTCAGCGCCCTGGCCCTCGTGCAGGCCCGCCCCGACCTCGTGCGCACCGCCGTCGCGCACGAACCGCCGCTGAGCGGGCTGCTGGACGACCGCGCCGAGCTGCGGGCGCGCACCGAGGACATCGCGGCCACCCACCTCGGCGGCGACCACGTGGGCGCGTTCCGCAAGTTCCTCGCGCTCGCGGCGATCGACCTGCCCGAGGAGGTCGTGCAGCACATGGCCGGCGGCGAGCGGTCGCCGCAGGACGTCGCCGACGCCGACTACCAGCACTCGGCCATGCTCGTGCCCACCGCGTTCTGGGCGCCCGACCTGGACGTGCTGCGCGCCTCGCCGTCCCGGGTGGTGGTCGGCATCGGCGAGGAGTCGGCGGGCCAGCTGTGCGACCGCACGTCCAGGGCGCTGGCCGCCGCGATCGGCGTGGAACCGACCGCGTTCCCCGGCGACCACGTCGGGTTCGCCGGGGAGCCGGAGCGCTTCGCCGCCCGGCTGCGGGAGGTGCTCGAGGGCTGAGCGGGCGGGCGGGACCGCGCGCGGTCCCGCCCCCCGGGCCGTCAGCCCCGGAACTCGGGCTGCACGAAGTAGTGGCTGTCGCGGTAGCCGTCGGTCGGGAACCCGCCGCCGACGCCGTAGCGGTAGACGCCCGCGCCGCGCACGCCGTCGTGCGGCGCGGTGAACGGCGCGTCGACGACCGTGCCGGTGAGGGCGTGCTCCGCCACCAGGTACCCGCCCTGCGGCGTGTAGTACGACACCACGTAGTCGCGGCCCGGCTCCACCGGCACCGGGGTCGCGAAGTCGATCTCGGCCATCCGGCCCGGGTGGTCCCACGGCTGCTCGGCCAGCAGCACGCCGTCCGACCACAGGCGCAGCAGGATCGGCCCCCGGTAGGCGCCCCGGCCCAGCGACGCGCCCAGGATCAGCCCGGGCCGGTCCACGCGGACCTTCAGGCCCACCTCGACCGGCAGGGTGTCGGTGTCCTGGACCTCCTCCGCGTACGGCGTGTACATCTCGCACCGCACGGCGCAGTTCACCGGCTGCGGCACCGTCCCGCCGCCCACGTGCAGGACCAGCGTCTCGCCGGCCGCGCCGGGACCGGACGCGGTGACGGCGCGCCCGGCGACCACCGCGTCGGTGGCGGCGGTCGGCGTCCACAGGTACGTCCAGTCGACGCGGAAACCGCTCAGCACCCGCACCGGCGTGGCCTGGACCCAGGTCGCGCCACCGTCGAAGGTCAGTTCGGTGGCGACCACCGCGCCGGTGTCCGGGGTGACCGAGGCCCCGGTGACGAGGACGGGCACGCCGACCGCCACCCCGGCCCGGGTGGTGGGGCTGAAGAACACGACGTCGGCGTCCGCGACCTGCGCGACCGCCGTGCCGGACACGACCAGCGTTGCCGCGACGACCGCCGCGAGCAGCCTGGATGAGCGGGGCATGCGCCCTCCTTCGGGCTTGGTGGGGATGTCCTCCCCGAACGTGATCGTCCCTCGTCCCCGCACCGCTACGGCCGGGCGCGCCGCGGCTTCGGGGTTACCGAGCGTGGTGCATCACTCGCCCGGGTGGATTGGTCGCCGATGTGCTTTCCCCCTCGGACGGATGAGCTTTCGTGTGCTCCACTCGGAGGTGTACCTGTTGCCCCACAAGGAGGTTGTGATGGCTCTACGAACAGAGGTCCGGCCGGTCGGGACACCGGAGGACCTGTCCGAGCTGGGTGCGCTCATGGCCGAGCCGGAGGCGGTCTACGCCGACCCGCCGCGCTTCGCGCCGCAGGCGGCCGGAGTGCTGCTCGCGCTCCTGCTCGCCTCGCCCAGCACGCCGAAGGAGCCCGAGGAGTAGTGACCGCCGAAGGGAGGGTGAGCCGCTCGTCCTACGCGGACGCGGCCACCGCACTGGCCGGTCGCGTGCTCGGCGCGCTCCACGGAAGCAGCACGGCGGGCATCGCCGACTTCCTGGACTCGTGCGCCGACGTCGTGGCCGGCCTGGGGGCGGTCCGGTTGGTGGGTGCGGACCTGTTCGCGCCGCACCTGCTGCCGGACCGCCCCCTGGACGCCCGGGACGCGGGTGTCGTCGCCGACGCCTTCGGCGCGTTCCCGCCCGTCCGGCGGCCGGCGACGCACGAGCAGCACGTGATGGCCTGGCGGGACTGGGCCACGGCGCGGCTGCTCTCCTCCCTCGTGGGGGAGAACCTCCCGGAGCCCGGGTCCGCCGAGGCGTGGCGCGACTGGGCCACCACCCGGCTCGTCGCCGTGCACGCGGCCACGCCGCCCGGCGAGGCGGTCGACGTGCTCGGCCCGGCGGACGACTGGTCGCGCTGGGCGGTCGCGGTCGCGCAGCTGTCGTCCCTGGCGCTGCCCGGCGCGGGCGGCCCGGTGGTCGAGGCGGTGGCCCGCGAGCCGCTGGCGCTGTCCCGGGGCGCCACCCGCGCGGTGCTGCGCCGCGACTACCCGACGGCGGCCCGGCTGGCCCGGTGGGTCGCGCTGCTGGCCGACGACGTGCCGCTCGACCCGGCGCCCCTGCTGGAGCACCTGCGCCTGCACGCGGCCGGCGAACCCCGACTGCTGCTGGACCTGGCGATCGCCGACCTCCTCCTCGACCGGGGGCGCCCGTGACCACGACCCGCACCGCGCACGAGGTCGCCACCCGGGCGTTCGACTGGCTGCACCGCAACCGCGAGCTGGGCGCGTTCCCCGACCGGGACCTGATGGGCCTCGGCGACCTCGACACCGTCTACAAGCCGCTGTGCGAGTCGGCGCTGGCCGCCTCCCTCGTGCTGCGGGAGGGCGTGGCCGGGTCGCGCCGACTGGAGCACGCGCGGGAGCTGCTCGACTTCGGCTGGGACCAGCTCCGCCGCGGCGACCTGCTCTACGAGCGCCAGCTCCGGCACTCGCTGATCACCGACCCGCTGGAGGCGTACGCCCACTTCCAGCGCGGCGGCCACCGGCACCCCGGGCTGGAGCGGGTGCTGGCGCACACCTCGACGACCGACTCGATGACCGAGCTGCTGCCCAACCGGCGGCTCGCCGTCGCCAACGCGCACCGCGTGGCTGGCATCCCGCGCGCCGACGACTGGGACGCCCTGACCCGCGCGACGTGGCTGGGCCGCACACCGGAACCGTGGGCGATCGACTGGTTCACCGCCTACTGCGCCACGCACACGGTCTTCCACCTCACCGACTGGGGCGCGCTGCCGCACGGCCTGCCCGACGACGTGGTCGGCTACCTGGAGGCGTGGCTGCCGGTCTGGGTCGAGGTGTGGGTGGAGGCGCGGGAGTGGGACCTGGTGGGCGAGCTGCTGATCGTCGGCGCCTGCCTGCCCCGGCCGCGCGTCGACGCCGCCGAGTGGGAGGCGTTCGCCGCCGTGCAGCACGACGACGGCCTCGTGCCCCGCAACGGCGAGCCGGTGACCGACGACCCGCACCAGCGGTTCGCGGACCACCAGCACACCGCGGTGGTCGCCGTCGTGGCGGGCACCATCGCCCTGTCGCGCCTGCTCGACCTCACGCCGTGACGGCCGTCGGGGCCGACGTGCTGGCGCCGCTGCTGGCCCCGGCGACCTCGGCGGTGGCCGTCGCCGCCCGGCGGGGCGACCAGGAGGTGCTGCTCGTCGCGGGCGACGCGGCGCCGGGCGACCCGGCGACGGCGGGCACCCGGTTCGAGATCGGGTCGCTGACCAAGACGTTCACCGCGCTGCTGCTGGCCGACGCCGTGGTCCGCGGCGAGGTCCGGCACGACGACCCGGTGGACCGCCACCTGTCGACCCGGCTGGGGCAGGGCGTCACCCTGGAGCGGCTCGCCACCCACACGTCGGGCCTGCCGAGGCTGCCACCGGGGCTGCTGCGGGCGGCCCTGCCCGCGTGGCGGACCAACCCGTACCGCGATTTCGGGCCGGCGGCGATGGCGGCGGCGCTGCGGCGCACCCGCGTCCGGCGCGACCACCGCGTGCGCTACTCGAACTTCGGCGGGGCCGTGCTCGGCGAGGCGCTGGCCGCCGCCGCGGGTCGCCGGTACGAGGACCTGGTCGTCGAGCGGATCTGCCGCCCCCTCGGCCTGCCGGACACGGGCTTCGCCGCCGCGCCGCAGGCCACCGGCCACCTGCGCGGCCGGCCGCGCCCGCCGTGGGAGATGCCCGGGATGCCCGCCGCGGGTGGCCTGCGCTCGTCCGCGCGCGACCTGCTCGCCTACCTGACCGCGCTGCTGGAGCGGCGCACCCCGGCCGCGGTCGACGTCAGCACGCCCAGGGTGGCCCGGTCGGCGACCGAGCACCTGTGCCTGGTGTGGAACCTCCGCCACCGGCCCGGCCACGACCTGGTGTTCCACTCGGGCGGGACGCGCGGGTTCACCGCGTTCGCCGGGTTCAGCCCCCAGCGCCGCACGGCACTGGTGACCCTGACCAACGCGGGCCCGACCCCGCGCGCCACCTTCGTCCAGCGCTCCTACGAGGCCCTGCGCACCCTCGCCGCCACCGCCGACCCGACCGGGTAGCCGATCAGGCGGCCGGCGGCGTGTGGGCCGGGTCGACGCGCTCGCCCTCGCGGACCGGGCCCGGCGGGGTGCCGTCGCCGAACGGCCTGCCGCCCAGCGCCTCCCGGCCGTGCGGCGTGGTCCAGCCCGACAGGTCCGGGCCCTGCGGCACGATCCCGCTGGGGTTGATGTCGGTGTGCACGACGTAGTAGTGCCGCTTGATCTGCACGAAGTCGACGGTGTCGCCGAAGCCGGGCGTCTGGAAGAGGTCTCGCGCGTAGCCCCACAGGTTCGGCATCTCGGCGAGCTTGTTCCGGTTGCACTTGAAGTGCCCGTGGTAGACCGGGTCGAAGCGGACGAGCGTGGTGAACAGCCGCACGTCGGCCTCGGTGATGGTGTCGCCGACCAGGTAGCGCCGGTCCGCCAGCCGCTCCTCCAGCCAGTCCAGCGCCGTCCACAGCCGGTCGTACGCCTCGTCGTAGGCTTCCTGGCTGCCCGCGAAACCGCACCGGTACACGCCGTTGTTCACCTCGGTGAACACCCGCTCCACCACCGCGTCCAGCTCCTCGCGGTGCTCGGCGGGCAGCAGGTCGGGCGCGCCCTCGCGGTGGTGCGCGCGCCACTCGGTGGACAGGTCGAGGGTGATCTGCGCGAAGTCGTTGGTGACCACCGCGCCGGTCGTGGTGTCCACGAGGGCGGGCACGGTGATGCCGCGCGGGTAGTCGGGGTCGCGCTTGAAGTACGCCTCCTGGAGGCGTTCGATGCCGAGCACCGGGTCGCGGCCGCCGGGGTCGAGGTCGAACGTCCACGAGCGGGCGTCGTGCGTCGGGCCGGGCAGGCCGAGCGAGATCGCGTCCTCCAGGCCGAGCAGCCGCCGCACGATGATCGCCCGGTTCGCCCACGGGCAGGCCCGCGCGGCGACCAGGCGGTACCGGCCGGGTTCGACCGCGAACCCGTCGCGCCCGTCGGTGGTGATCCGGGTCGTGATGTACCGGCTGTCGCGGGTGAACTCCTTGCCCTTGACCGAGTACGTCCCGCCCTTGCTGTGCTCGGGGTGCTCGTTGATCTCGCTCACGGTGCGAGCCTACGTGGTTCCCGCCGTTCCGCAGTTCGGTCAGGGGAGGCGGCGACGGCCGGCGAACCCCAGGTCGGCCCGGTGGTACCAGTCCAGGCCCTCGTCCCCCTCCAGCCAGCACAGCAGCACGGGCACGCCGTCGAGGTCGGCCGGGAAGTCGACCAGCAGCGGCGCGAAGCCCTTCAGCTCGGCGCCGGTGCGCTGCACCGCGGTCATCAGGTCGTCGAGCCTGGCCTGGGCGGCCTTCAGCTCCGGCAGCCCGCCGAGCCCGGTGCGGTCACCCGCGTGGACGGCGGCGGCCAGTTCGGCGGCGTCCGCCCGGACGGCGACGATCTCGTCGAGCACCGGCCGCAGCCGGGCCAGCTCCTCGCGCGCCTCGGGCACGGTGAACAATCCCACGGCGCCCACCCTACGGGCGGCTCCCGGTACCGGTACCGGGGCACCGGTATGCCGGGTGGCGCGGAAACATCGGCCCCCAGCGCGCGGACGCCGTGACCGGGCAGCATCGTTGCTGTCATGGGTAGCCGGTCGGACGACGCGAGACGGTCGCTGCTGTGGGACGAGATCCTCCGCCGGGCTGACGGGGAGGAGGTGGAGGCCGGCGTGCGGCACGTGTGCGAGGTGGCGATGAGCGCGTTGGCCGCCGACGGCGTGGTGCTCTACGAGGCGGTGGACCCGGTGCTGACCGAGCCGGTGGCCGTGGTGGGCGACGGCGCGGCGCGGCTCGCCGAGGCCCAGATCACGGTCGGCGAGGGGCCCGCGCTGGACGCCCTGGCCGAGGAGTACCCGGTGCTGGTGCCGGACGCGGGCGTGGTGGACCGCCAGGTGCGCTGGCCGGTGTTCCTGCCGCACGCGGTGGACGGGGGCGTGCGCGCGCTGGCGGCGTTCCCGGTGGTGATGGGCGCGGCTGTGGTCGGGTGCCTGGAGGTGCACCACCGCGCGCCGGTGGACCTGGGTGACGACCAGGTGGTGGACGGGCTGCTGCTCGCCGACGCGGCCCTGGCGCTGATGCTGCACGGCGCGCCCCACGAGCCCGGCACCGACCCCGTGTCGACCAGGTGGTCGACGGTGCGGCAGGCGGCCGACGCGATCGCCGTGCAGCTGGGGTGCGACACGGCCACCGCGCTGGTGCGGCTGCGGGCGCACGCCTACAGCAGCGAGCGCGGGCTCGGCGAGGTCGCGGAGGACGTCGCGGCCTGGCGGCTGCTGTTCGCGCCGGAGGCGGAGACCCGCTCCGGGCGCCGCGGGTGGGGCCTGGGCTGACCGCGATGCCCGACCCCCGGCACGCGTCCGGTGGCGTGGTACCGGGCGTCCGCGCCGCCGCGCGCCCGCGGGCGCGTCATGCTGCCGGTGGGAGGTGCGGCCATGGCTGAGCGCGGCGTTCCGGGGCGGATCGGGCTGGCGGACGTGGCGCGGCTGGAGGCGGAGGTCCACCAGCTGCGCGACCTGGACTACCGGTTCGGGGGCGGGGTGTGCCGCGACGCGGCCCTCGTGCGCGCGGCGAACAACGACCAGCTGCTCGAAGCGCACTGCACGGCGCTGGTGCGCACCCAGCTGCTGGCCTCGCTGGGCGACCTGCACAACCTCGCCGCGTGGATGTGCTTCGACACCGGCCTGACGCGCGCCGCCCGACTCCACTGGCGGGTGGCGCTGGAGTTCGCGCGGGACGCCGGGCACCAGGACCTCGCGGCGAACGTGCACTACCGGCTGGGCCGGGTGCACCTGCACCTGGGGGAGCACCGGGAGGCGCTGGGCCGCTTCGCCCTCGGCCTCGCCACCGGCTGCTCGCCGCACGCGGCCTCCGTGCTGCACGTCAACATGGCGTGGGCGCACGCGGGCCTCGGCGACCGGCCCGCCGCCCTGGCCGACCTGCACCAGGCGCACGACCGGTTCGCCCGCAGCGGTCCGGCCGCGCCGCCCGGCTGGGCGCGCTTCTTCGACGACGTGGACCTGTCGGCGATGACCGGGATGGTGCACACCGAACTCGCCCGGACGGTCGACCTCGCGCACACCGGGACCGCCGTCCCGGCGCTGACCAACGCCGTCTTCGGCTACTCCGAGGGCATGGTGCGCAGCCGGGTGTTCTGCCTGATCGCGTTGAGCACCAACCACCTGCTCGACGGCGACGCCGACCAGGCGGCCCGGGTGGGCGAGCAGGCGCTGGCCTCCGCGCCGACCGTGCACTCCGCGCGGCTGTCGGACCGGCTGGCCGAGCTGCGCGCGCTCGCCGACCGCCACCCGAAGGACACCTCGGCGCGCGAGCTGGCGTCCCGGATCGACGCGTTCACCGCGGCGGTGTGACCGTGGAAGCGGCCCCTTGCCGGCCGCCGAGGGCCGGTGCGCACAATGGGCCGTCGCCGCGCGGTGGCGTGCGGCTGGAGGGAGACGGCGCGGTTGTCCCTGCTGCGGGAGTCCCACCCCACCACCGTGCGGCGCCCGGTCCGCCCGTCGTGCCGCGGCGGCGCCTCCCCGACGGCCGCCGCGCGGGGCGCAGACCGCCGGTACCGCGCGAACGGGTGCCCGCCGACCGGGTGCGACCGCCCCGCCTTAGCCCGCCCCGCCTTAGCCCGCCCCGCCTCAGCCCGTCGACGTGCGCGCCTCGCCCAGGTGACCCGAGGTGCTCAACCTCGCCAACCGGTGCGCCCACTCCGCGCGCATCCGCTCGCCGGCGTCGTCCAGTCCCGTGGTGACCGCGGCCAGCGCCTGGGCGCCGATCACCGCGCCCGCGATGCCCTCGGCCTCCTCCCGCACGTCCGCGGTGGCCACGACCTCGCCCGCCGCGACGGCCTGGCCCAGCAGGTCGCGGACCACCACCAGCAGGCTCACGAAGTGCACGCCCGCCAGCAGGTCGAACAGCTCGCTGGTCAGCAGCAGGCGCACGCCCACCCGCACCGCGGGCAGCCGGTCGGTCAGCGAGCACATCCGGCAGGTCAGCTCGACCAGGGTGCGCAGCGGACCGACGCCGGTGGCCTCCACCTCGGCGCGCACGTCGTGCCAGCGCCGGAAGTGCTCCTCCACCACGGCCACCGCCAGTGCCTGCTTGGACGGGAAGTGCCGGTACAGCGCGCCTTTCGTCACCGACACGCGGTGGCACAGCGCGTCGAGCGAGGTGTTCTCGTACCCGTCCCGGTCGAACAGGTCGATACCGGCCGCGACGAGGCGGTCCCTGGTGTGGCACGGGTGGTCGAGGTGACTCAAGGTTCCCACCTCCGTCACCGAGGGTAGTGAGCGCCCGGGGCGCGGTCAACCGGCTGGAGGGTTGCGGTGGACGACGACCTGCTGCACGTGCAGGTGTTCGGGCAGGACGGCGTGTCCATCCTGCACCTGTCCGGTTTGCTGGTGCCGGGCAACTACTCGGCGCTGCGCGACGTGCTGGTGATGACCGCCCTCGCCGAGCCCGCCGCCATCGTGGTCGACCTGGCCGAGCTGCGCGTCACGCCGCCGCTCGCGGCCACCGTGTTCCGGGTGGTGCGCGACCAGGTCGCGGAGTGGCCGGGCGTGCCGATCCTGCTCGCCGGCGCGGAGCCGGGCACCACCTGGGACCTGCCGTCCTACGGCACCGTCGAGGAGGCGGTGGCCACCGTCGGCCCGCCGCCGCGGCGCTGGGTGGTGCGGATGCCGCTGCCCCGCGTGGGCGCGTCGGTGTTCGCGCGGCTCGCCGCGGAGGAGGCGTGCCGCGTGTGGAGCCTGGAACGGCTCGGCGGACCGGTGACCGGCGTCGCGTCGAGGCTGGTCGACCTGGTGGACCGGGGGCTGCCGCAGCGGCCGACCATCGCGTTCGAGTGGTGGCACGACCTGTTCGTGATCGCGGTGGGCGACGACGCGCCGGTGCGCTGCGACTCGTGGGACCTGCGCCGCGCGGTCGCCGCCGCGCCGGGTCGGGCCGAGCGCTGCGGCTGGTCCACCACGTGGACCGACGGCACGCTGATCTGGGCCGTGCTCAGGGCGTGAGGCGCGCACGTCATGGGGTGCTCAGGGCGCGGGGTCGGGCGGCGGGCCGAGCCGCAGCCGCGCGAGCACCTCGGCGCGCACGACGGAGGGCAGCCGGCCCCGCCACAGCGCGGTGACCCGCCCGTCCGCCGGTCCGGCGAGCGCCATGGACAGCAGTCGCGCGCCGACCAGCGAGGTCACCACGCCCCGCGCGGTGCCGTCGAGGTCGACGCCGGGCAGCAGCTCGCCCCGGTACGACGCGGCGCGCAGCAGGTCGTGCACCGCGGTCCTCCACCGCTCGAACTGCCGCCCCGCGACCGCGTCGCACACGGGGGAGCTGAACAGCAGCCGCCCCGCGACGTCGCGGCCGGCGGGCACCAGGTGACCGAGGTCGACGAGCACCTGGAGGGGGTCGCGGAGCAGGCGCTGGAGGCGTTCCCGGGTGCGGGAGAACTCCAGCGCGTCCTGGTCGACCACCGCGGCGGCCAGCTCCGCCTTGGACGAGAAGTGGCCGTACAGCGCGCCCTTGGTGACGCCCGCGAGGTCGCACACCCGGTCGACGGTCGCGCGACCGTAACCGTCCCGGTCGAACACGACCGCCGCCGCGGTCACCAGCTCGTCCCTCGTCCCAGCCACGTCGACGCATTGTCCCGCGCCCGACCGCGCGGGACAACCGACCACTCCGAGAACACGGGTGAGCGCCATGGTTCCGCACGACACCGCCCCGGCCCGCACCGACGGGACGCACGCCGGCCTGAGGCCGGTGGACCTCGACGCCTACCGGGCGCTGCTCGACGGCCCGGGCACCGCGGCCGAACTGGGGCACCGGCTCGGCGTCGGCGGCCGGCGGGTCGCCGCGGTGCTGCGCAGGCTCGTCGACCTGGAACTGGCCACCCGGGACGCGGGGCGTCCCGCGCGGTTCGACGCGGTAGCCCCCGAGGTCGCGTTCGGCGGGCTGCTCGTGCGCAAGCAGCGCGAGCTGGAGGAGGTGCGCGGGCTGCGCGCGGAGTTGCGGGAGCGGCACCGGCTCGCGGCTCGCGGCGGTGACCCCGAGCAGCTGCTGGAGGTGGTGCGCGGCGCGGACGCGATCGCCCGCCGGGTGGGCCGGCTGGTGCGCGCGGCGCGCCACGAGGTGCGGTTCGTCGACAAGCCGCCCCGCGCGCAGCCGCCCCGAGTGCCGCACGCCGCGGCACGGGAGCTGCTGGAGCGCGGCGTGGTCGTCCGCGGCGTCCACGACCGCGCCGGCCTGGAGCGGGCCGGCCTGGAGCGGGACGGTTTGGAGCGGGACGCGTTCGACGGGGACCCGGACGCCGGTCCGCCGCCGGGCGGGGAGGTGCGGGTCGTGGTCGGCGCGCCGCTGAAGATGGTGCTGGTCGACCGCCGGTTCGGCCTCGTCCCCCTGGACTCGGCGGCCGAGCCGGTCACGGCGCTCGTCGTGCGCCCCTGCGCGCTGCTCGACGCGCTGGGCGCGCTGTTCGAGGGGCTGTGGTCGCAGGCGCTGCCGCCGGCCGTGCACGACCGCGAGCCGCTGTCCGCCGAGGACGCCCGGCTGCTCGCGCTGCTCACCACCGGGATGCCGGACCGCGGCATCGCCAGGCAGCTGGGGTTGAGCTACCGCACGTTCCAGCGGCGCCTGCACGACCTGATGCACGCGCTGGGCGCGCAGACCCGCTTCCAGGCGGGGCTGCGGGCCGCCGCGAAGGGGTGGGTGCGGGTGGCCACGCCCGACGACGTGCCCGACCGCGCGCCCGGCGCTCCCGACGAGGCACCCCGGTGAGGCGCCCGGTCACGGTGCCAGCAGGGTGTTCAGCGCGAGCGTGTCCAGGTACAGCCGGAACTCGACGACCAGGCCGTCCCGCACGGTGACCGCCAGCGCGAACTCCTGCGACACCGCCGTGCCGCCGCCCGGCACGCGCAGGTGCAGCCGACCCGTCAGCACCGCGTCCGACCGGTCCACCACGAGGTCGCGGGTGGTGATGGCGCTCAGCTCCAGCGCGGAGTGGAAGGAGAGGAAGAACGACTCGACCTCGCGCCGGTCGCGGACCCGGTGCGGCCAGGGCGCGACCGGCAGGGGCGTGGTCCACCAGCGGACCCGTTCGGCGAACAGCCGGCTGGCCCCGGCCGTGTCGCGGGCCGCCCACCGGCTCACCAGCCGTTCGACGACGAGGATCACGTGCTCGCGGTGGTGCGGTTCGGGCGGGCGGAAGGCGATCACCGCCCAAGTCTGGTGGGCGCGGGGTGGCCGGCGCACGGGGCCGGTTCTGGATGTCCACTGTGGACCGATCCGGTCAGGGTGCGGCCAGTTGGAGCACGCGCAGCACCAGTGCCGCCGCCGGGAGGACCAGCAGCACCTTGCCCATCGCGGCGAGCATCCGGGTGTTCACCCGGACCACCAGGCCGCGCCGGCGCACCCCGACCGACTCCAGCGCCGACCCCAGCGCGCGGGCCACGTGGTGCGCGGGCGACCCCGGCTTCGGTCCCGCGGGCAGGACCGGGGCCACGTGCGGGCCCCAACCGGCGTCGAACGCGATCACGGCGGCGGTCCAGCGGTCGGCGGAAGCGGGCACGAGCAGGTCCAGCCGCGCCGGGGTCGGCAGGTGCCCGTCGAGCCGGTGGTGCAGGTCGTCGCGGTCGCCGGGGACGAGCAGCACGAGCTTGTCCGGCGGCTGGGTGGCGCGCGCCTGCTCCACCTCCCACCACAGGCCGTCACCCGGGCCGAGCCGCAGCACGATCAGGCCGCTCAGCTCCATCAGCCGCAGCACCCCCGACTGCCAGTCGTCGGGCGGCAGGTAGAAGCGGGCCGCGCCCAGGAACGGCAGCGCCTCGCCCGGTCGGCCCACCGCGATCACCGGCCCGAACGCCCGCAGCACCGAGGCCAGCTGCTCCTCTCGTGAGTGGACGATCGGCAGGGGGTTGGCCACACCGGCGAGCACCTGGTCGACCGCCGCCGAGGCCGGGTCGTCGGAGAACGCGCGCAGGTACAGCACGGGCCGCCTGCCGTCGGCCTCCAGCACCCGCACCGCGTCGCGCGCCGAGCGCCGGCGCGAGTGGCGCAGCAGCAGCCTGGCCGACGCGGTGGCCACCACGGCACCGAGCAACACCCACACCCACGCGTTCCACGGCAACCTGCCGACGCGCAGCGACAGGACGATGCCCAGGAAACCGCCCACCAGCAGCACGTACCCGACCCCGGTGAGCAGCAGGAACACCGGCCGCCGCCACCGCGGGCGGGGCGGCGCGTACCGGCTCACCAGCTCCACCACGTCCGCGACGGCCGCCCGCCGACGCCGCCGCAGCCACAGCGCCGCGCCGACGAGCGGCACCGAGGCCACCACCCACCACAGCGCCCGCCCCGTCGACCGGTCCGCCTCGGCGTCCAGCGCGGCCAGGTCCGCCGCGACCTCCCCGGGCAGCTCGCCGAGGTAGTGCGCGGCGGCGTTCGGGCTGCCGTCCTCGGCGAAGCCCGCGGCCAGGGACACGAGGGTGCGGCTGCCCGAAGGGGGGCCGTTGTCCCGGAACCACGCGGCGGCGGCCCGGACCCCGTCGCACGACGCGGGCGTGCCCGCGAGGCACCCGCGCACGTCGTCGGCCAACGCCGCCACCCGGGCCGGCGCCTCGCCGAAGCGCGTCCGTTCCCGCAGGTCCAGGCCGGCGGTGAGCAGCAGGTGCGCGGTGACGTAGGCGACCACGACGGCCAGGGCGGTGATCGCCCGTGAAGCTGGGTGCACGCCGCAGGACTACCACGGTGGACCACCGGGCGGGTGATATTCGATCGCCCGCGACCGGTCCACTGCGGCAGCATGAGGAGGCCGAGGTGACCCCCGGAAGGAGTCGGATGGTCTCGCCGGGCCCCACGGGAGCGACCCTACGAGGATCGGTCCCGCCAGAACCGAAATCCGGAAAACCCCCCAACGACAACCGCAAGAAGGCGGTCCTGCTCGCCCTGCGCCTCTACGGCCGGGAGCTGCGCAGCCACCGCGTCACCGGCCTGGGCGCGCTCGTGCTGCCCGCGCTGGGCAACACCTGCCTGCTCTACCTCGCGCCGCTGGTGGTCGGCGCGCTCGCCGGTCGCCTCGCGGGCGGCGGCGACATCGGCCTCGCCACCGTGCTGCCGTACGTGCTGGCGTTCGGCGGCCTGATGTTGTTCGCCGAGCTGCTGTGGCGCGTCGGCGTGCACTGCCTCAACCGCACGGACGGGCGCGGCATCGAGAACCTGTCGGTGTACGCGATGAACGCGCTGCTCGCCAAGGACGCGGCGTTCTTCCACGACAACTTCGCCGGGTCGCTCACCAAGCGGGTGCTGAGCTTCGCGTCCCGCTTCGAGGAGTTCGTGGACACGGTGGCGTTCAAGATCGTCGCCAGCCTGGTGCCGCTGACCTTCGCGTGCGTCGTGCTGTGGAGCTACGACCCGCTGCTGGTCGTCGTGCTGCTCGGGCTGATCCTGTTCACGGGCTTCGTGGTCACCCCGCTCATCCGCCGCCGCCAGCGGCTCGTCGCCGAGCGCGAGGCCGCGTTCGCCCAGGTGTCCGGCCACGTCGCGGACACGCTCATGAACATGGAGACGGTGCGGGCGTTCGCCGCCGAGCACCGCGAGGGCGCCGAGCACCGCGACCGCGCCGCCGAGCACCGGGCGCTGGCGCTGCGCTCGTGGGACTACGGCAACCTGCGCATCGACACCGTCGTCGCGCCGCTGTCCGTGCTCACCAACGCGCTGGGCCTCGCCGTCGCGGTGGGCGTCAGCGGCGGGCTGGGCGTGGAGGCGATCGTGGTGACGTTCGCCTACTACACCAACGCCACGCGGATCATGTTCGAGTTCAACCAGATCTACCGGCGGTTCGAGAGCGCGCTGACCGAGGCCGCCCAGTTCACCGAGCTGCTGCTCGACCCGCCCACCGTGCTCGACCCGAAGCACCCGGAACCGCTGCGGGCCAAGGACTCCGGGGTGAGGTTCGAGCGCGTCGTGTTCGGCTACGAGGGTGCCGCGCCGCTGTTCACCGGGCTGGAACTGGACATCCCGGCGGGCACGCGGATCGGTCTCGTCGGCCGCTCCGGCGGCGGCAAGACGACGGTGAGCCGGCTGCTGCTGCGGCTGATGGACCTCGACGACGGGCGCATCCTCGTCGGCGGCCAGGACATCGCCCGCCTGCGGCAGGCCGACCTGCGCGGCCTCATCGCGTACGTGCCGCAGGACCCGGCCATGTTCCACCGGACGCTGCGCGAGAACATCGCGTTCGCCCGGCCGGGCGCGACCGAGGCCGAGATCCGCCGCGCCGCGGAGGCCGCGCACGTGACGGAGTTCGCCGACGCGCTGCCCCTCGGGTTCGACACGATGGTCGGCGAACGCGGCGTCAAGCTGTCCGGCGGCCAGCGGCAGCGGGTCGCGCTGGCCCGCGCGATCCTGCGCGACGCGCCGATCCTGCTGCTCGACGAGGCGACCAGCGCGCTGGACTCGGAGAGCGAGGTGCTGGTCCAGGAGGCGCTGTGGCGGCTCATGGAGGGGCGGACGGCGCTGGTCGTAGCGCACCGGCTGGTCGTGCTCGACCGGGGCCGGATCGCGGAGCAGGGCACGCACGCCGAGCTGCTCGCCGCGGACGGGGCGTACGCGAGGCTGTGGCGCCACCAGTCCGGCGGTTTCCTCGACGACGTGGTGCCCGCGGACACGGGAGCGGACGGCGCCGGGTCGGACGGCGCCGGGTCGGACGGCGCGGGGGCGGACGGCGCCGGGTCCGGCGCGAGGGCCGGTGCGAGGGTGTTCCGCGGGTGAGGCGGCCGGCCGCGGTCCCGGCGCACGCCCCGTGGACCGCGGCCGGCCGCGCTGCGCGCCGCCCGCTCCCGTGCGACGGTGACCGGGTGCCGCGCGACGAACCCCCGCCCCGCACGCCCGACGGCCGGTACGTCGTGATCGACGGCAGGCGGTGGCGGGCGACGGACCCGACCGTGCCCGACGACGCCGCGGCCCGCCTGCGCGGCGCCCTGATGGCGTCCCGCCGGGACGTGGGCCGGGCGCTGCGGGCCGGCGACCCGGACGCCGAGCGCCGCGCCCGCGACCGCGTCCAGCTGGCCAAGGTGGCGCTGGGCGAGCGCGGCACGCCGTGGTGGGAGCAGTCCGACGAGGAGCGCAGGCGGCGCTGGGAGTCCGGCCTGACCGACCTGGGCGCGTGACCGGGCCCTACCCCCACGGGGGTAGCGCGATCTCACCCCGCGGGTGGGCGACGGTGGTCGGGGCCGCGACTAGGTTTGCGCCGTGCGTTTCCAGCTGACCCCGGCCCGGCTCGACGTCCTGCTCGCCCTGGTGCTGACCTGGCTCACCCTGGACACGGTGATCAGCCGCGCGGACGGACCGGTGCCGTTCCACGAGTGCGTGCTGGCGGCCCTCACGGTGGCGCCCATCGCGCTGCGCCAGCGCGCGCCCGTGGCGACCGTGGCGGTGGTCATCGCCGCGGTCGCCGCGTACAGCGGGCTGGCCACCGGCCTGATCCCCAACGCGGGGGTGGGTCTGCTGGTCGGCGTGTTCACCGTGGCCGTGCTCCGGCCGCGGGCGGTGGCGGCGGCGGTCGTCGCGGTGGCGCTGTGCGTGCTGGCGGTCGTGGTGCTGCGGGTCGACGCCGAGGCCGCGTGGTCGGAGATCGTGCAGTCCGCGGTGGTGGTGGTCGGCGCGTGGGTGCTGGGCGAGGGCACGCGCCGGTGGTCCGAGCGGGCCGAGCGGGCCGCCGAGGAGGCGACGCGGGCGGTGGCCGCGGAACGGGTGCGGATCGCGCGCGAGCTGCACGACGTGGTCGCCCACCACATGTCGGTGATCTCGTTGCAGGCCGGTCTCGCCTCCTACGTGCTGGACACCGACCTGGCGACGGCGCGCCAGGCCATCGGCACGGTCGGCGAGACCAGCCGCGAGGCGCTCACCGAGATGCGCAGGCTGCTCGACGTGCTGCGGGTCGACCCCGACGAGGACTACCGGCCCCAGCCGGGGCTGGCCGACCTGGACGACCTGGTGGCCCGGGCCCGGGGCGCCGGGCTGACCGTCGTGGTGCGGGTCACCGGCGAGGTCCGGGACCTGCCGCCGGGACCGGACCTGTGCGCGTACCGCGTCGCGCAGGAGTCGCTGACCAACGTCCTCAAGCACGCCGCCGCGGCGCGTGCCGAGGTGGAGGTGGACTACGGGCCGCAGACCCTGACGCTGGCGGTGACCGACGACGGCACGTCCGCCGCGCACGTCCCGCTCCGGCTGCCGGTGACCTCGCACGGCATCCGCGGGATGCGCGAGCGCGCCGAGCTGTACGGTGGCGTGCTCACCGCCGGACCGCGTGCCGGGGGAGGGTTCGGCGTGGTCCTGCGCCTGCCGCTGGGGGACTCGTCGACGGGGGGTGACCGGTGACCGTCCGCGTGCTCGTCGCCGACGACCAGGCGCTGATCCGCGCCGGCCTGGTCGCGCTGTTCACCGCCGCGCCCGGGTTCGAGGTCGTGGGGGAGGCGGCGGACGGCGCGCAGGCCGTGGCGCTGGCCGCGACCACCGCGCCGGACGTGGTGCTGATGGACATCCGGATGCCGGTGCTGGACGGCATCGCCGCCACCCGCGAGATCCTGGCCGAGGCGGGGGAGGACCCGCCGCGCGTGGTGGTGCTGACCACGTTCGACCTGCCCGAGTACGTCTACACCGCGCTCGGCGAGGGCGCGTCGGGCTTCCTCGTCAAGGACACCCCGCCGGAGCGGATCATCTCCGCGGTCCGCACCATCGCGGCGGGCGACATCCTCATCGCCCCGCACATCACGCACCGCCTCATCGAGACCTACGCCCAGCACCACCGGGCCACGTCGATCGGCGCGCCGCAGCTCGCGACCCTCACCGCGCGGGAGACCGAGGTGCTGCGCCTGGTCGGCAACGGCCTGACCAACGCCCAGATCGCGCAGCGGCTCGTGCTCAGCGAAGCGACGGTGAAGACGCACGTCAAGCGCATGATGGGCAAGCTCGCCCTGTCCAGCCGCGCGCAGGCCGTCGTGGTCGCCTACGAGACCGGGTTGATCGTGCCGAGACCGGCCGGGTGAGCGACCGGCCCGACGGGCGGACCCGCCGAACGGCGGGCGGAACGGACACCGCCGGGCTATGGTCGGGTCGGGGGACCACCGGTCACGGCGACCGCCCCGCGCGGACCGGGGGGCCTCGTTGAGTTTCTGGGAGTTCGTGGTCGACCGGTGGAACCGGTTGCTGGTCGAGGCCCTGCTGCACGTCAGCGCGGTGGTGCAGTGCGCGCTGCTGGCCGCGGTGATCGGGGTGTCGATCGGCGTGGCGGTGTACCGCAGCCC
Source organism: Saccharothrix sp. DSM 118769 (assembly GCF_052936295.1). Taxonomy (NCBI): domain Bacteria; kingdom Bacillati; phylum Actinomycetota; class Actinomycetes; order Pseudonocardiales; family Pseudonocardiaceae; genus Saccharothrix; species Saccharothrix sp. DSM 118769. The sequence continues at coordinate 5,138,724 of NZ_CP193627.1, read as the reverse complement.
GGTCGGGTCGGCCCTGGCGACGGCGTTGACCAGCGCGGTCCTGACCATCCCGTCGTTCGCCCTGCTGGGCCTGCTGATCCCGGTGCTGGGCCTCGGGGTGGAACCGACCGTGGTGGCGCTCGTGCTGTACGGCCTGCTGCCGGTGGTGCGGAACACGATCGTGGGCCTGGGCGGTGTGGACCACGCGGTGCGCGACGCGGCGCGCGGCGTCGGGATGAGCCGGGTGACCGTGCTGACCAGGGTCGAGCTGCGGTTGGCGTGGCCCGCGATCCTGACCGGCGTCCGGGTCGCCGCGCAGATGCTGATGGGCATCGCCGCGATCGCCGCCTACGCGCGCGGCCCGGGGCTGGGCGTGGAGATCTTCGCCGGCCTGACCAGGGCGGGCAGCGCGAACGCGACCAACCAGGCGATCGCCGGGACGCTCGGCATCGTCGTCCTCGCGCTGGTCCTGGACGGGATCTTCGCGCTGATCGGCCGCTGCACCGTCTCCAGGGGGATCCGTGGCCAGTGAGATCGAACTCGTCGACGTGACCAAGCGCTACCCCGGCGTGCGGGAGCCCGCCGTGGAGTCGTTCAGCCTGACCGTGCCGGCGGGGGAGACGGTGGTGCTCGTCGGGCCGTCGGGGTGCGGCAAGACCACCACGATGCGGATGGTCAACCGGTTGATCGAGCCGACGTCCGGCCGCATCACCATCGACGGGCGGGACACGCTGTCGCTCGACCCGGACGAGCTGCGCCGCGGCATCGGGTACGCCATCCAGCAGGCCGGGCTGTTCCCGCACCTGACCGTCGGCCAGAACGTCGGCACGGTGCCGGGCCTGCTGCGCTGGGGCCGCGCGCGGGTGGCCGACCGGGTGGACGAGATGCTCGACCTGGTCGGGCTCGACCCGGCCGAGTACCGCGACCGCTACCCGCGGCAGCTCTCCGGCGGCCAGCAGCAGCGCGTCGGGGTGGCCCGCGCGCTGGCCGCCGACCCGCCGGTGCTGCTGATGGACGAGCCGTTCGGCGCGGTGGACCCGATCACCCGCGGCAACCTCCAGGACGAGCTGATGAGGCTCCAGGCGGAGCTGCGCAAGACGATCGTGTTCGTCACCCACGACTTCGACGAGGCGGTGAAGCTCGGGGACCGGATCGCGGTGCTCGGCCCGCGTTCGTCGGTGCTCCAGTACGACACGCCGGAGGCGATCCTGGCCAACCCCGCCGACGACACGGTCGCCGGGTTCGTCGGCGCCGGCGCGTCGCTCAAGCAGCTGCGGCTGCGCCGGGTCCGCGAGGTCGCGCTGAGCCGGGCGCTGACGGCCTCGGTGCACGACTCGCCCGCCGAGGTCGGCCGCAGGCTGGCCGGCTCGCCGCACCGGTACGCGCTGCTGCTCGACGGGCGCGACCGGCCGGTCAGCTGGGTGCACGCGGGCACCGCGCGGCCGGTCGGCGACCCCGTGACGCTCCAGTCGACGTTGCAGGACGCGCTGGAGGCGATCCTGACCGAGGGCGGCGCGGCGGTCGTCACGGGCGCGCGCGGCGAGTACGTCGGCCTGGTGGAGGTGGACGCCGTCATCGGCACCGTGCAGAAGCTGCGCGACGACCACGCCGCCGACGACCGGGCGGAGGCCCAGGCATGACCGGTGTGGCCGGCGTGGCGGGCGTGGCGGGTGTGGCGGGTGTGGCCGCCTCGCGGCAGCGGGCCGAGCGGCTGCGCCTGCTGGTCCAGCCGCTGGCCGTGCTCGTGCTCGTCGGCGGTGTGCTGACCTGGGCGTTCACCCGCGACCTCGACTCGATCGAGCGGGGCAGCATCAACGTGCCCACGCTGGCGTCCGCGACCTGGGACCACCTGGTGATCAGCGTCGTGGTGACCGCGCTGGTGCTGGTGGTGGCCGTGCCGCTGGGCGTCGTGCTCACCCGGCGGTGGGCGCGGCGGGCCGCCCCGGTGTTCCTGGGCGTCGCCACGATCGGCCAGGCGTCGCCCGCCATCGGCATCCTGGTGCTGTTCTTCCTGGTCTCCGGCCTGGAAGGGCTGTGGGCGGCGGTGCTGCCGATCGCCTTCTACACGTTGCTGCCCGTGCTGCGGAACACGGTGGTCGGCCTCCAGGGCGTCGACCCGGCGCTGGTGGACGCAGGGCGCGGCATCGGCATGTCCGCCGGCGCGGTGCTGCGCCGGGTCGAGCTGCCGCTGGCCGTGCCGCTGATCCTGGCCGGCCTGCGCACCGCGCTGGTGCACGCGGTCGGCGTGGCCACGCTCGCGGTGTTCGTCAACGGCGGCGGCCTGGGCCTGCTGATCGACACCGGCTACAAGCTCTCGCGGGTGACCGTCCTGGTCACCGGCGCGGTGCTGGCCGTGGGGCTCGCGCTGCTGGTGGACTGGCTGGGCGCGGTCGCCGAGGCGTACCTGGGACCGAAGGGGCTGCGGTGAAGGCGCGGTTCGCCCGCGTCGCGCTCGTCGCGACCACCCTGCTGGCGTCGGGCTGCGGCCTGGAGTCGTCGTTCGCGCTGCCGTTCGAGGTGGCGCCCGGGTCGATCCGGCCCGTACCGGAGCTGGCCGGGGTCGAGGTGGCGGTGGGGTCCAAGGACTTCACCGAGAACCAGGTCCTCGGCTACCTCGCCGAGGTGGCCCTGGTCGCCGCCGGGGCCGAGGTGCGGGACATGACCAACATCCAGGGCTCCAACAGCTCCCGCCAGGCGCTGATCACCGGCGACGTCGACCTGTCGTGGGACTACACCGGCACCGGCTGGATCAGCTACCTGGGCAACACCGAGCCGATCCCCGACGAACGGGCGCAGTACGAGGCGGTCCGCGACGCCGACCTGGAGCGCAACGGCCTGCGCTGGCTGGAGTACTCGCGGGTCAACAACACCTACGCGTTCGCCGTCACCGGGGAGTTCGCCCGCGCCCACGGGCTGCGCACCACCTCCGACCTGGCCGCGCTCGTCGCCCGCGAACCCGACAAGGGCGTGTTCTGCCTGGAGACCGAGTTCCTCAGCCGGGGCGACGGGTTCCCGGGCGCGGCGGCGGCCTACGGCATCGACCCGGCCGCGGTGGAGGTCAAGACGTTCGGCATCGGCACGATCTACACCGCCACGGCGACCGGCCTGTGCACCGTCGGCGAGGTGTTCACCACCGACGGCCGCATCCTGGCGCTGGACCTGCTGGCGCTGGAGGACGACCGCGGGTTCTTCCCCCGGTACAACGCGGCGATCGTGCTGCGCGAGGAGTTCCACCGGGCGCACCCGCAGGTCGAGCGGGTGATGGCGCCGATCGTGGCGAAGCTCGACAACGAGACGGTCCTGGCGCTCAACGCCGAGGTGGACGTGGACGGCCGCGACCCGGCCCTCGTCGCCCGCGACTGGCTGGTGCGCGAGGGGTTCGTGACGCTGCCGACGTCGTGACGCGGGGGTGGTGCCCGGTCGTGCCGCCGCGACCACCGCCGGGAGGTCGGTTCGGCGGGACGTGCTGCGGCCCGGGAACGGCGTCGCGGCCCGGCCGGGCGTACGCAGTTCTCCCCATGCCGGACCGGCGTCCCCGACTGCTCTCATGGACGTGAGCCGCCCGCGGGGGCCGGCGCGCGGACGCCAGGGGCACTGGGGGCTCCTGGCGTCCGTATCTGCGCGGGGCGTGCCGCCTCCTCAACCCACATGGCCGAACTCCACGCACGCGACCTGCGGGGTGCCCTGGACGTCGTGCACGCGCTGCACGAGGACGACGCCGAGGACACCGGCCTCGTCCTGCTCGGTCGCCTGGTGGGGTGCGACCAGGTCAGCGTGATCGACAGCGACCACGTGTCGCGCAGGCTCGCCGCCGTCACGCTGACCCACCCCGACCGCGACCTGACCGGCAGGCCCGGCTTCGCGGACGCCGTGTCCGGGCACCCCGGCTTCGCCGCCTACCGCTCGGGCCGCCTGGCGGTGGGCGAGTCGGTGGCGCTGACCGACCTGGTCACGCCGCGCGAACTGCGCCGCCTGCCGCTCTACGCGGACTTCTACCGCCCGCAGGGCACAGCGGACCAACTGCTCGGCATCATCCGCCTCACCGGCAGGATCGGCCTGACCGCGGTGCTCAACCGGTCGCGCCCCGGCTTCACCGGCCGCGACCGGGCGGTGCTCGACCTGCTCGTCCCGCACCTCGGCCAGGCCAGGCGGCAGCGGGCCCGGCTGGCGGCCCTGGGCGCCGCGACCCGCACCGGCGCGCTGCTCGACGCCCAGCACCTCCGCTCGCCCACCGCGCTGGCCGACCTGACCGCGCGGGAGCGCGAGGTCGCGCACTGGATCGCCGAGGGCGCGACCGACGCCGAGGTCGCCAGGGGCCTCGGCATCAGCGTGCGCACCGTCCACAAGCACGTCGAGCGGGTGTTCCGGAAGCTGGGCCTGACCAACCGCGCCGGCCTGGGCGCGGTGGTGCACCGCGCTAGCGGGTGAGCAGGTCCCGCAGCGCCTTCACGACCTCCGCCGGCGCCTCCTCGGCCATGAAGTGCCCGCACGTCACCGTCCGGTGGTCGAGGTCCGGGGCCCACGCCCGCCACCGCGCGGCGGCGTCGAAGCCGAGGGCCGCGCCCCAGTCCTGCTGGAGCACGGTGACCGGCATCCGCAGCACGACGCCGTTCGCCAGGTCCGCGCGGTCGTCCTCGACGTCGACGCCGGCGGAGGCCCGGTAGTCCGCGACGATCGACGGCACCGCCTCGCGCGACGCCCTCAGGTACTCGGCGCGCACGTCGGCCGGGATCGCGGCCGGGTCGGTGGCCCAGACGTCCAGGAAGTGGCCGAAGAACTCGTCCGCCGCGCCCGCGATCATCGCCTCCGGCAGGCCGGGCGGCTGCGCCATCAGGTAGAGGTGGAAGCCGACCGCGGCGCTCGTGCCGTGCATCACGTCCCACGTGTCGAGCGTCGGCAGCACGTCCAGCGACGCCAGGTGGGTCACCGCCCCGGGGTGGTCGAGGCCGGCGCGGACCGCGACCAGCGCGCCCCGGTCGTGCCCGGCCAGGGCGAACCGCTCGTGGCCGAGCGCGCGGGCCAGGGCCACCACGTCGTCGCCCATGACCCGCTTGGAGTAGGTGCGGCCGTCGGTGTCGGCGGGCTTGTCGCTCGCGCCGTAGCCGCGCAGGTCGGGGACGATCACGGTGTGGTCGGCGGCCAGGTCGGCGGCGACGTGCCGCCACATCAGGTGGGTCTGCGGGAAGCCGTGCAGCAGCACGACGGGGCTGCCCGAGCCGCCGACGGCGACGTGCAGCGACACGCCGTCGGCGACGGTGACGCGCTGCTCGGTGAACCCGGTGATCCTGGGGGGCATGGTGACTCCTTCGTGGTGTGCCACCAGGCTGCGGCCCGCCGATCAGCACCCGGTCAGCACCCGGTCAGCGCCCGATCAGCACCCGGTCCGCGCTTGGCCGGCACCACCGCGGGTGCCGCGTAGGGTTGGTCCCCGCGATGGTGGAGTTCCGGGTGCTGGGGCCGGTGGTGGCCGAGGACGCGCGCGGGCCGGTCGGCCTGGGTGGGCCCCGGCACCGCGCCGTGCTGGCGCGCCTGCTGGTCGCGCGGGGGCGGGTCGTGCCGGTCGAGCGCCTGGTCGACGACCTGTGGGAGGACGGCGCACCGGACGGCGCGGTCGGGGCGGTGCAGACGTTCGTCGGCGCGCTGCGCAAGGCGCTGGAGCCGGACCGTCCACCCAGGACACCCGCGCGGCTGCTCGTCACCGCCGCGCCGGGGTACGCGCTGAGGGCGTCGGAGGTGGACGCCTGGCGGTTCGAGGAGGGGGTCGCGGGGGCGACGCGCCTGCTGGCGGACCGGCCGGCGGAGGCCCGCGCGCTGCTCGACGAGGTGCTGGCGCTGTGGCGGGGACCGGCGTACGCCGAGTTCGCCGGGCACGGCTGGGCGCGCGGCGAGGCGGACCGGCTGGACGAGCTGCGGCTGCTCGCCCTGGAACGGCGGGCGGAGGCGGCGTTGGCGCTGGGCCTGGCGGCCGAGTCGGTGCCGGACCTGCGGGCGCACGTCGCGGCGAACCCGCTGCGCGAGGACGGGCGCGCGCTGCTGGCCCTGGCCCTCTACCGGACCGGGCGGCAGGGCGAGGCGCTGGCCGAGCTGCGGTCGGCGCGCGAGGTGCTGCGGGCCGAGCTGGGCGTCGACCCGGGAGCCGGGCTGCGGCGGCTGGAGCACGACGTGCTGGCCCAGGCACCGCACCTCGACCTGTCACCGGTCGCCGAGGCGGGCACCTCGCTGGACCCTGCGCCGCACAGTGCGCCGGGCACCCCGCCGCAGGCCGTGTCGGACCCTGCATCGGACGTGCCGCCGGCCGACCGGGCGGGCGCGACCTCGGCCGGCTCCGGATACCCGTTCGTCGGACGGGCGGACGAGTTGGCCGAGCTGGACCGGGCGGCGGGGGAGGGGCGGCGGTTGGTGCTGCTCTCCGGCGCGGCCGGTGCCGGGAAGACCGCGTTGGCCAGGGCGTTCGCCGGTCGCCTCGACGGTGCGGGGTGGCGCGTCGCGTGGGGCGCGTGCCCCGAACCGCCCGGCGCGCCCGCCGACTGGCCGTGGACGCAGGTGCGCGAGGCGCTGGGGCTGCCCGACGTCCCCTCCGGGTCGCGGTTCGAGCGCCACCGGGCCGTCGCGGTCGCCGTGGGCGGGCTCGGGCGCGTGCTGCTGGTGCTCGACGACCTGCACTGGGCCGACGAGGAGACCCTGGCCCTGCTGATCTCGCTGGTCACCGACCCGGCCGCCGAGCGGGTGCTGGTCGTCGGCACGTACCGGTCCACCGAGATCTCACCGGCGCTGGCCGGCGCGCTGGCCCGGGCCGCCCGCGCCGAACCCGTCCGCGCCTACCTGGGCGGGCTGACCGAACCGCAGGTGGGGGAGCTGGTGCGGGCCACCCCGGGGCGGCGGCCGACACCCGCCGAGGTCCGCATGATCCACCGGCGCAGCGGCGGCAACTCGTTCTTCGTGCGCGAGCTGACCCGGCTGTGGCGGGCCGGGGGCGACGCCGTGCCGCACGCGGTCCCGACCGGCGTCCGCGACGTGATCCGGCACCGCCTGGCCGCGTTCCCCGAGGGGACCCGCACGCACCTGAGGCAGGCCGCCGTCCTCGGCCAGGACGTCGACCTGGACGTGCTGGTGCGGCTCGCGGGCGACGAGGAGGGCGTGCTGACGTCGGTGGAGTCCGCGCTGGCGGCGGGCTTCCTGGTCGAACGGGACGCCGACCACCTGCGGTTCGCCCACGCCCTCGTCCAGGAAGCCCTGTACGAGGACACCGCCCGCGCCCGCCGCGCCCGGTGGCACCTCGCGGTCGCCGACGTCCTCGAAGCGATCCGGCCGGACGAGGTCGAGGCCGTCGCCCACCACCTGCTGCGCGCGGGCGGTCGGGCCGACCCGGGCCGCACCGCCCACCACGCCCGCGCCGCCGCCGAACGCGCCGAGCACCGCTTCGCGCCACACGAGGCCGCCCGCCTGTGGCGCGCGGTCCTGGACCTCACCGGCACCGACGCCCCGGACCGCCGCCATGCCCCGGACCGCCGCGACGCCCCGAACCGCCTCGACGGCCCGAACCGCCTCGACGGCCCGGACCGCCTCGACGCCCTCATGGGCCTGGTCCGGACCCTGTCCGTCACCGGTGACCTGCCCGCCGCCCGGCGGTACCGCGCCGACGCCGTCACCGCGGCCGAGGCGCTGGGCGACCCGGTGCGCACGGCCGCCGTCATCGGGTCGTCCGACGTGCCCGCGATCTGGACCACCAACGACGACGAGGCCCTGTCCGCCCGCCTGGTCACGGCCGCCGAGCGCACCCTCGCCGCCCTGCCCGCCGGGTACGACCGGGAACGCGCCCGACTGCTCGTCACCATCGCCCTGGAACGCCGCGCCGACACCGGTCCGCGCGGCGCCGGGGCCGCCCGCGAGGCCGAGGCGCTCGCCCGCCGGCTGGACGACCCGCTCCTCCTCGCCCTGGCCCTCAACGGCCGCTTCCTCCACGAGTTCCACCGCACGGGCCTGGCGCCGGAACGCGCCCGGATCGGCGCGGAGCTGCACGCCCTCGCCGCCCGCCACCACCTCGTCGCGTTCGAGGTGCTGGCCCACCTGATCCAGCTCCAGGCGCACGCCGCGCTGGCCGACCTGGCCACCGCCGACCACCACGCCGCCGAGGCCGACGCGCTGGCCGACCGCCACGACCTCCCGCTGGTCTCCGTCTTCACGGACTGGTACGCCGCCCTGCGCCTGGCGATCACCGGCCTCCGCGACGAGGCCGCCTCCGCCTACCGCGCCGCCGCCGCGCGCCTGCCGTCCACCGGCATGCCCGGCCTGTCCGCGGGCCTGCTGCCCCTGGCCCTGCTCACCCTCGACCTCCCGCAGCCGGACGCGGACCCCGGACCGCACGAGCCGTGGACCCGACCGGCCGCCGACATCCCCGACCCGCCGCACGACCTGCTGCTGGAGGTCAGGCTCTGCCTGCACGCCCGGGCCGCCCTCGCCGCCGGCGACCGCGCCGCCGCGGCCCGCCTGCACGACGCCCTGCTGCCGGCCCGCGACGAACTGGCGGGCGCGGGCAGCGGCCTGCTCACCCTCGGCCCGGTCGCCCACCACCTCGGCGACCTGGCCAGGGCCCTGGGCGACCACGAGCAGGCCGCCGCCCACTACCGCCGGGCCGAGGCCGTGGCCCGCCGAGCGGGCGCCCCGCACTGGACCGCCGCCGCCCTCGCGGGCGCGCGGACCGGTTGACGGCGTTCAGCCGAAGCGGGCGACGAAGCGCTTCTGCCAGGGCGTCTCCACCGCGCGGTGCGAGTAGTGGGTGCGCACGTAGGCGACGGCCTCGCCGGCGGGCACGCCGTCCAGGACCGCCAGGCAGGCCAGTGCGGTGCCCGTGCGGCCCACGCCACCCCCGCAGGCGACCTCCACGCGTTCCCCGTCGGCACGCGCCAGCAGGTCGCGCAGGGCCTCGCCGAAGTCGGCGCGGTCGGACGGCAGCCAGAAGTCCGGCCACCGCACCCACCGCCGCTCCCACGCCGTCGCGGGCGGTTCCGAGCCCAGCAGGTAGAGGCCGAACCGCGGCTCCGGCCCTTCCGGCAGCGGGCGTCGCAAACCTCGCCCCCGCACGAGCCGCCCGGACGGCAGGCGCAGCACCCCCGGTGCCCCTTCCTCCCACATGTCATCCCCCTCGGGCATCGGTGACCAGGACGCGATTCTGGCCCACCGGACCTCCGGTCACGACAACGGGGGCGGGGACGGGGGCGGGGACGCGCCCGACCCCGAAGGCATCCCCGCAGTCCCCCGACCGGGCGGCCGGCAGGGCTGTTCCCGCAGGTGGGCGGGCTGCCGTGGAATATCCCGACTGCTCCGTGCGGGTGCACGTGCAGATGCACGGCAATCGGCTCCCCGCGCCGGCCTTACCCTCGTCACGTGAACAGCGAGCCGTCGCCCCTCGCAGTGCCGCGGCAGACGCGCGCCGGGTCGGCCACCGCCCACGACCGGGGGCCCGCGCCCGAGCCGGTCGTCGTGCTGGCGACCGCCGTGGACGCCGCCATCGCCGCCCTGTCCCCGCGCGCCCTGCGCGACGCGGAGGCCGGTCCGGTGCTCGAATCCATGCTGACCGCGTTCACCGCGGCGGTGGCCCCGGTCCAGGCGGGACTGGTGGTCAGATCGCCGTCCGACCCGCTCACCCTGGTCCAGGGCTACCTGGGCAACGCCTTCACGCACGCCGCCGGCGGCGACCCGGACGCCACGAGGGCCGCCCTCATCGCCGCCCGCGCCGCCCTGGCCCACCTCGTGGACGACGACCGGGACGAGGACGACGGGCGCTGGCGGCCCTGACGGGACGGGACCGCCCGGGGACCCGCGCACCGCGTCCTACCCGGTCCCGCCGCCCCGCTCCGGCCCCGCCGCCTCGCACTCGGCCAACCGGCGTTCCAACTCGGTGACCGCGGCCCGGAGCCCGGCCGCGCGGCGCTTCGCGTCGGCGGTCTCGGTCTCCAGCGCGGCGTTGGCCACGACCAGGCCCTCAAGGCGTTCGTCGCACTCGCGGACCAGCCGTTCGCGCACCTCCTCGACGACCTGCCGGTCGGCGCGCGACCGCTCGTCCACGGCGAGGGCGATCGCGTGCTCGACCTCACGGCGGATCGGGCCGAACCCCATCAGGAACGTCCACAGCGGTCCGCCCATGCGGTCCACCGTACCCGCGGGCACAACGCACGACGGCGGTCTCAGCCCCGCTGGGCCAACCGGATGACGTGCCACGACACCGGCGGCAGGGTCGTCCGCAGCACGCCGTCCCCGACGTCGACCGACAGCGCCGTCGGGGTGACGCGGTCGGGCGCGTCGCGCGTGTTGCTCGCCGACGGGTCCTCGTCGTGCAGGCTCCACGCCTCGGCCACCTCCAGCGGACCCAGCGCGGCCAGCGGCACGGTCAGCGAGACCGGCTCGGTCAGGTGCCGGTTGACCACGAACAGCACCGTGCCGCCGTCGTCGGACCGCGTGGCGACCGCGTCCACCGCGGGCACGTCGCCGTGGCGCGCGGTGGGCGTGGTGGGGGAGTCCACGACCACCCGCAGCACGTCGCCGCGCGCCAGCCGCGACGTCAGCGCGAACGGGTGGAACGTCGTCTGCCGCCACGCGGGCCCGCCGGGTTCGGTGCGGATCGGCGCGATCACGTTGACCAGCTGGGCCTGGCAGGCGACCGCCACCCGGTCGCTGTGCCGCAGCAGCGAGATCAGCAGGCTGCCCACGACCACCGCGTCGGTCACGTCGTAGACGTCCTCCAGCAGCGGCGGCGCGACCCGCCACTCGGTGGGCGGGTCGGCCTGGAACCGGCTCAGGTACCAGACGTTCCACTCGTCGAACGACAGCGTGATCCGCTTGTCGCTCTTGAGCCGCGCGCCCACCGCGTCGGCGGTCGCCACCACCCGCTCGATGAAGCGGTCCATGTCCGCGGCGGAGGCGAGGAAGCTGGCCACGTCGCCGTCCAGCGGCTCGTAGTAGGCGTGCAGGGAGATGTGGTCGACCTGGTCGTAGGTCAGCTCCAGGACGGTGTCCTCCCACGCGCCGAACGTCGGCATCGACGAGCCGGAGCTGCCGCACGCGACCAGCTCCAGGCCCGGTTCGGCCTGGCGCAGCGCCCGCGCCGTCTCCGCCGCCAGCCGGCCGTACTCGTGCGCGGTCTTGTGCCCGGTCTGCCACGGGCCGTCCATCTCGTTGCCCAGGCACCACAGCCCGATCCGGTGCGGCGACGGGGAGCCGTTGGCGCGCCGCAGGTCCGACAGGTGCGTGCCGCCCTCGTGGTTGGCGTACTCGTGCACGTCGAGGGCCTCGGCCACGCCGCGCGTGCCGAGGTTCACCGCGTACATGACCTCCACGTCCGCCTTGCGGGCCCAGCGCGCGAACTCGTCCAGGCCCACCGCGTTGTCCTCGATGCTCCGCCACGCCAGGTCGCGCCGCGTCGGCCGGGAGGCGACCGGGCCGACGCCGTCCTCCCAGCGGTAGCCGGACACGAAGTTGCCGCCCGGGTAGCGGACCACGGTGACGCCCAGCTCGCGGGTCAGCTCCAGCACGTCGCGGCGGAAGCCGTCCTCGTCGGCGGTCGGGTGGTCGGGTTCGTGGATGCCCGTGCGGACGCACCGGCCCAGGTGCTCGACGAACGACCCGAACAGCCGGCGGCGCACGGGCGCGACCACGTGGTCGGGGCTCAGGGCGAGGGAAGCGGTGAGCATGGTCCTCCTACTTGAAGGTGCCCGCGCTCGCGCCGCTGCGCCAGAAGCGCTGGAGCAGGACGAACGCGACGACGAGCGGGACGATCGCGAGCAGCGAGCCGGTGACGACCAGGTTGAACAGCACGCGCGTGCCCGCCTCCTGCTGCGCGGTGTTGAACCAGGTGGTCAGCCCCACGGTCAGCGGGTACAGGTCGGCGTCGCTGAGCATGACCAGCGGCAGGAAGTAGTTGTTCCAGGTCGCCACCAGGGTGAACAGGAAGACGGTGACGAGGGCTGGGCGCATCATCGGCAGCGCGATCCGCCAGAAGATCCGCAGCTCGCCCGCGCGGTCGATGCGCGCCGCCTCCAGCAGGTCCACCGGCACGCTCTCCGCGACGTACACCCGGATCAGGTAGGTGCCGAACGGGCTGAGCAGCGAGGGCAGGACGACCGCCCACACCGTGTCCACGAGACCCAGTTCGGACAGGATCAGGTAGGTGGGCAGCACGAGCGCCGTCGCCGGCACCATGATCATGCCCAGCAGCGCGGTCTCGAACAGGCGCTTGCCCGGGAACGAGAACCGCGCCAGCCCGTAGCCCGCCAGCGCGGCCAGCGAGGTCGCGCCCACCGCGCTCACCCCGGAGTACAGGGCGGTGTTGGCGGCCCAGCGGCCGTACGCGCCGTCGTCCTCGCGGAACAGTTGCCTGATGTTGTCCACCAGGCTGAACTCGTCGGCGAACCACAGCGCCGGGCTGGACAGCAGCCCCTGCTGGCTCTTGGTGGCCGCGATCAGCACCCACAGCAGCGGGACCAGGAAGTACACGACCCCCGCGAACATCAGCAGGTGCGGCAGCCTCGTGCGTACGGTCACGACCGGGTCCCCCTCCGCCGGACGAAGACCACGGCGTAGGCCACCACGAACACCACGAACCCGAGCGCGAACGAGATGGCCGCCGAGTAGTGGAAGTCCGAGTAGGCGAACGCCTGGTTGTAGGCGTACAGGTTCGGCGTGTACCCGCTGGAGATCTGCGGCGCGAACCGGGCCATCACCTGCGGTTCGGTGAAGAACTGCATGGTCCCGATGACGGTGAAGATCGCGGCCAGCCCGATCGCCGACCGGATCGCGGGCACCTTCACCCGCAGCGCGAGCTGCACCTGCGACGCGCCGTCGACCACGGCCGCCTCGTACGTCTCGCGCGGCACGCCCCGCAACGCCGAGTACAGGACGATCATGTTGTAGCCGGTCCACGCCCAGGTGACGATGTTGCCCAGCGACACCAGCAGCCACGGCGTGCCGAAGAAGTCGATCGGCTCGCCGCCGAACCACGTCGGCACGTCGCCGAACGGCCCGAACGTGCGGCTGTAGAGGAAACCCCACATGAGCGCGCCGATCACCGCGGGCACCGCGTACGGCATGAACGCCACCAGCCGGAACACCACCGCGAACCGCGTCGTCACGGCGTCCAGCGCGAGCGCGCCCGCCAGGGCGACGCCCAGCATGACCGGGATCTGCACCGCGCCGAACAGCACCACCCGCAGCAGCCCGTCGAGCAGCACGGGGTCGGTGAACGCGCGGGCGTAGTTCTCCAGGCCGGTGAACCGGGTGCCCAGCGCGAGGCTGCGGCTGGACAGGCTCAGCCAGAACGCGTACCCCAGCGGCACCACCAGGAACGCCACGACCACGAGGAAGAACGGCAGGACGAACAACGCCCCGGCGACGGGGTGCGCGGTGACGCGCCTCCTCGACGTCCCCCCGGTCCCCGTCACCGGTCGACCTTGAAGCCCTGCTGCTCGGCGTGGGCGACGACGTTGTCCTGCGCCGCCTCCAGCACCGTGCCCCACGGCCTGCTGCCCGCCACCGCCTCGGCGGTCCGGTCCTCCAGCTCGCCGTACACGAAGTCCTGGAACGGCGTGTACTCGAACTCGTCGAGCTTCTCCGACACCGGCACGAAGATCTCGTTCACCTTCTGGCCCGCGAAGAACTCGTAAGGCTTGCCGGTGAACGCCGGGTCGGCCGCCACCTCCTTGACCAGCGGGTAGAGGAACGCCTTGTTCAGCCCGACGTCCCACGCCTCGGCGGACCTCCCGAACAGCTCGCGCGCCACCGTCGTGGCCGCCCCGGGGTCCTTCGCCTGCTTGGTGACGGCGAACGTCGAGCCGCCCCAGTCGCCCTGCTCGTCCGCGCCCGCCGTCCACTGCGGCATCGGCGCGACCGCCCACTTGCCCGCCGTGTTCTTCAGCGACCCGGCCACGTAGCCGGGCGTCCAGCCCGCGGCGGCCCACGTCCAGTACTTGCCGGAGTCGAGCGCGGCGGTGGCGTCGGCGGTGAAGAACGGGTCGCCGGCCATGAGCCCCCGGGAGACCAGGTCGCCGTGGAAGTCGACCACCTTGCGGCACTCCGGCGCGGTCAGCGCGAGCCGCACCCGGTCGCGCGCCCCCGTCCACGAGTAGCCGTAGGGGCGGCACCCGGCCTGCCACATCAGGCCGTTGAGCCAGCCGCCGTCGCTGCCGAAGCTCGCGACGAACGAGTCCGGGGCGACGGCCTTGATGCGCTCGGCGGCGGCGCGGTACTCGTCCCAGGTGGCCGGTACCGGGATGCCGTGCTGCTCGAACAGGTCCCGGCGGTACATCAGCGCCATCGGGCCGCCGTCCACCGGGATCGCGTACACCCGGTCCCCGTCGGTGGCCTGGTCCCACGCCCACTCGGCGTACAGGGCCTCGTCGTCGTTGGCGCCGTGCTGCCCCATGTCGACCAGGGCGTCGAGGATGACGAACGTCGGGATCTGCTGGAACTCCACCATCGCCACGTCCGGCGCGCCCCTGCCCGCCGTGAACGCGGTCTTCAGCTTGGCGTAGTGGTCCGCCCCGGTGCCGGCGTTGGTCCACTCCACCCGGATGCCGGGGTGGGAGGCGTTGAACGCCTCCACCACGCTCTTGAACTCCGGGTACCAGGCCCACACGGACACGCGCACCGGGCCGTCGTCGTCCGCCGCGCCGCCGCAGCCGGCGACCGCGAGCAGGGCGCCCGCGGCGAGCACGTGCGCGAGCCTTCCCAACCGCTTGATCATGGACAGCGCCTCTCCGCCGCGGACGGGCGCGCGGCTGTCGTCGCGGTGGGTGACCGCGACGGGAAGTGGGGGGTGCGGCGGCGATCCCGCGCGAGGGCCGCGGAACCGATCAGGCGTTGCACCACGACCGCCGGGCTCGGTGGGCACCGACCCGGGATGCCGCCGTGGCACCGGGTTTTGCTGCGCTGCAAAGCACTATCCACCCCGTGTTACCGCGCTGCAAGACCCGATCGGTGCGCCATTCGAACCAACCGCGCGCCCTGTTTGTCGTGCGCGTCGGTGGCGTGCACACTTCCCGCCAGCACCCGGCACCCGTCCCGGTCGGGCGGAGGAGGACCATGCGCGACGCCACGCTGCGTGACGTGGCCCTGCTCGCGGGCGTGTCCCCGCGCACGGTGTCGAACGTGGTCAACGGGTACGCCCGGGTCACCGACCGCACCCGCGAGAAGGTCGAGCGCGCCATCGCCGAACTGGGCTACCGGCCCAACGTGCTGGCCCGCAACCTCGTCTACGGCCGGTCCGGGCAGCTCGCGGTCGTCGTGCCCTACCTGGACACGCCGTACTTCGCCGAACTGCTCCAGGCGATCATCCCGCGCGCCCGCGACCGCGGGTACACCGTGCTGGTCGACCAGACCGACGGCGACCCGGGGCACGAGCGCGACCTGGTGCGCCGCGCCGGCCGCGCCCTGCTGTTCGACGGGATGATCTTCAGCCCGCTCGGCCTGTCCCAGGAGGACCTGGCCGCGGTGGACCCGTCGCTGCCGCTGGTGGTGCTCGGCGAACGCGTGTCGAACGGCGTGTTCGACCACGTCGGCATCGACGACGTGACCGCGTCCCGCGAGGCGACCGCGCACCTGATCGGCCTGGGCAGGCGGCGCGTCGCGGCCATCGGCGACCAGCCGTACCCGACGGGGGAGGCGGCGCAGCTGCGCACCCGGGGCTACCGGCAGGCGCACGCCGACGCCGGGCTCCCGGTCGACGAGTCGCTCATCGTCCCCACCCCGAGGTTCAACCGCGCCGACGGCTCCGGCGCGATGCACCTGCTGCTCGACCGCCCCGACCCGCCGGACGCCGTGTTCTGCTACAGCGACCTGGTCGCCCTTGGCGCACTGCACGCGGCGCTGGAGCGCGGCCTGCGCGTGCCCGAGGACCTGGCGCTCATCGGGTACGACGACATCGAGGAGGGCCGCTACTCCAACCCGCCGATCAGCACCGTCTCACCCGACAAGGCGGCCATCGCCGCGACCGCCGTGGACCGCGTCCTGGAGCGCATCGGCAGCGCCGAACCCCTGCCGGGGGTGGAGGTGCGCGCCGCCCACCGGCTCGTCCCGAGGCGCAGCACGGTGGGGCGCGGCTAACCGAGGTGCGCGGTGTCGTTGAGGCGGACCAGCCGCCACGACGCGCCGTCGTGCTCCCACTCGGTGGCGGACGCGAAGTCCGGGTCCAGCCGGGCACCCGTGCCGGGGCGGGGCACGCCGAACAGCACCAGGAACGCGAGCACCACGAAACCGGCGTGCGTGGCGGCCACCACGGTCCGGCCCCGGTGCTCGGCGGCCAGGCCGTCGAGCGTGTCCCGCACGCGGGAGCTGAAACCGTGCCACGTCTCGCCGCCGGGGCAGATCGGCCGGTCCGGTTCGGCGACCAGGTCGAACGGCTCGTACCGGGCGCGGAACTCGTCGCCGCTCAGGCCGTCGCCCTCACCCAGCCGCAGCTCGGTCAGGCCGCGCTCCTCCACGACCGGCGGCTCGCCGAGCGCGTGGCGCAGCAGGTCCGCGGTCTGGCGGGCGCGGACGGCGGGGCTGGTGAGCAGCACGTCGGCGTGCAGGCGCTCGGCGGCGAACCGGTCCCGCAGCGCCGACACCTGGAGCCGGCCGAGGTCGGACAGGCCGGGGCACCCGCGTTCGGCGGACGCGATACCGCGGACGTGGTGCAGCGACTCGCCGTGGCGCACGAGGATCAGGCGCATGGCCGGACAGGCTAGCCCTGATCACCGCGCCGCTTGCGGTGGACCACCCAGCCGAAGTCGATTACCAGCACGACGGCCAGCACGGCGAGGGCGACGCCCGCCCACGTGAGGCCGGCGCGGAAGCACAACCAGGCCGCCACGCCGTCGAACACGATGCCGAACCCGGCCAGCCACAGGCGCAGGGTGAGGGCGCTGCGCGGCGGCGCCGGCGGGGGCAGGTCGTCGGTCACGGCCTCACTCCCCGTGGACGACGGCCACCGCGCACGGCGCGTGGTAGACGACCGCGTGGCTCACCGAGCCCAGCAGCGCCCGCCGCACCGCGCCGCGACCGCGGCTGCCGACGACCAGCAGCGCCGCGCCGTGCGCCTGCTCCAGCAGGACGTGCGCCGGGTTGTCGAACGCCAGCAGCAGCTCGGCCTCGACCTGCGGGTACCGTCGCCGCCGCTCGGCCAGGTCGCGTTCGACGACCTCCTCGGCGGCGACCCGCACGCGGTCCCAGTCGTGGTTCCAGCCCAGCTCGGGCACGGCCACCGGCATCACCGCGTCGGCCCACGCGTGCACGGCGACCACGCGGTGGCCGTGGCGCGCGGCGTGGTCGAACGCGAAGTCCGCGGCCCGGCCGCTCGACGGCGACCCGTCCACGCCGACCACGACCGCCTGCCCCAGCACGCCGGAGTCGCGGACCACGACCGTCGGCCGGTCGCCGTGGTGCACGAGGTCGGCGGCCGTCGAGCCGAGCAGCGCCTTGGCCAGCCCCGTGCGGCCCGACCAGCCGACCACGACCAGTTCCGCGTCCGCGCCGACCTCCCGCAGCACCTCGGCCGGGCGGCCGGGCAGGAGGTGCGCCTCGACGTCGGGCGTGATCGCGCGGCACTCCTCGGCGACCTCGCGCAGGTGGGACCCGGCGAACTCGCGGACCGACTCCTCGGTGACCACCTCGGGCAGCGGCGCGGCGCCGACCGTGAACACCAGTTCGGGGAACGGCCCGTGCACCGCGGCCACGACCACCAGCCGCAGGTTCCTGCTCGCCGCCTCCCGCGCGGCCCACGACGCGGCCGCCCGCGACTGCGCGGAGCCGTCCACCCCGACCACGACCGCCTGCCGCCCGTCCACCGCCATGCGCACGACCTCCTCCGGAGTAGGCCCACGGCTACCCCGGCCCGCCGACCGGCAACCACCAACCCCCCGACCGTGCCGAGAGTCCAACGCTCAGGCCCCGAGAGTCCAACGCTCAAGCCGCGAGAGTCCAACGCCCAGGCCCGGTGAGTTCTTCGTTCGAGCCGACCGGTCGGTATGCCCGAATGAAGAACTCAGGGTTCCTGGAGGTTGGACTCTCGGGTCCCGGGCGTTGGACTCTCGAGGTCTGGGCGTTGGACTCTCGGGTGGGGGAGGGTGGGGAGCTAGGGTCTGACTTCGGCCCAGACGGTTTTGTCGCCGTGGTCGCACTCGAAGCCCCAGTGCGAGGACAACCGGTTGACCATGACCAGCCCGCTGCCCAGCGCCGGGACGTCGGGTCTGCCCAGCACGGGCAGGTCGCTCGGGCTGCGGTCGACGACCTGGACCCGCAGCGCGCCGCAGTCGTCCACGCGCCACAGCCTCACCCGGTAGGGACCCTCGGCGTGGCGGTGGGCGTTGTCGATCAGCTCCGCCGCGATCCGCACGAAGTCGTCCACCGGCCGGATGCCCACGCCCCGCGTCACGTGGCGGACCCACACGTCCACCTCGGGCGGCGTCGGCACCTCGTCGAGCACCAGGTCGAGGCCCTGGTCCAGCGGCCCCGCCATCTTCATCACACGCACACCTCCAACACCTCGACGACTTCGAGGCGTCGGTCTCAGGTATCCCCTGGTCGGGTGTCTCAAACACGCGACCGGGTGAAGCCTCTCGACCGTCCGGCCGTCACGTCGTCATCCGGTCGTGCGGTCGCACGACGTCCCGGGTTTTCCCGGTCGTTGCTCCATTCGTGCTAAAGCAATTTCCCGAATATGCAGTCGAAGTCGAACTTCGTGACGCAAAGCACAAAGTGATATGTCTAGATTGACCTAAACCGGTGATTTATTGCCTTTTCGCTTTCACTCGTCCGGGTGAAAGATGATGCGGTCCCGCCAGGCGGGTCGATCCCCGTCTGGGTTATGTGTCCTGAAGGGCTGCACCCATCGTGGCTAGAAAAGGCGTCGTCGCCATCGCCATCCCCGTCGTCCTCAGCGCGCTCCTGACCGCCGGGGTCGCCCCGGCCGAGTCGCAGGTGCCGCTGCAGAGCCCCATCGACATCTCGCCCTCCTCGATCCGGTTCAACCCGGGCCTGCCGCACCTCCAGGTCTCCTACGGGCACGCCGACCTGGGCCTGCACTACGTGCAGAAGGACCAGGCCACCGCCAGCGGCTGCTCGGTGCGCGACCACGAGGAGACCGAGGAGGCGGAGGTCGAGCCCGGCGCGGGTCACGTCACGCTGTCCGGGGTCCGCTACGACCTCGTCCAGTTCCACTTCCACACGCCGTCGGAGCACCGGTTCGCCGGCCACGCCGACCCGCTGGAGATGCACCTGGTGCACCGCAGCGCCGCGGGCAAGCTGCTCGTCATCGGCGTCCCGCTGCGCGTCGGCGCCCCGTCCACCGTGGACCGGGTGCTCGCGCACCTCGCGCCCGAGTGCGGCGAGGAGGTGCACATCGCCGACGTGGACCTCAACACCCTGCTGCCGGCGAACCGCGCCACCGCCCGCTACACCGGCTCGCTGACCACCGCCCCCTTCACCGAGGGCGTGCAGTGGTTCCTGATGCAGGAGAAGACGGTCACCCAGGCCACCGTCTCCCGCTTCCAGCACATGTTCTACGAGGGCAACTCCCGGGCGCCCCAGCCGCTCAACGGCCGGACCGTCCAGGTCGACGTCCCGCACATCTGACGGCACGGCCCGCACACCCGGCGGCGCGGGACGGGGACGCAGACCCCCGTCCCGCGCCGCCGGGTCGCGAACGCCCGCCGCCGCGGTGGTGCCCGTGCGGCGACCGCGGGGGCCGCCGCCTAGATTGGCCGCATGATCTTCGGGATCGCCGCGGTCGTGCCGGCGCTGTTCTTCGTCGTCGGCGTCGTGCGCGACCGGAGGCGGGTGAGCAACGCGGTGTGGCTCGGCGTCACGCTGCTGCTCCTGCTGCTGTGGGTGCTGTTCCGGGCCGCCCGGACCGAGGGGTGGCCGGAGGTCGCGCTCGGGTACGCGTTCGTGGTCCTGATGCTGGGGCTGGGTTTCGTGCTGCCGGTCGCGCTGATCGCCAACGGGGTGCTGGTGCTGCGCCGCGAGGGGTTCGGCCTGGCCAACCTGCTGTCGCTGCTGGCCGGTCTGGCGATCTTCGGCGTGGTGGCCGCGTTCGGCTTCCTCACCAGGCGCACCGGCCCCGCGGTGGACGCGGTCATCGGGTCGCTGCTGGTGGTGGCGGCCTACGTGGCGTTCCTCTTCGTCAGCCTCCTGCTGTACTCGGTCGTCTACGGCGGTCTCGGCCGGCGCAGCGGCTACGACGCGGTCGTGGTGCTCGGCGCGGGCCTCATCGGCGACCGCGTGCCGCCGCTGCTGGCGAGCAGGCTCGACCGCGCGATCCGGGTCTACGAGCGGGAGACCCGCTCCGGGCGGACGCCGCTCGTCGTCGTCTCGGGCGGGCAGGGGCCGGGCGAGGACGTGTCCGAGGCGGCGGCGATGCGCGACTACCTGCTGCGCCGCGGCGTCCCCGACGACCGCGTCCTGCTGGAGGACCGCTCCACGACCACCGAGCAGAACCTGGCCTACAGCGCGAAGGTGCTAGCCGACCACGGGTGGCACGGCCGCGCGGTCGGCGTCACCAACAACTTCCACGTCTTCCGCGCCGCCGTGACCGCCCGCCGGCTCAGGCTGCGGATGCAGATCATCGGCGCGCCCACGGCGGCGTACTTCCTGCCGAGCGCCTTCCTGCGCGAGTTCGCCGCGCTGCTGGTGCAGAACAAGGTCGCGCACACCGTGACGTGCGGCCTGCTCGTCGGCCTGTACCTGCTGCTGGTCCTCTAGCCGGCCCTACCGGAGGTGCCGGGCGAACCAGGACGCGACGAGGTCCACGGTCGCCGCCAGCCCGGCCCGGTCGATGCCGTGCCCCACGCCGGGGTGCAGCACCAGCTCCGCGGGTTTGCCCAGCTCCACCAACCGCCGGTACATCTGCTCGGACTCCTCGGGGCTCACCCGCGCGTCGTTCTCGCCGTGCATGATCAGCACCGGCGCGCTGATCCGGTGGGCGTTCGCGAGCGGGCTGCGGGCGGTGAGCAGCGCGACGTCCGCCGGGTCGTCCGGGTCGCCGATCCACTCGACAGCCCGCTTGCGCCACGTCGGCGGGAACGAGCGGATGTCGGTGAGCAGGTCCGACGAGCCGCACTCGCTGACCCCGGCGCGCCACAGGTCGGGCAGTGCGCTCAGGCAGGCCAGCGCGGCGAACCCGCCGTAGGACGCGCCGTGCACGCCGAGCCGGTCGCCGTCGACCCAGTCGAGCTCCCGGACGTGCCGCGCCACCGCCTCCAGGTCGGCGAGGTCCCCGCCGCCCCAGTCGCGGTAGACCGACCGCTGGTAGCGCAGCCCGTACCCGGACGAGCCGCGGACGTTGGGCGCCACCACGGCGGTGCCGCGCGCCAGCAGCTCCTGCACGTACGGGTCGAACACCGGGCGCGACTGCCACTCCGGACCGCCGTGCACGGTCACCACGAGCGGCACGGGGTGACCGGCGTCCGCCCCCGGCGGCCGGTACAGCAGGGACGGCACGGTCAGGCCGTCCGCGCTCGTGACCCGCACGACCTCCGGCACCACCGGCGTGCCGGGCAGCCCGGCGCCCGCGTCGGTCAACCGGCGGGCCGCGCCGCGCGGCAGGTCGACCAGGTACAGGTCCGTCGCCGCGTCCGGCCGCCCGAGCTGCACCAGCAGCTCCCCGGTCGGCGTGAACCGGAGGACGTGCCCGTCGAGCCCGAACTCGGTCACCGCGACCCCCGGCGGCAGCCCCTCGACGTCCCGCGCCTCGCCGCCGACCTCGGCCCACCGCAGCCGCGTGAACCCGTCCTCGTTGCGGCCCCACGCCAGGCGCGTGCCGTCCGGCGACAGCGCCGCGCCCTCCACGTCGGCCGCCGGCGCGTCCACCCGGGTCAGCTCCCCGGTCAGCGACAGCAGCGCGAGCCCGAGGAAGTCCCGGCCCCACGTGGTGCACAGGTAGAAGCCCGAGGAGTCGGGCAGCCACGCGACCGGCTCGTGCTTCGCCGGGCCGTCGTCGGGGGTGACCCGCCGGGTCGTGCCGTCCACCAGGTCGCACACGAACAGGGCGTGGTCGGTGTTCTGGTGCAGCCGCAGCACGAGCAGCAGCCGGGAGTCGGGGGAGAAGCCCATCGGCACGTACCGGTCGTCGCCGCGCAGCACGATCCGGTCCTCGCCGGTGCGCAGGTCCCGCACCCGCACGTCGAACACCTCGCGGTCGCGGGCGTTGCTCGCGTACGCCAGGAGCGCGCCGTCCGCGCTGTAGGGCCGCCCGGTGTGCCCGTGCGGGACGCCGACCTCGTACCGCACGCCCTCCTCGGCGGCCAGCCACCCGACCTCGCCGGTGACCGGGTCGACCTCGGCCAGCCGGTGGTCCTCGCCGCCGTCGAGGTCGGTCACCACCAGCAGCCGCTCGCCGTCCGGCCGCCACAGGCAGCGGCCGACCGAGCCGGGCACCTCGACGAGCCGCGCCGGTCCGCCGGCCAGGGGCAGCACCCACGGCTGCGGCCTGCCGGACCGGTCGCTCACGTAGGCGACGGCCTCGCCGTCCGGGCTCGGTTCCGCGCCGGACAGCCACTCGAAGTCCGTCCAGCCCGCCGTTCGGCTCCCGTTCGGCTCCACGCCCACCCCCAAGTGATTTCACTTCCTGCAATCGATAGCAGTCAAGCAAATCGGTCACGGGTGCGGCAAGGCGGGGTGCGTTAACCTCTGCGTGTGCCCGCCGTGCCCGACCAGCCGCCCCGCGACGCCACGGTCGCCGAGTTGAAGGCGCTGGCGCACTCCCTGCGCTGGCGCATCCTGCGGCTGTGCTGGGACCGGGCGCTGACCAACAAGGAGTTGTCCCAGCTGCTGGGCGTGGCCCCGGCGACCGTGCTGCGGCACGTCCGGGCGCTGGTGCGCACCGACTTCCTGGCCGCCGAACCGGTGCGCACGGGCGCGCGCGGCGCGCTGGAACGCCCCTACCGCGCGACCGGCCGCACGTGGCGGCTCGGCCTGGCCGACGACTCCGGCGAGGGGCTGGGGCACCAGGTCGACCTCGCCCTGCTCGCCGCCCACCGCGCCGAGGTCCTGGAGGCGGGACCGGACGCCGTCCGCGAGACCGCGCGCGGCGTGCTGCGGCTGGGCGCGGAGTCGCAGGCGGAGCTGAAGGAACGCGTGCAGGCCCTGCTCGTCGAGTTCGCCGGGCGCGACGAGCCGGACGGCGAGACCCTGGGCTACCTGTGGTCCCTGGCCGCCCGACCGGGGTCCGGCGCGGCCTCCTGAACCCCGCGCCCGCCGGCGGTCAGGGCGTTCCGCTCCGGGGCCGCCACCCGGCGGGCGGGTCCTCGCCGACGCGCCCGTCGACGGCCTCCCGGATCAGGTCCGCGTGCCCGGTGTGCCTGCCGTACTCCTCGACCAGGTCGAAGACGACCCGGCGCAGGCTCGCGCGACGTCCGTCGGGCCAGACCAGGTGGGAGGGCTGGTCGAGCCCGCCGTCGGCCAGCGCCTCGGCCAGCCGCGCCCGCGACCGCGCCACCGCGCCGTCCCACAGCGCGTAGAGCCGCTCGGGGGTGTCGTCGGCGGCGGAGGCGAACGCCCACCCGTCCACCTCGTCCGGGTCCACGGCGTCCCACGGCGCGCCGGGCGACCCGCCCCGCAGCCTGACCGTGGACGCGTGGTCCTCCACGAACGCCAGGTGCTTGAGCAGGCCCGCGAGGGTCAGCGAGGACGCGCCGACGCGGGTCTTGAGCCCGGCGTCGTCGAGGTCGTCCGCCTTCCAGCGGAAGGTCGTGCGCAGCCGGTCGAGCGCGCCGACGAGGTGTTCCGCCTCGGTGCCGGCGAGGGGCGGTTCCCAGGGGGAGTCGTTCTCGTCCACGACCGCCACCGTAGACCCCGCGCGGCGCCCCTCAGCCCACCTCGGTGGCCTCGTCGTGGCCCGCCGCGCGCAGCAGGTCCTCGCGCGCGCGGGCGACGCGCGAGCGGATCGTGCCGATCGGGCACCCCACGACGTCGGCGGCCTCGGCGTAGGGCAGGCCGAGCACCTGGGTGAGGACCAGGGCCTCGCGCCGGTCCGGCGCGAGGGCGTCGAGCAGCACGTTCAGCTCCACCACACCCTCGAACCCGCTGTGCGGCGCGGCGCGGTCGGCCTCCCGCACCCAGTCCGCGCCGGGCGACAGCCGGGGCCGCGACCGCGCCATGCGCACCTGGTCCACCACCACCCGGCGCGCGATCACCAGCAGCCAGGTGCGCGCGGACGAGCGCCCGGCGAACCGACGCAGGGTGGTGAGCGCGCGGGCGTAGGTCTCCTGGGCGAGGTCGTCGGCCACCCCGACGTCGGCCAGGTGGGCGACGAAGCGCCACACGTCGCGCTGGGTGGCGCGCACGAACCGCTCCAGCGCGTCCCGGTCGCCCGCTCGGGCGCGCAGTGCCCACCGCGTAACCTCGTCGTCACGTGTTGTCACGACTCCGGATCGTAACCACGTCCCGGCGGGAACTCGTGCGCCGAACGGACCAGGGGCGCGATGCCGCCCGCGGCCGCCAGCGCGCGGTGCAGGGCCAGTTCGGCGGTCGGCCCCTCGGCGAGCACGATGCCGGTGCACGACCGCTGGTCGGTCAGGTGCTCCACGACGTCACCGGGCCTCGCGGTCGGGTACCACTCCGGCGCGCCGGGCAGCTCCGCCAGGCGGTCCAGCCCCGACCAGCCCTCCAGCACGCCGGCCCGGTGCGGGTAGAGCAGCACGAACCCGGTCGCGGTCCGCACCGCCCCGTCCGGCAGGACGGGCTCCTCGCCGAGCGCCATCGACACCATCGCGGTGTAGGCGTTCACGCCCAGCGCCCGGCACAGCGCCTCGCCGACGAGCGCGCCGCCGATGCGCGCGTTGACCTCCACCACCTCCGGACCGTCCGCGGTGAGCACGAACTCGGTGTGCGCGAACCCCCTGTCGTGGCCCACGACCGCGAGCACCCGGCCGATCCACGAGTCCACACCGGACAGTTCGTCGGCCGGGAGGGCGACCGGGAACGCGGCGGCCTCCTCCCGCCGCACGGGTTCGGGCGACAGCTGCCGGCTGAGCACGCCGAGCAGCCTGGTGCGGCCCCGCCAGGTGACCGTCTCGGCGCTGTAGAGGGGACCGGCGAAGTACGGTTCGGCGACCAGGCGGCCCTTGAGCGGGGTGCCGGCCGCCTCGCGCAGCGCGGCGTCGCGCTCGGCGGGCGTGCGGCACAGCCACACCCCGCGCGACGACGTGCCCGCCGAGTCCTTGAGCACCAACGGGAAGGTGTCCGCCGCGGCGGGGTCGAGCGGGCCGCCGCGGCTCAGGCCGTGCTCGTGCAGCAGCGCCCGCACGGCGCCCTTGTCGCGCAGCACGCGCACCGCGGCCGGCGCCGGTCCCGGCAGCCCCAGCCGGTCGGCCAGCTCCGCCCCGGGCAGCGCCCACGTGTCGGTGGAGCTGATCAGCCCGGCCAGGTCGGGCAGGTCGCGCAGCACGCGTTCGCACGCCGCCACGTCGGTGGTGTCGACGTCGACCACCCGCACCCGGTCGCCGCACCGCGACAGCTCGTGGGCGTAGATCGACCGGTCCCCGGTCAGCAGCACGAGGTCGTGGCCGGCGGAGCGGGCCGCGTCGGCGAGGCGGCCGAGGCCGAAGGTGAGGGCTTCCAGCAGGGCGACGGTCACGGCACGGGGTCCTTCCGGCGTTCCTGCGCGGGCACCAGCGGGCCGCGGGGGCGCCGCGCCCACTCCATCGCGGCCCACGGCGGGGTCAGTTCGTCGAGCGAGGTGATCTCCACGGGCGACAGCAGCGCGGGGTCGAGCGCCTCGCGGTGCCGGGCGAACACCCGCTCGGTGTAGCGGTGGCCGGTGTCCGCGCCGATGACCACGTGCGTGCGGGACGGGCAGCTCGCGGCCTCCCGGCGCGCCACCAGGTGCGCCGCCCCCGTGGACAGGCCGGCGAACACGGCGTGCTCGCGCATCAGGGCGATCGTGCCCGCCATGGCGTGCCGGAAGTCCAGCCAGTGCACGCGGTCGTACAGCTCGTGGTGGACGTTGCCGAAGTGGATGGCGCTGCCGATCCCCGCGATGATCGCGTCGGGGTCGGTGAACCGGTCGCTGCCGAACGTGACGCTGCCGAACGGCTGCACGCCGACCAGCCGGGTCTCCGGGTCGTGCTCGCGCAGCGCGCGGGTGAGCCCCCCGGTGGAGGCCCCGGTGCCGACGCTGCCGACCACCGTCAGCGCCTCGCCGGGCAGCGCCGAGCGCAGCAGGCCCGCCAGCTCGCCGTAGCCGAGGTGGTGCACCGGGTCGTGGTACTGCCGCATCCAGTGCAGGTCCGGGTCGCCCGCCAGCAGCTCCCGCACGCGGGCCACCCGGCGGTTCTGGTCCAGCCGCAGGTCGTCCGACGGCGGCATCCGGTGCACGGTGACGCCCAGGATCTCCAGCTGCGCGTGCAGGCCGTCGTCGACCGTGGTGGAGGCGACGACGTGGCAGCGCAGCCCGTAGCGGTGGCACGCCATGGCCAGCGCCAGCGCGTAGATGCCGCTGGAGCTGTCCACCACCGCCTGCCCGGGGCGGACCACGCCGCTGTCCAGGAGGTGGCGGACCGCGCCGAGCGCGGCGTAGACCTTGAGCGTCTCGAAGCGGACCAGCACGGTGCCGGGGGAGAGCCGGACGAGCGCGGGCGCCTTGACCGCGTCGGTGATGTGCTCGTGGACCGGTGTCGCGCGCCCGCGCGCGACGTCCACCTCGGGCCGGGTGGTCACGGTCAGGCCCGCCACGTGGTGCCGCGCCGCTCGTGCTCCAGCACCGTCTCGGCGCGCTGGGCGACCCGCGCGCCGAGGAAGCGCTCCCCGGCCGTCACGCCGACCGGCAGCGCCGGGGCGCGCAGAAAAGTACGTCGTTCCACGATTGACCTCCGCAGGGTTGCCGTCGCCCAGAGGTCGGACGCGCCACCCGATCGGTTCCCGCCAACCGCAGCCGGGACGACCGTCAGCGGCCGGTCGCGGCCAGCACGGCCTCGGCGATGGCCTCGTGACCCTCGGGCGTGGGGTGCACGTCGGTGAGGTCGCAGAAGTACGTCAGCTCGCACACCCTCGCCACCGGCGTCGGGACCTCGCCCCAGGTGGGGTCCTGCGTCGTCTCGGTCAACGGCCCGTAGCCGCCGGTCTCGGCGGTGACGTCGACGAACGTCGCCCCGACCTTCTCGTACTCGGCCTTGAGCGCGCTGTTGAAGAAGTCCCGGAACAGCGACACCGACAGGCGGGCGAGGTCCTGCCCGTTCGGGAACTCGCGGGACACCCACGCCCCGAGGAACACGTCCGGGTAGGTCAACCCCACGATCGGGGCGTCGCCGGCGGCGTCGCGCAGCGCGGGCAGGACGGCGGCCAGGTTGGCGCGGACGTCGGCGACGGCCTTGGACGCGCAGGTCAGGATGTCCGACGCCCGCGCGCACGGCGCCAGGTCGTTGCCGCCGATCACCACCGTCACCAGGCCCACCCGCCCCCGGTTCTCGCGCAGCTCCCGCACGGCCGCGTCGAGCTGGGTGCCCGCCGGGTCCGGCGCGCCGGCGGCGCGGTTGGCGGGGGAGCAGCCCGGTTCGCCCCGCAGCTGCGCGGACGTGGCGCCGCTGCACGCGAGGTTGACCAGCCGCAGGTCCGCCCGGTCGGCGACGAGGTGGGCGAAGCCGTCCTCCGAGGAACCCGCCGGGGCGCCGTCGGCCGCCGGGCGGTAGCCGGTCGCGTACGAGTCGCCCAGCGACACGTACACGCGTTCGCCGGACGGGGTGGGCGGGGCGCTGCCCTCCGACGACGCCGCGGACGACGTCGGAGGGGAGGAGGCGGTGAAGGGGGCGTCCCCGCTCGGCGCGGAGGTGCACGCCGCGAGCGCCACCAGCGCGCCGACCAGCAGCGTCCCGAGCGGTGCGGTCCGTCGAACTCCCGGCACGTCGGCCCCCTTCAGGTGAAGATCGTCTCCCAGCCTACCCGGCCGGCCACAGTGGACCGGCGACCTCGGGTTACCCGGTGACGCGGCCCAGGAACCCGGCGAGCTTGGCCGCGGTCCGCGCGACCAGCTCCTCCGGCGCGAGCGACTCGTGCAGCCTGCTGCCCGGCCCGGCGTCCTTCTTCCCGCGCAGGTAGAGCGAGCAGGCCAGGTCGGCGCAGAAGTAGCCGCCCACGGAGTTGCCCTGCTGGCCGCTGCGCCCCGCCTTGCGCGCGGTCATCAGCGTGACGCCGTCGCCGGGGTGCGTGGTCAGGCACAGCGAGCACATGGTGCGCCGGGGCTGCCCGGTGTGCGGCGAGGCCAGGCGCAGCGCCACGCCCACCGGGCCGTCCCCGGACCCGGCGACCAGGTAGGCCCGCTGGGGTGACGCGGGGTCGCGCCACCCCAGGAAGTCCAGGTCCTCCCAGGGGCGCTCGGACAGGTCGGTGGGCAGGTTCGCGCGCTTCGCCTCGCCCTTCGTGCAGTTGACGAACGACGCGCGGATGGCGCCCTCGGTCAGCGGTTCCATGACCCGAAAGCTACGCCGACTAGATGAACGGAGCAAATGATTAGGTGATAACCTAGACCCTCTAGGTTGTGGGAGGCGGCATGGCACGCGCGGGGGTGACCGCCGAGCGCCTGACCCTGGCGGCGGCGGAGCTGGCCGACGAGGTCGGCTTCGACAACGTGACCGTCTCGGCGCTGGCCCGCCGGTTCGGCGTGAAGGACGCGAGCCTGTACTCGCACGTCGCGAACGTGCGGGAGCTGAAGGAACGGGTGGCGGTGCTGGCCCTGGCGGAGCTCGCCGACGAGGTGGCCGAGGCCCTGGCCGGGCGGGCGGGGAAGGACGCCCTGGTCGCCTTCGCCGACACCTACCGGCGCTACGCGAAGGAGCACCCCGGCAGGTACGCCGCCACGCGGTTCGAGCTGCCCCCGGACGTGGCGCTCGCCAGTGCCGCGCGCAGGCACTCGGACATGACGCGGGCGGTGCTGCGCGGCTACGACCTGCCCGAGCCGGCCCGGACCGACGCCGTCCGGCTGCTGCACGGGACCCTCCACGGTTTCACCGCCCTGGAGGCGGCCGGGGGGTTCCGCCACCACCCGCGCGACACCGATCTCTCCTGGTCCAGGGCCCTCGACGCGCTGCACCACCTCCTCGCGCACTGGCCGCCGGACGGTGCGCGGACGCGCGGATCTTGAGCGGGTGAGGATCGCTCGCTACCGTTCGCGACGGGTGGACGCTCGTCCGAACCGGTTACCGGGCCCAGTTCGTGACCCGTGGGGGAACAACACGTGAGAGTGAATTCTGTCCGCTTGCTCAAAAACAGGCGGGGTGTGGCGCTCGTGCTCGCGGCCGTGGCCGCGGTCGGCGCGCTGGCGGCGCCGACCGCGGAGGTGGCCGAGGCTGCCGACACGACGGTGCAGTGCACGACCGCGGTGCCGATCTTCAGCCGGCGCGCGGACGCGTCGCTGTGGTTGCTGCACAACCAGGAGCCCGAGAACGGGAACCCGGTCTGGACGGAGCAGCGGAACATCGGCGCGGGCTGGCACGGCCTGGTGCTGGGCGGCCCGGACGGCGTGGTCTACAACCTCACGCCGGAGGGCCTGCTCAACCGCTACCGGTGGCTGGGGTCGAGCTGGGAGAACAACGGCGTCCCCGAGACCCTCCGGACCGGCTGGACCGGCTGGTCCACGACCGACCGGATGGTGGTCGACGCGCGCGGGGACATCTACGCGATCACCGCGGACAACTCCCTGCGCTGGTTCAGGTTCACCAAGCCCAACGGCCAGTGGTCGGTCGAGGAGCGGCAGCTGGCCCCGAACTTCGGCACGAGCTACGACCGGATCTTCACCTCCGGCGAGGGCGGCCTGTTCGCCCGCACGACGCTCGGCGAGCTGCGCCACTTCGCGTACCACGCGACCAGCCGGCGCTTCACCGAGTACGCCCGGACGGTCACCCCGCCGACCTGGGGCCAGTACACCGACTTCGCCGCGGCGGGCGGCGGGGTGTTCTGGGCGGTCGAGGGCGCGACGGGCAACCTCCGGTGGTA
This sequence comes from Saccharothrix sp. DSM 118769, assembly GCF_052936295.1. Classification (NCBI taxonomy): domain Bacteria; kingdom Bacillati; phylum Actinomycetota; class Actinomycetes; order Pseudonocardiales; family Pseudonocardiaceae; genus Saccharothrix; species Saccharothrix sp. DSM 118769. Next base: position 5,108,796 of record NZ_CP193627.1, on the reverse strand, counting down.
CCGCTACCTCGGTGACGGCGCCTGGGCCGCGGACTCCGGCAAGGTGGTCGGTCCGGGCGGCTGGGTGACCGGCATCCAGACCGAGAGCCACCCGGACGCCTGCAAGGTCGTCGGCGGCCCGGCCGGCCCGACCCGCCCGGCGGTGCCGGCGGTCTTCACCGCGCCCACCACGCCCGTCCAGGGCGGCGACGGCCTGATGAGCTACTTCTACGTGAACGCGCAGGGCAGGCTGACCGTGGCCAAGCAGCGCCGCCACGACGACTTCCTGCTGATCGACCACCAGTCCTTCGGCGAGTACAGCGCCTTCACCGGTCAGCCGGGTGCGGCGCTGCGCAAGGACGGCCGCTACGAGGTGCTGGCCAACAGCCACTCCGACGCCGACGTGCGCGGCAAGACCCAGTCGGCCGTCGGCGGCACGTGGCCGTCCGCGCTCACCGAGCACGGCGGGCACCTGCTGGGCGACCCCGTCCTGGTCCGGCGGCTCAGCGGCGCGCTGATCGCGTTCGCCGTCGACGGCGGGGGCAGGCTCTGGACCAGTCAGCAGTTCTCCGCCGACGGCGCGTTCGGGCCGTGGCGCGACAGCCTGGAGACGGGTCTGTCGACCGACATCAGCGTGGTGCGCAGCGGTTTCGGGCTGCACGTGGTCGCGCGGTTCACCGACGGCTCGGTGCGCGTCGCGATGATGCCGGACGCCGCCGTGCAGGTGCCCACCACCAGCAGCACCGCTGCCGCCGCGTCGTCCGACCCGCTGCCCCCGTCCCGGCTGCTCAACGGGTGGCGCTCGCTCGGCGGCGACGACGCGGTGGGCAGGCCGGTCGCCGTGGCCGCCGAGACGCGCTTCGGGTCGGCGGTCCAGGTGTTCACCCGGCGCGCGGACGGCGGTGTCCACACCCAGCTGGAGCAGGACCGCGGCGGGTTCCCCGGCACCTACCAGCGCGTCGGTGACCTGGTCGCCTCCGGGTCGCCCGCGGTCGTGCGCACCGGGTCGGGCCTGATCGAGCTCGCGGTGCGCGACGCGCAGGGCCTGGTGCACACCACCGGGGAGGCCGTGTCCGGCGGGGCCTACCGCCCGTGGGAGATCCGCAACGTCACCGAGGCGGCCACCGACCCGTCCGGGGTGCTCCGCGCCGACGGCAGCTGGGTCTTCACCTGGCGCAACCCGGTGGGCGACATCTACGCCTACCTGGGGTCGTACGGGGCGGCGGGCACGTCCGCCTCGTCCCGCGCGGCGGGACCGCAGTACGACGGCGGCACCGGCCGGTCCTGACCGGACGGCCCGCCAACGGGGTCCCACCCGGTTCCGGTACGTCCGGGGTCGGGTGGGACCCTTTTGCCGTTCAACGGGGCGGACGTGTGCTCTCCGCTGGTCACTATTACTTCAGTGTTGATTGAAGTCAGCCCTCGGTCACGCGGTCGCGCCCGAGGGGATCGCGCCCGACCGGCTCACGCCCGGCCCAGGAGGTAGCGGGCGGCGGCCAGGTCCTCGCGGCCGGTGAGGAAGGCGTTCAGGGCCGCGCGGAACTCCTCGGTGCGCAGGGTGCCGTTGCCGTCGCTGTCGAGGGAGCGCAGGGCCCCGATCAGCTCGTGGCGGCGCGGGCTGTGGTCGAGCAGGCGGGAGTACTCGGCCTGGGAGACCTCGCCGTCGCCGTTGCGGTCGACCAGGCGGCAGACGACGTCGGTGACGCGGCCGTAGCCGTCGCGCGGGTCGGGGTCGTCGGGGTAGCGGCCCTCGGCGATGGCGGTCAGGTAGGCGGCGCGGGTGACGCCGCCGTCGGCGGGTGCGCCGGTGGCCGCGAGGAGTTGTCGCCACCAGGACTCGAAGGCGTCGTGCACGTCGTTCTCGTCGGCCTCGTCGAGGTCGAGGTGGGTGCTGGTCTCGCGGGCCATGCCGAGCAGGTCGGCCCAGCGCAGGACGCCGTCGCCGCTCTGGTCGAGGATGGTGGTGAAGAGGGTGTCCGGGCTGGTGGCGGGGCGGGTGCGGACGGCGCGGCCGGCCCTGATGGCGGCGGAGGCGTGGGGCAGGTAGCGCCAGGGCAGGGGCAGCAGGTCGGTGAGCGCCCTGGCGGCGTGGTGGGCGCCGAGCACGAGGAGCCCGGCGCCGGGCGCGGTGGTGAGCCGGAGGCGTCGGCGGTAGGCGTCGGGCAGCGTGGCGGCGGTGGCCTGCACGGCGGCGGTGACGACCAGGTGGCGCAGCGGTGCCCAGAGCAGGTCGGGCACGGGCAGGCCGGCGGGTGGCGGGACGCGGAAGATGCTGCCGGAGAGCAGGTCGCGGACGGTGGGGTTGTCCTCCAGGACGTCGGTGGTCATGTGGTCGAACCAGGCGCGGAAGGCGTCGAGGTCGGCGGGTTGGTCGGCGTCGGTGAGGCCGAAGAGGGCGCCGAGCCGGCGCCACTCGTCGTAGAAGCGCCGGGCTTCGGCCGGGTCGAGGGGGTCGCCGCCGAGGTCGTGCAGCGTGAGGACGGCTTCGAAGAGGGTGAGGTGCACCCAGGCGCGGGCTTCGGTGTCGGTGGCGGTGAAGGGCCGGCCGTGGTCGTCGGTGCCGTGCATGCGCCGGTGGAGGCGGTCGAGGCGGGCGAGTTCGCGCTGCCGTTCGGAGGCGGTGCCGTAGACGTAGTTCTGGAGGCTTTCGAGGGTGCGCAGGAAGCGTCGCCAGGGGCGGGCGGTGTAGACGGAGAAGCGGCCGACGGCGGCGCCGATGGCGGGGTGGGCCGCCTGGAGCAGCAGGGTGCGGTGGATGACGAGCAGGAGTCGCCACTGGCCGAGGCGGTCCCAGGTGGCGGAGCCGGGGCCGAGCACGTCCTGGGTGGTCATGCGTCGCCTCCGGCTGTTGTGGTCTTGCCGGGCGCATCGTCGTCGGCGGGTCGGGTGATCGGCAATTCCCCGGTGGTGTGGTGCGTGGTGACGGTGGGCGACGGGTGCTATGCGGGCGCTATCGGCGCGCGGCGAGGGGACCGGTGCAATGGCGGTGCGGACCGGGTGGCCGCTGTCGGCGCGCGTCCCGGGCGCGCGTCCCGGGTGCGGGTGTGCGGTGCGCCGGGTGTGCGGTGCGGGTGTGCGCGGTGCCGGGGTGTGCGCGGTCGGAGGGGAGAGCGGATGGACGTGTCGCCGGTCGGGGACTTCGGCCCGCTGCCCTGGGTGGTGTCGGCGGACGGGTGGTCGGCGCTGCGGGACGCGGCGCGCCGGGTGGCGGCGGGGGTGCGGGCGCGGCCGGACGTGGGTGCGGACGAGGTGGGTCGTTGGTTGATGGCCCGTGCGGTGGGGGCGGGCGCGTGGCGGGCCTCGGTGTCGGGGCGGGACCGGGCGGCGTTGCTGGAGGGCCTGGAGGGGTTGGCGCGCGGGCTGCGCGGGGGTGCGGTGTCGGTGGGGTCGGGTCCGGCGGGGGCCGACCCGGTGTTCGTGTTCTCGGGGATCGGGGCGCAGTGGCCGGGGATGGCGGCCGACCTGGTGGGGGCGTCGTCGGTGTTCCGGGCGCGGTTGGACGAGTGCGCGCAGGCGTTGGAGCCGTTCGTCGACTGGCCGGTGGTGGAGGTGGTGGCGGACCCGGCGACGCGGTCGATGTTGGACCGGGTCGACGTGGTGCAGGTGCTGGCGTTCGCGGTGCAGGTGTCGTTGGCGGCGGTGTGGGGGTCGCTGGGTGTGCGGCCGGCGGCGGTGGTGGGGCAGAGCCTGGGCGAGGTGGCCGGGGCGGTGGTGGCGGGCGCGTTGTCGTTGGACGACGGGGCGCGGGTGGCGGCGTTGCGGGGTCTCGCGCAGGTGCCGTTGGCGGGGCGCGGTGACGTGGTGTCGGTGCGGGCGCCGGTGGGCGTGGTGGAGGAGTGGGTCGCCCGGTGGGGTGGCGAGCTGGTGGTGGCGGGGGTGAACGGGCCGACCTCGGTGCTGGTGTCGGGCGGGGTGGCCGCGGCGGCGGAGCTGGTGGCGGCGATGCGGGCGGCGGGGTTGTCGGCGCGGCGGGCGGCGGTGGACCTGGCGACGCACTCGCCGCAGTTCGACGCGGTGGTGCCGCGGATGCGGGCGGACCTGGCGCCGGTGCGGCCGGGTGTGCCGTCGGTGCCGTACTTCTCGTCGGTGACCGGTGGTCCGCTGGGCGGGGTGGCGATGGACGCCGAGTACTGGTGCCGCAACCTGCGGGACCGGGTGCGGTTCGCCGAGGCGGTGCGGTCGTTGCCGGCGGGTGGTGGTCGGCGCGTGCTGCTGGAGGTGGGGCCGCACCCGGTGTTGACGGGGGCGTTGCTGGACCTGGTGGAGGAGGCGGGGCGCGCGGACGGGGTGTGCGCGACCCTGCGGCGCGGGCAGGGGGGTCCGCGTGCGGTGTCGGCGGCGTGGGGGGAGTTGTTCGCGGCGGGGGCGCGGGTGGACTGGGCGGTGGGCGCGGGTGGTGCGGACGCGTCGGTGCCGCCGGTGGCGTTGGACGACGACGGCGGTGGTGCGGTCGGCGGTGGTGCGGTCGAGGGTGCGGTGGTGGCCGACGAGGTGATGGGCGACGCGGGGTCGGCGCTGGAGCTGGTGTGCTCGGTGACGGCGTCGGTCCTCGGCGTGGACCGGTTGGGCGCGGGTGACCGGGAGCGGTCGTTCCTGGACCTGGGGGTGGACTCGGCGACGGCGGTGGAGGTGCGGGCGCGGTTGGCGGCGGCGGTGGGGTCGCCGCTGCCCGCGACGGTGGTGTTCGACCACCCGACGCCGGTGCGGTTGGCGGGTTTCCTGGTGGCGCGGCCCGGTCCCGGCGTGGGGGCGGTCGCGCGGCCGGTGGTGGTGGTGGACGAGGACGACCCGGTGGCGATCGTGGGCGTGGCGTGCCGGCTGCCCGGTGGTGTGTCCGGTGTGGACGACCTGTGGCGGGTGCTGGTCGACGGGGTGGACGCGGTGGGGCCGTTCCCGGCGGACCGGGGGTGGGACGAGGCGGGGTACGACCCGAGGCCGCGCACGCCGGGGCGGCACTACCAGCGCGAGGCGGGGCTCCTGCGCGACGTGGACCGGTTCGACGCCGGGTTCTTCGGGATCTCGCCGCGCGAGGCGCTGGCGATGGACCCGCAGCAGCGGTTGCTGCTGGAGACGTCGTGGGAGGCGCTGGAGTCGGCGGGCATCCCGCCGGGGTCGTTGCGCGGCAGCCGCACCGGCGTGTTCACCGGCCTCTACACGCTGGGGTACGGGTCGCCGCTGGACCCGGCGTCGGGGTTGCAGGGCTACGGGTTCACCGGGTCCACCGGCAGCGTGGCGTCGGGTCGGGTCGCGTACGCGCTGGGGCTGGAGGGGCCGGCGGTGACGGTGGACACCGCGTGCTCGTCGTCGTTGGTGGCGCTGCACCTGGCGGTGCGGTCGGTGCGGTCGGGTGAGTCGGACGTGGCGCTGGCGGGCGGGGCGACCGTGCTGCCGGACCTGACCATGTTCGTGGAGTTCTCGCAGCTGGGCGCGTTGTCGCCGGACGGGCGGTGCCGGGCGTTCGGCGAGGCGGGCGACGGGTTCGGCCTGGCCGAGGGCGCGGGCGTGGTGGTGGTGCAGCGGTTGTCGGCGGCGCGGGCGCGGGGGCGGCGGGTGCTGGCGCTGGTGCGCGGGTCGGCGGTGAACGCGGACGGCGCGTCCAACGGGTTGACCGCGCCGAACGGGCCGTCGCAGGAGCGGGTGATCCGGGCGGCGCTGGCGGACGCGGGGGTGTCGGCGGGTGACGTGGACGTGGTCGAGGCGCACGGCACGGGCACCGTCCTGGGCGACGCGATCGAGGCCGGGGCGCTGCTGGCGACCTACGGGCGGGGGCGGGACGCGGCGCGCCCGGCGTGGGTGGGGTCGCTGAAGTCGAACACCGGGCACGCGCAGGCCGCGTCGGGGGTGTGCGGGGTGATCAAGGTGGTGCTGGCGCTGCGGCACGGCCTGGTGCCGCGGACGTTGCACGCGGAGGTGCCCTCGTCGCGGGTGGACTGGTCGGGCGGGCACCTGGAGGTGGTGTCGCAGGCGCGGCCGTGGCCGCGCGAGGCGGGGCGCGCCCGGTTGGCGGGGGTGTCGTCGTTCGGGGTGTCGGGGACGAACGCGCACGTGGTGCTGGAGGAGGCGCCGGAGGACGACGAGGTCGCGGAGCCGGCGGGGGGCGCGTGGCCGTGGGTGCTGTCGGCGCGCACGGCGTCGGCGTTGCGCGAGCAGGCCGCCCGGCTGCTGCCCCTGGTCGGGGACGGCGCGTCGGCGCCGGTGGGTGCGGCGGCTGTGGGTGCGGCGGCTGTGGGTGCGGCGCTGGTGCGGACCCGGTCGTCGTTCGACCACCGGGCGGTGGTGGTGGGCGGTGACGTCGCCGAGCTGGCGTCCGGGTTGCGCGCGCTCGCGTCCGGCGGCGGCGCGGACGGGGTGGTCGCGGGGCGGCGGGACGCGGGCGGGAAGGTCGTGTTCGTCTTCCCGGGGCAGGGCGCGCAGTGGGTGGGGATGGCGCGCGACCTGCTGGGGCGGTCGCCGGTGTTCGCGCGGTCGATGGCGGACTGCGCGGGGGCGTTGGCGCCGCACGTGGACTGGTCGCTGACCGACGTGCTGGGTGACGCGGCGGCGTTGGGGCGGGTGGACGTGGTGCAGCCGGCGTTGTGGGCGGTGATGGTGTCGCTGGCCGCGCTGTGGCGTTCGCACGGCGTCGTCCCGGACGCGGTGCTGGGGCACTCGCAGGGCGAGATCGCGGCGGCGGTGGTGGCGGGCGCGCTGTCGTTGGAGGACGGTGCGCGGGTGGTGGCGCTGCGCAGCCGCGCGATCCTGGCCGTCGCGGGCGGCGGCGCGATGGCCTCGGTGCCGCTGCCGGTGGAGCGGGTGCGGGCCCTGCTGCCGGGGGGCGTGTCGGTGGCGGCGGTCAACGGGCCGTCGTCGGTGGTGGTGTCGGGCGAGGTCGCCGGGGTCGAGGCGGTGGTGGCGTCGGTGCCGGGGGCGCGCCGCGTGCCGGTGGACTACGCGTCGCACTCGGCGCAGGTGGAGCGGATCGAGGACGGGGTGCTGGCGGCGTCGGCCGGGATCGTGCCGCGTCCCGGCGCGGTGCCGTTCCTGTCGTCGGTCACCGCCGGGTGGCTCGACGGGCGGGAGCTGGACGCCGGGTACTGGTACCGCAACCTGCGGCGGGTGGTGCGGTTCGACGACGCGGTGCGGGTGGCGGCGGAGGCGGGGTTCGGGGCGTTCGTCGAGGTGAGCGCGCACCCCGTGCTGACACCGGGGATCGAGGTGCCGGGCGCGCTGGTCACCGGGACGCTGCGGCGCGGCGGGGACGGGTGGCGGCACGTCCTGCTCGCGGCGGGCCGGCTGCACGTGCGCGGTGTCGCGGTGGACTGGGAGTCGTTCTTCGGGGGTGTGCGCGGGTGGGTCGACCTGCCGGCCTACCCGTTCGAGGGGGAGCGGTTCTGGTTGGCGCCCGGCCGTCCCGCGCCCCCGGCCGGCGCGGTGGGCGGCGTGGTGGGCGACGCGTGGTGCCACCGGGTCGGCTGGCGGCGGCTGACGCCCCGGCCCGCGCCCGGCGGGCGGTGGCTGGCGGTGCTGCCGGAGGGCGTCCCCGAGGCCGGGGAGGTCGTCGCGGCCCTGCGGGACGCCGGGCTGGACGTGACCGCGTGCGGACCGGACGACGTGCCGCCCGATGACGTCGTCGGGGTGCTGTCCCTGCTCGCGCTCGACCGGGGGGAACCGCACCCCGACCACCCGGACCTGCCGCGCGCGCTGTGGGCGACCACCGCGCTGGCGCGCCGGACGACCCGGCCGCTGTGGGTGCTCACCCGGGGCGCGGCCGTGGTGGACGGCGCCGGGGAACCGGTCGAGCCCGGCCAGGCCGCGGTGGTCGCGCTCGCCAAGTCGTTCGGCCTGGAGCACCCCGACCGCTGGGGCGGCGCGGTGGACCTGCCCCGCGACCTCGACGCCCGCGCCGCCGCGCTGGTCGTGGCCGCGCTCGCGCACGGCGAGGAGGAGCAGCTCGCGGTGCGGCGCGGCGGTCTGCACGGTCGCCGGCTGCGGCCCGGGGCGCGTTCCGGGGGCGGCTGGCGACCGCGCGGCACCGTGCTGGTGACCGGCGGCACGGGAGGGCTGGGCGCGGCCGTCGCCCGCTGGCTGCTCGCCTCGGGCGCGGACCGGGTCCTGCTCGTCGGCCGCCGCGGGCCGGACACGCCCGGCCTGGCCGACCTCGGCCCGGCGGTCACCGCCCTGGCCTGCGACGTCGCCGACCGGGACGCGGTCGCGCGGCTGCTGGCCGAGCACCCCGTGGACGCGGTGGTGCACGCGGCCGGCGTGCGCGACGACGCGGCGTTCGACGACCTCACCCCGGCGCGGCTGGCGTCGGTGCTGCGGGCCAAGGTCACCGGCGCGGTGACCCTGCACGAGCTGGCCGGCGACCTCGACGCGTTCGTCGTGTTCTCCTCCGTCATGGGCGTGGTCGGCAACGCCGGGCAGGCCAACTACGCCGCCGCGAACGCCGCCCTGGACGCGCTGGTCGCCCGCCGCCGCGCCGCCGGGCAGCCCGGCCTGTCGATCGCCTGGGGCGCGTGGGACGGGCCGGGGATGCTGCCGGACGACCTGGCCGCGAAGCTCGCCGCCCGCGGCCTGCCCGGCATGGACCCGGCGCGGGCCGTCGAGCTGCTCGGCCGGGTCGCGGAACCGCTCACCGTGGTCGCCGACGTGGACTGGGCCCGCTACACCACCGCCGCCGGGGTGCGCGCCGCGCTGGTCGCCGAACTGCCCGGCGCGACCCCGTCCGGCGCGACCCCGTCCGGTACGGCGCGGCCCGGCCCGGCGCGCGGGGCGACGCTGGAGGTGGTGCGCACCCAGTTGGCCGCCGTCCTCGGGCACGCCTCCGCCGACGCGGTGGGCGCGCGGACCGCGTTCGCCGAGACGGGCCTGGACTCGCTGACCGTGCTGGAGCTGCGCAACCGGCTCAACGCCGCGTTCGGGCGCAGCCTGCCCACCAGCGCCCTGTTCGACCACCCGACGCCGGAGGCGCTCGCCGCGCACCTCGACGGCGGTGCCCACGAGTCCGCCCCGCCGACCGCCGTCCTCGCGCGGCACGAGCCGATCGCGGTGGTCGGCATGGGCTGCCGGTTCCCCGGCGACGTGCACGACCCCGACGACCTGTGGCGGTTGCTGCTGTCCGGGCGCGACGCCATCGGGCCGTGGCCCGCCGACCGCGGCTGGGACCTCGACGCCCTGCACCACCCCGACCCCGACCACCCCGGCACCAGCTACTGCCGCGAGGGCGGGTTCCTCACCGGCGCGGCCGACTTCGACGCCGCGTTCTTCGGCGTGTCCCCGCGCGAGGCGCTGACCATGGACCCGCAGCAGCGGCTGCTGCTGGAGACCACCTGGCACGCCGTGGAGGACGCCGGGATCGCGCCGACCTCGTTGCGCGGCGAGCCGGTCGGCGTGTTCGTCGGCACCAACGGCCAGGACTACCCGGTCGCGCTCGCCGGCGGCACCGACGTCCCCGAGGGGCACCGCCTCACCGGCGCGCTGGCCAGCGTGCTCTCCGGGCGCGTCGCCTACGCGCTGGGCCTGGCCGGGCCGGCGCTGACCGTGGACACCGCGTGCTCGGCGTCGCTGGTCGCGCTGCACCTGGCCGTGCAGGCGCTGCGCCGCGGCGACTGCTCGCTGGCGCTGGCCGGCGGCGCGACCGTGATGAGCACGCCGTGGCTGTTCACCGAGTTCAGCAGGCAGCGCGGCCTCGCCCCGGACGGCCGCTGCAAGGCGTTCTCCGCCGACGCCGACGGCACCGGCTGGAGCGAGGGCGTGGGCGTGCTGGTGCTGGAACGGCTGTCCGACGCCCTCGCCCGCGGGCACCGGGTGCACGCCGTGGTCCGCGGCAGCGCGATCAACCAGGACGGCGCGTCCAACGGCCTCACCGCGCCCAACGGCCTGGCGCAGCAGCGGGTGATCGCCGCCGCGCTGGCCGACGCCGGGCTCGCCCCGCACGAGGTGGACGTGGTGGAGGCGCACGGCACCGGGACCCGCCTCGGCGACCCGGTCGAGGGCAACGCGCTGCGCGCCGCCTACGGCGCGGACCGGCGGCGGCCCCTGCTGCTCGGCGCGGTCAAGGCGGTGCTCGGCCACACCCAGGCGGCGGCCGGCGTGGCCGGGGTGATCAAGGCGGTGCTGGCGCTGCGGCACGGCGAGCTGCCGCCGAGCCCTCACGTCGGCGAGCCGAACCCGGAGATCGACTGGGACCCGGCCGTGCTGCGCCTGGTGACGGCGCGCGAACCGTGGCCGGAGCACGACGGGCCGCGCCGGGCGGGCGTGTCGGCGTTCGGGATCAGCGGCACCAACGCGCACGTCGTGCTGGAGAGCGCCCCGGAGCAGGCGTCCCCGGACCGGGAGCACCCGGACCAAGCTCCTCCGCCCCGGCACGCGCCGGGGCTGCCCACCCCGCTGCTGGTGTCGGCGGCGACCCGGGAGGCGCTGGATGCCCAGGTCGAGCTGGTCCGCGCCCGCCTCGACGGGGCGGACCTGCCCGCGCTGGCCGCCGCCCTGGCCACCCGGCGCGCCCACCTGCCGCACCGGGCGGCCCTCGTGGTCCCCGCCGCCGACCCGCGCGCCGTCCGCCCCCTCGTGGGCACCGCGGGCGACGTCGGCCGGATCGCGTTCCTGCTCCCCGGCCAGGGCAGCCAGCGCCCCGGCATGGGAGCCGCCCTGCACGCCGCCGACCCCGTGTTCGCCGACGCCCTGGACGAGGTCTGCGCCCTGGCCGACCGGCACCTCGACCGGCCCCTGCGCGAGGCGATGGCCGACGGCGCGCTGCTCGACCGCACCCGCTACGCCCAGCCCGCCCTGTTCGCCGTCGGGGTCGCGCTGGCCCGCCTGCTCGACGACCGCGGCGTGCGGCCGGACGTGCTGCTGGGCCACTCCGTCGGCGAGCTGACCGCCGCCCACCTCGCCGGGGTCCTCGACCTCGCCGACGCCGTCGCCCTCGTCACCGCCCGGGGCAGGCTGCTGGACGCGCTGCCGCCCGGCGGCGCGATGACCGCCGTCGAGGCCACCGAGGACGAGGCCCGCGCCGCCGCCGACGGCACCGTGGACGTCGCCGCCGTCAACGGGCCGGACGCCGTCGTGCTCTCCGGTGACGCCGACGCGGTCGCCCGCGTCGCCCGCGCCCTCCGCGACCGGGGCCGCCGCACCAAGGCGCTGCCGGTCAGCCACGCCTTCCACTCCGCCCGGGTCGAGCCCGTGCTGGACGCGTTCCGCGAGGTCGCCGAGGGGCTGACCTACCGGCCGCCGCGCCTGGAGGTGATCTCCACCCTCACCGGCGCGCCCGCCACCGCCGAGCAGCTGCGCTCCCCGGAGCACTGGGTGCGCCACGTCCGCGCCACCGTGCGGTTCGCCGACGGCGTCCTCGCCCTCGACGCCCGCACCTCGTTCGAGCTGGGCCCGGCCGGCGTGCTGTCCGCCCTCGTCGACGGCGCGCTGCCGCTGCTGCGCGACGACCGCCCCGAACCGGAGGCCGTGGTCACCGCGCTCGCCCGCGCCCACCTGCGCGGAGTGCCCGTGCGCTGGCCCGCCGGGCCGCACGTCGACCTGCCGCTCTACCCGTTCCAGCGGGAGCGGTTCTGGCCCGAGGACGGGTTCGCCGCCGCCGTGGACCGGCTGCGCTACCGCGTCGAGTGGGTGCCCGTCCACCCCACCGGGACCCCGCGGCCCGGGAGCTGGCGGGTCGTCGGCGACGCGCCCGACCACATCGCCGCGGCCCTCCCCACCGGCGACACCCCCGCCGGCGACACCCCCGCCGGGGTGCTCGTGCTGCCCGGCTGCACGCCCGACGCGCTGGTCGACGTGCTCGCCGGGGCCGAGGCGCCGGTGTGGGTGCTCGCCGACCCCGACGACCCGGCGCAGGCCGCGCTCTGGGGCCTGGGCCGAGTCGCCGCCCTGGAGCACCCCGACCGCTGGGGCGGGCTCGTCGCCTGGCGCCCCGGGGCGGACGTCGCCGACCTGCTCGCCGTGCTGTCCGGGCACGACGGCGAGGACCAGGTGTCCCTCGGCCCGGACGGCGTGCGGGCGCGGCGGCTCGTGCGCGCGGCCCGCACCCGCCCCGCCACCCGGAGGCGACCGCACGGCCGGGTGCTGGTCACCGGCGGCCTCGGCGGCCTCGGCCGGCACGTCGCCCGCTGGCTGGCCGGGCAGGGCGTCGACGAGTTGGTGCTGGTCGGCCGGACCGGCGGCGAGGCACCCGACCTCGGCGTGCCCACCACCGTGCGGGCGTGCGACGTCGCCGACCGCGACCAGGTCGCCCGCCTGGTCGCCGAGCTGGGCCCGTTCACCGCCGTGTTCCACGCCGCCGGCGTCGCCGCCGACCGGCCCCTCGCCGACTGCGGTCCCGGGCACCTCGCCGAGCAGGCCGCGGGCAAGGCGCTGGGCGCGCGGCACCTCGACGAGCTGGTCGGCGACGTGGACGCGTTCGTGCTGTTCTCCTCGGTCGCCGCGACCTGGGGCAGCGGCGGGCAGGCCGGGTACGCCGCCGCCAACGCCTCCCTCGACGCCCTCGCCGCCGACCGCAGGCGACGCGGCCTGAAGGCCACCTCCGTGGCCTGGGGGCCGTGGGCGGGGGAGGGCATGGCCGCCGGCGGACGCGGGCGGCACCTCCACCGGCTCGGCCTGACCGCGATGCCGCCGGACGTCGCGCTGGCCGCCCTGCGGCACGCCCTGGACGGCGACGAGACCACCGTCGTGGTCGCCGACGTCGACTGGGCCCGCTTCCTGCCCGCGTTCACCGCGACCCGCCCGAGCGCGCTGTTCCGCGACCTGCCCGAAGCCCGCGCCGCGACCCCTACCGACGCGGTCGGCGCGACCGACGCAGCCGGTGCGGTCACCGCCGCGATCCCCCGGCGGGAGCTGGCGGAGCTGGTCGCCGACGTGCTCGGCCACCACGACCCGGCCGGCCTGGACGCCGACCGCTCGTTCCGCGACCTCGGGTTCGACTCGCTGATGGCCGTGGAGCTGCGCAACCGGCTCGTGGCGCGCACCGGACGCGCGCTGCCGGTCACCGCCGTGTTCGACCACCCGTCCATCGCCGCCCTCGCCGACGCCCTGGCCGGGCGGGCACGGGAGGACCGGGCACCGGCCGCGACGACGGCCCCGGTCGCCGAACCGCTCGCCATCGTGTCCATGGCCTGCCGCTTCCCCGGCGGCGTGACCGGCCCCGAGGACCTGTGGCGACTGGTCGACGAGGGCCGCGACGCCATCGGCGACCTGCCCGACGACCGGGGCTGGGACCTCGCGCGCCTCTACCACGAGGACCCCGACCGGGCGGGCACCTTCTACGCCCGCGGCGGCGGGTTCCTGCCCGACGCCGGGGACTTCGACGCCGCGTTCTTCGGCATCTCGCCGCGCGAGGCGCTGGCCACCGACCCGCAGCAGCGGCTGCTGCTCACCACCGGCTGGGAGGCGCTGGAACGCGCCGGCATCGACCCGTCGGCGCTGCGCGGCAGCGCGGGCGGCGTGTTCGTCGGCGTCGCCGCCCAGGGCTACGGCAGCGGCCCGGCCGGGGACGTCGAGGGCCACCTGCTCGCCGGGACGGTCACCAGCGTGGCGTCCGGCCGGCTGTCCTACGTCCTCGGCCTGGAGGGCCCGGCGGTCACCGTGGAGACGGCGTGCTCGTCGTCGCTGGTCGCCCTGCACCTGGCCGGGCAGTCGCTGCGCGCGGGGGAGTGCTCGTTCGCGCTCGTCGGCGGCGCGGCCGTGATGGCGAGCCCGGACGTGTTCGTGGGGTTCAGCCGGCAGCGCGGGCTGTCCGCCGACGGCCGGTGCCGGCCCTTCGGCGCCGGGGCGGACGGCACCGGCTGGTCCGAGGGCGTCGGCGTCCTGGTGGTCGAACGGCTGTCGGAGGCCCGCCGGCTCGGCCACCCCGTGCTGGCGCTCGTGCGCGGCAGCGCGGTCAACCAGGACGGCGCGTCCAACGGCCTCACCGCGCCCAACGGGCTCGCCCAGCAGCGCGTCATCCGGCAGGCCCTGGCCAACGCGGGCCTCGCGCCGTCCGACGTGGACCTGGTGGAGGCGCACGGCACCGGCACCGCGCTCGGCGACCCCGTCGAGGCCACCGCGCTGCTGGCCGCCTACGGCCAGGACCGCGACCGCCCGTTCGGCCTGGGATCGGTGAAGTCCAACATCGGCCACACCCAGGCGGCGGCCGGCGTCGCCGGGATCATCAAGGTCGTCATGGCCATGCGGCACGGCGTGCAGCCGCGCACGCTGCACGTGGACGAACCGTCCCCGCGGGTGGACTGGTCCGCCGGGAACGCCCGGCTGCTGCGCGAACCCCGCCCGTGGGCCGACGGCCCGCGCCGCGCCGGGGTGTCCGCGTTCGGCATGAGCGGCACCAACGCGCACGTCGTCCTCGAACAGGCCCCCGCCGAGGACACCCCGCCCGTGCCGCCGCACGACGACCTGCCGCTGCTCCCGCACGACGACCTGCCGCTGCCGCTGTCCGCGCGGACAGCCCGCGCGCTCGACGACCAGGCCGCCCGCCTGCACGCCTTCCTGCGCGACCACGGCCCGCTCGCGCCCGCCGACGTCGCCCGCACCCTCGTGGCGCGCCCGAGGTTCGAGCACCGGGCCGTCGTCGTCGGCGACCACCTCGCCGGCCTCGCCGCCCCCGGTACCGCGCCGCACGTCGTGCGCGGGCGCGCCACCGGCGGCGGGGTCGTGTTCGTCTTCCCCGGGCAGGGCGGCCAGTGGACCGGCATGGCGCTGGAGCTGGCGTCCGTCGAACCGGTGTTCGCGGCCCGGCTCGACGAGTGCGCGCGGGCGCTGGCCCCGCACGTGGACTGGTCGCTGACCGACGTGCTGGGCGACGCGGCGGCGCTGGAACGGGTGGACGTGGTGCAGCCGGCGCTGTGGGCGGTGATGGTGTCGCTGGCCGCCCTGTGGCGTGCCCACGGCGTCGAGCCCGACGCGGTCGTGGGCCACTCGCAGGGCGAGATCGCGGCGGCCGTGGTGGCGGGCGCGCTGTCGTTGGAGGACGGTGCGCGGGTGGTGGCGCTGCGCAGCCGCGCCGTCCTGGGCATCGCGGGGCGCGGCGGCATGGTCGCCGTCGCCGCCGGCGAGGCCGCCGTGCGCGACCGGCTGACGGACCGCGTCGAGGTCGCCGCGGTCAACGGACCGGACGCCGTCGTGGTCGCCGGGGACCCCGCCGCGCTGGCCGACCTGGTCGCCGGCTGCACGCGTGACGGCGTGCGGGCCCGGTACCTCCCCGTCGACTACGCCGCCCACTCCGCCCAGGTCGGACCGCTGCGCGACGGGCTGCTCGCCGCCCTGGCCGGGATCGCGCCGCGCGCCGCGCGCGTGCCCCTGCTGTCCAGCGTGCTCGGCGAACCCGTCGACGGCACCGCCCTCGACGCCGCCTACTGGTACCGCAACCTGCGCGAACCGGTCCGCTTCGCGGCGGCCACCGACCGGCTCCTGGACCTCGGCCACACCGTGTTCGTGGAGGTCGGCCCGCACCCGGTCCTGGTCGCCGCGATCGAGAGCACCGCCGCCGACCGCCCCGCAGCCGACCACCCCGCCACCAGCCGGCCCGGCACGGACCGGCCCATTGCCGACCGGCCCGTCGCCGTCCTGGGCACCCTGCGCCGCGACGACGCCGGACGACGCCGGCTGCGCACCGCGCTGGCCGAGGCGTGGGTCGCGGGTGCCGAGGTGGACTGGGGCACCGTCACCGGCTCCGGCCGGCTCGTCGCGCTGCCGCCGTACCCGTTCCAGACCGAGCGGTACTGGCTGCCCGCGCCGGGCCGGGCAGGCGCGGCACCGACCCGGCGGCTCACCCACCGCGCGGAGTGGCGCCGGCTGCCCGACCCCGCGCCGCGTTCCCTCGACGGCTGGGTCGTGGTCACCCCGCCGCAGGGCCACCCCGTCGCGGCCCTGCCCGGCGCACGGGTCGTCACCGACGTCGCCGACGTCGGGCGGGCCGCCGCCGTGGTGTCCGCGCTGCCGCCGGCCGCGACCCTGGACCTGATCCGGCGGCTGGACCCGGCGATCCCGCTGTGGCTGGTCACCACCGACGCCGAGCACGACCCGGACCAGGCCCGGACCCGGGCGCTGGGCCAGGTCCTCGGCCTGGAGCAGCCGGACCGGTGGGGCGGGCTGGTCGACCTGCCCGCCGACGTCGACGAGGCGGTGCTCACCCGCCTGACCGGGGTGCTCGGCGGCGACGAGGACCAGGTGCGCGTGCGCGCCGACGGCGTCCACGCCCGGCGGCTGGTGCCGTTCGACCCGCCGGCCCGCACCGGACGGCCGTGGCACCCCGGCCGGGTCCTCGTGCTGGGCGCCGACACCGGGCTCGCCGCGGAGCTGGTCGCCTGGCTCGACCGGCACGGGGCCGAGGACGTCCGCGTCGGCGAGGCGCCCTGGCCACCGGACACGGTGGTCCGGGTCCTGCCGGCCGAACCGCCCGCCGCCGTGCTGCCGGACGCGGACCTCGACGTGGACATCGACGCGGACCCCGCCGGGCCCGGCGACACCCCCGAGGTGCCCGCCGCCGGCACCGTCGTGCTGCTCCACCCCCTCGGCGGCCTGTGGGGCGCGGCGCGGCAGGGGGCCGCCACCGCGCGGTGCGCCGAGGCCGCGGCCCGGGTGCGCGCCCTCCCCCGGGGCGTGGTGGTGGCGGTCGGCGGCTGGGAGCCGTGGGCCCCCGAGCAGCGCCCGGTCGGCGTGGACGACGTCATGACCGCCGCCCGGCAGGCCCTGGAGCACGGCGAGACCGACGTCGCGGTGCTCGACGTCGACTGGGCCGCAGTCGTCTCCGCCGTGTCCTCGCCCCGCCAGCTCACCCTCCTCGCCGACCTGCCCGGCGTGCGCGAGGCGCGGAAGGCGCGGGAGGCGCGCCACAGCACCGGGGGCGACGACCTGGCCGGCCGGCTGGCCGCGCTGCCCCGCGACGAGCAGCTGCGCGTCCTGCTGGGCCTGGTCACCGCCCAGGCCGCCGCCGCCCTCGGGCACGGCACGGCGGCGGAGGTCCGCCCCGACGCGCCGTTCGCCGCGGCCGGGTTCGACTCGCTGCTGGCCGTGCAGTTCCGCAACCGGCTCGCCGCGGCCACCGGGCTGGCCGTCGCGCCCACGGTGGTGTTCGACCAGCCCACCCCCGCCGCCCTGGCCCGCCACCTGCACGAGCGGCTGTGCGCGCCGCCCGACCCGGTGGCGCCCGTGCTCGCCGACCTCGACCGGCTCGACCGCGTGCTGGCCGGGCTGCCCGCCGACGCGCAGGTCGGGGCCCGCCTGCGCGCCCTGCTGCGCCGCTGGGACGAACGCCGCGACGGCCCGCCCACCCGCACCGCCGGGCTGGGGACCGCCAGCGCGGACGAACTGTTCGCGCTGCTCGACGCCGACTTCGGCAACGGCCGATGAGAACGGGGACGGCATGACCGTGAAATGCCTGGTGTGGGACCTCGACGGCACGCTGTGGCGGGGCACCCTGGCCGAGGGCGACGACGTCGTCGTGCCGGACGGGGTCCGGCGCGTGATCACCGAGCTGGACGCGCGCGGCGTGCTCCAGTCCGTCGCCAGCAAGAACGACCACGACCACGCGTGGGCCCGCCTCGAACAGCTCGGCCTGGCCGAGTACTTCGTGCTGCCGCGCATCGGCTGGGGACCCAAGTCCGCCTCGGTGCGCGCCATCGCGCGGGAACTGGGCTTCGCCGAGTCCGCCGTGGCGTTCGTCGACGACCAGCCCGCCGAACGCGCCGAGGTCGCCTTCCACCTGCCGCAGGTGCGCTGCTACCCCGCCGAGCAGGCCGCGCACCTGACCGGGCTGGCCGAGTTCAGCCCGCCGGTGGTCACCGAGGACTCCGCCCGCCGCAGGCGGATGTACCAGGACGGGTTCCGGCGCGACGCCGAGCGCGCCGCGTTCACCGGCCCCGACGAGGAGTTCCTGCGCACCCTGGACCTGCGCATGACCGTCGTCCGCGCCACCGAGCGGGAACTCGCCCGCGCGGCCGAGCTCACCCTGCGCACCAGCCAGATGAACGCCACCGGCGTGCCCTACGACGACGCGGCGCTGCGCCGGCTGATGACCGACCCGGCGCACGAGGTGCTGGTGGTCGGCATGTCCGACCGGTTCGGCCCGCACGGCGCGGTCGGGCTCGTGCTGCTGCGCCGGTCACCGGGCGCGTGGCACCTCAAGCTGCTCGCCACCTCGTGCCGGGTGGTGTCGTTCGGCGCGGGCGCCACCCTGCTCGACTGGCTCGCCGACCGGGCCGCGCACGCCGGCGTGCACCTGGCCGCCGACTTCCGGCCCACCGACCGCAACCGCATCATGGACGTCGCCTACCGGTTCGCCGGGTTCGACGACGAGGACTGCCCCTGCCTCGCCGGCCTCGGCCCCGCCGCCGGCGACGACGTCCGGCGGCTGCACCTGCGACCCGCGCCCCGTCCCGCGCCGCGGGTCGTGACCCTCGACGCCGTCGACCTCGCGGCCACCGGGGGCCACCGTGGCTGACCGGCTGGAGCTGACCCCGGCGCTGGCCGACTACGCGCGCGCGACGTCCCTGCGCGAGGACGACGTCCTGCGCGAGCTGCGGGAGGAGACCGCGCAGCTGCCCGGCGGCCGGTCGTTGCAGGTGATGCCCGAGGAGGGCCAGCTGCTCGGCCTGCTGGTGGGCCTGGTCGGCGCGCGGACCGTGCTGGAACTGGGCACCTACACCGGGTACAGCGCCCTGTGCATGGCCAGGGCGCTGCCCGCCGGCGGCCGGCTGGTCACCTGCGACATCACCCCCCGCTGGGCCGCGGTCGGCCGCCCGTTCTGGGCGCGGGCGGGCGTCGACGACCGGATCGACCTGCGGGTCGGCCCGGCGCTGTCCACACTGGACTCCCTGCTGGACGACGGCGCGGCGGACGCGTTCGACCTGGCGTTCATCGACGCCGACAAGGCCGGCTACCCCGCCTACTACGAGCGGTGCGTGCGGCTGGTGCGCCCGGGAGGGCTGGTGGTGCTGGACAACACGCTGTACTTCGGCCGGGTCGTCGACCCCTCGGCGACCGACCCGGACACCGAGGGCGTGCGGCGGGTCAACGCCCTCGTGCGCGACGACCCGTCCGTGGACGTCTCCCTGCTGACCGTCGCCGACGGGATGACCCTGGTGCGGCGCAGGACCTGAGGTCAGGCGTCGCGCAGCCGCACGACCAGCCCGACCATGGCGCGCACGGTGCGGAAGTTCGGCAGCCTCAGGTCCGTGCCGCCGATGGCGACGCCGTAGCGCTGCTCCAGGTGCACCACCAGCTCCATGGCGAACAACGAGGACAGGCCGCCCTCGGCGAACAGGTCGCGGGTGGCCGTCCAGCCCGCCTTCGTCCGGTTCTCCAGGAACTCGATCAGCTCCCGCTCGATGACGTCGGGTGTCGTGGAGGAGACCGTCATGTCAGCGCCTCTTCGTACTCGTAGAAACCGCGACCGCTCTTGCGGCCGTGGTGCCCGTCGCGGACCTTCGCCAGCAGCAGGTCGCACGGCCGGCTGCGCTCGTCGCCCGTGCGCCGGTGCAGCACGACCAGGGAGTCGACGAGGTTGTCGATCCCGATGAGGTCCGCGGTGCGCAGCGGACCGGTGGGGTGCCCCAGGCAGCCCCGCATCAGCGCGTCCACGTCCTCGGCCGACGCGACGCCCTCCTGCACCAGGCGCGCCGCGTCGTTGATCATCGGGTGCAGCAGCCGGCTGGTGACGAACCCCGGCGAGTCGCGCACCACGACGGGCGTGCGCCGCAGCGCGCCCAGCAGCTCCGCCACCGCCGCCACCGCGGCCGCCGCCGTGCGCGGCCCGGGCACCACCTCCACGGTGGTGATCAGGTACGCCGGGTTCATGAAGTGCGCGCCCAGCAGGTCCTCCGGCCGGGCCACCGCGCCCGCCAGCTCGTCCACCGGGATCGACGAGGTGTTCGACACCAGCGGCGTGCCGCCCGGCACGGCCGCCGACACCCGCCCCAGCACGCCCGCCTTCACCGCCGGGTCCTCCACGACCGCCTCGACCACCGCCGCCGGCGGCGGCCCCGACAGGGCGTCCTCGACGGAGGTGAGCGCGGTGAGCGGCCCCACCGGGGTGTCCGGCGGGCACGCGCCCAGCAGCGCCGCGGTCCGCAGGTGGCGGGCCACGGCGGCCCCGGCGCGGTCCAGCACGGCGCGGTCCGGGTCCACCAGGACCACCGCGAGGCCGTGCGCCAGGGCGAGCGCGGTGATGCCCGTGCCCATCACCCCGGCGCCGACGACGACGAGCGGCGGACCGGTGTCGCGTGCTGCGGCCGTCACGGGACCTCCCTGCCGGGTGGAACGGGTCGGCCGCCATGGTCGGGCACCGCCGCTATCGTCCCGATAGCGGCGCCGCCCCCGCCACGGGTGCTACGGGGACGCTATGCCGCCCGCATAACCTCCCCGACCGGCAGGCCGGGTCACCCGCGCGTCGCCCGCCCGGCCCGGCGAGCACTGGGAGAGGACGCCGTGGACACCACTCGGGCCGAGCCGATCGACTACCCCTTCAACCGCGCCGAGGACCTCGAACTCGACGAGCGCTACGCGCGGGCCCGCGCCGGCCGGACCCTGGTCCGCGTCACGATGCCCTACGGCGAGGAGTCCTGGCTCGCCACCCGCTTCGAGGACGTCCGGCTCGTGCTGGGCGACCCGAGGTTCAGCCGCGCCGCCGCGGTCGGCCGCGACGAGCCGCGCACGTCGCCGCAGACCGTCGGCGGCGACGTCATCCTGTCGATGGACCCGCCCGAGCAGACCCGCATCCGCCGCCTCGCCGCCCAGGCGTTCACCCAGCGCAACGTCGAACGCCTGCGCCCCGAGGCCCACCGGGTCGCCGACGCCCTGGTGGACCGGCTGGTCGGGCACGGCGCGCCGGCCGACCTGGTCGAGCACTTCGCGTCCCCGCTGCCGGTGACCATGATCTGCTCCCTGCTCGGCGTGCCGTCCGCCGACCGGCACCACTTCCTCGTCTGGTCGGAGGTGTTCGCCTCGGCCACCACGCTCACCGCCGAGCGGACGGCCGAGTACGTGGGGGAGCTGGGCGCCTACATGGCCGACCTGCTGCGGCAGCGCAAGGAGGAACCGGCCGACGACCTGCTCAGCGCGCTCGTGCAGGCCCGCGACGCCGACGACCGGTTCACCGACCACGAGGTGCTCAGCCTCGCCATCGTGCTGCTGGGCGCCGGGCACGAGAACATCACCAGCCAGATCCCCAACTTCACCTACACCCTGCTGCGCAACTCCGAGCAGCTCGCCGGGCTGCGGGCGCGACCGGAGCTGGTGCCCCGCGCCGTCGAGGAGCTCATGCGGTACGTGCCGCTGGGCCTCGGCCCCGTGCTGGCGCGCTACGCGCTGGAGGACGTCGAGGTCGGCGGCGTGCTGGTGCGCGCGGGCGAACCGGTGGTGGCGTCGCTGGGCTCCGCCAACCGCGACGGCGACGCGTTCGACCGCGCCGACGAGCTGGACCTGACCCGGCCGCCGACCCCGCACGTCGGGTTCGGCCACGGCCCGCACCACTGCCTGGGCGCGGCGATGGCGCGGATGGAGATGCAGGTGGCGCTGGAGGTGCTGCTCACGCGCCTGCCCGGGCTGCGGATCGCCGTGCCCGAGGAGGAGCTGGAGTGGCGCGCCGGCACGTTCATGCGCAGCGTCGCGGCCCTGCCCGTCGCCTGGTGACCCCGCCCCCGGCCCGGTCCCGCCGGGCCGGGGGCGGGGTGTTCACCAGGCCACGGGGAGCGCCTCCACACCGCGGATCAGCACGCCCTGCCGCCACACGACCTCCTCCGGCGGCACCGCCAACCGCAGGCCGGGGAAGCGGCGCACCAGCGTGCCCAGCGCCACCTGGAGGTCCAGCCGCGCCAGCTGCGCGCCGATGCAGTGGTGCGGCCCGAAGCCGAACGTCACGTGCGGGTTGTCCGCCCGCCGCAGGTCCAGCACGTCCGGGTCCGCGAACACCTCCGGGTCGTGGTTGGCCGAGGCGATGTCGGCCACCACCGTCTCACCCGCCCGCACCACCACGTCGCCGAACCGCACGTCCTCCACGGCGACCGCGCCGAACGCGCCGCCGGAGTTGATCGGCACGTAGCGCAGCAGCTCCTCCACCGCCCGGTCCACGCCCTCCGGGCGCGCCCGGAGCCCGGCCAGCTCGTCCGGCGTCGTCAGCAGCGTGTAGGTGAAGTTCAGCACCGTGTTGAGGATCGTCTCGTGCCCGCCGACCAGCAGCGCCACCGCCAGCGACGCCAGCTCCAGCTCGCTGAGCCGGTCCTCGCCGTCCACCGCGGTGACCAGCGTGCTGAGCACGTCCTCGCCCGGCCGGGCGCGCTTGGCGGCCACCAGCCCGTTCAGGTAGTCCAGGAACCGGGACATCGACTGCCGCGCCTCGTCCTCGGTGAACACCCCCGACATGATCGTCTCGGTGAGCACGCGGAAGTCGGCGCGGTCGGCGGGCGGGACGCCCAGCACCTCGCAGATCACCAGCACCGGCAGCGGTTCCGCGACGAACGCCTTCAGGTCCGCCGGGGAGCCGTGCGCGGCCATCGCGTCGAGCAGGCCGTCCACGATCTCCTGCACGCGCGGGCGCAGCCGCTCGATGCGGCGCGCGGTGAACGCCTTCGCCACGAACCGCCGCACCCTCGTGTGCGCGGCGCCGTCCATGGTCAGCACCGACCCCACGGGCGGCGCGCCCGGCACCATGCGCGGCGCGGCCCCGCCCAGCTCCGCCGAGGCGGCCCGGCTGAACCGGGGGTCGGACTGGGCCGTGCGGACCGACGCGTGCCGCAGCGCCACCCACGCGTCACCGCCGAACGGCATCCGCACCCTCGCCACCGGCGCGTCCTCGCGGGCCGCGCGGTACCACGGGTCCGCGGTCAACCGGCTGGTGTCGCCGACCGGGTACCGCGGCGTCGTCTCGTGCGTGCTCATCTGGGCTTCCTCCCGGGACGGTCGGCCCCGGGGCGGTCGGCGGGACCGTCCGCGCGTCGCCCGCGCGGCCCGCTCGCCCGGGTGGCCTCGACCCCATGGTCGGGCATCGCCACTAGCGTCCCGATAGCGCCGGACCCGACCGCGTCGTCGCTGGTGAGGCGCTATTCCGGCGCTATGCCCGCTCTTTAGCTTGGCGAGCGCCGGGAGGGCCGCGGGTCCTGCGCGGACGACCACGACGGGATGGCGGGAATGGCCGACGACGCGAAGCTGCTCGACTACCTGCGCCGCGCCACGGCCGAACTGGCCGACGCCCGCACCCGCGTGCGGGACCTGGAGGCCAGGCCGGGCGAACCCGTCGCCATCATCGGCATGGCCTGCCGGTACCCCGGCGGCGTGCGCACCCCGGAAGACCTGTGGCGGCTGGTGGCCGACGGCCGCGACGCGATCGGGCGGTGGCCCGGCGACCGCGGCTGGGACGTCGCCGGCCTGTACCGGCCCGGACCCGCCACCCCCGGCAGGTCGAGCACGCGCGAGGGCGGTTTCCTCGACGACGCGGGCGACTTCGACGCCGGGTTCTTCGGCGTCTCCCCGAACGAGGCCCTGGCCATGGACCCCCAGCAGCGGCTGGTGCTGGAGACGTCGTGGGAGGCGGTGGAACGAGCCGGCGTCGCGCCGTCCTCGGTGCGCGACAGCCGGACCGGCGTGTTCCTCGGCGCCATCGACAACGGCTACGGCTCGGCGGCGTTCGACGTGCCGCCCGGCGCGGAGGGGTTCCTGGACACCGGCCGCCACACCAGCGTCGTGTCCGGCCGGGTCGCCTACGCCCTCGGGCTGCGCGGCCCCGCCGTCACCGTCAACACCGCCTGCTCCTCCTCCCTGGTGGCCCTGCACCTCGCGGCCCGCGCGCTGCGCGCCGGCGACTGCTCGCTGGCCCTCGCCGGCGGCGTCACCGTGATGCCGGTGCCCGACCCGTTCGTGTCGTTCAGCCAACAGGGCGGCCTCGCCCCGGACGGGCGCTGCAAGGCGTTCGGCGCGGGCGCCGACGGCACCGGCTGGTCCGAGGGCGTCGGCGTGCTGCTGCTGGAACGGCTCTCCGGCGCCGTGCGCAACGGCCACCGCGTGCTGGCCGTGCTGCGGTCCAGCGCGGTCAACCAGGACGGCGCGAGCAACGGCCTGTCCGCGCCCAACGCCGCCGCGCAGCGCCAGGTCGTCCGCGACGCCCTGGCCGCCGCCGACCTCGCCCCCGCCGACGTGGACGCCGTCGAGGCGCACGGCACCGGCACGAGGCTCGGCGACCCCATCGAGGCCGCCGCGCTGCTGGCCGAGTACGGCCGCGACCGCGACCCGGGACGCCCGCTGTGGCTCGGCTCGCTCAAGTCCAACATCGGCCACACCTCCGCGGCGGCCGGCGTCGGCGGCGTGATCAAGGTCGTGCAGGCCCTGCGGCACGGCGTGCTGCCGCGCACCCTGCACGCCGACGAGCCGACCCCGTTCGCGGACTGGTCGTCCGGCGCGGTCCGGCTGCTGTCCGAGGCCCGCGACTGGCCCGCGTCGGACCGGCCGCGCCGCGCCGGCGTGTCGGCGTTCGGGATCAGCGGCACCAACGCGCACGTGATCATCGAGGAGGCGCCGGTCGAGGAGACACCGGTCGCAGGGGCACCGGTCGCGGGGGACGGGCTCGTGCCGGTGGGCGCGGGGGTCGTGCCGTGGGTCCTGTCGGCCCGGTCCGCGGCGGCCCTGCGCGACCAGGCCGCCCGGCTGTCCGCCTGGCTGCCCGGACGCGACGCGCGCCCCGCCGACGTGGCCGCGTCCCTGGCCGGGAACCGGTCGGTGTGGGAGCACCGGGCCGTCGTGGTCGGGCACGACGCGGCGGAGTTCGCGGCCCGGCTGGACCGCCTCGCCGAGGGCGCTCCCGACCCCGGTGTGGTGAGCGGGGTGGCGAAGTCGGACGGTCGGGTGGTGTTCGTGTTCCCGGGTCAGGGTTCGCAGTGGGTCGGGATGGGGCTCGGTCTGCTGGGGTCGTCGGTGGTGTTCGCGGAGCGGATGGCCGAGTGTGAGCGGGCTTTGTCGCCGTTCGTGGACTGGTCGTTGCGTGAGGCCCTGTCCGATGAGGGTTTGTTGGCTCGGGTCGATGTGGTGCAGCCGGTGCTGTGGGCGGTGATGGTGTCGCTGGCCGCGTTGTGGCGTTCGGCCGGGGTCGAGCCGTCGGTGGTGGTGGGGCATTCACAGGGGGAGATCGCGGCGGCGGTGGTGGCGGGTGCCCTGTCGCTTGAGGACGGTGCTCGGGTTGTCGTGTTGCGGAGCAAGGTGATCGGTCGGTTGGCGGGTCGTGGCGGGATGGTGTCGGTTGCGGCGTCGCTGGCCGAGGTCGAGGCGGTGCTCGGCGAGGGCGTCTCGGTCGCGGCGGTGAACGGGCCCGGATCGGTGGTCGTGTCGGGTGGGACCGAGGCGCTGGAGGACTTCGTCGCGCGGTGCGGGCTCGGCGTTCGGCGGATCGCGGTGGACTACGCCTCGCACTCGGCGGTGGTGGAGGAGATCCGCGAGGAACTGGCTGAGCTGTTGCAGGGCGTGACGCCGTTGACGCCCACGGTCCCGTGGCGTTCGACGGTCGCGGACGAAGCCGTCGCGGACGCCGACTACTGGTACCGCAACCTGCGGGACCGGGTGCGGCTCCAGGACGTCGTGGCCGGCCTGGTCGAGGACGGGTTCCGGGTGTTCGTCGAACCCAGCGCCCACCCCGTGCTGGTCCCCGCCGTCCACGACACCGCCGAACGGGCCGGCGCGGACGTCGCCGTCGTCCCCACCCTGCGCCGCGACCACGACGGGCCCGACGCCTGGGCGCTCGCCCTCGGCCACGCGTGGACCGCCGGCGCGGCCGTGGACTGGGACGCCGTGCTGCCCGCCGGCGCCGCCCGGACCGCCGACCTGCCGACCTACGCGTTCCAGCACAAGCGCTACTGGCTGCCGCTGAAGCCCACGACCCGCGACGGCGAACCGGACGACCGGCACTACGGCGTCACCTGGACGCGCCTCGCGGCACGGGCCGCCCGCCTCGACGGCACCTGGCTCGTCCTCGCCCCGCCGGACCTCGACCGGGACCTGCTCGACGCCGTCGTCCGCGCGACCGGCGGCACCGCCGCGACCGTGCCCGACGACGTCACCGACCGCGCGGCGTTCGCCGACCTGGTCACCGGCCACCTGCGCCCCGGCGCGGCCGGCGTGCTGTCCCTGCTGGCACTGGACGAGCGCCCGCACCCGGACCACCCCTTCCTGCCCCGCGGCACCGCCGGCGCGCTCCACCTCGTCCAGGCCCTGGGCGACCTCGGCGTCACCGCGCCGCTGTGGTGCGCCACCCGGGGCGCGGTCACCACCGGCGACGACGACCCCGTCACCAGCCCCGCCCAACAACTGGTCTGGGGGCTCGGCCGGGTCGCCGCGCTCGAACACCCCGACCGCTGGGGCGGCCTGGTCGACCTGCCGCCCGACCTCGACCTCACCGCACTGGCGGGCGTCCTGACCGGGGACGAGGACCAGGTCGCGCTCCGGGGGGACGGCACGCACGCCCGCCGCCTGGTCCGGACCGGACCGCCCGCCGACCTGGCCTGGCGGCCCGAGGGCACCACGCTGATCACCGGCGGCACCGGCGGCATCGGCACGCAGCTCACCGGCTGGCTGGCCGGGCGCGGCGCGCAACGGGTCGTGCTGATGAGCCGGCGCGGCGTCGCCCCGCCGGACCTCCTCGACCGGGCCGCCGCGCTCGGCACCGACGTCACGGTCCTCGCCTGCGACGTCGCCGACGCCGCCGCGCTGCACGGGGCGGTCGCCGCCCTGCGCGCCGCCGGCCACGACATCCGGACCGTGCTGCACGCCGCCGCGTCCGGTGAGCTGGTGGCCCTCGCCGACACCGACCTGGACGAGTTCGCCGCCACCGCCCGCGCCAAGCTGGCCGGGGCGCTCAACCTGCACGCCGAGTTCGGCGACGCGGCCACCGACCTCGTGCTGTTCTCCTCCATCTCCGGGGTGTGGGGCAGCGCCGTGCACGGCGCGTACGCCGCGTCGAACGCGTTCCTCGACGGCCTCGCCGAGCACCGGCGCGGGCTCGGCCTGCGCGCGACGTCCATCGCCTGGGGCATCTGGGACCCGGCCGGCGGCGGTGGCATGGCCGCCGCCCTCGCCGAGGACCGGCTGCTGGCCCAGGGCATCCCGTTCATGGACCCCGCCGCCGCGCTCGACGCCCTCGGCCGCGTCCTCGGCGGGGCCGACCCGCTGACGGTCTGCGCCGCCGTCGACTGGACCCGCTTTGCGCCGGTGTTCACCTCCGCGCGACCCAGCCCGCTGATCGCCGACCTGCCCGAGGCGCGCCGCGCGCTGGGCGCACCGGACGACGGGCCCGACGACACCGCGTCCCCGCTGCGGGACCGGCTGCGCGGCCTGCCCGCCGCCGACCGGCTCGCCGCGCTGACCGACCTCGTCCGCGAGCAGACCGCGGGCGTGCTGGGGCACGGCTCGCCCGACGAGGTCGTCGACGGCCGCGCCTTCCGCGACCTCGGGTTCGACTCGCTGACCGCGGTGTCCATGCGCGACCGCCTCACCGCCGTCACCGGCCTGCCGCTGCCGGTCACCGTCGTGTTCGACCACTCCAGCGTCGACGCCCTCGCCCGGCACCTCGACGCGCGGCTGTTCGGCGAGGCACCCGACCCGGTGCCGACCGCGGTCGGGTCGGCGGCCGACGACGACCCGGTGGTGGTCGTGGCGATGGCGTGCCGCTTCCCCGGCGACGTGCGCGGCCCCGAGGACCTGTGGCGGCTGCTCGCGGACGGCCGCGACGCCTACACCGACCTGCCGGCGGACCGCGGCTGGGACCTCGCCGACCGGTACGACCCCGACCCGGACCGGCCCGGCCGCACCTACCTGCGCGGCGGCTACTTCCTGCACGACGCCGACCGCTTCGACCCCGCGTTCTTCGGCATCTCGCCGCGCGAGGCGCTGGCCATGGACCCGCAGCAGCGGCTGGCCGTGGAACTGGCCTGGGAGTCCTTCGAACGCGCCGGCATCCCCGCCGACGACGTGCGCGGCACCCCGGTCGGCGTGTTCGTCGGCGCGGCCTACCAGGGCTACGGCGGCGACCCGGCCCAGGCCGACCCGTCCGTCGAGACCCACATCGTCGCCGGCATCTCCACCAGCGTGCTGTCCGGGCGGGTGGCCTACGCGTTCGGGCTGGAGGGCCCGGCGATCACCGTCGACACCGCCTGCTCCTCCGGGCTGGTGGCGCTGCACCTGGCGGCGCGGTCCGTGCGGTCCGGCGAGTCCTCGCTCGCGCTCGCCGGCGGCGTCACGGTGATGGGCGCGCCGCTGGCGTTCGGCACCTACAGCCGGCAGCGGGCACTGGCCGTCGACGGCCGCTCCAAGGCGTTCGCGGCCGGGGCGGACGGGTTCGGCATCGGCGAGGGCGCCGGGTTCGTGCTGCTGGAACGGCTGTCGACGGCCCGCGCGGCCGGCCGGCGCGTGCTCGCCGTGCTCCGGTCCACCGCGGTCAACTCCGACGGCGCCAGCAACGGCCTCACCGCCCCGAACGGCCTGGCGCAGCAACGCGTCCTCAGCGCCGCCCTGGCCGCCGCCGGCCTGGCCCCGGACGACGTGGACGTGGTCGAGGCGCACGGCACCGGCACGCGGCTCGGCGACCCGATCGAGGCGCGGGCCGTGCAGGCCGTCTACGGCCGGGACCGGACCCGCCCCCTGCTGCTCGGCTCGGTGAAGTCGAACATCGGCCACACCCAGGCCGCGTCCGGCCTGGCCGGCGTGATCAAGATGGTCCTGGCGCTCGACCGCGGCGTGGTGCCGCGCACCCTGCACGCGGGCACGCCGTCGCCGTTCGTGGACTGGGCGTCCGCGCCGGTCGAGCTGGCCACCGAGGCCCGCCCGTGGGAGACCGGCGGCCGGCCGCGCCGCGCCGGGGTGTCGGCGTTCGGGCTGAGCGGCACCAACGCGCACGTGATCCTGGAACAGGCCGCCGACGCGGTCGCCGCTCCCGAGCCGGAGGCCGGCCCGGTGGCGTGGCTGCTGTCCGCGCGCACCCCCGAGGCCCTGCGCGAGCAGGCCGCGCGGCTGCTGCCCGAGGTCGGCTCCCTGGACCCGGTGGACGTCGCCTGGTCCCTGGCGACCACCCGGAGCGCGTTCGAGCACTGCGCCGCCGTGGTCGGCGGGGACCCCGGGACGCTGACCGCCGGGCTGCGCGCCGTGGCCGCCGGCGAACCGGCCGCGGGCGTGGTGCGCGGTGTCGCCGGCAGGCCCGGCCGGACCGCGTTCGTGTTCCCCGGGCAGGGCGTCGAGTGGCCCGCCATGGGGGTGGAGCTGGCCGCCGCGCACCCCGTGTTCGCGGACCGGCTGCGCGAGTGCGAGCGGGCGCTGCGACCGCACGTGGACTGGTCGCTGGCCGACGTGCTGCGCGACCCGGTGGCGCTGGAGCGGGTGGACGTCGTGCAACCGGCGCTGTTCGCGGTCATGGTGTCGCTGGCCGCGCTGTGGCGCTCGTGGGGCGTGCGGCCGGACGCGGTCGTGGGGCACTCGCAGGGCGAGATCGCCGCGGCCTGCGTCGCGGGCGCGCTGACCCTGGAGGACGCGGCGACCGTCGTGGCGCTGCGCAGCCGGGCGCTGCGGAGCACGACCGGCACCGGCGGCATGGTCCTCGTGCTCCGGCCGCACGACGAGGTCCGCGAGCGGATCGCGCCCTGGCCGGGCCTGTCGGTGGCCGCGGTCAACGGGGAGGCCGCGGTGACCGTCGCGGGCGACGCCGCGGCGGTGCACGCGTTCAGCGCGGCCCTGGCGCGCGACGGCGTGTGGCGGTGGGTCGTGCCCGGGGTGGGGTTCGCCGCGCACTCGCCGCAGGTCGAGCCCCTGCGCGACGGGCTGCTGACCGCGCTGGCCGGCATCCGGCCCCGCCCCGCCGAGGTGCCGTTCTACTCCGCGGTGACCGGCGCGCGGCTCGACACCGCCGTGCTGGACGCCGGGTACTGGTACGACAACCTGCGCCGTCCGGTCGACTTCCTCGGCGCGGTGCGGTCGCTGCTCGCCGACGGGCACCGGTCGTTCGTCGAGTGCAGCGCCCACCCGGCGCTGGTGACGAACGTCGAGGAGATCGCCGGGCGGTCCGACGAGGCGGTGACCGCGGTGGGGTCGCTGCGCCGCGACGACGGCGGCGCGGACCGGCTGCTCACCTCCCTGGCCGGCCTGCACGTGCGCGGCGCGGCGGTGGACTGGCCGGCGGCCCTGCCGACCGGCCGGCCGGTGCCGCTGCCCACCTACCCCTTCCAGCGGCAGAGCTTCTGGCTGCCCCCTCGCCACGCCGCCCGGGACACCGAGGGGGCGGACCGGGTGGTCGACCCCTGGCGCTACCGGGTCGAGTGGCAGCCGCTGGAGCTGCCGGCGGGCCGCCTGTCCGGCACCTGGCTGGTGCTCCTGCCCGCCGGGGGCGGCACGACGCCGATCCCGGGCGCCCTGCGCGACCGGGGCGCGTCCGTGGTCACCGTCGAGGTCGGGCCCGACCGCGCGACCACCGCCGACCGCGTCCGCGCCGCCGCCGACGCCCCCGCCGGCGTCCTCTCCCTCTGCTCGCTCGACCACGCCGGACCCGAGGACGGACTCCTGCGCGCCGTCGCCGTCGTGCGGGCGCTCGCCGACGCCGGCGTCACCGCGCCGCTGTGGTGGGCCACCCGCGACGCGGTGCCGGTCGGGTCCCCGGTGGACCCCGCGCAGACCGCGCTCTGGGGGTTCGGCGTCGTCGCCGGCGTCGAGGACCCCCGCCGGTGGGCGGGCCTGCTCGACCTGCCGTCCGACGTGGACGGCGCGATCGCCGACCGGGTCGTGGACGTCCTCGCCCAGACCGCCGAGGACGAGGTCGCCGTGCGGGCCTCCGGGGTGTCCGGGCGTCGCCTGCGCCGCGTCCCGCCCGCCCCCGACGGCCCGGCGTGGCACGCCGACGGCACCGTGCTCGTCACCGGCGGCACGGGGGCGCTCGGCGGCCTGGTCGCCCGGTGGCTGGCCGGGCTCGGCGCGCGGCACCTGCTGCTGGCCGGCCGCCGCGGGCCCGACGCGCCCGGCGCCGCCGACCTCGCGCGCGACCTCGAAGCGCTCGGCGCGCGGGTCACCGTCGTGGCCTGCGACGCCGCCGACCGCGACCGGCTGGCCGAGGTGCTGGCCGCCGTCCCGGACGACGCGCCGCTCACCGCCGTGTTCCACCTCGCCGGCGTCCTGGACGACTCGGTCGTCGGCGCGGTCACCCCCGAGCGGGCGCTGGGGGTGCTGCGGCCCAAGGTGGCCGGCGCCCGGAACCTGCACGAGCTGACCCGCGACCTCGACCTGTCCGCGTTCGTGCTGTTCTCCTCCCTCGCCGCCACCCTCGGCGGCCCCGGCCAGGCGGTCTACGCGGCGGCCAACGCCTACCTCGACGGCCTCGCCCGGCACCGCCGCGCGGCCGGGCTGCCCGCGACCTCCGCCGGCTGGGGCCTGTGGGACGCCGACGGCCCGGCCGGCGGCGCGGTGGGGGAGCGGATCGCCCGCGACGGCCTGCCCGCCATGCCCCCGGAGCGGGCGCTGGCCGCGCTGCGCCGCACCCTCGCCCTCGGCGACGCCCACGTGGTGATCGGCGACGTCGACTGGCCCCGCTACGCGAAGGTCCGCGCGACGGCCCGCCCGAGCCGGGTGTTCGCCGACCTGCCGGAGGCGGCCCCGGCCGGCGCGGGGGAGACCGCGCTGACCGCCGTGGCCGCCGCCGAACGGGGCCGGGTGCTGCTGGACCTGGTCCGCACCGCCGTCGCCGACGTCCTCGGCCACGCCGACCCCGCCGCGGTGGACGTGCACCGCGCCTTCCAGGACCTCGGCTTCGACTCGGTCACCGCGGTGGAGCTGCGCAACCGCCTGGCCGAGCGCACCGGCCTGGCGCTGTCGGTGACCCTGGTGTTCGACCACCCGTCCGTCGAGGCCCTCGTCGCGCACCTGCGGGACGGCCTGGCCGGCGACGACGGACCCGCGGCCCCCGCCGTCGTCGCCGCGGCCGTCGCCGACGACCCCGTCGCGATCGTGTCGATGAGCTGCCGGTTCCCCGGCGGCGTGGACAGCCCGGAGCGGTTCTGGGACCTGCTCGACAGCGGCACGGACGCCATCTCCGACTTCCCCGCCGACCGCGGCTGGGACCTGGCCCGCCTGTTCGGCGACCGCGCCGGCCAGACGACCGCGCGGCAGGGCGGGTTCCTGCACGACGCCGCCGACTTCGACCCCGGCTTCTTCGGCATCTCGCCGCGCGAGGCGCTCACCGTGGACCCGCAGCAGCGGCTGCTGCTGGAGGCCGCGTGGGAGGCGCTGGAGCGCGCCGGCATCGACCCGGCGTCCCTGCGCGGCAGCGACACCGGCGTCTACATCGGCTCCAGCCACCACGAGTACGGCTCGCGCCTGACCGACCCGCCCGAGGAGTACGAGGGCTACCTGGGCATCGGCAGCGCGGGCAGCGTCGCCTCCGGCCGCATCTCCTACGTGCTCGGCTTGGAGGGCCCCGCCGTCACGGTGGACACCGCCTGCTCGTCGTCGCTGGTCGCGCTGCACACGGCGGTCCGCTCCCTGCGGTCCGGCGAATCGGCGCTCGCCCTCGTCGGCGGGGCCACCGTGATGGCCACGCCCACCACGTTCGTCGAGTTCAGCAGGCAGGCCGGGCTCGCCGCGGACAGCCGGTGCAAGCCGTTCTCGGCGAGCGCCGACGGCACCGCGTGGGGCGAGGGCATCGGCCTGGTGCTGCTGGAACGGCTGTCCGACGCCCGCCGCAACGGCCACCCCGTGCTGGCCCTGGTGCGCGGCACCGCCGTCAACCAGGACGGCGCGTCCAACGGCCTGACCGCGCCCAACGGGCCGTCGCAGCAGCGCGTCATCCGCGCCGCCCTGGCCGACGCCGGGCTCGACGCGGGCGACGTGGACGTGGTCGAGGCGCACGGCACCGGCACGAGGCTCGGCGACCCCATCGAGGCGCAGGCGCTGATCGCCGCCTACGGCCGCCGCCGCGACCACCCGCTGCTGGTCGGTTCGGTGAAGTCCAACATCGGCCACACCCAGGCCGCCGCCGGCGTCGCCGGGATCATCAAGGTGGTGCTCGCGCTGCGGCACGGCGTGCTGCCCCCGACGCTGCACTTCGACGCGCCCAGCCCGCACGTCGACTGGACGGCCGGGTCGGTGCGGGTGGTCACCGAGCGGACGCCGTGGCCCGCCGTCGACCGGCCCCGCCGCGCCGGGGTGTCCGGCTTCGGCGTCAGCGGCACCAACGCGCACGTCGTCGTCGAACAGGCCCCCGACCTGCCCGCGACCGTCCCGGCGACGCCCGGCCCGCCCGGCACGGTGGTGTGGCCGCTGTCCGCGCACGACCCGGCCGCGCTGCGCGCCCAGGCCGCCCGGCTGCGCGACGCCCTGGCCGGCCGGGACCTCGACCCCGTCGACGTCGGCTTCTCGCTGGCCACCACCCGCGCCGCCCTCGACCACCGCGCCGCGGTCGTCGGCGGCGACCGCGCCGAGCTGCTCGCCGGGCTGACCGCCCTCGCCGAGCGCGGCGACGACTGGGACGGGGTGCGGGCGGTCGCCGCGCGCACCGGCCGCACCGCGTTCCTGTTCCCCGGCCAGGGCAGCCAGCGGCCCGGCACGGGCGCCGGGCTGCACGCGGCGTTCCCGGCCTACGCGGAGGCGTTCGACCGCGCGTGCGCGGCGTTCGACCCGCTGCTGGACCGGCCGCTGCGCGACGTCGTGCTGGGGGCGGACGCGGCGGCGCTGGACCGCACCGAGTACGCCCAGCCCGCGCTGTTCGCCGTCGAGGTCGCCCTGTTCCGGCTGCTGGAGCACCGGGGCGTCACGCCGGACCTCCTGCTCGGCCACTCCGTCGGCGAGCTGTCCGCCGCGCACGTGGCCGGCGTGTTCTCCCTCGCCGACGCGGCCACCCTGGTCGCCGCGCGGGGCCGGCTGATGCAGTCGGCCCGCGCCGACGGCCTGATGGTGTCGCTGCGGGCGACCGAGGACGAGGTGGCCGCAGAACTGGGCGCGGGGGCGTCCATCGCCGCGGTCAACGGCCCCGCCTCCACCGTCGTGTCCGGCGACGAGGACGAGGTGCTGCGCGTCGCCGCCCACTTCGGGGCGCTGGGCCGCCGGGTGAAGCGGCTGCGCACGAGCCACGCGTTCCACTCGCCGCACCTCGACGGGGTGCTCGCCGCGTTCCGCGAGGTCGCCGCGGGCGTGGCGATGCGCCCGCCGCGGCTGCCGGTCGTCTCCGGCGTCACCGGCGAGGTCGCCGACGACGCCCTCACCACCCCCGACCACTGGGTCGAGCACGCCCGCCGCGCCGTCCGGTTCGGCGACGGCGTCGCGGCGCTGGCCCGCGCGGGCGTCACCACGTTCCTCGAACTCGGGCCCGGCGCCCCGCTGTCCGCGCTGGTGCCCGACTGCCTGCCCGACGACGGCGTGGACCGCGCCGCCATCCCGCTGCTGGACCGCCGCCACCCGGAGGAGCGCTCCGTGGTGACCGCGCTGGCCCACGCCCACGCCCGCGGCGTCCGGGTCGACCCGGCGGCGTCGCCCGGCCGCCGCGTCGACCTGCCCACCTACGCCTTCCAGCGCCGCCGCTTCTGGCTGGACGCCCCGCCCGGCGGGCGCGGCGCGTCGGGCGGGGCGGCGGCGGTCGGGCTCGACCCGGTCGGGCACCCGCTGCTCGGCGCGGCCACCGAGCTGCCCGACACCGGCGGCCACCTGTTCTCCGCCCGCGTCGGCACCGACGCGCAGCCGTGGCTGGCCGACCACGCCGTGTTCGGCGCCGCCGTGTTCCCGGCGACCGCGTTCCTGGAGCTGGCCGTCCGCGCCGGCGACGGGACCGGCTGCCCGCGCGTGGCCGAGCTGACCCTGGAGGCCCCGCTCACCCTGCCCGCGTCCGGCGGCGCGGACCTGCGGCTGACCGCGTCCGCGCCCGACGAGGCGGGCCGGCGGTCCCTCGGCGTGCACGCCCGCACCGAGCCCGGCGGCCCCTGGACGCGGCACGCCTCCGCCGTGCTCACCGGCCCGCTGCCGGCACCCGGTCCCGATCCCGACCTGGCCCAGTGGCCGCCGCCCGGCGCGGAGCCGGTGGACGTCACCGGCCTCTACGACCGGCTCGACGCGGGCGGCTTCGCCTACGGGCCCGCGTTCCGGGGGCTGCGCGCGGTGTGGCGGCGCGGGGACGAGGTGTTCGCCGAGGCCCGCCTGCCCGACGAGCGGCTGCCGGAGGCGGCGGCGTTCGCCCTGCACCCGGCGCTGCTGGACAGCGCGCTGCACGCCCTCGCCTTCGGCGTCCTGGCCGGGCGCGGCGGCGGCTGGTTGCCGTTCGCGCTGACCGGCGTCCAGGTGCACGCCTCCGGCGCGGGGGAGGTGCGGCTGCGGCTCGTGCCGTCCGGGCCCGACGCGGCGGCCGTGCGGATCGTGGACACCGCGGGCCTGCCCGTCGCCGACATCGACTCCATCGTGCTGCGGCCCGCGTCGCCCGACCGGGTGCGGCCCGCCGTGCGCGACCCGCTGTACCGGATGGTGTGGCCGGAGCCGGCCGCCGGCGTCGCCGGCGGTGGTGGCGGTGGTGGCGGCGGGGACCGCGTGGTCGTCCGGGACGTGCCCCGGACCGCCGCGCCCGCCGACCTGCCCGCCGCCGTGCACGAGGCCGTCACCCGGACGCTGGCGCTGCTGCGGGACTGGCTGGCCGACCCGGGCCGGGCCGACTCGCGGCTGGTGCTCGTCACGCACGGCGCGGTCCCGGTCGAGGCGGACGACGACGTGCCCGACCTCGTGCACGCCGCCCTGTGGGGCCTGCTGCGCACCGCGCAGACCGAGCACCCCGGCCGGTTCGCGCTGGTCGACACCGACGACCACCCCGCGTCCGCCGCCGCCCTCGCCGCGGCCGTCGCCGGCGGCGAACCGCAGGTCGCGCTGCGCGGGGGCGTCGTGCGCGCGGCCCGCTGGACGCGCGCCGCGGCGACCGCCGGGGACCCGGCGTGGGACGTCGACGGCACCGTGCTGATCACCGGCGGCACCGGCGGCATCGGGGCCGAGGTCGCCCGCCACCTGGTGACCGCGCACGGCGTCCGGCACCTCGTGCTGGTCAGCCGGAGCGGCCCCGACGCCGAGGGCGCGGCCGAGCTGGCCGCCGGGCTGGACGCCGACGTGCGCCTCGTCGCCTGCGACGTCGCCGACCGCGCCGCGCTGGCCGCCCTGGTGGGCTCCCTGCCCGCGGACCGCCCGCTGGCCGGGGTCGTGCACTGCGCGGGCGTCGTCGCGGACGGCCTGCTGGAGACCCTCACCGACGAGCAGGTCGCCGCCGCGCTGCGGCCCAAGGTGGACGCCGCCGTCCACCTGCACGAGCTGACCGCGCCCCTGCGGCCCGCCCGGTTCGTGCTGTTCTCGTCGATCGCGGCGGCGTTCGGCGGCGCGGCGCAGGGCAACTACGCCGCCGGCAACGCGTTCCTCGACGCCCTGGCCCACCACCGCCGCGCCGCCGGGCTGCCCGCCGTGTCGATCCAGTGGGGCCTGTGGGCCACCGAGCGGGGCATGAGCGGCAGGCTCACCGACGCCGACCGGCGTCGCATCGCCTGGGGCGGCGTCGTGCCGTTCACCGCGGCCGAGGGCCTGGCCCTGTTCGACCGGGCGGTGGCCGCCGACCAGCCGGTCGTGGCGCCGCTGCGGCTGGACACCGCAGCCCTGGCCGGGCAGGAGGTGCCGGCGTTCCTGCGCGACGTCGTGCCCGCCGCGACCCGGCCGACCGCCACCGCACCCGGCCGGGACCCCGCCGGACCGGCGCGGCTGCGCACCCTGCCGCCCGACCGCCGCCGCCGCGCGCTGCTCGACCTGGTGCGCACGCACGTCGGCACGGTGCTGGGCACGCCGGGCACCGCGTTCCCCGCCGCCAAGGGGCTGCTGGACCTCGGGTTCGACTCGCTGACCGCGGTCGAGCTGCGCAACCGGCTCGCCGCCGCCACCGGCCTGCGGCTGCCCGCCACGCTCCTGTTCGACCACCCCACGGCCGGCGCGATCGCCGGGCACCTCGCCGAGGAGCTGGCGCCCCCCGACCCGGCACCCGCCGGGCCGGCGACCGGGTCGGCACCGGCCGTCGACGTGCTGGACGTCAACGTGCTGGACGTCGCCACCGACGACGAGCTGTTCGAGCTGATCGACGACGAACTCGGCACGGCGTGACGCCTGCCCGCGAGGTGACGACGGTGAGGACCCGGTGAACGAGAACAAGCTGCGCGACTACCTCAAGCGCGTGACGGCCGACCTCCGGCGCGCGAAGGCGCGGCTGCGGGAGGTCGAGGCCGGTGCCGGCTCCGGGGAACCGCTCGCGGTCGTCGCCATGGCCTGCCGCTACCCCGGCGGCGTGCGCAGCCCCGAGGACCTGTGGCGGCTGGTCGTCGACGGGGTGGACGCGATCACCCCGTTCCCCGCCGAACGCGGCTGGCCGGGCGGCGGCAGCGGCGGGTTCCTGGACGACGTCGCCGGGTTCGACGCGGACCTGTTCGGCATCTCGCCGCACGAGGCGCTCGCGATGGACCCGCAGCAGCGGCTGCTGCTGGAGACCACGTGGGAGGCGTTCGAACGCGCCGGGATCGACCCGACCTCGCTGCGGGGCAGCCGGACCGGCGTGTTCGCCGGCGTGATGTACCAGGACTACTCGGCCCGCCCGCTGGCCGTGCCCGATGAGGTGCGGCCCTACCTGGGCCAGGGCAACTCGGACAACATCGCGTCCGGGCGCGTCGCCTACGCGTTCGGCCTGGAGGGGCCGGCCGTCTCGATCGACACCGCCTGCTCGTCGTCGCTGGTCGCCGTCCACCTGGCCGGGCAGTCGCTGCGGTCGCGCGAGTGCGACCTGGCCCTGGCCGGCGGCGTCATGGTGATGTCGACCGACGCCGCGTTCGCCGAGATGGCCACCCAGGGCGGACTGGCCGCCGACGGCCGCTGCAAGTCGTTCTCCGCGTCCGCCGACGGCACCGGTTGGGGTGAGGGCGTCGGCCTGCTGCTGCTGGAACGCCTCTCCGACGCCCGCCGCAACGGGCACCCGGTGCTGGCCGTGATCCGCGGGTCCGCGGTGAACTCGGACGGTGCCAGCAGCCGCCTCACCGCGCCCAACGGGCCCGCGCAGCAGCGGCTGATCCGCGCCGCCCTGGCCGTCGCCGGCCTCGCGCCGTCCGAGGTGGACGTGGTCGAGGCGCACGGCACCGGCACCCCGCTGGGCGACCCGATCGAGGCGCAGGCGCTGCTGGCCACCTACGGCCGCGACCGGGAACGGCCGCTGCTGCTGGGCTCGCTGAAGTCGAACATCGCGCACACCCAGGCCGCGGCCGGCGTCGGCGGCGTGATCAAGTTGGTGCAGGCGATGCGGGCGGGCGTCGTGCCGCCGACCCTGCACGCCGACGTGCCGACGCCCGCGGTGGACTGGTCGGTGGGTGACGTGCGGCTGGTGACGGCGGCCGAGGAGTGGCCGGACACCGGCCGGCCGAGGCGGGCCGCCGTGTCGTCGTTCGGCGTGAGCGGCACCAACAGCCACGTCGTGCTCGAACAGGCGCCCGCCGAGGACGACGCCGAGGACGACGCCGAAGATGTCGCCGAGGAGACCGACCTCGCCGGTGCCCACGGGGCCGGCTCCCCGGTGGCGTGGGTGCTGTCCGGCCGCACCGAGGCCGCGCTGCGCGCGCAGGCCGGGCGGCTGGCGGACTTCCTCGCCGACCGGCCCGCGCGGCCCGCCGACGTCGCGCACTCGCTGGCCACCACCCGGGCCGCGCTGGAGCACCGCGCCGTGCTCGTCGGCACGGGGCTCGCCGAACTCCGGACCGCGCTGGCCGACCTGGCGGCCGGCTCGCCGTCCGCCGACGCCGTGCGCGGCGTGGTCGCCGGTGACCCGCCGGACGTCGTGTTCGCCTTCCCCGGGCAGGGCACCCAGTGGCCCGGCATGGCGCTCGACCTGCTCGACACCCACCCCGTGTTCCGCGACCGCCTGACGGCCTGCGCCGACGCGCTCGCCCCGCACGCGGACTGGTCGCTGACCGACGTGCTGGGCGACCCGGCCGCGCTGGAGCGGGTGGACGTCGTGCAGCCCGCCCTGTTCGCCGTCATGGTGTCGCTGGCCGCGCTGTGGGAGTCGTTCGGCGTCGTGCCGTCCGCCGTCCTCGGGCACTCGCAGGGCGAGATCGCCGCCGCCGTCGTCGCCGGCGCGCTGTCCCTGGAGGACGGCGCGCGGGTGGTCGCGCTGCGCAGCCGCGCGCTGCGCGTGCTCAGCGGCGCGGGCGGCATGATGTCCGTGGCGCTGCCCGCCGCGGAGGTGCGCGACGCGCTGCCCGCCGGCCTCGCCCTGGCCGCGGTGAACGGACCCTCGTCGGTCGTGGTCTCCGGCGACCCGGTGGCGCTGGCGGGGCTGCGCGACGAGCTGCACGGCCGGGGCGTGCGGGCGACCGTGCTGCCGGTGGACTACGCCTCGCACTCCGCGCACGTCGAGCGGATCGAGCGCGACCTGCTCGACGCGCTGGACGGCGTGGCCCCGACCTCCTCCGACGTCGCGTTCTACTCCTCGGTGACCGGCGGCCTGATCGACACCGCCGCCCTCGACGCCGCCTACTGGTACCGCAACCTGCGCGGCACGGTGGAGTTCGAGGCCGCGACCCGCGCCGCGGTGGCGGACGGGCACGGCGTGGTGCTGGAGGTCGGGCCGCACCCGGTG
The DNA here is from genome assembly GCF_052936295.1 of Saccharothrix sp. DSM 118769. NCBI lineage: Bacteria > Bacillati > Actinomycetota > Actinomycetes > Pseudonocardiales > Pseudonocardiaceae > Saccharothrix > Saccharothrix sp. DSM 118769. Next base: position 5,069,222 of record NZ_CP193627.1, on the reverse strand, counting down.
CTCACCTCGGCCGTCCAGGACACCGCGGGCGAGGTGGTGGCCCTGGGCTCGCTGCGCCGCGACGACGGCGGCCCGCGCCGCGTGCTCACCACGCTGGCCGAGCTGCACGCGGCGGGCGTGGCGGTGGACTGGGCGACGGCGCACGCCCCGCACGCGCCCCGCCGGGTCGAGCTGCCCACCTACGCCTTCCAGCGCCGCCGCTACTGGCTGGAGACCGCGCCCGCGACCGGTGACCTGCGCGCCGCCGGCCTGGCCCGCCCGGACCACCCGCTGCTCGGGGCCGTCGTGTCGGTCGCCGACGGCGACGGCGTGCTGTTCACCGGGCAGCTCGCCCGCCGCACCCACCCCTGGCTGGCCGACCACGTCGTCGGCGACACCGTGCCGCTGCCCGGCGCGGCGCTGCTGGAGCTGGCCGTCCGCGCCGGTGACCAGGTCGGGTGCGGCCGGGTGGAGGAGCTGACCCTGGAGTCGCCGCTGCTGCTGCCCGACGACGGCCCGGTGACGATCCAGGTGGCCGTGGGCGCGCCCGACGAGCGGGGACGACGCGCCCTGTCGGTGTTCGGCCGCACCGGCGACGACGACTGGACCCGCCACGCCGGCGGCGTCCTCGCCCCGGAACCCGCCGCACCGCCCCCCGTCGAGGAGGCGTGGCCGCCCGCCGGGGCCGAGCCGCTCGACGTGACCGGCCTGTACGACGATTTCGCGGCTGTCGGCTTCCACTACGGACCGGCCTTCCGCGGCCTGCGGGCGGCGTGGCGGCTGGGCGGGGACGTGCTCGCCGAGGTCGAGCTGCCCGAGGAGCACCGCGGCACGGCCGCCGCCTACGGCCTGCACCCGCTGCTGCTCGACGCCGCCCTGCACGCCTCGGGCGCCGGGTCGGCCCCGGCGGGCTGGCTGCCGTTCTCGTGGTCCGGCGCGGTGCTGCACGCCTCGGGGGCGACCGCCCTGCGGGTCCGGCTCACCCCGGCCGGGCCGCACGGCTTCGCGCTGGAGGCGCGGGACGACGCCGGCGCGCCCGTGCTGACCGTCGACGCGCTGCTGCTGCGACCGGCCCCGGCCGGTGGCCTGCGGACCGGCCGCGACCCGCTGCGCGACGCGTTGTTCCGCCTGGACTGGGTGCCGCTGCCCGACCCGTCCCCGGCCGGCGACTGGGCCGAGCTGCCGGACGTGGCGGCCGACGCGGTGCCGCCGCCCCTGGTGGTCGCCCGGCTCCCGCACCGGATCGGCCCGGTGGACCTACCCGCCCCGGCGGACCCGCTCGCCCCCGCGGCCCCGGCGGCCCCGGCTGGCTCGATGGCCGCCCGGCTCCCGCGCCCGATCGACCCCGCTGGTCCCGCCGACCTGGCCGACCCCGCCGATCCGGCGGCCCCGACCGACGTGGCGGCTGCCACGCACGAGGCTGTGCGCTCCACCCTCGACCTGCTCAAGCGCTGGCTGGCCGACGACCGCTTCCGCGGTTCCCGGCTCGTCCTCGTCACCCACCGCGCGGTCGCGGCCGGTCCCGACGAGGACGTGCTCGACCTGCCCGCCGCCGCCGCGCGCGGCCTCGTCCGGTCGGCGCAGTCCGAGCACCCCGACCGGTTCGGCCTGCTCGACACCGACGGGGACCCCGGGCCGGGGCTGGGCGCGTTCGGCTCCGGTGAGGACCAGGTCGTCGTGCGCGGGGGAGCGGTCCTCGTCCCGCGCCTGGCCCGGACCCCCGCCGGACCGCGCCCCGACTGGACGCCCGGGGGAGCGGTCCTGATCACCGGTGGCACCGGCGTGCTCGGCGGGCTCGTGGCCCGGCACCTGGTGACCGCGCACGGCGTCCGCCGCCTCGTGCTGGCCGGTCGTCGGGGCGGGGCCGCCGACCTGGTCGCCGAACTGGCGGCCCTCGGCGCGACCGCCACCGTCGTGGCCTGCGACGTCGCCGACCGGGCCGCGCTCGCCGCCCTGCTCGCCGAGCACCCGGTCACCGCCGTCGTGCACGCGGCCGGCGCGCTGGACGACGGCGTGGTCACCTCGCTGACCGCCGACCGGCTCGGCCCGGTGCTGCGGCCCAAGGTGGACGCCCTGGTGCACCTGGACGAGCTGACCCGCGACCTCGACCTGTCCGCGTTCGTGCTGTTCTCCTCGGGGGCCGGTCTGCTCGGCGGCCTGGGGCAGGGCGCCTACGCGGCGGCCAACGCGTTCCTCGACGCCTTCGCGCAGCACCGCCGGGCCCGCGGCCTGCCCGCGTCCTCGATCGCCTGGGGGCTGTGGGAGACCCGCACCGGCCTCACCGCGCACCTCGACGACGCCGACCTGCGGCGGGTCGCCGCGTCCGGCCTGCCGCCGCTGCCCACCGACCTGGGCCTCGCGCTGTTCGACGCGGCCGCGGACGCCGGACCCGCGTTCGTGGCCGCGCTGCCGGTGGACCTCGCCGCGCTGCGCGACCAGCCGGTCGCGCCGCTGCTGCGGAACCTGGTCCGCGCGCCCGTGCGCCGTCCCCGCGCCGCCCTGGCCGGGGCCGAGGAGGGGTTGGCGCGCGAGCTGGCGGCGCTGCCGCCCGACCGGCGGGTGCGGCTGCTCACCGACACCCTGCGCGGGCACGTCGCCGCCGTCCTCGGGCACGGCTCGGCGGCCGACGTCGACCCCCGCCGCGCGTTCCGCGACCTGGGCTTCGACTCGCTGGCGGCGGTGTCGCTGCGCAACCGGCTGGGCGTCGCCACCGGCCTGCGGCTGCCCGCGACCCTGGTGTTCGACCACCCGTCCCCGGCGGAGCTGGCCGCGCACCTGCTCGCCCTGCTGTCCGACGCCCCCGCCGCCGCGCCGGTCGCGCCCGCGACCGCCCCGCGCCCCGTGGACGACGACCCGGTGGTCGTGGTGGCGATGGGCTGCCGCCTGCCCGGCGGCGCGGACGGCCCCGAGGAGTTCTGGCGGCTGCTGGTCGACGAGGTCGACGCTGTGTCGGGGTTCCCGCGCGACCGCGGCTGGGACGTCGACGGGCTCTACCACCCCGACCCCGACCACCCCGGCACCACCTACACGCGCGAGGGCGGGTTCCTCACCGCGCCCGCCGACTTCGACCCCGCGTTCTTCGGCATCTCCCCGCGCGAGGCCGTCGCCACCGACCCGCAGCACCGGCTGCTGCTGGAGGTCGTCTGGGAGGCGTTCGAACGCGGCGGCATCGACCCGGGGGAGTTGCGCGGCAGCGACACCGGCGTGTTCGCCGGCGTGATGTCCAACGACTACACCCTGCGCCTGGACCGCGTCCCGGAGGAGGCGGTGGACTTCGTCGGCATCGGCAACTCGCCCAGCGTCCTGTCCGGCCGCGTCTCCTACACCTTCGGCTTCCAGGGACCCGCGCTCACCGTGGACACGGCGTGCTCGTCGTCGCTGGTGGCGGTCCACCTCGCGGCGCGGTCCCTGCGCCAGGGCGAGTGCTCGCTCGCCGTGGCGGGCGGCGTCACGGTGATGTCCACGCCGCTGCTGTTCGTGGACTCCAGCCGCCAGCGCGGCCTGTCCCCGGACGGCCGGAGCAAGGCGTTCGCGGCGGCGGCCGACGGCGTCGGCATGTCCGAGGGCGCCGGCGTGGTGGTGCTGGAGCGCCTGTCCGACGCGCTGCGGCGCGGCCACCCGGTGCTGGCGGTGCTGCGCGGCAGCGCGGTCAACCAGGACGGCGCGTCCAACGGGCTGGCCGCGCCGAACGGGGCCGCGCAGCGCCGGGTCATCCGGCGGGCGCTGGCCGACGCGGGCCTGCGGCCGTCCGAGGTGGACGTCGTGGAGGCGCACGGCACCGGCACCCGGCTCGGCGACCCGATCGAGGCCCACGCTCTGCTCGCCACCTACGGGCAGGACCGCGACCGGCCGCTGTGGCTGGGGTCGGTGAAGTCCAACATCGGGCACGCCCAGGCCGCCGCCGGCGTCGCCGGGCTGATCAAGGCGGTGCTGGCCCTGCGGCACGGGACGCTGCCGCGCACCCTGCACGTGGACGCGCCCACCCCGGAGGTGGACTGGTCGTCCGGCGCGGTGGAACTGCTGACCGGGGCGCGCGAGTGGGCGCGGGACGGGCGGCCCCGCCGCGCCGCGGTGTCGTCGTTCGGCGTGAGCGGCACCAACGCGCACGTCATCGTCGAGGAGTTCCCCGAACCGGCGCGGCCCGCGACCCCCGCCGGCGGCCCGGCCGCGTGGCCGCTGTCCGCCCGCACCGCCGACGCCCTGCGCGCACGGGCGGCCGACCTGCGCGCGCACGTCGACGGGCACCCCGACCTGGCCCCGGCCGACATCGCGTTCACGCTCGCCGCCGGGCGCGCCGCGTTCGACCACCGGGCCGTGGTCGTCGGCGACCGGGACGACCTGCTGCGCGGCCTGGCCGCGCTCGCCGACGACCTGCCCGACCCGGCCGTCGTGACCGGTCGCGCGGGCCGCTCCGGGACCCGCCCGGTGTTCGTCTTCCCCGGCCAGGGCTCCGAGTGGGCCGGCATGGGCCGCGAGCTGGCCGCCGCGCACCCGGTGTTCGCGGCGCGGCTGCGCGAGTGCGACGAGGCGTTCCGCCCGCACACCGGCTGGTCGGTGCTCGACGTCCTGCACGGGGCGGACGGCGCGCCGGCGCTGGACCACACCACGGTGGTGCAGCCGGTGCTGTTCTCGGTGATGGTGTCGCTGGCCGCGCTGTGGCGCTCCTGCGGCGTCGAACCGGCCGCCGTCGTGGGCCACTCGCAGGGCGAGGTCGCCGCGGCCGTCGTGGCGGGCGCGCTGCCGCTGGCCGACGCGGCCCGGCTGCTCGTGCTGCGCAGCGAGCTGCTGGCCGGCGAACTGGTCGGCAAGGGCGTCATCGCCGTCGTCGCGCTGCCCGCCGACCGGGTGCGCGAGGACCTCGCGCCGTGGGGCGACCGGGTCGTCGTCTCCGGGGTCAACGGTCCGGGCGCGACCTCGGTCTCCGGGGAGACCGACGCCGTCACCGCCCTGGTCGCCGCCTGGCGGGCCGCCGGGGAACGGGCCCGCGTCGTGCCCGCCAGCGCCGCCACGCACAGCCCCCAGGTCGACCCGGTGCGGGGACCGCTGCTCGACGCCCTGTCCGGGCTGCGCCCCACCGACGGGGACGTCACCTTCTGCTCCGCGGTGACCGCCGGACCGCTCCCGGGCACCGCCCTGGACGCCGGGTACTGGTTCGAGAACGCCCGCCGGCCCGTCGACTTCGCCGGCGCGGTCCGGCGGCTGCTCGCCGACGGGCACGACCTGTTCGTCGAGTGCAGCCCGCACCCCGCGCTGGTCTCGGCGGTGGTCGAGATCGCCGAGGACGCCGGGGCCGAGGCCGTCGCCGTCGGCTCCCTGCGCCGCGACCGGGGCGGCCTCGACCGGTTCCTCGCCTCCGTGGCCGAGCTGCACGTGCGGCGCGGCCCGGTCGAGTGGGCGCGCGTGCTCGACCTCGCCGCCGCCCGCCGCGTCGAGCTGCCGACCTACCCCTTCCAGCGGCGGCGGTACTGGCTGGAGTCCGCCCGAGCCGCCGGCGACGTCCGGTCGGTAGGGCAGGCCGAGGCCGATCACCCGCTGCTCGGCGCGGTCGTCGCCCTGGCCGGGCAGGACGGCCTGCTGCTGACCGGGCGGCTGTCCACCGCCACCCACGGCTGGCTGGCCGACCACGCCCTCGGCGGCACCGCCCTGCTGCCCGGCACCGCGTTCCTGGAGCTGGCCGTCCGCGCGGGCGACCAGGTCGGCTGCGGCCGGGTGGAGGAGCTGGTGCTGGAGTCGCCGCTGCTGCTGCCCGAGCGCGGCGCCGTGGCGGTGCAGGTCGTCGTCGGCGCGCCGGACGGGACGGGCGCGCGCACCGTCGACGTGCACGCCCGCCCGGACGACGCGCCCGACTCCCCCTGGACCCGGTACGCCTCCGGCGTCCTGCTGCCCGACGCGCCCGCGCCCGCCACCGACCTCGGCGACTGGCCCCCGCCAGGGGCCGAGCCGGTGGACGTGGCCGCCCACTACGCGCGAGCCGAGGGCACCGACCACGCCTACGGCCCCGCGTTCCGGGGGCTGCGCGCGGCGTGGCGGTCCGGCGACGAGGTGTTCGCCGAGGTCGCGCTGCCCGACGACCTGGCCGGGGACGCGGGCGCGTTCGGCCTGCACCCCGCGCTGCTGGACGCCGCCGTGCAGGCCACCGCGTTCGGCGACTTCTTCGCCGGCGACGACCGGTTCCGGCTGCCGTTCTCCTGGTCCGGCGCGTCCCTGCACGCGGCGGGCGCGACCGGTCTGCGGGTGCGGGTCCGCGCCGCCGGGCCCGAGGCCGTCTCGCTGCACGCCGTGGACGCCTCCGGCGCGCCCGTCGTGTCCGTGGACTCCCTGGTGGCCCGGCCGTTCACCAGCCCGCTCAGCCCGCACGACGCCGTGCTGCGCGACGCGCTGTTCCGCGTCGAGTGGTCCGCGACCACCGCGACCACCGCGACCACGGCCGCCGTCGCGGTCGTCGGCGACGGCCTCACCGTGCCCGGCGCCCGCCGGCACGCCTCCCTCGCCGAGGCGGTGGACGCCGACGTCGTGCTGCTGGCCCCGACCACCGGGGACGTCCGCGCGCGGTTGGCGCACGTCCTCGACGCGCTCCGCGAGTGGCTGGCCGACGAGCGGTCCACCGCCTCCCGCCTGGTCGTGGTGACCCGCCGGGCCGTGGCCACCGACGTGGACGACGACGTGGACGTGGACGGCACCCCGGTGTGGGGCCTGGTCAGGTCGGCCCAGTCCGAGCACCCCGGCCGGTTCGGGCTGCTCGACGTGGACGGCGGCGAGGCGCCCGTCCCGGGCCCGGCGGAACCGCAGCTCGCGGTGCGCGGCGGCGTGCCGCTCGCGCCGCGCCTGGTCCGCGCCGCGACCGGCGGACGCCTGGTGCCGCCCGCCCGGCACCTGCCCTGGCGGGTCGGGCACACCGGCCGCGGCACGCTGGAGGGCCTGGCCGTGACCGCCCTGCCCGACGCGCCCCCGGCCGCCGGCGAGGTGCGGATCTCGGTGCGTGCGGCGGGCGTGAACTTCCGCGACGCCCTCAACGCGCTCGGCATGATGCCCGCCGGGGCCGCCGGCCCGCTCGGCGTGGAGGGCGCGGGCGTGGTCGTGGCGACCGGCCCCGGCGTCACCGACCTCGTGCCCGGCGACCGGGTGTTCGGCGTCTTCCACGCCTTCGGCACCACCGCCTCGGTGGACCGGCGGCTGGTCGCGCCGATGCCGGCCGACTGGTCGTTCGAGGAGGCCGCGACCGTGCCCGCGGTGTTCCTCACCGCCTACTGCGGCCTGGTGGACGTCGCCGGCCTGCGGGCGGGCGACTCGGTGCTCGTGCACGCCGCCGCGGGCGGTGTCGGCATGGCCGCCGTGCAGCTGGCCCGGCACCTCGGGGCCGAGGTGCACGGCACGGCGAGCCCGGCGAAGTGGCCCGCCACCGGCCTGGACGACGCGCACCTGGCGTCCTCGCGCACCCTGGACTTCGCACCGCGGTTCCTGGCCGCCACCGGCGGGCGCGGCGTCGACGTCGTGCTCAACGCCCTGGCCGGCGACTTCGTGGACGCCTCGCTGCGCCTGCTGCCGCGCGGCGGCCGGTTCGTCGAGCTGGGCATGACCGACGTGCGCGACCCCGCCGAGGTGGCGCGCGCCCACCCCGGCATCCGGTACCGGGGGTTCGCGCTGGGCGAGGCGGGCCCCGAGCGGACCCAGGAGGTGCTGCGGGAACTGCTCGCCCTGTTCGCGGCGGGCGCGCTGCGACCGCTGCCCCGGCGCGCCTGGCACGTCACCCGCCTGCCCGACGCGCTGCGGCACATCGGGCAGGCCCGGCACGTCGGCAAGGTCGCCGTGCGGCTGCCCCGCCCCTGGGACGCCGGCGGAACGGTGCTGATCACCGGCGCGACCGGCGCGCTCGCCGGGCACGTCGCCCGCCACCTGGTCGCCGGGCGCGGCGCGCGGCGCCTGCTGCTGCTCGCGCGCACCGCGTCCACCGCCACCGGCCTGCGCGACGAGCTGACCGCGCTCGGCGCGGACGTGGTGCTCGCCGACTGCGACGTGGCCGACCGGGACGCGCTGGCCCGCGTGCTCGCCGACGTGCCCGCCGAGCACCCGCTGACCGCCGTGGTGCACACCGCCGCCGTCCTCGACGACGCCCTCGTCACCGACCTCACCCCCGAGCGGCTGGACGTCGTCCTGCGCGCCAAGGTCGACGGCGCGCGGCACCTGCACGACCTCACCGCGCACCTGGACCTGGCGGCTTTCGTGCTGTTCTCCTCCGGGGCGTCGGTGTTCGGCAGCCCCGGGCAGGCCGGCTACGCGGCGGCCAACGCGTTCCTCGACGGCCTCGCCCAGCACCGCCGGGCCCGCGGCCTGCCCGCGTCCTCGATCGCCTGGGGCCCGTGGCGGGACAGCGGCGCGGGGTCCGCCCTCGACGACACCGCGATCGAGCGGATGCGCCGCTCCGGCGTCCGCGCCCTGCCCACCGCGGCCGGTCTCGCCCTGTTCGACGCCGCCGACTGCCTGGACGAGGCGCTCGTCGTCGCCGCCTCGCTGGACACCTCCGCCCGCGCGGACGCCGACGTGCCGCCCCTGCTGCGCGGGCTGGTCGCGGTGAAGCGCCGGCGCAGCGACGGCGGCGCGGACACCGACCTGCCCGCGTTCGCGCGCGGGCTCGCCGCGCTGACCACGCCGGAGGCCGACCGGCTGCTCACCGACCTGGTCCGGTCGAACGTCGCCGCCGTGCTCGGGCACGCCTCCGCCGACGCCGTGGCCGCCGACACGGCCTTCCGGGACCTGGGCGTCGACTCGCTGACGGCGGTGGAGCTGCGCAACCGGCTGGCCGCCGCGACCGGTCTGCGACTGCCCGCGACGCTGGTGTTCGACCACCCGTCGGCCGAGCGGCTCGCCACCCACCTGCGCGTCACCGCCCTGGGCACCGCCGCCCCGGGAGCGTCCGGGCGCACGGCCCCGCCGCTGGTCCGCGCCGCCACCGACGACGACCCGGTCGTCATCGTCGGCACCGGCTGCCGCCTCCCCGGCGGCGTGCGCACCCCCGACGACCTGTGGGACCTGCTGCACGCCGGCGCGGACGCGGTCGGCCCGCCGCCCCCCGACCGGGGCTGGGACCTCACCGCCCTCTACGCCGGCTCCGGCCTGGCGGCGGAGGACCGGGTCGCCGGGGGCGCGTTCCTGCACGGCGCGGGCGACTTCGACGCGGACTTCTTCGGCATCTCGCCGCGCGAGGCGCTGGTGATGGACCCGCAGCAGCGGTTGCTGCTGGAGACCTCGTGGGAGGCCCTGGAACGCGCCGGTATCGACCCGACCGGCCTGCGCGGCTCGGCCACCGGCGTGTTCGTCGGCCTGAGCAGCCACGACTACCTGATGCTGGTGGCCCGCTCGGACGAGGCCGCCTCCGGGTTCGTCGCCACCGGCAACTCCGGCAGCGTCGCGTCCGGCCGCATCGCGTACGCCCTGGGGTTGGAGGGCCCGGCGGTGACCGTGGACACGGCGTGCTCGTCGTCGCTGGTCGCGATGCACCTGGCGGCGCAGGCGCTGCGGTCCGGCGAGTGCTCGATGGCCATCGCCGGCGGCTCGACCGTGCTGGCCGCGCCCGACGGGCTGCTGGAGTTCGGCCGGCAGGGCGGCCTCGCCGCAGACGGCCGGAGCAAGGCGTTCAGCGACCGCGCGGACGGGTTCGGCGTCGCCGAGGGCGTCGGCGTGGTGCTGCTCGAACGGCTCTCCGACGCCCGGCGGCTCGGGCACCCCGTGCTGGCCGTCGTGCGCGGTTCGGCGGTGAACCAGGACGGCGCGTCCAACGGCCTGACCGCGCCCAACGGGCCGTCGCAGGAACGCGTGATCCGGCAGGCGCTGGCCGTCGCCGGCCTCGACCCGGCGGATGTGGACGCGGTGGAGGCGCACGGCACCGGCACCCGCCTGGGCGACCCGATCGAGGCCGGCGCGCTGCTGGCCACCTACGGCCGTGACCGCGAACGCCCGCTGTGGCTGGGGTCGCTCAAGTCGAACATCGGCCACACCCAGGCCGCCGCGGGCGTCGCGGGCGTGCTGAAGGTGGTGCTGGCGCTGCGGCACGGGGTGCTGCCGCGCACGTTGCACGTGGACGAGCCGACGTCCGAGGTGGACTGGTCGTCGGGTGCGGTGTCGCTGCTCGCCGAGCCGGTGCCGTGGCCGAGGTCGGCGCGACCCCGGCGCGCGGGCGTGTCGTCGTTCGGCATCAGCGGCACCAACGCGCACGTGGTGATCGAGGAACCGCCTGCCGCCGACGAGCCCGCCCTGCCGGCGGCCGGGGCGGTGCCGTGGGTGCTGTCCGCCCGAAGTGCGGACGGGCTGCGCGACCAGGCGCGGCTGCTGGCCGCCCGGGTGACGGGCTCCGACGACCTGAACCCGGCGGACGTCGGCTACTCGCTGGCGGTCGGGCGCGCGACGTTCACCCACCGGGCGGTGGTCGTCGGGCGCGACCGGGAGGAACTGGTGGCCGGGCTCGCGTCGATCGCCTCCGGTGGGTTCGGCGCGGGGGTGGCGAAACCCGATGGCCGGGTGGTGTTCGTGTTCCCGGGTCAGGGTTCGCAGTGGGTCGGGATGGGGCTCGGTCTGCTGGGGTCTTCGGTGGTGTTCGCGGAGCGAATGGCGGAGTGCGGGCGGGCTTTGGAGCCGTTCGTGGATTGGTCGTTGCGTGAGGCTCTGTCCGATGAGGGTTTGTTGGCTCGGGTTGACGTGGTGCAGCCGGTGTTGTGGGCCGTGATGGTGTCGTTGGCGCATGTGTGGCGTTCGGCCGGGGTTGAGCCTGCTGTTGTGGTGGGGCATTCGCAGGGTGAGATCGCGGCGGCGGTGGTGGCGGGTGCCCTGTCGCTTGAGGACGGTGCGCGGGTTGTCGCGTTGCGGAGTCGGGTGATCGGTCGGTTGGCGGGTCGTGGCGGGATGGTGTCGGTCGCGGCGTCGTTGGTCGAGGTCGAAGGGCTGCTCGGTCAAGGGTTGTCGGTTGCGGCGGTGAACGGGCCGGGGTCGGTGGTGGTGTCGGGTGAGTCCGCCGCCTTGGATGAGTTCGTTGCCCGTTGTGGGTTCAGTGTTCGGCGGATCGCGGTGGACTACGCGTCGCACTCGGTGGTGGTGGAGGAGATCCGCGAGGAATTGGCTGAGCTGTTGGACGGTGTGACGCCGTTGACGCCCACGGTCCCGTGGCGTTCGACGGTGGCGGACGAGGTCGTGGCGGACGCTGACTACTGGTACCGCAACCTGCGGGAGCGGGTTCAGCTCGACCGGGTGGTCACGGGGTTGGTCGAGGACGGGTTCGGGGTGTTCGTCGAGCCGAGTCCGCATCCGGTGTTGGTGCCGGGTATCGAGGAGACGGCGTTCGGGTTGGGGCGGGAGGTGGTGGTCACCGGGACGTTGCGGCGCGACGACGGCGGCCGGGAGCGGTTGCTGGAGGCCGCCGCGCGGGTCTGGGTCAACGGCGTCCACGTCGACTGGGCGAACGTGATCGGCGGCGGTGAACGGGTCGAGTTGCCGACCTACCCGTTCCGGCGCGAGCACTTCTGGCTGGCACCGCAGCACCGGGACCGGACCGGGTCCGTGATCGACCGGTGGCGCTACCGCGTGGCGTGGCGGCCCCTGACCGCGCGACCGGCCGCGCGCGCCACCGGCACGTGGCTGGTCGTCGTGCCCGCCGGGTGCCGGGAGCCGTGGGTGGACGGCGTGCACGTCGCCCTCACCGGCATCGGGGCCACCCCGGCCACGGTGGAGGTGCCCGCCGACGTCGACCGGGCCGGGCTCGCCGCCCTCCTGACCGCCGACACCCCCGTGACCGGCGTGCTCTCCCTGCTCGCCCTGGCCGGCGGGCGGCACCCCGGGCACCCGGCGCTGCCGTCCGGGCTCGCGCTGACCACCGTCCTGCTCCAAGCGGTGCTGGACGCCGGGCTCGACGGCCCGGTGTGGTCGCTCACCGGGGACGCCGAGACCGACCCGGCGTCCGCCGCCGTCTGGGGGCTCGGTCGGGTCGCCGCGCTCGAACACCCCCGCCACTGGGGCGGCCTGGTCGAGCTGCCCGGGACGTGCGACGACCGCACGGCCGCGTTCCTCGGCCAGGCGCTCACCGCGGGCGGCGGCGAGGACCAGTTGGCCGTGCGCGACTCGGGCGTGCTGGTCCGCCGCCTGGTGCGCGCGTCGGCCGCGCCGTCGCCGGAGCGGCGGACGTGGCGGCCCACGGGCACGGTGCTCGTCACCGGCGGCACGGGCGCGGTCGGCCCGCACGTCGTGCGCCTGCTCGCCGAGGCCGGTGCGGAGCACGTCGTGCTGCCCAGCCGGCGCGGCACGGTCCCCGACCTCGACCTGCCGGGCGTGCGCGTCACCGCCGTCGCCTGCGACGTCGCCGACCCGGTGGCGGTCGCCGCGCTGGTGCGGGGGCTGGCCGACGCGGGCACGCCGGTCCGCGCCGTCGTGCACGCCGCCGCCGCCATGGAACTCGGGTCGCTGGCCGACACCTCGCTCGGCGACCTCGCGCGCGTCTTCGACGCCAAGGCCAGGGGTGCCGAGCACCTCGCGGACGCCCTCGCCGACACCGACCTGGACGCCTTCGTGCTGTTCTCCTCCATCGCGGGCGTGTGGGGGAGCGGCGACCACGGCGCGTACGCCGCCGCCAACGCCTACCTGGACGCCTTCGCGCACCGCCGCCGTGCCCGGGGGCAGGTCGCGACCTCCATCGCGTGGGGCGTGTGGGACTCGCCCGGCTTCACCGACGACGTCGTGCTGCCCGGCGGCCTGGACCTCGCGCGCCTGCGCCGCCGGGGCCTGCCGTTCCTCGACCCCGCCGTGGCCGTCGACGCGCTGCGGCGGTGCCTGGACGACGACGAGACCGCCGTGGCCGTCGCCGACGTGGACTGGCCGCGGTTCGTGGACGTGTTCACCTCCGCCCGCTGGTTCCCGCTGTTCTCCGAGATCCCCGAGGTGGCGGCCGGGCGCGCCGACGAGCCGGCGGCGGAGACCCCCGACCTGGTCCGCCGCCTGGCCGCGCTGGACGCCGCCGGGGCCGAGCGGGCGCTGCGGGACGTCGTGCGCGCCCAGGCCGCCGAGGTGCTCGGCCACGCCGACGACGACCTCGACCCCACCCGCGCGTTCCGCGACCTCGGGTTCGAGTCGCTGACCGCCGTGGACCTGCGCAACCGGCTCAACGCCCTCACCGGGCTGCGGCTGCCCGCCGCCGTGGTGTTCGACCACCCCACGGTGACCGACCTGGCCCGCCACCTGCGCGAACTGCTGCGCGGCGACCCGTCCGCGCCCACCCCGCCGGTGGTGGTCCGGGCCGACCCGGACGAACCGATCGCCATCGTCGGCGTCAGCGGCCGGTTCCCCGGCGGCATCCGCACCCCCGACGACCTGTGGACCGTGCTGGCCGAGGGGCGCGACGTCATCACCGACTGGCCCGACGACCGGGGGTGGGCGCTCGACGGGCTCTACGACCCCGACCCCGCCGTGCCCGGCAAGTCCTACGCGCGCCGCGGCGGGTTCCTCACCGGGTCGGGTGACTTCGACGCGGACTTCTTCGGCATCTCGCCGCGCGAGGCGTTGGCGATGGACCCGCAGCAGCGGTTGCTGCTGGAGACCTCGTGGGAGGCGTTCGAGAACGCGGGCATCGACCCGGTGACCTACCGGGGCACGCGGACCGGCGTGTTCGTCGGCTGCGCGGTCAACGGCTACACCCCGCGACCGGGCGACACGTCCGGCGTCGTGGACGGCCACTCGGTGACCGGCGGCTCCGGCAGCGTCGCGTCCGGCCGCATCGCGTACGCGCTGGGGTTGGAGGGCCCGGCGGTGACGGTGGACACGGCGTGTTCGTCGTCGCTGGTCGCGATGCACCTGGCGGCGCAGGCGCTGCGGTCCGGCGAGTGCTCGATGGCGCTCGCCGGCGGTGTGACGGTCATGGCGAACCTCGCCGGGTTCGTGGGCTTCAGCCAGCAGCGCGGCCTGGCCGCGGACGGCCGGTGCAAGCCGTTCGCGCAGGCCGCGGACGGCATGAGCATGTCCGAGGGAGCCGGCGTGGTGCTGCTCGAACGGCTCTCCGAAGCCCGGCGGCTCGGGCATCCCGTGCTGGCCGTCGTGCGCGGTTCGGCGGTCAACTCCGACGGCGCGTCCAACGGGCTCACCGCGCCCAACGGTCTCGCGCAGCGCCGGGTGATCGGTCAGGCGCTGGCCGCCGCCGGGCTCACCGCCGACGACGTGGACGCGGTCGAGGCGCACGGCACCGGCACCCGGCTCGGCGACCCGATCGAGGCGGACGCGATCCTCGCCGCCTACGGACGTGACCGCGAACGGCCGCTGTGGCTGGGATCGGTCAAGTCGAACATCGGCCACGCCCAGACGGCGGCCGGCGTGGCCGGTGTGCTGAAGGTGGTGCTGGCGCTGCGGCACGGGGTGCTGCCGCGCACGTTGCACGTGGACGAGCCGACGTCCGAGGTGGACTGGTCGTCGGGTGCGGTGTCGCTGCTCACCGAGCCGGTGCCGTGGCCGAGGTCCGACCGGCCCCGCCGTGCCGGGGTCTCCGCGTTCGGCATCAGCGGCACCAACGCCCACCTGATCATCGAGGAGGCACCGGTCGAGGGGGCACCGGTCGCGGAGCCCGTCGCCGTGCCGGAACCCGGCGTGGTGCCGTGGGTGCTGTCGGGCAGGACCGCCCCGGCGCTGCGGGCGCAGGCCGTCCGCCTGGCCGACGTCGGGGACGCGCGTCCGGCGGACGTCGGGCTGTCGCTGGCGGGTCGGTCGGCGTTCGCGCACCGGGCGGTGGTGGTCGGGCGTGGGCGGGACGAGCTGCTGGCCGGTCTCGCCGCCGTGGCCGCCGGTGACCCCGGTGTGGTGAGCGGGGTGGCGAAGTCGGACGGTCGGGTGGTGTTCGTGTTCCCGGGTCAGGGTTCGCAGTGGGTCGGGATGGGTGTGGAGTTGTTGGGTTCGTCGGTGGTGTTCGCGGAGCGGATGGCCGAGTGCGAGCGGGCTCTATCGCCGTTCGTGGATTGGTCGTTGGGTGAGGCCCTGTCCGATGAGGGTTTGTTGGCTCGGGTCGATGTGGTGCAGCCGGTGTTGTGGGCGGTGATGGTGTCGTTGGCGCATGTGTGGCGTTCGGCCGGGGTTGAGCCGTCGGTGGTGGTGGGTCATTCGCAGGGGGAGATCGCGGCGGCGGTGGTGGCGGGTGCCCTGTCGCTTGAGGACGGTGCGCGGGTTGTCGCGTTGCGGAGCAAGGTGATCGGCCGGTTGGCGGGTCGTGGCGGGATGGTGTCGGTCGCGGCGTCGCTGGCCGAGGTCGAAGGGCTGCTCGGTCAAGGGTTGTCGGTCGCGGCGGTGAACGGGCCGGAATCGGTGGTCGTGTCGGGCGAGTCCGCCGCGTTGGAGGACTTCGTCGCGCGGTGCGGGTTGCGGGTGCGCCGGATCGCGGTGGACTACGCGTCGCATTCGGTGGTGGTGGAGGAGATCCGTGAGGAGTTGGCGGAACTCCTGCGGGGTGTGACGCCGTTGACGCCCGCGGTCCCGTGGCGTTCGACGGTGGCGGACGAGGCCGTGGCGGACGCCGATTACTGGTATCGGAATTTGCGGGAGCGGGTTCAGCTCGACCGGGTGGTCACGGGGTTGGTCGAGGACGGGTTCGGGGTGTTCGTCGAGCCGAGTCCGCATCCGGTGTTGGTGCCGGGTATCGAGGAGACGGCGTTCGGGTTGGGGCGGGAGGTGGTGGTCACCGGGACGTTGCGGCGCGACGACGGCGGCCCGGACCGGCTGCTCGACGCGTTCGCCCGCGCCTGGGTGAACGGTGTGGCCGTGGACTGGGCGACCCTGACCGGCGGCACCCGCGTGGAGCTGCCCACCTACCCGTTCCAGCACGAGCGGTACTGGCCCGATGGTCCCGTGACGACCGGAACGGGTGACGTGACCGGTGCCGGGCTGCTCGACGTGGCACACCCGCTGCTCGGCGCGGCGGTGTCCCTGGCCGGTGGTGACGCGCACCTGTTCACCGGGCGGCTGTCCCTGGCCGCTCAACCGTGGCTCGCCGACCACCGGCTGCTGGGCCGGGTCGTCGTGCCCGGTGCGGCGCTGGCGGAGATCGCGGTCCGCGTCGGCGACGAGGTCGGGTGCCCCCACGTCGAGGAGTTGACCCTCGAAGCACCCGTGGTCGTCCCCGAGTCCGGCGCGCTCACCCTCCAGGTCCGGGTGGACGGACCCGGACCGGACGGCGTCCGGCAGGCGCGGCTGTACTCGCGGACCGGCGACGACGCGCCGTGGCAACCGCACGCCACCTGCGTGCTGACCCGGGACGAACCGCCGCTGCCGGACGAGTACCGCGCGCTGGCGGGGGAGTGGCCGCCGGCCGGGGCGGTCGCGGTGGACACCGGGCGGCTGTACGAGGACTTCGCCGCCGCCGGGTACGACTACGGGCCGGTGTTCCGCGGCCTCACGGCGGCCTGGCGGCGGGGTGACGAGGTGTTCGCCGAGGTCGCCCTGCCCGCCGAGCACCACGCGCGGGCCGCCGCGTTCGGCGTCCACCCGGCGTTGCTGGACGCCGCGCTGCACGCGTCCTGGCTGGAGTCGGCCGGGACCGGCGCGGTGGCCATGCCGTTCTCCTGGACCGGTCTGCGGCTGCACTCGGTCGCCGCGACGTCGGTGCGGGTGCGGCTCGCGCCCTCGGGCTCGGGCGGCACGCGGGTCCTGCTGGCCGACCCGGGCGGTGCACCGGTCGCCTCGGTGGACTCCCTGGTGGCCCGGCCGCTGCCCGACCAGGCGACCGCCCGCGTCGCCGACGCCCTGTTCGTGCTCGACTGGGCGGAGGTGCCGCCCGCGCCGTCCGCCGTCGAACCGGTGGTGTTCCGCGTCGAACCGGTCGGGGGTGGGAGCGGTGACGCCGTGCGGGTGGCCGTGCGGCGCGCGCTGGCGGCCGTCCGGGCGCGGTTGGAGCGGGACGGGACCGACGACCGGCCCCTCGTCGTGGTGACCGGGAGGGCCGTCGGCGTCGACGACGAGGACGTGCTCGACCTGCCGGGAGCCGCCGTCTGGGGTCTCGTCCGCACCGCGCAGGCCGAGCACCCCGGCCGGTTCGTGCTGGTCGACACCGACGACCGGCCCGCATCGGACGCCGTCCTCGACGCCGCGGCGGCCACCGGGGAACCCCAGGTCGTGCTGCGCGACGGCACGGTCCGCGTGCCCCGGTTGGCCCGCGCGGGCGGGGTCACCGGCACGCCGTGGACCCCGGACGGCACGGTGTTGGTCACGGGAGCGGGCGGGGTGCTGGGCGGCGCGGTCTGCCGGCACCTGGTGACCGCGCACGGCGTGCGCAGCCTGCTGCTCCTCGGCCGGGAGGGCGCGGCCGGCCCGGAGAACCGGGCGCTGGTGGACGACCTCGTCGCCCTGGGCGTCGAGGTGGTGTTCGCCGCGTGCGACGTCGCCGACCGGCGCGCGCTGGCCGAGGCCATCGGCGACCGCCACCTGACGGGCGTCGTGCACTGCGCGGGCGTGATCGACGACGCGCCGGTCACCGCCCTCACCGACGCGCAGGTCGACCGGGTGCTGCGGCCCAAGGTGGACGGCGCGCTGAACCTGCACGAGCTGGTCGGCGACGTGCCGCTGTTCGCGCTGTTCTCCTCGGCGTCCGGCACCACCGGTTCGCCGGGGCAGGCCGGGTACACGGCGGCCAACGCGTTCCTCGACGCCCTCGCCCGGCGGCGGCGTGCGCTGGGGCTCGCCGCGCAGTCGTTCGGCTGGGGCCTGTGGGCGCGGCGCGGCGCGATGACCGGCGGCCTCGACGCGGCGCGGGTGGCGCGCGGTCGCCGTGACGGCGTCGGCGAGCTGTCCGACGCGGACGGGCTCGCCCTGTTCGACGCCGTGCTCGCCCGACCCGACCGGGCACTGCTGCTGCCCGTGCGGATCGACCTGGCCGGCGTCCGGCCCGGTGAGGAGCCGCCGTTGCTGCGCGGGCTCGTCCGCGCCCGGCGGACCCGGCGGACCGCCGGGTCCGTCGCGGACGGCGACCTCCGCCACCGGCTCGCCGCGCTCGACCCCGAGGGTGCCGGGGCGCTGCTGGACGAGCTGGTGCGGACGCACGTGGCGGCCGTGCTCGGGCACGCCGGACCGGGCTCGGTCGACCCCGACCGGGCGTTCGGCGAGACCGGGTTCGACTCGATCACCGCCGTGGAGCTGCGCAACCGGCTCGGTGCGGCGACCGGGCTGCGGCTGCCACCGACGCTGGTGTTCGACCACCCGACGCCCGCCGCGGTGGCCGCGCACCTCGCCGACCGGCTCGCCCCGGCCGACACCCCCACCCCAGTGCCCGACGTCGGCGACGGCGCGATGAGCGACCGCGCCGTCCGGGACCTGCTCGGCGCGGTGCCGGTGGACCGCCTGCGGGAGTCCGGGTTGCTGGACCGCCTGCTGCGGCTCGCCGCGCCCACCACGTCCGCACCCGTGCCCGTGTCCGTACCGGTGCCCGGCGGTCCGCGCGACCTCAGCGGGCTCGACGCCGACGAACTGGTCCGGATGGCCCTGGGCGGTCCCGGCTCGCCCACCGACGACAAGTGACGGAGCGACACATGGCCGGCTCGACCGACGTCATCGTCGAGGCACTGCGGAAGTCGTTGCAGGACAACGAGGACCTCCGCGCGGAGAACCGGGCGCTGACCGAGGCCGCGCACGCCCCGGTGGCCGTCGTCGCCGCCGCGTGCCGGCTGCCCGGCGGCATCGACAGCCCCGAGGCGCTGTGGCGGCTGCTGGCGGCGGGCGACGAGACCACCGGGCCGCTGCCCACCGACCGCGGACGCCCGGTGCACGACCACCTCCGGGGCGGGTTCCTGCGCGACGCCGGGCACTTCGACGCCGGGTTCTTCGGCATCTCCCCGCGCGAGGCGCTGGCGATGGACCCGCAGCAGCGGCTGCTGCTGGAGGTGTCGTGGGAGGCGTTCGAGCGGGCCGGCCTGACCCTGCCCGCGCTCAAGGGCAGCCGCACCGGCGTCTACGCGGGCGTGATGGGTACCCACTACGCCCACCCGTCGGCCTACGACCTGCCCGAGGGCGTGGCGAACTTCGTCACCGCCGGCACCCAGGTCAACGTGGCGTCCGGGCGCCTGGCCTACGTGTTCGGCCTGGAGGGGCCGACCGTCACGGTGGACACGGCGTGCTCGTCGTCGCTGGTCGCGCTGCACCTCGCCGTCCGGGCCCTGCGAGCGGGGGAGTGCGACCTGGCGCTGGCCGCGGGCGCGACCGTGCTGCCCGACCCGGCCGCGTACCTGCTGGCCGCGTCGGCGGCGGGCGCGCTCGCCCCGGACGGCCGCTGCAAGTCGTTCGCCGCGGGCGCGGACGGCACCGCGTTCAGCGAGGGTGTGGTGGTGCTGCTGGTCGAACGGCTGGCCGACGCCGTGCGCAACGGGCACCCGGTGCTGGCGGTCGTGCGCGGTTCGGCGGTCAACTCCGACGGCGCGTCGAACGGGTTGAGCGCGCCCAACGGCCCGTCGCAGCAGCGGGTCATCGCGGGCGCGCTGGCCGATGCCCGGCTCCGGCCGTCCGACGTGGACGTCGTGGAGGCGCACGGTACGGGGACCGTGCTGGGCGATCCGATCGAGGCTCAGGCCGTGCTGGCGGCCTACGGCCAGGACCGCGCCGCGCCGCTGTGGTTCGGTTCGCTGAAGTCCAACATCGGCCACACCCAGGCCGCCGCGGGCGCGGCGGGCGTGCTGAAGCTGCTGCTGGCGCTGCGGCACGAGACCGTGCCGCCGACCCTGCACGTGGACGAGCCCACGCCGCGGGTCGACTGGACGGCGGGCGCGGTCGAACTGCTCACCGCGAGCCGCCCGTGGCCGAGGGGCGACCGCCCGCGCCGGGGAGCGGTCTCGTCGTTCGGGGCGAGCGGCACCAACGCCCACGTGGTCCTGGAAGAGCCGCCGCCCGAAGCCGCCGCAGAGCCGGGCCCGCGCCCGACCGCCGTGCCCTGGCTGCTGTCCTCCCGCACCGAACGCGGTCTAGCCGCCCAAGCCGCCCACCTCGCCGCCCACCTCGCCCCCGCCAACTCGGCCGCCCTCGCCACCACCGCTCTCGCCACCACCGCCGGCCCGGCCGCCGCCCCCGCCGATCCCGCCACCACCTCTACCGCCTACCTCGCTGCCCCTGCCCCGGCTGCCCCCGCCGCCACCACCGCCGATCCGGCCGCCGCCATCGACCCCGCCGCCATCGACCCTGCTGCCATCGACCCCGCCGATGTCGGGCACACCCTCGCCCTCCGCCGGACCCACTTCGAGCACCGTGCCGCCGTGTTCGGGGACGACCGGGTCGGCGCGCTCGACGCCCTGGCGCGCGGCACCCGTGCCGCCGGCCTCGTCACCGGCCGCGCGCGTCGGGCCGGCCGCACCGTGTTCGTCTTCCCCGGCCAGGGCTCGCAGTGGGCCGGCATGGGGGCCGACCTGCTCGCCTCGTCACCCGTGTTCGCCCGCCGCCTGGCCGAGTGCGAGGCCGCGTTCGCACCCCACCTGGACTGGTCGCCGACCGAGGCCCTGCGCGACGCCCGCCCCCTCGACACCGACGCCGTCGTCCAGCCCGTCCTGTTCGCCGTCATGGTGTCGCTGGCCGAGGTGTGGCGCGCGCACGGGCTGCGGCCGGCCGCCGTGGTCGGGCACTCGCAGGGCGAGATCGCCGCCGCCTGCGTCGCCGGGGCGCTGACCCTGGAGGACGCGGCGCTCGTCGTCGCCCGACGCGGGCGCGTGCTGGCCGCGCTGACCGGGTTGGAGGGGATGCTCTCGGTGTCCGCGTCGCCGGACGAGGTGGGCCGCCGCCTGGTCGACCGGCCCGCGCTGTCCCTCGCCGCCCTCAACGGCCCCCGGGCCGTCGCCGTCTCCGGGCCGCTGGGCGACCTGGAGGAGCTGGCCGCCGCGCTCACCGCCGACGGCGTCCGCACCCGCCGCGTCCCGATCGGCTACGCCTCGCACTCGCCGCAGGTGGACCAGGCCCGGGACCGGCTGCTGGACGCCCTGGCCGGCATCCGGCCGCGCCCGCCGCGCGTCCCGTTGCGCTCCACCGCGACCGGGCGGTGGGTGCGCGACGCCGACCTGACCCCCGCCTACTGGTTCGCCAACGCCCGCCGCCCGGTGGACTTCCTGGGCGCGGTGCGCGACCTGCTCGGCTCCGGGCACCGCGTGTTCGTCGAGTGCAGCCCGCACCCGCTGCTGGTGCCCGCCGTGCTCGACACCGCCGAGGACGCAGCCGAGAACGCAACTGAGGACACCGCCGGAAACGCCGGCGAGCACACCGCCGAGGACGTCGTGGTGGTCGGCTCGCTGCGCCGCGGCGACGGCGGCGCGGACCGCATGACCCGCTCCCTGACCGAGGCCCACGTGCGGGGCGTGCCAGTGGACTGGGCGCCGGTGTTCGCGGGCGCCCGCCCCGTCCCGCTGCCCACCTACGCCTTCCAGCGGGAGCGGTACTGGCTCGGACCGGCCGCGACCGGACCCGCCGACCTCGCCTCCGCCGGGCTGCGCCCCGCCCCGCACCCGCTGCTCGGCGCGCTGGTCGAGCTGGCCGGCGGCGGCACCGTGCTCACCGGCGTCCTGTCCCCGGCCACCCGGCCGTGGCTGGCGGAGCACGTCCTGGGCACCACCGCCGTGCTGCCCGGGGCGGCGTTCGTCGACCTGGCCCTCCACGCGGGCGGCGGCCTGGAGGAGCTGACCGTCCACGCGCCGCTGGTGCTCCCGCCGTCCGCGGCGGTGACCGTCCAGGTCAGGGTGGGCGCGCCGGACGGCGACGGCCTGCGCGAGGTCTCGGTCCACTCCCGCCACGCCGCGGCCGAGTGGACCCGGCACGCCACCGGCACCCTCTCCGCCGGCACCCTCTCCGCCGGCACCCTCTCCGCCGGCACCCTCTCCGCCGGCACCCTCTCCGCCGGCACCCTCTCCGCCGGCACCCTCTCCGCCGGCACCCTCTCCGCAGGCACCCTCTCCGCAGGCACCCTCTCCGCAGGCACCCTCTCCGCCGACCCCCGACCCGTCCCGGACGGCACGGGCGAGTGGCCGCCCGCCGGGGCCGAGCCGATCGACCTGACCGGGCGCTACGAGGACTTCGCCGCCCTCGGCGTGCACTACGGCACCGCCTTCCGCGGCCTGCGCGCGGCGTGGCGCGTCGACGACGACGTGCTCGCGGAGGTCGTGCTGCCCGGTGGCGACGCCGCCGGGTTCGGCGTCCACCCGGCCCTGCTCGACGCCGCCCTGCAGACAGTCGGCCTGCTCCCGCCGGGCGCGGTGCCGGTGGGCGGGCTCCCCTTCGCGTTCGGCGGCGTCACCGTGCACCGGTCGGGCGCGACCGCGCTGCGCGTGCGCACCCGCCCCACCGGCACGCCCGGCGAGGTGGCGGTCGAGGCCGTCGACCCCGCCGGCCACCCGGTGCTCACCGTCGAGTCCCTGGTGGTCCGCGCCGCCGCGACACCCGCGCCGGACTCGCTGTTCCGCCTGTCGTGGCCGCCGGTCCCCGCGCCCACCGCCCCCGACCGGCCGCACGTCGACCTCGCCGCGCTCGACCGGGACGGACCCGCGCCCGACGTCGTGCTGCTGTCCCTGGTCGACCGGCCGGCCCCGGACCGGTCAACCACCGACCGGCCCGGGGACGACACCCGCCGCACCGTGCACGCCGCGCAGGACGCCCTGCGCGACTGGCTCGCCGACGAACGCCTCGACCAGGCCACCCTCGTGGTCCTCACCCGCCGCGCCGTCGCCGCCGACCCCGACGAGGACGTGCCGGACCTGGCCGCCGCCGCGGTGTGGGGACTCGTGCGGGCCGCGCAGTCCGAGCACCCCGGCAGGTTCGTGCTCCTCGACGTGGACGACCCGCACCGGCCGCCGGTCGCCGCCGCCCTCGCCACCGGCGAACCGCAGCTCGCCGCCCGCGCCGGCGTGCTGCGCGCCCCCCGGCTCACCCGGGCCGCCGCCCCGACCGGCCCGCCACCCGTCCTCGACCCGCACGGCACCGTGCTCGTCACCGGCGGCACGGGGGCGCTCGGCGCGCACGTCGCCCGGCACCTGGTCACCGCGCACGGCGTCACCCGCCTCCTGCTCGTCGGCCGGCGCGGCGGGGCGGACGCGCTGCGCGCCGAGCTGACCGGGCTGGGCGCGCACGTCGACGTCGCCGCCTGCGACGTGGCCGACCGCGACGCGCTCACCGCGCTGCTCGCCGACGTCCCCGCCGCGCACCCGCTGACCGCCGTCGTGCACGCCGCCGGCGTGGTGGCCGACGGCCTCGTCGAGGACGCCGACCACGACCGCGCCGACCTCGTGCTCCGGCCCAAGGTCGACGCCGCGCTGCACCTGCACGAGGCGACCCGCGACGCCGACCTGGCCGCGTTCGTGCTGTTCTCCTCGGCCGCCGGGGTGTTCGGCAGCCCCGGTCAGGGCGCCTACGCGGCGGCCAACGCGTTCCTCGACGCGCTCGCCCACCACCGCCGCGCCACCGGCCTGCCCGCCCAGTCGCTCGCCTGGGGCACCTGGGACGTCGGGACCGGTGTCGTCGGCGACCTCGGCCCCGCCCAGCGGGAACGCCTGCGCCGCCTGGGCCGCCCCCTGCCGCCCGCCGAGGCGCTGGCCCTGTTCGACGCCGCCCTGGCGGACGGCGCGCCCCTGCTCGTGCCCACCCGGCTGGAAGTGCCCGCCCGGCTGGAAGTGCCCGGCCGGCTGGAAGTGCCCGGCCGGCCGGAGGAGCCCGTCGGGGCCGAGGTGCCGCCGCTGCTGCGCGCGCTGGTGCCCGGTCGCGCGTCCCGGACCACCGCCGCGGACCCGCGCCGCCGGCTCGCCGCCCTCACCGGACCCGCCCGTGACGCCGCCCTGCGCGACGCCGTGTTCGGCCAGGTCGCCGCCGTCCTCGGCTACCCGGACGCGCGGGCCGTCGTCGGCGACCGGGGTTTCCTGGAGCTCGGCCTCGACTCGCTCACCGCCGTCGAGCTGCGCAACGGCCTCGACCGCGCCACCGGACTGCGCCTGCGCACCACGATCGCCTTCGACGCCGGCACCCCCGACGAGCTGGTGCGGCGGCTCGCGCGGGCACTGGCCCGGGTCGCCCCCGAACCCGCCCCGGAACCGCGCGCCGACCCCGCCCCGGAACCCCGCGCCAACCCCATGGACGCGCTCGACGGCCTGTTCCGCCACGCCCTGCGCCTGGGGCAGCGCAAGACCGCCCAGCGGCTGGCCCGCGAGGCCGCCCGGCTCAGGCCCATGGCCGCCTCACCGGCCGACTGGCCCGCCCCGCCGGAACCGGTGCTGCTCGCCGACGGCCCCGAGCGGCCCGCGCTGGTCTGCTTCTCGTCCATCGTGGCCATCGCCGGCGCCCACCAGTTCGCCCGCTTCGCCGGGCGGTTCCGGGGCACCCGCCCGTGCCTGGCGTTCGACGTGCCCGGCTTCGGCGCGGGCGAACTGCTCGCGGCCGACGTCGACACCCTCGTCGGCGCGTACGCCGACGCCATCACCGAGCGGGTCGCCGGGCCGTTCGTGCTGCTGGGCAGCTCCTCCGGCGGCTACCTCGCGCACGCCACCGCCACCGCGCTGGAGGCCCGCGGCACGCGCCCGACCGGCGTCGCCCTGCTGGACACCTACCTGATCGGCGACCCGGCGATCATGCGGGACCGCGTCCAGGAGCACCTGATGGCCGGGATGCTCGACCGCGAGGACCGGTACGTGCGCCTGGACGGCGACCGGCTCACCGCGATGGCCTGGTACGGCGGCCTGTTCGAGGACTGGGCGCCCGGCCCGTGCGCCGCGCCGCTGCTGCTGGTGCGCGCCTCGGAACCGATGGACGGCATGACCGACGACCCGGCGTCCGACGACTGGCGCGCCCACTGGGACACCGCGCAGACCGTCGTGG
Organism: Saccharothrix sp. DSM 118769; assembly: GCF_052936295.1. Classification (NCBI taxonomy): domain Bacteria; kingdom Bacillati; phylum Actinomycetota; class Actinomycetes; order Pseudonocardiales; family Pseudonocardiaceae; genus Saccharothrix; species Saccharothrix sp. DSM 118769. The sequence continues at coordinate 5,044,424 of NZ_CP193627.1, read as the reverse complement.
ACGTCCCCGGCAACCACTTCACGCTCGCCGAGCAGCACCTGGAGCACTGCACCGCGGCGGTGGAGAAGTGGCTCCGCACCCTCACCCCCGCCGCAGACAAGGAAGAGGCGCCCGCATGACCGACACGACGCCCGTGCCCGACCTCGCGATCCGGCGCGGCTGCCCGTTCGCCGAACCCGACGGCTACGCCGAACTGCGCGCGGCCGGCCCGGTCACCCGCGTGCGCCTCGGCTCCGGCCGGGAGGCGTGGGCGGTGTCGTCGCACGCGGCGGCCCGCGAGCTGCTGCTCTCCGACGCGTTCAGCGTGGACCGCAGGCACCCGAACTACCCGAGCCTCGTGCCGTTCACCCACGACGTCGGGTTCCGCGCCTCCATCGGCGAGATGGACCCGCCCGAGCACGGCGCCGCCCGCCGGGCGGTCAACGGCGAGTTCACCCAGCGCCGCGTGGAGGCCATGCGCCCGGACGTGCAGGAGGTGGTGGACGGCCTGGTCGACGCCCTGCTGGCCGGTCCCAAGCCCGCCGACCTGGTGCCCGCCCTGGCGCTGCCGCTGCCGACCACCCTGATCTGCGAGCTGCTCGGCGTGCCCGAGGAGGACCGTGAGGCGTTCCGGGTCCGCTCCGCCACCATGATCGACCTGTTCACCGCGCCGCAGGAGCGGATGGCCGCCATCGGCGCGCTGCTCGGCTACATCGACCAGCTCGTCACCGCCAAGGAGGCCGACCCCGGCGACGACCTCGTCGGCCGCCGCATCCGCAGGGCCCGCGAGGACGACGACGGCACCGACCACCAGGCGCTGGTGGAACTGGCGCTCACGCTGCTCGTCGCCGGCTTCGAGAGCACCGCCAACCAGATCTCCCTCGGCGTGGTCGCCCTGCTGCGCCACCCCGACCAGCTCGACCTGCTCCGCCGCGAGCCGGAGCGCTGGCCCGCCGCCGTCGAGGAGCTGCTGCGCTACTGCTCCATCCTCAACCCGGTGTCCTACCGGGTCGCCGCCGACGACGTCACCATCGCCGGCGTGGCCGTGCGCCGGGGCGACGGCGTGGTCGCCCTGGGCACCGCGGTCAACCGCGACCCCGAGGTGTTCGCCGACCCCGACCGGCTCGACGTCACCCGCACCTCCGGCCGCCACCTCGCCTTCGGGCACGGCGCGCACGTGTGCGTCGGGCAGCACCTGGCCCGGGTCGAGCTCCAGGTCGTCTACGAGACCCTCTTCCGCCGCGTGCCGGACCTGCGGCTCGCGGTGCCCGTGGAGGAGCTGTCCTTCAAGGACGAGGCCGCCGCGTACGGGTTGAACTCCGTGCCCGTCACCTGGTGACCGCGCGCGGCCATCGCGCGGATATCGGGGCGCTATGGGGCCCCGCGAGACTCGTGGCGATCCGCGAGCCGAGTTGTCGCCGAACGGGGGAAATCGCATGGCATCCACCGGCGGTCCGGAGGCGATCACCGCCTTCATGGACACCGTCAGCCGGTTCAACGGCCCCGCCGAGGACGCGGTCCTCGACGCCGAGGCCAGCGACGAGTTCAAGGACCACTCCATCTGGCTCTACGACGTGGCGGCGATGATCGCCGCGCGCGGCGAGATCTGGAACTGGGGCATGGACGACCCGGTGCTGGCCCGGGAGATCGACGAGGTGCTCCCCGGCAGCCTCGACTTCTGCACCGACGGCGTGTCCGAGCAGCTGTACTTCCGGTCGCTGCGGGTGCTGCCGCACGCCCTGGGCGACTACGCGGGCAAGACCGTGGTCGAGATCGGCAGCGGCGCGGGGGAGGGGCTGAACTTCCTGTCCCGCGCCGCCCCCGGCGGCCGGTTCCTCGGCGTCGAGCTGTCCCCGCTGGCCGTGCGCCGGGCCAACGCCCTGCTCTCCCGCGGCGGCGAGCTGCGGTACGTCCAGGGCGACGCCGAGGCGCTGCCGCTGGGCGACGGCGAGGCCGACGTCGTGATCAGCGTGGAGAGCTCGCACAACTACCCGCACCCCGGGCGGTTCCTCGCCGAGGTCGCCCGGGTGCTCAAGCCCGGCGGGTACTTCTCCTACCTCGACGGCTACACCGAGCACCGCTACGACCTGCTGACCACCCTCAAGCGGGACGTGCCCGGGTTCGAGTGGCTGTCGCAGGACGACATCTCCGAACAGGTGCGGGCGGGCATCCGCAAGCGGATGCGGCCGGACAGCCACTTCCGCGCGCACACCGTCGCGAGCCGCAGCACCGGCAGGTTCGGCCGGCACGTCCACTTCCACCTCCAGGCCACCACGATGGGCAGCACGTTCATCGGGCAGCGGCCCAGCGCGGTCGTGCGGGCGTTGCAGAAGGCCGGCCGGGTGCCGACGGCGTGGACGCTGCCGGTGGAGAGCTACCTGCACAGCGTGGCCCGCCGGCTGCCCGCGTGACCCGCGTCCCGACCCCTTCCGACCCGTCCCCACCGAGGAGAGGCGAACAGCCATGGATGCTCTCGCGGCGGCCGCCGTGCGCGGAGCCGGCGCCGACGAACTGCTGGGGCTCCCGGTGCCCGAGCGGTACCGGGCCGCGCACACCCGGATCGAGGACGCCGACGTGTTCCACGGCGTCGAGGACAAGGACGTCCGCCGGTCCATCCGGGTCGGCGAGGTGCCGATGCCGGAACTGGCGCCGGACGAGGTGCTGGTCGCGCTGATGGCCAGCTCCGTCAACTACAACACGGTGTGGTCGGCGACCTTCGAACCCGTGCCGACCTTCGCGTTCCTCAAGCACTACGGGCGCGAGGGCGGCTGGGCGGAGCGCCACGACCAGCCGTTCCACGTGCTCGGCTCGGACGCCTCCGGCGTCGTCGTGCGCGTCGGCGCGGGCGTGCGCCGCTGGGCCGTGGGCGACCGCGTGGTCGTCACCCCGGTGCACGTCGACGACCAGGAACCGGCCGTGCACGGCGACGGCATGGTCGGCACGTCGCAGCGGGCGTGGGGCTACGAGACCAACTACGGCGGGCTCGCCGACTACGCGGTCGTGCGGGCCAGCCAGCTGGTGCCCAAACCCGCCCACCTCACCTGGGAGGAGGCCGCGAGCACGCCGGTCTGCGCGGCCACCGCCTACCGGATGCTCATCGGCGAGCGCGGCGCCCGGATGAAGCTGGGCGACGTGGTGCTCGTCTGGGGCGCGGCCGGCGGGCTGGGCGTGTTCGGCGTGCAGCTGGTCAAGCAGGCGGGCGGCGTCGCGGTCGGCGTCGTGGGCTCGGAGGAGAAGGCGCGGCTGGTCCGCCGGCTCGGCTGCGACGTGGTGGTCGACCGCGCGGAGCTGGGCCTGGGCGACCCGGACGACCCGGGCGCGGTGCTCAAGGCGGGCAAGCGGCTCGGCGCGATCATCCGCCGGGAGACGGGCGACGACCCGCACGTCGTGTTCGACCACGTCGGCCGGGCCACGTTCGGCGTGTCGATGTTCGTCGCCCGGCGCGGCGGCGCGGTGGTCACCTGCGGTTCCAGCACCGGTTACCAGCACCAGTACGACAACCGCTACCTGTGGATGAAGCTCAAGCGGCTGATCGGCAGCCACGGCGCGAACCTCCAGGAGCAGTGGGAGTCCAACCGGCTGTTCGACCTCGGGCTGGTGCTGCCGGTGCTGTCGGAGGTGCACGCGCTGGCCGGGGTCGGCGAGGCCGCCCGCTTGGTGCAGACCAACGGCCACACCGGCAAGGTCGGCGTGCTGTGCCTCGCGCCGGAGGCGGGGCTCGGCGTGGAGGACCGGGCCAAGCGGGACCGGCTGGCCGCGGCCCGGCCGCCCGTGCTGGAGACCGTCGTCCGGGTCTGACCGGTGCGATCCCGCGCGTCCGGTCCCGTGCCCGTCCGGCCCCGCCCCCGTCCGGCGCGGGGCCGCCGGGTGCGGGGCCGGACGGGCTCAGGGCGCGGGGTGGCCCGCTGTCCGCACCGCGTGCTCGGCCAGCAGCAGCTGGCACATCTCCGTGCTGCCCTCGATGATCTCCATGAGCTTGGCGTCGCGGTGGGCGCGGGCCACCACGTGCCCGTCGCGCGCGCCGGCCGAGGCGAGCACCTGGACCGCGGCGGCGGCCCCCTCGACCGCCCGCTGCGCGCTCTCGTTCTTGGCCAGCAGGGTGGCGATCACCGACTCCGGCGACCCCTCGTCCCAGCAGCGGCTGGCGTGCTCGCACAGCAGGGTCGCGACGCGTTCGCCGCTGACCAGGTTCGCCAGGTGCCGGGCCACGAGCTGGTGCGCGGCCAGCGGCCGGCCGAACTGCTCGCGGGTCGCCGCGTGCCGCACCGCCGCGTCCCGGCACGCGCGGAGGATGCCGACGCAGCCCCACGCCACCGACTTGCGCCCGTAGGCCAGCGACAGCGACACCAGGAACCCCGGTGCCGCACCGGCCCCGAGCACCGCGGACGACGGCACGCGCACGCCGTCCAGGGAGACCGAGGCGTGCCCGGCCGCGCGGCAGCCCAGCGGCTCCGCGACCCGTTCGACGGTCACCCCCGGCGCGTCGGCGGGCACCACGACGGCCGCGCCGCCGCCGTCGGCGTGCAGGCCGAACACCACGAGCAGGTCCGCGTAGTGCGCGGCGGTGACCCACACCTTCCGCCCGTCGACCACGACCGCGTCGCCGTCCGGGCGGACGGTCGTGGACATCGCGCCCAGGTCGCTCCCGGCGTGCGGCTCGCTGAACCCCACGGCGGCCAGCTCGCCGCCGGTCAGCCTGGCCAGGTACGCCGCGCGCTGGGCCGGGTCGCCGAGCCGCTGCACGGTCCACGCCGCCATGCCCTGCGAGGTCTGCACGCTGCGCAGCGAACCGCAGAGGCTGCCCGCGTGCGCGGTGAACCCGCCGTTCTCCAGGCTCGTCCAGCCGAGGCCGCCGTGCTCGACGGGCACCTCGGCGCACAGCAGGCCGTCCGCGCCGAGGCGGCGCAGCAGGTCCACCGGCAGCACGCCGGTCCGGTCCCACCCGGCGGCCCGGTCGCCGACCAGCCCGGTCAGCCGCGCCGCCTGCGCGGCGGGGGAGGCGGCACCCCCGACACCCCCGACACCCCCGACACCCCCGGCACCCTCGACATCCCCGGCGACCGCGCTCACCAACCGAACCCCGCCGAGCCGATGAGCCGCCACCGGGTGCCCAGGTGACCGTCCTTCGTGGACGCGCGGCGGCCCGCCGGCACCCGCGGCCGGGCCTGCTCGGGACCGCCGTCGGTCCGCAGGACCAGCCGCTGCACGTCGCGCAGCTCCTGCCCCGGCTCGCTGCCGAGCTGCTCGATCAGCAGGTTCCGGGTGTGCAGGAACGCGGCCAGCGCGTCGGACTGGCGGCCCGCGCCGTGCAGCGCGAGCATCAGCCGCGTGGTCAGCGACTCGCGCAGCGGGTGCGCCCGCACCAGGTGCGACAGCTCCGGCACCAGCTGGGCGTGCCGGCCGAGCTGGAGCTCCAGGTCGATCCACCACTCCAGGGTCTGCATCCGCAGCTCCAGCAGCGGCGGCACCTCCACGTCCTGCAACGCCGAGGAGGGCACGTCGAGCAGCGGCGCGTCCCGCCACAGCGCCAGGGCGGAGGACAGCGCGGCCGACGCCTCCGCGTACCGGGCCTCCGCGGCCAGCTCCGCCGCGTGGCCGTGCAGCTCGAAGAACGTCGTGAGATCGCTCTCGCCGGCGTGCACGGTGACCATGTAGCCCGGCGCCCTGGTGGTGATCCGCTCCGCCGCGAGCGGCCCGAGGGTCCGGCGCAGGCGCATCACGTACGTCCGGATGGTGGGCACCGCGCTCGGCGGGAGCGCTTCGCCCCACAGGAACCAGGCGATCCGGTCGATGGACACCACCCGATTGCTGTAGAGCAGCAGTCCGGCGAGGATGACGCGTTGTTGGGCGGCCGGTATCGACAGTTCCACGCCGTCCACCACGGCCTCGGTCGGGCCGAACACCCCGAAGCGGATACGAGGTTCCGGTGAGCGGGTGTCCCGTGCGCGTCCCATAGAGTGCCTCTCCATCCCGCCGCGCCCCGTGCGGGCGCGGCGAACGCGTTCCCATCGTGCTGCGTCCATAGCCGGGAAATCAATGGGCTTGACGGTGCAGAACGCGGCATTCGACGTCGGTCATTCGTTCCCCGGCTCGTCGTAACGAGTTCGCAACACGGGGACCTGCGCGGGCGCGGGGGCAAATGCGCTGGTGGACCGCAAAAATCGGATCTCCTCCTGTCGGTGGGACGTGGAATTTCCGGCAGTTCCCGGCACACCCCGGTACCGGGACGTCCGGTATGGCCATTCGCGGACCCGTGGTCCTTCCGTCTTACACCACCGCCGCTGCGCATACTCCTAGGGAAATCCGCGCCCCGGTCAACCGTGAACGCCCGATGGCCGCCAATGCGGTGTGCGCCGGCGCAATTCGGTATCGTGCGACCGGTGCCGCCGAGTGCCGCCAGCCCGGGTACCGGCTCGGCCGGGCGAAGGTATGCCGATAGGCCGGACCGCCCTTTCCGGTTCCGGTGGACCGCGCCAATGCGGAAATCGAACCGCGCGGCGGACGGGTGAAATCCGTGAACGGCGGTTCACCCCGCCGGCGCCCGACCCGGGTGGCGCGCCACGTACGCGTCCAGCAGCCGGTCCAGGTAGGCCGGGCCGCCGACCGGGGCCGACCCGGGCAGCAGCGCGCGCAGCCGGGCGGTCGACACGACGGTCCGCACGGGCACCGCGTCGACGACCTCCTGCCGGGCCGGCAGCCCCATCCGGGCCTGCACCCCCGCGGCGATCCCGGTCACCGGGTACGGCGTGCCCGAGGCGACGTTCAGCACCTCGTCGCGCACACCCGCCGCCAGCAGGCCGTCCACGGCGGACACCACGTCCCGCACGTCCACCAGGTCGCGGTGGGCGCCCCGGTGCAGCCGGACCACCCCCGAGCGGACCTGCTCGACGAACGCGGGCAGCAGCTGGTGCGGTCGCTGGCCCGCGCCCACCACGTGCGACAGCCGCAGCGCCAGCCACCGCACGCCCGAGTCGGCCACCTGCCGCTCCAGCGCCAGCTTGTGCCGCCCGTAGGGCGAGGCCGGGTCGACCGGGTCGTCCTCGGTCGCCGGCCGGTCGGTGGAGCCGTACATCGCGTGCGACGCGGTGGACAGCACCACCAGGGTCAGGCCCTCCCGGGCGCACCGGCGGGCCACCTCGGCCGCCAGCTCGCGTTCCCGCGCCAGCTCGGCCGGGTCCGTCACGTGCGTGCTCGACACGCCGGCGGCCAGCACGCACGCGTCCGGGTGCCGGTCGGCGATCCCGGCGAGGTTGCCCGCGATGAACCCGCGCCCGACGACGCGCATCAACGACCCCTGGGCGCGGTGACGGTGCGCGCGACGGCGCGGACGGCGTCGACCAGCTCGGCGGTCCGCCGGGTGCCGGCCGAGGCGGCGCGGGGCTCCGGGACCGCGCCGCCCCGGGCGGCCCGCACCGCGTCCGCGAACGCCACCGCCGCCCGCGCGAACTGGTCGGCCGCGGGCAGCGAGACCTCCTCCACGTGGTCCTGCTCCTCGATCCGCAGCACCGGCCGGTGCGTCGCCGGCGGCGTGAACGCCCGGTCGAGCGACAACCGGCCGGTCGAACCCCACAGCTGGTAGCGGCACGTGTAGCTGTGCCGGAAACCGAACTCGGCGGTGACGACGACGCCCTCGGCGGAGGTCAGCAGCGCGCTGCCGGACACGTCCACGCCGGTGCCCGGGTCCACCCGCAGCACCGCGCCCACCGGCTCGATGTCGTCGCCGAGCAGCACCTGCGCCATCCGGAGGGGGTAGACCCCGGCGTCCAGCAGCGCGCCGCCGCCCAGCTCCGGCCGGTTGCGCACGTCGTCGTCGGGCGGCGGCGGGAAGCCGAACGAGCCGGTGAAACCGCGCAGCTCGCCGAGCCGGCCCGCGTCGCGCAGCCCCCGCACCGCCTCGTGCACCGGGTGGTGCAGGAAGGTGAAGTTCTCCCGCAGCACCAGGCCGCGCTCCCCGGCCAGGCGCAGCAGGTCCGCGGTGTCCGCCGCGCTCGTCGTCAGCGGCTTCTCCGCCAGCACGTGCTTCCCGGCGGCCAGCGCGGCCCCGGCCCACTCGCGGTGCAGCGCGTTGGGCAGCGGCACGTACACCGCGTCCACGTCGTCCCGCTCGACCAGCGCCGCGTACCCCTCGACCGCCTCGCCGCCGAACCGGCGCGCGAAGGACTCCGCCCGGGAGCGGTCGCGGCTGGCGATCGCGGTCACCACCACCCCCGGCGCGGCGGTGAACGCCGGGAGCATCCGCCGCCACGCGGTGGACGCCGCGCCCACCACCCCGACCCGCACCAGCCCGCCCACCGGCTGCCCGCCCACCGTTCGCCCGGCCATCAGGGGTTCCCTCCCCGCGACGCGACCGGGTCGTCCTGCGACCCGCCCAGCAGGCCGTGCAGGCACGCGACCAGGCTGCGCGCCTGCACGTTCACGTAGTGGCTGTGCCGCAGCAGCCCGACGACCTGCTCCGCGGTCATCCACCGGTAGCGCGACGGCCCGTCGCCGCGCCCGGCGGCCTCGGACACCCCGGACGGGTCCACCTCGACGATCAGGTACCGGGTGAGCGCCCGGTAGAACCGGCCGCCCTCCTCGGACAGCACGGTGTCGAACCGCACCCGGTCGGGCGGCGCATCGAGCACCAGGTCCAGGAACGGCGGCCGGGCGTCGCCGGGCAGGTGCACGTAGGACTCCGGCGTGCACTGCACGGTCGGCGCCAGCTCGACGAAGTCCAGGTAGCCGGGTTCCACCCGGGCGTTGACCAGCAGGTGCAGCACGCCGCTGAACCGCGCCACGAGGAACGCCACGACGCCGAGCCCGTGCGGGGCGATGATCGGCTGGGTCCAGTCGGCGACCTCGCGGTCGCCGCCGTGCACCGCGACCGCCCGGATGTCGAAGAACGCGCCCGTCTCGTGCGCGATCCGGTCCGCGCCCCGGTGCCAGCCGCGCACGTCGAGCAGCGGCACGGGCGTCGCCTCGACCTCCCGGCGCGACCGCAGGTCGGTCAGCCAGCTCAGGATCGCGCCGTCGGTGTGCAGCGCACCCCAGGACGACCCGGTCGAGCGGGCCAGCGCCGCCCGGAACCCGTCGCCGCCGCAGCCCAGCTCGTCCACCAGGTCCGGCCCGGTGAACGGCAGGCAGGACAGCACCGTGCGGGTGTTCATGTTCACCAGCACGTCCACGGCCAGCAGCTCGTGCACCTGCCCCAGGGACAGCCAGCAAAACCCGTCGCGCACCTCGACGTCGCCGCGCGCCTCCACCACGATGTTGCGGTTGCGCTTGCGGTAGAACCAGGAGCCCTGCTCGGACTGGAGCACGTCGGCGAGCACGGTGTCCGGCGACGCGGACAGGAACAGGTCCAGGTACGGCACGGCACGGCCCCGGTGCACCGCCGTGTAGTTGCTCCTGGTGGCCTGCACGGTGGGGGACAGCTCCAGCACATCGCGGTTGCCCGGCTCCGCCTTGGCCTGCATCAGGCAGTGCAGCACCCCGTCGAACTCCTTGACCAGGATGCCGAGCACGCCGGTCTCCGGCTGGTTGATGATCGGCTGCGACCAGCTCGCCACCGGGCCGTGCGCGGTGGTCACGGCCAGGCCCTCGACGGAGAAGAACCTGCCGCTGTCGTGCACCAGGTTGCCGGTGCCCGGGGCGAAGCCCCAGCCGACCAGGTCGGCGAAGTCGATGCCGGTGACGACGGTGGACCGCGCGCGGTCCAGCCGGTCGGCGAACCAGGCGCGGAACCCGGGCGTGGACACGACCGCGCCCCGCCGGGACAGGTTCGAGCGCGCGATGCGCAGCGCCGGGCCCGGTCCCGGGGTCCGCAGCGGGCTGCCCGGCGTGATCGGTGACGCGGTCACGGTGCCTCCAGGGGTCGGGTGGTGACGTCCGAGCGGCGTCACCGCCCGGCGGCGTACGCCTCGACGACGTCCGCGGCGTGGCGGACGCCCCGGTCACCGCGCACGGCGCGTGCCAGGGCCGCGGCCCGCCGGGCGACCGCCGGGTCGTCCACCGCCGCGCGCACGGCGGCGGCCAGCGCCCGCCCGGTCAGCCGGGAGTAGGGCACCGGTGGCGCGGCGACCCCGAGCGCGGCCATCCGGCCCGCCCACACCGGCTGGTCCGCGTAGCAGGGCACGACGACCTGCGGCACGCCCGCCGCCACCACGGCCGCGGTGGTGCCCCCGCCACCGTGGTGCAGCACGGCGGCGGCCCGGGGGAGCAGCCACGCGAAGTCCGCGGTGTCGGTGCGGATCGCGTCGACGTGGCCGGGCAGCTCCTCGTCCGGACCGCCGACGACCACCAGCCGTCGCCCGGTCTCGACCGCGGCGGTCACGCTCGCCGCCAGCAGCGCCGAGCCGCCCACCAGCCACGAGCTGCCGAACGCGGCCACCAGCGGCGGGTCGCCGCCCTCGACGAACCCGGTCAGTGCGTCCGGCTGCTCCCAGCGGACGTCGTCCGACCAGTAGCCGGTGACGTGGCAGTGCGCGGGCCAGTCGGCGGGGCGCGGCACCACGTGCGGGCTGAACTGGTACAGGATCGGCCGGACCACCCCGTCGTCGCGGAACGGCGAGCGGAGGCCCAGCCCCGGCAGCCCGGCGGAGGTCCGGCCGGCGTTGACCTCGTGCCGGTACAGCAGCCACTCCAGCGCGCCGGTCGCGCGGTGGGTCGCCCTGTTGTACCACCCGCCCAGCGGCAGGGCGGGCGCGCCGAGCGCGGGCCAGGCGGCGGTCGCGGTGGTCGGCCACGAGGCGACCGAGCACCACGGCGCCGACGGCCGCACGAGCGCCCCGATCCGGGTCAGGGTGGTGTTCACGACCAGGTCCGCGCCCTCGGCGGCGGCCACCAGCTCCTCGGTCACGGCCCGCCGCCCCGCCGCGTCCGGCCGCGGCGCGGCCAGCGCCATCCGGTACAGCGACGGCCCCCGCCGCAGCGCGGCCCGCACCCCCGGGTCGGTCAGCAGGGTGGTGGCGTAGCCGGGGGGAACGGTGTCCAGCGCCCGGAACCCGATCCCCGCCTGCTCCGCCATGCCCTTGAAGTCCACGCCGCTGACCAGCACCGCCTCGTGCCCGCGCCGGCGCAGCTCGGCCCCGAGCACCGCGAAGGGCTGCACGTCGCCGCGCGAGCCGATGGTCAGCAGGACGACGCGCATCGTTCTCCTCCGGGCGGGCAGGGGGCGGAGCGGTCGTCCGGGCGGCACCTCGACCGACCTCCCACGCTAGGAGCCGCCCGTAGCGCCCGGATATCGCCGCTGCCGCCTGCTGCCCGCCGCCTGCTGCCTGCCGTCTGCCGCCGCCGCCCGCTGCCTGCTGCCGCCGCCGACCGCCGCTGCTGCTGCCGCCGACCGCCGCCGACCGCTGCCGCCTGCCGCTGCCCGCCGGCCGGCTCAGGGCACGACCACCAGCTTGCCCACCGCGTTGCCCGCCTCCATGTCGGCGTGCGCCGCGGCGATCTCGTCCAGCGCGTACACCCGGTGCACCGGCACGGTCAGCCGGCCCTCGGCGACCGCGTCGAGGAAGCCCTGGAGCACGGCGGGCGGCAGGTCGGAGGCGTCGCCGCCGTACGCGGACAGCCGCACGCCCCGGGGCAGGTAGCCGATCGGGTAGAAGTCGCGGACCGTCCACTCCTCGGCGAGCATCCCGGCGAAGCAGGCGACGCCGTGCACGGCCACCGCGCGCAGCGTGTCGGGCAGCGTCGTCGTGCCGACGAGTTCGAGCGCCGCGTCCACCCCGTCCGGCACGATCGCGCGGACCCGCGCGGCCACGTCGCCGTCGTCCAGGAGGGGGTGGTCGACACCGGTCCTCGCGAGGTCGGCGAGGCGCTCCGGGCGGCGGGTCGTGGACAGCACGGTCAGGCCGCGGTCCTTGGCCAGCACGGCGGTCGCGAGGCCCACCGACGACGTGCCGCCGCGGATCAGCAGGGTCTGGCCCGCGCGGGCGTCCAGGCCGGTGGTCAGCGCGCCGTGCGCGGTCTGGAGCATCTCCGGGACGGCGCCGAGCACCGACCAGTCCAGGGCGGACTCGAACGGCACCACCTGCGCCGCGGGCACGAGGGTGTACTCGGCGTAGCCGCCGTCGAACACCCGGCCCATGCCGCCCATCATCGCCGCGACCTGCTGACCGGGCGTGAAGCCGTCGCCCTCGACCACGACGCCGGTGGCCTCGATGCCGGGGACGCGCGGGAACACGACGCCCTCCGCCAGGCCAAGCCGGGTGTGCAGCTCCGAGCGGTTGAGCCCGAACGCCCGCACCCGGATCAGCACCCAGCCGGGGCGCGGGGTCGGCACGGGGAGCGTGCGGACGCGCAGCGCGCCCGGGTCGCCGGGGCCGTCGAGCACGACGGCGCGCATGGTCCCGCTCATCGGGTTCCTCCCAGGTGGTCCAGCAGCCGTGCGACGAACTCGCCGAACCGCCGCTGCTCGTCGTCGGTGAGGACGCCGTCGAGCAGGTCGGCCACGGCGGCGTCGTAGGTGGTGGTGGCGGCGGCCAGGGCGGTCGCCCCGGCGTCGGTGAGGGCGACGCGGGCGGCGCGGCGGTCGTCCGGGTCGGGCAGCCGCTCCAGCAGGCCGGCCCGCTCCGCCCGGTCGACGAGCTTGCTCGTCCCGCCCACGGTGACCCGCAGCGCGACGGCCAGGTCGCCCACCCGCACGCCGCCGGGCGTCCTCGCCACGACGTGCAGCGCCTCGAACGCCGACAGCGCCAGGTCGTGCTCCGCGCGCAGGAGCGCGTCCACGCGGTCCCACAGCGCGATCTCCAGCCGGACGAGGCCGATGCCCCAGTCGACCCGGTCGAACCCCATGTCGCCTCCACTCGTTGCCCGGGAAGAATATTACCAGGAATCAAGTTCCCTGGAAGGTAACGACGTGGTGCACGGTCCAGACCTCTGTCGGAGGTTGAGCGGTTCAGCTGCGAGAGCGCTCCCATCTGTGAAGTTTCTTGTTGTCTTCTGCGTAGGTCTGTGGATAGATGGGCGACGATGTGATGGGCCTCATAGCCGAGCCCCGAGGAGAACTCCATGCCCCCTGCCGCCCGCCGGCCGGTCGCCCTGTTCCTGGCACTGCTGCTCCTCCCGTTCCTCCCCCTGCCCGCGACCGCCGCCGCGCCGCCCGCGCCCGTGACCGCCGCGCCGCCCGCGCACGGCCTCAAGGGCGAGTACTTCCGGATGTCCGCGCCCGGCGCGCGCGACTTCGCCGACACCGGCGGCACCACGCTGGAACCGAACGTCGACTTCGCCGACCTGACCGGCACGTTCCAGCAGCTCACCGGCCGCACCGAGCACACCACGGCCCGCTGGACCGGCAGCCTCACCGCGCCCGCCACCGGCGACTACGCGTTCCACGCCATCGGCGACAACGGCTTCCGGCTGTTCCTCGACGGCGCGCCGGTCATCGACCACTGGGTCGGCGACTGGGACGTCGAGCAGCACAGCGCGCCGGTCCACCTCGTCGCGGGCGAGCGGCACGACTTCCGGATGGAGCTGTTCCAGGACGTCGGCGGCGCGAACCTGCGCCTGCGCTGGTCCACGCCGACGCTGGCCAAGCAGCCGGTCCCGGAGACGGCGTTCCTGCCGCCGGCCGACTTCCCCGTCTACCCGGTCGGCCTGACCGTCTCACCGGACGGCCGCCGGCTGGAAGCCGCCTTCGACCAGCGGGTGACCGCCCTGGGCGACCTGAAGTCGCACCTGAGGGTCGAGGTCGACACCGTGCCGTTCCCGGTCGAGTCCGCCGCCGTCGACCGCCGCGACCGCACCAAGGTCGTCGTGGCGCTCGGCGCGACCGTCCAGGAGCCGCAGCGCGTCCGCGTCACCTACGACGGCGGCGGCGGCCTGGTCGTCGGCGCGGAGACCGTGCCGCGGGTCATCCGCACCGCGACCAACACCTCCACCCGGCGGCTGAAGACCGAGTGGGGCGAGGAGCTGGACAGGAACAACCCGCTGCCCGAGTACCCGCGCCCCCAGCAGGAGCGCGACGACTGGCTCAACCTCAACGGCCAGTGGGAGTTCTCCGCCGCCACCGAGGGGCAGCAGCCCCCGTTCGGCCGCAGGCTGCCCGAGAGGATCACCGTGCCGTTCCCGGTGGAGTCCCAGCTGTCCGGGCTGGAGCGCCACGAGGACCACATGTTCTACCGCAGGCACTTCGAGGTCCCGCGCGACTGGCGGATCGGGCGCGGCCAGCGGCTCAAGCTCAACTTCGGCGCGGTCGACCACCACGCCCGCGCCTGGGTCGACGGCACGCTCGTCGCCGAGCACACCGGCGGCTACACCGCGTTCACCGCGGACGTCACCGACGCCCTGCGCGGCGGCGGCCGGCACGAGCTGATCGTGGCGGTCACCGACACCACCGGCGACGACCAGCCGATCGGCAAGCAGTCCCGCAACCCCGGCGGCATCGTCTACACCCCGTCCTCGGGCATCTGGCAGACCGTGTGGCTGGAACCCGTCCCGGACCGGTCGATCGACGACGTGAAGACCACGCCGGACATCACCGGGGGCACGCTCGCCGTGCGGGTGACCTCCACGACGGCCTCCGCGACCGCCCGGGTCACCGCCACCGCCCGGGACGAGCGGGGCCGGGAGGTCGGCACGGTCACCGGCCGGCCCGGCACCGACCTGACCCTGCCCGTGCCGAACCCGCACCTGTGGAGCCCCGACGACCCGTACCTCTACGACCTCGACGTGACCCTCGAAGACGGCCGCAGCAGGGACGAGGTCCGGAGCTACTTCGGCATGCGGTCCATCGGCGTGCGGCAGGTCGCGGGCTTCCCGAAGCTCGTCCTCAACGGCGAGCCGGTGTTCTCGCTGGCCATGCTGGACCAGGGCTTCTGGCCCGACGGCCTGAACACCGCGCCCAGCGACGAGGCGCTCGCGTGGGACATCAAGGCGCAGAAGGACCTCGGCTTCAACGCACTGCGCAAGCACATCAAGGTCGAGCCCGCCCGCTGGTACCACCACGCCGACAGGCTCGGGATGCTGGTGTGGCAGGACTTCGTGAACGTCAACGTCACGAACGAGACCGGCCGACAGGCGTTCCTCACCGAGGGGCGGCGCGCGGTGGAGCAGCTGCACGACTCGCCGTCGATCATCGGCTGGGTGGTGTTCAACGAGGGCTGGGGCGAGTGGGACCGCGAGGAGACCGGCCGGATCGCCGAGTCGGTCAAGGCCGCGGACCCGTCGCGGGTCGTCAACGCGCACAGCGGCGTCAACTGCTGCGCGTCGAAGGGCGACTCCGGCAAGGGTGACGTGATCGACCACCACGACTACAACAACACCGACCCGGCCTGGCCCGACGCCACCCGCGTCGCGATGGACGGCGAGCACGGCGGGTTCACCCTGCGCACGCCCGGCCACCAGTGGCCCGGCGCGCCCGCCGTGATCTACAGCGGCGTCGCCGACAAGGCCGCGCTGACCGCGAAGTACGTGTCGAACACGGAGACCCACTACCTCGACGCGGCCGGCGCGGAGCTGTCCGGCTCGGTCTACACGCAGATCACCGACGTGGAGACCGAGCTGAACGGCCTGTGGACCTACGACCGGCGCGAGATCAAGGTCGACCCCGGGCCGGTGCGCGAGATCAACCGGAGGGTCGTCGCGGCCGGCGCCGCGGCGGCCGAGCGCACCTACGACGGTGAGGGCTCGTGGTCGCTGGACGGCGACGGCGCCGACACCGCCGGCGCGCCGGACCCGGTGACCACCACCGGCGACGCGGCGTGGACGACGGGCGTGCGCGGTCGGGCGCTGGCGTTCGACGGGGACGGCGACTACGCCCAGACCGCCGGACCGGTCCTCGACACCACCGGCTCGTACTCGGTGTCGGCCTGGGTGACGGTGGACTCGCTGCCCGGCAACTACGCCACCGCCGTCAGCCAGGACGGCCGGCGCGTGGAGAACCCGTTCTACCTCCAGTACGGGCAGGGCAGGTGGGCGTTCAGCGTGCCCGGCGGCAGGCGGGCCACGCTCGCCGCGACCCCGGAACCCGGCCGCTGGTACCACCTGGTCGGCGTGCGCGACGAGGCGGCGGGCGAGACGCGCCTGTACGTCGACGGCGTGCGCGCCGCCGCCGTCCCGCTCGGCCCGGACGAGGTCGGCACCGGCCCGCTGGCCATCGGCCGCGCCCGGTACGCCGGCGTGCGCGGCGACTTCTGGCACGGCTCGGTCGACGAGGTCCGCGCCGTGGACCGCGCCCTGACCGACGCGGAGGTGGCGGAGCAGCACGCCGCCCGCTGAGCCGGGCGAGCGGGGCGGAGGGCCGCGGGGACGTTCCCGGCGGCCCTCCGCGCGTTCGCGGACCCCGGAGCGGGTTCCCGGTAACCGTGCGTGTGCGGCCGGGGAGGTGGCGCGCGGCGTTTCCCCGGAAAGGGAACGGCGCGGCCGGGGTGATATCCACCCACCGGGAAAATCGACCGCCGCTCATTCGCGCGGCCGCACCGGGGACCCCGCCGGCCCGCCGGTCGCGCGCCGCCGCCGACCGGTTCAGCAGGGGGTGCCGCGCGCCACCACCGCCGGTCCAGGGGGTGAACGAGCGGCGACCGCCGGGTGAACACCCTCGTCCGGCACGCGGAACCCGCCGACGAAGGCTAAAACTTATTACGTTACACCATCCGGGAACCGCGTACGATGTTCATCGTTCACGAATTCCTCCGCACCGAAGCGCGGTCCGGTCAAATGCCCGCACCCCACCCGGTCGGTATGATTGCGTGTGGGTGTGGACACGAGGAAGTGCGAATTGTCGGAACAGGTGGAGACGGGCGACGACCTGCTGAGCGAGCTGCTGCGGCCGATCAGGCTCACCGGGGTGTTCCACAGCTGGTGGCGGTTGGGCTCCCCGTGGTCGATCGAGGGCGACACGGAGAGCAAGTGCGCGGTCCTGCACTACGTGGCCGAGGGCGACTGCTGGATCGAGGGCCCCGCTGGCCCGCCCGCCCACCTGCTCCAGGGCGACCTCGCGATCTTCCCCACCGGGGTGGCGCACCGGCTGTCGGACCGACCGGGCCGCCCCGGCGTCCCGCTGCGCACCCTGCTGGCCTCGCGCCGGCCGGGCACGTCGGACGACCTGAGCATCGGCGGCGGCGGTGACGTGAGCCGCATCCTGTGCGCCGGGCTGCACTACGACCCGAGCGCGGCCTCCGCGCTCTACGAGACGCTGCCCTGGATGCTGGTGCTGGACGCGGCCACGATCGAGCGCGAGCCGATGCTGCGCGAGGTCATCGACCTGCTGCTGGGCTACCGCGAGGGCGAGGGACCCGGTTCGCAGCTGATCACCCTGCGCACGTTCGAGATGGCGTTCGTGCTGATGCTCCGGCCGCTGCTGCACGAGGTGCTCAACCGCCCCAAGCTGCTGTCCGCCTACCGCCACCCGGAGATCAGCAAGGCCCTGCTGATCATGCACACCCGGTTCGCCGAGGCGTGGAAGGTCGATTCGCTCGCCCGCGAGGTCGGGATGTCACGCTCCGCGTTCACGTCCTGTTTCCGCGAGCTGGCGGGGGAGAGCCCGGCGATGTACCTCACCACCTGCCGAATGGCCGAAGCCGCGCGCCTCCTCAGGGAGACGAACACCTCCTTGAACGGAGTACCCGAAAAGGTGGGTTACCAGAGTACCGTCGGCTTCCACCTGGCTTTCCGGAAGCACCACGGCGTCACTCCCGGTGAATATCGACAGCGCTACAGCCGCCAGACGGGCGAATCCCCGGACGATCGTTAAGCCACCCGAGCTGATTGTTAATTGCCTGTTTCGGGCCCTCACCGCATGCTTGTCGCAGTTGTCCTGTGCTGCGCGGAAGGGGGCGGTCGGTGTTCCAGTGGGGGACCGACCTCGGACCATGCACGTTGTGATCGCGGGCGCCGGTGTCGGGGGACTGACCGCGGCGCTCAGCCTGCACGACGGCGGCTTCGACCGGGTCGAGGCACTGGAGGTGACACCGGTCCTGCGGCCGGTGGGGGCGGGCGTGAACCTCCTGCCGAACGCCGTGCGCGAACTCGCCGCGCTGGGTCTTTACCACGAACTGGCGGAGCGCGCCGCCCACACCACGGAGGTGCGCTACCACGACTCGCGCGGTGAGGTGGTCCTCCGCGAACCCCGCGGCCGGACCGCCGGCTGCCGGTGGCCGCAGCTCTCCCTGCGCCGCGGCGACCTCCAGACCGCCCTGGTCGACGCGGTGCGGACCCGCCTGGGCGAGGACGCCCTGCGCGTCGGGACCAGGGTCACCGGCCTCCGGCAGGAGCCGGGCGGCGTGCGCGTGCACACCGCGGTCGGCGACCGCGAGGAGCACCTCGACGCCGACGTGCTGGTCGGCGCGGACGGGCTGCACTCCGCGGTGCGCCGCGCGGTGACCGGGCACGACGCCGAACCGGTGTGGAACGGCGTGGTGGTCTGGCGCGGCATGGTGTGGGCGCCACCGCCGAAGCCGGCGGGCAGCATGGTCATCGCCGGCGACGGCGCCCGCAAGGTGGTCCTGTACGCGGTGACGCCGCCGCGCGAGGACGGCCACGTGCTGCTCAACTGGGTCGCCTCGCGGCGGTTCGAGGACACCGACGCGGTGGACCGCACCGACTGGAACCGGCCCGTGACCGCGGCCAAGTTCGCCCACCTGTTCACCCGCTGGCACGTCGCCGGCACCGACCTGGTCGAGCTGTTCGAGGCCACCGAGCACTGCTTCGAGTACCCGATGCTCGACCGCGACCCCCTGCCGCGCTGGACCACCGGCCGGGTCACGCTGCTCGGCGACGCCGCGCACGCCATGCGCCCGATGGGGTCCAACGCGACCACCCAGGCCGTGGTCGACGCGCGGGCGCTGGCCTACTGCCTGGCCACCGAGCCCGACGCGGGGACCGCCCTCGCGGCCTACGAACGGCACCGCAGGCCGGTGACGGCCCGCATCCAGCTCGCCAACCGCAACCTCGGCCCCGAAGCCGTGCTCGACCTCGCGGCGGACCCCCTGGTCCCGCCGGGGGGACTGCGCGAGGTCTGCGACGACTACGCGGAACTGGCCGCGTTCGACCGCCGCAGCGTCAACACGCGCTCCCCGTACGACATCCGGCGGGCCCGCCTGCTGGGCGAGCGGGAACCCGCCCTGCTCGCCACCTGACCGAACGCCCGCTCCGCCGCCCGGGTCCGGCCCGGGTGCTCCCGCGCGGCCCGGCGCGTCCCCCGAACGCCGCCGGTCCGCGCCCCGACCCGCGCCCCGACCACATCGACCTGCCCGGAAGTAGGAACTCATGACCCGTACCGGTAAGCAGTACCTGGAATCCCTGCGCGACGGCAGGCAGGTCTGGCTCGACGGTGAGCTGGTCACGGACGTCACCACCCACGTGGCGTTCCGGAACACCGCGCACTCGATCGCGCACCTGTACGACCTGACCGACGAGCCGGGGACGCGGGACGTGCTGACCGTCGGCGAGGGCGACCACCGCGTGCACCGCGCCTACAAGATCCCGGAGACCTACGAGGACCTGGTCGCCCGCCGCAAGGCGTTCAAGACCTGGTCGGAGGCCAGCTTCGGCTTCCTGGGCCGCTCGCCCGACTACATGGCGGCGGGCATCGCGGGCTTCCAGGCCGTGCCGGGCGTGTTCGCCACCGAGGCGTTCGACGGCACCGAGAACCTGGCCGCGTACTACCAGCGGATGTCCTCGGGCAACCTGTACCAGGCGTTCACCATCACCAACCCGCAGATCGACCGCACCAAGCCGGCCTCGGAGCAGGAGGAGGACGACCTCTTCGTCCGGGTCGTCAAGGAGCTCGACGGCGGCATCGTGGTGCGCGGCGCCAAGATGATCGGCACCGGTGCCGTGTTCGGCGACGAGATCATCGTCGGCACCATCGAACCGCTGGCGCCGGGCGACGCCGACTACGCCCTGTCGTTCTCCGTCCCGATCGACACCCCCGGCCTCAAGTTCATCTCCCGCACCTCCTACGAGGGCGCGGCGCGCAGCGTGTTCGACAACCCGCTGTCCTCCCGGTTCGACGAGAACGACGCCCTGCTGGTGTGCGACGACGTGTTCGTGCCCTGGGAGCGGGTGCTCGTGTACCGCGACGTGCAGGCGTCGCTCATGCAGTGGTGGGGCACGGCGGCGTTCACCAACTTCGTGCACCAGGCGGCCACCCGGTTCTGGACCAAGATGGAGTTCTACGGCGGCCTCGCGGTGCTGATCGCCAAGGCGAACAACACCTACGACCTGCCGCCGGTGCGCAACCAGATCGGCAAGATCCTCAGCTGGGTGACCGTCGCCAAGTCGATGGTGCTGGCGGCGGAGGCGGCGTACGAGCCGGTGCCGAACGGCGAGGGCGTGCGGATCAACGGCGAGATCGCCTCCGCGCACCGCGCCATGGCGGGCGACCTCTACCCGAAGATGATCCAGGAGCTGAAGCTGCTCGCGGGCGGCGGCCTCATCCAGCTCCCGGCGTCCGGCTACGACCTGCGCCACCCCGAGCTGGGCGGCCTGGTCAGCAAGTACGTCCGCTCCCCGGGGCACCCGGCCGAGCAGCGGGTGAAGCTGTTGAAGCTCGCCTGGGACGCCCTGGGCTCGGAGTTCGCCAGCAGGCACGAGCAGTACGAGCGCTTCTACCACGGCGCGCCGCACGTCTACTTCCCGATGATCGTGCGCGACAGCAAGCCGGAGCTGATGGAGCAGCTGGTCGAGACCTGCCTCCGGGGCTACTCGCTCGACGACGTCCCCGCCGCCCGGCAGTCCGGGTGACGCGGTAGCAGCAGCAGGAAAGGAAGTACGGTGCAGGCAGCCTCGAACCGTGCCCTGGCCCTCCTGGCCGGCACGCAGTTCCTGCTCATCCTCGACACGGCGATCATCAACGTCGCCGTGCCCTCCATCGGCGTCGAACTGGGCCTGTCCGCGGCCACGCTGTCCTGGGTCGCCAACGCGTACCTGGTGGCCTTCGGCGGGCTGCTGATGCTCAGCGGGCGCGCCGCCGACCTGCTGGAGCGGCGCGGGCTGTTCGTCATCGGCCTCGGCGTGCTGGTGGCGGGCTCGGTCGCGGGTGCGCTGGCCGGCTCGGCGGGGCTGCTCATCGCCGCCCGCGCGGCGCAGGGCGTCGGCGCGGCGATCGCGGCGGCGGCGGCGTTCGCGCTGCTGCTGTCGCTGTTCCCGGAGGGCGCTCCGCGCCACCGCGCGCTGGGGGTGTTCGCCGCCATGGCGGGCGCCGGCGGCGCGGCGGGCACGGTGCTCGGCGGCGTGCTGACGAGCTGGCTGGGCTGGCGGTCCACCTTCGCGCTCAACGTGGTCGCGGGCCTGGCGCTGGCGGCGCTGGCGCTGCGCGTGCTGTCCGCGAACCGGCCGCGGCGCGAGGACCGCGGCGGCTTCGACGTCGCCGGCGCGCTGACCGTCACCGTGGGACTGGCCCTGCTCGCCTACGCGCTGGTGAACACCGGTGTCGCGGGCTGGACGGCGCCGTCCACGCTGGTGACCGGCGCGGTCGGCCTGGTGCTGCTCGCGGTGTTCGCCGTGCTCCAGACCAAGGTCCGGGTGCCGCTGGTGCCGCCGGCCGTGGTGCGCCGGCGCACGCTGCGCGCGGCCAACCTGCTCTCCGGCCTCGGCCAGTTCGTGCTGTTCCCGATGTTCTTCCTGGTCAGCATGTACCTCCAGGCGGTGCTGCACTACACGCCGGTGCTGGGCGGGCTCGGCCTGCTGCCGCTGTCGCTGGTGGTGATCGCGGTGGCGGGCAACGCGTCGCGGGTGATCGGCCGGTTCGGGCTGCGCGTGGTGATGGTCACCGGGTTCGTGCTGGTGGCCGTGGGCATGGCGTGGCTGTCGCGGCTGACCCCCGACGGCTCCTTCGTCGGCGACGTGCTGTTCCCGAGCCTGGTCCTCGGCGTGGGCCTGCCCCTGGTGGCGATCACCACCAACGTCGCGGCCACCAGCGACGCCGGACCGGACGAGCTGGGGCTCGCGTCCGGCCTGATCAACACCAGCCAGCAGTTCGGCTCGGTGATCGGCCTCGCGGTGCTCGCGGGCGTCGCCGCGGCCCACACGGGCGAGGGCGGCGACCTGTCCGACCCCGTCTCCCTGACCGACGGGTTCGGCACGGCCTTCCTGATCTCCGCCGGCGTGGCCGCGCTGTCCGCGCTCTACGCGCTCACCGTGCGGCCCGGCCGCGCGGAACCCGCCGGGGCGCCCGCACCGCCGCGCACGGCGTCGAACCAGGCCGGTTGACCTCCGGGCGACAGCCCGGGACATCACGCCCCCACCGGGGGCGCGACGATGAGGAAGGACCACTGATGTCAGACGAACACCGGTACCTGGTGATCGGTTCGCAGGGCTTCCAGGGTGGCGCGGTGGCTCGTCACCTGCTGTCCGAGGGCCTCGACGTGCGCGGCTTCGCCAAGGAGGGCGGCACCCCCGCCCCCGGCGCGCCCGAGCTGCCCACCGCGTTCGGCGACCTGGCGGACGCCGCGGCGGTGAGGGCCGCGTTCGAGGGCGTCACGCACGCCTCGGTCGTGCTGCCGCTGGTGTACGACACCGAGCTGGTCGTCACCTACGCGACCAACGTGGTGGACGCCGCCCGCGCGGCCGGCGTGCGGCGGCTCGTGTTCAACACCAACACGCCGCTGCCCGCGGAGAAGACCGGGTACGCGTCCTACGAGACCCGCCGGGCCGCCGAGGAGGTGCTGAACGGCAGCGGGCTGCCGCTGGTGGTGGTGCGCCCGCCGGTGTACCTCGACAACCTGTTCAGCCCGTGGAACGGCCCGGCCCTGGTGAACGACGGCGTGCTGGCCTACCCGCTGGCCGTCGACCGCAAGGTCGCCTGGGTCTCGCACGCCGACCTGGCGGTCGCCACCGGCGCCGCGCTGCGGGTGCCGGACATCGAGGGCGCGGTGGTCCCGCTCGGCGGTCCCGCCGCGGTCACCGGCCCCGAGCTCGCGCGGGCGTTCGGCACGGCGCTGGAGCGCGAGGTCACCTACCTGCCGCTGGAGGTCCCGCAGTTCGAGACCGGCCTGGCGCAGGTCATCGGCCCGGACGCGGCGGCCGGTGTCGCCGGCATCTACCACTGGGCCGCGCTCGGCCACGAGCCGGAGCTGTTCGCGCCGGACCACGCGGAGGTGGAGCGCGTGCTGGGCGTGAGCTTCCCCGGCATCACCGCGTGGGCCGCCGCACAGCCGTGGGACGTCTGGGCCGGCGTCCGCTCCTGACGACAGCGAGATCGCACCGGCCCACAGCGCCGTGGGCCGGTGCGTCCGGGGAAACCGCACATCCACTGGGGGATTGCCGTGACGGGGGACACCGGCGACGACGTCGCCGTGATCGGCATGAGTTGTGAGTTACCCGGCGCGTCGGGCCCGGAGGAGCTGTGGCGACTCCTGCTCGACGCGAGGGACACCGTCGGGCCCGCGCGGCCCGGCACCGCCATGCACAGCGCGGGGCACGTCGACCCCGCGCGCTGGACCACCGACTTCGACCCGCGCGCGTTCGACCTGGACGCCGGTGAGGCCGAGCGGATGGACCCGCAGCAGCGCCTGCTGCTGACCGCGGTCCGCGCCGCCCTCGCCGACGCGGTACCCGACCCGGCCGGGGTGGCGGGTTCGCGCACCGCGGTCTACGCCGGGCAGTCCGGCGCGGACCACTGGGACGGGCTGCGCGGGCGCGACGACCTCGACCTCCGCGACTTCGCCGGCGCCTACCACCGCGGCCTCACCGCGGGCCGGCTCAGCCACGTGTTCGACCTGCGCGGTCCGAGCGTCACCGTGGACGCCGCGCAGGCGTCCTCGCTCGTCGCGCTCCACCTCGCCGTGCGCGCCCTGCGCCACGGCGAGGCCGACCTCGCCATCGCCGCGGGGGTCAACCTGCTGCTCGGCCCGCAACCCGGGGCGCTGCTGGACCGCGCGGGGGCGCTGTCACCCGGTGGCCGCTGCCGGTTCGGCGACGCGGACGCCGACGGCTTCGTCCGGGCGGACGGCGCCGCGGCGGTCGTGCTCAAGCCACTGGCGGCGGCCCTGGCCGACGGCGACCGGGTCCGCGCCGTCGTCAAGGGCAGCGCCGTGGGCAACGACGGCCGGGCCAAACCGTCACTGCTGCACCCGTCCGCCGAAGGACAGGCCCAGGCGAT
Organism: Saccharothrix sp. DSM 118769; assembly: GCF_052936295.1. NCBI lineage: Bacteria > Bacillati > Actinomycetota > Actinomycetes > Pseudonocardiales > Pseudonocardiaceae > Saccharothrix > Saccharothrix sp. DSM 118769. The sequence continues at coordinate 5,020,423 of NZ_CP193627.1, read as the reverse complement.
GCGCTGGGCCTACGCCGACGCGGGCGTCGACCCGGCCGTGGTCACCTACGTGGAGGCCCACGGCACGGGCACGAGGATCGACCGCGCGGAGCTCTCCGCCCTCACCGCGGTGCTGGGGACCGCGCGTCGGGCGGGGAGGCCGTGCCTGGTCGGCTCCCTGAAGTCCAACATCGGCCACGCCGAGGCCGCGGCCGGCCTCGCGGGGCTGGTCAAGGCCGTGCTGTGCCTGGAGCACGGCGCGGTGCCCGCCAGCCTGCACCACCGGCGACGTCACCCGGACGTCGACTGGGACCTGGTCCCGCTGGTGGTGCCGACGCGAACGGTCGAACTGCCCGAGGTGGGCGGTCGGGCGACGGTGGCCGTCAACGGGCAGAGCGCGTCGTCCACCAACGTCCACGTGGTCCTCACCGGGGCTCCCGCGCGCCGCTAGCCGGCGCCGCACGTCCCCGCTCCCCGAGCACTCCCACGACATCGCCGCGCGGTGTCCGAAGCCGAAGACAACTGGAGCTGACGCGTGTTCGACAACCCCGTGATGCTGCACGGCAACGACGTCCAGATCGAACGGGTCCGCGAGATCGACCCCCTGGGCGCCGACGCCGTGCTGGCGCGCCTGCCCGAGATGAACGACGCCGCCGACCTCGGCGCCCTGGTCGGCGCGCTCCGCGACCTGGTGCCCGACGCCGCCACGACGGCCGCCTTCGACATGGAGGACTGCCTGGCGGCCGTGCGCGACATCGGCATGCTCCTCGGCTCGATCAAGCGGCACGGCCAGGAGCCGCTCGACCACGTGCCCGAGGCCACCCCGGTCCTGCTGGAGCTGGGCGAGCGCACCGGCATGATCCCGCGCGACGTCGTGCACCACTACTGCACGTGGAACCCGACGGACCACCGCCGCCGCCGGTACACCCCCGACGAGCAGGAGCACCAGCTCCAGAACTCGGTGCGCATGGTGTTCCCGCACCTGCGCGCCGGCCTGGAGCTGTGCCACCTGCTGCGCGACGTGGAGCCGGCGGACCCGAAGTTCGCCGTGCTGGCGGACGCGCTCAACCGCGAGATGCTGCCGATGGTCGACTCCATCGACCTGGTGGTGCGCGACGTCGGCCCCCGCTTCTTCGCGCGGGTGCTGCGGCCGTACTTCGAGGAGATCACCGTGGCGGGGCGGGTCTACCTGGGCCCGGCCGCGGCGCAGGTGCCGCTGTGGCTGGTGGACGAGGCGGTGTGGGCCTCCGACCGCGGTGACCGGGACTACCTGGACTTCCTGCACCACTCGGTGCCCTACAGCCTGCCGCGCTGGCGCGGGCTGCACGACGACTGGGTGGGCTCGACCTCCCTGGTGACCAGGCTGCTCGACGCCTACGGCGACGACCTGGAGGCCGCCGACCGCGCCATGCCGACGCTGCGCGCCGCGGCGTCGGCGATGGCCGGGGTGCTGCGCACGATCATCGTGTTCCGGGGCCGCCACCTGGGCATCGCGCGCCAGGCGTACCAGGAGGACCTGCGGCTGTACCCGCTGGGCAGCGGCGGCGCGAGCGTCGAGCTGCTGCGCGAGATCGTCGACCTGACCCGGCAGAACGCGCAGATGACGAAGACCCTCGCGTCGTCGGGCGCCGCGCGGGTGGTGGCCAAGGCGTGAAGGTCGTCATCGCGGGCGCGGGCATCGGCGGCCTGACCGCCGCCCTCTCCCTGCACGCCGCCGGGATCACCGACGTGCTCCTGCTGGAGGCCGTGCCGGAGATCAGGCCCATCGGCGTCGGGCTCAACATCCTGCCCAACGCCGTGCGCGAGCTGGACGGGCTGGGCGTCCTGGACAGGCTGGCCGAGGTCTCCGTCGCCACCGGCACCCTGTCGTACCACAACCGCTTCGGCAGCCTGATCTTCCGCGAGCCGCGCGGCCGGGCCGCCGGGTACCGGTGGCCGCAGCTGTCCGTCCACCGCGGCCGGCTCCAGGGCGTGCTGCTGGCCGCGGTGCGCGAGCGGCTCGGCGCGGGCGCGGTCGTGCCCGACGCGCGGGTCGCCGGGTTCGCGCACCTGCCCGACGGCCGGGTCTCCGCGGAGGTCCGGCACGCCGACGGCACGACCACGCACGAGGTCGCGGACGTGCTGGTGGGCGCGGACGGCATCCAGTCCGCCGTGCGCGAGGCGCTGCACCCCGGCGGCACGGGGCCGCGCTGGAACGGCCTGCTGGTCTGGCGCGGCAGCGCGTGGGCCCGCCCGTTCCTCGACGGCAACACGATGGTCATCGCGGGCGACCGCGCCCGGCGCGTCGTGGTGTACCCGATGTCCACGCCCACCGGGCGCGACGAGCCGGTGCTGATGAACTGGGCCGTGGCGCGGCACGTGGGCGGGGGCGCGGCGCCCGACCGGGCCGACTGGAACCGGCCGGTCGAGCCCGACCGGTTCCTCGGCCACTTCGAGGACCTGGTCTTCGACTGGCTCGACGTGCCGGCCCTGGTCCGCTCGGCGGAGCAGGCGCTGGAGTACCCGATGGTCGACCGGGACCCGCTGCCGCGGTGGACCTCGGGCCGGGTCACCCTGCTCGGCGACGCGGCGCACGCGATGAACCCGATGGGGTCCAACGGCGCCACCCAGTCCATCGTGGACGGACGGGTGCTCGCGGACCACCTGGCGGGGCACGACGACCCGGCCGAGGGGCTGGTCGCCTACGAGCAGGCGCGCCGGCCGCTGACCACCCGGCTCCAGGAGGCCAACCGCGAGCGGGGCCCGGAGGTCGTCATCGACCTCGCGGACGAGCGGGCCCCGGACGGCTTCGAGCGCGTCGAGGACGTCATCCCGGCGGACGAGCTGGCCCGGATCTCCGCCTCCTACGCGGCGCTGGGCGCGTTCGACACCGAGACCGTCAACAGCGGGCGCGCGCCGGTCGCGGCGGCCGGGGGAGGGCTGTGAGCGTGCGCGTCGACGTCTACTCGGACCTGTCCTGCCCCTGGTGCTACCTGGGCAACCGCAACCTGCGCGCCGCGCTCGCCGAGCACGGCGACGCCGGGGTCGAGGTCGTCTCGCACCCCTACCAGATCGACGGCGAGGAACCGGCCGAACCGGTGCCGGTGCTGGAGTTCCTGGGCCGCAAGTACGGCGTCGAGAAGGCGCGCCGGATGAGCGACCACGTCACGAGGGCCGGCGCGGCGCTCGGCGTGGAGTTCCGCAACGACCGCGCCCTCGCGGTGAACACCCTGGCCGGGCACCGGCTGCTGCGGCAGGTGGACCGCGAGTTCGGCGGCCGCGTGCGCGCGGACGTGGAGGAGGCCCTCTACGCCCAGTGGTTCGTCCACGGCGGCGTGATCACCGACCCCGCCGTGCTCACCGCGGCGGCGACCGGCGCGGGCGTGCCCGCCGGCCGGGCCGCCGAGCTGGTCGCCGACGACCGGGACACCGCCGCCGTGCGGGCCCGGATCGCGGCCACCCGCGCCGAGGTCCCCGTCGTGCCCACGGTCGTCGTCGACGGCCGCGTGCGGCTGGAGGACTACCGCACCGCCGGCGACTACCTCGCCGCGCTGCGCTCCGCCACCACCCCCGAACACCCGAGCCCCACCACGGAGGCACGATGACGACGACACGCCGCCGCCTGCTGCTGGGCGGTGCCGCGACCGGCGCCGCCCTGGCCGCCGGCGGGATCGCCCTCCCCGGCACCGCCGCCGCCCGCACCCCCTCGGGGCCGCGGGTCGGCCGGGACGCGCCGCAGTACGCCGACCTGGTGCGCGGGGTCAACCAGCGGTGGGTCGGCAACCCCGCCGAGGTGTGGGTGGCCCGCTCCACCGACGACGTGGTCGACGCGGTCGCCGCCGCGGTGCGCGGCAGGACCCGGATCGCGGTCCGCAGCGGCGGGCACTGCTTCGAGGACTTCTCCGCCAACGGCGAGATCGGCACCCTGGTCGACCTGTCCGCGCTGGACACCGTCGAGCACGACCCCGCCGCGCGCGCCTTCGCGGTCGGCGCGGGCGCCCGGCTCGGCGACGTCTACGCGGAGCTGTTCAAGGGCTGGGGCGTGACCGTGCCCGGCGGCTCGTGCCCGACGGTCGGCCTGGGCGGGCACGTCGCCGGCGGCGGCTACGGCCCGCTCAACCGCAGGTTCGGGCTCGTCGTCGACCACCTGCACGCGGTGGAGGTGGTCGTGGCGACCCGCGGCGGCGCGCGGCGCGTGGTGGCGACCCGCGACCCGGGCGACCCCCACCGCGACCTGTGGTGGGCGCACACCGGCGGTGGCGGCGGCAACTTCGGCGTCGTCACCAAGTACTGGTTCCGCAGCCCCCGCCCGCGCGGCTGGGAGCCGTCCCGGCTGCTGCCCAGCCCGCCCGCGGAGGTGCTGGTGGCGACCGTCGTCTGGCCGTGGGCGCGGCTCGACGAGCGCGCGTTCGTGCGACTGGTGCGCAACTACAGCGCCTGGTTCGCCGCCACCAACGCGCCGGGCGCCCCCGAGGCCGGCCTGTACGCCCACCTGGCGGCGTTCCACGCCTCCGGCGGCGCGGTCGCGCTCAACGTGCAGGTCGACGCGGGCACCGGCAACGCGGACGCGCTGCTGGACCGGTTCCTGGCGGCGGTGGACGACGGCGTGGGCGTGCCGGGGCAGACCACCGAGCGCCGTCGGCTGCCGTGGCTGATGAGCACCCAGTGGGCGGGCTTCGCGGACCGGCCCACCGGCAAGCGCATCAAGGGCAAGTCGGCCATGCACCGCGGCGCGCTGAGCGAGCGCGCGGCGGCGGCGCTCTTCCGCAACCTCACCCGCGAGGACTACGCCCACCCCGGCAGCGGCGTGCTGATCGCGCCCTACGGCGGCCAGGTGAACGCGGTCGCCGCGAACGAGACGGCGTCACCGCACCGCGACTGCTCGCTCACGCTGCTCTACGTCAGCGAGTGGGTGGACCCGGCGCAGGACGACCTGCACGTGGACTTCCAGCGGCGGCTCTACCGGGACGTCTACGCCGAGACCGGGGGCGTTCCCGCGGTGCGCGGGGACACGGGGGGCGCGTACGTGAACTACCCGGACGCGGACCTGCTCGACCCCGCGTGGAACACCAGCGGCGTGCCGTGGCAGTGGCTGTACTACCGCGAGGGCTACGCGAAGCTCCGGCGGGTCAAGGCCGAGTGGGACGGCGGCGACGTGTTCCGCCACCGCATGTCGGTGGAACCGGCGGGTGGCCGGTGAGCGTGCTCGACGGCATCCTGGCCGACGTCCGGGTCCGGCTGCGGGAGCGGCGCGAGGAGGTGCCCGAGGCGCGGCTGCGCGCGGTCGCCGAGGGCCGTGCCGCGCGCGACCCCCGGCGGGTGGAGGACGCGCTGCGCGGTCGCGGCGGCGTGCGGGTCATCGCGGAGGTCAAGCGGCGCAGCCCCGCCGTCGGCGTGCTCTCGGACATCGGCGACCCCGCCGCGCTGGCCGCGGCCTACGCCGGGGGCGGGGCGGCGGCGGTGAGCGTGCTCACCGAGCCCGACCACTTCCGGGGCAGCCTGGCCGACCTCGACGCGGTGCGCGCCCGGGTGGACGTGCCGGTGCTGCGCAAGGACTTCGTGGTCGACGCCTACCAGGTCGTGGAGTCCGCGGCGCACGGCGCGGACCTGGTGCTGCTGATCGTGGCCGCGCTGGCGCAGCCGGAACTGGAGTTCCTGCTGGGCGAGGCCGAGCGGCACGGGCTGGCCGCGCTGGTCGAGGTGCACGCGGAAGCGGAGCTGCGGCGCGCGGTCGACGCGGGCGCGCGGGTCATCGGGGTCAACTCCCGCGACCTGACCACGCTGGAGGTCGACCGGGGCACGTTCGCCCGCCTGGCCCCGGCATCCCGCCGGGCGTGGTGGCGGTGGCGGAGTCCGGTGTGCGCGGTCCCGAGGACGTGCGCGCGTACGCGGCGGCGGGCGCCGACGCGGTGCTGGTGGGGTCGGCGCTGGTGGTCGGCGGCCGACCCGCGGCGGCGGTGGCCGAACTGTCGGCGGCCGGGCTCCGGACCGGGGAAGGGGAACCGGCGTGATCGGCGAGCGGATCGACGGGCGGATCGACGGGCGGGTGGACGACGTGCTGGACGTCGGGGCGGTCGAGCGGGGTTACCGGGACGTGGTGGCGGCGGCGTTCGCCGTGCCCGCGTCGCGGACCCCCGACGAGCAGGGGCGGTTCGGCCGCTTCGGCGGGCGGTTCATGCCGGAGGCGCTGATGGCGTCGCTGGCCGAGCTGACCGCGGCCTACGACGAGGCGCGCACCGACCCGTCGTTCCTGGCGGAGTACGGCGCGCTGCTGGTGCGCTACGCGGGGCGGCCGAGCCTGCTCACCGAGGCCGGGCGGCTGTCGGCCGAGGTCGGCGCGCGGCTGCTGCTCAAGCGGGAGGACCTCAACCACACCGGCTCGCACAAGATCAACAACGTGCTGGGGCAGGCGCTGCTGGCCCGGCGGATGGGCAAGGCGCGGGTCATCGCGGAGACCGGTGCGGGCCAGCACGGCGTGGCCACGGCCACCGCCGCGGCGCTGCTCGACCTGGAGTGCGTCGTCTACATGGGCGCCGAGGACACCCGTCGGCAGGCGCTCAACGTGGCCCGGATGACCATGCTCGGCGCGACCGTCGTGCCGGTGGAGGCGGGCAGCCGCACCCTCAAGGACGCCATCAACGAGGCCCTGCGCGACTGGGTGACCAACGCCCACGACACGCACTACCTGCTGGGCACGGCAGCCGGGCCGCACCCGTTCCCCGCCATGGTGCGCGACTTCCACCGCGTCATCGGTGTGGAGGCCCGCCGCCAGGTGCTCGCCCAGCTCGGCGCGCTGCCGGACGCGGTCGTGGCGTGCGTCGGCGGCGGGTCCAACGCCATCGGCGTGTTCCACCCGTTCCTGGACGACCCGGAGGTGACCCTCTGGGGCATGGAGGCGGGCGGCACGGGCCCCGGCGCGCACGCCGCCTCGATCACCGGCGGCGCGGTCGGCGTGCTGCACGGCGCGCGGACCTACCTGCTCCAGGACGAGTTCGGGCAGACCGAGGAGAGCCACTCGATCTCCGCCGGCCTGGACTACCCGGGCGTCGGGCCCGAGCACGCGCTGCTGCACGACCAGGGCCGGGTGACCTACCGGCCGGTGACCGACGACGCGGCGATGGACGCCATGCGCCGGCTCAGCCGGACCGAGGGGATCATCCCGGCGATCGAGTCGGCGCACGCGGTGGCGGGCGCGCTCGCCCTCGTGGACGAGCTGACCGCCCGCCTGGGCCGGCCGCCGGTGGTGCTGGTGTGCCTGTCCGGCCGGGGCGACAAGGACATGGCCACGGCCGCGGAGTACTTCGGACTGGGGGGCGACGGCTCGTGACGACCGCACAGGTGAGCGCCGGCGACAGGCTCGACGGCGCGCTGCGCACCGCCCGCGAGGAGGGGAGGGCGGCCCTGATCGGCTACCTGCCCGCCGGGTTCCCGACGGCCCGCGCCGCCGTGGACGCCGCGCTGGCGATGGCCGGGTCCGGTGTGGACGTGGTCGAGCTGGGGCTGCCGTACAGCGACCCGGTGATGGACGGCCCGGTGATCCAGCGAGCCGCCACGGCCGCGCTGGCCGGCGGTGCGACCACGGAGACCGTGCTGGAGTCGGTGGCCGAGATCGCCGCCGCCGGGGTGCCCGTGCTCGTGATGACGTACTGGAACCCGGTGGAGCGGTACGGCGTCGAGCGCTTCGCCCGGCGGCTGGCGGAGGTCGGCGGCAGCGGCCTGATCACGCCCGACCTCATCCCCGAGGAGGCCGACGACACCGGCTGGACCGCCGAGTCGGACCGCCGCGGCCTGCGCCGCGTGCACCTGGTGGCGCCGTCGTCGTCGCCGGAGCGCCTGGCGCTGACCGCGCGGGCGTCCACCGGTTTCGTCTACGCGGCGGCGCTGATGGGCGTGACCGGTACCGGCGGCGCGCTGACGGACGTGGCGCACGGCCTGGTCTCGCGGGTCCGCGAGGTGCGCGCCGACCTGCCGGTCTGCGTGGGCCTCGGGGTGTCGACCGCAGAGCAGGCGGCGGCCATCGGCCAGGCGGCGGACGGGGTGATCGTGGGCGCGGCCTTCGTGCGGCGCCTGGCGGAGGCCCGCAACGCGGCCGAGGGCGTGGCGGCGGTGGCCCGCTTCGCCGCCGAACTGGCCCGCGGCGTGCGGGGGGACGGCTAGCCGTGTCCCGGTGTCCGGCCAGTCCGGCCAGCCCGGCCCGGGTCGCGCGGCAGACCCGCCCGACCCGGGGCCGCGCGGGTCTGTCCTTCGTGGACCGGCTCGCGGGTCCGCCGGGTTCGGTGGGTCCGGTCCGCGTCGTGCGGACCGGACCCGGCGCGGCACCGCGTCAGCGCAGTTCGGCGCGCAGCTTGGCGGTGACCGCCGACCACCGCTCCGCCAGCGCGGCGGCGTGCCCCTCGTCGATCGCGACCGCCGCCCGCCGCACGCCCGAGGCGATGCGCTCCACCAGGGGCGCGTCCACCGCCTCGGCGGCGGCCAGGCCGGCGGCGGCCGACAGCAGCACCGCGTCGCGGACCGGGCCGCGCTCGCCGGCGAACACCCGCCGCGCGACGTCGGCGTTGTGCGCCGGGTCGCCGCCGCGCAGCGCGTCCGCCCCGGCGAACGGCACACCGACGTCGCGCGGGTCGAACACCTCGTCCCGCACCTCGCCGCCGAGCACGGTCCAGACCCGCGAGGTGGTGCCGACGCTCAGCTCGTCCAGCCCGTCGTCGCCCCGGAACACCAGCGCCGACACGCCGCGCCGCGCCAGCACGCCCGCGACCAGCGGCGCGGTCCGGGTGTGCGCCACGCCCACGGCCAGCGCGGCGGGCGAGGCCGGGTTGGTCAGCGGACCCAGCAGGTTGAACGCGGTCGGCACGCCCAGCTCGCGCCGCACCGGCGCGGCGTGCCGCATGGCCGGGTGGAACACCGGCGCGAAGCAGAACGCGATGCCGACCTCGTCCAGCACGCCGCGCACGGTGGCGGCCGGCAGCCCGATGGCGATGCCGAGCGCCTCCAGCACGTCCGCCGACCCGCACTTCGACGAGGCGGACCGGTTGCCGTGCTTGACCACCGGCACGCCGGAGGCCGCCGCGACGACCGCGCCCATGGTGGAGATGTTCACGGTGTGCGCCTGGTCGCCGCCCGTGCCGACGATGTCCAGCACCGCCCGCCCGACGTCGACCCGCGTCGAGCGGGCCACCATGCCGGTGATGAGGCCGTCCAGCTCGACCACGGTCTCGCCCTTGGCGCGCAGGCCCACCAGCAACCCGGCCAGCCGCGCGTCGCCCGCCGCACCGCGCAGCACCTCGGTCATGGCCCACGCGGCGTCGTCCGCCGACAGGTCCCGCCCCTCCGTCACGGTCGACAGCAACGCGGCCCACCGCGCCCGGTCGGTTTCCCGCTCAACCATTTCCGCCTCCATCGGCGAACTGTTCCCCAGCAGTCGGACGGGTTGCAGGCTCGCAGTCGCGGACGGGGTGGGCAAGTCCATTCCGGTGGGCGGCGCCAGTCCATTTCCCGAGAATTTCCGGCAAAGTCCACACGGCACCCGCCGATGACCACCTGGAGCAGTCATGTCGGCATTGTTGTCGATTCCGCTGGACCGTTCCGCCCCCGAGTCGATGACCCACCAGATCCGCGACACGATCCGCGGGCGCATCCGGGACGGCACGCTGCGCCCCGGTAGCCGGCTACCGTCGAGCAGGCGCCTCGCGGACGACCTCGGGGTGTCCCGCAGCGTGGTCGTCCAGGCGTACGAGCAGATGATCGCCGAGGGGTACCTCACCGCCGAGCAGGGCTCGGGCACCAGGGTGGCCGTGCACGTGCCGACCGTGCCCGCCGCACCGGCCGAGGCGCCGGTCGCGGTCCCGCGCACCCGCTTCGACCTGCGGCCCGACGCCACCGGCACGGACCTGTTCCCGGCCCGCCGCTGGCTCATGTCGTACCAGAACGCCGTGCACTCCGCCGCCCGCGGCCGCGACCTGCGCAGGCCGCCCGCCGGGGTGGCCGAGCTGCGGGTCGAGCTGGCCGACTACCTCGGGCGCGCCCGGGGCGTGGTGGGCGGCGAGGTGATCGTCACCGCCGGGTTCACCGACGCGGTCGCCCTCGCCGCCTCGGCCCTGCGCGACCTGGGCGTCGCGCACGCCGCCGTGGAGACCCCCGGCGACCAGCGGCTGGCCGGCACCCTGGCCGGCGCGGGCCTGCGCGTCACGCCCGTGCCGGTGGACCGCGAGGGCGTCGACGTGGCCGCGCTGACCCGCAGCGGCGCCCGTGCCGTGCTGGTCACGCCGCTCGGGCAGGTGCCGACCGGCTCGGTGCTGTCACCGGCCCGCCGCGCCGCGCTGGCCCGGTGGTCCGACGCGGTGGACGGCTGGGTGATCGAGCACGACCCCGACGGCCACCTGTGGCTGGGGCGCGGCGCGGCGCAGCTCGCCGTGCAGCGCGACCGGCCCGGCCGGGTGCTCTACACGGGCGCGACGATGGGCCTGTTCGGGCCGTGCCTGCGGCTGGGTTGGCTGGTGGTGCCCCCCGCGCTGTTCCCGCGCTTCCACCGCGCCCTCGACGGGCGGCTGGCCGGCCCGGACGCGCTCACCCAGGCCGCGTTCGCCGACTTCCTCTCCCGCGGCCTGCTCGACCAGCACGTCCGCGACGTGCGGGCCACCCTGCGCGCCCGCCGGTCGGCCCTGCGGGAGCTGGTCGGCGAGCACCTGCCGGGCGCCGTGCTGCGCGGCGGCGACGCCGGGTCGCACAGCTGGCTCGCGCTGCCCCCGGAGGTGGACGACGCCCGGGTGGCCGAGACCGCGGGCCGGCACTCGGTGGTGGTCCGCACCGGCGGCTCCTACCGGCTCGACCGGCGGCCCGTCGAACCCGCCCTGGTCCTCGGCTACCGCGCGGTGGACCAGGTCCGCCTGGCGTCGGCCGTCGCCGTGCTGGGGTGGGCGGTCGAGCGGTCCGCCGACCTGCGGGTCTCGTCCGCCTGACCGCCCACCCCGGCACGGTCCGGGTCAGCCGACCGCGGCGGGCCGCTCGACGGCGGTGCGGAGGAAGTTCGCCACCATCGCGATCCCCTCGGCGGTGGTCACGCTCTCCGGGTGGAACTGCACGCCCTCGACCGGCAGCTCCCGGTGCCGCAGGCCCATCAGGTAGCCGTCGTCGGTCGACCGGGCCGTGGCGACCAGGTCGTCCGGCAGGGGCTCCGCGACCACGATGGAGTGGTAGCGGGTGACCGCCTGCCGGTCGGGCAGCCCCGCGAACAGCCCCTGGCCGTCGTGCTCGACGAGGCTGGTCCGGCCGTGCATGAGGTTGTCGGCCAGCCGCACCGAGCCGCCGAACGCCAGGGCCAGCGCCTGGTGCCCCAGGCACACGCCCAGCAGCGGCACCCGGCCGGCGAAGGCCCGCGCCACCTCGACGTGCCCGGAGGCGGCCGGGTGACCCGGCCCCGGGCCGAGGACGACCGCCTCGGGTGCCAGGGCCAGCAGCTCGTCGGGCGTGCGCGTGCCGGAGCGGACCACGAGGGTGTCCGCGCCCAGTTCGCGCAGGTACTGGTCGATGATGTGGACGAAGCTGTCGTAGGCGTCCACCACCAGCACGGTCATCGCGGCTCCTCCCCGGTGAGCGCCCAGAAGGCGGCGCCCATCTTGGCCAGCGTCTCGTCCCACTCGCGCTCCGGCTCCGACAGCGCCACCACACCCGCGCCGGCCTGCGTCGAGTAGTGGTGCGCGCCGCCGTCCTCGCCGTGGTGCACGACCGTGCGGATGCACAGCGCCAGCTCCGCCCAGCCGCGCACGTCGACCAGGCCGAGCGCGCCCGCGTAGGCGCCGCGCCGGGTCGGCTCGACGTCGTCGATGATCTCCATGGCCCGCACCTTCGGCGCGCCGGTCACGGTCCCGGCGGGGAAGGTCGCGCACACCGCGTCCCACACGTCCCGGCCCGCCGACATCCGCCCGGAGACGGTCGAGACCAGGTGGAAGACGTGCGAGAACGCCTCCACGGCCATCATCTCGTCCACCCGCAGCGTGCCGGGGTCGACCACCCGGCCCACGTCGTTGCGCCCCAGGTCGACCAGCATCACGTGCTCGGCCTGCTCCTTGACGTCCGCCAGCAGCTCCTTGACCCGCCGCTCGTCGTCCACCCCGGTCGGGTCGCGCCGCGCGGTGCCCGCGATCGGGCGCATGAGCAGGCGGCCGTCCACGAGCCGGAACAGCAGCTCGGGGCTCGCGCCCACCAGCGTCACGCCGCCCAGCGTGACCAGGTAGGTGTAGGGGGAGGGGTTGCGGTCGCGCAGCCGCCGGTACACGTCCTGCGGCGCCATCCCGGTGCGCACGTCCACCCGGTGGCCGACCACGATCTGGTAGACATCGCCGACGCGGACGTGGTCCAGGCAGCGGCGCACACCGGCCAGGAACGTCTCCCGGTCCACCGTGTCGGTCACCGACAGCGGCACGGGCGCCTCCGGCAGGGCCCCCGGCTCCGCCTCGGGCGGCACGCCCGCCACGTCGGGCGGCTCCGGCAGCAGCGGACCCGAGGCGGTCACCACCACCGGGTCGCCCGTGCCGTCGCCGAACCACACGGTGCGCTGGAACAGCGCGATCGTCACGTCCGGCACCGAGGGCTCGGCCTCGCGCGGCGGCAGGTCCTCGACCAGGCCGACCGCGTCGTAGCCGATCATGGTCAGGAAGCCGAACGCGTACCGCTGCCAGGGCACGTCGGTGCGCACGTCGAACAGGTTCGTGGCGCCGCGCAGCAGCTCCCACACCGCCGACCGCTCCGCGACCTCGCCGCCCGGTGCCGCCCCGGCGCAGTGCTCGCGCAGGGCGTCGGCCACCGGGCCCTCGCCGCGCACCCGCACCCGCCTGCCGGTGACGCTCAGCTCGGCGAGCTTGCCGACGCCCACCACCGTGCCCGCCCGCCGGTCCACCCCGTCCGGGTGGAGGTCCTCCAGCAGGAACACCTCGTCGTCGCCGTACCGGGCGCACAGGGCGGCGCGCAACGGCACCGCGGCCGACGTCCGCAGCCGGACCGGCTCGGCCGTGACCACGACCTCCACCACCGCTGTTCGGGGCATGTCCCTCCTCCGGGGAATTGACCAACGGGTATCGCCGCCCGTGCGGCAGGTGAGCAGTGAACCAGTCGCCGAAGTCGAGCGGCCAGACCACTCCGGCGGCGGACCGGCAGACCACTGCGCTTTTTGGTTGCACGTCTCCGTGAACTCGTGCTGATCTGTTACACGAATTGGCGCGCAATTGCTGGCTGTCACTACTGGGGAACGGCTGACGATGAATTCCGACGTGTTGGACGAGTCCGTTGCCACGTGGCGGGACCTCCCCGCCGCCCAACAGCCCGAGTGGCCGGACCCGGCCGCCCTGGCGGACGTGACCGCCCGGTTGGCGACCGCACCGGGCCTGGTGTCACCCGCCGAGTGCGACGACCTGCGGCACCGGCTCGCCGAGGCGGCCGAGGGCCGGGCGATCGTGCTCCAGGGCGGTGACTGCGCGGAGATGTTCGGCGCGGCGGGCGACCACGCGTCGATCCGGGCCAAGCTCAAGACCCTGTTGCAGATGGCCGTCGTCTTCACCTACGCGAGCGCCAAGCCCGTGGTGAAGATCGGCCGCTGGGCCGGGCAGTACGCCAAGCCCCGCTCCAGCACCACCGAGACCGTCGGCGACGTCGCGCTGCCCGCCTACCGGGGCGACGCGGTGAACGGCGCGGCCTTCGACGCCGCTGTGCGGGTACCGGACCCCGAGCGGCTGTGGCGGGCGTACGAGGCGTCGCGCGCCACCCTGGACGCGGTGCGCACCTACGCCCACAACGGCTACGCGGGACTGGACCAGCTGCACCGCTGGAACCGCGACTTCGTGGCCGACTCGCCGGCCGGCGCGCAGTACGAGGAGCTGGCGCACCGGATCGACCACGCGGTCGCGTTCATGCGCGCCTGCGGCGTCTCGACGGAGGAGCTGCGCGAGACCGAGGTGTTCGCCGGCCACGAGGGACTGCTGCTGGACTACGAGGACGCGCTGACCCGGCTCGACCCGGCCACCGGCCGCACCTACGCCACCAGCGGCCACCTGCTGTGGATCGGGGAGCGCACCCGGGCCCTGGACGGCGCGCACATCGAGTACTTCTCCACCATCGCGAACCCCGTCGGCCTCAAGCTCGGCCCCACCGCCACGCCGGACGAGGTGCGCGCGTACGTCGAGGTGCTCGACCCCGAGCGGCGGCCCGGCAGGCTGACGTTCATCACGCGGATGGGCGCTCGCCAGGTCCGCGACCGCCTGCCGGCCCTCGCCGAGGCCGCGCGCTCGGTCGGCTCGAAGGCGGCCTGGATCTGCGACCCCATGCACGGCAACACCTTCGTCGCCCCCAGCGGCCACAAGACGCGGCTGTTCTCCGACATCCTCGACGAGGTCAAGGGCTTCTTCCAGGTCCTGCGGGCGACGGGCCTGCACCCCGGCGGCGTCCACGTCGAGCTGACCGGCGAGGACGTGACCGAGTGCGTGGGCGGCGGCGCGAGCGTCCTGCTCGACGACCTGCACAGCCGCTACGAGACCGGCTGCGACCCGAGGCTCAACCGGAGCCAGTCGCTGGACCTGGCGTTCCAGGTCGGCGAGCTCCTCTGACGGCCTCACGGCCACCGCCGCCGCACGGGTGGACACCCCCTCACCACCCGCGCGGCGGCGCGCTCCACCGGGCCGCGCGCACCCCACCCCCCTTCGGGTGCGCGCGGCCCGGTCAGCCCTCGCCCTTCTTCCCCTTCTCGCCGCGACCGCGCTCGCCCCGGTCCCCCTCGTCGTCGCCCTCCTCCTCGCCGACGCGGTCGGACGACAGCACCTCCTCGGCGTCGACCAGCGGGACCCCGTCGACCACGACGAGGGCCAGGCCGCGCGTCTCCGCGATCCGCTCGTCGTCCCCGTTCGTGAACTCCAGGCCCACGGTGACGGCGTCCGGGCCGGTGGCCTCCGGCCCCGCGGTGACGACCAGGTCGCGCACGCCGTGCCACGCCTTCGCGTACTCCCGCGGGCCCTGCTCGCGCATCCGCGGGCCGAGCACCTCCCACGCGCCGGCGGTGTCGTCGGGCAGCAGGGCGTAGTAGTCGGTCACGGCCTGCCGGAGCCGCTCGGCGGTGACCTCGGCGGCGGCGGTCGTCGTGGTGGTCGTGGTCGCACCGCTCGACGACGTGGCGCCCCCGGTCGCCGTGCCGCCGTCACGAGTGGTCGCCAGGGCGGCGAGGGTCGAGCCGGCCACGACGAGCACCGCCGCGCCGACCAGCACCGCACGTCGGCGGGACGAGGACGGCGGTGACGGCGACCTCGGCACGGCCAGGTCCAGGCGGGTCGCGGCCGGGGCGGGAGCCGGGGCGAGTGCCGGGCCGGGGGCCGGGGCGAGGGCCGGTGCGGGGGCCGGTGCGGGGGAGCGCAGCAGCTCGGCGAGCCGGGCCATGTCGGGGCGGGTCGCGGGATCGGTGCGCAGCGCCTCCAGCAGCACGCCGGTCAGCGGCCCGGCGTTGCGCGGCGGGTCGAAGCGGCCCGCGGCCACGGTGTGCAGCAGCGCGATGGCGTTGTCCCCGTCGCCGAACGGGGGCCGCCCCTCGACCGCCGCGTACAGGGTGGCGCCGAGCGCGAACACATCGGACGCCGGACCCGGCTCCGCGCCCCGGGCGACCTCGGGGGACAGGTAGGCGGGCGTGCCCGCGAGCAGACCGGTGCGGGTGACCGCCACGTCGCCGACCGCGCGGGCGATGCCGAAGTCGCCGATCTTCGCCGTGCCGTCCGCGGTGATCAGGACGTTGGCCGGCTTCACGTCGCGGTGCACGACCCCGGCCGCGTGCGCGGCGGCCAGCGCGGAGGCGACCTGCGCGCCGATCCGCGCGACCGCGTCCGGCGGCAGCACGCCCACGTCGGCCAGCGTGCGCGCCGGCACGTACTCCATGACCAGCACCGGCCGGCCGTCGTCCTCGACGACGTCGTGCACGGTGACGGCGTTCGGGTGCTGCACGCGCGCCGCGATCCGCCCCTCGCGCGCGGCGCGGGCGACCGCGTCCGCCGTGGGCACGCCCTCGGGCACGACGAGCCGCTTGAGCGCGACGACGCGGCCGAGCCGTTCGTCGAACGCCTGCCACACCACGCCCATGGCGCCCGCGCCGAGCCTCGTGCGCAGCCGGTAGCGCCCCGCGACCAACCGACCCTCGTCCACCGGTTCCCACCTCTCCCGTCCCGGCAACCCTAGCGCCGGCGGGTCACAGGTCCGGCACGTCCCGGCTGAACCGATCCAGCTCCAGTGGTCGCCACCGCGGAACGCGTGCTGCGAAACAGTTTCGTCGCCCCGGCAGTCGACTGTGGACGGCGGACCCCTTGTCGCGCCTGGGGTCCCGACCTAGGTTCGGTGGTGTGGCGAGCACAGCGAGCACCGAGGCCCCGACCGCCCCCCACCCCGCCTGGCTGCCCGCGTCGGCGTTCCGGCCGCTCGGGTCGCGCCGGGTCCGGGTGGTCGGTGACGGGCCGCCGGTCGGCACCGTGCGCGCCGAGGTGGAGGCGGCGGTCGCCGCGCACGGCGGCGCGCTCGTCACCGACGGCCCCGCGGACCTCGACCTGCTCGCCGCCGACGGCGACGGCGAGGCGTTCACCCTCGAACGGGCCGGCGGCGCGGTCACCGTGCGCGCGGAGGGCGGCCCCGGCCTGCTGCACGGCCTGCACCACGTGGTGCGCCTGGGCGAGGCCGCGTTCACCGGCGACCCGGTGGTGGAGCGCCACGCGCCGCGCCGGGCGATCCGGATGCTCGACCACTGGGACAACATCGACGTCCACCCCGTGATGGGGCAGGTCGAACGCGGCTACGCGGGCGGCTCGATCTTCTACGCCGACGGCGCGGTGCGCGCCGACCTGGGCCGCGCCGCCGCCTACGCCCGCCTGCTCGGCTCGATCGGCGTCAACCGGGTCGGCCTGAACAACGTCAACGTGCACCGCACCGAGGCGCGGCTGCTGACCGACCTGCTGCCGGACGTGGCGCGGCTCGCGGACGTGTTCCGCCCGCACGGCATCGCCGTGCACCTGTCGGTGAGCTTCGCCGCCCCGATCACGCTGGGCGGGCTGCCCACCGCCGACCCGCTCGACCCGGCCGTGCGGGAGTGGTGGGAGCGCACGACCGCGGCCGTCTACGCGGCCGTCCCGGACTTCGGCGGGTACGTCGTCAAGGCCGACTCGGAGGGCCAACCCGGACCGTTCGCCTACGGCCGCGACCACGCCGACGGGGCGAACCTGCTGGCCCGCGCGCTCAAGCCGCACGGCGGCACGGTGTTCTGGCGCGCGTTCGTCTACGACCACCGGCAGGACTGGCGCGACCGCACCACCGACCGCGCCCGCGCCGCGCACGACCACTTCGCCCCGCTCGACGGCGCGTTCGACGGGAACGTGGTGCTCCAGGTCAAGTACGGGCCGATGGACTTCCAGACCCGCGAACCCGTCTCGCCGGTGCTCGCCGCGATGCCCCGCACCCGGCTGGCCGCCGAGTTCCAGGTCACCCAGGAGTACACCGGGCAGCAGCGGCACGTGTGCCACCTCGTGCCGCAGTGGTCCGAGATCCTCGGCTTCGGCCTGCGCGGCGGCGAACCGGTCGCCGACCTGGTCGACGGCCTCGTCGCCGTCTCCAACGTCGGCGACGACGAGTTCTGGACCCGCCACCCGCTCGCGCAGGCCAACCTGTTCGGCTTCGGCCGGCTCGCCTGGGACGACCGCCTCGACCCGGCGGCCGTGCTGGACGAGTGGATCGGCCTCACCTTCGAGGACCCGGCCGCGCGCGGACCGCTGCACGAGGTGATGGACGGCTCGTGGCACACCTACGAGCGCTACACCGCGCCGCTCGGCGTCGGGTTCATGGTCACCCCCGGCAGCCACTACGGCCCGTCCGTCGACGGCTACGAGTACACGCCGTGGGGCACCTACCACTTCGCCGACCGCGACGGCGTCGGCGTCGACCGCACCCGCGCCACCGGCACCGGGTTCACCGGCCAGTACCCGGCGCCGTGGCGCGAGGTGTACGAGTCGGTCGACACCTGCCCGGACGAGCTGCTGCTGTTCTTCCACCACGTGCCCTACGACCACGTGCTCACGTCGGGCACGACCGTGGTCCAGCACGTCTACGACACCCACTTCGCGGGCGTCGAGGAGGTGGACCGGATGCGCGCGGTGTGGGCGTCCCTGGCCGGGCACGTGCCCGCCGCGCTGCACGACCGCGTCACCGCGCTGCTGGAGGAGCAGGCCCGGTGCGCCGTCGAGTGGCGCGACCAGGTGAACACCTACTTCTTCCGCAAGTCCGGCGTCCCCGACGCCCGGGGCCGCCGGATCTTCTGACGGGCCTCACGCCCGGTGGCGCGGTGCCGGCCAGGCGGGGTAGGTGGAGGAGCGCCGCGCCCACGACGCCTCGACCGCCCCCGCGGTGCCGCCCGCCTCGTCGACGTGGGGACCCACGAGCCGCACCGCCCAGGCGACCCGCCGCCCGTCGCCGTCGAACCACTCCTCGCGCGTGAACCCGCCGTCCAGCACGGCCAGCAGGTCGTCCTCCAGGTGCGTCCACCCGCGCGCCGGGTCGTGGACCACCCACGCCTCGTCCCGGAACACGTCGAGCACCCGGCCGTCACCCGCGTCCACCACGACGTCGCCGTCGTCCGAGACGACCACGACGACGTCGGGGAGCCCGTCGTCGGGGTGGGTGAGGACCCATCGCGAGCCGCCCCCCTCCACATCGCCGCCGCGCGCGCGGACCGCGTCGCGCAGGCGGAGCAGCGGGATCGGGAAGCCGGAACCGTCGTGGAACGGGGCGGGCCGGAGAGGACGATCCTTCGTCACGCCTCAGCTCCCGTCGCACGGGTTCGTCGCAGGACCACCGTACTGCCACGCCGCGGACGCGCTCGGTGCCCCGTTCAGGGCGGCGCTCCCGCGCGCGGCGAGCCGGTAGGTCCCCGGCGCGCACGGGACGAAGACCTGGCGCGTCGCCGTTTTGCCCGTGGCGAGCACGCCGATCGCGGGCCCGTACTCACCCGGTAGGGCGGAATTGTCGGCGACCGGTGCCCACACCGATTCCCGCTGCTGTTCCAGTCGGACCTCCAAGCGCGCGTCGGCCACGTCCCACCGTGCACCGGATGGTGGCCTTGCCGCCCATGTCACCCGGCGTGCCGCGGGAGGCGTGCACGGCGTGCGCGTCGACCGCCGCACCCGCCGACACCACCGGCGAAGGTGATGTTGCCGGCGCAGCCCACGATCAAGATCATCGCCAATGGAATCGCAGATGAACGCCGGGTCGCGTACCGCACAACTATATCGTGTGCGGTACGCGAGTAGGCCCTCAATCGCTCGAAGGAGTTGTCGGATGACCTCTTCGAGTGATTGTCCGGTAAGAATTCAGTGCTGTGTGGAATTGCATTCCGCCACAGCCGCCGATATGCGGAACGGGGCGCCCCGATCGGCCTGCGGGCCGTGGAGCGCCGCCGAGGCGCACCGGCTACCAGTACTGGTGCTGCTTCCCGTCGGTGTCGGCGACGAAGACCACCGCGTCGGCCCCGTCGAGGTCCGCCGGGGTGAGCGGGACGTGGCCGCGCACGACCGGTCCGCCCGGTCCGACCGCCGGCGGGAGCGCGGCGCGCAGGGCCCGCGCCGGGAACAGCGCGCGACGGGTGGTCGCCCCGGCCAGCGCGCCCTGGAGGGTGCCCGGCTCGCCGGTCGGGGCACCGTCGGTGGCCACGAACGCGTAGCGCTCGCCGAGGGCGTCCGCGACCAACGTGCCGGCGTTCGTCCAGCTCACGTCCTCGCCGATGGTCAGGTGGGGACGTGAGCGCTGGAGGTGCGTGTTGTGCGCGAACACCAGGGCGGGCCCGCGCGACCGCTCCCGCTCGACGATCGCGAGCAGGTTCCCGGCCATCATCGCGGCCCGCGCACCGAGCAGGGCCGCGACGCGGTCGGGCGCGGTGGAGGCCATGGCCGCGTGGTAGCGCAGGAGCCCCGCGGCGGTGCGCGCGTGCGCGGCGGCGAGGTCGTAGCCGGCCGGGTCGGCGGGGCGCAGGTCGGGCGCCGCGCCGCGCAGCGCGCCGGCGAGGTCGTCGGCGACGACGCGCAGGGCGCGGGCCCGGTCGGAGTCGCCGACGGACGCCGCCGGGTCGTACATGGCCGCCGGGTTCGTCCAGTCCGCGTCGTCGCCGAGCAGCGCGTCGAGGTCGCGGACCGACGCCGGCCGCAGCGCCGCGGGCAGGTGGTCGACGACCGCGCGCAGCGCGCGCCCCGGGCTCGGCGCGGCCGAGTACTCCGTCGGCGCGTCGAAGCCGCGGAAGCGGACCCGCTCCTCCGGCGCGCGGCCGGCGTTGTACCCGCGCAGCCACTCGACGAGCTCGCGGTTGCCCGGCACGCCGCCGAACCCGTGGCTGAACCCGGTCGCGAGCACCGCGTCCAGGTCGCCCCCGGCCCCGGCCGCGTAGTCGTCCACGAGCGAGGCGGCGAAGAAGTCGGTCTCCAGCACGATCGACCGGTAGCCCCGCTCGACCAGGTGGACGAGCAGGTCGTTGCGCAGCAGCGGGAACGCCTCGACCCCGTGCGCCGGTTCGCCGAGGGCGAGCAGGACCGGCGGCTCGGCCCGCGCGGCGAGCAGCTCGTCGAAGGCGCGGCCCAGGTCGGCCGGGTCGTCGAGCCGGCGGCTGATCCCGAGCAGTTGTGCGGCAGTGGACACGAACACCCCTTCCAGGAGGAACTGCCCTCGACGCTATCGTTGAAGGATCGGGTGAAACTCCTCTGCCGAAAGCCCTGGTCGCCCGGGGTCAACCTTCAACCGGAGGTGCGCGCTGCGTCCCGTCGACCTCGCCCGGGAGCACGGGTTGTCCGCGCAGGCGGTCCGCAACTACGAGGACGCCGGCGCCCTCCCGCCGGCCGAGCGCGGCGAGACCGGGTACCGGCGCTACACGCCCCTGCACGCGCAGGCCCTGCGCACCTTCCTCGCGCTGCGCGGCGGCCACGGGCACCAGCGGGCCACCGAGATCATGCGCGCCACCAACCGCGGCGACACCGAGTCCGCCTACCGGCTCGTCGACGCCGCGCACGTCGCCCTGGTCGCCGAACGCGACACCCGCGCCGAGGTCGCGGCGGCCCTCGGCGCCCTGTCCACCGCGCCGCCCGTCGCCGTCCCCGGCCGGCCGCTGACCGTGGGTGAACTGGCGCACCGGCTCGGCGTGCACCCCGCGACGCTGCGCACCTGGGAGGCCGAGGGCGTCCTGCGCCCCGGGCGCGACCCGGTGACGGGGTACCGCCACTACGGGCCCGACTGCGTGCGCGACGCCGAGGTCGCGCGGCAGCTCCGCCGGGGCGGGTACCCGCTGCGCCGCGTCGCGCGGTTCGTCGGCTCGCTGCGCGAGGCGGGCGGGGAGGACGCGCTGGGCGCCTTCCTCGACTCCTGGCGGGAGCGGCTGGCCGGGCGCGCCCGCGCCCTCCTCGCGGGCGCGGCCCAGCTCGACGCCTACCTCACCCTGCTCGACCGCACCCGGTGACCGCCGACGACCACGCCCGGTAGCCGGCCACACGCGGTCGCCGGCTACCGGGCGATCCGCACCACCAGCGAGGCGGTCGGCGGGAGCACCAGCTCGTCACCGGCCGCCAGCTCGCGCCCGGTCAGCAGGTCGGTCCCGGTGAACGGCGACGCGACCACCCGTTCCGGTCCGTGGTTCAGCACGAACGCGTACCGGGTGCCGTTGGGCGCGACCCGCTCCACCACCTCCAGGTCCGGCACGTCGGCCAGCGGCCCGGCCAGGCCGTGCTCCTCCAGCACCGCGTCCACCACCGCACGCACCCCTTCGTCGTCCAACAGCGTCGCCACGTACCAGGCGCCGCCCGCCCCGCGCCGCGCCCTGGTCACCGCCGGCGTGCCCGCGTAGAAGTCGGCCCCGTAGGTGCCCAGCACCTCGGCGTCCCCCGGCACCACCACCTCGAACACGTGCCGCGCCGCGTACGAGGAGCCGAACAGCGCCACCGGGTTGACCACGTCCGGCCGCTGCGCGTCGGTCTCCTCCACGCGCAGGCCGAGCAGCGCGGCGAACGGGCCGGGCACGTCGGCGAGGAACGCGTTGTCGTCCTCGTCCACCCGGCCGGACAGGGCCGTGGTCAGGAACGTGCCGCCCCGGACCACCAGCTCGGCCACCCGGTCCGCCAGGTCGCCCTTCACCAGGTGCAGCAGCGGCGCGACCACCACGTCGTAGCCGCCCAGGTCCGCGGTCACCGGCACCACGTCGACCAGCGCGTTGGCCTGCCACAGCGCCCGGTGGTACGCGGTCAGCACCTCGACGTAGCGCACCGCGCGGTTGGGGCCGTCGGACATCTCGACCGCCCACCAGCTGTCCCAGTCGACCAGCAGCGCGACCCGCGCGGGCGTCCGCGCGCCGAGGACCGCGTCACCGACCAGGTCGAACTCGCGGCCCAGCTCGGCGACCTCGCGGAACAGCCGCGTGTCGGTGCGGCCCGCGTGGTCGAGCACCGCGCCGTGGTACTTCTCGCACGCCCCGCGCGACTGCCGCAGCTGGAAGTACAGCACCGCGTCCGCGCCGTGCGCGACCGACTGCCACGACCACAGCCGCAGCACGCCGGGCCGCTTGACCGGGTTCACGTCCCGCGACGCGGTGACCGACGGGGTCTGCTCCATCACCCAGAACGGGTCGCCGCCGCGCAGCCCGCGCACCAACCCGTGCGCCAGTGCCATCCGTGCGGCCGTGCGGGAGGGCGAGGGGTCCTCGGGCGGGTAGTTGTCCCAGGACGCGAAGTCCAGGTGCGGCGCCCACCGGTGGTAGTCGACCGGCTGGTAGAGGCCCATGAAGTTGGTGGTCACCGGCGTGCGCGGCACGTGCTCGCGGATCGCGGCCTTCTCCGCGACGAACCCGCCCAGCAGCGCGTCGGACATGAACCGCCGGTAGTCCAGCGTGATGCCCTGGAACGCGGTGTGGTCCGGCCCGCGCCAGTGCTCCGACAGCGCGGTCGGCGGCTGGACCTGCGCCCAGTCGGTGAACGTGTGCGACCAGAACGTCGTGTTCCACGCGTGGTTCAGCCGGTCCAGGTCGCCGTAGCGCTCCCGCAGCCACTCGCGGAACGCCGCGCCGCACAGCGGGCAGTAGCACGCACCGCCGTACTCGTTGCCCACGTGCCAGGCCACGACGGCGGGGTTCTCGCCGTACCGCTCGGCCAGCCGCGACGCCATCGCCACGGCCGACCGCCGGAACGCGGGGGAGGAGGGGCACGCGTTGTGCCGCTGCCCGTAGACGTGCCGCCGCCCCTCGAAGTCGACCCGGCACGCCTCCGGGTGCTCGTGCGCCAGCCACGGCGGCATCGCGCCGCTCGGCGTGGCCAGCACGACCCGCTTGCCCTCCGCGGTCGCGCGCCCCACGATCGCGTCCAGCGCGGTGAAGTCGTAGCGGTCCTCGGCGGGCTGGAGGTGCGCCCACGCGAACACGCCGACCGTGACGGTGTCGATGCCCGCCAGGGCGAACGCCTCGTAGTCGCGGTCCCACACCTCGCGGGGCCACTGCTCGGGGTTGTAGTCGCCGCCGTAGCCGATCTTCGCCGGTCGCCCGTC
This sequence comes from Saccharothrix sp. DSM 118769, assembly GCF_052936295.1. Classification (NCBI taxonomy): domain Bacteria; kingdom Bacillati; phylum Actinomycetota; class Actinomycetes; order Pseudonocardiales; family Pseudonocardiaceae; genus Saccharothrix; species Saccharothrix sp. DSM 118769. Next base: position 4,996,903 of record NZ_CP193627.1, on the reverse strand, counting down.
GTTCACCCGGTGAACCTCTCGGTCGCGTCGCGCAGCACCGGTTCGGCGTTGCGCAGCAGGGCCAGGGAGAAGGGCGAGGCGAGCAGCACCAGCACCCAGTCGGAGGCGAGCACCACGACCCCGCCCGCCGCGATCAGCAGGGACAGCGAGCCGAGCGCGGCGAGCGGTCGCGCGCCCAGGTAGTAGGAGGCGAGCCGCGCGGTGTCGCGGGCGCGCAGCGACAGCGCCGAGGACAGCACCAGCGCGTTCGACGACCACACCAGCACGCCGACCGCGACCACCAGCAGCACCGCGCCGTACCAGGCGGGCACGCCCGCGGCGCCCAGGTTGGCCAGCGTGGAGCCGATGACGGCCAGCACCACCAGCGCGGGCAGCCACCAGCGCAGCACGTCCAGCCAGTTCAGCCGGTAGCCGCGCCGGAAGTGCCGGGCGGGGGACAGGTCGCGGTCGGTGAGGAACACCCGCCACGCGAACAGCGCCGCCGACAGTGCCGGGGCGACCGGCGCGAAGCACAGCGCGATCAGCGGCGCGTTGCCCGCGTCCCCGGCCAGGAGCAGGACGAGCACCAGCCCGGGACCGGTGGTCAGCACCAGCAGGACCTCGACGACCAGGAACCAGTACACGACGGCCGCGGCCCGGGACAGGACGCCGGGGCCGATCTCGGCGGCCGGGTCGCGCTCGTCCACGGCGGTCACCTCTCGTGCCCCGCGACGAGGCGGTCGTCGGAGACGCCCAGCATCCGCCGGTCGTCCAGCCCCTCGTGCACCTCCGGCCGCACCGGGACGACCTCCACGAACGTCACCTCGTGCCGGGACAGCGCCAGGTCCAGCTCCACCCGGCCGGCCACCACCGGCGCGGCCCGGTGCTCCGCGGCGGGCCGAGAGCAGTCCCGCAGCACGTCGAGCTGCCGCGCCGACGGCGACCGCGGCCGGCCCAGCTCGCGCCACGCGGCGAACGCGTTGCCGTCGTGCTCGTTCACCCGCTCGCGCCGCACGAACGCGTGCACCCCGGGGACCGGCACCGACAGCCGCACGTCGTGCCGCTCGGGCGCGTCCGGCCCCTCGGTGCCGCCCACCGGCTGCCACGCCAGCACGGTCACCCGGCCGTCGTCGTCGCGGCACACGAGGTGGTCCTCGCCGCGCGCCAGGACGTGCGTCCCCATCCGCGCCGCGAACGCGTACAGGTGGTACGTCGGCTTGCGCACCTGCCGGTGCGTGAGCAGCCCGAACCCGCCGTGGAACAGCGAGGTCGGGACGTCGTCCTCCTCGAACACGTCGCAGAACGTCCAGTACGAGAACGAGTCGACCAGGTCGCCGCCGCCCGCCAGCACCGGCGCGAGGTAGGCGGCGTTGTAGGCGGTGTCGTGGATCGGGTTGTCCGGCCGGTAGGAGGTGTTGAACTCGGTGATGTGCACCGGCAGCCCGGCCAGCGCGGTGCCCGCCAGGTGCCGGCGCGGCGCGTCGAACTGGTCGAGCAGCGCCCCCGGCGCGGTCAGGGTCTGGTAGGTGCCGAACGGCACGTGCTGCGCCGGGCCGGAGGTGTAGGCGTGCCGGGACACGAAGTCGACCGGCACGTCCCGGCGGGTGACGAAGTCGGCGAACGGCGCCCACCACTCGTCCGAGCCGGGCGAGATCGCCGGACCGCCGACCTGGAGGCCGGCGTCGACGTCCTTCACGACCCGCGCGGTCGTCTCGTACAGCCGGAAGTACGCCTCCTGGTCGGCGTCCTTCCAGAAGTTCACCAGGTTCGGCTCGTTCCACACCTCGATGGGCCAGGTGCGGACCTCGTCCAGGCCGTACCGGTCCACCAGGTGCGCCACCAGGGCCCGCACGAGCGCCGCCCACTCGTCGTGCGAGCGCGGCGGGGTGATGTTGCCCTTCCACCAGAACACGGTGTCGTCGCCGGAGGCGAGCGCGGTGGGCATGAACCCCAGCTCGACGAACGGCTTGACGCCCAGCTCCAGGTACCGGTCGAACACCTGGTCCACGTAGGTGGACGAGTACCGGACCCGGCCGCCCGACACCCGGTGCACGCCCATGTCGTCCGACAGCAGGCCGTGGCCCCGGATGTACCGGAAGCCGATCTCGCGCCGCACCAGCGCCAGCGACTCCTGGTAGTCGGCGCGCAGCGCGAGGTTGAGCCGCCCGGTGCCCACGCAGTGGTTCCAGGAAGCGGGCAGGCGGCCCAGCGGCTCCGCCCCGATGACGTGGGTGTGGCTCACGGGAATCCTCCGGGAAGGTGGTCGGGTCCGGCCGCCCCAACCGCGGCCGGACCCGACCGGCTCAGCCGTTCTTCTGCTTGAAGCGCTGGTGGGCGCTGTTCACCAGTTCCAGGTACTGCGTCGCGCCCTTGGCCTCGGCCTCCTTGGCGTAGGCGTCCCACGTCGAGATGTCGCGGCTGCCGAGGATGAACTGGAGCGTGCCCTGGGTGGCGAAGTCCTTCAGCGGCGTCTCCCACAGGGTGGCCTGCTCGCGCTCGTCCGCGGTGAACGGGTACGGCGGGTTCGGCGGGATGACCTTCTTGGTCTTCATCGCCTCCTGGAAGGAGATCTCCTCCGCGGTGAACATCGACTGGAGCAGCTCGGTGGTGCCGCCGTAGGCGAACACGCCGCCCTGGAAGCCGAAGTTCTTCTGGAGGTGCTGCGGCGCGCCGGTGTTCAGGCCGCCGAACGCGATGTCGGGCTTGAGGGACCGCTTGCCCGACGCGTCCTTGTCGTAGGTCGTGCCCCGCACGCCCCACTTGGCGAACTCCTGGCCCTCGTCGGAGTACCAGAGCCAGTCGATGAACTGCATGGTCGCCACGAACTTGTCGCTCTCCACCGCCTTGGCCGAGATCATCAGGCCGTTCTCCAGGCGGGAGCCGGTGATGACGTCGCCCTTCGGGCCGCTCGGCACGGTGATCTTGGCGATGGTCGCGCCCGGGACGTTCTTCAGCGCGGGCCGGTAGTCGTTGACCAGGTTCTGCGCGTTGGTGCTGATCGCGTAGGACTTGCCGTTGGCGAGCTTCTGGATCGCGGGCTCGTCCTTCTGCGTGAAGCTCTCCGGGTCCATCAGGCCCTCGGCGACGAGCGTGCGGAAGAACTCCACCAGCGCCTTCTGCTCGGGCGAGGTGCCGGTGAAGACGAACTTGCCGTCGTCGGCGTTCCACTGGGCGTTGTTGTAGCCCCAGCCGGCGCTGGTGCCGAAGGTCTGCGCGGCGTAGTTGAGGATCGCCTTGCCCTCGAACCGGTCGGACAGCGGGTAGCCGTCCGGGTGCGCGGCCTTGAGCGCCTTGAGGACGGTGTGGACCTCGTCCCACGTCGTCGGCGCCTCCAGGCCGAGGCGTTCGAGCTCGTCGGTGCGGAACGCGAGCGTGTAGTCCGGCCACACCTCCTCGTGCACGCCGGGCAGCAGGTAGAACTTGCCGTCGTCCTGCCGGAGGGCGTTGACGTCGGGCTGGAGCTTCCACTTCTCGATCTTGGCCTTGAAGTTCGGCATCAGGTCGAGGTAGTCGCTCACCGGCAGGATCGCGCCCGAGGCGACGTACGCCTGCTCCTGGCCCGGATAGGTCTTGGCGATGATCGTGGGCGCGTCACCGGCGCCGACCACGAGGCTGCGCTTCTGCTCGTAGTCGCTCATCGGCACGACCGTCGGCTTGACGGTGACGTTCGTGCGGGAGGTGATCTCCTTCCACAGCAACCAGTCGTCCTTGATGGCGTAGTTGGGGTGGTCGCTGTAGAGGACGCCGAGCTCCAGCGGCTCGGTGGCCTTGAACGCCTTCCCCTCCGCGAAGTCGGCCATCGCGCCGACGCGCTTGCCGTCGAGGTTCACGGCGCCGCTCGGGGTGTCCTCCTCGCTGCACGCCACCGTGCCCAGCAGGAGGCTGCCTGCCGTCAGCGTCAGGAGCGTGCGCTTCCACATCGTTCGCATCGGTGCTCTCCTAGGAGCGGTTCGGGGGATCACGCGGTCCGGGGGTCACGCTGTTCGGGGGGTCACTGCTTCACGGCGCCGAGCATCACGCCCGACACGAAGTACTTCTGGATGAACGGGTAGACGGCGATGATGGGCAGCACGGTGAGCACCATCGTCACGGCCTTGATGTTGGAGTTGATCTGCGTCAGGTCGCTCGACGCGCCGCCCACCGAGGTGGCCGTGGACGCGCCCGAGATCATGTTGCGCAGGTAGACGGTCACCGGGAACAGGTCGGACCGGTCGAAGTAGAGGAACGCGGAGAACCACGAGTTCCAGTTGGCCACCGCGTAGAACAGGATCATCGTCGCCACCACCGCCTTGGACAGCGGCAGCACGACGCGCAGCAGGACGCCGTAGGTGCTCAGGCCGTCGATCGCGGCGGCCTCCTCCAGCTCCTTGGGCAGGCTCTCGAAGAACGCCTTCATCACCAGCAGGTTGAACACGCTGATCGCGTTGGGCAGCACGATCGCCCAGATCGTGTTCTTCATGCCCAGCTCGGAGATGAGCACGTAGTTCGGGATCAGGCCGCCGTTGAAGAACATGGTGAACACGGCGATGCCGATGAGCAGCCCGCGGCCCTTGAGGTGGTGCTTGGACAGCACGTAGGCGTAGGTGGTGGTCAGCACCAGCGAGATCGCCGTGGCGGTGACCGTGTAGAGCACGGTGTTGGCGTAGCTGTTCCAGAACGCCGAGTCCGCCATGACCACCTCGTAGGTGTCCAGGTTGAACCCGCGCGGCAGCAGGTTCACCCGGCCCGCCAGGATGTGCTGCTCGTCGCTGAACGACTGGGCGACGACGTTGGCGAACGGGTACAGCGTCACGGCGACCACGACCAGCAGGACCACCGCGTTGACCCGGCGGAACACCCGGTAGCCGGGGCTGTCGTCCAGCGCGGTGCGCGGGGGCGCGGCCGGCGCGGCCATCTTCTCGGCCAGCCGCGTCGGGTCGGTGGTCACCACAGGCTCGTCCCCACTGTGCGGCGCGAGATCGCGTTGGCGGACAGGATCAGCGTGAGGCCGATGACCGACTCGAACAGGCCGATGGCGGCGGCGTAGCTGAAGTTGTTCGACACCATGCCGACCCGGTACAGGTAGGTCGAGATCACGTCGCCGGTCGGGTAGGTCAGCGGGTTGTAGATGAGCAGGACCTTCTCGAAGCCCACCGCCATGAACGTGCCGATGTTGAGGATCAGCAGGGTGATCATCGTTGGCCGGATGCCCGGCAGGGTGATGTGCCAGGTCTGCTTCCACCGGCCCGCGCCGTCGATGCGGGCGGCCTCGTAGAGCTGGTTGTCGATGGTGGTCAGGGCGGCGAGGTAGAGGATCGTGCCCCAGCCGACGGTCTGCCACACCTCGGAGGAGACGTAGATGGTGCGGAACCAGTCGGGGTCCTGGGCGAACGCGATCGGGCTGCCGCCGAACGCCTTGACCACCTGGTTGACGGTGCCCTCCACGGACACCAGCTGGAGCAGCATCCCGGCCACGATCACGATGGACAGGAAGTGCGGCAGGTACGAGACGGTCTGCACGAACCGCTTGAAGTAGCGGGTGCGCACCTCGTTGAGCAGCAGGGCCAGCACGATCGGCAGCGGGAAGCAGAACAGCAGCGTCAGCGCGCCGAGGACCAGCGTGTTGCCGAACACCTGCCAGAACGTGGGGTCGTCGAGGAACATCTTCACGTACCGCAGGCCGACCCACGACTCGCCGAACAGGCTGCCGCCGGGGACGAACCGGCGGAACGCGATGACGTTGCCGACCATCGGCAGGTACCGGAAGACCAGGAAGAACAGCAGCGGCACCAGGGCCAGGGAGTAGAGCTGCCAGTCGCGGGTGATCGCCCTGCGCCAGGTCCGGCGGTTGGCGACCCGTTTCCCGGCCGGCGGCGGGGGCGGCGGCGCGGGCGCGCTCGCCGCGGGTTCGCGCGTCTCGACGCTCACGGCGCGACCACCTCCGCGGTCGTCAGCCAGTCGCGGGTGTGGTCGACCACGCGCAGCGGCCCGACCAGCTCCAGCGCGACCTCGGCGTGCACGTCGGCGCTGGACCGGGACACGCGCAGCACCACCGCGCCGGGTTCCACCACGCGCCGCCCGTCCACGCCGGTGAACGAGGTGGCGTCGGCGGGCACCCGGAACCGCACGCGGGCCGTGCCACCGGGTCCCAGCGGCACCCGGGCGTAGCCGATCAGCCGCACGACGGGCCGCACGACCTGGGCGACGGGGTCGTGCAGGTACAGCTGCACGACGTCCGCGCCCGCCCGGTCGCCGGGGTTGCGCACGTCCAGCTCGACCTCGACCGCGCCGTCGGTGGGCCACGTCGTGCCCGCCACGCGGGGCCGCGACCAGGTGAACTCGTCGTAGCCCAGGCCGTGGCCGAACGGGAACGCCGGCGTCGGGTCCACAGTGGACACGTCACTCCGGCGGGCCAGCGGCGCGGCCAGGTAGGTGCCGGGCTGGCCGGACGGGTCGGCGGGGACGCTCACCGGCAGCCGGCCCGAGGGCGACACCGCGCCGGTGAGCACGTCGGCGATCGCCCGGCCGCCGAGCTGGCCGGGGAAGAAGGTCTGCACGGTCGCCGCCGCGCCGTCGGCCAGCTCGCCGATCGCGTAGGGGCGGCCGGTGAGGAGCAGCAGCACGACCGGCGTGCCGGTGGCGAGGACGGCCCGCACCAGGTCCGCCTGCACGCCGGGCAGCTCCAGGGTGGTCGCGTCGCAGCCCTCGCCGGACGTGCCGCGGCCGAACAGGCCCGCCAGGTCGCCCACCGCCACCACGCACGCGTCCGCGCCCGCCGCGACGGCCACCGCCTCGTCGAAGCCGGACCGGTCGTCGCCGCGCACGTCGCAGCCGCGGGCGTGCCGCACGTCCGCGCCGGCCCCGCGCAGCGCGTCCAGCACGGTCGGGATCTCCAGGCCGAGCCCGGCGTCCGGGTGGTGCACGCCGATGTGCGCGGGGAACGAGTAGCAGCCGAGCATCGCCATCGGGTCGTCGGCCAGCGGGCCGACCACGGCCAGCCGCAGGTCGGGCCGCAGGGGCAGGACGCCGTCGTTGGTCAGCAGCACGACGGACTCCCGCGCCAGCCGCAGCGCCGCGTCCCGCGCCTCGGCGGTGTCGAAGCGCAGCGCGTCGTGGTCGGCGGGCCACGGCGACCAGTCCGGGTCGAGCAGCCCCAGTTCCACCTTCTGCCGCAGCACGCGCCGCAGCGCCCGGTCCACCAGCGCCTCGTCCACGTCGCCGCGCTCGACCGCGGCCAGCAGCGGGTCGCCGTAGCAGCGCGCGGTGGGCAGCTCCACGTCGATGCCCGCGGCCAGCGCCAGCCCGGCGGCGTGCCCCTCGTCGGCCGCGACCCCGTGCAGCGACTGGAGGAACTTCACCGCGAAGTAGTCGGCGACCACCGTGCCGTCGAAGCCCCAGGTGTCCCGCAGCAGGCCGGTGAGCAGCGCGCGGTCCGCGGCCGAGGGCACGCCGTCCACGTCGCTGTAGGAGTTCATGACCGAGCGGACCCGGCCGTCGCGCACGGCCATCTCGAACGGCGGCAGCACGACGTCGGCGAACTCGCGCGACCCGATCGACACCGGGGCGAGGTTGCGGCCCGCGCGGGACGCCGAGTAGCCCGCGAAGTGCTTGAGCGTGGCGACGACCCCGGCCTGCTCCAGGCCCCGCACGTACGCGGTGGCGATCGTGCCGACCAGGTGCGGGTCCTCGCCGATGGTCTCCTCGGTGCGGCCCCAGCGGTAGTCGCGGGTGACGTCGAGGACCGGCGCGAGCCCCTGGTGCACGCCCGCGGCGCGCATGGAGGCGCCGATCAGGCCGGACACCTCGGCGACCAGGTCGGGGTCGAAGCTCGCGCCCCAGGACAGCGGCGCCGGGAACGCGGTGGCGCGGAAGGCGGCGAACCCGGTCAGGCACTCCTCGTGGACCAGGGCCGGGATGCCGAAGCGGTTGGCCGCCACCACCTGCTCCTGGGACACGGCCAGCGAGCGCGCCCCGGCCGCCGGTTCCACCGGGCGGGTGCCGAACGGGCGGGTGAGCTGACCGAGCCCGTGGGCGATGACCTCGGTCCACTCGACGGGGTCGCCGGTCATGTCGTGCTGGTGCGGCGCGACCTCGCCGCCCTCGGGGTCGGCGCCCACCCACACGCCGACGAGCTGCGCGAGCTTCTCGCGGAGCGTCATCTCGCGGACCAGCGCCTCCACCCGGTCAGCGACCGGCAGGCTCGCGTCCCGCCACGCGGGGACCACCCTCGCGACGGGCGGCGCCGCGGCGTCCGTCGTCCTGTTCGTCATCGACCAGGTACCTCCGCCTCACGTCTTCGTGAATGGTCGAAACTATCGACTGTTAAGCCGATAATCGGTCCGGTGGGAGGGACCGTAGGTGCAGAATTCCGGCACGTCAACAAGTTCATGTAGGTGAACAGATGCTGGTCGATAAGCCTCGCAACCCTTAGGCTCAGCGCCGAAACTTTAGGCCAGCGCGCGCCGCCGTCTGCGCGACCTCGTGGACAGGGGCCAGCATGAGTGCGTCAACCGAGCCGGGTGCGAACGGTGCCGCGGACGCCACCGGCAAGCGGGCCGCCGCGTCCATCTCGTCCATCGCCGCCGAGGCCGGCGTCTCCGTGCCGACCGTCTCGAAGGTCCTCAACGGGCGCCCCGACGTCGCCGCCGACACCCGCGCCCGGGTCGAGGGCGTCATCGAACGCCACCGCTACCGCCGGCGGCGCGCCCGCCAGTCGTCCCGGCCCGCCCTGATCGACCTGGTGTTCCACGAGATGAACTCGGCCTGGGCCACCGAGATCATCCGCGGCGTCGAGCAGGCCGCGGCCGTGGAGCGCGCCGCCGTCGTGCTGTCCGAGCTGGGCGGCGCGCACCGGCCGCGCCGCGAGTGGTTCGACGACCTGCTGACCCGCCGCCCGCTGGGCGTGATCCTCGTGCTCGCCGAGCTGGACGCCGAGCAGCGCCACCAGCTCGCCACCCGCACGATCCCGTTCGTCGTGGTCGACACGGCGGGGGAGCAGCCGCCGGGCGTGCCGACCGTCGGCTCGGCCAACTGGGCGGGCGGCCTGGCCGCCACCCGGCACCTGATCGCGTTGGGGCACAAGCGGATCGCGGTCGTCTCCGGCCCCACCACGATGCTGTGCAGCCGCGCCAGGGTCGACGGCTACCGCAGCGCCCTGGAGGCCGCGGACGTGCCGATCGACCCGGAACTGGTGCGGTACGGCGACTTCTACGTGCACGGCGGCTACCACCACGGCCTGGCCCTGCTCGACCGCCCCGACCGGCCGACCGCCATCTTCGCGGGCTCGGACTTCCAGGCGCTCGGCGTCATGCGCGCGGCCCGCGAGCTGGGCCTGTCCATCCCGCGCGACCTGTCGATCGTCGGCTACGACGACCTCTCGGTGACCGAGTGGATCGGGCCGCCGCTGACCACCGTGCGCCAACCGCTGCGCGAGATGGCGACCACCGCCGCCCAGATGGTCTTCACGCTGGCCAGGGGAGACCGCCCGCCGAACGAGCGGATCGACCTGGCCACCGAACTCGTGGTGCGCGAGAGCACCGCCCCGCCCACCCCCGTCTAGGAAGGCGAAGAAGTGACCCCGTTCGACCTGGAGCGGTACGCGCCCGAGGTGCGCGAGCCCGCCGGTTTCGACGCGTTCTGGTCCGCGACCCTGGCCGAGGCCGCCGCGCACGACCCGCTCGTGGACGTCGTGCCCGCCGCGACGGACCTCGCGCTCGTCGACACCTGGGACGTCACCTTCGCCGGGTTCGCCGGCCACCCGATCCGCGCCTGGTACACCCGACCCGCCGGCACCGCCGGGCGCCCGCTGCCCGCCGTCGTGGAGTACCTGGGCTACGGCCGGGGCCGGGGGCTGCCGCACGAGCGGCTGCTGTGGCCGTGCGCCGGGTACGCCCACCTGCTCGTGGACACCAGGGGCCAGGGCGGCCAGTACGGCAACGGCGGCGACACGCCCGACCCGGTCGGCTCCGGACCGGCCGCGCCCGGCTTCCTGACCCGGGGCGTCACCGACCCCGCCACCGCCTACCTGCGCCGGCTGCTCACCGACGCGGCGCGCGCCGTGGACGCCGTCGCCGCGCTGCCCGACGTGGACGGCTCGCGCGTCGCGGTGGCCGGCAACAGCCAGGGCGGCGGCCTTGCGCTGGCGGCGGCCGGGCTCAACCCGCGCGCCGTCGCGCTGCTGGCCAGCGCGCCGCTGCTGTGCGACATCCCGCGCAGCATCGCGCTCACCGACAACCACCCGTACGGCGAGATCACCCAGTACCTCTCCGTGCGGCGCGAGGACGTGGACCGGGTGCTGCACTCGCTGGCGCACTTCGACGGCGCGCACTTCGCCCGCCGCACCACCGCGGCGGCCCACTTCGGCGTCGGCCTGCGCGACACCGTCTGCCCACCCGCCGGCGCGTTCGCCGCCTACAACGTCCTGGGCGGCCGGGACAAGACCATCGAGGTCTACCCGTTCAACGGCCACGAGCACGGCGAGGCCCTGCACGCCGCCCGCCAGCTCGCCTGGCTGGCCGAGCGCTTCGGCGACCGCTGACGCCGGACCCGCTGGCACCGGACCCGCTGGCACCGGGTCCGCGCCCGCCCCGTCGATTCCCGCCCCGTCGACGTCCGAGCCGGCCGCGCCCGCTCACCGGGTCACGCGTCACCCGCCAGCTCGGCGAAGCGGACCACGTCGGGGACCGGGCCGCCGGTGTCGACGCGGACCGGCGGCTCCCACGGCGTCCCGGGGAAGGTGCGGCCGTTGCGCCACACCGTGATGCCGCCACCGGTCACCGCGACCAGGTCCGCGTAGCCGTCGCCGTCCAGGTCCGCGAACTGGGGGTCGGCCGCCCCCGCCCGGCCGACGTCCACCGGTTCCCCCCACGGCCACGCCGGGAACCCGCCGTTGTTCGGCCACACGCGCAGGCCGCGGTCGCCGACGGCGATCAGGTCCGCCAGGCCGTCGCCGGTCAGGTCGGCGAAGCGCGCCGTCGTGACGTCCACCCAGCCCGCGCCCAGCCCGATCGGGCTGTCCCAGGGCCAGTCCGGGAACCCGCCGTTGTTGCGCCACGCCCGCAGGACCTGGTCGTCCGCCGTGTCCACGCCGATCAGCTCCGCCCTGCCGTCGCCGTCCAGGTCGGCGAAGTGGATCGCGGCCGGGTCGCCGTCCCACTCCCGGCCCACCTCGGCCGAGACCGGCCACGGCGCGGTCGACGACCGGTGGTCGGTGCGCCACCCGGTGAGCGTGCCGTTCCGGTCGATGCCGACGAGGTCGTCGCGGCCGTCGCCGTCCAGGTCGGCGAACCTGGTCAGCGACGGGTCCAGGTCGGGACCGAGGGCGACGGGCTCACCCCAGGGACGTCCCGGGAAGGCGCCCGTGTTGGGCCACACGCGCAGTCCGCCGACCATGCCCACCAGGTCGGCCCGACCGGTGCGGTCGGCGTCCGCCGACCCGCGGACCGGCCCCGGCCCGGTGCGCACGGACACGGCGACCGCCGTCGCCCCGACGAGGGCCGCGGCCAGCAGCGCGGCGACGAGGCGGCGACGGCCCCGGGGCGGTGCCGTGCTGTGCCGCAGGAAGTCCCGCTCCCGGGCGTTGAGGCGGTCGCCGTTCCCGTCCGCCCACGCCCGCGCGGTGACCAGCCGGGTGCCCCGGTACAGCGCGTCGGTTTCCCGGCCCAGCGATTCCCACGTCCGGGCGGCATCGGTCAGGTGGCGGTGCACGCGCAGGCCCTCGCGGTCGACGGCCACCCACTCCCGCAGCCGGGGCCACAGCTCGGGCAGCGACCGGTGCGCCGGCCGCACGTCGTCGCCGTCCAGCACGACCAGGCGCGCGGCGGCCAGCTCGTCCAGGACCGGCTCGGCGTCGAACTCGTCCCGGCAGACGGCGCCCCCACCGGCCGCGACCAGGCGCAGCAGAACGGCCCGCGCCGCCTCGCACCGCCCCGCCGGCAGGTCCGCCCACCACCGCTCGGCCGCGTCGGACAGCACGCCGGCCAGGCCGCCGCACGCCCGGTAACCCGCGAGCGTCAGCGCGTTGCCCCGGCGTCGCGGCCACGTCCGGGCCATGACCAGGGCCACGAGCGCCAGCGCGCCCGGCTGCCCGGCGACCTCGCCCACGAGCTGAGTCACCAGCGCGCCCTCCACCGTGCACCCCGAACGGGCGGCCGGGTGGACGACGGCGGCGCGCAGCTCCTCGACGGTCGCCGGGCCCACGTCGACGCGCGCCGCCCGCGCCAGCTCCGGGTGCCCCGCCCACCCGCGCCCGGAACTGCCGACCAGCACCGCGCGCGTGCGGTCCTCCGGCGCCCGGACGGCGGCGAGCACCCGGTCGGCGAACCGCGCCTGCTCCGCGGGGGCAAGGGCGGCGAACTCCGCGCCGTCGACCACCAGCACCACGTCGCCCCTGGCGGGCGGGCGCTCCCGGTCCGGCCGCAGGGCGTGCACGGCGACCTCCCGTCCGAGCGCGGCGGGCAGCCCGGCGTGCAGCAGCGACGTCTTCCCGCACCCGGACGGCCCGACCAGCGCCACCAGCCGGTGGCGGTCGAGCGCGGCCACCAGTTCGGCCAGGACCCCGTCCCGGCCGGCGAAGAGGTCCGCGTCCGCGGACCCGAACGGGGCCGGGCCGGGGTAGGGGCACGGGACGTCGTCGGTGCGGTGGGGGGCGGCGGAGACCGGGGGACCGGGCTCGGTCCGCGCGGAGACCTCCCGCCACCGCGCCTCCCAGCCGGCCACGTCGCCGTCGCACGCGCGGACGTAGGCCAGCGTCACCGCCAGGCTGGGCAGGCCCGTGCCGTCCGCCGCCTTCGCCAACGTGGCGGCGGAGAAGTGCGCGCGCCGGGCGAGCACCCGGTAAGGCGGACCACCCGCCCGCGCGCGCACCTGGCGCAGCTCGTGGGCGAACCGCTGGAGCTCGCCGGCGTCCGGGTCGAGCGGACTCTCCGGCCGCGGCATCCGTTCCCCTCGTCACCCCGTTCCCCGACACCGCCGATTGTCCCCACGGGCGAGGAGGTCCGACCAGGACACGATGGGGTGGCCACGATCGGGGGTCAGCGCCAGAGCTGGTGGAAGTTGCCCTCCGGTCCGCACACGTGCGTCCGCACCCCGAACTCGGCGCTGTCGTCGAGGCAGCGGCCGGTGTGCTGGTTGCGCAGCGCGACGTCGTCCCCGGCCTTGAGGACGTGCCAGCTCTGGTACGCGGAGGTGTTGCACCCCACCAGGCGCAGGCCGTGCTCGCTGTCGTCCAGGCAGGTGAGCAGCGCGTGGTTCTTCAGCTCGACGGTGCCGTCGCGCCACGTGTGCACCCACCACGCGTGGATGCCGTTGCCGCACCAGTGCTCCGACGTGGGCCGGTCGTCGTGGATGCCGCTCCTGAGGCACTTCCCGGTCGACTGGTTGCGGAACTGCTGGACCGGGTCCTCGGCGGCCTCGGCACGGGCCGGGCCCGCCCCCGCGGCGGTGAGCGAGAAGGCGGCGAGGGCAGCGGCGAGGGCCGGGCGGAAGTGGTGGCGGTTCATCGGGTTCCTCTCACGGGGACCACCGCCGGCCGGGAGTGGCCGGGCGATGTGCCGGACGCGTCCGGCACATCCCTGTGTAGCGGCCCGGGAGTTGTCCTGCCCGCGCGGTCGTCCAGGACGGACAACCACCGGACAACCGGTGCCCGGACCGTCAGGGGGCCGACGCCCCGGCCCAGTCCAGGCACACCACCACGGCGTCGTCGAGCAGGTCGGTGCCCTCGTGGTAGTCCAGCAGCTCCGCGATGATGGCCCGCGCCGCCTCGGGCGCGGGCAGGTGGTGCGACCCCCGGATGATCCGGTCGAGGTTGGTGGAGCCGTAGTCGCTGCCGTGCGGCGAACGGGCGGCGTGCACGCCGTCGCTGACCACCACCAGCCGGTCGCCGCGCTCGACGCGCAGCCGCTGCACCTCGTAGTCGGTGCCGTCGAACATGCCCAGCGGCAGCTGGCGCTCGAACGGCACGAGGGTGACCTCGCCGTCGCGCAGCCGCAGCATCCGCGGCGACCCGGCGTCGATCACCGACACCTCGCCGGTGGTCAGCTCGAACTCCAGCAGCAGGGTGGACACGTGGCACGCGCCGCCGTGCTCGGCGTAGACCGCCTGGTCGGCCAGCGCCGCCTGACCGGGCAGGTCGAGCCCGGCGCGGCGGGCGTTGCGCAGCGCGCTGATCGCGAGGTTGGTCAGCAGCGCCGCCTGGATGCCCTCGCCCATGCCGTTGGACACCGTGACGGTGAGCCGGTCCGCGGTGGCGCTCCAGTCGAAGTTGTCGCCGTTGATCGTGTAGGCGGGTTCGAGCTGCCCGCCCAGGGAGTACTCGTCCCGCGCGCAGCCGCGCCCCGGCAGCAGCTGCCACTGCATCTCGGCGGCCAGGCTGAGCCGTTCCCGTCTTCGGGCCCGCAGGTACAGGTCGGTGTCGCGCTCGGCGACGACCAGCTCGTGCGCCAGCGCGGTGGCCAGCTCCGCCAGCGCGGGCAGCACGTCGGCCGCGGGCGCTTGGGGCAGCCTGGTGACCAGCACGCCCAGCCGGTCGCCGCGCACCGCCACCGGCAGGTGGGCCACCACGCCGTCCCGGTCGCGGTCGGGTTCGAGCAGCGGTCGCTGCGAGGTGAACGCCCGGCCGGCCGCGGTGGTGCGGATGGCCAGCGGCGCGGCCGTCTCGGGCAGCCGGGTCACCGGTTGCAGCACGCTGAGCTTGTAGTCGGCGAGCAGCAGCTCGGTGTCGACCGCGCCGAAGTCGCTGCGCAGGCGGCTGTGCAGCGTGTCGATCAGGGCGTGCGGCGGGCTCGCTCTCAGGGCCTGCTCGATGCCGACGACGGCGTTCTCCGCAGCGGTCACGGGAGCCTCCTTGCCGGGGTCCGGCTCGTGGGGTTGTTCCGGCGAGGGGTCGGGGTGACACAGTAGGCGGCATGGCGACCGACGACCAGCAGCGCCCGGAGGACCCGGTGGCGGCCGTCGAGCGGGCGGCGGACGTGCTCGCCGCGCTGTGGACGGCCTCGCAGCACGAGTTGGAGACGAGGGTGTCGGCCTCGCAGTTCCAGGCGCTCACCGTGATCGCGCGGCACGGCCGGGTGAACCTGAACGGCCTGGCCGAGGCGATGGGCGCGATCCCGTCGTCGGCGAGCAGGCTGTGCGACCGGCTCCAGGCGGCGGGGTTCGTCGCGCGTTGCGAGAGCGGCCACAGCAGGCGCGAGGTGGAGCTGACCCTGACCCGCAGCGGCCGGGCCCTCATGGCCGAGGTCTCCCGCCTGCGGCGGCGCGAGGTCGCCCGCATCCTGGCGGGCATGAGCCCGGCCGACCGGCTGCACCTGGTCATGGGGCTGACGGGCTTCGCCGAGGCCGCCGAACCGGCCGCCGTCGAGCCGAACGCCGCCGGCTCGCGGGGGCGCCCCGCCTGATCCAGTGTTTGGTGATCGCACCGCCACGAGCGCATACTAGAGCCGAACTATTGTCATAGTGCAAAAGTCCAGGTTCGGACGATGCGAAGGCGGCCGGTAGTGATCCTCGATGTGGACCCACCGGTCGTAGGCCAGGTGCGCTGCTCGTCCGACGGTGACGAGACCCTCGTCGAGCTGAGCGGCGAGATCGACATGGCCTGCGACGACCAGTTCACCCTGGCCCTCCGCGCGCTCGCCGACCGACCGCCCGCCGACGTGGTGGTCGACCTGGGCGGGGTGACCTTCTTCGGCGCCGCCGGCCTGCGCTTCGTGGCCGAGGTCCGCCAGGTCCTGGCCCGCACCGGCCGCGACCTGAGGATCGCCAACCCGTCCCGCGCGGCGACGAAGCTCCTCGACATCACGGGGCTCGCGGCTCGCCGGTAGAACGCGCCGACGGCCACCCCGCCACCGGTGGCGGGGTCAGGCCACGTCCAGGTAGTCGACCTCGACCGCCCCGTCCAGGTAGCGCAGCCGCACCTCGTTGACCCCGGCGGTCAGCACGACGTCCACCACCGCCTCCGCCCACGCGTCCGACTCGCGGTACCCCACGACCGACGCGGGCGCGCCGTTCACCGACAGCGCGTGCCGGGCGTCGCCGTGCGCGGCGGCGTAGCCGATGGACACCGCGTACTCCCCGTCGCCGGGCGCGAACACCCGCACCGCCACCTCGCTGCCGGCCCTCGCGATCCCGCTCACCACCGAGCCACCCGACGCCCCGGCGACCCCCGTGCGCACCACGGCCCGGTGGACCAGCCCCCGTTCCGCCTCGTACCGGGCCCGGCTGCCGCGCACCACGGGCCGGTCGTCGTCCCACCCCAGGTCCGCGACGTACACACCACGTCCGACCCCGGCCACGTGCCCGTGGAAGAAGACGTGCCCGTCGCCGACGTCCTGCCCGCCGGGCCCGACCACCGCGCCGTCGAACCCGGCCGTGCTCATCAACGGCCGCTCGGCCCGCGCGTACGGCCCGGTCAGCGAGTCGGAGACGGCGTACCCGGTCCGGTAGTCGGGGGTGTTGTAGGCCCCGACCGAGAAGAACAGCACGTACCGCGAAGGCCGCTTGACCAGCACCGGGGCCTCCACGATGCCCTGGTCCTGCGCCCCGAGGTCGTGCACCAGCGCGACCCGCCCGCCGACGAACGACACCCCGTCGTCCCCCGTCCGCTGCAACCAGATCGAAGACCTCTTCCCGATCGCGTTCCCGTCGTTCTTGTAGAGCAGGTACCGGGTCCCGTCGTCGTCCACGAAACTGGCCGGGTCGATGGCCCCGCCCTCGGCGGCGTCGCACACCAGCGGCTGTTCCGACACGGCGGTGAACGGCCCACCGGGCCCGTCCGCCAGTGCCGCCCCCAGGCACATCCGCCCGGCGGCGGCACCGGGGGCGGTGAAGTACAGGAGGAAACGGCCGTCCGCGCGCCGCGAGACGTCGGGGGCCCAGAACCCGCCGTCCCCGGCCCACGCGGGCTTGTCCGGCAGCACGTCACCCCGGACGCTCCAGGGCCCCCGGGGACTCGCCGAGGTCGCGTACGGCACCCGCCCGTGCCCGGAACTCGTCGAGTAGGCGTAGTAGGTGCCGTCGACCTGGACCACGTCCGGGTCGGGGAACTCGTCGGCGATCACCAACGGGGGCACCGCCGCCCCGGTACTCGCCATCGCCCCGGTGCCCGTGGTCGCTCCGGCCCCCGCCGTACCGCCCGCACCGAGCACGAGCACGAGCGCGACGAGCACCGCCCCCGCCGTCCGCAACAACACCTTCACGGTCCTCCCTCGCCCCGCTGCCGACTGCCCCTCATCCCTACCGGCGCGCCGCCGCCGCGCGGTCTCCGACACGGGGCGGTCGGCCCGCGTTCACCCGCGGGCGGGACCCCCGCGCGGTGCCGCGAGCGGAGCGTCATCGGGGCGTCACGGGCGGGGGAGGTGGGAACCGGGCGCGGTCACGGTGCGTCGATCGTGCGACGGCGCACGTGGGACGCGGAGAACATGGCTGAAGAGACGTTCGGGCCCTACCGGATCGGACCGCTGCTGGGACGCGGCGGGATGGGGGAGGTCCACCGGGCGCACGACACCTTGCACGACCGGGTCGTGGCCCTGAAGCGGTTGTCCCCGGCGTACCACGACGACGACGCGTTCCGGGCCCGGTTCCGGCGGGAGGCGCAGATCGTGGCCCGGCTGCGCGAGCCGCACGTCATCCCGATCCACGCCTACGGCGAGATCGACGGTCGGCTCTACCTGGACATGCGCCTGGTCGAGGGCTCCGACCTGACCGACCTGATCGCGGACGGCCCGCTGGAGGCCGAACGCGCCGTGAGGATCGTTGAACAACTGGCCAGCGCGCTGGACGCCGCCCACGCCGACGGGCTCGTGCACCGGGACGTGAAGCCGTCGAACGTGCTGGTGGCACCCGGTGACTTCGTCTACCTGGTCGACTTCGGCATCGCCCGCAGCGCGTCACCGAGCGCGACGCACCTCACCGCGTCGGGCCAGGTGGTCGGCACCCTCGACTACATGGCGCCGGAGCGGTTCGACGGCGGCGCGGTGGACGGGCGGGCGGACGTGTACGCCCTGGCCTGCCTGCTGTTCGCCTGCCTGACCGGCCGGCGGCCGTTCACCGTCGACGGCACCGCCGCCCAGATCTGGGCGCACGTGCAGGAACCGCCGCCCCGCGCGACGGAGCACAACCCGGCGCTCCCGGCCGCGCTGGACCACGTGATCGCCCGGGGCATGGCCAAGGACCCGGCCGCCCGCCACGAGACCGCCGGTGCCCTCGCCAAGGCCGCCCGCGCCGCGCTCACCGGCCCGAAACCCGCGCTCACCGGCCCGAAGACCGCGCTCACCGGCCCGAAGACCACGATCCCCGACCCGACCGCGCCGAAGCACCGGACCGGCCCGATCCCTTCGCCCGGCCCGATCCCTTCCGCCGGCCCGGCCCTCTCGGCCGGCCCGGCGCACTACGCGGGCCCGCGCACCCCGGCCCCGGGAACGCCCCGCCCGGTCACCGGTCCGAACCCGATCCAGCCCTCACCCGCCTCGCACCGCCCCGCGCTCCGGGGAATCCACCGCTGGGCCGCCCTCGCCGCCGCGGCGTCCGTGGTCGTGGTCGCCGTGGTCGCCTACGCGGCCCTCGACACCACGACCACGCTGAACGGCGACGCCACGGCCGCGAGCACCGGTGCCACCACGCCCGCCACCTCCACCACGTCCGCCGCCCCCACCTCCACCACCTCCGGCCGGGCCGGCACCTCCGCCACGACCACCCCCGCCACGACCACCCCCGCCCCCACCCCCGAGGACCGGGCGCTGCTGGCCGCCCTCCCCGAGGTCTACCGGGGCAACGCCTCCTGCGCCCCCGCGAAGCCGGAGGGCGAAGGGATCACCGCCAGGGTCGTCTGCACCGAACCCAACGACATCAGCCAGTACTTCGACCCGCCCGCCCGCGCCGAGTTCCTCCTGTTCGGCTCCCGCGCCGCGCAGGACGCGCACTTCCAGGCGGTCGTCACCGGTCGCGGCATCCCGCGCAACGACGCGCGCGGCGGCTGCCGGCCCACCGTCGACGCGATCCACTACTCCACCTACTACCGCAGCGAGGCGGGCCCGCTCGACGGCGAGTTCCTCACCTGCTACCTCGACGGCGGCACGGGGCACCTGTGGTGGGTGGACAGCGGGACCGTGGTGACCGGCACCCTCGCCACGGCGCCGAACGCCACGGAGGAGGTCCTGGAGAAGCTCGACTTCTGGTGGAACACCATGATCCTGAGCTACTGACCGACGACCGCCGGACGCCCTGGCTCGGCTCGGCCTCAGTGGTCGGACTGCTCCCGGCGCTCCGACCGCGCGCCGCCGGTCAGGTGGTGGAAGGTGTTCGTCCGGTGCAGCAGGCGGTCCAGCCCGGCCGGGCGGTTGTCCAGGACCAGGGTCACCCCGGCGGCCACCGCGCGGCGCTGCACGGCGAGCAGGGTCGCCAGGCCGTAGGAGTCGCAGAACCCGACGTCGGCGCAGTCCAGGTGCAGGTGGCGCACCTGCCACCCGGCGAACGCGGCGTCGACGGTGCTCAGCAGGCCGTCCCCGCTCTCGTAGGAGAGGTCACCGGACAGCACGACGCGCACGGTCTGCGCGTCGACGATCGCCGGGGTCGACGTCAAGGGGCGGGGTGAACTCATGTGGCGGGTCCATCGTCGAGGGTGGCGGTCAGCTCGACGCGGGCCCGGTCGAGCAGCCTGGTGGCACGGGGGAAGTCGCGCAGCTCGGCGGCCAGCAGCCGCAGCGCGGGCGGCAGGAAGCGCGGTGGCACGCCGCGGGCGCCGAGGATCTCGGCGGTCCACGTGAGGAAGTCCAGGAACAGCGAGTCGTCGTCGGTGTAGAGGGAGGTCGCGAAGAACTCGACGATGTGCGCGAGGTCCTCGGCGGTGTACTGCCGCTGGAGGTCGGTGTAGGAGCGCATCACCGGGAACCGCTCCTCCAACCCGGTGTAGACGGCCTTCACCAGCTGCGTGCCGGTGCGGGAGACCATCGTGAACTCCTGGTCGCCCAGGTGCGGCAGGTCGTCGATCGGCTGGTGGCCGTTGCGCGGGCGCGGCAGCGGGCCGGACGCCAGCAGGTCGGCGGCGGACCGGGCGTCCGGGGCCCACAGGTCCGCGCCGAGCAGGCGGGCGTAGCGGCCGTCCGGGCCGAACGCGCTGCCGCCCGCCAGCACCGGCACCCCGGCCGCCTGGCAGGCGGTGATCGTGGCGTGCGCGGTCGGCAGGCGCGTGGGGATGGAGCTGGACAGCGCGACCGCGTCCGGGCCGGTGCTGTGCAGGTGCGTGATCAGGTGCGGCGCGGGGACCTGCGCGCCGAGGAAGTCGACGCGGAACCCGCGCAGCTTCAGCACCTCGGCGAGCAGCCGGGCGGGCAGCGCGTGCCACTCGCCGTCCACGCACGCCACGGTGACCCGCTCCCGGGTCGGCGCGGGGCGCTCCACCACGGTCGACAGCACGCCGATGACGCGCTCGTTGATGGCGGTCGCCGCGTGCTCCTGGGCCACGGTCAGGTTGTTGGCCGCCCACTCCGCGCCGACCCGCCGCTGCACCGCGCCGATCACGTCCAGCAGCACGCCCTCCGCGTCCAGGCCGTCGTCGAGGCCCTTGAGCACCGCGTCGGCGGCGCCCAGCTCGTCACCGACGACGACGGCGTCCCACAGGCGTTCGGCGCACGCCGCGACGTCGCTCACGCGGTGTACCTGCCTCGGCCCTGACCACCCACCGCGGTCAGGTGCTGACCGCGCGGCGCGGTGACGGCGAGCACCGCCATGTCGTCGTGGCTGTTCGGGCCGACCCACTGGGACGCGAGCATCTGCACGTGCTCCACCACCGCCTCCGCGGGCATCCCGCCGCACGCGGCCAGCACGCGCCGCAAGCGGTCCTCGCCGAACATCTCGCCGCCCAGCGGCCCGCCGACCGCCTCGGTGATGCCGTCGGTGTAGAGCAGGCACGTC
Organism: Saccharothrix sp. DSM 118769; assembly: GCF_052936295.1. NCBI lineage: Bacteria > Bacillati > Actinomycetota > Actinomycetes > Pseudonocardiales > Pseudonocardiaceae > Saccharothrix > Saccharothrix sp. DSM 118769. Next base: position 4,976,044 of record NZ_CP193627.1, on the reverse strand, counting down.
TCACCCGGGCCCAGCACGACCTCCGCGGTGGTGGCCTGCACGTCGGGCAGCGCCCCGATCAGGGTGCCCGCGGTGTCGACCTCCTCCACGTCGCCGTTGCGGCGCACGACCAGCGGCGGCAGGTGGCCGCCCGAGGTCAGGCGGAGCCGCACGTCGGACCCGGAGCGGGTCACCGAGGCGAGCACGAGGGTCACGAACCGCGTGTGGTGGGAGCTGAGCAGCGCGTTGTTGAGCAGCGAGAGCACCTGCTGGTGGTCGTCGGACATGGGCAGCAGCGCCTGGAGCGCGGTGCGGACCTTGCCGGTCAGCACGGCCGCCTCCAGCCCCTTGCCGCACACGTCGCCCAGCACGGCGAGGGACTCGCCCGCCGCACCACCCTGCTCCACCTGGTGCACGTCGTAGAAGTCGCCGCCGATCCGCTCGGTGGCCAGCGACGCCCGGTAGCGCCCGGCGAACTCCACGCCGGCCACGTGGTGCAGCGTCGGCGGCAGCAGGTCGCGCATCAGCGTCTCGGTGATCGACGCCTGCTGCGCGAACATGCGCGCCGCCGACATCGCGTTGCCCGCGCGGGCGGCGAACAGCCGCGCGAACACCTCCTCGTCGTCGGTGAACACGCGCTGCTCGGTGCGCCGCAGCAGCACCAGCGCGCCGGCCGGGATGCCGTGGCCGGGCAGCGGGGTCACCACGATCGAACCGACCGCGCCGAAACCCGGGGGCACCAGCCACGACGGCGCGGACGCCGGGTCGATCCACCGCGACGGCACCGGCGGGAAGCCCTGGAGGGCCTCGCCGAGGCCGGGCACCTCGTCCGCGTCGAACTCCAGCTTGGCGTGCACCGGCGAACCGCCGCGCACGCAGTGCGTCACGGGGTGGTCGAAGCGACCCCCGGGCGCGATGACCAGCGCCGCGTCCGCCAGGTGGTCCGCGGCCAGCCGCGCCGTGACCTGCATGCACCGCTCGGGGTTGAGGGACGTCAGCAGGGCCGTCGACACCTCGCTGAGCAGCGCCGTGCGCTCCCGCTCGACGCCGAGGGCGGCGTGCGCCACCCGGACGTCGGTGTCGTCGACGAGCCACCACGTCACCGCGCCGGCGTCGTGCTCGACCGGGTGCGCCTCGAAGCTGCGCGCGCCCACCCGGCCGGCGGCCAGGCCCGGTCGCACGTGCGCGTCGGCCAGCCACGGCGCGCAGCCGGAGGCCAGCGGCGCGCCGACGGCAGCTCCGGGGAACAGGTCTCGGGCGGCGCGGTTCAGCGCGCGCACCGTGCCGTCGCCGTCCGCGAGGAGGGCCGGGTAGGGCGCGCTCTGCCAGCCGGCGTCGGTCAGGACACCGGACGACGACACCAGAGGGTCTGTTTTCACCACGCGCAGGACACCCGTGTCGGAGTCCCTCACCTCGCTAAGCTCGAAGACTGATCCACACCACTCTACCGGTGGGGCGTCCCGCGCGGAGCCGCGACCGTGCGGACCTGCGGGTTCAGCGTCCCGCCCGTACCCGGTGGGCACCGGTCTCAGGGGGTCCGCCCGTCGTGCGCCAGACCGGTCAGCGACAGCACCTGCCCCGCCGGCGACCCGGCCGCCGCGACGAGCCGGACGCCCAGCGCCGCCGTGACCTCGTACAGCAGGCGCACCCCCGCGCCGGCCAGCAGCGTCACCCCGGTGAGGTCCACGACGAGCGGCAGCGCGCCGCCCCGCCCCGCCTCGTGCACGGCCGCGCGCAGCAGGTCCGAGGTGTGCGCGTCGACCGGCCCGGTCACGCTCAGCACGGGGTGCGCGGACCGCTCCAGGACGGTGCCGAACCCGGTCCGGGCGCGCGCCGCGTGCGGTCCGGCGCGGTCGACGTGCGCGGGCCGGGTGATCGGCAGGAGCAGGCGCACGGTGGTGCCCCCGTCCGAGGACGACACGTCGACGGTGTCCGCGAAGTGCCGCATCAACGCCAGCCCGCGCCCCCGCCCGCCGGGGGACTCGGGCGCCGCCCGCCAGCGCCCCCGGTCGTGCACCACGACCTCGGCCGCGCCCAGGTCGGTGAGCCGGGCCGTCACCCGCACCTCGCCGCCGTCGCGGTCGTAGCCGTGCTCCACCGAGTTGGTGACGGCCTCGCCCACCGAGTGCTGGATCGCGTAGGCGGTGTCCTCGTCCACGTCCGGCACCGCGAGCCAGTCGGCCAGGCGCCTGCGCAGGACCGCGAGGTTCGCCGGGTCGGCGTCCAGCGTCACCGCGAGCGGGGCGTGCGCCTCGGGCAGCCGTTCGGCCACCAGCACGGTCACGTCGTCGCCGTGGCCCGGCCACCCCATGCGCCGCACGGCGGCGGCGCACAGCCGGTCCGCCGGGTGGCGCGGCGGACCGCCGGTCTCGGCGAGCGCGGCCGAGGCGACGCCGGCCAGCGCGGCCAGACCGGCGTCCAGCGGGCGGCCCTCGCGCTCCACGAGCCCGTCGGAGTACAGCACCAGGACGTCGTCGGCGCGCAACCGGTCGTGCCACGCCCCGGCGTCCGGCGCGCCCACGCCCAGCGGTCCGCCGGGCCGGTCCCGCGCCAGGAACCGGGTGCCGCCGTCGGCGGACACGACCAGCGCGGGCGGGTGGGCCCGGTTCACGCCCCGCACCTCGCCGGTGGCGGTGTCCAGCTCCACCAGGCACACCGCGGCGGCGCGGGCGGCCGGGGAGCGGGAGGCGAACGCGTCGAGCTGCGCCGCCACCTCCTCGACCGGCGCGCTCGCCCACAGGGCGCGCAGCGCGACCGCGCGCAGCCCGGACATCGCCGCCGACGCGACCGGTCCGCAGCCCACGACCTCCCCGACCAGCAGCGCGACCCGCCCGTCGCCGAGCGGGACCGCGTCGAACCAGTCGCCGCCCGCGGCCCGCTCGTCCTCCGCCACGACGTACCGGGCGGCGAGCCGGAGCCCGGGCAGGACCGGCAGCGCGTCGGGCAGCAGGGCGCGCCGCGCGGCCTGCGCCACCTCCCGCGCGGTCCGCTCGCGGGCCAGCACCTGCGCGGTCACGTCGACCACGTGCGCGATCACGCCGCCCACCGCGCCGTCGCCGTCGCCGTCCGGCCAGGGTCGGCACGTGACGGTGGAGAAGCCCCCGGCGGGCGCGCGCCGCTCCTCGTCGACGACGACCCGGCCCTGCGCGTAGCACCGCCGGGCGAGGTCGAGGACCCGGCCGGCGACCTCCGGCAGGGCCTCGCGCGCGGCGCGGTTGGCCGCCACCACGGCCAGGTCCGGCCCGGCGAACCCCCACACCGCGGCGGGCAGGTCCTCGAAGCAGGCGACGACGGCGACCGGGTCGCCCGGGGCGGGCGGCGGCAGGGGGTCCATGATCGGACGACCCTATGCCTTCGGCCCCCGCGCGTGCGCGACGGCCTCGGCTGCGCGTTCCCGAAGCGGGGGGCGGTCGGCGGGTTTGGGAACCCGGTGGGGCGGGAACACGCCGCCTCCCACCACGGCGACGGAAGGGTGCGGAGCGTGTCGCGGCACGACGACCTGCTCGGGATCGACGGCCTGCTCGCGGGCCGGTACCGCCTCGACGGCCTGCTCGGCAGCGGCGGCACGGCCGTCGTGCACCGGGCGTGGGACACCCGCCTGGACCGGTTCGTCGCGGTCAAGCTGTTCACCCTCGACGACGACCCCACCGCGCGCCGCCGCTTCCAGCGCGAGGTGAGCACCCTGGCGGACCTGCACCACCCCGCCCTGGTGTCCGTGCAGGACGCGGGCACCGCCGGCCACCGGCCGTTCGTGGTGCTGCGGCTGGTCGACGGCCCCACGCTGCGCGACCGCCTCGCCGACGGGCCGATGCCGCCGGAGGCCGTGCGCGCGCTCGGCTCCCGCCTGGCCGACGCGCTCGCGCACGTCCACGAACGGGGTGTCGTGCACCGCGACGTGAAGCCGTCCAACGTGCTGCTCGACGCCGGCGGCAACGCCCACCTCGCCGACTTCGGCCTGGCCCGGGGACCGGGCGCGACGCGCCTCACCCGCCGGGACCACGTGGTCGGCTCGGCCGCCTACCTCGCGCCCGAGCAGGTCCGCGGCGGCGAGGTGGGACCGCCCGCCGACGTCTACTCGCTGGGCCTGGTGCTGCTGGAGTGCCTGACCGGCCGCCGCGAGTACGAAGGCGGTGCCGTGGACGCCGCCTTCGCGCGCCTGGACCGCCCGCCCGCCGTGCCGCCGGGCCTGCCCGCCGACCTGACCCGCCTGCTGCTGCTGATGACGGCCCTGTCGGTGCGGCGCAGACCCGGCGCCGCCGAGTGCGCCCGGGCCCTCGGCGGCTGACCGCCTTCCACGACCCGCCGGCGGGAGCCGGTTGCCGGCCGCTCCGGCGACCGGGATGCTCGACCGGTGGAGGAGTTCGCGACGTTGGGCGTGCCCGCGCACCGCGGCGGGGTGCTGGTGCGGTGGCCGGGCGCGAGCGTCGGCCTGGTCAGCGCGGTCTCCCGGACGTCCGGCCTGGTGCTGGAGCTCCTCGCCCGGCAGCCGCTGGACCGGCGCACCGCCCTCGAACGGCAGCGCGACATCCGCGAGCGGCGCGGCGGACCGGCCACCCGCGTGCCGCCCGGGGACGACGACGCCCTGCGCGTCGGGTGGCGCGACGGCGACGGCCGCGCGCACCGGGTGCGCGAGTCGGTGTGGACGACCGACAGCGGTGACGACCACGACGGCGAGTTCGGCCCGTCCCGGCGCGCCGCCTACTGGCTCCCGCCGGTCCACGACCGGCTCGACCTGGTGCTCGGGTGGCCCTCGCTCGGCCTCCCGGACACCGCGGTCGCGTTCCCGCTGCCGGGTCGGGAGGAGGTGGCGCGCGGCACCGCGTCCATCTGGGACGCGCCGGTGCTCGCGACGCCGACGACCGGGGAGTTCGAGGAGCGGTTCTCGCGCGCCTCGCCGCGCGTCGCGGTCGAGGAGGGCGCGATCGCCGTCGCCCAGCGCGTCCTGCACCGCGGCGAGCACGCCGTGCTGGTGCTGGGCCGGCTGGCCACCGTCGGTCCCGACCTGCTGTCCCTCGGCCTGGTGTGCGTGGCGCGGGGCGAGGTGGCGCGCGAGCTCTCGGCGGCCACCTCCCCGCCGGGTGCGGACCCGGACCACGAGCCGCGCGTCGCGGTGCTGCACGACGGCGTGGCGCACCGGGCGCACGCGTCGCACGGCTCGTGGTCCGGCGGCGGGGACGCCCTGGACGGCACCCGGGAGTTCGTGCTGGAGCGGCACGGGGACGTCGCCGACCTGCTCGTCTCCTGGCCGCCGGCCGGTCTCGCCCCGGCCCGGGTGCGCGTCCCGCTCGACCCGGCCTGAGCCGGAGGTCCTAACGGGACGGCGCGGCGGCGGTGCGGAACGCCGCGCGGTAGCCGCCCGGGTTCGTGCCGACGACGCGCTTGAACCGGTCGCGGAACGCGGTGGGCGAGCCGAACCCGACCTGCGCGGCGATGCGCTCGACCGGGTGGTCGGTGGCTTCGAGCAGGTACTGGGCCCGGCGGACGCGGGCGCGCAGCAGCCACTGGAGGGGAGTGGTGCCGGTCTGCTCCCGGAAGCGGCGGTTCAGCGTCCGGGTGCTCGTGCCCGCCCGCGCGGCGATGTCCTCCAGGGTCAGCTCCTCCGCCGCGTTGTCCTCCAGCCACGCCAGCAGCGGCTCCATCGTCGTGCCGCGGGGCACCGGCGGCGGGTCGTGCACGATGAACTGGGCCTGGCCGCCCTCGCGCTCCAGCGGTACGACCGACAGCCGCGCCGCGTCGGCGGCCACCGCCGAGCCGTGGTCGCGGCGGATCAGGTGCAGGCACAGGTCCAGGCCCGCCGCCGCGCCCGCCGAGGTCAGGAGCTGCCCGTTGTCGACGTAGAGCACGTCCGGGTCGACCTCGACCGCCGGGTGGCGGGCGGCCAGCCCGGGCGCGGCCACCCAGTGGGTCGTCGCCCGCAGGCCGTCCAGCAGGCCGGTCGCGGCGAGCACGAACGCGCCCGTGCAGATCGACGCGATGCGGGTGCCCCGGGCGGCGGCGGCGCGCAGGGCGTCGAGCACCTCGTCCGGCACGGGCTCGTCGGGCGCGGTGGTGCCGGGCAGCACGATCGTGTCGGCGGCGGCCAGCGCCTCCAGCCCCCAGTGCGCCCGCAGGGTGAACGCGCCCGCGTCCACGGTCGGCGTGGCGGCGCACACCCTGACCCGGTACGGGGCGCGCCCGTCGGGCAGCCGGGTGCGGGCGAACACCTCGATCGGCGTGGCCAGGTCGAACGGGACGACCCGGTCGAGCGCCAGGACGGCGATCGTGTGCATGGCGACCACGGTAACGGGTTCTGGCCAGACCGCTGACCTGCGCCTCGGTCGGACCGGGCAGGTCACGGCGGATGGCGGGAACCAGGTGGAAGATGGCATTCCGGCCGGTGCCGCCGGGCGCGCGGCCCGGTTAGCGTCCTGATCATGACGAAGGTGTTGCTGTCGCTGCACGTGCTGGCCGCGATCGTCGCGATCGGGCCGGTCACCGTCGCGGCGAGCATGTTCCCCGCCGCCACGCGCCGGGCGCTGGCCACGGGGGAGGAGCGCGACGTCGTGGTCCTGCGCACGCTCAACCGCATCTGCCGGGTCTACGCGGCGCTGGGCGTGGCGGTGCCGCTGTTCGGCCTGTTCACCGCGAGCAGCCTCGGCGTGCTCGGCGACGCGTGGCTGATCACGTCGATCGCCCTGACCGCGGTGGCGGCCGGCGTGCTCGTGCTGGCGGTGCTGCCGCGCCAGCAGGCGGTCCTGGAGGGGGTCGGCCACGACCCGGTGACGGTGGGGGCGTCGTGGCCCGGGCGGCTGGCGATGCAGACCGGGGTGTTCAACCTGCTGTGGGCGGCCGTCACCGTGCTGATGATCGTCCGACCCGGTTCCACCACGGGGGCGTGACGCCCGTCGGGCGGGGGTTTGGCCATGCGGCCGGGTGGAACCTCGGGCATGGTCCTGGTCACTCCTGATCCGGGCACGGTGTGGCGTTTTGCCCACTAATGTCCGTTTCTGCGAAGCTGCCACCTCCACCGACGAGCGGAAGGCGGGAAAACGGGTGCTGGAGATCGACGCGCTCACGTGGGGCGTGACCATCGGGTTGATCCTGCTGCTGCTCGCGGTCGACCTGGTGCTCGCCGCGGTCCGGCCGCACCGGGTCGGGTTCGGCGAGGCGACCGCCTGGTCGGTGTTCTACATCCTGGTCGCCGTGGGTTTCGGCGTGTGGCTGACGATGGCCCACGGCGGTGGGTTCGGCACCGAGTACTTCGCGGGCTACATCGTCGAGAAGTCGCTGTCGGTCGACAACCTGTTCGTGTTCGTGATCATCATGACCACGTTCGCGGTGCCCGAGGAGCACCAGCACAAGGTGCTGACGTTCGGCATCGTGCTGGCGCTGGTGATGCGCGCCATCTTCATCGCGCTCGGCGCGACGCTGCTCTCGCTGTTCTCGTTCATGTTCCTGCTGTTCGGCCTGCTGCTGATCTTCACCGCGGTGCAGCTGTTCCGGCACCGCGACGAGGACCCGGACGTGGAGAACAACGCGGTCGTGCGCACCGCGCGGCGCGTGCTGCCGCTGTCCACCGAGTACGACGGCGGCAAGCTGTTCACCCGGGAGGGCGGCAAGCGGGTCGGCACGCCGCTGTTCATCGTGCTGGTCGCCATCGGCGGCATCGACCTGCTGTTCGCCCTGGACTCCATCCCGGCCGTGTTCGGCGTGACGGAGGAGCCGTACATCGTCTTCGTCGCCAACGCCTTCGCGCTGCTCGGCCTGCGGGCACTGTTCTTCCTGGTCAAGGGCCTCCTGGACCGGCTCGTCTACCTGTCGACCGGGCTGGCGGTCATCCTCGCGTTCATCGGCGTGAAGCTGATCCTGCACTGGCTGCACGTGGACGTGTCGGCGAGCGTGCCGGAGATCGCGACGCCGGTCAGCCTGGGCGTGATCATCGGCGTCCTGGCGATCGTCACGGTCGCGAGCCTGCTCAAGACCCGCAAGGACCCGTCGGCCAAGGCGCACCCCGGGTCGCTGCGGGCGAGCAGGTCCCGATCGGGGGAGGACGAGCGCTGACCGGGACCACTGGTACCGTCCACTCGATAACTTCAGTGTAGACAAAAAGAAGTTCTGCATCGCGCCGAGCTTGGTGCCGAACGTCCTGACCAGCGAAAACCCGCTGAGGACGCGCGGCGCCAGGCTCGGCGCGGTGATGATCGAGTTCGACGTCGAGTTGCCCGGTGGTCCCGTGCTGCACGCCTGCGACACGGGCGGGGACGGGCTCCCGGTGGTGTGGCACCACGGGACGCCGAACCTCGGCGCGCCGCCCGCGCCGCTGTTCGCGGACGCCGCCCGGCTGGGTCTGCGGTGGCTGTCCTTCGACCGGTCCGGGTACGGCGGGTCGTCGGGGCGGCCGGGGCGGGACGTGGCGTCGGCGGCGGTGTGCGCGGCGGCCGTGGCGGACGCGGCGGGGGTCGGCCGGTTCGCGGTGGTGGGGCACTCCGGTGGTGGGCCGCACGCGCTGGCGTGCGGTGCGCTCCTGGGCGGGCGGGTGGTGGCCGTCGTGTCGGTGGCGGGGTTGGCCCCGTACGGCGCGGAGGGGCTGGACTGGTTCGCGGGGATGGCGGAGTCGGGTGGGGCGTCGTTGCGCGCGGCGGTGGCGGGGCGTGCGGTGAAGCCGGCGTTCGAGGCGTCGGGGGAGGAGCGGGAGCCGGGGTTCACGTCGGCGGACTGGGCCGCGCTGGAGGGGGAGTGGTCGTGGTTCGGGTCGGTGGTGGGTCCGGCGCTGGGTGCGCCGGGCGCGGTGGACGACGACCTGGCGTACGTGGCGCCGTGGGGGTTCGACCCGGCCGACGTGGTGGCACCGGTGCTGCTGGTGCACGGCGGGGAGGACCGCGTGGTGCCGGCGGCGCACTCGCGGTGGTTGGCGGGGCGGTGCGCGGGGGCGGAGCTGCGGGTGTCGGCGGGGGACGGTCACCTGTCGGTGCTGTCGTCGGCCGTGTCGTGCCTGGAGTGGGTGCGTGCGCGGTGGGAGGGGTCGTCGGGCGGTGAGGTCCGTCGTTCGGCGGGGTGACCGGGCCGCCGGTCAGGGCTGACCGGTGGTGAGTTCGTGGGCGAGGGTGACGGCGGCGCGGGCGGGGTCGTGGGCGAAGCGGCTGGGGAAGGCGTCGTGGACGCGCCAGCCCGCGCCGCGCAGGGCGCGCCAGCGGGTGAGGTGGGCGGCGGGGCCGTCGGGGTGGGGGCGGGTGTCGAGGGCGACGGCGTGGGCGCGTTCGCCGACGACGAGGTCGACGTGCAGGTGGCCGACGGGGTAGCCGGTGCGGGTGGTGAGGCCGAGGGCGGTGAGCTCGTCGGCGAGGCGGGCGGTCCACTCGTCGGCGGGTGCGGTGCCGGGGGTGCCGGTGGGCGGGGTGTCGGCGTGGGCGAGGTAGTCGGCGACGAGGCCGACGGGCGCGGTGGCCGAGGTGATGGCGTGGACGCGGTGGCGGGCGCGGGTGGTGAGGACGGCGAGCAGGTTGCGGTCGCCGGCGAAGCGCCAGGCGTGGGGGCGGTCGTCGTCGGTGAGGGCGAAGCTGATGACGACCTCGTCGAACTCGGAGCCCTGCACGCCGTGGACGGTGCCGACGCGGACGCCGCCGGTGGTGATCTCGTCGAGGGTGAGGCGGTCGAGGAGGGCTTGTTCGAGGGCGTCGGCCTGGGCGCGGAACGGGGTGACGACGCCGATGGAGCGGGTGCCGGCGGCGGTGCGGCGGCGGACGTGGGCGAGGGCGGCGTCGACCTCGACGTGGTTGACGCCCTTGTCGTCGCGGGTGCCGGGGACGTGTTCGGTGTCGATGCGGTCGACGTCGGCGAGGGCGGGGTGGGTGGTGAGCAGGGCGATGCGGCCGTCGTAGAAGCGGGTGGCGGCGAAGCCGATGAGGTGGGGCGCGCAGCGGTGGTGCTCGGTGAGGTGGTGGACGTCGGCGACGGCGGTCGCGGCGTCGAAGAGGCTGACCTTGGGCACGTCGAGGCGGTCGGCGAGGGCGGTGGTGCCCTCGGCGGCGAGGGCGTCGCGGACGGCCTGGTCGCCGACGAAGGAGACGTGGCGCAGTTGGCGTGGGTCGCCGCCGATGACGGCGCGTCGGCCGCGCAGCAGGGCGGGTGCGGCGAGGGGTTGGTCGACGTGGCCGGCCTCGTCGAGGACGACGAGGTCGAACATGCCGGGTGCGGCGGGGAGGATGTTTTCGACGTCGGCGAGGGTGCCGACCCACACGGGCAGGGCTCGCACGAGGTCGTGGGGCGGGATGGTGGCGAGGGCGCGGCGGCGGGCGGCGGGGCCGGAGCGCAGGGCGGTGGCGAGCGCGGCGACGGCGCGTCGTGGTCCGGTGCCGCGGTGGCCGGTGGCGAGGGCGCGCAGCCAGGCGGCGGTGGCGGCGTGGGCGCGGGTGTCCTCTTCGGCGAGCAGGTCGCGCAGGGCGTGCAGGTCGGTGCCGCCGCGTGCGGCGACGCGGACGTGGGCGGCGGACTGCTCGGCGGCGGTGAGGGCCGCGGCGAGGTCGGCGGTGGTGGTGCCGTCCGGTGCGCCGGTGCGGCGGCGTGCGGTGCGCAGCGCGAGGGCGGTGCGGGTGCGGGCGAGGGGGCCGGTGCGGGGGCGGAGCAGGGTGCGGAGGCGGTCGAGGTCGGTGTCGGCGTCGAAGGCGCGGGGTGCGACGAGCCGGTGCGCGGGCATGAGGGCTTCGCGGTGCACGGCGGCGTGGAGGAGTTCTTCGTCGCGCAGGGCGGCGGCGATGGCGCGTTCGGCGGTGGTGACGGCGGCGTCGGCGGCGCGGCGGGCGTGGTCGAGGGTGGCGAGTTCGTTCGTGGTCGTGGTGGCGGTGGGTCCGTCGGCGAGTTCGCGTGCGGTGTCCTGGCGGAGTTCGGAGTCGCCGAAGAGGACGGGGGCGGGGCCGCCGGCGCGGTGCAGTGCGGTGGCGAGGGCGTCGGCGGCGCTGCGGGTGCGGCTGGCGAGCAGGACGGAGCGGCCGGCGGCGACGGCGTCGAGGGCGATGGCGGCGAGGGTGTGGGTCTTGCCGCTGCCGGGTGGTCCGCCGAGGACGGTGACGGGTGCGCGGCGGGCGGCGAGGACGGCGGCGCGCTGGTCGGGGCTGAGCGGCAGGGGGCCGGTGACCGGTTCGCCGGTGACCGGTTCGCCGGTGGCCGGGGCGGGGTCGTGGTGCTGGGCGTAGAGGGCGGCGAGGGCGGTGTGCTCGACGCCGGGGGTGCGGGCCCAGGTGTGGAGGTCGTTGCCGCGTCCGGTGGTGACGACGGGTTCGCCGGCGTGCAGGCCGGTCCCGGCGACGACGACGAGTTGGTCGCCGCCGACGTAGCGGCGCGGGTCGTGCGCGGCGTCGAGGACGGGGACGGGGTCGAGGCCGGCGGCGGCGAGCACGGCGGTGATCCAGGAGTGGTCGGTGGTGAGGCCGGTTTCGAGGTCGGCGGCCCGGGTCCAGTCGGTGACGAGGGGGAAGAGGGCGGTGTCGCCGGCGGCGTGCAGGGTGTGGCGGCGTCCGGCGACGTGGCGCAGTCGCACGGGGCGTGACGCGAGGGGCAGGCAGAGGCGTCGTCGTTGCCCGTTGACGCGGGTGGGGCCGCACAGGAAGGCCCAGCCGAGGCGGAGCAGGCGGTCCTCGTGGTGCAGGGCGTCGAACTGGGCGAGGCGCAGCGCGGCCTGGTGCTGGGAGGGGGAGGCGATCCAGGGTGGTCCGGCGGGTGTGCCGGGGCGGGCGGTCAGGGCGGTCCACCCGGCGGTCCCGTCGCCGATCCAGGCGAGGCCGGCGGTCTTGGTGAGGTCGAGCTGGACCCGTTGCGGCTGTTCGGAGGCGCTGAGTCGGGCCAGCGTGCGCAGCACGGCCGGGACGGTCACGGCGGTGATCCTGCCACGTGGGGGGCTCGGCGGGTCGGGTCAGGCGGTCTCGTGGGCCGGGGCGGGTGTCGCGCCGGTCCGGCGGGGCCACGGCGGTCTCGTGGGCTGGGGGTGCCGGGCGACCGCTGGGTGTCCGGAGTGGATGGTCGGGGGCGGTGTCGGGCCGGTCCGCTCCGCTCGGACGTGTGAACCGCCGAGTTATCCCGGCGGGCCGTAGAGCCCCGGCCGGCCGCGTCCCCCGAAGTAGGCCGCGAGGGGGAGGTCGACGGCGGCGAGCGCGATCGGCGCCCCGTCGCGCTCCCACGCCCGCCGGATCGCCGGCGCGTGGCCCGGGTGCGCGCCCAGCGCCACGACCACGCCGGCCACCTGCTCGGCCCCCACCGCCTCGCCGTTGCCCGCCAGGCACTCCCGCACGGCCACCGCGTCCGCCCGCGCCATCCGCAGCCCCAGTCGCGCCCGCCGCGCCGGGTCCGCGCCCACCGCCGCCGCGAACCGCTCGCAGCGCACCTCGTCGCGTGCCGCGTCGCCGAACTCCGCCACCAGCGCCAGCGCCAGCACCTCGTAGACCGCGCGCACGCGCTCCGCCCGGATCGACGCCGGCGGTACCCGGAACCCGCGCACCACGCGCTCGGCCGCCGCCGTCACGTCGCGCCCGCGCACCACCCCGTCCGCGTTGGAGTCGAACAGCCGCAGCCGCCGCGCGACCCTGCCGACGAGGCGGTCGTCGTCCATGGAGAACCCCGATGTCGTTTCACGGCGCCACGAACCCCGAATTTTATCCGGCCCGCCGAACCGCTCCACTCCCTGAAAGGATGAACCGCGCCGGGGCGCCGCCCGGTTGTCCAGCACGTCGATCACCAGCGCCTCGGCCGCCGACACCGGTGACCCCCTGCTCCTGCTGCGCCACCTGCGCCTGACCCCGGCCGCCGACGTTGAGCTGGGCGAGCACCTGCGCGGCCTCGTCGACGAGGCCGAGGACGCGGGCGGGCACGAGTTCCGGCACGGCGTCCTGGTGGCCCTGTACCGCGAGCCCTGACCGGGGCACACTGGACGGCACGGCGCTTCCCCCGCCGGCACCACGCGAACGGGGGGAGCGCATGTCCAGGTACCGGGCGGCACTGGCCGCCGCCGCGCGCGGCTGGCCCGTCCTGCCGCTGCGCCCGCACGACAAGGCGCCCGCCCTGCGCGGCTGGGACCGCGAGGCCACCCTCGACCGCGACCTCATCCGCCGCTGGTGGTCCCGGCACCCCTACAACGTCGGCATCTCGTGCGGCGCGGCCGGGTTGCTCGTGGTCGACCTCGACGTGCCCCACGGTCGCGAGGCGTTCGCCCGGCGCGCCTGGCAGCACGGCGAGGACGACCCGCGCGACACCTACTCGGTGAGCACCGCCTCCGGGGGAGAGCACCGCTACTTCCTCGCCCCCGATGTGCCGCTGGGCAACACCGCCGGCAGGCTCGCCCCGCACGTCGACACCCGCGGCGTCGGCGGGTACGTGGTGGCCGCCGGGTCCCTGCTCGGCACGCGCCGGTACCGGGTGCTGCGCGACCTGCCCGTCGCGCCCGCCCCCGACTGGCTCGTCGCCGTGCTCACCCCGCCGCCGCCCGAGCACCTCGACATCCCCGTGCAGCGCCACCGCTCCGGGCGGCGCGTGGCCGCCTACCGGGACGCCGTCGTGGACGGCGAGGTGCGGCGCGTCGAGGAGGCCCGCCCCGGCGTGCGCGCGCACGTGGTGTTCACCGCCGCGTGCCGCCTGGGCGAACTCGTCGGGGCGGGCTGGCTGGACGAGGCCACCGCCCGCTCACTGCTGCTCGCCGCCGCCGCACCCCACGACGGGGTCGAGGGGTGGACCGGCCGCGAAGCCGCCCGCCACGTCGCCAACGGCCTCGCCCTGGGCCGCCGCCGGCCCCGCGTCCTGCGCTGACCCCGCGTCCTGCACCGACCCGCCCGGGACGTCCCGGGCCGACAGCAACCGCACCAGCACCAGCAGCCCCGCCACCCGGATCAGGTCGTCGAGCCCCAGCACCGCGTCCTCGGCCACCGGGTCCTCGACCACCGCCCGCCGCCGCGCCGCCCGCCGCTCCGACCACCACAGCACCACCGCCACCACCGCCCCCAGCGGGGCGAGCACGACCAGCGTCGCGACCGGGTCGCCACCGCCCGCAGGCGGGTCGACCCGGTCGGGGTCGACCGAGGACAGCACCGATCCAGCATGCCGCAGCACGCCGCCCGAGTCAGCCGTCCGGTCGAAGGGTGCCGCCACCCCCGTGTCTCAACCGGCACCGGGACCGGGCCGCACCGGGACCGGACTTCGGCACCGCACCGGTCAGCGGGCCACCTCCCGTCCCACCGGCGCGCCGTCGGCGGGGGAGCGCGGCGCGGGCACACCTCCCTCCGGCGGCTCCGGCAGGTCAGCGCCCCGCAGGTCAGCGCCCCGCAGGTCAGCGCCCCGCAGGTCAGCGCCTGCCGGTTCGGTGCCCGGCAGCTCCGCACCCGGCGGACTCGCGCCTGCCGGCCCGGTGCCCGGCCCGGCGCGCCGGGTCGTGGCCACCACGGCGACCGCGCCGAGCGTGATCACCGCGCCCACCAGCGGCAGGACGCGCGCGTCCACCGCGCCGCCGAGCACGCCCGACCCCGCGATGCCCGCGTAGATGGCCGAGGCGTTCAGCGCGAGCAGCAGGTTCGCCCGGTCCGGGTCCAGCGCCACCAGCGCCGCGAACAGCGGCGGGTTGAACGCCCAGAACAACGCGCCCCAGGCGAACAGCAGCACCGCCGGTCCCGGTCCGGGACCCGTCACCACCGCCGGCAGCAGCGCCAGCACCACCGCGCTGCCGCCCAGCGCCACCAGCAGCGGGACCCGCGGCCCGCACCGGTCGGCCGCCACGCCGCCGAGCGCGTTGCCGAGCACCCCGCCGATCCCGTAGGCCAGCAGGTTCCCTCCCGACGGCGAACCGCCCAGCACCGGACCCAGGTAGCCGTAGACGCTGAACGTGCCCAGGCACGCCAGCAGCGACACCGCCAGCAGCCGCTGCACCGGCCGATCGGCCAGCGGGGCCAACCGCTGCCGCACGTCGACCACCGGACCGGGCGGGACGGCCGGCACCGCCGCGCGCACCACCAGCGCCGCCACCAGGCACAGCAGCGCGGTCAGCACGAACGCCGCCCGGTAGCCGAACTGGTCGGCCACGAACCGGCCGGCCGGCACGCCCAGCAGCGTGGCCGCGGTGAGCCCGCCCGTGACCACGGCCATCGCCGCCGCCGGTCGGCCGGGGTTGAGCCGGGCCGCCACCGCGGTCGCCGCCGGGGTCGCCAGCGCCGCGCCGCACGCGGTGACCACCCGGGCCACCAGCAGCAGGTCCAACGTCGGCGCGACCGCCGCGCCCAGGTTGCCCACCGCCGCCACCAGCAGCGCGACCACCAGCACCGCCCGCCGGCCGAAGCGCGTCGTCGCGATCGCCAGCAGCGGCGAGCCGACCGCGTAGGCCAGGGCGAACGCGGTGATCGCCGTGCCCGCCGCGGCGGCGGACACCCCGTGGTCGGCGGCCAGTTCGGTCAGCACCGCGGCGACCACGTACCCGCTGGACCCCGCCGCGACCGTCGTGGCGGCCAGCGCGGCGGTCCGGGCGTGCATCACGACACCAGTCGGGGCGGCGCCGGGGTGAGGTGGGCGGACAGGTCGGGTGGCCGGCGGCCGGTGAAGGCCGCCAGGTAGACGGACTCGCGCACCAGCGCCACCGGTCTGCCCGCGCTGAGCAGCGTGGCCTGGCACCACAGGACGGGCACGTCCCCGGGCAGGTCGGGCAGCGGGTCGGCGAAGTCGGGGTCCTCGGGCGCGCGGGCCGTGGTCGCGTAGTGGGTGGCCCGGCGCGCCTCGGTCAGCAGCACGCCGAGCGGGGTGTAGCCGCGGGCGAGGTCCTCGCGGCGCGGTTCGTCGAGGTCGAGGGCCTGCTGGTGCACGAGCGCGGTGATGGCGGCCAGCCGGGGGGAGCTGTCGCCGAGGTTGGGGACCAGGTACCCCTCGCGTCGGGTCACCCGCGTGCCCGGCGGTAAGCCGAGCAGGTGGGCCTGGCGCGGCGTCAGGACGTGCGGGGCGTCGGGTCGTCGGGGGTCGCGGCGCAGGCGGTAGCCCACCCACAGGGACAGCACGCGGGTGAAGGGGACGGGTACGTCGCGCAGGAAGCGGGCCATGGTCTCGGCCCTGCTCCCCGCTTCGTCCGCGTGCGCGGAGGGAGCGGTGTGGATCATCGGGGTGCACCTCCCGGTGAGTGCCGCACGTCGTTGTGCGGGCATCGGTGCGGTTCACCCACCATGAGGCCGCACGGATGCGGAAACATCCGTAGGGTGACGTAGAGAAATCTGCATATGGTCCACAGTGGACCTCATGCCGATGGTCCGTTCGGTCCAACGCCGCCGCCCCGACCCGTCGGGGCCCGACCCGGTTGTTCCTGGTATTCCTGCCGGCACTTCTGCCTGGCGCCGCCACCGCGTCGTCGCTTGACTGGCCCCGCGGGGCCCCGGCGAGCCGAACGCCGACCCCCTCAGACCTGTGCCGTAGGCCACCCCCAGGGCAGACGGCACACCCGGACGCCGCCGGGGGCACCCACCCCCGGCGGCGTCCCCACCGCACGACCCACCCGCCACGAGCGCACGACTCACCCGTCCCCAACGCATGACTCGCGCGTCACGAGCGCATGACTCGCCGGCGAGCGGTGGGTCGACCCGGGCGAGTCATGCGTCGGCGACCCGAGAGTCCAACGCTCAGGACCCGAGAGTCCGACGCTCGCGACGCGTGAGTCCTGCGTTCAGGACCCCCGAGTTCTGCGTTCGGGAGCCCGGAGGCGGGCGAGGGGCGCGCTACGTGCTCCCGTACCCGCCCCGCAGGTCTGCGGACAAGCGGTACCGGTACGGGACGGCCCCGATTGCGCAGGTGAGGGACTTCCGCTGTTCCGACCGAGCCGGGTGGTTCGGTTCCGGACATGTCTTCGGTCACTGGGCGGACAATTGTCGTGAACACTCCTCGCGATTAGCGTAACGCCGCGTTCGGAAACACGACGATCGACCGAGGAGAACACCGGAACGGGCTGCGGGCCCGTCATCAAAAAGGCGAATGGAGACCCCGGCCCCATAGGTGTGGCCTATCGGTCCGTCGCATCCGAGCAATTACCCATTGACCTCCTGTTAACACATCTGACCAGGTGTCGGCCCCGCACGCGGGGTCGAACCCGGTCCGTCCCCTGCTGCCCGGAACGGGTCGAGGTGCCATGCGCTCCCTATTGCTGTTCGACGGTCTCGGTGGGAACAACGACACTTTGATAACAACCCTGCGAACGTTGCGCGCACGTCCCGAGAACACCGCGTTCTTCACCGCGGTGCAGTACGCGCTGGACGCCGCCGCCGAATACCTCGGACCGGTCGCGCTGCCCGGCGGGCTGCCGCTGGAGAAATGGCTCGACGGCGTCGACCCGCCCGCCCTGGACTCCACGGCGGCCGGCGCGTGCGTCCACGTGCACCAGCTCTGCCACCTCCAGCCGGCCGCGTGGGGCCCGGCGGACGGCGTCGTCGCCGCGCTCGGCCACAGCATCGGCCTGCAGGCCGCCGTCGTCGCGGGACTGCGGCCCACCCGGCTCGACGAGTTCCTGGACCTGGTCGCCGCCTCGGTCAGGCTCGTCGTGGTCAGCCTCGTCCGCGCCCACCAGGTCGCGCCCGACCCCGAGCCGGACCCGGCCCTCGTCGCCGCCTACCGGGGAAGCAGGGGCGCCGCGCCCGGCCCCATGGCGTCGGTCACCGGCATGTCCCGCGAGGAGCTCGACGACCTGCTGACCGGCACAGCCGACACAGCCGACACAGCCGACACAGCCGGCGCACCCGCCACCACCGTCACGCTCGGCCTGCTCAACGCGCCCACCGCGCACGTCCTCAGCGGACCCACCGCCGCGCTGCTCGCCCTGCGCGCGGCCCGCCCCGAGTTCGAACGCCCCGGCGTGACCTGGGCGTTCCTGCCCAACACGATCCCCTTCCACACCCCGGCCCTGGCGCCCGTGGTGGACCGGGTGCGCGCCGACGCCGACTTCACCGGCCCGTGGCCCACCCCCGACCGGCTCGCGATCCCGGTCTACGCCGCCGACGGGCCGCGCAACCTCCAGCACGCCGACGACCTCGTGGACGAGTACCTCCGGCAGGTCTTCGTCCGCCCCATCGACTGGGCACCCGCCGCCGGCCACGCCGTGGCCGACGCCGAGGTGACCCGGATCCTCGACTGCGGGCCCGGCGCGGGCGCCCGCCGCTTCACCCGCGAGTCCCTGCGCACGCGGGTGCGCTTCGAATCGGTCCGACCACCCCGCCGAGTTGGATAGGAGAACCGCCGTGCAGTGCCTTCTCTTCCCGGGCCAGGGCGTGCAGCGCAAGGGGATGGGCGCGGAGCTGTTCTCCCGCCACCCCGAGGCCACCGCCCTCGCCGACGACATCCTCGGGTACTCCATCGAGGAGCTGTGCCTGCGCGACCCCGAGCGCCGGCTGCGCGACACCCGCTACGCCCAGCCCGCGGTGTTCTTCGTCAACGCCCTGCTGGGCGTCGAGCGCACCGCCGAGCACCCCGGCCACGCCTACTTCGCCGGCCACAGCCTCGGCGAGTACAACGCGCTGGTCGCCGCGGGCGTGCTCGACCTCGCCGACGGGTTGCGGCTGGTCAAGCGGCGCGCCGAGCTGATGTCGGGCATCACCGGCGGCGGCATGTCCGCCGTGCAGGGCGTGCCCGCCGCGTTCGTCCGCCGGGCGCTGGTCGAGACCGGCCTGACCAAGGTGTTCGTCGCGAACCTCAACGCCGACACCCAGACCACCATCGCGGGCGACCGCGCCGAGCTGGCCGTCGCGGGCAAGGCCATCGCCGCGCTGCCGGGCTCCCGCGTCGTGCCGATCAACGTCAGCGGCCCGTTCCACACCCCGCTGATGGCGCCCGCCGAGGCCGAGTTCCGGGCCGTGCTCGCCGAGTTCGACTTCCGGCCCGCCACCACCCCGGTCGTCTCCAGCGTCACCGGCGGCCTGTTCGACGGCCCCGACCTGCTCGCCCGCCAGCTGTCCGCGCCCGTCGAGTGGGTGGCCGCCGTCAAGACCCTGCGCGCGGCCGGCGTCACCGACTTCGACGAGGTCCACGGCCAGACGCTCACCTCGCTCGTCAACAAGATCCACTGAGGGGAAAACACCCATGAACCAGGACATCGCGGTGGTCGGCCTCTCGGTGGACGTCCCCGGCGCCACCGACCTCGACTCCTTCTGGCAGCTGATCAGCACCGGCACCAGCACCAGCCGCCCGTTCCCGCCCGACCGCGCGGAGAAGCTCGCCGAGTACATCCGCTACCAGCGCGCCACCAGCATCGACCCGCTCGACGAGCCGGACATCGACTACCACAACGGCTACTTCCTCGACGTCGTCGACCACTTCGACCACGCCGCGTTCGGCATGAACCCCCGCCAGGCCACGCTCACCGACCCGCACCACCGCATGGTGCTGCGCGCCATGTACCTGGCGTTCGAGGACGCGGGCTACTCGCTGGACCGGCTGCGCGGCAGCCGCACCGGCGTGTTCGTCGGCTTCGCCGTCAACCCCGGCTCCACCTACCTCGACTACATCAGCCGCGTCGACCCGTCGGTCGGGCAGCAGGCCATCACCGGCAACATCCCGGTGATGCTGGCCAACCGGCTGTCGCACCACCTGGACCTGCGCGGCCCCAGCATGGTCGTCGACACCGCCTGCTCGGCCACCCTCGTCGCCGTGCACCAGGCCAAGAACGCCCTGCTGGTCGGCGACTGCGACATGGCCGTCGTCGGCGGCGCGCGCATCGTGTTCGCCCCGGTCAAGCACCGCCACTCCAACATCGGCATCGAGTCCTCCGACGGCGTCACCCGCACCTTCGACGAGGCCGCCGACGGCACCGGCTTCGGCGAGGGCTCCGGCGCGGTCGTGCTCAAGCGCCTGGACCAGGCCCTCGCCGACGGCGACCAGGTGTACGCGGTGATCAAGGGCAGCGCCGTCAACCACGACGGCAACACCGAGGGCATCACCAACCCCGACTCCGACTCGCAGGCCGACCTGCTGCTGGCCGCCTGGGACAACGCGGGCGTCGACCCGCGCACCATCGGCTACTTCGAGGCGCACGGCACCGCCACCCGCGTCGGCGACCCCATCGAGCACGAGGGCATGAAGCGGGCGTTCGCCAAGCACACCGCCGACCGCGGTTTCTGCGCCGTCGGCACGGTCAAGGCCAACGTCGGCCACCTGTTCGAGGGCTCCGGCGTGATCGGCCTGATCAAGGCCATCGCCGTGCTGCGCAACAAGGCAATCCCGCCGCAGGCGAACTTCGGCACCCCCAACCCGAAGCTCGACTTCGCCTCCGGCCCGCTCTACGTGCCGACCGAGCTGGCCCCGTGGGAGCCCGACGGGCCGCGCCGCGCCGGCGTGAGCGCCTTCGGCCTGGGCGGCGCCAACGCGCACGTCGTCGTGGAGGAGTTCACCGCCGTCGACGACCGGCCCGCCTCCGCCGGCGAGCACCTGTTCACCCTCAGCGCCGCCACGATCAAGTCCCTGGTCCGCACGGTCGAGCGCCACGTCCGGTTCATCGACGCCGGCGGCCTGGACGGCGTCGACATCGCCGACGTCTGCCACACCTCGCAGGTCTCGCGCGGCAGCCACCGGCACCGCGTCGCCGTCACCACCACCGACGCCGCCGACCTGCGGCACAAGCTGGTCGAACTGCTCGCCGAACGCCCCGCGCCGCTGCCCGACGGGCCGCTGGGCGACCAGGGCCGGGCGTTCCTGCGCGGCGGCGTCGTCGACTGGCGCTCCCTGCTCGGCGACCGGCGACCGCGGATCGTGCGCCTGCCGTCCTACGCCTTCGACGAGACCCTCGCCTGGGTGCAGTTCCCCGACACCTGGCGCGAGAACATGAACATCGCCACCACCGACGAGCGCCACCCCGTGACGCACGACGTGGAGTTCCAGGAGACCACGCCGGCGCCGCCCGCCGCGCGGCCCGCCACCGTGCTGGCCCTGGTCGACCCGGACACCGACGCCGAGGCGGTGCTGACCGCCGCCGGCCTGGGCGACGTGCGCTTCCTGCGGATCGGCGAGGACGTCGACCCCGGCACGCCGTTCGACCCGACCGACCCCGCAGCCCACGAGCAGGTCGCCCGCGTCGTCGGCGACGGCGTCACGCACCTCGTGCACGCCCTGGCCTTCGAGGACGCCCCGGCGACCGACGTCGCCGAGGTGCAGCGGCGCACCGCCAAGAACCTCGACAGCCTGTTCCTGCTCACCAAGGCGCTCATGGCGGCGGGCGTCAAGGTCGACCTCGCGGTGCTGACCAGGGGCGCGGTGTGCGCCGCCGACGGCGACCCGGCCGTGGTGGAGAACGCCGCGCTGGTCGGCTTCGGCAAGGTCGTCGGCCGCGAGTACCCCTACATCAAGGTCAAGCACGTCGACGTCGACCCGGCCGTGCCGCCCGCCGCGCTGCGCGCCGAGGTCCTCACCGAGCAGTACGGCGTGTTCCTGCTGCGCGGCGACAAGCGGCTGCGCGAGGTGTTCGTCGAGGTCCCCGAGGTGACCGGGACCGAGGCCCGCGACTACCTCAAGCCGGACGGCACCTACCTGATCACCGGCGGCACCGGCGCGCTCGGCCTCGCCGTGGCGAAGGACTTCGCCACCGCCCGACCCGGCGTGACGCTCGCCCTGCTCAGCCGCTCCGGCGTGCCGCCGCGCGAGCGGTGGGACGACCTCACCGCCGTGCCCACCGGCTCCGCCGCCGCCAAGCGCGTCGAGGCCGTGCGCGAGCTCGAAGCCCTCGGCGCCACCGTCGTCGTCCTCGCCGCCGACGCGGGCGACCCCGACTCCCTCGCCGGGGCCGTCACCGCCCTGCGCCGCGACCACGGCCGGGTCGACGGCATCGTGCACGCCGCCGGCCTGCCCGGCGGCAGCACCGTGATGTTCCGCCGGACCGAGGACTTCGACCGCGTCGTGCGCGCCAAGCTGCACGCCGCGTTCGTGCTCGACCAGCTCACCGCCGACGACCGGCCGGACTTCATCGCCCACTTCTCCTCGGTGGCCTCCGTCTTCCCCGCGCCCGGCCAGGCCGACTACGCCGCCGCCAACTACTACCTGGACAACCTCGCCCGGCACCGCGCCGGCGGGCCGACGCACGTCATCGCGCTCGACTGGGTCGCCTGGAAGGAGATCGGCATGGCCGTCGACTTCGGCACCAACGGCGACACCATGTTCAAGGCGCTGCCCACCAAGGTCGGCCTGTCCGTGCTCGACGCGGGCCTGCGCTCGGACCGCTCCCGGCTGTTCGCGGGCGAGCTGAACTACCGCGGCGAGCTGATCCACCTGCTGCGCTCCTACGACGTCGCCCTGTCGCCCGACATCGAGGTCAAGGTGGAGAAGGAGATGCAGGCGCTGGAGCAGCGGCTGCTCAAGGCGTCGGAGAAGACCCGCGCCACCGTCGCCGCCGTGTCCGTCGAGCTGGAGGGCCGCCCCGGCGGCGACTACAGCGACACCGAGCGCACCGTCGCCCAGTGCCTCGCGCTGGCGTTCGGCTACGAGACCCTCGACGTGGAGGCCGACTTCTTCGACCTCGGCGGCGACTCCATCATGGCCGCCACGGTCGCCGGCACCATCGCCGTCTGCCACGGCGTGAGCTACGACGTGGCCGACCTGCTCGCCGACCGCACCATCGCCGAGATCGCCTACCACGTCGAGGACCTCGCCGACTTCGCCGCCACGGAAGTCGCCTGATGACCGACCTGACCACCGGGCCGCCGCTGCGCCGCGTCCTCGGCTTCGCGCTGCCCCTCACCGCCGCCAACCTGCTCCAGCAGGGCTACGTGCTGGTCGACAGCATCGTCGTCGGCCACTACGTCGGCGTGGAGGGCCTGGCCGCCGTCGGCGCGGCCGGGCCGCTGTTCTACCTGCTCAACGCCATGTTCATCGGCCTGGGCACGGCGTTCACCATCCGGCTCGCGCACCTGCGCGGCGCGCAGCAGGACGGCGAGCGGCGCGGCGTCGTGCTCTCGCTGGCCCTGCTCACCGCCGTGTGGTCGGTGGGCTGCGTCGTGCTGGCCACCGTCCTCGCCCGGCCCGTGCTCGGGCTCATGGGCATCCACGGCCCGCTCGCCGACGCCTGCGCGGAGTTCATCGGCGTGCTGTCGCTGGGCTTCCCCGGCCTCTTCGGGTCCGCCGCGGTCAGCGCCTACCTGCGCGGCCTGGGCGACTCGCGGGCCGCGATGTGGGTGGCGGGCTTCGGCAGCATCGCCAACGCCGTGCTGGTGATGCTGTTCGTCGCCGGGCTCGGGATGGGCGTCGGCGGCGCGGCCCTGGCCACGGCGATCGCCGCCACCGCCGCGCTCGTCGTCGGCCTGCTGCACGCCCGCCGCGCCTACCCGGTGCCCCGCACGGGGGACCGGCCCGCCGTGGCGCGGGAGCTGCGCGACGCCGTGCGGCTCGGGTTCCCGCTGGCCAGCCAGCACATCATCCTCGCCCTGGGGATCATGGTGCTGGTCTGGATCATCCAGGCGTTCGGGCCGGTCGTGCTCGCCGCGTTCACCGTCGTGTCCCGGATCGAGCAGTTCACCGCGATGCTGTTCCTGGACCTCTCCGGCGCCGTCACCGCGTTCACCGCGCAGAACCTCGGCGCGCACGACCCGGCGCGGGCCCGGCAGGGGCTGCTCCAGACCCTCGGCCTGACCGTCGCGCTCACCGCCGTCGTGTCCGCGGCCGTGCTGCTCGCCCGCGGCCCCATCGCCGCCGTGTTCACCGACGACCCGGCCACCCGCGACCTGACCGAGCGCTACCTGCTGATCATCTTCCCGTTCTTCGCCCTCTACACGGTCATGGTGGTGCTGCACGGGCACCTCAACGGCTCGCGCCGCACCACCGCGCCGCTGGTCTGCACCGTCATCGCGTTCGTCGTCGTGCAGATCCCGTTCGCCTACCTGCTCAACGGCGTGTTCGGCATCGAGGCGGTGATGTGGGCGGTCGTCGCGGGCTGGACGGCCGGCCTGACCTACTCGGTGCTGTGCCTGCGCCGCGTCCTGTTCGACCGGACCCCCGAGGTGGTGCCGACGTGATCACCGAGAGCGCCGCCCGGGTCGAGTTCCACGGCGGCCGGGCCCGCACCGGCCCCGTGACCTGGGGGCAGCAGGGCACCTGGGACGGCATCCACGGGTGGCTGCCCGAGATCAAGCCGTTCTTCTTCCTCACCAAGTGGCTGCCCGTGCCGCTCCTGCTGGAGGTCGGCGACGTGCTCGACGTGCTCGGCGAACTCGTGCTGCGGCACGAGTCGCTGCGCACCCACTTCCGCACCAGCCCCAACGGCGAGGTCACCCAGGAGGTGCTGGGCTCGGGCACGCTGCCGGTGACCGTGCACGACCGGCCCGCCGACGACCCGGTCGAGTTCAGCGACGTCGTGGCCACCTGCTGGCGGCGCGGCAGCGCCACCCCGTTCGACCACGACCGCGAACTGCCGATCAGGCTGTCCGTCGCGCTGCACGAGGGCATCCCGGTGCTGGTCGTGATCGTCTTCTCGCACCTCGCCGCCGACCACACCGCCACCGACCTGCTGGCCGCCGAGCTGACCGCCCTGCTCCAGGCCCGCGTCGACGGCGTCCCGCCACCCCCGCCGCGCCCGGCGCTGCAACCGGTCGACATCGCGCTCGCCGAGCGCTCGCCCGACGGCCAGCTGCTCGGCGTGGACGCGCTGCGGCACCTGCGGGCCGCGCTGGACCGGATGCCGCCCGCCACCCCGGCCCGCGCCGACCCCGGGTCCCCCCGGTACGTGGGCGCCGACCTGGAGTCCGACGTCCTGCCGGTGGCCGTGCGCGCCGCGGCCCGCCGGTACCGCGTCACCACGTCGGTGCTCCTGCTGGCCGTCACCACCGCGCTGGTCCGCTGCGCCTGCCCCGGACCGCTGCACCGGCTGGACGTCATGCAGGGCAACCGCGCCACCCCCGAGCTGATGGGCAGCGTCACCACGCTGAACCAGGTGGTGCACACCGTGGCCGACCTGCGCGCGGACTCCTTCGCCGACCTGCTGGGACGTGCCGCGCGGACCATGTCCGACGCCCGCGCCCACGCCCGCTACGACAACCGGGCGGCGGCCCAGGTCGTCCGCGCGTGGGGCGGCGTCCTCGAACCGGGCACCCAGTTCAACGACATGTGGTCCACCCTGCCCCGGCCGCGCGGCACGGCCCGCCCCGACCCCGGCGCGACCGAGCTGACCTGGCCCGCCACCTCCGACGCCGAGAACATGCTCCTCTACCTCGACGTGCGGGGCACGCCGGAGCGGATGCGGCTCGGGCTCATGGCGGACACCGCGGTGCTGCCGCGCCCGGAGATCGGCGGGTTCCTGCTGGCCTTCGAACGGGTCGCGGTGGAACTGGCCGAGCACGACGTGCCGCTGGAGCGGATCGGGGAGCTGTTCGCCGAGCAGGCCGGGAGGGTGGACCGCTGACCAGGGCGCGGGGGAGCGGTACCGCCGGCCGCCCCCCGCGCCCCGTCACCGCCTGCGCTCGCCCCACCGGCGCATCAGCTCCAACGCCCGCAGGCCGACCGACGGCAGCACCGCGCCCGCCCGCGCCACCCCCGCCCGCCACGGCGGCACCGCCCGCACCAGCCGCCGGCCGTCGAGCATCGACACCGCCGCGTCCGCCACCCGCGACGCCGACAGCAGCGAGACGTTCGCGAACAGGATCGCCGAGCCGGGGTCCGGCCGGACCTCGCGCACCATCGCCGTGTCCGCCACGTCCGGGCAGCAGGTCAGCACCCTGATCGGCACCCCGGCCCGCCGCAGGTCGCCCTGGAGCCCCAGGCCGAAGTTCAGCACGCCGGCCTTCGTCGCCGCGTACAGCGCCAACCCCGGCACCGGCCCGTAGGCCGACATCGACGCGATGTTGAGCACCGTGCCGCCGGTGGCCCGCATCGCCTCCACCGCGACCAGGCTGCCGTGCACCACCCCGAGCAGGTTCACCTCGACCAGCCGCCGCACGGCGTCGTCACCGTGCTCCCACGCGTCCCCGGTGACCAGCACGCCGGCGTTGTTCACCCACAGCGCCAACCGCCCGATCCCGGCGGCCACCCCGGCGACGGCCCGGTGCGCGGCCGGGTCGCGCACGTCCGACACCACCCCGTGCCCGCCGATCGACGCCGCGACCTCGACCACGGACCCGTCGACGTCGGTCAGCACCACCTCGTACCCGCGTCCCCGCAGCCGCCGCGCGACCTCGAACCCGAACCCGCGCGCCGCCCCGGTCACCACCGCCACGTCCACCCGGACCACCCTATGGCCTGTCCGGCGGCGGGTGCCGGCTGTGGCGGACGCAGGCTGTGGCGGGCGCAGGCGTCGCCCCGCTCCGACCCCACCTGCCGAACGCGCCGCAGGAGATCAGCGACGGGCAGGTCTCAGCCGTACCGTTCGACGAGTGCGGTGCCGATCGAGGCCAAGTGGTCCCGCACACCCCCGGGGCCGGTCACCTCGAGCCATTCGACCAGCCCGGCGAGCTCGCCGGCGAGCGCGTACTCGTTGTAGCCGCGGATCACGACCTCGATGCGGCCGTCGGGCGCGGGACCTCCGACCTCGAGCCGGTCGCCGAGCACCATCCGGAGCCGCGCCATCCCGTCGGGTGCGCAGGTCGCCCGGATCTCCAGGGGCGTCCGCCTGCGTTCGACCTCGTCGGCGATCTCGCGCCAGCTCTCGGCGAGGTCGAAGTCGTCGGGTCGCTGCACGGGATCACCGGTCGGGTCGGCGGACGACACGCGGTCGACCCGGAAGGTCCGCCGGCCGGCGTCGGTGTTGCAGACGAGGTACCACCACGGGCCTTTGGCGACGATGCCCAGCGGGTGGGTGGTCCTCTCGGTCTCGGCGCCGTTGCCGTCGACGTAGCCGAGCCGCACCTGGACGCCGCGGATCACCGCGTCCTGGAGCTCGTCGAGGAAGCGGGGCGGCGGCCGGTGCTCGACCCGGCCCGACCCCCACCGTCGCGGGTCCACGACCAGCGACGACGCCGCCGCCTCGGCCTGCACCCGGAAGGGCTCCGGCAGGGCGCGGACGAGCTTGCGCAGCGCCGCTTTCACGGCCGGCGTCGCAGCCGAGGCCGGGCCGGCGACCAGGAACAGGGCGCGGGCCTCGCTCGCGGTCAGCCCGGACAGGTCGGTGCGGGCGCCGCCCACGAGGCGCCAGCCGCCGCCCCGGCCCCGTGTGGAGTAGACGGGCACGCCGGCCATGGCCAGGGCGTCGAAGTCACGGCGGGCGGTGCGCTCGGAGACCTCCAGCTCCCGGGCGACGGCCGCCGCCGTGAGCTGCTCGCGCTGTTGCAGCAGCAGGAGGAGGGCCATCAGCCGGTCGGCTCGCACAGCGCCAACACTCCCACGGGAAACCGGTCATGGGGTGACCTGTTTCGGTCGGCACGATGGCGACACGACCGCATCGGCCGTCAGCCGCGCCGACGCCGATGCCCCGAACGACAGAGAGGAAGTGCGATGTTCGATCCGACCGTCTTTCCCGAACCCGCCCTCGTGCCCGTCAACGGTGTGGAACTGGAGGTCTTCGAAGCGGGACGGGAGAACGCGGGAAGGCCCATCGTGCTCTGTCACGGCTGGCCGGAGCACGCTTTTTCCTGGCGCCACCAGGTGCCGGCCCTGACCGCGGCGGGCTACCACGTCATCGTCCCCAACCAGCGGGGCTACGGCAACTCGTCCCGTCCTGCCGAAGTGACGGATTACGACATCGAGCACCTGTCGGGCGACCTCGTCGCCCTCCTCGACCACTACGGCTACGAGGACGCCACCTTCGTCGGCCACGACTGGGGCGCGTTCGTCGTCTGGGGCCTGACCCTGCTGCACCCGGACCGGGTGAACGGCGTGGTGGCGCTGAGCCTGCCCTACCAAGAGCGCGGAGAGGTGCCCTGGATCGAGTCCATGGAGGCCGTGCTCGGCGCCGACTTCTACTTCGTCCACTTCAACCGGCGGCCGGGCGTCGCAGACGCCGTGCTCGACGAGCACACGGCCCGGTTCCTGCGCAACATGTTCCGGAAGAACCAGCCCCCGACACCGCCTCAGCCGGGTATGGCGATGATCAACCTCGCCAGGGCGGAGACGCCCCTCGGCGAGCCCGTCATGAGCGACCTCGAACTGGCCGTCTTCGTCTCCGCCTTCGAGTCGACAGGCTTCACGAGCAGCATCAACTGGTACCGCAACCTCGACCGCAACTGGCGCCTGCTGGCCGACGTGGACCCGGTCGTCCGGCAGCCCGCGCTCATGGTCTACGGCGACCGTGACGCGGTCCTGAGGTCCGAACGACTGACGGAGTTCGTGCCCGACGCGGAAGTGGTCGGCCTGGACTGCGGCCACTGGATCCAGCAGGAGAAGCCGGACGAGACGAACCGGGCGATCCTGGAGTGGCTGGACCGGCGGGCTGCCGCCCGCGGCGTGCCCGGTGGGCGGCAGGACCCGATGGGTGTCAGGATTCCGCGGGCCGGGAAGCCAGCCACAGCGCGTGCTCGCGGTTGACCGCCTCCTCGGCGGAGGCCACCGCCGCGGCCCACCCGTCCTCGTCCACGTCGCGCAGCTCGTCGTCCACCATCGCCAGCTCCCGCGCCGCCGCCGCGTACGTCGCCGCCAGCGCCGAGTGCCGCCTGAGCCCCATCCACGCCGCCCCGGCCGCCACCGCCGCCGCCAGCACGCCCGACAGGTCCAGCTCCCACAGCCCCAGCGCGCGGCAGCCGGCCAGGCCCAGCGCGACCAGCTCCCCGACGATCAACCCCACCCGCCAGCGCAGCGCGAGCCGGGCGTTGTCCCGTGCCCTGGCCGTGTACCAGGACTTCTGCTCCCGCACCCGGTGCTGCCGGTAGGCGGCCCGCCGCTGCTCGAACGGCAACCCGCGCAGCTCCACCATGCGCTCGGTGGTGTACGGGTCGTCCGCCGCCAGCGCCACCCGGTCCCGCCCCCGCGCCAGCACCTCCCGGACGCGCGACCGGAGCGCCGTCCGCGCCGCCCGCGCGTCCAGGTCGAGCGGGAACGGGTCACCCGCCACGGCGAACCGCCACGCCAGCGTCTTGACCCCCTCCGCGACCGCCCGCCCCCGGTACCAGTCCTCCTCCGGGTGGGTGAACGCCAGCACGACCTCGACGAGCAGCGCCAGCGCGAACCCCAGCACCGCCACGACCGCCCACACCTGCACCGCCCCGAGCTTCCAGCTCAGCGCGCCCCCGAGCGCCGCGAGGACGGCCCCCACCAGCCGCAGCCGGTTCCACCGCAACGTGCGGTCCCGGCCCACCGTGGCCGCCCCGTCCGCGTCGCGGTAGAAACCGGGCAGGTCCGCATCGGTCATCCGTCCCCCGTCGCCGAGCCGGGCACGACCGCCGCCCCCACGACGGCGCGCACCCCGACCCGACGATCATCCCACCGCACCGCTCCCGCCCGCCACGACGAACCGCAACACGAAAGAGCGCGTCACGGCACCGCGGGCAGGCTCGAACGCACCCAGCCCAGCATCCGCAGCCCGCCCAGGAGGGCGGCCTCACCGCCGCCCCACTCCACCGGCAAGGGCGGTCGGCGTTCTGCGGCCACGTCGAGGGTCGCCCGCGCCTCGCGCACGCCGGGCACGCCGTCCAGTTCGGCGGCGTCGAGGACCGCTCCTGCTTCCGTGGTGGTCCCCCCGCGCACGAGGTGGTGGTAGCGCAGCGCGTTCAGCACGGTGCGCGCCACCAGCCAGGCGACCCACACCGGATCGGCGTGCGGGGACGCCGCGGTGAGCTGCGTCCACAGCACCGCTCTCACTTCCTGGAACCACGGTCCTGCGGCCGCCAGCAGTTCCCGGCGCGCGGGGAACACCACGCCGCAGTCCTCCAGGTCGCCCAGCACGGGGAGGCGCTCGGACAGGAGCCTGGCCCGCAGGAGCGGCGCACCGGACAGCGCCGCGGCAGTGTCGACGTTGACCCTCAGCCCGGCGACGTGCCGGTGCATCGAGCGGGCCAGGTGCACCCAACGGGGGCTGTCGTCGGTCACGAGCACCACCAGATCGATGTCGCTGTGCCTGGTGAACGTCTCCGCGGACAGGAACGACCCGGTCAGCACCGCGGCTCGAACCCCGGCTTCGTCGGCCAGCCTGGTGCGCGCCCAGTCGGCCACCTCCCCGGGTTCGAGCGCGGGTGGACCCAGCGCGACCAGCGGGTCCAGTGCCCCCGGACCGTCCGGGACCGGTGGTCGGGCCCGCACCACCACCCGGGTCGCCGGTCCGAGCATGCCGCGTGCTGCGGCCGCGATCATCGTCGCGGCGGTCGTGGGTACCGGTGACCCGGTGTCGTGGCGCACCTCCACGACACCGTCGTCGTCCTGTGCGACGTCCACGCCCACCAGGTCGAGGTGGGTGAGCAGCTTGGTGAAGTCGAGCGTCGTGGTGCGCCGCCCCGTCCCACCCGTCGCGACCACGCGGGTGACGCGAGCGCCGTCCAGCCGGAAGCGCCGACCCGCCTCACCGCACGAACAGGCGCCGTCAACCCACCGCGCCCGGTCGCCGACCACGTACCGCAGCAGCGGCATCGCCCGGTTCACGGTAGAGGTCAGCACCACCGCGCCCTCCTCTGCGGGGTCGCCCCGGTCGTCCACCAGTTCCACCGCCACGCCCTCGGCGGCGTGGTAGACCGGTGCGGCCTCGCACAGCACCCCGGCGATCCCGACCTCCGCGGTCACGTACATGGCGGTCGCGGGGCAACCGAACGCGGCGCTCACGCGCTCCCGCACCGCCTCGTCCACGGTCTCACCGGACATCACCACGAGCGCCGCGCCCAGCGGTGCGGACGACCCGACGCGATCGGCGATCGCGGACAGCACCCACGGCATACCCGTCACGACCTGCCCCCGCACCTCGCGCACGCACTCCGCGAAGCGGGCCTCGGGCAACCGCCACGCGCGGCTGAGGTTCCACTTCACCAGGCGACCCGGCACCCGACCCGGGTACGCCAGGCTCCGCGTGGTCGCGCTCGCGTGCAGGGTGAGGTGGAAGACGGCGAGGTCCGGGTCGCGCGCGTCCGGCGCGAGGACCGAGACCCGCCTGCCCAGCACGGCCCTCTCGAACTCCTGCGCCCGTTGGTCCACGAGCACCTCGACGGGCAGGCCGCTCGTGCCGCTGGTGCGGCTGCGCCGCCACGTCGTGGTGTCGCCTTCGGCGGACCACAGGCGGGCATGTGCCGCGCGCACCTCGGCCCGGGGCAACAGGGGGAGGCCACGCAGTACGTCCGGTGCGGTGGCGTCGGTGATCCGCGCTCCGCGCAGGGCGCGCTGGTAGTGGGGAACGTGGTCCCGCGCGTGTCGGAGCAGGTCGGCGAGCCGGGCGTCCCCGTTCACGAACTGGGCGTCCTCGTTCATCCGGAGAGGTCCGTTATCACTTCCTTGTCCGTCTGCGGCAGGAAGTCGCCCAGTTCGGAGAGGTCGTGCCCGCCGGTGGACCAGAAGGCCGTCAGCTCCGCGATCCCGGGGCCGGGGCCCCGGTAGACGGCCCGCACGGTGTACTCGACCACCGCGATGAACTTCATCAGATCCGCGGTGGTGCCGCCGTCGGCCTCCCAGCCGGAGAGCAGCTCCCGACCCGGGTCCGATTCCGCGGGATCGGACACGGTCTCGTCCTTCGCGCTGCGCCGCGAGGTGTGCTTGACGTACCGCCCGAGCGCGTCCAGCGTGGGCGCGGTCAACCCCTCCGGGGCGCACCGCTCGAAGAAGTCCAGGTACCGCTGGGGGACCTGGGCCTTCCGGAACGTGTAGAGCACCTGCTCGCGATCGACCGTGCTCACGTGATCTCCGAACCCGGCACCGGACCCGGTGCCGTCCACTTCGAGTGTCCCGCGCCGAAGCGCTCCATCCGCCACAGCGTGCGCGCGACCGCCTCCCGCACCGCCGGGTCGCGGGCCCACTCCGCCGCGGCGCGGCGGACCAGGTGCAGGGCCTGCGCGGGGAACCCGGCCTCTTCGGCGAGCAGTGCCCGCAGGTGCAGTGCGCGCGGGAGTTCGGTGTCGGTGCCCGCCCACATCCGGTTGATCAGGGCGTCCAGTCGAGCGGCCGCCTGTTCCGGACGCCCTGATTCCATGTCGCACAGCGCGAGGTTGATCTCGGCCTCCAGCCGCTGCGGCGCGTCGGCCGGCGTCGCGCGGTCGAGCGCGGACCGGAAGTGCTCGGCGGCGACCTCGTGCTCACCGAGCCGCAGGTGGATGTTGCCGAGCAGCTTCAGCCCCACGAACTGCCCGTGCTCGTCCTGCTGTTCGGCGTACAGCTCGACGCTTCGCCGCGCCTCGCGCTCGGCGTACGCGGAGTCGCCCTGGCGGAGGGCCAGGAACGCGCGGTGCGAGTGCAGTTCGGCCCGGGTCTTCGCCGAGCCGTGCTCGCCGACCCGCTGCTCCGCCTCGTGCAGCAGCGCGCCCGCGAGTTCCAGGTCGCCCTGCTGCGCGACCTTGCGGACGAGCCGGCACCGCAGGGCGACACCGCCCGCGTGGTCGCCCTGCGCGTCCAGCGCGTCGATCAGCACTCGGGTCACGGCGAGGTAGTCCGGCCAGTGCCCCTGGCGGTTGACCCGGTCGGCCAGACCGTCACGCAGGATCGCCTCCAGTTCGGCGAACTCGCCGTGCTCCAGGGCGTTGCGGGCGAGCACCGGCAACGCGGCCGCCAGATCGCGCCCGAGCACGCCGTCCGCCGGTCCCGCGGCGGCGCGGACGGCCGCGGCAAGGTCGGCGAAGGCGGCGCGGAGGTCCTCGGCGGGCAGTACCGAGACCACCACCGCAGGCACCTCCACCACGACCTGGCCCTGGGCCACCAGTGCGAGGTCGTTCAGCCTGCGCAGGGCCGGTGCCGCGACGGAAGGGACGACCAGGCCGGCGTCGAGCAACCCGGACAGAGGCACCCCCGCGGTGGCGACGAAGCTCGCGAGCACCCGCCGGTCGCCGGGGTCCGTGCCCGCGACGAGGGCGGCCACCGGTCGGATCTCCCGGAGCACCGCCTCCGGCAGTGGCTGGGCGACCAGCAGCCGCACGGGAGTGCGCAGGCTTTCGGCGACGAACGCGCGCAGAGACCCGGGCAGCGCCGCCACCGGACCGGGGATGAACCCGACCAGCCGGTCGCCGTCCACGGGCTCGTGCCCGCCCCCGGACTCGTGAGCGATGATCGCGCGCACCTCGTCCGCGTCCAGCGGGCGCACGGCGATCGTCCGGGCGGGCGAAGCCGGACCGGGGTGGGCCGACGAGGTCGCCACCACGGCGGTGTCGGGTTCGAGGGAGAGCGCCTCGGCGAGGTCGTCGGCGGATGTCCCCGGCGCGATGCCGTCCAGCACGACCAGGCGCGGTGCGGGGGCCGCGCGGACCTCGTCCACGATCCGGGCGGCCTGCTCCGCGTCGAGCCCGTCCGCGCGGTGCGCGGACACCGACGCCCAGCCGGTCAGGCCGGTCACCGCGTCGCACAGCACCGTCGTCTTGCCCGAGCGCGGCAGGCCGAACAGCACCACCAGCCGGTCGCCGGCGTCGAGGGAGCGTCGCACCGCGTCGATCAGCACCGTCCGGGGCGTGCCCGTCCGGCGGACCCCGAGGGTGCGCCACGGGTCCGGGGGCGGGATCGCCGGGACCTCGTCGAGCAGCGGCAGCACGTGCCGCCTCAGCGCGACGTACGCATCGCTGTCGGAGGTCTCCGGGCGCACTACGGACGAGTGGTCACCGGAGATGACGTGACCTTCCGGGAAGTAGCTCAACGCGGACTGCGGCAGGACCACGTTGTCCTTCTCGCCCGCGTAGACGTCCACCGGCACGGGGTACTCCGCCGGCCCCTTCGACCTGGCGTTGACGATCCGGTTCAGCACGATCGACTGCGTCTTGGTGACCTGCTTGTCCAGGACCCGCAGACTGCGTTCCTGCGGGTTGTCCAGTGCCGCGCCCAGCACCCGGCGAAGCGACTTGACGAACTCCGAGCCGTTGTTCGGGCAGGCGAACATCACCACGTGCCCGATGCGCGCCAGGTCCTCGCCGCGGCCGCGCTCGAGCACCGAGACCAGGTAGCGCTGCACGATGAGGCCTCCCTGGCTGTGCGACACCAGCGCGATCGAGGAGTGGCGCCCGGTCCGCAGCTCCAGGAAGGTGCCGAGCTTCTTGGCGCAGTCGTCGATGTCGGGGATGCGCTGAGCGGGAAGCGGTGCGGCCTTCGGGCTGAAGTACTCGAAGTGCAGCACGTCCACCCCGGTCAGCGCCGGGTCGGCGGCGACCAGGCGATCGAAGTCGGACCACACCCCGCGGTCGGAGAGGATCCCGTGGACGAACACCAGTGCCACCGACATGCGCGCGGGGTGCCCTCCTCCGTGGTCGTCGCCGCGGAAGTCGCCCTCGCGCGGAGCCACCCACTTGATAGCACCGCTCACGCGAGGGCAGGGCGCATTAATGCGCCTTGACGGGGGTGATCTCCGCGCGCGCGAACTCCCCGGTCCCGGCGCCCGCCACCGCGACCAGCGCGCCCGAGGGCGACCACACGCCGGAACGGCCCGCCGCGCGGTCGAAGCCCTCGCCGGTCGAGCCGGCGAAGCTCGCCAGCGCCACCCACACGCCGTGCGACTCGGCGATCCGCCGCGCGCGCTCGCGCACCGACGGCCCGTCCGCCTCGTGCTCCAGCACGCCCGCCGCGTACACGTCCACGCCCAGGGCGGCGGTGGCGGCGGCGTGCTCGGGCACGCGGACGTCCTTGCACACGGCCAGTCCCAGCCGCACGCCGCCCACCTCCACCACCGCGGGACCGTCACCGGGCACGTAGTGCGCCGGCTCGTCCCCGCCCAGCCACACCTTCCGGTACACCACCCGCACGCCCGCGCCGGTCACCTCCAGCACGCCGATGGACGGCCCGGGGACCGGCGCGCCCGCGAACGCCACCGCGCCGGTCTCCGCGCACGCGTCCACCAGCGGCCCGAGGGCGTCGAACGGCGTCACCGGCGCGTCGAAGTGGTAGCCGGTCAGCGACAGCTCCGGGAACACCACCACCCCCGCCCCGGCCGCGCGCACCGCCTCGGCGTGGGCCACCGCGTTGGCGGCCACGTCACGGGGGGTGCAGCGCGGCTGGGCGACGGCGACGGTGATCACGGCCCGACCCTACGCGGCAGGTCAGGAGCAGCGGTAGTGCGCGGGCCGGTCCGCCTCGACGCCGACGATCGTGCGCTCGTCGTCGCTCAGCCCGGTCAGCGCGAAGCGGGCCGCGATGGGCTGGGCCACGAGCACCCCGTCGCGCCAGAGCATCACGCGCTGCGACGAGCCCACGAAGCCGTAGCCGGCGATCGTGCCGTTGCCACCGAGGGAGATCCCCTCGACGGCGGGCCTGCCGAAGGTGCGGACGACCGAGCCCCGCACGTCCCACTCGGCCACGGCGCCGCCGTAGTTCGGGGCGATGTCGAGCCTGCCGACGACGCGGCCGTCGCGGATGTCGCGCGGGACTGCGACGCCGTCGACGCCGGGCGCGGCGAGCTTCGTCCACCGGCCGTCGGGGCTGATCACGTAGCTGCCGCCCGGGGAGACGCCGACGACGACGCGCCCCTGCTCGTCGATGTCGACGAGGGAGATGCCGTGGGCGTCCGGCATGGTCACCTCGCGGTAGGTGCCCGGCGCGTCCCCCGGCCACACCACCAGCGTGCTCTTCGCCGCGCCGACGGTGCCCCACCCGATGACGTCGCCCCTGTTGTTGACGTGCGAGGCCCACGAACCCGTCCACGCCGGGTTGGCCGGCAGGTCGGTCATGGTGCCGTCGTGGGCGACGGTGACGGCGTGGAACCGCTGGCCGACGTACATGTTGCCGACCACCAGCCCGGACGCGTTCACGTCGCTGAAGTAGGGCACCTGGCCGGCACCCCGCATCACCACCTCGCCGTTGTCCCACAGCGTCGCCCGGGGGTCGACGAGGCCGTCGCCCCAGAAGAAGTCGAGCCCGGTGTTGCCCACCGCGTACCGGCCGCCGTCGTAGCCCGTGATCTCGCCGGCCTCGGCGCCCTCGGGCAGCTCCCACAGCGTCTTCTGCCACGTGCAGGCCACCGCGCCCGCCGCACCTGTCGCGCCCGCCTGGCCGGTCGGCAGCGACACCAGCGCCGCGCCGAGCGCGACCGCCGCCAGCAGCCGCCCCGTTCGTCGTTTCACCACGAAGAAGTCCTTTCCCCGGTGAAGAACCAACATCGAGAGGCGAGTCTGGCAGCGGTCGCGCGCCGGACCGGGTGCGCCGCCGCCGGGCACTTCGGGTCTCACCGCGGCACGCGCGACCAGTCCACGCCCGAACCCAGGTGGAACGACGGGTACGAGGGCTGGTTGTAGGTCGTCTGCTGCCGCGCCACCTCCACCCGGTACTGCGGGTCGTGCATCAGCGTGTAGAGCTTGTGCGCCGTCACCTCCGCGCTGAGGTGGAACCGCAGCGCGCCGCTGTCGGCGGTGCGCACCACCAGCTCCTCCCGCCAGTCGCCGAACACGTCGGCGACCAGCGACGGGTTGCCCTTGGTGCCGTTGTTGGCCCGGGTCCCCGCGGCGGTCAGCAGCGTGCCGCGCCGCCAGTCCTCCACCGTCGGCGTCACCTCGCCCGCCCCCGCGACGACCTGCGTGGTCAGGTCGGCCGCCCACCGGATGCTCTGGTTCGTGCCGGGGATCGAGGCCGACAGCCGCCGCCCGTCCGCCGACCACAGGCCGACCGCGTTCGCCCCGCCCGGCGCCGACGCCCACGTCTCCAGGCCCGGCTCGTCCGGCAGCACGTCGCCGACCATGCCGCGCCCGGTGTCGACCCCGGTGTACGCGCCGTGGAGCACCCGGCCGGTCGCCGCGTCGCGCAGCGAGTAGCCGTACGGCGCGGACGTGCCGCCCTCGTGCACCATGTAGATCTCCAGGCCCGGTCGCGCCGGGTCCACGTCGGTGACGTGCAGCGCGTCGCCGTGGCCCAGCCGCGCCGTCGCGCCCGGGTTCGCGCTGCCCGGCGGCAGCACGCCCGACGAGCTGTAGAGCAGCGACCCGTCGTGGTCGATCGTCGAGGCGCCGTAGACGACCTCCTGCTTCCCGTCGCCGTCCACGTCCGCCACGCTCAGCGAGTGCGCGCCCTGCGTGGCCAGCGAGCCGTGCGTCGGCGAGGTCCCGTCCCGGCCGTGCGGCGAGTCGTCGAACGGGTTCGCCATCGGCACCCACCCGCTGTCGACGAGCCAGTCCCGCCGCAGCTCGCGACCGGTCCACCGGTAGGCGACCAGCGTGGAGCGCGTGTAGTAGCCGCGGGCGAAGACCGCCGACGGGTGCTTGCCGTCGAGGTGAGCGACCCCGGCCAGGAACCGGTCGACGCGGTTGCCCGGCTCGATGCGCGGCATCGCGTAGTCGCCCCACATGAGCCCGTCGTCGTGCCGCCCCGGCTCGTAGCGCACGGTCTGCAGCTCGCGGCCGGTCGCGCCGTCCAGGACGGTCAGGTACTCGGGTCCGTCGAGCACGAACCCGGCGAACGCCCGCAGGTTGTTGCGCGCGCTGCGACCCGGCGCGTAGACGTCCACGAAGTGGTCGACCAGCGCGCGGGCGTCGGCGTCCGACAGCGGGTAGGCGTAGCGGGGCTCGACGCCGAACGCCCGCTCCAGCGTCGCGGGCCACCGCCCGGCCACCACCTCCGGGTGCGCGTGCCAGCCGCGGAACAGCCGCACCAGGTGCTCGTAGTAGCCCGCCGCGCTGAGCCGGTGGTCGTCGGTGTGCGCGTAGCCCGCCCGGACGTCCTCGCGGGGCATCGTCACGTACCGCCGCGACACCGCGTTCCCGTGCCGGTCGTAGCGGGTGACGTTCGTGCCCGGCGCGGTCTTGACCATCATCTCCGCGCGGCCGTCGCCGTCGAAGTCGTACACGGGGAACTGCGTGTAGTGCGCCCCCGAGCGGATGTTCACGCCCAGGTCGACGCGGTGCAGCAGGGTGCCGTCGAACCGGTAGGTGTCGAGGTAGGTGGGGCCCGTGTAGCCGACCTGCGAGACGTCCTTCGAGTTCGACGGGTCCCACTTGACCACGTACTCGTACGAGCCGTCGCCGTCCACGTCGCCCACGCTCACGTCGTTGGCCGAGTAGGTGTACGCCTCGCCGGTCGGGGTGACGCCGTCCGCCGGTCTGCGCAGCGGCAGGTCGTACGAGCCGCCCGCCCACGGCGCGACCGGTCGGCTGCGCGTGCCTTCGCGACCCCGCACCACCGGCGCCACGCGGTACTCCGCGCCCGGCGCCGGGTCGAGGTAGTTCGTGCTGTCGGTGACGGTGGCCACCCGGCGGCCGTCGCGGTACACGGCGAACGCCGGGCCGGCCAGGCCGGTGGCGGTGTGCCCGGTGACCTCGTGGCGCAGCAGCCGCCAGCTGAGGAACACCCCGTCGTCGGTGCGCGCGGCCACCAGGCCGCGGTCGAGCCGCTCCAGGCGGGGACCGCCGCCGGACGCCAGGGCCGGGGGAGCGGGCAGGACGAGCGCGAGGGCCGCGAGGGCGGCGAGCAGGGGTCGGACGCGGGTCATCGGCGGCCTCCAGGGGCGCGACGGTGCGCGAGGTGCGTGACGGTGCCACACGATGAACCGTTTCAACAGGAATAGCAAGGGAAACTGTCCGTCCACTTGGGCTGGAAAGCGCTATCCTTGACGCCGTGACGTGGCTCACCTAGGTTGTTTGAACCGATTCAAACCGAAAGGTGAGGGCGATGGGACGAGTGTCTCGCCGCGGCGCGGCCGGCCTGCTGGTGTCGCTGGTGTCGCTGACCGCCGTGCTGTCCGGGTGCGGCGGCGGTGGCTCCGGCGACGGCCCGGTCACCCTGCGGTTCGTCTGGTGGGGCAACGAGGACCGCGCCAAGGTCACCAAGGCGGCGGTCGACGCGTTCCAGGCGGAGAACCCCGGCATCAAGGTCGAGACCGAGTACAGCGGCTACGACGCGTACTTCCAGAAGCTCTCCACCCAGGTCGCCGGCGGCGCCGGACCCGACCTGCTCCAGCTCGACCGGGCCACCATCGGCGAGTACGCGGGCCGCAACGTGCTGGCCGACCTCGGCCCGCACGTCGGCGGCGCGCTCAAGGTCGACAAGATCCCGGCCAACCTGCTGGAGGGCGGCAAGGTCGACGGCAAGCAGTACGCCGTCGCCGCGGGCGCCACCACGCAGATGCTGATCTACGTCCCGTCGCTGTTCACGGCCGCGGGCGTGACCGCCCCGAGCGCGCCCGGCGAGAAGTGGACCTGGGCGGGGTTCACCGAGGCCATGAACAAGATCGGCGCGGCCGGGGCCGTGTCGGGCACCACCGACTTCGGCTGGGCCATCGACTGGTTCGAGGTGTGGCTGCACCAGCACGACAAGTCGCTCTACACCCCCGACGGCAAGCTCGGCTTCACCGCCGGCGACCTGGCCGAGTACTGGGAGCTGATCGGCGCGATGCGGCCCGGCAAGGGCGTCTCCGCCGCCGAGGTGACCACCAAGATGGACGGCTCGGTGCAGAACTCCGGCATCGTCACCAAGCAGACCGCCTCCGAGATCGGCTACGACTCCAGCGTCACCGGCTACTTCGGCGCGTTCGGCGACGACCTCGCGCTCGCCCCGCTGCCCAGCGACGCCGAGGAGAGCGGCATGGCCGCGCTGCCGCCGGTGTCCTTCGCGGTCTCACAGCGCTCGAAGAACAAGGACGCCGCGGTGAAGCTGCTCGACTTCCTGCTCAACGACCCCGAGGCGGGCGCTCTGCTCGGCGCCTCGCGCGGCGTGCCGCCGAACGAGGAGGTCCGCGCGCGGGTCTGCGCCGACGCGACCGGCGGCAGCAAGGCCGTCTGCGACTACGAGGCCGCCCAGCAGGACAAGATCGGCCCGGCGTTCGGCGCCTGGCCCACCGGCTCCTCCGCCGTCAAGCGCGACTTCCAGCGCACCTACGACGACGTCATCTTCAACCGGGTGGGCGTCGCCGACGCCGCGGAGCGGGTCGTCCAGGACGCCGAGCAGTCCCTGGGGTCCTGACCGATGAGCCAGTCCGTCTCCACCGGCACCCCGGCCGTCACCGGCGCGCCGGGCGTGATCGGCCCGCCGCTCCCGGGTGGACCGCCGACGCCCGCGCCCGGTCGTCGACGGCGGGGCCAGGGCGTGGCCTACCTGTTCCTGTCGCCGTGGATCGTCGGCGCCGCGCTGCTGACCATCGGCCCGATGATCGCCTCGCTGTACCTGTCGTTCACCGACTACGACCTGTTCTCGCCGCCGAACTGGATCGGCGCGGAGAACTACGTGACGATGTTCAGCGGCGACGAGCGGTTCTGGCACGCCGCGGGGGTGACCGCGAAGTACGTGCTGATCTCCGTGCCGCTCAAGCTCGCCCTCGCACTCGCGGTGGCCCTGCTGCTCAACCGGCCGCGCCGCGGCGTCGGGCTGTACCGGTCGGCGTTCTACGCGCCGTCGCTGCTGGGCGCGAGCGTCAGCGTGGCCCTGGCCTGGCGGGCGCTGTTCGCCACCGACGGCACCGTGGACAAGGGCCTCGCGGCCCTCGGCATCGACACCGGCGGCTGGGTCGACCAGCCCCGGTACGCGCTGCTCACGCTCGTCGCGCTGGCCGCGTGGCAGTTCGGCGCGCCGATGGTGATCTTCCTGGCGGGCCTCAAGCAGGTGCCGAGGGAGCTGTACGAGGCGGCGGCCATCGACGGCGCGGGCCCGGGGCGGCGGTTCCTGTCCGTCACGCTGCCCATGCTGTCGCCGGTGATCCTGTTCAACCTCGTCCTGGAGACCATCCACGCGTTCCAGGCGTTCACCGGCGCGTTCGTGGTCAGCAGCGGGCGCGGCGGGCCGAGCGACTCGACCCTGCTCTACCCGCTGTACCTCTACCAGCGCGGCTTCACCGACTTCCGGATGGGCTACGCCTCGGCCATGGCCTGGGTGCTGCTCGCGGTCGTCGCGGTGCTCACCGCGCTGGTGTTCCGCAGCGCCCGGCGCTGGGTGTTCTACGCGGGGGAGAACAGGTGACGCTCTCGAAACGCCTCGTGTGGCACGGGCTCGTGGTGGCCGTGCTGCTGGTGCTGCTCTACCCGGTGGTGTGGCTGGTCTCCACCTCGTTCAAACCGGCCACGGAGGTGCTGTCGACGCTCGCGCTGCTGCCCACCGAGCCGACCGGCGACAACTACGCGCAGGTCTTCGACGGGGTCGGCGAGTTCGGCGTGCTGCACTACTTCGGCAACTCGCTGCTCATCTCCACCGGCGCGGTGATCGGCAACGTGCTCTCCTGCTCGCTGGCCGCCTACGCGTTCGGGCGGCTGCACTTCCGGGGCCGCGGGCCGATGTTCGGCTTCATGATGATCACCATCATGCTGCCGCAGCACGTCGTGCTGATCCCGCAGTACGTCATCTTCCAGCAGATGGGCATGGTCAACACGTTCTGGCCCCTCGTCCTGCCGAAGTTCCTGGCCACGGACGCGTTCTTCGTCTTCCTCATGGTGCAGTTCATCCGCACCCTGCCGCGCGAGCTGGACGAGGCCGCCACGCTCGACGGCTGCGGCCCGGTCGGCGTGTTCCGGCACGTCGTGCTGCCGCTGCTGCGGCCCGCGCTGATCACCACGGCGATCTTCACGTTCATCTGGACGTGGAACGACTTCTTCTCGCAGCTGATCTACCTCAACGACGCGGAGAAGTTCACCCTGCCGCTGGCGCTCCAGCTGTTCGTCGACCAGGCCACGCAGTCCGCGTTCGGGCCGATGTTCGCGATGTCGGTGCTCGCGCTGCTGCCCATCGGGCTGTTCTTCCTGGCCTTCCAGCGCTTCCTGGTGGACGGCGTGGCGACCTCGGGGCTGAAGGGGTGAGCGCCGGGGTGCGCCGGGTGGCGCTGCTCGCCGAGGTGCTGCTGATCGGGGTGCTGGTGTGCGTCGCGGCGCTGCCGGTGCTCACCGCCGTGCCCGCCCTCGCGGCCGGCGCGGTGCTGCTGCGCGAACTGGTCGACGAGGGCCGCACGCCGACCGCGCGCCGGTTCGCCGCGCTGCTGGGCCGCGTGCTGCGCGACCCGGTGGCCGTCCTCGTGCCGCTCGCCGTGCTGGTGGTGGGCGCGCTGGACGTGCTGGCGCTGGCGGGCGGCCTGCCCGGCGCGCCCGTGCTGGGACCGGTGATCGGGCTGCTGCTCGCCGCGGTGGTCCTGGTGCTGCTGCGCACGGCCGCGCGGTGGCGTCCCGGCGACCGGTGGGCGGTGCTGCTCGCGTCGCCGTCGCGGGACCCGGGCGGCTACGCCTACCTGGTGGTCGCGGTGGCGGTGGCGGCGCTGGTGGTCGGCCAGGCGCCCGCGTTCGCGGTCGTCGCGCCCGGCCTGCTCGTGTTCGCCGCCGTCGCGGTGGAGCGCCGGTGACGCCCCGCGTGGTGCTCGCCGGGGCCGCCGGCTACGGGCGGCTGTACCTGCGCGAGATCGCCGCCCTGGAGGCCGCCGGGCGGGTCGAGCTGGCCGGCGTGTGCGAGATCGGGGCGCTCGACGCCGAGGCGCGGCGGCTGATCCGCGACCGACCGGTGGGCCCCGACCTCGCGCCGCTGCTGGCGGGCGCGGACATCGGCATCGTGTCCACCCCCATGCACACGCACGTGCCGCTCGCGCACGCCGTGCTCGACGCCGGGCTGCACCTGGTGCTGGAGAAGCCGCCCACGCCCACCCTCGCCGACTGGCACGAGCTGGTGGAGCGGTCGCGCGGCCGGGTCGTGCAGGTCGGCTTCCAGAGCCTGGGGTCGCACGCCCTGCGGCGGCTGCGCGGGCTCGTGCGCTCCGGCGCGCTGGGCGTGGTCCGCGGCATCGGCGTGCACGGCACGTGGTCCCGCGACGACGCCTACTACACCCGCGCGCCGTGGGCGGGCCGCCGCACGCTCGACGGGGTGCCCGTGGTGGACGGCGCGCTGACCAACCCGTTCGCGCACGCCGTCGCCACCGCCCTCGCGCTGGACGGCAGCACCGGCGTGGACGACGTCCACGACATCGAGCTGGAACTGCTGCGCGCCCGCGACATCGAGGCCGACGACACCTCCTGCCTGCGGCTGCGCACCCGCCGCGGCACGGTCGTCGTGGTCGCGGTGACGCTGTGCGCGGAGGTGCCGCGCGAACCGGTCCTCGTCGTGCACGGCGACGGCCCGCGCGCCGAGCTGCACTACACCGAGCACCGGCTGGTCCTCGACGGCGTCGAGGAGCGGCACGGGCACGACACGCCGCTGCGCAACCTGCTCGACCACCTCGCCGACCCGGGCGTGCCGCTGAACGCGCCGCTGTCCGGCACCGGCGCGTTCACCCGGGTCCTGGAGGCCGTGCGCACCGCGCCCGACCCCGCGCCCGTCGACCCCCGCTGGCTGCGGCGCGCCGGCAAGCGGGTGGACGTCGACGGCGTCGACCACGTGGTGACCAGGGCGGCCGAGCGGCTGAGCACGTTCGCCGAGCTGGAGGTGCCGTGGTCGCCGCTGGGTGCCGCCGCCCGGTACGGCTGGGACGCCGAGCCGCTGCCCCTGGTCGTGCCCCGGCCGGCGCTGCACCCGGTGCGCACGCTCGGCGGGGTCGTGGTCACCGGCGAGCACCCCGACGACCACCCGTGGCACCGCGGCATCGGCCTCGCCCTGCCCGACGTGAACGGGGTCAACCTGTGGGGCGGGCGCAACTACGTGCCCGGCGAGGGGTACGTGCCCGGCGAGCTGGGCGTGGTCCGCGAGGTCGGGCCGGGCGAGCTGGCGTGGTGCGACTCGGCGGGGGAGGAGCTGGTGCGCGAACGCCGCCGCCTGCGCCGCCGGGTCGTCGAGGGCGGCTGGGAGCTGGAGTGGACCAGCGTGCTGTCCGCGCGGTCCGGGGCGGTCCTGCACAGCCCCGGCAGCAAGGGCCGCGCGGGCGCGGGCTACGGCGGCTGGTTCTGGCGGCTGCCCGACCTCGACCCCCTGACCGTGCGGGTGTTCAGCCCGAACGGCGCGGGGGAGGAGGAGGTCAACGGCCGCAGCGCGCCGTGGCTCGCGGTCGTGGTCGCCGACCCGCACCGGCCCTGGACGGCCGTGCTCTCCGGGCCGACCGACCCGTGGTTCGTCCGGGTCACCCAGTACCAGGGCGTCGGTTCGGCGCTGGCCTGGGACCGCCCGCTCGTGCTGCGACCGGGGGAGGAGCGGGAGGTGGCCGTGCGGGTCGCGTTCCGCGACGGCGTGCACGTGCCCTGAGCCCCACACCCTGGGTGTGCGTCGAGTTATTGAAGCGTTACACCCAATTGAGACGCTGGCCGGAGTTCGAATCGAATGCGTTCGACTACCGAGACGATGAATCGTTTCATCCTTGACGGTGGGTGGGGGCGGTGTTCTCATGTGTGACGGCAGGAGACTCTCCCGGTGCGTTTCTGGGAGCGCTCCCAGAAAATCGAGGATGAAGGAGCAACGGTGCTCACGAACTCGTTCCGAGTGCGGGCGATCGCCGCCGCCACGGCGATCAGCGCACTGGTGGGCGGCCTGGCGGCGGTGGGGGTGGCCTCGGCGGCCCCCGGCTGCGGCGTCGACTACGTGGTGCAGAACAGGTGGCAGGGCGGCTTCTCCGCCGCCGTGACCATCAAGAACCTGGGCGACCCGGTGAACGGGTGGACGCTGACCTGGGCGTTCCCCGGCGCCGAGCGCTTCTCGGAGGGCTGGAACGCGGCGTTCACCGCGTCCGGCGCGAGCGTCAGCGCCGCCAACGTGGACTGGAACCGCTCGATCCCGACCGGCGGCACGGCGTCGTTCGGCTTCAACGGCACGACGAGCGGCACCGACGTCGGCGTGCCCGCGTCGTTCGCGCTCAACGGCACCACGTGCACCGGCGGCGTGGACCCGACGACCACCACCACGACCACCACCACGACGACGACCACCACGACCACCACGACCACGACGGACCCCGGCCCGGTGCCGGGCGACCCGACCGGCCGCAAGCAGGTCGAGCGGCTGGACCGGGGCCTGGTGAGCGTGCGGTCGGGCAGCGCCAACCTGGTGAG
Organism: Saccharothrix sp. DSM 118769; assembly: GCF_052936295.1. Taxonomy (NCBI): domain Bacteria; kingdom Bacillati; phylum Actinomycetota; class Actinomycetes; order Pseudonocardiales; family Pseudonocardiaceae; genus Saccharothrix; species Saccharothrix sp. DSM 118769. Next base: position 4,931,252 of record NZ_CP193627.1, on the reverse strand, counting down.
CTGGCGGCTGCTCGCCGGCGACCCGCCGAACGTCGGCTTCAACGTCTACCGGGGCACCACCAAGGTCAACGCCTCGCCGATCACCGCCTCCACCAACCACCTCGACGGCGGCGCGCCGGCGGACGCCTCCTACACCGTGCGCGCGGTCGTCAACGGCACCGAGCAGGCCGCGTCCCCGGCGTCGCTGGCGTTCGGCTCCGGCTACCGCGACGTGCCGATCCAGTCCCCGGGCAGCACCTACAGCGCCAACGACGCGAGCGTGGGCGACCTGGACGGCGACGGCGACTACGAGTTCGTGCTCAAGTGGGACCCGGCCAACGCCAAGGACAACTCCCAGGCCGGCGTGACGGGCAACGTCTTCGTCGACGCCTACCGCCTGGACGGCACCCGCCTGTGGCGCATCGACCTGGGCCGCAACATCCGCGCGGGCGCGCACTACACCCAGTTCCAGGTCTACGACTACGACGGCGACGGCCGGGCCGAGGTCGCCATGAAGACCGCCGACGGCACCAAGGACGGCCGCGGCGCGGTCATCGGCAACGCCTCCGCCGACCACCGCAACGGCGACGGCTACGTCCTCGCCGGCCCCGAGTTCCTCACCGTGTTCAACGGCCAGACCGGTGCGGCGCTGTCCACGGTGAACTACGACCCGCCGCGCGGCACCGTCTCGTCGTGGGGCGACAGCTACGGCAACCGCGTCGACCGGTTCCTCGCGGGCACCGCGTACCTGGACGGCGCGCGGCCGTCGCTGATCATGGCCCGCGGCTACTACACCCGCGCCGTCGTCGCGGCCTGGGACTTCCGCAACGGCACGCTCACCAAGCGGTGGACGTTCGACTCCAACAGCTCGGGCAACGGCGGCTACGCGGGCCAGGGCAACCACTCGCTGAGCATCGCCGACGTCGACCAGGACGGCCGCGACGAGGTCGTCTACGGCGCGGCGACCATCGACGACAACGGCCGCGGCCTGTGGACCACGGGCCTCGGGCACGGCGACGCGGGCCACGTGGGCGACCTCGACCCGTCCCGGCCGGGCCTGGAGTACTTCAAGGTCTCCGAGGACTCCTCCAAGCCCGGTTCCTGGTTCGCCGACGCCCGCACCGGCCAGCGGCTGTGGACGACGGCGTCGGGCAGCGACAACGGGCGCGGCGTGTCCGCCGACATCCACCCGGGCAGCCCCGGCGCCGAGTCGTGGTCGTCGGCGGACGGCAGCCTGCGCAGCCCGAGCGGCGCGAACGTCGGCCGCAAGCCGTCCTCGTCGAACTTCCTGGCCTGGTGGGACGGCGACCCCTCCCGCGAGCTGCTCGACCAGACGCGGATCGACAAGTACGGCACGAGCGGCGACACCCGCCTGCTGACGGCGAGCGGCGTGCACTCCAACAACGGCACGAAGGCCACGCCGTCGCTGTCCGGCGACATCCTCGGCGACTGGCGCGAGGAGGTCGTCTGGCCCACCACCGACAACACCGCGCTGCGGATCTACGCCACGCCGAACCAGACCGACCGGCGCGTCCCGACCCTCGTGCACGACACGATGTACCGGGTCGCCCTCGCCTGGCAGAACACCGCCTACAACCAGCCGCCGCACCCGAGCTTCCACATCGGGAACGGCATGGCCACGCCGCCGTGGCCGGACGTGCACTACGCCGGCTGACCGGGCACCACGCCCGCTGACCGGGTCGGACGCCGATGGCCTGCTCCACGTGGAGCAGGCCATCGGCCATTCGTGGTGTGAACCCGTCCGAACGGGGTACTCCCTCCCGGATCGAGGGGAGTGCACACGATGGCGAAGCACCGTTTGGGCCAGTCCGAGGGCCGGCAGTGGGGCGGACCGGACCTGGTGGCCGGCGCCGAGGACGCGCTGGTCCGCACCGACGCCGAACGCACCGACAGCACACCGGAGCGGCTCGACGACGACTAGGGCACCGCGACTAGAACTCCAGGTCGGCGTCCTCGCTCACCGAGCGCAGCGCGGTCACCGTCGGGCGACTCCCGGCCAGCAGGGCGGCGTCGCTGCCCGGCGGCAGGTCGCCCTCCACCACGACCGAGGTCAGGTCGATCGACCCGTCGTCGGTGTCCTTGACCCGGCTCTGCACCGCGCCGAACTCGGCGAGCCCGGCCCGTTCCGGCTCGCCGACCCGCTCCGCGTCGGCCACGTTCGGCACGTTGACGTTGAGCACCGCGCCGGGCGGCAGCGCCGCGAGCCGGTCGAACAGCCCCGCCGCCACCGCGACGGCGGTGTCCCAGTGGTGCGTCGCGCCCGACTCCAGCCCCACGTCCAGGGACACCGCCATCGCGCGCGCCCCGTTGATGGAGGCGGTGAGCGCCGCGCCCACCGTGCCGGAGTGCAGCACGGCCCGGCCGACGTTCGCACCCCGGTTCACGCCCGACAGCACGACGTCCGGCGGGTCGCCGAACGCGCCCTGCGCGGCCACCAGCGCGATCAGGCCGGGGTGCGCGGAGACCGCGAAGCCGGGCACGTCGGGCAGGCCGGGCAGCTCGCGCCGCTCGACCTTGACCCGCCGGTCGTCCTCGGCGGCGGTCAGGCCGGCGCTCGTGCCGCTGGACTCGCGGGCGGGCGCGGCGACCACGGTGTCCCACCCGTGCTCCACCGCGCCGCGCGCGAGGGCCAGCAGGCCCGGCGAGTCGATGCCGTCGTCGTTGGTGATCAGGACCCTCACTCGTGCTCCCACGGGGTGAGGGTTACCCGCTCCGCCAGTTCTCGCACCACCTCTCCGCTGCCGGTGCCCAGGCCGTGCCGGGTGATGTTGACCGCGCCGGCCGCCGCGCCCAGCTTCAGCGCCTCCTCCAGCGACTTGCCGAGCGCGAGGCCCGCGGCCAGCCCGGCGGTCATCGAGTCGCCGCCGCCCCGCGTGTCCACGGGGGACAGGTCGGGCGACTCGACCAGGTAGAACGAGTCCTCGACCAGCGCCAGGGTCTCCTCGGCGGCCCGCGACACGACGACCGCGCGCGCACCGCACTTCGCCAGCTCGCGGACGCCGTCGACCAGGTCGGGCAGCGAGTCGGACTTCGCCAGCCCGTCGGACACCAGCTCCTCGTGGCTGACCTTCACCACCTCGGGGCCGCCCTTGAGCGCCGCGGCGAGCCGCCCGCCCGACAGGTCCACCACGACCCGGCAGCCGTTGCCGCCGAGGTCCTTGGTGAGCCGCTCGTAGACCGAGTCGGGCACCGGCTCGTCGTCCGCGGCCGGTCCGCTGAGCACCGCGACGCCCGCGGCCAGGCACTCCACCAGCGTCAGCTCGTACAGGTCGTCCAGCTCGTGGCGGGTCAGCGCGTCGGCGGGCATCCGCACCGCCTCGTCGCGGCTGCCGTCGCGCCGGTCGTGCACGTACCCGCCGTTGCGCGCCGCGACGTCGCGCGACCTGAGCTCCACGCCGATCAGGTGCTTGAGCACGTGACCGGTCTCCCCGCCGAGCGCGGCGCACAGCACGACCTCCGCGCCGAGCGACGCGATCATCCGCGACTGCCACACACCCTGACCGCCCGCGTGGACGTGGATGTCCGGCGAGCCGTCCAACTCCTCCACCGTCACCGTCAACTCCGGTGACGGTGCGAACACCGCTACTCGACCCGTCATAACCGGACATCTACCCCAATTCGAACTGATCAAATCCCGGGTAGCCGCACGTCTCCCAGCCAGGAGCGGAACAGCGCGTCCAGCGGCAGCGCGGTGTGCCGGGCGGCCACCGCCTCGAAGTCCGCGGTCGTCGCCGTGCGGTGCCGGAACGTCGTGGTCCAGTCCCGCAGCAGCGCGAAGAAGTCCGGGTCGCCCACCCGCTCGCGCAGCACCTGGAGCAGCAGCGCGCCGCGCTGGTAGACGCGGTCGTCGAACAGGGCGGCCACGCCGGGGTCGCCGATCAGCAGGTCCTGCGGCAGCCGGGCGAGCCGGGCGTGCGCCCGCCGCGCCTGCACCGCCGCCGTCAGGCCGCCCGAGCGCTCCGACCACAGCCACTCCGCGTAGCAGGCGAAGCCCTCGTTGAGCCAGATGTCGCGCCAGTCGGCCAGGCCCACCGCGTTGCCGAACCACTGGTGCGCCAGCTCGTGCGCGACCAGCCGCTCGTACCCGCGCCGCCCGTCGACGTGGTTCGCGCCGAAGACCGACATGCCCTGCGCCTCCACCGGCACGTCCAGCTCGTCGTCGGTCACCACGACCTGGTAGGTCCGGAACGGGTAGGGCCCGAACAGCTCCTCGAAGACCTCCACCATCCGCGGCTGGCGGGCGAAGTCGTGCCGGGCGGCGCGCAGCAGCCGGGCGGGCGCGGCCACCTCCTGACCGTCGGCCAGGGCGAACCGCTCGTACACGCCGATCTGCACCGACGCCAGGTAGGCCGCCATCGGCTCGGCCTGCTCGTAGACCCACCGCGTGGTGCTGCCGCCGACCCGCCCGTCGACGAGGACCCCGTTGGCCAGCACCGCGTACGGCGAGGCGGTGGTCACCGCGATCCGGTAGGTCGCCTTGTCCCGCACCAGGTCGTTGCACGGGAACCAGGACGGCGCGCCGACCGGCTGGCTCGCCACCAGCGCGCCGTCGGTCAGCTGGTCCCAGCCCAGCTCGCCCCAGTGCCGGGTGCGCACCGGCCGCACCGCGCCCGCGTAGCGCACCTCGACGGTGAACGGGCCCTCGACCGGGCGCGCCGGGCGCACCCGCAGCTTGCCGCCGCCGTGCGCGTAGCGGGCCGCCCGCCCGTCCACCAGCACGCGCTGCACGGGCGGACCGGCGAAGTCCAGCACCACCGTGCCCAACGGCCCGTCGGCGGTGGCGGACAGCACCGCCCGCCCCGACAGCCGGCCGCTGAGCCGGTACTCCAGGTCAAGGTCGTAGTGCGCGACCCGGTAGCGCGCGTCGCCGTGGTCGGCCAGGTAGGGCGCCGTCATCGCCAGGCGGAGATCGGGTTGCCCAGCCAGCGCGTGCCCGCCGGCACGTGCTCGCCGCGCATCACCAGCGACGCCGGGCCCACCGTCGTGTGCGCGCCGACCGACGCCCCGGGCAGCACGATGCCGTGCGGTCCGAGCGTCGCGCCCGCCGCGAGCCCCACCTCGTCCATGCGGAGGATGCGGTCGTGGAACAGGTGCGTCTGCACCACGCACCCCCGGTTGACCGCCGCGCCGTCGCCCAGCCGCACCAGGTCGGCCTCGGGGAACCAGTACGACTCGACCCACGTGCCGCGGCCGACCCGCGCGCCCAGCGCGCGCAGCCACACCGCCGTCACCGGCGACCCGCCCGTCGAGCCGACGAGCCACGGCACCGCCAGCACCTCGACGAACGTGTCGGCCAGCTCGTTGCGCCACACGAACCCGCTCCACAGCGGGTACTCGCGGGACCGGAACCGGCCCACCAGCAGCCACTTCGCCGCCACCGCCACCGCGCACGCCAGCACACCGGCCGCCAGCAGCACCGGGCCGGCGAACACCGGGCCCACCTCGCGCAGCGCGAACAGCACGCCGACGACCAGCGCGACGTGGCACATCACCGGCACCACCCGGCACAGCTCGACCAGCGCGCGGGCCACCACCAGCCGGCGCGGCGGGTCGAACGTGCGGCTCAGGTCGCCCTCCTCGGCCGCGCGCGGCAGCTTCATCGGCGGCATCCCCAGGTAGGAGCTGCCCGCCTTGGCGTGCTTGGGCGCGGCCGACAGCACGCCGACCAGGCCGCGGTTGGGCACCGCGCGACCGGGCGCGGTCATGCCCGAGTTGCCCAGGAACGCCCGCTTGCCCACCCGCGCCTGGGCGATGCGCAGCCGCCCGCCGCCCAGCTCGTAGGTGGCGACCATGGTGTCGTCGGCGAGGAACGCGCCGTCGCCGATCGTGGTCATCCTCGGCAGCGCCACCACCGTCGACGCCTCGACCCGGCGGCCCACGCGCATGCCGAGCAGCCGCAGCCACACCGGCGTGAACAGGCTCGCGTACAGCGGGAACAGCGCCACCCGGGCGGTGCTCATCAGCCGCTCGGTGGTCCACGCCTGCCAGGCGACCCGGCTGTGCACCGGGTGGCTGCCCGCGCGCAGCCCGAGGCCGAGCAGCCGCACGGACACCAGCACCAGCAGCGCGTACGAGCCGAGCCACACCGCGGTGGCGAGCGGCACGGCGAGCAGCGCCGAGGACAACGTCAGGGGCTCGCGCACCACCAGCAGCGCGGCGGGCAGCGCCGCCGCGACCGGGATCAGGCCCAGCGCGGACGCCGTGAGGCCGTAGGCGAGCTTCCACCACGACGAGCGCGGCGGGCGCTGACCGGGCTTGGCCGCCTTGCCGGTCCGCGCCGCGGGCACGCCCCCCCAGCGCTGGCCGGTCGGGACGGACCCGGTGACGCCGGAACCGGGTGCGATCTCGGCCCGCTTGCCGATCCGCGCGCCGGGGAACAGGGTGCTGCGCGCGCCGACGACCGCGCCCGCGCCGACCCGCACGCGGCCGATGTGCACCCGGTCGCCGTCGACCCAGTGGCCGGACAGGTCCACCTCGGGTTCCACGGCGCTGCCGCGGCCGAGCTTGAGCATCCCGGTGACCGGCGGCAGCGAGTGCAGGTCGACCTCCGGGCCGACCTTCGCGCCCAGGGCGCGGGCGTAGTGGGTGACCCACGAACCGGTCAGGTTGGTGGCGCCGCTGGACTCGGCGAGCCGCTCGGCGGTCCACAGCCGCAGGTGCACGCCCCCGCCGCGCGGGTACGTGCCGGGCCTGACGCCGCGCAGCAGCAGCCGCGCGCCGCCCGCCGCGATCGCGACCCGGCCGGGCGGGCTGACCAGCAGCAGCCAGCCGGCGGCGAGCCACCACCACGACACGTGCGGGGTGATGCCGAGGACGTTGCCGAGGGCGGCGAGCGCCAGCGACCAGCGCAGCCCGACCAGGCCGGTGAGCGGCACGAGCAGCAGCAGCTGCACCAGGCCGGCCCGGCGGGGCGTGGGCGCGACCTCGCGGGTGGCGGTGAGGTGGCCGGCCAGGTCGTCCAGCCGGGCGGCCATCGCGCGCAGCGTGGGGTGCTGGTAGACGTCGCTGACCGAGCCGCCGGCGTGGCGGGTGCGGATCAGCGTCACCAGCCGGGCCGCGGCGAGGCTGCCGCCGCCGCGGGCGAAGAAGTCGGCGTCGGGGTCGGCGACCCGGGCGCCGAGCACCTCGGCCCACTGCTCGGTCAGCCACGCCTCGGTGGGGGTGAGGTCGGCGTGCGCGGCGTCGTCGGCGACGGTGGTCAGCGGCCACGGCAGCGCGTCCCGGTCGACCTTGCCGGAGGTGCGGGTGGGCAGCGTGCCGACCACGGCCAGCAGCGGCACGAGCGCCGCGGGCAGCGCGGACCGCAGCCGCTCCAGCGCGGCGGCCCGGTCGAACGCGTCGCCCTCGGGCACCACGTACCCGACCAGCACCTGGTTGCCGCTCCCGGTGCTCCGCACGGCCGCTGCCGCGCCGACGACACCCGGCAGGGCCTGGAGCGCGGCGTCCACCTCGCCCAGCTCGACGCGCCGCCCGCCCAGCTTGACCTGCTCGTCGGCGCGGCCCAGGAACACCAGCCCCTCGGGCTCGGCGCGCACGAGGTCGCCGCTGCGGTAGGCGCGGTCCCAGCCCAGCGCGGGCAGCGGCGCGAACTTCTCGGCGTCCTTGGCCGCGTCGAGGTAGCGGGCCAGGCCCACCCCGCCGATCACCAGCTCGCCCGAGCCGCCCATCGGCACCGGCTCGCCCGCCGCGTCGACCACGACCAGGTCCCAGCCGTCCAGCGGCAGCCCGATGCGCACCGGCGGCTCACCGGTCAGCCGGGCGGCGCACGCCACCACGGTGGCCTCGGTCGGGCCGTAGGTGTTCCACACCTCGCGGCCGTCGACCGCCAGCCGCTCGGCCAGCTCCGGCGGGCACGCCTCGCCGCCGAAGATCAGCAGCCGCACGTCGTCCAGCGCGTCCACCGGCCACAGCGCGGCCAGCGTCGGCACCGTGGACACGACGGTGATCTCGCGCTCCACCAGCCACGGCCCCAGGTCGAACCCGGTGCGCACCAGCGCGCGCGGCGCGGGGACCAGGCACGCGCCGTTGCGCCAGGCCAGCCACATCTCCTCGCACGAGGCGTCGAACGCCACCGACAGCCCGGCCAGCACCCGGTCGTCGGGGCCGATCGGGTCGTCGGGCAGGAACAGCCGCGCCTCGGCGTCCACGAACGCGGCGGCGGAGCGGTGGGTGACCGCGACGCCCTTGGGCTTGCCGGTGGAACCGGACGTGAAGATGATCCACGCGTCGTCGTCGGGACCGGGCGCGCCGGGGCGGCCCAGCGGCGCGCGCAGCGGCGTCAGCGCGCGGTGCTCGCCGAGCACGGCGCACGCGCCCGCCTCGCCGAACACCAGCTCGGCCCGCTCGTCGGGGTCGTCGGCGTCCACCGGCACGTACGCGGCGCCCGCGGCGAGGACGCCGAGCACGGCCACGTACAGGTCCACCGTGCCCGAGGGGACGCGGACGCCGACGCGGTCGCCGACGCCGATGCCCGCCTCGACCAGGGCGCGCCGCTGCGCGTCGACCTCGTCGAGCAGGTCGCGGTAGGTCAACGCGGTGGTGCCGTCGTCGAGCGCGGGGGCGTGGGGGTGGCGCAGCGCGGTGTCGGCGAGGACGTCGACGAGGGTGCGCGCGGGCGCGGCGACGCCGGCGCGGTACCGCGCCGGCGTGTCGATCAGCGTGGGGAGGGCGGTGTCGGGGGCGATGGTCACCGGCCGGCACCGGGGGGACGCGAACGCACTGGGTGATCCTCCGAGTGGTGGGTGAGCTGCTCCACACCCGGCGGGCACCGGTCAAGCAGCCTGGGTGGTCGCTCCGGCGAAACCACCGACGTGCGACTTTACCCAGGTTTAACCGGCACGTCCCGATCGACGCCCGGCCGAGTGGGTGGGGTCACAGCCCGTGATCGCGGGCGGTGATCTCCAGGCCACCCGGGGTGAAGGCGAACCCGTCGGGGAAGTCGGCGTCGCCCAGCCGGGCCGCGAGGACGACGGGCTCGGGCCGCCCGGGTTCGCCGCGCAGGTGGAACAGCACCAGCGGCCGGGCGCGGTCGGCGGCCCCGTACAGCAGCGTCTTCGGGTGGCGGGGGTTCGGGCCGCCCAGCAGCGCGGTCGGCGGCCCGAACCGGTCCAGCACCTCGTGCCGCCCCCGGTCGCGGTCGCACCACCCGTGCGCCGAGGCGAGCAGCCGCCCGTGCTCGTCCGGGTCGAGGAGCCGGTCGGGGCGCAGGAGGCCGTGCCGGTGCGCGAACTCCGCGTACACCGAGGCGACCACGTCGTCGTCCGCCCGGCCCAGCACGACGTGCACGCCGCCCCGGACGCCCGCGCCGTTGGCCGCGCGCCGCTCGACCAGGCCCTCGCGGAACGCGGTCCACTCCCGCGTCAACCCGTGGGCGAACACCGCGGCGTCCAGGCACAGCAGCAGCCCGATCTCGCCGCCGTGCGTGCCGGGCCGCCGCAGCGCGTCGTTCGCCCGGTCGAGCAGGTGGGTCCGCACCTCGTCGGCGCCCGGGAGGCTCACGGCTCCCGCGTCACCCGACCCCGGGTCGCCGGCCCCCGCGTCACCTGCCCTCCACGTCACCGGCCCGCGCTCGCGGGCGTGCCGAGCGCGGCGTCCACCAGGGGCTTGACCTCGGTGCCGAGCAGCTCGATCGCCTCCATGACCAGCTTGTGCGGCACGCCGGCCCAGTCCATCTGCATCGCGTAGCGGTCGGCGTCGACCAGGCCGCCCACCGAGATGAGCCGTTCGGCGACCTCCTGCGGGCTGCCCGCGAAGATCGACGTCGCGCCCTCGGTCCACGCGTCGTAGTCCGACCGGGAGGGCACCGACCAGCCGCGCGCCTTCGCGCCGTACTTCATGGTCTCCAGCCAGTACGGGTAGAAGGCGTTCTTGGCGTCCTGGGAGTTGCGGGCGATCAGGCCGATGGCGCTCATCGTCACGTCCAGCTCACCGGGGCCGTGGCCGCCCGCCTCGCCCGCCCGCCGGTACAGGTCGACCAGCGGCGCGAAGCGCTCCGGCTCGCCGCCGATGATCGCGTAGACCACGGGCAGACCGAGCAGGCCCGCGCGCATCGAGGACTCGGGGTTGCCGCCGGTGCCCACCGAGATCCGCAGCCTCTCCCCGTACGGGCGCGGGTAGACGTGCGCGTTCTCCAGCGGCGCGCGGAACTTGCCCGACCAGGTGATCGGGTCCTCCCGGTCCAGGCGCAGCAGCAGCGCCAGCTTCTCCTCGTACAGCTCGTCGTAGTCCTCCAGGCTCGCGCCGAACAGCGGGAACGACTCGGTGAACGAGCCGCGGCCCGCGAGCAGCTCCGCGCGACCGCGGCTGAGCTGGTCGAGCGTGGTGAACTGCTGGTAGACGCGCACCGGGTCCTCGGTGCTGAGCACGGTGACCGCGCTGCTGAGCGTGATGTCGCGGGTCACGCTCGCGGCGGCGGCCAGCACCGTGCCGGGGCTGGAGATCGAGTACTGGGGGAGGTGGTGCTCGCCCAGGCCGTAGAAGCCGAGCCCCAGTTCGTCGGCGAGCCTGATCCGCTCCAGGCTCTGGGCCAGCGCGTCGGCGACGGGGACCTGGTCGCCCGTGACGGGGTCGGGGTGACGGTCACCGAAGCTGTAGACCCCGAGCTGCATACCTTTTGTGGACACATCAACAAGCTAGCGCGTCATTGATGACACGTCAACATCTTGCTAGCGTGGTCGCATGGGCGGACCACGGTGGCTCGACGGGCGGGAGGCCGCGGTGTGGCAGGCGTACCTCGCGGTGCAGCGCGAACTGCACAGCGCGCTGGAGCGGCAGCTGGTGCGCGACTCGGGGTTGTCCAACGCCGACTACTCCCTGCTCGTGCCCCTCTCCGAGGCGGCGGACGGCGTGGTGCGGTCCCGTGACCTGGGCATCCTGGTCGGCTGGGAGCGCAGCAGGCTGTCGCACCAGATCGGCCGGATGGAGAAGCGCGGGCTGGTCGTGCGCGAGGAGTGCGCGGAGGACGCCCGCGGCTCGATGGTGCGGCTGACCCCCGAGGGGCGGGCCGCGATCGAGGCCGCCGCGCCGGGGCACGTCGAGGCGGTGCGCCGCTACCTGTTCGACGGCCTGTCCGCCGAGGAGGTCGACGTCCTCGACCGGGTGCTCCACCGCGTCCTGGACCGGGTCACCGGCGACGACCGACCCCAAGGGGACGACTGACCCGGTGCCCTGAAGAGGGCCCTGAAGAGAACCCGGAAGAAGGTACGGAAGAGGACCCGGAAAAAGGGGCCGCGTGACGCGGCCCCCTCTCCGCCCCCCCGGGATACCGGACGGCGGCCAACCCGCCTGTCCCGCCCGGTCGCGTTCGGCCGTCGGGGTGCCGAACACCCTTCAGCCTCCCGCGTACGTGTGCGCGCCCGCATCAGCAACCTTCCGTATCCACTTCCGTATCCCGCCGGCGGGCGGGACGTCCACCGACCTCCGTACCCCGTCACCGCGAATACGGAGACCGGTGGATGCGCGGGCGGTGGCGCACTCGCGACAGTGGACACCCGACGGTGGACGCCGACGAGGAACCCGTTCGCGAGGAGATGACGTGCAGCTGACCGCTGAGTTCGCACCGGACCGGCAGGCCCTCCTGGGCGGCCCGCTGCGCGGTTGGCAGCACCACGCGCACGAGGACGCGCTGGCCGCGCTGGGCCCCGCGCACGCCGCGGAGATGCCCAACGGCCTGGAGGTGCTGGTCACCACCGCCGGCCTGGAGGTCACCCGCTCGCTGCTCAACGACCCGCGCCTGTCCAAGGACGCCGCCGGCCTGCGCAACGCGATGCAGGACCAGCTGGCCGCCAAGGGCCGCCCGACGGACCTGACCCGGATCATCGGCCCCTCGATGCTCAACACCGACCCGCCCCAGCACCGCAGGCTGCGCGCCCTGGTGTCCCAGGCGTTCACGCCCCGCCGCGTCGAGGCGCTGCGCCCGGCCGTGGAGAAGGCGGCGAACGACCTGGTGAGCGCGCTGCCGCAGGACGCCGACCTGATCGGCGGGCTGGCGTTCCCGCTGCCGCTGGCGGTGATCTGCGACCTGCTCGGCGTGCCCGAGGAGGACCGCGAGCAGCTCAACCGCTGGACCGCCGCGATGATGACCGAGCGCCCCGACCTGGTCGTGCCCGCCTCCGACGCCATGTTCGGCTACCTCGCGGGCCTCGTCGAGTACAAGCGCGAACGGCCCGACGACGCCCTGCTCAGCGCCCTCGCGCAGGCCGAGCTCGACGGCGAGCGGCTGTCCCCGGAGGAGCTGCTGACCACCGCGATCCTGCTGGTCATCGCGGGCCACGAGACCACCGGCGGCCTGATCGGCAACACCGCCGCGGCCCTGCTCTCCGTGCCCGGCGGCTGGGACGCCCTGACCCCGGACGGGGTCGCCGCCGCGGTCGAGGAGGCCGTCCGCTGGGACCCGCCGACCCGCGTCACCCCGCACTACCTGGTGACCGCCGACGTCGAGCTGCCGGGCGGCGTGCTCCCCGAGGGCGCGCTCGTGATGATCGGCCTGGGCACCGCGGGCCGCGACCCGTCGGTGCACGGCCCCACCGCCGGCCGCTTCGACCCCACCCGCCGGCCGACCACCGGCAACGCCGCCCTGGGGCACGCCTCGTTCGGCCACGGCGTCCACTACTGCCTCGGGAACCACCTGGCCAGGATCGAGGCGCGGGCCGCCCTCACCGCCCTGCGCACCCGCTACCCGGAGGTCCGCCTCACGGCCGACGCCGGCGGGCTGGAGCGCGACGACAAGGTCGTGCCGAACACCTTCTCCTCGCTCCCCGTCCGCTTGGAGCCGTGACCCCATGTCGGTGCGACTGCGCGAACCCCACACCCGGGTCCCCACCAGGCCGGCGGTCAAGGTGATCGGCTGGTGCCGCTCGGCGGTGTCCTGCCTGCTGTCCCCGGACACCGCCCCGCCGGCCGCCGCCCTGACCCGCGTGGTGGTGCTCCCCGCCGCGTCCCCGCCGCCGGGCTGACCGAAGGCCGACCCGATCGCCGGGCCGGCCCTCAGTCCGCCATGCCCGCCAGCAGCGTGATCAGCTGGTGCCGGTTGGCGATGTCGAGCTTGCGGTAGATGCGGGTCAGGTGGGTGTGGACGGTGGCGGGGGAGATGACCAGCCGGCTCGCCACCTCCGGGTTCGACAGGCCGTCACCGACCAGCCGGGCCACGTTCCACTCCGCCGGGGTCAGGCCGCCCGGGCGCGGTGCGGCCGCGGGCTCGTCCTCGACGTCCACGTCCAGGACCGCGGCCAGGGCGTTCTCCACCGAGTCGGCCCGCGCCGAGCACGCGCGCTCGTAGGCGTCGTCGCCGAGCGCCGCGCGGGCGCGCCGGGCGGCGCGGGCGCTGTGCGAGGCGAACGGCAGGAGGCCGTCGACGCGCACGCCGGTCACCCGGTGCAGGCCGTGCGCCAGGCCCAGCATGCGGGCCGCCGCGTGCGCCTGACCGGCCTCGGCGTACGCCCAGCCCAGGCCCTCGATCGTCCACAGCGGACCCCACTTGTCGCGGATCGCCCGCTGCACCCGCAGGCCCTCCCGCAGCACGTCGAGGGCCCGCTCCGGGTCGCCCCACCGGGTCTCGACCACGCCGCGGCACCAGTGCCCCCAGCTCAGCCCCCACGGCGCGCCGAGGCGCTCGCAGGAGGCGAAGAACTCGTCGGCGGCCGGCTCGGCCTGGTCCCGCGAACCCAGCAGCACGAGGGACACGGTGAGCAGGATGTGCGCGAGGTGCTCGTCCACCGCGAAGTCGGGCCCCAGCGCGCCGAACTCGGCGTGCGCCTGCCGGAGCAGCTCCACGCCGGCCACCGACCCCAGGGCCAGCACCGCGAACGCGCCCCGCACGAACGTCACGGCCGGCAGCGGCACGCCCACCGACCGGGCCAGGTCCGCCGCCTCGTCCACCCGGCGCGCGACCTGCGACCGCTCCACCCCCAGGCAGAGCGCGATCCAGGCGTCGAGCGCGATCGCGCTGGCCCTCAGGGGGTCCGCGGCGGGCGGCACGGCGGCGAGGGCGCGGCCCAGCCACAGCCGTTCCTCCGGTAATCGGCCCGCGTAGGTGTACCAGCGGGTCCGGGCCAGGTCCACGCTCATCTGCAGGCCCGCGTGCGCGGTGCCCGGGTCGCCGATCAGGTCGGCCAGCACGACCCGGTGGTTGGCCATGTCGCGGTCCACCGCGTCGAGCAGCACCGCCTCGTTGCGCCCGGTGAACGCGGCGGCCAGCCGGGCCGCCTCGTCGCGGAAGAACCGCTGGTGGCGCGCCCGCACGTCGAGCACCTCGCCGGAGGCGCGCAGCCGTGCCGCGCCGTGCTGCCGCAGCGGTTCCAGCAGGTGGTAGCGGCTGCGGTCGGCCGACGGCAGGGCGATCGACTTGTCCAGCAGCCCGGCCAGCGCGTCGGCGACCTCCACGGCGTCGAGCCCGTCCCCGGCGCACACCGCCTCGGCCGCGGGCAGGCTGAACCCGCCCTCGAACACCGACAGCCGCGCCCACAGCAGCCGCTCGGCGGGCGTGCACTGGTCGTGGCTCCAGCCGATGAGCGCGCGCATCGTCCGGTGGTGCGGCACGGTCGTCGTGTCGTTCACGGTCAGCACGCGCATCACGTCGTCGAGCCGGTCGGCCAGCAGCTCCACCGGCATCGACCGCATCCGCACCACGGCCTGCTCCACGGCCAGTGGGATGCCCGCGACCCGCCGCAGCACCCGTTTGACGTCCGGCCAGTTGTCCTCGGTGACCCGCCAGCCGGGCACGCTCGCCTCGGCCCGGTCCACCAGCAGCGCGGCGGACTCGTTGCGCAGGTCCAGCGGCGCGTCCTCGGCGGGCACCTCCAGCGGCGGCACCATCACCAGCACCTCGCCGGGCACCCGCAGCCGGGCGCGGCTGGTGGCCAGCACGCGCACGCCCGGAGCCGCACCCAGGACCGCCCGCACCAGGTGCCCGACCGGTTCGACCAGGTGCTCGCAGTTGTCCAGCACCAGCAGCGCCCGCCGCGGCCTGAGGTACTCGACCAGGGTCTCCAGCGGCGTGGTCGTCGCCTGGTCCGGCACGCCCACCGCGCTGAGCACGACCTGCGCCAGCAGCTCCGGGTCGCCGCCGCGGGCCGGCGCCAGCTCGACCACCCGCACGCCGTCGTCGTAGGCCCGCTGCACCTGCGCGGCCAGCTCCAGCGCCAGCCGGGTCTTGCCCCCGCCGCCGACGCCGGTGAGCGTGATCAGGGGGGCCGTCCCGATCCGCCGGCGCAGTTCGGCCAGCAGCTCCTTGCGCCCCACGAACGAGCTGAGCGCGCGCGGCACGCCCCCGACTCCGGCTCCCCGCTCGGTCATCGGGACACCGTACGACACGCGCGCGTGACAGTCCCGTGAGATCGACAAAACAGGCCGTCCCGCACATCGTTGCACCCTTTTCCGCCGGCAACCCCTGGTCGGTCCGCCGCACGGCCGTGACCCGCGCCGGCGGCCGCAAGGAGTTGCGGACCGCGCGGACGGGGTCCGGGGCGGTGGGGCGGTAGTCCGGGAGGGTGGTGTTCGCGGTGCCGCACTTGGGCGCGCTCGCCGGGGGACGACAGACTCACGTCCCGTGGACGATCAACCGGCCGTGCGCGACCCGGGTGTGCGCAACGCGGTCGACGGGGGGAGCGGTGGCCCCGTCGTGCAGGCCGGGTCCATCGGCCACGTCTCGCTGGCCGCGTGGCGGCCCGACCACCCGCGGGTGCCGCGTCAGCTCCCGCCGGTGGTGCGCGGCTTCACCGGCCGGGTCGAGCACCTGGCCGCGCTCGACGCGCTGCTCGACCGCGACGGGGGCGGTGACCGCGGCGCGGTGGTGATCTCGGCGCTGGACGGCACGGCCGGCGTGGGCAAGACCGCGTTGGCCGTGCGCTGGGCCCACGACGTCCAGCACCGGTTCCCCGACGGCACGCTGTACGTGGACCTGCGCGGCTACGCCCCCGGCGCGCCCGCCGACCCGGGCGAGGTGCTGGGGTGGTTCCTCGGTGCGCTCGGCGTGCCGCCGGAGCGGGTCCCGTCGGGCCCGGAGGAGCGGGCCGGGTGCTACCGGTCGGTGCTGGCGGGCCGCCGGGTGCTGGTCGTGCTGGACAACGCCCACTCCGCCGGGCAGGTGCGACCGCTGCTGCCCGGCGACCCCGACTGCCTGGTGGTGGTGACCAGCCGGGCGAGGCTGACCGGGCTGGTGGTCGGCGAGGGCGCGACGCGGGTGACGCTGGACCTGCTCACCCCGGGCGAGGCGCTGGAGCTGGTGCGGACCGTCCTCGGGCCCTCGTGGGCCGACGCCGAGCCCGATGCGGTGGTCGAGCTGATCGGGGCGTGCGCCCGGCTGCCGCTGGCGCTGCGGATCGCCGCCGGGCGCGTCGCCGCGCACCCGCACCTCACGCTCGCCGACCTGGTCGCCGAGCTGCGCGGCGACCAGGGGCGCTGGGAGGCGCTGAGCGTCCCGCACGACGAGCGCACCGCCGTGCGCCCGGTGTTCGACTGGTCCTACCGCCTGCTCGGGGCGGAGGAGGCGCGGGTGTTCCGCCTGCTCGGGCTGCACCCCGGCCCCGAGATCGACCTGCACGCCGCCGCGGCCCTCGCCGGGGTCGGTCTCGCCTCGGCCCGGCGCTCGCTCGCCGCCCTGGGCGAGGCGCACGTGGTCGAGCCGATCGCCCGCGACCGCTACCGCCTCCACGACCTCCTGCGCGCCTACGCCGCCGACCGGGCCGCCCGCGAGGAGTCCGCCGGGGCGCGCGACCGGGCCCGCCGGAACCTGGTCGAGTGGTACGCCCACCACGCCGTCACCGCCGCGGCGGCGGTCGCGCCGATGCTCACCGAGTGGTTCGGGGTCCCCGAACCGGACGCGAACGCCGCGCCCGAGGTGACCTTCGCCGACCCCGCCGAGACGTGGGCCTGGGCGCGGCGCGAGGTCGTCAACCTGCTCCCGGTGACCCGCGAGGCCGCGCGTCACGGCCTGGACCGGTCGACCGTCGCCCTGGCGCGCGTCGCCGCGGCGGTCCTCGGCCTGTGGACGTCCCGGGACGAGGCGGTCGAGGTCTGCCGGACCGGCCTGGCCGCCGCCCGCCGGCTCGGCGACCGCGCCGCCGAGTGCCGCCTCACGCAGCACCTGGCCCTCCAGCTCTGGCTCGACGGCGAGGTCCGGGAGGCCGACGAGGTCATGCGGGCCGCCCTGGCCCTGGCGCGCGGCACCGGCGAACCGGGGCTGGTCGCGGAGGTGCTGCACCACCTGGGCTGGCTGTGCGTCGACCGGGGGCTGTTCACCGAGGCCGTGCAGCACCTGCTGGCGGTGTTGCCGCTCGCCCCCGGCGCGCAGGACGGGCGGCTGGAGTACCTCGCCGAGTGCCACCTCGGCGCGGCGTACAGCGGACTGGGCGAGCACGACCGGGCCGGCCGGCACGTCGAGCGGAGCCTCGCCCTGCTGCGCCGGACCGACCACGTCGGCCACGAGTCCTACGTGCTGACCCGGTCGGCGCGGGTCCGGCAGGGCGCCGGCGACCACGGCGCGGCGATCGCCCTGTGCGAGCTGGCCCTCGACCGGGAGCACCACTCCTGCCGGCCGCAGGACCACGCCGCCACCCTCGACGCCCTGGGCGTCTCGCTGCGGCACGTCGGCGACGCGGCGCGCGCGGCGGCGGTGTGGCGCGAGGCGCTGGCGATCTTCACCGCCTTCGGCGACGGGCGGGCGGCGAACCTGCGGGAACGGCTCGCCGCCCTGGGGACCGCCTGAGCCGGCGGATCACGCCCAGGCGAGCACCGACTCGACCTCGGCGTCCAGCTCGGACACCGGGATGTGGCCGAACTGCTCGACCACGACCCGGCCGTCGCGCCGCCGCCACGAGCCGCGCACCCGGCCGTCCACCACGACGTGCGGGACGGGGCCGCCGCCACCGGGCAGCACGAACGGCGCGTCGGCCGGGTCGAGCAGCAGGCCGCGGTCGCGGTAGCCGAGCAGGAACGTGTCGAACGGGCCGAGCAGGCGCACCACACCGTCCAGCTCGCCGGCGTCGGCGTCGGTGGTGGGCAGCCGCCAGCCGTGCTCGCCCTCGACCAGCTCGTCGACGGGGAACGCGGCGGCCACGTCGCCGGCGGGCAGCCCGCTCCACGCGGTGAAGTCCTCGACCGTGGCCGGCCCGTGGGCGCGCAGGTAGCGGCGGACCAGCTCGTCCACGCCGCGCGGCTCGACCTCGTCGTCCCCGGCGACCAGCCGGTAGGTGCCCTCGCCCGCGCACACCACGCCCCGGTTCGCGGCGTAGGCCAGCAGGTAGGCGGGCGCCTCGCCGCCCGGGTCGACCACCACGCCCGCCCCGGCGAGCCGCCGCACCACCTCCTGCCTGGTCAGGGGTTCGGTCAGCACCTCGCGCAGCGCGTCCAGGGCCCGGCCGCACAGCGCGTCGTCCAGTCCCAGGTCGAGCCGCCGGCGGCGGGTGCGGGCCACGTTCACCGGGCCGAGCAGCGCGACGAGCCACCCGGCGTCCTCGCGGCGCAGCAGGTGCACCGCGCCGCGCATCGCGCAGGTGCGCACCACGTCGCCGGCGGCGAGCGCCTCGCGTAGGTCGGCCGGGGCGACACCGGTGGTGCGGGCGCGCACGGCGAGCCCGGCGGCGGTCGGGTCCTGCGCCTGCACGGCGAGCACGTCGCGCAGCAATTCGTCCAGCGAGCGGGCGGGGGTCGTCAGGCGCTGGGCGCCCATCCGCAGCGCCCTCGCCCGGTCGTCGGCCGACGTGGACGGGGCCGGGACACCTGCCCCGCCGTCGAGGGCCCCGCCGACCGGGGCCCCGTCGTCCCCGGCCTGCGCGGCGGTGTCGCCCTGCCGCGCGGTCACGCCGTCCATGTCGTCCCTCTCCGTCTCGGCGGCACGGTAGGGAGAGGAAAGACCTTGCAAGGGTTTTCAGCAAGTCCTTGACAGTTCACGTGCCGGACGGCAGTTCACGTGCCGGGCGCGAGCCCGGGGGAGCCCAGCGCCCTCGCGGCCTGCTCGGCGCCCGCGGCCAGGGCGGTGGGCACGTCCGCGCCGCCCAGGTGGGCCACCAGGTAGCCGGCGAAGAACGCGTCGCCCGCCCCGTTGGTGTCGACGACCTCGGCGACCGGGACCGCGGGCACGCGGTGCACCTCGCCGTCGACCAGGGCGACCGCGCCGTCCGGGCCGAGCGTGGCCACGGCGGGCTTGCCGGTGGAGCGCAGGAACGCCAGCAGCGCGTCGCGGTCGGCGAACCCGTCGTCGTTGAGGGTGAAGAAGTCGGCGGCGTCGAGGAAGTCGCGGTGGAACCCCTGCGCGCCGTCGTAGCCGTGCAGGTCCGTCCACAGCGGCACGCCGGCCCCGCGCGGCGCGGTCAGCAGCGGCCGGGAGTGCTCGGCGAGGTCGACCACGACCACGTCGGCCGCCGCGAGCGCGGCCAGCGCCCGTTCGTCGTGCCGGGGCGCGTCCAGGCCGGGCAGCTCCAGGTAGATCGACAGCCGCCCGCCGCGCGGGTCCATCACGTTCAGGTGCTGCTCGGTGGGCTGGTCGACCACCTCGGCGATCACCTCGACCCCGGCGTCGGCCAGCACGGCGAGCACCGCGCGACCGGGTTCGTCGTCGCCCACGACGGTGCGCAGCACCACGTCCGCGCCGAGCGAGGCGAGGTTGAGCGCCTTGCCCGCCGACGTGCCGCCGACCGCCGTCCAGTGGCGCGAGGCGAACACGGTCTGCGGGCGGGCGTCGGGCAGGCGGTCCAGCTCGACCAGCCGGTTCCACGACACGGGACCGGCGACGAACACCCTGGGCTTGATCACCGGGTCATTGTGCGACCCGGTGATCAAGCCCGCCGTGACCGGGGCGAGCGCACGTCGCGCGCCCCGGTCACGCGCCTCCGGTCAGAACGTGACCGCCAGGGACTCCAGGCGGTGGGTGAGGGGCGGGCTCGGCACCACGGTCGCCGACTCCAGCCGCAGGTCGGGGCAGCGGTCGAGCAGGATGCGGAAGCACTCGTCGGCCTCCATCCGGGCCAGCGCCGCGCCGAGGCAGTAGAACGCGCCCAGGCCGAACGCGGTGTGCCGGTTGGGCTTGCGCGTGATGTCGAACCGGTCGGGGTCGGTGAAGACCTCCGGGTCGCGGTTGCCGGCCATCATCGCCAGGTAGAACCGCCTGCCCGCGGGCAGGTCGAGGTCGCCCAGGCGGAACGGCTCGGTGCTCTGGCGCACGATGATGCTCGCCGGTCCGTCGCAGCGCAGCATCTCCTCCACCGCGCCCGGCGTGAGGGAGGGGTCGGCCTTGAGCCGGGCGAACTCGTCGGGGTTGTCGAACAGCAGCTTGAGGCCGTTGGCGATCAGGGTGGCGGTCGTCTCGTGGCCCGCGAACAGCAGCAGCACGCAGTTGGCGACGATCTCGTCCTCGGTGACCACGCCCTCGCGCTCGGCGGCGACGAACACGCTGATCAGGTCCTCGCGCGGCTCCTCGCGGTGCTCCCGCACCAGGCCGCGCACGTAGTCCTGCATCTCCAGCACGCTGCGCTGGGACTGCCGCAGCCGGTCGACGTCGGCGACCTGGAACACCGCCAGGATGTCGCGCGACCACGCCTGGAGCTGCTCGCGGTGCTCGGTGGGCATGCCCAGCATCTCGGCGATCACGTTGGCGGGCAGCGGGTAGGCCAGGTCGGCGACGACCTCCATCCGGCCCCGCGCGGCGACGGCGTCGAGCAGCTCGTTGGTCAGCTCGCGCACCCGCGGGCGCAGGCCGTTGACCGTCGAGGGGGTGAAGTAGCGCTTGAGCAGCTGCTGGAAGCGCACGTGGTCGGTCTCGTTGGTGTGGCCCATCCACAGCTCGATGGACGTGCGCAGGGGGAGCAGCTCCTCCTGCTCCTCGGGGGAGAACTGGGAGAGCGACTGGGCCATGTTGGCCGGCACCAGCGTGCGGTCCTTGAGCACGGACAGGATGTCCGCGTGCCGGGTTAAGAGGTAGGAGTCGAGCTGGGGGATGACGCTGACCGGGCTCTCGGCGCGGATGCGGTGCAGCAGCGGGGTCGGGTCGCTCAGCGCCTCGGGGGAGAACAGGTCGTAGGACTTGAGCGCCACGGCGGAATCGGTCATGCGGGCCAGTCTGTCCGAAGCGCCCGCGAGCGGGCCACGGATGAACGCGAAATCCCCTCACATGGTGGCATGAACAGGGACCACTGGCCAACACCCTCAATAACTTCAGTGTCGCCTAAAAATAATCCTCCCGCATCACCGTAGCAGCGAAAACATCGATCAAAAACGCCAGGACGAGGGGAAGGGACCGCCCCGGTGAGGGTGCCACGCGTACCACCGGGGCGGCTCTGTTCCGGTCAGCCCTGTTCGGACCACCAGCGGCGGCCGGTGTCGCCGAGGGTGGAGATCGGGTCGTAGTAGGGGTAGCGGCGGTCGAGGGCTTCGGGGTCGTCGTGCTCGATGCCGGTGCGGTAGTTCTTGGTCCAGTAGGAGATGCCGAGTTCGCGGTCGTACTCGTGGAGCTGGTGGACCCAGCGCTTGCCGACGTAGGGGACGTCGCAGACGATGCGCGGGGTGGCGTAGCCGGGCAGGTAGCCCATGATGGCGTGCTGGAGTTCCTGGGCTTCCCAGACGGCGACGCGCCAGTGCTCGGCGTTGGGGATCATGTCGCACATGTAGAAGTAGTAGGGCAGGACGTTGGCCTCGCCCTGGAGCGCGAAGCAGAGGTCGAGCAGGTCGTCGGGGGTGGCGTTGACGCCCTTCATGAGGACGCCCTGGTTGCGGACGTCGCGGACGCCGACCTCCAGTGCGGTGCGGGCGGCTTCGGCGACGAGCGGGGTGACGGACTGCACGTGGTTGACGTGGGTGTGGATGGCGAGGTTGACGCCGCGTCGGGAGGCGGTGCGGGCGACGCGTTCGAGTCCTTCGACGACCTTGGGTTGGAGCCAGTGCTGGGGGAGTCCGGCGAGGGCCTTGGTGGCGAGGCGGACGTCGCGGACGGTGTCGATGTCGAGGAGTCGCATGAGGAAGGACTCGAGCTGGGGCCAGGGGACGTTGGCGACGTCGCCGCCGGAGACGACGACGTCGCGCACGCCGGGGGTGTGCTTGAGGTAGTCGATCATGCGGTCCTGGCGGTCGACGGGTTTGAGGGCGAGCTTGTGTTTGCTGACCTGGGGGGTGGAGTTGCCGACGAGGTCCATGCGGGTGCAGTGGCCGCAGTACTGGGGGCAGGTGGAGACGAGTTCGGCGAGGACCTTGGTGGGGTAGCGGTGGGTGAGTCCTTCGACGACCCACATCTCGGCTTCGTGCAGGGAGTCGCGGGCGGAGTGGGGGTGGCTGGGCCAGTGGGGGTCGCGGTCGCTGCGGACGGGGAGCATGTAGCGGCGGACGGGGTCGGCGAGGAACGCCTCGGTGAACGCCTCGGGTTCGAGGGGTGCGGTGGGCGCGGTGGTGTTGAGCATCTGGGGTGGGAGCAGCATCGACATGGTGGCGAGGTGCTGCTGGTCGGCGGCGAGTTCGTCGTAGAACCGGTCGGTGAGCAGGTCGCCGGTGACGGTGCGGAGCTGTCTGGGGTTCTTGACGCAGTTGGCGCGTTGCCACTGGGCGTCGCGCCACTGGGTGTCGGTGACGTCGCGCCAGCCGGGGAAGCGGCGCCAGTCGGGTTCGACGAGTTCGCGGCGGACGTAGGTGTAGGGCTGGGGCCCGGTCGTGCCGGAGGTGGCGGGGACCTCGTGCAGCGCAGTCATCCATGCTCCCTACCCGTTGAGTGACGTGAAGATATGCTGCCAGACGGGCTGTTGGACGTAAATATTTCGGCCGGGAGCGTTTCGGGCGGTTCGTTCGTTGGGTGGGTATGCGCGTGTTCGCCGTACTGCTGATCGGCCTGGCCGTGGAGGTGACCGCCCTGGTGGCGGCCTTCGGGGCCTGGGGACCCCTGCCGACATTGGGGCTGCTGCTCCTGGGCGGGGTGGTGGGGGCGGTGCTGCTGCGCCGGGAGGGCGCGCGCACGATCGGGGCGTTCTCGGAGGCGGTGCGCACGCGGCGGGCGCCGCACCAGGAGGTCGCGGACGGGTTCCTGATCGCGGCGGCGGGGTTCCTGATCGTGGTGCCGGGGTTCCTCAGCGACGTGGCGGGCCTGTTCCTGCTGTTCCCGCCGACGCGGCGGTTGATCAGCCGGCGGATGGCGCGGCGGGCGGAGGCGCGGGAGCGGGAGATGGTGCTCAACCTGCGCTACGGGCGGTCGCCGTCGGCCGGTGGCGCGGTGGTGGACGGCGCGGTGGTGGACGGCACTGTGGTGGACGGGTCGGCGACCGACGTGCGGTCCGCTCCGGCGGAGCGGCGCGAGCTGCGCTGACCGACCGCGCCCGATGCGGGGTGTCGCGGAATCGGGCGTTGGGTACGTGACACGGCATGACGGTCATAGGCGTGCACGCCTCGCACGAACAGGTACACCCGACGGCGCTGCTGGACGCGGTGCGGCGGGCGGAGGAGGTCGGCTTCGACGCGGCGATGAGCTCGGACCACTTCTCGCCGTGGAGCAGCAGGCAGGGGCAGAGCGCGTTCGCGTGGTCGTGGCTGGGTGCCGCGCTCCAGGCGACGTCGTTGCCGTTCGGCGTGGTCAACGCGCCGGGGCAGCGGTACCACCCGGCGATCATCGCGCAGGCCATCGGCACGTTGGGCGCGATGTTCCCGGGTCGGTTCTGGGCGGCGCTGGGCAGCGGTGAGGCCAGCAACGAGCACATCACCGGCGCGGTGTGGCCGGACAAGGCGACCCGCAACGCGCGGTTGCGCGAGTGCGTGGAGGTGATCCGGGCGCTGCTGCGCGGCGAGGAGGTCACCCACCACGGGTTGGTGACGGTGGACCGGGCGCGGGTGTGGACGTTGCCGGAGGAGCCGCCGCTGCTGGTGGGTGCGGCGGTGAGCCCGGAGACGGCGGCGTGGTGCGCGGAGTGGGCGGACGGCCTGATCACGGTGAACGCGCCGGTCGAGCAGCTGGTGAAGGTGCGTGACGCGTACCGCGACGCCGGTGGTCGGGGCAAGCTGCACCTGCAGGTGCACCTGAGCTGGGCGCCGGACGAGGACGAGGCGCGGTCGGTGGCGCACGAGCAGTGGCGCAGCAACGTGTTCGCGCCGCCGGTGTGCTGGGACCTGGACCTGGCGGAGACGTTCGACGTGGTCTCCGAGCACGTGTCGGTGGAGCAGGTGGCGCAGGTGGTGAACATCTCGTCCGACCTGGGGTGGCACGCGAAGACGGTGCGGGAGTACGCGGAGCTGGGCTTCGAGGAGGTGTACCTGCACCACGTGGGGCAGGAGCAGGGGCGGTTCCTGGACGCGTTCGGCGAGCACGTGCTGCCGGCGGTGCGGTCGTGAAGCTGACCCGGACCGCGGACCTGTGGTGGAAGAACGCCGTCGTGTACTGCCTGGACGTGGAGACCTTCCACGACTCGGACGGTGACGGCTACGGCGACTTCAAGGGGTTGACGCAGAAGATCGACCACCTGCACCGGTTGGGGGTGACGTGCCTGTGGTTGATGCCGTTCTTCCCGACGCCGGACCGGGACGACGGCTACGACATCACGGACTTCTACGGCGTGGACCCGCGGTTGGGCACGTTGGGCGACTTCACCGAGTTCGTGCGCACGGCGCGCGACCGGGGGATGCGGGTGATCGCGGACCTGGTGGTCAACCACACCTCCGACCAGCACCCGTGGTTCCAGCAGGCGCGGGACCCGAAGAGCGCGCGGCACGACTGGTACGTGTGGGCGGACGAGAAGCCGGCCGACGGCGACGAGGGCGTGGTCTTCCCGGACCAGGAGACGTCGTTGTGGACCTACGACCGCAAGGCCAAGAAGTACTACCTGCACAAGTTCTACAAGCACCAGCCGGACCTGAACGTGGCGAACCCGGCGGTGCGCGACGAGATCGCGCGCGTGATGGGGTTCTGGATGGAGCTGGGGCTGTCGGGGTTCCGGGTGGACGCGGTGCCGTTCCTGCTGGAGGCGCCGGTGGAGGCGTTGCCGGACCCGCACGACTACCTGGCGGACCTGCGGGCGTTCCTGTCGCGGCGCAACGGCGAGGCGGTGCTGCTGGGGGAGGTGAACCTGCCCTACACCGAGACGATGAAGTTCTTCGGCGGCGCGGACGGCGTGGGCGACGAGCTGAACATGTGCTTCGACTTCATCGGGATGCAGCAGATGTACCTGTCGTTGGCGCGGCAGCAGGCCAGTCCGCTGGCGCACGCGCTCAAGGAGCGGCCGCAGCCGCCGCGCGACTGCCACTGGGCGACGTTCGTGCGCAACCACGACGAGCTGACGCTGGACAAGTTGACGGTGCCGGAGCGGCAGGAGGTGTTCGCCGCGTTCGGCCCGGACGAGGACATGCAGCTCTACGGGCGGGGGTTGCGGCGGCGGTTGCCGTCGATGCTGGGCGGTGACCCGAAGCGGGTGAAGATGGTCTACAGCCTGCTGTTCTCGCTGCCGGGCACGCCGGTGCTGTTCTACGGCGAGGAGGTCGGCATGGTCGAGGACCTGTCGATCCCGGGTCGGGAGGCGGTGCGCACGCCGATGTGGTGGGACGCGGCCGTCGAGCAGCGCCGCGACCCCGATTCGCTGCTGGAGTGGGTGCGGATGCTGGTGGAGCGCTACCGGGAGTGCCCGGAGCTGGCGTGGGGCGCCTACCAGGTGCTCGACACAGAGGACCCTGCGGTGTTGGCGCACCGCAGCGACATCGACGGCGGCACGGTGCTGGCGGTGCACAACCTGGCCGACCGCGAGGCGGTGATCGAGGTGGACAAGCTCGACGGCGACCTCACCGACCTGCTGGTCGACGGCACGGTGCCGACGAAGGGCGGTGTGGCGCGCGTCGAGCTGGACCCGTACGGCTGCCGCTGGTTCCGGGTGGTGCCCAAGTCCTGACCGGTCAGGTGAGCCCGACCGGTGGGATGAGCCCGACCGGTCAGGTGAGCCGGTAGCCGTGGGCGGGGCGGTTGGCCACCCCGTAGCGGGGTTGGACCTCCGCCCTGCCGACGGTGACCAGGTGTTCCAGGTAGCGGCGGGCGCTGACGCGGGAGAGGCCGGCGCGTTCGCCGACCTCCTGGGCGGACAGGTCGGTGGTGGTGGTGCGCAGGGTGTCGAGGACGAGTTTGAGGGTCACGGCGGACAGGCCCTTGGGCAGGCCGACGCGGGGCCGGTGCTGGAGGAGCTGGTCGACCTCGTCCTGGTCGAGCCAGGGGCCCATGCGGGCGACCTCGGTGCGGCGCGCGAGGTACTCGCGCATGCGGTCGAGGAACGCGGTGCGGGTGAAGGGCTTGACCAGGTAGTGGTCCACGCCGCGGGACATGGCCTGCCGGACGGTCTCGCGTTCGCGGGCGGCGGTGACGGCGATGACGTCGACCGGCGGGCCGGGGCGGCCGCGCAGGCGGGCGAGGACCTCCAGGCCGGAGATGTCGGGCAGGTGGATGTCGAGGAGCACCAGGTCGGGGCGCAGGGCCTCCACCGCGCGCAGCGCCTCGCCGCCGCCGTGGGCCTCGCCGACGACCTCGAACTCGGGCAGGGCCTCCAGGAACCCGCGGTGCACGGCGGCGACCGCGAAGTCGTCGTCCACGACGAGCGTGCGCACGTTCACCGGGCCACCTCCGGCAGCCACACGTCGAACGACGCGCCGCCCAGTTCCGAATCCGAGATCTCCACCCGGCCGCTCCGCCGGGTGACCACCCTGGACACCAACGCCAGTCCAATCCCTCGTCCGTGCGCGCCCCTCGGCGCCTTCGAGCTGACTCCCAGGGTGAAGATGCGGCCGCGTTGCGACCGCTCCACCCCGGGGCCGTCGTCGTCGACGACGACCCGCACCCCCGTGGGGTCCGACCGCACCAGCACCCGCACGGTTCCCCCGGCGGAGACGGCGTCGACGGCGTTGTCGACCAGGTTGCCCAGCACGGTCAGCGCGTCGTCGCCGGTGCGGGCGTCGACGGTGGAGCCGGGGTCCAGGCGCAGCGCCACGCCGCGCTCGTGCGCGGTGGAGGACTTGGCGAGCAGCAGGGCGGCGAGCGCGGGGTCGGCCATGGCGCCGCCGATGATGCCCGACGTGACCGAGCCCGCTCCGCCGACCCGTTCGATGTAGGCGACGGCGTCCTCGCGCCGGTCGAGTTCGACCAGGCCGCTGATGACGTGCAGGTGGTTGGTGAACTCGTGGGCCTGGGCGCGCAGCACCTCGGTGACGGTGCGTTGCCCGTCCAGTTCGCGCAGCGCGTCGTGCAGCTCGGTGCGGTCACGCAGGGTGAGTACGACGCCGACGGGGCGGCCGTGGGTCTTGGCGGTGGTCCGGTTGGCGACGAGGACGCGTTCGCCGGCCAGCACGAGCCGGTCGGCGACGTCGTCGACGCCGCGGGCGAGGTCGAGCAGGCCGCCGTCCTCCAGCACGTCGGCGGCGGGTTTGCCGGTGGGGTCCTCGGTGAGGCCGAGGAGCCTCATCGCCTCGTCGTTGACCAGGGCGAGGCGTTCGCGGTCGTCGACGGCGACCACGCCCTCGCGGATGCCGTGCAGCATCGCGTCGCGGGTCTCCAGCAGCTGCGCGATCTCGGCCGGTTCGAGCTTGAACGTCCGCTTGCGCACCAGCTGGGTCACCAGCGCCGCGCCGAGCACGCCGACGAGGGCGGCGGCGGCGAGCCAGCCGATGAGCTCGGGCAGGTCCTCGGCGAGGTCGGCGTCGAGCTGGCTCTCCAGGATGCCCACCGAGGCCATGCCGATGATCTCGCCGCCGGGGGAGCGGATGGGCACCTTCGCGCGCAGCGAGGTGCCCAGGGTGCCGGTCTCGGTGCCGACGAACACGTGCCCGGACAGGGCGGTGCTGGGGTCGGTGGAGACCATCTCGCCGATGCGCGCCGGGTCGGGGTGGGCGTAGCGGACGCCGTTGCGGTCGGTGACCACGACGTAGGTGACGTTGGAGGCGTTGCGGATCAGCTCGGCCAGGGGCTGGATGGCGTCGCTGGGCCGCTGGGAGGTGAAGGCTTCCACGACGGCGGGCAGCCGTGCGACGCTCTCGGCCACGGAGAGCATCCGGTCGACGTAGGAGTCGCGGATGCGGTCGCTCTGGAGCTTGGCCGCCATCAGTCCCGCCGCGCAGACGGTGGCGAGCACGATGACCACCTGCAGCACGAGCAGGGAGACACCCAGGGGGACCGAACGGCGGCGCATGAGGGGCATTCTGGCCTATTGCCTGTGAGCCCGGCCACGACCTAAACGACCAATACGGCCCTTACGAACTATGTGCATCCTCACCTGATCGAGTGCACCTAGGGTCCCGGCCACCAGCACGACAGCGCGCTGGGTGGAACACGGAGGACCCGATGGCAGGACAGCACACCCGACTTCTCGCGGCCGTGGCCGCTGCGGGCCTGGTGCTCGCGGGGTGTGGCGGTGGCGGCGGTGGCGTCTCGGCGACCGACGACGTCGGCCGCCTGGAGATCATGGCCCCGGCGGACCCCGGCGGCGGCTGGGACCAGACCGCGCGCGCGATGCAGGCGGCCATCAGCGGCGCCGACCTCGCCGGCTCGGTGCAGGTCAGCAACGTCGGCGGCGCGGGCGGCACGGTCGGCCTGCAGAAGCTCGCGAACGAGAAGTCCGACACCTACCTGATGGTGACCGGGCTGGTCATGGTGGGCGCGGTGGAGACCAACGGCGTGGACAAGCGCCTGGAGGACACCACCCCGATCGCCCGCCTCACCGCCGAGGACGAGGTCGTCGTGGTGCCCGCGGAGTCGCCGTACCAGACCATCGACGACCTGCTCAAGGCCGTCGACGAGAAGGGTCAGGGCGTGTCGATCACCGGCGGCTCGGCCGGCGGCACCGACCACATCCTCGCCGCGATGCTGCTCAAGGCCAAGAACATCGACCCGGCCAAGCTCAACTACGTGCCCTACTCCGGTGGCGGCGAGTCGCTGGCCGCGCTGCTGGGCGGCAAGGTCGACGCGGGCATCTCCGGCGTCGGCGAGTACGTCGAGCAGATCAAGGCGGGCAAGCTGCGCGCCCTGGGCACGTCCGGCCCGCAGGAGCACCCCGAGATCAAGGCGCCGACGTTCAAGCAGGTCGGCAGCGGCGTGGAGCTGATCAACTGGCGCGGCGTGGTGGCGCCGGGCTCGATCTCGGTGGCCGCCAAGGACCGCCTGGTCAAGCTGGTCACCGACATGCACGCCAGCCCGCAGTGGCAGGAGGAGCTGAAGAAGAAGGGCTGGACCGACACGTTCCAGACCGGGCACGACTTCAACACCTTCCTCACCACCGAGATCGGTCGCATCAAGCCGGTGCTCCAGGAGATCGGCCTCGTGAAGTGACCTCGCCCGCGACACCGCCCCCGGCCTCGCGGCCGGGGGCACCCCCGCCGGGCGGCACCGCGCCGGACGGCACCGCGTCGGGTGCCGTCGCCGCCCGGACCTCGGCGAAGGTCGAGGAGTACGTCTTCGCCGCGCTGGTCGTCGCGCTCGGCGTGTTCACCCTCGTCGACGCCACCACCATCAGCCTGCGCAACCAGAGCGCCGTGGGGCCGCGCGCGTTCCCCTACGCGGTGGGCGCGCTGCTGGTGGTCACCGGCATCGCGACGATCGTGGCCACCGCCCGCGGCAGGCTCGGCGAGGCCGAGGAGGCCGAGGACGTCGACACCGGCTCCGTGCGCACCGACTGGCTCACCGTGGGCAAGCTCGGCGTCGTGCTCGTCGCGCACCTGCTGCTGATCGAGCCCGTGGGCTGGCCGGTGGCCGCCGTCGTGCTGTTCGCCGGCGCGGCGTGGACGCTGGGCGCGGTGTGGTGGAAGGCGCTCGTCGTGGCCGTGGTGCTCGCGCTCGTGGTGCAGGTGCTGTTCGCCTCCGGCCTGGGCCTGTCGCTGCCCGCCGGGATCTTCGAGGGGGTGCCCCTCCTCGATGGGTGACTGGGCCGCACTGCTGGAGGGCTTCGCGACCGCCGCGCAGCCCGAGTACCTGCTCTACGCCCTGCTGGGCGTCACGCTGGGCACCGCCGTGGGCGTGCTGCCCGGCATCGGGCCGGCGATGACGGTGGCGCTGCTGCTGCCGCTGACCTACACGCTCGAACCCACCGCCGCGCTGATCATCTTCGCGGGCATCTACTACGGCGGCATGTACGGCGGGTCGACGACCTCGATCCTGCTCAACACGCCCGGCGAGTCGTCCTCCGTGGTCACCGCCCTGGAGGGCAACCGGATGGCCAAGGCCGGGCGCGGCGCCGCCGCCCTGGCCACCGCCGCGATCGGCTCGTTCGTGGCGGGCACCATCGCCACGGTGCTGCTCACCGCGCTCGCGCCGACCATCGCCGACGTCGCCGTGCAGCTGGGCCCGGCGGACTACGTGGCGCTGATGGTCGTGGCGTTCACCACCGTCGCCGCCCTGCTCGGGTCCTCCCCGGTGCGCGGCCTGGCCTCGCTCGGCATCGGCCTGTTCCTGGGCCTGGTGGGCACCGACACCCTCACCGGGCAGCAGCGGTTCACCCTCGGCGTGCCGACGCTGTCCGACGGCATCGACGTGGTCGTGGTCGCGGTCGGCGTGTTCGCCGTCGGCGAGGCGCTGTACGTGGCGGCGCGGCTGCGGCACGGGCCGGTGGAGGTGGTGCCGGTCGGCGGGAAGTGGATGACCGGCGAGTTCTGGCGCCGCTCTTGGAAGCCGTGGCTGCGGGGCACCTTCATCGGGTTCCCGATCGGCACCGTCCCGGCGGGCGGCGCGGACGTCTCGACGTTCCTGTCGTACGCGGCGGAGAAGAAGCTCTCGAAGCGGCCCGAGGAGTTCGGCAAGGGCGCCATCGAGGGCGTCGCCGGGCCGGAGGCGGCCAACAACGCCGCCGCCGCGGGCGTGCTCGTGCCGCTGCTGACCCTGGGCCTGCCCACCACCGCCACCGCGGCGGTGATCGTGGCCGCGTTCCAGAGCTACGGCATCCAGCCGGGGCCGCTGCTGTTCACCAACAACTCGGGCATGGTGTGGGCGCTGATCGCGTCGCTCTACATCGGCAACGTGATGCTGCTGGTGCTCAACCTGCCCCTGGTCAAGATCTGGGTGAAGGTGCTGCAGATCCCGCGGCCCTACCTGTACGCGGGCATCCTGCTGTTCGCCGCGCTCGGCACCTACGCGGTGAACTTCGTGGTGGACGACCTGGTCGTGCTGCTGGTCATCGGCGTGGTCGGGTTCTTCATGCGCCGCCACGGCTACCCCGTGGCGCCGCTGGTGGTGGGCCTGATCCTGGGCCCGATGGCCGAGGAGCAGGTGCGCCGCACCCTCCAGATCAGCGAGGGCGACCTGTCCGCGCTGGTCACCAGCCCGTTCGCGGCCGTGTCCTACTCGATCCTGGTCGTGGTCCTGGTGCTGGCCGCGGTGCTGCGCCTGCGCCGCCGCAAGGCCCCCGTCACCACCGCGTGACACCACGCCCCCGGGGGTGGACCTGCCGGTCCGCCCCCGGGGGGGGTTCGTCACAGTTCGCGGACCACGCGGGCCGGGTTGCCCACCGCCACCACGTTCGCGGGCAGGTCCCGGGTCACCACCGCGCCCGCGCCCACCACCGTGTTCTCCCCGATCGTCACGCCCGGCAGCACGACCGCGCCGCCGCCCAGCCACGCGTTGTCGCCGACGGTGATCGGCTTCGCGGCCTCCCACTTGTCGCGCCGCGGCCCCGGCTCCACCGGGTGGGTCGGCGTCAGCAGCTGCACGTTGGGCCCGATCTGCACGTCCGCGCCGATCACGATGGGCGCCACGTCCAGCGCGACCAGCCCGAAGTTGGCGAACGTGCCCGCGCCCACCCGGATGTTCCAGCCGTAGTCGACCCGCAGCGGCGGCCGGATCACCACGCCCTCGCCGACCGCGCCCAGGTGCTCGGCGAGCAGCCGGTGCCGCAGCTCCCCGTCGCGCGCGCCGGTGGCGTTGTAGGCGGTCATGAAGTCGTCGGCGCGCAGCGCGTCCGCCGTCAACGACTCGTCGGCGATGTACGACTCGCCTGCGAGCATCCGCTCGCGCATGGTGCGATCAGCCATCCCCCGACCGTACCGAGCACGACTCCCGCACCGTGCGGAGCACGACTCCCGCACCGCACCGGACGCGACTCTTGCGCAATCTTGACGTCGCACGTGAAGATATCGGCGTCCAGTAGCCCGCCGGCCGGAGGATTTCCACGATGTCGACGTCGCCGTACGGCCTGCACCGCGTCCTGCATCCCGCGGGCGTGCTGCCGCAGCAGGCGTGGCGGCTCGACGCCGACGACACGTGCGGCCCCGACGAGGTCGTCCTCGACGTCGAACGGCTCAACCTCGACGCCGCCTCCTACCGGCAGCTGCGCGAGCTGCACGGCGTCGACGGCGTGCGCCGCGCCGTGCTCGACATCGTCGCCGACCGCGGCAAGATGCAGAACCCCGTCACCGGGTCGGGCGGCATGCTGCTCGGCACCGTCCGCGAGACCGGCCCCGACTCGCCGCTGGGCCTGCGCCCCGGCGACCGCGTCGCCACCCTCGTCTCGCTCACCCTCACCCCGCTGCGCATCACCGACGACCTCGCCCGCTGGGACGGCGCCTCCGAACAGGTCCCCTGCGCCGGCACCGCCGTGCTGTTCGGCCGCTCCATCGCCGCCCCGCTGCCCGAGGACCTGCCCGACGACCTCGCCCTGTCCGTGCTCGACGTGTGCGGCGCCCCCGCCCTGACCGACCGCGTCGTGCGCCGCCGCACCGCCCCGTCCGTGCTGGTCCTGGGCGGCGGCGGCAAGTCCGGGTCGCTGTCGCTGGCCGCCGCCCGCCGCGCCGGCGCGTCCCGGCTGACCGCGCTCGTGCCCACCGACGCCGAGGCCGATGCCGTGCGCGCCGCCGGGCTCGCCGACACCGTCGTCGTCGCCGACGCCCGCGACCCCGTCGCCGTCGCCACCGCCGTCCCCGCACCCGCCGACGTGACCGTGGTGTGCGTCGACGTCCCCGGCTGCGAGCACGGCGCGGTCCTCGCCACCGCCGACGGCGGCACGATCGTGTTCTTCTCCATGGCCACCTCCTTCCCGGCCGCCGCCCTCGGCGCCGAGGGACTGGCCGCCGACGTGGAGATGCTGATCGGCAACGGCTACGTGCCCGGCCACGCCGCCTTCGCCCTCGACCTGCTGCGCGCCGAACCTGCCGTGCGGGCGCTGTTCGGGCACAGGCAGACTCGGCAGACGTGATTACCCTTCTCGTGGGTGGGCGCGTCCACTCCCCGACGAACCCCGACGCCACCGCGATGGCCGTGGACGGCGACACCGTGGTGTGGCTCGGCCAGGACTCCGTCGGCCGCGCCCTGCACCCCGACGCCCGCGTGACCGACCTCGGCGGGGCGTTCGTCGCGCCCGCGTTCGTCGACGCCCACGTGCACGCCACCTCCGCCGGCCTGCTGCTCACCGGCCTGGACCTCACCGGCTGCCGCTCCGCGCGCGACCTGCTCGACGCGGTGCGCGCCGCACCCGGCCCCCTCGTGTGGGGACACGGCTGGGACGAGACCGCGTGGCCGGAGGGACGCCCCCCGACCCGCGCCGAACTCGACGAGGCCGCCGCCGGCAAGCGCGTCTACCTCTCGCGCATCGACGTGCACTCCGCCCTGGCCTCCACCGCCCTGCTCGACCTCGCCCCCGCCGCCCGCGACGCCGACGGCTTCCACCCCGACGGCCCGCTCTCCCGCGCCGCCCACCACCACGTGCGCGGCGCCGCCAAGGACGCCATCCCCGCCGACCGCCGCCGTGCCGCCCAGCAGGCGTTCCTGCGCCACGCCGCCTCCCGCGGCGTCGCCTCCGTGCACGAGTGCGCCGGCCCCGACATCTCCGGCCGCGACGACCTCGCCGACCTGCTCGCCGGCGACCTGCTCGACGTCGTCGGCTACTGGGGCTCCGTCGACGGCACCGACCTGCCCGTGCGCGGCCTGGCCGGCGACCTGTTCGTCGACGGCGCCCTGGGCTCGCGCACCGCCGCCCTGTGCAGCCCCTACGCCGACGCCGACACCACCGGCGCGCTCTACCTCGACGCCGACGCCGTCGCCGAGCACCTGGTGGCCTGCACCCGCGCCGGCGTGCAGGGCGGGTTCCACGTCATCGGCGACGCCGCCGTCGCCGCCGTCGTCGAGGGCTTCGACAAGGCCGCCGCCGTCGTGGGCGCCCCCGCCCTCGCCGCCCGCCGCCACCGCCTCGAACACCTGGAGATGGTCACCTCCGAGCAGGCCGCCGCCCTCGCCGCCCACGGCGCGGTTGCCTCCGTGCAGCCCCTGTTCGACCGCGCCTGGGGCGGCCCGGACGGCATGTACGCCCAGCGCCTCGGCGTCGAGCGCGGCACCCGCCTCAACCCGTTCGCGAGCCTCGCCGCCGCCGGCATGGTCCTCGCCCTCGGCTCGGACGCCCCCGTGACACCGGTCGACCCGTGGGCGGCGGTGCGGGCCGCGGTGCACCACCGCACCGAGGGCCACGGCCTCTCCCCGCGCGCGGCGTTCACCGCCCACACCCGCGGCGGCTGGCGCGCCGCCGGCGTCGACGACGGCGTCACCGGCACCCTGCAACCCGGCGCGCCCGCCACCTACGCCGTGTGGGACGCCCCCGCCCTGGAGGTCGCCGCCCCCGACACCCGCGTGCAGCGCTGGTCCACCGACCCGCGCTCCCGCGTCCCCGCCCTGCCCGCCCTCGACGGCCCGGCACCGGTGTGCCTGCGCACCGTGCTGCGCGGACGCACGATCTTCGAGGGGGACCTGTGACGGTCCCCGTCCCGAGGTCGGGCGCCGCGACCGGGCGGCGATCGACGCACAGCGACGAACAGGAGTGACACATGGCGTTGCTCGACCTCGACCCGGCGGTGGTCGCGAAGGCACGCGCCCTCGCCGCACGGGCCGCCGCGCCGGTGGTGGACCTGGCCAGGGCCCACACCACGGTGGCGGTCGAGCGCGCCACCCTGCGGCTGGCCGGCATCACCGGCGCGGACTCCACCCACCGCGCCGGTGACGTGCCGTGGGTCAACCGGGTCGTGGACACCGTGCGCGAGCACTGCGGCCTGGAGCACGGCGCCGCGCTGCCCGTCTTCCACGCCCTGCGCGAGCACGACCTCACCAGCCTCACCGACCTCGCCGAGGCCACCGCCGCCGGGCAGGTCGCCTACCGGGTGCCCGAGGGCCGCGACCGCGCCCGCGCCGAGAAGGCCGCCCGCGCCGCCGTCACCCGCGGCATCCGCACCGTGGACCGCAACAAGGCGCAGCGCGACAAGCTCGTCGCCAAGCTCGGCGACCCCGCCCAGCGCCCCTGGATCTACCTGATCGTGGCCACCGGCGACATCGACGAGGACGTCGTGCAGGCGTGCAACGCCGCCCGCGCCGGCGCCGACGTCATCGCCGTCATCCGCTCCACCGGCCAGTCGCTGCTGGACTACGTGCCCGAGGGCGCCACCCACCACGGGTTCGCCGGCACCTACGCCACGCAGGAGAACTTCCGCATCATGCGCGCCGCCCTGGACGCGGTGTCCAAGGAGGTCGGCCGCTACGTGCGGCTGACCAACTACGCCTCCGGCCTGTGCATGCCCGAGATCGCCGTCCTCGCCGGCCTGCAACGCCTCGACATGATGCTCAACGACTCCATGTACGGCATCCTCTTCCGCGACATCAACCCGATCCGCACCTTCGTCGACCAGCGCTTCTCCCGCCAGGTCCACGCCCGCGCCGGGATCATCATCAACACCGGCGAGGACAACTACCTCACCACCGCCGACGCCGTGGACGCCGCGCACACCGTCACCGTCTCCCAGCTGCTCAACGAGCACTTCGCGCACGAGGCCGGCCTGCCCGACCACCTGCTGGGCCTGGGCCACGCCTTCGAGATCAACCCCGCCGTGCCCGAGTCGTTCCGCCTGGAACTGGCCCACGCCCTGCTCGCCCGCGAGCTGTTCCCCGACGCGCCGCTCAAGTGGATGCCGCCCACCAAGCACATGACCGGCGACGTGTTCATGGGCTACCTGCTCGACGGGTTCTTCACCCTCGCCGGCGTGCTCACCGGCCAGTCCATCCTGCTGGTCGGCATGATGACCGAGGCCGTCGTCACCCCGTTCCTCTCCGACCGCGACCTCGCGCTGGCCAACGTCCGCTACGTGCTCAACGCCGCCGGCGGCCTCGCCGGGGACTTCCGGCCCGCACCCGACGGGCTCATCGTCAAGCGCGCCCACCAGGTGCTCGGCGAGGCCGTCGACCTGCTGGAGCGCATCGTCGCCGACGGCCTGCTCGACGCCATCGCCGACGGCACGTTCGGCCTGATGAAGCGCCCCGCCGACGGCGGCAGGGGCGCGGACGGCGTCGTCGCCAAGGCCGACGGCTACCTCAACCCCGCCTCCGAGCTGCTGGAGGAGCGGCGATGACCAAGCGGCACGTGCGCCCCTACGGCGACACCACCGGCGACGGCATGGTGCAGACCTCGTTCACCCTGCCCGTCCCGGCCGGCCCGCGCGCCGACGGCGCCGCCCAGCAGCTGGCCAACAGGATGGGCATCGACCCCGCCATGGTCGTGCACTCCCACCCCATCGGCCCCGACTTCACCTTCTTCGTCGTCTACGGCTCGGTGAAGCACGTCGTGGACCTCGACGAGGTGCGCGTCGTGGAGCGCGAGTACCCGCTGCTGCCGCCCGCCGAGGTCAACACCGCGATCCGGAAGCTGCTGCGCCGCAAGCTCGTCGTCGTCGGCGGCTGCATCGGCACCGACGCCCACACCGTCGGCATCGACGCCATCCTCAACATCAAGGGCTTCGCCGGGGAGAAGGGCCTGGAGTACTACCGCGAGCTGAAGGTCGTGAACCTCGGCGCGCAGGTCTCGGTACCCGAACTGGTCCGCCGCGCCCGCGCCGAGAAGGCCGACGCCGTGCTGGTCTCCCAGGTCGTCACCCAGCGCGACGCCCACCTGCTCAACACCCGGGAGATGTCGGCGGCGTTCCGCGAGGCCATGGGGGAGCGGCGCCCGCTGCTCATCGCCGGCGGCCCCCGCTTCGACCCGCTGATGGCCGACGAGCTGGGCGTGGACCGCGTGTTCGGCCGCGGCACCACCCCCGGCGAGGTCGCCAGCTACCTCGTGCACGCCGTGAAGACGAAGAAGGGGACCGCTGCGTGAGCCTCACCGAGGGTTTCTCCGTCACCCACCGCCGCTACGTGCCCCACTCCCACGCCCACTACGGCGGCGCCCTCGTCGACGGCGCCTACGGCCTGGGCTTGTTCGGCGACGTCGCCACCGAGCTGCTCATCCGCACCGACGGCGACGAGGGCCTGTTCGCCGGCTACTCGCACGTCGAGTTCACCGCCCCCGTCCTGGCCGGCGACGTCGTGGAGGCCACCGCCACCCTCGTGCGCGTGGGCACCCGCTCGCGCGAGATCGAGTTCGAGGCCCGCGTCGTGTGCCGCTCCGCCCCCGAGCGGGGCCCCTCGGCCGCCGACGTGCTCGACCCGCCGCTGGTCGTCACCCGCGCCCGCGGCACCGTGGTCGCCCCCAAGCGGGACCGCGGCGGGGCCGGGGACTAGCCGTGGACCCGGCGCAGCGCGCACAGGTCGGTGTACTCCGCCTTGCCGAACCGGCCCAGCTCGTCGGCCAGCGCCCTGCCGTCCGCGCCGACCGCCTCCGCCATCGTGATGGTCGCCGGCAGCGCCTCCGGGCGGGCCAGCTCCACCACGTCCGGGTGGTCGGCGAACAGCTCCTTGAAGCGCTCGTAGTTCTCCTGCCTGGTCCGCGCCTCCAGCTCGCGCACCCGCGGGTCGCCGCGCAGCGCGGCCTCGGCGGCCCGCATCTCCTCGTCGGTCTGCAGGGTGAGCTCGATCAGGGAGCACCGGGCGGACGGGGCGCCCTCGACGCGGTGGTCGGGCACCAGCAGCGCCACCGCGGCGGTGGCCACGACGACCGCGCCGAACGCGGCGACGGTCACGGGTCTGCGCATCCGCCCACGATCCCACGCCGGGGCGGCGCGGCGCGCCCGAACCGGGGGACGGGGTGTCCCGGTTCACGCTCTGCCACTATCGACGCGTGATCAGCCTCGATCAGGCTTCGTCCGTGCCGCCCTACGAGCAGGTGCGGTCCCAGTTCGCCCGCAAGATCACCGACCGCGAGCTGGCCGTGGGCACCCGGCTGCCCACCGTGCGCGCCCTGGCCGCCGAGCTGGGCATCGCGGTCAACACGGTGGCCCGCGCGTACCGCGAGCTGGAGGAGGCGGGTCTCATCGAGACCCGCGGCAGAGCGGGCACCGTGGTCAGCGCGGCGGGGGAGCGCAGCCGGGAACGGGTGCTGCGCGCCGCCCGCGGCTACGCCGCCACCGCCCGCGAGCAGGGCCTGACCGCCGACGAGGCGCTGGAGATCGTGCGGGCCGCCCTGTCCGGCTGAACCCGCCTGCCGGACCGGCCGCCCGGACCGGCTCGCCCGCCCCACCGGCCCGGCGAGCCGATCACCCGTAGGGTGATCAAACGTGGCAGCCGAACACAGCGACCCGGCCCGGACCCTCGCGGTGCTGTGGCGCACCCACGAGCGCAGCGCCCGCAAGGACCTGGGCGTGGACCGCATCGTCACCGCCGCGGTCGCCCTCGCCGACGCCGAGGGCATCGGCGCGCTGTCCATGCGCCGGGTCGCCGAGAAGCTCGGCGTGGGCACCATGTCGCTCTACACGCACGTGCCGGGCAAGGCGGAACTGGTCGACGTCATGGTCGACCACGTCAACGGCGAGACCGCCCGGCCGGCCGACGTGCCCGGCGGGTGGCGGGGCAGGCTCACCCACCTGGCCCGGGAGAACTGGGAGCTGCACCTGCGCCACCCGTGGCTGCTGGAGGTGCCCTCGCACCGCGCCGTGCTGGGCCCCAACGTGGCCGCGAAGTACGACTACGAGCTGGGTGCCGTGGACGGCATCGGGCTGACCGACCTGGAGATGGACTCGGTGCTGGCCCTCGTGCTGGGCCACGTGCGCACCGCCGCCCGCGTCGCGGTCGAGGCCGACCGCACCGAGCAGCGCACCGGCCTGACCGACGAGCAGTGGTGGCAGGCCGCAGCCCCCTACCTGGCCCGCGTGTTCGACCCGCGCCGCTTCCCCCTCGCCGCCCGCGTGGGCGCCGCGGCCGGCGAGGCGCACGGCGCGGCCCACGACGGTGAGCACGCGTTCGCGTTCGGCCTGGAACGCGTGCTCGACGGCGTCGAGGCGCTGGTGCGGTCGCGTCAGTAGGCGGCCTTGGGCATCATCGCCCACAGCACGATGTAGACGAGGAACTGCGGACCGGGCAGCAGGCAGGACACGACGAACAGCAGCCGCACCGTGCTCGCCTTCCAGCCGTAGCGGGCCGCCAGGCCCGCGCACACGCCCGCGATCATCTTCTGGCTCTGCGGCCTGCTCAACGTCGTCATGTCTCCACCATCCCCGCGTTCACGCCCCCCGACATCGGTGGACACCCTGATCCCTACCCAGGGGCGGCCCGCCGCAATCCAGGGCAACCCCGACGGCCCCGGGACGTCCTGCCGCCGGACGGGTGCCCGCGGGGGTGATTTCGAACAGGTCGTCGAACCGCATCGGCGCGAGCACGACCAGCGCCCCGGCGATGAAGGCGGGACCCGGCCGGAGAGCGCCGTGCACCACCCGTGACACGGTGGACCGGTCGACGCGCATCGCCCTGGCCAGGGCGTAGTCGGAGTGGAAGCCCGCGAGCCTGGCCGCCTTGGCGAACATGCGGGAGCGTAGCCGGACGGCGTAGGGCGCACCGACGGGCTGCTTGTCGGTCATGGTGCGCCCGAACCGCCGGTCGCGCGGCGGACCCCGCCCACCGAGGCGGGCAGCTCACGAGGTCGAGCCGGCCGATCGTCCCCCTGCTTGCGTCCGCGCCGGGGGTAGGGCTGCCCGGTGGCCTTGAGGGCGATGGCCTTGGCCACCTCGGCGAGGTCGAAGGCCAGTGCCGCCTCGACCTCCGCCAAGTCGACGTCGCCGTGCGGCTCACCACCCGGTCCGGCCGGTGGGGGAGCTGCCTGCGCGCTCTCGTCCACCAGGCGGACGACGTAGCGCGCCAGCTCGGTGTTGACACTGCTCAACCAGGCGTTGAACAGCAGTTCGTCCCTGGTCACCCCCGACCCCCGACCCGACTCCCGAAGCCCGCTCGCCGTGCACCCCGAGGCGCTGCCACGCCGCTCACCACCCGTCGTCCGTTCAGCGATCGGCACCGAAGAGCGGTACCGCCGGCCACGCTAGAGGTGACCGAGCGTCACGAGTCGTACAAAATGTGCAACCACCGCCCGGCTACCCTTGCCCTCGTCGACCCGGAGGAGCCGAGGAGGTCGGATGCCCGACAGCGCCGGTGGGGTCGGCAGGCGAGTGCGCTACTGGCGCCTGCGCCGCAACCTCGGCCGCAAGCAGTTCGCCGACATGGTCGGTCGCTCGACCTCGTGGCTGGACAAGGTCGAGTCGGGGGAGCGCGACCTCTCCCGCATCCCGGTCATCGAGCTGGTCGCCGACGCCCTCGCCATCGACCCCGGCGTCCTCACCGACGCACCCGCCGCGGCGCGCGCCGCCGGCTGCGTGGACGCCGCCGAGGTCAGCGCCCTCCGCGCGGCACTCGGCCGCTACCCCGGCCTGTCGACGCCGGACAGCGAACCCGCCGGCGTCGCCCAGCTCGCCCGCCAGGCCGACTACGTCGACCACGCCTGGGCCTCGTCGCACTTCACCACCGTCGCCCGGCACCTGCCCACGCTGCTGCAAGCAGCGCAGCGGGCAGCCCTCGCCGCACCGCCGGCGGAGCGGGTCGACGCCCACCGCGTGCTCATCTCCGCGTACCGCCTGGCCTCCTCGATGCTGCTCAAGTTCGAGAGCCACGACATCGCCTGGCTGGCGGCCACCCGCAGCGTCGCCCGCGCCATGACCGCGGCCGGGCAGCGCACCGAGGCGGTCGAAGCCCTGCTGGGCATGTCCGAGCGCATGCGCCCCGAGGTGACCAGGCACCTGACGAGCCTGCTCTCCCTGCACGGCATGCTCCACCTCGCCGCCGCCATCACCGCGGCCGAGCAGGACGACGCCTCCCTGGCCCTGGCCATGCACCGGGAAGCCACCCGGGCCGCCGAACGCATGGAGCGCCACTACGACACCCACCACACCCACTTCGGCCGCGCCAACGTCGCCGTCCACCGCGTCGCCGCCCTCGTCCGCCTCCACGAGGCCGGAGCAGCCCTCGACGTCGCCGCGACCATCCCCCGCGACGCCCTCGCCGGGCTGCCGCCGGAGCGCCGCGCCAGTCACCTGCTCGACCTGACCGAGGCCAACGCCCGGCGCGGCGGCTTCGCCGAGGCCACCCGCACCCTCGCCCGAGCCGAGCGCACCGCACCGCAGGAGGTCCGCTGCCGCCCCCTGGCCCACGGCCTGCTCAGGGTGCTGCTGTCCAACACCGCCGGGGAACCCGCCCGCCTGGTGCGGCAGATGGCCGCGCGAGCCGGAGTGCCCGCGTGACCGGACGAGTCCTCTACCTGGTGATCTGCGGCGCCGGACCCGCCCGCCGCGTCGACGTTGCCGTCGAGCTCGCCCAGGACGCGGGCTGGGCGGTCCGCTGCCTCGCCACACCGGCCGCCGTCGAGCACTTCCTCGACCTCGACGAGCTGCACCGGCTCACCGGCCACCCCGTGCGCACCGACTACCACCGCCAAGGCCGGCCGTCACTGCCTCCCGCCGACGCGGTCATCGTCGCACCGGCCACCTACAACACGGTCAACAAGTGGGCGGCGGGCACCGCCGACACCTACGTCCTGACGCAGCTGGCGGAACTCACCGGCCTGGGCGTGCCGATCGCCGTCCTGCCCTTCGTGAACACGGCACTCGCGAACAACGCCGTGTTCCACCGCAGCGTCGAAGCACTGCGCGGCTCAGGGGTGGGTGTCCTGTTCGGTCCGGGCGGCTTCGAACCCCACCCACCCGGGCAGGGGGAGCGCGCACTGGCGCACTACCCCTGGAAAAAGGCAGTCGACATCATCGGAGAAATGGTCCTTCATGTGGATCGACCAGGTAGTTGAGCGTTCCTGGGTGTCGCGGGCCGGCAGATGTCGTCACCTGTCGACCCGCGACACATGAGCGCCCGATCAGAAGAGCCTGTCCGCGGTTTTGCCGTTGCGCGCGGTCGCGCATTCGCGGGCCAGTGGACACCGTTCGCACAGGGGTGCTTGTTTGTGGCAGTGGAGCTGACCGATCAAGCGCAGCGCGGCCATGCGCAGTGGTGCTTTGGCATCACCGCCCACCAGGCGGGACAGGTCGACCCTGCCGTCGGTGAGGCTGTTCGCCCGCGCCGAGGTGGTGCCGAGCACCCGTGACGATACGCGGATGACGGGTTGGCTGGTCAGCAGGACATCATCCCCGGCCATCAGTTTCAGGAGGGCGGTCTTCCCGGGGGGCAGGTCCAGCACTTCCGGCATGTCCTGGGGATGCAGCCAGAGCTTCCGTTCGTCCTGCAACTGCCGCAGGCGTGCGACGACAGCCGCCGCCGATCGTGTGGCGGCTGCTTGCTCGATCAGGTCCACCG
This sequence comes from Saccharothrix sp. DSM 118769, assembly GCF_052936295.1. Taxonomy (NCBI): domain Bacteria; kingdom Bacillati; phylum Actinomycetota; class Actinomycetes; order Pseudonocardiales; family Pseudonocardiaceae; genus Saccharothrix; species Saccharothrix sp. DSM 118769. Next base: position 4,888,828 of record NZ_CP193627.1, on the reverse strand, counting down.
CGAGTTTGGTGACCCGTCCCTTGGCCGCCACTTCGCGGAGTCCGGGGCCGTAGGCGATCAGGTCGGCGGGTGACGGGTCGAGCATGGCCACGATCGCGGCCACAGGTGGGGTCAGGCTCTCGCCCGGCAACACGCACCAATAGGTGCTGGCGCGGCGCTTCTCCGCCCAGGTGGCCAGGCGTTTCGCCAGGTCACGCCACTGCCTCTGAGCTGGCTGGGCGGGACTGTCCGGCGGGAGCAGCGCAGTGGCTGCGGCCTTGCCGAGCATCGGAGGCACGGCGTTGCCGATCTGCTGGAACGCGTGGCTGCGGCTGCCGGCGAAGCGGAAGTCGTCCGGGAACGTCTGGATGCGTGCTGCTTCGCGGACGGTGAGGGTGCGGTTCTCCGACGGGTGGATGTACCAGTAGCCGTCCTTCGCGATGTGCGCGGTGATGGAACGGCTCAGCTCGTCCCAGTCCAGGCGCTTGTACTTGTCGTCGAAGGTGTCGGCCTTGTACCTGCGCAGATCGGGATCGATGTGCGCGTAGAGCGTCTTGGACGTCATGAGGCCGAAGATCTTGCGGTCGTCGTCGCGGACCGGCCGGGTCATGTGGTCCCACACCCTGTCCCCGTCGGTGTTCCGCCTCATCGCCCTGGCGAACTCCGACAGCTCCTCGGTGGGCGCGTACGGCAGGTCGCGGCCACCGGTGGTCAGACCGAGGTCGGGTAAGTCCTCGATCGCCTCCCGCACGGTCACGGGGCTCCCCGGCTCGGGCCAGGGGAACGCGTCGCCGTCGAGGCGGGCGAGCAGGATCAGGCGCTTGCGGTGCTGGGGGACGCCGTACCGCCACGCGTCGACCAAGCGCAGGTTGGTGCTGTAGCCCGCGCGTTCCAGCATGTCGATGATCCGCCGCACCACGTGGAAGTCATCGCCCAAGGCCATGTCGGGGACGTTCTCCATGAGCACCGCACGCGGTCTGACCTTCAGCACTACGTCGACGTAGGCCCGCCACAACTCCTTGCGCTCGTCGAACTCCTCGCGCAGACCCGCGTCCACGAGGCTGCGGATCTTGCTGCGCCCGGCACGGCTGAACGGCTGGCACGGCGGCCCGCCTGCGATGAGGTCGATCTCGGCGTGCTTGAGCATCCTGATCAGCGCTGCGCGCTTTTTCAGGTCGCCGAGGTCGACGTCGAGCGCCAAACCCGGGAAGTTCGCCCGGTGCGTCTGCAGCGCGAACTTGTTGTGGTCGACCGATGCGGCGACGGTCCACCCGGCGTTCGTCAACCCGAGGCTCAGCCCGCCGCCACCGGAGAACAGGTCGACCGCGAGCCGAGCGCCGTTCGACACGCGCTCGGCGCACCACTGCCCGAACGTCTCCTCGGTGCACGCGTCGGGGTGCTCCGGTAACTGCAACAGGTCACTGCGCTCGAGTTTCACCGCGTAGACCGCCACGTCGCCCCCCGTCCTGCCAACCGGGACCCGCGCGGGACCTCCACCACCGACGATCTGGTTCTGCTCAACTTCTTCCATGCCACTTCCCGGGACCGGTCCGATCGGCCGCCCCGATGCGCGAACGACGAAAACAGGGGATGAGGTCACTAACCGGCGAGGACGTCGGAGGGAGGGGCCCAGCCCATCGTGCGGACGCGGTCCCAGCAGGCGGGCTTCTTCGCCCATTCGGTGACGTTGCCGCCGCTCGGGGGAGAGGTGAGCACCCGCCGCACCGCCTCCGCGACGTCGGGGACCGCCGCGGCGATTGCCTCGGGCAGGGCCTGCTCGCGCCAGAGCCGGTCCAAGTCGAGTCCGCCGAGCGTGTGCACGATCAGGGACACCGCGTGCGCTGCGGTCTGGCCCAGGTAGCCGCCGAAGTTCCGCTTCTGGATGATCGACCGCACCTGGCGGAACACGATCCCCTTGGCGACCAGGTGGCGGAAGTACACGTCCTCGGGAGCTCCGCGCTCGGCCAAGCCCCCTTCGGACGTCCACGTGCGGAAGCACTTCTCGGCACCCTGGCACACGACGTCCGGTCGGAGCCCGTAGGCGTACTCGTACTTGGCGGCGTCTGTCTTGCCGAAGCGCTGCCGCACCGGGTTCTCGCGGTCGAACTGTCGTCGCGCCGCGGCGGTGGCGAACTTGTTCTTCTCGACGTCGTACTGCCCGCGGACCCGTTCGTAGTACCAGCGGGTCTGTACGACATCGACGCCGAGCGGGGTGACCCAGATGGTGCGGGACCACCGCTCCAGTCCCACGTGGAAGCGGCTGTTGCCCTCGAAGTCGGCCGGGGTGACGGCGTTCTGCGAGTTCGCGTAGCGGGAGATCTCCGGAACCATGCTGTCCAGCCGGTCGTCGGGGATCAGGGTGATCTTCGCGGGCACGGTGACCTGCGACAGGTCTATCCCCTTGCGGGCCGCGTGGTGCAGCGAGGCGGTGGTCTGCCCGCCGTTGACGATCTGCAGTTCGGTCAGGCCGCGCAGCAGCAGCCCGTTCGACGCCTGTTCGAGGTCCGCCGCACGGGCCGTGGCGGAAATGCCGTTGTTGAAGGCCAGGAACTTGCCCGGTTGTTCCGCGATCGTCTTCGCGATCCCCTTGTTGACGTTCCCCCGGGCCTGGAGGTAGGCGCGCACGTTGCGCTGGAGCAGGCGGCTGTGGTGTTCGTCGTACAGGTCGGCCAGCAGCTTCCCCGGCAGCATCGCCATCAGGCATCGGTACCCGTCGGACTGCTCGGGCGACTCCAGGCACTGCACCTCGTACCCCATCTTCGCGACGTCGATGAGGATGTCCTCCTGCTGGGCCCCGGAGCTGAGCAGCTTCTGCAGGCGGTTGACGTCCCACACGTGAACGAGGGTCGGGAGTCCGGCGACGGTGGCCTCCTCCGCCTTGCGCAGCCCCGTTCTGCCGTCGGTGAAGACGAAGATCTTGATCATCTGCAGCTGGGGCCACGCGCTGTGGACGCGCTCGGCCATGTCGTAGCTCGGGCTCGACCGCTCGAGCTGCTCGTGCAGGCCGCTGCGGCAGAACTCGGCGAAGGCGCCGACCCGGCGGACCAGTTGGGTGAGCCGCTCGCGCTTCAGCGGCTCGGCGTCCAAACCGTAGTCGGCCGTGACGAGGTGCAGGATCGTGCCCTCGCCCGCGATGTCGTACCCGGCCACCTCGACCCGGCGGTTCTGCCAGGGCGCGAACAGGTAGCAGGTTTCCAGGTCGTCCAGCGCCCCGTCGTCGATCAGGTGCTCGCCGACCACGGTCACGAACGCGTCCCGCGCCATCAGCTCAGGCTCGGCCTGGACCCGGTCCTCCACCCTGCGTCGCAACTCGGCCGCGAAGGCGGCGAGTTCGCCGTCCGTCACGTCGTCCCCCCAGTTCGGTGTCGTTCCATCACGAGTTCTGATTTGCCACGCGCGATGCGCGCGAGGGCGGTCAGTCGCGGCCGCAACGGCCGTGGCGGCACGACCAGGGCTCCCGGGTGGTCCTCACCCCACGCGGCGCGCTGCTCGACCGGCACCTCGACGAGCACCCTGGCGAGTGCTGTGCCCTCGGCCAGGTCCAGCCCGTCGAGTCCGAGCCACCCGCCGAGCGAGAGGTAGCGGCCGTCGCACCGCACGTAGAAGCCCTGGCTCGACGGCCAGTCGGTGGGATCGCCGACCGAGGCCGTGTCCCCGGCGCGCAGGGCGTCCGGGTGGGGGAGCACGCGAGGGCTCACGACCACCGAGATCCCCTCGGCGGCCACCCTCTCCTCGCCGAGGTGCTGACCTGCCGGGTTGGCCCACAAGAACGGGTCCTGGGCGGTCACCGCGCGTCCGTCGACGTCGACGGACGCGGTGCGCTCGACCAGCTCGCCGAACACAACGCCGAGGTCGCGGACGCAGCGGTCGAGGATGGTGCCGATGCTCGCACGGGCGATCTGGGGGCGCGGGGCGCGCAACAGCACGACCGACCACCGGTCAGCCTTGACCTCGGGTACCAGGCCGGTGGGGAGCCTCCGCGAGGCGCGGTTCAACCACCACGTGTCGCTGTCCGCCGCGGAGGTGAGGACCAGGCAGGCCGAGGACGTGTGCGCGTCCCACGTCGTGATCTCGTCGTAGAGGGAAGCGGCGACACCCAGGGCCGCCGATCCGCGCGACGCTTCGCGGCCTTCGCAGAGAGTCGTGAGCAAGGTGTACCCGGCGAAGGTCGCCCCGTCGTGGACCAGCGCCAACCTGGCGTTCGTGCCGGTGCCCGCGGTCCTGATCAGGACGTGGCGAGCACCGGACCGCAGTACTCGATCCACCAGGGCGATCAGCAGGTGGCCGATGGAGCCGTCCTCACCGGCGGCGCCGAGTCGTTCCGCCAGTCCCGACCCGGTGGCGATCTCCTTGCCGGTCGGCCGCTTCTCGCGGACCGGTGCGCGCACGACGCTCAGCCGACGGCTCGGCTGTTTCGCCGGAGGTGGGGGAGCGGGTTCCGCGCCGTCGGCGAACAGCCCCACCTCCGCCAACTTCCTGATGAGGTTGCTCTTCGCCCTGCTCTCGATCTGGCGCACCCGTTCACGGGTCACCGAGAAGTGCTCGCCGACCTTTTCCAGGGTGCGGTCGTCACCGGTGTCGAAACCGAACCGCAACCGCAGGACCTCGGCCTCGCGCTCCTTGAGCCGGGAAACCGCACTCCGCACGAGTTCGGCCCCGAGCGCGCGGTCCACCACGTGATCGGGGTTCGAATCGTGCTCGAACGGAGCGGGGATCAGTTCGGCGAACGTGTGTTCGCCGTTCACGCCCAAGGGCGCGTCCAAGCTGATCAGGCCTTTGGCGAGTCGGAGGCAGTCCACCACCTTCTCCGGGGAGAAGCCGGTGCGCTCGGCGACGTCCGCGACCGAGACCTCGTCCTGCTCGGCGCGCAACCTGTTCCAGGTGGCGCGTACCTTGCGGACTTCCTCGTGCTTGTGCACGGGCAACCGGATGAGCGTGCCCTCATCGGGGACAGCGCGTCCCATGTGCTGGTTGATCCAGTTCACGGCATAGGTGGAGAACTTCAGCCCGCGGGAGCCGTCCCACTTCTCGATCGCCCTCATCAGGCCGAGCACACCGTGCTGGTACAAGTCCTCGTGGTCGAGACCGGCGCCCAGGTGCCTGCCGATCCAGGAACCCACGAGACCGGTGTTGTGCAGCACCATGGCGTCGAACGCCTTCGCCCGCTCGTCGTCGTCGCGCAGGGTCGCGCGGAAGCCCTTCGGCAGTTCCTCCGACAACGCCTCGCCGGTGGACCGCATCAACGTCGCCAGCCCGACCTCCTGCTCCGCGGTGAGCAGGTGCTTGCCGCGGGCGCTGCTCCGCAGCGGGGTGACGAGCAGGGCGCGCGCGCTGTCGACGGCAGACCTGGCAGGGGCGACCGGTTGTTCCGGATCGGTCGGGAACGGAGAGGGCGGCGGGACGGCAGGGCTGACCTCGACCCACTCGTCACCCGGTACGTCGCGCGTGCGGTCGTCCAGCAGGGTGGGCGGCAGGCCGTCCAACGCCGTCGGCCGGCCTGCTCCGGAATAGGACAGGATCAACCCGGAACGGCTCGTCGGGCCGAGCACCCGCAGCGCGTTCTCGAAGCGGAACCGGGTCTCCACCTGGTCGAGCCCCGCCAGCACGACGTGGTCGAACCGCATGCCGATGGCGCTTGCCCAGGTCAACACCTTGATCCCGGGGTCGGACGCGGACACCGCGGCGTGCCTGGGGACGCTGATGCCGGACAGGTGCCACTGTGTCCTGCCGTCGAACAGGTCGCCGATCCCGTCCTTGAACACCCGGGTCAGCTCCCAGGTCGGGAGGAGGACCCCGATCCGCTTGTCGCGGTGCGCCGCCGCCAGCTCCGCGACGAACCTGATCTCCTCGTCGGCGTCCTCGTGGTTCACCAACACCGGGCGCCCACCACCGCCGGCTGGTTCCGCGAGGGCCGAGCTGTCGTCCAGGTGCCGGAGCAGCGCACGGACCTGCGGGGTGCCGCTGTCCGTGTCGTGCACCGCGGTCGGCGAGTTCACGCCCAGGAGCGTCGTGAAGTCTTCGAGGGTCGTACCGGAATCGTCGACCACCTGCACGGGGTCCATGAACACGGTGGCCTCGACGCCCAGCAGCCGAAGCACCCTGTAGAAATCGGGCGGCAACTGCTGTCCGTGGACTACGACGACGTGCCGCCGGTCCAGCGGTCGGACGTAACGAGCCCTCAGACGTTGCTTGAAATCCCAGAAGTCGATGTCGTAGTCGCCGGACTCCGGTGGTCTGGTCCGCAGCGCGGCGTTCCACGTGTCGGAGAAGTAGCGGTGGTAGGTCATCGCCACGTCGCCGCGGCTCTCGAACGGCAGCAGGGTGCGGATGCGGTTCTTCAGCACGCTGGACCTGGTGATGACGTGAAGCTCCACACCGTGTCCGCGCAGGCGCTTGTAAGCCGCCACCGCCCTGACCGCTTGATCGACATCGGGGCCGGCGACCATCACCTCGTAACGAGGTGGCCCATGGACCGGTGCGCGTAACGCGGCGCTCACACCGTGCTCCCGGGTACGCCGTCGACGGCTGCGACCGGGTTCTTGAAGAAGCCGAACACCGGGTCGACCAGCAACCGCCGGTCCAGGAGCCGGTTCGTCGCTTCGCAGCTCGTCTCCGGCGCCAAGGAGCACGCGTGGCACGCGGCCAGCGACAACCCGTCCGGGCCCTGCCCCGGGTGGTCCCCGCACACGGGATCGAACGAGCACCAGCGGGCAGCGGTGATCGACATGTCGAGCAGCCTGCCCAGGCGCGGGAATTCGCCCATCCGCACCAGACCTCCCAGCGTGCCCTCGGAGTCGCCGGCAGCGGTGTAGATCAGCACCCCGGCCATGGAGGGGCCCACGCCCTCCTTCGTCACGTACAGGCGCTCGCGCAAGGAGGAGGTCGAATAACCGGCTTCGAAAGCGGTGTTCCGCAGGAGCAGGTGCGCGAAGGTGTGCAGCAGCACGTAACGGGGCGTCGGCTGGGGGAGCCACTTCGCGCCCTTCTGCTCGTGCCGCTCCACCAGCTTCCGACACCGGTCCACCACGGCTGCGGACTGCTCCCAGTCGAGCAGCGCCTGCTCGTCGAGCTTCAGGAAGAAGCCCTCGCCGAACACCTCGACGGCGGGCAGGAAGTCACTCTCGCCGCTCAGGTTCGATGGCACCTTCTCCTTCATGGTGTGCCGCTCGAAGTGCGTCAGCACCCGGACCTCGCGGAGGCGGTCGACGAGCACGACATCCGCGATCAACCTGTTCCAATCGGTCGCCGCGGCGCGCAGCGGTCGGTCTGCTCGCCGCGAGATGAACCGGTCGCGGTGGTCGTGGTCGTCCTGGGGGTTGATCAGGGCGGCCCACTCGTCCGGGCGGATGTTCTCCGGACCGCCTTCGACGGGCACCCGGGCGTCGTCCACCTCGCGCGCCAGTGCCGCTTCGACCTCGGCCACCGGGACGCCGTACTCATCGGCCGCCAACTCGATCATCCCCTTGGCCAGCTTGTAGCCGGGATTGGCGACGAGGAACTTGAACTCGCCGCTCTTCATCAGCGCTGTCAACGGGTCGCTGATCGTGCTCCACGCCGACTCGGGCGGGATGTCGATCGCGCTCTCTACGGTCGGGAAGTACACGCTCGACGCGCCCCGCTGCATCGCCACCACCTGCTCGGGACACTGCTCGGCGTCCTTCTGGTCCTGCCAAGGCTGCTTTCCCGAGCACTTGCTGCCGATCTGGCTCAAACCGATCTTCGTGGTGAGCCCGTCGAGGGACCGTTCGCCTTTGCACGAGACGCAGCGCACGACGAGCGAGTTGAGCCCACCACCGACATCGGCCTTGTTGAGGAACTGCAGGTCCGACCGCTGGCACTGGTTCTGGTGCCGGTCGCGGCGAACCGCGGAGTGCGCCCACCGGACCCAGTCCACGTCCGAGAGGTGCCCGTTGGCGCACACCGCCACGAACCTCATGGGAATGAGTTGCTTCCCGTCGGGGCAGCTGCAGGTGGGAGCGGTGTTCGTCACCTCCCTGGTGTAGGACCACCGGCTCATGCGCCGGCACGACGGGCAGAACAACCACTGGGGGAACCGGTAGTAGGGGATGGGCCTGCGGGGTGACGGCGACGCCAGCGAGTCCACCCGGAGGTAGGCCGCCAAGCGGGGGAAGTCGATCGGCACGTGCCCGCCCCGCCACCTGCCGGCATCCTCGACCACGAACGACTCACCGACGAGGTCGATGATCGCCCCGGGACCGAAGGGACTGATGATCTGCGAGCGCCGAACCTTGCGCACGGTCACTTCCGCGCTCCCCTCACCTGGACCTGGACCTCCACGTCGACGCTGCGCATCGAGTCGAGCGTCGCCCAACCGTCACCGCCCTCGGTGAACCGCCTGAGCAACCGGGGCCGTTCGCGGCCCCCCTGGCTGTAGCGCAGGCCGCCGAAGGGCACCGCGTCGACGGATCGCTTCGCCCACGTCTCGATGAGGTCGTCCAAGTGGACCCGGACCCGCTCGAGCTCGGTGGCGTCCGCGCGTTCCACGCGGTCCAGGAACGCCTTGACGAGCGCGCGGAACCGCTCGTCGGAAGGGTCGAACGATGCGGCTTCCTGGTCGGCCGACAAACCGAGTGCGTGCCGCACCAACACGACGAGGTCGGCGTGCAGGGCGCGCAACCTGGCCGGCACCGAGAACGGTGTGACCGAACTCGGCTCCACCGAGCGGTAAAGGGTCGCGTGGTACGGGGCGAACGACTCGTAGTGCGACCGGTCGCGCGGCTTGGACGGTGAGTAGACGGTCACGACGAGACCAGGGCGGTCGGCACTCCGGCCGACACGGCTGGTGGCCTGGATGTACTCGGCGGTCGTCTTGGGTTGGCCGACGACCGTCATGATGCCTAGCCGGCTGACGTCGACACCGACCGAGATCATGTTCGTGCTGGCCAGGAAGGACACAGCGCCCGGCGCGTCGTGCGGTTTCTTGAGCCGGTCCAGGCGCTGCGGGATCTGCGCGGACGCCACGTTGCTGGTGAGCTCGACGACGTTGTCGTCGTCCAGGTGCCGCACGTGGTCCTCGGCCCGTGCGATCACCTTGAGCCGCGAGGGGATGTCGTCGGAGGCCAGGTTGATCGTCTTGCCGAGTTCGCGGAGGCTGTTGTGGTAGACGACCAACGTCGAGTAGGCGTCCTCGGCGGCAGGAGTCAGGTCCACCTCGAGCGGTGCCTGCAACTGCGCCGCGGCGACGTGGATGAGCGCGGTGAGCGGTGTGTGCCCCTGGGGCATGACCCCCGCGTAGGCACGGCCGGGGCGTTCCAAATCCGTGCGCACGAAGTACGAGTCGGCCGCATCGACGCCCGCGGGCGGGAACAGCGCGACAGGGCGTCCGAAGACGCCTCTGGTCTGCTCGTCGGCCCGGCGGATGGTGGCGGTGGCCGCGACGATCTTCGGTTTGTGCCCGAGGTGTTCCAACAGCACGTCGAAAGCCGCCTCGTAGAGCCCGACGATGGTCCCGAGCGGGCCGGAGATCAGGTGGAACTCGTCCTGGATGATCAACGACGGTCCAGGGTCGCTGCCCGCGCCGAAGAACGCGCCGGTGTTCTCCTTCCAGACCGTGCGGGCGAACTTGTCGACGGTGCCCACCAACATGGTGGGCGGGTTCAGGTAGAGGTCCTCGTCCACCGATGACATGGGCAGTTCGGTGCGGAACGGACACCTGTCGTTGACGCAGCGCACCCGGAAAGAGCTGTTGGTCGCCGAAATCCCCCAACGCTGCTCGTCCTCCGGCGCGCCAGGCACGATCCGCGTGCCGCACCACGGGCACGACTCGATCTGGAAGCCCTGGTCACGGGCTGCGCCGTCGCGTGCTCGCGCGAGGAGTCGACGGGCCTCGGTGAAGGTGTTGGGGCTGTTCTCGCCACCAACCCACAGCCCGATCGACACCGGACGGCTGCCAAGCCGTCCGTCGGCACCGCGGCGCACCAGCTCGCAGGCAGCGATCATGGTGGCGGCCCGTTGGAACTGCTGACTGGTGAGCAGGCGCAGCGTGTACCTGGTGATGACCGTCGTGCCCGCTCCGGCATCGCCCCTGGTCAGCCGACGGTGGAGGATGGTGAACGCCGCGAGTCCCAGGTACGCCTCGGTCTTCCCGCCGCCGGTGGGGAACCAGATCAGGTCGACCAGGTCGCGCTCCTCGCCCTCGTGGACCACCCCCTTCACCGTCATCAGCAGGAAACCGAGCTGGAACGGGCGCCATGCCCGGTCGAGCGAGTCGTAGTCGACCTTCGTGTCCGGCGCCTCCGACGGGGCGTGCGGTGAGCCGCCGAGGTTCTCGTGGCTGTGCGCCATCTGCATGAGCATCACCCGGTTGGCCAGCGCGAACGCCTCGAGGGCGTCCCGGTCCTCGCGCAGGAACCCGATACCGGCGAGCATGCGGTCCCGTGCCCGTGCCGCGCGGTCCCGCAACCGCTCAGCGGCTGGGCGCAACCGCGGGGTGAGGGTCTGCGCCGCGGCGTTCCACGTCTTGTCGATCCAGCTCGAGTACCGGTCGACGAAACGGGTCAAGGCGTCGAACACGGGTGCCGCATCCGTGTCGGCGCGTGCCAGGAAGTTCAGGCGGAGCACATCCGCCACATCCGGCAGGTCGGGCACGCGCGGCAGGTCGAAGGCGACGTTGGGCACGACGTGCACCGGGACGAAGGACGTGCCGACCCAATCGGGTCGGTCACCCACGGTGTCCCAGCCGGCCGCCGTTCCGTGGCCGACGGCGTACACCGGGACGTCGCGGTACTGGAGCTCGAGTTCCTCCGCCTCCTCGTCGCTGTGCGCCCGTGGTTGGACCGGGTAGGGGGTGATGGCACCCTCCGCGACCGAGCAGCGCAACACCACCTGGAAGAGGCAGTCCTCAGGGTCCACCGCCTGGCGTTCGCCCTGCACCCTGCGATTGACGAGGACGACGGTGACCACCACGCCGTCGGGGTGCGGGCGCCACGTGACCTCGACGCTGGCCGCCTCCTCCCAGATGGGCTCGCTCCGGCTGCTTCCCGAGGGCGGGACATCGATCCGAACCGATCCGTTCCCGGGGAGTGCCAGCGGTTCACGCTGCCACTCGTCCTCCGCGACCTTGCGGTACCGCGCGGCCCGTACCTCCACGTCGATCGCGGACCGGCTCGTGGTCATGAAGCTGATGCCGGCGGAACTCGGCCTGCTCTGGCCCGCCAGGGTGATGGGGTCCTCGTCGTCGTCCTCGGGCAGCGCACCAGCCTGTTCGTCGACCTCTTCGGCGTCGTCCGCCGGTCCGCCGGCGTCGGCGGCGTGCGGGCTGAGGGACATCGGGTACAGCACGGCGGTCAGGTACCGGTGCTGGGGCGCCTTCTCGTAGAGGACCTCGTCGTCGCCCTCGGCCGGCCCGACCAACTGGTCGTGCAGGTACTCGAGCACCCGGTCCCGGTCCGGGAACCCCGTGGTGTGCACCTGCGTCACCCCTCCACCTCCGTCTTGCCGGCCTTGACCACCCACAGGGCCGCCTTCGCCCGGGTCATGCCGACGTACAGCTGGACCCGTGCCGCCTGTTCGTCCGCCGCGTCGTCCACCTCCAGGACGACGTACCGGCTCTCCAACCCCTTGAACTCGGCCACCCGCGCGAACCCGACGTGCCCCCGGCCGGGCTTGCGCATGCGCATCAGGTCCAGCACGTCGACCCGCTCGAGCCACTCGGCGGGCAGTTCGCCGAAGATCGACGCTGCCAGGTCGTACGGCGACAGCAGCACGACCTGCTCGAGCGGCACGTCGTGCTCCTCGAGTTCGGCCAGTACCGCCGATACGGCGGTGACCGCCTCACCGCGGTCCTCCTCCACCACCACGACCTCGCGGCCATGGCCGGCGGTGGTGACCCCCAGGTCGGCTCCCGTCCGTTCCTGGGTGGCACGGACGATTTCGATGGTGTTGCGGCAGTTGTCCATCAGGTCGACGAAGGTGGGGCGGTGGGAGTCGAGCCGCGCCATCGCGTCGTCCTCGTACTGGCCGACCAGTCCCCGCTGGTTGTTCGAATCGAGGAAGAAGGCCCAACGGCCATCGGCCAACCCGCCGGACAGCACTCTGTCCACCGCGTCGAGGTCGCGTCCGTTGATGACGTCCTGGGCTTCGTCCACCACTACCACGTCGAAGGAGTCCGCACCAAAAGTGGACACCTGGTCGAACGGAACTGTCGTGATTTTGTCCATTTCCTGCTGCGAGCGGACGAAGGAAGCCAGGACGTGGCTGCGGCACGTCAGCAGAACGCGCTTGTCGGAACCGCGGACACGTCGGCACATCTCGACCGCCAGCATGGTCTTGCCCGTTCCTGCCCCGCCTTCGAACACCAAACGCGGGTTTCTGCGGTGCTGGTCGAGAGCCTTGTACTGGCTGTTGGTCAGGGCGACGAGTTCCTTCTCCACCAGGTCGTCGAGGCGGCGCAGGGACAACACCCGGTCGAAGCCCGGTCGGAGCACGTCCAGGTAGCGCTCGACGTCTGCGGGGGACAGGGGAGCCCTGGCGTCGGGCTTGGCTTCCCAGAAGGACCCCAGCCGATCGAGGCAGTCGGCCCACCCCTCGGTCGCCATGCGGGTGGAGTTGATCACCATCTCCGGACTCCACTCGACGCTGACCGCGTCGAACTCGCTGTCCGGGAAGACGACGCCGTACCCGAACACGGTGCGGTCGACCAGTTCCGGGTCGACATTGCGACGCAGGACCTTCTCCAGTGCGAACATGCTCGACCCCGCCTGGTCGAGGGGGCTCTCCTTGAGCCGGTGCCGCCCGCCCTTGAGGTCGCGCGTGTGCCAGACGCCCCGCCTCAGTTGGATCTCGCCACCCTTGACCTCCAGCACGAGCAGTCCGCGCTCACCCAGCAGCAGGAAGTCGATCTCGCAGACCCGCTTGCGGTCGTGCTCGGGCAGATTGGTGCTGTGCATGGCGTAGTGCCATCCGGGCACTTCGAGCGCAGCCAGTTGGGAAAAGATTTCCTGCTCGGCCCTGCTGGCGCCGGGCGTCACCGAATCCGGAATCATGCGCATGGTGGTCAGCCTGCTTTGCGACAAGCGGGGGAGGAGGTCGAAGATGTGTTCGAGGGGTTCAGCGGAGTTTCCTTCCAGGAGCGGCCCGGCAACCGCGAACGGTCCATCGCTCGTTCGGGTGACATAGTTACACGAAGCTAAAGATGAGCAGTAGTCGCGTGCACGTTTTCGTCGCGTATGCGATCAGAGCACGGGTTCCGTTCTTCGAGATCCGATTTTTGCGGTCTGCATGACTGCGGGAATCGTATTGATCGGTGAACTATCCGCATGGTGCGAATTGGTCCAGGGCAGGGCCGGGTGAGCACCCGACCGGAACCGGCGCTACGCGGTGCACTGCACCACAGACGTACTGCCGCGCGATGGCCTCATCGACCTGTTCGCGGACGGCCGCACGGTCAGCAGCAGATCGGCCGGTTCGAGGCCCCGACGACCCGCAGCCGGGTACGCGGGCACGGGGTGACGCGGGCACGGGGTGACGGCGGTCGCCCGCCGTACGGGGGCCTGACCTGCCCCTCGTAGGCTGGGCGCGTGGTCGCTCCCCCCGTGGCGCCGGGTCAGTCCGCCGCCGACACGCCCCCCGCCCGCCGCCGGGACGTGCGCGGCACGCTGCTGCGGGTGCTGCTCGCCGCCGCCGGTGGCGCGCTGGTCTACCTCAGCTTCCCGCCGCGCACGGCGTGGTGGCTCGCGCCGGTGGGGTTCGCCGTGCTCGGCGTGCTCGTGCACGGCCGCCGCGCGCGGGCCGGGTTCGGGTTGGGCGTGTTGTGGGGGCTGGGGTTCATGGCGCCGCTGCTGCGCTGGACCGGCGAGTTCGTGGGCCTGATCGCCTGGCTGCCGCTGGCGCTGGTGTGCGCGCTGCTGATCGCGGTCGGCACGGCGGCGATGGCGGTGGTGTCGCGGCTGCCCGGCGCGCCGCTGTGGATGGCGCTGGTGTGGGTGGCGGACGAGGCGCTGCGCGCGGTGTTCCCGTTCGGCGGGTTCCCGTGGGGCAAGATCGCCTTCGGGCAGCCCGAGGGCTGGTACCTGCCGCTGGCGTCGCTGGGCGGGGCCCCGCTGGTGGGGTTCGCGGTGGCGCTGACCGGCTTCGGCCTGGCCCACCTGGGCCGGAACTGGCGGTCGGCCGCGCCGCTGGTGGTGCTGCCGCTGGTCGCCGGGCTGGCCTCGACCGCGCTCGTGCGCACCGACGCCGACCAGGGCGAGGTGACGGTGGCCGCGGTGCAGGGCAACGTGCCGCGCGCGGGCCTGGACTTCAACTCGCAGCGCCGCGCGGTGCTCGACAACCACGTCAAGCGGACCCTGGAGCTGGCCGCCGACGTCGACGCCGGGCGCGCGCCCAGGCCGCAGCTGGTGATCTGGCCGGAGAACTCCTCCGACATCGACCCGTTCCGCAACGTCGACGCCGCCGCGCAGATCCAGCGCGCCACCGAGGCGATCCGCGCGCCCATCGCGGTCGGCGCGGTCGTGATCGACAAGGGCGACAACCTGCCCCGCAACACCGTGGTGCTGTTCGAACCGGGCGTGGGCGCCACCGACAGCTACACCAAGCGGCAGTTGCAGCCCTTCGGGGAGACGATGCCCTACCGGGAGTTCTTCCGGATCTTCTCGCCGGCCGTGGACCGCGCCGGCCGCTTCCAGCCCGGCGACGACCCGGCCGGGTTCGCCGTCGGCGACGTGAAGGTCGCGATCGACACCTGCTACGAGGTGGCGTTCGACTCGGTGGTGCGGGACTCGGTGCTCGCCGGCGGCGGGGCGAACCTGATCGCGATCCCCACCAACAACGCCACGTTCGGCTACACCGAGATGACCTACCAGCAGCTGGCCATGTCGCGGGTGCGCGCGGTGGAGCACGGACGGGCGGTGGTGGTCTCGGCCACCTCCGGGGTGAGCGCGATCGTCGCCCCCGACGGCTCGGTCACCCAGCGGACCGGCATGTTCACCCCGGACGCTCTGGTGGCGACGGTGCCGCTGCGCGGGGAGGCTACGCTGGCCACCCGGCTCGGTGCATGGCCCGAGTGGGTGATGACCGCCCTGGGCCTGCTCGCTCTGGCGTTCGGCTCGGCGGCTGGATTGACACGGAAACGACGATCGCGTCCGACCCCTGGTGCGGGTGTCGGCGAGGAGGAAACGGATGGCGGACCAGCAGGCGCAGCCTGACCGCGAGCTCGGGCCGGTGCTGGTGGTGATCCCGACCTACAACGAGCGGGACAACATCGGGAAGATCGTGAAGCGGCTGCACGCGGCGCTGCCGAAGGTGCACGCCCTCGTGGTCGACGACGGCAGCCCGGACGGGACGGGGCGGCTCGCCGACGAGATGGCCGCCGCGGACGACCGCATCCACGTGATGCACCGCACGGAGAAGGCGGGTCTGGGCGCGGCCTACGTGGCGGGCTTCCGGTGGGCGCTGGAGCGGGGCTACGCGGTGGTCGTCGAGATGGACGCCGACGGCTCGCACGCCCCGGAGGACCTGCCCCGGCTGCTGGACGCGCTGGAGGACGCCGACCTGGTGCTGGGCTCGCGCTACGTGCCCGGCGGCAGCACGGTGAACTGGCCGAAGTACCGGGAGCTGATCTCCCGGGGCGGCAACGTCTACTCGCAGCTGGCGCTGGGGGCGAAGGTCAAGGACATCACCGGCGGGTTCCGGGCGTTCCGGGCCGAGGTGCTCGACCGGCTCAAGCTGGGCACGGTGGCCTCGCAGGGCTACTGCTTCCAGATCGACCTGGCGTGGCGCACCATCGAGCTGGGCTACCGGGTCGTGGAGGTGCCGATCACGTTCACGGAGCGTGAGATCGGCGAGTCGAAGATGAGCGGCAACATCGTGCGCGAGGCGTTGTGGCGGGTGACGAAGTGGGGTGTGCGGCGGCGCGCGACCCAGCTGCGCGACCTGTTCGCGCCCAAGGCGAAGACGCCCGGCAACCGCTAGCCGCCGGCCGCGGGGGAGCGGGTACGACGGAAGGGGGCCTGCCGGATCGATCCGGCAGGCCCCCTTTGTCGCGCGGTGCGCGTCAGGCGGTGCGGGTGCGCCGCCCCTTCAGCTCTTCCAGCCGCTCGTCGAGGAGTTCCTCGAGCTCGGGGATGGTGCGGCGCTCCAGGAGCATGTCCCAGTGCGTGCGCGGGGGCTTGACCTTCTTCGCCTCCGGCTCGGCACCGTCGATGATCTTCGACTCCTGGCCGTGCAGGCGGCATTCCCAGGTGTGCGGGATCTCGGCGTCGTCGGAGAACGGGACCTCGAAGTCGTGGCCCTTGGGGCAGGCGTACCGCACCGACCGGCGCGGGGCGAGGTCGTGATTGCGGTCGGTCTCGTAGCTGACTGCTCCGAGCCGGCTACCCCGTAGAACGCGGTCGGCCATGGCGGTGTCCTTTCGCTCGGCTCAGGGCCGGGGCCCAGGCTTGTTGCTCACCGAGTGCAACGATCGGACTGCTCCGTTCGTTCCCGGCTTCGTGGTCATCGTCGCCCACAGTGACGTCTTTCACCCGTCAACGAAGGCTTCCTCCTAAGGGATGCAATCGCGGGCGGTTCGTGACGCGTTATCAAGCTACCGGGTCACACCATCACACTGATGGAGTAGCCCCGGTAGAAGTCGTGCGGCTGCGACAGCTTAGACCGAACACTCTGGGCGACCTTACGGCGGGTTTAACTCCCGAGTAGTGACGCCTGTCATGGTTGCGGTCACGCAAAGTCAATCCGGACATCTGTGACGTCGGAGGGCACTCCACGTGCGGTCGCGGTCGGGTCGGACGGCGGACATGAGGATGAATCACCCGTACGGCCCTCACCCAAACGCAGCGTGGGTTTCTTCACGCTCTCGATGACTTCAGTGTTGCGGGAGAGCAACGCTCCCGGCGAGCCTGTCGAGCAGCTCGCGCTGCCCCTTGACGATCTTCGACCTGGCCTCGACCAGCGGGAACCAGGCGACGCGGTCGACCTCGGGGAACTCGCGCAGCTGCCCGGAGCGCGGCGGCCACTCCAGGGTGAAGGTCCCGGGAACCACCCGATCGGGGTCCAGGTCGGCGGCCAGGGCGAAGGCGTGCACGACCTTGCCGCCGGACTGGCGGACCTCGCCCAGCGGCACCAGCTCGCCCTCGGGCACCGGCAGGCCCAGCTCCTCGGCGAACTCGCGGCGCGCGGTGGTCTCGTGGTCCTCGTCGCCGTCGGGCTCGCCCTTGGGGATCGTCCAGGCCCCCTCGTCCTTGCGCGCCCAGAACGGCCCGCCCATGTGGCCGAGCAGGACCTCCAGGTCCGTCCCGGAGCCCCGGTGGAGCAGGATGCCCGCGCTGCGCCTGGCCCTCTCGGGCGTGCCCGTCATGGGCACAGTGTGCCGGGCGGCGCGGGACCCGGACGGGTCAGGTCTTGCGCCGGGTGCGCATGTGGATCTGCTCGCCCTGCTTGCCGAACAGGCTGAGGACCTCGACGGGTTCGTCGCTGGCGGGGCCGAACCAGTGGGGCAGGCGGGTGTCGAACTCGGCGGCCTCGCCGGCGACCAGGACGACGTCGTGGTCGGCGAGCACGAGGCGCAGCCGCCCGGAGAGCACGTAGAGCCACTCGTAGCCGGTGTGGGTGCGCGGGTCGGGCTCGCCGCGCGGCGGGATGATCATCTTGTACGCCTGGAGGCCGCCGGGCTGCTGGGTCAGCGGCAGGACGGTCATGCCGCCGCGGCGGACGGGCACGGGGCGGATGCGGGGGTCGCCGACGGGGGGCGCGCCGACGAGCTCGTCGAGGGGGACGCGGTGGGCGCGGGCGATGGGCAGCAGCAGTTCGAGGCTGGGGCGGCGCTGGCCGGACTCCAGGCGGGAGAGGGTGCTCTTGGAGATGCCGGTGGCGTCGGCGAGGTCGGCGAGGGTGGCGCCGCGGCTGGTGCGCAGGTGGCGCAGGCGTTCGCCGACCTTGCCGAGCACGTCGTCGGAGGGGTCGGGCGGGGGTGTCGTGTCGGCCATGTGGTGTCCCGGTATCGGCAACGGTGTTTGTCCATTGTGGGACGGCCGGGGTGCGGCCGGCCACCGGGTGGCCGGTGGCCGGGGACGCCGTGGGTGACGCGGTGGGGTGGGCCGGTCAGGTGAGGCTGAGCTGGCGTCCGCTGACGGCGTGCGGGCCGAGGTCGCCGGTGCGGTAGTGGGTGCGGCACAGCACCTGGTAGCGGACCTCCTCGGCGACGACGGCGGTGTCGGCGACCAGGACGGTGTCGCCGGCGCGGACGACCTCGCCGTCGTGGACGCGGGCGTTGAACCGGCCGGGGCGCCCGCACCAGCACAGGACCTCGACCTGGATGGCGTTGAGCTCGTCGGCGAGTTCGAACAGCCGTCGCGAGCCGGGGAACAGGGTGCTGCGGAAGTCGGTGGCCAGGCCGAAGCAGTAGACCTCGACCTGGGCGTCGTCGGCGAGTTCGGCGAGCTGGTCGACCTGGGCGGGGGAGAGGAACTGGGCCTCGTCGACGATGACGTAGTCGACGCGGGTGCCGGCGGCCCAGCGGCAGCGGACCACGGCGCACAGGTCCATGTCCTCGTGGACCTCCAGGGCGTTGCGGGCCAGGCCCATGCGGCTGGAGATGGTGGGGGTGCCGGAGCGGTCGTGGCGGACGAGCAGCAGGCCGCTGCGGCCCTGTCGTGCCTGGTTGTGGTCGATCTGGAGGGCCAGGGTGGACTTGCCGCAGTCCATGGGGCCGAAGAAGAACCGCAGTCTCCCGGTGGGGGACACGCCGCGTCCGGCGCCTGCGGCGGGCACGGACGACAGGGCGTCGGTGGGGTCGGGTGCGGGGGTCATCGGTTCCACGGCGGGCCACCCTAATGCGCGGTACCGGCGGCGTGGTCAGTGCCTCCTGCGTGCCCCGGTCCGGGTTGTTGGGCTTGATGACTTCAGCGCGAATCAAGAATTTCATTCACCTATGGATTCCCGCGACGCCGGGCCACACGAACCGGAACACGCTGTGGACGATATATACCGTGACGCGATATAACCTGCGGTGTGAAGGGTATGTCGGAGCAGGCGTTCCTGGTGCTGACCGCGTTGGCCGGTGAGCCGTTGCACGGCTACGCGGTCGTGCGCGCGGTGGAGGAGTTGTCCGAGGGGCGGGTGTCGTTGCGGGTGGGGACGCTCTACGGGGTGCTGGACCGGCTCGTGGTCGAAGGGCTGGCGGAGCGCGACCGCGAGGAGGTGCACCAGGGCCGGTTGCGGCGCTACTACCGGTTGACCGACGCCGGGGTGCGGGCGCTGTCGGCGGAGGTGGCGCGGTTGTCGGCCAACGTGCGGGCGGCGTCGTCGGTGCTGCGGGCGAGGGAGGCCCGGTGACCGGGGAGCGGGTGGACGCGGTCGACCCGGCAGACCCGGTGGACCCGGTGGACGGGGACGGGGACGGGGTGGACGCCCCGGTGGGCGGGGACGTGTCGCCGTTGGAGCGGCGCTACCGGCGGTTGCTGCGCGTGCTGCTGCCGCGCCGGTACCGCGAGGGCCGCGAGGAGGAGATGGTCGAGGTGTTCCTGGCCGGTCGCCCGGACGGGCTGGACCGGGAGCACGGGTGGCCGGGGTGGGGCGAGGCGGCGGCGACGGCGGGTCTGGCGGTGCGGGTGCGGTTGGCCGCGGGGCGGGGCGCGGGGTCGGCGGTGCGGCTGCTGGGCCTGGCGGGGCTGGTGGCGCAGCTGGTGCTCTCGGCGCAGGCGTGGACGTCGGCGGCCCGGTGGGGGGAGCCCGCGCCGGTGTGGTGGGCGGAGCTGCCGGTGGCGGTGGCGTTCGCGTGCCTGGTGGCGGGCCGGCGGGCGGTGGGCCGGGTCGCGGCGGGCGTGTCGGCGGTGGTGGCGGTGCCGCTCGGGGACGCGTCGTGGTGGGCGGCGGTGTTCGTGGTGCCGGCGTGGGTGGTGGCTGCGCTGGTGGTGGCGGGTTTCCACGTCGAGGCGCCGCCGGTGCCGCGGCGCTGGTGGGCGGTGGCCGGGGCGGGTGTGGCGGCCGGGGCGCTCTGCGCGTGGGCGGTGGGCCTGTCGCCGGTGTCGGTGCTGTCGGCGTGGGTGGTGACGGCGCTGGTGGTGGCCCTGGCGCGCCCGTGGGCGGCGCCCGGGGGGACCCCGGCGCGGTGAGCGGGCCGCCCGGGGGGCCGGGCGGCCCGCGGGTCAGACCTTGACGGGCACGGGGTTGCCGGAGGCGGTGATGGCCTTGCGCACCGGCACGAAGATCATCAGCACGAAGCCGAGGACGAAGAACACCACGAGGGAGACGATCGCGAGCCGGAAGGAGCCGGTGGCCTGGCCGACGCCGGCGAACACCAGCGGGCCGAGCCACGAGGTGGAGCGCTCGCCGACCTCGTAGAGGGAGAAGTACTGGGCTTCGCGGCCGGGCGGGATCATCTGGGAGAACAGCGAGCGGGACAGGGCGTTGGTGCCGCCCAGGACGATGCCGATGCCGGCGGCGAGGCCGTAGAACTGGAACTGCTGCCCGGCCTGGACGAAGAACGCGGCGGTGACGACCACGATCCACACGCACAGGCTGACCATGATGGTGCGCTTGGCGCCCCAGGAGCGGGCGAGCCGGCCGTGCAGCAGTCCGCCGAAGAAGGCGACGAACTGCACGATGAGGATGGTGGTGATCAGGACGGTCTCGTCGAGCTTGAGCTCGTCGCGGCCGTACTGGGCGGAGACGTTGGCGACGGTGGCGATGCCGTCGGTGTAGATGAGGTAGGTGGCCAGGAACGCCAGGGTCAGGGGGAACATGCGGGCCTGGCGCATGGTCTGGCGCAGTTCGGTAAAGCCGGCGGTGATGGCGCCCGCGCCGGTCTCGGTGCCGTGGGGTTCCTGGTGGCGCTTGAGGCGGGCGAGGGGGATGAGGGTGAACCCGGCCCACCACAGGCCGGAGAGGACGAACCCGACGCGGACGGCGGCGCCCTCGGACAGGCCGATGGCGTCGTGGCCGATGAACAGGGCGAGCTGCACGGCGAGGGCGAGGCCGCCGCCGAGGTAGCCGAAGGCCCAGCCGCGGGAGGAGACGGCGTCGCGTTCGTCGGGGGTGGCGATCTCGGGCAGGAAGGCGTAGTAGACGACGACGGAGGCGCCGTAGCAGATGTTGCCGAGGATGAACAGGGCGACGCCGAGGTGCCAGTTGTCGCCGCCGACGGTGGACAGGGCGATGGTGGCGGCGGAGCCGGTGAAGGCGAGCGCGGCGAGCATGCGGCGCTTGTTCTGGGTGCGGTCGGCGATGGCGCCCATGACGGGCAGGACGACGACCTGCACGACGGTGGCGATGGACAGCAGGTAGCCCCACAGGGACCCGGCGGGGAAGTAGGCGCCGAACAGGGAGATGTCGCACTGCCTCAGGGAGCCGTCGGCGCAGGCGTTGGGGCCGTTGCGGGCGGTGTCGGCGATGGCGGCTTCCTTGGCCACCGCGGTGAGGTAGCCGGAGAGGAACACGGTGACCACGGAGGTGGGGAACACCGAGTTCGCCCAGTCGTACCAGGTCCAGCCGCGTTGTTCCCGCTTGCGGTCCACGGCGGGTGCGGTGCTGTCGGCCACGCTCATGGGGGCGGACTGTATATCGGGCGCCACCCGTCGGTGGCGGTCACCACCAACCTGTTGCCTTTTCGCCCGCTGCGCGCCACCGTGCGCGACCGGCGGGGCGGTGGCGGGGCCGGCGAGGGGGTCAGGTGGTCCAGGCGCCGCGGTCGCGCAGGACGTCGCGCAGGATGTCGGGGCGGTCGGTGACGAGGCCGTCGACGCCGAGGTCGAGCAGCTCGCGCATGGCGGTGTCGGTGTCGACGGTCCAGACGTGGACCTCCAGGCCGCGGCGGTGGGCGGCGCGCACGAAGCGGGCGTCGACGACGAGGAGCCTGCCCTGGGTGCGGGGCACCTGGGCGATGAGGCCGCGCACGGGCAGGGCGACGAGGGGGACGCGGCCGGCGGCCCACAGGGCGCCGGCGGAGCGGGGGCCCATGGAGGTCATCAGGTCCGGTCCGCCCAGGCGGCGCAGCCGGGCGAGCCGCTTGTCGGAGAAGGACGCCAGGCACACGCGGTGCAGGGAGTCGGTGCGGCGCAGCGCGTCGAGGACGGGCTCGACGGCGGAGTCGGCCTTGACGTCGATGTTGAGCAGCGCGTCGGGCAGGTCCTCCAGGAGGTCTTCCAGGCGGGTGACGGGTTCGCGGCCGCCGACGTTGGCGCGCCGCACGGCCGACCAGGGTTGGGCGGCGACGGGGCCGGTGGCGTCGGTGGTGCGGTCCAGGGTGCTGTCGTGGTGCACGACGACGACCCCGTCGGAGGTGGCGTGCACGTCGGTCTCCAGGTACCGGTAGCCCTCGGCGGCGGCGCGGCGGAACGCGGCGAGCGAGTTCTCCATGCCGGCGAGTTCGCCCAGGTGCCAGCCCCGGTGGGCGTAGGCCCGGGGGTGCGGGCCGGACAGGTACGGATGGGTCGCGGTCACACCGGCAGAGTCTGCCCTGGCGGCGTGGCGCGGGGGTGACCGGTGGGTAGCGGGATACCGTCGGCCGCCATGGAGCTGGTGCTGTGGAGCTGGTGACCGAGTCCGTGGCGGCGCGCCGGGAGGAGCCCAGGCACTGCGCCTGGTGCGGGCGCCGCCTGCCCGACAGCGGCCGGATAGGGCGTCCGCGCCGGTACTGCGCGCAGCCGTGCCGGCAGCGCGCCTACGAGCGGCGTGCGGCCGTGCAGCGGGGCGGGTTGCCGGAGGACGCGGTGGTGCTGTCCTCGGGTGAGCTGGCCGACCTGCAGGACCGGCTGTTCCAGCTGCGCTGCGCGGCGGAGGACGTGGCGACGGCGGCGGCCGACGGGGCGTCGGGTGCGGAGCTGCGGCGGTTGGCCGACGAGCTGGTCGACACCGCGCGGGGCCTGGAGCGGCTGCGCTGATCCCTCCCGCCCTCTCCCCTGCCGCCCGGCTCCCTGCCGTTCCGCCCCCCGCCGTTCCGCCGCCCGCCGTCCCGGGTCCTGTTGTCGCGGGCCGCGCCGCGGCGGGTCGCGCTGCGCCGAGCGGGGCTATTCGTCGTCGGGTGGACGATCCCGGCTTGCCCGGCGCAGGTGATCTCCACCATCATGGCGCGCGGGTGGCGAGGAGGAGCGCGTGAACGGCGACGGCGCGTTGCACCGCGAGGTGCTCGACCGGGCCGACGTGGGTTTCGGTGTGACGGATCACGGCGGTGTGCTGGCCTGGGTGAACCCGGCGCTGGCCGATGTCCTCGGGGTGCCCGCGGAGCAGGTCGTGGGCCGTTCCCTGCCGGCGCTGCTGCCCGGCGCGCCCGACCGGCCGCGCTCGGGTCTGGCGCTGCTCACCCCGTCGACCTACCGCGGCGGTCACCGGTGGCTGGAGGTGACCTGCCAGCCGCTGGGCGGGCAGGGGCAGCTGCTGTACCGGGTGGTCGACGTGACGGCGTGGCGGGACCGGGAGCTGGAGGCCACCCACGAGGCCGACGCGCTGCGCCGCGCGCAGGTGCTGGGCCGGATGGGCACCTGGGAGTGGCACGTCCCCGAGGACCGCGTGGTGTGGTCGGACACGCTGCTGGAGATGTTCGGGTTCCCGCCCGGCACGAAGCTCGACTTCGACGGCTACGCGGCGCTGGTGCACCCCGACGACCTGGCGATGATCCAGGCGACGCTGGAGGAGGCGATGCGGTCGGGCGCGGGGTTCTCCTACACCCACCGCATGATGCTCGCCGACCGCACCACCGAGCGCTGGTTCGAGTGCTTCGGGGAGATCGAGTCCGACGCCGACGGGACCCCGAAGCGGGTGCTGGGCACCGCGCATGACATCACCCGCGCGCGCCGCGTGCACGACGAGCTGCTGGCACTGGCCGAGCAGGACCCGCTGACGGGGCTGGCGAACCGGCGCGCGGTGACCCGGGAGCTGGAGCGGCAGCTGGCCACCGGCGGGTCCGGGGCGATGCTGCTGCTGGACCTGGACAACTTCAAGGACGTCAACGACCTGCGCGGGCACGCCGTCGGGGACCGGCTGATGAAGGCGCTGGCGGGGGCGTTGCGCTCGCGCCTGGAGCCGGGGCAGCTGATCGGCCGGCTCGGCGGCGACGAGTTCGCGGTGGTGCTGCCGGGGTGCGCCCCGGCGGAGGCCTCGCGCGTCGCCGAGGTGCTGCGCGACGCGGTGGCGGCGCTGCCGCTGGTGGGGATGGCGGGCAACGTCACGGTGTCCACGGGGGTCGCCGAGTACGGCTCGGGCGACACGTGGGAGCTGGTGCTGGCCAACGCCGACCTGGCGCTGTACGCGTCGAAGGGCGCGGGCCGCAACCGGGTGACGGTCTACGAGCCGGGCCACTACGCGGACACCGCGAAGCGGGTGTCGGTGCTCGACCGGCTGCGGTCGGCGCTGGACCACGGCGGGCTGGAGCTGCACGCGATGCCGATGGTGCAGCTGGCGACGGGCCGCACGCTGGGCCACGAGCTGCTGCTGCGCCTGGTCGACGGGCAGGAGCCGCACCTGGGGCCGGCGGAGTTCCTGCCGGAGGCGGAGCGCTCGAACCTGGTGCTCGACATCGACCGGTGGGTGCTGTCCACCGCGATCGACGCGCTGGTGCGCCACCCGGACCCGGAGCTGCGGTTCAACGTCAACGTCTCGGGCCGCACCCTGGAGGACGAGGACTTCGGCGGGTTCGTGCTCGACCGCCTCGCCACGGCGGGGGTCGCGCCGGGCCGGTTGGGGTTGGAGATCACCGAGACGGCGGCGGTGACGAACCTGGACGCGGCGCGGGCGCTGGCGTTGCAGCTGCGGGCGTTCGGCTGCCGCATCACGCTGGACGACTTCGGGTCCGGGTTCGGGTCGTTCGTGCACCTCAAGCACCTGCCCATCACCGGTATCAAGATCGACGGCGAGTTCGTGCGCGGTATCGACGAGCGGGGCGCCGACGCGGTGCTGGTGGCCGGGATCGTGCAGATCGCCCGCGGGTTGGGGCTGTCGGCGGTCGCGGAGTGGGTGGAGCGGCCGGCGCAGGTCGAGGCGTTGACCCGGTTGGGGGTGCGCGTCGGGCAGGGCTTCCACCTGGGGCGTCCCGTGCCGCTGGCGCAGGTCCTCGCGGCGCGGCCGAAGCCGCCGAACGGAGCATTGTCGCCGCGCCTGGCCGGTGCGGAGGATGGGGCGCGCTCCTAGACCACCGCCGCCGCCCCTGTTCTCCGTCCCCCTGTCTCCGCCTCCCTGTTCTCCGCCTCCCGCGTCCTCCGCCCCGCCGCCCGATGGGAACCCGCCGCCGTGCCCGCTACCGTCCCCAGCCCGTCGCGCGGTGTGCGCCGCGTCGAACTGGGCGTCCCCGCGCCCGAACCCGTCGCCGAGTTCTACGCCGCCCTGCTGGGGTGGGTGATCATCGCCGAGCCGGACGGGTCGTTCACCGGCTGGGTGGGCGACCGGTTGGCCACCCGCGTGCACGCCGGGCAGCCGGGGCTGCGGGTGGTGTTCGCGGGCGCGGCGCCGCGCGAGCTGCGCGACGGCGTGGCGGTGGACCTGGGCCGGGTGCTGCACGGCCCGTGGGCGCCCGCGCCGCGGCCGGGCGAGCCGTGCTGGGTGGAGCACCTGGGGCCCACCGAGGACGACTACTGGGCCGGCGAGCTGGGGTGGCGGGTGCGCGACCCGGGGGCGGCGTTCACCCTCTACGACGCCGTGCCGGCGGGGGAGCGCCGCCCGGTGGCGGGCCGGCTGACCGGCGGCCGGGGCGGGTGGACGTGCTACTACGCCGTGCCCGACGTCGAGCGGGCCGCCCGGGCGGCCGTGGAGTGCGGCGGGGCGGTGGTGATCGCGCCGACGACGGTGCCCACCGGGGTGGTGGCGGCGTTGAGCGACCCGTCGGGCTCGGTGTTCGCGGTGTTGCAGGACCCGCCCGGCTGGGGCGGCGCCTGGAGCCAGTAGCGGGTAGCGGTCAGGGTCGGCCGAGGGTGCGGCGCAGCCGTTGCAGGGCCCGGTGCTGGGCGACCCGCACGGCGCCGGGGGTGGAGCCCACGGCCTCGGCGGTCTCCTCCGCCGACAGGCCCACCACCACGCGCAGCACCACGATCTCCCGCTGCTTGGCGGGCAGCAGCCCCAGCAGCGCCCCCAGCCGCAGCGACAGCTCGCCCCGCAACGCCCGCTGCTCGGGTCCCGGCTCGTCGCCGGCGTCGTCGGGCACCTGCGCCACCGGCTCGGAGCGGTTGCGGGCCGCCGCGCGGTGGGCGTCGGCGACCTTGTGCGCGGCGACGCCGTAGACGAACGCCAGGAACGGCCGGCCCCGGTCGTGGTAGGCGGGCAGCGCCCGCAGCACGCCCAGGCACACCTCCTGGGCGACGTCGTCGGCGGAGGCGGAGGCGCGTTCCCCGCGGCCCAGCCGGGCCCGGCAGTAGCGCACCACCAACGGCCGCACGAGCGCCAGCAGCGTCTCGACCGCGCGCCGGTCGCCCGCCACGGCGGCGTCCAGGACCGCGTCCGGCGGCACGGGCACGACCTGCGACGACCTCACCTCCACCGGGACCGCGGGACCCGCGTCCGCACCCGGGTCGTCCGCACCGCCGCACGGGTCGCCGGGATCGCCGGCCGCGGCGCCGGGAAGCGGATCGGCGGTCGCGGTCGGGGCGGGCGGTGGCGCAGGCGCGGTAGGTGTCCCCACGACCCACCACTGTCGCGCCACCCGGCCGAGACGACGCCGCAATCGTGCACGCTCAGCCCCAACTCACCCACAAGGGTGACTGTCCGGGCCGGTTCGAGGCCGGTTCGAGGGCCGTTCGAGGGCGGTTCAGCCGGCCAGTTCGGGCGGGAACCCACCCGTGGCGACCGGACCCCACCGTTCGACGGTCACCCGGATCAGCGACTTGCCCTGGCGGCGCATCGCCTCGCGGTACTCGTCCCAGTCCGGGTGCTCACCCGAGATGCACCGGTAGTAGTCCACCAGCGGCTCCAGCGCCTCGGGCAGGTCGAGCACCTCCGCGGTGCCGTCGACCTGCACCCACGGACCGTCCCAGTCGTCGGAGAGCACGCACAGGCTCACCCGCGGGTCGCGGCGGGCGTTGCGGACCTTCGCCCGACCCGGGTAGGTCGACACCACCACCCGGCCCGCCCCGTCCACACCGCACGTCACCGGCGAGGTCTGCGGGCCGCCGTCACCGCGCGCGGTGATCAGCAGCGCCCGGTGACGGGGCCGCAGGAACTCCAGCAGCTCGTCGCGGGACACGGTGTCGGCGGTGGCGATCCTCGGCATGCCCGAAAGCCTAGACCGCACCCCGGGACACGACACCCGGACGCGGGGGAGCCGGGGGAGCCGCTCACCCCGCCGCCGGAGACCGCCCGTCGAGCACGTCGAGCACCCCGTCGAGGTCCAACGCACGCCCCCGCGCCACCCACCGCCCGTAGTCCCCGCCCAACACCCGCCGCGCCACCTCCGCGTCGGGCACCGCACCCCCCGCACCCCGCAACACCCGCCCCGCGCCGACCAGCAGCGCCGCCAACTCCGCCTCACCCGCCACAGCCCCGGCGCGGGCGTCGGCCACCCGCGCCCGCGCGTCCGCCGCCCGCACCGCCACCAACTGGTTGCCCCACGCCCGCGCCGCCCGCACCGCCTCGACCACCCACCCCAACGCCCCGCCCACCTCACCCGCCGCCAACGCCACCCGCGCCCGCGCCACGTGGATGAACCCGCGCACCTGCTCCGGCCCGAACCAGCCCGCCGGGCACACCCGCCACGCCTCCTCGCACCACCCGCGCGCCCCCTCCACGTCACCGCGCAGCAACGCCACCTCCGCCATCCCCAACCGCGCCGCCGCCACCGTCTCCACCGTGCCCTGCGAGCACGCCAGCACCACCGCCTCCTCCAGGTCGGCCCACGCCGCCGCCACGTCACCCCGCTCGCACGCCCACTCCGCCCGCAGGCACAGCAGACCCGCCGTGTGCTCACTGGCCCCCAGCTCGCGCGAGAACCCCAACGCCTCGCCCAGGAACCCCTCCGCCACCCCCGCCCGACCCCGCGCCCACGCCACCTCCGCCAACTGCGCCGCCGACAACGCCGTGCCCCACCGCTCACCCACCGCCCGGAACCCCGCCGACGCCGCCGAGTGCTCCCGCCACGCCCCCTCCAGGTCACCCGCGTACTGCGCGTACATGCCCGCGCCCAACCGCCCCAGCGCCCGGCTCCACGGATCACGCCCCACCAGGTTCTCCCGCGCCGCCGCCACCACCGGCGGGTCCGAGGACGCCACCCCGAACGCCATGCCCCACAGCACCGTCAGGAACGGCAACCGCGGCGGCCCCGCGAAACCCCGCCCGTCCGCCGCCACCGGCACCCCACCCCCCGCGACCCCGCCGGCCGCCGTCGACGAGGCGTTGAGCACGCACACCAGGTGCTCCTCCTCCGCACCCGGCGGCGCCACCGCGCCCACCGCCGCCACCACCTCCGCCGCCAACTGCGCCCCCTCCGTGCGCAACCCCCGCAACCAGTACGGCCACCCCAGCTCCGCCGCCAGGCGCACCGCCAACGCGTGGTCGTGCACCGCCCCCCACCGCACCGCCGCCCGCAGGTTCGCCTGCTCACCCACCAGCACCGGCAGCAACACCACCTGCTCCGCGGTGAACAACCCCGGCACCACCCGCCGCGCCACCGCCAGGAAGTGCTCGGCGTGCGCACGCCGCACCGCCCCACCCTCCCCGGCCTCCGCCAACCGGGCCGCGCAGAACTCCCGGATCGTCTCCACCATCCGGTAACGGTCCCCGACCACCTCCACCAGCGACTTCTCCACCAACGACGGCAACAGCTCGTCCACCTCCGGCCCGCCCGGCGCCTCCGGGCACGCCGCCCCGCACACCACCTCCGCGTCGGACAACCGCGCCCCGTCGGCGAACACCGCCAACCTGCGCGCCACCACCCGCTCCGCCGGCGACAACAACCCCCAGCTCCACTCCACCACCGCGTGCAGCGTCCGGTGCCGCGCCGGGGCCGCCCGCGACCCGCGCGACAACAACCGGAACCGGTCGCCCAACCGCGCCGCCACCTCCGCCACCGGCAACGACCGCACCCGCGCCGCCGCCAGCTCGATCGCCAGCGGCAACCCGTCCAACGCCCGGCAGATCCCCGCCACCACCTCCAGCACCGGCTCCACCCGGAACCCCGGGCTCACCGCCGCCGCCCGGTCCGCGAACAACCGCACCGCCGCCGACCCCGCCCCGCCCACCGGCAGCGGCGGCACCGGCCGCACCACCTCGCCGGTGATCCCCAACGCCTCCCGCGACGTCGCCAGCACCCGCACCCCCGGGCACCCCGCCAACACCGCCCCCACCACCGCCGCCGCGTCGTCCACCACGTGCTCACAGCCGTCCACCACCAGCAGCACCCGCCGCTCGGCCAACGCCGCCACCAGCCGCGCCACCGCACCCCCCGGCCCCGGCGGCCCCTCCCGCAACCCCAGCGCCGCCGCCATCGCCCCCGGCACGTCACCACCCGCCGCGACCACCGACAGGTCGACGAACACCACCTCACCGGCGTCCGCCCCCGCCACCTCCACCGCCAACCGCGTCTTGCCCGCCCCGCCCGGACCCGTCACCGTCACCAACCGCGACGACCCCAACGCGCCCGCGACCAGCGCCGACTCCGCCTCGCGCCCCACGAAGCTCGTCAGCTGCGCCGGCAGCCCGTGCCGCACCCCACTCCCACCCGACCCGACCGCGTCGGACCGCACCGCACCGGACCCGGCCGCGTCGACACCCGCCACCCCTCCCGGTACCCCGGACCCGCCCGACCCCGGCGACGCCGCCTCGTCCCGCAGCACCTCGCCGTGCGCCGCCGCCAACACGGGGGAGGGGTCCACCCCCAACTCCTCGGCCAACACCCGCCGCGCCCCCGCGAAGACCTCCAACGCCTCCGCCCGACGCCCCTCCCGGTGCAACGCCCGCACCAACCGCGCCACCAACCGCTCCCGCGTCGGGTGCGCCGCCACCAACTCCCGCACCACACCCACCGGCACCGCGTCGTGCTCCTCCACCGCCCGCAGCCGCAGCTCCTCCCACCGGGCCGCCGCCACCGCCGCGAACGGCGCGTCACCCACGTCGCACAACGCCGGACCGCGCCACAACGCCAACGCCTCACCCGGCCGCCCCCGCGCCACCAGCTCCTCGAACCGCAGCGCGTCGACCTCCCACGGGTCCACCACCAGCCGGTACCCGCCCGGGGAACGCTCCACCGCCACGTCCAGCACCGCCCGCAACCGCGACACCTGCGACTGGACCGCGTTGACCACCCCCGCCGGCGGGTGCTGCC
This sequence comes from Saccharothrix sp. DSM 118769, assembly GCF_052936295.1. Taxonomy (NCBI): domain Bacteria; kingdom Bacillati; phylum Actinomycetota; class Actinomycetes; order Pseudonocardiales; family Pseudonocardiaceae; genus Saccharothrix; species Saccharothrix sp. DSM 118769. The sequence continues at coordinate 4,858,662 of NZ_CP193627.1, read as the reverse complement.
CGTACAGGGCCTCGCCCACCCGCGACAACCCCACCACCCGGCCCGCGTCCACCAGCAGCACCGCCAACAACGCCCGCAACCGCACGCCCCCGACCGGGACCGGCGTCCCGTCCGCGCGCCTCACCAGCATCGGACCGAGCACACCGAACCGCACCCGCCGGATTCTTCCGCACCACCACCCACCCGCGCCGCCACTCCACCCACACCACCGGGGGACGACCGACACACCACCACGGCGACACCACCGGGGGAGCGGGGGTCAGGCGCGACCCAGGATCTCCGCGATCACCCCGGCCTTGGCGTCCGCGTACTGCTGCACGTACGCCCACTCCCGCGCCGCCAACTCCCGCTTCACCGACTCGTACAACTCCCGGTCCGCCGCCGACGCCCGCAACCGGTCCCGGAACGCCACCACCCGCGCCACCTCCGGATCACCCGCCGTGTGCACGTGCAGGTTCACGTTGGTGTCCGGCCCCTTGAACATCCGGTGCTCGAACCACCCCGGCTCCCGGACCACCAACACGTACCCCACCGCCTCCAACGCCGGCGCGTACGACGACTCGTCCGCCGAGTCCGCCACCTCCAGCACCACGTCCACCACCGGCTTCGCCGCCAACCCCGGCACCGACGTCGACCCCACGTGCCGCACCCGCACCACCGCGTCACCCAACGCGCCCCGGACCCGCGCCACCTCCCGCGCGTACAACCCCGGCCACGCCGGGTCGTACGCCACCAACGTCACCCGACCGTCCAACCGCGGCGCACCACCCACGAACGCCGCCCGGATCTCCTCCTCCGACAGACCCACACCCCACCCCCTCGTCACCGCGGCAACCGCCCCGCACCACCCACCGCGAACAGGTCCCCGTCCGCCGCCACCCGCTCCAGCACCTCCTCCGCCAGGAACACCAGGTCACCCGGCGACCGACACCCCTCCACCTCCGCCCACGACACCGGCGTCGACACCGACGGCACCTCCCGCGCCCGCAACGAGTACGGCGCCACCGTCGTCTTCCCCGGGTTGTTCTGCGACCAGTCCACCAACACCCGCCCCGGCCGCAACGACCTCGTCATCCGCCACACCACCTCGTCCGGCGACTCCTCCGCCAACCGCAACGCCACCGACCTCGCGTACCGCGACGTCCGCTCCGGCGACGACACCCGCACCGACGCGTACACCTGCAACCCCTTCGACCCCGACGTCTTCACCCGCGCCACCAGACCGTCCCCCTCCAACACCTCCCGCACCCGGCACGCCACCCGGCAGCACTCCACCACCGTCGCCGGCTCACCCGGGTCCAGGTCGAACACCACCAGGTCGGGGGAGCGGCGCGCACCCCGCGCACCCACCACCCACTGCGGCACGTGCAACTCCAACGCCGCCAGGTTCGCCAACCACACCAACGTCGCCAACCCGTCCACCACCACGAAGTCCGCGAACTCCGCCCCCTTCGCCGACCCCGGCGTCGGCACCCGCACCGTGCGCACCCACTCCGGCGCGTGCGACGGCACGTTCTTCTCGAAGAACGACCTGCCACCCACCCCGTCCGGGAACCGCCGCACCGTCACCGGCCGATCCCGCACGTGCGGCAACAACACCGGCGCCACCCGCGCGTAGTAGTCGACCACCTCCGCCTTCGTGAACCCCACCCCCGGGTACAGCACCTTGTCCAGGTTCGTCAGCCCCACCCGACGCCCCTCCACCAGCACCACCGCCTCAGACGTCGACACGACGCACCTCCCCGGGCACCTTGTCCGACCGCAACCCCCGCCACACCGCGAACCGCAACCGCCCGTCCGCCGTCCACCCCCGGTGCGCCACCTCGCCCACCAACTCCGGCCGCACCCACCGCGCACCCCGAGCCCGCGCCCTCGGCACCCCCGACACCCCCGCCGACGTCGCCGCGAACGGCGACCGCCCCACCTCCGACGCCCGCAACCGCCGCGTCAACCCCTCCAGCTCCGCCCGGTCGAACCCCGTCCCCACCGACCCCGCGAACACCAACCCCGACCCGTCCCACACCCCCAGCAACAACGACCCCACCACCCCCGCGCGCTTCCCCCCACCCGGCCGCCACCCCCCGACCACCACCTCCTGCGTCGCCACCGCCGTCACCTTCACCCACTGCGGCGACCGCACACCCGGCACGTACCGCGAATCCAGCCGCTTCGCCACCACCCCCTCCAACCCCCGCTCCCGCGACGCCGCCAACACCGCCGCACCCTCACCCGGGAACGACGGCGGCACCGCCCACCGGGCACCCCCCAACCCCAACCCCTCCAACAGCTCCCGCCGCCGCGAGTACGGCAACCCCACCGTCGACGCCCCGTCCAGGTGCAGCACGTCGAACACCAGGTACGTCACCGGCACCCCACCCGCCAACCGCCGCGCCTGCGCCCCGTTCGCGTGCATCCGCCGCTGCAACGCCGCGAAACTCGGCCGCCCACCCGCCAACGCCACGACCTCGCCGTCCAACACCACCTCGGTCGCACCCAACTGCGCACCCAACCCCTGCAACTCCGGGTACGTCGCCGTCACGTCGTTGCCCAACCGCGACACCAACCGCACCCGACCGCCCTGCACCCGCGCCAGGACCCGCACCCCGTCCCACTTGAACTCGAACGCCCACCGCGACCCCGGCGACGGCAACTCCCGCGCCGGCGTCGCCGACATCGGCACCAGCGCCTCCGGCAACGCCACCCACCCCGGCCGCGCCGCCCCGTGCCGCCGCCGCACCATCCAGTCCCGCCCACCCGACGACGACCGGAAGAACACGAACCCGCCCTCCACCCGCGACCCGTGCAGCACCACGTCCACCTCGCGGTCCGACCACGACACCACCTCGTAGCGACCCCGGTCCCACACCACCACCCGCCCCGCCCCGTACTCGCCCCTCGGGATCACCCCCGAGAACGACGCGTACTCCACCGGGTGATCCTCCGTGCGCACCGCCAACCGCACCGCACCCGGCTCCGACGGCAACCCCTTGGGCACCGCCCACGACACCAGCACCCCGCCCCGCTCCAACCGCACGTCCCAGTGCAACGCCGACGCGTGGTGCTCCTGGATCACGAACGTGTCGTCACCACCGACCGGCACCACCACGCCCTCGGCCGGCACCGGCTCCGGCGTCCGCCCCGCGACCCGCTTGCCCCGGTACTCCGACAGGTCCCCACCCATGCGCGCCCCCGCGCCTCAGGCGGGCTTCGCCTTCTTCGCCGGAGCCTTCTTCGCCGCCGGCTTCCGACCACCCGCCGACCCACCCGCCGCCGCGGACTTCTTCACCGCGGGCTCCTTCCCCCCAGACTTCCCCGCCGCGGACTCTCCCGCCGCCGGCTTCCGCCCCGCCGACCGACCACCCCGAGACGACCGCGCCGCCTCCACACTGCGCTCCAACGCCGTCATCAGGTCGATCACCTCACCGGAATCCACCGACTCCGGCCGCTCCGGCAACTCCGCACCCTCCGCCTTCGCCTCGATCAACCGCCGCATCGCATCCGTGTAGTCGTCCGTGAAACCAGCCGGGTCGAACGACCCCGCCATCGACTCCACCAACGACGCCGCCATCGTCAACTCCTGCGGACGCACCGACACATCCGAATCCACGAACTCGAAACCCGGCTCCCGGATCTCATCCGGCCACAACATCGTGTGCATCACCAGCAACCCGCCCCGCGCCCGCACCACCGCCAACGTCTCCCGCTGACGAATGGTGATCTTCACGACCGCGAGCTGCCCACTGCGCTCCAAAGCCATCCGCAAGAGCACGTACGGACGCAACGCCGCCTTGTCCGGCTCCAAGTAGTAGACCTTCTGGAAGAAGATCGGATCGACCTCCTCCACCGGCACGAACTCCACCACGTCGATCGCGTGATCCGTGTTGACCGGCAACTTGTCGAAATCCTCGTCACCCATCACCACCAGACGACCGTCCTCCAGCTCGTACCCCTTCGCCACATCGGCGTACGCGACCTCCTCGCCGCACACCTCGCACACCCGCCGGTACCGGATGCGCCCACCGTCCTCCCGGTGCACCTGGTGGAACCGGAAGTCGTGCTCCTCCGTCGCGGCGTACATCCGCACACCGATCGTCACCAACCCGAAGGAGATCGCCCCACGCCACACGGACCTCATACGAGAAGACTTCCCGCACCACCCCGGTCCGCACCAACACCGCACCCGAACGACCTAACAATCCCGCAACGAAAACCCCGGCAGACCGGGGGAGAAGCACCCCACCACTAATCCCGCCGCGGCAACCGCCCCAACGACACGTACGTCCGATTACCCGCCGCCGCCGCACGCCGCTCCCGCGCCGTCGCCTCGATGTAGTTCTGCGACGTCGCCAACGACGCATGACCCAACAACGCCATGATCTCCGACGCCGACGCACCGTCCTCCGCCAACCGCGTCGCGAACGTGTGGCGCAACGCGTGCAAGTTCGCCCCCGACGGCACCCGATCGTGCAACCCCGCCCACCGGAAGCACGACCGCACCAAGTACTCCAACCCACCACGCCCGATCGGCTCACCATGCCGATCCCGCACCAACGCCGACCCCCGGTCGAACCGCCCCTGCGGAAAACGCCGACGACACGACACCAGGTACTCCTCGATCACCCGATCCATCGCCGGCTCGATCGGCACCGACCGATCCCGGTTCCCCTTACCCGCCACGTGCAACCGCCGCTCACCCGGCCGACCCACCACCGACGCCAACGTCAACGTCCGCATCTCCGCCGACCGCAATCCCGCCACCAACCCCAACGCCAACACCAGCACATCCCGCTCCGGCCACGGATCACGCCCCTTCCGCGCCCCCTCCGCCACCGCCGTCAACAACCGCTCCGGCGTGTCCTCACCCCGCAACGGCTTCGGCACCAACGGCGGCGTCTTCGGCCGCGCCACCGCACCCATCGGGTTCCCCGGCACCAAGTCCTCCGCCACGCAGAACGTCAAGAACTGGTTCCACGTCGACCACGCCCGCAACACCGACGACTTCGCGTGCGAATCCGCGAACACCCCGAACGCCACCCGCAGGTTCCCCGCCGACAAGTCCTCGATCACCAACTCCGCCACCGGCCGCGACACCACCTCCGCCAACAACACCGTCACCCCCGCCAGGTCACGCCGGTAGGCGGCAGTCGTGTGCGGCGAGTCCTTCCGAGGACGACGAGCGAGGAAGAACTGCTCCTGAGCGGCGAGAACACGCATGTCGATCTTCCTACCGCACCCCACCGACAAAACCGACCGGCACGGCCTGAACGGGGGAGCGGGCGCGTCGCCCGACGACCCGCGCAGGGGAGAGGGCCGGCGGTCCTCGGGCAGGGGCGGGTGAGAGGGGACAGGACGCCCAGGACGGCCGAGAAGGTAGAGACGTCACCCCGGAAGTCAGCGGCAGGGCGGAGGTTCGGCGTCATCCCCGGAGGTTCGGTAGCAGGGCGGGAGGTTCGAGGCGTTGGGCGTTTCGTCCGCTTGCTGCCGGTCTCAGCGATAACTCCGTTTTGATGGATAATGGCGATTATCCATCATTTACTGGTCCGGAAGGGGCTGGGCCGCGATCGGGGGATGCCCCTTCCGGCAACCTTCCGCCGGCCGCGCCGGGCCCTCCGATGCGCGTTGTCGACGGTGTGCGCGCACGCGACCGCGTGCCGACGCCGCCGGGCCAGGGCGATCTGGCCCGGCGAGACCACGAGGCCGAGGCGGGCGGGTCGGCCCGGTCGATGATCACCACGGGTCGGCGGGTTCGGCGACGACGGCCATCGACCGGCCCCGGCCCGGCACACCACCGTTGATCCGTCACTGTGACGTTTTGTGGGTGGTGTGCCGGGCCGGTCGGGCTTCGCCGTCGAACGCCTCCCGAGGCCCCGGGCTCGACCCCTCGCTGCGAGTGTCGGCCTGTGGCGGCGTTGGGTGGCGCTCAGCGGCGTTCGGCGCGGGCGACGGTCGGCCGGCGGTGTTCGGTGCACGGTGCGTGCGTGCGTCGGTCGACGTGCGTCCGGCCGGTGTGGACGGTCCTCGTCCGGGGCCCTCTCACCAGCCGTTCCGCAACGCCGATAATTTACATTATGTTAAGTAAGTCGTCAGGGTCGCTTCCCCGCCCCCTCAAACCGCCCCAGCACCTCGAAGTAGTGCGCGTTGGTCATGATGCCCAGGACGTTGCCGAACGGGTCGAGCACGCTGGCGGTCACGAAGCCCTCCCCGCGCACGGTCGGCGGGTGGTGCGGGCGGGCGCCGAGTTCGGTGAGGCGGGTGAGGGTGGCGTCGAGGTCGTCGACGGCCCAGTACGCGATGGCGCCGGCGGGTGCGTCGGTGACGTCGTGCGGCGCGTAGGCGCTGTTGACGATGCCGAACTCGTGCTGGTAGTCGCCGATGCGCCATTCGAGGTAGCCGCCGGGGACGCGGAAGTAGGGCTCGGTGCCGAGGAGTTCGGTGTACCAGGCCGCGGCGGCGTCGAGGTCGGCGGCGAAGAAGCTGGTGGTGGTGAGTCCGCGAAGCATGTCCTACTCCCCTGTCGTTCGTGTGTCGGGTACAGGGTGGCGGGGTGAAGTGCTCACGTTGTGAGCACTTTTCGCGGGAGGATCGGTTGGTGCGTGCGGATCGGTTGGTGGCTGCCCTGTTGGTGTTGCAGGCGCGGGAGCGGGTGACGGCGGCGGAGTTGGCGGCCGAGTTGGAGGTGTCGGTGGCGACGGCGCGGCGTGATCTGGAGGCGTTGTCGTCGGCGGGTGTGCCGGTGTACGCGCAGCCGGGGCGTGGTGGTGGGTGGCGGTTGGTGGGGCGTGCGCGGACGGACTTGAGCGGGTTGACGTCGGTGGAGGCGCGGGCGTTGTTCCTGTTGTTGGGGCCGGTGGCGGGGATGTCGGCGCGGGTGCGGGGTGCGGTGCGGAAGTTGGTGGGTGCGTTGCCGGAGCCGTTCCGGGAGGACGCGCGGGTGGCGGTGGAGGCGGTGGTGGTGGACGCGGCGGCGTGGGGTGGGGTGGTGCGGGAGCGGCCGGTGTGGTTGGGGGTGTTGCAGGAGGCGGTGGTGGGGTGTCGGCGGGTGCGGTTGGTGTACGGGGGTCGTGGGGGTCGGTCGGAGCGGGTGGTGGAGCCGTGGGGGCTCGTGGACAAGGACGAGGTCTGGTACCTGGTGGCGGGTACGGAGGGTGGTCGGCGGACGTTCCGGGTGGATCGGGTGGTGTCGGTGGAGGTGGTGGAGGGGCGGTTCGTGCGGCCGGCGGGGTTCGAGTTGTCGTCGGTGTGGGGTGAGGTGGTGTCGGAGGTGGAGGCGCGGCGGTCGGTGTGTTCGGCGGTGGTGGAGGTGGAGGGGCGGTTCGCGGGGGTGTTGGCGGATCAGTTCGGGCGGCATTGCGAGGTGGTGGGTGAGGTGGGTGGTCGGGTGCGGTTGCGGGTGGGTGCGGCCACTCCCCTGATGGTGGCGCAGGTGTTGGCGGGGTGGGGTGGTGCGGTGGAGGTGGTGGAGTCGGGGGGTGTGCGGGCGGAGTTGGGGCGGTTGGGGCGTGAGTTGGTGGCGCTTTACGGCTCGTGAGGGGGGTGGAGGTGGTCGTGGACGCGGTCGCGCATGGGGCGTTGGCGCAGGGCGTGGAGGGCGGCGTCGACGAGGTCGCTGAGGGGGTGCGGGAGTTCGGCGTCGAGTTGGCGGGCGGCGGCGGTGGTGGCGTGCCACTCGGCGTCGAGGGTGGGGAGGATGGCTGTGGCGTGGTCGGTGAGGTGGACGATGCGGTGGCGGGCGTCGTCGCCGGGGTGGAGTTCGACGAGGCCGTCGCGGTGCATCTGGTTGACGGTCTGGCTGATGGCGGAGTGGGTGACGCCGATGGTGGTGGCGAGGTCGCGGATGGCTTGGGGGCCGTGGGCGGCGATGATGCGGATGACGGGTGTGTAGCGGGGGCGGAAGCCCGGTAGGCCGAGGTCGGTGTAGACGCGGGCGAGGTCTCCGTCGAGTTGGTCGAGGAGGTGTCGCAGGCGGGTGCCGAGGAAGTTGGGTTGCTCCACTCCCCCAATGTAACAGCGCTGTTATTTCTTGTGTGCCGTTGCTCCGGTGGGGTCAGGCGGGTGGTGCGGGGCTCCAGACGCCGGTGGTCTTGACGGCGACGCCTTCGAGGTCGGGTGAGACGGGGACGTCGTAGGTGGCCAGTCGGGTCCAGTTCTTCGGGGTGAAGCTGCGTTGGGGGTCGCCGGCGAGGACGAGGGCGCCGCGGTGGTGGGCGGCGAGGAGGAAGTGGGTGAAGCGGGTGGCCATGTCGCGGTCGTAGAAGACGTCGCCGGCGAGGACGACGTCGATGTCGGGGCGGGTGTCGAGGAGGTCGTCGGTGCCGGTGGTGAGGGTGACGTGGTTGGCGGTGGCGTTGAGGGTGGTGGCCGCGGCGGCGAGGGGGTCGATGTCGTTGGCGGTGACGCGAGCGCCGGCGAGGGCGGCGGCGATGGCGACGAGGCCGGAGCCGCAGGCGAGGTCGAGGACGTGGCGGCCGGCGACGAGGTGGGGGTGGTCGAGGACGTGGCGGGCGAGGGCTTGGCCGCCGGCCCAGGGGAAGCCCCAGAAGGGTGGTTCGGGGGTGCCGGTGGCGTGCCAGAGGGCGATGACGTCGTCGGCGGTGTGCAGGGTGATCTCGGGGACGAGGGGTACGGGGGTGGGGGTGGTGGCGGACCTGACGAGGTCGTGGGGGTCGGGCACGCGTGCGGTTCCTCCGGGGTGCGGCGGTGGTGGGGGTGGTGTGGTGGTCACAGTCCCCCGGCGACCCGCAGGACGGCCCCGGTCGTGAAGGAGGCGGCGTCCGAGAGCAGCCAGGCCACCGCCTCGGCGATCTCCTCGGGTTCGCCGGGGCGGCGCAGCGGGATGGCGGGGGCGACCCGGTCGGGGCGGTCGGGCATGTCGGACAGTCGGTGGATGTCGGTGCGCACGGTGCCGGCGGCGACGGCGTTGACCCGGATGCCGCGTGGGCCGAGTTCCTTGGCCAGGCCGATGGTCATGGCGTCGACGGCGGCCTTGCTGGCGGCGTAGTGGACGTACTCCCCCGGGCTACCGAGGGTGGCGGCGGCCGAGGAGAGCGACACGATGGACCCGCCGCGGGTGAGGTCGCGGGCGGCGCGGCGCGCGCACAGCAGGGCGCCGACGACGTTGACGTCGACGACGCGGCGCAGGTCTTCGGTGCGCAGGTCGGCGAGGGGGCCGGCGGGGCTGGTGATGCCGGCGTTGACGACGACGCCGGTGACCTGGCCGAGGGTGGCGGCGGTGTCGAAGAGGCGGTCGACGTCGTGTTCGTCGGAGACGTCGGCGCGCACGGCCAGGCCGCCGACCTCGTCGGCGAGGGCGTGTGCGGTGTCGTGTTCGACCCGGTAGCCCAGTACGACCCGGTGTCCGTCGGCGGCGGCGCGGCGCACCACGGCCGCGCCGATCCCCCGGCTGCCGCCGGTGACGACGATCAGGCCAGCCATCCGGTCACCTCCCGGCCGACCTCGTCGGCGTGGTCGACCAGCATGTGGGCCAGGCCCGGTACCTCGACCAGTCGGGCGCCGGGCACGGCGGCGACCAGGGCGTCCTGGACGGGTCGGAACGCCGGGTACTCGTGTTGGCCGCGCACGACCAGGAGGGGGGCGGTGATCCGGTCGGCGTGGGCGAGGACGTCGAGGGGGTCGGCGGCGGCCTTCTCCCGGTCGGTCCACTCGTGGTGCTCCAGTGCGCCGGCGTCGATGGAGGCGGCCACCACGGCGGGCACGGTGACGGCGGGGTTGACCACGGCGATGCGGCGCACGGGTGTGGTGGCGCGCACGGCGGTCAGCAGGGCGACGTGTCCGCCGGCGGAGCCGCCCACGACGTCGACGGGGGTGCCGTCCCAGTCGGGCAGGGCGGCCAGGACGTCGGGTACCGCGTCGGCGGCGGTCCGCACCAGTGTCGTGTAGCGGTGCACGGCCATGGCGGTGTCGGGGACGGGCAGCGCGGGGTAGACGCGCCAGGCGGGCACGGCGTGCAGGGGCAGGGTGGCGGCCATGGCTTCGGGGGTGCCGGGTTCGCCCAGCAGGTGCCAGACCAGTACCACGCGTCCGGTGGGAGTCGGTGGCGGGAGCACCGTGAACGCGGTCCCGGTGGCTGTGTGCGTGATCGCCATGGGGTGACGCTAGTGGGGTGGGGTGGGCGGCGGCAGGGGTGTCCACCACCCGCGAACACCTACCGTGCGTGACCGGTTCGTCCCGTAGGAGTGAAGGTGGGGGCCGGCGTCACTCGAACGGCCGGATAAGGGCACCCTTACAGGGTGACCGAGCCCCGTTGCGCCGCGATCTCCGCGACCCTCGACGACCCCCAGGCGGGCACCGCCGCCGCGGCCACCGCGTGGCTGGCCCTGGAGCAACCCGGCCCGTGGGGCCGCGACGCGCTCACCCAGAGCCGGCTCGACCCCGCGCTCGGCGCCGAACTCGCCCGCCGCGCCGCCGACACCGGCGTGCGCGTCCTGCTCATCCGCCGTCCCGGCCGCCACACCGACGTCGCGGGCGCGCCGCGCCGGGTCTACCTCGCCGCCACCGCCCCCGGCGCGTCCCGGCTGCGCGCCGGGCTCGTCGCCGACCCCGCCGAGCTGCTCGACCTGGATCTCGGCGCGCTGGGCCGCGGCGAGGACACCGGGTTCGGCGAGCCCGCCGCGCACCCCGTGCTGCTGGTGTGCGCCAACAGCCGCCGCGACGCCTGCTGCGCCCTGCTCGGCCGCCCGCTGGCGCACGAGCTGGCCGCCGAGCGCGGCGAGGCGGTGTGGGAGTGCACCCACACCGGCGGGCACCGCTTCGCGCCCACCGCGGTGCTGCTGCCCACCGGTTACGCCTACGGCCGCCTCGACGCCGACTTCGCGCGCCTGCTGCTCGACCGCGCCGCCGACGGGCACGTCGTGGTCGACCGCTGCCGGGGCCGTTCCGCCCACGGCCCCGCGGGCCAGGTCGCCGAACTGGCCGTGCGCGAACGCACCGGCGAGCACCGCGACGTCCTGCACGTCGCGCACGAGACGCCCGACGAGGCCACCGTGCGGCACGACGACGGCCGTGCCTGGCGCGTCACCGTCGCCACCCGCGAGCTAACCGCCCGTCCCGTCAGCTGCGGCGCGGCCCCCACCGCGCCCGCCGCGGTCGTCGTCACCGGGGTCCACCGGCTCGTCCCCGTCGACTGAGCCCGGCCCGCCCGGGACGGCGGCCCGGAACAGGCCCAGGCCCAGGGCGTAGGGGTCGTCCAGCCCCACCCGCCGCAACGCCTCCGCCGGCAGCGCCAGCACCGACACCGCGACCCCCAGGAAGTAGGCGTCGAGCAGGCCCGCGTCGCGCGCCGTGCTCGGCAGCCCCGCCGCGGCGTGCAGCGACGCCGACGCCTCGGCGTTGGACACCGCCATGCTCCCCAGCGCCTCGCGCACCCCCGGCCGGCGCACCGCCTCCAGGTACAGCTCCGCCATCGCCAGCAGCTGCGTGGGGTCCTCCACCACCGCGCGGCGCAGCAGCGCCGGGTACAGCTCGGCGACCTCGGCCGGGGAGATGTCGCGCGGTGTCGTGTCACGCAGCCGGCCCACCGCCTCGGCGTGCAGCGACGCCATCCGCGCCGCCGCCGCCCGCAGCAGCGCGTCGCGGGTGGGGAAGTAGTTCTTCGTCGTGCCCTGCGGCACCCCCGCCGCCCGGTCCACCGCGCGGTGGGTCAACCCGCGACCGCCCTCGGCGGCCAGCACCGAGATCGCGCAGTCGCACAGCAGGTCCCGACGCCCTCCCATGGGCAGGGGACCCTAGCCGACCTCGTCGGCCGCCCCGGCGGCGGCCACCACCCGGCCCGACTCCACCACCAGCCACAACCCGCACACGCACCGCACGTAGCGCACCCGGCCGTGGGTGGAGACGGGGTGGACGGGGTCGGTGCTGGGCCACCCGCAACCGGGGCATCTGGTGTTCACGCCCCCAGCGTGATGTCATGGTTCAGTGCATTTCAACCCTTACGGCGGGACGGCGGCGCAACTCGCCGCGGCCCTGGTCAACACCGTCGCCGCCGACCCGCGCCCCGACGCGCCCGGCCCGGACGCCGCGACCCTGCTGGAGCTGCTGCGCGAGCAGGGCTACAAACCCCTCGGGGCCCTCGACGCCCGCCAGGCCCGCGAGCTGACCCGCTGGGCCGCCCGCCTCTCCCCCGTCTTCGACCACACCCCCGACCGGGTCGCCCTGGTCAACGCCCTGCTCGCCGAAGCCGCCGCCAGGCCCTACGTCTCCACCCACGACGACCGCCCGCCGCACCTGCACTTCGCCCCCGAGGACGCGCCCACCCCCGACCGCGTGCGCGCCTTCACCGCAGCCGGGCTCGCCCACGTCGTCTGCGAGGACCCCGGCCGCCTGGGCCGCTGCGCCCGACCCGGCTGCGCGGTCGTCTACGTCGACACCTCCCGCAACGGCCGCCGCCGCTACTGCACCACCCGCTGCGCCAACCGCGTCCACGTCGCCGCCCACCGCGCCGGCACCCCCGGCGACACCCCCGGCGACGGCGCCCGCTGACCCCTCAGGTGGGCAGCACGCGCCGGCCGAACCGGGCGTGCTCGAACTCCGCCTCCCCGCCGATCAACGCCGACCCGACGTCCGTGCGGCCCCGGAACCAGGCGTGCCCGAACCGCGCGTCCTGCTGGAACACCGCGTCGGTGAACAACGCCCGCCCGCCGAACAGCACGTGCCGGAAGTCCGCCGGGCCGTTGACCTCCGCCCCCGAGAAGTCCGCCCGGCCCGACACCTTCGCCCGCGCCGCCACCAGCCCCTCCACCACCTGCGCCGAGCGCAGCGACACGTTGCCCGCGAACACCGCCAGCGCGAACGACACCGACCGGGCGAACAGCGCGTCGGTGAACACCGCGTGCCGCAGGAACCGCGCGTCGGCGAAGTTCGCGTCGCCCGTCACCGTCATCGCCGTGAACCGCGCGTCGCCCACGAACACCGCGCCCGCCAGGTCCACCCGCCCCACCCGGCACCCCGACAGGTCGAGGTCCACCAGGATCGCCCCCGGCGCCACCACCTGCATCCCCGGCCAGAAGTCCCCGCCCGGCCGCAGGTGCGCCACCAGCTCCCCCTGCACCCGCCGCCGCCAGTCCGCGTCCAACCCCCGGGCCACCCCGCCGCGCAACGCCGCCACCCACGCGTCCACCACGTCCTGCCGCCGCCGCGGCACCTGCCGGCCGATCTCCGCGAGCAGCAGCAGCCCTTCCGCGTCACCCGCCCGGAACAGCCGGTTGGCCTCCCGCCACACCGACACCGGGGACGGCGGTACCGCCTCCGGGCCCACGCGCCTGCGCGCGTGCTCGGCCAACAACGCGTCGGCGCGCGCCATCCGCGCGTGCCGCACACCCACCCACACCACGACCAGCGCCACGGCGACCGGCAACAGCCACGAGGACATACCCACGATCATGCCCGCACCGCCCGCGTCGGGGGACGTACGCCCGGTCGCCGCCTGCGGACCGCCGCGCGGACCCGCCGCCGGCCCGAGCACCGCCCCCGCGGACGTGGACACCGCACCGCGCCTCCCCCGGCCCGCGCCGCCGCCCGTACCGCACCTCCACCGCGCACCACCACCGCGCGCCTGCGCGGATCACCCGCCGGCCGCTGCCCTAGGGTTCGGCCCATGGACCTGACCGACGCGTGCTACGCCGGCGCCGCGGGCCAAGCCGAACTGCTGCGCTCCGGCGCGCTCACCGCCCGCGACCTCGTCGCCGAGTGCCTGCGCCGCATCGACCGCCACGACCGGCACCTCAACGCCTTCCGCGCCGTGTTCGCCGACCGGGCGCTGGCCGACGCCGACCGCGCCGACGCCCGCCTGGCCCGGGGCGAGCACGCGCCGCTGCTCGGCGTGCCCGTCGCGGTCAAGGAGGACCTCGCCGTCGCCGGGCTGCCCACCACCGGCGGCACCGCCGCCGTCGAGACCGTCGCGCCCGCCGACAGCACCGTCGTGTCCCGCCTGCGCGACGCCGGCGCCGTCCTGCTCGGCCGCACCCGCATGCCCGAACTGGGCCTGTGGCCGCACACCGAGTCCACCTGGGCCGGCCCCACCCGCAACCCCTGGTCCCCCGACCACTCGCCCGGCGGGTCCAGCGGCGGGTCCGCCGCCGCCGTGGCCGCCGGGCTCGTCGGCGCCGCCGTGGGCACCGACGGCGCCGGCTCCGTGCGCATCCCCGCCGCCTGCACCGGCCTGTTCGGCCTCAAGCCCCGCCGCGACCACGTCACCCTCGACACCGGCCACGACACCTGGGGCGGGCTCGTCGTCGCCGGCCCCGTCACCCGCCACGTCCGCGACGCCGCCCTGCTGCTCGACGTCCTCGCGCCCGGCCACGGCCACACCCGCGCCGTCGCCGACACCCGCGCCCTGCGCGTCGCGGTGTCCCTGCGCCCCTGGGGCACCGCCATCCCCGTCGACCCCGAGGTCCGCGACGCCGTCCTCGACACCGCCGGCCTGCTCGCAGACCTCGGCCACGACGTCACCCGCACCGACCCCGACCTGCGCGCCGGCAGCGGCTCCGCCGGGTTCGCCGCCCGCTACCTGCACGTCGCCGCCACCGCGCAGGCCCGGCTGGACCGACCCGACCGGCTCGACCGCCGCACCCGCGCCGTCGGCGCCCTGGGCCGGGCGCTGCCCCGCGCCGCCGTGCGCGCCGCGCTCGCCCAGCAGGACGACCTCACCCGCCGCGCCGCGCGCCTGTTCGACGTCCACGACCTGCTGCTGACCCCCGTGCTCACCCGGCCGCCGCTGCGCGTCGGGGAGTGGGACCGCCGCCCCACCGTCGCCGCCCTGCTCGCCGCCGCCCGGATGACCGCGTTCCTGCCGCTGTGGAACATCACCGGCACCCCGGCCGCCGCCGTCCCCGCCGGGCACACCCGCACCGGGCTGCCGCTGGCCGTGCAGCTCGTCGGCGCCACCGAGACCACCGTCCTCACCGCCGCCGGGCAGCTCGAACGCGCCCGCCCCTGGGCCGACCGCCGCCCACCCGGCTACTGACCTCCCCGACCCGAGAGGGCCGGGGTCAGCCGGCGTCGTGCGCCCACGACGGCAGGCCGCCGTCCCGGTCCGCCAGCGCGGCCACCGCGCGCTCCCGCACCCCCGGCCACCCCACCGTGCCCGCCGCCAGCGACCGCAGCCGCCGCCACGCCTCCCGCGTCGGGTTCTCCAGCAGCACGCGCAGCCGCAACCCCACCGCGCGCTCCGCCCACCCCGCCCGCAGGCACTCCTCCACGCCCAGGTCCGCCAGCCGCCCCGCCGCGCCCCGCCCGCCCGTCGCGGTCAGGCCCCGCTCCACCCAGCCCACCGCCTCGTCGGCACGGCCCGCGTCGCTCAGCACCGTCGCCACCTGCAGGTAGTGCCACCCCGACGACAGGTCCCGCGCCAGCACCAGCACCTGCAGGTCCACGTCACCGGTGTGCTCGGCCAGCTCCTCCACCACCCGCAGCAGCGCCCACCGCTCCCGGTCGTAGCGGCCGGTCCGCCCGAACCCGATCACCGGCAACCGCTCGAACCGCTCCACCGCCGACGACCGGTACAGCGCCAGGCCCTCCCCGCCCAACACCGCCGCGTACGGCGCGAGCCGCACCTCCGGCGGCTCGGCGAACCCGGTCTGCAGGTGCAGCAGCCACCGCGCCAGCTCCGCCGGCGGCGGCGGGTCGTCCGCGCACGCCACCACGTGCAGGTCCACCACCCGGTCGACCAGTTCCACCAGCTCCGCCCGGTGCACCCGGTGCGCGGGCACCGCCCCCACCAGCAGTTCCGCCAGCTCCTGCGCCACCACCCGCGCCCCGGGACCGGCCAGGACCAGCTCCGAGAGACCGGCGACCACCGCGGCCAGCTCCCCCCGGCACGCGGCCCACGGCAGGTCGGGATCGGCGAGCGCGGTCGCCGCGCGGTCGGTTAAGGCGTGCACCGCGCCATCCAACCGCACCCCCGCCCGGGGCGGCACGGTCCGCCACACCCCCGTCACCGGCCGTTGACCAGCGCGGACACGCCGCGGGGGCGCCGACCGGACCGGTCGACGCCCCCGCCACTGCGGTCAAGATCACTCGTGCAGCGACCTCGGCTGCCCCTGCGGCTCCACGGCGCCGCCCAGCTCCCGCGCCGGCTCCGCGCCCCGCACCAGCGGCGGCACGGGCGGCGCGGCCAGCGGCGAGGGCACCTCCTTGCGGGCCACCGCCTCCGCCGCGCGCACCGCCTCGGCCACCGCCGGGTCCGGCGCCGTGTCGAACCAGTCCGCCACCGACGCGTCGTCCTCCTCGGGGCGCGACGCCGCGGGCTCCTCCGCCGGCGGCTCGTAGCGGAACACGCCGTCCTCGCCCGGCGCGCCCAGCATCCGCGCGAACCCCTCCAGCGCCTTGCCGTAGTCCGAGGGCACCAGCCACACCTTGTTCGCGTCGCCCTGCGCCATCTGCGGCAGCGTCTGCAGGTACTGGTAGGCCAGCACCTCCGGCGTCGGCTTGCCCGCCTTGATCGCCGCGAACACCTTCTCGATCGCCTTGGCCTGGCCCTGCGCCTGGAGGTAGCGGGCCGCCCGCTCGCCCTGCGCCCGCAGGATGCTCGACTGCCGCTCCGCCTCCGCCGCCAGGATCGCCGCCTGCTTCGCGCCCTCCGCCGACAGGATCTGCGACTGCTTCTGGCCCTCGGCGGTCTTGATCGACGCCTCCCGCTGGCCCTCGGCGTTGAGGATCATCGCGCGCTTCTCCCGGTCCGCGCGCATCTGCTTCTCCATCGAGTCCTGGATCGACGCCGGCGGGTCGATCGCCTTGAGCTCGACGCGCGCCACCCGGATGCCCCACCGGCCGGTGGCCTCGTCGAGCACCCCGCGCAGCTGGTTGTTGATCTCGTCGCGGGAGGTCAGCGTCTCCTCCAGGCTCATCCCGCCCACCAGGTTGCGCAGCGTCGTGGTGGCCAGCTGCTCCACGCCCACGATGTAGTTCGAGATCTCGTAGACCGCCGCGCGCGGGTCGGTGACCTGGAAGTACACCACCGTGTCGATCGACACCGTCAGGTTGTCCTTGGTGATCACCGGCTGCGGCGGGAAGGACACCACCTGCTCGCGCAGGTCGATGCGCGCCCGCACCCGGTCGAAGAACGGCACCAGGATGTTCAGGCCCGGCGCGGCGGTCGTGCGGTAGCGGCCCAGCCGCTCGATCACCGCGGCCGTGGCCTGCGGGATCACCAGCACCGACTTCACCGTCACGACGAGCACGAACAGCACCAGGACCGCGATGACGATCAACGTCGTGGTCAACTTCGCCAGCCTCCGCTCAGGCCCCGGACAGCACCACCGCGGTCGCGCCCGAGATCTCGACAACTGTCACTTCGGCGCCCGGCTCGATCACCTCGCGGTCCAACGACCGCGCCGACCACACCTCGCCGCCGATCCGAACCCTACCCCCGTGGCCGTCCACTGTGGACACGACGACGGCGGTGCCGCCGACCAGGGCCTCCACGCCCGACCGGTGGCCCTGGCCCAGCGCCATCCGCCGCCGGATCGCCGGCCGCGCACCCGCCACCAGCCCCAGCGACACCACGCCGAACACGATCGCGCTGACCACCACGTCCGCGCCCAGCGCCGCCGAACCCGCCGCGCCGAACGCCGCCAAACCCAGCATCACCAGCACGAAGTCGCCGGAGAGGACCTCGGCCGCCACCAGCACGACACCGAGGACCAACCAGATCAAGGCCGCCACGCCACCATCCTCGCACCCCCGGGGCGGCGCCCGTGGCGTTTCACCCTTCCGCAGGCCCGGTGACGAAGTCGATCAGCCGCTCCACCGCGCCGATCAGCGGCGTCTCCAGGTCGCGGAACCCCGACACCCCCGCCAGCACGCGCCGCCACCCCTCCCACGGCTCGCCCCAGCCCAGCGCCGCGCACACCCCCTCCTTCCACGGCACCCCGCGCGGCACCACCGGCCACGCCCCGATGCCCACCGCCGCCGGTTTCACCGCCTGCCACACGTCCACGTAGGGGTGGCCGGTGACCAGCACGTCCTCGTCGCGCACGCCCTCGACCAGCCGCGACTCCTTCGACCCGGCCACCAGGTGGTCCACCAGCACCCCCAGCCGCCGCCCCGGGCCGGGCCCGAAGTCCGCCACCCGCCCGGCGAGCACGTCCACCCCGTCCAGCGGCTCCACGACCACGCCCTCCACGCGCAGGTCGTGCCCCCACACCCGCTCCACCAGCTCCGCGTCGTGCAGGCCCTCCACCCAGATGCGGCCCTCGCGCGCGGTGCGGGCACGCAGGCCCTCCACCCGCACCGATCCCGACGCCGACCGCGTCGGCGCCGCCGGGGCCGGGGCGGTCGCGGGGCGGGTCAGGGTCACCGGCCGCCCGTCGAGCAGGAACGCCGCCGGGCGCAGCGGGAACAGCCGGTGCCGGCCGAGGCGGTCCTCCAGCACCACCCGGTCGTGCTCGAAGCGCACCACCGCGCCGCAGAACCCCGACGCCGGGTCCTCCACCACCAGGCCGACCTCCGCGGGCACCTCCGGCACCTGCTTGCGCCTGCGCCCCGACAGCACGTCCCGCCCGTAATCGTGTGATCGCACGGCCCGCGACGTTACCGGTGCTCCAGGCGCAGGATGAACTCCTCCACGTCCCGGCCCCGGCCCTCGGCGAACCCCACGTCCTCGCCGACCGCCGCGAACCCGCACTTGGCCAGCACCCGCAGCGCGCCCACGTTGTCCACCGCCGCCCGCGCGTAGAGCGGGCGCGTCGGGTCGCGGTCGAGGTAGAGCCGCAGCGCCTCGGTGGCCAGGCCCCTGCCCCAGTGCTCCCGGTCGACCCAGAAGGTCACCTCGGGCTCGCCCAACCGCGTGAACCGCGCCACGTGCCCGACCACCACCCCGTCGAACAGCACCGTGCGCGCCACCACCCGGTCGTCGGCCAGGCTGCGCGCCCACCGCACCAGGAACGCCGCCCGGTCCCACGGGTCGGCGCTGGTGAACGCCGCCATGCGCACCGCCTCAGGGTCGCACTGGTGCTCGAAGAACAGCAGCACGTCCTGCGCCGTCACCTCGCGCAGCTCGACGTCGCCCACGCGGCAAGTCAACACCGAACGCGGCGGCTTGTCAGGGTGTCCGTCGGGTCAGAACGCGGGCCAGGGGATCGCCGGCCAGTCACCGGACGGCTCCGGGTACACGCCCGCCGCCAGCAGCTTCTCCAGCCGCTCGGTCAACGCCCGCACCTCCGCGCGGGTCAGGTGCTCGTGCAGCCGGTCACCCGGACCGGTGTCCAGCCACGCCCGCAGCCGCCGCAACGCCTCCACCGCCTCGTCCGGCAGCGGCTCGCCCAGCCAGCCCCACAGCACCGTGCGCAGCTTGTCCTCGGCGTGCAGGCAGATGCCGTGGTCCACGCCGAACACCGCGCCGTCGTCGGCGTGCAGCACGTGCCCGCCCTTGCGGTCGGCGTTGTTGACCACCACGTCGAACGCCGCCATCAGCCGCACCCGCGGGTGGTCGGCGTGCACCAGCACCGCGGGCTCGCCGTAGCGGTCGTGCGCGCGCAGCACCGGCCGCCACCCCGGGCGCACCTCGTCCTCGGGCACGATGTCGACCAGGTCGTCGTCCTCGCGGGTGTCCACCCACAGCTGCACCATGCCCGACCCGAACGGGCCCGGCCGCAGCACCGTGGGCGGCACCAGGCGCAGGCCCGCGGCCTCCGACAC
This sequence comes from Saccharothrix sp. DSM 118769, assembly GCF_052936295.1. Classification (NCBI taxonomy): domain Bacteria; kingdom Bacillati; phylum Actinomycetota; class Actinomycetes; order Pseudonocardiales; family Pseudonocardiaceae; genus Saccharothrix; species Saccharothrix sp. DSM 118769. Next base: position 4,839,012 of record NZ_CP193627.1, on the reverse strand, counting down.
CAGGTAGGTGGCCACCTCGCGGCCGGCGAGCGTGCCGTCGGGGAAGTCCCACAGCGGGCGCTCGCCGCTCACCGGCTTGTAGACGCACTGCGCCGTCACCCCGTCGAGGCTGATCGCGCAGAACAGCGTCGCGTTGGAGGCGTCGACCAACCGGCCCTCGACCTCGATGCGCCCGTGCTCCAGCAGTTCGAGCGCGCCGTCGTCACCAGGTCGCACCCTCGGCTCAGCCCTCGTCCGAACGCCGGTAGCCGTTCTGCCGCGGGCAGACGTGCCCCTCCGGGTCCAGCGGCTCCGAGCACAGCGGGCACGGTTTGCGGCCCGCCTTGACCACCCGCTCGGCGCGTTCGGCGAACGCCCGCGCCTCACCGGGGCTCAGGAACACCCGCACCGCGTCGGGACCCTCCTCGGTGTCGTCGAGGACGACCGCCTCGTCGACCTCCTCCTCGGTGATCGCGAGCAGTTCGATGACGACCGCGCGGGACTCGGCGTCCCAGCCCAGGCCCATCGTGCCGACCTTGAACTCCTCCTCGACCGGCACCGCGAGGGGTTCGGTGTCCCGGAGGTCGTCGGGGACCGCCTCGGGGACGTCCGCGCCGAACCGCCGGTGCACCTCCTCCAGCAGCGAGCCGATGCGCTCGGCGAGTACGGCGACCTGTTGCTTCTCCAGCGCCACGCTGACCAGCCGGGCCTCCTCGGAGGCCTGGAGGTAGAACGTGCGCTCGCCAGGTTGCCCGACTGTGCCGGCGACGAACCGGTCGGGCTGGCGGAATACGTGGATGACCCGTGCCATGACAGCAACGACCCTAGGCCACGCGAGCAAGATCGGCAGAGCCGCCCCGCCGTTCGCGGTCCGAACCCCGGCCGATCGACGCCGGCCGGCCCCGCCGGCGTCCCGATAGGGTCGGCCGCGTGGTGACGATCGCACCGTACGGAACGTGGACATCGCCCATCGGCGCGGCCGACGCCGCCGCGGCCGGCGGGGGCCCGCACTGGGTCGACGTGCACCGGGGCGTGCCCTGGTGGGCCGAGGGACGCCCCGCCGAGGGCGGCCGGGTCGCGCTGGTGCGCGACGGGCACGACCTGCTGCCGCCCCCGTGGAACGTGCGCAACCGCGTCCACGAGTACGGCGGACGGCCCTGGGTGGTGCTCGACACACCCGGGGGCACGCGCGTGGCGTTCACCGACTGGGACGACCAGCGCATCCACGTCTTCGACCCCGACGACCCGCGGCCCGAGCCGCTCACCGCCGAACCGGAGCGCCGGCACGGGCTGCGCTACGCCGACCTCACCCCCGGCCCCGGCCACACCGAGGTGTGGTGCGTGCGCGAGACCGTCACCGGCGACGCCCGCACCGACGTGCGCCGCGAACTGGTCGCCGTGCCCCTCGACGGCTCGCCGGTGCGGGTGCTGGCCGCCGGCCACCGCTTCATGACCGGCCCCCGCGTCTCGCCCGACGGCCGCCACCTGGCCTGGATCGGCTGGGACCACCCGAACATGCCGTGGGACGGCTCCGAGCTGTGCGTCGCCCGGATCGGCGACGACGGCCCCGGCGCCCACCGCGTCCTGGCGGGCGGCCCGGACGAGGCCGTGTGCCAGGTCGAGTGGGAGGGCGCCGACCTGCTGGTCCTCACCGACCCGGACGGCTGGTGGAACCTGTTCCGCATCGGCCTCGACGGCACCGCCACCAACCTCGCCCCGTGCGCCGAGGAGCTGGGCGGGCCGATGTGGCGGCTGGGCAACCGCTGGTTCGCCGCGATCGACCGGGGTCGCTACGCGGTGCTGCGCTCCGGCGCGCCCGCCGTGCTCGACGAGCGCACAGGCACGGTCACCGACATCGACGTCGACCTGCCCGCGTGGCACGCCCACCTCGCCGTGCACGACGGCGTGCTGGTCAGCAGCGCCGCCGGGCCGCGCGCCGAGGCCGCCGTGGTGTCGCTGGACCTGTCCACCGGTGTCCTGACCACCCACACCCGGCACGCCGCGACGCTGCCCGCCGAGCACCTGCCCGTGCCGGTCGAGCGCGTGTTCAGCGGCCCGGACGGCGACGTGCCCGCCTACGTCTACCCGCCGCGCAACCCCGACTTCGCCGCCCCCGACGGGGAGAAGCCGCCCTACGTGGTGCACGTCCACGGCGGCCCCACCGGCCGCAGCGCGCCGGTGCTCGACGCCGACATCGCCTACCTCACCAGCCGCGGCATCGGCGTCGTCGCGGTCAACTATGGCGGCTCCACCGGCTACGGCCGCGCCTTCCGCGAGCGGCTGCGCGAGCAGTGGGGCGTCGTCGACGTCCACGACTGCGCCGCCGTCGCCCAGGCGCTGGCCGACGAGGGCACCGCGGACGGCGAGCGGCTGGCCATCCGCGGCGGCAGCGCGGGCGGCTGGACCGCCGCGGCGTCGATGACCTCGGTCAAGACCTACCGGTGCGCCATGATCGCCTTCCCGATCCTCGACCTGGAGGGCTGGACCTCCGCGGGCGGCGAGACCCACGACTTCGAGTCCCACTACGTCGAGGGCCTGGTCGGCCCCTGGCCCGCCACCGCCGACCGCTACGCCGAGCGGTCCCCGTCGCACCGGGTCGGGCAGCTGGTCGGGCCCGTGCTGCTGCTCCAGGGGCTGGAGGACGAGATCTGCCCGCCCGAGCAGGCCGACCGGTTCGCCGCGGCGCTGGACGGCACCGGCGTCCCGCACGCCTACCTGACCTTCGAGGGCGAGCAGCACGGCTTCCGCAAGGCCGCGACGATCGTCGCCGCCCTGGAGGCCGAGCTGTCCTTCTACGGGCAGGTCCTGGGCTTCACCCCGGCCGACGTGCCGGTGCTGGACCTGCGTCGGTGACCGCACCCGAGCCTAAGGCCGCGCCTGAGCCCGAGGCCGGGTCCGCGCCTGTGGCGGCCGGTGCTGCGGCAGCCGGACCTGCGGCGGTCGAGCCTTCGGCGGTCGGACCTGCGGCGGTCGAGCCTTCGGCGGTCGGGTCCGCGCCGGTCGGGCCTGCTCCGGCCGGGCCGCCGCTGCTGCGGGCGGGGGACCGGGTGGTCGTCATCAGCCCCGCCGGGCCCGTCGACCCGACCCTGCTCGACGCGGGCGTGGCGTGGCTGCGCGCGTGGGACCTCGACGTCCACCTCGCCCCCGGCGTCCTCGACACCCACCCCGACCTGCCCTACCTGGCGGGCCGCGACGCCGACCGCGCCCGCGACCTGGAACGGGCGTGGCTGGACCCGACCGTGGCGGGCGTGCTGTGCTGCCGCGGCGGCTACGGCAGCCTGCGCATGGTCGACCTGGTCGACTGGACCGCCGTCGCGGCGCACCGCAAGGTCTTCGCCGGCTCCAGCGACACCACCGTGCTGCACGCCCGCCTCCAGGCGCTCGGGCACGCCACCTGGTTCGGGCCGATGATCGGCACCAGGGCGTTCGTCGAGGACGACGTCGCCCGCGAGCACCTGCGCCGCGCGCTGTTCACCGGCGTCACCGGCGTGCGCGGCACCCCCGCCGCGCCCGGCACCGCCCGCGGCACCGCGTTCGGCGGCAACCTCAGCCTGCTGGCCGAGACCCCGCCGCCACCCGGCGCGGTCGTGCTGCTCGAAGACGTCGACGAGGACCCCTACCGGCTCGACCGGATGCTCACCGGCATGCGGCGCACCGGGTGGTTCGCCGACGTCGCCGCGCTCGTCCTGGGCTCGTGGACCGACTGCGGCGACGCCGCGCCCGTGCTCGCCGACCGGCTCGGCGACCTCGGCGTGCCGATCGTCGCCGACGTGCCCTTCGGCCACTGCGCGGGTCAGCTCACCCTGCCGTTGGGCGTGTCGGTCGAGGTCGACGGCCGCACCGGTGTGGTAACCGTGGTGGCGTGAAGATCGAAGCAGCCGACGGCGCGTTCGACGCCCCCGTCTGGGAACCGCCCGCCGGCGACGGCCCCGGCCTGGTCCTCGTCCAGGAGATCTTCGGCCTGGACGACTACCTGCGCTCCGTCGCGGCCGACCTCGCCGCGCTGGGCTACGTCGTCGCCGTACCCGAGCTGTTCCGGCGCACCACCCCCGGCTGGGTCGGCCGCCACGACGAGGCCGGCGTCGCCGAGGCGATGGACGTCGCCTCCCGCTTCGACCCGGCGCTGGGCGTCGCCGACGTGCTGGCCACCCTCGACGGGCTGCGCACCCGCACCGGCCGCGCCGGGGTGCTGGGCTTCTGCCTCGGCGGCTCGATGGCCTACGAAGCGGCCGTCGCGGGCACGCCCGACGCGGTGGTGTCCTTCTACGGCTCCACCGTCCCGGAGCGGATCGGCGAGCTGGGGCGGGTCGACTGCCCCGTCCAGTTCCACTTCGGCGGCCGCGACCCCTACATCCCGCGCGAGGCCGTGCAGGCGGTCGTCGACGCCGTCGCCGGGCACCCCGGCGCCGAGGTCCACGTCCAGGAGGACGCGGGCCACGCCTTCCACAACAACGTCGCGCCCCGGTTCCACGACCCGGTCGCCGCGGCCGCCGCCTGGGAGCTGACCACCTCGTTCCTCGCCCGCGCCCTGCCCGTCACCTGACACCCGACGCCGGTCGCCCGCCCCGCTCCGGGCCGGCCGCCCCCGTCGGTCCGGGTGGTCAGCGGCGGGCCTGGCTCTCCCGCAGCACCCGCGTGTCGCGCCGCACCTCCTCCGCCCGGTCGCCGACCGCCTGGATCTCGCGGGCCAGCTCCGGGTTGTCCACCCGCACCCGCACCACCGACTCCACCAGCGGCCCGATCAGCGCGACGACGTCGTCCACCTCCAGAGCGCGGCGCACCACCACGTCCACCCGGCCGACCTGGCCCGCCAGGCTGCGCAGCGACCCCGCGTTCTCCCGCGCCCAGCGGGACACCGCCCGCTCGCCCGCGCGCCTGTCCCGCTCGGCGCGCACCCGGCCCTCGGCCGTGTCCTCCACCTCCGACGGGCGCAACCGCAGGTAGCGGCGCTCGGCGGCCTGCCGGCTGGCCAGGCCCAGCGCCGGCGCCAGCTCGGCCCAGCTGGTGCCCATCGCGCGCGCCGAGGCGATCAGCCGCGGCTCCCACCCGGCCAGCTCCTCGCGCAGCCCGCGCAGCAGCACCAGCGCCTCCAGCACCTGCTCGACGCCGCGCCCGTCGCCCTCGACCGCGTCCCGGATGGTCTCGTAGTCACCGCTCGCCATGACGTCAACCTAGTGACGACCAGGAGGGTTGTCAACGAGATGACGACGTGGTAGAACCGGAGTCGCAGCGCATTGACCAGACCAACCAGGAGGTGTTCCCGATGTTGATGCGCACCGACCCGTTCCGGGAGCTGGACCGGCTGGCGCAGCAGTTCCTCTCCGGCCCGGGCACCTGGTCGCGGCCGACGCCCATGCCGATGGACGCCTACCGCGCGGGTGAGGAGTTCGTGGTCGAGTTCGACCTGCCCGGCGTCACCGCCGACGCGATCGAGCTGGACGTCGAGCGCAACGTGCTGACCGTCAAGGCCGAGCGCCGCCCGAACCGGCGGACCGACGGCGTCGAGATGCAGGTCTCCGAGCGGCCCCTGGGCGTGTTCTCCCGCCAGCTGTTCCTCGGCGACACCCTCGACACCGAGCACATCCGCGCCGACTACGACTCCGGCGTGCTCACGCTGCGCATCCCGATCGCGGAGAAGGCCAAGCCGCGCAGGATCGCCATCGGCACCGCCGACACCGGCCGCAAGGAGATCGACGCCTGATCCCCCGCCCCGCCGCACACGGTGCCGCGGGGTACGGGACCTCGGACAGCACACGGCGGTGTGCGCGCCGGGCACGGGCTGCCGATGTCCGCCCGGCGCGCACACCGCCCGCCCGTGCCCGGGCTCGCCGGGTGGGCGCCGGCCTCGGCCCGGCGGCGCCGCCGCCGGGCGACGGTTTCCCGGTGGCCCGGGAGGCCGCGCGCCCGCCAGGATCACCGGTCATGCGCCCGGCACCCGGTCAAGTCCTGCACTTCTCCGAAGACCCGACCATCACCCGCTTCGAACCGCGCGTCGCGCCCACCGCGCGCCAGGCCGACCCGTACGTGTGGGCCGTCGACCACGACCGCGCCCCCGACTACTGGTTCCCCCGCCAGTGCCCGCGCGCCCTGGTGCGGACCGGACCCGCCACCACCGCCGAGGACCGGGCGTGGCTGGGCGCCGAGCGCGTGCACGTCGTCGAGTACGGCTGGCTCGACCGGCTGCGCACCGCCCGCCTCTACGCCTACCGGCTCGACGCCGCCGCGTTCCGGCCGTTCGGCGACCCGCCCAACGCCCACGTCGCCACCGTGCCCGTCGAACCGCTCGGCGACCCCGAACCCGTCGGCGACCTGCTCGCGCTGCACGAGGGGGCGGGCATCGAACTGCGGCTCACCACCGACCTGTGGCGGTTCTGGCGGCGGGCGGTGCGCGGCACGTTCGGGTTCAGCGGCATCAGGCTGCGCAACGCCCGGCCCGACCCCGACCCGACCCCCTTCCCGGCTCCCCGCCCTGCTCTCCTCCCGGCGCCCTCCCCGGCCCCGGGCCGCACCGCGTGACCGGTCAGCGGAAGTCGTCGGCGTGCTCGCGCGCCCACCGGGCGAAGTCCAGCGCCGGGCGACCCAGCACCTCCTCGACGTCCGGGGACACCCAGTTGTTGCCCTCCGGGTACCGGCCCATCTCCAGGAACCACTCCACGACCTGCGGCGGGTAGACCCCGCGCCACAGCTCGCGCGCCTGGTCGGGGGTCAGTTCGACGAACCCGACCGGCCGCCCGAGGGCCTCGCCGATCAGGCGCACCGCGTCGCGGCGGCGCACCGGTCCCGGCCCGGTGGGGCGGTAGGTGCGCCCCTCGTGCCCCTCGGTCAGCAGCGCCCGCACGATGATCGCGGCGATGTCGTCCTCGTGCACCAGGGTGCTGTTCCAGTCGCCGAACGGCGCGCGCACGACGCCCTCCGCGCGGATCGAGGGCGCCCATTCGCGGGTGTTGGCCATGAACTCGCCCGGGAACAGGTGGGTCCACCCGATGCCCGAGGACTCGATCGCCCGGTGGAACACCCGGTGCCAGGACTCCAGCGGGTCGTCGTCGGACCGGCCCGGGTCGTGGTGGCCCAGGTGCGTGAGCCGCCGCACGCCCGCCGCGCGCAGCACGTCGACGATCGCCGGGCCGTCGCCGTCCACCGACACCAGGTGCACCCGCTCGACCCCATGCAGCGCCGGGACCAGCGACGACGGGTCGGTGAAGTCGCCCGTCACCACCTGCACCCCGGCGGGCAGCCGGGCACGGAGGTCGCGGGTGAGCGCGCGGACCTCCTGCCCCTCGGCGATCAGTCGGCGCACCACCGCGCCGCCCACGGTGCCGGTCGCGCCGGTGACGAGAACGGGCATGGAAATCCTCCGGGAATGGCGAAGAAGCCCTGGTGAAGGGCGTGCGGACGCGGGAAATGGCGTGGAGTGGGCAGAATGCCCGCGCAAATGGCGAATTGTCAAACATGAACGCCGCGTTCACGTTTTCCGAAAATGCGTGCCGCGCACACCGCTTGCCCACATACCGACCGGTCGGTACCCTCGCGACGTGGACGAACGGCGCATCGACGCGGTGGTGCTGGACTGGGGCGGCGTGCTCACGGTCTCCGTGCCCGCCTTCATCGAGGACTGGCTGAGCACCGAGAACATCGACCGGGAGCGCTACGGCGCCACCATGCGCGGCTGGATGGGGCGCGAGGCCGCCCCGGACAACCCCGTGCACCGCCTGGAGACCGGCGAGCTGACCACGCACGAGTTCGAGGCGCTGCTGGCCGCCGAACTGGTCACCCTCGACGGCCGGGGGATCGCCGCGCAGGGCCTGCTGCGCCGCATGTTCGGCAGCGCCCACCCCGACCCGAAGATGGTCGACCTGGTCCGCGGGCTGCGCGCCGACGGCGTCACCACCGCGCTGCTGTCCAACAGCTGGGGCGAGGGCTACCCCGAGGAACTGCTGCTGGAGCTGTTCGACACCATCGTGATCAGCGGCCGCGTCGGGCTGCGCAAACCCGACCCGCGCATCTTCGAGCACACCCTCGACCGGCTCGGCCTGCCCGCCCACCGCTGCGCGTTCTTCGACGACGCCCCCGTCAACGTCGAGGGCGCCCGCGCCGTGGGCATGCACGCCCACCGGCACACCGACGCCGACTCCACGCGCGCCGTGATCGACCAGCTCAGGGGAGCCGCGGCATGACCGACCACCCCACCACCGACCACCCCACCACCGACCCGGCCACTCCCGACCCGGCCGCCCCCGGGCTGCCCGGGCTGGACCTGGACAGGCTCGCCGCCCACCTCGGCACCGGCCCGCTGACCGGCGAGCTCATCCCCGGCGGCCGCTCCAACCTCACCTACCGGGTCACCGACGGCACCCACCGCTGGGTGCTGCGCCGCCCGCCGCTGGGCCACGTGCTCGCCACCGCCCACGACATGGGCCGCGAGCACCGCGTCATCTCCGCCCTCGCCGGCACCGCCGTGCCCGTGCCCGGCGTCGAGCTGCTGTGCGAGGACGTCGACGTCCTCGGCGCGCCGTTCTACCTGATGGAGGAGGTCCCCGGGCAGGCCCTGCGCCACCGCGACCAGTGCCCCTGGATGACCCCCGACAAGGCGCGCGCCCTGTCCGACCGGCTCGTCGACGTGCTGGCCGACCTGCACGCCGTCGACCCCGCCGAGGTCGGCCTGTCCGACTTCGGCCGCCCCGAGGGCTTCCTCACCCGCCAGGTCACCCGCTGGGGCAAGCAGCTCGACGCCTCCCGCAGCCGCGACCTGCCCGGCATCGACGAGCTGCGCGACCGGCTCGCCCGCACCGTGCCCCGCTCGGCCCGCGCCACGATCGTGCACGGCGACTACCGGCTCGACAACGTGCTGGTCACCGACGACCCGCTCGACATCGGCGCCGTCCTCGACTGGGAGATGGCCACCCTCGGCGACCCGCTCGCCGACGTCGGCCTGCTGTGCGTGTACTGGAACGGCATCGGCGCGCGCGAGGACGACCCCATCACCGGCACCGTGCCCACGCTGCCCGGGTTCGCCACCGCCGACGAGATGGTGCGCCGCTACGCCGAGCGCAGCGGCGCCGACGTCAGCGACCTCGCCTGGTACACGGCGTTCGCCTACTTCAAGCTCGCCGTGATCCTGGAGGGCATCCACTTCCGCTTCACCCGGGGCAAGACCGTGGGCGCCGGGTTCGACCAGATCGGCCACCTCACCCTGCCGCTGGTCGGGCAGGGACTCGCCGCGACCGCAGGGGAGCACTGATGGACTTCGCCTACGACCCCACCACCGAGGAACTGCGCGGGAGGCTGCTGCGGTTCATGGACGAGTTCGTCTACCCCGCCGAACCCGTCGCCGAGCGCCAGCTCGCCGAGGCCGCCGACCCGTGGGCGCGCCCCGCCGTCATCGAGGACCTCAAGGCCGAGGCCCGCCGCCAGGGCCTGTGGAACCTGTTCCTGCCCGACGCCGAGCACGGCGCCGGCCTGACCAACCTCCAGTACGCGCCCCTGGCCGAGATCACCGGCCGCAGCCCGCACCTGGCCCCGGAGGCGCTCAACTGCGCCGCGCCCGACACCGGGAACATGGAGGTGCTGGCCATGTTCGGCACCGAGCAGCAGAAGAAGCAGTGGCTGCGCCCCCTGCTCGACGGCGAGATCCGCTCCGCGTTCTGCATGACCGAACCCGACGTGGCCTCCTCCGACGCCACCAACATCGCCACCAGCATCGTGCGCGACGGCGACGAGTACGTGGTCAACGGCCGCAAGTGGTGGTCCTCCGGGGCGATGAACCCCAACTGCGCGGTGTTCATCGTCATGGGCAAGACCGACCCCGACGCCGAACGCCACCGCCAGCAGGCGATGATCCTCGTGCCCCGCGACACCCCGGGCGTGCACGTCAAGCGCGGCATGCACGTCTTCGGCTACACCGACGCCTCCCACGGCGGGCACGCCGAGGTCGTGTTCGACGACGTCCGCGTGCCTGCGGACAACCTCATCGCCGGCGAGGGCGAGGGCTTCGCCATCGCCCAGGCCCGCCTCGGCCCCGGCCGCATCCACCACTGCATGCGCCTGATCGGCATCGCCGAACGCGCCCTGGAACTCATGTGCCGCCGCGCGGTCGAACGCGTCGCCTTCGGCAAGCCCCTCGCGCGCCAGGGCGTCGTGCAGGAGTGGATCGCCGAGTCCCGCGTGCGCATCGAACAGGCCCGCCTGCTCGTCCTCAAGACCGCGTGGCTGATGGACACCGTCGGCAACAAGGGCGCGCACACCGAGATCCAGGCCATCAAGATCGGCACCCCGCTCATGGCCGAGTGGGTCCTCGACAAGGCCATCCAGGCCCACGGCGCCGGCGGGGTGAGCCAGGACTACCCCCTGGCCGAACTCTGGGCCTCCGCGCGGACCCTGCGCCTGGCCGACGGCCCCGACGAGGTCCACCGCATGTCGCTGGCCAAGCGGGAGATCAAGAAGTACCTGTAGGACCACCCGGCCGTGCTCCGGCCAGGGCGTCCAACTCCTCGACGATGGCGGAGTAGGCGTCCGGCCGGAGCTCGACCAACTCCTCCACGTGGTACCGCCAGTCCTGGACGGTAAGTTCCCACGACAGTGTCCGATCTTCCATCGGGATCAACTGCAGTCGCAGCCCATCGATTTCCGGGATGATGCTGGTGTACGCCGGTTCCGGTGTGCGAAGAAAAAATGCTCTTACGCTGCGAATTTCGTCGATGAGTTCTGTCATCGTCCTGATTCGGCCGGACAGCAGGTCGATAAGTTTTGTTATCTTCCTGATTCGACCGGACAGTAGGCTGTGGGTAATACTCGCGATCGACGAAGTTCGCGTTTCGGTGGCTTCCACTTCTTCGGTTAGCGCCTGCGCGGCGTCACGGATGCGCTTTGCCAGGTCGTTTACCCGCCTCGTGTCCCCGAGTTCTGCCGCATACTCCAGTAGGTTTAGCCAAGTAGCGAGATCTTCGTCATTGCCCGGCGGGTATACTGCGAGTTCTACAGCCTCGTCGAGCAACTCCGGTTTGCGCAGGACAACAGCGGCAAGTGCCAAGGCTTGTACCCGATGCACCTCGTCGGGCGTTGTGCGAGCAATCGACTCAGCCTGTCCGGGGTCGCCTGTTGACGTCAATTTGCGAATGAGGTCCAGGCGAACTCGACGCTGCATCCACGGGACCTCGATAAGCTCAAGCGCGTGGATGGCAGAATTAAGAGAATCGACTGCCATGGCTCCTTCTGCGATGGCTGTCCACGCCGCAGAACGTGCCGTCTCGTCCTCCAATGCGGCAGTGTGCCGGATGGCTCGGGCGACATCCCCGACGTCCACCGCCGTTTTGATCCACAGAACCCAACGTCGATCCTCTCCGGCATGATCAGTGCCGAACCGAGCCAGTTCCTCGGACAGGATCAGCATTTCACGTCCGTCGTCGAGCCTGCCCGCACGCATGAAGGACGCCGCGATGGCGCGCACTAGGTCCGCTGGTTCGTGGGCTGACGAGGCATATTGACGAGCAAGCTCCATAGCACGGTCGAAGTTGCTCGAGTTGGCCGACGCCAAGGCGGCCCATAGCATACCCCTACCTCGCGCGGCCACCTCTGGCATTCTTTCGGCAGTAGTCTCTATATCAATGATCAAACGTCGGACGTCAGACTCGTCGCGCTGTCTAACCCACGCTTCCGCCAGGTAGGCCAGTCTTTCACAGAGAACGACATCGTCATCCGTTGCGCGCGCCAGCGACTCGGCCTCCTCGGGACACTCGGCGCCGGCGGCGTAGATGATGCGCATCGTGACCCACTGAACCTCCGACACTTCGCGGGCAAGCCGCTCGAACCGGAAAGCGTAGTCGTATTCGCCCGCATCAGCAGCAGCGACTGCGGCTCGAACAGAAAATATTTTTTCGTCCCCGGTAAGCCGAGTTTCGATCTCACGCAAAGCTTGTCCGACACGTTCACGGTCGCCGACCACCGCCGAGGCGGCCACGGTTGCGATGAGATGATCCAGACTGGCCTTCATCTTCCGTTCAGCGAACGGGAAGAGTTCCCCGTCAGTCTTACGGGCCGCTTTTTCGATTTTGTCCGATTCGGCCAGCAAGGAGGCGGCCTCATCAATTTCATCTGTCGCGGCAGCCAATGAAGCCAGTGCGAAGGCTCGTTGTGATTCATTTTCCACATGATCCAGCAGTTCTCGGGCGCGGTCACTTGATCCCGATTCCGCATACGCCTCCGACACGGAGAGCAGCGAGCGCACGCCAAGGTACTGATTAAGTGGGCGGGCTATTTTCGCGGCTTTTTCGAGCAACTTGGCGGCGAGGCTCGGCTGTTCCTCTCGAGCGGTTTTCGACATCAGAACCAAAGCGGCGACCCGATCGGGCAGATCCGGTATGGAATCGGCCATCTGTTCGGCCCGCTCATGGTCACCCAAACGCGTCCACCCCGCAGGCAACCACGACGGAATGGCCTGGTTGAGACGGTGGAGGTGCTGCCGGTGGACCGCCAGTCGAGCGGTCAGAACGGGATCTGAGTCCTCCTGACGGAGCAGGAAGTCCTGAGCGGTGGTGATGTCGGCCAGCGCGGCTCCATCGGCGTTAACACGAGAACGGAGGAGGCGCTGTCGGGCCGGGTCCGTCGCGTGCACGACTGCTCGATCGATATCGCCGGTCTCGATGAGCATGGCGTAGTAGCCCCGCAGCAAGTACTCGGGTGTGTTAGGGGGCCACATGCGAGCGGTGTAGGTGGCCGCCCAGTCGTGAAGTCGGTTCCGGTAATCGTGGATACGGGCGCCGAACAGGTCCAAGGCGGTCCGTTGCAGTTCCTCATGCGCCAGAAGGTAACCCTCAGAAGCCACGTCCGGGTTGTTCTGGAAGTTACGACCCGTAACGGTGTGCAGGCGGTCCTCGACCTGCAACTCCGAAAGGCCGGTCAGTTCCGCGAGGTCCACAGCGGTTAGTCCTCCGCCCGACGCTGTGACCAGACCAAGCAGGTCCTGTCCATCCAGCGGGCCTGCCAGGAGCTTCTTCAGGTCCCGTTCCATCTCGTGCCGGATGGCCTTCGCCGCAGGCGACGGGCTGAGTGGGCGGACGACCGACAGGTCGTGCAATGGGTGATGCGCCGGGACGTCGCCCGGTAGCGGTGGGAACTCGCGGCCGGTCACGATCACCTTCATTCCCTCGGGTAGAACAGCAGGCAGGAGGGCGGCGATGCTGTGCGCGTGACCCGTACCGTCGACGCCGTGGTCCTCGTCCAAGCCATCGACGACGAGTACGAAGTGCTCGCCTCGTACGTGGCACCACTCGGCCGCCCTGTCCAGCAGGGTGAGCACTTCCGCCTCCGCGAGTGCGGGTGGCGGCTGCGGCGATGGGAGTCCGAGCAGGGCCGATAGCTGTACCAGCAGGTTGTCGACGAAGTCCGAGCGGCTGTTCTGCTTCGAGCTGCGTGCGACGATGAAGAACGGGACCAGCCGCACCGCTGGTGGTGGATGCAGGACGAACCAGGACAACAGGGCCGTCTTACCCGACCACGCCTCTCCCCGCCACCAGCCGTAACGTCCCCCGGTGACCGGTGAGGTGCAGAAGTTGGCGAGGGCGTCGAGTTCGTCTCGACGGCCTACCAGCTCTCGAGGTGCCAGTTCCCGCACGGCTCTGAGGTAGGGGTTGTGCACCGGCGGAGCGGAGGTGTGCAGGTGGACGTCGCCCTGGATCGTGCGTGCCTGGACGACGGACCCCTGCACGTCGCCCTTCACCCGGTTTCCCCACCACCGCACGAGACCGATCATCCGGCACGAGGGCGCGCGGGTGACCGCAGAAGAGCGGCTCAGGGGACGTGGTGTGACGGCACGGCGGCCAGCAGGGTGCGGGTGTAGTCGTGTCGCGGCGCCAGCAGCACCTCTTCCACGGTGCCCCGCTCCACGATCTCGCCCCGGTACATGACGGCCACCCGGTCGGCGATGGTCCAGGCCAGGCCCAGGTCGTGGGTGATCACCAGGGCGCCCAGGTCCAGGTCCCGGCGCAGGCGCAGCAGCAGGGCCAGGATCTCGCCGCGCACCGAGGCGTCCAGCGACGCCACCGGTTCGTCGGCGATCAGCAGGCGCGGGCCCAGGGCCAGGGCCCCGGCGATGACGACGCGTTGCCGCTGGCCGCCGGAGAGCTGGTGGGGCAGGGACGGGAAGAAGCGTTCCGGGGGGCGGAGCTCGGCCTGGGACAGGGCTTCGGCCACGCGTTCCCGCTCGTCGCCGTCGACGCCGTGGATGCGCAGGCCCTCGGCCACCGCCTCGTACACCGAGTGCCTCGGGTTCAGGGCGCTGGTGGGGTCCTGGAGCACCAGCTGCACCTGGCGGCGGTAGGCGCGCAGGCCCGCGCTGGAGCGGGGCAGTGGCCGGCCGTCGAAGACGACCCGGCCGGCGGTGGGGCGTTGCAGGCCCAGCAGGGTGCGGGCGAGGGTGGTCTTGCCCGAACCCGACTGGCCCACCAGGGCCAGGACCTCGCCCGCCCGGACCTCCAGGTCCACGCCGGCCACGGCGGTGTTGCGGCCGTAGTCGACCCGGACGCCCTCGGCGCGCAGCAGCGCCGGGGAGGAGGACGGGGGCGCGTCGGAGGGGGTGACGTGCCGCGACGCCGGGTCGCCCACGGTGGGGAACGCGGCGGCCAGGGCACGGGTGTGCGGGTGCGCGGGGTGGTGGATGACCTCGCGCGCCGGGCCCTCCTCCACGACGACGCCGTCCCGCATCACGGCCAGCCGGTCGCACGTCGCCGCCAGCACGGACAGGTCGTGGCTGATCATCACCAGGCCGATGCCGCGTTCGGACACCAGGCGCTTGAGCACGTCGAGGACCTGCGCCTGCACCACCACGTCCAGCGCGGTGGTCGGCTCGTCGGCCACGACCAACCTCGGTTCGCACGCCAGCGCCATCGCGATCATCACCCGCTGCTTCTGCCCGCCCGACAGCTCGTGCGGGTAGGCCCGTGCCGCGCGGGCGGGCAGCTCGACCTGCTCCAGCAGCGAGGCGACCGAGCCGCGCACGCCGTGCAGCCGCATCGGCTCGGCGATCTGGTCCCCGACCCGGTGCACCGGGTTGAGGGCGTGCATCGCGCCCTGGAAGACCACGGACGCCGCCGCCCACCGCACCGCGCGCAGCCGGCCCCACGACATGGTGCGCACGTCCTCGCCGTCGAGCAGCACCTGCCCGTCGACGCGGGCGTCGCGCGGCAGCAGCCGCAGCACCGACATGGCCACGGTGGACTTGCCGCAGCCCGACTCCCCCGCCAACCCCAGCGTCTCCCCCGCCGCCAGGGACAGGGTCACCGAGCGCACGGCGTCGACGTCCGCGCCCCGGTAGCGCACGCTCAGGTCCCGCAGCTCCAGCAGGCTCACCGCTCCCCCTTCAACCGCGGGTTGAGCACGGTCTCCAGCGCCCGCCCGACCAGCGTGAACGCCAGCACCACGCACACCACGCCCAGGCCGGGCGGGATGAGGAACCACCAGGCGCGCTGCGACACCGCGCCGTTGATGTTCGCCGCGTGCAGCATCGACCCCCACGACACGCGCGTCGGGTCGCCCAGCCCGAGGAACGACAGCGTCGACTCCGCGACGATCGCGCCGGCCACGGTCAGCGTGGTGTTGACGAACACCAGCGGCAGCACGGCGGGCAGCACGTGCCGGCCCACGACGTGCGCGTGGCCGCCGCCCAGGGCGCGGGCGCGTTCGATGAACGGCCGCGCCTCCACCGCCAGGGTCTGCGCCCGCACCAGCCGCGCGGTCGCGGGCCACGACGTGACGCCGATGGCGAGCACGATCGTGCCCAGGCCGCGCGGCAGCACGGTGGACAGGGCGATGGCCAGCACCAGGGAGGGCAGCACGAGGAAGAAGTCGGTGAACCGCATCAGCACCGCCGACGCCCAGCCGCCGAAGTGGGCCGCGGCGACGCCGACGACGGTGCCGATGAGCACGGACAGCACGGTCGCCGCCAGGCCGACGACCAGCGAGATCCGGGTGCCCCACCAGGTGAGCAGCAGCACCGGGCGCCCGTTGTGGTCGGTGCCCAGCCAGTGCTCCGCCGACGGCGGCTGCCACGGGCGGGCCGTCACCCGCGTCACGTCCAGCCCGGCCGTGTCGGTCACCAGCGGCGCGAGCAGCGCCAGCACCGCGATCACGCCGAGCCCGACCAGGCCGACGAGGCCGCCGCGCTGGGAGGCGAACTCGCGCCAGGTGGCCTTCGCGGCGGCCAGGCGGCGTTGCCGCGCGATCGCCGTCACGACGCACGCACCCGCGGGTCGAGCACCCGGTAGGCCAGGTCGGCCAGCACGTTCATGAAGATCACCGCTCCCGCCAGCACCACGAACGTGCCCTGCAGCAGCGGCAGGTCCGGTCCGGTCAGCGCCTCGTAGGTCAGCAGTCCCAGCCCCGGCCAGGAGAACACGGTCTCCACCGTGATCGCGCCCGACACCACGAGCCCGAGGTGCAGGAACACCAGGGTCACGGTCGGCAGCAGCGCGTTGGGCACGGCGTGGCGGCGGCGCACCAGGTCGTCGCGCAGCCCCTTGGCGCGCGCGGTGGTCAGGTAGTCGGCGTGCATCTCCTCCAGCAGCGAGGACCGCATGACCAGCAGGTACTGGGCGTAGACCACGGCGATCATGGTCAGGCACGGCAGCACCAGGTGGTGGGCGACGTCCAGCGACTGCGACAGGAAGTCCGGTGGCGTGTCGGGGTAGCGCATGCCGCCGGAGGGGAACAGGTCGCCGGTGGCCATGGACAGCAGCATGCCCAGCCAGAACGTCGGCATCGCCCACTGCGCCAGGGCCGCCCCGGTGGAGATCCGGTCGAACCGGGACCCGCGCCGCCACGCGCCGCGGATGCCCAGCCACAGCCCGAGCACCACGGCCAGCGCGGTGGCGGTGCCCACCAGCAGCACGGTGGGCCACAGCCGTTCGCCGATCAGCTCCAGCACGGGCCGGCTGTAGGTGTAGGAGGTGCCGAAGTCGCCGCGCACCGCGTCGGCGAGGTAGTCGGCGAACTGCTCGGGCAGCGGCTCGTCCACGCCCAGGCGGGCGCGCAGCTCGGCGATCTGCTCGGCGCCCACCGGGCGGCCCCGTGTCATGGTCACGACGGGGTCGCCGGGGATGACCCGGAACAGCAGGAACCCGAGCACGACCACGAACGCGAGGCTGGCCAGGGCGCCGCCGAGCTTGCCCGCGAGGTGCTTGATCACTCGCGGTCCCCGGCGCCCGCCCTGCGCCGCCGCGACACCAGGAACACGCCGGCCGCGGCGACCACGAGCGCGCCGCCGACCACGGCGAGGATCAGCCCGGTGTTGGAGGTGCCGCCGCCGGTCGCCGAGTCGGTGGGCGTGGCGCCGTAGTAGCCCCACACCCCGTTCTGGGCCATGATCACGCCGCCCGGGTCGGGCTGCACGGGGAAGGACGCGAACTTGTCGCTGCGGTACGCCTCCAGGGCGTTGTCGTAGCCGAGGATCACCGCGGGCACCTGGTCGTAGAAGCGCTGCTGCATGCGCTTGACCAGCTCCTGGCGCTTGGCCGGGTCGAACTCGGCGCGCTGCTGGGCGTAGAGGGCGTCGTACTCGGGGTCGCAGAAGAACGTGTCGGTGGTGCCGCCCTTGCCGTCGGCGTTGGGCCGCTGGCCGCAGGTGTGCAGCGACAGGATGTAGTCGGGGTCGGGGTTGGTGCCCCAGCCGGAGAAGACCAGGTCGAACGTGCCGGCGGTGCTGGCCTCGTTGAGCTGGTTGTCGGAGACGACCTGCACGTCGACGGGGATGCCGAGGTCGGCGAGCGAGCGCTTGACGAACTCGGAGGTCTGCTCGTCGTAGGCGCGGCCGGCGTGGCCGAGCAGGCGCAGCGCCAGGGGGCGGCCGTCGGGTCCGACGCGGGTGCCGTCGGCGCCGCGGGCGTACCCGGCGGCGTCGAGGTCGGCGTTGGCGGCGGCCGGGTCGTGCGCGCGGGCCCGCTCGGGTTCGGCCAGGTGGTAGGAGGCGAACACGGGCGGGATGGGGCCGGTGCCGCGCTGGGCGTAGCCGC
Organism: Saccharothrix sp. DSM 118769; assembly: GCF_052936295.1. Classification (NCBI taxonomy): domain Bacteria; kingdom Bacillati; phylum Actinomycetota; class Actinomycetes; order Pseudonocardiales; family Pseudonocardiaceae; genus Saccharothrix; species Saccharothrix sp. DSM 118769. Next base: position 4,821,037 of record NZ_CP193627.1, on the reverse strand, counting down.
CGTTGACGCGTTCGATGATCGCGTCGAGGTCGATGGCCTTGGCGATGGCGCGGCGCACGACGACGTCCTTGAGCGCGGGGTGCCCGTCGCCGATGGGGGTGCCGTCGCGGGTGGCGGCGCCGGAGTTGACGACGATCTCGTTGAACCGGCGGCCCTGGGCCTTGTTGACGGTGACGCCGTCCTCGTCCTTGAGCGAGTCGAACTGGGCGGGGCCCATCCGGTTGACCAGGTCGACCTCGCCCTTGGCGAGGGCCTGGGCGGCGGCGTCGACGGTCTTGTAGTAGCTGAAGGTCAGCTCGTCGTACTTGGGCGCGCCGCGCCAGTAGTCCCGGTTCGCCGTGAACCGGATGAACTCGTTGGCCCGGTACTCGGTGAGGACGAACGGCCCGCTGCCCACGACGGGGGTCTGGTCGTTGCGGTACTCGCCGATGTCGGCGACCTGCGACCAGACGTGCTCGGGCACGATCGGCACGTCCAGCGCGAGCATGGTGGCCTGCGGCTGCCTGGTCCTGATGACCAGGGTGCGGTCGTCGGTGGCGGTGACGGACTCGAAGTCGGCGGTGAAGCTGCCGTTGGCGGTGGCGGCGACCTCGTCGCGCATCATCAGGTCGTAGGTGAACGCCGCGTCACGGGCGGTGACGGGTTTGCCGTCGGACCACTTCTTGCCCTCCGGGATGGTGAAGGTCCAGGTGAGGCGGTCGTCGGAGGACTTCCACTCCTTGGCGAGGCCCTCCACGGGGTGCTGGTCGCCGGCGTCGTAGGCGGTCAGGTAGTCGTACATGAGCCGGCCGACCTCGGTGCCCGCCTGGAAGATCGACAGGAACGGGTTGAGGGAATCCACCTGCTGGGTGATGGCCACACGCAGGGTGACCGCCTGTGGGGCCTCCTGGGCCACCGCCGGTGTGGGTGTGAGGACCAGCAGGCCCACCGCCGCCGCCATCGCCCCGAGCCGTCGCACGCGCACCGTGACCGCCTCCGCCCCTAGTGGAAGTCAAGAAGTAACCACCGCAACAAGGTCTGCGTCAAGAAGCGACCACGAGCGGTTACCGTGGTGGCATGCGGATCTTGATCTCGGCGGACATGGAGGGCGCGACGGGGGTCACCTGGACCGCCGACGTCGTGCCGCAGACCGAGCAGTGGCAGCGCTTCCGGCGGCTGTTCACCGGCGATGTCAACGCCTGCGTCGCGGGCGCCTTCGCCGGCGGCGCGACCGACGTGCTGGTCAACGAGGCGCACTCGTCGCAACGCAACCTCCTGCTGGAGGACCTCGACCCGCGCGCCCGGATGCTCACCGGGCGGCACAAACCCCTCTCGATGATGCAGGGCATCGACTCCGGAGTCGACGGGGTCGCCTTCTTGGGCTACCACGCGGGCGCGGGCCAGGAGGGTGTGCTGGCCCACACCTACCTGGAGAACTCGATCACCGGCGTGTGGCTCGACGGGCGGCCCGCGAGCGAGGGGCTGCTCAACGCGGCGCTGGCCGCCGAGCACGGCGTGCCCGTCCTGCTGGTCACCGGCGACGACCGCACCTGCGAGGACGCCCGCGACTACGCCCCGCGCGCCGAGCTGGTCGCGGTGAAGGAGTGCGTGAGCCGCTACGCCGCCGTGTGCCTGCCGCCCGCCGTGACCGCCGAGCGCATCGCCGCCGCCGCGGAGAAGTCCCTGGTCCGCGCCGGGCGCACCGCCCCGGACCCCCGCCCGCGCCGCGTCGAGGTGGAATTCGACGCCACCCACCTGGCCGCCGCCGCGGCGGTGGTGCCTACGGTGGAGCTGATCGGCGCCCGCCGGGTCGCGTTCGACGCCGCCTCCACGACCCGGGCGATGCAGGCGTTCAAGGTCGTCACGGCGATCGCCGCGGGGGCGGTTGAGGGGATTTATGGCTGAGGACGTCGTCGACCTGTGCGCGGCCCTGCTGCGCATCGACACCACCAACCACGGCCGGGGCGAGTCCAACGGCGAGCGCGAGGCCGCCGAGTTCGTCGCCGGTCACCTGGAGGCCGCGGGCGTGCCCGCGACCCTGCTCGAACCCGCGCCGCGCCGCACCAACGTGCTGGCCCGCGTGCCCGGCACCGACCCCGCCCTGCCCGCCCTGCTCGTGCAGGCCCACCTCGACGTGGTGCCCGCCGACCCGGCCGAGTGGAGCGTGCCGCCCTTCGCCGGCGTCCAGCGCGACGGCTACCTGTGGGGGCGCGGCGCGGTCGACATGAAGGACATGGTCGCCATGGTCCTGTCGGTGGTCGGCACCTGGGCCCGCGAGGGGCGGCGACCGCGCCGCGACGTCGTGCTGGCCTTCGTCGCCGACGAGGAGGACACCGGGGCCTGCGGCGCGCACTGGCTCGTGGAGCACCACGCCGAGCACTTCGCCGGGTGCGCCGCCGCGATCAGCGAGTCCGGCGGGTTCTCCCACCGCACCTTCGACAAGCGCGTCTACCCCATCGGCACCGCCGAGCGCGGCACGTCGCACCTGCGGCTGACCGCCACCGGCCGCGCCGGGCACGGCTCGCGCCGCAACGACGACAACGCCGTGCTCAAGCTCATCAACGCCCTGGGCCGCATCGCCGCGATCGAGCACCCGGTGCGGCTCACCCCGTCGGTGCTGGCGTTCATCGAGCAGGTCGGGGCCGCGCTGGGCGTGCCGGTGGACCTCGACGACGTCGACGGCACCATCGCCCGCTTCGGGCCCGCCGCGCGGCTGGTGGAGAACACCGTCCGCAACAGCACCACCCCGACCGTCCTCGACGCCGGCTACAAGGTCAACGTCATCCCCGGCAGCGCCAGCGCCGAGATCGACGTGCGCACCCTGCCCGGCACCGTGGACGAGCTGCTCGCCGCGGTGGACGCCGCGCTGGGACCGGACGTGCGGCGGGAGTTCCTGCAGCACCAGCCGCCCGTGCAGGCGCCGATCGACTCGCCGTGGTTCGCGGCGATGGCCGACGCGCTGCGCGCCGAGGACCCCGAGGCCGTCGTCGTGCCCTACTGCATGGGCGGCGGCACGGACGCCAAGGCGTTCAGCAGGCTGGGCATCGACTGCTACGGGTTCGCGCCGCTCTACCTGCCCGAGGGCTTCGACTACCGGTCGCTGACCCACGGCGTGGACGAGCGCGTGCCGGTGGAGGGGCTGCGGTTCGGCGCCCGGGTGCTGGACCGGTTCCTGTCGTCCTGACCGACCTGCCGAAGAGGAGGAGGAAGACCGTGGGTGTGCTGATCGACTACTTCCGCGCGCCCGACGCGGCGGCGGTGGTGCGGGCCGTGGCCGCCGCGGACGGCGGCCCACTGGTCGGTGGCGCGGCTGTCGGCGGCCCAGTGCTCGGCGACGCGGTGCTCGACGGCGAGGGTCCCGCGTTCGTCGGGGTCGAGGCCAAGGGCGTCGACCCCGACGTCCTGCTCGGGCAGCTCGTCGCCGCCGTCGCGGGCCGACCGTGGCGGCCCGGCCTCGTCGCCCAGACGGCCGTGTGGCCGACCACCCCGCCACCCGGGCCGCTGGGCCCCGAGGACGACGACGACCCGTGGGCGACCGGGCCCTGGGTGGTGGAGCTCGACACCGCCACGCGCGACATCCTGGCCGGCGCGGAGCACGCCGACGTGCCCCGGTTCGCCGACGAGTGGGCCCGCGCCGAGGAGTTCGGCGCGGGCACGCGCGGCGAGGACCTGGCCCCGCTGGTCGCCGAGCTGCTCGACCTCGCCCGCGACGCCCGCGACCGCGGGGAACGGCTCTACTGCTGGATGCTCTCCTAGAAGCACCCGGGCGGTGGGAAGGGTGTCCAGGACCGTCGTCGCGAACGGGTCCTGGACACCCTTCGTCCGTCTCCGGCTACCACCCCGGCCCGCGCACCACCCGTCTAGCGGCAGCAGTGCGGGTCGTCCGCGGTGGTCGCGCCGGCGCGCACGGTCGTCGTCACGGCCACCACCTCGTTGTCCGCGGGGTTGTCGTCGCCGTCGTACCGGCCGTCGACGTCCACCCGGACCTTGAACGTCACCTTGCCCGCCGCGACGTCCGCGGCGGTGTAGGTGTAGGCGAACGGCAGCTCCACGCGCGACCCGCCGGCGAGCCACTGCTTGAGCGTGCCCACGGTGGTGTAGTACCCGCTCTCCGACAGGCGCAGCAGGTCCACCTCGACCGTTTCGGCGCGGGCCGTGCCGTTGGCGAGCGTCACCCTGATCGGCTTGGTCTGCCCGGCGCGGGCCGAGGCGGGCACGGTGAAGCCGGACAGCCCCACGTCGTGCGTCTCGACCACCAGGGTCTCCACGCCGGTACCGGTGCGCCCGTCGGAGGTCGTGCCGGTCACCTCCACCCGGTACTCGCCGTCGGCGGCGTAGCGGTGCACGAGGGCGTCGCCGGTGATCGGCGCGGACGTGCCGTCGCCGAACCTCACCTCGCCGCTGACCAGCGGGCGGTTCAGGGGGTCTCCGGAGTAGGCGGTGAACCGCACGTCGTCGAAGGTGGACGGGTTGTTCGGGTAGGGCGACGCGACCGGGCGCACCGCCGGCGCGTTCAGCAGGGACAGGGCGAACTCCGAGGCCCGCTCGGCGCTCTTGGCGAACTTGACGAAGTAGGTCCGGCCCGCGGTGGCGGTGAACACGGCGCTGTACCCGGAGTAGGAGTCGACGCAGTCCACTTCGGTCAGCGCGTCCGGCGCGGCACCCTCGTACACGGTGATCGAGGGCGAGCCGTACCCCGTCATCACGGCCACCGAGCGGGTCCGCTCCGGCGTGTAGCGGTACCAGACGGAGCGGTCGAGGCCCTGCTCGCAGCTGGACAGGACCTCGTCCGGCTCGGTCGACGCCAGGCTCAGGTCGCCGGTGAGCTCGGCCGGCAGCACGACGGGGGCCGCCGCGGCGACGTCGTCGTTCGGCGCGGGCGGGGCGGTGGCGAGGCGGAAGTCGACCTGCCCGCCGTAGGAGTACTCGAACACCTCGATGTGGTAGGTCGTGCCCGCGGTCACCGGGAACGCCCTCGTCGGGTAGTCCCTCCGGCAGCTCCCGGGTACCTGCGTGAGCGCGCCGCGCTCGCCGGTGTAGACGGCCACGAGCGGCAACTGCCCGGTGCTGGACACGGTGGTCCTGAGCAGGGCGTCCTCGGTCGCGGTGTAGCGGAACCACACGCTGCGCGTGCCCCAGTGGTAGCAGTCGGTCGGGTCGTCGGCGGCCTTGGTGGCCTCCGTGGTGTCCTGCCTGGTCGAGAACGGCAGCGCGGTGATGGCGGTGGCCTGGTCGAAGTCGTCGTTGGCGGGCGGCGCGGCGTGCGCGACGCCCGGTGCCAGCACCGCGATCGCGGCGGCGACGAGACCGGTGATCGGCGTGCGCAGGCGCGTGAACGCCCGCCGCCGGGTGGGCAGCGTCATTCTGATCTCCCCCGGGAGTGGTGGTGCGGCGGTCAGGCGGCGGCCATCGCGGCCGGACCGGTCACGGTCGTGGCGATGGAGATGACCTCGTTGTCCATCGGGCGGGCGTCGCGGACCGGGTACGGCAGCGTGACCTGCGCCCGGAAGGCGACCTTGCCGACGAGGGCGTCGTCGGGGGTGAAGGTGTGGGCGAACGGGAACTGCACCTTGCGGGTCGGGTGCGCGGGGACGTGCAGGGTCGTCGTGCCGACCTCGGTCCAGTAGTCCCTGGTGCGCTTGTAGAGCACGACGGTCGCCGTCTCGGGGTGCCGCGTGTTCGCCACGTGCACCTTGATCGTCCTGGTCTCGCCCTGCCGCGCGGACGACGGCACGTCGAACCGGGTGATCCCCACGTCGTGCGTCACGACCTCCACCCGGGAGCTCGCCGTGGCGGTGCGGCCGTCCGGCGAGGTGACGACGATGGTGACGGTGTAGACGCCGTCGGCGGTGTAGCGGTGCCGGACGCCCCCGGTCGTGGCCGGGGCCGTGGTGCCGTCGCCGAAGTCCCACGTGGCGCTGAGCGGCTCCTCGTCCCGGTTGTTCGACTCGACGGTGAAGTGGACGTCGTCGTACACCGACGGTTCCGACGTCGACCTGCCGATGTAGGGCCGCAGCGGCGGTGCCTCGGCCAGGTGCAGGGCGGTGGGCCGGGTGCTCTGCCGCGGGCCGGTGACCCTGAGGTAGTAGGTGGTGCCCGCGGTGGCGCCGAAGGTCGTCGGGTCGTCGTAGGAGTAGGACTTGCAGGTCACCTCGGTCAGCTCGGGCGGTGACGCGCCGGTGTAGACGCTGACGACGACGTCGTCGTGCTCGACCCGCGCGGTGACCGACGTCCGCGCCGACGGCGTGTAGGAGTACCAGACCGACGGCACGGTTTCGGCGTAGACGCAGTCGGACTCGGGTTCGTCGGCCTCGAACGTGGCGGTCGACAGGTCCGGGCGCGCGGTGAACGGCAGCGCGGTGACCGGCTCGGCGGCGGTGAACGCGTCGTTGGCCGCGGCCGGGACCGGGTGCAGGGCGAACGACAGCGCGCCGCCGGTGACGGAGTAGCCCGCGACGAAGAAGTGGTAGGTGGTGCCCGCCGCGGCGCGGAACGTGATCGTGGCGTCGGAGCCGATGTCGCAGGCCTGGTCGGCGGCGCGCAGGTTCCCGCGCTCGCCGGTGTTGGCCGACAGGACGGTGCTGTGGTCGCTGCCCACCGTGGTGGCGCGCAGGTAACCGTCCTCGGTCGCGGTGTGGTGGAACCAGACGCCGCCTTCGACGTCGTAGAACTGGCACCAGGACGGGTCGTCGTCCGCCCCGGTCGCCTCGCTCGTGTCCTGCGTGGTGGTGAACGGCAAGGCCGTGACGGCCGTCGAGTGGTCGAAGTCGTCGTTCGACGGTGGTTCGGCGTGCGCGACCCCGGTCGTCAGCACGGCGAACAGCGCCGTGACGGCGCCGACCGCGGTGATGCGGGCGCGCGCGGACGCGCGCCGTCGCAAGGACAGCATCGTGTGGATCCCCCCTGAACACCCGCCCGCCTGGTGGCGGACGGCCCCTGTGATCCTTATACAGGTGGCCGGGGGCGCAGCGTCACCGACAACCGCCGGAATTGGGCCGTCCGGACCGCCGGGTTGCGTCGTCCGCCGGCGGGGAGCGCGGTCGTGCCGGTCCTCTCGGGGGGTGGATCGAGGGGTGCGGGTCAGATCGTGCGGGTCAGGTGGTGCGGACGGTGCCGCCGTCGATGCGGTGCTCCGCCCCGGTGATGGCCGAGGCCCGGTCCGAGACCAGGAACGCCACCAGGTCGGTGACCTCCTCGGGCCGGGCGGGGCGGCCCAGCGGGATGCCGCCCAGGGAGGCCATGACCCCCTCCAGCGCCTCGGCCTCGGTGACGCCCCGGCCGCGGGCGAGGCGGGCGACCATCGCGTCGGCGGCCGTCGTGCGGATGAAGCCGGGCGCGACGGTGTTGACCCGCACGCCGTGCGGCGCGACCTCGGTGGCCAGGCCCTTGCTGTAGGTGGTCAGCGCCGCCTTGGCCGCGGCGTAGCCGAGCGTCGACTCGGGCAGCGGCATCTCGCGCTGGATGGAGGTCACGTGCACCACCGCGCCGCGCCCGCGGGCCACCATCCCCGGCACCAGGGCGCGGTCCAGGCGCACCGCGCCGAGCAGGTTGAGGACCAGTTCGGCCGCCCAGTGCTCGTCGGTGAGCGCGGCCACACCGCCCGCCGGCGCGGTGGAACCGCCCACGACGTGCACCAGGACGTCGACCTCGCCGACCTCGGCGGCGACCCGCGCCACGCCCTCGGCGGTGGAGGTGTCGGCCTCCACGAACCGCGTGCCCGGCGCGGGCGCCGCCGGCGCGTGCCGGGCGGTGACGGTCACCCGGGCCCCGAGTTCGACCAGCCGGGCGGCGACCGCCGCGCCCGTGCCCTTCGTGCCGCCCGTGACCAGGGGACCGCCGGGATACGGGAGAAACCTGCCAAGTAACCGGGTAGGGCCTGGTAGAGGGCGCTGGAGATCGTTAGAGAGCCCGTGTGGCCTGGGCGCGGCGGATGTTGGTTAGGGTGCACTGGGTTACGACCGTTGACTGGGCCTGGTGTTGAGTGGCTTCGATCGATCGCACCGCCTATCCGCGGTTCAAGCGGGTGGTGTCGGTCAGTGAGCTGACGGAGGCGTTCACGCCGGTCACCGACGAGGTTGAGTGGGCTCGGGGGCGGAGTCAGGGCGAGTCGAACTTCCTGGCGTTGGTGGTGCTGCTGAAGTGCTACCAACGGCTGGGGTACTTCCCGAAGCTGGCCGACGTGCCGGTGGTGGTGATCAATCATGTCCGGACCGCGCTGGGCCTGGCCGACGACGTCGCGGCGACGCACGAGTCGGATCGGACGTTGTGGCGCCACCGCGACTACGTCCGTGACCGGCTGAACGTGGTCTACAAGCCCGCCGAGGCGCGCGATCGCCGAGAAGGCGATCCGCAAGGCGGTCACCACGAAGGACAACCCCGCCGACCTGATCAACGTCGCGTTGGAGGAGCTGGTGCGGGCGCGGCGCGAGCTGCCTGGGTTCACCACGCTGGACAAGATGGTCTCCGCGATCCGCACCGAGACGAACACGCGGCTGTTCGCGTTGGTCGCGACCCGGCTGGACGCGGCGGACCGACGACGGCTCGCGCGGCTGCTGTGGCTGGACCCGACATCGCGGCGCAGCGAGTTCGACCGGCTTAAGACGCCAGCAAAGGCCGCGACGCTGGGGAAGTTCAAGCTGCGCCTGGCCCACCTTCAGGCGCTCGACGAGCTCGGCGCGACCGAGCAGTGGCTCGACGGCATCCCAGCGACGAAGATCGCGCATTTCGCCGGGGAGGCCCGGGTGATGCGGTGGCCGAGCGGGCCGGGCGGCTGTTGCTCAAGACGTTGGCGGCTGCGGGCGGGGTGGAGAGGTTGTCGGCGGCGCATGAGGTGGTGGCGGCGCACCACGGCAACAACTACCTGCCGCTGCTGGAGAAGTTCTACAAGAGCCACCGCTCGGCGTTGTTCACCCTGCTCGACACCCTCGACCTGGAGCCGACCAGCGCCGATCACAGCGTGCTGGACGCTGTCGAGTTCCTGCACGCGATCCGGGGCCGCACCGGCGAGTACGTTCCGCAGGAGGTCACCGTCGGGCGCGGGGAAGACGCGGTGACAGTGGCGATCGACATCGACTTCGTCACCGAGGCGTGGCGCAAGATCCTGGTGGTGAAGGACCGGCCGGGCAAGCTGGTGCGCCGCCACCTGGAGGTGTGCGTGTTCTCCTACCTCTCCTCCGAGCTGCGCTCCGGGCACATCGCGGTGGTCGGAGCCGATTCCTATGCCAACCCGCACGCGCAGCTGATGTCCTGGGACGAGTGTGTCCCGCTGGCTGAGCAGTTCTGTGGCCAGGCCGGGATCCCGTCGGACCCGAAGCAGCTCACGGCGCACTACCGGGCGGCGCTGGGTGACATCGCCGCGGTGGTGGATGCCGGGTTCCCGCACGACACCGACCTATCCTTCGAGGCCGGCCGCCCGGTCCTGCGCCGCCGCAAGGGCGCCGACCGGCGCCCGTCCGCGCTCGCGCTGGAAGACGCGATCCACCAGCGTCTCCCAGAACGCGGCCTGCTCGACATCCTGGCCCGCACCGCACACCTGCTCGGCTGGACCCGGCACTTCGGGCCGGCGTCCGGGTCGGACCCGAAGATCCGCGACGCGATGGCCCGCTACGTCCTGACGGTGTTCGCCAACGGTACGCTGCTCGGCCCGGCGCAGGTGGCGCGACACATGCGCGACCAGGTCAGCGCACATGAGCTGTCGATCGCGGCGAACAAGCACACCACCTCCGCCAAGATCGACGCCGCCTCCACCGACGTGATCAACGAGTACGCGAAGCTCGACCTCACCGGCATGTGGGGCGACGGCCGCGTGGTCGCCGCCGACGGCACGCAGGTGGACACATGGGAGAACAACATCCTCGCCGAGTCCCACATCCGCTACGAGGCCGTCTACATCATCGAAGGGTTGCTGCGCAACGACTCCGACATCCAGCCCGACACCATCCACGCCGACCCCCAGGGCCAGTCGCTGCCTGTTTTCGGGCTGGCGGCGCTGCTCGGGTTTGACCTTCTCCCGCGCATCCGTAACTGGGCGGACCTGAACTTCTACCGGCCCAGCGCGGACACCGGGTTCGAGCACATCGACTCGCTGTTCGGCGAGAACGTGATCGACTGGGGCCTGATCGAGACGCACTGGACGGACCTGCTGCGCACCGCGATCTCGATCAGCGAAGGCAGGTTGTCGTCGGTGACGCTGCTGCGCCGGCTGGGCAACAACTCCCGCGAGAACCGGCTCTACAGGGCGTTCCGTGAGCTGGGGCGGGTGATCCGCACGATCACGCTGCTGCGGTTCCTGGCGGACGCGCAGTTGCGGGAGCAGATCACCGCGATCACCAACAAGGCCGAGGCATTCCACGGGTTCTCCGCGTGGCTGCGCTTCGGCGGTGAGGCGATCGGGCGCAACGACCCGGACTACCAGGAGAAGATCATCAAGCTCAACGAGCTGCTCGCCAACTGCGTGATCTACTCCAACGCCTGCGACATCACCGCCGCGGCGAACGCGCTGGCCTCCGACGGGCACCCGATCGACACCGACGATCTGGCCACGATATCCCCGTACATCACCCACACCATCCGCCGGTTCGGCGACTGGGTGCTGGATCCATCCCCGCCAGACGCGGTGCCGGTCACCACACTCGACCTGGTGCCGGGCGCGTTGTCCCCGGTGGCATCACCCCGGCCGCATCGCCTGCCGCCGCCGCACTGCGCCGGACGCGGCAGCGCATCATCTCGAAGAAGGGTTCCTGATGGCCACTACCCGTTGGGTTCGCGCGGTGGACCCGGCGGTCAGCGGCGCCGCAGTGCCGGGTCGAGCAGCGCGGGCGGGGTGTCATTCTTCTCGTGCGCGGCCAGGTCGGTTCCGGGGGCGACGATCGCGTCGATCGCGTCGAGCACGTCGGCGGAGAGCACGGTGTCAGCGGCGGCGAGTTGCGAGTGCAGGTGGTCCAGTGTGCGGGGACCGATGAGCGCGCTGGTCACGGCCGGATGCGTGGTCACGAATCCGAGCGCGAGCTGGATCATGGTCAGGCCGGCCTCGTCAGCGAGTTTGGCCAGCTGCTCGACGGCATCGAGCTTGGCCCGGTTGGAGGGGATGGCAGTGTCGAAGCGTTGCAGCATGAACGTGGAGCGGCTGGTGGTGATGTCCCGGCCCTCACGGATCGCGCCCGACAGCCAGCCCGAAGCCAACGGGCTCCACACCAGCACACCGAGCCCGTACTGCTCGGTCACGGGCAGCACGTGGGTTTCGATACCGCGCTGCAGGATCGAGTAGCTGGGCTGTTCGGTGACGTAACGGCTCAGGTGATACTCACGGGCGGCCCACTGGGCCTGCACGATGCGGTATGCGGGGAACGTCGAGGAGCCGAAGTAACGGATCTTTCCCGCGCGTTGCAGGTCGGTCAACGCCGACAGGGTCTCCTCGTCGCCGGTGCTCGGGTCCCACCGGTGGATCTGGTAGAGATCAACGTGGTCGACACCGAGGCGGCGCAGGCTGTTGTCCAGCTCGGTGACCAGCCAGCGGCGCGAACTGCCCTGATGGTTGGGCCCGTCGCTCATCGGCAGGCCCGCCTTCGTGGCCAGCACGATGTCCTCGCGGCGGCCTGCGATGGCCTTGCCGACCATCTCTTCCGACTCGCCGCCGCTGTACGCGTCGGCAGTGTCGATGACGTTGATCCCGCCCTCAAGAGCGGCATCGACGATGGCGGTGACCTCGTCCTGGGTGGTGCGCCCGATCTTGCCGAAGTTCATCGCGCCGAGCGCGAGGGAGCTGACCTGCACACCGGTGCGGCCCAAGGTGCGGTACTGCATGAGTCGTGTTCCTCCATTGCGGATAGAGCGTGATGGCAACGCATGACTTGGTTATCGACCCCTGCTCTGGCATCATGAGCAAGCGGAACCATGTCCCGTTTAACGATACGGAACGTTGTCCCGTTTAGCAAACTCGGCAGCGGAGGGAAGGGTGCGGTGAACGACAGCGACCGGGGCACAGGGCATGCAGCCCGGCCCAAACGAGCGGACGCCCGGCGTAACGAGGAAACTCTGCTCGACGCGGCCGCCGCGATCTTCGTCACGTCAGGCGTGGAAGCGCCGGTACGCGACATCGCGGCTAAGGCCGGCGTCGGAACGGGCACGATCTACCGCCATTTCCCGACCCGGGCGGATCTCATCATCGCCGTCTACCGCCACCAGGTCGACGCCTGCGCCGAGGCCGGCCCGGCCCTGCTGGAAACCAGCCCGACACCTCACGTCGCCCTCGGACGGTGGGTCGAACTCTTCGTCGACTTCCTGGTTACCAAGCATGGCCTCGCGGTCGCGTTGCAGACCGACAACGCCGGCTTCGATACGCTGCACGCCTACTTCCTGGACCGCCTCCTGCCGGTGTGCACCCAGCTCCTCGACGCAGCCGCCGCCTCCGGTGAGATCCGCACCGGCCTCAATGCCTACCAACTCATGCGCGGCGTCGGAAACCTCTGCATAGGCGCCGACAGCGACCCCCGCTACGACGCACGCCAACTGGTCGAGCTCCTCGTCGCAGGACTACGCAAACCGCGCTGACCGTGGCACCCGCGAATGACAGGGAAGACCGCCGCGAGGTACCACACCGCCCGCTTCATCCTCGTGCCGTCGCTGCGCGACGAACTCACCGTGCCCGTCCCGGCCGACCGCGGACCGGGCAAGAAGTGGACGCAGGGACCGGAGGTCGCCGCACCGGACCAGCCGGTCATCCTCACTGTGCACGAGATGAAACGGCTCGCCCGCAACGCCGCCGAGCTGATGACCCTCTCCGCCCAACTTCAGGGTGGCGGGGTGCAGCTGGAGCTGCTGACCGGGCTGCTGACCGGGATCCATGACCCGCACGGCATGGGCTCCATGCTCTTCGCCGTGCTCGCCGTCGCCGCCCAACTCGACCGCGACTACATCCGCGAGAAAACCCTCGAAGGCCAGCAAGCCGCCGCCGCACGCGGCAACCACGGCGGCCGCCCCGAAGTGATCGATGAAGACGACGTGCTCTTCGCCCGCGCGCTCCGCGACAAGGGCACCCCGATGCCCGACATCGTCAAGAAGCTGACCATCAAGACCGGCAAGAACGCCGGCCGACACCCCTCAGTCGCCTCGCTCTACCGCGCCCTCGCCGACAACGACGCCTGACCAGGCACTATCCGACCACTTGGCAGGTTTCTCCCGTATCCCGGCGGTCCCCCTGACCAGGGCGTGCCTGGCCGCCAGTTCCACCGCGCTCCCCCTGTGACTGCTAGAGTAGAAGTAAGTAACTTCGACATTAGCACCCACTGGGTGCGGAGGTGACGCGGTGGGGAGCAAGGTGCGCTTGGAGGACCGGGAGTGCCCGCTGTCGACGGCCCTGGGCTACGTCGGCGAGTGGTGGACGCTGCTGATCCTGCACGACGTGTTCGACGGCTACACGCGCTTCGACCAGTTCCAGGAGAACCTGGGCATCTCCACCAGCATGCTCACCGCGCGCCTGCGCGCCCTGGTCGACCACGGCCTGCTGGAGAAGCGGCCCTACCAGCAACGACCCGTGCGCCACGAGTACGTGCTGACCGACCTCGGCCGCTCGCTGCGGCCCGTGCTGGTCGCGCTGGCCGCCTGGGGCAACTCCCGGCTCGCCCCGGAGGAGCGCAGCATGGTCCTCGTCGACGCCGGGACCCGCCGCGAGGTCGAACCGGTGCTGGTCGACGCGGCCACCGGGCGCAGGGTCGACGGCGACGGGTTCGTCTTCGCCGCCGGACCGGCCGCGAGCCGCGCGTTCCGCGACCGCTACGCGTAGGGGTCGGTGATCTCGCGCAGCCGCGCCAGCGCGTCGCGCAGCACCGCCATCCGCCCCCGGCCCAGGTGCGCGGTCCACTCGCGCTCCACCTCGGCCACCGCAGCCAGGCCCACCGGGATCGCCGCCCGACCCCGGCGCGCGACCCGGATCAGCCGGGCCCGCGCGTCGGTCGGGTCCGGGGTGCGCTCCACGTACCCGGCGCGTTCGAGCCGGTCCACCAGGAACCCGGCGGTCTGCTTGGTCACCTGCGCCGCCTCGGCCAGCTCGGTCAGCCGCGACCCGTCGCGGCCGATCAGCCCGAACACCCGCGCCTGCGCGGGCGTCACGTCGTCGAACCCGGCCTCCGCCAACGCGGCGAACACCCGGTTCTCCAGCTCCCGGTGCGGTAAGTACAGCAGGGAGACGAGGTCGTCGTGCACGTCACTCCTCGCGTCGGAGTGATCACCGTAGCGCGCGGGAGCCGCCCGGTCGGGCGGTTCCGCCCCCCTGGCCCCGGGTGGCCTACGGGGTCCCCGGGCGGGTCCCCGGCCGGCCTACGGGCGCCGCGCCAGCCGCACCAGCTTCAGCGCCAGGTGCAGCTCCAGCCGGGCCCGCCCGTCGGACAGGTCGCGGCCGGTCAGCTCGGCGATGCGACCCAACCGGTAGTACAGGCTCGTGCGGTGCAGGTGCAGCGCCGCCGCGGTGGCCCGCGCGTCGCACCCCGAGTCCAGGTACACCTCCAGGGTGCGCGCGAACTCCGGCGACAGCGCGGCCAGCACGTCCTGCGGCGCGTCGCCCAGCAGCAGCCGGTAGGCGCCCAGGTCCGACCAGCGGGCCCGCGCGGGCAGCGCCGGGTCCAGCCGCGCCAGCTCCGCCGCCGCCGACGCCTGCTGGTAGGCCGCCGCCGCGCGGTCCGGCGGGTGCGGGTCGCTCACCCCGACGTGACCGGGCAGCTCCGGCAGCGGGTCCGAGGCGGCCACCGTGCGCACCGCCCTCGGCTCCAGGGCGACCACCACCCGGATCGGGGCTCGGTCGCCCGCCGGGACCTGCGCGGCCAGCGTGGGCAACCGGTCCGCCAGCGCCGGCAGGTCCCCGTCCCCCAGCACCCACAGGTAGCCCACCAGCACCCCGCGGTGGCGCAGCGGGAACCCCACGCGCCGCGCGAACCCCAGCTCCGGGTTCCCCGGCACCACCACCGGGCCCGTCGCGGCGGCGATGCCGTGCCGCTCCTGCCACGCCACCACGTCCGCCGGCACCCGCCGCGCCAGGATCGACCGCACCCGCGCCGGGTCCACGTCGTCGGTCTGCGCGCTGTGCGCCACCACCCGCCCGGTCACGTCGTCCACCGACACGCCGCGCCCCAGCTCGCGGGACAGCTCGTCCAGCAGCTCCTGCATCCGACAACTGTAGGAACAACTCCCGACCCCCGGTGGTCGCCCCGGCCGCCGCGCACGCCCTAGCGTTCCGGGACGTGACGAACAGCAGGATCGCCCCCTGGGCCTCCCCACGGGCGCAGCGCAGGCTCGCCGAGGTCGAAGCCGCCGTCTCCGCCGACCTGAGCGCCGCCGGTGTCGCCCACACCGTCCGCAAGGCCCTCGACGCCCACGCCGCCCAGGTCGACGACGACGGGATCGTGCTCTACGCGGGCACCAACGTGCTCAGCCCCGCCGCCGCCGCGGTCGACGGCGCGACCCTGTCCGGGCGGCCCAGCATGGGCTGGCCGGGCGAGAAGTACCAGGTGGGCCTCGACCACCTCGACACCCTCGAAGTGCTGGCCCCCATGCTCGTCGCGCGGCTGGTGGAGGGCGAGTACGCCGAGGTGCGGTTGCAGAGCGCCACCCTGGCCAACCTCGCCGTCTACACCGCGTTCGCCCGCGCCGGCGACAAGATCGCCGTGCTGCCCGAGTTCGCCGGCGGCCACGCCAGCCACCACGCCCAGGGCGTGCCCGCGATCCGCGGCCTCACCGTCGTCGACCTGCCCTACCTGCCCGACGAGCTGGACATCGACTACGCGAAGCTGCCCGGGTTCCTGCGCGTGCACCGGCCCCGCATCGTGGTGATCGGCGCGAGCCTCATGCTGTTCCCGCACGACGTGGCCGCCGTGCGCGCCGCCGCCGACGAGGTCGGCGCGATCCTCGTCTACGACGCCTCGCACGTGGCCGGCCTGGTCGCCGGCCGGGTGTTCCAGCGGCCCCTGCACGAGGGCGCGCACCTGATGACGTTCTCCACCTACAAGTCCTTCGGCGGCCCCTCCGGCGGCTGCGTCGTCACCCGCGACCCCGACCTGGCCGAACGCGTGTCGAACGTCGCCTACCCCGGCATGCTCGCGAACTACGACGCGGGCCGGCTGGCCGCGCTCGCCGTCACCGCCGCCGAACTGGCCGAGACCGGGCCCGACTACGCCGCCGCCTGCGTCGCCAACGCCCAGGCCCTCGGCGCGGCCCTGTTCGAGCGGGGTTTCGACGTGGCCCGCCACGACGGCGTGTTCACCCGCTCCCACCACCTGGCGGTCGACGCGCTGCCGCTGGGCGGCGGCGACGCGGCGGCCGAGCTGCTCGGCGAGGCCGGCGTCTACCTCTCCGGCATCGGCCTGCCGTGGCAGCGCATCGACGAGGGGCTGCGCGGCCTGCGCGTCGGCACCCAGGAGATCACCCGGCGCGGCTTCACCCCCGCCGACCAGCCCGCGCTGGCCGACCTGCTGCGCCGGGCGCTGATCGACCGCGAGGCGCCCGGGCGGGTGCGCGCCGACGCCGTGGCGCTGCGCCGCACCGTGAACGCCCGCGCCGGGCAGGACCTCATCGGGCAGGACCACATCGGCTGACCTGCCGCCCCACGCCGATCGAGGACGGGAGTTGTCCGCGATCGGCGGTAGCGTGGCCCGGTGATCGAGGAACGCGTGCTGAGCACTCGCGAGCTGAACCGGGCCACGTTGGAACGGCAGTTCCTGCTCGACCGGACCGACCGGTCGGCCGTCGACGTCGTCGCGCACCTGGTGGGCGTGCAGGCGCAGGAGCCGTTCTCCCCCTACTACGGCCTGTGGTCGCGGGTGCGCGGGTTCGTCCCCGACGACCTCGCCTCGCCGCTGCTCGCACGGCGGGTGGTGCGGGCGCCGCTGCACCGGGCCACGATCCACCTGGTTACCGACACCGACCACGGCCGGTTCGAACCGCTGTTCCGGCCGTTCCTGCACCGGCGGCTGGCCTCCTCGGCGTTCGGGGCCGTGCTCGACGGGCTGGATGTCGACGCCCTCACCGCCGAGGCCGCCGCCTCGATGGCCGAACGACCCCGCACCCGGCCCGAGCTGGGCGAACTGCTGGGCGCGAGCCGGCCCGGCCTCGACACCGCCTCCCTCGCGCACGCGGCGACGCTGCTGCTCCCGACCGTGCAGGTGCCGCCGCGCGCCGTGTGGGGCCGCTCCGGGCCGGCGAGCTGGACGACCGCCGCGCACTGGCTGGGCCGCGACGCCCGACCCGAGCCCGAGCCCGCGACCGTCGAGGAGCTGGTGCGCCGCTACCTGGCCGCGTTCGGCCCCGCCTCGGTCAAGGACGTCCAGACGTGGGCGGGCGTCACGCGGCTCAAGCCGGTCATGGCGGCGATGGACCTGCGGGTGTTCGCCGACGAACGCGGGCGCGTGCTGCACGACCTGCCCGACGCCCCGCTGCCCGACCCCGACGTGCCCGCGCCGCCGCGGTTCCTGCCCGAGTTCGACAACCTGCTGCTCGGCCACGACGACCGCACGCGGGTGATCTCCGAGGAGGACTACCGGCGCGGGATCGTCGTCGGCGGCAAGCCGACCCTGCTGGTGGACGGCTTCGTGCACGGCACCTGGCGGCTCACCGCGACCGGCCTGGACGTCGAGCTGTTCCGGCCGCTGACCCGCGCCGGGCGCGACGAGGTGCGCGAGGAGGGGGCGCGGCTGCTGGGGTTCGCGGGGGTGCCGGGCGAGGTCCGCCTGTGAATTTGGACGATCGTCCAGTACGATCGTCCAAATGACGGTCAGGCAACGGCTGCTGCGCGCGGCCCGGGAACTCATCGCCGAGAAGGGCTGGGGCGCGGTCAGCACCCGCGTGCTCGCCGACCGGGCCGGTGTCGGCCCCGGCGTCGTGCACTACCACTTCGACTCCCTCACCGCGGTGCTCGTGGAAGCCTCCGTCGAGGCCCTCGGCGCCGCCGTGACCGACCTGTCCCGGGTCCTCGACGCGGTCGACACCCCGCAGGACGCCCTGTCCGCGCTGCTCACCGCCCTGGACGAGCAAGGACCGCAGGAGCTGTTCACCGAGACCCTGCTCGCCGCGACCCGCGACGACGACCTGCGGCGGGCGGTCGCCGGGGTGCTCGCGGAGTTCCGCGCCGCGCTCGCCGCCTGGCTGGCCGAACGCGGCGTGCCCACCCCCGAGGCGACCGCCGCCGTGCTCGCCGCCGCCGTGGACGGCGTCCTGCTGCACCGCGCGCTGACACCGGACCTCACCCGCGACCTCGTCGTGCCCGTCCTGGGCCGGGTGCTGCGGTGAGGGTCGTCGTCGCCGGGGCGGGCATCGCCGGCCTGGCACTGGCCCACCGCCTCGCCACCGACGGCCACGAGGTCGTCGTCCTCGAACGCGCGCCCTCGCCGCGCACCACCGGCTACCTGATCGACTTCTTCGGCCCCGGCTACGACGCCGCCGAGCGCATGGGCCTGCTGCCCCGCCTGCGCGAACTCGGCTACCGCGTCGCCGAGGCCGCCTACGTCGACGCGCGCGGACGCCGCGTCGCCGGGCTCGGGTTCGACCGGCTCGCGCGGTCCCTGGACGGCCGCCTGATGAGCATCCTGCGCCCCGACCTCGAACGCGCCCTGCGCGAGGACCTCCCCGCGGGTGTGGACCTGCGCTTCGGCGCGGCCGTGGCCGGCGTCGACCGACGCCCGGACGGGGTCGCCGCGACCCTGGCCGACGGCACCCGCGTGGCCGGGGACCTGCTGGTCGGCGCGGACGGCGTGCACTCCTCCGTGCGGCGGCTGGTCTTCGGCGACGGGCACGTCCGCCACCTCGGCTTCCACACCGCCGCCTTCACCTTCGACGACCCCGAGGTGCACGCGCTGGTCGCCGGCCGGTTCTGCGTCACCGACACCACGGGCCGCCAGGTCGGCCTCTACGGGCTGCGCGACGGGCGGGTCGCCGCGTTCACCGTGCACCGCGACCCCTCGCCCCGGCTGCCCGCGGACGCGCGCGCCGCCGTGCGCGAGGTGTACGGGTCACTGGGCTGGGTGGTGCCACGGGTGCTGGAGCGCTGCCCGCCGGAGGTCTACTACGACCAGGTCGCGCAGGTGGAGCTGCCGAGCTGGACGGCGGACCGGGTGGCGCTGCTCGGCGACGCGTGCGGCGCGGTGTCCCTGCTGGCCGGGCAGGGCGCGTCCCTGGGCATGGGCGGGGCGTGGGTGCTGGCCGGGCACGTGGACGACCCCGCCGGCTACGAACGCGAGTGGCGGCCGGTGGTGGCCGACAAGCAGCGCGTGGCCCGCTCGGCGGCCCGCTGGTTCCTACCCGACTCGCCGCTGCGGCTGCGGGCGCGCCGCACGCTGATGAGGCTGTCCGCGCTGCCCGGGATCGACCGCCTCGTGGCCGGCGGCCTGGTCGGCAAACCCGTCCGCCTGCGTCAGCGGGACGCCGCGTCGTAGTCCTCGCGGGCCCGCTCCACGTCGCCCAGGTGCGTCGACGCCCACTCGGCCAGGTGCGCGAACAGCGGGGCCAGGCTGAGCCCCAGCGCGCTGATCTCGTACTCCACCCGCGGCGGCACCTCGGGGTGGTAGGTGCGCACGACCAGCCCGTCGCGTTCGAGCTGGCGCAACCGCTGGGTCAACACCTTCGGCGTCACGGCCGGTATGCGGCGGTGCAGCTCCACGAACCGCTGCCGCCCGTACTCGTGCAGCGCCCACAGGATCGGCGTGGTCCACCGGCTGAACACGATGTCCACCACCGGCGCGATCGGGCACGCCAGGACCGGGTCGGTCGGCCGGGGATCGATCACCTTACTTCCCCTCGGGTAGCCACTATCTCCTAGGTACCTACTATACCGGCGCTGTTAGCGTTCCCCCGCACCGCCTCACCGGACGAGAACGCCTGGTGGGAAGCGGTGCGGGCGACAGCGAGGAGCAGGTTCGTGATCGTGGTGACGGGAGCTACCGGCAACGTGGGCCGGCCGCTGGTGCGGGCACTGGCCGAGGCCGGCGAGCAGGTGACGGCGGTGTCGCGCGGCACCGCGGACGTACCGGCGGGGGCGCGGCACGCGGTGGCCGACCTGACCCGGCCGGAGACGCTGCGGCCGGCCGCGGCGGGCGCCGACGCGCTGTTCCTGCTGGTGTCGGGCGCCGGCGCGCACCTGGACGTCGGGGCGGTCCTCGACGTGGCGAAGGCCGGCGGCGTGGAGCGGGTGGTGCTGCTGTCCTCGCAGGCCGCCGGCACGCGGCCCGACTCGGTGTCGCACGCGCCGCTGCGCGCGGTCGAGGACCTCGTGCGGACGTCGTTCCCGGCGTGGACGGTCCTGCGGCCCGGCGGGTTCGCGTCCAACGCCGCCGCGTGGGCCGGGTCGGTCCGCGCCGGGCGGGAGGTCGCCGCGCCGTTCGGCGACATCGGCCTGCCGGTGGTGGACCCGGCCGACATCGCCGAGGTCGCCGCGGCGGCCCTGCGCGGCGGCCACGACGGCCGCGTCTACGAGCTGACCGGACCGGAGGCCACCACGCCCCGGCAGCGCGCCGCGACCATCGGCGAGGAGCTGGGCGTGCCCGTGCGGTTCGTCGAGCAGACCCGCGAGCAGGCCCGGGAGCTGATGCTGGGGTTCATGCCCGAAGCGGTGGTCGAAGGCACGCTGGCGATCCTCGGCGAGCCCACACCCGCCGAGCGAGGGGTCGGCGGGCACGTGCGGGAGGTACTCGGGCGCGACCCGCGGCCCTTCGCCGACTGGGTGCGCCGCCACCTCGACCTGTTCCGCGGGGACGCGCCCACCCGGTGAACCCGGCGGCCCGCCGTGTGGCGACCGGCGGAGTCGGTCACTCCCGATCCCCACGCCCCTCCTGCCGCTCGTCACGCCCCTCCCGCTCGTCACGCGCGGAAGCCCGGCGCTCGGCCTTGAGGGCGTCCAGCTCGGCCTGCACCCGGTCGAGCTGGCGTTCGGCGCGCTCGGCCCGGACCTGGGTCTGGGCGCGGGCCTGCTCCAGCGCGTCGAGCCGTTCCCGCGCGGCCCGGTCGGCCTGGTCGAGCCGCACGCGGTGGTCGTGGCGCTCGTCGGCGAGTTCCGCCCGGGCCCGGTCCAGCTCGGCGCGGGCGT